>NZ_QNQT01000001.1 GCF_003362805.1 Neobacillus piezotolerans
CAGTTTATTCAATAATTAGACAAAGCTTCTTGACGAAGGTGTGACAATGGTCACAAATGGAGCGGAAAAAAACAACACCATGAGGAAAAGCTGAATGCCAAAAGGCCGCAACCCTTGATCGGAATTGCGGCCCATTATTTTTTATAATGAAAAAAGCCTCTACCGGCTCGGGTACAGGCTTTCTCCATTCCCTTAATAGGGGAATTTGAGGAGTAAGACTTGCCCTATTCAGCAGTCAAACCCTGCCCCAATTTAGCAGCAACTGCTAAATATCCATTGGCGAACACTTGCAATCGCCCGAGAAAGCAAACCTTTCTCCAAAGTAGGCGTACACAACAACAGCATGATAACCGATCCACATTAACACATTGTTAATGTACTGCTACCAACAACCTTAACACTTCCCGGTTATCTCTGTTCTGTGCCGCTACATTATTACTCTACCCGGAGGCAAATCCTTGTAAACCTAGTTTTTCAAAAAATTAAGAAAATTTTAGAAAGCGGAGGTTCAAGTTTAAAGTTTGTCCCAGGCATATGTCAGGAGGTTCGCTTTTCCGCCCGCGACCTCAATTATATGTTCATCGATGCGTCTGGCCCCCAGGGTTTCGTAAAACCTGCATGCCGCATTATCTTCCAGCACCTTCACAATTGCATTCGTGAAACCTTGCTGCCTGAACCCGTCAAGGAGACGGTTCAGGAGCTGCTTTCCAAAACTTTTACCCTGATGTTCTTCATAGAAGTAAATCGACGTGATATCGCCGCCGTAACCGGGGTACTCGCCTTCCTTTACAGGCGAACCATCCGCGAAGCCGACAATTTCGCCATCCAATTCTGCGACCAGGACGATACTTTCTTCGCGCGGAATGTTGTTCAGCCACAATTCCTTCCGCTTTTCCACACTCAGCTTTTGTAAAAATCCTTCGTCCATAATGCCCTTATAGGTTGTTTGCCAGCTCGCGACATGAACCTTGGCGATAGCTTCGGCATCCTCGAGAGTCGCTTTTCGAATAGTGATTTTCATGTGCACCTCCATGAATGCCTGGTTTTGTTTGCTTGCTAAGCCATGCTGAAAATTTTATAGGTCGTTATTCTGGCTGGCAGCAGAGAGCGCCTTTGCCGGTTTCGATTGCGGATTTAAGGCTGCCAAGCACGCCAGACCAGGCCATCTTATGCCACTCAAGCGCTTCAGCCCATTGTGCCTCCGCCTTGAAGCCGATATGTTCGACCGTTATTTTCGTTGTTTCCGGTCCGATTTCTTCCAGACTTACTTTCACAACGGTTAAATTATCCTCATTGTTCATAATGGCGGCGAATTGATCGGGACCTTTCCATGTAAAGTGAAGTTCATTCTTGTCTACAAGCTTGGTAATCTTGCAGCCTTTCGTATTCATGGCTTCTCTATTGCCCGGAATGAAATAAAGTTCATACGCGCCTCCCGTCCTCGGTTCAATCACCGTTTCTGCTGCAAACCAGGCCGATACCCTGTCAGGAAGGGTCCACGCGTACCATACGAGATCAAGCGATGCATTCACCGTTACCTCTTTAAAACAACTAAATTGTCAGAAGCTGTTTTCAACACAATCCCTCCAAGTTTATAATTCCTTTTATAAATAGTAACATGGCAGTTATATACATTTAAAGAAAATTTAGACTACTAGGGTTAGGAATACTTTATAATAGGCTGAAAGGAAACATGAGTTAAAAGATTGTTAGGTGACAGTACACGATAAGAAGCATTTAGGCGGTGAGAATTTTGCAGGCAAGTGCTGTGAAAAGGATTCGGATTATCGGCTCTGTTGGAAGCGGGAAAACGACGTTGGCACGCAGTCTTTCCGAGGAGTGGGGTATTCCTTATTATGAACTGGACAATGTCGTATGGGAAAGGAACCCGGCTGGGGACAGAAGAAGGACAGAGGAAGAGCGGACGGAACTGCTGGATACTCTTATAAAGTCAGAGGCCTGGGTTATTGAGGGAGTACATAATGAAGAATGGGCAGCCGGGAGCTTCCGGGAGGCGGATGTCATCGTTTTTCTGGATCCCGCTTACTCTGTCAGGACTTACCGAATTATCAAGCGTTTCATATTGCAAAAGCTCGGCCGCGAAACGGCGCACTATGAAGTTACATACCGAATTTTCCTCAAGATGTTTAAATGGAACAAGTATTTTGAGCAAAACGGGAAACCGAATTTTTTTAAAAACTACGCTCTCTATACGGATAAAATCATAGTATTGAAAAATAAAAGCCAGCTGAAACAGTTTTTATATCAATGAAGACAGTTTTGGACCAGATGTCCAAGCGAAACTGTCTTCAATTAAAAAACTACCCCATCGTTTCGAGAAGCAGGTCCCTATGAACGCACGACAATTTCAGCAATGGGAAGTCGCCATTGGCGAGCAGCCGTTTAAGTTTTTCAGCTTCCGTCCATGCAAGATTGTATTGGTCTGTATTAATAAGCCCTATAGAGAGGGCTTCATCAAGCTCATCGGCATCCTTCAGAATCACTTCCCCAGATGGAAACACGACGAGATCCAAGTAGAGGTCATCGTAGAAGGGCACTCCGTTTTCGGCCGAATTTTGAATGCAGATGTCAATGTACCACTGGACAACTTCACCGGAGCAATCGAACATCGTTGTAACGGAATGGTTCTGCCCCTCGGGAAACTGCTGAAGCCAGAAGTAGCCGCTGTCCACGATGCAAATCCGCCCTGTTTTATACTCGACGAAAAGCGGGGAGGCCACCTCGACTGTGTGGAGAAGGGAGATATAGCCTTTAAACTCCTGAGTGACCAAGTATGATTGAGAATATCTCCTTTTAGTGATCCGTTTCCATCCCGGCCGGTTTCCGAACACTCGCTTATGCATCTTTTCCTCCTGAAAAGTTTTACCTAATTATAGCATTGCAATGGTAATGTTATAGATATATTTTCCAATTCGTAAAGTTCAAATTTAGGAGCTTCTAATCAAAGGGGTGGGGCAATAGATGGAAATCCGAAATATGAATACGGATGATATAAAACAGGTCCAGCATGTAGCCAAAACAAGCTGGAATTCGACTTATGAACGAATAATTCCACGCGAGATTCGGGAACGATTTTTAAATTCGGCATACAATGACGATAGGATGAAGCAGCGGATGGAGCGTTCTTTGATGCTGGTTGCCGATGAGGATGACAGAGTTACGGGTTTTGCGAATTTTTCACCTGTAAGGGATGGAGGAAAGGTAGAACTTTATGCGATCTACCTTTTGCCCGAGATCCAGGGAAAGGGAATTGGGACGGCGCTTTTGAATGAAGGAATCTTACGGTTGGATGGAGTTAAGGAAATATACATAAGTGTCGAACGTGACAATGCGATCGGCAAGGCATTTTATGAGGCGAAGGGCTTTAAAGCAGTACAGGAATTGGAAGAAGATTTCGAAGGTCATATTTTGAAGACGATTCGGATGGTACTGGAAGTTTAATGGGAGGAAGACATGCTTTTAAAAAATGTAGAAATTAAGAGTGAGACGTTAAGCTATTGGATGGAACATAATTTTCCGAAAAGTGACTTGTTTTTCTTCACGAAAGAAGATGAATCAATTATCGAAGGGCTGGGCCCGAATGTGATGGCTATCCCGGTAAAAGAATTTCTTTCGGATTCGTTCTTCAACGATTTTAATACATTGAACATATATCAGTTGTGGCAAGTCAACAGGCAGGAAGCGGCGTTCGCATGTGTTGCGCATCCGGGGGCAATCGCCTTGGTCGACTCCTCTCTTAGGAAAAGAATATTTCAAATCCAGAAAAAGCTGAACAGGGGGCTGCTTTTTGAATGGAAGATAATTGAGCCATTTTTGGATGGAAACGGAATGGAATCGCTGCTTGAAATGCTTGCGCCATATGTATTTGAATATGAGTCGGTGCAATACCTCGCCCTGCAGGCAGATCTATGGGCGGAGTTACCTTTGGAATTTAAGCAGGCGTTTCTTGTGAGGATGGCAGGACAATTCATCGATGATGTTGACATTAGCGAAACTCAGTTAAACGAGTTTCGAATGGCATACCCGCATCTATCGCCGTACATTAATACGTTTTCGGCTGCCAACGGGCCTAACTGCCTCGCCGCTGTCCTTGCGGCGGTAGCGGGGGAGTCGGCCGAAACGGAATGGTTGATTTCAAAGTGGGCTGGCGGGTATGTTTTTGAAAATGCCCTGAAAGCAAACGGGTATTTCAATGTTGAAGGAGGCAGTGAAAATCTGCTTCCGGGAGACGTTTTTGTTTGGAAGGATTCTAACGGTATCCAGCATGCCGCCTACCATTTAAGGAATGGATTTTTCTTCAACAAACACGGCCAAATGTTCATAAATCCGTGGCAAATCATCACGAAGGAAAAGCTAATTGATGTCTGGGGCGAAGACGGATTATATGTATACAGGCAGGAGCTTCTTCATAAAAACAAATCGGAAAAGGGCATTAGGATAAATGAAGACGAGCAAATTCGCGAAACTGTTCAAGAAGTATGAACTTTTATTAAAAAAGATTTTGGAGATGTTTTTTACAAGGCGGTAAGGGGGGAAAACCGTGATGAAACGAAATCCGATTGAAGATGCTTTGAAGATCATAAACGCCAAGTTTCCTAATTGCCAGGCTGCATTGCTTGCCGGCAGCGTGGTACGCGGGGAGGCAACCGATAGGTCTGACCTTGATATGGTCATATTTGATGGCAATCTCTTCGCTCCCTACAGGGAATCTTTGATAGACAACGGCTGGCCGATTGAAGCGTTTGTCCATAACCTCACTTCGTATAGGGACTTTTTTAAGTCAGACATAGAGAGGGGAGTGCCTTCGCTCGTAAGGATGGTTTCTGAAGGCGTCGTCCTAAAGGGGGAGGACATTATCCGCCCCATAAAAGAAGAAGCGAAAAAACTTATGGAAAAAGGGCCGGAAGAATGGTCGGATGATTTGATCGTAACAAAACGTTACTTCCTAACGGATGCATTGGATGATTTCATTGGCTGCACAAACAGGCCGGAAGCCATTTTCATCGCATTGACCCTGGCAAATTTAGCGAGCGAATTCGTTTTGCGGGTCAACGGGAAATGGATAGGCAAATCAAAATGGATTTTCCGTTCCCTTAAGGAATACGATGAAAAATTTGCGGAGCGCTTCACCGTGGCCTTTGACTGTTTTTACAAAACCAATAAGAAGGATAAGGTCATCGAACTTGTTGACGGCATCATGGAGCCGTATGGCGGCCGGTTATTTGAAGGCTTTAGCCTTGGAAAAATTCCAGGCCTTATGTAGAGGGAGCGTTGTGGTTTGAGCAATATTGAACTAATACGTAAAGAAGAGAAACTTTATCACGACTTTTGCTATGAAAATTATAGACTATTCGAGCAGGGTTCCTGGCTGCATAAGCCGGTTCAGACGGTAATGGATTTGCTTCCATTCTTGAAAGGGAAACTGAATTGCCGGGTTCTTGATCTAGGGTGCGGAGTGGGAAGGAATAGTATTCCGATAGCCGAGGAAATTAAAGGATCTAATGGCAAGGTCATCTGTGTCGACCTATTGCCATCCGCAATAGAGAAATTAGATGAGTACCGAAAAGAGTTCAATGTCGAGGATGTTATTGAACTTGAGCAGGCGGATATTGCCGATTACCAAATAAAAACGGGTGGCTATGACTTAATCATAGCTGTCTCAAGCCTTGAGCATGTCTCATCCGAGGGAAAACTCGATCAAGTATTGAAAAACATGTCCGCTGGAACAAAAAGCGGTGGGATTAATTGTATTATCTTAAACTCGCAGGTGAGGGAAACCGATTTGAAAACCGGCGAGGAACTGGAAGCCATGATGGAAGTCAACGTCAGCACCGAGATAATGGAGAGAAAACTGTTTTTGAATTATGTGGGCTGGGATGTTTTAAAGCACCTTGTAAAACCGCTTGAGTACACCATCGTTCGTGGTGATAGGGAAGTACTATTGACTACCAACGCGGTGACGTATGTTGTAAGAAAAAAATAACAAAGCATTTTTCTTTTAACAAAAAAGATGCCTTTAGCATCCAAAAAATTCGTTTATTTCGCTGCCCAGGCTTCAATTTCGACCTTGATTTCTGGCCGGGCCAAGGCTGATACATACGCGAGGGTCGTGGCGGGCGGCGATTGATTGTGGAAGGCGCTCCATTTTTCAAATAAAACTCTCGGTCGATTTTCTCGGTTAGCCAAAAGTTGATTTTGAAAACATTGCTGAGTTCAACGCCTTCGCTCTTTAAAATGGTTTTAATATTCTCCAATGTTTTCGCGAATTGGCTCTCAATGTCGTCGGGTAAAGTGCCTTCCTTATCATTGCCAATTTGGCCGGACAAAACTACCAGTTCGGCATCCCGGGGAATGACCGTTACATGGTGGTATGCGGCGATTGGCGGCGCAACGTTTTCGGGATTAGATTTTTTGATTTCCATGCCCTGCCTCCTGTAAAAGGGATTTAACCTAAGTACTTGCAAAAAGACGGCTATTTTGGCTGAAAAGGCAGCGAATGAAAAGGGGCATCCAACCGGATGCCCCTAACTCATTATCTTTAGATTTACTTTTCGGTTTTTCTGGCCTGCTTTGCCAATAGCCTGCGCTGACGGCGTTCCAGTGACTGTTTGTATAATTCCTTTTCCTCATCAGTTTCAGGGATCACTCCGGGAACCGGCGTTGGCTTGCCCGCGCTGTCAACGGCAACCATTGTCAGGAAGGAGTCTGTGGTCAGCCTGCGCTGTCCGGTATCGGGGTGCTCGCACACCACTTTCACATACACTTCCATCGAAGTCCTTCCCGTTGAAATCACGAATCCTTCAAACGTGAGGATGTCTCCTACTTTTACAGTGGACAGGAAATTGACTTTGTCAATCGAGGCAGTCACTACTTCTGATTTGCTGTGCCTCATAGCTGCAATTCCCGCGATTTCATCGATCATGGCGAGGATTTTCCCACCAAAAATCGTTCCCATATGATTCGTATCCGGTGGAAGGACAAGCTTCGTTTGAATTGTCCTGGAAACATTGGTGGATAGGCGTTGTTCCATTGCATCGTCCTTCTTTCTTTTTGAAAATGTAAAAAGCCATCAGTTTGCTATGATGGACCGGTTAATCCCTATCTAGTTTTACTATAGTAATAACCCATAACTCGGCGTATATGTTTAATTTAGTATACAATTTCTAGTATGCCAACTTTATGATTTTTTTACCACAAATGGGCTTGCTATCCTGTTTGGATTGATGTGCTTGGAATGGCCGGATTTCAGGGGAAAGGGAGGAACTGTATTGCCCCGAACGGCTGCTGGCGTATTATAAACGATTCGGCTTCTCGACGGAGGTAAACGGCAGTACGTTAATGAGGCTGAACAGGTAAAGGAGCGGGAGCTGCTCCTTTTATCATCACGTTTTCCTTATTGTAACCTTGCCTTCTTTATCAAGTTCATTGTCCCATTCGACCTGTATCTCGAACGTCCCTTCTTCAAAAAAGTAAGGAAACCTTCTTTTAATAGAAGTCTGCATTGGAAGGTTGTACGCTTCCGCTATGGGCACCCAGACAGGTTTTCCTTCTAGAGAAACATCCAAAAGGGAACCTGTGAAGTCTTTCGTCAAATAGTTGAAAATTATGTAGCGGTCATTTTTCGCGGGATTCACATATTCATAGAGTCCTTTGAAGATTAGATTGCTCACCGTGAGCCCCGTTTCTTCCTTGACCTCCCTGATCGCCGCCTCTACAAAACTCTCCGGAAACTCTACCTTTCCTCCGGGCGGTATAAACCCTTTAAAAGAATCATGCTGCCGGTCAAGCAGGAGAATGGAATCCCCATCCTGCACCATGCACACTGTCCAGAATTTATAATTTACCGTTTCGCTCACGGATGATCCCCCTTGGAAAATAGACCTTTAAAGACAGTTTAGCTTATTACAATGTTTCGTGACAGAGGTTAAATCAGGGCCTCTAGGCTAATTGGTCAATCGAATTGGATGATTATGGTATAATGATAAAAAGCTGCAGGCGGGGGGGAAAACAAATGTATGCGATTGTGGACTTTTTTAAAAACCTCTTTTTAGATGTTTGGGCAATGGTAAAAGGCTTCATTTATGGCTTTTTATTGTTTTCCGTCCTGATTTTTCTGGGCGGCGCCTTGCTGTATGGCTTTCTGTATCTGAAAAACGTGGTGTTTTAAAGAATAGCTCGTAGTTTGTTCACTTCGAAGGGATTTGATTTTTCCCGAAAGAATAAATGAAGATAGGTTCGGAGCGGCCGGACGGGTGAAAGTGTCTTCATCGGGGTTCTAAAAACCGTTCGGTATGGTGATTTTCTTGAAATGGTCTTGAGGATATTAGAATGAACCCCAAACTTAATTGAGAGGCAAAAGGTACCATACATGACAACAGAAATCATAAGAATTTTTGATGGCGATATGAATTGCATTGGTGAAAAGGCAAGGGAAGAAGTCCATAGGACAGGGGACTGGCATGAAACCTTCCATTGCTGGTTCTCACTTGGAGAGGATATCCTCGTCCAGAAACGGTCAAAGACGAAAAAAGATTACCCCGGCCTCTTCGATATCACCTCCGCCGGCCATTTAATGGCGGATGAAACGATTCAGGATGGGGTCAGGGAGTTAGAGGAAGAACTTGGGGTAAAACTCCAATATAATGACCTGATTTCCCTGGGAATTATAAAAGAAGAGATTAAGCTCGAGACAATATACGACCGTGAATTTTGCCATGTCTTTCTCTATGAGTGCGGTGAAATGCCGACATTTACACTGCAAGAGGAAGAAGTGGAAAGCATCCATAAAATAAGGCTTGAAGACGCGCTGAATCTTTTCAACGGCGTTTCGCAAACGATTGAAGTAACCCCGGTTGACGGCGGAGCAAGCCAAAACGTTTCAAAGGACAGCTTTGTCGGCCACGATGGCTACTATATTGAAGTTTTTAAAAGGATAAAGGAACTTAGGAAAAAACCACTATAAAAAGGGACCGGAATTTTTCGGTCCCTATAAATTAAACTTATCTTTAATTAAACGGGCGGCATCCACCGCACTTATATTTGTATTGTTCAACCGGAAATAATTCTCCCTGGTAATTTCCCCATCATGTGAATTCAATCGGTATTTTTCCAATGAATCAATCAAATTCGTTTCGGACCAGGCTAGGTTCCTTTTGCTCGGTTTTTGCTCTAGCCGGTACGGCGTTTTATTACGATGGATCCTTTCTTCAAGGTCGGCCTCCAATTCTACAATATAAACAGTACCGCCCCTCGATTCGAAAAGGGAGCAGATCCGTTCGACATAATCCCAATCCGCCTGGAGGTTGAATGCCCACACGTAGGTAAAAATCAGCCCGTCCAAATCGCTCTTTGACACTTCTTCAAAAATTTCCTGTCGGAAAAGGCTCACCAATCTTTTCCCTTCAGGGGTGCTGTAATCAAAAAATTGATTGACCAGGTCAATCGTCATGTGATTATGGAAAAGCTTCAATTCAGTTAGTTTAGAAAGTTCGTAGCCAACAGTCATTTTACCGACAGCCTGGGGTCCGATGATCAAGACGAATTTCATAAATCCTCCTTTTTATTACGAAAAAGCACTATAGTTCTCGTAAAATATTTCCTTTTTCATATCATTATAGTAAATCCTTTACTCAAAAGCTTCATTTTTTAAAGGGGGCCGTCATGGAGCCAAAATCAGTGGTTGAACTCATCACATCTAGTGTTTTTGTCATTGTCCTTTTTGCTTGTGTATTTCTTTTGCCGCCTAGACGGAGGAAAGTTGGAATGGGGACTGCCTTGTTCCTAACGGCGGCAATCATAGTTTTTTTCGCTGTACGCCCCTTTTGGTACGACTTTCAATATGTTAAAAAGAAAGAAGTTCTTAATTCATACCTTGAAAGCCACTATCCAGGCGAGGAATGGTATATCACCAGGCCCACCGGCAGGCATGAAAATCAGAACATATTGAAGGTTACCTTCAATAACGAAACGGACTGGATGTATATGTATTTTGTCGGTAAGAATAATAAAATTTGCCAAACTGGCTGGACCCCGCCGGAGGGAAAACTTCCGGGGGATGGAGACCATTATGAAAAAGGGCCCTGCAAATAAGGGCCCTTACTGGTTAAGATAGTTATTACCACCAGAAAAGCTTAGTGAATGAAGCTTGCCGGGTTCCCCATGCCTTCCCAAATTTCAGCACGCTCAAAAACCCCATGTTTTTCAAAATCGCTGACGATCCCCGGAGCCAGGAGCGCTTTTACTTCATCCTTGCCTGCCCAGCAGAAATCAGCGTGTTCCGCTGAAAGCCGGACATCATCGCTTTCGGCCTGGCATAGATAAGTAAGGATGGCGACCTGCCTGACGGGGCTCGTAAGAATGGATGTTGCGAAAAGCAGTTGCCCGGCCACAACTTCAAGCCCGGTTTCTTCAGCAATTTCCCGAACCAACGCGGTTTCGAGCGTTTCCCCGAAATCCAGCTTTCCGCCTGGGCATTCCCAAGTGCCGCCGCCCGTCTCGTCATCCGCGGACCGTTTTACAATCAGCATCCTGCCATCTTTGACGACAACGCCTTTTACGGCTAAAACAAACGTTTTTTCCACCACAAAACACCTCATTTAAAAAACAGAATCATTCCTTAATCACTCTAAGGGCTTTTACTAAATCCTCATCAATTTGATTCCTGACACCTTCGTATGTCCTTGTAACAGGTACATCGGGTTCGATGGCGGTATGATAAGTCTCATTTCCATCCAGTCCAAGTGTTTTGGTGCCAGTCAAAGCTCCCCGAATATACGGGACAGCCTGATAGGTTTGCGTTTTCCCGTAGCTTCCACCGGTAAGCCGGCCGACAATCGTCCCAAGCTTATGATCCTTTATATAACGAAGGAAGTATTCCGGCGCGCCAACCGTTCCGGCGTTTGCCAAAAAAATAATTTTTCCCTTGAATTTGGGGTCGGCCGGGTCAATTGCGTCCTGCTTTTCTGAAAAAGTCGCATTTTCTTTATGGGGGTAGATAACTTGCATGACCTGCTCGGCTGGTCCAGCCACTGTTCGATCGGTTAAATGCCCGATTATTTCCCTGTATAATAAATCGTCGGATTTCATTGTGCGCATATCAAAAATAATGCCTTTTGCCTTATCAAGAACGTGAAGATACAAATTCCATGTCTCTTTTATGTCCATGGAGAGATTGAAATAATAAATGCCGTCTTCAATTTCCCAGAAATGGTCAATCCGATTGAACTCATCTACAGATGCATGTTCCCAGCCTGAAAGGATTACCCTTTTCTCCTCTCCATCCCGGGTATAGACAATTTCAGCACGATCGGAATCAAGGATTGAATCAATTGCCATCCGCGTTCTGAATTGCGGGGATCCAGGCAGGCTTTGGGACAGGCGTTCCACATACCCCCGTGCCTCAACGCCATTAATTGATTCAATAATATCGCCAGCCTGGAAATTCATAGAATCGTTGGAACCGGTCACGACGACCTTGCCCTCCACGACATCCATCATGATTGGAAGCCGCCTGCTGCTTTTCATAGATTCACTGAAGGGCAGGGCTGTCTGCCCGTCATCGGTTTTTTTCATTAAAGAAGTAAGTGTCTGGAAATAGTCCTCAGGCTTTTTATCATCCGCCGCATCTTCTAGCGCGAGACGCATTTCCTGGTTAGGGTTGATGGAGAAGCTAATAGCGGAAGGATGAAAGTGGACAAGGACATTCCAACCCGAAATGATGCCGGCATACCGGTAATTCTCATTCCCGGGATTCAACTCTTCGTTCATTTGCTCAAGTTTGGATTTAAGTTTTTCAAAGCTTTCCCAGCTTTTTTTCGTGGTGCCGAGCGTTTTGCCATTATCCACAAAGAGGGTGAGAGGGAACTTAAAGTTTAAGGAATCGGCCAACGCGCCTTCGTACCATTCAACAACTTTGGGGTAGTTGGGAAACAGGTGCCCTTCTTCAAATGTCAAGTTGCCGTCCGCAATGGTGGCCCCGACACGCTTGCTTTTATAAAAAGAACTTTGAAGGCCTGGAGGGCCGAAGTGCTGCCAGGAGACGACCTTTCCGGTAGGAGTTACTTTTTTCTGTGTTGGCGGTTTTTCCTCTTTTAAAAATAATGAGAGGGTGGGGGCAATCGGCAGGAACAGTTCCTCTAGCGCAGACTTCAATTCCTTGTCATTTTTTGCATCCTTAACTTTGCCAGCCCCATAAATCCCGAAACGGGTCCAATCAAGCTCGGCCGCTTCATCACTAGGATGAAAATAGCGGATATACCCATAGAGCTTTCCGAACGCCTCCAAATTGGTATAGAGGCGTTCCGGAGTTTGCTTTTTCACCTTGACGGAAGCCTGTTCCTCGGGAAAGAAATTCAACCCGGCGAACGCAATACAGGCAATGATAACCAAACCAATGATCCGCAGCTTTGACCTCTCCATCGCAGCCTCCTATGAAATGCTTAATTTCCCTCAATTACTTCAATTGCTTTCTCAACATACTCGTCAACGCCTTTTAGGACGCCATCCATTGTCCGGAAAACGAAAACATCAGGTTTAATCCCAAACTTAAAAGTGGATTTACCCTCGGCATTGAACGTCTCTGTGCCTGTCATTACGCCCCTCAGGTTCCCGTTGATTGGGTACATTTGCAAATATCCGTGCGCGCCCGCTGTATCTTGGCCAACAATCGTCCCAAGCCCGTTATCTTTTATATAGCCAATAAGGGTTTCAGCCATGGCTTTTGTACCGCTGTACGCAAGAAATACTGCCTTCCCATTGAAGGACGGCTCTTGTGGCGTGAGTTCATCCTGGATTCCGATGTATGTTGATTTCCACTGATAAGGGTAGATTGTTTGCATTATTTTTAGAACTGGCCCCTTAACCGGCTTATCCAGCAGCTGCCCGATAAGTTTTTCGAAAAACTCTGCATCGTATTGTGGATTCCGTAGGTCAACAACAATCCCTTTCGCCTGGATGAGTACTTCCGCATTTGCTTCAACCGCTCTCCGGGCGTCATCCGTCATATTTATATAATAGATTCCTTCCCCGAGTTCTTTAAAGGTAACGGTACGGTTGAATTCATCAAAAAGCCCGTAGCGGCTCCTATCCACCGTGACGTCAAAGACAAGGCCTTCCCGCCTGATCCCCAGCTTTACTTCATCCATTTCAGTGATTTTATCGATTGCCCGCCAGCCCTTGTACTGAGATGAACCTGGAATCTTACTCGCTTGCTTGTCCAAGTATTCAACCCAGCCGGCTCCGTTTACCTTTTCAACGATGTCGCCAACTTTCACATTGGCCATTCGGTCCGCGGCTGTGACGATTAGCTTGCCCTCCACAATATCAAGCGCGAATGGCAGGCGCTCCCATCTGGAGTGAGCGCTGATAAATGTATTCTCCGCCATGCCGTCCCCTGTTTTTTCTAAAAGAAGGGCGATAGTTTCGATATATTCTTCCCGTGTGCTGTCATCGGCAGCGTCCTTCAGCACGGCGGCGAGGCTCCCTCTTATTTTACGGGCTGTAGTCGGGTCGGAAGGCTGGAAGTGGGCAAGGAGGTTCCAGGTGGTAATCACCCCAGCAAACCGGACATCCTCATCTTCGCTCGTCAGATTCGGGTCCATGCCAGCGAGCGCCTCTTTTAGCTTTTCAAACTTGTTCCAGCTTTTTTCCGTAGTGCCGAGTGTTTTGCCGTTCTCGACATACAGGATGAGCGGCATGGAAATGCGAAGTGACTCATTTAAAGTAAAGTTGTATTTTTCTTCAAGCTTTGGATAGTTTGGAAATAACATTCCATCATCAAATGAATACGCACCATCAATAAGGTAAGCGTGGACCCTGCTGCTTTTAAAAAAGTGAGTATCTGTCCCAGGCGGCCCATAGTGCTGCCAGGCGATTACTTCCGCACTTTTTTGTGGTTCCCGTGGTTTCGCGGCCTTTTTTCCTTTTTCGGTAATCACCAATGAAGGCGCGATTGGCAAAAATAATTCCTCTAGCGCTTTCTTTAATTCTTCGTCATCCGCGGCATCCTTCACCCGGCCTGCTCCGTACACCGCAAACCGGTCCCAGTTAAGCCCGGCCGATTCATCGCTCGGGTGGAAATAACGCACATATCCGTACATACGCCCAAAGGCATCCAGGTTGGCAACACGGCGTTCAATGTTTTGTTTTTTCACAGTTGTGGCAGCTTCGTCGTCGGGCACGAAATTTAAGCCAACGATGGCCAAACCAACAATCAAGATCAATCCAAAGATGCGTAATTTCTTCCTGTCCATTTTTTAAAAAAATCCCCCTGGTTGAAAATTTCCTTATCTTCCATTATAGACCAGTAATAGGAGTGCGAGATAGATTTACAGAGAAATTAATAGGAAAAAAGTGCAGAAACAAGCATAAAATTAAGAGGCTAAAACCGTATGTTTTTCTGCCTATTGCTTTTTTAAAAAACGGCCTACGACCTTGAATCGATAGATTGCGAGTGGTAAAATCAACTTTCTGAGAGAGGAGAATTCACTTGAACAATAAAGATGTCAGCACGGTTCGGAAACAATTCAAAATAGACAATGAACGCTTGAATATCACGGAAATTTTCAATGTTTATGTAAAAAAGGAAACATCGGAAATCTATCATATGGAAAGCCATCCATTCGGGATGCTGGAGCAATTCCAGCAGGAGCTTTTCATGGAAAACTTTAAGAAGGTTGTGGCGGGGCAGCTGGATTCCAAGCTGTTTGATTTAAAATTCAGGCGCGGGGAGGAAGGCAGTACCCAGACCATTCTGTTTGAAAGCCTGCATTACGCCGACACCGCGGCCTGGCAGGAAGGTATGCTCGCGATTGTAGCAAAATTGTTCGACGGGCTTTTTTATGAAATGGATACGGTTGTCACGTTCATCCGCGGCGAATTCAGAATCCAAACGAGAATGAGGAGTACGGATTCCGAAGAGGGGGGCGATGATGAAGTATTTGCCCATAAATTCATCCTTTGCAGCCTGAACCGGACCGACCAACCAAAGTCCGCGCTCATCTTCGATTACATCGAGAAGGCGTTCAAGGCGAGCAGCGCCGTCGACCCGATCATCAATCTGTCGGCGCCAATGTTCGGATTCCTTTTCCCGACATTCAACCAGGGGGCGGCGGATGTGAACCATATCCTTTATTCCGCCGGAAAGCCGAACCAGCCTTCGCCGCATTTCGTTGAACACGTCCTCTCATGCGAGCCAATAAACACGGCAAAAGAAGAAAAGGACAATTTCGAACAGGTCCTGCAGACGCTGATTGGAGAAAAGGTCGAGACGGAAGTGCTCTCAAACATCTACAGTGAAATCAACAAGGTCGTTAAGGAAGCAGCGGAGGCCGAAGAGATTGAGGCACCGATGCTTGATTACCATGATGTCGAACGGATTTTGGCAGACAGCGGCGTCAAGGACATCACATCCGAAAAAGTTGAATTTGCATTTAAAAACGTCCTCGACAATGAGAAAAAAGAAATCAAGGCAAGCAGCCTCGTCCCGAAAACAGTCAAAATCAATACCAAGGTCGCAACCGTGACAATCAGTCCCGAGGACTTGAAAAATGTCCGGTACGTGACTATCAACGGAAAACGCTGCCTCCTGCTTGAAGTCGAGGAAGACGCGGTGGTTGAAGGATTCCAGTTGGAAAATGTATCTTTGTAGTTTGGAATAATAACAAAAAGCATGCCTCTTATTTGAAGAAAGGAGCATGCTTTTTCTATATAGCAGTGATTCTTGAGGGAGGTTCTTAAGAGCAACCGTAACGAAGAAAGCCTCTCCACGCAGAAAGCCTAGCCAATCCCTCAAGGTTTCTTTAAAAATTGATTAACAAATCTTTCCCCTCAACGAATGGAGGATAAATGCCAGGATGCAGAATGTGGGCGATTTGCGCAAGGCCGTTCAGCAATAGGGGCGACGGCCTGCAATAAAGCGGTTCATCTAGTATGTGCAGCTGGTTGTTTTTGATTGCCGAGATTTCTTCCCAGCCTGGGCGTTTCAAAATGACCTTTGGGTTGACCTTCTTTTTGTGCACGCCTACCCATACAATACAAATTACGTCCGGATTCCGTTCCTTTACGTCGTCCCAATCGGTTTGCACGCTTGCTTCTGGCCGGTCTTCAAAAACATTCCGGCCGCCGGCGAGGCTGCTGATTTCAGTGAGCCAGTTCGCAGCGCCTGGGGTGAAAATCGGCTTTGCCCACCACTCCCAGTATACGTTTTTAGGCGCTTCTACCTTGAGGCTTAAAATTTCATAGAAAGTGAGAATGCGATTGAATTTTTCAAAAAGCTGGCCAGCCTTTTCGGACGTATTTGTAGCTTGGCCGACAAACAGGATGCAGTCGCCGACTTCCTTCAATGTTTTTGGATTCGGAACAATAACATACGGGATGTCCCTTTTCTCAAGTTCCTTTATGTTTCGCTCCATTCCCGGGACGGACAGCGAGGCTAAAACCAGGTCAGGCCGGAGTGACTCAACCTTATCCATGTCAATGTTCAAATCTGGTCCAAGGCGGGACAAATCTTTAATTTCCTCTGGCCAGTCGGAGAAATCATCCACCCCAATAAGCGACGGCGCCAACCCCAAATAAGCCGCCAGCTCGGTATTGCTCGGACAAATTGAAATTAGTTTCAAGGCAACCACCCCCCTCATAAGTTCTTCTCTACACCCACCATTATAGTAAAAGCGGTTCATGAAGCGAAACCGTTATTCATTTTAAAGGAAAAACACACAGTGAAGTCGAAAATAGTCCACCAGGTAAAAACTGCTATCCATCTGATTCAAATGAGCACGAATGAACAGGAGGAGCGGGTTCGATGCTGGTAGACTGGGTTTAAGAGGAGAGGGTTGTTTATGGAGGGTCTTCAAAGGATGCTGGACAGCATCGAGTATATGGAACAGAATCTGGACAATGAGCTTTCGATTGATGGCATCGCAGCGGTCGCCTGTATGTCCAAGTTTCACTTTCAACGGATGTTCAGTATGCTGACTGGATATACCGTAAGTGAATATATCCGCAATCGCAGGCTCACATTGGCCGCGCAGGAGCTAGTGAACCAGAAAACCAGGGTAATCGATGTGTCCATGAAATACGGATATGAAAGTCCTGAATCGTTTGCGAAAGCATTTCGGCGCATCCATGGAATCAGCCCGTCGGATGCAAAGAAAAGCAGCCAATCCTTGAAGGCGTACCCAAGGCTCTCTTTTCAAATTCAGTTGAAGGGTGATGTGGAAATGGATTACAGGATTATTGAAAAAGAAGCGTTTACGATAGTGGGGAAAAGTATCCGGACTTCTACCATTGGAGGGGAGAACAACCGGAACATAGCGGCTTACTGGGTTGAATCGAACGAGAATGGATTGTCCAAGGAGCTTGTGAAAAACTGCGGCCAGCTCGGGTTAATAGGGGCTTGCGTTGAGTTTGATAAAGATCAGGAAAACTTAACCTACATGATTGGTGCGGAGAAAAATATCAGCGTTCTCCCGGAGGACTGGGAGGAGAGGGAGATACCATCTGCGACGTGGGCTGTTTTTCCTGTTCACGGCGCCATGCCTGACGCAATACAAAAGGTTTGGGGCAGGATTTTTTCCGAATGGTTCCCGGCAACGGGGTATGAGCATGACGACGGACCTGAATTGGAAGTATACTGCAGTCCGGCCGACCCTTACTCCGAGGATTATTATAGCGAAATCTGGATTCCGATTAAAAAATAGCATGAAAAAAAAGCCCATTAGGATTATGTATGCCTAACGGGCTTTTTAGCGGGAATATGGTTTAACCAATGACTTATTATAAAAGATTTTATATGCCGAAATTATTTAATTGCTGCAAATTGCCTTTCATCTGCAGCTGCCTTCTCTTTTTCGAGCATTTCCACCAGGGACTCAACCGTTTTCATGATTGATTCATGCGTCACATCGCGGCCCAATATTGCACTGGCCCTCTTGACTAATTCTTCTTTATTAACTTTCATACTTTCTACCTTCCCATTCATGTGAAATAACCATGACTGCCTACACAATATTTCTTTTGACAAAACAACTGGATGAATGCAGGAGTCTCCTGCATTTTTTTAAAAAACAATTCCCTGTCAGTATTATTTATGATTGTTAAAATTAAATCAAGGTTATTTTCGACTATTTTCGTCTTTTTTCCGCAAAAAATAAAGTTTCGGAGCCGCTTTTCAGTCATACATGGACAGGATTTTTTTAAAATCAGCGGCCAATTTTAGCAATTCCTCCCGGGTTAGCCGAATAGGCATTTGATCATTCAACGTAATAATTTGCCCGTCATCATCGTTCTCATGTTTTTTTAAATAGTTGTAAATTGCCGTTAATTGGTTTTCCTTCAGGACCGATTGGGTGTTCAAATTTTTCACCTTGTGCAAAGAAAATTCATTCATTGATGGATCGAATTCACCCGAAATGATGCTACCCTCTATTATCATCGTTTCGCCCCTTTTTCAGTTTGGGTTAGTTTTACCCTTTGGGAAAAGAACAATCCCAAGATCCATCTGGGTTCGTACCAAGCATTTTTGGTGTAAAATCCATGCCTTGCCCCTATACTAAAAAGAAAGACTGGAGGGATTCATGTGCAGATTGAAATGTGGACAGATTTTGCTTGACCATTCTGCTATATTGGCAAAAGGCGTCTGGAGGACGCTATTCAGAAGATTGGTCAACCAATAGAAGTAACATATCGGTGCTTTGAACTGGACCCGAATGCGGGCCGTGATATTAAAGAGAATATGTATGAAATGTTGGCGAGAAAATACGGGATGAGCATTGCTCAGGCCAAAGCAAACACTGAAAATGTGGTGAGAATGGCGAAGGAAGTTGGACTTGAGTACAATATGGATACAATGATTTTGACCAACACCTTTGACGCCCACCGTTTGACGATGTTTGCAAAAACGAAAGGTTTAATGAAAGAAATGACAGAAAGGATTCTCCGCGCCTATTTCACGGAATCCAAACATATTGGCGACCATGAAACATTGACGGACCTAGCGGTGGAAGTCGGACTTGACCGGGAAGAAGTATCCAACATGTTGGCTAGTGGCGGGATGGCAGAGGAAGTACGTGCCGATGAACAAACTGCGCGTCAGTATGGCATTTCCGGTGTCCCATTCTTTCTCATAAATAAAAAGTACGCTCTTTCCGGTGCCCAGCCAGCAGAAGTGTTTGTCCAGGCATTGGAAAAAGTACTTGCTGAGGATAAAATCGTCGTCTTAAATAACATGGGTGGAGACATGTGTGACGACGATGGCTGCGAAATCCCGAAGAAGTAGGCATGCCTCTTTTCTGGACGGCTCAACATTTTTCTTATATAGTAATGGTGACAATTGAAGCTCGGAAATGTAGGGGAGCCGGTGGTGCCGGCTGAGATAGTATCCAAAGATGCTGACCCTTTTACCTGATCTGGATAGTACCAGCGTAGGGAACATCTTCTAGTAGACGTTTATTCGCCTATTATGAATTTTTTTATGCGCTCGGGATAACCCGTGCGCTTTTTTAATTGGCTTGCTAGCAAAAATATAAATCCAACTAGCCTACATGTACATACATTTCTTAACCCGACCATCTTTTCCGCTTCATTGTCAAAAAAACAGATGAGAGGGGAAAATCATGAGAAAGCTGCTTATTGCATTATCCACAGTATTACTGGCACTGGGCCTTGCCGCCTGTTCAGCGGACAAAAAGGAGCCAGGCACCGCAGAATCGTTGAAGAAGGTCAAGATTGTCCTTGATTGGGCGCCGAACACGAACCATACAGGGATTTATGTCGCAAAAGAGAAGGGTTATTTTAAAAAACATGGGCTTGATGTCGACATTATCCTTCCTGGCGAGGCGGGCGCCGACCAGCTGGTTGCGTCCGGTAAATCGGAATTCGGGGTTAGCTACCAGGAATCGATTACCCAGGCCAGAATTCAGGGCGTTCCGCTTGTGTCGGTTGCGGCTGTTATCCAGCACAACACGTCCGGATTCGCTTCACCAAAAGCGAAAAACATAACATCTCCTAAGGACTTTGAAGGCAAAACGTACGGCGGCTGGGGATCGCCAGTCGAAAAAGCGGTTTTGAGCCTGTTGATGAAGCAGGAAAATGCAGACGTGGACAAAGTGAAAATCGTCAACATGGGCGATTCCGACTTCTTCACGGCTGTAAAGCGGGACATAGATTTCGCATGGATTTACTATGCATGGACTGGGATTGAGGCGGAGCTGCGGAACGAACCAATCAACATGGTTTACTTGACCGACCATTCCGAGAAGCTCGACTATTACACGCCTGTCATCGCCACAAATGAAAAAATGATTAAGAACGACCCTGAGACAGTGGAGGCATTCGTCGCCGCGGTTTCCGAGGGTTACCAATTTGCAATTAAGAATCCATCCGAGAGTGCTGATATTTTACTGAAAGCGGTTCCTGACCTTGATTCTGAACTTGTGAAAAAAAGCCAGGAATGGCTCGCGCCAAAGTATCAGGACGATGCAAAGCGGTGGGGCGAACAGAAGCTTGAAATATGGGAAAATTATAGCCAATGGATGTTCGAAAACGGCCTTCTAGAAAAGGAACTCGAAGCCGAAAAAGCTTTTACAAACGAATTTTTACCTGAATAAGGAGGAGTAAATGATGGCGAATGCGCTTGTGAGCATCCAAATTATACCGAAAACTGGGACGATAGAGGAGACGATAAAATTAGTCGATGCCGCAATTGAGGTAATTGACCAATCAGGAGTGAAGTACGAGGTCCACCCGTTGGAAACAACGATGGAAGGCGAACTTAGCCAGCTGCTAGGCGTGATTGAAAAGATGAATGTAAGAATGATTGAACTTGGAACGCCGAATGTCATTTCTCAGGTAAAAATCCTCTACCAGCCGGATGGCATTACGATGGACCGGTTAACGGAGAAGTACCGCGGATGAAAAGGTTTGGGAACATAGGGTGGAGCCCGATTGCGGTGCTCCTCCTTTTCTTCATGGTTTGGGAAGGGCTGGCTTCCCTTTTTGAAATTCCGGCTTGGCTTCTGCCAGCACCGACGGCTATTTTTAAAGAAGCATTCACGAATTACCAGCTATTTTTGCCGGATGTAGGTTCAACGGTGATGCTTGCTGCTTCAGGGCTTCTGCTTGGGGCATCGATCGGTTTTATCATCGCGACAGTGCTGCACCTCGTACCGCCATTACGGATGGCGCTGTATCCCTTTTTAATCATCTCGCAAAATGTCCCAATCATCGTCCTTGCGCCGCTGTTAGTCATCTGGTTTGGCTTCGGCTACCTGCCTAAGCTGATCATCATAACGCTCGTTTGCTTCTTCCCAATAACAATCGCACTTTTGGACGGATTCAGGAATGCGCCAAGAGAGCTCGTCCATTACATGAAAATGTCCGGTGCGACGTCTTTCCAGTTGTTTTCGAAAGTCCAGTTTCCAAACGCATTGCCGCCGCTATTCTCGGGCTTGAAAATATCGGCAACGTACAGTGTGATGGGTGCTGTCATTTCCGAGTGGCTCGGCGCGGAAAAGGGAATCGGCGTATTTATGACCCTTTCGTCCTCGGCGTTCCGTACCGATCGTGTTTTTATTGCCATTTTCATTATTGTAATCTTGAGTATGCTGTTATACAGCCTCATTACTCTGCTTGAAAAAACAGTCATCAAATGGGCACGGGAGGGAGATCAGTGATGGAAGCGAAAATCAGGCTTGAAAATATTACCCATTCATTTAAAGAAACGGGCCTTGTCCTGAATGGAATTTCGCTTCATGTAAACGATGGTGAATTTGTTTCAATCATCGGCCCGTCGGGAAGCGGGAAAAGCACTATTTTTCAAACGATTGGCGGTTTGCTGAAGCCGGAAGGGGGAGACATTTTTCTGGAGGGGAGGAGGATTAACGGGGAAACCGGAAACATTTCCTATATGCCACAGCAGGCCTCTCTGCTTCCGTGGCGGACTGTTTTAAATAATGTCCTCCTCGCCCAGGAACTTGCCGGCAGGACGGATGAATCAGAAGTGCGAACATGGCTTGCCAAAGTTGGACTATCAGGCTATGAAAATGCCTACCCGCACCAGCTCTCTGGAGGAATGAAGCAGCGGGTCGCGTTCATTCGTGCGCTCCTTTCTCCGCAGCCAATCATGCTGCTCGATGAACCGTTTTCCGCGCTCGACGAATTTACACGGTTCGATATGCAAAAATGGCTCCTGGCCATCTGGGAAGAAAAACGGAAGTCTGTCCTGTTCATCACCCACAATATTGAAGAGGCGCTGTTTTTATCAGATAGGATTGTGCTTTTGTCACCGCGTCCAGCGAAAGTCATAAAAGAATTTAAGGTACCGCTCAATCGGCCAAGGACCGACCGGCTTCTGCTGGATGATTCCTTTTTACAGCTAAAACGCGAGATTTACGGTGCCATGAAAGAAGGAGAAACGCATGAAAGCCATTGATGCGCATATCCATTTGGACAAATATCCAAAGGACGAACGAGAGCGGATCATCAATAGCTTAGGGGAAAATCAGGTTGAGGCTTTGATTTCCGTTTCGATGGACCTGGCTTCCTGCACGGAAAACCTGAGGCTCTTTGAGAACTGCCCGCGGATTCTTCCGGCATTCGGCTACCACCCGGAGCAGCAGCTTCCTTCCGATTCAGAGCTCGATAAGCTGTTCACATGGATCGGTGGCAATAAAGAAAAAATGGCTGCGATTGGCGAGGTCGGCCTGCCGTATTATTTGCGTGCCGAGGACAAGACGGGCGCTTTTTCGTATGAAAGATATGTAGAATTGCTTGAGCAGTTCATCCTATTTGCAAATAAGTTTAACAAGCCAGTCATCCTGCACGCCGTTTACGATGACGCACCAATTGCCTGCGGGCTCTTGGAAAAGCATAACATCGAGAAAGCGCATTTCCATTGGTTTAAAGGTGACAAGAAAACAGTTGAGCGGATGATTGCGAATGGGTATCATGTTTCGTTCACTCCTGATGTTTTATATGAAAAAGAAACGAGGGAGGTTGCCGATCAGTATCCTTTGCAGTTAATGATGGCGGAAACGGACGGACCTTGGCCGTTTGAAGGAAGGTTTTCCGGAAAAATGACTCATCCCGCTATGATCCTTGATGTTGTGAAAGAGCTGGCGTTCATAAAGGGAATTCCTGTTGAACAAGCGAGCTCCATCCTTCATGCGAATACAAAACGTTTTTACAAGCTTAAGGATATCTTTTGAAAACTAAAAAAGAGACACCGATTCAAATTAATCAGTGTCTCTTATATGTTTACTGTTATAGTTGTGGCGGATTAACACCAAGCTGTTGGAACATGTCTACTGTATTGAAAACAACCCGGTTCATTTTAATCTTTCCTTGATCTAGTTCAAATAGGGAAATGCCTTGTATCTCGACATATTTATTCGTTGGCGGCATTCCCATCAATGAAGCTGTATTATTTCCGCTTCCTTTCCAATAAAGATAAACCACATCCCCTTCCTCCGCCATATGCAAGGTTTCAAATGTCAGGTCAGGAAAACCATCTTGAAAAACACTCATATACTTTCGAAACGACTCCATTCCTTCTGACGCAGGGCTGTTGTTTGAGCAAAAAACAAATTGAGGTGAAACAAACTCACTGGTATTCTCATACTTTCTTTCGTTTAACACCTCGTCATGAAAACGCTGAACAATTTCTTTATAGGACATAGTATCTCCCCTTTCAATTTATGATATATGCGATTAAATACCTTTTATGAAAAGATGATGAATCTATTTTTAAAAGAAAGAAAACAATCCGAGATGAATCTCCGAACTTTGGTCCTCACAAGTAAATCATTTAAAAAAACTGAAGGTTTCGGCTAAAATAGAGGGAGATAAACAGAGAACGGAGCGCGCCGCCATGATTGTGCCAATGGCCATCACACATATACCGAAAATCCTCCAGGCCCAAAAAGAGCTTTATAGCATGAACTTCAGGAACATGGTGTTCAACAAGGAGTTCTACGACATGATCCTTTCCTGGTATCATGAGGCGCTCGAAAACCCTGAATGGAAAGCCTTTGTCCTCCTGGAAAATGAAGAGGTTTCCGGTTTCTACCTGGCCCAGTACAAGGAAGGATCCGGCTATTTGTCGCAGATGTTCGTTTCGGGTAAGCTAAGGGGAAAAGGGTACGGCAAACTGCTCCTCGACCATTTTGAAAAAGGAGTAAAGGACCCGGGCTATTGCATCCTTCAGGCAAGTGGCATGAATGTATCCGCAGTCGCCTTCTACGAGCGGAACGGCTACGAAATCCTCAGACCGTACGAGGATGAGAACGGCGACCCAAGGTATTTAATGATTAAATATAATTTTTAACCCTTTTCCAGCGGAGGAGGGTTTTTTTATGGTTTCGGCCCTTACTAAGTTAACGAATTAATCGATATAATTTCAAAAAACCAATCTGTCATGCTCGCTGTTATTGTTAATTTTTTAATAAAAAAGTTTGACAATTTCTTGTACATCAACATAAAATTAATATTACTTAAAAAAGTTATCCTGAGGAAACATTCTG
The DNA here is from genome assembly GCF_003362805.1 of Neobacillus piezotolerans. Lineage (GTDB taxonomy): Bacteria > Bacillota > Bacilli > Bacillales > Cytobacillaceae > Bacillus_D > Bacillus_D piezotolerans. The sequence goes on from NZ_QNQT01000001.1 coordinate 24,537, forward strand.
TCAAACAGTAAAGAAAGTGAGATGGGATAAAAATGGGTGTGCATCAGGAGAGTACCGCAAGAAAGTGGAATCATGGCCTGGAAATCAGTGCGGCCAAGTCACTGTCGGGAAACGCCAATGGATTAAGGGGGCTGCTGCCGTTCCTTGGTCCTGCTTTCATCGCGGCGGTCGCCTATATCGACCCGGGAAACTATGCCACGAACATCGCGGCCGGCTCGCAATATGGCTATAAATTGCTCTGGGTTATCCTCGCTTCAAATTTAATGGCGGTGCTGATCCAGGTTATGTCGGCGAAACTCGGCATCGCAACAGGAAAAAACCTTCCGGAAGTATGCCGGGACCAATTTTCCAAGCGAACGTCCATCCTGCTTTGGATTCAGGCGGAACTTGTTGTCATGGCGACCGACCTGGCGGAATTTATCGGGGCCGCATTGGGATTGTATTTGCTCTTCGATATTCCGATGATCATGGCTGCGCTCCTTGCGGCTGTTGGGTCATTCGCAATCCTTGAACTGCAAAGGCGGGGGGTCCGTCCGCTTGAAGCGATCATAACCGGAATGATTTTCGTCGTGGTCATCGCATTTGGCATCCAGGTTTTCGACGCCAAGCCGGAAGCGGCGCCACTTATGGCGGGACTGTTCGTGCCGAAGTTCGAGGGGGTCGATAGTATCCTTCTCGCGGCCGGGATGCTTGGGGCGACCGTCATGCCGCATGCGATTTACCTGCATTCTGCCTTAACCCAGAAACGGATTGTGGGAAAAAATGAGCGTGAGAAGAAACGGATCTTCAAGTTTGAAACAATCGATGTTATTATCGCCATGGTTGTTGCCGGCGGGATTAACGCGAGCATGCTGATTGTCGCGGCCGCGCTTTTCCATAAAACGGGCCTGAAGGTTGAGGATTTGGATGTAGCCTATAACCAATTTGGCCATTTGCTTGGCCAGCATTCCGCCATCTGTTTCGGCATAGGGCTCTTGCTCGCCGGCCTTTCGAGCTCCTCGGTTGGGACGATGTCCGGAGATGTCATCATGCAGGGGTTCATCAGGCGGAGAATTCCGGTTTACTTAAGGCGCTTCATCACAATGCTGCCGCCGCTAACCATCATTGTCCTTGGCATCAATCCGACAAAGGCGCTCGTCTTCAGCCAAGTCGTCCTGTCGTTCGGGATCGCGTTCGCGTTAATTCCGCTGGTCATGTTCACAAGCAGCAAAAAGATCATGGGAGGACTCGTCAACAAGAAAATCACCACCATTACAGCCTGGGTCATCGCTGCCGTCATCATCGCCCTAAACTTATTCCTTCTCGGGGAAACGTTTTTGGGTTAAACCAATAAAAGAAAAAGCAGAAGGTATTGGAAGGAAGACATTCCAAGACTTGCTGCTTTTTCTGAATTAATAACTAGCCCTTTTCCAAGCTGAGGAGGGTTTTTGTTGTACAATCTACCAATTTAGCGGGACATCAATATTGTTCTCTAACCGCTTGGTTTGTTGAATAAAATAATCCATATTTTCATGAATTGTTATGTTCATACCAAGCCCGGCATCCCGGAGTTTGGCCCTTAATTTTTCGAAGTTTTGTTTGTCTTCTTCGGTTACCTCAGAAAAAGCATATAATTTGTCATGTGGATATTGGGCCAATTTAATAGAGAGTTTTTAAAGAATTTCCCGTTCAGTTTGTGAAAATTGTTCCTGCATATTCGCCAATTGTAACGCCAATCGCTAGCCCATCCAATACATCTCCCAATTCTGTTGTAACAAGATTCGGATCCGGCCAACCTTTCTCCATTTGATAGGCGATTATCCCTTCCAATTCCACTAAATCATTCTGCACACCCATTATGGAAATCTGATCAATGGCAAAATTCATTATAATATGATTCCAAGTTAGCAAGGCGGCAAGTATGACGTTTAAGCAAATTGAAAGTCGAAAAAGCCACTTTCTTCTATTACCCAGATTTCCCAACTCCCTTTTTACCTCGAACCATTTTTTTTATTTCATTCTGTAATACAATTATTTCGGCATTTTGTTTATTATTCTTTTTAAGCTGTCCTTCGATTGATAGCAGAGTTATTAAAATCAGAAGTAAACCAGCTATCTCCTACATATTGACAATCCTCCTTATTCAATAGTGATGAAAAACGTTCCTTGTCTATAACTCACCCCTGTTTTTTAGCCGTTTTATTTCTCAATATGGCCCTGAAGATAAACAGGATAATAACTAAAATTGAAAAAATGAAATAAAAGTTAGTGAGTATATTCATTATGTGAAAAGGTGCTTTATGAGCATAAACCGCCTTTACCCAACGGTTATCTTCTCTTACAGCAATTGCAACGGAAGGGGATGTCCCTTTTATTTCATAATATTTTGTGCCTACTGGGTAATAATTTGAAGCATTTCCGTAATGGCTGCCCGTCATATCATCTGGTTTGGTCTTAACTTTTCCTATGGTTTTACCAATCTTATTTTTTTCTATGAGTTCTTCTCGTTTGACCTCATAAACCTTTCCTTCCCAAACAACAAAAGGGTAAGCCCAAGATAATGCTTGAACTGAGGTGGAAATCATAAATAAAAGTAAAAGAAATAACAAGGCAATTCTTCTCATAAGAACCTCCAGTAAGTAAATTTCATTACTAATCTTGCATGTTAATGTACAACGCATGTATCTCCGAAGACTCCAGTTTTGTTAAACTGGTTAGCGAGAACCCTTTCAGAAAAAGGCGTGTGATGATTTTCATGCCGTAATAAATCGATAACCACTGAGGAAAGCCTCTCGAGCCCTAAAAACATAGTCGGTCTTGAAGTGAGCTGTACAGTGCCGCTGAAAAGAATCCTCCTTTTGTAAATATTTAACACCATTACTCGAAAATCCTTTAATTTCTACGAAATGGACAGTTCCGTAAAAATCTTTTATTCTGGACTAAATACAATTTGAACGGAGGAAGAATGCCATGACTACCGAAATCACCTCGAAAATGAACATACATAAGCCCGCCAACGAAGTGTATGAAGCGATTGCCAATCCTGAAAAAATGGCCAATTACTGGTTCTCATCGGGAACCGCGAGAATTGAAACGGGGAGGACAATCACCTGGAGATACGATGAGTACAACGCCGAAGGAAATATTAAGGTGATTGAAACAGAGGAAAACCGGAAAATCGTCTTTTCCTGGGGCGGGGAAGGGGAAGAAACACTTGTCACCATCCAACTGAATCAGCAAGAGGCCGGAAATACAATAGTTGAAGTAACTGAATCCGGCTTTAAGGAAGATGACCCTCATCTTATTAACAAACTGCTTGGCCAGCAGCAGGGCTGGATCTACATGCTGACATGCTTGAAAGCCTATCTTGAAAATGGAATTAACACTTTAAGGGCATCTTTGGTTCATTAAGCTACTATAAATCATTAGTCGATACAAAAAGAGCAGTCACTTATTAAGCGGCTGCTCTTTTTTATGTCTGGAAACTGGGAGCCGGAGGGAGGAAATAGCCTTTGCAAGCTGAATATGTATTAAGGAGAAAACAGAACTAAACGGGAGCGGGTCTCCTTTGCTGGAGGAAGAGGATGATAAGTAAAGTTGTGTCTGGGCTAATGGGGATTCTTTTTTATCGTGCGCAAGTGTTCTATTTTTCCGAGGAAGAGCGCAGGGAATTTGAAAAAATGTACTTGATTGCCGCTACGGAAAATACCGAAGTCAACTATACCAGCAAGTACCCGAAACACCGCTTTATCCAATACATCGCGGCAACGAAGCCGGTCATTCTTCATGGTTCGAATAACAGTGAAATCAGTGAATTTGAAGCGCGGAGGCAGACGCTGTACAACGGACAAATCGTCAACGCGGTTTTCGGAACAAAAGATGGCATCTGGCCATTGTTCTATGCCGTCCTTGATAAAAAAAAGGTCAAAGGAGGGATTCGCAACGCGTGTTTAAAAGTGGAAGGCGGCAGTCCCCATTACTTTTTCTCGTTGAACAAGGAAACACTGGATGCCGGTCCATGGACAACCGGGATGATTTACTTCCTGCCCGGCGAAACCTTTAAGCGCGCGGGCAATGGGCTCGTTTCATTTGACGAATGGGTCAGCGAAACGCCGGTCAAACCAATTGCTAAGGTCCTTGTCGAACCTTACGACTTTCTTTTTTTGAACAGTGTTTCCTGCCACAAAGATACCGAATCGATCGTTAAATCATGGTTGCTCTACAGGCTAAGGACAAAGGGGAAAAACAGGAAGATTCGGTCGTGAAGTTGCCACAATATGGCGACTCAATTTAAAAGGAGGAAGATGATAGTGATTCTGGCTGACTTGCTCATAAGAATGCTCGATACAACGTTCGACAAGGATAGTTGGTATGCGCCTTTCAACCGGCAATAGAAGGACTCACCGCCGAACAGACTAGGTGGAGACCAGCAGGAGAGGAACCAAAACAATTTGGGAAAATGTTAATCATCTTATTTACTATAAAGAGAGACTTGCAGCAACACTAGAAGGCCGTGAATGGACACATCATCTTGATGGTAAAACAATGTCAAAACGTAGCTATAAATAAAAGGGTTTAACATATTTTTGAAGAATAGATAAAGAAACGTGCGGAGAGGTGATGGCATGACCATAGGTACAGAGTATTTAAAAACAGTTACCCAAGAATTTAAGGAAGCAAAGGTAGCAGCAGAGAGAGCTATGGATCAATTAACTGAAAGCGAATTATTTTGGTTTCCAAATGAAGAGTCAAATAGTGTAGCCGTAATTGTGAAACACATGAGCGGCAATATGGTATCCCGCTGGACGGATTTCTTAACAACGGATGGGGAAAAACCGAATCGAGACCGTGATGGTGAATTTGTTGTCGGAGATATCCAAACGAAAGAACAGGTAATGGAAATATGGGAACACGGATGGGAAATCTTTTTAGCTGCATTGGAAGATATAAATGAGGACCACCTTTTAAAAACAATCACCATCCGTAATGAACCCCATACAGTTTTAGGAGCCATTGAACGCCAAATGTACCATTATTCTAATCATGTTGGGCAAATCATTTATATAGCAAAAATTTTAAAATCAAATGATTGGAAGACACTGACCATTCCCCGTAAAAAATGAACCTAAATTTAAATCATCATTGGGTTCGCAAATGCGGTACAGATGAAAAAAGAATTTAAAAAAGGATTCCGTGCCGAAGCTTCGGGAATTCCAGACGTGACCCGTACTAAAGGTTTCTATTGGAATTATATAAACACTCACTTTAATTCTTATTAAAGGTGGGTGTTTTTTTAATTGTTCCCGCCATCAAAAGTCTCCCTTCTGATATAATGTGGCTAATAATGGAAATCTAGTTTAGGAAGGAGATAAATAGTGGAGAAAGAGTGTAAGATAGCACATCGATTTAGCAGCCATCATCGAGAGGAACTAGTAAAGGACAAAAAATGCGGATGCTTTTATTGTTTGAAAATCTTTAATCCATCTGAAATTTCTGCTTGGACTGATAATGAAAATACAGCAATATGTCCTTATTGTGGAATCGATTCTATTATTGGTGAGAGTTTAGGATTTCCAATCACTGAACTATTTTTAAAAGAGATGCATAAGTATTGGTTTTAGCTGTTTGGAGGCATGATGGGCTGATTTCATTTTTAGGTTTACCGGGGCACGGAACCATCCTTGTTATCGAACTGCCGTCTCTCGATTAAAGTTATTCCCCATAAATTCCTTCCTCTATTGTTAAAGATGCCATCGAAATTAATAATTTTTTTAAAACTGTGTCGATTTTGACGTGCGCCATTCGTCGCCTTATATAGGGGGCATTGATCCACTACGTCGTATAGGGGATTTGAAAAGCTCTTAATCTAGTAAATGCTTAGGAGGAGTTACAAATGAGATTCATGATGATTGTGAAGGCTTCGAAGGATTCAGAAGAAGGTACGATGCCAAAAGAGCAGATGGAGCAGATGTTTGCCTGCATGAAGAAATACAATGAGGAACTGAAGAAAGCCGGCGTCCTGGTGGCAGTCGGCGGACTCCATCCAAGCTCCAACGGCATTCGTATTTCGTTCCCTGTGCCAGGAGAACGGCCAGTCGTTACAGATGGCCCTTTCACTGAAGTCAAGGAACTGATTGCAGGATACTGGTTCATAGATGTGAAGTCGCGCGAGGAAGCCATCGAGTGGGCGATGCGTGCACCAGATCCGCATGGCCTTGGAGAAGGACAGATTGAGCTTCGCCAAGTATTCGAATAAACAAAAGAAGTTGAACTTCGCAAAAAAGTTGAACGGGGGAAGAAATCGTGACAGAAGCAGATGCCCATCGTACAATCGAAGCCATTTGGCGGATTGAGTCGGCGAGGCTGATTGCAGGGCTCACCCGGCTTGTTCGCGATGTGGGACTGGCGGAAGATCTTGCCCACGATGCCCTCATCATTGCAATGGAACGATGGCCAGAGTCCGGCATACCCGACAATCCTGGTGCCTGGCTCATGACGACAGCCAAGCGTCGAGCTTTTGACATGTTGCGCCGCAATCAGTTACACAAACGAAAGTATTCAGAGTTGATCCGGGAGATGGACGGCTATTATCAACCGGATTTCGATGCCAACCTCGGATCAGAAGTTGAAGACGATCTTCTGCGCCTCATTTTTATGACCTGTCACCCAATCCTTTCCCGCGAAGCACGCATTGCACTTGCGCTTCGCCTCTGGGGTGGCTTGACAACGCTGGAAATTGCGCGTGCATTTTTGATATCAGAGTCGACTGTCGCCCAGCGCATCGTAAGAGCCAAGCGAACCTTGAGGGCGGCGCAGGTTCCCTTTGACTTGCCGGAAGGGAGAGATTTAGAAGCGCGTCTTGCATCGGTGCTTGAAGTGCTGTATCTAATTTTCAATGAGGGCTATTCCGCGACATCAGGCGAGGATTGGATAAGGCCTGTGCTCTGCGAAGAGGCGCTTCGGCTTGGCCGAATATTGGCAGAACTGGTTCCTAAAGATGCTGAAGTCCACGGACTCGTTTCGCTCATGGAGATTCAATCATCGCGATTCAGGGCTCGTATCGGTGAATCCGGCGAGCCCATCTTGCTTGAAGATCAAAACAGGGTACAATGGGATCAACTTCTTATCAGGCGAGGGCTGGATGCACTTGAACGCGCGGAGAGCCTAGGTGGCGTGTTCGGACCATACAGGATCCAGGCCGAAATTGCTGCTTGCCATGCAAAGTCGAAAACAGCATCGGAGACAGACTGGCTGCGCATCGCCGCATTGTATGATGCTCTTGGGCAAATATCCCCGTCACCAATAGTGGAACTGAATCGTGCAGTGGCATTGTCGAGGGCGTTCGGTCCGGAAATAGCGCTTGAGTTCATCGAGCCGTTGATGAATGATGCGGTGCTGAAAGACTCACACCAGTTGCCCAGTGTCCGGGGTGATTTGCTCGCGAAGCTCGGGCGAAATGCTGAAGCCTTCGCTGAGTTCACTCGAGCGGCTTCGCTAACACGAAACGAACGGGAACGCGAACTCCTCCTTAAACGTGCGTCCAATCTTCCGGGGACATCCAATTCGGCCAAATAGTTAACGGGGGTAGTAAATACTCAAAGAATACTTTTCACCGCAGAGAATATATACAGGATAGGAACTTAGATATTTACTCTGGTGAAGGGGGAATTTGATGAAAAATTTAGTAAGTGACCAATTGTATGAAACGAGAAGCAACTTAATACATGAGATTACCTCATTAAGTAATACTCAATTCAATGACAGGCTTGGTATGGATATGTGGAGCATAGCACAAGTTTGCCATCACTTGGTTTTAGTGGAACAGGCAACGATAAAGGCAATTGCATGGGGATTAAAACAGGTTGATAATACTCAAACAGAACGTAAAAACGTTCATCTTATGCTGGACCGCACGAAAAAATTTAAAGCCCCACAATTGGTTGAACCATCTGCAGATCCATTTGCAGTTCAAACAATGATTGATTTGTTAAACGAATCCAGAGAAAATTTGCTGACTTTCCTTAGTAAAATAGAAGATCAATCGATATTGGAGGAAAAATCTTTTAAGCATCCTGCCTTAGGCGACTTACCGCTTGATCAATGGATAGACCAGATCTATTTGCATGAACAACGGCACACAGAACAGATAAAAGAGATGAAATTACTCCTAGAAGCGGCGCACTAAACTTTATTATCCATAGACTCCTGTGTGAGCAATAAGGAAACGAAATTAACTCCTTCTACAACGTTCTTTGTTTATTAAAAGTGAGTAAATGATTCGAAGCATTCGATGCGACAACGCAGCGAGTGCTTTTTTCTTTCCACGACCTGTTGCAATAACTTCCCTCTTAATTTCCTTCCAAAAATATGCTTTATCACGCTGAATTTGTATCCTTTTACCTATATATAAATACCTAAAATATTATATAATATCTAAATGATGGAAATCTACCATGAAAAAAGAACTAATTGAATTTTCTGTATTTTATTACAAGGATTAAAATGGTTCGTTTATAAGGAGTACGAAGATGCAGCAACAAAAAGTTTATTTTCTAAGTATGGTTATCATTGTCCTGCTTTTTTTCTTGTATGTTCCCACTGTATTGGCAGGGACTAGTAATCTGATTTTAGACAAAAATAATAATGGCATAGATGATCTTTGGGAAAAGAAAATACCTAATCTTGATAAAACCAAAATTATAAATGTTGTGGTTGATAAAAATTTGGCCAAAAATGAAGCTGGCATGACAAAAGAGTTACAAAAAGCTTTAAATCTTGGAGCTGGAAAAGTTATCGTTTTGCCTAATGGCAGCTCATTTAAAATCAGCGGCTTAGTCGTACCCGACAATACCACGATAGTTGGGTATGGATCAAAACTATTCAACGATAAAAAACATCAAACTCTTATGACAATTGGCAATGGGGTAAAGTTATACGGGATTGAGCTCCAGGGTGCGGGCAATAAAAAAGCAGATTCAAAGGGAGTCGGAATAAGGATTCGGGGGGCAAATGCATCTAATTATGTCCGAAACATTGTTATAGAAGATTGTTTTATTCATGATGTTGGTTTTTATGGTATTAATGCTGAATTTGCAGACAATGTAAGGATTTCAAATACGGTTATCCGTGATATTGGTTTTGCTGGAGTGGGCGGATTGTCTGTTCGTAATATGCATATTAACAAGAGCCATATAAAATCAATCTCGCCAGGAAACAAAGGAAATGCTTACGGAGTCTTTTTTTCGCGAAAAGGTGCCGAGAGCAACTTAAAGGCACACCCCAAGAGCACAAATAGTTCGGTGACTGACAGCATCATTGAGGACATTCCGTTATGGGAGGCACTTGATACTCATGGCGGGGAAAATATTGTGTTTAACAATAATACGATACGAAATACAAAGGTTGGCATTGCATTTGTAAACGCAACAGGAAAAGGTGGGAAGGAGCTATTTGGTTCCCAAAAGTGTACGGCAAAAGGCAATCAGATTGAAGGAATCGGCAAGGGATATGGAATCGTTGTTGCTGGAACGCCATCTGATTATAGCAGAGGCTGTACCATTGAAGGAAACCATTTATTGGAGGCGGGCCAGCAGGGGAATAGTATCTCTGGTGCAATCCAGGCTTCCTATACGAAGGGTTTGGTTATAAAAAAGAATACATTGGTAAATTCGTACGCAAATGGTCTCCACCTTTATACTCATAATCAGCAGTTTTCAGTTACTGAAAACAGGGTGGAGGATGTACAGGATTCTTTGTATAAGACGCCTTCTGCCATTGCCTTTCGTTCCGGCAATAATGCCGGTACGATAGCTGGGAACAAACTTATCAAGAAAAACGGAAAATTAAACTCCTATGTATCTGTTCGCGGAATCAATATATCCACAAAAACCAATATGAAACTGGTCATTGGTAAGAATACGAATAACTATGTTCTTCCTATAGCAGGAGGAACAGGCAGCCATGTAAAGTTTATTTTAAATTAAATTGTGTACCAGGTGACGCCCGAGCTTTATAGGAATCTCTAAACACATTATCAGGAGAGTAACGGATTCGGTTTTCAAGAACAAGAACTTAATTAGCAGGCAGATTAGCAGTCCAATTCACACAACTAAATTGGACTGCTTCTTTTTTGTTTAAACATTGGAGATCTTATTCAACATAAGGGGTGGTTTGTTAAAAGAAAAGAAGGTTTTTAACATTTAAATGGAAAATTTGTGGTAAAATACGGTTTGAGGAACACAAATCTGGAGAGGTGGAGAATATGTATTGGGAGACACTTCCTAGTTGGGTCTGGGTAATTTATTTTTTATTTTTATTTATAACATTAGGAACTGGAATTTTGAATGTTATTCGAAAAAGAATGTTAGGTCTGTCGATTCTTGCAATTGTTCTAACTATTACTGTTCCTATTATTAGTATGTTTAATAGTATTGGAAGAGCAGAGGGTATGAATGAATTTGAACACTTAATTACTCAGTTACAACAGGGTGCAATTTGGTCTATTTATTCAATTATAGGTTTTCTATACCTGTTTGCATATTGGACAGTATTTTTCCTTAAAAATAAGATAAATACCGAAGTTTCTAATTGAGCCAAGGGTGCGATGTTCCAGAAAGGATATCCGCCCTTTTTTATTGAATACCTTATTAATCAAAAGGTGCATTTAAAGCAAGTTTACAATCAAGGGGGGAATACTTTGAAGAAGAAGAGATTTTTTTTAATCGTTATGGCTGGGCTTATATTAGTTGCAGTGATTGGGATTTTTATGAGTAAACCAAATGAAATTGATTTTGTTCAATGGTTTGAAAAAGAATATGATGTAAATTGCCTCGATACTGATTTTGATTGTTCTTCTTTAGAAATAGGAGGTAAGACGTATAATCACACAGATGGGTACTATGATTCTTCAACAGGATTTTTGGCTATGGGAATGCAAATCAAAAGGCTATACAGAAATGCTAATGATCCCCATGAGTTTTTTTCAATTGAAGCAAAAGGATTTATCGGAGACTTTAAAGAGATAGAGTTCATACAGAATAAAGTGGATATCAGATAACTATACCTTAATTGGCTTTTTAAAAATCGGGTGCGATGATTTAGGAATGGATATACGCCCTTTTATTGAATCCCTTATTGAGCAAACGCGGCAGTTTCCTTAAAGAAGAAATAATAAATGTACAATTAGCTGAGGAGATTTATCTGATGGATGTGATTACTTTTGGACGTAAAGAAGAGGGTAACGAATACCTAAATAGACCTGCTGTTTATTGTTTGATGTTTGATAGTGGAAGGAAGAAAATAGCCATTATTCAAACAGGTGATGGTAAGTATTTTCTTCCTGGCGGAGGAATTGAAAACAATGAAACTCACGAAGAGTGTTTAAAAAGGGAAGCTCTAGAAGAGATGGGAATGGATATTGAAATTGGACCTTTTTTAGGGTGTGCTCGAAGGTATTTTTATTCGACTAATGAATACAAATATTACCTTAGCGAAGGTTATTTTTATTTGTGTGAAACAGGTAGGCAGATAAGTAAACCAACAGAAGAAGATAATGTCCTTATATGGATTGAGCCGATTAAAGCCATAGAAAATCTGTTCCATGAGCATCAAAGTTGGGCAGTTAATGAGGCATTAAATCGGCTATAAGTTTACAGATGCTTTTCCAGAGGGGTTAATGCCTTTGCTTTTGTCCGTCTTTTGCTAACGGGGCTGAATCGTTAAATAAGTATATTAAAATCATAGGGAAATGAGGAAAACCGAAGTATTATAATAAAAAATCCTGTTGTAAAGGATGTTGATTTTATGAGAGTATTACTCTGTTTTCTTCAATTTATATTTCCGATTTTAGCAATCCTTTGTTTAACAACTGGCTTCTTTGGTTCCTACACTGTCCAGTTCTCACTTGGTTTTTTATTAATTGGTTTTTGCTTTTCAATTTTCTTAATAACTTCAAAGAAAATAATCTTATGGGGTTTGATTAATTTATTTCTATCCATTTTTATTATTGTTGGAGGAGTAATTATCTTTTTTGCTTTGATTTCATCAGGTGTTTAAAGTTAAATATAATAATTAAGTTAATAAAACCCTACTTTTTTTCAACTATGGGTGATTTTTTAAATACAAACTTCCCATTGTTCGCACAAGAAAGATTGTGAAATATTGCGCTTAAACGAATGGGTGCTAACCCTTTAAAAAACGAACTAAAAAAGAGCGGGACCAAATCCCGCTCTTTGTCTATCAAACTATTATCGAACTGTTTTAAGAGCGCCGCTCCAAGATACAACTTCATCAAGCATGGCGTTGACGTTTGTAAGGTGAAGCTCATGTGGCTTGAACTCTGATCCGTTTTCAAAATCAGTGAACAGGGACAGAGTTGGATGCGTGCGAACGTCGGCAATTTTCAGCTCGCCGCAAATGCCGCGCAAATGCTCGGCAGCACGCGCACCGCCGGTTGAACCGTAGCTCACGATGCCTGCCGCTTTATTGTTCCATGCTTCACGCGCGAAATCGAGGGCATTTTTTAATGCGCCGGTAATGCTGTGGTTGTATTCTTGAACGACGAACACGAATCCATCTAGGTTAGCAAGCTTTTCGTTCCAAGCCGCGATTCCTGGCTCTGTTCCGTCAGTTGTTCCAAGGAACGGCAGGTTGAAGTCCGCGATATCCACGATTTCATAGTTCGCGTCGCCGCGCTTGTCAGCGATTGACTTTACCCATTCGCCTACCTGTGGGCTTACTCGGCCTTGACGTGTACTTCCCAAAATAATACCAATGTTTAATTTTTCAGTTGTCATTGCAACTTCCTCCTTTGATGTACCAAACAATTTAGTGAAAAAACCCATTTTCTGCACCGCCTTAATGATGTCAAGTAGTAATTCCTAGTTGCTTTCCTTAGCCGTTTCCCTCCGGACAATCGGAGCGACCTGCGTAGCTAACAGCTCGATACCCTCCGCGACCTTTTTGAACGGCAAACCGCCGATATCGATCTGAGCTAAAAAGCGGGTATGTCCAAACAATTCGTACTGATAAAGAATCTTTTCGACAATTTGCTGGGGACTGCCCACGAACAAAGCCGTATCAGGGCCAGCCATTCGGTCGAAGTCCGATCTTCCAATGGTTCCGCCCATGCCGCGCTGGCGATTTACATAAGACCAGTAATTGGAGTAATAAGGAAAATATTCATCCATTGCTTGCTGGGTCGTTTTCGCAATGTACCCATGGCCGGTGATTCCAACGTTCAGGTGATCGGCAGGGTGCCCGTATTCGATTCCGGTTTTGCGGTATAGGTCTACCAGCGGTTGGAACCGTTCAGGCTTTCCTCCAAGGATTGCTATCGCCATGCCCACTCCCAGCCTGCCGGCGCGTGCTGCGCTTTCAGGCGAGCCGCCTACGCCAACCCAGATAGGAATTTCCTTTTGGACCGGTCGGGGAGCAATTTCCGCATTCCGCAATGGAGCGCGAAATTGGCCATTCCACGTAATACGTTCGTTCTTATTAAGCTTTAAGAACAGCTCCATATGTTCTGTGAACAAGGCATCATAATCATCTGTGTTAAACCCGAACAGAGGGAAGGACTCGATAAACGCTCCCCGGCCAGCAATGATTTCGGCGCGGCCATTGGAAACAAGGTCGAGTGTTGCGAAATCCTCGAATAAACGGACCGGGTCGACCGTGCTCAAAACGGTCGTCGCGCTCGTCAGCTTGATTCGGCTCGTGACCTGGGCAATCGCAGCTAGCACAACCGGAATGGAAGAAACAGCATAGTCAAGGCGGTGATGCTCACCAACCCCGAATAGATCAAGACCCGCTTCCTCCGCTAGTTTCGCGGCTTCGATAATGTCCTTAATTCTTTGATGGGCGCTTATGGTTGAACCGCTAAAAGGCTCGGGGCCGATGTCTCCCAAAGTATAAAGGCCAATTTCCATCATTGCTGTTTCCTTCTTCCATTTGAACTGTTTCTGTATTAAACCACCAGGATAATCCGGTTTCCGGACGGATCCTCGGTCGCGTATGTTCCATTTTCTTCAGTGACATCCGCGCCAATTGCCTTCAAATTCCCCACAACGGCTGTCCTTGACTCCTCGGTAGGAAGAACCAGCGTATAGGACTTGAGCCCAGGGCTGTTTCTATCAGGCCTTGGAGCCCCTACGCCATTCCACGTATTCAATCCAATATGGTGATGGTATTTCGCTGTGGAAATAAAGAGCGCCTGGCTTCCGAAACGGTTCACAACCTCAAACCCAAGTCCCTTTGTATAAAATTCCTCCACTTTACGCAGCTCGGCTACATGCAAATGGATATGGCCCATCACAGTTTCGGCAGGGAGTCCTTCCCACGGTGCAACTCCACCAGATAGGAGGTCTGCGAAGTCCAGTGGGTCAACAGTCATTGCAACTTCAGCGCCGGACCAGGTCCATTCGGAAGGGTCGCGGTCGATATAGATCTCGATACCGTTTCCATCCGGATCCGATAAATAAAGGGCTTCGCTGACTAGATGATCGGATGAGCCAATCCGCTGGCCGATTTTCATAAAATGGCCAACGATGCTTGCCAGGTCGGAGCGATTTGGCAGCAACAGGGCAAAGTGGTAAAGCCCGGTCGTGCGAGGCTGCTTCGGTCCGGCAGCTTCCGGCTGCTCTATCGTTAATAGAACTGTCTTTCCATCAGCAGTCAGGCTCGCTTTTCGTTCAGACTGATTCAAAACGGTAAAGCCAATCACTTCTTTATAAAAAGAAATGGACCGTTCCAAATCCTGTACTTTCAAATTTACCTGCCCAACAAATGTTGCTGGTTCACGGTGAAAATTCATGTTTGACACCTCCTTGTTTGTTTTGTTAGTTGGTTACTTTATGTAAGCTATTATATTTTTAAAATTTAATTACGTCAAGTGTGTTTAATTGTAAAAAGTAATTTAATTTTTTTTTAAAACGGGTATAATGGAGAATAAAGGAGCTGATCAAGTTGGATAAATCTATTTGCCCCAAATTCGAAAAAGCAATGGGCCTGCTGAGCCAGCGATGGACAGGATTGATCATTTACCAGCTCCTGTCGGGGCCGCAGCGCTTTTGTACCATAGAATCTTCCATCGGCGTCAGCGGGAGAGTGCTCTCCGAAAGGCTGAAGGATTTGGAGAATGAAGGAATCGTCAACCGCCAGGTCTATCCAGAAACCCCTGTCCGCATCGAATACTCGCTGACCGACAAGGGCAAGGCGTTGGAACCTTTGATGAAAGACATCGAACACTGGTCTGAAAACTGGTTGAGAACAGAATAACCACACAATTAATTTAAAAGGATACAAACTGGGGCGGCAGCTTGCCACAGTTTGTATCCTATTTATTTTTTTTAGTATGCCCCTGAATGAGAATTTTTTTCCGTATACTGCCTAAACTTTGTCGCTCAACCAGATTTAAGTGACATCCTTTCCGGAATTTGCCCGAACAAGGTAACTCAACGGGATTTTAGTGACACCTTTTTAGGATTTGGCCGAATCTTTGTCGCTCAAACGGATTTGCTTGACACCTTTTCCGAATTTGCCCCAAACTTTGTCACTCAAAAGTACTTCAATACAAATCATCCTTGGCAATAAAAAAGTACATCCGCGGGAATGTACTTGGGAAAAATTATATTTTTGCTTGAAGGTAATTAATGGCATTATGTAGGCTTGCAAATGTGGCAACATTGGTTGATTTAATACCGAGACTAATCATCGTCTAGGCGATTTCGGGGCGGGCGCCCGTTAAAATGGACTGGATGCCGATTAACTCCGGCGCATCTACCACATTAAAGATGTGGTTCGCCACCATTGTATCAATAATCGGGACGCCCGATAAATCAAAGATAACATAGCTAAGCCCCAGCTCCGACCCCTGATTCAGAGCTTTTTCCATCGGTTCCTGCGACCGTTTCGTTTGAACCTCCCTCGACTAAAGCCGAAGGATTCTATTTCCCTAGTGGGAACAAAATCCTTACTGACCTAAAGCAAGTCGCTGGATTCCTGCTTCATCGGGAACTGCGTTCATTTGGTGAACGTCTTACATTCCCTCCATTGTCCTTCGGATGAAGGACAAACAACACCTGTAGTGTTGACAGGCACACCCCGTTGTTCCAACGGTAAAAGGTTATTCTTTTGCTATGCTGAAAGAGGAAGGGAATGCAGGATTCTCATTCCTTCTTCTTTGATATTTTTGGATGCGTTGATGTCACGGTCATGTTTTGTCCCACAGGACGGGCATATCCACTCTCTGTCTGAAAGGGACAGCATGATGTTTTTCGTATGGCAGCCGTTGCACAATTTCGATGATGCAAAAAATCGGTTGACGAACACCACGGTTTTGTTTGCCCATGATGCTTTGTAGGTGATGAAGGTTTTAAATAGGCCCCACCCTGCATCAGCGATGCTGCGTGCCAACTTTTTGTTACGAATCATGCCCTTTACATGAAGATCCTCTAAGATTATGACTTGGTTTTCGTCCACAACCTTACGGGATTCTATATGCAAAAAGTCTTTTCGTTGGTTGGCAATATGAAGGTGGAGTTTACTAATCTTTTTCTGCAATTTCTTGTAGTTGTGGCTTCCGATGCTTTTGTTTTTTAATTGGCGTTGAAGCAACGCTAACTTATGAAGGCTTTTTTTGAGGTAGTGGGGGTTCTCCACTTTCTTTCCGTTTGAGTCAATATAGAAATGTGTCAATCCTAAATCCAAGCCAATGAAGGATTCATCAGGAATCTTCGATGCATCGACAGGCTCTTTTAAATGGGTGACTTCTTCCATTTTAAATGATACATCATATTGACCACTGCTATGGTAGGTAACGGTTGCCGATTTAATCGCTCCTTTTAGTCCGGTTTCTTTAAGCATCATTCGATGGTTTTTAGATAAACGTACTTTTATTTCCCCTAATTTAGGAAGTTGAATGGTTTGCTTTTCTATATTTAATTTAATGTTTCCGTTGGTTTCTTTCGTAGAATAAGACTGTTTCGATTTATGTTTCCTTTTAAACTTTGGAAACTTGTTTTGACCGCTGAAGAAGCGTTCAAACGCATCATCCACGTGCTCCATGGCAGTTTCCAAAGCAAACTTATCCGAAGCCTTCAACCACGAATAGTAGGGATGGTCTTTTAAGCGATTGAATGCTTTTTTAAATTCTCCGTAAGTTAAGGTATCGCCTGTTAATTGATAGACTTCCTTTTTCTTGGAAAGATAAAAATTATAGGTGAAACGGGCATTCCCGATGGTTTGATGAATTTGTTTTTCTTGTATTGGATTTGGCTCCATGCGTAGTTTAAGTCCATAATGACGTAATTGTTTGCCATCAGGAGCCAATTCTTCATTTCGTTGTTTCGTTGTTTTTCGTGCCATTCGTTTCACTTCCTAGGAAGTTTTTCCACCTTCACTATTATAACACAAAAATCGAACATATGTACTAAAATGTGTAGAACATAGCTTAAAAACCACCGCCCTAAATCAATACTAATGTAACCAGTGTGCGGGCGGTTTTAAATCAAAAATATACGTTTCTTTTAATACACAAAGTTATCACATTTCATGAAAATTTGGTAAAATTTGCTTTTACCAAAAAATTGAAGGTATCCCTATAATAGATAATGAATATAATAGTGAAGTGCGTTTTTTTGAAGTGGCAATCAAATTTCCGGGTTGGGGGAAGTTGTTTTATGCGGACAAAGAGAGTAACAGTCTTGTTGATCAGCAGTTTAATAGGCTTAGGCGGGTGTTCGGTGCAGGAGGCTATTGTTAAAAAGTCGGAGCCAGGTAAGGTTATAGTCACCGATTCGCCGGAAACGCCAAAAGCTGAAGAGCCTGTGAGAAAACCTGCGGAAAAGCCTGTCGCCGCGGTCGTTTATATAAAGGATCCAACAGTAAGCAATGCCATCTATGCTTTTATTCCAAAGGATTTGGGGTATGGTACGGATAACGAGCAATATAAAAAGGAAATTGAGAAATGGGCGCGTGAACTCGCGGCCGGGAAGGATGGCCAGCCTGGGTATGACCGGCGCGGCTCACTGGATAGGATAGGCGCAAACGGGAACATCATTAAAGGGGAACCGCGGGTCATTCTTGAAGAGGCCGAACTCGTGGAAAAGGTTTTGCAAGTTTCCGACAAGGGCGGGGATGTTGTGCTGCCTGTCTATACAACGGAAAATACTTATGACCCCGCGGATGCTGTGCATTTATCCGAGGAACTTTTAGCTTCGTATACGACCAAATTTGATAGTAAAGTAGCCGGCCGGGCGAAAAATATAGAATTGTCAGCCATGGCGATTAACAACGTCATTGTCGGGGAAGAAGACATTTTTTCGTTTAACACGATGGTCGGCCCGAGTGACGAGGCGCATGGTTACCAACCCGCCAAGGAAATCGTCAATAAAAAGCTCGTCATGGGTATCGGCGGGGGCATTTGCCAAACATCCTCGACTCTCTTCAACGCTGTCGACCAACTTGGAGTCGAGTACGTGGAGAAGCACAACCATTCATTAAGCGTTGGATATGTCCCGGCCGGAAGGGATGCGACTGTCTCATACGGGGGACCTGACTTCCGTTTTAAAAACACAAGCGGCGCCCCGTTCCTCATCAAGGCCATTTACGGAAAAGGCGTGCTGACGGTCGAAATCCGGACCGCCGGCAAATTCAAGGGAACAATTAAAAAAAGAGTGTAGTCTTATGAAAAATCCGCTTTCCTTCTCGGGAAGCGGATTTCCTGTACGATTTTTAAAAAAAGATCCAGTGGGCTACCGGCAAGTATTCACCCGCCGCAAATCGTATAAATCATTAACCCCGAAACGATCGAATTTCTCGGTAAGTTCGTCGATGCCATGATCCATCTTAAATTGCATCTCCTCAAGATAGAGAGGAAACACATTGTAAACGTTTATCAGTTTGTCATCCCTAACTTTCAGCCGGAAAAATTCACTGTCCACAATCGTTGGCGGTATCAGCAGGGAAGCGCAGAGCTTCGTGCCCTCGATAAACGGCTCGATTGGGTTGCCGTTTTGCAAAGTATGGCCATAAGCAAGCCATGTCTTGTACTCATGAGGAAAGCGGGCCAGGAACTTCAAATTCCTGATTGGCCAATAATTCCGTTCATTTTTGAATCCCTCTTCTGTAATATCGAACTCCTCCGGCAAAAAGCAAACAAGCTCCGCATATTTCCAGGCCTCCGCTCCTTCCGGGACAGTCATCGGGAGGTCGCTCATTCCATGTGTGATCATCGTATGGAAGGGCCGTTCTTTTGTAGGGGCCACATGGTACACATCTACATGGACGATATTCGAAACTATCTCATGAAACACCTTATTGATTTTCCCGACATATTTTTCAATATGCTCCTCAAACATCTCCTTCGCCTCAGCGTCAAAATCCCTTACTCCTTCGAACTTCGTCTTTACTGAATCGTACTGGTACACTGGCGCCCCCGACTTCGAAACCTTTTGCTTCCTCTTAAACCACACTCACATTGCCTCCTTAAATGCAATTAACATTATTTGTATATAAGATAATTCTCCGGCCTTTTCCTAAATCCTGCAAAAGTAGGCGAGTATGAAAGGGTTATTTTTAATTTTTAATGCCATTTAACTGAACAAATGAAATTTTCATATAATTCTTGCTTTTTCAAAACCAGTTGATTATAATTCTCTTTAATTCCTAAAAACGTACCAAAAAAAGGAGTTAAGTACTCAATCTGATATTCCGAGAAAAATTAAATACTGAATTTGGAGATAAAAATAGGAAAAAAGTATGGAAGCTGAAATGAGGAGTAGGTATGAAGTATCAGGTTGATGAGCTGGATAGGGGCATCATCAAGCAATTGGCCAGAGATGGGCGGATGTCGTTCACGGAAATCGCGGCGGCTCTGAATGTGACCGAAAAGACTGTACGCCTGCGGTATAAAAATCTCTTGGATAACGGGATTATGGGCGTTTTCGGGGTCGTCAACCCAGTTGCGATCGGCGTGAAGGCCGGAGCAATCATCCAATTAAAAGTAATGCCTCAACGAGTGAAAGAGGCAGTGGAGGAACTCAAGAAGTTTCGGGAAATCCGTTACATAACCATGACTTCCGGACCATACTCGCTTTTGGTGCAAATCGCGGTCCCGACACAGGATGACATAACGGAGACCCTATTAAAAATAAACCAACTGACATGCATTACCGAGATGAATTCGATCATTCAGCTCGAAGTTTACAAGAATTCATACGAATACTATTAGGGGGCAAAGGCGTTGATAGAACAGTTAAAAACTTTGACAAGCTTGTCGGGGCCATGCGGATATGAGCATTCAGTATCCTATTTTTTAAAAGAGTACCTAAGCGGCAGAGTTGATGATGTTCAAATTGATCCAATCGGAAACGTAATTGCCAGGAAAAAAGGCACCGGCCCCGGGCCCACGGTAATATTGACCGCCCACATTGATGAAATCGGCTTTATCGTCAAAAAAATCGAACAGAACGGATTATTGCGATTCGAGAAGCTCGGCGGAAATGATGACCGAATCCTGTTGGCCCAGCCAGTAACTGTAATGGGGAATGAGGGATTGCTCTCCGGAGTCATTGGGACGATGTCGGCGCATTACGTGAAGTTCGATGATCCCTCAAAAGTGAGAAGGCACAGCCAGCTATACATAGATATCGGTGCTTCTTCAAAAGAGGAAGCGGAGCAAATGGGCGTTGAAGTCGGAACGCCAATTACCTGGGGTACGGACTTTGTCGTTTTCGGGCCGAAGCAAGCGCCGAAAATTCGCGCCAAATCCCTTGACGACCGGGCTGGATGCGCGGTCCTCCTGCAGGCGCTTGAGGAAGTCCGGCAAGAGGAGTTTGCGGGCGAGCTGATTTTCCTTTTTGCCGTCCAGGAAGAAGTTGGCTTAAGAGGGGCAAAAACAGCATCGGAACATCTCCGCGCCGATGCGGCGATCGCCGTCGATACAACCGCGGTCAGCGATACGCCGGAAGAAACGATGGACCAGAGTCTCGGACTCGGCCGGGGGACCGGAATCAAAGTGATGGACTTCAGCCTCATCGTCCATAAGACGATGAAAGATACACTTGTAAAACTGGCGAAAGAACAGGGCATCCCTTACCAGCTTGAAGTGTTCCCGGGAATCGGAACCGATGGCGGCGCCGTCAACTATGCCAACAAGGGAATTCCGACCGGCGTCCTTTCCATCCCGTCACGATACGCACACTCGCCGGTAGAAGTGATAGATCTGAAAGACCTCGAAGCCACAAAGGATTTGTTAAAAGCATTCATCCTCAACCTCAAGGAAAATCAGAGATTTGAATTTTAGTAGTAAAGGAGAACGGCGCAAGCCCTCTCTTTATCATAAAAAATCAAAATTTCGAATTATGGGGGAAAAACTATGAAAATCTTTATCTCTGCAGACATGGAAGGCATTTCCGGGGTCGCGACAAACCAGCAGCTAAAAACGCCATCGGAATACCAGCGCTTCCGCAAACTGATGACAGCCGATGTAAATGCCGCGATCGAAGGGGCGTTCAACGGGGGAGCGACCGAAGTCGTTGTCGCGGACGGCCATGGCAACATGTCGAACATCATCATCGAAGAGCTCGACCCGAGGGCCCGCCTCGTTTCAGGAAACAACAGGGTGATGTGCCAGTTGGAGGGCCTTGATGAATCATTCGAAGGTATCATGTTCGTCGGCCACCACGGGCGGGAAGGCGGATCCGATGTTACCGTCATCAGCCATACGCTCGCCGGGATTTGCGTAGAAGAGATGAAAATAAACGGTAAAGTCGTCGGCGAAACAGAAATGAATTCCTACGTTGCGGGTGCAATGGGAGTTCCTCCATTGTTCATCAGCGGCGATGACGCCTATGTGAAGGAAGTCCAGGAAACCCTGCCTGAAGTAGAAGGAGCCGTCACCAAAAGGGCGGTTGACCGTTTCGCGGCTGAGCTTCTCCATCCGGAAGTCGCCCGCAAGGAAATCCGGGAAAAAGCCGAAGCGGCTGTTAAAAAAGCGAAACAGGCAAAGCCGCTTGTAATTGGCGAAGGCCCTGTCACATTCGACCTGAAATTCAAAGGGCCGCAGCAGGCAAAAATGACAACGACCTTGCCAACCGTCGAACTCACCGGTCCGAAGAGCATCCGCTTCACGTGTGACAACATGGTCACAGCCTACAAACACATGTGGGGATGCGTTATCATCGCCATGACAGCGACAAACGGCGTCCTTGGATCGGTGAATGCTTAGGAATTAGTGGACTAAATAGGTTGAAAAACATTATACACTTCGTTTGAATTGCGAAGTGCCTGGAGCGGAAATCAACCGAGAGGTTCTTATAGATTATGAAATCATTGAACTACCTTCTAGAAACTATGACTGAATAGGAGTTCGTTCCACCAACAAATGAATGCAGCGAGGTGAATGGAAATGTACATTGTCAAAAGGCTGTTAACGATGCTCTTGACGCTTTGGGTCATTATTACGTTAACCTTTGTCATCATGAAATTCATACCGGGAGATCCATTCGCATCGGATGCAGATGCCCTGCCGGAGGAAGTATTGCAAAACATCCGGGCGAAATACAATTTGGACAAGCCTCTGCCGGTCCAGTACGCCCTTTATATGAAAAACCTTGTGATGATGGACCTCGGCCCTTCCATAAAATCGGAGACCCGGACGGTCAACAGCATCATTGCGGACGGCATCCCTGCATCGGCAACGCTCGGGATTCAGGCACTGGTCATTGCATTGTTCTTTGGCCTGCTTCTTGGGATCATGGCGGCGCTGAACCATAATAAACCAATCGACTTCCTGGCGATGATGATCGCGATTCTCGGGATTTCGGTGCCAAGCTTTATTTTGGCGCCGCTCTTAATCAAGTATTTCGCGGTCGAATGGCGGCTTTTGCCCGTTGCTTCATGGGGAAGCTTCCAGCACAGCATCTTGCCTTCACTCGCGCTTGCGGCCTCGCCAATGGCCGTTATCGCACGCTTTATGCGGTCGAGCATGATTGACGTCATGAACCAGAATTACATCAAGACAGCCAATGCGAAAGGCCTTTCAACACCACGGCTTGTCATCAAGCACGGAATACGGAACGCAATCCTGCCCGTCATTACCTTTATCGGCCCGCTGGCTGTCGCACTCATTACCGGTACATTCGTTATCGAAAAGATTTTCGCGATTCCGGGCCTTGGAAAGTATTTCGTGGACAGCATCTTCAACCGTGATTATCCAGTCATCCTTGGGACGACTATCTTTTTCAGTACGATTCTTGTCGTCATCCTGTTCCTGATCGACATTTCTTACAGGCTGATCGACCCAAGGATCAAACTTTCGAGCGGAGGGAAGTAAAATGGAGGCGAAAAAACTGGAAGGCTCACTGTTTGTCCCTGTCTCCGCGGAAAAAAGGATCGTTGACCCAATCCAGCGGCCGTCCCTGAGTGTTTGGAAAGAAACGCTGATGAATATCATGAAAAACAAATTGGCCGTCCTCGGCATGTCGATACTGGTAATCATCTTGTTTTTTGCCATATTCGGGCCGAAAATGGTTCCCTACAGCGCTTCTGGCCAGGATTTGACAAATGGGAACTTGGCGCCCGGAAAGCACTGGTTCGGTACCGATGACCTCGGCCGGGATATGTGGGCGCGCACATGGTACGGGGCACGGGTCTCACTGACAATCGGTTTTGTGGCCGCATTAATTGACCTCGTTCTCGGAGTCACAATTGGTGGGATAGCCGGCTACATGGCCGGCCGGAGCAAGAAGGGCGATCGCGTCGATAATATCATCATGAGGATTATCGAAATACTTTATGGAATTCCTTACCTTTTGATTGTTATTTTGCTGATGGTAATCATGGAGCCTGGCGTCACATCCATAATCATCGCCCTGACCGTTACTGGCTGGGTCAGCATGGCAAGGATCACAAGGGGCCAAATACTCCAATTGAAATCACAGGAATATGTTATGGCAGCGGAAAAGCTCGGGACGTCCCATGCAAAAATTGTCCTGAGGCACCTTTTGCCAAATGCGCTTGGCATCATCATCGTCAACCTGACCTTTACAATTCCGCAGGCCATATTCGCGGAATCATTCCTCAGTTTTCTTGGGCTTGGCGTACAGGCGCCACACGCAAGCTGGGGGACGATGGCGAACGACGCGCTTGGAGTCATTTTGAGCGGTCATTGGTGGAGGCTGTTCTTCCCTGGGTTCTTAATTTCACTGACAATGTTTGCATTCAATGCATTCGGGGACGGGCTCCAGGACGCCTTGGACCCTAGAAACCGGAAATAGGAGGGAGCAATTGTGAGCCATTTACTCGAAGTAAAAAACCTCGAAGTGAATTTTAAAACTTACGGCGGCGAGGTAAAGGCAGTCCGCAATGTTTCCTTCCATATTGATAAAGGCGAAATCGTCGCCATTGTGGGGGAAAGCGGAAGCGGAAAGAGCGTCACGGTCCAGACGGTCATGGGGCTCATCCCGACACCGCCCGGGATTATCAAAAATGGGGAAGTCCTTTTTGAAGGAAAAAATCTTCTGAAGCTTTCAAAACGTGAAATGCAAAAAGTAAAAGGGTCAAAAATCAGTATGATCTTCCAGGACCCGATGACGTCGCTTAATCCAACGATGAAAATAGGCAAGCAAATTGAGGAAGGGTTGATTGTCCATCAAAAGCTCGGGAATACGGAAGCGAAGAAGCGCGCAATCGACATGATTCGCCTTGTCGGCATTCCGAACCCTGAAGAGCGATACAATCAATACCCTCACGAATTCAGTGGCGGAATGAGGCAAAGGGCGATGATTGCCATCGCGCTTGCCTGCAACCCTGAACTCCTGATTGCCGATGAGCCGACAACCGCGCTTGATGTGACCATTCAAGCCCAGGTTCTTGATTTAATGAGGGATTTAAAAGAAAAAACCGATACTGCAATCATCCTTATCACGCATGATCTTGGGGTAGTGGCGGAAACAGCGGAACGGGTTATCGTCATGTATGCCGGAATGATGGTGGAGAGCGGCACAGTCCGCGAACTTTTTGAAAATCCCCGCCATCCGTACACATGGGGGCTGATGGAATCCATACCCGACCATACAAGCGCGGAAAAAGAGCGGCTAGTTCCCATTGAAGGAACCCCCCCGGATCTTTTTTCACCTCCGGCGGGCTGCCCATTCGCCCCTAGGTGTAAATACGCGATGGAAGTCTGCCTTTCTGAAATGCCGCCGGCTTTCGAAATAGAAACCGGACATTACTCTAGGTGCTGGCTAAACGACCCAAGGGCTCCAAAGGCTGAAGACCTTGTGGCAGCAGGGAGGGAAAACTGATGGCCAAATTGCTAGTGGAGGCCGCGGAAAAACAGTCCGCCTCATCCGATACGCTTCTTAAAGTAGAGAATCTGAAGAAATATTTTACGATCAAAAACAACCAGACCGTTAAGTCGGTCGACGATATCTCGATTGAAATCAAACGCGGGGAAACCTTTGGCCTTGTCGGCGAATCAGGGAGCGGCAAGTCAACGCTAGGCAAAACGATTGTCGGCCTGCAGGATCCGACCGAAGGCAGAATGTTTTACAACGGAGCTGACCTAAGCACCCTTGGAAGAAAGGAAAAGGCGATCGCCAACCGGGAAATGCAGATTATTTTCCAAGATCCGCACGCGTCCCTGAACCCAAGGATGCGCGTTGGGGACATCATCGCTGAAGGCATCGACGCCCACGGCCTGGCAAAGGGAAAAGAAAGGCAGGAGCGCGTCTACGATTTGCTTGAAAGGGTCGGCCTCCGCCCCGAGCATGCGCGAAGATATCCGCATGAATTCAGCGGCGGGCAGCGGCAGAGGATCGGGATTGCGAGGGCGCTTGCGGTTAATCCAAAGTTCATCGTCGCTGATGAACCGATTTCCGCGCTTGATGTTTCCATTCAGGCACAGGTCATCAATCTGCTTGAAGACCTGAGGGAACAGGAAGGGCTAACCTATTTGTTCATCGCGCATGACCTTGGGATGGTCAAGCACATCAGCGACCGGATCGGCGTCATGTACTTAGGAAAGATGATGGAACTCGCAACCAGTGATGATCTTTTCGCAGAGCCTCTCCACCCGTACACAACGGCATTAATGTCCGCGATTCCAGTCGCTAAACCCGGGGCCGCGAAAAGGGAAAGAATCGTGCTTAAGGGGGATCCCCCAAGTCCGGTCAATCCGCCGAGCGGCTGCAGATTCCGTACGAGATGCCCGCATGCCATGTCCATTTGTGCCGAAGCGATCCCTGCTTTCAGGGAAGTCCAGCCGGAGCATTGGGTGGCGTGCCATCTATATAACGAAAGAAATTACACCTAAGGAGGAAGGGAAATGAAGAAATGGGTTTGGATGTTAGCTGCCCTTATGGTACTCAGCTCAGTTTTAACCGGCTGTTACGGCGGCGGAAATCAAAAATCATCGGCTACCGGGTCGAAGGATAGCACGAAAGGAATTAAGCAGGAACTTGTCCTCAATGCAATTAATGAGCCGCCTTCATTGGATCCGGCTATGGCTACGGATACAACCTCCGCATGGATTTTGGATCACACGTTTGAAGGCTTGTATGTAAAAAACAAGGATGACAAGCCGGTTCTTGGAACAGCGAAGGATGTAAAGGTTTCCGATGATGGCAAAACGTATACGTTCACAATCCGTGACGATGCCAAATGGTCCGACGGCTCACCGGTGACAGCTCATGATTTTGAGTACAGCTGGAAACGCACAATGAACCCTGATACAGGGGCGCAATTTGCATTTTATATGTATTACATCAAAGGCGCTGAAGAGTTTAACAAAGGGAAAGGAACAATTGAAGATGTCGGGGTAAAAGCAACGGATGATCATACCCTCGTCGTCGAACTGAACAATCCTCTTGGCTATTTCGAGGAACTTTTGACTTTGAGGACATTCTATCCGGTCAAAAAGGACCTAGTTGAACAGAATAAGGACTGGGCCGCCGGAGCAGACGTCTATATCAGCAACGGGCCGTTCAAAATGACGGAATGGAAGCATGACAGCCAGGTTGTCGCGGAAAAGAACGAGAACTATTATGACAGCAAAAACATCGCACTCGAAAAGATTACCTGGAAAGTCGTGAACGACGCGACAACATACTACCAGATGTACAAAACTGGGGAGCTTGACCTGATCCAGACGCTTCCGACAGATGTTGTAGAACAAGAAAAGAGCAACAAAGAGTACAAAAACGTTCCTTACTTTGGAACCTACATGTACATGTTCAACGTAACCAAAGAACCATTTACGAATGCGAAAGTACGCCGCGCGTTCGCATTGGCCATCAACCGGGAACCGATAACAAAGAATATTACAAAAGCGGGCGAAACCCCGGCATATGCATTCGTTCCTCAAGGAGTGGAAACATCCAAAGGGGATTTCCGTGAAGTTGGCGGCGACTACTTTAAAGAAGACAGTGAACAAGCGAAGAAACTTTTGCAAGAGGGAATGGCGGAAGAAGGCTGGAGTACGCTGCCTCCTGTTACAATAATTTACAACACGTCCGAAAACAATAAGAAAATCACTGAAGCGGTCCAGGAAATGTTGAAGAAAAACCTTGGTGTGGACGTCAAACTGGCGAACCAGGAATGGAAAACCTATCTTGATACAACCCATCAAGGCAACTTCCAGATGGCGCGCATGGGATGGATTGGATCACTGCTGGATCCGGTAGTAATCCTCGATTACTACCTTGGCGACAGCCCGAACAACCGCTCCCGCTGGGTAAATGAGGAATACGACAAATTGATGGCCCAGGCAAAGGCTGAACAGGATAAGGACAAGCATTTTGAACTCCTTCACCAGGCAGAGGATATCCTGATGGAAGAGCTTCCGTTCTTTCCGGTTTACCATTATACCAACACATACCTGACATCACCAAAGTTCAAAGATATTATTTATCCTTTCAACCGCTATCCAAATGTGAAGTGGGCGAAAAAGGTTTCTGAATAAGTAGGGTTTGTTTTTAAAAAAGCAGGAAAGAGTGCACTAGTCGCTTTTTCCTGCATGTTGGTTAAGGGAGGAAGTATGATGGCCAAAAAGAGTGCAGGTTTTATACTATTCATTATTATGTGGCTGATTGCGAAATTCGTCTTGTCTATGTCATGGATAGAATTTATTAATCATTCTTTTTTGGCAGGCATCAGCTTCCTCATGGCCAGCGCCATCTTTTTGATTTTAAAAACAGGATTCCTTACCTTGTTTATGGAAGGCTTCAATAAAGTGGGTTCATTCATCTCTCCAAAGTCCAGGGCAATGGAGCGGGAAGACGAGCGGGCCAAGGAGGATGAAAGCCTTGCGGAATTTAAAGGCAGCCTGCTTCGCCATCTGATCACCTACACATCTTTAATCGGCTTCAGTTCCGTCAGCGTTTCTTTGCTTGGATTGATTATTTACTATTAAAAACCGGCCCATTCAGGTGCAGTTCAGCCTGAGGAGCCGGTTTTTTTGTACTCAGATTCCATTAAGTAAAACGGTTCAGGATTAAGAAGATCAGCTTGAAAGATTGGGTACAAACTTTTTAATCGCGGCGGAAAATGGTATAACCAAATATAGAGCCCGATTAAAGGAGATTACTGAGATGCTGAAGACGAACATGGAGAAATTGTTGAAGAAAAATGAATCCTTATTTGCCGAAGAGATAAAATACGCGGAAAAACTAGGCTTGATTGAAGAAGGGGCACTAAGCGGGAGAGACCCGGCGGAACGCTTTGAGGATGCTTATATTGAACTGACTGACAAGGAAACGGAACAAATGGTTTCAAAAGGCGGAGCGGAAGTATTGCGGCAGCCAGTTTCTTATTTTAAAAAGAACA
The DNA here is from genome assembly GCF_003362805.1 of Neobacillus piezotolerans. Taxonomy (GTDB): domain Bacteria; phylum Bacillota; class Bacilli; order Bacillales; family Cytobacillaceae; genus Bacillus_D; species Bacillus_D piezotolerans. The sequence continues at coordinate 53,340 of NZ_QNQT01000001.1, forward strand.
TGAATCAGTTCTTGTACGTCGAATCGAAATGGTTCGAGCTGGTCGACGCAGACGCGGTCGTCCTTGAGGTGGACGATGTTTTCCGAAACTATCAGGCGTTGCTCGGATTAAAGCTGCAGAAGAAATTTGGGGAAGCCTTGAACCAGCTTTTACAGGAGAAATTCGAATTCCCGAAAAAGGACTACAGCCTCGTATTTGACGGGGGGAGGGAATCTGGAATTTCAATTTGTCGATTGAGGCATTGAAGGACTTCAACGAGGAACGTACAGTTGGAGAAACGTTAAACCTTGTGTATGGATTTCTATTTGCCCTGGCACAAGAAGTGGAACTGTAACCTTTGGATTAAGCAATGTATCTCTCATTCGGAGAGTGCATTGTTTTTTATGTGAAAAATAGGTTGACATGTTAAAGGTATAGTATTATTATCAAAAGTGATAATAATATTAAATGACTTATTTTTTGCACTAATATTATCAATTTTGATAATGAACATCAGAGGAGTGTTATTCAGAATGGATTTTGATCGTACTAAACTTATTCTTCACCCAGTCCGGATGAAGATTCTCCAGTCACTGGTGAACGGTCGGCATCGAACAGCGTTTGAACTCCTGGACCATATCAAGGATGTACCTCAGGCAACATTGTACCGCCATTTGAACAAACTGCTGGAAGCAGGATTCATTGAAGTTGTCCAGGAGAACCAGGTCAGGGGAACAGTTGAAAAAGTATATGCCCTAAAACAAACAGCCCGGATACATGTAGACAGGATAAGCAAAGAGCAGCATTTAGAGTTATTTTTCACCTTTTTGGCGCAATTAATGGGTACGTATGAGCAATATCTATCGACTGATTTCGATTTGCAAAGGGACGGCGTTACTTACCGCGTGGCCAGAATGCATCTGACCGATGAAGAATTCCTGGAACTTGCCCAAAATATCGGCCGCTTGATTAGTGAGGCGATGAAGAATGAGCCATCTTCTGAACGGACGCCGCGAAATCTTGCGACGATTGTCATTCCGGAAAAAAATTAATGTAGAAAGTTAATGGAGGGGATTGGGATGGAAAAAGAAGTTGTATTTGGAGAGAAAAATCGGATTTATGGAACATTGTCATTGCCGGCGGGTGAAGGGGTGTACCCTGCCATTCTGCTAATTGCGGGGTCAGGGCCGCTGGACCGCGATGGAAATGTAGGGAATGGGAAGCTCACGACCAACCTTTATAAGGAACTGGCCGAGTTCTTTACTGGACTTGGTTTTGTTACGCTTCGCTATGATAAGCCGGGAACAGGCAAGCGGGAAGGCAACTGGATGGCTGCAGGGATGTGGGATCTCGTGGGAGATGCCCGTACTGCGGTAGAATACCTTCAAGCCAACCCGAACGTGGATAAGGAGAGAATCATCGTAGCCGGACATAGTGAAGGAACGATTCTAGCCACTGCTTTGGGTAAATCGATGCCATTGGGGGGAGTTATCTTCCTTTCAGGCGGGGTCGACAACCTTTTTGAAGCACTGAGTAAGCAGAGGGAACTTGGAAGCAATGAATTGCTTGCAAAGCCTGTTCTTGGGAAGTTCTTTAAGCTTATAAATGTTGCACAAAAAAGCGAAAATTCGGCAGCAAAGATGATGGAAAAATTCAAACAGTCCAAGGAAGACATTGTTAAAGTCCAAATTTTCTTTAAACAGCCTGCAAAATGGTACAGAGAACATGGCGCATTTAATACGCGTGAAGCCTTAAAATCGATGAGCTGTCCCGTCCTCGCCGTAATCGGTGACAAGGATCATCTGGCAGACAAAGAAGTGCTTGCAGAGCTTCCATCCCTCGTCAAAGGGAAGTCCGAATTCGCAATCATAAAGGACATGGAACACGGCTTGCGCATTCAAACCGAGGAACTCAGTATTTTAAAATCTGGGAAGAGATTCAAAGAAATCCTAAAACGCCCTCTTCATCCAGAAGCATTGTCCAAACTCGAAGGCTGGCTGAATGAAAATTACCTGGCTAACAACCATAAAGAGCATGTGGGCTAAACCAATGTTGGCATAAATAAAGGATAGTGGAGAGATTGTGCAGCACTGCGGGAGATTTAATTCTCCCGCAGTTTTTGTGTTGATGAACAAAAAACCTGGTTTTTTCAAAAAAGGCGCAATTATCTGTAAAATTAATTTGACTTAATGTATAGTTTAGTTTACATTAAGTATATAAAACTATACTTTAAGTAAACTAAATTAGACAAGAGGTGAATACATGACGTATCAAGAGAAGAAAAGCATCGTATCATTGATTAGCACAATCTTCATTTTTGCCGCTTATTGCCTGTACATGTACCCGCGGCATCCAAGCGGGGGACTTGGCTCGACTGAAACATTCCAATATTGGGGTTCCTTCGTCCTTATTCTGACTTTGTTTTCAGTCTTCGCACAAATCATAATCAGCATTATTTTTACGATCCTATTTAGAATTACAACCAGAGAAAAGGTGCCGTCATTTGAAGATGAGTTGGATAAACTAATTGGTTTGAAGGCATTCCGGAATTCATTTTTTGTGTTTGTCAGTGGATTCCTTTTCGCAATGGGTTCTCTGGTCTTTTTTCAGCCGTCAGAAATGATGTTCATCATCCTGATAGCATCAGGTTTCCTGGCCGATATCATGGGCTCGATAACTCGGCTTTATCATTACCGGAAAGGAGTGTAACCGTGGGTAAAAATCTTGTCGGCAATCATATCCGCAAATTACGATTCAACCATGATGAAATGACTCAGCAGCAACTGGCTGACAAGGCTGGCGTAACCCGGCAGACGATCGTGGCACTCGAAAAGGGAAACTACTCCCCATCCTTGGAACTCGCTTTCCGCATCGCCCGCGCCTTTAACTTGCCGCTGGAAGAAGTATTCTTTTATGGGGAAGATCCTAATCTGTAAAACCATTTGAATAAATCGAAAGTAGGGGAGCAAATGAGTTCAGACAAGAAGGCGGCAAAAATTGTTGGATTCCTGTTCATCCTGGCAGCGGTTACGGCGGTAATCGGCCTTAAATTATATGACCCTATCCTGATAGGGCCGGATTATCTGGAGAAAGGTTCCGCGAATGGCAGCCGGGTGGTGCTGGGGGCGGTTATGGAGTTACTGCTTGTTGTTTCGGCGATTGGCACCGCAACGACGATGTTCCCGATTTTAAGGAAATATAACGAAACAATCGCGCTCTGGCATGTTTGCTTCAGGTTCCTTGAAGCGATAGTCATTACGGTTGGCGTTATCAGTGTGCTTTCCCTGTTGACCTTGAGCCGTGAATATGTAGCAGCAGGGGCTTCAGTGGATCCTGCTTCTTTTCAAGCTTCAGGTACCGTATTAAAAGCAATCCACGACTGGACGTTTATGCTCGGACCTTTGTTCATGCTTGGCATCAATACGATGATGTACAGCTATATTTTTTACAAAACAAGGCTCGTGCCAAGGTTTCTATCCACACTTGGAATTACCGGAGCCGCTTCCGTCTTCATTTGTTCCCTATTGGTCATGTTCGGCATCATCGAACAAATATCAGTTTGGGGCGGCATCTTGGCGGTGCCCGTAGCAGCCAACGAAATGATCCTCGCAGTCTGGCTCCTAACCAAAGGATTCAACCAACCCATCTGAAAAGGCGAACAGTGCCTGTCACTCCCCGAATTTTCTTGTTTCACAGAAATGTTTCACAAAAAACCGGAACACTGAAAAGCCACTTTCTGCTGAGCAAGTGGCTTTTTAAGCTGTTATACAAATTTTTGGAAAAGTTTTATTTACCTATTTTTCTCAAATTGTAAGTTTTACAAACCCTTTACTTAACCTCAACTAAATTTAACATGATCCTAAACTAAATTTAATATACCCCATCTATGATAAAGGTGGCTTTACTACTCTTTTCTTAGGGGGATGATTTGAAAATGAATCGAAATTTAAAAAAGAAACTAGCTGGTGTCTCAGTGGCCGCTGCGGTCGCCGTTTCTTCTTTAGGCTTTGCCGGGTACAACAATTTTACTGAAGCAAAAGACACGAAAAAGCAACCTACCAACGTCATTATGATGGTGATGGACGGTACAAGCGCGGGAGCTACTTCTCTCGCAAGATGGTACAAAGGCGGGAACCTGGCATTGGATGAAATCCTTATTGGGGGAGTTCGAACCCATTCTGCCGAATCCGCGATTACTGATTCTGCCCCAGCTGCAACAGCGCTGGCAACAGGAAATAAGAGCAACGATAAAATTGTTGGACTTCTCCCTCAGGTTGTGAATACTCCTGGTGTGGATTCAGTTGACCCTAAAGATGCATTAAAACCGGTTGCGAACGTTTTAGAAGGCGCGAAACTACAGGGCAAGGCAACTGGAATCATTTCTACTTCAGAAATCCAGCATGCTACGCCTGCAGGGTTTTCTTCCCATGCGGCACATCGCAGCAATTACCAGGACATTGCCGAGCAGCAAGTTTACCAGGGAATTGATGTTGTTCTTGGTGGAGGAAAAGAATCACTCGCGCCAGGCACAACAAAAAATGCGCGTGTTGATGGAGAAAATCTTTTAAACGTATTGAATCAAAATGGATATGATTTTGTAGAGACAAGGGATCAATTATTAAATTCAAAGTCTGAAAAGATTTGGGGTTCATTTGCTCCTTCCGCACTTGCATATGACTTCGATCGTAAGAAAGTAAACAATAGCGAACCATCCCTTGCTGAAATGACAAATAAAGCAATCAATACATTATCCAAGGATAAAGACGGCTTCTTCCTATTTGTAGAAGGAAGTAAAGTGGACTGGGCCGCTCACGCTAATGATACAATTGGCATGCTTAGCGATGTATTGGCTTTTGACGATGCGGTAAAAGAGGCTTTGGAATTCGCGAAAAAAGATGGAAACACTATGGTTATCGCTGTGAGTGATCACGGCAACAGCGGTATCACAATGGGTAACCAGAACACCAACTCCAACTACCCTGAGATTCCAGTTTCAACTTACATTGATCCATTGAAGAAAGCATCGATGACTGTTGAAGGGGCATTGAAGCAGCTAAAAGCCGACCGCTCCAATATGAAAGAAGTAGCTGAATTATATGGTCTGGATAACCTTTCACAAGAGGAAATTGACGCTTTAAAAGCATCAAAAACCTTGCAAGCGGATATGGTGAAAATGCTGGCTAACCGTGCGAACATTGGTTTCACGACTGGTGGCCATACCGGTGAAGATGTCTTCCTTTATGCGTACGGCCCATCAAAACCGTACGGACTGATCGACAATACCGACATCGCGAAAACAATGGCAAAATTCATGGGCTTCGACCTGAAACAAACATCCAACAAGCTCTTTGTCAATGCAAGGGAATCATTTGAAAATAAAGGCTACACTACTCGCATTGATGTAACTGATAAACATAACCCTGTATTCATTGCAGAGAAACAAACGATCAAGATTGAAATCCCTGTTAACAAAAATGTTGCCCACGTCACTCAAAACCAAAAAACGTCCACCAAGACACTTGACGGTGTAACTGTATATAACGGGAAAGACTTCTTTGTATCCCAAAGTGCATTAAATCTGTCAAAATAATAGCGTAAAAAATTGTGCTTCCCCAGATAACCCGGGGAAGCACTTTTTTATGCGAACAGTGCCTGTCCCTCCCCGAATTTTCTTGTTTCACGGAGTGTTTCACAGCGGTTTGGCGTAGGAAAATGCGAACAGTGCCTGTCCCTCCCTGTTTTTTTGTTTCACGGAGTGTTTCACAGTTAACCGGAACACCGAAATGCCACTGCTGAAACTATCCGCTTATCCTCGAGAGGAAAGTGGATTTTTATGTTTCGCAGTGCTCGTACAACTGAATTTTCTTATCCAATGAGAACACCACAGATCGGCATTCTCACCTTGAGTTCTCAAGTCGGTGCTGATTGAAAAAAAGTGATATTTTTTAAGTGCCTTTGACAATGAAAATAAAGATAAAAACGTTTACTTGGAAATAGGCTCTTACATCAGTAACAGCGGCCTAAAATAAATCATACTTTGTTGAGGAGAGTACACGAATTATCTGATGGATGGATATGCCCAAATTGATTATTAATCCTTTCAGCTCTCACGTCAGGTGTTGGCTTCACCTGATAAAAAATATACAAAGGAGAGGGAAAAATGCAGAATTTTCAAAATCCATTGCAAAGCTTGGAAATTGCCCCATACCAAGCTGGCGAGTTAATTCCTCTGGATCCTTATAGTGAGGATGCACGGTTTGGCCGTTGCGGAGGCTTTGGCCGTTGCGGAGGCTTTGGCCGCTGTGGAGGATTTGGCCGTTGCGGAGGTTTTGGTTTTGGTCGTTGCGGAGGCTTTTTCCGTTGTGGCGGTTGCGGCGGTTGTTTTGGTTTTGGTTGCGGTGGTTGTTTCGGTTTTGGTTGCGGTGGTTGTTTCGGTTTTAGTTGTTTCGGCATTGGCTTTTGGATTTAAAAAAACTTGTATTTTACCAAAATGTGTGTCCCTGCGAGCTTATGGCAGGGACACTGCTTTTGTAAAAATAGAAAGTATACCTTCTCTTCGAGAATTGTCCAACTCCACAAGAGTAAGCTTCGAAGGCGCTTTCGCTTTTCATAAATCATATGGGACAAATAAAACTACATAGAATAATAGTGCAGAGTTGTATTGATTAGAATTAAGGAGGAGCGGAATGACAAAACTTAACTCGTCAACAAGGCTGAAGGTAAAAAGAGATACATTTTATCTGCCAGATCCAGAAGGTGGTGTGTATTTTAGAAATAACGAAAGCTCTTTCCGAATGAAAGGCAGTACGATTTATCAGTGGATCGAAACGCTGATGCCAATGTTCAACGGGGAGCGAACATTGGGGGAATTAACAGAGGGACTAACTGCCCAGTATAGCACAAGGGTATATGAGATTGGAGAAACGTTGTTCAAGAATGGTTTTGTACGAGATATAAGTCAAGAACGACCACATGAATTAAACCGTACAGTTCTTGAAAAATATTCTTCGCAAATTGAATTTATCGAGAATTTTGTTGATTCCGGTACGTACCGATTTCAGGAGTTCCGTCAGGCTAAAGTTCTGGCAGTCGGGGCTGGTCCCATTTTAGTTTCTTTGGTGGGTGCATTGATTGAATCGGGACTTCCTAAATTCAATTTTCTGGCAACTGAATCGATGCCTACAAATCGACTGCGGATTGCTGAGCTGGTGCAGAATGCCCGTGAAGTCGACTCCGAGGTGGAGGTTAAGGGAATCCCATTTGAAAAAGGGGAACACAAAGGTTTTTGGAAACAAGCTGTGAAAGCCTATGATTGGGTTCTATATGTCTCGCAGGATGGGAATGTAAATGAACTTAGGAACCTTAATGCAGTTTGCAAGGAGGAAGGAAAGGTATTCCTGCCTGCTATATGTTTAGAACAGGTAGGGCTATCTGGGCCTGTCGTTCATCCAGAATCAGAGGAATGCTGGGAGTCTGCTTGGCGCCGCCTTCATCATTCTGCCGTTGGAGTAGTTAATCAGCAGCCTAACAACTTCTCTTCAACAGCTGGATCCATTTTGGCAAATGTCCTTGTATTTGAATTTTTCAAGAAGGCTGCAGGCATTGCAGGTTCGACTCAAAGCAATCAAATTTACATGCTTGATCTTGAAACATTGGAAGGCGACTGGTTATCATTCCTTGCACACCCTTTGGTTACGTCTACAAATACAACGCCAAGGCTGTTAGAAGACCTTGATTTAAGGATTGAACATGAATCTAACAGAAATTCTCCACCTACTAAACTATTGGAATACTTTAGTCTGTTAACTTCTGAAGAGATAGGAATTCTCCATACATGGGAGGAACGGGATTTGACACAGCTGCCTCTGGCGCAGTGTTATGTTCAGGCAGTTAATCCAGTTTCCGAGGGGCCATCAGAACTTCTTCCCGAAGTAATTTGTGCTGGTTTAACACATGAGGAAGCAAAACGGCATGCCGGGCTGACTGGCGTTGAAATGTACGTTTCCCAATTGATCGATAACTCGAGCGCTCAAGAGGGTTTTATGGGTATCGGAGCGGGAGAAACAATCGAAGAGGCCGTTTGCCGAGGGCTGCAAAGATTTTTGGATGAAGAATTAAATGAAAGAAAGGGAGACCAACAGGGAACGATTATAGATTTGCAGCAAGTATTAATTGAGGATAAGCATTGCAGATATTATTTAAATGCACTGAACACCTTAAATGGTCCATCGAACATCGAGTTAAGAGACGATATTCTGGGTTTCCCTGTCATACGGGTAAGGTCGAAAGGCCAATCGTACACAAAGGCAGGTATAAATTTAACACTTGCATTACGAAATGCATTACAACTAGCACTTTTAAATACTCAAAACCAGGTTCATTCAATGATAAGGCAAAAAAAAGAGCCAGCCGATTTTTTGGAAAAAAGGGGATTCAGACTCAACATTCCTTCTTGTGATGAAATGACTCAATTAGAGCTACTGCAATCTGCTATTCAAGTCTTAAAAGAAAATAGGAAACACTTGTTTGTTTATGATCTTTCGTTCGAACCTTTTTTAAAAGAGGAACTAACAGGGGTATTTGGGGTACAGGTTCGGGAGGAGGAATCCTATTGGCAGCATTAATTCTAATGGATGGAAAGGGATTATTGGCAGATCTTGTCTATAATCAATTGTTTGGAAGCCATAACATAAAGCGTCAAAGTATAGGAGAAGACGTTCCGGCTGAGACAGGGTTAGCTCTTGTACTCCATGATACTTGGCAACCATTGGTTCATCAAAAAGCGGAGGAAAGACTTAGGGAAGCAGGCATCCCATGGCTTCGAGGTTTCGTTTCGTTTGGGGAAGGAATCATTGGTCCATTCGTACACCCAGATACACCGGGATGTTCCTGCTGTGCTGATATCCGGATTTTAATAGCGGGTTCAGATCAACGGGAAATGTTGGCGTTTCGAGGGCAAAGGGCAGCAGGAGAAGGTCCACTGCGAGATGCCTGGGTATCGCACACGGGATTAGCTCAAATGGCAGATTTGATCAGTAATGAAGTAAGGAGAATTCTTCAAGGAGAGCCCAGCAACTTACAGGAAAAAGTATTCATTATGAATCTGAAGACGTTATCAACTTCTAGTCACTTTTTCTTGCCTGACCCATCGTGCCCGATGTGCAGTTCATTGGCCATAGACACATCTGAATTAGCCCGAATCCGTTTAGAATCAAGTCCTAAAATCAATGGTGGCAGTTATCGCAGTCGTTCGATGGATGAATTAAAAGCTGTGCTAGTTAAAGATTACCTCGATCCGCGTACCGGAATAATGAATGGGAAAATGCAAGATATCAGGCTGCCGTTTGCTGATGTTTTAGTGATGATGCCTCTGTTTGGGGGAATTGAGGGGGTAGCAGGGCGGACTAATTCTTATGAAATAAGTGAGTTGACTGCCATTTTGGAAGGTTTGGAGCGATATTGCGGAATCGAGCCTCGAGGAAAAAGGACAGTCGTTCGTGATAGTTATCGCCATTTAGAAAATAACGCATTAAATCCTACAAGTGTAGGTGTTCATGAACCCAAAAACTATGAAAAGCCTCATTTTCCTTTTAAAAAGTTTGATCCTGATGCCGCAATGGATTGGGTCTGGGGTTACTCATTTTTACAAGAACGCCCGCTTCTGGTTCCAGAGTTACTCGCCTACTATAGTTTAGGCTGTGGGGAGGGCTTTGTATATGAAACATCAAACGGATGCGCATTAGGGGGGAGTTTAGAGGAAGCCATTTTTCATGGCATCATGGAGGTAGTCGAACGGGATTCATTCTTATTATCCTGGTATGCCAAGCTCCCCCTTCCACGGCTTGATCTTCGTTCGGCAAACGATACAGAAGTACAGCTGATGGTGGACCGTATTCAAGAAGTGGCGGGGTATGACCTTTATCTTTATAATTCAACAATGGAGCATGGTATTCCAAGTGTGTGGGCAGTGGCAAAAAACAGAAGATCTGAAGGTGTAAACATTATTTGTGCAGCAGGTGCAAACCCTGATCCTATAAAGGCCGTAAAGAGCGCAATATTCGAGCTTGCGGGAATGATGTTTAGGGATGATGAAAAATTGGAGACAAATAGACAGACATATGAAAGGATGCTGCACGATTCGTTCGAAGTCCGGACTATGGAGGACCATGGTATGTTATACGGGTTGAAAGAGGCAGAGGAACGTCTGAACTTTTTATTGGAAGATCATGGTCCCTTACGTACGTTTGCTGAGGAATTTAAGGAGCCGCCTGCCTATGCTGATTTAAAGGATGATCTTCAAGTTATCCTTCAGAGGTTCCGAAGTTTGAATCTTGATGTGATTGTAGTTGACCAAACCTCGCCTACCATCAAACGGAATGGATTGTTCTGTGTAAAAGTAATCATTCCCGGCATGCTGCCCATGACATTTGGGCATCACCTTACTCGCGTGAAAGGTTTGGAACGGGTGCTCAAGATACCCATGCAGCTAGGATTTAAGGCGAAACCATTAACGTATGAACAGCTTAATCCATTTCCCCATCCATTCCCATAGTGGAAGAGTAGGAGGACAAAACATTTGGAACTGGACACATTTATACACCAACTGCATTTTGACACGGAAAAAATCTTTCCGCCAGATTGGGAAGTGGATTGGGACGACGCGCCACTTCCCTATAAATTGTATCGTGGCTTACCAGCGATTACTCTATCCGCTGAAGTCCCCTTAACCCTAAAGAAGAGAGAAGATAATCTAAACCCTAGTCTGGATGAGCTTGGCCATTTCTTATGGTATGTATACGGCCAAACTCAATTCTCTCAATCTCCTTTAATTGATGGAGCCAAGGGCGAGAATGTTAGCTTTATACAGTCTTTACGGAGATTTGTTCCCTCGGGAGGGGCATTGTATCCTAATGAATTATATGTGTATGTAAAGTTAGATGACGCCCCAACAGGAATTTACCATTACGATGTGGCGCACCATCGCCTTATTTTGTTAAGGGAAGGAAATTACGATAACTACTTATCCAGAAGCCTTGGGAATCGTCTTCCTATTTCAGATTGTTTTTGCACCGTTTTTGTCTCAACTATGTTTTGGAAAAACTTTTACAAATATAATAATTTTTCCTACAGGCTCCAAGGGCTGGATGCCGGAGTGGCCATTGGGCAATCGTTAGAAGTGGCCAATACAATGGGCTTCTCAACACAGGTATGTTATCAATTTCTTGATCGGTCAATTAATCATTTACTTGGATTATCCGAACAACAGGAAAGTGTATATGCGGTTATACCTTTAAGCACGAAGCCAATCCCTCGTACTGGCAACGAAAAAAAGGATGAAATAGTTTTTGCATCCGAATTGTGCCGGGAAGTTCCGGCGTTGAACCATGAATCCTATAACCGTTCAAAGAGAGTCATTGATTATCCGATACTGAGAAAATTGAATGAAGAATCGATGTTTGAAACAACGCAGTCCTTTGCAAAATTAACGAATAATAAAGCTGAGTATTCCTTTGGTTCGGATATGGTCTTGCTGCCATTTACGGAGTGTTTTTCGTACGATCTCGCATCTGTTTGCAGGGAGCGGTATTCTCCTGGCATCGATTTTACGTTAGGAAAAGTAAGCCAAACACAATTATCCACTTTATTAAAAGAGACAGTTTCGTTCTTGTATCAAAATGATCTGGACGATACACAGGGACATATTGAGAATCGTCTTTCTTTATACGGAAGTTTTTATAATGTAGAGGGAATTCCTAATGGTGCCTATTCATATGACTACGGCACTCATGCACTTCGGAAAATAGCCGAGGGGGATTACCGGGAGTTTTTACAAGCTGGATTAACCATGCCCTTTGTAAATATGTATCAAGTTCCACTCTGTATGCATGTGGTTGGAGACAAGGATCACCTCAAAGGGACATTTGGGTATAGAGGATACCGTATTCAACAGATGGAAGCGGGCATTCTCGTCCAACGGCTGAGCTTGGTGTCTTGTGCTTTAGGAATGGGAGGGCATGCATTGTTAGGATTCGATGTGAACCAAAGTGATGAACTTTACAGGATCAACTCCAAAGAAAAAACCAGTTTGATCGAAATTCCCGTCGGATCTTACCGTCCACGCGCCTGGTTAAGAGGGAGTTTGCAAAACTAACCGAACCGCGCCAACCGAAAAAAACCGAACAGTGCCTGTCACTCCCCGAATTTTCTTGTTTCACAAAATGTTTCACGAATAGACCGCCACTCTGAAAAGCCATCTGCTGGTTTATAAGCAGGTGGTTTTTTTACGTTCAAATGGAAACTGGTTTTTTCGTAAAACGAAATTTTTTTATTCAGAACATTCGGATTAAATGATATAGTTTCTTTAGAAGGAGTGATAGGTTTGGAATTCAACGATGTTATACACGGACACAGATCGATACGGGAATATGAAGACCGGGAAGTGAGCCAGGAACTGCTCGAGCAAATTTTAGATGCGGGAATTCGGGCCTCTTCCAGCGGTAATATGCAGACGTATTCAATTGTCGTCACAAGGGAAAAGGAGCTTCGGAAAAAACTATACACGGCGCATATGGAGCAGTCGATGGTCGTAGATGCGCCGGTGCTGCTAACATTTTGCGCCGATTTTAATAGGATGAGAAAATGGCTTGCGCTAAACGATGCACCTGTCCACTTCGATAACTTCATGAGCTTTATGATTGGTGCGATTGATGCAACGCTTGCCGCGCAAAACTGCGCCCTGGCCGCAGAGAATGCGGGGTTGGGGATTTGTTATATGGGCTCGACGCTTGCAAATTGCGACCAGATTGGCGAGCTGCTGAATTTGCCGCCGAATGTCGTCCCAGTTGTCGGGTATTCACTGGGCTACCCAGCCGAAAATCCAGCGCCGCGCGATCGCTTGCCAAGGCATGGACTCGTCCACTATGATACATACCGTGATTATTCAGATGAAGATATTCTCGAAATCTACAAGGACAGAAACGAAAAGGGATGGAACCGGTACATGGCCAACCCAAGGCTGAAGGAAATGACCGAACAGCTCGGTTTGAAAAATCTTGCCCAAATCTATACAATCGCCAAGTACACGAAGGAATCGCACATCGAATTTTCACAGACAGTCCTCAACTATTTGGAGAAGCAGAATTTTATGGAGAATGAGTGAACCGTGCAGTTTTCAGCAAAACGTCGCTTAAAGGGGTTCCGTTTCCTAACGCAAACAGATCAAACGACAAAATAAACCATTCTAATTTTTATATCATCCAACTCTTTTGGAATATTTGGACAAGAACCCGATCAATAGGGAAATAACTATCAGAATCATTGATTTACTCGATTCGTTTTAACAAGCAGGATTTATTCGATTCGGTCATTCTGACCGGCACTTCTACTTTGTTCCCGGAGGAAAAATGAAGTTCATTGACGTGGTGCACATGATAAATCCTCAACCTGTGCACTTTGCTAAAAAGCTAATTTAGGATATGGCGGCGGAAGCTGAACCATTCATTCGATTGGTCCAGGAAATAAGTCCAAAATGGTATAAAAGGTAGGAAAACGACTCCGCTTTACCGACTTAAAGTCAGAGTAGAATAAGAGACTGCCCCAAAGTCACCCCTTTGGAGCAGTTCTTATTTTTTGATTGACGGGAGTCGCAGCTGTGGTAAAAGTTTTTGTCCACTGACCAAATGAGTGACAAGTGCCTCTCTTTCCTTATCCAATACATCCCAATCGTCAGGGATGGAATTGATTATATTATAAATTGCTTTTTCTGAAATATTCACAACTTTTTCAATTGCTTTCAGCAGTTCGTTTTGGTTTGGTAGGAGAGAAGCTAACCACTTATGGACATTTTGCTTGATATTCATATCTGGCATTTTTATTAGTGACTTCACTGTCCAGTCCTCATCGGAAAAACAACGTCCATGATCAATCAAATGGAGGTAATATTCCCCATTTCTAACAGGTTCCAAAAGGAAATTGTTCTCTTTTCGATCCGTATTGCCTATCCAAAGATCGAATACGATTGTTCCTGCCAAATGCTTCCGATTACTTACTATTATGTTTTCATTACGTGATCTCATGTCAAGATGGATGCAGTTGTCAATAAACAAACTGGCAAACTGGCTGCCAGAAGTAAATTTATGTTTAGATAGAATTGGATAATCCTTGATGAAAGCGTCTGAAATTTGGACAACTTCAAAAGGAACCACAGGAAGTGAGAGAAGCTGGCCAAACTTTGCAGCAATGTACTCGTTCACCAGTATTCTCGTTCCCGAAGGGTTATTTTTAAATTTTACTACATACTTATGACCATCACTAAACCTTATACACTGAGGCTTCGAATAACCTTTCTTGATTGATTCTACCAGCTCAACAGGCTTTAAATTAACATTCACCCCAATTTTAACCTCCTTTGTCAACCTGATACTCCACTCTTAGACCAAATGATGCCGAGGGGGATGTAAATATAAGCCCTAAGCAAAAGCCATATCCAAAGATAGGATTTCGCGACATACTCCAAACGACAGGATCCGACTCATTGGAAATCCAGGAAATCGCCCCTCCGTTCTGAAATCCGCATCAATACTTATGACAGCGCGCTTCTTTTCAAGAGTTAAGATATGTAAATTTGCCATAATGGATTATACGCTTGTCCTAATTCAAAAAAATTGGCACAAATACATTTAGGCAATGCACAATGAAGATAATCTGTATCCTGCTGTTATTTATTAGAAGAAACGTCTAAAAACCTATAAAGAATATAAATATGTGCGAACTGCCTTTTCATAGATAACTAGTTTATTGCATTAAATTTTTTTAGTGTGATGAGCACACTAACCACATTTTGATGGTTTGTCTTATACATATCTAAATGTTAAGAAAGGAGAATGTTGGAGTGAAAATTAGGAAAGCTGTTATTCCTGCGACGGGATTGGGACAAGGTTGCTTCCTACAACCAAGTAATTGCCGCAAGAATGCCTCCGGTTGTAGATAAACCGGCAATTCAATATATTGTCGAAGAAGCCGTTGCATCTGGAATTGTTAGTTAAAAAACTAAAAGAAGGTGATAAAATGCAAAAACAAAGTTTAGTGGACTCTTTGTCAGTGATATTGGAATCAGAAACCAACCAAATTTTAAGTAAATCTATTTTAAATACCATTGATGCTAATACCATTTCGGAAATGATTAGTACTTTCTGCCAAGAGAAATTGGGGAGTCCTGTAGGAGCTTGCCTTTATGTTGGATTTAGCGTTGGAGCCTCATTCGGTTTATCTCTCCTTGATGGAAGAGACATATTTCTAAAAGTAAATAAACCAACTAACAAAGATGACATAAATGTAATTTCATTGGACAGTTTGACAACGATTTCAAAGATACAAAGGCATCTATCTAAAAATGGATTTCCTTGTCCTAAAGTTATCCTTGACCCAATTGATATTGGGATTGGAATTGTAACAACCAACTCCTATGAGGATATTGGGGAACAGAAAGATGCACACAATCCCTCAATCGGGATGCAATGGCAGCAGCGTTTTACAAACTTATTGAAAGTGCTAATCCTTATAAAAAACAAGCTGGATTTAACCAGGGAACGCTGTGGACCAGCCCCACACTTTATCCAAAACCGCACAACGCGTTATTTAATTTTGAAAAATCAGCTAAAGGTGCTGAATGGATAGACGACATTGCAAGGAAAGCAAAAAGAACAGTTCAAGAAATTAAGGGGGAAACCATCCTTGGTCATTCTGACTGGTCGTTAAAGAATGTTCGGTTAAAGGATGATGAGGTAGTGATGGTATATGATTGGGACAGTCTAGTAGTAGAAGATGAGTTAAACCTATTAGGAATCGCTGCTGCAACATTTACGACTACCTGGGATATCGAAACCAAAATTACTCCCTCCCGTGAGGAAGCATACGAATTTGTAAGGGATTACGAATATCATAGGGGAAAATTATTTACAAAAAAAGAGTTGCAAAAAATATCAGCTGCAGCTACATTTTGTATGGCTTACACTGCAAGATGTGAGCATGCAATAGACCCTCAAGGGGAAAGGTTTGAGGGGAGCTTTCGACAAGCATTGGAAAGTATTAAGGGACATAATTTATATTTGTTATTAAACTAAAGGCTAAACAACTTTAAAATAAAAGCGGGGATAGCTTAGTTCTACGGAGCTAGGCTATTTTAATTTTCCAAAAAAACAAAAAGCACCGCAAATACGGTGCTAATGAATGTGTAAATTTAAGTTTTGCGATAGGCGACGGAACCCGTGGCAGGGGTCAGCTTCTATTTTAATACAGCCACTCCCGAGCCAATGCTGTTCCTCTTAAAAAATATACTGTATAACAAAATTGCTAACAAACAGAATCGCAATCATATAAAGGACAGGGTGAATTTCCTTCCCTTTTCCCATTAAGAGTTTTAACAGTGGATAGAGGATAAAGCCAATTGCCATTCCATCCGCAATGCTATACGTCAAAGGAATCAATACAATAATTAATAATGCCGGAATACTCTCAGCCAAGTCATCCATTGAAATGTGAACGATGTTTTGCAGCATAAGAAGCCCTATTAATATAAGGATTGGCGAAACCGCGCTTGCCGGTACGATTTTGATTACTGGTATAAACAGAATAGAAATAAGGAACATAAATCCTGCGACAATGCTTGTTAAGCCTGTTCTTCCTCCAGCTGTAATTCCCGCCGCAGCTTCCACAGATGCTACAGTGGGACTCGTACCGAAAATTCCGGAAGATAAAACTGAAACAGCTGTCGCCTGAAGTGATTTTTTGCTGCTTTCGGGGCGGTTCAGCATTTTGCTGTGCCCATGTATCAAGCCAATGTTCTCAAACACAATGACCATGGCAAATGAGATGGACGTTAGCCAGAAAACGATATTTCCCGCATGTGCCCATGATATTTGGCCAAACACGCCGATGTATTCATTAAAAGATGGCAATGAAAGGGAAACGCCCTTAATGGAAGACCCTCCAAACCAAATTGTTAAAAAAGATGTAATGACTATACTTATTAACAGGTTTCCAGGAACATTTTTGACAAATAATAAAATTGTAATAATCAACCCTGCAAATGTTATGAGAGCTGTGGGGCTGCTTAAATCTCCAATTGCAAGCAGCGTGTGTTCCGATTTCGTAATAATGCCGGCATTTTCAAAACCGATTAAAATTAATAAGATCCCAATTCCAATGGTTATGGCTTCTTTTAAGGAACTAGGAATTGAGGCAGTAATGATTTTCGCAAGGGGTGTAAAGGCAATAGCGACAAAAATCAGGCCTGAAACAAATACCATAGCCAGCGCTTCCTGCCAAGTAAATCCCCCGGACTGAACGATTGTGTAAGTAAACATCGCATTGAGCCCCATACCCGGAATGAGAATAAGAGGTGTATTACTCCATATTCCTACGATTAAGCAACCAATAAAACTCGTTAATATTGTTGCTATAATCCCGGCCTCCAAGGGAATTCCTGCATTCTCCAAAATCATCGCATTCACAACAATAATGTAGGCTACAGTTATATATGAAATAAGGCCTGCGGAAATTTCTTTTCCTATTGATGTATCATATTGATTAAATTTAAAAAAACGCTCCATATGAATCACCTTCCTGCTTTAACTTTCAACTAAACATGAAGGTAATCATAGCATGGACCTAACTATTTGAAAAATATATAATTCAAATAGGAACTATACGTTTTTTGAATAGAAGGAGACGCTTATGGACATTAAACAGTTACGGTATTTTATTGCGATTGCCGAGGAAAAGAATTTAACAGCAGCTGCCGCACGGCTCCACATGACCCAACCGCCACTAAGTATGCAGTTGAAACAATTGGAAAATGAGCTGGGTGTTAAATTGTTCGAACGTAGTGGCAAAAGTATGGAATTAACCGATAAAGGCACTGTCCTCTATACAAGAGCCCTGAATGTTGTGAACAGCATAGAAGAAATAAAAAATGAAATACAGGAAACCGAGGAAGGAAAAAAAGGTGTATTATCAGTAGGAATCAATACTTTGTCTCTTTCAGGATTTTCGGATTTCATTCAATCCTTCCATAAAAGATATCCACTTGTATCATTAAAAATTGTTCAAAATGATTCGTATTATTTAGCTGAAATGGTAAAAACGAGGGCAATTGAAATCGCGTTTGTACGGCTGCCACTTGAACATCGGGGTTTTACTTACCAGCATATAAATAATGAGCCCTTTTACTTTGTAACAAATAAGGAAACATACGCCATTTCATTAGAAGAAATTTCGCAGATTCCGCTTATTATTCCAAGTACGGAGGGTCTGGGCATTTATAATACAATTCTAGAGGCATTTACTAAGCAAAACCTTCAACTTAATCATATTGGAGAGTGTTCCGATATGAAATTATTAATGGAATTGGTTAAGGGAGGAATGGGATCAACGATAATCCCTGAATCTGTTTTGGATGTCTATGGGATCGATAGCCTTTACACAATACCAATGAGCAATGAAAATATGACCTCGTCCATAGGGGTTATTTGGCTGGAAAATCATTATGTCTCTGCTCACGCAAAAAATTTAATGAATCTAATTATGGAATACAAAAGAATTTTGTGACAATAAAAACGCCCACTCTTTTCGCCAGTGGGTTAAAACTTTAAACGAAATAAGTTAAAACAATTAATTTCAGAAATTATTTAATAGCTTTCAGAAAAGTTTGTTATTATTAATTTAAGTATATGTATTCTGAATAAAAGGGGGAGTTGCCATGACCGGGTCTATTGCTGCTTTTATGGTATTGGTTCCTGTTGTTATGATATTTAGTATCCCAATCACGGCTATAATTACAAGCCATATTCGAAAGCAGTCGCAAATAACAGCCGGTATGGTGAAAGACCAGCTGGAACTGGAGAAGCTCAAACACGAAAACTATCTAATTGAAACCGAGAAAATGAGGCTTGAGCTCGAAAAAACACTGTTGAATAATCCTAAAGATGAGACTAGATTCATATAATGGATGAGGGCTTTCAGGTTAGGATTAGCCTGACACCCGATATATTTTGCGCAAAAAAGCTCAGTGCCTCTTGACGGCGTTGAGCTTGGATTTTCTTTTACTATTGGCGGTGTCCCGCCTGTTAGCCCAGTAGGCTTATACTTCGTTTTGATAAATTTCTAATTTAATCGGCTTTAATGTCAAAGGTATTTTAAACTCCTGAAGGTTTTCTATATGATTGAAAAAATCATCTACATCATCAAAATCCATCGACCTTTCTGCTGTTTCTAACATGTTTAATTCATCTGTTGGTTTAAATAAAAATTCACAGTGAAGCTGTTCCATACGAGAATACTTATCTTCTTCGTAAACGGTAAACTGACGTACAAAATCAAGGTGAAATAGTTCTTCCCCGGTAAAATCATAAACACCACATTGAAATAGGTTTTCTTTCTCTTCTTCTCCCTGGACTGTTTCTTTACAAGAATCCTTAAATCTTTCCCAAACCTTCCTTATATCATCGCTATCTTTACCAATTTTATTTTTAAAGTAGCTTTCCGCATTCTCAACCGAAATCATCAGGACACCTCCGGTAGTATTCAATAAATGGCCACTTCCCCTTCCATTCCCCGTTTGTTAAATAAATAAAAGCGGCCCATTTTAGAAGGACATTAAGGATATCCGTATTATTCCCTATAAAGGACAGGATTGATTTATTATGGCTAAAAGTCGTTTCGAGTCCTCAGCCGGTACATTTTCAGCCATTCTTGCCGCTGCTATAATTGGCGCCCATTGCAAAACTTCATCTTTTTCCAAACCGCTTCTCTCACAATAAAGATCCAAGTACATCTCAGCTAATTCAGTTGAAACCTGGGAATAGAGGAGATATGTACGATATACATCGGCGCGAATATCCCCCGCACTGGCATCCACCCAATCTATAATTGTCGCGTTATTATCTGTCATTATCACGTTAAACGGATGATAATCCCCATGACATAGTCTGCTTTTAAAGGTAATGTTATTCAATTTTTGTATTAAAACGGACTTATGCCTGTTACTTAATATATTTGTAGAGTTTATCTGACGACTTAACTTTTCTTTCATGGGTTTTATTGAATCCACCTCAGCCTCAACCTTATGAATTTTTTGGTGTATTTGAACCAAAATGTTCATGTAATATTCTGCTTGTTCCATGTTTTCAGAAAGAATATCGCCTATTGATCGGCCCTTGATATACTCCATAATAATAGCTTGTTTACCATTTATTTTCGTAACATCAATTATTTTTGGTACAGGAAGTCCAAACGAATAAGCATATTTTTGCTTTTCGGATTCAAGAATAGATTCCGTTTCGGGCAAGTAGTCTTTAAAAACTTTGTAAATCTTGTTTTGATAGAGATAGATTTCCGCTGTATTTCCTATTGCTATCGGGGTACCAAAATTCATTCGTTTCTCTCCTTAATTTTTCTAAACTACAACAACTGCACCTTAGCCCGGTTTTGTACCAATAACAACTGTTGCATCCAATTCTTCATCTCTGGCTATTTTGGCAATTAGTCCGGCTTTAACAAAGACTTCCATTGTTTTTGCACCCTGCATTTGGCTCGTTTCAATCAATAGATTGCCCCCAGGTAAAAGCCATTGGGGTGCCTTTTGCGCTACCAAACGATGAAGATCTAGGCCATCGTTACCTCCGTCAAGTGCCACTTTTGGTTCATATAAACGGGCCTCTCGCGGTAGGAGTTTTACTGAGTCAGTAGGAACGTAAGGTGCGTTAGCCACTATGATGTTCACTTGGCTTCTCAAAGTATGAGGCAATACATCATATAAGTCACCTTGATAAACGTGTCCGCCAATCTTTGTTAAGTTACGTAAAGCACATCGGACAGCAACGGGGTCAATATCAACGGAGTGCAATAAAATCCTTTTATGGTCGGTTGCTATTGCAGCGCCTACAGCACCGGTCCCGCAGCATAAATCCAAAACAATATCAAATTGGCGAGTTAAAAATGTTGCTTGCTGAACCAGAAACTCCGTACGTGGGCGTGGTATAAAAACTCCTTGTTCGACTTCTATTCGCAGGCCACAAAAAGTTGTAAAGCCAAGCACGTATTCAAGCGGCAAACCACTTACTCGTTTTTTTACCATATTCATTAATTCTTCTATACTTCGAGCCTCAGAGGTAAGTAACTGTGTTTCTTCTTCAGCGAAGATACACCCCTCACTCCGTAGTCTGTTCATTATGCTTTTTTCGGTTTTGTTATCTATAAAAATAGTCTCACCACTTCCCTAATCTGATATATGTACCTTCTTATTCAATTAGCCAACCACCTTGATTTTAACATAAATATCCAAAGGCCCTTCTATAATAAATTAATTGGACATTTTCAGAAGTTAAGAAATTGATGCAGTAATCAATGGGGCTATTTTCCTTTGTGAAAATTTATAAATATTCACTCCGCAATTCCAACGGCTGAACCTTTTTTAAAAATAGGCTAATTACAAAAAGGGCAACCAACCAAAGTAAAACAAAAAATGACGGCAGCTTAAAAGGATGTTTTTTCACAAATATACATTTCTGCCAAATATTTAACCAAGGGTTTGTATAAATATTAAAATATATTTATAAATATATGTTGAAATAATATTCTGAAATCTATATAATTCTTACATGCACCAAAACTTGAAACTTTAAATGCAAAAAGGGGGAGTAATCATGTTTAAAAAGAAAAAAGGTTTAACGGCGGTTTTCCTGATTGCCTGTATGTCGCTGTTTCTAGCGGCATGCGGGGGCCAAGAAGCGGGGGGTAAAAAGAGCGGTTCTGGCGGAGGCGATAAGCTAGTCGGTGGAACGGAAGCTACTTTCGCTCCGTTTGAATCCCTGAATGACAAAGGTGAAATTGTCGGGATAGACGTCGATGTCCTTAGCGCCATCGCCGAAGCACAGGGCTTTGAGTTTGAACTGAAAAACGTCGGCTGGGAGCCGGTGTTCCAAAAAATCACAAATGGAGAATTGGACTTTGGGGTAGCCGGTATCACGATTACCGACGAGCGTAAAGAAACGTATGATTTCACTGAACCTTACTATCAGGCCAACCTTGTAATTATTGTAAAGGAAGGATCTGATATAAAATCGGTAGACGATTTGAAAGACAAGAAGGTTGCTGTTCAAATTAACACAACCGGCCATAAAGCCGCCCAGGATATCCTAGGTAAATCAAACACTAATATTAAGGCATATGAAAATCAGCCAACAGCCATGCAGCAAGTGCGCAATGGGTCTGCGGAAGCTGCAATCGGCGATAATGCCGTTGTATTTGAATACTTGAAAAACAATAAAAATACTGGCCTGAAAGTCATTGAAGATGCGAGCTTCGAAAAAGAATATTACGGAATCATGGTCAAAAAGGGCAATAAGGAAGTCCTCGATCAATTAAACGAAGGCTTGAAAAAGATTAAGGAAAACGGAAAATTGGCTGAAATTACTGGTCAAGAACTTAACTAAGTAGGGAGTGTTTCAGATGGACATCCTTGATTTTCGCTGGGACATAATCTGGAACTACCGTGATTTTTTCATCCGTGGTATCTGGGTAACGATTGTCTTAACGGTTAGCGGGTATGTAGGAGGCATGCTTCTCGGTGTATTTATAGGCTTAGGTGAAACGTCGAAGCGAAAATTGATTTACTGGCCGTGCAAGCTTTATGTCGACCTGTTCCGCGGCACGCCATTGCTCGTTCAAATATTGATTATCGACCTTGCGCTTATTCCGGCGATTTTTGGCCAGTCATTCGGCTTCATGGTATCGGGGATTACTGCGCTTCTGTTGAATTGCGCCGCCTACAACGCGGAAATCATCCGGGCGGGCATCCAGTCGATTGACAAAGGGCAAATGGAAGCGGCCCGCTCACTGGGATTGAATCACAGCCAGGCGATGCGGAAGATTATTTTGCCACAGGCATTCCGCCGCATGATCCCGCCGCTAGGAAATGAATTCATTGCATTGCTAAAGGATTCGTCACTCGTTACAGTTATCGCCGCGAATGATATCCTGTACGCCAGCAAGATTGTCGCGGGAGCGTACCAGCGCTTCTGGGAACCATACTTGATGGCCGCGGTCCTCTATCTGATTTTGACCTATGTTGTCACGAAAGTGGTTGCCTACATTGAGAAGCGGACCAGCAATCATTACAATCCACGCAGAAAAAGGGAAAGGCAGGTTGTCGCGCATGATCAAAGTGGAAAACCTGCATAAATATTTTGGGAAACTCGAAGTGTTGAAAGGCATTGATTGCCATGTCAGGGAAAAGGAAGTCGTCTGCGTCATCGGGCCCTCAGGCTCCGGCAAAAGTACATTTTTACGCTGCATCAACCTGCTTGAGGATATAACCGACGGAGATGTCCTGATTGAAGGAAAAAAAGTTAATGACCCGAAAACGGATATTAACGACATCCGGACAGAAGTGGGCATGGTATTCCAGCAATTCAATTTGTTCCCGCATATGACAGTGCTCGAAAATGTCACAATGGCGCCAATGATGATCCGCAAAATGGCGAAAAGCGATGCGGAAAAGCTTGCGCTGGATCTTTTGAAAAAAGTCGGCGTCCTTGAAAAGGCCGACAACTATCCCGAGCAGCTTTCGGGCGGGCAAAAGCAGCGCGTCGCCATCGCCAGGGCGCTTGCGATGAAGCCGAAAATCATGCTGTTCGATGAACCGACCTCCGCGCTCGATCCGGAAATGGTCAAAGAAGTGCTCGATGTTATGAAGCAGCTGGCGATGGAAGGCATGACGATGGTCGTCGTTACCCACGAAATGGGCTTTGCCCGCGAAGTCGCCGACCGCGTCATCTTCATGGACGGCGGCTACATCGTCGAGGAAGGAAAACCGGAGGAGCTTTTCGGCAATCCGCAAAATGAACGAACAAAAGCATTTTTGGGGAAAGTACTGTAGATTGATTGGCCTGCTTTGCTTGAAGGCAAAGCAGGCTATTTCATTTTGTGTTGGCGCAAGGCAAACCAGAAAAATAACCTGGAGTTTTCAGTAGGTGAACGAATAGTGATTCTAATACCCGTTTACAAACCAACGGTCGGTATGTTATAGTCGGTATATTCAGATTATTGATAATACATCTTAGGAGGGATTGACTTTGAAGCAAGATGAACGAAGAACGCAGACAACTAGGCTTCTACTTGAAACGACTAAAGAACTGATACAGGAAAAAGGATGCGATTCGATTACGCTGAAGGACATCATGGACAGAGCGGGCTTATCAAAGGGGGCTATTTTCCATTATGTGAAGAGCAAAGACGAACTTTTTGTTTGGGTGCTTCAGGAGCGGCTGGAAGAGACGAATGAACTTTTTATGAACGAAGTGGAGCAAGGACGGCAATCATTTGATGAACCGTATCAAAAAATATTTGAAAGTATTTCGGCTTATGCAAATGCGGACATAACGAACAAAGTGCTGATGTATTTGCTTGGAAAGGAGGAGCAGCCGATTATAGCGGAAGCGCTCAAGCAATATTATGAGCGTTCTGTATTCTTATCCAGAATGTGGATCGAGACCGGTCAAAGGCATGGAGTTATTTTGGAATCGGTCGATGCTGGCAAAACAGCTGAAATGTTCGTTCTTCTGACAATCGGTTTGCGTGTGCGATCCACGATACCATCTGTTCCGGCTGTTTTTATGGCCCAAGATTTCTCGTCGTTTATTACCGGTATCTTAAAATCCCAGTAAAGGAAGCAGGAGGGATCAGTATGAACTTGTGGTTAACATTGCATCTGATTGGAGTCGTATTATTCGTTGGAAATATCATTACGGCTGCCTTTTGGAAAATAAGGGCGGATTTGACCAAAAAAGCGGCTGAAATTCATAGAGCAGTTAAAAACGTAATGCTGGCGGATTATATATTTACAATCCCGGGTCTTGCTCTTATCATCGTCTCGGGCAGCAGAATGGCTGAACGCGCGGGAATGCCAATGTCGGGGTTTAACTGGCTTATGTTGTCGCTCATATTATTCATGGTAAGCGGAATCATCTGGGCCGTTATTCTTATTCCGCTGCAGCTTAAAATGATCCGGCACAGCGCGCAATGCATCGAAAGCGGTACCATCTCCAAGGCATATCGGGATGCTTCACGCTTGTGGGCGGTCTTTGGCATCGCTGCTACTCTGCTGCCACTCGTCATTTTATACCTTATGGTAACGAAGGGTTTTTAAATGGGAGGGATCGAGATGGTACCATTTTATGTGCTTATCGCTGCTTTTCTGCTTTTCAAGGCTATTGGCTTGATTGGAGTATCCTATTTCGAAGGCTGGCACACCTCGCTACAATGGGCGGTTGCCGCCATGCTGCTGCTTACCGCATCCGCTCATTGGGGGACGAGGCGTCCTGATTTAATCCGTATGGTTCCGCCGGCTTTTCCTAGACCGGATTGGATTGTGACGGCTACCGGACTACTTGAAATTGTCGGAGCTATCGGCATTCTGTTTCAAGCCACCTCCAAGACAGCGTCTTTTGGATTGGCGTTACTGCTGTTAGCAATGTTTCCCGCAAATTTGCGGGCAGCCAGAGAAAAATTAACGATCGGGGAGAGGCCCGTACCTAAGCTGATTCCTCGAACTGTACTTCAGATCGTTTTTCTTACGGCCGTCCTTTTAGCAGGTTGAACCTTCTGAATGAAAGGAGTAACTGGATTTTAAGGAGTTACTTAGTTTAGAAAAGTGTAAACGTTTGCATATAAATGGGTTTATTCGGTAAAATGTGAATAACTCTATTTGGATGGAAAGGATACAGGAGTACACGTATGCCAACATTTACTTTGTAATGATCAATAATTTGGATAGCATCATCCTCAAAAAACCAATGTGTTTTTTCTAAGGGGGTAGTATGCCCATTTTTATCATTACAAAGGAACCAGGCAACCCTGTAGTCTCGTTGCGAAAGGAGGTCCTTGTGTAGGATCTCCTTTTTAATTTTTCCAAAAAAATATAACTGTGCTGCAAGATATCCAAATAGGTGCTTGCGTTCCTTTATCTTTTTAAGAGGTGAAGGATAAATGTCAAATATAACACTCCACTGGAAACTTTCTCATATACCAGAACAAGCTGTAAAGAAGCACTGCAAAATGTGCGGCAAACTATCCATTTTTACGGATACAAATGTGCGAAGGCATAACGCAAACGGAAAAAGCATATACCGATTTGCAATTTATAAATGCGAAAAAAATCATACGTGGAACAAAAAGTTAGCGATTTACAAAACATTCTCAGAGCATGTTGCTGAAATTGGAGAGCAGAATGATGAATCTTCAATTATGTCAAACATTCCAATAACCAGCTTAGCAGAACTAGGAGTAAAGGTGATTCACATCGTTCTGGATGATGTGGCAGGAAAACATCGAATCGATAAAGTACTTGCAAACCAAATCGAGGATTGGAGCCGATCACAGATCGTAGAAAAGATTGAAAAAGGAACGATTCTATTAAATGAGCAAGTCATTAAACCAAGTTCAAGATTGTCAAAGGGAGAACGCATTTCCATATTCATTTAATGAAAAACATTTAGCAGCAGAACTAGACTTTAAAAATAGTAATATTTTAATGATTAGTTGGTTTTCAGAATATAACCTGATGAGTCTATATCATCGGGTTTTTTCTGTTCACGGCTCATAGATTCCGTAAAACCATAGAGTGAGGGTCTGAATTAAGAGATTAGAAAATCCTTATTATTACTTGCCGCTAAATATGGTATTATCAGAATATTATGTACTTTATTTTAAAAGGAGTGTTTAGAGTGAGTGTGATTACCCGCAAGGATGTGCCGGTGGAAGAAACATGGGATTTGACGCCGATTTTTGCAAGAGATGAAGAATGGGAGAAGGCGTATATCCAGGTTGGAGAAGACCTGGAAGGGATGCTTCAAGAAAAGATCACCCTGGATAATGCAAAAACGACCCTGGCTTTGCTTCAACAATACGATGCCTTGATGGAAAGATTCAGCAGGGTATCAAGCTACGCTTTTTATAAATATTCCGAGGATGGAACAGACCCGGAGAATCAGCGCAGGCTCGGGCGTACGCAGTCCCTTGGAAAAAAATCGTACAGCCTCAGTACGGTGGTCGTGAACCAGTTTCTGCAGCTGCCTAAAGCTGCCCTGCAAACCTACTTGGAAGAGGAGGGCGGGTTGCATACGTATCATCGGTTCCTCGAGAAAATCGATAATCTCCGCGAACACTCGCTAAAGCCGGAAATGGAAGATTTGCTGTCTACACTGGGCCGTACCTTGAATGCATCCAACTCAACCTATTTGACGATTACAGCGTCAGATCTGAAGTTCGATCCGGTGGAAGACAAGGATGGAAAAGACGTACCGGTTTCGCTTTTCATGTACATGACCCAGGTAGAAACGTCCCCCGATACCGTACTGCGCAGGAACGCGTACAAGTCGCTGTCGAATGGTTTGAAAAACTATCAGCACGGCCTCGCCCATACACTGACGAACGAAATACATAAAAATGTGGCGATTGCGAAACTGCGCCAATATCCAACCACGATGGATTATCTGCTTCACTATGATTCGCCGGCGGACAACAACTTTTATTCAGGGGATGGCATTCCCCGCCATTACTTCGAGGATGTGCTCGATACGTTCCAGCAGGAGCTTGCCCCGCATATGCAACGGTACGCGCGCCTGAGGAAACGCCAGCTTGGCCTCGACAAGCTGCTCTTCTCGGATGTCAAAGCGCCGCTCGACCCGGATTTTGATCCGCCAATCAGCTATGAAGAGGCTGGGGAAATCATTGTTGAAGCCGTCGGTGTGCTCGGTCCTGAATACCAGGAGCAAATGCGGAAGGTATTCACGGACCGGTGGGTATACAGGGGCGATAACGTCGGACGGAGGATGATCGCATTCGGAGGCGGCGTCCATGGCGTCCATGGCTATTCATTTTACCCATGGGGAGGCAATCTGTTCGATGTGATTCTCCTCGGCCACGAGCTCGGACACGCCATCCACCTTACGCTAGCCGCGCAAAACCAGAAATTCAT
The DNA here is from genome assembly GCF_003362805.1 of Neobacillus piezotolerans. Taxonomy (GTDB): domain Bacteria; phylum Bacillota; class Bacilli; order Bacillales; family Cytobacillaceae; genus Bacillus_D; species Bacillus_D piezotolerans. The sequence continues at coordinate 81,352 of NZ_QNQT01000001.1, forward strand.
CAACAATGGTGGGTCTCTGTTATTCGTCGAGGCGCCGTCCACCTTGGTCGAACATTTAATTGTCCAGTACCTTCGTGAAAACCGCGATGACCCGAGGCTGCACCGCTGGCTGAATATGTACTTGATGATGAGCTACCACCATAATTGCGTCACCCATATCCTCGAGGCCGAGCTGCTGAGAAGGCTGTACAAAATGGCCGACCAGGAAATCCCGTTGACGACAAGCGTGATCAGCGACACAAAAGGCGCGATTCTATCAGAGTTCTGGGGGGACACGGTCGAGATCGACGAAGGCGCGAAACTGACGTGGATGCGCCAGCCGCATTATTATATGGGTCTCTATCCGTTCACCTATTCCATCGGCACATCTGCTTCCACTGTCGTCGCAAACCGGATCAAGGAGGAAGGGATTTCAGTAGGCGAGCAGTGGACGGAGGTCCTGAAGCGCGGAGGCACATTGGGCGGCTTCGACCTGTACAAAATGGCGGGGCTCGATATGAGCACAACCGACGTCATCAAACAGGCAATTTCCCATATCGGTACGATTGTGGATGAGCTGGAAAAGAGTTTTTAAGTTTTTTTAAAAAAAGAGAAGTTGCCGCGCTGAAAAATGCTTCCCTGCCCAGCCAAATTTAGATAAACGTTGAAACATTGATCCAAACGGATTTTGAAGGCAAAACATAACAGGGAAAGTTGGTCACTTCTATCTAACAAAAAAGTTTAACACTTGACAGTATTATTTTAGTAAACTATTATGAGAATAATCTTAAAAAAATGAATATTTTCCTTATTAAGAGCAGGGGAGGAATCTGGTCCAGCGATCCTGCAGCAACCATCACTCAAATTGTATTTTAGTGATAAGGTGCTAAGTCCAGCAAGCATTTTAGCTTGGAAGATAAGGGAGGGTGTAGACTCTATAGACTCTGTTTATAAAACCTCTTCCTTAGTGGAAGGGGTTTTTTTGGTATATACAAGGACTTGGCAACAGTCGGAACGCCTAAAGCCATTGTCCATTTTGTTATATCCATATCAGCTTCTTAGAAAAAAACATACATCCACACGCATTTATATCCTAGTTATTCTATAAGGAAAATAGGAATAAAAAGTAGGAGGAATCGACAGATGCATAAACTTTAGTGTTAAAAAATTAGTACCCTATCGATTTAACAACCAATTTATTTTTACCACAAGGCTAATAGAGGAACTATCTGTAGCGAAAAAAACCGAACAGTTAGGAACACCTATAGGTAATTTACCATGAAGTATCAAGTATGAAAGAGCGTGTTGCAAGCTCAATTATTTTTGAAAGAGGGATGAAAATGAAACAAGCTGAACTGGCATCGTCAACCAACAGCGCTCCTGATCAGAAAACAATTAGAAAAGTTGTGATATCGGGTGCGATTGGCAACTTTATCGAATGGTATGATCTAGCAATCTATTCTTATGCAGCAATCGGTATATCCTTGGTCTTATTCTCTGAAGCTGGGGAATTCGCTCTCATTTATTCGTTGCTTGCCTTTGGTTTCACATATCTCCTGCGCCCAATAAGTGGTGTCATCATGGGTGCGATTGGTGACAGGATAGGTCGCAAGAAACTCCTTGTATTAACGATTTCCATGATGGCAATAGGGACGCTTTGTATTGGACTGATTCCCTCATACGCTTCCATTGGAATCGGCGCTCCGATTCTTTTGATGGCGTGCAGGGCTGTGCAAGGAATCTCTGCAGGTGGAGAATTTGTCGGCGCCGCGGCCTATGTTTATGAGTTTTCTAATAGGAAAAATAAAGTCTTTTTAATGGGTTTGATTCAGTTAGGCACCTGTTTATGCTATCCAGCTGCGGCGTTTGCTGCCTACGGGCTAGGAGTATGGTTAGGTGGTGATGCGTTTGACGAATGGGGATGGCGACTATTATTTATTTCAGCTGCGCCGCTCGGGCTTATTGCGCTATTTATACGATCTGGATTAGACGAATCACCAGTGTTCAAAAAACTACAGGAAAATGGAGAAGTCTCGGCATCACCTTTTAAGGATAGTTTGAAATATGATCCTAAACGCTTAATTCTTACAACAATCTATGTCTTAGGGTACAATGCTGCGGCTGTGATGGTGCTTTTATATATGCCAATATACCTTGTGAATGTAAGTGGATTCGCACCAACTAAAGCGAACCTCACAATGGGAATTACGGGGCTTATATTTGGATTGTCGGTACCTGTCTTTGCCTGGATTGTCGGTCGCAACCCTGATAATATACCAGCATTTCGCATCGCAAGCTGTGCTGTTTTCGCTGTATTCGTTGTTTTTGCCTATTGGTTGTTTACTGTCCCTGGAGGTATGATTTTTGGAATCGTAATACTCGGTTTGATTGTAGGGTTCCATTACGCACTAGCTCCATTTACCGTAGTCGATGTTTTCCCCGCGGTACATCGCTTTACTTCGGGGGCTATCGCTTACAACGTACCTGTCGCTATAGGAGGTGCACTATTCCCAGTGTTGTTCTCTTCATTAACCAAAATTGGCGCTCTAACTCCACCTATCTTTGTAGCGCTTGTCAATGTAGTTGCCTGCATTTCCGCGATTGGGTTAGCGCGTATAACAAAGGAGCGCGATTCGACGACGTATGTGCCGAGTACTTCATATAATTCACTTTCGAAGGAGATGAGTAAGTTATGACTAAGCCCCTTTCATTTTCTGCGTTTCTAATGAACACAGTCAATCACAATTTACATGGATTGTGGCGCGAGGACGAGGGTCGCCAGAGGGATTTCAATGATATAGATCTCTGGATTTCACTGGCAAAGCGACTTGACGAAGGTGGCTTTGATGCTATTTTTTTCGCGGATGTGGTTGGATTATATGGTAATCATTGTGGTGGATGGAAATACCATGTAGAAAAAGGGTTACAAATACCGAGCAATGACCCAATGGTGCTATTATCCGCTTTGGCCGTTCACACAAAGAATCTCGGATTAGCTTTTACTGCCTCTCCACTACAAGAACATCCGTTTAACTTTGCACGGCGTGTATCGACGCTTGATCATATTTCAAAAGGCAGGATTGCATGGAACATGACGACAGGTTTTTTGGATAATGCTTTTCGAAACTTCGGCTATGATGGTATGGTTGAGCACGATGAACGCTACAAATGGCTGGATGAATATACAGATGTGTTATATAAGCTCTGGGAGGGCTCGTGGGATGAAGGAGCACTCTTGAAGGATAAAGAAAGTGGAATCTATGCTGATTCAGATAAAGTACATAAAATAAATCATGTTGGTGAGCGCTATAAGGTAGAGGGACCTCACCTTGTTGCACCATCACCGCAACGGACGCCGGTACTTTTTCAGGCTGGATCATCACCGACTGGACGGGACTTTGCGGCTCGAAATGCGGAAGGGGTTTTCATCAAAGCACCGAATCCGGAACTTGCTCGTAAGCAGATTGAAGAAACCCGGCGCATAGCAATTCAACATGGAAGAGATGGAAAGGACCTTCAGTTTTATCAGGGTTTATCCTTTGTTATAGGGGACACTGAAGAAGAAGCGCAGCGTAAAGCAATCGAACTCGAAAATAAGGTAGATTTGGAAATGATGGTCGCACATATGGCAGGTGCTGCAGGGATAGATTTAGGCAATGTCAGCATGGATATACCTCTTGATGATGTGGATTCACAGGGAATGAGTACTTTCTTTAATTGGGTGAAGCAAAATACACCAAAACGAACTCCTACAGTAGAAGATTTGGCGAGATACCATGTACGAACAATTAGAGTGGTGGGAACTCCAGAATCAATTGCTGACAAACTTGAACAGTGGCAGAAGGCGGGAGTCGATGGAATTAATGTGATTAGTGCAACGATTCCAGGTTCGTATGAAGAATTCATTGATTATTTGATGCCTGTGCTCCGCCAACGTGGATTAGCTCGTAATCCAGATGAAGAACAAACTACTTTTAGAAATAAGCTTTTTGGAGGGGATCGTTTAAATAAACGTCACCCAGCCTCACGATATAGAGATGCTTTTGCTTCTAAAAACTTAGTTTAGGTACCTATTAGTTTATGTCTGCCAACCTGGAATTAAGTAAAAAAATGTTAAAGGCTAGACTAGATGAAACAATCATCCAGTCTAGCTTTTTATAGGGGTACCTGAGAGTGCGGCAGAGCTTTGGCTATAACATATCGCGGGTGGAATTCATTTCTAAAGACTAGGGGTAAGCCTCTTTAGTGCTTGGATTAAAATAATTCCCGCCGAATAATGCAAGAAGACTTTAATTCACCTTGTAGTTCTACGAGGGTTATTCAATTAATCCAAAAAAAGTTTCGCCCTGAGGATATCCAGGGCCCGCTCGACTTCCTCCAGGTCTTCGTTCGTAGCATCCTGTATCCGCTCTTGGAAGTGTGCTTCAATCGTAGCAAAAGCATCATTCATCATGGCTTCACCTTCTTTGGAGAGGCGGATGTATTGTTTTCTCCGATCTTCACTGTCATGAATCTTTTCAATTAAATTCTTTTCGCTTAATTTTTTCAGCTCACGGCTCGTGTTCGGCATTGACATGTTCTGGCAGTCATTGATTTCACTTGGAGTAACCGGCTGGCTGACGGCAATATATTCGAGAATATTATATTGGATTTGCGAAATCGAATCGGGTTTCGCATTTTTTGTTAATTCATTGGTTACACGATGAACGGAACTTGTAAAGGATACAACCTTTTCGAAAAGAACCTTTTTGTCCAATGTCCTCACCTCTTGTAAAAGATAACAAATTTATTATCAAAAAACAATTATCAATTGATAAACAAATGTCTGGGTGTTATTATTTAGTTATCAAATGATAATTAAAGGGGTGCAGCCTTTTGAACATGTTAATCATCTATACTTATCCCAATCATAACAGCTTGAATTTTGCCTTTTTGCAAAAAGTACTTAAAGGCAGCAAGGAAAATGACAACATCAAGGAAATTCAAGTCCTTGATTTATACGAGGAGGGCTTCAACCCGCTTCTCGTGTTCAACGAACAAAAGCGGCGCCGCGATATGCATAAGGATCCTAGTATTGAAAAATACAGGCAACAGCTCACTTGGGCGGACAAAATTGTTTTCATCTATCCGATTTGGTGGGGAAGGCCGCCCGCGATGCTCCTTGGCTACATCGACCAATTATTCGCATCCAACTTTGCGTACAAAGATAAAAAGGGTTATTTTCCGGAAGGTCTGCTGAAAGGGAAGTCGGTCGTATGTGTGTCCACCATGAAGGGGCCGGCTCTGTATCCATTCTTCTGGCTCAACAACGCGCATAAAATCCTCATGAAACGGGCCTTGTTCAATTTCGTCGGAATCAAGAAAGTGAAATTCTTTGAATTCGGAAATATGGAGAATCCAAAGGGAAACCAGGCCAAGAAAATGGAGAAGGTCTATACCTATTTCAAAAAAGTAGCCAATTAAGGAACCAATGAACATCCAATTAAATTACAAACAGGCAGAATTGTTCAAGACTCGGTTAAAAAGGGGGGAGTCATTGTTGAAAATTAAATTGGGAAGCCTAATTCTGATATTTTCTCTTGTCTTAATAGGATGCCAAAACAAAAATTTAAACCTAGGAAAAAGTGTCACAGAAATTAAAGTGGTGACTTGGGGAGAAACAGAAGAGTTTGTTACAAGTATAAAAGATGAAGAATTTATAAGGGAACTAATAGATAAACTAAATAAAGCTAAAACAGTTACCACTGCAAATGCAGACATGGAAATGCCTGACTTTAAATTGTACTTCAAACATAATAAGGAAGTAATTTATGAGATAGGATATTTTAAAAGGGTTATGGGGCATAATGGCATTTTAGGCCAGTATTGGGATACTAAAAAAATATATGATGTAATACTGGAATTGCCGATTGAGTAATCAACAGTTTGTCAACACGCGGGAGGTTTGTTGAAGAAGGAAATTTCCTTTTCCAAGCTTATTAAATTTCATACAATCAATACACGAATACAGGTATTGAAAATAAAAGGAACATGGAGGTATGAGATGAAGATCAATAGAATAGATCATGTGAGTATAAATGTAAATAATCTTTCAGAGGCTAAAGCGTTTTTTCTGGATTTAGGACTTGAAGTGCAGGCGGAATGGGAATTGGAAGGAGAACAGTTGGACAGAATAGTCGGGCTCAATAATGTTAAAACGGCATGTGTAGCATTGGGGATGCCAGATGGCCAGGCATGGATCGAGCTAGTCAAATTTCAAACGCCATCAGATGAAAAAGGTATTCAGCAGACTTTTGCAAATACGCTAGGTATCCGACATATTTGCTTTGCTGTAGAAGATATTGAAGAGATTGTTGCAAAATTGAAAAAGAAGGGCACGGCAACCTTTAGTGAGATACAGCAATATGAAGAAAGTTATAAGTTATGCTACGTCCGTGGCCCAGAGGGTATTATTTTAGAGTTGGCGGAGAAAATCGGATAAATAGTGAATCAGACTTAAAATAAGTTCGTTTTCCCAAATTAAAGATTTCTTCTTAACCATAGGTGCGTTGATTCTGCCAGGATTAACCGCCTTTTTTGTTGAATTCCTTATTGGACAAACGGGGCAGAATAGTTTAAATAAAAATATTTTTTTACAGTAGACAATAAAGTAAAAAATAACGGGATCGGAGATAATCATGTCAGAAATTTGGATAGTTAAAGAAAGAATTTCAAAAAATTTCTTTGATGAATTAGATCACCATATAAGGCTAGATGGAGACTTGGGAACTGCCTATTTTATAGAAGCTGGTGGTGAAGATTATATAGAACAAAATAAAGGTTTTTTACTGAAGTTTTTAATTCAACAAAATATATACCCTTTATATATCACCTTTATTGTCTATGATGAACAAAAGGAAGAGCATATCACTCTTTTAAATCAGAAAAAAATTGAATTTACCTTAAATCATCTTGAGGAAAAAAGAGCATTTGGTAAGCAACAATATCACCCACCTTATTTTACTGCAAGGGTTGATGATTCGGAAGCTTTAGCCCTTTTACTAAATGAAACTTATTGGCTGCCAGCTCAAAATGAGTTTTTTTCAATTTCCTTTTCTGACAATTTACTATTTGAATTAGGGGAAGTTACTGAGTGGGGGAGAAAAAGAAAACGCTCAATCGCGATCTTTAAAATTGAAACAGATACTACATTTATTACAATTTCCCACGATGGAGCAGGGTTTTATTTATTTTCAAACGAGGAGAAATATAATCCCATTGACAAGTTTGTTTCCAATTTACCAAAAGGAACAGTTATCACACAGATAAACGATAGATTAGTTACGGGTAATAATTTTGGAGAAGAATAATACCTTTATTAGTGTGTTGGTCCAAAAGGATTAACCACCTTTTTTGTGGAACTCCTTATTGTACAAACGGGGCAGTTTAGTTAAAAAATATTATGGAAAGATTTACGAAAAAAGGGGAGTAAGGAATGAAGAATGATATTTTTATTAAGGTTATTTTAACTGGAATATTAGTGTGTCTGATTGTAATTGCTTTAAGAATCAATACGAATGAATATATTCAAACATCGCCCCCTAATGTTGACGTTAATAACCAGGGTGGGAGAGTTGTTCAAATTGCACCTAATATAGTTGGGGTTGTTGATACTGGGAGTGGCAGTGGTTGGGAACAACTAGTAATTTTTGAATACGATCCAAATACCAAAAAGTTTGAAGTCGTTAGCTCCTTAACCTATGAAGACATTTTTAACCACCCGAAAGAAAATGGTATTCCAGTAAGAGATGATAAATATGGAAACTAAAGGTTACTAAGCTAACGATTGCGTAGATCCAGAAAGGATTTCCGCACTTTTTTATAGAATTCTTTATTAAACAAACGGGGCAGTTTAGTTGAATAAAGCATGTATCTTGACAATCGTTTTTACACAATTATAATAGATATTAGAGAGTCTTATAGTCTTTAATAGATAGGAAGGGTTGAATCCATTGAAGTACTCAAAAGCAACTAATTATGCTCTTCATACAATGTTAAATTTAGCTTTGTCAAAATCAAGCAAACCAATAGGGGTACAGACACTAGCAGAAAAGCTGAATGTTTCACCAACTTACTTATCTAAAATCCTAACCAAGCTTGTAAAAGAAGGGATGGTATCTTCTGTGTCAGGAGCAAATGGTGGATATTCATTGACAAGAGGCTGGGAATCCATTTCTTTTCTTGATATTATTTTTGCTATTGAGGGAAAGTCATCATTGTTTGAGTGCGGATTAGACCATGGACCTCAATGTCAGATCCAAAAAGTAATGTTGAAGTCCGAAGAAAAAATGGAAGAAGAATTAAGGAGGCAAACCCTGGCTGATTTAGCTAAGACATCTGAATAATTAAATGATGTCTTTTTTTATCCTCCTATTATAGATAATAAAGGTCTTTAATGTATTTAATTAAAAGGAGTGTATATTATTATGTTAGATTGTGTAATAGTTGGTGGAGGTCCAGCGGGTTTAAACGCTGCACTTGTATTAGGCAGGGCAAGAAGAAATGTGATTTTATTCGACAATAACTCTCCAAGAAACGCAGTTACCCAAGAGTCGCATGGATTTATTACAAGAGACGGAATTAAACCAAGAGAATTTAGAGAAATTGCTCATCAGGACATAGCCAAGTATCCTTCTATCATGATAAGAAATGAAAAAATTATTGATGTAAAAAAAACGGGAATGCATTTCGAAGTCGTGACCGAAAAAGGAGAATGTATTAAAGGGAAGAAGGTTATTTTAGCTACAGGACTTAAGGAAATTCATCCGGCAATAGAAAACATTATGGATTTCTATGGAAAAAGTCTTTTCAGCTGTCCTTATTGTGATGGCTGGGAGTTGAAAGACCTTCCGCTAATGATTATTTCAGAAAGCCACTCTGCTTTCCATATGGCTAAAACAGTTTACAATTGGAGCAAAGACTTAATTGTTTGTACCAATGGAAAGAAGATATTAACCGTAGAGCAAAAGAATATGTTACAAAGAAAAGGAATTAAAGTATATGAGCAAAAAATTAAATCTCTTATTGGCGGAAATGGGAGTTTAGAAGCTGTAATTTTTGAGGATGGTGAAGAGGTAAAGAGGAATGGAGGATTTGTGACACCTGAATGGATTCAAGCTACCACTTTCGGTCAATCTTTAGGATGTAAAACACACGAGCTTGGTGGAATTATAACTGATCAATTTGGCAGAACTAATATTGAAGGGCTATATGCCGCTGGAGATACCTCAGTTATTGCTCCTTCACAAGTGATTATTGCAGCAGCGGAAGGTTCTAGAGCCGCAATGGGAGTCAATACAGACTTATCTCAAGATGATTTTAATTAAACTATTTAAAAACTTTGTGAAACAATGTACTTAAACTATAGGGTGCGATGATCCAGGAATGATTTTCGCACTTATTTGTTGAATTCCTTATTGAACAAACGGGGTAGTATAGTTCAATAAGGAATTATTTGTCGAACGATTGCTTCAACCACAAAAAGGGGATTATGGAGATTTATTGAATACTTACAATTAATAGTGAAAACCGATTATTAATTCACTGAACTAGCAACAAAGCATAATGAACAAGTGGAATTGAGGGGGGGAATGAATATGCAGGCTAATGAGGAAATCATAGCGGAAGAAAGAATGGAAGACATTACTGGTATAACTTGTATTTATGTACCAGTAAATGATGTTTACGAGTCAATTAAATGGTACCAAAAGAATCTTGGGTATCAACCTGCAAACAACGACCGTGTTGAGCCTGGGATAGAGATGGCTGTTTTGAATTTTCCAGATCTGAATGGAAATCTACCCTCACCTGGTTTAAGGCAAGTTGTACCCGCTCTATTTCTTCACAAATCGGACGAAGAAGGCGGTCGATTACGCTTTTCATGGTCATTGGACAACGGCAAACCACATGCAATGGCGTGTTTCATTACTCCACGGATTAAGGAACTATTAGAACGTTTTAAGAAAAACGGAGTGAATATTTTAGGAGAACGGATAACAAGCGGACCAAACATAACGTTTGCAGATCCTGACGGGAACATATGGGAAGTTTGGCAACCATAATTAATTAACCCTTGCTATTACCTAAACGGATCAGGGGAGCACAGCGGTGGAATCGATCCACCGTTTATTTTGTATTCCTCGATCTAATAAACTTAAGCATTTCTCCAAATATATTATAGGAATTATTTTGGGAATGTATTTGTTTTTTCAGTAATAGTAAGTTTATAAACTTTATTTCCTTATTTAAGAAACGGGTGCGTTGATCTAGAAGGATTAATGGCCTTTTTTATTGAATTCCTTATTGAAGAAACGGGGCAGGTTAGTTTAATAAGAAAATGGCAAAATGATCAGTTTACCTCTTTTGAAATAAAAATGAAAAAACGCCAATTGGCGTTTTTTTCGAAGAGAGTGCTATTCATTTGAACCCATATTCTGTACATTCTTCGCCGCTTTGTTGACGGCATTGGTTGTTGCATCCACAACATTCATTGCAGCGTTCTCTGTTGTCTCTAACGCACTATGGGCGGCTTGGAATGCGGCACCCGCAGTATCCTTTATCCCTTTAGACACCTGATTTTCTTGCTGATTGTTATTTTGTTGTTGGTTAGTCATTTTACCACCTCCTGATGTTATAGGGTATGGAGATAGAATTATTAATATACATTTGTAAAAATGAGTTTGCTCTCTGCCACTTTTGTAAAAAGCGTACATCAAAGTACGCTTTTTTATATTGATGAACCATAAGCGGTACTGGACGTTCACGAAAACAACACTATTATTTTAGACGTAACTTTTAATTATTAATGTTTTGTTCCTTCTTAAGGAGCCTGTTATGAAGTTTTGACAGGAATAGAAGTGCGAGAACTGAGCCAATTAATGTTAACGTCATATCCCATTGTGCATCCCACATACTTCCTTGTGTACCTAAAAAATTCCTGGATTCTTTTCCACCCTTGGTTATTAAAAAAAATAACCATTCAATTATTTCATAAAGGGCACTGATCGCCAGAGAAATACTTATAATGATGGTAATTAACCAAGGACCTTTACTTAACGGTGTTTTCCTTAATAAAAGTTCCCTTATCACTATTACAGACAAACCCTTTAACAAATGACCAAAGCGATCATAGTGATTTCGGTTGAAGTCATATGCGTCTTTTATCCAATTAAATAGAGGAACCCTTGAGTATGTGTAATGACCGCCGATGAACATCATGATTGCTAGAACTGCAATAATAATATAAGACAGGGTTGTAAGTCGAAACCGCTTGTATGTAACGACTACAATCAATAACCCGACAACGGCAGGACCTGCCTCTATAGCCAATAAGCCATACCCTCCAATTGGCTTAATGATCGACCATATAAAAACCGCGGTAACAAACAAGAGTAGAAAAATATTAATTGTGTTGCTTTTTCCTTTTTTCACGTAATCCATCCTTAGAAGTTATTCCTTTACCATTGGGCAAAAATTAATTCCCCCATAATCTTTTCACATCAAGAGGAACAATTTCACGTCCATTTATTTGCTTATGGATCAAGGGATTTTTAAACGGATCAGAAATTCTATTTTCTTGGTAAAGGATTCGTGCACGTGCACGTACATCAATTCCTAGAATATTTTCGATTTTTTTGTAGTAAGTCATTGAATCTTCACCTCACCTCAAGTTAATATTTATTATCGTTCTTTGATTGAAAATAATTCACTATTTATATTGTGCTATTTGATTTTGAAAATCCTTGTTATGCTAACGGTGCAGGATAGTTGAACAACCTAAACGCTGATCATACAAAGGAGTAATGGTCCGATGGAAGATAAGAAACGAGAATTAAAAGAGAATGTCCTATACGGTTTGACTCCAGAAGACAGATTTAAGGAATTACACGGGATAACAATAGAGGAATGGGCTGCAAAACGAGTAGAAAAAATCAAAGGAAAAACAGGAATCAATCCCGAAGAATGGTATATCAAGCGGGTTACATACACAATACCTATTGATTTCCTTAAAGAAATTCACGGTGTGGTTACAAAAGAGGATCTAAAGCTCATTAAAGAGCTTCAGGCACTTGGTTTAAATGATGACGTCATAAATGTACTGCTACATTACGTGGATATTTTCAGTAACATTGGTATGGTTCATTCTTTAGTGAGAGAGATAGGTGCTTACTGGGTCAGTGAAAAAATATTAACCATTGAGAAGGCCGTTTCCTATGTTAGGGAACAACAGAAGAAAATGCGTAATGGTTACACGAGTAAGAAGCAATACTGTTTTCGGCAGCTTTGGTTACTGCACTAAAAAACATGTCAGGTTAGTTAAAGAGGAATTGATAACTCTATTCAAATTGGGGAAATTAGAATAGAGGTGAAATTATTTTGAAAACATTGGGTCTACAACTCTTTATCATATCCTTTTTTGCCTTGGGGCCATTTGAAGTTCACGCACAACCTAAAGAGAATCCTGTGTTAAGCGAACAAGTAGACTCGCCCGAGCTTAGGATTCATGATATGCTAATGAATTTTTTAAATCCTCATATTGATGATGCTGTATGTAATTATTACAAACAAATATTAACAGAATGTCCGATGGTTTATCCTTATTTTGTTGATGTGGTAAAGTCACAACGGATGAACGGGTTTCGAGGTTTTATATTGCAAATAACACTGGATGTAACCCCAACAATTGGACCGCATATTTCTGTTGGAAAAGACCGTATAACCTTTGAAGTATCTGCGGGACCTACCGTCAAAATGATTAATTATAAACACTTAGAGACACACGAATTACCAGAGCACTGGAAGGACATCATTAGAGGACCTTTATAATTTGTTGAACTAAAGAGTGCGATGATCCAGGAAGGATTACCGCCCTTTTTTATTGAATTCCTTATTAAACAAACGGGGCAGTTTAGTTGAAGAGGATTAGGAATTATTTGTATAAATTAGAAAAATCTAATGGTATAATTAGTGTAAATTTACACTATATTATAGGGCGGCGTTTAATTTTAGGATGATTAAATATTTGGGTATTATATCATTTATTTTAACTGTGGTTGGATTAATATTTAGTATCAAATTTCAGTCTATGGCATATTGGGGACCAGGTGGTACTTTCACTTGGACTTGGTACTGGGTAGGTGCCTTTTTATCTTATTTTTGCTTATTAATGTCAATTGTTTGTATGAACAAAGCTAAAAATAATATTGTATTAACCGCATTCAATTTAATAATAATTCTTCCTTCACTATTATGGACAACATTTATTATTATTGCTTGGCAGTCTGGAATGTAAATTATTATTTACCTTCAGAATGATTATTTTTTTATCGGGAGCTGACTGATAAACAAAAAAGCAGAGACGTATAAAGCTGTCTCTGCTTTTTTGAAGAAACCCTCCAATAACCCCGTGACCAACGGATAATTTAAGAGTAGGTTCTTTTCCCCCTATTTTAACCAACTATCCATTTTTAAACAAGCCATTCTAACACGCTCTTATAAACTATAGCTATTTTCCAAAAATCATTTTTCCTACTACATTATTTTGGTAGATACGTTCAATATCCTCATAGCATTTATCCTTAGTATAATTTGTACCAACTCGGTCAACTTTAAGAAAAATTTCAGCTAGTAAGGACTTCGCCTCTTTTTCTTCCATTTCGGCGACCATTTTTATTACATTATCTTGGTGGGTCATCTTATCATCTCCTTTTACGCTAGTGATTCTACAAGCAAGGAACGATCCCCTTTATTTGTAAAATAAAAACCAAGCCCTCAGGCTAATTCCTTTTATAACGAATAAAAGTTCATCGATGTAGAATAGCTGACCGATGCTTTTTGTCTCACCATCTCCAACAGCGGGATGATATTGTCGTAATGCTTTTCTAACACAATAGTTGGCTGTTCTTTATCTGCAAATCCTACAAGCAAAGTAACTCTACTTACCGATTGCGGTTGGGTTTCAGTCTTATTCTATAATTACCACTTACCAATCTGTGAAGCTCATCCTTTGGTTTGGAGCAATAATGTCCCTTATAAAAGCCTGATCAATCGATTCTCTGTTATTTGTGTAACCTTACTAACGGGTGCTTGGTCCAAGGAGGATTGACCATCTTTTTTGTTGAATTCCTTATTAAGCAAACGGGGCAGTAATGTTTAATAAGAGTCCGTAAATTTATGTTGTTAAAGTAAAAGTTTAAAGGGGGAGAGAGTTTGAAAAAGAAATTAGCAATTATATTAGGTTTAATTTATATTTTAATCGGTTGTTCTTCTGATGAAGAAAGAGTTGTCAATAAATTGAAATCTGAAGTTGAAGGTAAATACAGTATTGTGATTTTTGATAATAAAACGACATCCGAAGAATACCAAGGTAGTATAAATAATGACTTAATTGATGCCAATGAATTAAGGGAAGTAATTCATTCTTTAACGTATATTATTTTAGATGAAAACTCTTCGCATGATTATAACTATAAAAAAGCATTATCTTTAAATTCGTTTCCTGAAATCGTGGTTTTTGATAACAAAGGTATAGTTCTTCAAACAAATAAAGTTGAAGAATTGGAAAAATTTTTTCTTCAGTAAAATAAAAAGCCTTATTAAAGTAACGGGTGCGATGTTCCTGGAAGGACTTCGGCCCTTTTTTGTTGAACTCCTTATTGAACAAACGGTGCAGTTTAGTTTAATAAGGATGTTCTTTTTTATGTTAAATTAATAGTATATAAGGGGGAATTATTATGAGCTTTTGGACTTGGATAGCAATAGCAATTGCTTTAATCGGTGGTATTTTCGCTGCTATTTCTGGAGCGAATAAGAAACAAAAAAATACGAATGACACTGTAAATCAAGATTGACAATTATATTGACGGGGCTTTAATCCATTAAAGGATTAAGGTCCTTTTTGTTGAATACTTTAACTAAAGCGGCAGCATTCCGTCTGAGCTTCAATACTCTCATTGCCAACGAACATACCATCTATATCATGTGAAAATTGCCCCGAAATGTAGATAGTACCGTTGACGCTGTATCCTTGGGTAATGCCGTGATAGGTCGTGATTGTAGGTTTTAACATTAGTCATTTTTTTCTCTCCTTTATTTCAAAGTAAGGTAAGTATAAAATGGATAAAAAGAAAAAAATAGTACGCACTTTTTAGATAGATACTACCAGAAAGGATAGTGTTAATATGAGTATGGCTGATTTTAAAGAAAAGGGTAATATCCAAGAGACACCTTTCGGATATACCTTGTCAGTTTTTGGAGGTAAATGGAAAATGCTAATTCTGTATCTCCTTTCGGAGAATCAACCCGTTCGCTTTAATGAGATGAAAAGAAGATTAGGAACGATCACCTATAAAACATTGAGTTCACAACTTAAAGATTTGGAAGCAGATGGGATGGTTAGACGAAAAGAATATCCTCAAATACCTCCTAAAGTGGAATACAGCCTTACAAATAAAGGAGAAACCTATTACCTGTTTTAGAACAGTTATGTGAATGGGGAGAAAAAAACCGTAATAATTAACTTCTTTTGTATAGATAATGAGAACCCATTTGGAAACAGAGTGAGATTAATTCAGTATTTTATATTAGAGAACAGAAAACAGTTACCTAATTGGTAACTGTTTTCTGTTCTAATAGTCGTGCCAGTAATCCTGTAGTAAAAAGTAAAGAAGTTTCTACTTATGTTACAACAGGGCAGAATCCCTATAATAAATGAGTTAGCGTCAGGAAAATTCGGATTTCAACGTAAGTAGATTCCAAGGACGCTACCCCCGTTTTTAACTACATTAAGGAAGCTTTAATGGTCTTAAAGAATCAGTCGAGGCCATCTACTTCGAATTAAAATGGCCAAATCTTAGTACAACAATAAAATACCTTACATATAAGGTGTTATAAGCTGGTTTCCTCATTAAGAAGCCTCTTCTGGTTGTGCGATTTCAAATTCACCTTCTGCATACTCTTGCTCCGCATAATGGCTTCCCCATTGACACAGCTCCTGCAAGATAGGTTTAAGAGATTCTCCAAGTTCAGTGGATGAATATTCAACCTTCGGTGGTACTTGATTATACATCTTTCTGCTCACAAGTCCACTGTCTTCAAGCTCTCTAAGTGTTTGAATCAGCATTTTCTGAGTTATATTTGGGACAATGCGCTTTAATTCACTCGTTCTCTTTGGTCCATTCATTAAAAAGTATAATACAAGACCTTTCCATTTTCCGCCAATAACTTCCTTTGTCACTTCAAACCCACAGCTAAATTTTTTCATGTCTAAAGCTCCCCATTCCACATTTATTACTTTTTAGTTACTATATCACAAAAAAGTGGGTACTTCCGTTAATGTGCTTACTGAAGGATACTATATCTTGTAAGTTGTTCTTCAAGTAATTAAAGATATTAGATATAAAAAAAAATTAATTAGGATACTATATCTTGTAAGTTGTTCTTCAAGTACTTGGGGAATGGTGTAACGGAATCGCCGCAAAATATAAAATTTATAGGAGGAGTCAATATGACCAATCAACAAGTTCAACTCAATATTCGTTTTAAGGCTAAACCAGGGAAGAAAGAAGAATTCCGCAAGGAGCTATATTCCCTTATTGAGGAGATGTCATCAGAGAAGGCATTCATTAGCGCCATTGTATCGGACGATCTGGATCAGCCGGATGACTTGATTATTTATGAAACATGGCAAGGCACGAGAGATAGCTGGCTTGCGGAAGAATTTATTAAACCATACCGCAAGGATTACGAAGTAAGACTGGATGATTTAATTGTGGAAAGAAGCGTTAGCTGGTTGCAACCCAACCGTGAATGGGGAAGTCATATAACGAATGCATATTAATTTTTATAAATGAGAAATAGCATCTACAGCTGTACAAATGGGCGAAGTCACAATAGCTGTCTTCGACGATACATGTGGCAACCTTATTCAGATAATGCAGGAGTAAACTTTATTTATGGTAGAAAAAGTTATGCAATAAAGTGTTTTTATAAACAATTTAACAACAACTTTATGTTGAGACCTACTAGAAGGAGGAAAGCATCATGGCATTTTTCGAAACAAGTGACGGCGTCAAATTGTATTATCAGCAAAAAGGAGAAGGACAACCGATTGTGCTCGTCCATGGCTGGTCATCGGATCATACAGCATTCGATCAACCATTTGAAGAATTGAGCAAAAAGTTCAATGTAGTGTCTTTTGATTTGAGAGGACATGGCGCTTCTGATCGCCCGGAGCATGGTTTGACATTGAAGAGATTCGCTTCCGATTTGGAAGAACTAATGGAGCATCTTAACTTGATGAATGTCACATTAGTTGGACACTCGATGGGGGTTTCTACGACATTCGAGTATGTAAAAAACTTCGGTGTATCCAGATTGAAGGCCGTATCGTTGTTCGACATGACACCAAAATTAGTCAATGAAGAGGATTGGAATTTAGGTCTTTATCACGGTAAATATACGCGGGAAGACTCATTGAATGATTTGACAGTGATCAATGATAGCTTGATGGAATTCGCAAAGCCTTTCTTTAAAGTGATCGTCCCATACTTGACTGGTGAAATGATGGAAGAGCAGCTCAATTTAGTAGTCAACGGCAATACCCCTCATGTATTAGCGGCAATGTGGCATGCGATGGCAGTTGGCGATTATCGTGACGTGTTACCACAAATCACTGTACCAACACAAATTGTGTATGGAGAAAAGAGTACACTTTACTCAAAAGAAACAGCGGAATACATGAAGGAACAGATTCCGAATTCTGAAGTGATTCCGTTTGAAAACTGCACGCACTTATTAGTTGCGGAAGATGTAGTAAAAACAGCAAAAGTAATTGAAGAACTTGCAAGTTCTATGGTGAATTCATAAATAATGAAGGGGCTGTCTAAAAAGTCCCTAAAATGAAGAAGGTGGAGAAAAATAAATCGTTTTTCTCCACCTTCTTTTTTGATTTTTCGTTTTATAAGGTGGTTTCTGCACAATAGGCCCACCACTTTCAGCAAGTTATGGGCCATTGCCAGTATGCCAAATTCCGTTTGGACCTTTTCAAGTCCCCGAAGCAGGAATTGACGGAACGCCAAATTGCCCTTGAGAATTCCAAAAACTGTCTCCACTTCAATCTTTCTGCGGGAATAGACATGTTTAAGGGTTTCATCTTCAAGGGCTTTCTTTGCCGTCTCTTTTAATTCTTCATAAACTGGGTTCCAGTGAACCTGCCGGTTCCCCTTCGCCTTTGTGCACAAGGCCTTCAGTGGACAATCACTACAGTCTTCACATTCAGATTTTGAAGTCCTGTACAAAGCCGGAGGCATTCTTTTTCTTCATGTACTTCTTGAAGGGAACACGGCGGCCGTTCGGACAAATGAACAAGTCGTCCTCTTCTACATAATCCCAATTCTTTGCATTGTATGGATTGTGCCGATAGCCCTTTGTTTTTTCCTTCAAATATGTATTGTACGGAATGAGGAATTCGGCAATCGGTTCTGTCTCGCTGTCCCCAATCAAGTAGCGATAGTTTTCTTCGCTGCCGTAACCTGCATCGGCAACCACTCTCTTTGGCATAGGAAGGTTTGTTTGCCGGTAGGCTTCAAGATGCGGAATCAGGCAACGTGTATCAGTCGGACGTTGATGGACCGAATAGAACAGGATGAATTGATTTTCAGTGGCCATCTGAACATTATAACCGGGCTTGAGCTGACCATTCTTCATATGGTCATCCTTCATCCGCATGAAAGTTGCATCGGGATTGGTTTTGGAATAACTGTTACGGTCGCCGAGTAGTTCTTTTTGGTGTTGGTATTTCAGATAGCGGGGGATGAAGTTCTTCCGGACAAGTTTCAATGACTTTTTCAATCCTCCAAGTACACGCCGCTTTTCCTTCCTGACTTCCTTTTCGGTCTCCGTTTCCCAATCTACCTTTTTCCGTTCGACTTCCTCCTCCAGGACGGATTCGATCATTTGAAGCTTTTGCTCAACCGTTAATTCTTTCTTAGACTCCTCCGCGTGGAGGTCTTCATTCTCCTGATTCGCAACGGACTGGATCTGTTGGTACATTTCCTCGATTTTCGCCAAAAGCTTCGTTTCATTTTTATTGATAGCTTTTTTCCAAACATACGTAAGTTTATTGGCATTGGCCTCAATTTTCGTACCGTCGAGGAAGTAGTTTTCCAGGGTGATGAACTTTTCCTCCATCAGTTTGAGAATCATCTCCTCAAAAAGGGAAGGCAAAAGTTCCGCCATCTGGTGGGTTCGAAAACGATTGATTGTCCGGTAGTCGGGTTTTTGCATCGCCGCGAGCCACATGGCGGGAATGTTCTCCTCCAGCAGCTTCGCAATCTCCCGGCAGGAATAGACCTTCTGGGAATAGGCATACAAAAGCACCTTCACCATCATTTTCGGATGATAGGAGCTTCGTCCACCGCCTTTATAGTGTTGGTAGAAAATATTATCCTCAATGGACTCGACCATGCGGTCGATGACACGGGCAACATGATGTTCAGGGATCAATCCCTGAAGGTCGAAGATAGCCATGCCTTGTTGGTTGTTGTAAGGGATAAACACTGGTTCGAAGTGGTTGCGGTCTGTATTTGAGGAATCCACATCCGTCTTAGGTTGGAATGGTTTTTCCTCAATTGATAATGGAAGAGAAGTCTGTTCGATGGTATAATTTTGGGTAGTGATCATTTGATTACTCATAGAAAATCGTCCTCCTATTAAAGTGTTGTGTGGTAACTTCATTTTATAATAGAGGACGATTTTTTTGTATTTATAGAAAAAAGGCTGCCACCAAAGTCATTTTTTAATGACTTTTGGGACAGCCCCATCCATTTTTAAGGTTAAAATTTATGACAATGTGAATAATGTCACTTAAACTAACGGGTGCTTATCTTCAATAAGAAATTTAAAACAAGGACCTCAGAATGGGTCCTTGTTTTATGTTCATTTATCGCCAATTTTTATTTATCAAAATAAAGAAGTGTATGCATGTAACTACAAATTCACATTTGTATATAGAGGTGATGAGTGGAATAGGCAGTCAATACTGCTTAAAGAAAATGCTTTTCTGGTCAGGCTGTGTTTGTAAAAATGGCAACAAATATACTACATATGTGTGCTTCCCCCTCAATGTCAATTAGGTTGACAATTAGGGGGCTTTTCTTTACATTTAAATAGTCAACCTTGTTGACGAAATACCCATTTTTTTTTTACAAAGTCGGAATAGTGAAGGGGAATAAGTTGAATGGCAGGAGTTCAAGAGCAGGCATATGATGCCAGTCAGATTCAGGTATTACCGCTACAGAAACCATTCGTAAATTTCTTTGCGATCAATTTAAGGGGGAATGTATATTGAAATCATACAGCATATTGTCACTCGTATTTATTATAGTAGGATTACTCTCCTCTATATTAAACTGGCTTATAGAGGGTTATTCTGAACCCATTGTATTAATAGGAGTTATTTTAATATTTTTGGGAGCTGTATTTGGTTTTATTGCTATCTTTAAAAAGGAAAAAGGATATACAAAATTTATTTCAATTGTTTCCTTCTTTATTATTTTATTTTTAATAACGTGGTTTGAGCCACTTCAAGTTCTCCGTATATTAACTTGGCTAAAAAATATTGTTTAACTATTGGGGCGTTGATCCAAGAAGGATTGATCGCCTTTTTTGTTGAATTCTTTATTAAACAAATGGAGCAGGATTGTTTAAGAAACAATATTCAATGGAGGGGAAAACCTATGTTAGCAAACCAACATTTATCTACGGAAACAATAGCTAAAGTTTTACAAGAACATTATGGATTTTCGATTAAAAACATAGCGTTACTGCCAATAGGACATGATCCAAATGCAAGTGTCTACCAGGTGACTGATATAGAAAATAAAAAATATTTTCTTAAACTTAATAAAGGGGGAATTTGGGAAGTTGGTGTTAAAGTTCCTTATTATCTTCATTCTTATGGGATTGAAGGGGTTATATCTCCAATGAACAGTAAAACCCGTCAACTTTGGATAAAAGAGGAAGAATATACATGGACCATTTATCCTTTTATAGAGAGTCAAAATGGATACGAAACGGTAATATCTGAATCCCAATGGGTTTGTTTTGGGCAAACATTAAAGGAAATCCATTCATTAGAATTACCTGACGAACTTACTCAGCTTCTTCCCAATGAGGACTTTTCATCTAAGTGGTGCGGTACCGTGAGAAAATTTGACCAACTAATAAATACAAATAATTTCGATGACCCTATATCAGCTAGCCTGGCGGAATTTTGGAAGAAAAATCGCCTGGAGATAATAGGATTGGTAGAGAACACGGAACGGATTAGTGAACAATTAAAACAACATAAATTCAATTATGTGCTTTGTCATGCAGATTTACATCCAGGGAACATTGTGATAGATAAAAATAAAAAAATGTTAATTGTTGACTGGGATAGTCCTATATTAGCTCCAAAGGAAAGGGATTTGATGTTTATCGGTGGGGGGCATCGTTTTAAAAATGAAAATATAGACGCCTTTTATAAAGGGTACGGTGCAACCCAGATTGATCAATTAGTTCTAACATATTATCGAAATGAACGTATAGTGGCAGATATCGCCGCCGATTCCACGGAGATTTTAGAAGAAAAGGGGAGTCAAGAAGATCGTGAAGTAAGGCTATATTTACTTTCGAGGCAATTTGAACCCAACCGAGAAGTGTCGGTAGCTCTAAATGATTTTAGAAAAACCAATCAATAAATCAAAAAGATGAAGCCTGAATAGTATGTAATCGTATTCAACATACGGGTGCTCATGTTAAAGAAAATAATGCGAAATAAAATGGTTGGAGCAATCCAACCATTCTTCTATTCGATAATACTTACCGAATTGCCTGCTAATTCTAGCGCTGATTACTATTTGAATAGTACTGTTAATTTGATTTTTGCACCTCAAAACCGAATCCGTTAGAATATTTTTTTAAAAAATTATATAAAAAATTCTACATACTGATTTTTTACAGAAAAAAATATATAATTAAATGGACATTAAAAAATGAGGTAGGTAGACATGGAAGATAGTAAGAAGGTCTTAGAGAATTTTATTCCAATAGCAAAAGCTACTGCAAAAATGTTTGGGCCGAACTGCGAGGTCGTTATACATGATTTGGCCAACCCTCGAAGCTCGGTCATGTTTACAGTCAATAACCATGTTACAGGAAGGGAAATCGGTCAATCGTTCGATCACCTCGTGACGACTGTATTGCGGTCAGAAGATTTTAAGGAAGATTATCTAGCAGGCTATACATTTGTAACAGAAGACAGGCGGACAATCCGTTCTTCGACTTCATTAATACGTGATTCCAGGCAAAATGTGATTGGCGCTTTCTGCATAAATTTCGATGTTGGAGCAATGAATCAAATGCAGCAATTTATAAGTACCTTCCTTCCGATAAAACCTGAAGAGCCTGTAACAAAATCAGATGATGAGATTGAAAATGTTGAAGGAATCGTGGACCAATTGATTCAGCAAATTATTGAGAACAGTGTGCATCCAGGCATGAAACGCCAAGATAAAATTGAATTAATCAAATTTATGGACGAGAAAGGCATTTTTTTAATGAAAGGATCTGTTGACAAGGTCGCATCTTTATTAGGTATTTCCAAAGTAACCGTTTACAGTTATTTGGATGAAATCAAGAATAAATCAAGGTAGGGAGAAGCCAAATGAAAAGCATATTTGAAGTCGGAAATTTAAAATCAAATGGACACTATGCACTGGCAACTGTTCATCAGAACACTGTCTATGTATCTGGACAATTTTCCATTAATCCAGAGACCCGTGAAAAGAAATTTGGCACCATCGAAGAAGAAACTTTGCAAGCACTTAAAAATGTCGAAATGATTGTAGAAAATGCTGGAAGCAGAAAAGAGCAGATTTTGCGAATGACATTATATATTCCAGATGTGAAGTTATGGGATAAAGTAGATGCTGTTTACAAGGAATTTTTCGGGGAACATAAACCAGCTCGTACGGTTGTGCCAACGAATGAATTGCATTTTGGATTCAAAATTGAAATTGAAGCCATCGCGTTTATTTAGTTATATTTTTTTGCTCGCTTTATATAAAAAAGTCTATTTTTTATAAAAAAGTATCTGAAGGGGTTGGCAAAGGATGGAACAATTTATTTGTAACAGCTGTGGCAATAAGTATGATAGTACACCAACGTTATGGAAATGCGAATGTGGCGGAGTATTAAACATCGTAAAAGATACCCCGAAAATTGATGTGGCTGCTTGGGATAAGTATCCAAACTCATTATGGCGTTATGTTGAAACCATGCCATTTGCAAAGAATTCAAAGATATGGGAATCCGTGACAATGGGTGAAGGCCAATCCCCTTTAATCGTTCTAGACCCTCTGGAGCCAAATACGTATGTAAAAGTTGACTATATGATGCCCACATTATCCTTTAAAGACCGAGGCGCCGCTGTTTTAATGACGAAGGCGAAAGAAATGGGCGTTTCAAAAGTGATCGCTGATAGCAGCGGTAATGCAGGAACCGCGATTGCGGCATATGCGGCACGTTGCAATATTGCCTGTGATATTTATTTAAGTGATGAAACGTCACCGAAAAAGATTGCTCAAGTAAAGGCACATGGAGCCACGATAAAGGCAATTCATGGTACACGCGAGGACGTTGCGGCCGCGGCACAAAAAGCAGTAGACGAAGAAAAGGTTTTTTACGCAAGCCATGTGTATAATCCTTATTTTTATGAAGGAACCAAAACGTACGCTTATGAAATTTACGAGCAGTTAAAAGAAGTGCCTGATGCATTAATCATCCCGGTCGGCAACGGTACACTTGTACTTGGCGCGTACTACGGGTTTAAAGAGTTAGTTGAAAACAAATTAATCGAAAAAATGCCGAAGATCATTGCAATCCAGGCAGCAAACTGCGCGCCTCTTGTACGTGCTTTTGAATACGGGCTCGAACAAGCAGAACCTGTAACGAATAAAGGGACTTTAGCAGAAGGGATTGCCATTGCAGCACCGGCACGCTCCAGTCAAATCTTGGAGGCTGTCCGTGAAACAAATGGTTCATTTATCGGCATCGAAGAGGATGAAATTGAGAGGGCTCGGAAAATGCTTGCTGACAAAGGATTCTATGTGGAAATCACAACAGCAGCGAACTATGCAGGATATTTAAAATATAAAAAGGCAGCGGATGAAAAATTTATCATTCCTCTTTGTGGTGCGGGAATTAAGTCAAATTAAAAAAGGAGACGAGCAGATGAACTATTTCGAGCTAGATACACCTGCGCTATTAATTGATAAAGAAATTATGATGGATAATCTTCACTCAATGCAAAACTATGCCAATCAATATAACGTACAATTACGCCCGCATACAAAAACTCATAAGATGCCCAAGCTTGCTAGATTGCAAGAGGAGTTAGGTTCTGCTGGAATCACCGTAGCAAAAGTGGGCGAAGCCGAGGTCATGGCTAATAACGGTTTGAAAAACATTTTTATCGCCAACGAGATTGTTGGAAAATCAAAAGTTGAGCGGATTCGAAAATTAGCCGAGACGATTGATATCTCGTTTGGTATCGATAATACGTATCAAGTCAATCAAATCGAAGAGGTTTTTGAAGGGGCGGAAAAAAGAGCCCAGGTTCTTGTAGAAATTGAAGTAGGCGAACAGCGCTCTGGGATTATTGAAGAAAATGATTTCCGGACATTATTGGAGGCTGTTAAGGCCTGTAAAAATGTGGAGTTCATAGGGGTCTTTTCTCACGATGGGCATTCTTATAAAGCGCAAAACATAGATGAATGCAAAGAGCTTTATCTTGAAAGTGTAAACCGAACGTTGCACTTTGCAAAACTAGCGGAAGAAATGGGGCTAAAGCCAAAGGTCGTTAGCATCGGTTCCACTCCTCCTTTCATGCTAAATTTCGAGATTCCAAACGGGGTTACAGAAATCAGGCCGGGTACGTATATTTTTATGGATTCCTCGCAGGCAAACGTAATCGGCACATATGACCGCTGTGCGGCAACCGTTCTTACGACAATTATCAGCAAACCCACTAAAGAACGGGTGATTACGGATGTAGGGGCAAAAGGAATTACAGCCCAAACGCGAAGTATAGGACATACAGCAACAAAAGGCCTCGGCCGCATAAAGGAATTTGACGATGTCCATATTCACGGAGTTTTCGACGAACACGCCATCATTTACAATGAAAGCTTTTCCAATCAAGTGACTATAGGAGATAAAGTGCGGATTATACCAAACCATATTTGTCCGGTTTGTAATTTATATGAAAAAGCCTATTTAATCTCGGAAGGAGAAGTTGTTGAAGAAATCGCTGTCGACTGTCGGGCAAAACTGCAGTGAATGGTTATTTTGGCACACTTTTTAGGTGGAGTTTCAGTCTAGTAAACTGGGACTCTTTTTCTTTTCAGGAACATTCTTTTTACTATGAACCAAATGACTGATTTGGGAAATTACCCATTATTCGATCATATAAAAACGTTAAAGGGGAAAAGTAGGTTATTTAAACAGGGTACAGCTAAAAGGAATAAAGATTAGAATCTATAATATTCTATAAGAAATATTTGAATACATCTCTGTTGCAACTATGCAAATGTTATAAATAAATGGACTAAATGGAAGATAACAGAAGGAAGAGCCATTCCTAAAAAGGAAACTTGGCCCTTTCCTTTATATTTATAATCTTGTGTTCATGTTCCTCCGATTATATGCAGCTTTCCAAAATCCCTTCACATATTGTACTCAAACCTATGAAAAATATAGATAAACGATTTCAACAAGCACTACTTATTCCGTTTATTTAGGCTCAATATTTCAGAAGATTTACTATAGTACACTCGACCACCACGTCAAAGTCCTTTTCCGTATCGTAATCAACTGTAAACAGTTATATAAATTAGCAGGAGCTAAAAAATATTTTTAAATAGGCTATTATGATTGGTATGTTCAATTATTTCAATAGGTTATAATGGTGTAAAAATGTGTTGAATTTTGTAAATAATGTTTTGAGGGGGTAGTAGAATGAGTAAAGAATCTAGTATTAGAGAAATTTATATGGGACAACTAGATGCAAAAGATGAGATTAGTTATGGAACGGAAGAAACTTTTTTACAATGTTTTGTTGCTCCACCTAATTATGACATTAATGATCTAATAAGTGGTCCCAAATTTCTTATTAACGGGTTTAAGGGAGTAGGAAAAACGGCCTTATTATATTATATTGAATCAATTTGTCTAAAAGAAGATCCTCTAACGTGTACCTCTTTTATTCTATTTAAGTCAGATTTTAAAGATTTAGAAAAAGTTAAAATAGATTCTGCTGCAAAAAGACTCATTCAATCTATTAATTTTGAACAAGGAATTATGCAAAATGTGAATGATTTTCACGATTTATGGAAAATAATTATCTTTCAAAGAATTGTTGATGATAATGAAGAAAATAGTTGTAATTTATTCATTAATGACGAAAATTGGGCAGATTTCTCCAAAATAGTAAAATCAATTAAAATACTTAACTATAAACAAAGACAAATAAGTGTTCCAAATAAGATTAAATTAATTGCAGGGGTTACAAAGGATGGTAACATTACATCCGGGGCAGAAATAGACTTTGAAAAAGATATAAGTGTAAAAGATCTTACCTTGTTTGATGAAAGAGTTAAAGAATGTACAAGATTATTTGTGAAATTAAAACGAACTGATATTCCATATTATATGTTTATTGACGAACTAGAGGCTTTTTATGCAGATGAGAATACATTTAAAAGAGATTTAATAATGCTAAGAGACTTAATCTTAGCTATAAAGGAAATAAACTTTTTAATTGCTTCTTCGGAAATGGGGAAAACAAAATTAATATGTTCAATTAGAACTGAAATAGTTAATAGTATTTATAGATACATACCAACAAAAGAACTGAATAAAATAATTAGTGGGTTTGAATGCAAGCTTAATTGGAATTATACCAACACAAATGCAATCGAACATCCATTATTTAAAATTTTGTTAAAAAGATTAGAACTTACAGATGCATCAAAAAGAATTAGATATAACAATCTTGAAGAAATTTATAATGCATGGTTTCAACAAAATGATAATTCAGAAAAAGTTGTTAACTATATTTTAAATAGCCTGTGGAATAAACCTAGAGATGTCATTAGACTAATAAGTGCTTTTAAAAACAGTACTGTTTCAAATAGAAAATTTATTGATCAAGAAGTTATGAATCATAGTATCAAAGAGTATTCAAATAAAAGTTTAGAGGAAATTTGCGGGGAACTCAATGCTATATATAAGCCAGATGAGATGGAAGAAATGTTATCTTGGATTAGAGGTTTTAAATCACCGTTTTCTTTATTAGAATTCAAAAAAAGGATTGAAAACTTTTCTGTAGATAATGAAAAGGTAAAAAGATTAAATACCCTACTTGAAGATATATATAGAGTGGGGATAATCGGAAACTATAATCCGTATTTAAAGTCACATCGCTGGCAACATAAAAGTGATGAAAGAGTCATAATTGACGAAGGATGGCTTTTTGTTATACATAACGGTCTAAATACGGCCCTCTCTGTAACAAAAGCTAAAAAAGAAAAAAATCAAACAGATCTATATAATTATGATTCCACAGCGTTAAAACCCAACGAAATATATGATGCTGTTGTTACACGTATTTATCCTAACCGGGTAATTGTGGATATTCACGATAACGGAATGAAATATAAAGGGAGTATTCATATTTCTAAGGTTACCAATAGATTTGTTAGAGATATTAATGAATATTTTAATATTGGGAAACAAGTTACTGTAAAGGTTTTAAATTATGATTCTCTTCACAGAAGTTGGGTTTTAGAAAACCAAACTCTAATAACGAACTAAAGAAAAGGAAAGCTATTAATAGACCATTTCTAAGAAAATAATTAGGGAGGTGGGTAAAAATCCCAACTCCCTAAGTTTTCTAAATGTAAAAAAATAAGAGAAATGTATGAAATATAATGAATTTCATTTGCCTACACTCTTTCGAAAATACATCAATAATCCTCTATTATACCTGCATGAAACTCATTTATGGGTTTTCAAACATACTAAATTTACACCTCGATTATTTAGGTCAGCGTGCCTCCTCCAAGAAAGAATCCCTATGTTGAAACAATTAACTATTTCACCACTTTGGTAAACTCCGCTTCATTCACCAGAACGGCAAAGCTTAAGAATCCCTAATCTAAATCAGTAAAACATATATTTCTAAATTCAATATCAACAACATCTGAAAGGTAATATTAAATGGTGATTTTTCCTATCCACCAGTCTCTAGCACAAAACGAAAGAAGATAAAGTGAAACTACCCATATCATTTAAAGAAGCGAGGGTAAACATTGATTCATAATTTGCCAGATAGGAAGCATGAATCGGAAGGAAGAATATCATTCCCTCCTTGTTAGTAAGTTTACACCTAAGTGTAGGTGGAAAAGTCCAATGTAAGAAGGAAACCTAATTGTATATTCTTTCGCTTGGAAGTTTTTCGGCGGTGGTGTTTTAGTGTTTGGAAAACGGAGGGTGGTGCAGAATCAACCCAGCATAAACCCAATTAACCCCGGAGGAGGAATAGGATGCGAGTTCTCGTGATTGGAACGGAAGATTTGGCGGGGGAGCACGTGGTTAAGCTGCTTGCCGAGAAGCAGCATGAGGCGGTTGCTTTGGCAAGTTCGGAAAACCAAGAGGAAGGCTTAAAGAAACTTGGCGCGAGCGATGTTTTAAGGACGGATAGGAATGATTTTTCCAGCGCTTTCACAGGCTGTGACGCGGTGATTTACTTAGGCGGTGCGAGTCCAAGGACGGGCGAGAGCAAGCCAATCCTTATCGACCACGAGCTCGTTCTTGATTCCATCAAGTCAGCCAAAGAATACGGGGTCAGGCTCTTTGTCCTGCTAAGTGCCTTGAGGGATGATGAAACGGATACGAGTGGGTCTGGAACAACGGGTGCGAAACAAATGCCTGAAGAGCTTTTAAGGAAGGAAGGCATCGCCTATACGATCATCAGGCCGAGCGCCCCTGTGGACAAGCCTGGAAAGGGGAGAGTCGAAGTTGCCAAAACCCTTGCTTTTGAAAAAGGCGAGATTCCGAAAGAAGATCTCGCCTCTGTGTTAGTCGAGGCACTTGAAGCGGACTCCGTTATTAACAAAACCATCACAGTAACGTCAGGGGAGACGCCGATCCGCCAGGCATTGACCGAATTATAGTGCCGAATGAAAAAACTTTCGAACGAAGGGTGATACGATGTCGGAGATGAAAAAGATTCTTCCCGCGATTTTGAAAGGAACCGCCTTGCTTGGAGCCGCCGCGACAGCCGCATACGTGTATCGGAAGGACGATACGCAGAAGCAGCACTCCATCCTGAGGAATTTCCCGTTGGTAGGCCGAATCAGGTACATGGCCGAGCACATCGGTCCCGAACTCAGGCAATATTTGTTCCAGAGCAATCTTGAGGGTACTCCATTCCCGAGGAAGGAATTCGAGGATGTCGTAAAGGCGGGCAAATACAAGGAGCGGCTGATCGGGTTCGGGTCGGAACGCGATTTTTCAAAAAGCGGCTATTATATAAGAAACAGCATGTTCCCGAAGCAGCGCGAGGAGCTGCGGATCGACAACAGCCAGAAAATCAATACGATGGTCTATAAAGTCGATGAGGATGGCCTTATCACAAGGAGGGAACATCGGGAGGAAAAGCAGGTGGATCCGTTTTACCTGCATGATGAAGATGCTGTGATCATCGGCGCCAATACATGCAGGAAACCGTTCAAGGTAAAAGGGCTTGTCGGGCAATCCGCGATGAGTTACGGCGCGCTCGGCAAACACGCGATCACCGCGCTTTCGAAAGGGCTCGCGATTGCTGGCGGGACATGGATGAATACGGGGGAAGGCGGGCTTTCCGAATACCATCTTGCCGGGAACCCCGATATTATCATGCAGATTGGCCCCGGCCTGTTTGGCGTCCGGACGCCGGGAGGGGAGTTTTCCTGGGAAGAATTCAAGCGGAAAAGTGAGATCGAACAGGTTAAGGCGTTCGAGCTGAAGCTTGCCCAGGGCGCGAAGATCCGCGGCGGCCACCTCGAAGGCGCGAAGGTGACGGAAGAAATCGCGCGCATCCGCCTTGTCGAGCCAGGCAAAACGATTAACAGCCCGAACCGGTTTTATGAATTCAGCGATTATCATGAGATGTTTGATTTTATCGAGCGGATGAGGGATGTCGGCGGAAAGCCGGTCGGAATAAAAATTGTTGTCGGGGACCTTGATTCGTTGGAAGAGATGGCTTCGATCATGAAGGATACCGGAATGGGCCCTGATTTTATCACCGTCGACGGCGGGGAAGGCGGAACCGGCGCCACCTACCAGGAGCTCGCAGATGCCGTCGGGCTGCCGATCCAATCGGCGCTGCCGGTTGTCGATGAAATGCTGAAGAAATATAATGTGCGGGATCGGGTGAAACTCATTGCATCCGGGAAGCTCATTACGCCCGATAAAATTGCAATCTCACTCGCGATGGGCGCGGACCTTGTCAACATCGCGCGCGGCTTTATGATCAGCATCGGCTGCATTATGGCCGGTAAGTGCCACACGAACGCCTGCCCGGCGGGGGTTGCAACGACCGATCCAAAGCTCCAGGACGGCCTGGTCATAGAAGAAAAAATGTACCGTGTCGCCAACTATGTCATTTCGCTGCGCGAAGGGCTGTTCAACCTCGCGGCGGCAGCGGGCATCGATACACCGGTGAAATTCGAGCGAAAACACATCGTTTATAAGGATGAGTGGGGAAGGGTATCATCCGTCGGCGACATCATTCTTACCCCCGACAAAGTCGAGGAAATCAGGGACAAAGAAAGAGCAGCTAAATGAAGCAATAAAGCAGGGGACGCGTTGTGACGTCCCCTGCTTCATTATTTCTGCCGCTTCTGGCCGTGCACGTGCGACCCCAGGTCATCGAGCGCATCGGCCCATCCATCGTAAACGTACTGATCGCCTGGGTGGCCGGCGAATCCGCGCAGGTGGAAGGTCATTTCGGTGCGGTCGCCTTGTTCCGTGAGGGTCAGTGTCACGACAGGCGAGCCCTCAATTGGAGAATCGGGGTAACCCCAGGTGAAGACGAGTCGTTCGAAAGGTACGACATCGAGGAACACTCCTCCGGTGTGAAACTTCTCGCCTGTTTCATGGTTGACCATCGTGTAACGGTAGCGCCCGCCTTTTCGGAAGTCGAAAGAGATGGACTCCAAGGGTGTTGAAGGCAGCCATTCGGCAAGCTCCTTGTGTTCTGTCCAGGCGCGCCACACGAGCTCGCGGCGGGCATCCAGGGTGCGGGTGATTGTGAACTCAGGTGCGGATGTAGGCATGTTCATTCATTTTTCCTCCTTTTTGGCCATGGTTTTGAGGTGTTCTTCCAGTGCGTCGAAACGCTGGTTCCACTCGCGGCGGTGCTTCTCGACCCAGGCCGATGCCTCATCGAGAGGCTCGGTGCGAAGCGTCAAGGTCCGCCACTGGGCGTTTTTTGTACGTTCGATCAGCCCGGCTCGCTCAAGCACTTTGAGGTGCTGGGAAATCGCTGGTGCGCTTATCTCGAAGAGCTCGGCGACCTCCCCAACTGTCGCGGGCCTCTGTGACAGCCTGGTCAGGATGTTCCGGCGAGTAGGTTCGGCAAGCGCAGCGAAAATGAGGCTAAGTGTATCCTTTGCTGACAATTTAAAAGACTCCTTAATTAAGTATTTTATTAAATATAAACCACACTTCTTATCCATGTCAAATTGCTGGGAAGGCATTGGCATAAAAACCAATGCCCATTTCAATAATAATTATTCAAAAATAGTTAATAAGTAGGATTTAATTTCTCAATATAAGTCTTTAGGTGGGGAGTTAAACAAAAAGAGGCCGCGAATAGCAAAGTCATAAATGGGCAAAATAGGGTAACAATACATAAAAACGAAGATTATTTTTTCTTTTGTTCATAATTTTTTAATTATTATTTACAAAATTTCAACTTTAAAGCCAAATTAATATATTTTCCAGAACTGGAATGAGAAAACAACACTTAACTATATATAGAGTGTATTTATGTTCAAAATAAGGCTAGCAAATGTGCGAATCCGTGCTATAATTATTTCGAAATAACAATGAAAATGAAAGCGTTAACCCCATAGCGACTGATTTAAAAAGGTTAGCTGCTCTTTCATAGATGGGAGTTGAGTTGGTAAAATGTCTATCGTAATTGGAATTATCGGGATTATCGCCCTCATAGCCTTGGCCTGGCTTATGTCTAACGACAAGAAAAACATTAATTTTCGCGCAGTCGGAATCATGCTCGCGGTTCAGCTGGTTATAGCTTGGTTCATGCTCAATACGTCAATCGGCCAAAAAGTGCTGCATGGCATCGTTAATGTGTTTAATAAGGTTCTTTCTTTTGGGAACGAAGGGATCGCGTTCGTATTCGGCGATCTGGCAGGTAAAAACTATTTCTTCGTTAACGTTTTAATGATGATTGTGTTCGTATCGGCATTGCTTTCCATTTTGACGTATTTAAGGATTCTCCCGCTCGCCATTAAATACATCGGCGGTGCCGTTGCCAAAGTAACTGGCCTTCCGAAAATTGAATCCTTTGTAGCTGTAAACTCAATGGTTTTCGGTGATACAACTGCAATCCTGTCTGTAAAATCGCAGCTTCACAAGCTTACTCCAAACCGTCTCTTTATCGTTGTCACATCATCTTTGGTTGCTGTATCATGTTCAATCCTAGGTGCTTATATGCAAATGATTCCCGCGGAGTTTGTTTTGGTAGCGTTACCGATTAACATTTTCTCCGGTTTGATTCTTTCTTCAATGGTTAGCCCAGTGTCGAAAGAAGAAGACGACGACATTGATATTAAAGAAATGATTCCTGAGAAATCACTATTCGAAGCAATCGGAAACGGCGCATTGATCGGTGGAAAAACCGCTTTGATCGTTGGCGCAATGCTCATCACGTATATCGGCTTGCTGGCGATGATCAACTTTGTTCTAGAGAACTTAGTGGGTATGACGTTCCAGGAAATAGTAGGGTATGTCTTTGCCCCAGTCGCTTACATGATGGGGATTCCAGCATCTGAGATCGTCAGGTCCGGGTCCGTCATGGGAACAAAGGTAGCTGCCAATGAATTCGTGGCAATGCTTGATTTCATGAAAATCATCCCTGAAATGAGCCCGAAAACTGTCGGGATCGTCTCAGCATTCCTTGTATCTTTCGCCAACTTCTCTTCCATCGGAATTGTCCTCGGAACTGTACAAGCCATCAATGGCGAACAGGCAAGCCGCTTGGCCAAGGTTGGTTTAAAGGTATTGTTCGTCGCAACAATGGGCTCAGTCCTAACAGGTACAATTGTAGGATTGTTCCTCTAATAGTCAAGAAGCCCAACCCTCTTCGGCAACTTATGCTGAAGGGGGTTTTTTTATTATAAAAGCCAGTCTGCCAAACTAAAAAGAAGGAGGCCGCTCCAAAAAAATCGCCTTTTAGGGGATCTTTTGAGCCAGCCTCCTTAAGAATAATGTTATTTTAATCCAAAAACAACTTTTTGCGATGTTCCGTCATCAAGTGTAATTGTAAGCTGGTAAGTTCCCTTAGTTAAACCTTTTGTACTTAGGATAAGCGTTTCCTCCAATAATGTGTCATTGCTTTTATTGTCAGGGAGGTGGTAGCAAAACTACAAATTATCCTTTAATGAGTTTCCAATATATAGTACATTTAATTATATATTGTCCGGGTTGAGAGGAACAGCCAGATGGTATAGGAGTTAGAACAAATACTTCCCCGAATAAGGTGTTCAAATGAAGATTATTACTAGAGACCAACTTGAACAGTTATTCCAAATCTTCCAGCCTAAGCTGGATTTAACAAATATAATAACAATCGTTGATGAAGACTTGGAGAAGGTACTTCATTATTTTCTGATCTTAAAGGAATTCGGCCAGGAAATAACAGCCGGTTCTCCTTTTACCACCGAACAAATCCTTTATAGCCAGTATTATTGGTATGTCTATTTTAAAAATCAATACTTCTCCAAGTATGGATACGATGCCGGAATGGACCAGCAGGCATTCAAGCTAATTGAACACATTGCATACGAACTTAATGACGAAGTTAATTGGGACTTCCTTGAGCAAATCACCAATGATTTGGAGACGGGTCATGAATGTTGAAAATGTACCTGAAGTAAGAAAACCAAAGGTATAAAGGGGGGATATTATGGAGCTAGAGGGATACGTTTCATTATGGGTAGGGGAGTTTAGATCTTCGGAAGATTTCAGGGAATATCTCTTCATCGAATATGACGAAGATGGAGATGCCATTCCTTCCAATTTTGAAAAGGATTTTTCCATTGAGGATTATGACCCGGATTTCCGGGAGGCTGTATTCTATCAACAACCACTTTCAACTCTAAACGAACTATTGGGAGGGGCATCTTATGATGAGGCCATCATACCAAAATTCCATGAGATGTTTTCAAAAAATGCGCCTAAAAATGTAAACGCCGTTCTATTATTATATAATTTTCATTACAGTCCAGGAGTAGAAGTGGCCAAGAGTGGTTTGAACACGCTGCATTATATAGGGGCCGTGCAATATAGATAGTGCCAATCCAATGTGATTGGCGCTATCTTTTTTATCAACATTGATTCGCTGAACTCATAAGTATTGAAAAGTACCGGCTCTCGATTTGCTTTCCTGCACTTTACTATCCAATATGATGTTCTGTTGGTCCTCGGTTCCCGATGCTGGTTCTAGGCTTACCAGTTATGGATTTAAAATAATGTTGCATTGTTTTAAAAAAATGGAACTATTTATAATGTTAAAGAACAGCAAGGTTAAAGGCCATTTAATCGATAACAGGAGAAATTAGATTCATGCAAGAGGGAGAGGAGAACTAAAAAATGAAACGTTGCCTCTTTTTATCCATTTTACTTTTTTTGTCAGCTTGCTCTGGTAAAGAAGTATCCTTGCCTGTGAATCAAAACGAGAATGAGGCTACAGAGATAATTGAGGAAGGTGACGAACCCTCATCTGAAAGTGAACTAGAAAACTATAATGAAAGTAAAGAGGATAATGAAGAAAATGTTCTAGAAGAGGCCAAGGAAAAGGAAGGTAAGGAGGAAAAAGTGACCCTTGTTCCTTATGAGGGGGGAGTCGAACACATCTTTTTCCATCCTCTCATGGCGTACCCGGAACTGTCTTTTTCAGGTCCACAAGCTCAAGGGTACAATGATTGGTTCGTCACCGTCGACGAGTTTAATAGAACTTTGGAAGAATTGTATAAACATGATTTCATCCTAGTTCACTTGGAAGATGTCTATGAAAAGGTAGATGGAAAGATCAAGGAAAAAACGCTTGAACTTCCTGAAGGGAAGAAACCATTGGTCATTTCCATTGATGATGTGAACTACTACAAATACATGAGAGAACAAGGAAACGTTCATCAACTAATTTTGGATAATGACGGTCGTGTAGCCACCTATTCGATTAATCCGAAAGGGGAAGAAGTGATTTCTTACGAAAATGAAATCATTCCGATCCTGGATACTTTTGTCGACGAAAATCCTGATTTTTCATATGAAGGAGCAAAGGGAGTCATTGCTTTGACTGGATACGAAGGGGTTCTTGGGTATCGGACTGACAATCTTGATTCCCCTCATTATGAGAAAGAGAAGGAGAAAGCAATCGCTGTAGTAAAGCGCCTCAAAGAAACCGGCTGGACGTTCGGAAATCACTCTTACGCTCATATTGATATCGGGAAGGCGACATTAGAACGCGTGAAACGTGACACGAAACGCTGGAAAGAAGAAGTGGAAATTATAACTGGACCCACCCACTTGTACTTTTATCCTTTTGGTTCCCGTGTAAAACATGGAGGGGAAAAGTTTCAATATCTAGCCGAAGAAGGGTATGAGGTGATCGCTGCAGTTGGACCCACAACATTTACAGAAGTCATGGATAATGTATATACTCAAGATCGCCGTCGTATCGATGGTATGGCATTGATTGAGCAACCGCATCTATTAACGGATTTACTGGACGCTGATTATGTAGTAGATAGAGAGAGTCGACCTGAACGGTATTTTAAGGAAGAGAAATAAAATCCGGTATACTGTTATTCAGGATTGAGCGTCTATATTTGTAAGTATTTTTGTTCAGATACACATAATGCAGTGAATAAAAAAGAAGATGAACCCTGCATCCGTAGAGATTCATCTTCTTTTTCGTTTAAAAGAGCTTTTGCCAACAGCCCCTTGAGCCGTTCATTTATAACACCTTAAATCTTAATATCAACCTTCGCATTTTTCTTTAACGCTTCAACCTTCTGTCCGAGTTTTTCCTGCTGCTTTTGCTGTTTAAGAGATTGTTCGATTTGCGGCTTTAACTCTTCAAGCTTTGGAACTTCTTGTCCAGCTTTCTTTCCTTGTTCCGCATATTGATCATACATTTTTTGGATTTCTTCATCGGTTACATCGCCAGCCGGTACTTCTTTCTCAAAATACTGTTTAAGCTTAATATCATCAGCTATTTGAGTTTCAAGTGTTTTCATATCGATGCCGGATTTTTTCAGAGCGGCTTCGAATTCCTTTTCTGTTTTAAACTGTTTTTTTAGTTCGTCCAGTTGTTTTTTAACATCTGCATCGGAAACTTTATAACCTTTTTTATTTACGTCTTGAAGAAGAAGAGTTTGTCCAACTAAGCTGTCAATGGTTTGGGCTTTCACTTGCTCTTCAGCTTCTTTTGAAGTCGGATCTTGTCCCATTTGCTGCATTTGTCCTTGGATAGATGCTAAAACGTTATTATAGTCGCTTCCTAAAATCTCTTTATCATTCACGACCGCAACTGTCTTCTTTTCATCTAGTTGCTGAGCTTTTAACTTCTTTTGCATTTCTTCCATTTTCTTCTGCTGTTCTTTCTGATAATCGGTTTCCTCAGTTTTTGCTTTATCATCATTTTTTGCTTCTTTGCTTTCCTCATTACCTCCACATGCTGCTAAAACAACGGCCAGCAGACCGGTCATCAATATAAACATCATTTTTTTCATACTATATCTCCTTACTTAAGCTAGAAGTATAATTTTCCCCTCAAAAAAATCATCTAGTGCGCATTATAAAGATAATCGTACGAAAAGGAAACAGTATCCGCACTTTTTTAATATTTATAACAGGATTGAAACATTTGAAATGGGAATAGGTGCCTGTAAAAAAGCGTTTATTTTTTAAAAAGTTATGTGAAAGTACACTAATAAACCAAGACAAAGCCACCCATTTTATAAAGGGTGGCTTAACAAATTCATTGCTTTCTAACCAGTTGATAAACTAGTTTATTGTATCCCATAATCTTTGGCGAAGACCATTTTTGTATCAACCAGAACATCCTCTTTATTTTCATCCAGGTTGAATACCCGTGCTCCGCGCAGCCTATCATTATCATCGCCGCCCAAGCCATAGGTTCCAAACCCGACGTTACCAGCGTAGCCTAATTTGATGCCATAATAATCCCCAACATATGTATTGATATGGTCATGGCCAGAGAAAACGCCTTTCACATCGCCTCTCTCCAGCATAGACGAAAACATTCCGCTGTTAAAAGGACCAGTACATACACATTCATTCTTTTCACCAATGATTGTATGTTTTTCTACTGCTTTCTGATGGCTTTCTTCTGTTCTTTCAGAAGGGCTTGCGTACCACATTGTTTCAAATTCCGGGAGTGGAATATGCATGAAGGCCAGTGATGGTACTTTACGTCCGGTTGTTTGCTCCAGTTTTTCTGAAGTTTCATAATACCACTGGACTTGATCATGGCGGAGCCAGTCCCATGTTTGGTAACCTTTAAAATCCTGCCCTGCGATTTCATCCGGTGCATATCTGCCGCTGTCAAATAACCAAATATTAAATGCAGGTTCTGTGTTTTTAGAGTTATTAATAACCAGGTTAGTGTTTCCGGTTCCAGTAATCCCCTGAGGACCCGGTTTGTTTACATTGTGCTCATAGGACATGTAAACCTCCAGCATATCTTCTTCACTCATACCGGTCTTTGGCGTATGGTCTTCATCGTGGTTGCCAAAAGTAACTGCCCAATGGATGCCCCTATCTTCCATTGGTTTTGCAATCGCATCGATGGCTTGCCTTACCTCTTCCGCTGTGTCCAAGTCGCCATTAAGCATGTCGCCATTTAAAATGGCCAAACCTGGTTTCTCCTTATCGAGTACTGTATTCATTAGTTTAATCGTTCGGGAATCGATAACCTCATCATCTTGAATATCGTTAAATTGTACAATTTTATACTTTCCATCCGGGTTAAACTGCAGCTTTTTACTCTCATTTGCCTTCCCCTGGACCGAAGAATTGGTGAAGCTGGCTGTAATAAAGAGGAAAGCAATGGCAATAGCGATAATTCCTGTTAATGACTTCGATTTCATAAAATTACCCCTTTCGAAAGTATGTAGTTGAAAATAAACGCTTCAGTTTACTATTTGCACCTCCTTTTCCATTTGGCGGGCGGCCTACTATTAGCATAAGATAACTCCATTAATTCATTATTAATACAATATTAATAAATGTAAAAAGATCGCAAGACTGGTAGCCATTCAGTCTTGCAATCTTTTGTACGGACAATATGTTTTTCTAAAAAGGAAATAAATATAGAGATTGCAAATGCCTTTGCGGAGATGTGAGTTACTTTAGTGGGAAGGAGGATGGAATGAAAAAAGAAAAGATTAATAAACTACCAAATAGAATCAATTGCCAACCAAAACGATTTTTAAACCCCAAAATACCTTTTTTAGTAATTTCCCAACCTCCTGCTTCCTACTTTATGCGAATATATGTCCGTATTTATATGCGGGAGGTGGTATAATAAAAGGACAATGGGAGAGGTTTGTCCAAGGGTGGCCCGGTAACTCCTAGTTGAAAGGGGTGATGCCGGTGACAATATACGAATCGCTGACGCTAATGATTACATTCGCGGGATTCGTTGTCACAATACTGGCTTTTACACAAAATAAATAATCCACCCTCGAGTGCTCCCTCAGGTGGATTAACTGCCCCAATGCCGGCCCCTTGCGAGAACCGACTATTGGAGACCGGACATGGTACCAGCATGTTCGGTCTTTATTAGTATATACGTCCAAACAGAAACTATTATACCATATTTTATAGAATTTCAAACTTCGTAATCCATACTACTTTTGTAATTATCCTATTTTTTAAAAATAAAACATGAATGAGCGATAATCAATTCGTCAAACAGCTAAATATTAAGTATATTTCTGTTCTACCCTTGAAACGTGGTAATATTTTTGTGTCAATCCAATTCAAAAGAATGGTTTTCTAGTGTAGAAAAATCCTGGGAAAAGGATTGGACATTCAATTTAAATTGAAGAATTTTTGTAAACCGTGATAATTTCCAATTTAAAGGCTAAGCTTAGCTGCAAAAAGCCTGCTATGAAATAATCTTTTTCAAAGGATATAATGAACCTAGTTTTTAAAAGTAAAGGAGCAGTTTACGATGGATTTAAAATTGAGCGGGAAAAATGTACTTATCACTGGCGGCTCAAAGGGAATTGGAAAAGCCATTGCCAAGGCGTTTGTGGCAGAAGGGGCGAATGTTGCAATTTCGGCTCGGGGGATGGAAGCGCTGAATAAGGCAAAGGAAGAACTTGAAGGCAACGCCGCCATTTTTCAAGCGGATATTACCAATCCGGAAGAACGCGAGAAACTTATCCATTCTTTTGTTGAAAAATACGGAACAATTGACGTATTAATCAATAACGCAGGCGGAAGCAATGGCGGGAAAGCAGCAGAAACAGACCTGGGTTTATACTATGAGGCAATGGAGTTGAATTATTTTTCAGCCGTCCATTTAAGTAAATTGGCTATCGAACATATGAAAAAGCAACAATCAGGTTCAATCATTAATATTACATCCATTTTCGGCAGGGAAAGCGGAGGGAAGGTTACGTACAACAATGCGAAATCAGCCTTGATCAGTTTCACCAAGTCACTTGCTGACGAGGTAATTTCCAATGGAATCAGGGTTAACAGCATCTCGCCAGGCAGCATATTGCACGAAACAGGCAATTGGAAAAAACGCCTGGAAGCTGACCCGGAAGGCATAAAAGAATTCGTAAAGAAGGAAATACCAGCCGGCCGCTTCGGCACCCCCGAAGAAATCGCGAATGTCGCAGCATTTCTCGCCTCCGAAAAAGCATCCTGGATTGTCGGCGCAAGTATAAATGTCGATGGCGGACAATCTAGAATGAATTTTTAGAATGCAGGTAATATACATATTGCTCGGAATGAAAAGAATAATTTGCAAGCGCTTGCCTAATATGGGAAGCGCTTTTTCTATTAAAACACGGAAATTTTAATTATTTAAATATAACAATTACTATTTATTTATGTTTAAAGATAGTATATAATCGTTCGTAAATAATAAAAATCTAACCTAAATTCTCATGAAAATTATATATTTTTCTAATGAAATTCGAACATATATATTTAAATGTAATTAAATGTTCGTAATTTAGGTTGAGTGATAATGGAGGGGTAGTTATATGAACAAGTTTGAAAATAAGTGGATCCGAGCTGTACTTCCAGCTTTATTGATTCACTGTAGTATTGGGACAGTCTACTGTTGGTCATTGTTTAAGGGCGATATTGCCTCTTACATTGGGAAACCGGTAAGTGAAGTGGAATGGGCATTCAGTATCGCCATTTTTGTTCTCGGTATGTCTGCGGCGTTTGGCGGGAAATTTGTCGAAAAAGACATCCATAAGTCGTCACTCATTGCGGCCATCTTTTTTGTTGCCGGGATGGCAGGAACAGGTTTCTTTATCTATCAAAAGTCACTGATCGGCATTTATTTTTCTTATGGAATTGTAATGGGCATTGGACTCGGAATCGGGTATTTAACACCAGTAAAAACATTAATGCTTTGGTTCAAGGAACAAAAAGGGCTGGCGACAGGACTTGCGGTTGCAGGCTTTGGCTTAGCGAAGGTCATTGCTAGTCCGTTAATGGAAAAGCTCCTCGGAGAAAGAAACAATGAAGGTATTTTAGTAAATCCCGCCAATATCTATACCATGTTTTATATTTTGGCAGGGCTCTATTTAGTGATGATGCTTGCTGGACACTTAGCTTTGAAGAAACCAGCCGGTTATGAAGAAGAAACTGCCCAAAGCAAGAGCTTTAGTTATCGAAAGGCGTTAACAAATAAAACGTTTATCGGTATTTGGCTGATGTTCTATATTAATATTACATGTGGATTAGCGTTAATTTCACAAGAAAAAGGCATTCTGGCATTCATTGGATTTGGGGCCATTGGTTTAGTGAGTTCGTTAACAGCCATTTTCAATGCTGGCGGACGGATCGTTTTCTCTTCATGGGGTGACCGATTAAAAGACCGTAACTCAATCTATAAAATTATTTTTATCTCATCAATTACAGCGATACTACTCACCGTTGTGTTTGATGGGATTAATCAATCGATCGCAATCCTGATAATCGCCTTGCTTTGTTTCGTGAATGCAGGTTACGGTGGTGGATTCTCATCCTTACCGCCACTATTATCCGACCGCTTTGGTTTAAACAGCATTTCAACAGTACATGGATTAGCCTTATCCGCCTGGGCATGGGCAGGACTGACAGGCAACCAGCTAAGCGCATATGTTCTTGAAAAGACACAATCCTACGACATGGTGTTATATGTCATTATGGCTTTGTTCGCCATCGCAACCTTAATCAGTATATTCGTTGTCAAACCTGAAAAAGTAAACGTGGAAAGTGAAGATTTTAATAGGAAAGAAGAAGTTGCAATAGGATAAAATGTTATTTAACAAAAGCAAAAGGGATGCCTTTTTTTGGAAGGCATCCCTTTTACCATGATTTAAATAAAAGCTAAATCAGTAAAACTCCATATGCCCCTTGTCCTCCCGGTAATATGCCAGCCGATCCTCAAGCGTCCCCGTATGGAATTCAAACTTATGTCCATCCGGATCCATAAAGTACACCGACCGCTTATCCCGCTCATCCCGCTCCCGGCCAAGAAGAATCTCCACACCCAGCCGCTTCAGCCGCTCAATCATCGAATCAAACTCCGCCTCATCCACCGAAAACGCCACATGCGTATACGACTCCCGAATCTCGTTCCGCGGAACATCCTTCTCCACATTCAGCGCCAGCCACATCCCCGCCAGGTCGAAATACGCCGTACTCCGCCCCTTTACCAGCAGCCTCGCACCAAGCGCATCCCGGTAGAAAGCCACCGACCGCTCCAAATCACTCACCGAAAACAAAAAATGATTCAACCCCTTAATTGCCAAACCCCTCAACCCCCTCTTATGGAAAAAGCCAGCCCTTCGGCTGGCGCCCACGCCAATAATTTTGCCCAATAAATTTTGAAAGGTACGCCACCAGTTGGTAGCTACGCCCAAATCAACACTCACCAATTAGACGGACAACGCAAACCGTTCGTTACCTTTCCTGCGGAGATACGCCTATAGTCATTGCAGAAAAAATACCGAACCAATACAATCCGGATGCAGGTATTTACTTATAGAAGGTTACGTATCCAAGATATTAGGAAAACTTTGAAAAAGGTTGATTACTGCAAATTCCGCTAACTTTCTAACAAAACTTTACCGAATATTTGTACGATCAATACGGAACATTTACAAGTAGTTAATATTGCTTTAGCAGTTTATCGATATTGTAAAAGTACGCATGATTAAAAAATGGGGGTAATGATGGTGAAGAGTATTCCAAAATTGAACGTATTTACCAAGGTAATGCTGGCTGGCAGCATGCTGCTTTTAGGCAGCCAACTGAATGTAAGTGCGGAAACTCGATTTCCAACTTCAATGGAAGTTAAAAAAATCGCAGGCTATAGCATGAGGATGACGAACGAAGATGGAGGCGTCGCCGAAATCGTTAAATACAACGCTGACAATAAAAAGTTCTATGCAATTAACGGGTATGGGCAAACAATTGATATTGTCAGCCTGAAAAAGTTGGAAAAATCCTCTGGTGAAGTGCAGCAGCTTCAAAAGGAAAAATCGATTAACATTGCCGAGGCGGTAAATACAGGTCAATTTTCATACGGTGATGTAACCAGCATTGATATTGGTACATCCCACAATATAATTGTCGCGGCGGTTCAGGAAGCGGATTATACGAAGAACGGAAAGATTGTCGTAATGGACTATGATGGGGAAATCCTTAAGACGTACGATGCAGGTGTCCAGCCTGATATGGTTAAGCTGACGGATAATGGGAAGTATATTTTATCTGCTGATGAAGGAGAGCCGCGCACCGGACTTGAACAAGAGGATCCAGAAGGGTCAGTCACGATTGTTGAAGTAAAAACAGGCAAAGTTACCCAAGTGAAATTCAATGATCTGGCCGTCATTGATGACGATGTACATATCAGGAACAATGGAACGAAAGCGGATGCTGTTAAAGATTTTGAACCTGAATACATTGCGGTTTCCAAAGACAGCAAAAAAGCATATGTGACCCTTCAGGAAAATAATGCGATTGCAACGATTGATATTCAAGCAGGCAAGGTACTTTCTGTAAAATCACTTGGCTATAAAGATCATTCCATACCGGGTAATGAACTTGACGCAGCAAGAAATGGAAAGATTGAGCTTGAACGTCTTCCGATTTTGGGAGCTTATATGCCAGACTCGGTTGCTTATGTAAATATGGGCGGCATTGATTATCTAGTTACCGCCAATGAAGGGGATGCAACGGAGTGGCCTGAAGAAGATTCAACCCTCATCAACGTCGCGGACTTTAAAGATGTGAAAGAT
Organism: Neobacillus piezotolerans; assembly: GCF_003362805.1. Classification (GTDB taxonomy): domain Bacteria; phylum Bacillota; class Bacilli; order Bacillales; family Cytobacillaceae; genus Bacillus_D; species Bacillus_D piezotolerans. The sequence continues at coordinate 125,271 of NZ_QNQT01000001.1, forward strand.
GCCATTAAGCTTGATCCTGGCCTATTCAAAGGAATGACCGCTGCAGAAGCAGAAGCAGCTTTTGATAAAATGAAAAATTCAGCTGGTTATCAGAAGCTTGAAGTATTAACCGATCGCGGAAGTGATGCCATTTATACATTGGGCGGACGTTCTTTCTCGATTTGGAAAGCCGATACAATGGAACTTGTCTATGATAGCGGCAGTGATTTTGAAAACATCACCTCACAGCGCTTTCCGGATGTATTCAACTGGTCCAATGATGATGATGAGTTTGAAAAGCGCAGCACGAAAAAAGGCCCTGAGCCAGAAGATGTGAAAATCGGCAAGATTGGCAAAGATGTCTATGCCTTCGTCGGGTTGGAGAGAATTGGCGGAGTGATGGCCTATAACATTTCAGATCCTGAAAATGCCCAGTTTGCCAATTATGTTAACAGCAGGGAATTCTCAAAGGCAATTGCTGGAGATGTATCCCCGGAAGGACTTGAATTCATTGATGCAAACTCAAGCCCAACGAAAAAACCTCTTATCCTGGTAGGAAACGAGGTTAGCGGAACCGTTTCTGTGAATGAAATTCAAATCGAAAAATCACATCCTGGTAAACGGAAGTAAGAATATAATTTTTAAAAAGCCCTATCCGCGACAGTGTTGGATAGGGTTTTCGATTTAATGGAGAAGCACACTTCATGAGTAGCCCCTGTAGCCAAGCTTACGGGCATCGATTTTTCGCAATTAATGAATATTGAAAGAACTAAATTATACCCACCGAACATCCTCTCCACATTCAGTGCCAGCCACATCCACGCCAAGCCGAATTCATCTGAAAACCGCCGAGCTCCAATAATGTAAAAAACTTAAATGAAAATGATAAGTGGCAGAAAAAAACTGCATCCGCTAGAATGAATAAGATATTATTATTCCTGACAAGTCTTTTTGTAAAAACAAGTTGTTAATAGTTAGTAAAATGAGTAGTGTAATAATAGAATGTTTCACCATTATTGGAAGGTGTGTGAAAATGAACCCCATTACAGTTATAAAAGAAAAGGTAGCTGATTTACCAAAATCACAACGTAAAGTAGCTGATTATATTATGAATAATCAGATGGAAGTGGCATTTTTAACCTTGGATCAACTAGCACACCTTATTGGTACAAGTACAACGACTGTTATGCGTTTTACATTTAATTTAGGATATAGCGGGTATAGTGAATTTCAAAAAAACCTACAGGAATTATTGAGGAACCAATCAGCTCCACAAACAAGATTAGAAATTAATATAAAGGAAATAAATAATAGTGAGCTTTGGGAAAGGTTTGCTGAAACGCAAATTCAAAATATCAAGTATACATTAGGGAGTATTTCAGAAGACACGTTGAATGAGTTCATTGAAATGATTATTCAGTCTAAAAGAGTTTTTTGTACTTGTGTAAGAAGCGGATTACCTGTCGCGCAATACTTAACGCAAGGCATTAATAGGCTTATTGGTAATTGTGAATTAATCATAGCGGACTATTCTGATTGGGCAGATAAATCGGTTGACTTAAACTCAGAGGACTTATTAATTGCTGTAAGTTACCCTCGATATGCAAATAGAATCGTAGATTATGTACGGATAGCCAATAATAGTAACTGTAAAATTATATCTATCACAGATAGTTACTCATCTCCATTAATAAAATACTCGGACTTAGTTATCCGAACGAGCCCAGAAAGTTTTGCATTTCATAATTCGCCTGTAACTGCAATGATAATAGTTGATTACATTATTAGCGCGATTGCCATTAAATACCCCGAGAGAACAAAAGAAAGATTAGACAAAATAAATTCTATTCTGTTAAGTATGAACTACCATCATGAAAAATAAATTGGAGCCCCAGTAAATAATACTGGGGCTCCAATTTATTTGAAAGTTTGAAATTATTTAAATGTAAGGGTTTACATAGGTAAAAGAAGATGATAATCTTAGAAAAAGTAGTAAAAAAAGTTTCTTTTTTAGAAATAATTGTATTATTTACTACATTTATGTAAAGGGGGGAATTGAGTTGAGTTTACCAAGTTTATATGATGAAGAAATAATTGAACGTGCAAAACAATTGAGCTCATCGCTTTTATCGGATGTAATGGGGCGAAAAGGGGCTATGGATCCTGAAATCAAACCGGTTACGAAAGGAAAAAAGGTGATAGGTACTGCTTTTACCGTAGATTTGGAGCCTGGAGATAATTTATTTCTTCATGAAGCGATTTATTTATGCACACAGGGATATGTCATAGTTGCTGATGGCAAAAACCATAAGCAAAATGCCTATCTAGGAGAACTAATGGCTACTGCCGCCGCGTTAATGGGGGTTGAAGGAATAGTCATTGATGGTTTAGTCCGGGATCGCAGCAGTTTGGAAAATATTGATATTCCTATCTTTGCGAAAGGATTCATTCCGAATGGACCTTACAAAAATGGGCCTGGAAGCATTAATACTCCAATTGTTTGTTGCGGTATAAAAGTAAACCCAGGAGATTTAATTTTTGGTGATGAAGATGGAGTAGTAGTTGTTGCAAAAGAAAATGTAAGTGAAATAATTGAATTGGCAGAAAAGAAAGCAAATGATGAAAAAAGCCGCTTGGATTTTTTAGTTAGCTATTCTGGCAGAAAATTAGATGCTGATTCTATTGAAAGACTTAAACCTGGCTTTTTGAAAATCAGACATAGAGTATAGAGGGTGTTGACATGGTTTCCGTTGGATTTATAGGCTTTGGGGAAGCTGCATCAGAACTTGCAAAGGGACTATCTACCGAAGGGATAACAAATATTACAGCTTTTGATGTGATGATGAACCATGATGTTTGGGGGGAGAAAATTAAAGCTAAAGCTCAAGAAATAGGAATTGAATTAGCAGCTGATGTCAGAGACGTGTTAAAAAGATCTGAGATAATATTTGCGGCTGTTCCTGCAAACAATGCCTTGGAAGTAGCTCAAACTGTTAAAAATGATTTAAACGAAAATACTATATATGTAGATGTGTCGGCTTCCACTCCAAAAACGAAAATGGAAATTAGTACACTTATCACATCAGTGGGTAGTTTGTTTGTAGATGTTGCAATGTTAGGGCCGTTGCCTGTTTACAAACATAAAGTGCCAATTATGTTAAGTGGTTCCGGAGCAAATCTATTTACTGATACAATGGGGAAATACGGAATGGATCTGGTTAATATTGGGGAAGAGCCTGGCACTGCATCCGCGGTGAAATTAATCCGAAGTATTTTTATGAAAGGCGTTTCAGCACTCTATATTGAGTTACTTGAAGCCGCGTATACATATAAAGTTGAAGATATAGTAGTAAAATCTGTTTCAAAAACGATGGATGCTTTTAATTTTGAACAAACGATGGATAGACTTGTTACTGGCTCTGCAATTCATGCTCAAAGAAGAGCGATTGAGTTAAACGGATCGATTGAAATGCTGGCTGAAATGGATTTGGATTCAAAGATGACAAGTTCCGCAAGGGATAAATTGGAGTACTTTTCCAAACTAAATTTGAAAGAAAAGTTAAATGGCGATAAACCTTCTAATTGGAAAGACGTTTTAAAACTATATTTATAATGTGGGGGAGAAATTTTCATGAAATTTACAAAACTATTTTCATTTGTATTAATTTTAATGCTGCTATTATCCGCTTGTTCATCAAATAATACGACAGCAAAAAGTGATGAGAAAGAAAAGAAAAAAGAAAGTACTTTTCCGGAAAAACCGATTACGCTAATCGTGTCATTTGCTGCTGGAGGCGGAACGGATTTAGGCGCGCGAATTTTAGCGCCGTATTTGGAAGATGAACTAGGGGTACCGGTTGTAGTGGAGAACAAGCCTGGCGGCGGAGGATGGATTGGATATGCGGATCTGATTAAAGCAAAACCAGATGGATATACAATCGGATATTTAAATACACCTGGATTAATCACTGGCTATTTAAACCCAACAACACAGAGGCAGCAAAATTTGGATGACTTTGAATATATCGCAAGCCATGTACTGGATGCAGGGGTCATAGCGGTTAAGGCTGACGACAATCGTTTTAATACGATTGAGGATTTAATAGAGTTTGCAAAAAAGAATAATGTAACAGCAACGACGAATGGTGTCGCTTCTGGTAACCATATAGCTTCATTACAGTTGAATGACCAAATCGGAACAAAATTCAAGCCTGTACATTTTGATGGTACAGCTGAAAGCTTTACAGCAGTTTTAGGAGGACATGTTGATGTTCTGGTTGCTAAAGTAGGTGAAGTCGTGGAGCCTGTACAAGAAGGCCAAATGAAAGTGTTGGCCGTTATGATGGAAGAACGGGTTGCTCAATTTCCTGATGTACCGACATTAAAAGAGACTGTTGGAGATGTTGTCAACTATTCGTCACGCGGCATCGGTGCCCCGAAGGGACTTGACCCTGAGGTTTTAAAAACATTACAAGAAGCATTTGAAAAAGCAATAAATAACCAAGAACATATCGCTAAAATGGAAGAACTTGGATTGAATGTGGATTTACTTATAGGAGAAGATTATAAAAATATGCTTCAGGAAGAGGAAAAAGTAGTTTCTGATTTAAAGAGTGTTTTAGGATGGTAAAAATTTAAAAGGGGTACCTGACATGAAAAATATTGGTCTTTATGTAAGCCTCTTATTCCTGATTATTGGAGGGATTGTGTTAATGCAATCCCTTTCTTTAAATTATTATAGTGAATTTGGTCCTGGCCCAGGGCTGCTGCCTATTTGGATAAGCGGCTTAATGATCGTTTTATCGATAATTAATATTTTTTCGTCTTTGAAAAAGGATGCAATTAAGCTTGCTGACGTAATGCCTAAAGGTGAAGGATTAAAAAATGTTTTATTAACCGTTGGAACATTGCTTTTATTTATCATAACAGTTCCATACATTGGGTTCTGCATCGCAAGTTTTCTTATGTTGTTCCTCTTATTCTTAAGAGGATATAAATGGTATATCGGTGTGGGGTTATCAGCTGGAATTACACTACTTGTTTTTTGGGTATTTGGCTCAATCTTGAATGTACCATTACCTGTAAATTCATTTGGATGGTAGAGGAGAAATGGTATGGAATCATTAGATTTTCTCATTGCTGGATTTGAAACCGCGATTACATGGCAAAACCTTTTATACTGTCTGCTGGGTGTAACATTTGGCATGTTGATTGGTGTGTTGCCAGGCCTGGGTCCAACTGCTGGAACTGCTATCCTTTTGCCTTTGACATTTGGAATGGAACCCGTTTCGGCAATTATTATGTTAGCAGGTATTTATTATGGATCGATGTATGGAGGAACCATCACTTCTGTACTTATCAATGCACCCGGTGAAGCGGCTTCGGTCATAACGTGTATAGACGGATATCCATTAGCCAAACAAGGGCGCGCGGGTGTTGCACTTGGAATTTCAGCTATCGGTTCATTTATTGGAGGAATTATCGCCATTATTGGGCTAGTTCTCGTAGGCCCGTTAGTTGCGGAACAAGCATTGAAATTTGGGCCGCCGGAGTATTTCGCATTAATTATCGTTGGAATGTGCCTGCTTGTTGGATTGATGGGTAAATCTTTGGTGCGTGGATTATTGGCCGCATTATTTGGTTTAACATTAGCAATGGTAGGAATGGATGCAAGTTCGGGTGTCATCCGTTTTGGATTCGGCAATCCAAATCTGGAAGACGGTTTTGATTTTATTTCAATTGCAATGGGGCTATTTGGTATATCCGAGCTGCTAATTAATGCTGAAGAAAATCTTAAGGCCAAAGCTACCTTGCCTCCTAAAATTCAAGGGCTATTACCACGAAAAGGCGAGTGGGGCCCAACAATGAAAGCTATTTTAAGAGGCAGTGGTTTAGGGTTTATTATTGGATTAGTACCTGGAACAAACTCAGTTATCCCAACCATTTTAAGCTACTCTATGGAAAAGAAAATTTCGAAGGATCCTTCGAAATTTGGTAAAGGGGCCCTGGAAGGGGTAGCCGGTCCGGAAACAGCGAACAATGCTTATAGTGGCGGGGCTTTAATACCATTGTTTACGTTAGGGATTCCGAGCTCACCGGCAATCGCTGTATTACTTGGAGCTTTTATTATGCATGGATTGACGCCAGGACCAACATTGATGGATAAAAACCCTGAATTCGTGTGGGGTGTCATCGCCAGTATGTTTATCGGCAACTTCATTTTACTCATCATGAATCTGCCATTAGCGAATGTTTGGGCGAGAATAACAATGGTTCCATTTAAATTGCTATTGCCTATCATTTTAATCATCACGATTTTGGGAACCTATAGTTTGAATAATAGCTTATTTGATGTTGGAGCCATGCTTGTATTTGGTGTCATTGGATACTTCATGAAGAAAGCAGAGTTCCCATTAGCACCAGTTATTTTAACTTTCGTTTTAGGTGGATTAGTTGAGAGTTCCCTATTGAGATCATTAACGATTTTCGGCGGCGATTTTTCGCAATTTTTCCAGAGGCCTATTTCAGCAACGTTATTAATCATTGCCATCATTATGCTTATTGTTAGTATTTACTTGGGTTTTTCAAACAAAAAAATAGCTGACGATGTGGAGATGTAATAGTGGCAGCAATAGAAAGAATGAATAAAGTAGAATATAAAAGGCTGGAAAAGCTAGTAGCTGAAATTTTCACAGCACATACTATTTCAGGTGAAGATGCAAACTGCGTGGCAAAACATCTCGTTTTAGCAAACCTAAGGGGTATTGAATCCCACGGAGTCGTTCGAGTAAAGCCATATATTGATCGATTGAAATTGAATTTAGTAGAAAGTAAAAATAATATCCAGATAGAAAAGGATTTTCCTTCATTCTGTAAGGTGAATGGAGGAAACAACTTAGGGATAATTGTTGCAACAAAAGCGGTTGACCTTGCAATTAATAAAGCCAAAGCAACGGGATTGGCATGTGTAGGGGTATATAACTCAAATCATTGTGGGATGCTCGCAGACTACACAAATAAAATCGCGGACGCGGGCTGTATCGGGTTTGCAGTATCAAACGCACCTTCAAGTATGGCACCTTGGGGGGCAAAGGCAAAGTACTTTGGAACAAATCCACTCTCTTATGCTATTCCGACTTTTACAGACCGAAACATTGTTTTTGATATGGCCACCAGTGTAGTAGCTAGAGGAAAAATAACGTACGCATTAAAAAACAATCATAAAATACCACTTGGTTGGGCATTAGACAAGCATGGGAAAGTTACGGAGGATCCTGAAGCCGCACTGGAAGGGATAGTTTTACCAGTTGGAGGGCCAAAGGGCTCTGGATTGGCCCTGCTAGTAGATATCTTATCGGGCATTGTTTCAGGGGCAGCATTCGGTACAACTATCGGCAGCATGAAACAAGTGGATAGGACACAAAATGTCGGCCATTTTTTCTTTGCAATGCGCCCTGATTTGTTCGTAGAAAAAGATGAGTTTAAGGATAATGTTCAAAAGCTTAAATCGGATATAAAAAATTTGGCTAAAGCTGATGGGGTAGAGGATATATTACTCCCGGGTGAAATGGAACACGATTTAATGGAAAGCCGTCTACAAAATGGCATACCGTTAAGCACAGTTATCCTAGAGGAATTAGCCGAAATAGCGCGTGAAAAAGGAATAAAATTTGATTTGTTAAATTAATTCAAATGGCGCTCCTTATCTAGGATGGGGTCTGGTTGATTTATAAAATTGTCGGTATTTTAATGTTGATACACATTAGCTATCGGGCGAATAGTTTACTTATTAGTCTGTATGCATTATCACTTGAAGCGAATGCATTTCAATTGGGAATGATTATATCAGCTGGCTCTTTATTTCCAATGCTATTTGCGGTATGGGTAGGCAGATTATCGGATAAGTATGGATATAAAATCCAACTGGTTTTTGGGGCGTTTTTAGGTGGGATATCTCTTTTTATACCGTTTCTCTTTCAAGGCAATATAATCATTCTAATTATTACTCAGGTGCTTTTTGGTATCGCCTATATTTTTGTTTTAGTCACAACGCAAAATTTGGTAGGGCACATTAGTACGAAGGAAAACCGGTTAAAAAACTTTTCTACAAATGGGTTAAGTATTTCACTGGCAGGATTCATAGGACCCATTATCGCTGGAATTGGAATCGACTTAATAAGTTATAGACCTACCTTCATTGTTTTATCATTAATATGTTTTGTATGTGGAGTCTTGATCATTGGTAATAAGATTCCTTTCCCGGAAGCAGAAATTCGACAAGCGGTAGTAAAGGAAAGTAATCGCTTTGAACTATTAACACACCCAGGATTACAAAAAATTTATTTAATTAGTGCCATCGTTCTGACAGGGATCGGGTTGTATGAATTTTATTTCCCAATCTATGCAGAATTCATAAAGTTTAGTGCTACCTCTATCGGACTCATTATTAGTGTGAATTCAATTGCATATTATATTGTTCGTTTATTCATGCCAATAATCTCGAGAAGATATAGCGAATCCGTTATTATTTCGAGTTGCTTTTTAATTGCTGGCTTATGTTTTGTTTTGATCCCTGTAACAAATAATTTCATTCTTTTAATGCTTATTTCTTTTTGCCTAGGATTGGGAATGGGTTGTGCGCAGCCGCTTACAATTAATATGGTTTATAATAGTTCCCCGGCTGGTAGAACCGGTGAAGTGTTAGGAATCAGAATTTCAATAAATAAGGGAGTGCAGTTTGTTGTCCCCATACTTTTTGGTTTAATCGGAACAAAAATGGGTTTTACACCTATTTTTGCATCGTTAGGCATTCTATTTTTACTGTTACTGTTCTATACAAGAAAAGTGGATACTGCAGAGGAATATTCTAAGATAAGTTAGCGTAATGGGGAAATAGGCTATTTTTTGCGTATGTTTAAGGTTTTTTATATAAAAAAGGAGAGTAATATTTATATGATTTACTCTCTTTTCTATATTCGGCATCCCACTTATTTTAAATAAAAATAGCGTGAAAATGGCTCACATATTAACTTTTATAGTTGTCCTAATCCTCATAAAACTCCATATGCCCTTTATCCACGATTTGGTTGCACGTTTGTACTCATAATAGTTATGCATATTTTATTTTTTCTCCGGTTTCAGTTACCCCCTTATACGACCAGACAAGTGACTCTAGTATATTGTCCCATTTTTGTGTAAGGGCAAAGCTTCTTCCTTCCCGTCCCATACTTTGAAGAAGGGAAGGGTTATGAATCAATTTTATTAGTGCTTCTTTGAAACTTTCAGGATTGCCTGGCTCGCATAAAAATCCGGTTACCCCATTCTTGACGAGGTGTTTGACCCCTCCAGAATTCGCGCACACAACAGGCGTCCCGATTGCCAGCGCCTCGAGGACGACATTTCCGAACGTTTCAGTCGCGGAAGGAAAAACAAAGACATCTGAAATGGAATATACCTCAGCCAGCCTTTTCCCTTTTAAATAGCCGGTAAAAATCATATTATCAGGAGCTATTCCTTCTAATTCCTCCCTAATTGGACCGTCGCCGACAATGATCCATTGGACCTGCTCCTTAATGTAATCCGGCAGGGTTGCTGCAACATTCATCAGGGTGTTGAGGTCCTTTTCTGGTGCTAGCCGCCCGGCATAAGTGAATAGGTATTTATTTCCCGCGTTATACCGCATACGGGCTGACAGTTTATTATAGTCCGGGTGAAAGAGGCCGCAATCAACACCACGTCCCCACAGTTCCAGATTTGTGAAACCGCGCTGCTGCAATTGATTCATTGTTTCTATTGAAGGGACATAGATTTTCTGGAAGGGCTTATTGAACCAGGCCATATACTTCCATACATACTTTGATAGAAATTGAAGGTTGTAATACTTTAAATACTTGTCAAAGTCGGTATGATACGAACCAACCAAAGGGATATTCATTTTTTTTGCAAAATAAGAGCCGCATAGCCCAATATTGAATGGTGTGGCAACATGGATCAAGTCAGGTGAAAAACGTTCGAGTTCTGACTTTACTTGGCTAAGATTTGGAAATGCCAGCCGGCACTCAGGATATAGAAATACTGAAAGGCTGGTAAACTGATGAAGATTATCTGCAACATATTCAGATGGAGTTTTTGGCGCAAAAATCCTGCAGGCAATATCATGTTCTTCCAAATAGTCGGCAAGACGCTTAAGAGTACGAGCAACCCCATTCACATCCGGATAATAGGTGTCCGTAAAAATGGCGATTTTCATACTGACCTCCTGGAAAAAATTGAATTAGGATAATCAAAAATATAAGCCAAACATAAGGTCACAGCGGTGGAACAAAAGCAGACTGGGCATAAAATCTGCCTGTTCCTTGGGGCATTATCAGGAGGAAGGAATGGTTGAATATTCCCTGATTAGGGCCGGCCTGCCAATTGAAATATACGTGATTGGCTCAACACTCATTTTGTCCAGCGGAAAGCAATTACGGCCATCAATAATGATTGGCTCCTTCATGTAAGCAGCAAATACAGATGGGTGGAGGTGCCTGATTTGGTCCCAGTCTGTTGCAATAATTGCCGTTTCAGCATCAGTTAATGCCTCGGTGATATCCAGGGTATAATCGATTGTATCTCCGAAATACCTTTTGGCATTCGGAATGGCAGCAGGGTCATAGGCAACCACTTTTGCTCCTTCATCCAGCAGCTCCTGGATAATCCTGATTGAAGCGGACTCCCTTATGTCATCTGTATCAGGTTTATAAGCAAGGCCAAGTAAGGCAACCTTTTTTCCTGCGAGTGATCCGGCTGCCATTTTTGCTTTTGTTACAGGAAGTGAATGTTGTTTGTTGTTTACTTCGATTACTGATTTAAGAAGGTTGAATGGATGCTCAACATTTCCAGCGAGTTTAAGCAGGGCTTTCGTGTCTTTAGGGAAGCAGGAACCGCCATATCCGATCCCGGCACGAAGGAAGTGTGCACCTATTCTGCCGTCCATACGGATTCCATTGGCTACTTCGTCTATATCCGCATTGACCTTTTCGCATAAAGCCGCTATTTCATTAATAAAACTTATCTTCGTGGCAAGAAACGCGTTGGATGCGTATTTAATCATTTCGGCACTATTTCGGTCGGTTTTTACAATAGGCATAGATAAAGGAAGAAATAGTTCTTCAAGAACTTCCGCTGCTTCGCTGCTGGAGGCCCCTATGATTACCCGGTCACCATTAAAAAAGTCAAAAATGGCAGAGCCCTCACGAAGGAATTCTGGCAGTGAAACCACGTCTACATGAACCGGAGGGGGCTTCAATCGCAGAATGATTTCCTCGATTTTCGCATTCGTTCCGACTGGGACGGTACTCCGAGTACAAATGATTACGTCCTTTTCGAGGTGTGTTGCAATACTATACGAAACTGAAAAGACAGAATCCAAATTTGCTGATCCATCCTTATTTTCTGGAGTGCCGACAGCGATGAAAATAAGGTCGGAATTGGAATACGCTTCCTGTGGGTTCATTGTAAATCTGAGTATGCCGGTTTTCCTGTTTTTCTTGAGAAGCCCTTCAAGACCAGGCTCATAAATGGGGGAAACCCCTTTTTGCAGAGTGTTAATTTTTGTTTCATCTGTATCGATGCAAACGACTTGGTGTCCCATTTCCGCAAGGCAAACTCCATTTACAAGTCCTACATACCCAGTTCCAGCAACCGTGATTTTCATTCAATCCCTCCCGAAAAGTATTCTTGCTTATTTCCTTTCTATTAGATATATATCCATTCTTTCTTGAGACCTTGTAAAGGGAATGTAAAAATGCTGTAAGATTTTTCTAGGCAGGTTTAAAAGTTTCGGTTATTGAAAAAATCGTAACCTCTCTAAATAAATAATTATGATGGGAGCTGTAAGTTTCCAAGATATTGGAAAACCCCTGAAAAATGGTTGATTACTGCAATTCATATAGAAAGAACTAAATTACCACTTTCGAACGAGTTTGCCTGCCAGTTCCTTTTTCTTAAGAAAAAAAGAGCCAATTGTTAAGTTTTAGTGTAATTTCCATTTAATAGTGCGGAAGTCCCGTTTATTAAGTATAATTTTCCTATGTTGCAAGGAAAAAGAATTGGGGGATGCTTATGACATGGTTTACAAAATGGGCATTGCGGAATAGGGCTGCGGTTGTTTTTTCCATAATTGTCTCGATTATTTTCGGTATTTTCAGCTATACCACTATTCCGATGGAGCTTATGCCGTCAGCAGATCAGCCTTACATAACGGTTTCGGCGGTCGGCAACGGCTTGGACGCCGTCACAATGGATGAACAGGTAACGCAGCCTATTGAAAAAGCACTCACAGGCATTAAAGGGAAACGCAATGTAGTCGCTGAAACCGGAAATAACTTCACACAGATGATGATAACGTTCGATTCAAAAACAGATTTAAAAGAAGCGAAGCAACAGATTCAAGAAAACATCTCGATGGTCAACCTTCCAAACGGGGTCATGAAACCATATGTGGTGTTGCTGAATACATCCCAAATCCCGGTTGTCTATCTAGGGCTTACCTTTGATAAAGTGATCGAGAACAAAGAATTAAGCCTCGTAGAAAATGAGATTCTTCCTAAGTTCAAGAACATTAAGGGCGTAGGCAATGTCATGAGTTACGGAGGAAAAAACCAGCAGGTCATGATTAAGGTCGATCCAGCTAAACTTGCCGCTGCCCAAATCCCCCTCGAAAAGATGTACATGCTCCTCCAAGGGAAAAACGCTACCGTCGCCGTAGGGGAGCAAACCTTGGATAACCAGGCTACAAGCATCGTTGTAACAGGAAAAGTAGCGAAGCTGGAAGATGTGAAAAACATCCAATTGAACACGGCCACTAAATTGAAAGATGTGGCTGAAGTAACATTGGAGAAGGACACCAAGAGCATTACCCATTTGAATGGAAAGAATTTCATTCAACTAATTGTGCAGAAAGATTCAACGAGTAATGCGGTAACGATGGGCAAGCAGGTAGAGGAAGTAGCGAAGAAGATTAATGAGGACTATAAAGGAACGCTGGAAGCTACCGTATTCATTAATTTGGCAGATACGGTACTTAATTCGATCAATTCGATGACAAAAGAAGTACTTACAGGTGCGTTCTTTGCTGCCTTGATTATTTGGCTGTTCCTGAAAAGTTTCCGGATGACCCTGATTACGATTGTCAGCATCCCGCTTTCGCTGTGCATAACAATGATTTTGCTTTCCTTCTTCGGGGTAACGTTGAACATTCTTACATTAGGCGGAATCGCGGTATCTGTCGGACGGCTTGTCGATGACAGTATTGTCGTCGTCGAGAACATTTACCGTAGAAAAAGGGAGAAAGTTCTCACCCCTGCCTTCATTGTGGATGCAGTTAAAGAAGTCTCGGCTGCGATTACGTCATCCACGCTAACGACGGTCGCAGTGTTCCTGCCAATGCTGCTTGCTTCCGGCGGTTTAAGAGATTTAATCGGTCCGTTTGCCATTACGATTACTTGTTCACTGCTTGCATCCCTGTTGGTATCATTGACCGTTGTCCCGCTGCTCAGCCAGCGTATGATGAAAAAAGTAAAAATAAAGGAGCACAAAAAAGGAGCGTTTTATCCGAAAGTACTGAACTGGTCACTGAATAATAAATGGCTTCCAATTGTGATTTCCGGTTGGGTGATTCTTGGCTCAATCTGGCTGTTTGCTTCGATGCCAAAAGGGTCGGTCGACCAAAAGGACAGCGCCTATCTTTCCATTTGGCTGCGTTATGAAAGTGGAACGCAATTCAAGGATATAGAAAACGGGATAAAAAGGATGGAAAACCTTCTTTCCGAACAGAAAGACGTTGTCAACTACATTGTCCAAGTCGGAAATAATGCCGAAGCAGCGCAGTTTGGCGAGCTTCAGGATCCAAACCAGGTCCAGTTCATGGCCTTCGTGAAAGAAGGAGCCGATTCTGTTAAAATCGTTCAGAAACTGCGGAAAGAAAAAGGCCAATTTCCCGGGGCGGAATTAACCGCCAATACATCCGGACTAATGGGTGAGAATAAAACAACCGTATCTGTGGATGTTATCGGCAACAATGAAAAGGATATTCAACAGGCAGCCGATGAAATAAAGAAAACGTTCAAAGGCATTGACGGCGTCCAAAAAGTAGAAACAAATGAAGAAAATCAAAAGCCGACTGTGACAGTAACAGTGAACCCAACCGTAGCAAATGCCCAGGAAATCTCCCAGTCGATCCGAGGGATGATCCAGCCGGCCGTGATTGGAAGTGTTGAAATCGACGGTCGCAGCACACTGGTGCAGCTTGGAGCACTTAATGAAATAAAAACTGCTGAGGATTTAAAGGATCTTCAATTGATGACGCCTGAAGGACCGGTTGCCTTGTCAAGTATTGCAACAATTAAGGAATCCGACGAACCGGGAACAATCTTTTCAAAAGACGGCCACCATTACCTTCAGGTCAACGCAGTTGTCGATGCGAAGAAAATGGTCGATGTGGCCGGGGAAATTAATAAACAATTGGCAGTCTGGAAACAAGACAACAAATTCGGAGATGGAACGAGCGCTGAAATCACCGGCTCTGCCATGCAGTCATCCGATGATTTAATGGAGCTTGGAAAACTTGCACTATTCTCGATTGGAATAGTGTTCATGATCCTTCTCGTTACATTAAAATCATTCCGGGCAAGCATTGCAATACTATTATCATTGCCACTCGCGGCGATTGGATCCCTTTTAGGGTTAGTTGTATCAAAATCAAGCATTGATATTTCATCCGGAATCGGTATGTTGATGCTTGTCGGAATCGTAGTGACGAATGCGATCGTGCTTGTCGACCGGATCCGCCATAATGAAGAGACGATGACCATCAGGGAAGCAATTATGGAAGCGGGAACTGTACGCTTGAGGCCAATCTTGATGACGGCGTTGGCGACCGTTTTTGCAATGGTTCCGCTTCTATTTGCGCACCAATCCGCAATGAGCTTTAATCTTGTGGGCAAGGGGCTTGCTGTCGTCGTTATTTTCGGTCTGCTTGTGTCTACATTCCTGACACTGATCGTAATCCCGACATTCTATGAACTGTTCCATTACCGAAAGGCTAGAAAACAAAGACAATCTTCAGGTCCTGTATCCGTTGAATTAAATGTGACGTAACACGACAGAGGAAAAATAAAATATGAATCAGCAAAAAGCCATTGATGCGACAAATGCATCGATGGCTTTTTGCATTCATTATTACGCTTGAGCAAAAAATAACGTCCCTTTTTTGATATAACAATAATTTGCACAAAAAATGAATTCTAAAACAAATAATGCTCGCCAAATAAGAACTCATATAAATCAGGCTGTTTTCTAATAATAACGTTATGGAAATGCTGGCGTGGAATCTTGGCGGGGCTGGCAAGTCATAGTTTATAGGAGGCTTACCATGGAAACAAGCTATAAAGGCAATGATAAAATGCTTACCGGAATTGTTTTCGGTGTTCTAACGTTTTGGCTTTTCGCGCAATCGATGGTGAATGTTGTCCCGGCGGTCCAAAAGGATCTTGGAATTTCACTTGGTACGCTGAATGTGGCAATAAGTTTGACTGCCTTGTTCTCGGGAATGTTCATAGTAGCGGCCGGAGGAATCGCGGATAAGGTCGGGCGCAAAAAAATCACCTATCTAGGGTTGATTTTAAGCGTCATCGGTTCCCTTTGCCTTGTCATCACGACGGGTTCCTTCCTGTTGATCATCGGCCGCGTCATTCAAGGTATTTCAGCCGCATGTATCATGCCTGCGACAATCGCATTGGTGAAAGCGTATTATGAAGGGGCCGAACGACAGCGGGCTTTAAGCTACTGGTCGATTGGTTCATGGGGCGGCTCGGGCGTATGTTCATTCGCGGGCGGGTTAATAGCCACTTACATGGGGTGGAGATGGATTTTTATCATTTCAATCATTATTGCACTGTTGGCGATGTGGTTAATGAAAAATGTACCGGAAAGCAAAGTGGAGGCATCCGGAAAATTCAGGTTCGATTACGGTGGCCTCGCTGTTTTCGCGATTACGATGCTCGCGCTCAACCTTGTCATCACACGCGGAGAAGACTTTGGCTGGACAAGCACCCGAACATTGGTATTGGCTGCCGTCACACTGATTGGCCTGATTGTTTTTGTGAAAATGGAAAAAAACAAAGAGCATGCGCTCATTGATTTCGGCTTGTTCAAAAATAAGCCGTATGCCGGGGCGACCGTTTCCAACTTCTTATTAAATGCGATTGCAGGTACTCTTGTTGTCGCGAATACGTATGTCCAGGTTGCCAGAGGATTCACAGCCTTCCAATCCGGCATGTTATCGCTCGGTTACCTTGTTGTCGTTTTGGCAATGATTCGCGTCGGCGAGAAAATTTTGCAAAAAGTAGGCGCGAAATCGCCGATGGTTTGGGGATCGATCATCACAACAGTCGGAGTCGGTATGATGGGCCTTACCTTCCTGCAGGGCTTTGCGTATACGGTCATTGTCTTCATCGGTTTCGCTTTATTTGGCCTCGGCCTTGGAATTTATGCGACGCCTTCTACGGATACAGCTGTTTCAAACGCGCCTGAAAATAAAGTCGGTGAAGCATCGGGGCTTTATAAAATGGCAAGTTCGCTTGGCGGATCGTTTGGCGTGGCCATTTCCGCGGCGATTTATGCTGGGATCGCATCGGTGTCCAGCATTGATGCCGCGGCGACAGGCGGAATCATCACGAACGTGATTTTCGGCGTCCTATCCTTGTTTGCCATCATTGCTATGGTTCCAGGCGATGCCGGGAAAGGGAAAGGGAAAGGGAAAGCGAAGAATCCGACGCTGACTAGAAAACCTGTAACAGAATAATGAGTTACCGGGGATTTTTAAGAAGGAAGGGAATCATGAATGAGAAAACAACTAATTGAGATGCTTGAAGCCCGGAAAGACGAAATGATTGAGATTCGCCGTTATTTGCATGAAAATCCGGAATTGTCCTTCGAAGAAGAAAACACAGCCAAATATATAGAGGATTTTTATAAAGGCAAAGATGTAGAAATCCAGACCGACGTAGGGAATGGCCACGGAATCATCGTGACGATTAAAG
This sequence comes from Neobacillus piezotolerans, assembly GCF_003362805.1. Taxonomy (GTDB): domain Bacteria; phylum Bacillota; class Bacilli; order Bacillales; family Cytobacillaceae; genus Bacillus_D; species Bacillus_D piezotolerans. The sequence continues at coordinate 142,334 of NZ_QNQT01000001.1, forward strand.
GAGGCAAGCCGGGAAAAACAATTGGGCTGCGCGCCGATTTCGACGCGCTGCCAATTAAAGAGGAAACCGGACTCCCGTTCGCATCGAAAAATGAAGGCGTCATGCATGCGTGCGGCCATGATGGGCATACCGCCTACATGATGGTCCTCGCTGACTGCCTGATCCAATTGAAGGACGAACTTCCCGGCACGATTAAAATCATCCATCAGCACGCCGAGGAAGTCCCGCCAGGCGGTGCGAAAAGCATCGTCGAATCCGGCGCGCTCGATGACGTCGAGAATATTTTCGGGATTCATTTGCTTCCAATCGCGCCAGCTGGCCATGTCGGCTACCATAGCGGATTTTCCTTCGCCGGAAGATCATACTTCAAACTGGGCGTCCAGGGCGTCGGCGGCCACGGCTCTTCGCCCCATATGGCAAACGACGCGATTGTCGCCGGAGCGCACTTTGTCACTGCCCTGCAAACGATCATCAGCCGCAGACTGAATCCGTTTGACATGGGCGTTATCACGATCGGCTCCTTTGACGGAAAAGGGACGTTCAATGTAATTAAAGACCGTGTCGAGCTTGAAGGGGACATCCGCTACATGACAGGCGATACGAGTAAAATCATCGAGAAGGAAGTCCGCCGCATCGCCAAAGGGATTGAAGAGGAATTCGGCGTTGGCTGCGACCTGACCTATACGTCAGACTATCCGCCGCTTTACAATGATCCTGAAATAACGGCGATGGTACAAGGATTCCTTGAAGGCGCGAACGACCCGGATATAAAGGAAGTGAAGGAATCTCCGCCAATGTCTCCATCCGAGGACTTCGCGTATTATTTGGAAAAAATCCCTGGCTGCTACTTCTTTATCGGCTGTACGCCAAAAGGAGTCGAAAAACCATACTTCAACCACAACCCTAAATTCGATATCGACGAAGACTCATTGCTTGTCGCCGCCAAAGCGGTTGGCTATGTCGTTTGCGGGTATTATGGAATAGAGTAATTTCAATGCAAATAGAAAAGCAAGGTCCAATTTTAACGTAGTAGTAAAAACGTAATTGGCACACAAATTAGCAGTCCAATTCTCAACCGAATTGGACTGTATCTTTTTGTTGATATTAAATTCGCATATTGTGGATTATTTAATTTTGGAAAAAAAAGACTTTGACACTTCTATCCTACAAGTGTAGTCTGTAATCAGATTACACTTGTAGGATGGAGGAAAAAGATGAAGAAAGCAGATTGCAAAATATCTGATGCAGAATGGATAGTAATGAAGGTGTTATGGGAAGAAGCTCCATTAACTTCTGCGAAGATAGTAGAGGCAGTAAGTTCTAATAAGAATTGGAGTCCTAAAACAATTCATTCATTAATAAGTAGATTGGTAAAAAAAGGTTTTATTGGTGTGAATAAGGAGAAGCCTCTTTATGAGTATTATCCTTTGGTAGATAAAAGAGACTCGATATTGGATGAAACAAGATCGTTTATTCAAAAGGTATACGATGGTTCTATCCACCTTATGCTCGCCAATTTTATTAAGGAAGAGAAGATTTCTGAGGAGGAAATAGAAGAACTGGAACGATTGCTTAATAAAAAAAATAACAAGTAAGAGGCAGGTATTGATGTATGGTTTTATCTGCAATATTTAAAGAAGTCTTATTACTTTCGCTTATGGGTAGTATTTTAGCATTAGGGATACTTGTTATTAAGGCTATTTTTAGACAAAGGCTTAGTGCAAAGCTTCATTATTATATTTGGATTTTGCTTGTACTTAGGCTAATAGTGCCAATCGACATTCAAAGTCATATAAGCTTTATAAGTTTTTTTCCAAATGAACAGAAGGACCTTGATCCTTATTTTATAGCAGAACAATATGTTCCTAACATAATACCAAACAGCACTATCACAACCGAAAATACACCTTCTATAGAAGATAGTAATGCATTAGCTGATCCAGGAATTATAGGCGCTATTTTAAGTTATGATACTGCAGCGGTGCTGTGGATAATTGGTGTTTCATCGATTTTACTCTATATTTTATGCGTAAATATCTTGATGAGGGCTAAATTGAAAAAGTGTTCAGTCTGTGAAAGAGATGACTTAATTGAAATTTTAGAAACAGAAAAATCAAAGCTTAAAGTTAATTCAAAGATAAAAATTATTTATAGTAATTATTCGAAATCGCCAGCAGTTTATGGGATAATCCATCCAAAAATTATTATTCCAGAGGAGCTTATAGACAAATTAACCCTGGAAGAGTTTAGGTTTGTGTTAAGCCATGAATTAACTCATATTAAGAACAAGGATTTAGTGGTAAACACCTTACTTATGATTGTTAAAGCATTCTATTGGTTCAACCCATTAATTTGGTATTCACTTAATCAGGTAAAACAAGATTGTGAAGTGGCTTGTGATGCGTCTGTCATCAGCACTTTAAAGACAGAAGAAGTCAAAAAATACGGTCAGACAATAATCAATATGCTTAGATTATTCTCAGAAAAGAGGAGTACTACTGGGACATTAGGATATGCCAGTAAATACAATAAACGAAGAATTGTTATGATTACACAATTCAAAAAAAGTTCGGCAATATATGCAGTATTAGCTCTATCTCTTGCAATTATGGTAGGCTGTTCAAGCACCATTAAACCTGGCAGTTCAGATGTTAGCCCAAATGAAAACAGCGATAACAGTAGTTCTACTGTGTCAATGGAAAAAATATCTCAAAATCAAGCATCTCAAGATCAAGCATCACAAAGCAACACAACACAAGACAAATCAAGTAATGTATTACAAAGTAACCCAACACAAGACAAATCAAGTAATGTATCGCAAAGCAACACAATACAAGATAAATTAAGCAAGGCCTCAGCATCGAATAACAATGCCGCTGCTTCATCATCTAATGGGGATACTCAAAGAGAGCTTCTTTCAAGGATCATGAAACTGGCAAAGCAGGGTAAAATCATCAACTCAGAGTTTCCTGTTAAAACTACTGTTATAGAAGACGTAGAGAAAAAACTTGGAAATCCGGATAAAGTTGATTGGGTACCTAATGCAAAAGGAAATTATGCTGTCTTTTCAAAATACAATCTGGTATTTGGTTTCAACAAAGGGTCAAGGATTTTTGAGGCGAGATCCTTTGATAAGAAATTAAATGAATTATCACTTTCTATGGTAAAGAAAGTATTTGGAACTCCGGCATATGAGGTGGAAAGTAATGGCGAGGAAATTATTGGGTATGTTGCAAATTCGGAATACAAGATTTTGTTAGTATTTCCTAAGCCTTCTAACAGCAACCGGGACCCGGTAATGGACCACTACTCCGTGCTTTACCCTAAGGGGACATTTAATAATATGTCGAATGATACGGGAAGACAATGGTAATAATAAATGAAACAAAAAATAACGACTTCAAACGAGACCCGTTAAAGGCGTAAACATAATAATTAACAACTTAAATAGAGAATGAAAGGATTATGATTTCATCCTCTGTAAGTTAAAGACTTTCTTGAATGGATTTAAAAACATAGAAATGAAAAAATGAAAAAAACGTCATAAAAGCTAAAACGAAAAGTTAGAAAGGAAAATTCGAGTATGAAAAGACAAAGAAAATCTCGAAATAAACTACTTATTTTTACGATTCCACTTTTAATTTTAGCCTTCATCATTGGCGTTTATTATGCAATCAAAGAAAATAGTAGTGAACAGACTACCCCAGGTAAAGAAAGTCCCATTATTACTCAACCTTCCAAAACTCAAACTTCAGGTAATTCGAAGAATGATCAGAATTCAAATCGTGAGAAATTACTGGAGGAAACGTTTTCCTTATCTAAGGTAGGCAGGGTTCCGAACATTTCCTTTGTTTCTGGTAAAACACAATGGAAGGAAGTAAATCAAGAGTGGGGAAAATCAGAACATATTTCGGAAACTGCTAAAGGCAGATATGAGGAATACGAAAGTCATCATGCTACAATCGGCTATGCCGATCAGACTGTTAATGATATACGATCATATGATTCTGAACTGCAAAATATCTCGTTAAATGAAATTGAAAAAACTGGTGGACAACCCGATGCCATTCGGTACTATAAAGATTCAACTGTTGACCAAATGATACTTGTCTATCATGCAACGTCTTCTACTGATTTATTATGGGTTTTACCAGTAAAAACAGACCAGGAGCCAAATCCTAAGGTTGACCATATCTCACTCTTTACACAGATTGAAAAGTCACCAAATCAACAAGGAAATCAATCCATTTCAGCGGTGATTTCTAAAATGAGCTTGGAAGATAAAATTGGCCAGATGATTCTTGCTGGGGTTTCCGGGACTACAATGGACGCAAATGCAAATAAGTTAATAAGCCAATTCCATGTCGGAGGAATTATTTTTTACAAATATAATTTTGAAACCCCTGCACAAGTCATTCAGCTTGTGAATCAACTGAAAGCTGGAAATAGTTCGAGTCTACCGCTTTTACTAGGTGTTGATCAAGAGGGTGGACGTGTGACAAGATTGCCTGGCGGACTTATTAACTTCCCTCCAAATAAACAGATAGGACAGGTAAATAATCCCGATTTTTCTTATAAAGTCGGAACACTTTTAGGGAAAGAATTAAAGGAATTTGGTTTAAATCTTGATTTTGCCCCTGTCCTCGATATTAACAGCAATCCAAATAACCCAGTAATCGGGGATCGATCATTTGGAAACAATGCGGAAATAGTAAGTAAACTTGGAATTCAAACGATGAAAGGGATTCAGTCTCAAAACGTCATCACGACAATTAAGCATTTTCCTGGTCACGGAGATACATCGGTTGATTCCCATCTGGACCTTCCGATTGTAAATAAAAGCCTTAAGGAACTTAAAGAACTAGAAATAATTCCGTTTGAACGTGCGATTAATCAAGGAGCAGATGTTGTGATGGTCGCCCATATCTTATTGCCTCAATTAGATAAAACGAATCCAGGGACCATGTCAAAAGCTGTCCAAACGGATCTTCTTAGAAAACAACTTGGTTTTACAGGAGTAATCATAACGGACGATATGACAATGGGAGCCATAACAGAACATTTTGATATTGGTAAAGCAGCGGTAGAATCAGTTAAAGCAGGAAGCGATATTATTTTAGTAGGGCATGATTATAATAATGTAGTTAAGATTATTTCCTCTTTAAAAGCTGCTGTTCAAAATGGGGAAATTTCCGAACAAAGATTAAATGAAAGTTTAGAAAGAATCATTCAACTAAAAAGAAAATACAACATTAACGATACGAAAGTAGGAAATCCTAACATAAATGGATTAAATAATTCCATCAATAGGATTCTGAATAATTATTTACAGTAATTATTAAATAAATTGGTGAGATAAATGGTTTACAAACTCCGTATTGGGGTTTACATCTGGAGAAAGAGATGTTAAAAACTATAGGTGCCTTAAGACAAAATAAAAGATAAATGTGCTTTAGTTGAATTAAGCAATAAGCTTATTGGACGTGGAATGTAAGTGAGAGCATATCATTATGAACATATAAAAAAGGGAAGAACATTCTTTTGCCGAATGCCGAATATGATTCCAAAGACTTCGGATTAAAATTAATGGTTCAAAAATGTGATTTCTTAAAGGCGAGTTGAAATAAAGTTTTTATGAATTTTGAAATATTATACTTAACTATCCAGGGCATTCCTTAAATATTAAGGGATGCTCTCTTCTTATTGAAGTAAAGTCAACAAACGGGTGCTTATGTACAACAACGCACTATAATAAAGAAAGCTCGGGGCTTTTAATGGCTCCAAGCCTTTTTTGCGTGCTAATTTTACTGCTAAAGTGTCTACTAATTTCTGCTAGTTCCGCTGCTAATTGGTTTTCGAAAAGCACTGCTAATTCAAATTTTGTACTTCAAAACCGAACCCGTTAGTCCAATTTGGGCCATGTTTTAAATTCTTTTAAAATCAAGCCAGAATACTAGGAACCTTCACACCAAACGTATGAGTGTGTTTTTTCGCCTTTTGTGTATAGCAATATATGAATAACTTTTTAGGAGGGGCTAGGGAATGGAAGAGAAAGAATTGCTATTAAAATTAAATGCAGAACAACTATTAATGCGGGTGATTAGATACAACAACCTTGTTTACTTACAAGCACCTGAAATGGTTAGAGCCTCGGAATTAAGGATGATTCTGGAATCTTTATGTAAAGCTGTGGCATCCACAAAGGCATATCCAGGTGAATCCCATAAGGATTTTATTAAGGGGCCGTTAGTAGAAAAATGGGCTAAAGATAACGAGGATTTCTTTAGGGGCGCTGATGAAGAATCATTGGAACTATTGCAATACCATGTGAATCGAAATTTATCCGGCAGGGCCGAAGCAATATTCAAGATCATGGTAGAAGAAAAAGAAGAAGAGGAACGCGAGCGATTACATAAGCAGCACGGGGTTACAGATATTGAGGATTATCAATTTAAAAAGATATTCGACGAAGTATTTTCCGAAACCGAACTTTTCGAATGAAATCAGTTTGTTTTTCCCCTATTCCCATTATGGGTAAATACTCTAAATGTAGTGAGTGTCGATTCCTTTCAAAAAGATTGGTTAAAAGAACGGTATAATTTTCGAGGACAAAAATGAGTAACTCAGCCCTTTTATATAAAAAGCCAGCCGGTTGCCCGGCTGGCGCCCACGAACAATATCAGCAGCCATCAATTCCGCAAGCTTCGCCCGTTGCTGGCGGCTCTTTTCCGAGCTCGCGCTCAATATACCCTTCCAACATCTCTTTCGTATTCAGTCCCTGAACCCGCTGGTCCCCGATAAAAAACGTCGGAACAGCGGTAATCCTGGCTTCCTCATACGCATAAAGAAGAGCCTCCTTGTGCGCTTGCTCGTACTTCCGCGATTCAAGTGCCTCCCGGAACGCTGCCTCATCAAGTCCAGCTTTCCCGGCAATCTCTGTCAGCACACCAATATCACCAATATTCCGTCCTTCAACAAAGAAAGCGGAGAGAACTCCTTCTGTATACTCGTTCCCTTTCCCCTGCTCTTTCGCAAACTGGGTTCCTTCATGGGCGAGATGCGTATACGGCTGAGGATCCACATTTGGTAAAACGATCTTTACATTAAAACGCTCAGCCATCGGCCAAACCGAGTTTTGCCATGCATTTTGGATATAATCACCCTTAGGAGACAGCGTCTCATAGGGAAACGGCCGCAACTCAAACGGCATCCATTCCAGCTCAACATCCTTATCCTTTATCGCTTCCTTAAGCGGAGCCTCCGCTATATAACAAAACGGTCAAACATAATCTGAATATACACGGATTTTTAACGTCACTTGAATCCCTCCCGAAAAGTAAGGTGTTCCCCAATAGTGTAAGCGGAGGAGGGATGGTTATCCAAATCATCTGCTTTAAAGGAGAAAGTTAACGTTGTGAATCGAATTTAATGAAAAGGTATTGACTTTAACTTTGTTTCTTAGTATAGTAATTATTGTCCTCACCAAGAGGAAAACAATAACGATCCGATAGTTCAGCGGGAGAACACTACCTTGACAGGGTAGGGGTCGGGGGTTCAAATCCCTCTCGGATCATACCAAACCTAACATCAATCGGTGTTAGGTTTTTTTGTGTTTATCCGTCGTTTTAATAAATTTAAGCGAACGTATGTTTTGTGTAGTTAGGAAAGTACACGCCAAATCCGAAAGTTTTATAAATAAGAAATGTGGTAAACGTTTTAGTGGACGTCACTTTGCCGCAAAGTATAGTCATTTGGACAATTATTTCCTAGTTGTTAGGAGTAATCGAAAGGATGGATTTCTATGAAAGCGAACAAATTTTCCACCAGTATCATTACTTTGGCTATGTCACTTGGTTTATCTGTTTATACTGTAAATGCTGAAACAGTTCCAGGTCCCCCTGAAAGTAAGCCGGAACGGCAAAATTTTGAAAAGATGAAATTGAATCATTCTACATCAAAAGAAGTTCCTGAAGATTTAAAAGTTGCAGAAAATCCAACCTACCCAGTGAATAGCAAGGCGGTTATTCTTACTGATCATATGGAAGGAATGTACGGAGCGGTAGCAAAAATTGAAGGTGCATATACGACAACGGTTTATTCTGTTACGTATTATCCTACTACAGGCGGAGAGCCCGTCGAGGGCCATAAATGGGTAATCCACGAAGAGATTGAGAACGCTGGAGAAGAACCATATAAACCCGGTGATGTAGTTGTATTGGATGCAGATCACCATGAAGGTATGGATGGGGCAACTGCTATTATTGACTCAGCCGTGGAAACTACCGTTTATATGGTTAGTTACAATGATACAGAAACAAATAAAAGAGTAAAAAACCATAAATGGGTAGTAGAAAGTGAATTAGCTCCGTATAAATAATTGGGTTTTGTGATACTCAATCCCTCACTTAATGAAGTGGGGGATTTTTATTTACTCCAAATTTTCCACAAGAAGTAAGGGGTAAGAATATCCTTGCTTGCTGTACACATGAATTAACCTAAAAAGAATATGGAAACTGAGGATAGCTAGAGCACGATTATTGTACAAAAGCTATCCTATTTATTTTGCATTTCTTTTATAGCCGCTGCGAAGACGGGATAAAAGTTAGAGGACTTAGCCGCAAGAACTCGTCCATTTTTGAATCATAAGAATACTTATCTTCTCATAATTGTTTACCAAAACGGGTTGTTCAGGATATAATGTACCAATGTGAAATTTCGGTTACCGAAACTATTTTACTTAGTTTTCCAGGATTAACAAAATAGATAGAAAGGGGAGACCGACTTGAAAGAAACTAGCAAAAAGAAACGGCTGCAGCTCGCATTGCTTTTAGGTTCACTTGGCATTTTAGGGCCATTTACAATCGATACGTATTTGCCGGCCTTCCCTACCATAGTAAAGGAATATGGTACGACAGCCTCGTTAGTCCAAATCAGTTTGACTGCCGCTTTATTAGGACTTGGTTTGGGGCAATTGGTCATTGGGCCGTTAAGTGATGTGAAAGGGCGGAGGAAGCCATTGTTGTTCTTCCTATGCCTGTACATTTTGGCTTCACTGGCATGTGCAATCGCACCCAATATCTATCTTCTTATTGCGGCCCGATTTGTGCAAGGGTTCGCGGCGTCTGGCGGAATCGTCTTATCCAGAGCAATCGTAAGGGATCTTTATAGCGGAAAAGAACTGACAAAGTTTTTTACTTTAATGGTTTTGGTTGGGAACCTCGGGCCAATCATTGCACCAGTGGCAGGGGGAGCCATCCTTGCTTTTCAGGATTGGAAATGGGTATTTATTGTACTCGCCTGCATAGGAGTCGTATTGACTATTACCGTTTCATTTAAATTAAAAGAGACTTTGCCGCCAGAAAAGCGGGTTCCGAGTAATTTGCCACAAGTTCTGGGCAATTTCGGAACATTATTTAAGAACAAGGAGTTCATGGGTTATGCATTTACCCAAGGGTTCATCACGGCTGGCATTTTTGCCTATGTTTCTGGGATTCCATTTGTTTATCAAAATATTTACGGTGTCACCCCTCAGCAGTTTAGCCTTTTATTCGGAGTCAATGGGTTGGCCTTGATCATTGGAAGCCAGTCAGTCGGCCGCCTAACAGATATTATTTCAGAACGGACTTTCTTGAAAATAGGCCTGACGCTAGCGAATGTATCAAGTTTCGGTTTACTCGTTGCTCTCCTATTGAAAGCCCCGCTGATCGGTGTCGCAATCCCGGTTTTCTTTTTCCTATCCTCCATCAGTATGATAGGAACATCGTCTTTCACTTTGGCCATACAGTCTCAAGGACATATGGCAGGCAGCGCTTCAGCCCTATTGGGGGTATTGCCATTTGTCATGGGTTCCCTGGCAGCCCCGCTTGTAGGAATAGGGGGAGCCTATACAGGAGTACCAATGGCCGCCGTCATTTTTGGTGCCAGTACTTTGGCGTTCATGTGTTATTTCTTTTTGGTCAGAAAACCCAAATTTCAGGATAGGGTTCCGATGCTAGATAGGAAGGCCTGAAAAATAGAAGATTATAATTCTAGATGCTGCAGTAGTTAACAATTTTGTGCAAAAAAAGGAGAGGCCATGTAAATGGTTTCTCCTTTTTTCGTCGTATTAGTGGGAAGAAATTCTGCCGAATCATCAAATTCTTTGATTAAGAAATCTGGCAGAAAGCCGGCTTTCTTATTAGAACTATAAGCTATAAGACCTATAGATCAGGAGCCCTATTTAGGGGCTCCTTTTTTAATATGACTGCCTAATCAATAGGACTGTATTAATCATAACATTAGCGCAGCTGCACAGGAGAAACCATTATGAAATTACCTTCTCCTTAAAACACTTACCTCTAAAAATTTATAAATAAACGCCTCTTTTTACCTATATAAAAATACCTAATTTATGTATAATAATGTTAAAAATATCAAGATAACTATGATAAAAAGACTATTTTAGTGTTTTTGGTTAGTTATCGGGAGAAGGAGAAGGAAAATGCGGCATCTAAGAATTTACTTCAAGAGTTTTATTGCTATTTTGATTCTATCCATCATCTGGCTGCCCAATACATCGGCAGTTGGTCAGGGTATGATAGACGATAATAAAAATGGCATAGATGATAATTTGGAAAGGGAGTATGGCCTGGGATCAGGCATAGAATTTGAGGATTTTGATAATGATGGACTTTACAATCTTGCAGAAGTAAAAACGGGGCTTAATCCCCAAGCGGCAGATTTTGATAAAAACAACGTTATACTTGTGTCGGATATGATTGACAATAGCCTGGCAAACAGTGGTTTTGATATGACGGATCAATTACAAAACGCATTAAATCTTGGCTCAGGCAAAATTGTTGTTTTACCGCTTGATTGTTCATATAAAATCAGTGGATTAAAGATTCCCGATAACACTATTCTTATTGGGTACGGGGCAAAGATTTACAATAATGCTACACACCAAACCCTTTTGACTATTGGCAATGGGGTAAAGCTATATGGTATTGAGCTTCAAGGGGCAGGCAATAAGATGGCAGAAAGTAAAGGAATCGGGATAAGGATTCAGGGAGCAGGTGCTGCTGGCTATACCAAAAATATTGTCATAGAGGATGTAAAGATTCGCAATATAGGCTTTTATGGTATCCTTGCTGAATTTGCTGATAATGTAAAGATTTCAAATATAATAATTCATGATATCGGTTTTGCAGGTTTTGGAGGTCTTTCTGTTAGAAATATACATATTGATAAGAGCCACATAAAGGGAATTTCGCCTGGAAGCAAAGGGAATGCCTATGGCGTCTTCTACTCGCGAAAGGGTGCTGAAAGCAGTTTGGAAGCACATCCGAGAAGTGCGGATAGTTCTGTGACTAACAGTATAATAGAAGACATTCCGTTATGGGAGGCTTTAGATACTCATGGCGGGGAGAATATTACATTTAACAACAATACAATACGAAATACCAAGGTTGGAATCGCATTTGTTAATGCAACAGGAAACGATGGAACGGATTTATATGGCTCCCAGAAATGTACGGCCAAGGGCAACCGAATAGATGGAATCGGTAAGGGATATGGGATCGTAGTGGCTGGAGCTTCATCTGATAACAGCAGAGACTGCATTATAGAAGGTAACCAATTAACTGAAGCCGGACAGCAGGGAAATAGCATCTCGGGTGGTATCCAGGCGTCATTTACTAAGGACTTAGTGATAAGAGATAATACACTGGTCAATTCATATGCAAATGGCATCCACTTATATACTTACAATCAGCATTTTTCAGTTTCCGGGAACAAAGTAGAGGACGTCCAGGATAATGTGTATGTAGCGCCATCTGCCATCGCCTTTCGTTCGGGCAATAATTCCGGTACTATTGTAGGAAATAACCTCATAAGAAAAAATGAAAAATTAAATGTTTATGTCTCAATGAGAGGAATCAATATTTCCACACCATCCGGAATGGAACTGTTGATTGGCCAAAATACTAACAACTTTGTTCTTCCCATAGCTGGAGGAACAGGTAACTATGTAATATACATATAAAATTAGAAGCTATCGCCATGTAAGGGTTTTATAATGGAAAGGAATTGGAAATTTTTTTGATTTAATAGTGTGGATAGGGACCTCGGAAAAATCATTGTTCCAATTGCCGGGAGAGCTATCCTAGATTTTCAGGAATGGTATTGGGTATTTAATCCTGGCATGTATTGATCTTAACTGCTTCATTAAGCTAAAAGAGACTTTCCCCACCAGAAAAACGCTTTCCGAGCAATTTACCTAATTACATATGTGTTCATTTCGGGTTTGTTGGTATGATTATGTAACTTAAAAAAATCCTAAAGCTATATGCCTTAGGATTTTTTTATACATATTTTTTAAAATTAGCCGGCTATCACACAAACTTTTTAGCTACCTCAATAAGCCTGTCTTTATAAAATGCAATATCAGATACTTTCTCTATCTTTTCGGAAGACCTTGTCTCGTCGTTGAACTGAATATATTTATTTGAGTTGTTAAAACCTAATCGACAAACCCATTTTCTAATGTTGTTGTCTATAAGAATATTAAAGTAACTTAAATTGTCCCTGTAAGAAATTCTGTCCATGGGTACAGTTTCATTTAATAAGAATTTTACTGTTACATAGCTTTCCAATTCTTCCTCTGTTGTGACAATTTGCGGTTCAGTTTTGACTTCAAGAGGTTCTACTTCAGCCAATAACTCCTGAGAAAGGGCATCTTCTTTATTTGTATTTTTTAAGGCAGCGTTTAATTTATCATTTACCAATTCGTTAATGAATTGCTTGTAGCCTTTTTTAATTAATGGTTCAAATTTCTCAATGGTATTTTTGGTCTTTATACCATCATAAATTTGAGAAATAAGGAATTTAACATACTCCTCTGAAGGGTTTTCTCTTTGCTCATTTAAAAAAGCTTTTAACTTATTAAGATATTTAAGTTCCGAGGCAGTAGTAAAAATACTCTCTAAATCAAAACTATCCTTTTTGAATTTTGCTAATTCGCTCATTGAACTCTCCTTCATATCCAAAAGATTGAATTCAAAGAACGGGGAAGCGTCCATCTTGTTTTGTTCTTCAAGATCTGTATAAAATCTGTAAATTAACCCGTTTGTAAGTATTGCAAATTTTGCAGCAGTAGTGCCAAAATACCTAAAAAGTTGTGAATCATGTTTTTGAAGTTGTTCACTTACCGATTTTGCTTCAATTAATATAACTGGTTTACCATCAGCCATTATTGCATAATCAACTTTTTCTCCCTTTTTAATGCCAACATCAGCAACAAACTCAGGTGTAAATTCCTCGGGATTAAAAATGTCATAACCTAAAACTTGAAAGAACGGCATAACTAAAGATGTTTTAGTGGCCTCTTCAGTAGCAATAGAATTTTTTATTTTCTGCGCTCTAGCTGAAAGTGTTTTAATCTGCTCAATAAAACTTTCCAAAATGCTCATCCTCCTAACTAATAATGTTAATTTAATGTTACATTTGAGAATTATAGCTTCGCTTTTTATTCTATCAATATCACCATAATTTTACTATTATCAAAAAATAAAATGAATCACAGTGCCTGTGGGAATTGAAAATAGGGGTGGTAACCAACGCAATAATCATTAAAAATTGCTATATGAGGTTTAATTAAAAATATAGTGTGAAAAAAGAAATAAAAATAACTTCCATATTTATAAGGAGTATCCTGGTATTCGAAAAGTTTTATACAGAAATGGAATGTTACTTTTCAGACCTTTTTGATCTTCCTTCTTCTCCGTCAGTATAGTAAAATTTTAGCAACAATGAATTTGTCGACAGGGGAAGAATCATGAAGGTTGAGAAGCGGTTAATTGTAAATTCGGATAAAGGGAACTTGCTGCAGGAATTGATAGATTCCATGAATGAGTGCAGGAGGTTCTATTTTAGTGTTGCCTTTATAAATTTCAGTGGGCTTCAGCTTTTGCTTGATCCTTTGCGGGAGGCGGGGAAAAAAGGGGTAACTGGGAAGATTATTACCTCGACGTACCTCAATTTCACGGATGCGAAGGCATTGGAGAAAATTAATGAGTTTGAGAACGTTGATTTAAAGGTGTTTGTGACTGACAAGGAGATTGGCTTCCATACAAAGGCTTATATTTTTGAGTATATGGATTCCTATAAGGTCATCATTGGTTCGTCCAATATTACGCAGAGTGCTTTGAAGAGCAATGTTGAATGGAACGTGGAGGTCATTTCCAAAAGTGATGCTTCTTTTATTAAAGAGGTATTGAAGGAATATGATGCTCTATGGGAAAGATCCCAGGTTGCTGATGAGAAGCTGATTGCTGAATACGAAGAATTCCTCAAGACTCTTAAGGGAAACCAAGCTTCACAGCAATTGATTTTTGAAAAACCGGAGTACATCACGCCGAACCGGATGCAGCGCCGAGCAATCGACAATCTTGCCAGGCTGCGTGAATTTGGAGAGAAAAAGGCTCTTGTCATTGCAGCGACTGGTACGGGCAAGACATATATGTCTGCATTTGATGTGAAAAGCTTCCGGCCTAAGAAGCTGCTTTTTGTTGTACATAGGGAAGAGATTTTGAGAAAAGCAAAAGAAACCTTTGAAAAGCTGTTACCGAATGAACGAATCACCTTTGGGCTATTAACAGGAAATTACAAACAGAAGAATGCGGATTATATTTTCACAACGAACATGACAATCTCGAATTGTTATCACGAATTTAAGAAAGATGAATTCGATTATATTATCATCGACGAAGCCCATCACGCCACGAGTTCCACATATCAAGCAGTCCTGGATTATTTTGAACCTAAATTCACACTTGGTATGACGGCAACGCCTGAACGGAGTGATGGAAATAATGTTTTCGATCTGTTTGACAATAATGTCGCGCTTGAGGTCCGTCTCCACGAAGCGCTTGATGACGAACTGGTCATTCCGTTTCATTACTTCGGTATCACGGATATTGAAGGAATTGATTTGAGCGATGTTTCGATTGATGACATCGCGGAAGTTACGAAGCGGCTTAAGGTAAATGAGCGGGTCGATTTTATTATTGAAAAGATGGAATTCTACGGATATGACGGCGAAAAGCGTAAATGTCTCGGGTTTTGTGCGAGTATTGAGCATGCCCAGTACATGGCTGCCGAGTTTAATCGGCGAGGCTACAAGAGTACGTGCCTGCATGGTGGGGATTCTTCTAGCACTCGTGAAGAGGCCATTAACAGATTAGAAAATGAACATGACGAACTTGAATTTATTTTTACCGTAGATATTTTTAACGAAGGTGTTGACATTCCTTCTGTGAATTCTGTCCTCATGCTAAGGCCGACAAACTCACCGATTATCTTTATCCAGCAGCTTGGCCGTGGGTTGCGGAAGCATGCGGGTAAGAGCTTTTTGACAGTGCTTGATTTTATCGGGAATCATAATAAAACGTTCTTAATTGCCCTGGCGCTGAATGGCAGTCGGTATTATGACAAGGAGAGCTTGAAGGTTGCGGTTGCGACCGGTTTTGCGAATATCCCTGGCTGTACCCATATCCAAATGGACAAGATTTCGCAGGAACGAATCCTGACGCAAATCGACCAGGAAAATTTCAATTCGATGAAGTATTTAAAGGAAGAGTATTTTGAATTTAAAAAGCTCAACCAGGGAAGGATTCCTTATTTCCTGTTGGATTATTTAAAGTACGATGGAGCGCCTGATCCGGTAAAATTCATCGATAAAGAGAAAACCTATTTGCAGTTTATCGCTAAAGTTGAGAAGACAGAGCGGTTGAAAGCCTTATTAAGCGATGATTCATTTGAAAAGGCAATGAAAGAACTTTCAAGTAAGTTGCCGCTTAAACGGGTGTATGAATTAGTTGTGATTAAGTATCTGCTTGATCATGACCATATCACACTAACCACGGCCAAAAATGAGATTTTAAAGTGGGTTAAGTTCGTTGATAATGATAGTGTCCTCCATGCATTCCAAACCTTGAATCAGGATTTTTATGACAACGGGGAATTGAGCAGGAATTTGAGGTTGTTCGATTTACAGGATGGAATACTTACGAAGACCCCAGTATTTGAGAGCATTCTTGCGGCCGAGGAATACCGGAAGTATATTGAGGATATTGTCATGTACGGGATTTTCCGTTATGAAAAAGAATTCAAGAACGAATACTACGGAGTCCCGCATTTCAAACTGTATGAACAGTATAAAATGGCGGATGCAGCACTGCTTTCGAATTTTCGGAAAAGCCATAGCTCCTTTAGAGGTTCGGGTCTTTTAACCAATGGGAATGACTACTTCCTGTATATCGATCTGCACAAGGACGCTGATGTTGAGGAAAGGCTCGCGTATAAGGATGAAATTAAAAGCACCCGCGAATTCCAGTGGCAAACGCCGCACACAACAGCCCAGCATACGAACACAGGGCAGAATATTATTTACAATAAAGCCCGGGGGATTAACCTTCATTTGTTTATCAGGAAATACAAAGTCATTGACGGCAAAAACGAACCTTTTATCTATATCGGAAAAGGGAATACGACTAGCTTTGAAGGCAACAAACCGATAACCGTACAAATGGAATTGGAAAACGAACTGCCATACAATCTTTATATTGAATTCACGAAAAAAGTATAGTCTTCAAAGGACTATACTTTTTTCATTGATCAATTTTTCAACAGCCGGTACATCCGCGGGTGCCCACACAAGCGAGTTTAGATTTTCCCGCTTCAGCCAGATTAACTTTGAGTGTTCAGTAGGGATTGGCGTCCCGCCAGTGATTCTGCATTTAATGGCAATCAGATTTATGATGAACGTTTCATATTCGTGGATAATGTCGTTATGTAATTCAATCGGTTCAATCTGGCAATGCAATTCCTCTTCAATTTCCCTCGTCAGGGCATAAAATAAATCTTCATTAGGCTCGACCTTCCCACCCGGAAACTCCCACATATTCGGGATCGCCATTTCTGGTGATCTCAGTGCACATAGGATCTCATTTTGTTCATTTTCAATAATTGCTGCAACAACTTTTACTGTCTTCTTCATGAGGACCTCCAAGATTAAAGTACTAGTGAATATAATACCATGAATAGGGAGGAATGTTGGTTTAGATGAACTGGAAGGAAATTTGTTGGGGAGGAAGACGGTTTTCAAACGGTCGTTTCTGCTGTAACTAGCTTTGAACAGCAGGAAATTGAACATGTCCCGTGCCTGGAATTTCAACTATACAATAAAGAACAGGATGCATTTTACATCCGTGTCTGGAATACATGGGTCGGGCGCTGGGATGATGCGTTGGAAAAACAAATAGAAGAGCAGGAACGTATGAAAAAAGGCAAAGTCCTTAATTGATTCGGCATCCTCCATTGGAGAAGCGGGAAAAACCTTCAACACGCAGCAAGTACCCATGTTATGGTATTTTATTGTTTAAGGGTATTTTTAGGACAGCCATAAGAGCACAAATGGAGGTGTCTTGTGTCAATACTTTTTGCAGCCATTTTTGTCATCGGTATTTATTGTTTGATACGGGATTTTATAAACCTGAAAAAGGCGATTGGCCTCGCTGAAAATGCGTTGTTCCCCGTGACGGAAGAGGATTTTTCCAGTGTTCTTATCGCGGGGGAATGGAAAATCGCATCGAGGCTGTCGAAACGGACTAAATCCTATCGAATCGTCAAATGGGGAACAGGCGCGGCACTCATTGTTTTGGGAGCCTTGCTGGTTATAGCATTGTTTACCGATTGGTTAGGTACGTATCTCTTCAGTTCTGCCTATTTGTTCTATATGCTTCTAAGTGCAGTCAAGCATCCCGGCAATTTTTTCATTGTGCCCAATGGCATCATTCTGCATAGCAGATTCATTTCTTCTTCGGATATAGAGGAATACTCGGTGGAGAAAATTGTCCGCTGGCATGCGTTATATGGTCTTGATTCCCGGGTAAACAATGGATATAAAGTCAGTTTTGATTTTAAAAATAAGCTAACTCCATTAGATTATGTGGTGATTACGGAAAAAAAGGAGCTCGAGACGGTTACCGAGCTGCTTGATGCCCAGGGAATCCATTCAAAAATACAAATCGAGGAGCCTGCTGCTTGGGCTGGTTTTAAGGAAGACAAAGGATGAGGCCCTGCGGAAGGGATAAGAAAAAGCACTGGTATTTTTTAAAAATTATAAAAGCACGGTACAAGAGGGCGCCCATGAACTGGGCGCCTTTCGCTGTTTTTGCCAGGCGGATAATGGGAAATACTATAGAGGACGATACTCGTAAAGGAGGCGTTATCTTTGAGTGATGATAAGAAAAAACTGGAGGAAGTGCTTACGCATTCGCTAGAAGTGGAAGAGGACCTGATGCGGACCTATTTAATCACCGCCGACAACATCCATGAGGATCTTGAGCTTAAGAATCGGCTCGAAAATTTTGCTGAAGGCAATGCGAAGCGGACGGACCAGCTGATAAACGAGCTTAAGGAGCTTAAGGGCGAATAAGTTGGGGCTATTCCCAAAGCCACTAATGGCAAGGGGACAGCCCCAGTTTGTTTTTTTAATGTTCGTCCAGGTTTTTTGTCCACACTTATCAACAAGCCTATTTACCCTGTTCTCGAAAAAGGGCTAGGACTAATTATTCAAAATTTGAAAGATTCCGTCAAATAATTTGCTAATCTTCCAGGCTTTTCCCTACCATGGATATGAAATGATTTCAAGGAGGGGTTAGCTTGAAGAAAATGTGGCGAGTTGGTTTGTTTGCTTTGCTGGGTGTTCTCTTATTGGTTGGGACATTGCCGCTTAGCGGCCAGGCAAAAAATCCAAAGTTTAGTTATGGCGATTTCAGCCAGGTGGACATTGGCAAGGATGGCATGGTGGCGACGGCCCACCCCCTGGCTTCTGAAATTGGGGCAGACGTTCTCGAAAAAGGGGGCAATGCCATTGACGCTGCTGTAGCGATCCAGTTTGCACTGAATGTCGTCGAACCGATGATGTCAGGAATTGGCGGCGGCGGGTTCATGATGGTGTATGATGGCAAAACGAAGGAAACAACCATCGTAAATAGCCGGGAACGCGCTCCTGCTGGCGCGACGCCTGATATGTTCCTCGATGAAAATGGAAAACCGATACCTTTTGGAACCCGTTCGACTGGCGGGACAGCCGTTGGGGTTCCCGGTACATTAAAGGGGCTTGAGACTGCTCTGGACATGTGGGGAACGAGAAACATGGAGCAACTGATTGGGCCAGCCGTCAAGCTTGCTGACAAAGGGTTCCCGATTGATTCTGTCCTGGCAGAAGCAATTGCGGAAAATAAAGAAATGCTGTCTCGTACTGCTGCCAAAGATGTCTTCCTTCCGGGCGGTAAACCACTTCAGGAAGGTGATATCCTCGTTCAAAAGGATCTGGCTAAAACCTTTAAACTGATTCGTGCAAAAGGGAGCGATGCTTTTTATAAAGGGGACATAGCGAAAGCCATTGCGGACGTTGTCCAGGATTTCGGCGGTTCCATGCAGGTTAGTGACTTGCAGAAGTACGATGTCACAATCGACAAACCTATTTGGGGAGACTACCAGGGCTACCAAATTGCCAGCATGCCTCCTCCAAGCTCAGGCGGGGTATTTCTTTTGCAGATGCTGAAAATCCTTGATGAATTTGATTTATCTCAATACGATGTAAACTCCGTTGAAAAGTATCACTTGCTGGCGGAAACGATGCATCTTGCCTATGCGGACCGTGCTGCATATGCCGGCGACCCTGAATTTGTCAACGTGCCGATCAATGGGCTGCTGCATCCTGACTATATCAAGGAACGCCAAGCTCTTATCAGCCTGAACAGCGTAAATAAGAATGTAACAGCCGGCAATCCATGGAAATATGAAACTGGCTCAGCGAATTATGCTCAAACAAGCCAGCCAAATGATAGGAAATATGGCGAGACTACCCACTTTACTGTAGCTGACAGATGGGGAAATGTCGTTTCGTACACAACGACAATTGAGCAGCTTTTCGGGACAGGCATCATGGTTCCTGGCTACGGAATTATGCTGAACAATGAACTGACCGATTTTGACGCCGTTCCTGGCGGGGCGAATGAGGTCCAGCCAAACAAACGGCCATTGAGCAGCATGACCCCGACAATTGTATTTAAAGATAACAAGCCAGTATTGACAGTTGGTTCACCGGGTGGGCCAACCATTATCACTTCCGTCCTGCAGACGATCGTCCATGCGATTGAGTATGACATGGAGCTCAAAGCGGCTGTCGAGCAGCCTAGAATTTACACCAATAACATCAGTTCATACCGTTTTGAAGAGGGAATCAGCAAAGACACGATTGCCAGGCTCAATGAAATGGGGCATAAATTCGGGCCTGAGCCAACCACGATTGGCAATGTTCAAAGCATTCTCATTGACCATGAAAAAGGAATCTTTAAGGGAGTCGCGGATTCAAGTCGAAACGGCGCGGCAATTGGTATCAATTTAAAAGGGGAACGGAAGTAGGTCAGGCCGCAAAGGGTGACACTCCCGCTCCTGTTGAATGGCTAACCCGGTTATAAGAACTAAATCACTTTTGTGTGTCTGTATGCAAAAAGCTAAGCCTGGTCATTCCGCTTAGTTTTTTGCATTTATGGAGGGTTTTCTGATGAGTTAATTCTGATATGGAGGAAAAATCCTTGAAAACAATAGTAAGCACGAAGAAATTAATCTATATTCTTCTGTTCACATTCCTTTTAACGACGATCCTTCATCATCCCTTTTCTAAAAGTGTACAAGCTGTACAAGCGATTAAAACGGGAGATGTTGATAAATTTGTCACTGCGTATATAGATCGTAATGGGCTGCCCGGTGCATCCATTGTCGTTGTTAAAAATGGTAAATTAGTCTATGAGAAAGGATATGGCCATGACTCTGAAGGGAACCCTATAACAGAAAATTCGTTGATGAGGATCGGTTCGGCATCCAAATCATTTACTGCATTCGCTGTGTTACAACTAGTTGATGAAGATAAAATCCAACTGGATGACCCAGTGATTAACTATTTGCCAGAGGTAAAACTTAACGACCCAAGATGGGAAGACGTTACAATACGACAAGTTTTGAGCCACACTTCAGGTGTTCCAAATCCGATTATTGTTCAGCCAGCGAGTAACTTACAAGCAGGTGTGGAACGTTTGAATGATTGGAAGCTTCAATCAAACCCAGGGGAGAAATACTTTTATAGCAATGCGAATTACTGGGTTTTAGCGCTATTAGTAGAGCAAGTAAGCGGAATGGAATTTTCTCAATATCTTAAACAAAAGGTATTCTCTCCATTAGGAATGAATGACTCGCTCACGACTGTTAACACGGGAGATTCTGTCAAAGGACTGCCTAAAGGACATGTAACAGCATATGGTACTGCAATGCCTTGGACCGAGCTTGAAGCGATGAATATGGGGGCAGGAAGTATCATATCAACAGCATCGGATATGGGGAAATGGCTTTCCATGCAAACGAACGAGGGTAAGTCTGGAACAGGAGAGCAATTATTATCCAAAAAGTTATTGGAAGAATCGTATTCGCCACAGCAAGGCAGCAAAAAATACGGACTTGGTTGGGAGTTAAGTTCACCGAATGTGAAGCCAGCACGCATTTCACATAGCGGAGTGGAAACAACGTATCAAAGTCAACAAGACATGATACCAAGCAGTGGTTATGCGGTTGCCGTTTTACTG
This sequence comes from Neobacillus piezotolerans, assembly GCF_003362805.1. Taxonomy (GTDB): domain Bacteria; phylum Bacillota; class Bacilli; order Bacillales; family Cytobacillaceae; genus Bacillus_D; species Bacillus_D piezotolerans. The sequence goes on from NZ_QNQT01000001.1 coordinate 164,020, forward strand.
AATAGCTTTACCCCTACTTTGGAACATGCTTATGAGATTAGCTCAGGTATTATCCAATTGACCGAGGGACAAGAACCCGAATTAAAAGCTCCGGTACCTACAATTATCGATTTATCACTGGGCGTTATCACATTGATTTATCTGTTTTTAGGAATTAGAGGGATTATGCGGAGTAAAAAGTGGTCGGAAAAACGTAACCAACATCCTGTTTGGAGATTTATACTTCGTTTAATGCCCCAATTGGCTGCAACCTTATTAATCGGCTGGCTGTTTTTTATTGTTCCGGCGTTACAGAATAACAGTTCGACCACGATCGATGCATTCGGCCTATATCCAGCAGCAATGATCCTATTGGGGATTGTTTTCATGATTGGATTGGCTCTTTCAATTTTGAGAATCTATTATCGAATGACAATAAAATCAAGGAAATATTATTGAAATCACACGTAAAAAATCTCATTGTTCGATAAATTAAGGGCTGTCTCAAAGCTACTATTGGCAAGGGGACAGCCCCAGTTTGTTTAAGTTAATCGCCTTCCAAAGCTAATTTGATTCGTCGGGGTGGTTTTTCCTTATTCGATTCGGAGGGTGACTTTTTCCTGCTCCCAATGAGATATAATAACAAAATCACAATCATCGTAGCCGCTGAATAACTAAACATTATCCCGTACCCGACATTTTTTGCTAAGTACCCGAGGCCTACTGACCCAAGGGCCAAACCAAGATCAATAAAAATAAGAAGCATTGAATTGGCTGTTGCCTTTTTCTCGGGTGGAACAAGAGTCAATGCCCAAGCCTGGATCGTTGGATGGATGATTCCATAAGCGATACCGAATAATGCGCCTGACACCCAAACCATCACCATACTAGAAGAAAAGCCCAATACGCCCAAACCTACCGCTCCAGCAATGGCCCCTGGAATAATCAGGATTCTATGGCCCCATTTATCGAAAATCCTGCCAGAAAATGAACGGACCAAAACCATTGCAATCCCTTGTGCGATAAAAAATTGCGAAATCTTTCCGCCAAGATTGATTTCTTTCCCAAACGCTCCCATAAAGTTGACGGTCCCTGCAATGGCAAAATAATTGAAAGCAACCAAAATGCATGGAAGAAGGACACGCCGATCGTACATGTACTTATAGAAAGGTTCTTTAGTTGTCTCCTGTGGCTTTTCCTCTTCTTTTTTAACCGTATTGTTTTTTGTGAAAAAACTGCACACTAACGAAAAAGCCATTAGCCCGAGGGTTAATACAATCATTGAATTGAATGAAAAATTTGCAAGATAAGAAATCGCAATGAGTGGCCCCATTGTTGTTCCAACGCTTGTAGACATTGCGAAAAAGACAATTCCCTCACCTAAACGTGATTTTGGAACAATATTGCTTGATATCGTAAAGACCAAAATTGTCAGCATGCTAAATCCAATACCCTGCAAGGCCCGTATGAATATTAAAAACCCGATTGATTGGTTAACTAAAGTTAGCCCGATTGTACCCAAAAAGTAAACAAGCGAAATAATGAGGAGCAATTTCATATTCACTTTTTGGATAATCACGCTTGCAAAAAAGCGCGTAACCAATGATGCCAGCATCAAGGTTGTAGTCATGATTCCAGCAATCGCTGGATTTTTACTTATAGTGGACACAAAAATTGGAAAACCGGCTGTAATCATATAAAAAGAAGCGAACATGACCAAAGACAATAAAATAATGATTACATATTGATTTGTCCATAGTTTGACTTTACGCATAGAGAATAAGACCGCCTCCCAAGGATATTTCTAAAAATAGTGAAGGATATGCGAGTGAAAATATTCTTCCCTTATTTTCTAGAAATATTTTGAGTTGATTTAGCCTTTTGCAAAATGGAATGCCACCTAAAAAGTACAGCCGCGCGCCAAAACCCCATTTATCTGTCCGAACCTGTTGTATCTTTGGACAGCTATCCGCCTGCTGCCCTATTCTCTATCCGACACATAAGAACCATTAAAATTGCCTATATTTTTCTTTTGCCATATTCAGAAATGCTTGGGCGGGAGCTGATAAGGGCTCCCCTTTTTTATAGCTGATTACAACATGATTTTTATAAATCGGATTTCCTATTGTATAGAAAATGGCATCGGTCCTAATAGAGTCCCTTGTGATGACACTTTCCGGTATGATGGTTAAGCCGACCCCTCTAATCGCTAGTCGAAATGCGCTTTCGATGTTCTGCGTTTCAATCATAATCTCGGGATTGATCGAGTATTCTTTGAAAATCACATCTGTAAGCCTTCTCAAACCAAGCCCCTGTTTAAGTAAGATGAATTTTTCCCCGTCCAGCAAACGGGGATGGAATGGAATATGGCTAATTTGTTTTTTCGGTTCGTTATAGTACTTATGGCTTGGATGGATGACTAGATACAATTTTTCTTCATAAAGGGTTTCGTATACAATTTCCGGATTGAAGATTGGGAGCATGTTTAAACAAATATCAACTTTCCCCTCCAAGAGCAAAACCTCCATATCATGCGCATTTTCTTCAATCAGTTCAATTTCAATTCCAGGGTAGTTCATGATGAATTCAGGCAAAATATTATAAAGGGTATGGGAGCCTAAAATTGGGTTAATGCCAAGCTTTAGCCGCCCTTTTTTCAAATTCGAAATCGATTCTAGTTCATTTTGCAATTTCACATATGTCTGTTCGATTTCAGTCATATAAGCTAAATAGCGTTCCCCGGCATATGTCAATAAAATCGGATTTACTTTCCGGTTCACCAATTCAATCCCCAATTCATCCTCGAGGCTTTTAATATATTTGCTGAGGTAGGGCTGAGAGATATACAAAGCTCTGGCTGCATGTGAGAAATTTCCGTGCTCAGCAATCGCCTTTAAGTATTTTCCTGAAAGATCCTTCATCGCTCGATTGCCTCCTTTAGAACAAATACAAAAACCAATTCGTTTAAAATCGTAACGTAATGGTGTAAATTTTACAAATTGTTGTTGCTCAGGTAGGTGCCCGTGAGAATAAGCTTATAACTTTTTTAGCATAATTGTTATAACGGAAATAGTATTTCTGATTGTGAACTTTCTGTGACATAATGAAGTCGAACCAAACAAGAGGGGGTAAAAAAATATAAGAAAGCGTCAACATTTAGATTTTGCTTAAAGGGGTATGGCAATTCAGGTTGGCCTTGCGCCGTCCACTCGTAGGAGAATTAGAAGCTCATATATTTTTTCTTATATACTTTTAACTCAAGATATTTTAATTAAAAGTATTAAAAAAGAAGGGACAAGAAAAGGGGAAAATTTTATGGAGATCATTCAGGTCATAGGCATTTTGCTAGGAATAGCATTAATCATTTACGGGGCAATGAAGGGGTATAGCATTTTAGTCGTTGCTCCTCTCGCATCAATAATCGTCATTTTAACAAACCAGCTTGATTTGTTCTCGTCCTTGATAGGAAAAGAGAATTCGTATATGACCGGACTTACTGGATTCGTAATAAATTTCTTTGCTGTTTTCCTGTTGGGAGCCATATTGGCAAAATATATCGATAAAAGCGGAGCAGCTCAATCGATTGCGGAAAAAATCCTTAACAAAACAGGAACGCAAAATCCGTTTTCCGTACTGGTGGCACTCCTTATTATTACAGCAATTTTGACATATGGCGGCGTTAGTTTGTTTGTCGTTGTATTCGTTCTTCTTCCGTTGGCGAAACCATTATTTAAGCAGCTGAATATCGCTTGGAACTTGGTGACCATTCCAATCCAAGTTGGACTTGGTACGTTTACGATGACGATGCTTCCTGCCACACCTTCCATCCAAAACGTCGTGCCAACTGCCTATCTAGGGACAACCCTAACAGCGGCACCGCTTTTGGGAATCATTGGAGCAGTAGTGGCACTCGCGTTTGGCCTATGGTATATGAAATTCACCTTAAATAAAAGCTTGGCAAAAGGGGAAACATTCGCGGACTTTAATGTGAAAGAAACAAACGAGGAGCTAAAAGAAAACATTCCGCCTTTCTTCATTAGCATCCTGCCTATCGTCGTTTTGATTGGAATCATTGTTGCCGGAAGCGTTTTGAAAGTACCAAATATTATTGTGATTGGCCTGGCCGCTTCGGTCATTGTTTCGGCCATTCTTTTCAAAAAATACATCCCAAGCCAGAAAGCGGTCATCAATGAAGGGGCGAGCGGCTCGATCATGCCTGTTTTCCTGACATCGTCGGCCGTGGCATTCGGGGTGGCCATCACCCTTGCACCCGGATTTACGTATATTTCCGAATTGATTTTAAACATCCCGGGTAATCCGCTGATCAGCTTGTCGGTTGCATCCGCTTTGTTTGGCGGAATCACAGGTTCCGCATCAGGCGCGCTGGGGATTGTGATGGAAGCATTCGGACAAAGTTATCTGAATATGGGGCTTGATCCTGATGTCATCCATAGGGTATCGGCAATCGCATCTTCAACAATCACACTGATGCCTCATAATGGCGCGGTCTTGACATTCCTGGCTTTAGCAGGCCTTACACATAAAAACGGCTTTAAGTATCAGTTTGTCGCGGTGACAGGCGCAAACGTCCTTGCTCTGGCCGCCGTTTTAATTACAGCCATTTTGATTTATTAAAAATCTACTTACCTTTAAGGGGGTGACCGAATCAAAGGGGCTTGTTTTTTGCAATATAAGATGAACAATAATTAAACTTTGGGGGAATACAATATGACAACGAAAAAAGAACGTACAGTAATCGTAACTGGAGCAGCCCGGGGGATTGGCTATGCCATTGCAGAAGAATTCGTCAAAAACGGCGATTTTGTAGCCATCTTTGATTTAAATGAAGAAGCTGCCAAAAGCGCGGCTGAAAAATTAGGGAGTGCGAAAGGCTACAAAGCAAATGTAGCAAAAGAAGCAAGCGTGAAATCCGCGGTTGAGCAAGTGGTTGCTGATCGTGGAACAGTCGATGTTCTCGTAAACAATGCAGGACTTCAGTTTATTTCACCTACTGATGAATTCCCGGAAGAAAAATGGGACCTTGTTGTGGATGTCATTTTGAAAGGAACATTCTTAACAACGAAACATGTTCTTCCTGCGATGAAGAAACAAAACTGGGGCCGGATCATTACGATTTCTTCAGGGCACGGCAGAAGGCCTGATAAATATAAATCTGCATATGTTGCGGCAAAATATGGCCAAATTGGTTTTACAAACGTAGTTGCAATGGAAAATGCTGAATTTGGCATTACAGCTAATTCTATTTTGCCAGGGCCAACACGTACAGAATTAATTGAAAAACAATTGCCGGTACTTGCAGAAAAAGATGGGACTTCCGTTGAAGAAGCATTAAAGACCCACATCATTGGTAACCAATGGCTGGGACGTCTGCTTGAGCCATCGGAAATTGCAGCAACCGCACTATTCCTGGCTTCAGACGGAGCGGCAGCCATTACAGGCGAGGCACTCGGCGTTACTGGTGGGGAATAAGCAGATAAACATTATTGGGCTAGCAGAATAAATGAAGAAAGAAATGGGAGCTAACCTCATTCAGCAGGGATGGCTCCCTATTTCTTTTACAAAAAAAGACTACACTATATGTGTATGAAGATTGAACCCTTCTAGTGGATGCTCTTTTTAGCAGCGAAATTGATATCGAGGCCATGTCCTGTCTGAGGCAAAACAATATGCTGACAGCGGGGCCATTCGTATTTTCGTCATCTCCTCAATTTAGCGGTTGAAAGAGTTTCCTGATGTTCCAACATGGAAGGAGCAGGGAGTCGATGTCGTCCTGCAGCATTTGAGGGGAGAGATGGGTCCTCCCAAGATGAAAGATGGCCAACTTGATTTTTGGGGACCAGTACCCTTGAAAATGTCAGCAAAAACAGCAAGGATAAACGAAAATTTAAACATGAACAAAGCAAATTTTATGAGTTGATATGAATCTTTAGTCGTTGTAGAAAAAAGACAACATGGATAAGAAATTCCTAATGCTTAAATTCCGGAATACCTATTCCCCTTATGTTTTAAAATGGGTCCGTACAAACCATACTGAATACAAAAATGATGGAAGGTGTGTTTTATCATGTGGATTATAACGGCCTATAAGGACAAAACCATTAGCATGTATGAATTTGAGGACGAAAAGGAAGCAAGGGAATCATTTGAATGGTTTGAAGGAACAAAAATCCTTTCTCATGTCATCTATTATAATGACGAAATTTAGTAACATCTAATCAGTGTTTCAAGCTGCAGCCCGAATATTTTCATAATCCAGACCAAGCCTTTACTTGGTCTTTTTTTGATCTCGGGGGAAGAAAAAAGTATTCAGTTTTACATATGAAAAGAATCGTATGAAGGGTGAAAGGGAGTGATGGGAGCTATCCATACAAGAAAAATTCCATAAGTTTTAAAATTCAACCAATCCTTTTATCAGTAGGATAATAGAAAAAAATTTTCGACACATATTGACAAACAAATTTTTAAAGCGATATACTAGATTTATGAAAGCGATAACAAGTTTGAATATTTTTTTAATATGTATGTTAACCGGTTTCTAAAAAGCTCGATGGTTTGGATAAATTTAATCGAGTAATTTTTTTAGTAATTAGTAAACCGGTTTCTAAGACTCGGTTTGCAAGGATACACGATGAATCCCTGGTTCTGGCTACATAGAGTTGAAAAAAGGGTTTGTTTTGTAAACCGGTTTCTAAAAACAGGCCAGCGATGGTTTGCCTCAAAAATCATTCCTGGTTCTAGCTGAAAATTGGGGAATTTCTTTACTTGCTTTGTAAACCGGTTAACTAAATCGGTAAATAAACTTTCCAAATGAAAGGAAGGTGGGTTGAGGATATGAGTCATAAGGCTAAAGGGGAAAAAAATCGGGTCACCATCAATGAAGTCGCCAAAAAAGCAAACGTTTCCAAAACAACGGTATCCAGATATTTAAATGGAAAATATGAATACATGTCTGAAGAAACGAAGGAACTGCTTGAAGCTGTCATCGATGAGTTGGGATATCGCCCCAGCAACCTGGCAAGAAGTTTGAAAGCGAAGAATTCCGGCGTCATTGGCTGCATCATTGCCGATATTGGAAGCCCGTTTTCGTCGATTGTTTTAAAAGGCATAAGTGATTATTGCAATCAATTAGGTTACAACGTATTATTCGCAAACATTGGCAATGATCCGGAATATGAGAAAGAAAGCATCCAATCCTTATTGGATAACAAAGTGGATGGGCTGATCATTAACACTACCGGCAAAAATGATGACTATCTTTTATCACTAAAAGATGAAGGAATCAAAATTGTCCTGGCTGACCGCGGCTTAAGCATTCCAAATATGCTCGATACGGTAGCGACGAATAATTACGATGCAACCTATGATTTGGTGAAGTATTTATCTGAACAAGGATACAAACGTGTAGGGTTTTTCACCCAGGATATGTCGGTTATCAGCAGCCGTTACAAGCGCCATGAAGGGTTTAATGACGCGATGAAAACGTATTTTAATCAGGATGGAAATTTGACTACATATGTTATCGATCTTGAAGATCCGCAAAATACGGATGATAGTTTAAGGGAATTTGTAAGCGCTTCGAATGGTGAGCCTGCGGCAATCTTTACGGTTAATGGTGTAACGCTTCTATCAGTCCTGCATGGCATGAAGCGGCTGAATATTGACATCTCCCCGCAAATGGGAATATGTGGCTTCGATGACTGGGGTTGGGCGTCCCTAATTCCTCCTGGCATCACGACCCTGACACAGGAATCCTATGAGTGCGGCGTTCAATCTGCAAAGCTATTGATCGAGCGTATTAAAGATTCAGGCGAATTCGAACCGGACTATATCGAATTGCCGGCTAAGCTAGTTAAACGAGGCTCTACAAATCCAATGTTTTTAAGGGAGGCTGATTATAAATGAACAGACAAGAAGTCAAGGAGCGGCTGCAAGGAAAAATCATTGCCGTTATCCGTGGAAATGATCTGGAAGAGGCCAAAGAAATCTGTAAAACGATTGTACAATCCGGAATTACTTCTTTGGAAATTACCTTCAGCCTGCCAAAAGCAGAAGAACTGATCCGAACTCTGAAAGCGGAACTTCCCGAAGCCATCATCGGAGCTGGTACGGTTTTAACGAAGGAACAAGCTGAATTGGCTGTTTCGCACGGAGCTGATTTTGTTGTATCTCCTTGTGTGGTAGAAGAAGTTGGCGCCTACTGCAAAGAGCGCGGGATTTTTTGCTCATTGGGGGCAGCCACGCCAACCGAGGCTTATCATTCCTACTTGGCAGGGAGCGATGTGGTGAAACTATTCCCGGGTGAGTGTGTATCAATGAAGATGATCAAAGGGATTAAAGCGCCAATGCCATTCATTGACATGATGCCAACCGGGGGAGTAGATGATACGAATATTAAAGACTGGTTTGCAAGCGGCGCCTTTGCGGTCGGATTGGGCGGTTATTTAACGAAAGGCATTCATACCGGCAATCTGGACGTATTGAAACAAAGATGTGAGAAGATTTTACACGCATTACAACAGTAGGGGTGGGGTTGAGAAACTTGAAAAAAGATCAAATTGCCATTAATACGCTAGTCTATCTTGAAGATTTACATGCTGGTGTGCCTCAAAGCGAAATGCTCGACTGGGTTCACGAGCTCGGGTTAAAAACTATTGAGGTTAGAAGAGAGTTCATTAAAAACGACGAGGAATTCCATGATATTAAAACCAAATCAGAACAGTATGGAATTAACGTCTTTTACTCCGTACCGGAAGTACTCTACGAAAATCATCAGCTAAACGTTGAAACGCTCGAAATGGTTTGCAAGGAAGCAAACGAAATGAAGGGCAGCGCCATAAAGCTGAATATTGGCGAATATGGCCAAGTTTCTGAAGCTGATTTGAAAACGATTACGAAGCTGCTTGAAAAATATAACATCAAGCTCACCGTAGAAAATGACCAAACGGAAAGCAATGGAAAATCGCAAAAAATCTTTGATTTCCTGACCGAGGTAAAACAACTTGGCGGGCCGATTACCTTTACGTTTGATATCGGGAATTGGCTGTTCCAAGGGGAAGACCCGGTTGAGAATGCCAAACTGCTTCAGCCGTTTGTCACCTATATCCATATAAAAGATATCGATGAAGGCAAAAACACAAGATTCTTGAATGAGGGAATTGTGGATTGGAAAACAGTCATGGCCATTTTGCCAAAAGAAATACCGGCTGCCATTGAATATCCAATTTTCACAAAAGAAGAACTAGTAGCAGAGATTCATAAATTAATAGACTTGTAGGAGGTGATTTTCAAAACAAAAATGTTACGGCACCTCAGAAAAAACCATAAAAGTATCTATTGATAAACAATGAACAAGGGGGAAAACGAAGTGGCATTAACGATTGGAATTATTTTATTGCTGACATTTATCGGATTTATCGTTTATGCAGTTAGAGGCGGAAACCTGATGATCGGTTTCTTGGTTATGGCTGTTATTTGGTCAACGCTTGGAATGATTGGCGGACAAATTACTTGGGAACAAGCAATGACGCAGATTTTCCAGGGTGGGCCTGAAAGCTGGGGAGCGACGGCCGTTGTCGTTGTCTTTGGTAGCTGGTTTGGCCAGGTGCTAGTTAGGACAGGCGTTGCATCAAAGATTATCCGAATGACTGTTGAACTTGGAGGGGACAAGCCTCTCGTAACAACAGTACTATTGTCGGTTGTTACTGGCTTAATTTTTACAAGTACATTTGGCGCGGGTGCGGTTGTTGCGATTGGGGTTATTGTTCTTCCAATCCTACTATCACTCGGTGTTCCAAAATCGCTGGCGGTTTCTTCCTACATCATGTCAGTCGGTTCAGGTATGTATGTCAACATCGTTTTATTTAAGCAAATGCAAGCAATCTTTACGGATTTCCAATACGATTCGAACTATTTGAAATTCGGTTTTACAGCGATGGCTGTCCAACTAGCGATTGTCATTGTCATGTTGTCCGTTAGGCTTCGCAAAACAAAGGTTAGCCGTGCTTGGGCTGCGACAGCGTCCAGCAATGATGATCAAAACGTGCCAGCAATTGCGCTTATCACTCCGCTGCTGCCGGTTGTTCTCGCAATTGGCTTTAATTGGCAGCCAATTCCGGCCTTTATTGTATCCGCTCTATTCGCACTTTTTGTTACTGGGAAAATCAGATCCTACAAGGATGCAGAAAAAGTTATTTCTAAAACGTTCTATGATGGTGTCGTCGACGTTGCCGGCTTGCTTGGATTCTTATTCATTCTTCCAATGTTCAACAAAGTATCGGGTGCTGTTTCACCATTCTTTGAAAGTATCTTGGGTGGAGTTATGCCAACCAGCACATTAACGGTTGCCCTTCTCTTCATGGTCATCGCGCCGCTTGGTTTATTCCGTGGCCCGTTAACCGTATTTGGTGCCGGTGCCGCGACAATCGGGATTTTAACAGGAGTGGGCGACTTCCCATTGGCATTCCTATTCCCATTAATGTATATCCCAACAATTTCAATGAATATTTCGGCTTGTCCTACTCAATCGTGGAACTTGTGGTCGATTAACTATACGAAGACAGATACGAAAAGCTTCTTGCTTTCAGGCGCGCCATGGGCATGGGTTGTTTGTGTCATCAACATTGCCATCGCCTATGCGATGTTCGGTTAAGTAATACAAAGGAATCGGTTGTTCCTGTGAAGGAGCAGCCGATTTCAATAAAGATTTGGAACTGGAGGAATCATCATGGCGAAACGAGCTATCCGCGTCGGAATCGACGTTGGGGGAACCCATACGAAAGCAGTCGCAATTGATAATGCAACACATGAAATCATCGGCAAAGGTTCCGTCAAGACCACGCACGATCATCCAAGTGGCGTGGCACAAGGTGTAATCGAAGCGTTTAAATTATGTTTAACAAAAAACAATATTGATCCTGAAGACGTTATTTTTATCGCTCACAGTACGACTCAAGCGACAAACGCTCTTTTAGAGGGTGACGTCGCGGAGGTCGGGGTGATTGGCATCGGCAGTGGCGGCCTCGGCGGCTGGCTTGCAAAAAAGCAAACGAAAATCGATGACATCGATTTAGGTACTGGCCGGATCATCAAGACACATCATCGCTACATGAAACAAAAACAAATAAACAAGGAAACAATCAAAAACACAATCAGGGAATTAAAAGATGAGGGCGCGGGTGTTTTTGTCGCTTCAAAGGCTTTCGGCGTCGATGATTTGACAGAGGAAAAAGAAATCCAAACACTTGCTGAAGAGCATGGCATTCCTGTATCAGTAGCCTCTGAAATAAGTAAGCTGTACGGCCTGACGCGAAGGACGAGAACAGCGACCATTAACGCGAGTATTTTGCCGAAAATGCTGGAAACGGCGAACAGTACGGAAGGCAGCGTCCGCCAGGCGGGGATTCAGGTTCCATTGATGATCATGCGCGGTGACGGCGGGGTAATGGGAATCGACGAAATGAGGAAGCGCCCTGTCTTGACGATGCTATCAGGCCCTGCCGCAAGTGTTGTTGGAGCTTTGATGTACTTAAGGGCGTCAAACGGCATTTATTTCGAAGTTGGCGGAACGAGTACGAACATTGGCGTTATCAAAAATGGGCGCCCGGCTGTTGACTACTCTATCGTTGGCGGCCATCCAACCTATATCAGTTCATTGGACGTCCGTGTATTGGGGGTAGCCGGAGGAAGTATGGTTCGTGCTTCCAAGGAAGGGATTGTCGACGTGGGGCCACGAAGCGCCCATATTGGCGGTATGCCTTACGCCGTCTTTACGCCGATTGAGGAAATCGTCGACCCTCAAGTTGAGTTCTTCTCTCCAAAAGAAGGCGATCCGGCTGATTATGTTTATATTAAACTGAAAAACGGCAACAAAATTACGATTACAAATAGCTGCGCGGCGAACGTATTGGGATATGTAAATCCTGAACACTATGCATACGGGAACCCGGAGGCTGCCAGGAAAGCAATGGAGCCGCTCGCGAAATATATGAATAAGACCGTCGAAGAAGTAGCGGCGGAAATTTTACAAAAATCGTATGAAAAAATTAAGCCGGTTATCGAAGATTTTGCGGAAAAATACAAGCTCGAAAAAGACCAAATTTCCCTCGTAGGCGTTGGAGGGGGCTGCGCATCGCTGCTGCCATTCACCGCGAAAAATATGGAGCTGGATTACAGCATCCCGGAAAATGCCGAAGTCATTTCTTCTATTGGCGTCGCCCTGGCAATGATTCGTGACGTCGTTGAACGGGTTATCCCAACACCGACGAAAAAGGATATTGCGGATTTGAAGAAAGAAGCGGCAAGCATGGCGATCGCCAACGGAGCCGTCCCTGATACGGTCGAGGTTCAAATCGAAATCGATTCGCAAACGAATAAAGTCACAGCGATTGCGATGGGTTCTTCGGAGGTTCAAGCAACAGATTTGTTAATGGCCTTAAGCGAAGAGGAAGCAAAGGAAATCGCTGCGAAATCAATGGGCGTGCCGGTTGACGATGCGGATTTGATTACGAAGAGCGATGTCATCTATGTTTTCTCTGCCGAAGGAAAGAAGGCGGGCGCGAAACAAGTACGGATCATCGACAAAAAAGGCTTCATTAAAGTACAGCGAGGAGACGCTGTCGCTGAAAAGTGTACTGTCGCGCAAGCCCAAGAAGTGATCGGCCAAATGTGGGAAACTTTAGCCATTTTCAAGAGCGATATTAAATTAAGCCCGGATATTTATCTATGTATCGGCGGGAAAGTATTGGATTATACCGGCATGCTCGATAAAGACCAGTTATTCATGGTGGTTGATACAGAATTGGCAACGATGGAACCGCATGAAGAAATCATTATCGTCGGAGCAAGGAATGATCTATGATTGCCGAAAACGTGAACGTTTTAACAAATATATCGGATCAAGAGTGGGGTCATTACGCTTTTAGCCGGGACCCCCTCAACCGTAAGGTAATCGATCACGTCAAACAGGATCTGATTGAAAAAGCAATAGAATGCGGCAAGCATCAGGCCGTTCAGGTAAGACAAAATTACCCCAATCATTCTATTAAAGAAATAGCAGCCAAGATGAACACGAAGATTAGTGTGAAAGATTCATATGGCACAGAAAATTATATAATGTTTGCTTGTTACAACAGTCCGGACAGCATTACGTTATTTAAAGATAATATTGAACTTGTCAATAAATTGATCCAGGAACATCAGCTTGAGCAAATGCTTGAGGAAGTTGATGTGGAGGAGCTTTTAATTGCCCACGAATTGTTTCATTATATTGAAGAGCATGATGCTGATATTTTCACAAAAAACATGAAAATAACCCTTTGGAAACTCGGAAAGTTTGAATATAAATCGCGTCTGGCTGCCCTTAGTGAGATTGCCGCGATGCAATTCGCAAAAGAAATGCTGACGCTTCGCTTTAACCCGTTCGTTTTTGATGTGCTAATGTTGTTTCCCCTTAATGAAGGGAAAGCGAATCAGTTATTTAGTGAAATTACCATGATTACAAGGAGTTTATCTGAATGAGCAAAGTACTGTTGTTTGGTGAACCAATGGCGATGTTCACAGCGGAAACAGAGGGGCCTCTCGAAGAAGTCGAGTTGTTCAGAAGGTCACTGGCCGGCGCGGAGGTGAATGTCTGTACTGGCCTTGCCCGCTTAGGCCATAACGTATCCTATGTCACAAAGCTTGGACAAGATCCAATGGCCCTTTATATTAAAAACTTTTTAAATCGGGAAGGGATCGGGACTGAGTTTTTGACCTTTGACCCCATTTACAAAACGGCCACGCAATTAAAGAGCAAGGTTTCCGAAGGGGATCCTGACGTTGCCTATTATCGCAAGGGGTCAGCTTTTTCACATATGACTGCCAGTGATATTGATCAAATCAATTTGGATGACGTTGATTTGGTGCATGTAACCGGGATTCCACCGGCCCTATCATTAAACTGCCGCGAAGCCGCCTTCCGTTTAATTGAACGGGCAAAGGAGCGAGGAATCTACATTACATTTGACCCTAATCTTCGCCCAAGCCTATGGGAAAGCGAAGAGGTTATGGTAAAAGTAATCAATGAAATTGCCGCTAAAGCCGATTTGATTTTGCCCGGCGTTTCCGAGGGATTGATTTTGACAGGCACGGATGATCCGGAGAAAATTGCTGATTTTTACGAAGGTCTTGGTGTGAAAGAAGTCATTATAAAGCTTGGAAGCAAAGGGGCTTACGTAAGGACTCAATCCGAAAGCTTTTATCAGGAAGGCTTTAAAGTGGAAAAAGTCATCGACACAGTTGGAGCCGGGGACGGTTTTGCGGTAGGAGTCATTACCGGAAAATTGGAGGGGCTGCCGATTCAGGACACGATTACCCGCGCGAATGCGATTGGCGCGATTCAAGTCACGTTTGTAAGTGATAATGAAGGCCTTCCAACGAGAGACGAATTAGCCGAATTTATTAGGAGCCATCAAAAATGAAGCTTCAACTAGCGGTGGACAGGGTATCGATCGAAAAGGCGATCGGAATTATCCGTGAGGCCGAATCGTATATTGATATTATTGAAATAGGCACTTCGCTGATCAAGGATTTTGGCCTCGAATCTGTAAGGCGAATCAGGCGGGAATTTCCCGAAAAGGCGATTTTGGCCGATATTAAAACAGTGGATGAAGCTGAATATGAATTTGAAGCAATCTATCAGGCCGGCGCAGATATTGCCACCGTCCTGGGGGCGTCTTCTTTGGAAACGATACGAATTTGCCAGCAAGTCGCCCAAAAATATCAGAAGGATTACATGATTGACCTGCTTGAGACATCCGCTGAAAAGCAACTGGAACTGAAGCAGTTTTCAGATGGGATCCTTTGCGTGCATCTTCCGTCCGATAAAAGCACGGGTTTACAAGCTTTAATCGAAAGTACGCTGGCACAGATTGATGATTTTCCAAGATTGGCTGTAGCAGGGGGCATCAAACCTGAAAATATTGCTGAAATTAAGAAGGCTAATTTTGAAATAGCGATTGTCGGCGGCGGCATCACGAAATCAGCGGATATTCGTGAAACCGCAAAGATATTCAAATCGTTAGTGGGGTGAGAAAAATGAACCTGCTTGATTCGATTTTAAAAGAAATAAATGAAGTCGTTTCGAAAGTTGATGAGCAATCGTTGGCAAATGCCGCAGCGGTTCTTTCGAAGGATAGAAGGATCTTTGTTGTGGGTGAGGGCCGCTCAGGTCTTATGGCAAAAGGGTTCGCGATGAGGCTCATGCATTTGGGCTATGAAGTTTATGTAGTCGGTGAAACGATCACGCCAGCCATTAAAGAAAATGATGTCGTCGTTGCGGTTTCCGGCTCAGGGAAAAGTGCGAATGTCGTATCCGATGCGAAAAAAGCAAAAGAAAAAGGAGCCACAGTCCTGGCGCTAACGAGCAATTTGGAATCGGATTTGGCCCGCTGTTCGGATGAGTCCGTATTAGTGCCTGGGACTGTAAGAGGGGACGAAGGCGAAAGCAGAAAATCGATTCAATTGCTAAGTTCGCTTTTTGACCAAAGCGTCCACATTGTTCTCGATGGTTTATGTTTATACTTGAGCAGACGTGACGGCGTATCCAATGAAACGGCTACGGGGAAGCATTGGTAAGTTAAAAACATACTCAATATAAAAGGTCCACACCTGCTCGGTTAGGCGTGGGCCTTTTACATCTGCCTTTGAAAAATCAATTTATAGTTGATGAGTTTTTCACTACAAAGAATGGTTTTTAAAAAAGATTGATTTGCGCTACACAAAAGAGAGATTTCAAGAATAATCCCCGTGATGACAAATTGAATGGAATGACTTTAACTTTTAAAAAAACGAACGTTTTATTTTATTGACAATATAATGTTCGTGTATTAACCTAGGAGTTGTGGTTAAAGAATGAAAAACTTTTCAAAAGTTACTCTAAAATAGTTTGTTGATGAAGATTTTATAGGGGGATAATTCATGGATACAGTATTTGATTATGAAGATATTCAACTTATTCCAGCAAAGTCGATTGTAAAAAGCCGTTCCGAATGCGATACATCAGTTGAGTTTGGCGGCCGGAGGTTCAGACTGCCTGTAGTCCCAGCAAATATGCAAACGATTATTGACGAGAGCCTTGCTATCAAATTAGCAGAGAATAATTATTTCTATATTATGCACCGTTTTCAGCCAGAAAAACGAGTCGATTTTATTAAAGACATGAAGGCTCGTGGGCAATATGCATCCATTAGCGTTGGGGTTAAGGAAGAAGAATATCGATTCATTACCCAATTGGCAGAGGAAAAGCTAACGCCTGAGTACATCACGATCGATATTGCACACGGCCATTCCAATGCAGTCATCGAGATGATTCAGCATATTAAAAAACATCTTCCTGAAAGCTTTGTAATTGCGGGAAATGTCGGAACTCCTGAGGCAGTAAGGGAGTTGGAAAACGCTGGTGCCGATGCAACTAAAGTAGGGATTGGGCCAGGTAAGGTATGTATTACGAAAATCAAAACTGGTTTCGGAACTGGCGGCTGGCAGTTGGCGGCACTGAGATGGTGTGCCAAAGCAGCAAGCAAACCGATTATTGCCGATGGCGGCATCCGCACAAATGGAGATATTGCAAAGTCGGTCCGTTTCGGCGCGGCGATGGTTATGATTGGTTCCATGTTTGCCGGCCACGAAGAATCCCCGGGTGAAACCATTGAAAACGGCGGCAAGCTGTATAAAGAATATTTCGGTTCGGCTTCCGAGTTTCAAAAAGGGGAAAAAAGGAACGTCGAAGGCAAAAAGATGCATGTAGAATACAGGGGCCCTATAAAGGACACTCTTATTGAAATGGAACAGGATCTTCAATCGTCAATTTCGTATGCTGGAGGAAACAAACTGTCCGCAATTCGGAATGTCGATTATGTCGTTGTCAAAAATTCCATCTTTAATGGAGATAGGATCTATTAAGTCACAGCACCGAGAAGCAGCTGGTTTTTTAAATAACGTGTTCGGTATTCGACTACCAAAATTGAATTAGCACGGTTAGCAGCAGCCCAATTCGCAACCGAAATTGGGCTGCTGCTTTTTGTTGAATAGCGACATGTTCATCTTTATTGTAATGAAGCGAATATGGGAAATCTTTATCCCAAAAACAACAATCGATAAATCAATCGGTGCCAATGAAATTAATATCAATTTCGTTTAGAAAAAAGGGTTGAGCATATATATTGTAAAGGAGAAATGCTCATAAATTCCCTTATTAAAGATTACGTGCATTGTGAATAGTTGATATTATGAATTTATCTTTATTGCCTCATAATACCCCAATTTGTGAAAATCGATAAGTTGATTAATTTGCTCCTTTGGGTATGCTTCCAATAAATTTAGAATTTCTTTTGCGAATTCTATTGAAGCTGTTCCATTTGCGGTCACAATTTTTCCGTCGGTAACTGCTTGCTCCAATACATAATTCATTTCATTTCTGTAGTTTTCTTTTGCATAATTTTTTAAAACATTAAGATCATTGCTTGTATGCTTTATTTCATTTAACCATCCATTGGCTCCCATAAAAACAGTTGCATCACATATTGCCCCTACCGGAATATTCCTGGTAAGTGCCTTTTCTACTAGCGGAATGACGTTATTGTTCAGTGGCTTACGCCAGGAGTTTCCCCCAATCAGTATTAAACCATAAAAGTTTTCCGGCACACTTTCTAAGGTATAATCTGGGAGGACATGTACTCCACCAATCGACTTTATAACACCCTCACTTACACCAACCGTCTTCGTGACATACTCTTCAGAACTATTTAAAAAAGCTGCTACATAAGATACCTCCCAATCAGCGAATTCCTCCAACAACACAATTAAAATTTCCTTCTCCCCAGTTTGGCTCATTCTAAATTCCTCCTGCTTGAATTATCAAAATTTTATAAATTCGGTACTGTCTTCAGTATATAATGTAATAGTGACAAATGATGACACAATTATTAAAAGGGGAAAAAATGAATAAAGCAGTCAGATTAAATGAATTAAGGTTGTATATCAATCGAGTCAGAAAGTTTAAGGTAGATGATTTGGCAAAAGAATTTAATGTTTCAAGAAGAACGATTCTTAGGGATTTAGAAGAACTAAGTATTCTAGGGGTTCCATTAATTTCAGAGGTAGGGGCTAATGGAGGATATCAAGTATTAGAAGAAAAAAATCTCCTTGCTGTTTCTTTTACAAAAGAGGAAACTTTCTCTATCTTTTTTGCTCTTTTATCTTTAAAACATTTTATTAGCCTGCCTTTTGAATCGGAGTATAATTCAATCATAAAAAAATTTTATCTTAACTTAAACGGAAAGATGAAAGATGAAATTGATTTAATCAAGAATAAGATTGATTTCAAAATAGATAATCAGAGCAAAGAAAGTCCCCTTTTAAAAGAGCTATTTTTGGCAGCAATAGCAAATGAGCCACTTTGGATTTCCTACCTGGGGGTTAAAAGAGAAATTCAACCACTTGGATTATTCTCTCAGTATGGAAGATGGTATTGCCCATCTTATTGTTATCTCAGAAAGGAATTTAGACTATTTCGTTGCGATCGAATATCCGAGATTAGATCAAGTGAAAGAATTGACAAAATTAAACTGAAGGAAACCACTTTAAATGAAATTATTAACAGTTTAATAACAAAAAAAGAGTATGAACTTATTGTGGAATTAACACCAGAAGGAGTTGAAAAATATAAATCTACTGTTCCTCAAAATTATCACATATCCTTAGATGATAATGGTTATGGAGTCGTTAAGGGTTCAATAAGTGAAACAGAAATTGATTTTTTCGCTGATTTTTTTATGCAAATGGGAGAATATGCAAAAGTAGTTGAACCTATGGAGTTAAGAACTGAAATAAAAAACAAAATTATGCGATTGAGTGATATATACCTGTGATTTGGTATTGGGACAAACTATAATAAGGCTTACTTGTATTTAATTAAGGATGGGGAATATATGTGTAATATAACCTTGCGAAAATTTGATTCGACTGATTTTAATCATTACTATCTACTAGTCTCGAATGAACAAGTAATGAGTATGATTACGGAGCATTCAATCCCTTTGGAAGAAGCGCAAGAAAAGTTTAAAAAGATAATAAAAAGAAATGAAAAATATGAAACATTCGGCTCTTACAAAGTTTATAATGACGCAAATGAATTTATTGGGCTTGGCAGTTTAATCTTAAATGAAGAAATTGATGATGAAGCAGAATTAGGATACATGCTTTTCCCGCAGTATTGGGGTAAAGGATACGGCAGTGAGATTGCAGCAGTATTAATAAATAAAGCAAAAAATACACATGTAAATCGTTTGACAGCAATCATTGACCCTAAGAATATACCTTCAAGAAAAATATTATTGAATAGTGGATTTCATTCAGAAAAAGTATGTGAAATTGGAGGATTACCAGGGGAAATTTTAAGTAGGGCAATTTAATCAATTGAAACATAATTAATGGTATAGTATATTTTTTCGCCAAATCGATCTTTGTAACTGAATTATCAGTAAGCGGTTGTGTACAAGGAATAACTTTACTATAGTTATGGTACGACCTGGCCGAACAATCGCTTATAGTGTGTTTGATTTACATAATAGATTAGTAAGGAGAATGCATGGTGGAAGAAAAAATTGAAAAGGCAATACAAGATATCTACCCCGATGATTTCGCTTGGTGTTATGGGTGTGGCCGGTTAAATAAAGATGGCCATCATCTACGAACTGGTTGGCAAGGCGATAAGACGGTTACAATCTATACTCCCGAATCAAAGTACATGGGAATCCCGGGTTTTATTTACGGCGGAATGATCGCTTCGTTGATTGATTGCCACGGTACGGGTTCAGCCTCGCTTGCCTTGCATCGGAAAAATGGGAACGAAATAGGTGATGGGCCAGAACCGCCCAGATTTGTGACTGCTTCCCTCAATGTCGAATTCCTTAAACCAACTCCACAAAATGTTCCACTAAAAGCAATTGGTACAGTGGAAGAAATCCATCCTAAAAGGTGGAAAGTCCATACGGAAGTATTTGCGAATGAAATCCTTTGTGCCCGTGGAGAGGTCGTATCTGTCGTCATGCCAAGCTCGTTTTTAAAATAAATATTATAGAATGTTGTAGCACTGTATATAGACCAAGCCCACTTAAAAACAGGGGGCTTGGTTTTTTCTTATGCGAAAGTTCGGTGCCAGAACCATCGTGATTTTTGCAATGGAAAAGCCAAATAATATACCAATTTGGGAAAATAGGAATTTCTTAATTAAACTCAAAAAAAGCGGTTGATAAATGGAAGTAATTGTTGGATTGTGCATTGTACTTTTTTTGTTAAAACTGTCGAACTCCCGGCAGCCTGTTTTTTTCATTTTTTTCGTACTTTTGCTGGGAAATCGAAATCCTCTACCGTCAGTCTGAAGTTTGTCGAAAAGAATGTGTTGACCACTTTGGTCAAGAGAAATATTCTGAAACTGAGCATAGCAGTCAGTGAAAGTAAGAGGGGAGGGCCACCTGTGTTTTCAAAGTTTTTGAACCTGGAAACGGAAAAGAGGGACCGCATTTTAAACGCTGCTTTGGATGAGTTTGTACAAAAGGGCTATGAAAATGCATCAACTAATGAAATCGTCAAGAAGGCAGGCATTTCAAAAGGTCTTCTTTTCCACTATTTCAAAAATAAAAAGCAATTGTATCTTTATTTGTATGACTATTCACTCGATATTTTCGAAAAGGAATTTTTCGGAAAGATGGCTGCGATGGAAAATGAGATTTTTACAAAAATGCGCCAGATTGTATTGCTGAAACTTGAGTTGATTCATAAACATCCGGACATGTTCAATTTTTTGATGGCGGCCGTCCGGGATGAGTCCCAGGAGATTACACTCCGTAATAAGGAACTGATTGAAAGAAGTTATCTGAAAATCCTTGAGAACATTGACTTGTCACCATTCAAGGGAGATCTGGACATTCCGAAGGCAATCAATATCATTGTCTGGACACTCCAAGGCTTTTCGAATGAAGTTCAGGAAAAAATCAAATTTCTGTCGCTGGATGAAATCAATTATGATGAAATTTTAGCAAAAATGGACGGGTATTTGGATGTGCTCAGAAAATCTTTCTATACCTGACTGGAAAGAGGGCTGACATGATGAATGTCATTGAAATCAACAACTTAACAAAGAATTACGGAAAAGCAAGGGGAATTACGGATATCAGTTTTCAAGTGGAGGAAGGGGAAATTTTCGGATTTATCGGGCCGAACGGAGCAGGTAAGTCAACAACGATCCGGACGCTGCTGTCGCTAATTTATCCGACAAGCGGAAGCGCGAAGATTTTTGGGAAAGACTGTGTGAAATTCGCGCCTGAAATAAAAAAAGACATCGGCTATTTGCCCGCCGAAGTTTTCTACTATGACAATATGAAAGTGATTGACCTTCTTAAGTATTCAGCAAGCTTTTATAAAAAAGATTGCCGGAAAAGAATCAAGGAGCTGGCAGAAATGCTGGATCTGGATTTGCATAAAAAAATTGACGATCTTTCACTCGGAAACAAAAAGAAAGTCGGAATCGTCCAGGGTCTTTTGCATGAACCGAGGCTAATTATTCTTGATGAACCGACAAGCGGCCTGGATCCGTTGATGCAGCAGAAATTTTTCGAACTGCTCAGGGAAGAGAACAAAAAAGGTGCGACGATATTGTTTTCGTCCCATATATTAAGCGAGGTTCAGAAATTGTGCGATCGGGTGGCGATTATTAAAGAAGGGAAAATTGTTCAGGTTGAGAAAATCAGTACGTTAAAAGAAAACACTTATAAAAAATTCAAGATTGAAACAGCCGCGCCGGTGCAGAGGAGCCTTTTCCAGATGGAAGGGGTAAATGATTTGGAAGCGGACGGGACGACTGTCAGCTTTTTATACCGGGGCAACCTCAATGAGGTAATGAAAAAGATTACGGATGTTGAGATTGTGAACCTTTGGGTGACAGAGCCGGACCTTGAGGAGATTTTCATGCATTACTATGAAAAGGAGGAGTAACCGCCATGAATATTTATTTGCACGAGCTGAGGGCTTATCGTAAATCAGCGACTCTGTGGACGTGCGCCATGATTGGCCTGGTTCTCCTGTTCCTGTCGATGTTTCCGTCGTTTTCGAGGGAGGCGGCGGAGTTTAAACTAGTGCTGGAAGGCTTTCCGGATGCCGTCAAAAAGGCATTGGGTCTCTCTTTGGAAACAATCACTACACTGTTGGGATTCTATTCTTATGTTTTTCTGTACGTCGCGCTTTGCGGAGCGATTCAGGCGATGAATCTTGGGGTTTCGATTGTTTCAAAAGAGGCTCGGAACAAAACGGCGGATTTTCTTTTGACAAAACCGGTTACCCGTACAGAGGTGATCACTGCCAAGCTATTGGCGGCAGTGACAGCTTTGATGATAACCAATATAGTCTTCATGGCCGCTTCGTTTGTCATTGCTTCGATGGTAGCCTCCGAAGGTTTCAGTCTAAAACTGTTTTTGATGATTACGTTGACGCTGTTTTTTATTCAGTTGATTTTTCTGGCGCTTGGAACAATGATTTCCGTGGTCGCGCCAAAGATTAAGTCGGTTTTGTCTGTCTCCCTTGGAACGGTTTTTTCCTTTTTTATCATTGGGATGTTCGCCGGGGTAACAGACGATGATGTGCTAAAGTATGCTTCGCCGTTTAAATATTTTGAACCAGCCGAAATTGTAAGAAACTCAAGCTATGATGGGGAATTCCTTGGCATCGGCATAGGAATCGTAATTGCGGCGACTGCTGCCAGCTATGTAATCTTCGCGAAGAAAGATGTCCACTAGCTGTACCGCCGCCAAATTTTGCCGAATGGAGGTTTCGATATGAATATCGTTTTCAGGGAATTGAAGGCGCACCGAAAATCGCTAATATTCTGGTGCCTCGGTGTCATCTTGATGGTCGTCTCGGGCATGGGAAAGTATGGCGCGATGTCCGGTTCCGGGCAATCAATGAATGAATTGATGGAAGGGATGCCAAAGGGGCTCCAGGCCGTTTTGGGCGTTGGCGGCCTTGACCTTTCTACCGTCTTGGGCTATTACGGCATCCTGTACTTGTATATAGCAATCATGGCCGCGATCCATGCTGTTATGCTGGGAGCCACGATTATTGCGAAAGAAGAACGGGACAAAACGGCTGAGTTTCTGTTCTCAAAACCAGTTTCGAGAAGGAGAGTCATCACAGGCAAGCTATTCGCCGCCTTTGTCCAGGTTGCCATTATCAACCTCGTTGCGTACCTGTCATCAATCTTGAGCGTTTCACGATATGATGGCGGACCTCATGTGGAAGGTGATATTGCTACCCTCATGATTGGGATGTTCCTTTTACAGCTCATTTTTCTGTCGATTGGAGCGGCGACAGGGGCTGTACAAAAGAAGGCCGGAAAAGCGGGAGCAACAGCAGCGGCCATTATGCTGGCAACATTTATTTTGTCAGTCGCCATCGACATGAACGATAAGATAGAACCATTGAAATACTTCACGCCTTTTAAATATTATGAAGCGAAAGAATTATTGTTTGGAGCCGGTTTCAGCGGGGCATTTGTTCTACTTTCGGCCGCCATCGCAGCCGTGTTGACCGCTGTCACTTATATCAGCTACCAAAAACGGGACTTGAATTAGGGGGAGAGCCGATGATTTGCGCTGCCTGGTTTATCGGACGATTAAAGATGCGGGCATTCCGATAGAAAATCAATGGGTAAAAGCGGCTGTGGAAGTTTAAGAGTAAATAAACATCATAGAATTTAGGGAGAGAAGTGCTAGCTCTTCTCTCTTTTTTATCCGCTTTTTTAAAACCAAAAAAAGCCCCCTGATTTCTCAGGGGGAAGGTAGGAAGTCTAGATTGGACTAATTGGATCGGATTAATTGATTACAATCTTATGGGTTGTTGAATTGGTTGCACCTTTGTCGTCCGTAACTGTCAACGTGACGGTATAGGTGCCTTTCTTATTAAATGTGTGATCAACAGTCGTCCCGGTTCCGGTTGTTCCATCACCGAAGTTCCACTGATAGCTTACTATCGTTCCATCCGGGTCGCTCGATTGCGAACCATCGAATTTCGCAGCCTTTTTCATCTTGGCTGTTGCCTCGCCTTTGATTACTGCGATTGGCGCTTTGTTCTCTGCAGGAGGATCAACCTGGCCGCCGCCGGCAGTTACATACAACTTTCCTGGCGCGACTGCTTCAACTTGGTTCCCCGATTGATCTGCTACCCGGACTACGATAACGCCGCCTTCCATTGTAAGCGAAGCAGGAGTTGTGTAGGATCCTTCATAATGTCCAGGGGACGTTTCGGTCATTGTGATTCCATTGCCGCTGGAAGGCATCAATGGCAACTCAATCCGGAACGAAGCGTTAAGCCCTGGTTCACTGTCGAAGGATACCTGTACGGTTTCACCTGCACTAATGTGTACATCGGCAGCTGGTGAAATGTTTGTAATCTCTGGCGCGCTAAGATCAACAACTACATTACGAATAACAGTAGTTGTGTTGCCCGCGCGGTCGGTTGAGGTTACAGTAATCTCATTTTCACCGGCGTTGACTAGTATTTTGTGTGAGAACGTACCGTCGGCGTTCACTTTTACCGGTTGGCCGTTCACTGTTAGGTTATCAAAATGTTCATCGGTTGTTGTCCCTGTTACATGAACCATTTCGACATTTGTTCGGTAATCCTGAACTGGTGCGGTAACATCAAGGGCCGGTGCTGTCTGATCCAATGTGACGGTAGTAGGCTCGGAACGATCGGAAATTTTTCCGTTCACAACTACTTCAACGGACAATTCGTTCGCACCCGCATGGAGCGTTGTCGGGATGCTGAACTTGCCTTTTTCAACAGTGCCAGTACCAACCTGTTCTGTACCGTTGAACAGTTTCACTGTCGAACCATTTACTTGAGAAGTTCCGGTTACCGTAACATTTTCATCCTTTGTAAAGGAGCCGTTTGCAGGAGAAGTGATCACTGGCGCGCCAACAGGGTATTGGACAATCGCGCGGATCATGTAGTTCCCTTCGGCTGCAGGAGATTGGCTCCATGCGCCGCTGATTCTTTGCCAGCTGCGTAAAGCATTCGTGCCGCTTTCATCCGTAGCCAACCCTGGTGTGTTAGGATTCGCGAATGTTTGGATATACACAACGTAGAAATCTCCTTCAATCATTACCGGTTCTTGGAATTTTACCGTTGTCCATGTGCCATCGCGTTTAGCCGTTCCGTTGAGTGGGCCCGCGAGTTGTCGGCCTGGTGAACCATTGGCACCAGTAGCGTCATAGATTGCGTATTGGAATGCTGTACCGCCCGGAACCGGCCATTCTGTATCCCAGAAGCGGAACATTGCGCCTGTTACCTGCGCCGCGCCATTTTCAGGCGTCATGCGAACAGCCCAGGCATTGCCGGCTGCGTTCCATGCGCGTGCATTCTCAGCTGTACCGTCATCATATCCGATTGTTCCTTCAAATCCGATAAATGGTTTCAATGCTACATTCGCTTCAACTGATCCATTTCCTGTAACCGTGACAGTTGAATTCTTATTGTAGTATTGGTCGGCTGAAACCGCGAGTGTGTACGTTCCTTCGAGTACTTCAAGGGAGAATGCACCGTTTTGATCTGTTCTTACAGGTGCGATACGGGCATCTTCCATGACCATTACAGTTGCATTCGCGATTGGTTCGCGGGATCTTTCATCCGTCACTACACCCGTAATGATGCCGTGTGGAATCGGTTCAAGTGTAAAGCTGACTGATGTATCCCTTCCGTCAACAATCGTGATAGGACGGGTTTGTGGATAGAATCCATAGGCGTCAGCGCGAATGTTGTAATCTCCGGCCATATGAATCATGCTAAAGCGTCCGTTACTTGCATCCGTTCTTGTAGAACGGCCAGTTTCAAGGACAGTAACTGTCGCATTGGCAGGCAAGCTTTGCAGCCCAATTCCGCCTTGTGGCTGAGCCGGCAATGCATCCTTTTCCGTTCTGGACAGTTTTACCGCTGGTGCTTCATCAGTTGGCTTCGGTTTAACCATTGCCTGGGAGTCACCTTCAACCGCTCTTTCGAACTTTTGTGGTGCTACAGATGCCAATACGGCAAAGTTATCGATATACCATCCGAGTTTTACGACACTGCCATCGGATGTAACTCGGAATCTTACCTGAACCTGCTGGCCCGCATAGGAGGCTATATCGTAAGAAACTGTCGACCAGTTCTTGCCGTTTGTTGAGTGGCTAAACATGCCAAGCTGGGTCCAGGTTGTTCCGCCATCTTTTGTAATTTCGACGTAGCCTTTATCGTAGTTTGTTTCCAGCTCATACCAGTGCGAGAATGCGAGTGTCGCGTTATTTACCTGTGATAGGTCGATAACCGGGGATACGAGCGAAAAATTGCTGCTGCTTTCGTAATTGCCGTCAAGATCGGTTCCCCATACATTTGGAGCGGATAGTGGAACAGGTGCGCCAGTGCCTGAAGGAGTACCGCGCTCCCACTCATCACGTGTACCGGAATGCGTCCATCCGTTATCCGTATTTCCATCAAAATTGTCGCTGTATATCGTTACTGGAGCGGTAACTGAAACGGATACCTCGTTGGAGTTTCCGCTCTCGTTGCCAAAGTAATCCTTTGCTCTTACGACATAGAAATAGGTCTCACCATTGGCTGTGTTGGAATCTGAAAAACTATTTTCAGTTGTCGTTCCGATTTTTTCATAGCCGCTGCCTGAGACAGATGAACGATAAACATTGTATTCTTTGAAATCTTTATCAGCAACTGCTGACCAGTTAAGCGATACAATTCCCAGAGAATTAGCCCGGGCGGTTAAGTCTGCTGGAACAGCAGGTGCGACATCATCCGCTCCAATAAGCTCCACATCATCAATATACCAGCCATCCCGTGTCCCGGAACCGTCGGTATGCAGGTTGAAAATGAGATAAACCTGTTCTCCTGCAAATCGTGATAGGTCAACCAATTGGTTTTTCCATCCGCCACTTGCCCCAGTGAAGGAAGCTAAAGAAACGAATTCATAATTGGTGGATTCCGTTGCTGCATACACGACGCCTCTGTCATAATTGGTCTCCAGGTTGAACCAGTGCTTGAAGGAGAGAAGTACGCCTCGATTGCTATCCAAGAGATCAATTGGCGGCATCATCATATAGGAGTTGGAATTGTTGAGATATTGACCGTTAAGTTTGGTTGCGATCAGCTTTGTGCCTGAAGCTGCCGAACCAGGGCCTCCTACAGGAACACCCCATTCCCAGGTGTTATTTGCTCCACCTGTTGTAAAGCCAGTAATATTTGTTTCGAAGTCTTGCATGTAACCAGGTTTAACACCATTTGAAACTTCGATTGAATACTTATTTGTTTCAAAACCGTTATTGCCGTAATCGTTGACCCGGATGTAATATTCCGTACCCGCCGTATGCACGAGGAAGTAAGGAATAGAGCCTTCATACACTCCGGCTTTGTAGTCGCCAGACGTGCGTGACATTGGAATGTATGTCCAGTGCGTGTTGCCTTTAATTCTGGCATACGCTTCTACTGTAACAACGCCAACATTATCGGATACACTGGCAGTGAATGGTATATCCAAGCCTGTATAGGCCATTGTTACAGGCGTGTGCTCAAGTACTGGCGGCTCGAAGTCATCTCCGGCGGTTGCCACACGGCCGGATACTGAACCAAGACCGCTCAGAATGGAGCCTACAGCATCGGCGGCGTTGATTAATCCGCTTCCGTACCCGTTGTTCGGGCTTGTAGGGTACTCGGCATCGGTTAATGGTATTGCTGTTGTTTGAATAATGTGTTCAAGTTGGTCAACCGTGAGGGATGAGTTTACTTGAAGCAGCAATGCGGCTAGCGCCGTTGTATGCGGGCCGGCCATCGATGTCCCGTTCCATCCGCCTTCATAGCCCCCGCCTGGTACAGAGGAGCGTACATTTACTCCTGGCGCGGATACTTCAGGCTTAATTTCTTGATAAGGAGACGGGCCCCTTAGTGAGAATGAAGCTACTTTGTTGTTGATGTCTGTTGCCCCTGTAGCGAATGATTCCGGATAGTTGGCGGGATTCGCTACCGACCCAGGGCCGCCTGGGTTGCCAGTGCGGACGTTTCCAGCTGAAAACTCAGGGAAGATTTGTGCCGCGCGCCAGGATTGGACCGTTGGCCGGAACCACTCGTCAAGGCCAGGGCCGCCGCCCCATGAGTTATTCACAACGTCTGGAGCCATTTCCGGATGTGGGTTGCCGTTTCGATCAATCGGAGCCATCAGCCATTGCGCACCACGTAAGATAATGTCATCCGTTGTGGATGGATTGAAAATACGGACAGCCATCCATTTTGCTCCGGGTGCGACACCGATTTGGTTCGTTCCGTTCGCTTCCGAACCAACCATTGTACCCATTGTATGGGTTCCGTGGCCATCCGTATCTACAGGCATGGACGCTCCGCTATGGGGATCAAACCAGCTGAGTTCAGGATTGACGACATTGCCGTTAGCGTCGTAGCCACGCCATTTGCGCTGCAATGCAGGATGGGTTAAATCAACCCCTGTATCCAGATTCGCAACCACTACGCCAGTTCCATCGATACCCATTGCCCATGCTTCAGGCGCATGGACTTGATTGATGTTCCACTCAATATTGCTAGGCTGGATATCCGCGGTTGCAACCTTTTCCTCAGTAACCGCCGTCTTTTCCGCTTTATCTAGGAACCGCTCTTCGTTAGGAAGAATCTTGGCTACTTCAGCGCGTAAAGCGATCTTCTCCATAACTTCCTTCGTACTCGTTACAGCCATCGCATTTACGATGAAGAAGCTTTCAAAGCTTTTTACTTGACCCTTTTTTTGCATATTTTCTAAGTATTTTTCCAAACCATATTGTGTACGGGTTGCTGTTTCACGCAAAGAGGAAATAACAGCGTTACGCATCGCAAGCTTGGCAACGGCTGGAGTTTCTTTTTTCTTTAGGGATGCTTGATGAGCGTTTTTTGAAACAGTGTCAACATCTGCTTGTTCTTTCATCTTAATGAGGTAGGTTACGTATTCCTCATCCGTGAATTGTTTGGCTAGTTTAGGAGCGATTTTGTCAGCAACTAGTTGGGGTACGTTTGATTGAAGATCAACCTTTTGCATAGAAGCATTTCCTGTTGCATAAGCCGGGGCAACGAGCGTTAGTGTAAGTACGAAAATTAGCCATTGAGAAACCCATTTACGCAATCTCTTGCTTTTTGCCAATACATTTCCTCTCCCTCTCACTTAAAATTTTCTTTTTTAAAAACAGAGTAATAGACAGACCTCCTTTCTTTTAACAAGAGTAAAGGAATCTGAATATTTAGACAACATTAAAAAATATGCTTCTTTTCGTATTTTGGAAGGATTTTCCCAATATGGTAAATGGGTACATTGTTATTGTAGTAGAAAGAAAATGAAACAACAGGTGAGTAAGTTTCAAAGAAGCAACAATAGCTTTTGGGAGGAGAAGGAGAAGTGAAAATACTACAGGATACCATATTTTACCTAGAGGAGATTCGACAAATGCCGTATATCTGCCGTGAGAGCCGTCCAGACAACCAACAGGTGCGTTTTAACTAAGATTTACGTTGCTTTATCAGCCAATTGATCAATTTTAACTGTCAGCCCCGGCAACATACACATTCCTCCCAATTCTACAAAATCCGTTTCTATCGGCCTTAATTTTAAATGCCGGGAATCCGTAATATATACCTCAAAAGTCAATAATGAAGGGATCAAACGGACGATAAAATTGATACGTTCGGATGCAAATCCGAAGGTGAGGAACATTTTAGTGATTTGAAGAAACACGCAACGAAAGAGTTTTATAAATACTAAGTTTATATTGTGGGAGGTTATTTAGAAAAAAATTTCCCAAGAAATTTTAGTGATTGATAGGTTTCATTGCATGTAATTGATTTCATATTAACATTTGATAAAAAAACCTAAAAAACAAACCGATTTTTTTAATAGAAATTGTTTCCAAACGATTAATTTAAGTGTTTCTAACTCCTTATCCATTATCCAATAAAGAATTGCCCCAGCTCTTATGGTACGAATATACGGCTAGCTGGCCAAACATACAGCTCCTTAGTTTATACTGAAGCACCAAAAGTGAGATAGGATTTCTTTGACCACACCCTCTTTTGATGCTAGAGGATTTGATATTAAAATAAAGTATTTTAATTGTTGCCAATAGTATATAATTGCAATAAAAGTAATATTTCGACAGTAGAAATGTTAATTAGTCAAAATTTGCATAAGAGTGTGGATTACGCAAAACTGCCAATGAAATTTTTATTGCTTTAGGGGTGTAGAAAAATGAGTATGACTGAAAAAATCAACATTCTATTGGTAGATGACCGCCCTGAAAACCTTTTGGCTATGGAAGCAATTATTGAGCAAAGCGACTACCAAATAATTAAAGCCTTTTCTGGGGAAGAGGCCTTAAAGTATTTACTTAAGTTTGATTTTGCTTTGATTTTGCTTGATGTCCAAATGCCTGATTTGGATGGATTTGATACGGCCAAAATCATTAAGGCGCGGGAGAAAACCAAAAATGTTCCAATTCTATTCATAACAGCGAATAATTTGGATTCTGAGTATATTTTTAAAGGGTATTCAGTAGGCGCTATCGATTATATTTTAAAGCCATTTGATCCTTTTCTCCTGAAGGCAAAAGTAGATGGGTTTGTCGAGATTTATAGATTAAATCAGCAGATTCTTCAACAATCCATTCGGTTAAAGGAGAAAACAAAGGAACTGCAAGAAATTAATTTGGAATTGGAAAATTCAACTTCTAAATTGAGAAAATCGGAAGCTTTGGCAAATGTAATAAGCGAAACCTCTCTTGATACGATGATCAACATAAATGAGTCAGGTTCAATAGTAAAGGTAAATCCAGCCATTTATAAAATGTTTGGTTATGAAGAACACGAAATCCTTGGCGAAAAAATTTCTTTATTATTTTCATATCAATCAAACCGAGCAATAAAAGAAATTTTAAAAGCGATCGAACGGTTGGAAACTATTATTGGCAATGAAAATAATAAAGAGTTAACTGCTTTAAGGAAAGATGGCACAGAATTCCCGGTTGAAATACAAATAGGGAAAAGGTTTGTTCAAAGTGAGTTCATTGTGGCTGTTACAATTAGGGATGTTACAAGTAAGAAAAAATATGAAAAAAACTTGAAGCATATGGCGTATCACGACTGGTTAACCGATCTTCCCAACCGCAGATATTTTACAAAACAATTACGGGATATGATTTCAGAGGCGAAACAATCAAATGAACAATTGGCTCTCCTGTATATTGATATGGATAGTTTAAAATATATTAACGATTCTCTGGGACATATTATAGGCGATAAAGTGATTCGGGAATTTGCTGAAAGGCTGAAAAAATTTATAAATAAAGAAGACTTCATTGCAAGAATTGGCGGAGATGAATTCAATATCATTTTAAGCAAAACAAATAGAGAGCAAGCAATCGATATTGCAGAAACAATTTTGGAAGATTTCACAACGCCGATCTTTTTTGATACATACGAATTGTTTATTACAGCCTGCATTGGGATAAGTATTTTTCCTTTCGATGGTGAAGACTCCATTACATTAATGAAAAATGCTGATGCTGCTTTATACCGTGCTAAACAGCAGGGGAATCACAAATACAAAATGTTTCATTCCGGAATTAATATGCAGTCCTATCGGTCTTTTATTTTGCGAAATGATCTTCGGAAGGCAATTGAAAGAAATGAGCTGAAATTGGTTTACCAACCGCGTATAGATATAGCAACAGGCAGGGTGACCAGTGCTGAAGCGCTTCTACGCTGGCAGCATTCAGATTGGGGATTAATTTCTCCCCAAGAGTTTATTCCGCTTGCGGAAGAAAGCGGGCAAATTGTAGAAATAGGAAACTGGGTCCTTGAAGCTGTATGCCAACAAATTCAGGACTGGAAAGAAGCGGGGTTGCCTATCGTTCGAATCGCTGTTAACTTTTCCGCGCAGCAATTTTTACAAAAGGACCTTTTGAAAACCTTTGCTCAGATTACGAAGGAGAGAGAAATTAGTCCAAAAATGCTGGAAGTGGAAATTACAGAAACGGTGATTATGGGGAATGAGTCCAACATTATAAAAACATTGAACGGCTTAAGGGAAATGGGAATCTGGATAAGCATAGATGACTTCGGCACAGGCTATTCCTCACTTAGCTATTTAAGGAGCCTGCCGGTACAGTCGTTAAAAATTGACAGGTCTTTTATAATAGACGCTTCAAATTGCATTCCTTTAATTTCAACGATTATTTCACTCGCCAAAAGTATGGATTTAACTGTAGTGGCTGAAGGAGTGGAAACAGAAGAACATTTGAATTTATTAAGAGACCTGAAGTGTGATGAATTCCAGGGATACTTAGTAAGCCCTCCAATATTTCCAAAGGAGTTCGAAAGCTTTCTAATAAATATTGGGCCAGTAATAAACCATAAAGGTCTAATTCAGCCAGTTGCTGAAAAAAAACAGGATAAAACGGTTCAAACATACACCCCAATTGAAAAGCAAAGTGCAAATTTAAATAAGGATATACTGACTGCCGCTTTAAATCGGACAAGGGATGTGTATATGATTTCAGCCAGGGAAATGGACGTCTTCGAATTACTTGTTGAGGGATTGAGCAATAAAGAAATTTCCGAACGGTTATTTATTAGTGAACATACAGTTAAAAACCATATTACGCGTATTTTTCAAAAGCTGACTGTAAGTGACCGTTTGCAAGCCATGGCAAAACTCTATCAAGCCTGCATTGAAGAGGGCAAAAGCCATCAATTACATTAAAAGCACGAATTGGGAGCGGGAAATGAAAATCAAATCAAAAATGCTATTGGGGCTTAGTTCCAAACCTATTCTAGTTGTCCTTATAATTATAATAGGTTTGCTGGAAGTTACGAGTATTAATAAATTGAATAAAGTTACTATAAACAATTATGAAATTTCTTTATTGGCCGAAGAAGTGCATAGGGATTTTAAGAATGAGGCCATTAGTTTAAGAAATATTATCGTATTTACTAATGATGAATTGAGGCAAAAGGAATTATCCCACTTACAGATAAAAAATAATTCGTTAAATACAAAAATAGTTTATCTTGAACGTATGGTGCAAACAAAAGAACAAAGAGAAATTATTGAAGACATTCAAATGACTAACAGGGAATTTAACTTATATAGAAGCAAGGTAATCAGCCTTGTTTCAGAAGGAAAAAAGGAAGAAGCATCCACTTTAATCAGTGAAGAAGGGCATGCCATTCAAGAAAAATTAACTGCTGACCTCACTTTGCTTACCAATAGTTTACAAGAAAACTTGACTGCATCATATAATAATGCCACGAAAAATATCCAGAAACTTATTGTTGTTTTGAGCTTAATCGCCTTATTAAGCATTATTCTTTCGGCCAGCTTTATTGTGAGAACCGTATGGGGCATTGCGTTTCGCTTAAGCAACGTATCTTCTATCATGAGCGACATTGCTAACGGAAAACTGGATTTAGGAACCCGGATTAATGTAAATTCCAAAGATGAAATAGATGATGTCGCAAAAGCGTTCAATCATTTAGCGGAATCCCTTGAGCAAAAAGTTAAACTTGAAAAAAGTTTATTATGGAACAAATCGAATATAGCTGAAATTAATGCGGAATTAGTAGGTTTACATGGTTTGAAAAACCTGTCGGAAGCCTTCCTGAAAAAAGTTGCACCTTTAATGGAGGCCTCCATGGGTAGTTTTTATGTAAAGGAAATGAATGATTCCACTAGCGAAACCCGCTATACACGATTTGCCTCATATGCAATGAATAAAGACTATCAGGATACCTTTACCTTGGGGGAAGGGCTGATTGGGCAAGCAGCGGAAGAGAAATCTTCCATACTTCTTACCAAAATCCCTCCTCAGTACCCCAAAGTGAAATTCGGGGTTGGTGAGATGTCCGTGATGAATCTTTATGTGGCCCCTTTAAAAGTTGAAGATAATGTTGTTGCCATTTTGGAATTGGCTTCACTAAAACTTTTTACCAAAGAACATCAAACATTTTTAGAAGAATTAATAAAACTAGTGGCGATTATCCTTGAAAAAGAAATGGATAGAATTCGATTGGCCAGGATATTGGAGGAGACACAAAGTTTGATGGAAGAAGTTCAGGTGCAATCTGAAGAACTTCAATCACAGCAAGACGAACTAAAATTGATAAACGAAGAGTTGGAGGAACAGACAATAGTACTCCGCGAATCTGAGGTGAAACTTCAGGTTCAACAGGAAGAACTTGAACAGACGAATTTTGAATTAAAGGAAAAGACTCTCATATTGGAAGATCAGAATAAGAAGTATGCTTTGAAAAACAAAGAACTCGAAAATGCCAGAAAACTACTCGAGGAAAAAGCAAATCAGCTTGCGATAAGTTCAAAATATAAGTCTGAGTTTCTAGCAAATATGTCGCATGAATTAAGGACCCCGCTAAACAGCTTGCTTATCCTATCAAAATTATTGTCGGAGAACCGTGATGGAAATCTTACAGAGAAGCAAGTGGAGTTTTCTAAAACAATCCATTCTTCCGGGGACGATTTATTATCACTCATTGACGATATTCTTGATTTATCGAAGGTTGAATCTGGGAAAATGAATATCCAGCCTGTCCAAATGAAAATGCAGTCTATTATTGAAGTACTTGAATCCCGATTCCAGCCATTAGCGAATGAAAAAGGATTGAAATTTACAATTATCCTTAAGGACGACGCGCCTTATACATTTTATACGGATGAAAAACGCTTGCTTCAAGTATTGAACAATTTATTATCCAATGCATTTAAATTTACTGATAAAGGAGAAGTAAGGTTAGAGATTAGCTCCACTTCTAATGCAATAAATGGCATCGAATTTAAGGTAATGGATACGGGAATCGGGATTGCGAAGGATAAGCATGACCTCATCTTCGAGGCGTTTCAACAAGTGGACGGCACAACCAGCCGGAGATACGGGGGAACAGGGTTGGGCCTTTCGATTTGCAGGGAAATGGCAAATTTATTGGGAGGCCGTATTCGTGTAGATAGTGAAGAGGGTAAAGGAAGTACCTTTATGTTCAGTTTGGAAGAATATAACCCACAAATACAAAATGGGCGCGGTTCAGAGGGAAAAGAGGAAGTGGCGGCGGGTTTGGAAACTTCCAATGTTGATGTAAATACCGAAATAACTGCATCGCAACCCGTTCATCCAAATAGAAAGATTAACGCCTACAATGGACCTAGGGACCAAGTTAAAAGAATTTTAATCGTTGATGATGATAAAAGGCAGCGTAATGCTTTGATGGAATTGATAGGAAATATGAATATTGTCATTAAAGCTGTCTCTACTGGCAAAGAAACAGTGGAAGAATTGAAAGTCAATCAATTCGACATATTGATTATGGATTTAGGATTAACCGATTCAGATGGATTTGAAATACTGAAAAAAATAAAAGAGAACAGTGATAACGATCAATTAAAGATAATCATCTATACGGGTAGGGACCTATCTTCAAAAGAAGAAATGGTTCTAAATCAATATGCCCACACCATTATCATTAAAGATAATATGGCGCCTCAGCGGCTAGTGGAAGAAATTAAGATACATTTAAATAATTTTAAAACCGATACTGTCCAATCCGAATCATTTGAGGATGTATCGAATAATCCTTACCCTCGGCTGAATGGGATAAAGGTTCTGCTAGTTGATGATGATGTTCGGAATGTTTTTGCAATCTCAAGTTTTCTGGAACAGTATGGGGTTACGATTGCCTTTGCCGAAAATGGCCGTGAATGTCTTCAATTAATGAACACCAATCCTGATTTTGATTTAATTTTAATGGATATAATGATGCCCGAAATGGATGGTTATGAAACAATAAAAGCTATTAGGGCTATGGGTGATTTTGATTCATTGCCAATTATTGCTTTGACTGCCAAGGCGATGAAGGAAGACCGAGAGAACTGTATGGAAGCTGGCGCGTCCGATTATATTGTAAAACCATTCAACCCTGAGCAATTAATCTCGTTAATACAAGTATGGCTTTAT
Organism: Neobacillus piezotolerans; assembly: GCF_003362805.1. Classification (GTDB taxonomy): domain Bacteria; phylum Bacillota; class Bacilli; order Bacillales; family Cytobacillaceae; genus Bacillus_D; species Bacillus_D piezotolerans. Next base: position 200,139 of record NZ_QNQT01000001.1, read on the forward strand.
CCTCAAGAAGGTAATAAAAATGGATTTGACAAAAACTGACAATAATCATAATTCATTGGATGCCTTGGAAAAGATAGAAATTGACTTGCTTTTACAAGCAATTTATTCATGGTGCGGGTATGATTACCGAAATTACTCTTATAATTCAATTAGGAGAAGAGTTTGGAATAGGGTCCACGCTGAAAAATTGACAACTATTTCAGGACTGATTGAAAAGGTATTACATGACTCTGCCTGTTTAAAAAGGCTAATTTCCGATTTCTCTATAAATGTTACAGAGATGTTTAGGGATCCTTTGTTCTTCAAGGAATTTAGAGAAAAGGTAGTACCAATACTTCGAACTTACCCCTCAATTCGCATTTGGCATGCGGGATGTTCGACGGGGGAAGAAGTTTTTTCTATGGCAATGCTATTGCACGAGGAAGGTATTTATGAAAAAGCCAAAATATATGCCACAGATATAAACTCTGACGTTCTAAAGGCGGCCAAATCAGGCGTTTTTTCGCTGGAAAATATGAGGAAATACACGAATAATTATATTGCTTCCGGTGGGGAGCGATCCTTTTCGGATTATTACCAAGTTACTGGTGATGGAGTGAAATTTCATTCGTTTTTATCAAAGAATATCGTGTTCGCGCAGCATAACTTGGTAACCGACCGTTCCTTTAATGAATTTCATGTGATTTTCTGCAGGAATGTTTTAATCTATTTCAATAAAGATTTACAGCAAATGGTACACAATCTTTTTTACGAAAGTTTAAGCATGCTTGGATTCCTTGGATTAGGTGATAAGGAAACGATTTCTTATACCGAAAAAGCGGAGTGCTTTGAGAATGTCAGCCATGGACAAAAGCTTTATAGAAAGATTAGATAACGATTATTAATGAGGACCTATCACAAAGGTCCTTTTTTTGTTTTTCCCGAAAGAAATTGAATAGGAAGGGAGGCCTATTCTTCACTAACAAGAGGAAATAGGAAGAGGGGGGGATTATTTTTTCCGACAAAATTATACATAATCAAAGTAGTTTACAACACGGAGACGTCGTTTAAAGAGTTAACGGCCTAGATTAGATGTGGGAAGATAGCTCTTGTGGAGCGTGAGCGTTAAGCTTGTAGTCATTTAGTGCCTGGATCTATAAAAATAATCTGCTATCGGGGGATTTGAAGGATGAGTATGCTTAAAACGTTATTTAAACCTGAAAAAAAAATTACCTGCAAATCTACTCGAACAGTAATGGGTAGACCTATGGATACCACAGGTGGTTTTATGGATACGGCTAATAACGCCAAAGATAATGAAACAATTTTAAAAATAGAAAAAAGCTTGGATATGGCCCACGAAGTAGCAAATATAGCTAGTTGGGATTATGAAACTGATCGTGATTATGTCTTTGGATCTGAAGCATTGTTTTCCATACTTGGTATGAATCAGCATAAGATGATAGACACCACTTATCCAAATATGCTTGAGATGGTTCTAGAAGATGACCGTAATGTGTTTGACTATCATTTCCAGAATACCAAGAAGACTGGGAAAAGAATGGAGCTTAAATTTAGGGTCAAGCGGGCCGATGGTACGATGATAACGGTACAACTGAGAGCAGAGGCTATAAAAGACGAAAATGGTAAGGTATCCCGGATCTTTGGGGTTTTGAGGGATATTTCAAATGATCTATTGAAAGAAACCAAATTGAAAGAAAGTGAAGAGAAGTTAGAGAAGATTGCAAGCAGCCTGGATGTTGGTATATGGTCATATGACTTTGAATTAGAACGAATGGTGTATGTTTCACACGGGGTTGAGGCGATAACCGGTGAAAGAAATGAACTTTTGCTATTGGGTGAAAGAAAATGGAAGGATTATATACATCACGAAGATTTAGAAAAATATCAAAGCAACTATAGTAAACTCCGACAAGCCAAAACAATTATTCACCAATATAGGATAATTGATGTGTATGGGATTGAGAAATGGATAGAGGATCGGGTATTCCCAATAAGCAACTCAAGAGGGGAACTTATTAGACTTGATGGAATTGTGCAGGATATTAGCGAAAGAAAATTGCTCGAAGAAAAAATGAATTATTATGCCTTCCATGACAATTTAACTGATTTGCCAAACAGGAGAAAGTTGATTGAAGTTTTAACCGGAATGGTATCATGTCATAATAAATTTTCTTTATTGTATATCGATTTGGATATGTTTAAAAATGTAAATGACCGTTTAGGGTCCAGAATTGGGGACCAGCTCCTCCAAGAACTTACTAAACGGCTAACCGCCAAATATACTAATTTAGGGGAGTTCTATCGAATAGGTGGAGATAAATTTGCGCTTATTTTAAGACAAATGACCGAACCTTCCAGATTAAACTTAATTGGAAGGGAGATTATTGATTCAATTAGACAGGTTTTTTATATAGAAGGGTTTGAAATCCATATTACAGCAAGTATAGGAATGAGCATCCATCCTACAGATGGACAAACAGTAGAGGATTTAGAATTGAACACAGAGGTTGCTTTACGGAGGGCTAAAGAACTTGGAAAGAATAGGCTGCAGCTTTATACGGAGAGCCTAAGTATTGAAACGTTTAAATTGTTTTCTTTGGAAAGTGATTTAAGAAAGGCCATATTACTGGAAGACTTTATATTGCATTATCAGCCAAGAGTAAATACTTTAACGGGCGACGTAGTGGCTGCCGAGGCACTCATACGATGGAATCATCCCTTATTTGGGTTGATTTCTCCTGCCGAATTTATACCCATAGCTGAAGAAAGCAACCTGATAGATCAAATTAGTTTCTGGGTGATTGAACAAGTTTGCAAGGTACAAAGACAATTGATTCAAAGCGGAGATAACATAGTTCCAGTTTCAGTGAATCTGTCAGCAAAAACCATAATGAGAGCTGATTTGATTCCAACCATTCTTAATTATTTGGAGAGATACGGAATCGAGCCAAATTTATTGGAAATTGAGATTACAGAAAACACGATGATTAAAGCGGAAATGGCAGCTATATCTGCAATCGAAAAGTTAAAAGAAATCGGCATTGCAATTTCATTGGATGATTTTGGAACAGGTTACTCTTCTATCAGCTATTTAAAAAAGTTTAAGGTGAATTATATAAAAATAGATCGGTCATTTATTACAAGTATGCTCGTGAGTCAGGAAGACGCACGCATAGTAGAATCAATTCATTTATTAGCGAAAGGATTTAATTTAAAGGTAGTGGCCGAAGGAGTGGAGACTACAGAGCAATTAAAAAGGTTAAAACAATTAAATTGCCATTATATACAGGGCTATTTATTTAGTAAGCCAATAGATGAAGAACAATTTTTAAAGATTATATCGAACAATTCTAGACTTCTATATGCTTAAATTTTTTTATAAGGCAACCCCTGACAGTATTTAAAAAGGAGGGTATGGAAATTATCCAGGCCTCTTCAGAAACTGGAGAAGAAACTTAGGAGTGACATTCATGAAAAAATTTAGAATAGTTACCAGTTCGTCGGTGCTAGATGCAATAAAAATCGGTTCTGCCCAATTAGGAGTATCAGAAGACCAAGTAAAATACCATGTTATAACAAATATTAAATCTATCTTTGGTAAAAGAAAAGTTACTGTGCTTTTATCCATTAAGGATGAAAAGGCACTATTTAGAAAAAATAATGTTTCTATCAAAAAAACAGGGTATAAAAAATTGTTATTTAGAGCTTCGTTTCCGAAAGAAATATACGAGGGAAAAGTATGGATAAAGGGTGGACGGGTCTTTTCAAGAAATGGAAAAGATCATTTTCCTTCGCTGTACCCTTGCGAAGGTGTAGAAATTCATATCAATGGACAAGTGAAAACCGATCAAACGATTATAACGGAAATCGACAAGGTTGAACTTAGGACCACACAAAAGGAAATTAAAACTCAATATAGTTTGGAGCCTTCACCAGATAGAATGGAAGTTCTTTTAAAAATCCAACCTGGATATATCATAAGCCAAAAGGTGTGTGACTCTTCTCCAATGCGTTCTTTGCAGATTAAAGTACGGGAAGAAAAGAAGTTCCTTCCGATTGAGATAGATAAAATTCACAACGAACTAACTCGCAGCTATAGCGCAACGGTTCTCCTGGACAACCTATACATGGCATGTTCCTCTGAAGAAGAAAACATATTTGTAATTGCTAGAGGAACTCCTGCTATTCCAGGAAAAAATGGTACATTTATCCCTAATAATAAAATTAAATATGAATCTGTTCAGGAGAATGGAGCAACAAATAAAGTGGGTATCAAATCTTATCCAATTGTTCAGGAAGGCGATATTATTGGACATATTGAACAACCGCATTCAGGCCAAGTTGGATATGATGTTTTTGGAAATACGATACATATAGAAGAAGATTACCATCCTATAGACGTTAGGACTGGAAACGGCGTCCTTTATTTAAAAAATCAAAATTTAATAGTAGCGAAGAAATCTGGTCGGGTTTCTATTGTTTCTGTCGGCAATTCGCTTATGTTTGAAATAATCCCAGTCCACAATTTACACAAAAACATCAACAAGGAGACCGGTTCTGTCAGTTTGGATGGGGATGTAATTATAACTGGCGATGTAGAAGATGGAGTGACAGTAGAAGCTAGCGGCAATGTCTTTGTAGCTGGAAGTGTGTATAATTCAACTATTCGAGCCAATGGAGACGTTACAATTAAAGGAAATGCAAACAATTCTAAGTTATTCTCTGGATGGGATTCTAAAAAATCCGATGAGGTTATTTCCATTGGAAAGGAAACGCATGATTTACTATTCAATTTGATTTCCGCAATAAATCAATTGACATCAAATCCAGCGTTTTCAAAAAGCGACCTTGCCAAAAAAGGATTTCAGCCCCTAATAAAACTTCTTGTCGGAATGAAATTCACTGAGCTTCCTTCTCTCATTCAGAAGCTTAAAAAGGTCGATATTAAGCCAACTGGTTGGAATGATCTTATCAAAACCCTGGATCTTATTTTTTTGAAAAATAATCCTTCAGTTAAATCAATCAGCCACTTGAAAAGAATTGCAGCCAATATCGATAATAAAATTATTTTACTTGAGATCGAAACAGCAAAGGAAACATGTATTACCGTTAAAAACGCCTTTTATTCCGAAATAAGCAGCAATGGGAGCACCATCATTATGGAAAAGGCCCTATTATCAAAAATACGATCAGAAAAATCTATTAAGGTAAGAGTGGCTAAAAATAGCGAGATTCGAGCCGGGGAAAAAATCACTGTTTATGAAGCAGACAAAAATACTATTTTAACAGTTCAGGAAGAAAAGGGTTCTATTGAGTCCGAGATTTTATGGCCAAACATAATAATAAAGTTTGGTGAAATTGCAAAGAAAATCTCCAGTCCGAAGAAAAGGGCGATATTTCGCCTTAAAGATAACGGGCTTATTATTGAAAAAAGTATTGCATCATAATCGGCTGAAACGATTCTTTATTTTTGCTAAATCTAGCAGGTCTATTAACGAGAAAATATTACAGGCCAGAAAACAATCTTGTTTTTTGTAACAAAAATAGCTTTAGCTTGTAACATGGCTGTTACATTAAGTTGGTATGATATTCCTACAAAGGAAGTTAAAGGGGAATAGACATTGAAAAAGACCATCGTGAGCTTAATCACAGCCATTGTTGTACTTTTTGGATTTTCGAATCCTTCTTTAGCCGCAAAAAATACATATAAGGTTCAAAACGGTGATAGCCTTTGGGGCATTGCCAAGAAACATAACATAACCATCCAACAATTAATAACATGGAATAATTTGAAATCAGATAATATCCAGCTAAATCAGGTTTTAAAAGTCAGTGGCACGGAAGCGGCGCCTGGGAAAAAGCCCGCTGCCAAACCGGCAGCTGCGCAAAAGGGCTACAAAGAAATTACAGTGAAGGCGACAGCCTACACAGGAAGCTGCAAAAGCTGCAGCGGCATCACTTCCACAGGCATCAACCTGAAAAAGAACCCGAACGCGAAAGTCATATCAGTCGACCCAAATCTGATTCCGCTCGGAACAAAAGTATATGTCCCAGGCTACGGCGAGGCGATTGCCGGCGATAAAGGATCCTCGGTCCGAGGCAATAAAATCGATGTATTTATCCCGGACCACAAAAAAGCGCTTCAATGGGGAACGAAGACAATAAAGATTAAAGTGTATTATTAAGATGAGCTTGCCGTGATGACGCGGCAGGCTCTTTTTATGTAAGTAATAGCGAGACATCTTTCATGCTCCGGAAGTCTATCCGTCCCATGAAAGAGGCGTACATACATGTTGTTAGCTTTTCTGAAAATTTGTTCTATAATTATCAATTATAGCAGGTCTTTTATTTACTTAAAAAAGGGTGAGCTCTTTGAAAATAACTGTTGGGGTAATCGGGCCGGAGGATTCAGTGAATCACATTCTGAACTTCGCAGAATCGTTTGACGGCCTCGAATTGATTCCTTTTTATTATGATGATTTAAGCCAAATAGATAACATTGTCCATCACAACCAGCCCCTGGTGGACCAATGGTTTTTTTCCGGGCAGGTTCCCTACACCTATGCGGTTGCAAAAAATCTGGCCACTGAAGAAAACAGTTATTATCCGCCTCTTTATGGAGCGAGTTTGCTGGGCAAAGTGGTGGAAGCCAACCTGGAAATGGATAAAGTGTTAAAAGTGATCAGCCTTGACACTATTCAGGAAGAGGAACTAGATACAACAAAGCGGTTTTTCTCTTTGCAGGATTTAAAAGTTTTTTCTTACTCTTATCCGGACTATCGCCCAAATGAAGAAATCATTCGTTTCCATCAGCAATTGTATGAAGAAGGAAAGTCGGAAGTCGCATTCACTTGCCTTAGGGGAGTGTACGATTCGTTAATAAAACTAGGGATTCCGTGTTACCGGATATTCCCTTCCCAATTATCGATCTATTTCGCCTTAAGGATATTGAAGGAGAGGGGGGAATCATCCCTTTATCAGCGGTCCCAGTTGGCATTGCTTGGGATTGAAATGATCCAGGCTGAAACGAATGACGAGTTCTTCAATTCCTATGAACATAAACATAAAGAATTGAACTTGAAAAGCCTTCTGATTGAAATTGCCGAGCGGGTAAATGGGTCGTTTGTCCAGATTGGTGACGGGCTCTATTTTATTTATACCACGCGCGGCGAGATTGAAATTAAGATTGATAAAAAGGATCTTTATCATTTGATTGACACGGTTTACTCGCGGACGAACTTTAAACTGAGAATTGGCCTCGGATACGGCATCACAGCATTGCAGGCGGAAGAAAACGTCCAGGCCGCATTCCGGCATGCAAGGAAGCGCCAGGATCCAGCAATTGTGCAGGTCGATGAAAACAGGCAAGTGACAGAGTTCATTTCCGATAAGGATGACTTAACGATTTGCTTTCAGAATTGGACAAGTGATGGCTGGGCCGAAAAGCTGAGGAAGTCGAATATTTCTCCATCATCACTCTCAAAAATACAGGCGCTGTCCAATTTTTATAAGAAAATGGAAGTTAACTCCCATGACGTGGCTGTCTGGCTTGGAAGCAGTGAGCGGAATGCGAGGCGAATCCTTTTGGAAATGGAAACACTCGGGCTCGCTAAAAGCAAAACAGTCAGGCTGGACGATTCAAAAGGCCGGCCGCGGAAAGTGTATAGATTGCTACTGAATGAACAGGCAGGGAAACCATGATTTTCCTGCCTGTTTTTTTTATTTTTTGCGAGTCCAGGTTTGAATATTCGGTTAATTTATGTATAATTTTTTTAAGGGAAACTAAATGGCAAGTTTCCGAAATTGGACTACATACTTTTGTAAAGGAGAATCTTGAATGACTGGCAGCTTTGTAAAAGAACTAACCCCACTCCTGCTTGAATGGCGGCGGTCGTTGCACAAACTTCCCGAATTGGGTTTCCTGGAGTACATAACAACATACCGGGTCGGCAGGTTGCTGGAAGAGATGGGCTTCACCCTCCATATTGGAAAAGACGCGCTGAACGAGGATTCACGGCTTGGATTGCCGGATAATCAGTTCATAGAGGAAAAAGAAAGACAGGCTTCCGAGTGGGGGGTCGAGAATGAGTGGCTCGAAAAAATGCGTGGCGGAAATACTGGCATAGTCGCAATCTGGGATACGGGGAAACCGGGCGACCATGTCGCATTCCGCTTCGACATTGACGCACTTCCGATAAAAGAATCAACGGGCGACAGCCACTTTCCTTCGACGAACGGATTCGTTTCAGGTGAAAACAATGTTATGCACTCTTGCGGGCATGATGGGCATACAGCCATCGGACTCGGAGTCGCTAAATTCATTTTGTCAAACAGTGATTCATTAAAAGGGAAATTCACACTCCTTTTCCAGCCTGCCGAAGAGGGCGGACGCGGAGCGAGGGCGTTGAGGGACAAAGGCTGGCTAGATGATGTTGACTATTTTTACTCAGGGCACATCGGGATTCATTCCTTGCCAGTCGGAACGATTGCCGCTTCTACGGAAGGATTTCTTGCTTCCGTCAAATACGATGTCACTTTTAAAGGGATATCATCCCACGCCGGGATGCATCCGGAAAAAGGAAGAAATGCACTCTTGGCTGCCGCTACCGCCGCCACGAATCTATACGCGATTCCTCGGCACCATGATGGAATTACAAGGGTTAACGTCGGCAGGCTTATCGCGGGCAGCGGGCGCAATATCATTCCGGAAGACAGTTACATGGAAATTGAAGTCAGGGGAGAAACGCAGGAAATTGGCGACTACATGGCGATACATGCAACCCGGATCATAAAAGCTGCGGCCGAGATGCATGATGTGTCCTTTGTGATTAAGCCGGCCGGTATAACCGAGGTTCTTGTATGCGATGAGGAGCTGATTCCAAAAATTCAGGAATGGTGTTCAACGAGCGAGTTTGTAAAGGAAGTACTGCCATCTGTCACGGTCGCCGGTTCAGAGGATGCGAGCCTGCTGATGAACAGGGTTCAGGAGAGGGGCGGGAAAGCAACCTATATTCTTTTTGGGACAAAACTTAATCATCCGCACCATCACCCTGAATTTGATTTTGAGGAAGAAGTTTTACCGGTTGCTGTTGATGCCTTTATCAGTATCATAAAAGGCGGCTCATCCAATGACTAAAATATGGGCCTTTGCAGGGAAAGAAGCTGCTGGCAAGGAAGATTTAGCGCCCGAACGGTGATGGCCAGGGGGTTCTTTGGTCACTAGAAGAATAGTTAGTTCGGCATTGAATGCGTATCATTATTTTTATTAAAAAATAGGAGGGATTGGGTGTCCAGCAACTTTGTAAAAGACTACCTGTCTAAGAAAAAGAAAGATTTCGAAAGGATTAGCGAGTACATTTATTTCCATCCCGAAACGAGATTCGAAGAGTACGAGTCCGCGGAATTTTTAGCAGCGGAATGTGAAAAAGCTGGTTTCCAGGTTGAAAGGAACGCAGGCGGTATCGATACAGCCTTTGTTGCCACTTACGGAAGCGGCGCTCCTGTCATCGGGTTCCTTGGGGAATTCGACGCCCTGTCCGGCCTCGGCCAGGAACCGAATAAAACAAGCTATGAGCCAACGGAAAAAAATGTCGGCCACGGCTGCGGCCATAACCTGCTAGGCACGGGCGCTTTCGCGGCGGCCTGCGCGGCCAAAAAATTCCTCGAAGACAATGGCCTACCGGGAACGGTCAAATTTTTTGGCTGTCCTGGTGAAGAAGGCGGTTCGGGGAAAACGTTTATGGTCAGGGAAGGCGTCTTTGACGGCGTCGATGCCGCTTTGACATGGCATCCATCCCCGGCGAACTGCATCATGAGCCTATCAAGTCTGGCAAACTATCAGGTATATTTCCGCTTTAAGGGGATATCTTCCCACGCGGCGAATTCTCCCCACCTCGGCCGGAGCGCGCTTGATGCTGTCGAGCTGATGAATGTGGGCGTAAATTACCTGCGTGAACACATTATCCCAGAAGCTAGAATCCATTATGCGGTCACGAATACCGGCGGGATTTCTCCGAATGTTGTCCAGGCAAATGCCGAAGTCCTTTATTTGATCCGCTCGCCGAAGGTCAAGCAGGTCGATGAGATTTATAAGCGGGTCTGCAAGATTGCCCAAGGCGCGGCGTTGATGACGGAAACCGAGCTTACAATCGAGTTCGATAAAGCGTGCTCCAATTATATCCCGAACCGTAGTTTGGAAAAGATTTTATACGAAAGCCTGCAAGAAGCCGGCATCGAAAAGCCGGACGAAAATGAAATCGCTTACGCGGAAAGCCTTTGGTCCACATTGTCGGAAGGCGAACAAGAAAGCTATCTAGATATTTTAAGAGGATTTGGCTACAAAGGCGACGGCAGCGAGTTTGAGGGAAAATACCTCGCCGAAACGATATCGGAATATGAACAGAGTGACGGCATTCTTCCGGGTTCGACCGATGTATCGGATGTAAGCTGGGTGGTACCGACAGCCCAGGTGACAACATCAACATCGGCGCTTGGCACCCCGCTCCACACTTGGCAAATGACGGCCCAGGGAATTAGCAGCTATGCACATAAAGGGATGCTCCGCGCGGCGGAAGCAATGGCCCTGGCGGCGATTCGGCTTTTTAAAAACAAGGAAGAGCTTGAGCCGGTAAAACAGGAATTCAAGAAGTTCCAGGAAAAGAATCCTTACACATGCCCAATTCCAGGACATGTCCATCCGTCGAAAATACAAATCCATTCATAATCAAGCCATAAATCTAGGGGGAAACCATGGAAAATACGACCAAGAAAACAGGGGTTTTTCAAAAAATACTGAACGGCATTGAGAGGGTGGGGAACAAACTACCGGATCCGTTTATCCTGTTTGCGATGTTAGCGCTTCTTGTCATTGTCGCCTCGGCTATCTTCAATGCATTTGGGGCTACTGTCATCCATCCCGGTACAGGGGAAAAACTTGCGGTTAAAAGCCTTGCATCAGCGGAGGGACTGCAATATATCCTGACGTCCATGCTGGATAACTTCACAGGATTCGCGCCGCTCGGACTGGTCCTTTCGATGATGCTCGGTATCGGGCTTGCCGAGAAGGTGGGATTGCTTGATTATGCGATTAAAAAGACAATTCTGAAGTCACCGCCCGCGCTGATTACGTACACAGTCGTTTTCGTCGGGATTATGGGAAATATCGCGTCCGACGCGGCGATGGTGCTGATTCCGCCGCTTGCGGCAATGGTCTTTTACAAAGTTGGGCGCAACCCGATTGCTGGTTTGGCGGCAGGGTATGCAGCGGCTGGCGCAGGTTTTACCGCGAACCTGCTCATTGCCGGTACGGACGCTTTGCTTGCGGGCATTTCGACTGAAGCAGCAAAAATCATTGACAAGGATATGGTTGTAACCCCGGTCGACAACTGGTATTTCAATAGCGTTTCAGTGTTTGTCCTGACAATTGTCGGTGGACTTGTCACAACGAGATTCATCGAACCGCGCCTTGGGAAATACAAAGGTGATGTGGTGGAGGAGGCCGTTGCCGAAGACCCTCCAAATGCAAGCAAAGGATTGCGGAATGCGGGCATTGCAGGCCTTCTATATATTGCGCTTATCCTGTTGGTCATCTTTTTGCCGAACAGCCCTTTGCGCAATGAGGACGGCGGGCTGATCCCGTCTCCGTTCCTGTCTGGGATTATCCCAATCATTCTCTTCTTCTTCATAATTATTGGTGTTGTTTATGGCATGACTGTCGGGAACATCAAATCAAGCAAGGACGTTGCCGGCTATATGGCTGAGTCCATGAAGGATTTGGCGGGCTATATTGTTTTGATTTTTGCGATCTCGCAATTTATTGCCTACTTCAGCTGGTCGAACATTGCGACATGGGTAGCTGTAAATGGAGCGCAATTCCTGAAAGATATCGAATTTACCGGAATCGGATTAATCATCGGGTATATCATATTTACCGCCCTTTTGAACTTTCTCATTACATCGGGATCGGCCAAGTGGGCGTTGGAAGCGCCAGTTTTTGTCCCGATGTTTATGCAGCTAGGCTATCACCCAGCGTTCACGCAGGCAGCTTACAGGATTGCGGACTCATCGACCAACATCGTCACACCGCTCATGCCCTATATGGTCATCATCCTGTCATTCATGCAAAAATATGACAAAAAGGCTGGAATGGGAACCTTCATTGCCCTAATGCTCCCGTATTCCATCACCTTCCTGCTATCCTGGATCATCCTTATTCTAGTATTCTACTTCCTCGGAATCCCATTTGGTCCGGGAATCTACCCGTTGCTGTAACATGGTGATCAGGGAACGTTAACGATTTTTTCATAACTTGCCTCCCATCTCCAGAACCCTTTATCAGTGGATGGAAGTGGTGGAGGCAAGTCCACGATTCTTGAAGGCTTTTGAAAAAGGAAGTTCTTAATTGAATTTTAGTGGAATGGATTCGGAGAATGGGCATATTCTCCGATTTTTTGTGATTGCGAAAGGATTTCGCGGTTTGTACTCCACTTAATCAGAATATACAAGGTGGTTCCAACTTTAGTCGTATAAATTTACGGGACATAAGGAGAAAAGGATTTTGGTCCAATGGGTGATTTTTAGGAGTGAGTTTCAATTATAATGAAGGTACAAAATAGTAATAGGGGCGGTCGTTATGGAATTTACTAAACTTTCATTGTTGGCTTCCAATTTAACAGAAATGAAGAATTTCTACAAAAATGTACTTGAGTTACCAATCTCCTCTAAATCGGTTAAGGAGTTTACTGTTCATGTTGGGCAAACAGACCTGCATTTTCGCGAAAGTAATGATGGTAATCCTTTTTACCATTTCGCAATTAATATTCCCGAAAATAAATATAACGAAGCTGTAGCTTGGGCCAAATCTCGGGTTTCACTAAACAGTGAGGATGGGAGAGATGAAGTTCATTTTGCCAGTTGGAATGCACATGCGTATTTTGAAGATCCTTCAGGAAATATCGTGGAGTTAATAGCCCGGCATAATTTACCGAACAGGACCAACAACAACTTTTCTTCACAAGATTTCCTTAATGTAAGTGAAATAGGAATTGCCGTGGATGAAGTAATCCCCTTTGTGAGGAAACTCAATGCGCTAGGGTTTCCTAATTGGAAGAACGACAGTGAAGGCTTGACGCCTGTTGGTGATGAAAATGGTTTGTTTATTGTTGTGAAAACAGAAAGAAAATGGTACTTTTCTGACAAAAATGCACGATTTTACCCTGTTGAAGTGTTTTTGAATGGAGGAAAAGTGGCATTTAAAAAAATGGAAGATAAAGTTGAAATCATTTATGATGGACCGAAATAAGAATGTTAGATGGGATTTGAAACAGAATTCTTTAGAAAAAATTTATTATATGGTTGTCCTCTCCAAGTATTTCCCCTATTACGGAGTTTTTAAAGGGTAACGGAAATGCTATAATATTGTCAGAAGATTTTAAAGATACATAATTCACTTACATAATGGAGGGATTGGCTTGTTGGAGAAATGGAATGCAAGATTGGAAGAATTGTTTGGGGAGATGGTTGAGTGGAGGCGGGATTTCCACATGAATCCCGAACTTTCATTTGAGGAAGTTAGGACGCCGCGGAAAATTGCCGATTATCTCGAGAGTCTTGGAATTGAAGTTAGAACCGGTGTTGGGGGCCGCGGAGTTGTCGGGACCATCCGGGGCGGCAAACCGGGTAAAACGATTGCTTTAAGGGCGGATTTTGATGCACTTCCTATTGATGATCAAAAAGACGTTCCATATAAATCGGCTGTTCCGGGGGTAATGCATGCTTGCGGTCATGACGGGCACACAGCGACGCTCATGGCGGTCGCGAAGGTGCTGAGTGAAAACCGTGAACATCTGCATGGGAATGTGGTTCTTCTTCATCAGCATGCGGAAGAGGTGGCTCCGGGCGGCGCGGCCGCGATGATTGCGGATGGCTGCCTTGACGGTGTTGATGTTGTGTTCGGCACACATTTAAACGCGAGCCTCCCTTATGGATTGTATGGCTATCGAAAGGGTCCGATGATGGCTGCGGCTGACCGTTTTGTCATAAAAATTAACGGAAAAGGCGGGCACGGAGCGTATCCGCATGAAACGGTCGATTCCATTGCGATAGGCACCCAGATTGTCAATCAGCTTCAGCATATCGTCTCGCGCCTCGTTGATCCGCTGAAACCGGCGGTTGTTTCGGTCGGCTCCTTCCATGCGGGCAATGCCTTTAATGTCATTGCCGATTCGGCTGAGATTACGGGAACGGTCAGGACTTTCGATCCAGAAGTGCGCGACCAGATTGAAAGAGATTTAAAAACCATTGTGGATGGGATTTGCGCGGCATTCCACGCCAGCGCTGAAATCACCTATGAGCGGGGCTATCCGCCGGTGGTTAACCACGAGGCGGAGACAGACGTTTTCTTCGATGTAATGAAAAAGGCGGTCGGCGGGGAAAAACTTGTGGAGCTCGACCCAAAGATGGGCGGCGAGGATTTCGCCTATTATCTTCTGGAAAGGCCGGGGATGTTTTTCAACACGGGAGCTGAGAATCAGGAAGTCGGCGCATGCTATCCGCACCACCATCCGAAATTTGATTTTGATGAACGCGCGATGGCCTTGGCAGGGCAGGCATTCCTTGCAATCATCCATCATTATCTACTGGAGCAGGCGGAGAACGAAGCCGCGGTTGCTGTGGAATCAGTTTAATTGTAGTGGGTATTTGTTACTTAAAAACAAGCCGTAAATCTGTTTGATTTTCGGCTTGTTTTATTTTGGCCCCTTTTGGCAGAAAAATCTTGTAAAATAAACTAGACAACATTCAAAGGAGCGAAATTCTTTATGTACAGTTTTAAAAATGATTATGGTGAAGGGGCGCACCCAAGGATTTTGAATGCGCTGATGGAGACGAATTTGGTGCAGGAGGACGGTTACGGGGAGGATTCTTTTTCAAAAAATGCGTCTGAGCTTATAAAAGCTAAACTCGGCCGGAACGATGTCGATGTTCATTTGTTGTCTGGCGGAACCCAGACGAACCTCATCGCGATTTCAGCTTTTTTGCGGCCGCATGAAGCAGCCATCGCAGCGACCACCGGCCATATTGCGACGCATGAAACCGGCGCCATTGAAGCGACCGGCCATAAAGTGATTACTGTGGAAACGGCGGATGGCAAGCTTACTCCAGATCTTGTAAAAGCAGTGGCAGACGGCCACACCGATGAGCATATGGTCAAGCCTAAATTAGTGTACATATCGAACTCAACGGAAATCGGATCTATTTATTCGAAAAAGGAGCTTCAGGATTTGAGGGGAGTTTGCGAATCGCGCGGTTTCATTCTTTTTATGGATGGCGCCAGGCTTGGCTCAGCCTTGTGTTCCGAAGAAAATGATCTGAACCTTGAAGATTTGCCAGGGCTCGTCGATGCTTTTTATATAGGGGGAACAAAGAACGGTGCCCTTTTGGGAGAGGCGCTTGTGATTTGCCGCGAACGGCTAAAGGACGATTTCCGCTACCACATGAAGCAGAAAGGAGCCTTACTCGCAAAAGGACGGCTGCTCGGCATCCAGTTTCAGGAGCTTTTCCGTGACGGCCTCTTTTTTGAACTTGCGGAGCATGCGAACCGGATGGCCGGGCTAATTCGGAATGCTTTGGAAAAAGAGGATACTCGCTTCCTGACACATTCCCCGTCCAATCAGCTTTTTCCGATTCTGTCTAACAAGCTGATTGCCGAACTTCAAAAAAAGTATGCCTTCCTAATCTGGGAGAAAGTTGATGAGCATTCTTCGGCGGTGCGGTTCGTCACCTCATGGGCAACAAAGGAAGAGGCTGTGAACGAATTGATTGAGGATTTTAAAAGGATGAAGTTATAAAGGAAAAGAGTATCGAGTTAAGGTTTGGTGAAAAAATTTTTTATCGGCTTTCGTTTAATCCCGGGAAGGGTTTGAAGCTGTCAGCATTCTTAAATAAGCCACAAGAAGGAACCCTTTCAGGAAATGGGGTTCCTTTTTTTGAGGACAGCAACAATTGAGTAAACAGTCATATTACATCATCAAATAAACTACCTTGACTGTCATAGTAATATCGTGTAAATTATTGGTAAGGAGGTGGAAAGCTCCAGTGAGTCTAAAACTCTCGTCCGATTTATTAAGGGGACACACAGATACGATTATCCTCAAACTGTTGATGAGCGGGGATAAATATGGGTATGAGATATCCAAATTGGTCCATACAGGGTCGAATGGCCTTTATGAACTGAAAGAAGCGACGATGTATTCCAGCTTGAAAAGGCTGGAACAGGAAGGAAATATTACTTCTTACTGGGGGGATGAAACGCAAGGGGGCCGCAGGAAGTACTATCAGCTGACTGACAAAGGCAGAACGACATACACGGAAAACAAAAGAACTTGGGAATATGCCAAAGAAATCCTTGATTCATTACTTTGAAAGGTGGAAAAAACGGCATGAGTGACAAATTAAAAACATACCTGGATGGCATCTTTTCTTCTTATGAGGACATTAACGCAATTAAGGAGATTAAACTGGAGCTTTACCAAAATCTACTGGAAAAGATGGATGATTTGAAACGTGAGGGTTTGTCGGAGGAAGCCGCTTATCATAAAACGATAGATTCGATTGGAGACATTTCGGAAATTGTTGAAGCGATTCACGATAAAACGAGGGAGCTGCACCAAAGGGTGGGGATGGATCTATCGAAGAGCAACATGCCGAATTCGGATTTCACATCAGTGAAAGTCCATGACGGCAAGTTCAACTACAGCAATCTCGAGGGCAGTGACTTCACCGGTTCGGACTTATCGAACAGCTCTTTTAAATGCAGTAATTTAGACAATGCAATATTCGACCGGGCAAATCTAAGGGGCGCAAAATTGAACAAGTCCAATTTAGGCGGAGCAAGTTTTAAGGAAGCCATATTGGATGATACAGATTTTTCTTACTCCAACTTATCAGGAGTTTGTTTTGACAATCAAACCTTCAATGGGACAATTTTTAATGATGCGGGGTTAAAAGGAACATCTTTTAAAAATGCTGTCTTCCGAAATGTTTCTTTTAAAACAAATGTGAAGAAAACTGTATTTGACGGTGCTACCATGGATAAATTGACTTATGCCATTCTAAAGGGGAATAAGGCAAATCTGGATAATGTCACTGTTGTTTAATAGCTTCTTCTCCAATCATTGATTTGCCATTTTCATGGCGATACGAAAAATAAGGCGGCAGGCCGCTCAGCTTGTAAGGCATTGAGCAACGGCCGCGCCATTATAAGGTCGTCCGGATATCCCAAAGTTCGGGGAAAAACCGCTGGTCGAGCACCTTTTTCAGGTAGCCGACTCCGGACGAGCCGCCAGTGCCGGTTTTAAAGCCGATGATCCGCTCGACCGTTTTCATATGGCGGAATCGCCATTGCTGAAGGCAGTCTTCGATATCGACAAGTTTTTCACCGAGTTCATATAGCTCCCAATTTGCCTTTGTGTTTTTGTACACACTCATCCACGCGGCCCGTACCGAATCGTTTTCCTTATAAGACTTCGTTACGTCCCGGGCCAGGATTTCTTTGTCGATTGGAAATCCTGCTTTATGCAAAGCATGGATGGCGGCATCATAGATGCCCGGGGCTTCATACGCTTTCAATAGCTCGGCATGAAGTGCCGGGTCTTTTTTATAGATTTGCAGGATATGGCTGTTCTTATAGCCAAGCGCGAATTCGATCATCCGATTTTGGTACGATTGGAAGCCGGACGCCTGGCCAAGCGTTTCGCGGAATTCCATATACTCGGACGGTGTCAGCGTCGACAGAACATCCCACGCTTGGATGACCTGCATCTGAGTCTTGGTGACACGTGCCAGGCATTTCTGCGCGGCGGAAAGATTATCGGCCTTGATTGCGGCAATCGCCGCCTTCAGTTCGTGAATAATCAGTTTCATCCACAGTTCACTGACCTGGTGGATGATGATGAACAGCATTTCATCATGGTGGCCTGATAGCCTCTTTTGGGCCGAGAGGATTTTATCAAGCTGCAGATACTCGCTGTATGTCATATTGTTAGTAAAATCAGTAAGAATTCTTGTTTCGCCGGTTGTTGGGTTTTGGTCGTCTAGAACCATTTCGAACCTCCTTGGTGTTTTCCGGCACGCTTGTCAGGTGCCCTAAGCCCAGAGCATGGGCCGATTTTTACAAAAAAACCCCTTCTACAGCTTCCTGATGACCGCGCGGACCGGGCTGCCATCCGCATCCTTGAGGGCAAGCGGGAGGGCGATTAGGTCGTAGTCCCCGTCTTCGACATCGTCGAGCATGAGGTTTTCGAGAATATGGATGCCGTGGCGATACAGTGCGTGATGGGCCGCCATGTCCTTGCTGTCGAGCGGGTCGACTGACGGAACATCGACGCCAAGCAGCTTTACGCCTTTTTCTCCTAGATAAGCCGCGATATCAGCTGTGAGTTCCTGAATTCGTTCCGGGAAGTGGTCCGGGTTGTTCGGGATGGACGTTTTTAGTAGCAGCCGTTCGGCTCCTTCAAGGTCAAAGCGCCGGAGCGTTTCGGCATTAAGCTTTTCAAAAGAAGAGACGTCGATTACGCGCGCCGGGCCAATGAACACGCTGATGTCGAGGCCAAGGATCCTTTCACCGTCATTGTCAAAATGAAAGGGCGCGTCAACATGTGTGCCTGTGTGGAGGCTGGTTGTGATCCTGCCAATATTAACAGATCCGGTCTGTTCTTTTGTGAATGCAGTTTCATAATTGAACGGCGTGTCGCCTGGCCAGTGGCCGATCCCGTTATGAAGGGGCTGTGAGATATCGATCCACTTGTTTTTTGTCATGCCACAACTCCCCGCTTGTTTTCAAATTGTTTGTATTTCTCCTCGTCCATGATTGTTTTCAGGATTTGGACTGTTTGCCATACTTCTTCAAACGAATTGTATAGGGCGACTGGGGCGAGCCGGATTCCATTCGGAGCCCGAAAATCGGGTATGACTCCGTCCGCCTTCAGCGCCTTGCAAATCCTCGGAGCTTCCGGGTGTTCAAGAAAAACATGCCCGCCGCGCCTTTCCTCGTCCAGCGGGTTCCGGACAATGAATCCGTGGCCGTCAAGTTCTGTCGTGATGAGTTCCATTAAATAGCCGGTGAGCTTGAGCGATTTTTCACGGATTTTTTCCATGCCGATTTCATTGAACATCGACAGGGAGCCTATGATTGGCGCCATGCTGAAAATATTCGGAGTGCCTATCTGGTAGGCGCCTGAATCGGCTGCAGCATTAAGCTCATGCTCCATATCGAATTGCTTCTCCTTGTTGGAGCTGAACCAGCCGGCAAGTCCCGGCTGTTTTCCAAAATGCTTTTTGTTTACATACAGTCCCGCCGTCGCACCGGGACCGCCATTCAAATGCTTGTAATGGCACCAGAAAGCAAAGTCGACATCCCAGCTAGTCAGGCTGTGGGGGATCGAGCCGATTGAGTGGCACAGGTCGAAACCGATGGGTATTCCGCGCATATGGGCTTCTTTTGTTAAAAGCTCCATATTAAGAATCTGGCCGCTCCGGTACAGGATGCCGGGCAGGACAATCAAGGCAATTTCATCGGTCATTGCTGAAATGATGTGTTCTTCATTAAGTGTATGGCCGTCGTTGCTTTTTACTTGAATTAGATGGGTTGCGGGATCGAAACCTTTCAGCTTCAGCTGGCTTTGAAGCGCGTAAATGTCGCTCGGGAAATTCAGTTCGTCAGCAAGGATTTTCGTCCGTCTCCCATTTGGCTGATAAAAAGTGGCCGTGAGCTGGTGAAGGTTTACCGTAGTCGAGCCTGTGACAATGACTTCGCCTTCATCCGCGCCGACAATGGGCGCTACCTGATTCCCCAGATTTTCGGAAAGATAAAACCATGGACGCTCTCCTGTCGTCCAGCCGTCGATACCATGCTCTTTCCAAGCTTCAATCATACCAAGCAATGATTGTTCCGCCCGTTTCGATAAAAGTCCGAGCGAATTGCCATCCAAATAAATTTTGTTACCGCTTACATAAAATTCATTCCTGTAGCCTGCGAGAGGATCCTGATGGTCAAGTTCCCTGGCATACTCGTATGTATTTATCATCGGTTTCCAACCTTTCGGAATCTTCCTTCAATTTAGAGTATAGTCTGTTTGCCGAAGGTGCGTCAAAAATATCAATGGGAAAGTGTTTTCGGTTTTTAAGTTATTCTTTAGAACTCGACAGTGCCGGAAGAATATTCTGGCATTTTGTTTGTTAGTATACCTCGTACAATGGGTTTAAAAAGAAAACGGATTTTGGGCGTCTCAGGGATTAAAGAAGTGGAATTTGCATAAATTTCCACTGTTTAGTGGCTTTTTATTAGGGAAAAGGCCAAAAGGAGGTCTAAAACAAAAAAACAACAGGAGGAAAATTGTGAGCAAACCAGTAGAAGGATTAACTGAAGAGGCTATTACGGTAGTCGATTCACGCGTTGCAAAAAAGTCAATGATTGGGACATCGGTTGGGAATGCAGTGGAATGGTTTGATTTTGGTATTTATTCGTTTTTGGCCGTAACGATGGGGAAGGTTTTTTTTCCTGAAGTAAATCCTTCCTTTCAATTGATTTATGCTTTCGCGACTTTTGCGGTTGCATTCATTGCCCGCCCGATCGGAGGCTTATTCTTTGGGATGATGGGCGACCGGATTGGCCGGAAGAAGGTATTGGCTTTCACGTTAATTTTAATGGCGGCGGCTACGTTAAGTATCGGGCTGATCCCGAGTTATGCATCAATTGGGATTACGGCGCAGGTATTGCTGTTGATTGCAAGGCTGGTACAAGGATTTTCTACGGGAGGAGAATATGCCGGTGCAATGACTTACATTGCCGAAACGACGCCGGATAAAAAACGGACTTTCATGGCTAGCGGCCTGGAAGTAGGCACTCTCGTGGGTTTCATTGCTGGAGCAGCCTTGGTTACATCTTTAACTTACATATTGGGGCCTGAAACTATGGTAGCCTGGGGCTGGCGGATTCCGTTTATTATTGCAGCTCCGCTTGGTCTGGTCGGATTTTACCTGCGCAACCGTTTAGAGGAAACACCGGCATTTGAAGCGATGAACGAATCGATTGAAGATGGAAATGAGCGAACTTCCCTCGCGGAGATATTCATCGGTCATTGGAAATCGCTCCTGATTTGTACAGGCATTGTCATTTTTTATAACGTGATGGTCTATACCGTTCTTACCTATATGCCGTCCTATTTATCAGAGGACCAAGGATATGGGGAACAAACCGGGCTCCTCTTGCTGATCCTTGTTATGATCGCAATGATTCCGTTGATTATGGCGATGGGCTATTGGAGTGATAAAATAGGCAGAAACCGTATCCTGACCGGAGCGCTGATTGCGACAATTGTCCTCAGCATCCCTGCATTTATGCTGGTCCGGTCCGGGAATATCGTTGGAGCCTTTTTCGGATTATTCATCCTGGGAGCACTTTTATCCGCTTTTCAAGGCTCACTCCCGGCAACTCTGCCTTCATTATTTTTTACAAGAGTTCGGTATGGAGCACTAGCTATTACGTACAATACATCTACTTCATTGTTTGGGGGAACAACCCCCTTAGTCGTTGCGTGGCTCGTTGCGGTAACAGGTAACAAAATGGTGCCAGCCTATTATCTGATGGGCATATGCGCCTTCGGACTCATTATCGTTACCCTGTTTGTAAAAGAGACAGCTGGGAGGTCGCTGCGTGGTTCCGCGCCGGTAGTAGAACATCCAAGAGAAGCCAAAGAGGTATTAAAACATCCAAGGAAAGCGTTTTGGTGGATTGAAGAACTCAGGAAAGGAAAAGATGGCAAGGTTGACGATAAGCTCGTCACAGGCATTTTGAATAAGCACTAGTTGTTTTTTCTGGTTTTTAAAAAAAACCTTAGGGAATAGGAATACTGTAACACTCACTAAGGGAGATGTAGGAATGACCATAAAAGCGCTCGTTTTGAATTGCAGCTTGAAGGACAGTACGCAGCCATCCAATACCCGCGCGCTGATAGATGAGATTGTCAAGATTTTTAATCAGAACGGCGTCGTAACGGAAGTGTTGAGAATGGCTGATTATAGCATCGGCTTTGGCGTTACCAACGAGGCGGTGAATGACAACGACCAATGGCCGGAGATTTTTGAAAAAGTGAAGCAGGCGGATATCCTCTTGCTTGGTTCTCCAATCTGGCTTGGCGAACAGAGCAGCCTGGCCACGTTGGTTGTTGAAAGATTGTACGGCGGCAGCAGCTTGACCAACGAAAAAGGCCAATATCTCTACTACAACAAAGTAGGCGGAGTGGTGGTCACCGGAAATGAAGACGGTGCGAAAAACGTTTCAAGCTATCTAATTTATGCACTGTCGCATATCGGGTTCACGATTCCTCCGAATGTTGATACGTATTGGGTAGGTGAAGCCGGTCCTGGTCCTTCTTTTATTGAAGCAAAAGGAAATCAAAACGAGTTTACGGTCCAGCATGCAAAAATTGCGGCTTACAATTTATTGCACTTTGCCCGTCTGTTGAAGGAACATCCGATTCCTGCGGAAGGGAATGTAATTGATTCCGAATAAGCAGCCATTTGAAAGTGTAAAGTCCAAACAGCAAATAACAATTCAGTTGCAGTCCAATTTTTATGAATTGGACTGCTTCTTTTTTTGAAAATAAAAATTCGGCAAATAAGAAGATAAATTATTTGTTTTAGTCAAAAAGACTTAGAGTTGAATAGCGTTAGCATGAGACCGAGTAATCATTTTTCTAATATAGTAATCCGCTTTACAAAACCTTAAGATTATCTTGTCAGACTCTTAACAAATCCTCCTTATAATCACACTGTATTTATTTTTAATAAGGGGGAAAATTCATGGCTTTTTTAAGCAACAAAGTAGTAGCTGCTTCTTTGTCAGTTAGTTTATTGATGACTGGGATGATTGGCAGCTCAGTTTCAGCTAAGGTTCCACCCGGTGTTGAGAAGAAAGAGAATGTAAAAGTACAAATATTGAGCGTGAACGACCTTCACGGCAAAATCAATGTAAGTGAACAGCTGAAAAATGATCCAAACACCTATGGAAACGCAGCTTTCCTTGCTACATATCTTCGCAAGCATGAAAAAACGAATGAAAACACGCTGATTGTACATTCCGGGGACATGGTTGGAGGAAGCCCGCCCGTATCGGCTCTCTATCAAGATGAACCTACCGTTGAAATCATGGAAACAATCGGATTTGATGTTGGAACGCTTGGCAACCACGAGTTTGATGAAGGTGTCGACGAGCTGCTTCGATTAACCAATGGCGGAGACCATCCGAATGGAACAGTTGACTATGACGGCATCGATTTTCCAATGGTAGCGGCCAACGTAGTTTATAAGGACAGCGGAGAACTGGTACTGCCGCCATACTATATTAAAAATGTAAAAGGGCAGAAGATTGGCTTCATCGGCGTTACGACTACCGAAACACCAAACATGGTCGTAGCAAAAGGAATCACCAATGTTGAATTCACAGATGAAGCAGAAGCGATCAACAAGTATGTCCCGGAACTAACCAAGCGTGGGGTGGAAGCGATTGTTATGCTGGCACACGTTCCTGGAAGCCAGGCCGGTGAATCTGCAACAGGGGATATTGCTGAGTTGGCCACAGAAATTAACGATAAGGTCGATGTAATTTTTGCTGCCCACAATCATCAAAAGGTTGATGCAACAGTAGACAATAAGCTGATTGTACAAGCCGGGGAATATGGAAAGGCCTTTGCTGATATCGATCTTGAAATTGATCCAGTGACAGGAGATATTGTTAAAAAAGAGGCCGAAATCGTGGATGTCATCCAACAGGGAGTCACTCCGGACCCTGAGGTTTCCGCCATTTTGGAAAAATACTCAACTGCGATCGCGCCTAAATTGAATGAAGTCATCGGGCAGGCAGCCAACTTTATGCAAGGCGGTTATATCACAAAAAATCATTTTGGCGACAACGCACTTGGGAATCTGATTGCCGACGGAATGAATGCTGCAGCGGGAAGTGACTTTGCCATGATGAATGGCGGCGGGATCCGTGCCAACCTGAATGCGGGAGAAATTACGTGGGAAGAATTGTACAATATCCAGCCATTTGGCAATACATTGGTTACAATCGAAGTACAGGGATCAGAAATGGATGAAATTGTGAATGCGCAAATTTCTTCCTACGGCCCAGATGCCTCCATTGGCGGCTTCCATTACAAATGGGATAGCGCAACCGGCAAAGTGACTGAAATCACCTTGGCTGATGGGGCTCCAATTGATCAGAACGCAATGTACACACTGACAGTCAACAACTACATGTATGATCATTACTCTGACAAATACAAGCTTCGTGCCTACGGCGAAAATCCTGTTCAGGGGCCGGAAGACCTGCAAGCAACTGTTGATTTTGTAAAGAGCTTCACATCTCCAATCACTTACGAAGCTGAAGGACGCATCATCAATATTTCAGCAGCGCAATAAATAGGGCTGATGGCTTTGCCACCTGGTTACGGCGTAACAGTTTATAACGGGAAAAATTTCTATGTATCCCAAAAAGCATTGAATCTGTCAAAATAATAGCTTGAAAAATTGTGCTTCCCAGATCATCTGGGGAAGCACTTTTTTTATTTACGACTTTAGTCAGTGGAGCTCGCGATAGCGAGCGTAACATAAAACACCTGCTATGCAGGGGCGCGTCGGAATTTCATAAAAAGAACGTTATTTTTATTTATAAAGAACTTCTTGTGTGCTACTTTTGGATAAATACGGTAAAATGGAGTGAGTACAATATTTTCAAGTGGGAGTGGGGAGAAAATTGATTTTTGTGGGAAATAGGAGAAATGTGTTGGCGAGGGTATCCGTGCTTCTTTTACTTTTTTCATTGCTGTCCCCGGTTTCAACAGGAATTGCTGCGAGTGATGTTACGCCTCCGAAGCTTACAAGTTTATCGCTTTCCGGGACAGAAGCTACAATGCGCGAATCAATCACCCTGAGCGCGGAATTGCTGGAAGAAGAGTCAGGGGTGGATGTTGCTTATGCATATTATTCTGGTCCAACCGGCGGTTCAAAGACTGTCTATTTAATTTACAATGATGAGACTGCAAATTATGATGGAACATTCGATGTTTCTACATATGATGATGCGGGCCAGTGGAAACTTTCATCCGTTTATTTAAAGGACAAACAGGGGAATGGATATCGGATTTATCATCGAGAGACTCCGTATCAAGGTTCAAACTATGAATATCGGAATCTATCCCAGTACAATATTGAAGTGTATGGCACCTTGGTCGATGATACCGCCCCGAGGCTAGGTGATTTTTCTATTTCCTCATCAAGCGCAAATGGCGGAGAGTCGATTACATTATCAGCGGATATTATTGAAGAAGGGTCTGGGGTTGAGTATGTTCACCTAAGCTATGTCCCCCCGGGTGGCGATAGTGAAAGCGGCAAACCGATTGAGCTGTCTTATAACGAGGAAACCGGAAAGTATGAAGGCAGTTTTTATGCTGATCCGTATGATCTTCCTGGAACTTGGTCGATTGGCACGATCCAAATGGGGGATAAGCTCTATAACCATTATACTTACCGGAATGGGGAGACACCGTATGATGGGGGTTACTACGAAGTAACTGATTTAAGTGCTTATAATATAGAAGTTGTAGGAACTGTAGGGGATACTACACCACCGCAATTGAATGGATTTTCCGTTTCACAAACAACAATTATCCAAGGGGAACAAGTACATCTGTCGGCGGACATTGTTGACGAACTGTCCGGGGTGGAGCAAGTTTTTGTTTATTATTCGACTCCTCTTGGCCGCTACGATACAAGAGATGTAGAGTTATTCTATAATCCTGGGACTTCCAGGTATGAAGGGGTATTGGCGATAAGCGAATCCGACCCAGCCGGCAGCTGGCCGCTCTATGGGATTGAAGTTGTTGATCAAAAAGGTAATTTCTTTATGTATTATAATAGTTTGGAAGGTTCCAAAGGCCGGACGTTTGAACACAGGGATATGTCTCATGCCAATATCCTTGTGAAGGCGCCGGATACCTCTGCACCTGAAACATCGATTGATGTCCAGGGCCAGGAAGGCGTTAACGGCTGGTATGGTTCGAGCGTGACTATTTCACTCACCGCTGCCGACAATGGTGCCGGTGTGGAAAAAACGCTTTACCGAATCAATGGAGGAGAATGGCTCGAATATGCCGGCACGTTTAGTCTTTCAACAGATGGTACAACGAATGTTGAATTTAAGAGCATTGACAATGCCGGCAATGAAGAAAGTGTAAATGCGAGGACAATCAAAATCGATACACTAAAACCAGTGACTGCAATCGGTGATATTCCTTCATATCCGGTAAAAGTAGATGTGCCGCTTTCCTTTTATGCTCTAGATGAAACGTCCGGCATTGCAAGGACGGAGTACAGAGTGAACGGAGGAAATTGGATCCAATATGTGTCTCCAACTTATGTAAGAACTGAAGGAACAAATACTGTGGAATATCGAAGTCTTGACATGGCGGGCAATGCCGAGGATGTAAAGAAAGTTGAGTTCATTATCGATAAAACTGCTCCTACGACTAGTTCTTCCGTCAAGGATGGCTGGACCAACGGTGATGCGGAAGTAAGCCTGACAGCTGCTGATACCATTTCCGGCGTGGCAAAAACCGAATACAGGCTAAATGGAGGAAGTTGGGCCGTTTACACGAGTCCAGTCATGATAAGCGGACAGGGCATAAATACCTTTGAGTACAGAAGTATTGACAAGGCTGGCAATGTTGAAGCGACAAAGCAGGTGGAGGTTAAAGTCGATAAAACAGCCCCGATGACCACTACTTCCTTCAAGGATGGCTGGTATAATAGCGATGCAACTTTAAGCCTTGTAAGAAGCGATTCCCATTCGGGGGTAGCCAAAACCGAATATAGGCTTAATGGCGGTGCGTGGGCAACATATACTGGCAGCATTGTTGTCCCTGCTGAAGGAATCAATACACTGGAGTACCGCAGTGTGGATTTTGCAGGCAATTGGGAAGACATCAAAACCGTGCAAGTGAAAATTGATAAAACCAGGCCATCTTTGAATGTTACGTTTAATCCGTCTGTCATTATTGGCAACACCGGCAAGCTTGTCTATGTGAAGGCTAATGTGGATGCGCGGGATGCCTTGTCCGGCATTGCTTCGTTCGAACTGGTGTCAATCACAAGCAGCCAGCCCGATGTCGTGAATGGTAAGAAAATACCTGAACCGGATATACAGGGTGCCGAATACGGAACTGCCGACACAGACTTTTATTTGCGGAATGAAATAAGCGGTTCGGACCGAGTCTATACCATTACGTATAAAGCGTTTGACAACGCCGGAAACACGACTGTAATTGCGTCAACTATTATGGTGAAAAAGAAATAAGTTAATATTTTTGCAGTGCAATAATAGCTTTTTTAAAGAAGAGTTTGCCCCTTTTCAGGCAAGCTCTTTTTGTATTCTCCTCGAAGTTCCCTCTCCCCGAATTCATTTTAGTGCATTTTATAAAAGAATCGCCCAAAATAGTAAGCTTTTAAAGGAGTTAACTTTTATTACTGGATAAAGGAAGTATAGTTTAAAAGACTACTAAACTAGAACGGAGGGATTGGAGGCGGATGAACCCAGCCTACTTTAATTGAATAAGAATCATCCTCAAAGAGAAAACTACAAAAAACTCTGGAGGAAAGTAATGAGAGACAAAATAGTAAAACATCAACATAACCATAATATAAGCGACGTTAAAAAGGAAGGGCGATTAGAGGTAAGCGAAATAGATTACGGTCTGGAAGCGGTTGAGAAAGGGACTGATTTCGCGGAAGGAGATCAAAATGACCTTCCATATTGTGGTGGTTTATAAAGGTTGGTGAAAAAGATTTTTAATATAAAAATAAAATGTTTCATCCCTGACCGCAAAAAAAGTCTTCAGTTGGGATTGAATACTGTTAAAGTTTATTGCTTAAATCGAGAGGCTGTTCCAAAAACATATTGGGAACAGCCTCTTTTTTTGTCAGCATTTTTAACACATTATTCTGTCCATGACCTCATATGAATTTAATTATGAAACGATAGGAACACGTATGAAATGGGGTTACTTGCCCGGTATTGCTGTCATGAAGGCAAAAGCAGTGACAGTGAAGAATAGGAAGCAGTAAAAATAATTCGAGAGAAGGAAAACACTCATGCCAAGCGGAGTTTACAGCATTGATTTGAATGTGCCGATAGAAAAAGTATGGAGTTTTGTTCGTTTCATTAATAATTGGGCGCCACTTGTCCCAGGGTATATCGAACATGAAATCATAAGCAATACAGAATCTACATGGGCTTTTCAAGGGGAATTCGGTTTTATAAAGAAAACAATTGAAATGAAAGTTGAGATTACAAGGTGGGAAGAGCCTGTCAGAGTCAACTTTGACCTAACAGGCCTTTCTGATAACTTTGCCGGAAACGGCTATTTTAAAGCGGAAAAGCTGAACGGCACTTCCACCCGAATGACCGGCTGCCTGAACATTACAGCATACGGAATAAAAGGGCCAATGGCCAACAGCATTTTAAAAAATTTTGTACCACAAACTACTGAAGAACTTACAACTGCCGTCGCGAATAAAATTTTGGAAATTCAAAATCCCAGCGCCTAATTTCAAGCTTGGTGGAGCTGAATTAAATCTTATATAGAATGAACCAAAGAATATTACCTGCGGCAGATTCTCACCCAGTTATGCGAGTTTAAGAATGATAGCGAATACGTAATATATCGATAATAGACAAACGAAAATTAAATAGGCCAACATGCTTCGTCTAAATACACGCAGTGAAATTCCGGAAGCGAGAGCGTAATGGGAAGCTGTTAATCCGGACAAAATGCCCATGATCAAAAACCATGGCTCATAAAACAAGAGGGACCATAACGCCAGACTATGGACATCAAGGGAAGTCCAATCTGTGAATTGAATGGTAATAATACCCGCCAGGTGTAGGGATTTTGTAATCATCCCACTGATTCCATGTACGATTAAAATAGCAGTACAAAAAAGGGTAGGGATTAGTATGAAAAGGGGGTGGATGTTTTTCCCTCCAATGAACGGCACCCGATTTGGGACAACTCTTCCCAATGGCTTCACAAGGGAAATTAAAATGAACCCACAGGCCATGATCAATACCCCGGCAACGTAACTTGCCATTTGCAATGCTTCGGGATTCTCATACTGTCCCGGAAGGCCTATCGTTCCGCCGGCAGCTTGATAAAATCGGACAAAAACGGCATACATGACTGCCCATAAGCACCCGATGTAAGCTGGCCATACTGCTTTCTTCGACCATTGTTCAAAGGCATTCAGACTATCGGTTTGAGTGTCCAAATTGTACATTTTTTCATTCATCATATATTCCTCCTTTTTAACCTCTTCCACAAGTGGAACATTGGCCGCGCCGGCGATAATAGTAGGCGATCGCGGCCAGCCCAAGAGCCACTCCCCATGGCACCCAAAAAATCATTGGCCCCATAGGTCCCCAGCCTTGACTGTGTAAACTATTTTCCATCGACGTGAGATGAAATGCCATTGCGAAAATGCCAGATGTAAAGACAAATCCTGCAGCTGTTATAGCTATGGCAACAATGGAGGCTGGAATGACCGCAAGCATGATGGGGACTCTTTTTCCGCCAATGAACGGGAACCAGCGCGGAAAAACTTCACCCCATTTTTGGATCAAACCGAGTGTAAGGATACCTCCGGTTATGCATAAGGAGCCAAAAACCAATTCCGTCACATGTGCCATCGGATTCGCGCTCGAGAACTCCTTAAGGAACTGCGGATCAACTCCTAAAGGAATATCGAGTGCCCACGCAAAGCGGGTTAACGCGTAAGGAATGGGAGCAAATACTGCAATCATAGTCAGCCATTTTCCCCACCGTACCAATGCGGGAACTTCTCCGCCATCGGTCCGCCCGCAAAATTTACATGCTTGGCGGGTTTCTCTTTGGTAAATAACAGCGGCCATCATCCAAAGCAGCGCGCCTATTATACAAAAAATTTGATTCAACATTTGCCAGTTAAACCCGAATTTAAATAAAAATGCATAAGCCATTGCGGAAATTAACATCGTATCAGGAATAAACAGGAGCAGCGCAACAGCAAATCCCCATAAATAGGCAATAGCAAAACGGCGATAAAAAACATTTAATTGCCGTTTTTGAATGGCATGGCCTAAAACAACGCTAAAAAGGCATAGAGTGGCAAAAACAATACCGCCAACTTTTGGATGAAGATGGGTAACCATGGCCGTGAACAATCCCATACCGTCATTTTTATACGGATATCCGGCGCCATCCAATAACCAATAGAGATGAATTGCCCCATACAGTACCGACCATAATATGGCTGCATGGCCAATCCATGAGGGCCAGCGGTTAACGATTGTTTTTGCTTCATAATTGAGTAGAGGCGATGTAAGTTTCAACGTAATCATCCTTTCTTTTTTAAAAACAAATAACCTCACTTTCATCCTAATCCGGAAAGGTTAAAATGAAGGTGAGGCTTCGTTTAAATTTTGTTTAATTCGGTAGCTTCTTTTTTTCGTACAGATAGATTTCCGTGCCCTTTGGGGAGCTTGTTATTTTCCAATCTACTTGCATTTCCTGAAGCATGAGCGACACGATGGAAAGGCCGATGCCAGCGCCTTTATTTTCTGTTGCAACCTCCATACCGGGTCCTTTGTCTTCAATCAAAATGGCTGATGTTCCTTCGTAATCCACGATTCGGACTCCGATATATAGTCCGGATTTAGCATGTCTTATGACATTTTGATAAAGATTGTCGAGAATGCGCATGAACCAATGCGGATCGATATTCCAGATTAATGCATTATCGGGCAGATCAATATTTACTTGAAAGCCCTCTTTTTCAAAAACCGGATACCATCCAGCCAATGATTCCCGAACGAACCGGATCATATCTGTTTCTTTTCTTTGCAAAGTGTATTTTCCGGCTGATAAAAGTGTGTAGGACAGGAGATTATCGAGCAACTGGCTTAATAGCTCCACCTTGCTTTCAATTAAATGAAGTGAATGTTTTCCATTGGACGATAAGAGTTCTTTTTGCAATGAATAGGCATGCCCGCGAATCGCTGTGAGAGGCGTCCGCAAGTCGTGGGATATGCTCGCAATCAGCTGTTTTCGCAGCGCTTCTTCCTCCTGTTCGTGTTTCCTGCTATTTATCAATTCATCAATCATATGATTAAACGCAGTGCCCAGCTGACTAATTTCGTCTGTTTTATTGACTGCTATTTTTTCAGGAATTCCATTATCCTTCGTTTCTGTCATTGCGGTTTGAAGAAGAACAAGCCGTTTGCGTATATTGAAGAAAAATAACCAAGAGATAAAAAGAAAAAGGCCAAATACGAGAAAAGCGTAGAGCGCCAAATATTTGTCGTCTAAAGGAGATAATGTTGGAAGCTCCGCAACGGAGGGAGGTATTTGGAAAACCATGAACCCGTTGCTCTTGTCACTGCCAATATAAGACATAAACGTAATCGGATCTTCATCGCTTTTATTCATAAACTCAATACTGTTTTCCAATGTCCATTGACCCGGAATATTTTTTTTGTCAGAAAGGATTAGTTGGGTTTTACCGGACCCGTCCACCCAGAACATCCAAGCGAGTGGATATTGTTCCTTTACTGTGCGGAGCTTCTGGTCTATCTTTTCTGGAGCGGCGCCATCCAGTTTAGCTGCTTCCCCATGCCACATTTTCTTTAATTTGTTTCTATCCATATACTCGGTTTTTTGTTGAAAGTCCTTGTCCAGAATATAGGACGGCAGTAAATAGGCAGGTAAAACAAACGGCCATATGATTAACGCCACAATAATGATCAGCAGATATTTTGCCAAGAGAGAATGCCTGAATTTCATTGCTTCACCCTATATCCGATTCCCCGGATGGTTTCAATGATTTGCGGGTCGCTCGGATTTTCTTCTATTTTTTCACGTAAGTGGCGAATATGGACCATCAACGTTTTATCCCCGGCCATATAGGGAGTTTCCCATATCGCTTCGAAAATTTGCTCTTTAGTAAGAATTTGGTTTGGATGCCGGAGCAAATAAGTGAAAATTTGAAACTGCTTTGCCGTCAGGATGATTTCATTATTCGATCTCGTATCGACAATGCGGTTTTGGTCTAAATAAATGCTAAGATGTGATAATTGAAGGTGCTGCACTGAAATCTTTCCAAACCGCCTTAACAGCACTTCCACTCGGGCCGCCAGTTCATCTGGATGAAATGGTTTCGTCACATAATCATCGGCGAAATGAAGGCCCTGCAATTTATCATCAATTGAGGTCCTGGCTGAAAGCATAAGAATAGGCGTTTCTGGATGTTCCTTCTTTAGCCTTTGGCCAATCGAGAATCCATCCAATCCAGGAAGCATGATATCAAGGATGGCCAAATCGATTCCCTCCATATAATTTGCCGCGCCATCACCCGAAGTAAGCCAGGTCACAAGGTAGCCCCGTCTAGTTAAATCCTCGCTGACCCAGGCGCCGATTTCCTTATCGTCTTCAATATACAAGAGTTTATTTTTCATGATTCCTACCTTTTGTTTAATTTTTATTGGGGATCAAGTTAACTTAATTTGTTCATTAAATAATGAAATTTTGATTTAGCCGAGATTTTTGTCGAAATAGTCTATAAGTATTCGATTCTACTCTATCATGGCATTTTCCTTCTTCTTTTAGAAAAGTGCCTGCCACGTAGTAGAGTCCTATTTGCTCTATTTATTTTTTGAACTACATATAGAAGCCCCGCATCCGAAGGGGGGCAGGGCAAGATCTTTCCTTATAAAATAATAACCGCTTCATCGGTTTCCAGAAACCGTTTTGCGCATTTAGGGAATACCGCGCCTGTTGCGCACCATTTCCAAAAGAAGTCATTATTGTTTTTGCCAATCGCGCCATTTAGCAGCAATCCTGGCAAAATACTCCCAGGAAGCCCTTTGGTGTGATAGGTCCTTCCATCTTCCAAGTCGTTTAGGACAAACACGCCTTCTATCACTGCCTGTACCTCAAACACGGTGTCGAAATAGAGGTCGAATGCCCGATGCTGTTTTTGGTACGCTTCAAAATCATCTTGAAAACTGAAATCGGGATCATGGATATGTGGGAAATGGAGGAGAATAAGGGCATTTATTGCGGTTTCCCCGATTTTTATATCGGACTTATAAATTTCGATATATTCCTTCACAATAGGGAACCAGTCCGTTCCCGCCTTGCGGTCAAGCCAGTGGACAAAGGTTTGAAGTTCTGAAAGAAGTTTTTCAGTTTCACGCCCGGTTTTTGATATCGGAATTCTGCTTGAGAGATGGGTCGTGAGGAATTCTTCCCAGAAGAGCGGGGTACATGCCTTCCAGGAAGGGGGGCATAAATCTTCAAGATAATCAGTGAGATAATTTGAGAAGTGGAAGAGAAATTCATTCCGGATGGGGTCTTTCGGCTTGCCGATTTTGTAGGCAATAAGATCGTCTCCATAAAAGAGGGCAATCGCGCGGTTTCTCATTTTAAATGCGGAACCGATTTGGAGTTTTTTAAGGAATTTTTCGCGTGTTTCGGTCTCGGTTAGGGGGATGGCAAATTGGTGGACCTGCAATTTTTCGCAGCAATGTTCCGCGGCTAATCTGCTTCCGCAGCTGCATAACGGCCTTTTTCTCATACTGTTTTTCAACCTGCTTTCCAAAGGGATTTTAGCCTGAAGGTGGGGAGAGGAATTGTGGAGTACGTGGCAAGTCCATTATACCAGTAAAACACTAAATTCTGGAAGATGATTTTAGTGTGACACTTGGCGGTTTTGTGACAATGAACCATATCCACATACGAAGTAATAGTGGTATTAACTCTGCCCGGAACCCAAATAGCTCTGAAAAGAGATTTTGGCCCAGGTGCCGGAGACCTGGGCTTTTATAAAAATGAAACTATTCGACAAATTTCTAGGTGTACCAGCTACCGTTATAGCATAAATCCAAATACATCCTTGGCCAATTTTTTAAATTGGTCCGCATTGATTTCTTCTTTTTCCATCCTTCCATCAGTCCATATTGTGGCCGAATTCCCCGCCAATGTGATGCTTCCTTTATCGGTTAGCCTGGTGATTAACAGCCGTTTATTGAAACCGGAAGCTGGGTGGCTGGCAATAATCTGCTGGATTTCGTTTAAGTCAGGTAGATTGGTGACTGTATCCATGGAATTAAAGGCATAGCCCTTTTTCCACTCTTTATCCTTATGCTTTAGCTTCATGTACAAGCAATAATCCCCATGTTCACTTGCTTCTTTTTGAACCTTAAATTCGCCGTTTCTTGATGAAACGGTGTCTCCGTCCAGTGGGACGGGTTTTAGAGGAATGTTGATGCCAAACCCGGTATCCACAAGGTATTGCCGGCGGTTATCCCGAAGGAGGATGGCTACATGTGTTTTTCCAGTTTCGCTCCACTTCTGCTGCGCTTGGTTAAAAACAACCCCTCGGATTAACCTGGCATCAAAGCCGTTGTCCAAAAGGAACAAATAGAGGAGGGAATTGAGGTCATAACAAAGGCCGCCCTCATTCCGGTCGAGTATCTTTTCCTTCAGCGATTCCTCCGTAAATTCAGTCGTACTGCCATTCATAATGCGTACATTTTCAAAGGGAAGCGTCAGCGCGGCCTTTTCAAGTATCGTATCCAGGTTATTAAAGTCTATTGGTTCATCCCTAGGAAACCCAATTCTTTTGCGGAACATTTTATTCATCGCAGTCATCTGACGCACCTCCATACAGCACTTAGTATAATAGGAAAAAGAGGGCGGCGCGAATGCGAAGCCCTCTTTTTAATCGATCGATCCTCATTAACAGCCTCATGGCAAGTAAGGTTATATGCCTTTTGGGGAGGCAACCTTTCTTTCCGGGCGTGTTTCGCTAAGAAGAATATTTTTGAAAAATTCCTTGTTCATTTGTCCATAAAGCTGGTAAATGTTTAATCCCGGGTATACTTCAAGCAGCCTTTCAATATCCTTTTCTTTCGCATTTACAAAAAGGGCCTCCTTCACCCGTCCGGCCACTTCAATGGAATCAGGAAGGAATACGTGCGTTTGGTTGGTTAAAACAACCCAATCATGATGGAGGTCTTTTTTAAAACGAACATTTTTTTCCTGTTCATAATAACAGCCATGGTTGACATTAAGCTGTATCAGATCTTCGACAATGGCGCTTGCTGTTGGAAACTTTCCGGCGCCTGGCCCTTGCAGTGTGATGTTTCCAACGATATCCGCGTCGATTGAAACGGCGTTTTGGACGCCCTCGACGGAGTACAACGGGTGGGATGGGCCAACAAGGACAGGTTTAACGGAGCAGCTTAGCCCTCGCACCCCTTTTTCAAGCGAGATCACATGCTTTACGCGGAGCCCCCATTCTGAAAATAAGCCGATTTCGGAGTTGGAGACCGATGAGATGCCTTTCCTCCTTACTGTTTGCCATTCGGGTTGTTCCCCAAACGCGATTTGGCTTAACACCATCGCTTTATAAAAAGCGTCGTATCCTTCAATATCATTGGTAGGGTCTTCTTCGGCATATCCTTTCTCTTGTGCTGCTTGAAGTGCCTCTTGGAATGCAACGCCATCCTCCCGCATTTTGGTCAGAATATAATTGGAGGTCCCGTTGACGATTCCTTCAATCCGTTCGATTTTATTCACATTCAATAGGGTCCTCAGCGTTTGGATTGCCGGTATTCCTCCGGCGACAGTCGCTTCAAATCCGCAGGCAACATTTTTTTGTGAGGCAAGTTCAAGCAGTTCATTTCCATGGTAAGCAAACATTTCCTTATTCGCGGTAATGATGTGGCAGCCTCTTTCGATTGATTTCTTCAAATACGAGAAACCTGGTTCCCTGCCCACGATTGCTTCAATGACTACATCAAGCTTTGGCAGGTTTAAAATGTCTTCGAAATTTGATGTAAGTAGGATGTCATCTTCTGGGAGAGTGTGTTTTTCAATGTTTCTCACTAGAATGCCTGCTACCTTAACATTTTTGCCGAGGATTGCTCTTAGCCTTGATTGATGGGCTTTTATTGTTTCGTAAACTCCTTTGCCGACTGTGCCAAAGCCCAATAGGGCCACATGGATGTCCGCCACATGATCTCCTCCTTAGATTGACAGGGCAGCCTGCGGGATTCCTCCCCATTTTGAAAACTCGGCAAGGAACCCATCGTGCCCAAAATCAGTGCTCACTTCAACATAATCCGCTTCTTTCCCTGCCTCTTGGAGGGCTTCCGCAATTTCTTTCACCTTTTCGGGAGGATACAGCAGATCGCCTGTATAGCCTAACAGCACGGTTTTGGCGGATATCCGCCCGATCGCATTTTTCCAACCCTGCCTGCCCCTGCCTATGTCATGGGAGTCCATCGCCCCGAGCAGGTACAAATAGCTGTTGGCATCAAAACGTGCAGAAAGCTTTTGGCCCTGGTATTTCAAATAGGATTCTACCTGAAAGGTATCCCCGTCCTTAAGTTCCCTATTAAATCTCTTATTGAACAGCTCGCCCGTCCGGTAGGTGACCATTCCGACCATCCTCGCGATTTCCAACCCCGAAATCTGTGTGCCATCTGAATAAAAGCCGCCATTCCAGGCAGGGTCCCGCATGATCGCATTTCTTCCGATTGCGTTAAAAGCAATTCCGTAATCGCTGAGGGAAGGGGTGACTGCCATGGGAATGATCAGCTCCGCGAAATCAGGGTAGGCGGTGGCCAATTCAAGCACCTGCATACCGCCAAGCGACCCTCCGATTGCCGCTTTGATTTTGTCGATGCCAAGTTTCCGGAGCGCCAAAACTTGCGAATCGACAATGTCCCGGATTGTTATTTTTGGAAAATCGTACTGATATGGCTGATTTGTCAAAGGGTTCAGGCTGGTCGGGCCGGTTGATCCCGAACAGCCTCCGAGTACATTGACTGTTATGACTTCGTATTTGTTTGTATCAATATACATTCCTGGGCCGATCAGGCCATGCCACCAGCCGGGCTGATTTTGCGTGCCGACTGTATACTGGTTGCCTGTAAGGGCATGGCAGACAAGAATTGTGGGACCGCCTATTTTTCCCGCCCGCTCGAATGCGAGTTCCAAGTCAGGGAGGACCTCGCCTGATTCAAGCTGTAGGTCTCCAACGTGTATCTTTCCGTATTCCGGAGGTGGCGCCGGTTCAACACTTATTGATAAATCCTCGGCTTTCATTGCTGAAGCTGCTCTTCAGGCCTTGCTGATTTACCGGTAGCCTGAAAGAATGCCTGGTCTAGATCGTCTTTTAAATCCTTGAGCGATTCAAGCCCGACGGAAAGCCTAATCAGTTCCTCTGTCACGCCGCTTTTAACAAGGTCTTCTTTACTCAATTGCTGATGTGTTGTGGAAGCAGGGTGGATGATCAGTGATTTTGCATCGCCGACATTCGCAACATGCGACCACAAATTGATGTTGTCGATTACTTTTTTACCAGCGTCACGGCCGCCTTTTATGCCAAAAACAATAATCGATCCAAAACCGCCGCCAAGGTATTTTTTCGCAAGCTCATGGCTTGGGTGATTCTCAAGCCCTGGGTAGGAAACCCAATCGACGGCTGGATGGTTTTTCAAGTATTGGGCAATTTCAAGTGCATTCTCATTATGCTTTTGAATCCTCAAGTGCAGTGTCTCGAGTCCCTGAAGCAAAAGGAATGCGCTGTGGGGGCTTAACGATGAGCCAAAGTCCCTCAATAGCTGGACGCGAAGTTTAATGATAAATGCGAGCTGTCCGACATCCTGGGCAAAGCGAATGCCGTTATAGCTTGCGTCAGGCTGGGTGAAGCCTGGAAACCTCTCACTGTTCCAATCGAACCTGCCTGCATCCACGACAAGGCCGCCGATCGTTGTCCCGTGCCCTCCAATCCATTTTGTCGCTGAATGGACAACGATATCCGCGCCCCATTCGATTGGCCTGCATGCGTACGGAGAAGCAAATGTATTGTCGATGATGAGTGGAATGCCATTTTCATGGGCGATTTTTGCCACTGCTTCGACATCGAATACATTCAGGCTTGGGTTGCCAATGATTTCGCCAAACACAGCCTTTGTTTTAGGTGTGAGGGCTTCGCGGAAGTTTTCAGGATTCGTCGAGTCGACAAAACGGACTTTGATGCCGAACTTCGGGAGGGTAACGGCGAATAAGTTGTATGTCCCGCCGTACAGGTTTGCCGCGGCAACAATTTCATCGCCAGCCTCCGCGATGTTCATGATTGTCAGGGCAATCGCGGCCATGCCGGATGAAACGGCGAGCGCGGCCGCGCCACCTTCCAGAAGGGCAATCCTTTTTTCCAAAACATCGGTTGTCGGGTTCATGATCCGGGTGTAAATATTTCCGGACTCAGCGAGCGAGAAAAGGTTTTGGGCATGGTCGGTGCTTTCAAAAACATAAGAAGTGGTCTGGTAAATAGGTACTGCGCGGGATCCGGTTACGGGATCGGGGGTTTGCCCGCCATGCAATAATAGTGTTTCAAGGCCGAAGTTTTCATTTTGATTTGTCATTTTGTCTTTCCCTCCAAATGGTAGTTCCTAAATGATTTGGGCAGTTAATGGGATTCTTCTAAAAATAAAAACCCCCTCTCCATAAGAAGAGGGGGTTCCTCCTCTTATCTTCCAGGCAAAATGCCTGCAGGAATTAGCACCTTTTCAAGCTTTCGCCTGAAGGTTGCCGGACTTCATAGGGCCTGACCCTCCGTCACTCTGGATAAGAGATTGCATATAAAGTTTTTAAATTCATGTCATTTTAACTGCCGTGTGTTATAGAGGATTATAAGTGAGGGGAATCTCAAAAGTCAACCGAAAATTCAAAATTTTTTCTTTTTTTATTTTAAGAAGAATGGGTTATAGCCGTTCCAGCTCAGGGGCCGATTCGTGAATGAACTGAGTGAGAGGGGGAGTTAATTTGCAAAATTTACTTTGCTATTGGCTCGGTTAATATCTCCAACAAGATTCCTTAGAAACTCCCCAATTACTTATTCAACTACACAGAAAAAGGTGCGAAACCTTGTCCTCAAAAGGATATGGTTTCGGACCTTTTTAATTTACATCAGATTGAGACTGTTTTACAGAAGGCCCCCTCAGTGAAACTTCCAGTCCGGATCGTAACTTTTGTGTTTTACCGAAATCCCCCCAACGAAAGTCATTTGCAATTGGGAGGAAAGGGGGGAAAATAGTAAACTAGTATTATTGGGTCTTTGGAAAATGTTACGATAGTTTTGTCAATTCAATAGTTGGAGGCGGAATATGAAACAGCGAATCGTTTTTATTGGCGACAGCATTACGTTTTCGGGAAAAACTGAAACCGATCCCATCGGTACTGGCTATGTGCGTTTGCTTCACGATTACTTGAAGGTAACTTATCCGGAACGCAGCCTGGATATTTTTAATAAAGGCATAAGTGGAAACCGTGTGAACAACCTAGCCGCGCGTTGGGAGCAGGACGTCCTAACATTGCTGCCAGATTTAGTGTCGATTTCAATCGGTATCAATGATGTGTGGCGGCAGCTTGATTCTCCGGAAATGGAACAAATTTACCCGGAGCAGTTTGAAGAAATTTATGAAACGATCCTTGCCGATTTGAAGCTGAAAACAAACGCAGCCATCGTTTTAATGGAACCTACAGTGATTGAGGAAGATATCGAGAGTGAAGGGAACAGGAAGCTCATCCCGTATGTTGAGATTGTACATAAATTGGCTGCCCGCCATGGCGCGACACTTGTGCCCACCCATCAGGCGTTTATCGGCTATTTGAAAAAGGGCGGCGTCCATCCCTTGACAACTGATGGCGTCCATATGAACAGCATGGGGGATATGCTTATGGCTAAGACGTGGATACAGGCGGTTGGGGGATTATTCAACTCCTGAACTAAAAATGCGTTTGAATAGTGCGAGGTCATCCTTCTTTCCGTTTCGGAAAGGAGGAGACAATTATAATATGTATTGGTTAACGGTCCTTTTTGTGAAAAAAGGGCCGTTTTTTCTTTTCGGAAATCAATTTTAAGGGGAACCAGGGATTTCTGGGTTATTTTAGCGAAAATTACCCAGATACACACCATCATAAAACACCCAAATGAACGCTTTTTAAGAGAGTGGGGAATATATCCAGGACATTCGGACAGATATCGAGGATTTTTAAAATATATCCAGGATTTTCGAATGGATATCCATGAATTCAGGTATATTACCAGATCTGTCACAATTCATCCGTTTTATGGAATGTGTTTTCCTGAAAAACGGACAGCAAGCCCCGCTGCCATCAAATCCCCGCCCGGATCCAGGTGAATAATCCGCGTCCCAATCATTTTTAAATATGAACAAAAAGACCAAATTGTTTCATAAAACCTTCACTCTTTCGACATAGATTCCTTCTAAAAAATGTGGGTTTCTCTACTATACTCGTTATATAAGAATAACACTGTAATAATCGTGAGAAATGGGATATTTATCAAATTTTTGCGGTGGAAGGAGAATGTTACGGACTAGACAAACGTATGTTAACTACCGCATGTTTACTGGCGGATAGGGCAAATGGGTTTAAACATATAGACGAGGATAATGAAAATCTGATGATATGAATGAACCAAAAAGATAAATCTTTAGATGATCCTTTTCCCTTAGGTAGTGATTTTTAGAGAGTTATCGTTTATTATGCCAATAGCCATTTTTAAAGAGGTATTTGTATAAGCTATTGTGAAATATTTCACAAAAAAACAAATCTCTTAATGACCATTTTTACGCCATGAGAGTGAAAAGTCTGTTTACACTTTTACTTTTGCTCAATCTTGAACAAGATGCTATTTAAGTAAGAAGCTGAAGGGAGTGAATGAAATATGAAATATATTTTATTCCTGATTGTGATGTCCGTTACACTGCTGGGTTGTGAGCAACAAGCAGACAACAGTATGAAAGATAAAATTAATTTCGTTCCAAACGAGGAGTATGTTGGCGACCCATCCCCGGAAGTAAACAAGGAAGTGAAATTAACGGACGAAGAAAAAGCCGATTTTGAGAAGCTGCAAAAGGAAATCCAAGCGGAAAAAGAGGCCGAATGATATGGCTGCCATAAAAGAAACAGTGATGACATTAGAAGAACGGTTGTTATATTATCAGTTGTTTTGCCATTACTATCAAGGAGATATGCTCCATTTTGGCTCAGCTGAGTGGAAACAACTTGGAAACATTTTAAGAGAATACAAGCTTGCAAGGATAAATGGCGAAGCGGGCAAGGCGATACAATGCCTTGAAGAAGCCGATGCTGATGCCATCCAAATGTTTGAATACGACTATAACCGTTTATTTGTTGGCCCGACAAAATTGCTGGCGTCTCCGTATGAATCGAGTTACCGAAACTTCGAGGGAACTGTTTTGCAGCAGGAAACATTGATGGTACGCAACTTTTACTATCATGCCGGACTTCAGGTAGCCGAAGAAGGGCAGATGCCAGATGACCACATCCAATTTGAATTGGAGCTGATTCTGCATCTCTTAAATGAACGCGATGACCAACTTTATAAGTTATTTTTGGAAAAGCATCTTCTGCAATGGGCTTTCGAACACTGCGCGGGGATTATCAAAAATAGCAGTAATCCTCTCACCCGTACGATGGGCATTTTATTAAAAGAATTTTTGCGTTCCGAAAAAAAGATGATCGAAGGTGAAGATAGATGTTGACTGAAAACTTTTCCCGCAGGACGTTTTTAAAAGGTTCCGCGGCCCTAAGTTCTTTGTTGGGCCTTGGAGCAATTGGGAATCAAGCGGTTCGGGGGCTTGTCCCAACCGCCAAAGCAAAAACGACAGGCAACAAACAGCAATTTTACAATGCCTGCCCGCGAAATTGTTATGATACATGTTCAATTGTGACTACAGTCGAAGACGGAAGAATTACGTTTATAACAGGCAATGAAAACAACAAGTATACGAAAGGGCGCCTGTGTGTAAAAGGGAATACGTATCCACGTGTTGTGTACTCACCGGACCGGATTAAATACCCAATGAGGCAAAAGGGGCGGGGTTCGGGCAATTGGGAACGGATTAGCTGGGATGAGGCGTATACGATTATTGCGCAGAAAATTCTCGAGATTAAAAAGGAGTACGGGAGCACGCTGCCAATATGCCTGAATAAGTATTCCGGAAACTTTAACATTCTCAACTATGCAACAGAAGGCATGCTATCGAGTATCGGTTATACAACAAGAGCCCAGGGCACACCATGCGACCCGGCCGGTTCGGACGCGCAAACATTTGATATGGGAGCAGCCTATAACAACGACCCTGAACAATTCCTAGATGCCGACTATATCATCCTTTGGGGAGCAAATCCGGCCTGGACGTCCGCACATTCAATGTACTTTATCGAGCAGGCGAAGGAAAAGGGGACTAAGCTTGTCGTTATCGATCCGCTCATTACCCAAACGGCTTCGAAGGCGGATGAGTATATCCAGATTAATACTAGTACGGATGGC
Organism: Neobacillus piezotolerans; assembly: GCF_003362805.1. Taxonomy (GTDB): domain Bacteria; phylum Bacillota; class Bacilli; order Bacillales; family Cytobacillaceae; genus Bacillus_D; species Bacillus_D piezotolerans. The sequence continues at coordinate 242,682 of NZ_QNQT01000001.1, forward strand.
GCGTTTGCACTTGGGATGATTCGGTATATTATCGATCATCAACTTTACAATGAAACGTGGGTTCGTAATCATTCCATTGGATTTAATGAATTTGTCTCGTATGTAAAAAAGAATATTACTGTTGAATGGGCCTCCGAAAAAACAGGCGTGCCAAAACCAGTGATTGAGCGGATTGCCCGTGAATATGCGACAGCGAAACCGGCGAATATTTGGATTGGCTTCGGCATGCAGCGCCATACAAATGGCGGTTCAATGGTCCGGGCGATTGATGCTCTTGCTGCAATGACTGGCAATGTTGGAAAAAGAGGCGGCGGCGTTAACTATATCGGCGGAGAAACATGGGGCTTTAACTACCACACGATGGGCTTCGGGGTGCCTGAGGGAACAAAGGGCGAAGCTGACCGTTATGTAAACATGAACAACTTTGGCGCGCAGGTTCTCGATGCCAATGACCCGCCAATCAAAATGATGTGGATTGCCTGCCGGAACCCGATCGCCCAGGATCCTGAGCCAAATGTCGTCAAAAAGGCATTCGAGAAAATGGATTTGATTGTAACCGCTGATTTGTATATGAACCAAACGGTTGAGCTTTCCGATATTGTTCTTCCTGTCACAACACCGTTTGAGACGGTAGGAGTTAATGTCAGCTACTGGCATTACTGGATGAATGCGAATGAGCAGGCGATTAAACCGCTTTATGAAACAAAGAGTGACCTCGAAATTGCCATGGGCCTCTCGAAGAAATTAAATGAGCTCGCACCGGGCTCCTGCACATTCCCAGTTTCCGGCTCGCTTGAAGAGTGGGTCGAAAAGGAATTTAACGATGGCATCAGGGAGTTGTTTGGCGTTAAAAGCTGGGACGATCTGCGCAAAAACGGTGGAACCGTGAAGGCGAAGGATAAGGTGACGGTCGCTTGGAATGACTTAAAATTCAGGACCCCATCCGGGAAGTATGAGTTTTATTCGAAAAAAGCAGCTGAATATGGCCATCATCCGCTTCCGGTATTTGTCGAGGAATATAAAGCTCCTGAAAATTATCCAATTCGCTCTATTTCCCCGCACTGGAAGCTAGGCATTCATAGCCAATTCCAGCATATTGACTGGCTTGATGCCATCCACAGCCATCCGGTTGTCGAAATGCATCCTGATTTGGCGAAGAAGCATGGGATTAAAAACAATGATTTGGTTCATGTGAAAAATGAGGCTGGGTATTTGACACTTCCGGCCAAATTAACGAAAACAGTTCCATCTGATACGGTCGTCATGTATGAGGGCTGGTGGAAAGATGTGAATTATACGGAAAACTTCAATGTGAAGGCAATCCCATCGGATATGGGCGACTATAGCAAAGGACAGCGCGGAATCGCCTTCCATGATAACTTTGTCAAAATCGAAAAAGCGTAAGGAGGAGGGGAGCCAATGGCCAAAAGATTAGGTTTTTTAGTCAATATTGATCGTTGTATCGGCTGCCACGCCTGTGAAATTTCTTGTAAAAGCTTTTATCAGCTTGAACCGCAGATGAGAAGGAGAACGGTAAGGGAGCTGCCTGAGGACCTGGTCGGTTCTCCCGTCCGTGCATTTGTATCGACAGCATGCAACCATTGTGATGAGCCTGCCTGTAAAGCAGCTTGTCCGGTTGGCGCTTATACAAAGCGCGAGGAGGATGGCATTGTTGTCCATAACCAGGAGCTTTGCATCGGCTGCCAAATGTGCGGAAAGGCATGTCCATATGGCGTACCGCAATACAATCCCGTTAAAAAGAAAATGGACAAGTGCAGCATGTGCTATGACCGGCTTGATGTAGGTGAATCTCCGATTTGCGTTTCAAAATGCCCGATGGAGGCAATTGAAATCGTCGATTACAATGAAGTCCAGCCGGCAGGTGCGGTAAGCGTGGTTCCGACATTTGCAGATCCGTCCATTACACATCCAACCACACAATTTATTTTGCCAAAACCGGGCAAGCAGTTTAGGAGGGCCTAACGATGCATGATCTTCCACTTGTCATCTTCACTGTAATTTCGCAGCTTCTTTTAGGCGGGTTTGTGGCTTTTTGGTGGCTTGAACGAACAAAAGGCGGCATTTCGAAACATACAGGGCTGCTGATTTTGCTTTCGCTCCTTGTTCTAGGGGGCATTTCACTTTTGGTATCGATGCTCCATTTAGGCCAGCCGCTGCATGCGTACCGTGCGATCTTGAATTTCGGCGTCTCCTGGTTGAGCAGAGAGATTGTGTTTTACGGAGCCTTCCTTGGATTCATCCTCCTTTACACATGGTTTTGGTACAAAGAGGATGCCGCAAAGAGGGACATAATCGGATGGATTGGTTCCGTTATTGGAGTCATCGCAATCTTTTCATCGGCAAAAATTTATATGATTCCGGCGATTCCAGCTTGGGATAGTGCAAATACATTGTTTGCCTTCTTTTTAACAGCGCTTTTGCTTGGACCATTGTATGTGGCCGCTTGTTTAGCAATCAGAAGGGAGAAGGCGGTCAATATTTCACGCCTTTCAATTCCAGCGCTAGTCGCGGCAGCCATTGTCGGGGTTGTCTATTTTTCCACCTTGCTCGCAGGTCTGCCTGAAGCTGTGGAAACAGCGAAATTAACATTCATGCATGCCTTCTTCTGGGTGAGGGTCGTAACATTCATTGCAGCCTCGGCGCTAATGGTTTTATCGTATAAAATTAGCAAATTTCGGAATGTGAAAATCTATTCGGCCGCTTTCGCAGTCCTTCTGGCCAGTGAATGTTTGGGCAGGTTTTTATTTTATGAAACAGCGATCCATTTGTAAGTAGAACAAGAGAGGGGGGGAAGGAAATGAATCTATTAACCTGGGTAAATGTCATCGATAAAAAAATGACAGGATTGAGTGTGGAGGCGAATCTTTGTACGAAATTGATTTCTCCAAAAAGCACCTGTACGGGCTGTGTCGATCATTGTCCCAAAAATAGCATTTCCTTCGCAAATAAGGATATTGTTATCGCTGACAGCTGTGTGGATTGCGGCCTTTGCGGGACGGTATGCCCAACAGGCGCCATAACAATGAACCAGCCCCCTCTCACCCAATTTGTTCAAGAAGCCATCCATAAAAGCGAGCGGCATGAAAAAGTGTATCTCCATTGTGAACGGACGATAGTTTCAAAAAGCCATGCAACAATGGTTGCGGTGCCATGCCTCGGAATGATTCCAAAAGAAGCATGGGTAACATTATTGAATAAATGTAAAAATCTATCGATCTATCAGCCTGAACAGGCATGTGGTGACTGTGAAATCAGCACGGGAGAAGAATTGTGGAGAAGGGAACTTAAAGCCGGGGAAGCGATTAGTTGCCAAAGGATGAGTATTTCCTCCAAAATAAGCGGTTGTAAGGAAAGCGTCAACTATAATGTTGAACGAAGAGATTTTCTTTCTGCTGTCTTTAAGGAAATGAAATCAACAAATAAACTGGCAATCAAAGAAATGCTGTGCGGCTCTAACAAAGTTCCAACGTACCAAGAGAAACAACAAGGGGACTCCCTGTCAAAACTAAAAAAAGAATGGAACGAAGTAGGCAGTCAGCTTGTTGAAAAAATGACAAATGAATCCGTATATCCATATATGAATAAGCGATCACTCTTTTTGGCGGAATTACAGGAAAATGAAACGCTGCTTTATCAAGAGGACATTCGTTTGCCACAAATAAACGAAGATTGCCATTTCTGCGGTGCATGTGCGATTCTTTGTCCGACGGAAGCCTTGGCAATGAAAACTGAACACGGCCAGCAAACAATTACAGTACAACCGTATAAATGCGTGGACTGCTCTTTATGTGAACAAATTTGCTACACAAAGAACATCCAATTACAACGAGCCCAAAACCTAACACTTCTGGAAAATGAAATTACATTAGTAGAGAAGCACGGGCAGGGCTTATAAACAAAGCTATCTCAATCAGATCACGGTCTGCTCAAATCAGGTTGAGTGACTTTGTTTGGGCGAAAGCCGGAAAGGAAGTCACTCAAATTCGGTTGAGTGACTTTATTTGAGCAAAAGCCGGAAAGGAAGTCACTCAAATCCCGTTGAGTGACTTTGTTTGAGCAAAAGCCGGAAAGGAAGTCACTCAAATTCGGTTGAGTGACTTTGTTTGAGCAAAAGCCGGAAAGGAAGTCACTCAAATCCCGTTGAGTGACTTTGTTTGGGCAAAAGCCGGAAAGGAAGTCACTCAAATCCCTTTGAGTGACTTTGTTTGGGCAAATTTCTGAAAGGAAGTCACTCAAATCCCGTTGAGTGACTTTATTTGAGCAAAAGCCGGAAAGGAAGTCACTCAAATCCCGTTGAGTGACTTTGTTTGAGCAAAAGCCGGAAAGGAAGTCACTCAAATTCCGTTGAGTGACTTTGTTTGAGCAAAAGCCGGAAAGGAAGTCACTCAAATCCCGTTGAGTGACTTTGTTTGGGCAAAAGCCGGAAAGGAAGTCACTCAAATCCCTTTGAGTGACTTTGTTTGGGCAAATTTCTGAAAGGAAGTCACTCAAATCCCGTTGAGTGACTTTATTTGAGCAAAAGCCGGAAAGGAAGTCATTCCAATCCCGTTGAGTGACATTGTTTGGGCAAATTTCTGAAAGGAAGTCACTCAAATCCCGTTGAGTGACTTTGTTTGAGCAAAAGCCGGAAAGGAAGTCACTCAAATCCCGTTGAGTGACTTTGTTTGGGCAAAATTCGAAAAGGAAGTCACTCAAATACTGTTGAGTAACAAAGATTGGGCAAAATCCTGAAAAAAAGTGTCGCGCAAGTTCCGTTAAGCGACAAAGATTCCCCAGAAATCCCGAAAATGTGCCGCATTCGCTCTTCTAATTCATAATTAATAGATAGGAGATCCGCCGCTCGTTTTCACAAGAGCATGCAAGCGGCGTTCCATTCCAGTAAGGTATCCATATTCGTCTTTCCCTGATACCGAGCCAAAAAAATGAAAATAAAAAGTAATTATGCTAATAATAGGTTTTATACAGTTTAAGAGGAGTGAGTTTATGTACAGAACAGTAAATGACTTTTTGGCTGAGTGGTCCCGTGCAGCAAGTGGAACGATCAGCGTATTGGAGTCTTTAACAGATGAAAAATTAAACCAGTCGATTGTGGAAGGCCATAGTTCACTTGGATGGTTAGGCTGGCATTTGGCAGCGAGCATTCCGTTCTTTGCCGGGCAGGTAGGCCTGAATGTATCGTTTCCAGGGGATGTAAAATCAGTTCCGGACAAAGCAAGCGAGATTGTGGATGCATATAAAAAGGCATCCGAGGAATTGAAAAAAGAAGTGGAAACCAACCTAACCGACGAGAAAATTGTTGAAGCAGTTGAGTCACTTGGCCAGTTAATGCCAAGAGGTGCTACACTAAGACTGTTTATCGACCATCAGACCCACCATCGCGGGCAAATGACCGTACTTCTTCGTCAAGCAGGATTGAAAGTTCCTGGCATCATGGGTCCAACTGTAGAAGATCAAATGAAGTAAGTACATAAAAGGCTGTCCCATTAAATTCGCAATCCGGCGATTTTTGGGACAGCCTTTATATTTGCAAATGCGGCTATTTTCACATTGGTGCGTTTTAATGTCTGCGCCAAACCCAATTACAATTTTCACATCTTCTCATTTACGATTTCCCAAAAATGATGGGCTGCTTTTGAGATTGGTTCATCTTTTAACTTTACAAAGACTGGTTCAACACTAAAATCCAGTTGTTCTAGTTCGAAAAGCATGGTGTGCCCTAAAAAAGGAGATACATAATCCATTCTGGGAATAATCGATAAGCCCAAGCCTCTGCTTACTAGTGAGACAACCATTGAAATATCTTTCGACTCAATCATAACATTTGGCTTAAGGCCTCTTTGATCAAAAGCGTTAAGGATGTTTTCAGTGAAGGAATATCCTTCCATCGCACCTAACAATATCAACGGGTATTGGACAATTTCCTCCAATGAGGCGCGTTCTGAAAAGGACGACGACCAACCAGATGGGACAATCACGGCGGCTGGCTGCTTTTTAAGTGTTTTCATACTATACTTTTCACTTTTTCCAGACCGTAGCAGCAACGCGATATCGATTTGCCTCTGTTCCAGTTTTGTTAGTAATTCCTCCGAATTGCCTGTAATAATTGTGATTTTCACATTTGGAAACTGCGCTCTGAGCGAGCCGATATAGTCGATGGCCATATTCGAACATGCAGACGAAACACCTAATCGCACGGTTCCAGCTGTACCTTGTTCAATTTCTTGGATTCGCTGTTTCACATCTTCCATTTGAATCAACATTTGCTCTGCATATTGATATAAAAGTTTCCCCGTTTCAGTAAGCTCCCATTTCTGGCGATACCGCTGGATCAGCGTGGTTCCCAGCTCCGTTTCAAGCTTTTTCAGCAATTGGCTCAGCGGCGGCTGCGCCATATGCAGCACCTCTGCAGCTTTTGAAATACTTCCCTGCGTTACTATTTCCTTAAAGTAATATAGATGCCGAATATCCATTTCACAACCCCGTTATATCCTTCTTAATATGACTGGTTTATTAAATATATATTATTAATATGTTGAATTCAATGTTATATTTATTTTTATGATTTTGAAAAGAAGGATGTTTTGACTCAAATGAATATTACGAAACGACTCGCCTTGTACTGTATGGGCTTATTTTTTTTATCGCTAGGAGTTAGCATTTCAATCCAAGCAGGGCTGGGCGTATCGCCAGTGTCCTCGCTGCCGGTTGCTGGTTCTCTTACGACTGGCATATCTGTAGGTGCTACAACAGTGCTTGCAAATGTTCTGTTTATTATTGTTCAAGTTATTTTAAACAAACGCATAGAAATAAGGGAATTTGCAGTTCAATTAATGGTTGCATTCTTGTTCGGATTCTTTATGGATGTCACGCTATTCATCGTTCAACTTCTTCCCACCCCTGAAACCATTGTTGTCCGTGTACTCTATTTAATCGTAAGTTTATTCATTTTACCGGCAGGCTTGTGTGGTTATTTCAAAGCAAAACTTCCTCTGATGCCATACGACGCGTTAACGTATGTGATAAGTGAACGATTCAGATTAAAATTCAGCAGAGCAAAAATTACGAGTGACCTTATAAATGTTGTAGTGGCTGGTTTGGTATGTCTAATTTTCATACAATCCCTGGGGTCTATTGGAATTGGCACACTGATTGCTGCATATTTCAACGGAAAAATTCTTGGATGGATGCTTGCAAATTACGAACGAATATTTGGACAGTGGGTATTTAAAAGTGATAGTCAAGTTGAAGCCTAGAGTGGGTTTTTGAACGGGTTCAAAACTACGAAGAAAAGAAAAAGGCATTGGGAAGATTTCGCTCCCAATGCCTTTTTAGTTAGAATTCAAATAAAATCAAAAGCAACTTTATTTGAATGTTCAATTACAATCCAGTAATATGGGGGTTATATTGATATAATAAAAAGGGAGAATCATCACAATGAGGAAGGCTTATGAGGCAAAGAACGCAACTGTATCCGGCCCATATTCACATGCGGTGGATGCAGGAGAATTTGTTTATTTCTCGGGTCAAACAGCAATGAATTCAATTTCAGCGGAAAACCTGAAAGGGGATATCGGCAAGCAAACAGAGCGGTGTTTCAATAATTTATTTGAAGTATTGGATGTAGCTGGGCTTACCCCTGATGATGTTGTAAAAGTGAATGTATATTTAACGGATATGAATAATTTTGCTGCCATGAACGAAGTATATGAAACAAAATTCTCAAGCCCGTTTCCTGCTCGGACATGCGTAGCTGTGTTAGCTTTGCCATTAGGTGCTGAAGTTGAAATCGAAATGATTGCCAAACGAGGAAAATAATTTCAGAATGAATAAAAGGGTGTGATTGTTTACGTAAACGATCGCACCTTTTTAATTTGTGCTATTTTCAGATGTTAAAGGGTCCATTTCATAATCGTTCAACATATACAAACTATAGTTGTGTTGAATTTCATTTGGCGAATTATCCAAAGTAGAACGGAACTTATAATCAGTGGGGAAGGAAGGAAGAAAACCCACTAAATGAAGTTTCACTTTATACAAAAGGTAAAACTAAGCCTTTTTTATTGTTCAAAGTGTACAAGCGTTTGTTCATCTCGGTGTTATTTTGAAATTATTTATGCAGTATAAATAGGTGTCGTTTGTTCATTTTGTTTAATAGACATAAAGACCTAATTGAAAAAGCTATGTATAATAAGCCTTGTTAACAAAGAAAACGTGTCCAAGGAGGTTTAATTGTTTGGCCTAATGTCCATTATGGACCTCAAAATTATTTAACTGATTGGAGTACCGATATATATAAAGAAAGTTGTATTTCCAAAGCAGCCTCTAGCCTTAGAAAAATAATTTTACAGTAATTAGGTTAAACTTTTGCTAAATGGTCGAATCAAACGGGGTTTTAAATACGGCATACGATGAAAAGGGGTATGAAAAATGGCTACAACAATTGAAAGTCACGATACAAAAGAGATTGAACGTGTCGCGGGTGTGGATGAATCATTATATCCTAAAACCGCTAAGGGAAGGACAGTCAGCGCGAGAGACTATATTTTCATGTGGATTGGCGACGGCGTTAATTTAGGTAATATGACGCTGGGGGCTAGTGTTGTTGTGGCAGGTGTTGCGACATTAAACATCTTCCAAACAATTGTAGCAGCGCTTATCGCAATTGCGATCATTTCAACTGTTTTTGCATTGAATGATCGTCTTGGCTACAAAGAAGGAATTCCATATGTTGTACAGCTCAGAATGTCCTTTGGGATTAAAGGGACTGTGATATCGTCACTTCTGCGGGGGATACCAGCCATCGTTTGGTATGGGATTCAAAGCTGGATTGGAGGAACTGCCTTAAATGAAATTGCCAGGATTGTTACAGGCGGAAGTTTTGATAACGTTTTTGTTTGCTTTGTAGCGCTGCAATTATTTCAGATTGTTCTTTCTTTATTTGGTTTCCATGCAATTAAATGGGTTGAGACTGTTGCATCTGTTGTATTTATGATAGCACTTATTTATGTTTTCGGAATTCTTGTAACATCACATAGCACTGAAATCGCGCAAAACTGGATTCACGCAAAAGGCACATGGGGCCTGCCGTTCTTCGCGCTCATTATGGTCTTTTTGGGGAATTATGCAGGTATTTTCGTTAGTGCCGCTGACTATTCCAGGGAGCTTAAAACTGGTTTGAGTGATGGAAAACGCGGATCATTATACTTTATCCCAATTACCTTATCATATGGTTTTGTTCTTGTAATCGGGGTAATGCTGGCTGCTGCAACTGGGGTAACGAATCCCGCGCATGCACTCCCGATTGTCATCGATAATCCTTATATTTCGGTTTTTGTATCTGCGTTTATTGTAGTTGCGGTTATTGCAACAAATATGGTTGCTAACATCATCCCGCCAACTTATGTAATTTCATTGCTGACAAAGTTAAAGTATAAAGCATCTGTAACGGTAACAGGATTGCTTGCATTAGGCGCATTTCCTTGGTTGCTTATCCAGGAATCATCGTCTAAGGGTCTTAATTTGTTCATTCTGATTTATTCCGCATTTTTAGGACCGGTTATTTCAATATTATTGGTCGAATATTATATTATAAGGAAGCAGAGAGTAAGTACTGCAGACTTGTATAAGGAAGATGGTCCTTTTGCTGGGTTTAATCCAGCAGGCTTGATTGCAATGTTCATCGGTGCAGGTGCCGCTTTCATTAAGGTGGAGCTAGCATGGATAATCGGTGTAGTAGTAGCAGGCATCGCTTATTATCTTCTAACAAAGTTCGCCTTTAAAGATTCAAGCTTCAAAAAAGGGACGATTTTTGAAAAATAAAGAGAAGCTTCAAAAAATACTTTGCAGAGGAGGCTCTGCAAAGTATTTTTTATGTATCGGGAACCTTTGGGATTTATAAAATTGAACCTTGAGGATAAAGGACTTTTAAATGTTTTACACAATTCGCCAATTATAACTGTGCAAGTTGCACTTTCGTTTATTTGAAGTGAATATGAATATAAAATACATTATGCACAATGCATAAGAAGTGTTGTTTGTTTTGTTTAATGAAACTAAAGAAGTGAAACGGGATACTATTGTATAATAGTAATGGCGGAAATAAATAAAAAAATGTTTTTGGACATGAAACCATGAACCTCATTGCATTTTTTTATTGCATACGTGAATCATAAGTTCAAGGAATGATGACCTTGAACAAAAGCTTCGATGATTATTGGAGTTACCCAAGGAGGAGAGAATTGAGTCGTTTTAATAGAGAGGAATTAAAAGCTGCTGGATTTAGTGAAGACGTTTTGCCGACAAGAGAAGAAGAAAGAAAATGGAACATTGGGAATTTTGCTTCTATATGGATGGGTGCTGTCCATAATATACCTAACTATATTGCAATCGGCGGACTTTTTGCCTTAGGATTGTCAGTTGGTCAGGTTTTTGCTGCCATTATGGTTGCCTCCCTAATAATAGCTGCAATGCTCGTTCTTAATGGCCACGCGGGCTCAAAGTATGGATTGCCATTTGCGATGCTGCTCCGTTTGTCCTTTGGAACGAAAGGCGCAATGATTCCAGGAGTATTAAGGGGAGTAATTGCGGCGATCATGTGGTTCGGTTTTCAGACCTACGCCGGAAGCCAAGCATTATCCATTTTAATCGGAAAACTTTGGCCTTCGTATTTAACGATGGGCGGAGATTGGAGCCTTTTAGGTTTATCATTGCCTGCATTACTATCCTTTTTGATTTTTTGGCTATTGAATGTTGCCTTAATTTATGGAGGTATGGGGTTCTTAGGGAAATTTTCAAATATCCTTTCACCGCTTGTTTACATAGTTTTTGGAGGAATGGCAATTTGGGCCATTAACTTAGCAGGTGGTATAGGACCAATATTAGCTTATACCGGATCAGGTGTTGCAGGAAATAAAATGATAATCTTTATCGCTGCTGTGACAGCAGTTATTGCTGCCTGGGCTACACTGTTTGTAAATGTTTCGGATTTCACAAGGATGGCGAAGTCTACTAAGGACCAAGCAATCGGACAAACAATTGGCATTGTAGTGGCATTTTTACTATTTGCGGTTGCTAGTATTTCAATTATTGTGGGCTCCGAAATTGCCTTTGGTACACCAATTTGGAACGTACTGGATGTAGTTGCACGGTTTGATAGTACTTTTGCAATCGGTATATCAGTACTTACACTATGCTTAACAACATTATCTGTAAATGTTACAGGAAATATTGTTCCTGCAGGTTACCAGTTGGCATCCTTATTTCCAAAAAAAATTACTTTCAAGTCCGGTGCATTGATTGCAGCATTTATTGGAATTCTTGTCATGCCGTGGAAGTTGATGGAAAACGCAACAAGTATTTTCACTTTCCTAAATATTGTTGGCGGAATTTTAGCTCCAGTAACCGGAATTATGTTAGCGCAGTATTTCATCATTTCAAAAACCAACATTGACCTGAATGAACTATATGCACCAAAGGGCAAATACAATTATAAAAATGGTTTTAATATAATTGCCATCATCACAATGATTATCGCAGGCATCCTGTGTTTGGGTGGTAATTTCCTTCCGCTTCTGAAGCCGCTCTACGATATGTCCTGGTTTGTCGGAATCATTTCGGCGTTTATTATTTATACATTGATTGAGTGGCAGAATTCAAAAGGTACTTTGCTTGAAAAGAAGCCCAAATTACATGAAGAAAATAGTTAAATAAAGAAATGGCAAAACTAAAAATTCTTAAGTCAATAAAAAAACTTGGTCCTGAAAGGGGTATTTCACATGGCATTTGATTTAGTTATTAAAGGCGGAAATGTTGTATTACGGGATGGCGTATATAAGGTTGATATCGGAATTAAAGATGAAAAAATCTCCTGCATCGCGGAACAAATTAACGATGAGGCAAAAGAAGTAATCGATGCGAGCGGACAATATGTTATGCCGGGTATGATTGATACACATGTTCACATCAGCGAACCAGGACGTACAGAATGGGAAGGCTTTGAAACAGGGTCGAAAGCATTGGCGGCCGGCGGTACGACGAGTTATGTGGAAATGCCATTGAACGCGCTCCCTGCAACAATCAATAAAGACGCACTGGATCTTAAGCTTGAAGCGGCAAAAACTCAAAACTATGTCGATTATGCCTTCTATGGCGGTCTTGTACCAGAAAACCTGGACAAGCTGGAAGAATTGGCTGATGCGGGAGTCCTTGCCTTTAAGTGCTTCATGTCTGATATTACAAGTGACATCCCTGGAGATTTCACAAATGTCGATGATTATACTTTGTATAAAGGGATGCAGAAATTGGCGGAACTGGATCAGCTGCTGTGCATCCATGCTGAAAATCCATCAGTTACATCCGGGCTTGCCAAAGAATTTGCTAAAGCAGGCAAAAATTCCGGCGTAGAATATGCGGAATCCCGCCCTGTTTTTACAGAAGTGGATGCCGTCCAACGCGCCATTCTGTTTGCAAAAGAAACTGGCTGTAAATTGCATTTAGTGCACATCAGTACATCAGAGGCTGTTCAAGTAATTCAAAAGGCCAAGCAAGAAGGTGTTGATGTAACGGTTGAATCCTGCCCTCATTATTTTGCCTTCACAGCTGAGGAAGTGGATGAAATCGGCCCAAGAGCAAAGTGCCAGCCGCCAATCAGGCCAGCAAAAATCCAGGCAAAACTATGGGACGAGCTTCTGGACGGGAATATTGATTGGATAACATCAGACCATTCACCTTGTACCGAGGATTTAAAGCAAGGAAACCTATGGGAAGCATGGGGCGGAATAAGCGGCGCCCAGAACAACGTCGACCTCATGTTCGACCTGGCTGTGAAACAACGCGGACTCGCAGTCAATAAGTTCGTTGATTTGATTGCAACACATCCAGCTGCACGATTTAATTTGCCTCATAAAGGCGAAATTGCCGTTTCAAAGGACGCGGATATTATTTTAGTGGATCCTAACCAATCTTATACTGTGAAAAGAGAAGATCTTTACTATAAAAATAAGCACAGTGCATATGAAGGCAGGAAGATTGACTGCCGTGTAACGAAAACAATCGTTCGCGGGAATGTCGTTTTCGATTTGGAAAAAGGGATTGTTGGAGGTCCTGTAGGAAAGCTGATGACTGCTAAATAATCAGCATTAAAACGAACCAAGTATCTCTTTGCCGTTGTCAGCGTTTGACAATGGCAAAGGGTTACTAAATGGCAGGAGGTATGAAACATGGCTACATATGATCTGATTATTAGAAACGGGAATATTGTCACTTCTGAGTCAACGGTTCAAGGTGACATTGCCATTAAGGATGGCAAGATTAAGGAAGTATCTGTGGGCAAATCACTCGAGGCAACAGCCGATAAAGAGATTAACGCTGAAGGGCTTCATATCCTTCCAGGTTTAATCGATACACACGTCCATTTTAATGAACCAGGCAGAACGGAATGGGAAGGGCTCGCAACAGGAAGCAGGAGTTTGGCTGCAGGCGGTGTAACAACATTCTTTGATATGCCTTTGAATAGTACGCCTCCGACCATCAACAAAGCGAATTTGGAGCTGAAAAGTTCACTTGCTGATGAAAAATCGATTGTTAATCCGCGTTTCTGGGGCGGGCTAGTGCCGGAAAATATTGCCGATTTAAAGGAACTTTACGAAAACGGCGTCATCGGATTCAAGGCATTCATGTCACCAAGCGGGATTGCTGATTTCGACAATGTTGATGATGAATCACTTTTTAAGGGCATGAAAGAAATTGCTTCCTTTGGCTCACTTTTAGCTGTCCATGCGGAAAGTACGGTTATTTGCGATCAGCTGGCAAAAGAAAAGCAAAGCCAGGGAAAAACAAGCGCAAGGGATTTTGTTGAATCACGGCCGATTATTTCTGAAATCGAAGCAGTTCGAAGAGTAATCTCTTATGCTGAAGCAACTGGATGTAAACTCCATATTGTCCATGCGAGCAGCAGAAAAGTAGTCGAGGTTATTAAAGAGGCTCAACAAAGGGGCGTGGATGTAACAGTCGAAACATGCCCGCACTACCTATCTTTGACCGTTAAGGATTTAGAAGAAAAAGGAGCTTTGGCGAAATGCGCTCCTCCGTTAAGGGATGAAGAAGAAGTAGAAGATCTTTGGGCGGCTGTTGCTAACGGTGAAATTACTGTGATTGGTTCAGACCATTCACCTGCCCCGGCGTCCATGAAGACCATTACTGACAACTATTTTGAAGGTTGGGGCGGTATCTCTGGTGCTCAATCGACATTGAATATTCTGTTGACTGAAGGGCACTTCAAACGGAATCTTCCATTAGAAAAAATCGTTGAACTGACAGCGACAAACCCGGCTAAATTGTTCGGTCTGGCAACGAAAGGAACAATCGCCGAAGGCTACGATGCCGACCTGGCCATTGTTAACCTAAACGAAAGCTTTGAGCTAAAGAAAGAAGACTTGTTCTATCGCCATAAGCATTCACCATATGTTGGCATGACATTTAAAGGGAAAGTCAAAACAACGATTGTCAATGGTGAAATTGTCTTTGAAAACGGAAAAATCATTGTTGATGGAAAAGCAGAAGTTAAAGCATAAGTAAAAAAACCAAAACCCGGTTGTAAAAGGGTTTTGGTTTTTTTATTGTCGAGATTCAGGGGGGATGCTTCAGCGGCATGGATATCCCGTGAAGGAAAAGCGTTACCTTCGATGCCGATAGCCTATACGCTTACGATAATCTTATGCGTTGCTTTCGTTTTCTTTTAGGATGGAGCCGATAATTAAAGCAACACGCATGCGCAATGAATCAACAGGATCACGAAATGAACAGTTTAGCATTTCTTCTGTTTTCTCGATACGGTATTTAACCGTATTTCTGTGGATAAACAATTTCCTTGATGTCTCGGAAATTTCACATTGGGAATCAAGGTAGACTTGGATGGTTTTAACTAATTCCTGTTCTTCCTTTGTCTTAGGATAAGCAAGAGACTTTAATGTATTTTCGTATAATGCTTTTAAATCCTTTTTAGGAACGGAGCTTAGTAATTCTTCAAGCTCCTTCGGTTTATAGAAATTTACGAATCCCAGCTTGTTCATTTCATATCCGGTGAGTAATGCTTCCACCGCTTCGTGATAGGCAGTAGTGATATCCTTAATCGAGAAGACTGGATTACTCACACCGAATGAAATGGAAAAATCACCCTGTATGTTAGTTTGGCAATTATTTATAAAATTGGTTAGAGTATCGGAATCTACTTCCCCGAACTTGGGGAATTGGAGAATCATGACGAAGTATTTTTCTTTTGTAAATAAAATTGCCTCAATATCATTCTGAATGATTTCGTCTTCGAGCTGATCGTAAATACTATTGTATAACTCTCCGACCTTTTTTTCATACAGTTGCAGCGATTCGTAATTTTGCCCTTTTTGGTCTACAGTGCAAACCATGCAAATATTATCCATGTTTTCTTTCAATCCGTAATAATTTCCACGGCTTAAAATCTCTTCCTCAGAGCCAATCCTCATTTCGATTAATTCATCGAAGAAATTATTTTTTAACAATCTGGAATTTTCTTCGATAGCCTGTTCTTTGATGAGTGTGAATGAAATGACGTTGCCAGCCTGTTCAATGGCCATTTGTGAAGAGGGGTAGGGCAAGGTTAATGAATCAAAGATAACCAACATACTTGGAAACAGCCGTTTTGTTTGTACAGGAAATGTAGTGATGGATTGATTGTCTCGCAGTGGGATTGTAAATGTCCTGCCTTGCCGGGAAGATACTAAATCTTCTTTAACTTTTTGAATGATTTCCCGTTCGACTGTTTTCATTGATTCCATTCCAAAATGATGGCTGGAGGCGATTTTTTCTCCTCTGTGATTTAATAAAAGAGTCGGCCGGGCCAAAAAATGGCCTAATTGTTCGATTAGCGCACTCATGCTGTACCCTTTTATCATCATTTTTGAAAACTCTTTTTGAACATGGAGGGCATAATAAAGTTGCTCGGTTTCGTCATCATTTAAGTAGTTTAAAATGTGGCGGGATACTTCTCCCAATGTATGTTTTGTAGGTAAATCGATAATAGGAAAAGCCAAGTCATCGGCAAGCAATTTAACTTCAGTTGGCAACTCCTTCAAAAAACGATTAATTTTAATAACCATTCCTGAACAATTTAGCGCATGCATGTGTTTAATCAACTCACACATTTGCTGAATATCGTCTTTAAAAGCATACCCGGTTGTGAGAAGTAGATGATTGCTGTCTAAAAATTTAATAACATCAGGGGTGTCTGATATATTGACGAATTGGACGTTTCGGGTAAGTCCTCTGTGGCCAGCCAGTACGGCACTTTCCTTCATGCCTTCTAAAATAAATAAATCGTTTATTGTTTTCATGGTTGTTCATCCCTCATTTACTACCTATTAATTCGTTAACTTATGTAAGGAACATACAAATTTCATGCGAATTTTAGTTATTTTGAACAATGACAGTAGTCCTATTGTATCTTACAATTATAGTGAAGGTAAACAAAATATTTATAGAAATTTCTTCAAGGAACTATTTTCAGTTTGGGGTGAATTGGTTGATTTATTCAATGGAAAGAAAAAATCATGATAACAGCAGCTGGCCTGCCAACGCTTCCAGTGAAGAAGTATATAAAATCCTAAAGAGTAATCCCATCGGCTGTGTCCATAGTATTTTTAACAATAGTTTTAACTTAGCTTTTGATAAATATTTAATTCATGTGGGTCCCGTGGAAAATGGATTATCCCCATTCGGAATTGGAATGGATCGAAACCACGTGCTGCAGCTTATAAGGCGCATAAGCAATAAACAGGAAGCGGTTTGGGATGTGGCATCAAAAACGATTGAATTTTCAGAAGGAGCTTCCATTTCGTTACAACGGGCAGAATTGACAAATCATACCCTATTTGGTCATTTGTACAACCGCCAATATTTAAAAGAGAATTTTTTATTTGTTGCCGACAGGCTGCTGCAGGAGGAGTGGAGGACAGGCCTGGCAGAAACGATTGATGATAAAAGGACGATAGTCAAGTATTTGCTTGACCATGTGTTTGATCAAAAGGATAATCCGACTCTAAAGGAGTTGGACAATCTAAAAAGGCTTGCCCATGGAGATCCTACTGTAGCAGCCGAAAACGTATTTAATTATTGGATCGGTAGAGGCCTTGGGCTGACTCCTAGCGGGGACGATGTCATTACCGGGATATGTGCAATCCTTTCTGCCTTAAAAGGAACAAATGAAGCTTTTCAGCAGCAGTTGAAATCCTACTTAGTGGAAAACGGAAGGAAAAGGACAACACATATTGCGTTGGAATACCTTTTATATGCAACTAATAGCAAATTTCACTCGCATCTTATTCAGATGTGTTCTGTAATGGATAAACCTCGTGGGCTAGAGTTTTTGGCTGCTCTCGAAGACATGAGAAAAATAGGCCACACTTCCGGCGCAGATACCATTATAGGCATTCTGGTAGGAATAAAAGCCACAGATGGTTAGAAAGGCAGATTGCCATAAACCAAAAACGAGAAAAGGGCTGAGAATCCTCTCAAGCCCTTTTGTTTAATTTAAATGTAAATTTAAGAAAGCAATAACCTCATCAAAAGCTTTTTGGACAATCGGATTTTGCCACTCTTCATCAAATACATGCTTGCCGTTTGGAATCGTAATTAACTGGCTCTTCGCTCCGGCCTTGTTTAATGCTTCGGCCATCACTACTGATTGTTCGTATGGGACATCCTCATCCATTGTTCCATGGAGAAGCAGTGTAGGCGGAAAATCGGCGCTTACAAAGTTTATAGGGCTAAACTGGGAAAGTCCATCCTTTCCTCCGGTAATTTTCTCAATCCAAGCACCCGTTTGCCGACCATGCATATAGATTGCATATCGTTTGTGGATAGGGCCGACTGTAATTACTTCGTCAGAAACCAGCATATTTGCGAGTTCGCCGGGTACCGTTGTCATCCTTTGATAGTGTGGGCTTGGTTTTAACGCCCAATCACCCGTAATATCCCCGTAGCCATAAAAAGAAACGATTGCCTTAGGCTTGTTCTTCAAGGTTCCAGTCATCAGGGCAAGATAGGCGCCAGCAGAGCTTCCAATAACAGCTACCTTTTTTGGATCATAGTTAAATTGCTTGACACCCTTATTCTCAATCCAAGATAGAGCATCGGCAATGTCGGATAGTATTTCCGGCAGCTTCGTTTCTGGTGCAAGGCGATAATCAATTGAGAATACGTTAAAACCAGCGCGATGATAAAATTCAAGTTGTTCGGTTTTTATGTCTTCCCTCGATCCCCATACGAGCCCGCCGCCATGAATAAAGATAATGACTGGACGCATTGATTGGGAAGCAGGATAAAAATCTCCTTTTACCTCAAAATGGGGGTCTTTTTTGTAAATGATTGTTGTTGGCATCATGATGTTCACTTTCTTTCCAATAAAGTTTTTTACGTTAATATACTATAGCATAAATAAATATGGTTACTAACTTTTTCGTTTGATTCGGGTTGCCGGACAACTGCCAATGAAAGTAGCCGTCCCTCGGCACTGGGGATAAATTCCTGTTAAAATAGAAATTGGTCCTTTAAAAAGGTGCCGGATTATGGGTTAATATAGTGGATATGCATAGTTTTTTGAAAGAGCCAAAGATTCTGGTTGTTATATACATGGAAAAATCAATGATCACGATTATAATTGCAAAACTGTTTATAAAACTGGTGAAAGGGTTTGTTCATCCGTCATTCACAGGAGGTAAAAGGACTATGAGTTTTTCTTTTAGTCCTTTTTTGCTAGACAGACTGACTATTTAATGCAGAAAGGTTCGTACTGACCATGGAATTTAAAGTGAAAGATTTGTTGAAGGTTGCCTCCTTAAAAGATGCTGTGATACTCAGCGGAAAAGAAAATTTGGATAAAGTGTTAACAGGAGCTACGATCATGGAAACACCCGATATTGCAGATTGGTTGAAAGGCGGGGAATTAATTTTAACGAGTCTTTACCCCATCCGATATTTTAATGATAGCCAAAAAGAGCAATTCATTTTTCGATTGGCCGAAAAGAGGGTAAATGCCCTATTGATTAAAAACGTGTCAGGGATCCCGGAGATTATTATTAGAGCGGGTGAGAAGAGTGGACTGCCAATTATCCAGCTGCCTAAAGAGGTTGCTTATATAGATGTAATGTACCCGGTCATGGGGGAGATAATGAATAATCAAGTAAAGAAGCTCCGATATTATAAAAACATCCATGATCAGTTTACGGCATTATCTTTAGCAGACAAAGGCCCTGAAAAAATAATAGAGACATTGGAAGGGTTAATTGGGAATTCTGTTACTTTATTTGACCGCAACTTCCATTGTATTACATCAACAGAGCCATCCCTAACGAGATTTAAGATTGTTGAAAAAGTCCCTTATTATAATAAAACGGAGGAAATTAAGTTTCCGCACTACCGGCAAATTGTTGAATATCCAGAACTTGATGGTCAAAAAGGTTATCAAATAGTTGTTCCAATTGAAACGGTTAATAATATCAGAACATATCTATTAATAAGTGAAATGAATAAACCTTTGGGAGAGCTCGATTTCATTGCTGTGGAAAATGCGGCAACCGCGCTCTCGCTTGAATTAGTGAAACAATTTGCTGTAGCTGAAGTAGATAAAAGATTTAAAAATGATTTACTTGAAGAGTTAATTGAGGGGAAAAGCCGATCAACGGACTTTTTCCAAAATGCCAATTTAATTGGCTGGGATATTGAAGGTTCGTTTGCGGCTGTTTTGTTCAAAATAAGCAAGAATAATGAACTGCTCTCCAAGGAACAGATTAAACGCGGTATATCAAATCGAAATGAGACGTTGCTGTATGAGGCTATTCAGAAACACATGCCAGATTGTATTGTCGGCAGTAAAAGCGGCTTAGTTGTCGTACTTTGGAAAATAGCCGAGGATGATAAAAATGATAATTTGTGGATGGACCAGATAAAAGAAACGGCATCCAGAATTCAGCAATTTCTTAAAAAACAAAACAATAATATCGTTGTCCAAGTTGGTTTGGGGAGTTTGGCAAATGGAATAATGGATGTTGGGGAAAGCTATAAGAAGGCTCAAGAAGCACTTGAACTTGGAGAGGTTCTAAATGGAAAGGAAGCCATTACAGCGTATTCTGAATTAGGGATTTATAAGCTTTTATGCGAATTTGAAGATCCATCCCTTTTAAATACGTTTATCCCGCCTTCGCTCAACAAGTTATTGAGTTACCCGCAGGCGAATAAAAATGATTTGTTGGAAACTTTAAAAATCTTTTTAGAGTGTAACCAAAATGCCACTAAAGTATCTCAAGTTCTCTTCATACACCATAAAACCGCGGTCTATCGTCTCGAAAGAATTAAGGAGATAACCGGGATGAACTTTGATGATTCGGAGGAGATGTTATCCGTTCAAGTAGGATTAAAAATTATCAATCTTCTTGAACGAAAAAGGATGTATATTGACTGAATTCGCCAAAATCATTTTCTCATATAGATTTGATTAATAAAACCAAATATTGGATGGGTAAAATAGTAAGCAGCGAAGCTTACTATTTTTTTGTCTAAATCCCAGGCTAGCGGAGGATAAGCTTGGCGCTCCATTGGCATCATAAGTCCATGGAATCCCGCTCTGCCATCATTTCGTTTTGTGATAATTTGTTTTGCTTGTTGTAGATAGTGCACAAAAATTTATGGTGTTTTTGTACACTTTGCAAATTGAAAGAAGCATGAGAAAGTTGTACATTATACTTTGTGAGTAAACAGTTATTTTCAAAAAGTAATTGTTTTTATTTGTGAGTGAAATTTCTGCAACCGTGAGAAGTTTCATTTTATGCCATAAAAAGGAGGAGAGCAGGAATTGGAATTACCTGTGAACATATTGATGTGGGTAATGGCGGTTTTACCTATAGCAGTACTTATATTACTAATGGTTAAATTCCATTGGGGAGCTGCCGAAGCTGCACCAATTGGACTATTAACGGCATTAATCATATCAATCGTTTTTTATAAATCTGATCTAGAGTTGATCGGATTGGAAAGTGCAAAAGGGATATGGACTTCACTAACAGTAATCGCGATTATTTTGCCTGCGATTCTGATATATGAAGTAACCACTGAAGCGAAAGCATTTGACTCTATCCGGAATGGATTAAAAAAGTTTACTTCAAATGAACTACTTCAAATTATGGCCATCGGTTGGGTGTTTGCCAGCTTTTTGCAAGGGATAACTGGTTTTGGAGTTCCAATCGCGGTTTGTGCTCCATTACTAGTCGGACTCGGAGTAAGGCCGCTATGGGCTGTCGTCATTTCTTTGTTTGGGCAGGCCTGGGGAAATACGTTTGGAACTCTGGCTGTAGCTTGGGATGCGCTAGTTGCCCAAACAGGTATTCAGGGCACTACATTAGTTGAGGCTGCCATCTGGGCTTCCATTTTCATCTGGATTATCAATTTTGCGACAGGAATTATTATTTGCTGGGCCTATGGCCGCATGGAAGCTGTAAAGAAAGGTCTGCCGGCGGTCGCGATCATATCGCTCATCCAAGGTGGAGGGCAAATGGTTTTATCTCAAGCAAATCCATCTCTAGCAGCATTTATTCCATCTTTACTGTCACTCGTTGCTATTCTTTTCATTGGTAAACTTAAAATGTACAGAAATTCATGGAGCATCCAGGATAGCAAAATGATGCTTCGCCAGGAAGAGGAAAATAAGCAGCAATCCGATATGAAGGCAGAAGGATTGCTTACGATGAATCAAGCTTTTTTCCCTTTTTACGTATTAACTGCTATTACTTTGCTCGTATTACTGATTAATCCACTAAAGAACTTCCTCAATAAGTGGCAGTTAGGCCTTAGCTATCCTGAGACATCGACCGGTTATGGGGTGGTGAATCATGCTTATGACGTATATTCGCCTGTTATGCCATTAACGAATTCGGGGTTATTCCTGCTTCTTGCCGCAATCCTTGGTTTTGTCTATTTCAAAAGTAAAGGGAAAATTGAAAAAGGCGGAGGAGTACGGGCTATCAGGAGAACTATTGAAAAATCGATACCTTCAACGATTGCCGTAATCGGACTGATAATAATGTCCAAGATCATGGGTGGATCTGGCCAAACAACCGAACTTGCCATGGGGACCGCGGGAGTTATGGGCCAGACTTACGTAATGTTGGCACCAGCTATTGGCGTTCTTGGATCCTTTATGACTGCAAGTAATATGTCCTCGAATATTTTATTAGGTGGGTTCCAACAAGCGACTTCCCAGCTGTTGAATATAAATGAAGCTGCAATATTGGGGGCTCATACAGGGGGAGGAGCGCTTGGTTCGGTTCTGTCGCCAAGTAAAATCATCCTTGGGACGACAACAGCTGGAATTCTTGGCCAAGAAGGTCTTGTCTTGAAAAAGATATTGCCTGTTGTCATCATCATCGCTATTTTGATGGGAATAATATTAACGATTGCTACACAGTTTATTTAGATCGAGTGGTGATAAGAAATGAGAGATTTTTTTTCAACCAAAATTGGGCAACAAACAATAGCGACACTCGTTACGCTATTTTCCTTCCTGTTCCTTTATGTTGGAGGGACTCAGCATAATAACGGAGTATTGATTGTCGGAATCATCCTCATGCTTGGGGGAATGCTGGCTGTTCCAGCAATAGGGTTCAGCCATGCAAAAAATGAGCAGAAAAAAGAAGGAACAAAGATAAAAGCATCCTCGAAACTTCGGGACAGCGAAAGTTAGGCATACCTTTCGTTACTGAATGCTATCTGACAAAGAACAGGAAACAATGATATGCGCGGGTCATCATGGAGAAATCGGGAACCATGATCCGAATGAATGAATTAGTTTGAGGCGCATGAAACGTTCCATGCGCCTGTTTTTTTATCCATTGGAGATAAATCGTGGAAATGAATGCCTGCAAGGATTTTGTTTATCCACTTTAGATAAAAATGATAACTCATCTTTATCCATTCGTCATAAAGACTATACTGTTCAATACGCTTACAATTATAGGGGGACAAGAGGTCCGGACCTGTCTGGATTGAAGCTTTGTCCATATGGTTAGTATTAGCGGGATTTGGAACAATAAGAGGGATGTTTTGAAAACAGTTCCTAAATTGAACTATTTTACATAATGAGGAAAGGTAGATGGAAGTTGGGGAACATACTAAAAGCAACAGGTAAACAGCTTGATGCATTGGCGGAAGAAACAGCCCAGAAGCTTGATTGGCTAGGCGGATTCGGGAAAGATTCCGAAGGTGGTGTTTCACGTCTGCTTTATTCCAAAGAATGGGTCGACGGCCAGAACGCCCTGAAAGAATGGATGGAAAACGAAGGCCTCGAAGCTCGCTTTGATGAAGTCGGAAATCTTTTCGGTACACTGCAAGGGAAAAACACTGACGAAACAATCCTGACTGGTTCGCATGTCGATACAGTGAAAAATGGCGGCCGCTATGACGGGGCATATGGAATCGTCGCTGGTATATTGGCGCTAAAATACTTGAAAGAACAATTCGGCCAGCCACTTCGCAACATTGAAGTTGTTTCAATGGCCGAAGAAGAAGGAAGCCGTTTCCCTTACACGTTTTGGGGTTCCAAAAACATTGTAGGTTCAGCGAAACGTGAAGATGTCGAAACAATTACAGATTTTGACGGTGTCCCATTTGTCGAAGCGATGTCCAATGCCGGCTTTGGTTTCAGGGATGAATCAAAAGGGACGCGCAATGACTTAAAGGCGTTTGTCGAAGTCCATGTAGAACAAGGAAGCGTCCTCGAAACTGAAAAGAAATCAGTCGGGGTTGTCCATAGCATCGTCGGCCAGAGACGGTACACCGTTGAAATTACAGGCGAAGCAAATCATGCTGGGACAACGCCAATGGGATACAGAAAAGACGCGGTTTTTGCGGCAAGCCAAATGATCGTTGAAATTATCACCATGGCAAAGGAAGCTGGAGATCCGCTTGTCGCTACAGTTGGTAAAATCGAGGTTCAGCCAAACATTGTCAATGTCGTGCCAGGAAAGGCGATTTTCACTATTGATGTTCGCCATACTGACAAAGAAGCCATTGTATCCTTCACGGAAAAAATGACTGCCAGGATGAATGACATTTCAAAAGAGCATGTAGTTGAAACGGCAATTGATATGTGGATGGATGCTGATCCAGTCCCAATGGATCAAACGGTTGTGGAACTAATCGAAAAACAATGCAAAGAAAATGGGCTTAATTATAAGTTAATGCACAGCGGTGCCGGGCATGACTCGCAAATTTTCGCCCCGGTTGTGCCTACAGCAATGCTTTTTGTGCCAAGCTTAAAGGGAATCAGCCACAATCCGGCAGAATTTACCGAGCCGGCTGATTTGGCGGAAGGCGTCAAAGCACTGATTGGAGCCCTGTATGAATTGGGTTATAAAGAGTAATCAATGTGCATTGCAACTAGTTATTAAAATGTTTTAAGCCATTTATAATACTATTTGTAAAAAGGAGAATGTTAAAGATGGGTTATCCAAAGGATTTACTTTCAAGCAGGTCTATTATTAAACACGGCTTATATGCTCTTATTGCACCAGAGGGCTTAGTTAATAACGTTGTCCCTGGTTTTGAAAATTGCACAATGTCCATTTTAGGTTCACCGAAATTGGGTGCAAGCTTCGTGGATTACATCATCACAATGCACGAAGGCGGCAAGAATAGTGAAGGATTTTGTGGACAGGAAGATGTTGAGTCGTTTGTCTACGTTCTAGGTGGAAAGGTGAAGGCAACTGCTGATGGCCAGGAGTACATATTAAAGGAAAGCGGCTATCTTTATTGCCCGCCAGGAGTGAAAATGTATTTGGAAAATGTTGAATCCGGGGATTCCCGCCTATTCCTTTACAAACAGAAATATAAGCCACTAGAAGGCCGCAAGCCATGGGTTGTTTCCGGCCATTCAAATGATATCGAATATAGGGACTACGATGAAATGCATAACGTTCATATCAAAGACCTATTGCCGATGGAGCTTGATTTCGATATGAACTTCCATATCCTTTCGTTCGATCCAGCAGCAAGCCATCCATTTATTGAAACACACGTCCAGGAGCATGGTGCGTACCTGCTGTCCGGAGAAGGTATGTATAATCTTGATAACGAATGGATTCCGGTTAAGAAAGGCGATTACATTTTTATGGGCCCTTATGTCCATCAAGCTGCTTATGCAGTTGGAAGAGAACCATTGACATATGTTTACTCTAAAGATTGTAATCGGGATGCGTCATTATAATATTCCCAACGAAGAGGTGTCACCATGAGAGTAACAAGAGAAGACTTAAAAAGTCTAATCCAAAATAAGCTTCACAAGGCAGGCTTAAACGAGGACCACGCCGAAATAGCGGCGGACGTCCTTGTGTTTGCAGACGAAAGAGGAATTCATTCCCACGGAGCCATGCGTGTGGAATATTATGCTGAAAGAATTGCAAAGGGCGGGATTAATACAAATCCTGACTTTAAGTTCGAGAAAACCGGCCCAAGTACGGGCATCTTCCATGGCGATGGCGGGAATGGCCATGCTGCAGCGAAGATGGCTATGGACGAAGCCATTAAAATGGCAAAAGAAAATGGCGCTGCGATTGTTGGTGTCAGAGATATTTCCCATAGCGGTGCAATATCCTATTTTACTCACCAGGCAGCGGACCAGGATATGATTGGTATTTCGGTATGCCAATCCGATCCGATGGTAGTTCCATTCGGAGGTGCTGAGCCTTATTATGGTACGAACCCAATTGCCTTTGCCGCTCCAGGCAGCGATGGGAGAAAGATTACATTGGATATGGCAACAACTGTCCAGGCCTGGGGGAAAATCCTTCATGCCAGATCTAAGAATGAGTCTATCCCGGATACATGGGCAGTAGATAAAAACGGAGAACCGACAACTGATCCGTTCAGTGTCAACGCATTATTGCCAATTGCCGGCCCTAAGGGCTATGGCCTTGCAATGATGGTCGATGTATTGTCTGGAATCCTTTTAGGCCTCCCGTTCGGAAATAAAGTTACTTCTATGTACGAAGATTTGACTGCATACCGGAAGTTGGGACAACTCCATATTGTCATTAACCCGGCATTCTTTACAGGTATAACTGGCTTCAAGAAAGATATTACGCAAACAATGGATGACTTGAATCAAATCAAACCTGCCCCAGGTTTTTCAAAGGTTCTTTTCCCTGGACAGAATAACGATCTTGTCATAGCGGATTATAAGGAAAACGGGATTGAAATCGTAGATGATATCCATGAATATTTAACCTCGGATGTCATTCATAACAACCAATATGATCATAAAGACCCGTTTGCTAAATAAGCATCAGGTTTGATACGAGGATAAACTGGGAAGGTTTAACGATGTTAGGGGTGAGTAGGAATGAGATTGTCTAAAGAGCAATTGAAGAATTTAATCTCGACAAAGCTCCAAAAGGCTGGACTAACTGAAGAGCATGCTGCCGTTGTGGCAGATGTGCTTGCTCATGCCGATGCCAGAGGCGTCCACTCTCACGGCGCCATGCGCGTGGAATATTATGCCGAAAGAATTGCTAAGGGTGGAATCAATAATAACCCGGACTTTACGTTTGAAAAAACGGGTCCATGTACAGCAGTTTTTGACGGTGATAATGGGGCAGGGCATGTTGCGGCAAAGGTCGCTATGGATGAAGCCATTAAAATGGCTAAGGAAAATGGAGTCGCTGTCGTGGGGGTCAGGCGAATTGGCCATAGCGGCGCGCTTTCCTATTTTGTTCAACAGGCGGTCAATGAGAATTTGATTGGAATTTCCGTGTGCCAATCCGATCCGATGGTTGTTCCTTTTGGCGGATCTGAGCCTTATTACGGAACAAATCCAATTGCGTTTGCCGCACCTGGCAAGGACGGTAAGCATATTACGTTCGATATGGCGACAACCGTACAGGCCTGGGGAAAAATTCTTCATGCCAGATCGAAAAATGAACCCATTCCAGATACATGGGCTGTTGATAGCAACGGAGAACCAACAACCGATCCATTTAAAGTAAATGCATTATTGCCTATAGCCGGTCCAAAAGGTTACGGGCTCATGATGATGGTTGATGTTTTATCCGGTATATTACTTGGCCTTCCGTTTGGAAACAAGGTTTCCTCAATGTACCATGATCTAACTGAATATCGGAATCTTGGACAGCTCCATATTGTTATTAATCCTGAATTTTTCACAAACCTTCATGCATTCCAGGAAGGCATTGCAACGACAATGAAGGACCTTAATAGCATTAAGCCCGCTCCTGGCTTTGATCAAGTTTCTTATCCTGGCCAAAGAAGTGCTGAAAGGGAGAAGAAATATGAAGAGGACGGCATTGAAATTGTTGACCATATCTACGAGTATTTAAAGTCCGACGTGGTCCACAACAATGCGTATGACAATAAAAGTCCTTTTGCAAAGTAAAATCATAAAAAGGAAGGGTGGTCTCATACGAGATGCCACCCTTCTTACATGGGGATAACTAGCTTAATTAGGCAGCTTTTTTTCAACAAGAAAAATTACAAGAAGAGGTGCGTGAACCAATGCTATACACCATTATAAAAGAGAATTCCTACCAGGATTCTGTTAACTTAATGCTTCTTACTAATAAAATCTCGACAATGGATGGAATTAACAAGGTCCAAATCATGATGGGAACTCCAGCCAATAAAGATATTTTCAAAAGCTCAGGCCTTTACACTGAAGAGCTTGAAAAAGCGGCTGCAAATGACATGTGTCTTGTAATCGATACCGACCAGGAAGAAAAAATTCAGGAAGTACTTGATGAAGTCGATAATTATTTAAACAATCAGGCAATCAGCAGCAGTAAAGAGGAATTTGAATCTGTACGTACATGGGATAAGGCGCTTAAGGCTTTGCCAAGTGCGAATATCGCTTTGATCTCGACACCGGGCCAATACGCAGCAGAAGAAGCGGACAGGGCGCTTGACAACGATTTGCATGTCCTTATCTTCAGTGACAACGTAACGATTGAAGATGAACGCCGCCTTAAAGAAAAAGCTCATGAAAAAGGCCTTCTTGTAATGGGACCTGACTGTGGAACAGAAATTTTGTCTGGCGTACCGCTTGCGTTCGCGAATGTGGTTAAGCAAGGAAACATCGGACTTGTTGGTGCTTCCGGAACAGGTATTCAGGAAGTTACCGTCCAAATCGACCGGCTTGGCGGCGGTGTAACTCATGCAATCGGAACAGGCGGCCGTGACCTATCTGATAAGATTGGCGCAATCACAATGATCGATGCGATTAAAGGCCTTGAAGCACATAAGCAAACCGAAGTGATTGGGATTGTCTCCAAGCCACCTGCAAAAGAAGTACGCGACCAGGTAGTAGAATTGCTTCAAAGCCTATCTAAACCGGTTGTCGCTATCTTCCTTGGTGAAGAGCCGCACAATCATGAAGGTAATATCTATTATGCGAATACCCTTGAAGAAACAGCAGCAATTGCCGTAGATCTTGCAAAAGGAAATCCTGTAAAAGGAAACTATAACAAACTTGTTGGTGAAGTACCTTCAGTTGAATTGAAACCAGAACAAAAAACGATTAAAGGCCTTTATTCCGGCGGTACACTTGGATATGAAGCAGCAACCCTCATTAGCAGAGGCATTGGCCTTGGCAAGAGTGACTCCCATGAGGAAGGTTACTTGTTAAAAACAAACGGCTATGAAGTCGCTGACTTGGGTGACGATATTTATACTCAAGGAAAGCCGCATCCAATGATCGACCCTGATACACGAGTGAAATTCTTCCAAAAGGCCGCAGAGGATGAGTCTACAGCGATCATTCTATTTGATGTTGTACTTGGTTACGGTTCACATGAGGACATGGCTGGCGCGTTGATTCCTGCTATCCAAAAAATCCAAAGCAATGCGCGTGAAAACGGCAAAAACATTTACTTTGTTGCGACTGTTTGCGGTACGGAGCAAGACCCGCAAAACATTCATGAGCAAAAGTCAAAACTTGAACAAGCGGGTGTAATTTTACGAGACAGCAATAACCAAGCAATCCGCACGGCTCTTGCTATGCTTGATATCCGGATTGAAGAGAAGGATAAGGAATTGGTTTCTGGCAAAGCAGCTGCAAAAGCAGAAATCAACGTTTCTCCTGCCATCGAGAAATTATTGAACGAGAAACCGAATGTTGTCAACGTTGGCCTGAAGAAATTCGTTTCTGCTATTACAGAAAACGGCGGCAGGGCTGTTCAGTTCGATTGGCGTCCAGTTGCTGGCGGTAACGAGAGAATGCGTAAAGTTCTAAGTGTCCTTCGTTAATCCAATCGCAAATTACACTAACGTGAAAATCAGGAGGAAGTAAAATGTACGGACAATTTAAAACAATTGATGAAGCAAACCGCGCAGTAATCGATAAAGTTGTATCAAGTGCACCTTTCTTGGTAGATGTAGTGCCTGCAAAATCTGTCATTAAAGAATTAAACGGTAAGGTTCTGCTTCATGCAGGACCGCCAATCAAATGGGAAAACATGACAAGCCCGATGCAAGGATCTTGTATAGGAGCTGCTTTATTTGAAGGATGGGCGGCTAATTCCGAAGAAGCATTTAAACTTTTCGAGAATAATGAAGTTGAATTTATCCCATGCCACCATGTTAATGCTGTCGGCCCAATGGGCGGGATTACATCCGGCAATATGCCAGTTTTTGTTGTAGAGAATCGTGACGGCGATAATCAAGCATACTGCACAATGAATGAAGGTATTGGTGCGGTTCTGCGTTTCGGTGCGTATTCCGATGAAGTAATCAACCGATTGCAATGGTTTAGGGATGTACTTGGCCCAACAATAGCTAAAGCGCTAAAAGTTAAAGGTGACGGATTAAACATTAACGTTATGATGGCGAAAGCAATCACAATGGGTGATGAGTTCCACCAACGTAATATTGCTGGATCGCTTATTTTCCTAAAAGAAATCACTCCGTATATTTTAAAAACAGATGCATCTGAAAAGGATAAAGAGGACGTTATTCAATTCCTTGCTGATACAGACCAGTTCTTCTTGAATATTGCGATGGCAACAACTAAGGCTGTAATGGACACTGCACGTAAAATCCAGCATGGAACAGTTGTAACAGCAATGTGCCGTAACGGTTATGAATTCGGTATCCGTATTGCCGGTATGGGTGACCAATGGTTTACAGCACCTGTAAATACGCCTCAAGGTTTGTTCTTTACAGGTTATGATCAAAGCCTGGCTTGCCCTGACATGGGTGACAGCGCCATTACTGAAACATTCGGGATAGGCGGCTTTGCAATGATTGCTGCACCAGGTGTTACGCGCTTCGTAGGCGCTGGCGGTATGGACGATGCAGTTAATACAAGTAATGAAATGATGGAAATTTGTATTGACCATAACCCGAACTTCTCAATTCCTACTTGGGATTTCAAAGGGGCTGCCCTTGGAATCGACGCAAGAAAGGTAGTTGAATTAGGTATCGAACCAATCATCAACACTGGTATTGCACATAAAGAAGCAGGAGTTGGGCAAATCGGTGCGGGTACTGTCCGCGCGCCAATGGCTTGCTTCGAAAAAGCAATCGATGCTTATGCTGTAAAGCTTGGCCTAATTGAAGCTCAATAATGAAATTTTAGTTGGAGAGGAAACGAAAAACAATTCCTCTCCTCCTTTTATGAAAACGAGCAATTTTTTTGAAAATTTGGATTAAATGCTTCCATTAAGATCAAACTAAGTTGAGGCAACTAAGTAAATTTACAGGAGAGATATGACAATGAGCAAAATTGTTTTAGCCATCGGCGGAAATGCAATTATCAAAGAAGGACAAAAGGGTACTCTTGAAGAGCAGCAAAAAAATATTGATGAAAGCTGTGAACCTGTTCTTGCACTGATTGAGCAGGGAAATACAGTTGTAATAACTCATGGCAATGGGCCGCAAGTTGGAAACTCATTGATTAAAAACCAAATGGCTGAATCAGTGGTACCGGCTTATCCGCTTGACGTTTTAGATGCGGAGACTCAAGGTAATTTGGGATATTTAATTCAGCAAGCATTCAGGAATAAAATGGTTGAACGCAATATCCAGAAAACAGTTGCGACAGTTGTTACACAAGCGGTTGTTTCCAAAGACGACCCAGCTTTCTCCAACCCGACTAAACCAATTGGGCCATTCTATACAAAAGAAGAGCTGGACAAGGTCCTTGAAACTGAAGAAATTTCCTACATTGAGGACAGCGGCAGGGGATACAGGCGTGTCGTTGCTTCTCCAAAGCCAGTTACAATTGTTGAAAAAGAAGCAATTCAGGCGTTGCTTGACAAAGAAATCACAGTCATCACAGCTGGCGGCGGCGGCATCCCTGTTATCGAGGAAAACGGGAAGCTACAAGGAACAAATGCTGTCATTGATAAGGATTTCGCAAGTGCGCTTCTGGCTGCTGAAATCAATGCGGATTATCTATTCATCCTTACTGGTGTTGAGCAGGTTGCGATCCACTTTGGAACACCAGAACAAAAAAATCTGTTTGAAATGACGATTGACGAAGCATTGCGTTACATGGAAGAAGGCCATTTCCCTAAAGGAAGCATGGGACCGAAAATCGAAGCTGCAATCCTGTTCTTGAAAAAAGGCGGCAAAAACGTCATTATTACATCCATGGATAAGCTTCAAGATGCGCTGGAAGGTAAAACTGGCACACGTATAACATTATAATTTCAACAAGACAATTCTTCGGAGTGTCTACAAAAGCCCGCAAGAGGATATCCTCTTGCGGGCTTTTGATCGTTCGTTAATTGAATACCCTGCCACCATCAGTCAGAATTATTTTGCCCTGTGATGTAATCAGAGTTTGGTGAAGCCAGGAATGATACTAGATTGGCTACATCTTCTGGAGTTTGAGGGCGGCCGAGCGCAATGCCTTGTGTAAACTTTTTAAATGCTTCACTTTTTTCGGTTCGCAAGTTGAAGATTAGTATTCTAGAATACAGTTTAAGTATAAGCCTTAATTTTCTGTCTATTCAAACAAAATGCCTATCCGTGTTTTATAAACAACCTTTTTGCAGGATTTTAATTTTTGATACCTGGACTTTTTCTTCCATTCTAATTGAAATGTTCCATACAATTGGTTCTTTTAATCAAGGTAAATGTGGGTAGTTCACATCTGAATGCAGTCAAGTATCGCCGTAAGTCAGATATTATGTTATACTATTATTATTGCGGAAAAATTTTTAATGAAGAAGGGGGAGTAAGTGGTTTTTTTAAAAATAAAATAAGCCAATAGAAACACATTCTGTGATCCTTCAAAAAACAGCATTCTTTTTTGGGAGGGTAGAGTGGAATGTGAACAATTAAACGAATGAAGGAGACAGTCTGTGTAGAGCACTTTGAAAGGATGATTGCATGAGTGTAAACCAGACAACAGATCTCACAG
Source organism: Neobacillus piezotolerans (assembly GCF_003362805.1). Classification (GTDB taxonomy): domain Bacteria; phylum Bacillota; class Bacilli; order Bacillales; family Cytobacillaceae; genus Bacillus_D; species Bacillus_D piezotolerans. The sequence continues at coordinate 275,155 of NZ_QNQT01000001.1, forward strand.
TAGAAAAGGACGATTATTCATTTGATAGGGTTCCGGTAGAAAAACGGAACATGGGTTGGTTTAGTGTAACCAACATAACGTTTGGCATTGCCACCGCAATTTTCTATTTTCAAACAGGTAGTGTTATGGCACTTCAGTTTGGCGCAATGAACGCCATTATTTCAGCCATTTATGCCATCGTGATTGCCGGAGTCTTAGGTACAGTCATTGCCTATTTATCCGCGAAATCAGGGATGAACGTAAATCTTATGTCTAGACAGGGTTTTGGATATATTGGTGCTTCGTTAACCTCCTTAATTTACGCATCCAATTTCATCATGTATTGTGCATTCGAAGGTATGATTCTCGTTACCGCTGTACATGCATATTTCCCCGCAATTCCGCTATGGCTTCTAATTGTCGTGTTTGGATCAATTGTCATCCCACTGAATTGGTTCGGAATTAAACAATTAGACAAGCTGCAGAAATGGTCATTACCGATCTTCGGTATCTTCTTAATTACCACAATAATCGTTGCGTTCAATACCCCATCAAAGTTCGGTGGGCACTTTTGGACATATCTGCCGGATGGCGTGCAGATTGGCGGAACAGCCTTGCTTTTATGTATAGGAATGCAGCATGGCATTATGGGACTGACAGCTTTAATCGCGTCGGACTACGCGCGTTTCCTTAAGCCTAAAGATATTAAACTTGGGTCCATTATGATTGGATTTGTACCACAGGTATTCTGTTTCGGGGTCATGGGCTTGCTTGGAATCTGGTTTGGAGTCCGCTTAGGTGAATCGAATCCGGGTGTCTACATTGTCACACTTCTTGGACTAGGTGGAGTCGTTTTTACGATGCTAACGCAATTGCGTATTAACATTACAAATATTTATAGTGCTTCCCTGTCATTGTCCAATTTTTTTGAGAATGTATTTCATTTCAAACCCGATCGGCGTTTTTGGGTTGTTTTCTCGGCTGTCGTTTCAATGGCGTTAATGCTTGGCGGAATTCTCGATCATTTAGCCAGCGCGATGACGTTCCAGGGAGTTCTCCTGATGGCGTGGGCCGCAATCCTAGTAACAGATGCATTAGTCGTGAAGAAGTTGTTAAAAATTGTTCCGAAAGAATATGAAGCAAGACAGGAAAAATTGTATAAATGGAATCCAGCCGGGGTTGTTCCTCTCCTAATCTCAAGTGTGATTGGAACAATTGCGGCATTAGGATACATGGGTACGTTCCTGCAAAACACGGCGACTTTCTTTGGTGCCGTATTAGCCTCAATCCTTACCATAGCCATAGCGTTCTTTACGAAAGGCAAATACTACAGTAAAAATCACGCTAACACAAGGGATGTACGAGTTAAAAAAGAAAGTAAAATGTACACCACTCCAAGAGAAAAGACCACTTGATCAATTTGGGGACGGTTCTTGTTTGCCCTGCTGGGAAATGAGAGCCGTCCTTATTTTTTTGTTATAAATAATGTTCTGCCAAGTACAACATGAAAAAAGCAACTCACCAAATCAATGATTGTATAATTGAGAATATAAGGCTGTTTATGTAGCCATGTGATGGCGAATGGTTGCCTGTATTTTGAAAGTTTTACCGGAATCCAATTTGTTTTTTGGGGGAGAAAAAATGAAAGAACGAATCGCAATATCATGGAGTGGGGGAAAGGACAGCTGTTTCGCGCTTTATCAGCTTTTGCAAAGTGATGAATACATTGTTGATTCCCTTTTTACAACAATCACCGAAGAGTACAGCCGGGTCAGCATCCACGGCGTGAGGGAAAGCCTCTTGGAAAAGCAGGCGGATAGCCTCGGTTTCCCGTTAAAGAAAGTATACATACCCGCCGAATGTTCAAATGAAATCTACCAGGAAAGAATGGATGGAATAATGGAATCACTCAAAAAAGCCGGCGTTACGGCGGTGATGTTCGGCGATATATTGCTGGAGGATGTGAAGTCCTATCGGGAAAATCAGGTTCGGGAACATGGCCTGAAGGGGGTTTTTCCAATTTGGGGACAGAATACGAATACCCTCATTCGGGACTTTTTATCTCTTGGTTTCAAAACAATCACAACGTGTATTGATTCGGAAAAGCTGTCCGCCCCGTTTCTTGGGAGAGTGGTAGAAGGTGGATTCCTGGATGAGCTTCCGCCAGATGTCGACCCGTGCGGTGAAAACGGGGAATTCCATACGTTTTGTTTTGCCGGGCCGATTTTTAATCGGAAATTGGATATAACAATAGGTAACAGAGTGGACAAAGGCCGATTTCATTTTTGTGATTTGCGATAGCCGCTCAGAAAAATACGCAAAGGAATGGGCGCTGCTATTATTCATGATATCAGCCGTCCCTTTTACCTGGAAATTTACATCATTTGTACTATACATAAATGTCTTGCCCGTTAATATACCTAGAGTAACTCCATCTTTTTGGGAGGGCCTCAAAACCTATGGACAGTTTTCCATACTTCAAAACGGGTGGTGGGTTGTATGGCGTATTCAAGCTTTATCCGTTTCACTGGTTTGTGTGGGATTATCGCGGGGCTTCTGACCGTTTCGCTGTCGGTCTGGTACAACATTTCAATGGAAGCATTCGGTTCGTATGTTGATTTGATTGGCATGCTGTTTCTCCTTCTTGCACTTATTGGGATTTATCTCGTCAATGCGAAAAGTTTCGGGAAAACGGGTTTCGGCATCTTCTTATTAACCTTTTTTGGAGCGGCGATGTGGACCGGGCACAGCTGGGTGAACGCGTTTGTCGTGCCTGTCCTTGAGAAAAGCGCTCCGGCAATCCTTGATAAGCCGCCGTCATTACTAATGATGGGAGTATCATTGTCACTCTATCCATTTTTTATCGGGCTTCTCTTATTCGGCTTGTTTCTTGCCCTGAAAGGGATTCTTCCGAAGTGGGCTGGCATCATTTTAGCAATCGTTCCAATCCTGGATTTTATCCCGTATGGATCCTATGTAGCACAGCCCCTTGCTGGCGTTGCAATCCTCTGGCTTGGATGGGTGCTTTGGAAAGAAAAGTACAACAAAACGGCGTTATACGGCGGAAGGTAAAAACCTGCTAAAACGAATGATTCGCTCCAATCCGCTGAAACGGGTTGGGGCTCTTATTAATTAGGCCAGCAGGAAAATTCAATAGTTAATGTATGTTTTTCCCTTCTCATGTATAGTTAGGGTAAGGTTTCAATAGTACTGGCTATATGGAAGGGGACATACGATGAAGCGAATTATTTTAACAACGGAGAGCGGCGCGGATTTACCAGAGGACTTGGCACGGAAGCATGCGGTCCAGGTGGTCCCGATGCATGTCATCATGGATGGGAAGGATTATTTGGATGGAGACCTGCCAGTGGAGGATATTTACGAATATTATGACCGGACGAAAAAAATACCTTCAACCGCTGCCACGAACGTTCATGAATATCAGGAGTTTTTTGCGAAAATAAAACGGGATTTCCCTGGATGCACCATTGTGCACATTGGGTATACATCGAAGGCGTCTGTCTCTTTTCAAAGCGCAGTGATTGCCTCCGAGGATATCGACAATTTGTATCTTATAGATGCCTTGAATGTTACAGGTGGATTGGCGGCCATTGTTATGTATGCTGTAAAAGTGCTTGAAGAGGAGCCTTCCATTGAGCCTGAACGGTTAATTGATAAAATAGAAGCGATCGTTCCGAAATCACGGCTTGCATTCATCCCAGGCAGCCTCGATTTTTTACGGGCAGGTGGACGGGTCAGCAATATTGCCTATCTCGGCGGTGCTTTATTAAAAATTAAACCAGTCATCGAATTGATCGACGGGAAGCTAGTGTCCACTAAAAAGTACCGCGGCAAAATGAGCGCGGTTTCCGAGAAACTTATGTCCGAATATTTAAGTGAATACAATATTGATAGAGAGCAGCTTTATCTCCTGTATTCACTTGGTCTTGATGAAAGCATTAAACAGCGGATGGATGAAATTGCAAAGGAGGCCGGGTTCAGGAATGTCCGGTGGATTCAGGCCGGAGCGATGATTTCCACCCATGCCGGGCCTGGCGGGTTTGGCGTTGCGGGGTTGGAAGTATAGTTTAACTGTGATGCTGATAAAAGAACATTAGTGCTCAAATTAGAAAGCCTTCTCGACATATTAGCCGGGAAGGCTATTTATTTCCCTGGCATGCCAGGCAGGTTTTTAGTTTGAAGTTTCAGTAAATTGAGGGGAATTCCTTTACTGCCTTGTTTGGCCTGCTATATAGTAGAAGGGTGGTTGCAAAACCAAATTTTACTAAGGAGGAGAGCGGAATGTTGATGAAATGTACTGTTTGCAAAGGAAAGGGTATTGAAGAAAATAGGAAACTGGAAACCTAGCGGGGCTGGGATTTGGAACGGAGGAAAATTTTTTATGAATTTAACAAAGGAAGAAATTAAAATTGTAGAATACCACGAAGGGCTTGCCGCGGGTGTTGCGGAAATGTGGAACCTAAGCCGAGAGGGCTGGGGCGGGGATGCGCAGGTTACGACCGCCGAAAAGGTCCGCGTCCAGGAAGCGAACTCCGGCAACCTGAACCTTTTCCTCGCGATGGACGGGGACAAGGTTGTCGGCTATTGCGGGCTTTGCGAGTATCGGGAGGATGAAGGGGCGCTGTATATTCCGCTCCTGAACGTCCGTACCGATTATCATGGAAAGAAAATAGGCAAAATGCTTGTCCTGAGGGCGCTCGAACGGACAGTTGAACTCGGCTGGCCGCGGCTTGACCTGTATACGTGGCCAAGCAACACGAAAGCTGTTCCGCTTTACAAGAAATGCGGATTCTTCTGGGAGGACCGGGATGATACGACGCATCTGATGAATTTTTTGCCGACGGTCCTGAATACTGAAGCCGTCCAGGGCTTTTTCGCTGAGGCGGATTGGTATGCGGACAGCACGAGAATCATTGAAGTGACGCCGGATGGCAGGAAGGACAACGACTTCTCCTATTACGAGTATAGCTGGAAGTCTGGCGCAGGCAGCCTGCGGATGGAATTCGAGCGGACCGGCCGGGGGTTACGGCTGATTGAAACGGACGACTACCATATTTCTGTGGCGGTTGAGGATTTCAAGCTTGTTTGCGGGTCGGAATACACGGTCACTTACGATATAAAAAATAAGTCCGGAAAACCGCTTCATGTCGAGCTTGAAGGCGTGGACCATAAGGCTGTCACGTTTAATTTCAAAAAGGGTTTGGCAGTTGAAGATGAAACAACCGTCGAAGCAAAGTTCATGCTCGGCGATCCGGATGAGGAGCAGAGCAACTGGCGCACCCACCCATCCGTCGTTACCAGGGTATTGATCAATGGGAAGGAAGCGAAGTTCGGTGTCGGCGTCCTGCCGAAGCAGCCGGCGAAAGTGGCCGGGACCGTTCCTGGTTCGCAAAGCTACCTTCATGAAGAAGCGGTTTTCTATCTTGACGTGGAAAACAACTTCAGTGAACCGGCTGCGTTCACGATTCAGTTTCCGGAAAACGGGTTTGTGCAGCTGCCGGAGAAAACATTCACTGTTAAACTTGGCGCGAGAGGGAAAACGTCGATTGCGATTCCGTATGTATTGAGTGGCTACGGTTTTTATGCACCGGAGCTGAAAATTGACGCGGCCGCCGAAAGCGGGACGTTGTCCACTTTTACCAAAAAGCTGGGTCTTGGCTTTAAGGGGCCAGGTGCGCGTTTCAGTGGTGAGTGTGAGGATTACTGGCATATTTACAATGGTTTATATCATACGTATTTGCGGAAGTTCAACAACTGGGTTGTTCCAGGCAGGCTGACGAAGGGCGCGCAGAAAACGATGGGCATGTATCCGAAAATCGGGAAGCCGTATTCAAGCGAGTTTTCGAAGCGGAAGCCTGTCCGCGTCGAGTACAGGGAAGAAGGCGCGGCGATTGTGATGTCTGCGGTTTATGAATCGGATGATTTCAAGGGGCTTGTGTTTGTCAGCGAGTCTAAACTGTACGGGGAGGGCTTGCTTGAGCAGTGGTACATCATCCGAAACATAGCCGAATCGGAGACGGATTCGCCAATTAGTGTGTATCAACCGATTTACCATGAATTGAACCGGCCTGTTTTTGCGATGGATGGGGAAATCGTGGCATTCGATGAGAAGGCGGATGCAGAATACGGGCTTTGGGACAGCAGCCGTCTTTCGGAAAACTGGCTGTTCTCGCGGCATGAGCCGTATGCCCAAGGGGTCGCGTGGCCTGAAGGTGCGACCGTGAATTACGAGTCTTGGTATATGTATGTGGAGCATGAACTTGGCCATATTCCGGCTGGCGGCGAGCTGAGGACGGAGCCGGTCGCGCTGTCGTTCGGGGCGTATCAAAGCTGGGAGGAGTTCCGGGAGTTTGCGACGAGAAGGAAGCATCGGAAGGAAATTGCCGTGGAACCGGTGGAAGTTCAAGTAGCCAACCGGGAGGACGGCTCCGAGGAAATTATTCTTTCCGGCCGGAAAACAAGTTTTTTCGATGGAGAAATGAGTTTCGAACGTGATGGATGGGAATTTTATAAAACAGGGCTTGCTCTTGACGAAAAAAGGCGGGAGGCATCGGCGTTTGCCGAGAGTGGTGCCACGCCGCTTTCGATTGTGTCGGCGGCATACGAAATCAACGGAATTAGTGACAGGATGGATGTGCTCGTCCTAAACCCAACAGAAGAGACTGTTGCAATCCGAGAAGAGGAGCGGGAAGGCTTGACGGTTTGGAGAGCGGGAAATGGCATGCTGTCGATCGCGGCTTCGAAGAGTTTTTATCCGTCGCTGTTCTCACTTGAAGTTTCTGGCCGTGAATGGCTGGACTCGTCCTTCCCTTCGCTTGCGCCGAAAGCGTGGTGGAATCCATGGAGCGGCGGGATGGTGACCGGTATTGAAGGCATCAACACGAAGTCGTTCGCGAAGGAAGAAACGCGCGTTGGCGCCGCGGCACTTCTTGATGATGAAGGCCGCGAGTGGCGCGGGCTCAGGGTTTCGACTGTTTTTGAAAAGAACGAGATGTGGAAGGGGCTTGGCATCCATCAGTATTTTTGCATGCTGCCGGGCGTTCCGGTTCTTGTGAACGTGACGAAATTCAGCCAGAATAGCGGAACGTATTTCCATAATAAAAACTGGTTCAGCCAAATATTTTTTAAAAAAGGCTGGTTGAAAAACGCAGGAGGTACGCGTTCGTATCTGGCGGGGAAATCGGAAATCATGACCTACCTATCGGGCCATGCGGTCATTGGTTCGGACGATTGCGCCGAGTTTCTCCAGGTGATTGCAGACCGGGAATCAAAGGGCATGGAAACCTACATGAACAAGGAAGTTATGCTGATTGGCTTGGACCGCTCCATCGACCTTGCCCACGGTTCCGAATGGCTGTCCGCTCCGTCGTTCACAGTTGCCGCAGACCGTGTGCTTTCCGAAGGTGAAGTGAAAGGCCTGAAAAAATTGACATTTAAAGAGGTAAGCAATGAAAATTATTGACGCTCATATCCATTACTCCGAAATCGGGAGTTTTCATGAAACTGCCCGGAACATTTCGAAGGTCGACTATTCATATGAGGGAATCCAAAAGGAGTTCGCTGAAAATGGCGTAGTGCTTGGGATTGCGATGGGCGTGACGGAAACAGCCGGGGAGGGGTTTCCCGACTCGGCTGCCGAAACCCCAATGGGTATCGATCTGACGCCGGACATTCCGAAAAATATCGTGTATTGCGCCGGAGTCAATCCGTTTAATCTGGACGCGGCGGCGCTTGCCCGGCTTGAGCAGGATGTGCAGAAGCCTGATTGTGTCGGAATTAAAATCTATCTCGGCTATTATCCATTTTATGCGTATGACGAGGTGTATGAGCCGGTGTACCGGATTGCGAAGGAGTATGGGGTTCCGGTCGTCTATCATACCGGGGATACTTATTCCGAGCGGGGCAGGCTGAGGTTTTCTCATCCGCTTGCGATTGATGAAGTCGCCGTAAAGCACCGTGACATGACGATTATGATGGCGCACTTTGGTGATCCGTGGGTGCTAGACGCCGCGGAGGTAGTGTATAAAAACCGCAATGTGTATGCGGATTTGTGCGGATTGGTTGTCGGGGAAGACGGGGACATCAGGAAGCTTCAGCAAACAAGGTTCTTCGACCATTTGCTCCATGCGCTAACATTTACGAATAATTATGAGAAGTTCCTGTTCGGGACCGACTGGCCGCTTACGCCAATCAAGCCGTACATCGAATTTATCGCGGACATTATCCCAAAGGAACATCACGAAGCCGTATTTTATGAAACGGCGCTGAAGGTTTTTCCGAAGATTAAGGGGTTTTTGTAATTAATTGTCTACTCCCAAAGTCTTAGTTATTTCCATTATAAAGGCCAATGTGTAAAAAAGTGCAGCCTTGTAAGATGAAGATAACAAGAGCAAGGGAGTTGGAACCCATGTATGAGGAAATTTACATGATTGAAAAAACGATGCAGTACCGTGAACAGGAATTTCGTAAAGTGGAATTCACCCAACGGGATGCCGAACATGCGAAAAAAGAACTATTCTATTGCAAATTGCCGGTTTTGAACCAGATGAGCATATGCAATTGCAACTGAAGCGATTCTGACTTGTTTGAAGAAATTTGAAAAGAAGCCGATATGGAGCCATCCTCCATGCCGGCTTTTTTTGTCCTCACTGCGCTGGGTTCAATGGCTGCCGATGGGCGAAGGCCCCGTCGACAAGTCTCCTAAAATCGCCGTTTACATCATCGCGGCCATTGCTCAGGTCATCTGCGAGCCGGTTCATCCTTATAAAAAAAGATCGGTTAAATGAAATATAAACCCTTTGAATCGTAGGTTCAGCTTGTAAAACCTGTTTGGCAATATCTTTTTTGAAAGAAGCCGAGATGCCGGAGTAGGATGAGTCCAACACAATGGCAGGGCTTCCGAACCCCGAATGTATGTTGTCATTAGTGCTGTTTCCGGCTCTGAAGCTTTTTCCTCTTTCGGAATGGTCCGTGAGAGCGAGTCCATCGATGCTGCCACCGCCGATTCCCGTACCGCTGTAATCGCCAGTCTGGGTGCCTACTCCATATCCGCGGTAGCCGGGATTGCCAAACGTGTCTGTCTTTTCGCCGCGATGATCCTTCGTATTTGTTTCATACCCTTGCGCCCTCATATTCTCGCTTCCGTCCAACCTTACGGCCACATATGCGTCTTGATTGATGATGGCGACAAGGGCGCTTTGGACTTCAACCAGGCTTTCCACCGAACGGGACGCCTCCATGGAAACCCTTAATGCACCATTCCCTCCAGCCGAATTGGTGTTCACCCGGTTAATTCTAGCCCTGCCGCCGTTGTCGTTATTGCCGATCCCGCAGCTGCTTAATACGAAAAGAAGCAAGATTGTCAGTGTGATTTTCAATGTTTTTTTCACAAAATACCCCTCCCTTCCTGGCGTTTTGTCTATAGTGTGGGTTTTAAAGAGAAGAACTATCCATTATCTGGTGGTTTGCGTCTGATACGTGCTTGAATTTGTGATGATTTATAGCTGGTGCAGGGGGGAGGCATTTCTGATTGTTCTTTTTAAAAATTCAAATAGCCTAGCCGGCATTGTCCTTGCTGACATCTTCCCGGACTGGCGACCACTCAGTTAAGAGCGAAGAACCGTGCTCCCCATTTACAAGCATTGGCACCAACGCAAAACAACCCGGGAACTAATTCATCCCAGGTTGTTTTTAGTACTTGATTTTAGTTGGCTGCAGATAGTAGGCAGCGGGCTTTCCATTACTTATTTTGTTTCGTCTTTTGGTCCTTGAGCGCGACTCTTTCAAGCCCGTTATCCGCGAATTCTACATCCGCTTTTGGCATAGCCTTTTTGCTTTCCTTATCGTTTTTCTTCGCCATGAACTCACCAACCGCGTTTGTTAAAAACAAACTTAGTTTGTAACGCTTTCAACGTTATAATACACCGGTTCGGCCCCTTGCTTAACGAGGCCGGGGTTGGTTGTAACGTAACGGATGGGGCGGATACTCGTCCGTCGTTGCACGAATGAGCAAAAATCCTTTCCACGGTTCAATCTATCGCCGAAGGTATTTTTCGTTGATAATGAGTACTTTGCCGTTTTCGGTTTTGAGGTATTTGCGGTTTAGGAATTTGTATTTTTCATAGGCGAAGTGGCCTGCTATATAGATTGGTATGATAATGGCCAAAAGGATGGCCATTTGCTGCAAATAATTGATACCCTTTTTGAGCATAAAATCCATGACAGCGTGCACGGCGAAAGAAGCCATTAAGATAATCAGCACGTTGCATACATGGAAGGCGAATACACCGCTCTTTTCCCGGAACATCCGCTCCAGTTCCGCTTTGAAATAAAGCGTGACCATGACAGAAATGACAATTACCACCAGGGAGGCCAGATAGGTAAGGGCTGTGCTCAATTTCCAAATTCAACTCCAATCGCTCTTTTTATCCAAACGTTCAATGGGACTGTTGTTTTAACTGATTATACCATTATTAGCATGAATATATTGATTGGATAATCGTACATATAACCTGGGATATTGAGATGGTACTTGCCCTCTGTCAAAGACATACGAATAATGGTCTGGATAAGGTTGTCCCATGGAAGAAAAGCCGACTGTTTTTTTAAAAAAAAGGCCTTAATTTTCCCAAGTTTTAGTGGCCAGATATTTCTCATAGGTATTAGCAGGCTTGAAAATCTTCTAACTTCGACATAATTCCCTTTCTTCTCCTCTTTTACGGCAAAAACATTTTCCCAATATTACAAAAATTGAATTCGCAGTATAGTAAAATTGTGTTGTTAATCTTGTCCTGGTGAGGGAAAACCCTTTGCCAGAGATACTTTAGGAGGGGGAAAAGTTTGAAGTTCTTTAAGAAGCTCAGGAATGTGTTTGGGATTTCGTTGATCCTTCTGCTGATTTTGAACGCGGGAATTCCTGCGGAGGCGATTGTCAAAAATGACGACAGCCCGGTGAATTTGGCCGGAGAGGATCAAGAGTACGTTTTCGTGCAATTCGGTGATGCGCCAATTGCATCTTATGATGGGTCGATTTCAGGTTATGAAAAGACAATGCCAGCCAAAGGGCAGAAGGTTAATCTGAATTCCCCCGCTGCCAAAAAGTACGGAAAAAGGCTTGAGTCACAGCGCGAAAACTATAAAAAGTGGCTCGCGAAGCAGCTTCCAAAGGTGGAAGTCGTCACCGAATATGATGTTACCTACAATGGGATTGGCCTGAAGCTTAACGGCGCATCGCTCAAGGACATTAGCCGCGGGCCGGGAGTAGTTAAAGCCGGAGTCAGTGGCACGTACCGGAAGACGATGAGCGAAAGCACAGCCCTTATTAATGCAGGAGAGCTTTGGACAGGGCTTGGCGGACAGGCCAATGCTGGACAAGGAATGAAAGTAGGCGTCATCGATTCCGGAATTGACCAAAATCATCCTTTCCTCCAGCCGAATGAGGGTATGACAGCGCCTGAAGGATTCCCAAAAGGGGATACTAAATTTACAAGCGCTAAAGTCATTGTTGCAAAGGTTTTCAACCAGAATCCAAAGCTGAGTGCGGAAGCGGTTGACAGCCACGGTACGCATGTAAGCGGTACGATCGCTGGAAAAGCGGGAACTATGCCGACTCTAGGCAGCAAACCTATGAGCGGCGTCGCTCCTGGAGCCTATCTTGGGAACTATAATGTTTTCCCGGGTGATGTAGCAGATGCGAAAAGCTTGTTCATTGCGAAAGCGGTTGAAGAAGCAGTAGAAGATGGAATGGACGTCCTCAACCTTAGTCTTGGCGGGACGCCTCATAAAGGCGCAGACCTACTTGATATGGCCGTTAATGCCGCGGTTGACGCAGGCGTTGTTGTTGCAATTTCCGCGGGCAATGAAGGGCCTGGGAAATACACAGTCGGTTCTCCAGGAACAGCGGATAAGGTTATCACTGTTGCCGCAATCACCAACAGCCGCACGTTTGCAATGAAGTTAAAATCAGCTGCTTTTGAAAGCGGCGAGACTGTAGCCACAACTGGTACCCAGGGCGGCGAGGTGAAAAAACAGCTTGCTGGTGAATATGCGCTTTGGAGCGAAGCAACAGGCGGGGATAAACTTGCTTGTACTCCAGTACCAGAAGCCAAAAAACACCTGGAAGGCAAAATCGCGGTGATTCAGCGAGGCTCCTGTACGTTTACTGAAAAAATTAATAACGCGGCATCGGCCGGGGCAGTAGGGGTCATTGTATACCAGAACAGTGCTGCTGATCCGATTCCAATGTCAACGGATGGTGCGAGCGTTCCTGCTGTAATGATTAACCTAGAAGCTGGGAATCTACTTGAAGAATGGCAAGGGGACAGGAATGTTACGTTTGCCTATCCGCCTGTTGAATATGAAACTGTTCCGAATCTTCTTTCGGACTTCAGCTCATGGGGGCCAACGCCTAATTACACGCTGAAGCCTGATGTAGCGGCGCCTGGGGTGAATATTTATTCCTCGGTTGTCGGCGGCGGTTACGAGTTGTATCAAGGTACATCCATGGCATCGCCTCACGTTGCCGGGTCAGCAGCCGTTCTTCTTGCTTATAGCAAGCAAGAGAAACTGGGCTGGGGGCCAGCGGAAGTAAAAGCGGCCCTGATGGGAACAGCGCGAAATGTAGACGGATCCGTCCTTCCTGATATTGAAGGTTCAGGTCCTTTAAAGGTGGGCGCGGGCACTATTGATCTTGGCAGGGCAATGAAGGCGCCGGCAATGGCATTCCCGTCTTCCTTAAGCTTTGGGCTCGTCCGTCCGACTGGAAACCAATCTTATCAAATGACGGTCACTTTGGTGAATCCGACTGACCAGCAACTGGATTACAGTTTTTCCGGGGATGATAATCTGAAGCTTAGCAAATCCGGCGTTTCAATTGCCGGAAAGGGCAAGGCGGAATTTAAAGTGGATGTTGTAAACAGGGGAACCCATTCGGGTGGAAATAATGGAACCGGTGATTTCCAGAGTGGGTACATTACTGTAACATCCAGTGCTGGCGATATCCGTATCCCTTATATGTATGTGATTGATTATAATCGTTAAGCTTTTTGGGGAATCCCCTTCTGGCTTTTAGGCCAAAAGGGGATTTTATTTTTTAAAATTGTAATTATGGCAACGGTGAATCCAGGTAACAGTTCATTATAGGTACAGCTAGTTTGTTGCTAACCCAACTTCTGACACCTATCCGGGATTTTACCTAAATCGAGTCAGAAGAACCTCTAACTTCCGACAGCTTTTCAGGATTTCGCCCTCATCGAGTCAAAAGAACCTCTAACTTCCGACAGCTTTTCAGGATTTTGCCCTCATCGAGTCGGAATTACCCCAAACTTCTGACAGCTTTTCAGGATTATGCCCCCATCGAGTCAGTAGTTCCCCAACTTTTAAATCCCTAACTTCGCACATCCTTAAATGTACTGACACATCAATTAAAAGTAAAAATATTTACTTTTAAGAGTAACGAATTATTGCTTTCAAACGTAAAATAAATTACACTTAAAGTAAGGAGGGGAAAAAGATGGAAGATTTAAGGTTGAATGTTTCATTGCTCCGAAAACGGGTGCCGAATTTAACGAGTGCGGCAAAGTCGATTGGGCTCCGGCCGGCGACGGTCTCAAATTTATGCACGGGAAAGATTCCGATTGGGCGTGCGGAGGTACGGACATTGGCTGCTCTCGCATCGCTGGCACAATGCAGCCTGGATGAATTGATTTTAAAAGGGGAGGCGTTTGAAATGATTGAAACGAAGATTAAAACGCTTGATTTATTCGCTCCAATTGTAAAAGGCGGGACGATTGGCCTGGTGGCGAGGCCGGGGATGGGGCAATTAGTGGTCCTTTCTGAATTGTTCTTTAGGCTAAAGAAAGAAGGGTATCTCAGCTTTGTGCTACAGCCGGAAGCGGAAGGCTATCCGGGGCTGGAGGATTTGAATGAACATGTTGATGTTATCGTTACCTCAATCGCCGACGCGTTAAAAAAGATTTCCGAGCTTGGAAAAGACCGCGACATCATTTTTGCGGCAGATAGGTCGCATGTTTTAACAGGGGAAATCTTCGAATTGCAGGAAAAATTGCAGGATGAAGCAATCCGGACTGTCACCACCTTCCTGCTCGATTTGAAAGGGGAGGCGGTAGACGAGGAACTTCCGTACGGGCCGCTTGAAACGGTATGGAACTTCGATGCTGATCTTGCTGCAAGGTTCAGGTTTCCCGCAGTCAATCCAATCTCATCGACCTCTTCGATTCTTGAAGGGGCTTATCTTGACCAAAGCCACATTACAGTAAAGCAAAGGGCCCAAAAACTGTTGCGCCGGTACAGGGAGCTTCGTTCACTCGTGAACGTTAAGGGCATTGCGGGTATTCCTGATGCCGAAATGCAAACATACCACCGCGGTGAAAGGCTCGAGGCTTATCTAACGCAGCCGTTTTACGTTGCGGAGGCTTTTACAGGCCAAAAGGGCGTCGATGTCGAGCTGAAGGAAACAATCGAGGATGTCCGTAAAATCATTGATGGGGCTTATGACTCCAAGGAGCCGGCTGAACTGTCGTTTGTAGGAAAGCTATAGGCCGGCTGCTCTGCAACCGCGGATAGAGTTAAAGACTTGAACAGCCAGCTGTATAAAAAAGACCAGACGTTCACAAGTCTGGTCTTTGTCATTTGAGCGTGACTAATTCGAATTTGCCAATATAGTATGAGGCTTTCGCTCTTTATTCAAAATCGAGGGAAATGCAAGCAAGTAAAATCTGCCATAGACAGGCATCCCCGGTCGAACCTTGAAGTAAATGACCAAAAACTGGCGGCGGAAAAGGCTGCCATGGGCGGGATTGTTTAATGTCCCGGGAAATTTTTTGATAGAAAAGCTTGATTAATGTTGAAATCAACAAGCTTTTTTCTATTGCCACTTGCCACGGCTTTTCAGCAGGGTCCAAGAATGCCTGGTCTTAATAAAATTATTGCTGGTTCGACGAGGTTCATAACCTTTATAAAAGAGTGGTAGATTTCCTCATCCCTGTTACTGCCGCCAATGTAATTACTTTATATCTTTCGCCCAATGAATGAACCAACTTCCTATCAATTTGTATACGTTTCTATTTATTTTGCAATACATTGTATGTTCTTTCCAATTGGGTAATTATGATATTATGGAAAAAATACAGAAAACAGGAGGCATAAAGATGGCAATCATGGATATTACAGTAATTCCAATCGGGACGGAAACGCCTAGCGTAAGTGAGTATGTGGCCGATATACATAAAGTCCTGAAAAAGTACGAAGGGAAAGTTAAGTACCAATTGACGCCGATGAGTACATTGATTGAAGGCGACTTGAAAGAATTGCTTGTTGTTGTGGGTGAAATCCATGAGGTCCCTTTTCAAAAGGGAATTCAGCGAGTCGCCACCAATATCCGAATCGACGACCGTCGTGACAAGGAAAGCACGATGGAAGGAAAACTCAGAGCCGTAAACGAAAAACTGGCGAATTGACTAGATGATGTAAGGGACGGATCCCTGAAAAGGAAACAATGAATCATGTCACGTATCCACTTTTCATTTTCAACATTTAGGTAGGGGGGAAGGAAATGATTTACAACAAGACAGAGAGAACAATCGAAACGGATCGGCTGCTTTTGCGCCTGTTTAACGAGGGGGACGCCAACGAAGTCAGCAGGATGTGCAATAATTTTAATATTTACAAAAGCACGTTGACGCTGCCGTTTCCGTATCCGTTGGAATGCGCGGTTTCCTGGATAGCCAGCCATGAGGGAAATTTCAATTCTGACCGTATGTATGAATTCGCTGTTACGGACAAAGTAAACGGCCAATTGTATGGGGCCATTGGGATATCGAATAAAAAACAGCACAAACACGGCGAACTCGCCTACTGGATTGGCGAAGAATATTGGGGAAATGGCTATGGAACGGAAGCCGCGAATGCGGTGATCAAATTTGTTTTTAAAGAAAAGGGCTACCATCGTGTTTACGCCAGATACTTTACATCCAACCCTGCTTCAGGAAGAATCATGCAAAAATGCGGGATGGTGTACGAAGGCACACTCAAAGACCATGTTTTTAAGAACGGGACCTTTGAAGACCTTAATTTATACGGGATTATTAATCCTTATGAGCAAGCTTAATATAGTGGTAACTTTTTAGATAGGGCTGTCTGCCAAGGCAGCCTTTTATCATTGAGTAAACGATTAGGACAAATTAGGAACTAGAATTCGACAGGTTTTTTTATTTTTACATGCATACTTTCCTTCAATTAGGGTAAAGGACGAAATGGTTATTTGGCAAATCCTTCTATTATTTCCATTATACAGGGTTTGCGAATTAGAAAAATAGAACTGAAAGGGGATTAGGATGGAAAAAACGAAACTAGTTGTTGCTTTATTTTTCACAATGGTAGTGTTGTTTGGCTGCCAGGGAAAGGACGAAGGCGGCGGTTCTAAAAAACGGGATTCAAAAGAGGAAGGAATTGTTCCAGGGAAAGCGATTGCTGTTTCACAACCTGACGAAGTAGAGCTTCCGGCAACTACGGGCGAAGAATACATACAGGAAGACATAGGGAACCTTTATCAGAAGTTCATAGAAGGCAACGAATTTACCGATGACAAGGAAAAACTTGAAAAAGCAACTTCAGACGCCCTTGATGCTTACATACAGGAAGTTGGAAAGAAGAATACGAAGAAATGGGACCAGAAAAAGTGGACGAAATCCATCACGGATGCCCTGCGAACAAGCTATAAAGAAGTTGCAGAAGAGCTGGAAAACTATCCTGTCGTTTACAAAAAACTGAGGTTGCCGGACGGCCGTCTGCTCGAGGACCTCACCATGGACGAAGTGACGAAGGATGAAGATAAAAAAGTGAATGTTGTCATGGCCATTGATTCGAGCGGCAGCATG
Source organism: Neobacillus piezotolerans (assembly GCF_003362805.1). Taxonomy (GTDB): domain Bacteria; phylum Bacillota; class Bacilli; order Bacillales; family Cytobacillaceae; genus Bacillus_D; species Bacillus_D piezotolerans. The sequence goes on from NZ_QNQT01000001.1 coordinate 292,050, forward strand.
AAGGCGAAGGTGGATGGGGAGGCCAAGATGGCACTCGCCAAAAAAAGTATCGAAAGCCTGGCAAAAGATCTTCCCGAGTCCGTAAAGGTATCTGTCATAGCATTTGGCCATCAGGGAACGGGCAGCAATGCGGATAAGGCGAAATCATGCAATGCAGTGGAAACGATGTATCCGTTGAACACAGTTGATGGGACAGCCTTCGGGAATTCCTTGAAAAAGTTTGATGCAATGGGCTGGACTCCGCTGGCGGCCGCGATTACGATGGCAAACGAGCAATTGTCCTCTGAAAAGGGTGAAAACACGGAAAACTTTATTTATGTTGTCAGTGACGGAATCGAGACATGTGATGGCGACCCGGTTGCCGCGGCAAAAAAAGCGGTCCTGGACAATACAAATGTCAAAATCAATATCATTGGATTCGATGTCGATGATGCTGCTGACCAGCAGCTCAAACTTGTAGCGGAGGCTGGCGGCGGTGAATATTCCTCTGTTAAAACAAAACAGCAGCTTGAGGAAATAAAGAATGTGTGGAAAGAAAAAATCAACATCAATACATGGAGATGGTGGGCGATCCACCGCTTTGCCGACAATGTGTGGACGACGCTGGACCACAACAACGCAGTAGATTCGCTGATGGGTAAATCCTACATGCTTAGGAAAAACGAAGAAAATCGTTTCAAGGAATTGCTGGACCGGCTTGAAAAAGAAGGCAAGATTGATGCTGAAAAGAAAAATTCCGTTTCCAAGTGGCTTTGGGATCGGAATGATAAAATCAATACGTACTTCTCGGATTTGGATAAAAAGAAAAGTGACGAAATCAAAGCCAAATCGGAAAATTTATCGAAAAAATTGGACGCAATCGAGAAGCAGGTTGGACTTTAACCACTTTGGGAGTACGGCTTGGTGACATTTTTAAGACCCGAATTAGGGTCTTTTTTCATGGGGAATTACAACGGAGTGCACCTCTCGATTTTACATACCAATGTTTCTCCGAAGGCTGCAATGGGAACAGGAAATTGGCATGCCATACTATAGGAGGGATTCCAAATGGGCAAGACCATTTTTATTACAGGAGCCGGAAGCGGGCTAGGGAGAGGTGCGGCGATTGGCTTGGCAAGGAAAGGGCACCGGGTTATCGCGACCACCGAATTGACTTCCCAAAAAACTGACTTGCTGCGGGAAGCTATGGATCTGGGTTTGGATATCGATGTGTTCAAACTCGATATTACAAATGCAAGGGATCGTAATGAGATTCTCAAATATGACTTTGACGTGTTTGTCGCCAATGCAGCCATAAATGAAAGGGGGCCACTCGCTGAAGTGCCGATGGACCGCTTCCGGGAGATTTTCGAAGTAAATGTTTTCGCAACGCTTGAAACGGTCCAGTTGGCAGTAAAAAAGCTAGTTGAATTAGGAAATGGGAAAATTGTGTTCATGAGTTCCATGGCGGGAATCATGGCGTCTCCTTATGGCGGCCCTTACGCAGCCACGAAACATGCGATCGAGGCCATTGCGCAAACACTGAAGCAGGAGCTTGAAGGTTTCGGAGTGAAGGTTGCGACCATTAATCCGGGAGCTTTTAACACAGGCTTTAACGACCGCGCCGCCGAAGAACTATGGAAATGGTACGATGAAGAGAAGAATTTTACGAAGAAAGAGGATCTGTTAAAGGCGGAAGAAGGATTGAAAAACCAATTTGATCCACAGGATATGATTGAAAAAATGGTTGAAGTCATTCCGGCGGACACGCATCCATTCGGGACCGCCTATCCCGAGGAAACTGAAAAGCAAATGAAGGAAACGGAAAAAAAGTGGTGGGAGAAAGAGATTTAATTATATTTTTCGAAATGGAGCCCGTGCTTTGCATGGGCTTTCTTTTTTAAAAAACATATATCTTGCTGTTTAAGCAGAAAATAGGGTACAACCAACACTATGGGAGTGGCAATGATGAAAAAAACGCTGATAGCTATTTGTTCCCTGCTCATCCTTGCCATGACGATGGCAAAACCATCGCTGGCGAATGAAATAAAACGGTGGAAGTTCGAGAAAACCGGCCTTGTTTTCTGGAAAGCGGATACGAAAGAAAAGCTGATTGCGCTAACCTTCGACGATGGGCCAGATCCGCTTTATACAACCCAAATTCTGAATATGATGAAAAAATACGATGCGAAAGGAACCTTTTTTGTCATTGGAAAAGAAGCGGAGCGATTTCCCGAAATACTAAAGCGCCAGACAAAAGAGGGCCATGAAATTGCCAATCATACGTACCGGCATACATTTAGGGATATGAAAAATCCCGATGTCCTTAAAGCGGAACTACGGAAAAATAGCGACCTGATCAAAAGAATAACCGGCAAGGCCCCGACGTTGTTTCGTCCAATCGCCGGATATTATGACAGACAAATCATTGAGACATCGCTAGGAAGCGGCTATTATGTTGTACTTTGGACATGGCATCAAGATACGAGGGACTGGAAGAAGCCGGGTGCCAAAAGAATCGCGAAAACTGTCCTTTTCAATTCAAAACCCGGAGACATTGTCATTCTTCATGATGCAGGGGGTGACAGATCCCAAACGGTGAAAGCGGTCGAGTATATCTTGGAAGGCCTGTACAAAAAAGGCTATAAATGTGTAACCGTTTCCGAACTGCTTTCCCATTCGAGTTCGGTAGTGCCCGTCTTATTACTAAATCCTTAACGTAATTCCTATATAAAAAGGTATTTTTCTCACTTGTTCCCCTTAACGTTTGTGTTATATTTTGGATATATAGACTAAAATTTAATGCTGGGGGAAACAGGGATGAGAAAGCCTGTAATTGGAATTACTGCTGCTTATGTAAAGCATAACGAAAATATGGAAGGCGTCTATGTCCATCATGATTATCACAAGACAGTGGCCGCCAATGGAGGAATTCCAATCATTCTTCCATACATCAACCCGGAAATGGCGTTTGAAATGCTCGGGTTGGTTGATGCGGTCATTCTTAGCGGCGGGGAGGATGTCGATCCAAATTTGTACGGCCAGGATCCGCAACGCAATCTGGGCCGGACTATTTTGGAAAGGGATTTAGTTGAAATTGCAATCGCGAAGTATGCGATTGAACATGATACTCCACTGCTGGGCATCTGCAGAGGCAGCCAAATTCTGAATGTCGCACTTGGCGGGACATTGATTCAGGACATTCCGAGCCAGGCTCCGGAATCCATCCAGCATACCCAAAAAGTTGCAAGGAATAAGGACTCCCATTGGGTTTCAATATCACCGGACAGCAAGCTGCATCAAATTTTGGGCACTGACCGTGTTCGCGTGAACAGCATCCACCATCAGGCATTGGACAAGGTAGCGGACGATTTGCGCGTAGTTGCGCGTTCAGCTGATGGCATTGTCGAAGCGGTTGAATACGCCAAACCATCCAGATTCACGGTTGGCGTCCAGTGGCACCCTGAATCGCTCGCTCCAAATGATGAAGCCATGAACCGATTGTTCAAGGAATTCATTGCAAGCAGCGCAATGGTCCCCGTTATATAAAAAAGTGAATCCGAAATCACAGGAGATGGTATCGCGCCGTTTCCTGTTTTTAATTTTGCGGAAAAATTAGTAGTCTCAAAAAATGAAAAGTGGGAATAGAAAAGTTCGAAAATTTTAAAAATTACCTTGACACAATCATATACAGATAAGTAATATGATAAGTAACCGTTTACATATCCAAAAAAATGAAAATGTGTATATGTTTTCAATATCTTCTTTTAAGATGGGACCGGTTACATAACCATCATTATATGATCGATTCCAAGAATGTACCTTAATAAGTGACCAGTTACATACATGGTTTGCTTAATAAGTGACCGGTTACATACATGGTTTGCTTAATAAGTGACCGGTTACACTTTATGGATAGTTGAAACTAATAGAGGTGAAAATTTATGGATATCAAAATACTAGCTCCATGCGGAATGCTGGGTTATGGTTTTCCGGAAGAATCCTTCTTAAGGGGAATGGATGAGAACCCTCATGCAATCGTGGTTGACGCTGGATCAACTGATGCGGGACCTCATAAATTGGGAGCTGGAGTATCGATAGTCAGCCGAAGGGCTTTAAAGAAAGATTTACAAATTATGATAACAAACGGCTTACAGAGAGAGATTCCTATTATTATAGGATCCGCCGGCGGAGCCGGGGCTAGAGTCCATGTGGAATCAACCATTGAGATCATAAAAGAGATTCTCAATGAGAAGAAATTGTCAGCTTCGATGGCCATTATATGGGCAGACATAGAAAAGGAAATGGTTATTTCTGCTTTGGAGAAAGGGAAACTGACACCTTTAAGCCCAAACGTTCCTGAGCTGGATTTCAATGTAATAGAAGAAACAAACGGTATAGTCGCCCAAATGGGCCATACACCAATACTTGAAGCACTTCAAAGTCAGGCCGATATTATCATATGCGGCCGTGCTTATGATCCTTCTCCCTTTGCGGCAGTTGGAATCTTCCATGGCAAAGATCCAGGCTTATCCTATCATCTTGGAAAAATATTGGAGTGTGGCGCGCTTTGTGCAGAACCAGGGACCACTAAGGATTCTATTCTTGGAACTATAAAAGATTCATCTTTTACGGTTAAATCCCTCAATCCTGTAAGAAAGTGCACTCCACTATCTGTAGCAGCACATACTTTCTATGAAAAAGAACATCCTTATATCCTCCATGGTCCAGGTTTTACTCTCGACCTCAGCAAATGTACGTTCAATGATATTGGCAATGGTGTTGTAGAAGTGGAAAACAGCCATTACATTGAAGCCGACAATTATAATATAAAACTTGAAGGAGCAAGAAAAATTGCTTACCGGACAATTGTGTTTGCTGGAATAAGAGATCCGATATTGCTTGCTAACATCGATAACATTGAGCAAAGGGTTGAGGAGCAGGTTAGAGAATATTATCAAGAAATCTCACAGGGCGAATATAGCATTCGATTTAACAATTACGGTATAAATGCCGTCTTGGGACCTAGAGAAACAGAGGTATTCACCGGTCACGAAATCGGGGTTCTAATAGAGGTCAATGCAAAGACACAGGAGTTGGCAAATTCACTTTGTGCAACTGTACGATCTACATTTCTTCATTTTGGACATGAAAAAAGGAAGTCCACCGCAGGTAACCTCGCCTTTCCATTTGCCCCGAGTGACATTGAATTCGGGCCGGTCTATGAATTTTCCGTCTACCACTTGATGGAAATTACCGAGAGCCCTTTTGCTATTGAATACACTGGGGAGGGGTTGTAGTGGAAAAACTATACGAATTGGCGAAAGTGCTCCGAAGCAAGAATTCAGGACCGTTCGAGCTTACTCTCGATATCCTTTTTGACGATAAAGAAAAATATGACCATGTTAAAAACTCCGGCAAATTGACAGCTGAATCCGTAAGCGTACTATACCACGTCGAGATTGAGTCGATTAGACATCTGGTGTTTTTTGACCAGGCGCTGGGCATTAAAATCACCCTTTTGAGGGAAGTTTCCTCCGGCACCATCGGGGACAGGGACGTATACGGAGCACAGCAACATGCCCCTTTGATGAATATCTTAATAGACTAGGTGATGAACATGAAAAAGATTGCTGTTGTAGGCAGCCTGAACATTGATTATTTCGTGGAAACTGATATTTTCCCTTCAACAGGGGAGACAATTATGGGGAAAGGATTTTTCATGTCAGTTGGGGGGAAGGGGGCCAATCAGGCTGTTGCCGCAGCGCGCCTTGGAGGTAAAGTATCCATGTTTGGCTCTGTTGGGAATGATGATAATGGCAAGCTCTTAATCGGAAAAATGGAAAAAGAAGGAGTGAATGTCAGTCACCTTAACAAGGTAGAGGGAAGCAATACTGGAGTGGCATTCATAGAAATTTGCAACTCGGAAAACCGGATCCTCGTTATTTCCGGCGCCAATCAGCATACTAATATTCAATATATTAATAGAATTCAGGATCGGTTGTTGGAGCATGACATTATCCTGTTTCAGCTGGAGACTCCTCTTTCAATGATAGAGTATATTATTCCGATTCTTGCAAAAGAAGGAAAGACAATTATCTTGAATCCCGCGCCAGCCTGCCAGCTAAGCAGTGAATTGATTGCGAACGTCACTTTTCTTACGCCAAATGAGCATGAGTATCCATTGGTCCTTAATGAAAAGGGAGAGCTTAAGGAAACCCTTGAAAAGCATCCTAACAAAGTAATCGTGACATGTGGATCACGAGGAGTATACTTCCATGAGGGAAAAGGATTAATCAAGGTCCCGGCTATTCAGGTTGAAGCTGTGGATACTACAGGTGCGGGAGATACTTTTTCCGGCGCATTTACTTTAGCACTTTCTGAAGGGAGGACAATTGAAGAGAGCATAAGATTTGGTACTATCGCAGCAGGGCTCTCAGTAAGGAAAAAAGGCGCGCAGACTGGAATGCCAACGAGGAAGGAAATGGAGCATTTCATTAAAGAGGAGCTTGTATAGGGAATGGGAATATTGCAGCGAATAAGAAAAGATTGGGTTTTGTATGTGATGCTGTTGCCTGCGCTTTTGTATTTTGGACTTTTCAATGTCATTCCTCTGATTGGAATGAAGCTTGCGTTCCAGGATTATCGGATAATCGGCGATAACGTCTGGGTGGGGCTGAAACACTTTAAGATTTTGTTTAGTTCACCGGCCTTTATGGATGTCCTCAAAAATACTGTAATTCTTTCAACAATGAAAATGGTTTTCTTTTTTCCGGTGCCAATTATACTTTCTATCATCATAAATGAAGTCAGGAACGGACCATTCCGAAAATATGTCCAATCTATTATTTATCTGCCGCACTTTTTATCTTGGGTAGTTATTGCGGGGATTTGGATAAGCTTCCTGAATCCAGGGGATGGTGGAATCAATGTTATAAGGAATTTTTTCAACTTGCCTTCCCTTGATTTCATGACAAGCAAGGATCATATCCGTTGGGTGCTGGTGTTTCAGGAAATGTGGCGCAGCGCGGGTTGGGATTCTATCATTTACCTGGCGGCCATTATGAAAATCAGCCCGTCTCTTTACGAAGCGGCGAAAATTGACGGGGCTTCCCATCTTCAGCAAATGAGGTACATAACGCTCCCGGAATTGAAAGGGACGATTATTACCGTTTTTATCCTGAATCTCGGCTTTTTCATGAATGCGGGTTTCGACCAGGTTTTCAATATGATCAATCACTCCGTTATTTCTGTCATTGATATTTTGGATACTTATGTCTACAGGATAGGTATTTTAAATGGCCAGTATGCATATGCGACAGCAGCGAGTTTGTTCAAGGGAGTCATCGGCGTAATATTGATACTTTCCACCCACTTTATTGCTAAAAGAGTAAGTGGAAAGGGAGTCTGGTAGGAGGTGGAGTATGCGTAAACTTAATTTCCCGATTTTGCTCATTTATTCAATTCTCTTTCTGTCTTCCTTAACGGTGCTAGTCCCAATACTTAACCTGCTGGCCATGTCCATATCCGACCCGTTAAAGGTCCACGAGTTAAAAGGGCTGGGCATTTTTCCGAAAGGTTTTTCATTAATAAATTATAAAGTCCTGTTTTCAAATCCTTTAATAGTTAAGAGTATTTTCAATAGTATTTTTATCACCGTAATTGGAACGGCACTCAATCTGTTTTTAACAGCCATGGCAGCTTATGTGCTTGCCAGGACAAATTTTGTTGGTAAAAGGCTAGTGATCCTGCTGTTGATTATCATCATGGTTTTTGAGCCGGGACTCATCCCGGAATATCTGCTTGTCAAGAACCTTGGTTTATTGAATACATATTGGTCCTTGATTCTATATAAGGCGATTAATGTATTCTATCTGTTTATTATGATGAGGTTTTTTGAGGATATTCCTGATAGTATCCTTGAGGCCGCTAGGATTGATGGAGCTGGCCATTTTAGAATCTTCACCAGTATAATGCTTCCGCTTTCCAAACCAGCCTTAGCCACACTGGGCCTGTTTTATGGGGTTTTCCATTGGAACGAATATTTCCGGGCTACCATCTATTTAACAGATCCTAACAAATGGCCTCTACAGGTTGTTCTAAGGCAATTTGTTGTAGAACGGGATAATACCACGCTTCTTGGGGCACAAAACGTACTTTCGTATGATCAGATTGCCAGCCTTGATTTTGCATCCCTTCAGGCAGGCACTATCATTATATCCATTGTACCGCTCCTGCTTTTCTATCCTTTAATCCTAAAGTATTACGCCAAAGGAGCTCTTGAAGGGGGGGTTAAAGACTAATATTTCCCGCTTCAATTCTATTTAATTTGTAGTACCAGCAGAAATTGATAGAGAATGGAAAACATTAAACCCTATGGGAGGAATTTTGATGAAGAAGTTGCTGATCGTACTTTTCGCAATGTTATTAATGCTGACTACTGCCTGTTCTGATAAGAAGTCTTCTACTGATGAAAAAGACAACAATAAAAAAGAGGGTCCTGTCACGCTTAAGGTTGTTTATAAAGATGAAGGCCCTTCAAACCCTGTAGCCAAGCAATATTTTGAAAGCCTTTCCAAAGCGCTAAAAGAAGATGAAAACTTGGATGTAACATTTGAACTTGTAGAAATGCCACAAGGAAATTACGCGGAAAAATTGAACCTGCTTCTACTATCAGGTGACATTCCCGATATGATTTACTTCCAGGGTGGAGACTTGCAGATTTCTCAGCAAGGGCTTCTAGAAGACCTAACCCCTTATATCGAAAAATCAAAGAATATCAAAAATATTCTGGAGCCGCACAACAAGAAAAGGCTCGAAAACTATCCTTATCTCCTTTGGATTAAACCGCTTGACTCAAAGGTTCCTGTCATGAGGAAAGACTGGTTTGAAAAACTATCAACCTCCCAAGCTTTACTTGATGAGCCGACAGTCGATAATTATTATTCATTTTTTAAAGAAATGGTATCCAATCCTCCGGGAGGAGCCAAGAAGCCAACCTACGCGCTTACAGCAGCAGGGGACATCGTGGAAATTGATTTTATCTTCAAGAGGGCTTTCGGCCTATCTCAAACTTGGCTTGAAAAAGACGGCAACTATGTTTATGGCAAGGTTTCAGATAACGAAAAGGCAAAGCTTGAATTCTATCAAAAACTCTATAAAGATGGCTTGCTTGACCCGCAATACCTGACTAAACAATGGGATACAAAAGAAAAAGCATTCTATGATGGCGAAGCAGGTGTCATTGTCGGAACAAATGGGAAAATAATTGACATTTATAACGGCAAGATGACTCAGGTTAATGGTGAACAATCAGAAGTAGTTGTTCTTCCTCCTGCGAAAGGTGAAGATCAGGGCTTCACTTCTACTGATATAACAAAAGAATCCAGGGGTATCGCCATTAGCTCTCAGTCCAAACACAAAGATACTGTATTCGCGGTACTTGATTACCTTGCAAGTGAAAAAGGTCAATTGCTTGACCGTATTGGTTTTGAAGGTGAACACTACAATGTTACCGACAGCGGCATTGAGCTGACTGACAAATACTATGCTGAATGGTATGCCCGATTCTGGGAGCCTAGCGAGTTTAAGATGGAAAAACCGTTGAATACTCCGTTATTGAGCGAGCCGGCCCAGAAATCCAGAGATTTGGCTAACCAATTCTACAAAGAAGATAATGCCTTCATTATTCCTGAGGAATATGCAGCCAACTGGGATGCAATGGAAAACCTTTATAAGGAGTATGCAACAGACATCATAACCGGCAAAAAGCCAATTAGCGAGTTCGATAAGTTTGTAGCTGAATGGGAAAAAGCCGGAGGTAAAGAAATTACGGAATACGCAAACAAAAACATTAAGTAAGGAGTTTAGCCATGATAACTTTTCAGGATAAAGTAAGAGGGGCTGTACTCTCAGTTGCACTTGGTGATGCTCTGGGAGCGCCGATTGAAAAGCTAAGCTACCAGGAAATCAAGGATAAGTACGGCCGGGTGGAAAGCCTCAGGACAAAGTGGTACAAGGAGGACGCCCCGCCCGAGGTTAATCTTGGCAGGCACCGCGGAAATGGAATCGTAACCGATGATACCTTGATGACGAAAGCGCTCATCAATGTGTATTTGAAGGAAAAACGCCATCTTGACGCGTACGACATGGGGAAAGAATTTATCAAGGAAATTGCCTTCCGAAAAACGTATATCCCTGAATTCCAGAACGAAGCGCTAATCATCGACCGGCTGTTCTATCCTGAAAAGTATATTTTCGTCAGGCATGTCCTGGCCAACTGTGAACCGCGGGAAGGCGGAATTGGCAACATGATCAATTGCGGGGCGGCAATGTACATTACGCCAATCGGGATTGTTAATGCCGGAAACCCGAAGGCGGCTTATGATGAAGCAATCCTTTTTGCGATGGGCCACCAAAGCAGTTATGGACTTGAGGCAGCGGGAGTCCTGGCAGCTTGTATAGCCAGGGCTTTCACTCCGGGGGTTACTGTCGATGACATTGTCGACACGGCTATTTCCCTTTCGAAAGATGGAACCCGAAATGCCATCATTGATTTAACTTCGGCAGCAAAGGAACTGCGGGAAAAGAACAGCGATATGGATGAAGTGGTGGAAACACTGCATTCTGTAATCGCAAAGTATTCTCCGATGAAAGATAATGTTCACCGCAAAATCGAAAAAGTCGGCATTCCATCGAATCACTATACTCCGAGCAGATTATTCTCGATTGAGGAGCTTCCGCTTGCCCTTGCTTTCATAGTCCTAAATAAGGGGGAATATTATAAGTCGATCTATGATGGAATTAACTCGGGACGAGACACCGATTCAATCGGGGTCATGATTGGTGCCATCCTTGGGAGCATGTATGGAAACCAAGCCATTACGAGAGCTGACATCGACCTTCTTGAATCAACGAATAAAATGAACCTTCTTCAAACAGCGGATGATTTTGCAAAAACAGCGCGTGAAATCATTGAAGCCGATTTAAGGTTAAATGAAGAGAGGAAAAAGCTATTTTAACTGCAATGAATGGATGTGAACTCTTTGTTTTCAACTGACTATATCGAGAAGGTATACGCTGGCTTTCTTGGGATGAACGCAGGAATCCGCCTGGGGGCGCCTGTTGAGCCCACCGAATGGACTGCCGATAAGATTCTTTCTGTATATGGTGATATTAAAGGGTATGTGAAAGATTACAACACTTTTTCTGCTGATGATGATGTAAACGGGCCGGTCTTTTTTATCAGGGCTCATTACGATGATGCAAAGGACAGGGAACTGCAGCCCCAGGATGTCGGCCGGGCCTGGCTTAACTATTGCCGCGACGGGATTGGCATGATTTGGTGGGGCGGCGAGGACGCGAGTACCGAGCATAAAGCATATAACAACCTAAAAAAAGGGATTAAAGCGCCAAGATCCGGTTCGGCCGAGCAAAATGGGATTGTTCAGGCTGAACAGATTGGCGGCCAGATATTCATTGATTCTTGGGGGTTGATGTATCCTGGCAAACCTGAGAAGGCAGCCCATTTTGCCGAAGTTGCCGCAAGTGTATCCCATGATAAGAACGGGCTTTATGGAGCAAGGTTCATTGCTGGTTGCATTGCCCAGGCCTTCGTTTCGGACGATATCCGTGAAATCATTGATCAGGGGCTAACGCTCATTCCCGATGATTCCACCTATGCCCGGGTTACAAGGGCAGTTATTGAATTCCATGAAAATAATCCTGAAAATTTCAGGGATTGTCTTGATTTCCTTCATAGGGATTGGGGCTATGATAAATATCCGGGAATATGCCACATCATCCCAAATGCGGGAGTCTGCATCCTTTCACTTCTTTACGGGAAGGGCGATTTTGCAAGAACGATTGAAATCGCGACAATGTGCGGCTGGGATACAGATTGCAATGCCGGGAATGTTGGAACAATTGTAGGCGTTATGAACGGCCTTACTGGAATTCCAGAACATTACAGGAAGCCAATGAACGATAGCGTAATCACTTCAAGTATTTCTGGATATTTGAATATAGTGGATATGCCTACCTTTTCAAAAGAAGTTGCCCTCCTCGGCTATCAATTGAATGGAGAGGATCCGCCTGCCGGACTGGAGGATTCCATTAAAAGGGGAGAATTGTACTTTGATTTTAGCTTCCCTGGATCAACCCACGGTTTCAGAGTAAGCAACACTTTCAAAACTCCAGTCATCAGGCATAATCCTGTGATAGGTGACGGGGCTCTTCAGGTAGTAATCGACCGGATGGTTAACGGGGACAAAAGCAAGGTATTCTATAAGCCATATTACCGCCGGGAAGATTTCAATGATGAAAAGTATAAGCCCGTATTTTCCCCGCAGGCTTTAAGCGGGCAAACTGTGAAGGTTGACGTTTTCCTTGACCAGTGGAGAGGTTCTGAAATTACACTTGCACCTTTTGTGAGGAAGACATCCTCGAAGCAAGATGTCTTTATGGAAAAAAGGATTCTTAAACACGGTGTCTGGACAGAGATTGTATTTACACTTCCGCCTTCTGGGGGAGATATTTTTGATGAAGTCGGCTACCTGATTGAGAGTCGCTCCACTCTTGATAACCGGGCGTTTGGCTCACTATACTTCAAAAACTTCCATGTGTATGGGAAGTCAGATTATAGGATTGACTTTTCACTGCTAAAAGAAGAGTTCATTAGCCTTATGCCTTTCTCACATAACAGAGGGGAATGGAATTCTGAAGGGAACGCTATCCGCTGTAAGGCAAGTGAAAACTGTGCTTCCTACACAGGAAATTACTTTATGCGTGATGGAATTGTAGAATCTGTCATTGAACCTGTTGAAGGCGAGAGCCATTGCATCGCATTCCGTGCGCAGGGTGCCGAAAGAGGTTATTTTATTGGGCTTGATGGCGCTGGCCAGGTTTCATTGATTTTGAACAATTTTGGCTTCACCCGTATTAAAACGGTAAATTTCCCATGGCAGTATAAACAAAAATATAAATTGAAAGTAATGTTTAAGGATAACGCTCTTCGTTTCTTTATTGATGAAAAAGAAGTTTTGGTTCATGATGATGAAACATTCACTTATGGGATGATTGGATTTGGTGCAATCACTCCTGGCGAAACACTCTACCATTCATTATTGGTTAAAGAAAACATCTGAGAATCAGCCCGAAATGGATTTGACTTGTTGAATCTTTTTCGGGCTTTTTAGCTAAAACGGCTACTTTGCGGGAAGGATTTTCATTTTGAAAAAAGGAACTGCAACAATTAGGGATGTGGCAAGGGAAGCAGGCGTCTCTGTGGCGACTGTTTCCAGATATATTAATAACAATGGCTATGTCAGTGAAAACACGCTAAATAAGATAAAACACGTTATGGAAGTACTTAATTATCATCCAAATGAAATTGCACGGGGCCTTGCCAGGAAACGAACAAATACAATCGCATTGGTTATTCCGGATATTACAAATCCATTCTTCCCAGAGCTGGTTGTCTCCATTGAAAAGGTGGCCAAGGAGAAAGGATACCGTCTCATTTTAATCAATTCCGATGAAGACAGTATCCGTTCAAGTACTTTCTGGAGAAGTCTTGAAAGCCGCTATACAGACGGTCTCATTCTTGCCTCGTTTCAGTTCAAGGACTCGGTATTGAAAGAATTGAATGCCATGAATATTCCGTTTGTAAGGATTGACAGGGCTGCTGATAAAAGTTCAACCGATTCAATAGGAATTGATAATTATAAGGGAGCGAAGCTAGCGGTCAACCATTTGTTTGAAATTGGCTGCAGGAAAATAGCCCATATATGCGGCCCGCCGAATTTTCAGCCATCTCTTGAAAGGATCAGAGGTTATAAAGATGAGCTTGCCGAAAAGGGCGTAAGTTACCTGCCAATCATATTGGAAGGAGACTTTTCACTTGAAAGCGGAAAAACATTAACTGATAAACTATTATATGAACATCCTGATGTCGATGGCATTTTTTTGGCAAATGATATGATGGCAATTGGTTCATTAAAGATTTTAAAACAGCTTGGAATAAAAGTGCCTGAGGATATCGCCATTATAGGATTTGATGGTATAAAACTCGTAGAGATGGTAGACCCCGAAATCAGTACGATTGAGCAGCCGATTTATGATATTGGGGTCGTTGCAACCTCCAGGCTAATCGATATGATTGAAAACGTTCATGCCACCGATGAAGAGGTCCAGCTGGATGTCCGTTTGGTGAAGAGGGAATCGACGCTAGGTTTTAAGAAAAAAAAGTGTGAATCAAGTTAAAGATTTGGTTAAAGGGGATCCCTCCCAAAACCGAATGAGTTATATAAGTTAAACAATAACAAATCAAATGTATCGGAGGCTGATGTATTGAAAAAACTTATGATTGTTGTTTTGGTTGTTCTTCTTCTTGCACCATTGTCAAATTCGATCGTAGAAGCAAAAGAAAAGGGGAGGGATTCGAGCGTGAAAATTGTTGAATCAATCACGTCCCAAGCCTTGGTTCATGATGATACCCCTAAACAGAATAAGCTAACTTACAAGATATATTTGCCAAAAGGATACGATTCAAAAAGAGAGGATGGGTATCCGGTCATCTATCTTTTGCATGGAAGTTCGGGAAATGAAAATAGCTGGGATGGATTTTGGGCCACACTCGACAACATGATTGAAGAAGGAATTGTTGAACCTGTTATTGCAGTCGTCCCTTCTACAGGGAACAGTTATTGGGTTGACTCTGAAAAGTTTGGCCATTATGAAGAATCCATGATAAACGACCTCATTCCTCATATCGATAAAAAGTACAACACAAAATCTGAGCGAGAGAGCAGGTTTATTTCCGGATTTTCAATGGGGGGATATGGTGCCTTACGATACTCGCTTGTATATCCGGAACTGTTTTCCGGTGCAATTCTATTAAGCCCGGCGATTCAAAAAGGATTGCCGCCTATAACTTCCGGGGCAGTTGAAAGGGGGAGCTTCGGGACCCCGTTCAATCCAAATCGCTGGGAGCAATTGAACTATCCTGCCGCATTGGAATCATATGTAAAACAACCGTTCCGGGTACCTTTCTATATCGTCACAGGTGATGATGACTGGAATCACCTTAGTGAAAAAGAGGATCTTCCTCTTGATGCTTATAAGTACAATATGGAAGTCCAGGCTGTAGAACTTTATCAAGAACTTCATCGGAAAAACCTTTTTAGCAAGGATTTTGACAAGTGGGAAGACGTTCCTTCCAATCCGGCCGAACTCAGGATTATTGACGGGGGGCATGGGATGGACGTTTGGCTCCAAGGCTTTGAGGAAGGTCTGAAATACGTGTTCGGCAAGAAAGAAAAAGATGATTTTTCTCCTTCCTATCTTGCTGCAAATTATGAAACGCCACATAAAGGTACTGTCCATCTACGTACCTTTGTTTCTGAAACATTGGGTAAAGACCACAGTCAAACTGAAAAAACATTATCCTATAACATTTATTTGCCAAATGGTTACCATGCAGCGGAGGTGGAAAAATATCCCGTTATCTATCTTCTGCATGGCAGCGGGGGTACGGCGAGCAGCTGGGATAGGTATTGGCCAATCCTTGATAAAATGATTGATGATAAAGTTATAGGACCTGTAATTGCCGTTGCTCCTATTACAGGAAACAGCTATTGGGTCGATTCCGCCAAGTACGGTGCTGTGGAGACTTCTGTTGTGAATGATTTAATAAGGGAAATTGATACAAACTTTAATACTATCGCTTCGAGAGAAGGCAGAGGGCTAGCAGGCTATTCAATGGGAGGATATGGTGCATTACGTTACTCTCTAATATACCCTGAAAAGTTTGCTGCAACGACACTATTAAGCCCTGCAATTCAGGACGGTGAGGCACCAGCGACTTCCGGAGCGGTTGAGCGCGGATCATTTGGGGAGCCATTTGACCCGGAAATTTGGGAGAAACTAAATTATCCATCAGCCCTAAAAATATATAGCAAGCAACAATACAAAGTTCCTATGTTTATTTATGCAGGTGACGATGACTGGAATCATTTAAGCGAAAAAGAAGATCTTCCGCCTGATGCAAATAAATACAATATGGAAGTCCAAGCTGTTTCTTTGTACCAGTATCTTCACAGGTCGAACATTTTTAACGAGGGTTTTGAAAAGTGGGAAGACGTCCCTGGAAGTCCTGCTGAGCTTAGAATTGTAAATGGAGGACATAGTTCACATGTTTGGGGGAAAGGTTTTGAAGAAGGACTGCAATATATGTTCCAGAATGGTTTGAGCTCTGTCAAATAATGTTTTTATCTGAAATACGCCAATCAACAGGCTTTCTTGAGTTAGCATTACCATTGAGAGAAAAATGCTTAAGCAGAATACCTGTCTCAATTTTCAGTCGGACTATGGCTTCCTATGCAAAAGTGATGGAGAATATACATTCCATGCTTTGTCGGGCCAACTTTAAGTTGTTAATTTTCTGATTGTTCGGTATTTTTTTAGTGTAAAACAGAGGATTTTCCTTCTTCAAAGTAGAATGAATATAGAAGTTTATTAAATGATGGCGGTTCCGTAGGCGTAACCTTTTTACCAAAATTTGAATCAATTAAATAAAGTGGTTATGCTGGAAAGACATTTATCAGACATGCCAGGTTGGCTGTCTTGCGGTTTCCGATTTACTTGGCGATTCCATTTTTCTCTTGGACATATGTGTGGCTGCTCTACATTAACTCTCTGGGAGGGGACAGGGATGAAGGAGAAAATTAAAAGGTGCATCAAATGCAAAACGGTTCTTACCAATTCGTCAAAAGTATGTTTTCGCTGCGGGAGCATTAATCTGGAAAAAAAGACACTGACGGCAAATGGCTAAAAAGTACAATGTGAAAAAAGTGCTGGCAGGGTTGCTGGCCCTTTTTGCTGCGGGAGTAATCTTGTTCTACAGCAAAATGTATTACCCTCCGCTTCCGATTAAACATTTGAGCAAGAAGGAAGTTTTCGAAAAAGCCCATGGCACAAATGGCCAGATTGTAAAATTATCATTTGAAAACAATTATGCCTGGTATATTAGCAATGAACGGAATATGGAAATAACCGACGAGGCCATTAAGGAGCTTATCACGAGCTACGGCTGGACTTTTTTTCAAAAGGAAGGCAGCGGGCTGTTTTTTAAAAAACAGGAAGAAACCCTCATTGTTTCAACTCAAAAATGGACAGCGGACTATACATTGATTAAAATTCCGGCCGGGTTTAATCTATAGGCCGACTAATAAAGCAGCCAAATGTGCGGATGTGGCTGCTTTTTGTTGTCCATTCTTATTGAGCGGAAAATCGATTCTGTCTAGACCGCTATCTTGTGTTACTTTATTTATAATGAACTTAGTACGAGTAAAGGAAGATATATATGACCCAGGAATATATAGTAATCCGTGGTGCCCGGGAGAATAATCTTAAAGATGTTTCCTTGCGAATTCCCAAGCGTAAAATCACTATTTTTACCGGAGTATCGGGTTCCGGAAAATCGTCAATCGTTTTTGATACCGTTGCCGCTGAATCCCAGCGTCTGCTGAACGAAAATTTCAGTACGTTCGTCAGAACCTTCCTGCCGAGAGTTCCGCAACCGGATGCAGATGCGATTGAAAACCTAAGTATGGCTGTAATCGTCGACCAGAAACGCTTGGGCGGCGGTTCCCATTCCACGATGGGGACGATTACAGATATCTCGCCACTTCTTCGCCTTCTTTACACAAGGCTGGGTCAGCCATATGTCGGCCCAGCGTCAAGTTTCTCGTTTAACGATCCCCAAGGCATGTGTCCGGAGTGCCATGGCACTGGCCGGAGGATGACCGTTGATATGAGCAAGGCACTGGACAAGTCAAAGTCTTTAAATGAAGGAGCGATTTTGCTGCCGGGCTATTCGGTGAACAGCATGGATTGGAATGTGATCGTGGAGTCGGGTTCATTCGATCCTAGCAAGAAGCTAAGTGACTATTCGGAGGAGGAACTGGAACTACTACTGTATGGCAAAGCTAGGAAAGTGGCGATGCAGTTTGGCGGTAAGACAGTGAATATTACAGTGGAAGGCGCCATCGAGAAGTTCACGAACAAGTATATTAAAAAGGACTTGAAGACGTATTCTGATCGCACGCAACAAACTGTAGGGCCGTTTATCTCCGAAGGTCCCTGCACAAGCTGCCGTGGTGCAAGACTTAGTCAGGCTGTGCTTAACTGCAGGATCAATGGGCTCAATATTGCCGAGTTGTCTTCCATGGAAGTCGGCAGCCTTATCCAGGTTATTCGAAAGATTGAGGACGTTGGTGCCGAACCAATCGTCAAGTCGCTCACGGAAAGGCTGCAGCATTTGGTGGAAATCGGACTCGACTATTTAACACTGGACCGCGAGACGGATACATTGTCTGGCGGAGAGTCCCAGCGCGTCAAGATGGTAAAGCACCTCAGCGGCAGCCTGGTTGATGCCACATACATCTTTGATGAGCCAAGTATTGGCTTGCACCCACGGGATGTGCACCGGTTAAATGGATTGCTGCAGAAGTTGCGTGACAAGGGGAATACCGTGATTGTCGTCGAGCATGATCCTGATGTTATCAAGGTGGCCGATCATATCGTTGACGTCGGGCCACACGCTGGCAGCCACGGCGGTACTATCGTGTATGAAGGCACCTACCATGGCCTGCTGGAGGCAGCTACTCTGACAGGCACTTATTTGAACCGGCCGATCCAGCTGAAGCGGGCAGCCCGGAAGCCATCCGGCAAGCTGTCCATAAAGGATGCCACATTGCACAACCTTCGGAACATAAGTGTGGATATTCCTACCGGGGTGCTTACTGTTGTTACGGGTGTCGCTGGCTCTGGCAAGAGTACGCTAATTAACGAAGTGTTCCTAAGCCAGCATCCAGATGCGATTGTCATCGACCAATCGGCGGTAGGAGTGTCAACACGCTCCAATCCCGCGACCTACACAGGCATTATGGATGATGTGCGTAAGGCGTTTGCTTCCGCAAACAAGGTCAACCAAGGTTTGTTCAGTTTCAACTCCAAGGGTGCTTGCGAGAACTGCCAAGGGCTGGGAGTTGTGTACATTGACCTTGCCTACCTTGACAGGGTAGAGGTGCCATGTGAAGTATGCGGGGGCAGGCGGTTCAAGGAGGAAGTACTCGCATATAAGCTGAACGGCAAGTCGATCGCGGATGTATTGGAGATGACTGTGGAGCAAGCATTGGATTTCTTTCAGATAAAAGAGGTTATGAGGAAACTTCAGGCGATGAGTGATGTTGGGCTGAATTATCTCACACTCGGCCAGCCGCTCAGCACGCTCTCGGGCGGGGAATGCCAGCGTATCAAGCTGGCAAGCGAGCTTCATAAGAAGGGCATCATCTATGTGATGGACGAGCCTACGACCGGCCTGCATATGTCGGATATCGGTCATCTACTCGAAATCATGAACCGCCTTGTTGAAGCCGGAAATACAGTAGTTGTCATTGAACATAACCTGGATGTGATCAGCCAAGCGGATTGGATCATTGATATGGGACCGGATGGAGGCAGCAAGGGCGGCCAGGTAGTTTTTGAGGGCATACCTGCGCAAATCATTCATTCGGAACAGTCGATTACTGGAACATATTTAATGAAGCATATTAAAGGCTAAGATTTAATCTGTGAAATCGGTCATTGAACGCTGCCGATACAGACTTGTATGTGAATTTTTAGCAGATACGTATTTTAGTTGGAAGGGGAATCGGTAATGGATTATCTGCCAAACAGTAAACGATATGATGGGATGATTTATAACAGGGTTGGGAACTCTGGGTTAAAGCTGCCAGCGATTTCACTAGGGTTATGGCATAATTTCGGGGGAAAAGATTCGTATGAAAATGGAAGGGCAATGGTCCGCAGGGCATTTGATTTAGGGATTACGCATTTTGACCTGGCCAATAATTATGGGCCGCCTCCAGGTTCAGCCGAGGAGACTTTTGGGAAAATCCTTAAACAGGACTTTTTGGGATATCGGGATGAAATGATCATTTCCACTAAAGCAGGATATTATATGTGGCCAGGGCCTTATGGAGATTATGGTTCAAAGAAGTACCTTGTTGCAAGCCTCGACCAAAGCCTAAAAAGAATGGGTCTTGATTATGTGGATATTTTTTACCACCACCGGCCGGATCCTAATACTCCTCTTGATGAAACGATGGCTGCCCTTGATTTGATCGTCAGGCAGGGGAAAGCATTGTATGTCGGGATTTCAAACTACAATGCGGAAGAAACAAAAAGGGCCATTGCAATTCTTAAGGAGCAAAAGACTCCATTTGTCATTCACCAGGCAGAGTATTCTATGCTTGACAGATGGGTGGAAGCTGAACTCTTGCCTGTTTTGTCTGAAGAAGGAGCGGGCTGCATCGCTTTCACTCCTTTGGCCCAAGGGTTGCTAACGAACAAATACCTTGCTGGTTTCCCCCTGGATTCAAGGGCTGCAAAAGAAAATACATTCTTAAATAAAAATGATGTAACACCGGAGGTTTTATCTAAAGTCACCCAATTGGACAGATTGGCGACGGAACGGGGCCAATCTTTAGCCCAGATGTCACTTTCCTGGGTTTTACGTGATAAAGTCGTTACTTCCGCCTTGATTGGCGCAAGTAAGGTAAGCCAAATCGAAGAAAATATAGCCGCACTGGAAAAATTGCAGTTTAGTACTGACGAACTTGAACGGATAAATGATATTTTGGAAATTGAATAGAGGTTTTGAAGCAAAGGGTACGTCCCTTGCTTCACGCTCACAAATAAAATGAGGCAGGGGAGTTGTCCCCTGCCTCAAATTTATTTAGACGGCTTGTTTCATGTTGATGCTCTTTCCTTCTTTGCGGCGGTTCCTGTATTCAGCGGCAGCCGTGAACAGGACGTCTGTCGAAGAGTTAAGCGCTGTTTCGAAGGAATCCTGAAGGACGCCGATGATGAAGCCAACGCCAACGATTTGCATTGCGACATCGTTTGGAATTCCGAACAAGCTAGCTGCGAGTGGAATAAGCAACAACGATCCGCCCGCTACTCCGGATGCGCCACAAGCGCAAACAGCTGAAAGTACGCTTAGAATGATAGCTGTCGGGATGTCAACCTCGATGCCAAGCGTATGGACAGCCGCCAAAGTCAAAACAGAAATTGTTACAGCCGCGCCTGCCATGTTGATGGTCGCGCCAAGTGGAATGGAGACGGAATACGTATCCTTGTCCAATCCAAGCTTTTCGCAAAGCCTCATGTTGACAGGAATGTTGGCGGCGGAGCTTCTCGTAAAGAAGGCGGTGATTCCGCTTTCCCTTACACATCGCAATACGAGCGGGTATGGGTTTTGGCGTGTCGTGAAAAAGACGATTGCCGGATTGACCACGAATGCAACAAACAGCATGCAACCAATCAAAACGGCGAGCAGTTTACCGTAGCTTAACAGCGACTCAAGGCCGTTTGTTGTGATTGACTCAATAACAAGGCCCATGATGCCGAGCGGCGCAAACCGGATGACCCATGTAACCATTTTTGAAATGGCATCGGAAAAATTTGAAATCATTGTTTTTGTTGTGTCCGGGGCATTCCTTAGCGCGATGCCGAGAACGACTGCCCAAGCAAGAATGCCGATATAGTTTGCATTGAAAATGGCTTTTACAGGATTATCGACAACGTTCAGGAGCAACGTTTTCAGGACTTCAACAACTCCGCCTGGAGCCGTTACTCCCTCCGCTCCTTTAACAAGCGTCAGGCTGACAGGGAATGCGAAGCTGACAATAACGGCGATTAATCCAGCCAAAAAAGTGCCTAATAAATAGAGGATAATAATTGCTTTCATATTCGTTTGCTGTCCGCTCTTGTGCTGCGCGATGGCAGACATGACCAGGAACAGTACCAAGACAGGTGCGATGCCTTTCAGGGCGCCTACAAATAAAGATCCAAAAATAACTAGAGGTTTCGCTGCAGCCGGAATCGCAACAGCCAGGAAGATGCCAACCACCAAACCAATGATAATTTGCTTGACCAGGCTTAATTGATTCCATTTTTTGAATAAATCTTTCATATTCTCCCCCCGTTTGTGCATATTGACTTGCTGTATTTAGAGTATCTCTTCGGCGGCCGCACTTTAAATGCTATCCACCAATAACAATAAATATAAAAGTATTATATTGAATATTTAGATATATTACAACGACGTATGTCACTTTCTAAAAAAATAAAGAGGGAGTTGGCCCTTAATTTTCCAGTGTTTGAATAAAAAACCAAAAATAAATTCAAGAATTCATTAAAAATAAAGCCTTTTTTAAGGATTCGCATGACAAAAAAGTTTTACCCTTTTTATTATTCCAGCATAATCGGAAATGAAGAAAAAAAGAAGCCGCTTGGGCTTCTTTTTTATCTTTCACAAGCATAGTTGTCTTTGTCGCGGTCCATTTTTGCCTGGTAAGCAGGATGTGTCGATGGAACCCCGTTTGGATACTTTACCCTGAGTTCTGTGCAGTTTGCGAAAATTTCAGTTTGCGTTGATGGAGCAGGGGCTGTTGCAGCCGGTTTCGAAGCGGTCGAAGTGCCCGCTGAAGGTGATTTTGCCGGCTGGGATGCGGCTGGTTTGCTTTGGGCGGGCTTTTGCGCCGATGTTTTCGGGTCTAGGTCGCCTTTCGTTGTTCCATTCGGACCATATGCCCAGAGCCCTTTGTTTTGCTCGCGTGCCTCACGCGCAAATTTTACGAAGTAATCACTGTATTTAACGTCCGGCGGATAGGTTGATGGTTCTGCATATCCGTTCAGGACGAGTTCCGCATTAAACATCTTCGCGCGGATTTCCTTTTCATTTAGATCATCCGATGGGACAGCAAGCCAGATGATGCGGAGCTGGCGCCCGTACCGGTCAGTGTTGCTTACATCCTTTTGGATCCAGATTTGTTTTCCGGTTAGCCGCGACTTCGTATAATCGCTAGCTTCCTTGCCGTACGTTTCATGCCTTGTCGTTGATTCCGGGGTATTCACCCCTACAAAGCGGATTTTTCGGCCGTCCGATGTCTGGATTGTATCCCCGTCAACTACGCGGCCAACGGTGACTTTCTCAAGGCCAAGGGCAGCAATAAGAGCGTTTGTATTTGCTTGCTGCTCAGC
Source organism: Neobacillus piezotolerans (assembly GCF_003362805.1). GTDB lineage: Bacteria > Bacillota > Bacilli > Bacillales > Cytobacillaceae > Bacillus_D > Bacillus_D piezotolerans. Next base: position 315,138 of record NZ_QNQT01000001.1, read on the forward strand.
CTTCGCTTCTGCTTCGGCCTTTTGTTTAGCTTCCGCTTGCTTTTTGGCTTCGGCCTCCGCTTTTTCTTTTTCCTCAGCTTGCTTTTTAGATTCTGCTTCAGCTTTTGCCTTTTCGTCAGCCTTCGCTTTTTCCACAGCGGCTTTCTTTGCTAAAGCTGCCTTTGCAGTGTCATCCACCTTATCTTTTTCTTGGGCGGCTTGCTTGTCAATTTTGACATCCTGTTTTGAAGAGGCCTGGCTTTCAGCCGCATCAGCGAATGTTCCGACGAGAACAAACGTCGAAAGCACTCCCGCCGTCAAGAGGATCCACGGTTTTTTAAAATAAATCCTGCCCTTTGACTTCTGGTGGCTCAGCCAAAAACCGGCCACATAAAAAGCTACGCCAATAAGAGCGATAGGTGCCGCGGTCGATAGGATCAACAAGAACAACAGCAGCAAAGTCATGAAAATTGTTTTAAGAAGCTTCAACTTTTCTTTCCCCCTAATTTTCTTTCGATTCCAATTATACCAATATTTTTAAGTTCTAAATGTTGGTATTTAGTGGAATTGATGGAGGAACTAGGCTTTTTAAGAAAATGGTTATATATCGAAAGATTTCGTGCCGTTATCGAAAATTTTTAATTATATGGAAAATTTTAGGATGGATATCGAAAGTTTTAAGGCATTTATCGAAAACTGTCACCTTTTGGACAAATCCTCCAACCGCGTTATGCCAGACATCCACTGGAGAAAGCTTTATACCAACATAGAATCCGGCAAAAAACTACTTTTTTTAAAAAAAGAAAGGTTGTTAATGTAATGTGTGGAACTTAATGAATAGAGCAGTTCTTGGAAGGGAGGATGGAAAACAAATGGGGAACGAAGAACGAATGAAAGAGAAATGGAACAAAAAGCATCAGGAACGGCTGGCAGAGATGGAGGAACCGCTTCCGAACGAGCGTCTGGTGCGCCTTTCCTCCTATCTGAATGGGGAAAAAGCGCTTGACCTGGCATGCGGACTTGGCGGGAACAGCCTGTTTTTGGCGGAGCGTGGCTACGAAGTCGATGCCGCCGACATTTCGGAGACAGCTATTCATTTTTTGCGGGAGCATGCTCAAAAAAGGGAACTAGAGGTCCATGCCTCGGCCATGGACCTGGCGGATTTGGAGAATTTGCCATATAAGATAGGGGCCTATGATCTCATCCTGATCGCCTATTACTTGGACCGCTCGCTGTTTCCGTATGTAAAGGGCCTTTTAAAAGACGGTGGCTATTTCTTTATGGAAACCTATTATGATTCGCCAAAAGAAGGCAAGGTTTCAAAGCAATTCCTCCTTAAGCCAAATGAATTGCTCGAGGAGTTCCGGGAATGGACGATTCTTTTTTTCGAAGAAAACGAACAGGAAGGGCGGCAAATCGTTTTTTGCCGAAAGCCCGGTTTGATATGATAAAGGTACTAAAAAATGGGAGGCTGGTTGGAATGATAAAAAAGGTGCGGCTTGGAAGGACCGATTTAGAAGTAAACCCGATTGGAATGGGGACCAATGCGGTCGGAGGGCACAATATTTACCCGAATATCGATGAAGAGGCAAGCTTTGAAATGATCCGGTCAGGCTTGGAAAATGGGTTGAATTTCTTTGATACAGCCTATTATTACGGGTTGGGGCGATCCGAGGAAATCATCGGCCAGGTTGTTAAGGAGGCCGGGAAACGCGCGGAAACGGTTATCGCGACAAAAGCTTCCTATACATTCGCCGGCCAGGAAGTTGTCCACAACAATGACCCGGCATTTTTGACGCTTTCCGTCGAAGAGAGCCTGAAACGTCTTCAGTCCGATTATATTGATCTGTTCTATATCCATTTTCCGGACAAGGATACGCCCAAAGACGAGGCGGTCGGCGCGTTGAAACGGTTGAAAGACGAAGGGAAAATCCGCGCGATCGGTGTTTCCAATTTTTCGCTGGAGCAGTTGAAGGAAGCGAACAAGGACGGCCATATCGATGTTTACCAGGGCGAATACAATTTGCTGAATCGAAGTGCCGAACAGGAATTGTTCCCTTATTTCCGTGAAAACAATATTTCGTTTATCCCTTATTTCCCGCTCGCCAAAGGCCTTTTGACAGGGAAATATGATCGGAACTCAAACCTTGAAGGAAAGCGCGGGAAATTTTTCGAAAAGGAAACGTTTGAGAGAGCTTTGAAGAAAGTAGAAAAGCTAAAGGAAATCGCCGAGCAAAAAGGAGCCGATGTCGCCCATGTTGTTCTCGCCTGGTATTTGACGCGCGACGTCATTGATGCGATCATTCCTGGCGCCAAACGGCCGGAACAAGTACTGAATAACCTGAAAACGCTTGAAGTTAACTTGTCCGAAGAAGAAATTCGCGAAATCGACTTGGCGTTCCGGCAATAAGTTAACCCGCAGGAACTAAAGATATTGTCCTGGTTCATATCTCAGCCAATTCGGCCAGGCAACGAAAAAGGAAGGCCTTATCCACAAGGCCTTCCTTAAAAATCAAGCTGATGCCGGCTTGAAATTAATATGCAATTCGAGCAAAGTCTTGCTAGCCGCGGCAATAGCCTGGTTCTGCGCGGTTATTTTCGCGTAAACAGCAATTGATGCTTCTGTATTCCCCTGTTTTTTGACGAGTTCGTCGAGCTGCTTTTTCACTCCGGCAAGCTGAATGGAGCTTGCGGCAAGCTCGCCTGTCATGCCCACATAAAACTCCGCCTCTGCTTTCGCCGTCACAGGAGTAGTTGCGGCTTTTGCATAAAACTCTGCTGTTGCTTTCGCGGCGGCAGCCACCCTTGCCTCGACTTTCGCCACCTCGCCGGCAACTACTGCTACTTGTTTCGCGGCTTCAGCCTTCATGTACTGGCTGTGCAAATCATTCAGCTTCTTTTTCAGAGCAGCGTTTGCTTCTGTTTGAACGGCAATCTTTGCATATAACGCTTTTGCCGCGTCGCTCTGGCCGGAAACTTTTACCTGCGCGTCAAGCTGCTTTTTTAAGGAAGACAGCTGGCTGGCATGCGCGTTAATTTCACCCGTGGCCTTTTTGTAAAACTCCGCTTCTGCATTTACAGTAACAGGAGTGGTTGCCGCGCTGGCATAATAATCGGCGATAGCCTTCGAAGTGGCTGCCATGTTGGCTTCAGCCTTCAGTACTGCTTCAGTGATTAAGGCAAGCTGATTTACCGCAGCTTTCTGAAGGTATTGGTTATGCAAATTGTCGAGGCTCTTTTTCACAACCGCGACCGCTTCATTCTGCAAAGAAATCCGCGCATACAAGGCAGTTGTCACATCCGTTTTTCCATAATACTTCACTAATCCATCCAATTGGTTTTTCACATTTGCAAGGTCTTTCGATACGGAGCCCAAATCAGCTGCAGTTTTCTTGTAAAATTCCATCTCTGCCGCTGCCGTTACTGGGGTGGTTGCCGCTTTCGCATAAAACTCGGCTGTTGCCTTCGATAGGGCGGCGTTTTTTGCCTCAGCCTTTACAACGCTTTCCTGAATGGCAGCCAATAGTTTGGATGCATCTTTTGATTTCTGTGCTTGGACAAACTGATTATGCAAGTCTGCAAGCTTCTTCTGTCGTTGAGAGATAACATTATTTAACGCGGTAATTTTAGCATAGGCGGCGTTCACCGATTCGGTTTTTCCGTACTTTTTGGCAACCTGGTCAACCTGTCCTTTGTAGGCTTTCAGCTGGTTGCTGTTTGCCTTCAATTTGCCGGAAGTACTCTTGTAGAAATCGGCTTCGGCTTTTACGGAAAGGTTTCCGGTTCCGGCTTTTGCGTACAATTCGGCCGTCGCTTTGGCCAGCTTGCTTGTGCTCGAATCTACCTTGGAGATATTTTTAAGGATTGATTCCAGGCGTTTTTTTGCCTCTTTATCCTTGGCAGCCGCCTTGACTGAGACGGAAACGGTCACCTTCTTGGCATCGGATTTATGTCCGGCGGTGCTCGCGGACACGTTTGCTGCTGAAGAAAATACCAATCCAAGAGCAAGGGCTGGCGCTGCAATTTTCAATGACTTTTTCAAATGTAAAACCCCCTAACTGAATTTACCATACGTTACGGTGGGTGTAATTTCTTTTTGTGGGTAAATCTGTGAAAAAAATCTTTTTTATGGAAAAAATATTCGCGCCTTTTTGAGGAATTTTGACAAAACATATCCTGCAGCAATCAAAATTCTTCACAACCTCCGTCGCTGAAGGCAAAATCCCAATATCCATGCCAAATCACGGGTATACTATTCATATAGTTTTTTACAAAAGGGGGAGGGGCCAATGGGTATTGTCATCGTGGATATTTGCCAGAGCAACAGCATCAACGTGTATGATATTGAAGCGATCCTTGAATCGGAATACCCGGAAGTGTCCGTTCTCCAAAATGAGTGCCTTTCGTTTTGCGGGATGTGCGCGAGAAGTCCATTTGCCATCGTGAATGGAAAACGGGTATTCGCCAAGACGCCAGAGGAATGCCTTGAAAAAATCAGGAGGCAGATTGAAAAGGAACTCGCATTTTATGAATGACTGCCCATTGTTCGGCTAAATTCACTTGTGACAGGAAAAGAACGCGCATTTCCTGAATGGTTTATGGGCCATATTGAAAAATAACGGATTTTTTTATACAATGTTTTTATGCCTTTTGGTATAAAAATATTCCGGTGTTGAAAACTGACGCCGTATAGAAACACTACTTTTAGATTGGAGCAAGGAAAATGGCAACTACACATCCATATAGAGTTTTGCTCTATTATAAATATGTGCACATTGATAATCCGGAGGAATTTGCCGATCAGCACCTTGCGTTTTGCAAGGAGCTTGGGTTGAAGGGCCGCATCCTCGTTGCCGAAGAAGGCATTAACGGTACCGTTTCCGGAACGGTTGAGCAAACAGATGCGTATATGAAGGCAATGAGGGATGACGCGCGCTTTGCCGATATGGTTTTCAAAATCGACGTATCGGATACCCATGCGTTTAAAAAAATGCATGTCCGCCCGCGCAATGAACTCGTTACCCTGAGGCTTGAGGATGATGTCGATCCAAATGAACTGACAGGCAACTATTTGGAGCCAAAGGAATTTTTTAATGCAATGCAGGATCCGAATGCGGTTGTGATTGATGCACGGAATGATTACGAGTACGATCTTGGCCATTTCCGAGGCGCCATCCGTCCGGATATCAAGGCGTTCCGCGAGCTTCCTGACTGGATCAGGGAAAACAAGGATCAGTTTGAAGGCAAGAAAATCCTTACTTATTGTACAGGCGGGATTCGCTGCGAGAAATTCTCCGGCTGGCTGAAGAAAGAAGGCTTTGAAGATGTCAGCCAGTTGCACGGCGGGATCGCGACCTATGGGAAGGATCCGGAGGTTAAGGGCCAGCTGTGGGACGGAAAAATGTATGTCTTTGACGAAAGGATTTCCGTGCCGATTAACCAAGTCGAACACGTTGTTGTCGGGAAGGATTATTTTACAGGCGAACCGTGCGAGCGCTACGTGAACTGTGCCAACCCTGAATGCAACAAGCAAATTCTTTGTTCCGAGGAAAACGAACACAAGTATTTGCGCGGATGCACGCATGAATGCCGTGTCCATCCACGGAACCTCTATGTAAAAGAACAAGGGTTGACGGAAGCGGAAGTTGCCGTGCGCCTAAAAGAGCTAGGCGAAGAAGCGCCGGTCTACCATGCTGGAGAATAAAAAGACGAAGGGACGAACCTTAATGGGTTTGTCCCTTTTTTATATTGAAAGAGCTAGTATTATGTCCCCTCATCCAATTGATTCCAAAATATCGGCAGTTGTGGCAATGGTCGCAAATTCCTTATGAAGCATCGCCAGCTCAATTTTATGAATTTCTTCAGCGGGATGCTTCACGTTATCTGGGCCGGTAATTTCGAAAGCCGCGGTGGCATCTGAAACGAGGAAGTTCGTATACCCAAGATTGCCCGCCATCCTTGTGGTTGTCGAAACGCAATGCTGCGTCGAAAAGCCGGTGATTACAAGCGTCTTCACCTGATGCCCTTTTAAAAATTCATCCAAAGGGGTCCCGATGAACGCGCTGTTGACATTTTTCGTAAAGACAGATTCCCCGGCAAGCGGGCGTAAGGGATCTTTGATTTCAATATTAACCCCATTTTTGTAGTTCAGCGGCGAGTCGGGAAGCAGGGAGAGGTGCTGCGAGTAAACGACAATCCATTCCCGCTTCCTCCATTCCTCCAGAAGCTTATAAATGTTGTCCTCCGCTTCCGGGTTGTTTCGCGCACCCCAATATGGGTCGTCAAAACCTTTTTGGACGTCCAGGATGAGGAGTCCCGGTTTATCGAATAGTTGTGGCAAAAAAGTTCCTCCTTATTGATGGTTCTCTTGAATATAGGTTTCCTCCGACCTTAAAAAAACATGCCAATAAGGCATGCTGAACTTTACTCCTCATCTTCATTCTTCGCTCTGCCGCCGCTTCTAATAAAACGATGGAACGGACAGCAGCCCCTACTTGTTTCGTCATCCCTTAGGAAATATTGTTTCCATTCGTAATTGTCTTCATTTCCGTACGTATTTAAATCCGGATGGATTGGTGCTGAATCATAGGCTGCAAGCCGTTTACGGATATCCGCCTTGATTTTCCCGGCTCGGGCCTCCGTTGAATTAAATTCCACAAGAACGGACCTTGGAGTGATGGCAAGCATCAGATATGGAAAATGCCGGCTTTGCCTCCGTTCATGCACTGGCGTTCCGCAGTATACGAAAAACTGCTCCGCACTGAAACAGTATTCCCATAGTGGATTGTCCGCATCCCCAGGTATATGGCCCGGCCATTTGGCGGGGTCAAGGCTGGCGCACGCTTTCAACTGTGACCAAAAGAGTTCCTCATACTGTACCACACTTAAACGGTCCCGGCCGGTATCATCATAAAAAAGAACAAGCGAAGTATAGTTTCCATACCCCCTGTAATTCTTTGCATATTCATCAAGCGCGCCAGCAAGCTGTACCGCTGAATCGGCGTCTGATGGGTGCGGGAGGAAAGCAAACCTGAAGTGCCCTAGCTGGCGGCCAATCGTTGCCGGTATGCAGGGAAACGGCTTTTCCCTGTCCCTCAGCTTTTCCGAAAAATTTCGCACTGCGTCTTTTTTCCACTCTTCAAGGTCCTGTTGGGCAACTTCTTCCTCTTTATACAAAACCATACACGGTCCTCCTCTCCCCATTAGAGTATTCAAGGACCGTTCCCGGGTGAGTCGGCAGTATTTTTTCAAAAAAAGAGCCTTCCCCTAAAAACGGAGATAGCTCTGTGGGATTATATCACGCTGTTTTTAATTGAATTTCCATCTGTCACATCGGAGTCGTTAATGAAGTTAATCGGGATGTTGATGAGGGAGATGTCCCCATTTTGTTCACCGAAGCCCATATTCCTTTTTGTCGAGAGGAAGACGTCCGCCTGCTGAATGGATCCGAACGCGATTTGGGAATGGCGGTCAAGGACGTTAACTTTGAAGTTGAGGACATTCGCGATGGAGGGCAGAAAGATCATGGAACCAATCCCCCATTAATGTTTCCAGGCAGGCACGAGTCAAAGGATGCCGGCGAGTCGATCGCGTCCCTATCGTCAACCATATTCCTGTTTCCGACAAAGGCGGCGTCGTCCCCATAATTTTGGCCGTAGCCCTGGTTCCTTTTGTCCGAATTCTGCCATTCGGCAAGGAGATTTTGTCCGATATTTACGGCCGACGCGTTTTCAAAGGAATTAATTTTTATCATAAAAATATTTATATTAATAGCTGGTACAGCCAAATGTCTCCCCCCTTTTGGAAAAATATATGCTTAAGAAGCTATCTATATGAGTTGGAGGGTGATTCGATGGATATGGACAAGTTAAAGAAATGGATGGAGATAGCGCAAAAAGTACAGGGCGGAAACTTTTGGGGGCAGATTTTCGATGAGGAATTCGCGAGAGAGCATATGAACTCGAATACGATCTTTTCCGGATTCAATGATATGGGGCCGGGAATGGAAGGCGCTTTCCCCCCAATTGATATTTTTGAATCCGCGGATAGGATTTACTTGCTAGCCGCGCTGCCGGGCATTCAAAGGGAGGATGTTTTTCTGGCGCTGCAGGGAGACAAGCTTGTCATCAGGGGCCGGATCGCCAGCCCGTTCATTGGCTTAAAGGAGATTAAAAAGGAAATCAAGTCAGGTGAGTTTGAGAGGGTGATCAGTCTGCCGAGGCTTGCGAAGGACAACAAGCTTGAAGCATCATTCCAAAACGGAGTCCTGACAATCGTGTATGAATTTATGGGGACGCCCGAAGAGAGCATCCCCATCAAATAGATCAAAGGCTTCCTTTCCTCCTGATCGAATCCACAATGTCCTGGTCGAGTATGGCGCTTGCTTCCCCATGTATAAAAACGCCGTCACCGTTTTGATAACCATAGCCGAATGATTCTTTATAGGAATTCGTTTTCCGTTTTTGGACAGTCCCTTTTAGCGAAACGACCGAACCATTTTCCATCGAATTGATTTTGCATCCATTAATGTTAATTGTAATTCTTCCAATTGCCAATCCATCAACTCCCATTCAAAAGTCCTTTAAAATGTCCAGGTAAAGTGTGGTGTAATCATGTCTCTTAAAGGACTATTCACAAACGGTGAAGAAAATGATGCGATAAAAAGCAGACTCGCCGAATTGGAGAAAAACATTAGAAAAATCAACACCCTGGATGTGCATATTAAACGGTTTTTGCAATGGGAACGGGATTTGGCCCCGCTTTTAAAAAAGAAGGAGCCAGGCGGCCCTTCTGCCAATCCGGTAAAAGAGAGGAAAGCCGGGGAGGGAAAGGAATCCGAAAAGGCGATCAGGCAGCTAGTCGCCAGAGAACTTCAGCCTTTTTTCGCGGAACTCCGGCGGTTGAATGGGCTGATTGATAACCTGGCCCAGGAGAGGAATGAAAGGAAAAGGGAGATTCCGAAGCGGGTGAAGCTTGCAAGGGAAAATCCGGCCCGGAATGAAGCGCGCGAAACGGCAGAACTTCTCCTAAAGATCGAGCAAATGGGGCTCCTGATGGCAGAAATGCAAGGTGTGATGGTTAATCAAAGTAGAAGGATCTTAGAATTGGAGGAGGCCGAAAAGCAGCGCCTAAAATCAGACCTCGCCAAAGAAAAAACGGCAAGCGCCGTGCAGCCTCCCCCGGTCATTTACCAGGAATACAAAATCGAAAAAGTAATTGTCGATAAATATGAGCTGAACAATACGATTGGCCAATTGGGCATCAAGGAACTTGGCGGGCAACTGAATATTGGGGCGACTTACGGCGTCAATCGCCCGCCGGAAATGGGAGGCATGGGCGCTCTAGTAAAAGATGAATGCCCGGAAAATATGGATCCAGGTACGGAAGAGGAGTCAGGGGAATCTTCTTGAGAGCCCCAAGCAGATGTGCCGCCGCCAATTTTCAGTGAAGCGGACGGTCACGCCTCCAATCGACATACAGCGTTCCATCTGTTTCAATTTCCGCGTAAAAAACATCTTCCAGGCCACTTACGCCAGAGGACCGCAGCTCACTGTCCAGCCATTCCAGGTCCAAATTGTATTTCCGCAAGTTTTCCTCGATAATTTGGCCGTCGGAAATGACCGCTGTTGGCATCGGAATCAATTTTGGCGCGGCAGTGGTTTGCTTCAATGCGTTTTTTGTAAGGGGATGTTCGCCTTCCTTTTTTAAAACAGACAGGGTGCCATCCTTTTCAAAAATCGCATAATCCACCTCGGAGAAGGAAAATACGTCTTTTTTTCGCAGCAAAGCTCTTAAAGAATCCACATCCAGCCTGGATTTCCTAAGTGCCTCTTCCATTATGTTCCCATGTTTAATTACGATGATGGGCTCTCCGGTGACAATGCCTCGTGCGGTTCTTGATTTAATATCGAGAAATCCAGTTAAAACTGTAAACAGGGTCCATGCTGCCAAAGCAATCAGCCCATTCCTAATGCTTATGGAAGAATCGATGGCGAGCGATGCGCCGATTGTACCGATGGAAATTGCTGAAACAAAATTAAAGACCGTCATTTGGGAAATTTCTTTCCTTCCGGTGATTCTCATAAGCACGAGTAGGGTAAAATACGATAAGGCAAGGCGGGCGATCAAGTCTGTTAGTTGCATCCCGGAGCTCCTTTGCTTTTTTAATCGTATTATTCCATTTGAGTAAGGGGGTATGTGTCTAATCTGGTTTTTATACGTTTTAGTTGAAAAAGTAAGGAGACAGTTTTATAATCAAATCGTATTCAAATTACATAAAAGGGGATAGAAAAAATGGCTAAATACGAACTGCCTGCATTGCCTTATGCAAACGACGCGCTTGAGCCTCATATCGACGCGCAAACAATGGAAATCCATCATGACCGCCACCATGCGACATATGTGAACAACCTGAACGCGGCGCTTGAGGGCCATGACGATCTTTCCGGAAAAACAATCGAAGAACTTATCGCGAACCTTGATGCGATTCCGGAAAACATCCGCACGGCTGTACGCAACAATGGCGGCGGCCACGCTAACCACAGCTTGTTCTGGACACTTCTTTCGCCAAATGGCGGCGGCGCTCCAACTGGCGAAGTCGCGGACGCGATCAACGAAGCTTTCGGAAGCTATGACAAATTCAAGGAAGAGTTCACGAAAGCTGCAACAACCCGATTCGGTTCTGGCTGGGCATGGCTAATTGTAGACAACGGCAAATTGGCGGTGACAAGCACGCCAAACCAGGACAGCCCGCTGATGGAAGGCAAGACTCCAATCCTTGGCCTTGACGTTTGGGAGCATGCATATTACCTGAAATATCAAAACAAGCGCCCTGATTACATCGGAGCATTCTTCAATGTGATCAACTGGGATGAAGTAAACAAACTTTATTCAGCGGCGAAATAAATAACGACAAAAAAACACTTTTAGGAAGGGGTATCCCCGGCTAAAAGTGTTTTTTTATTTATTTGCGTTAAATGCGATTCTAAAGCGGCAATGGTCATCCTCGTCGGCCTTGCAGCTGACGCGGCTAATGTCTTCGGTTTTTAGGACATTTTTCAGCATTTGCGTTTCACACTTGCACGCTGTTTTGTAATGGTTGGCAATTGCTAGGATAGGGCAGTTGTATTCAACCAGTTCATAGGTATAATTGTCAATTTTCGTGGCGGCTGCCATATAGCCCTTTTCGTTCTGGAGGCTGACGATTTCCTCAATTTTATCCTGATTCGGCTTTTCAGCCATTTTCCGCGAATACTCCTCAGTCAGGCGCTTCTCCCTTTTTTGAAAAAGCTCATTGACCGCTCCTTCGCCGTATAAATCCTGTATATCCTGAAGGAATTCAAGGGTTATTCCTTCATAATTTTTTGGGAACAAAGCTTCCCCTTTCGTAGTCAGCGAATAAATTTGCAGCGGCCTCCCCATCGGCTGCCTGGCCTCACGGGATGCAACCAGGCCGTCTGTTTCGAGCGCGTTCAAATGTTTCCGGATAGCCATATGGGTAATATTCAGATGGTTTGTCAGAGAAGCGACCGTCACGCTGGCTTCCTTCTTTAACAATTCAAGAATTCTTTCCTTTGTTGGTTTTCTTGGCTCCGCCATCCTCATCACCTCTTCCTGTTAAAACCCGCTGAACGGCTTGGGGAGTTCGGTTAAAATCAACTAATTATACAATAAAGTATAAATAATGGAAAGGGAATGGGAAATTAAGCGTGTCTTTCATCGTGGGCATTTTTAGGCCAACGGTAATTGATTATCGGAAGTTAATTGTTTAGACAGTCGAACTATCATTGACAAATGGAAGAACGTTTATTAAATTTCAGAAAAGGGGAATAATTCGGAAATTTATCCGCGGTGGCTTCTTTGTATTTGCTCATTGTTGGTGTGAAAATTCCTGACTCCTTTTGTAAATGTAAAAAGGCTGTTGTTAAAAAGACAAGGGAGATGAGAATGAATGCTTTTAACCATTTTGAAATCGGAGATTCTTGAAAGGCAACGGAAGTTTATTTCGCAGTTTGGCCAAAGGAAAGCGGATTGTGCGATCTTGTTCAGCGTGACGGATATCTTTTATTTGACGAACTTCCATTTCCACCCAACCGAGAGGCCGATTGGCTTTTTTGTGGATCCGTCGCATAAGACGCATCTGTTTGTCCCGGCGCTTGAGCATGAGCATGCGGAGGAGTTTGCTGTCGTTGACCATGTCCATTCGTATCCGGAATATCCGGGTCTTCGGCATCCAATGGAATATTTGAAGGATGCCCTTGTAGAAGCTGGTTTTTCAGGAAAGACTGTAGGCTTTGATGCGAATGGCTATGGATCATCGATGGGATATCGCGGCCCTGCTGTGAGCGATTTCCTCGAAGCGGAATTTGTCTCCTTGAAAGGGCTTGTGGAAGAATTGAGGTTCATCAAGTCCCCGGCCGAAATAGAATTGATCAAGGAATCTTGCCGCTGGGGGAATCTCGCCCACCGCCTTCTCCAAAAATATTCAAAGGCCGGATTGAGTGAAATCGAGATTACGAGCAAGGCCTCCACCGAAGCAACTATGGCAATGATTGAAACGCTAGGGAAAGATTACCGCCCGCATGGAAGGACTGCCTATGCAATCTTCCGCGGCCAGATAGGGGAAATGTCCGCATTCCCTCACGCCGTGACCCAAAATCTTATTTTGAAAAAAGGCGATACACTCGTTACCGGAGCTGCGGCGGATGTATGGGGCTACCACAGCGAATTGGAAAGGACGATGTTTGTCCAGGAAGCGAGTAAGGAACAGGAAAAGTATTTTCATATTATGTATGATGCCCAGGAGGCCGCTTTCGCCGCAATCAAGCCTGGCGAACCGTGTTCCGTTGTCGAGCAGGCCGTGCAAAGATTCTGGAAGGAAACGGGAGTCGAGCATCTTGTCCAGCACCATACTGGGCACGCGATTGGCCTTCTCGGCCACGAGGCACCGTTTTTCGATCTAGGGGATCAGACAATTATGCAGCCAGGAATGGTGTTTACAGTGGAACCTGGAATTTATGTCAGGGGCCTCGGGGGATTCAGGCATTCCGACACAGTCCTCGTAACGGAAAATGGGATGGAAATGCTGACGTATTATCCGAGGGACTTCGCATCGATGATCTGCTATTAAACTATATTTTTGTGGAGGAGAGGATCGATCTTGAAGATTACTCTCTTTCTTTTTGGCTAGTAAACTTTTTTGAAATTAGTTAGGCGCAATACTGAGTGACAAAGAATAGTCGAAATCCCGGGGGTCGGACCATTTCCCGTTGAGTGACATTGATTAGAGAAAATCCAGAAAGGAAGTCACTCAAACCACGTTGAACAATAAGACGTTTATAAAAACAATACCGTGCCAGAATGCATTGTTGTTTAATTTTCTGAATTATCGGAGTATAGTTGAAGTTGATAGCCTATGACAACACGGGAGGTAGGAAAAATGGCAAAAGAGTTGAAGCAGGCCGAGGAAAATCCAGTTGCGCTTATTTCCGAACATGTAAAAAGTATTTATGAAGTACTTGTAAAAGATGCATTCGTACAGCAGGGGTTGGATTTCCTGGAGCAGGATAATGATTATACAACGAGCGAGCAAATTGCAATCACCGAGATTCCGGCGCCTACGTACGATGAATCGGTCCGTGGAACGGATTATAAAAGGAGATTAATCGGTTACGGACTTCAAAATGTCACGGCCGACCGCCAAGGAAACGTATTTGGAATCAGGAGAGGGAGTGGCAACGGGCCAACGCTGGTTGTGTGCGCCCATCTTGACACTGTTTTTCCTGAAGGAACCGATGTGAAGGCAAAACAGAAGGATGGAAGGATTTATGCGCCAGGCATTGCCGATGATGGACGCGGTCTCGCCGCTGTCCTGACACTGCTCCGTGCTTTTGAAAAATCAGGCATACATACAGTCGGGGACATCCTGTTCGGCGCCACCGTCGGGGAAGAAGGCCTTGGGGACCTGAACGGCGTCAAAGCGCTGTTTGAAAATAACAACGATATTGATGGCTTTATTTCGATCGAACCGGGCAGTCCGGAACGGATTACCTATCTTGGCACTGGAAGCCGGCGGTATCATGTTACTTATACTGGTCCGGGCGGACACAGCTTCGGGGATTTTGGAAAGCCGAGCGCAATCCATGCCTTGGGCCGGGCGATCGCGGGGATTAGTGATATCGAAACGCCTGCAGAACCAAAAACGACTTTTACTGTCGGGACGATAAAAGGCGGGACATCGGTCAATACGATTTCAGCGAGTGCCGAAATGCTCCTTGACTTACGTTCCGTTTCACCGGATGCCTTATCCAAGCTTGAGGAAAAGGCGTTGAGCATTATGAGTGAAGCGGCCGATTCGGAAAATAAGCGTTGGGACACGGATGCAATCAAGGTGGATATCAAGCTTGTCGGGGACAGGCCCGCGGGCTCCCAGCGTGAGGACAGCATGATCGTCCAGGCGGCAATGGCTTCATCCGCAACATTAGGGTTTGAGCCAGTACTGAATGGGCCAGTGAGCACAGATTCCAATGTTCCGATAAGTCTTGGAATCCCGGCTGTTACACTTGGCGGGGGAGGAGCGTTCGGCGGCTGCCACACCCTCGAGGAATATTACGACCCAGCCGGCGCATATCAAGGGGTGCAAAATATCTTTTTAACGATGCTCGGTCTTGTTGGCGTCGAAGGGGTAAGCCAGCCTCTTTTGCCAAAGCGGTGATATTTAGGGGGAGACGGTTTAATTGCCGCCTCTCCTTTTTCCAGCATAAGCCTATGGATCATCCACCCAACAAATTCTTTTTTAAAAGAATATTTTGAAAATAGGAGGGATTGGTTCTTCGGGTGTCGAAATATTATCTGGACTTATTTCAAAAAGGGGGCAGGTTTATGGCGAGGTTGCAGTTGGAAGATTTGAAACAGTATGCGAAGGAGCATATGCCAGGGGCAATCGAGATTTTAAAGGAGTATTTAAGGCTGCCGACGATTTCCGCCCAAAATACAGCGATTCCGGAAACAGTAGCTTTTGTCGTGAACATGGTCCGGGAAGCTGGCGGGGAGGCCCAGGTTCTCGATGGGCTTGGCGGAAATCCGGTCGTTTACTCGTTTTTCCCGGCTGGGGAAGGCGGAGATTCGGAAAAGACACTATTATTCTATAACCATTATGATGTCCAGCCGCCTGAGCCTCTTGAGGAGTGGCATTCGGATCCGTTCAACCCAGTCATCACAGACGGCATCCTGTTTGCACGCGGGGTAGCGGATAATAAGGGAGACCTTGTAGCAAGGCTCGCCGCCATAAAAGTGCTTCAAAAAGCGGAAGGCGGCCTGCCATGCAATATCAAATTCCTTATCGAAGGCGAAGAGGAAATCGGCAGCCCGAATCTTGCACCTTATTTGGAACAATACAAGGACTTGTTCGCGGCGGATGCCTGCATTTGGGAGTTCGGAGGAAAGGATGCCGAGGAAAGGATTAATATGGTCGCCGGCATAAAAGGGATGGCGTACCTCGAACTTACCTGCATCGGGGCCGAGATAGATATGCACTCTTCGGTTGGCGCCTATGTGGATAACGCGGCTTGGCGGCTTGTTCAGGCTCTTGCCACAATGAGGAATGAGCGAAACGAGATTTTAGTCGAAGGCTTTTACGACGGCATGATTCCGCCAACGGAAGAAGAATTGGAAGCTGTCCGTGCGCTCCCATTCAATGAAGAGGGAACCGCGGCCCTTTATGGCCTGAAGCGTCCGCTCATTACGGCCGCCAAAGGTGAGGATCCGCGCGAGGCTATGGTCTTCCATCCGACGATGACAATTTGCGGTATGGTCAGCGGATATACCGGCGAGGGTTCGAAAACCGTCCTGCCGAAAAGCGCGAAGGCGAAGATTGATTGCAGGCTAGTACCAGGCCAGGATCCGGACCATATCCTCCAATGCGTTGAAAGGCATTTGGAAAAGCACGGTTTTCATGATGTAAAAGCCACGTCGTTGAACGGACAGAAAGCATACCGCTCGGATTACAGCCATCCGTTCATCCAACACGTTGTCGCCACCGCGAATGATGTATACGAAGCCGGATGTGTGCTGGCACCGAATTCCGCCGGTACGGGACCAATGTTTATTTTTGGGGAACTGCTTCAGCTGCCGATCGTCAGCACCGGAGTCGGCTGGGTAAAATCAAAGGCACATGCGCCAAATGAATCAATCAGACTTGAAGACTTCGAGCAGGGAATTGTCCATATGGCCCATATGCTCGCAGGTTTCCCTGAAGCCCTTAAACTCGCCGCAGAAAAAGTCGAGGCGTGATTTATTAAATTCGAACACATTAATTAAGCATATTTTTTAAAAGAAAGGACCAACTCAAAATGACAATAGGAATTCAGCCATTTTTGCATGTTCGGACAGCGAAGAAGCCGATTTACCATCCAGACGGCAATAAAATTAGCTTCATCACCGATTATACCGGCCTGCCTCAAGTGTGGGAACTCAGCCTGAAAGGCGGCTGGCCAGCGCAAAATTCATTTACCGAAGAAAGAATCATGTTCGTCAGCTACATAGCAGGTACATCAAAACGGATTATCGGAATGGACGCCGGGGTGAACGAAAAGCAGCAGCTATTCCTTTTGAATGACGATGGGACTCTTGTTCCGCTTACCGATTCGCCCGACCATATCCATCAATACGGCGGAAGCTCCCCTGATGGCAAATGGATCGCGTGGGCGAGCAACAGGAGGAATGCAGCCCAATTTGATATATACATCCAAAACCTCGAAACGGTTGAATTTAAAAAGGTTTTCGATGGGGATGGCATGTACCATGCGGGAAAATGGTCGCCTGACGGCCAAACCTTGCTTGTAGACAGGGTGAATACCAATCTGGATAACGACCTCGGCCTGCTCAATCTTGAAAGCGGGGAAGTTTCCTGGCTGACCCTCCATGAGGGGGAAGCCAAGTTTGAAGACCCAGAGTTCAGCAAGGATGGGGGCACAATTTACGTTTTGACAAACAAGGGCCGTGAGTTTTCCGGCTTGGCTGCCATTACGGTTGCAACGAAGGAAATGGCATGGCTCGATGAAAGGGAATGGGACCTGGAAGGGCTGGCGATGAGCAAGGATAAGAACATGCTAGCTTATACAGTCAATGCCGGCGGAATATCAAAAGGCGTGCTTTATCACCTTGCTGATGGTTCCATCGAAACATGGGAGACGCCTGCCGGTGTGATTTCCGAACTTTCTTTCTCCCCTGACAGCAAAAAGCTGGCTTATGTACTGAATGGTTCCACCCAGCCATCGGACATTTGGGAGCTTGATGTTGCCACGAAAAACACGAAAAGGCTGACCTTTGTTTCGAGCCTGCCGGTTGTTGAAGAGCAGCTTGTTGAACCGGAACTGATCACCTTCAATTCGTTTGACGGACTTGAGGTGCCTGCTTTTTATTACAGGCCGAAAAACGCTGAAGGAAAGCTGCCGGTTGTTGTATTTGTCCATGGCGGGCCAGAGTCGCAAATCCGCGCCGTTTATAATCCGTTCCTGCAATATTTCCTAAGCAGGGGCTATGCTGTGTGCACTCCGAATGTGAGGGGGAGCACGGGATACGGAAAGAGCTATTCCCACCTCGATGATGTCCGGAAACGGATGGATTCGGTTAAGGACCTTGTGTCCCTTGTCGATTGGCTGAAGGAGAACGGAAACGCCGATCCTGATAAAATCGCGGTCATGGGCCGGAGCTATGGCGGATTCATGGTTCTTGCCGCCATCACCCACTATCCGAAGCTGTGGGCTGCCGCAATCGATATCGTCGGCATTTCAAGCTTCAAGACCTTCCTTGAAAACACGAGTGTTTGGCGCCGCAAGCTAAGGGAAGCCGAATACGGCAGCATCGAAGCGGATGGCGATTTCTTCGACGAAATTGACCCGCTTCACCGGACGAAGGATATCGAGTGCCCTGTCATGATGCTGCATGGGGCGAACGACCCGCGTGTGCCAATCGAGGAAACCGAGCAGATGGTCAACGACCTGAAAGCCAGGAACCATCCAGTCCATTACATCCGTTTCGAGGACGAAGGTCATTTCTTTGTAAAATTGCAAAACAACATAACGGCTTATACAGGCGTCGCCGATTTCCTTGACGAACATATCGGAAAAGCCGTTACAGCCGTACTGTAGATCAAGCGCGTGAATATTGGCAAAAGGGAGAGGGATTAACGCTCTTTGCCGATGAAAAGAAACCCCGTTCAAGCAGAGCGGGGTTGTTTATTTTTTAAAAAAATGTATAAAAATGGTGAAAGTTGTGGTTTACTCAAATTAGAAATACCTTTTCTATCTATTTAACCGGAGGTGTGGGGATGTTACTGGATTATGTTTTGAACCTATCCATTTTTTCATTGATGGTAAATACTCCGTTGGTTATTCGTTCGTTCATGAAACCTAATCCTATTAAACATTTTCGCCTTTTTGCCGGTCTGTATGCCGGAATTGTTTCCTCCATACTCGTGCGGCTATCCATTAACGAGCAGGGATATTTATACGATATCCGGTATGCGGTGCTAATCCTCGTTTTTGCTTATCTTGGGCCGCTTCCAGGTTTGCTTGCAGGGGGCATTGCCCTAAGTGCCAGGCTGCTGGAAAGCCCGCACTGGTTTCCAGCCGTTGGAGGCTGGTTTGTGATTATTTCAGCGTTTACTTTAATTCATAGGAAATATAACCATGTGCGTCCTGCGCTTATGTGCGTCATCCTTTACGGATCCTATTCAGTCATTTACAGTGTCATGATACCGTTTGTCTTCGGCGTCTTTAGGAATGATCCTCTATTCCACATCCAATACCTGGTCTTTATCTTTTTTGGAGTCTTGCTTGGCGCCCTCCTTATTGAGTCGTATGAAAAACTCCATAGGACCATTTCGGAAAAGAACGCTATGAAGGAGAGTTTGACGGAGAGCGAGGGAAAGTACCGTCTTATAGCCGAAAATACTTCCGATCTTATTGCCGTTATGGGCAAGGATCGATTCTTCAACTATATTTCCCCTTCCCATGGAACCGCTCTTGGCTACAGTTCCCGGGAGATTGACGAAATGGGAATATTGAGTACAATCCACCCGGATGATTTTGATCCCTGCCGAAGGGCGATTGAAGAGGTTTTTCATAAAAAAGAAACGATTTCGGTTGAACTGAGATTGCACCATAAGGATGGCCGGTGGATTGAATTTGAATCCCGCTGCATGCCCGTTTTGGAATCGAACGGTTCACTTGAGCACATTGTCATCGTGAGCAGGGATATATCCGAACGGAAAAAAGCTGAGGAAATCCTCTTGCGGACAGAGAAGCTGTCAGTTGTTGGCGAGTTGGCCGCCGGTGTGGCCCACGAAATCCGCAATCCCCTGACGACAATTAAAGGATTTGTCCAGCTTTATAAAGCGGAAAATCCTGAGTTCAAGTTTAATGATTTGATTTTAGGTGAACTGAACCGGATCGAAACAATCACAAGCGAAATGCTGTCCCTCGGCAAACCCCAGGCAATTACCCTGGAGCAGGCGAATATAACGGACATAATTGAAAATACAATTGACATCCTTTCCCCTGAGGCTCATTTGAAAGGCGTCCAATTCACCTTCTTGTATGAAGAACCCGAATACATGATTAAATGTGAAAAGAATCAAATAAAGCAGGTGTTCCTGAATATATTCAAAAATGCGATGGAAGCGATGGGGGACGGAGGGGAAATCCAAATCGCCCTTAAAAGAAGTCCAGCAGGAGAATGTATCATTACAGTACAGGACCAGGGCTGCGGCATTCCTGAGGATATCCTTCCCCGGCTTGGCGAGCCTTTTTATACCCTCAAGGAAAAAGGGACGGGCCTCGGCTTGATGATTTGCCATAAAATTATTAAGCAGCATCATGGGAGCATTGTCTATCAGAGCCGTCTGAATGAAGGGACGCTAATCACCATCACGATCCCGCTGGCGGGATGACAACGCCGCCTTAAAAAAAATCCGGAAAATTGACAAGGAATACGGCTATATTGTTGATGAAGGAAAATCATGCGTCTTCCTGAAATCCGCCGGCGAAAGGGTCGATCCTATCTTCAGCAAAGGCGAGGTACGAGGCCCTCTTGATTCATCATGTTCTTCGCGCCACTGAAGGACCGTTCGGATGTAATCCTTGAGGTTGGCGAAGAAATGAAAATACCTTTAAGAAGGTAACGGACCATAGGATTCGCATACTAGAAAAGCTGCCTGATTTTCAGGCGGCTTTTTCTGATCAATAAATTTTTTCATTGAAGGGGCGATCCTGGCTTGTGAACAAAATGAACAAAAATCAGTTAAAGTTTTTAATGTGTTTTAATTGTATAATATTTCAATTTTCTAAATCTTTAATAAAATTAAGAAAACGTTTTCATTTTGACGAGGGGGATTTTTATGAAAGCATTAAGGAAATTTACACTGCTGGCTGCGGCGGGGGTACTCGCTTTAAGTCTGGGGGCATGCAGTGAAAAGGAATCTGCGGGGGGAAAGAAAAAAAGCGGTTCTGATTATCCAAACAAAGCTATAACAGTAGTTGCTCCATCCGGCGCGGGTGGTGGATGGGATTTAACTGCGCGCTCGTTTACAAAGATTCTTGCCGAAACCAAATTGGTCAAGCAGCCAATGACAGTCGAAAATAAGCCTGGCGGCGGCGGTGCGGTCTTCATGGCTGAGTACGCAACCCAGCATGCATCAAACAACCAAATGCTGTTTGTTAATTCACCGCCAATTATCATCAACAATCTTAAAAAGGAAGGAAACAGCCCGTACGGGTATGCAAACACGACGCCATTGGCGCAATTGACACGTGATTATGGGGCGATTGTCGTTAAGGCGGATTCCAAATTTACTGATTTGAAATCCGTGTTGGATGAGGTGAAAAAGGACCCTGCCAAGCTGACATTCGCGGGGGGCTCCGCACCTGGTTCGATGGACCACTTGATTTCCATCATGCCTGCATTTGAATATGGAATCGACCCGACAAAGGTAAAATATGTTTCCTATGATGGCGGCGGCGAAGCGATAACCGCTCTTCTTGGAGGCAATGCCGACGTCATTGGAACCGACGCCTCAAGCGTTAAGGAATTCGTGAAGGCCGGGAAAGTAAAGGTTCTTGCTGTCACTTCTTCTGAACGACTTGGAGGGGACTATGCGGATGTTCCAACCGCGAAGGAACAGGGTGTAAACGCTGAATTTACAATTTGGCGCGGCGTGTTTGGACCTGAGAAAATGTCTGATGAAGCAAAGGCATATTGGGATGATGCAATCGCCAAACTTGTTGAGACACCTGAATGGAAATCAGAAGTTGAAACCCAGGGGTGGGAAATGGAATACAAAAACATCGATGATTTCAAAAAGTTTTTGAAGGATCAGGAAGGCCAGGTACAGAAGCTTCTTGAAGCACTCGGAATGCAAAAATAGGATAAGGAGGGAAGGAGGTTCTTCTCCTTCCCGATTTTAAATTTTGGCCCAAATCTGAAGTTGATATGAAAACTTCAGGGCATTAGGGGGAATTGCAATGGATAACAAGTTTGATCGGGCAGCATCGGTACTCTTTCTGGCAGTTGGCCTCGCATTTTCGATCGGGAGCAAAAAACTTTCCGCGACGGCCTACGGAAGCAGTGTTGGCCCCGATATATTTCCTTTCTCTTTGGGCGTATTGCTTATCCTTTTGAGCATACGGCTTTTCTATGAGACTTTTAAAAGGAAAAGCAGCGGGGATAAAAAGGAAAAACTCCACTATAAACCATTCCTTATCATTTTCGCAGCGACCATCATTTACGCATTGACCTTGGAGAAAGTCGGCTATGTCATCACGACATTTGTGTTTCTCTTTGTTTGCTTCCAGGTAATGGAGCGTTCCAAATGGGTGGCTTCTTTAATCATTTCAGCCATTTTTTCATATGGGGTTTATTTTATGTTTGTCGAAGTGCTTAAAGGAACGCTTCCCGGCTGGCCGGTTTGGTTTTAGATAAGGGAAGGGGAAGGTAAAGTGGACGTTATACAGTATTTGTTGGATGGATTTGGTACGGCATTATTATGGTACAATCTGATATTTGCTTTTGTCGGGGTTTTAATTGGCACGGCCGTCGGGGTTTTGCCCGGCATCGGGCCTATGAGCGGGGTGGCGCTTCTGATTCCGGTTACAGCCTCTATTACTGGGAACCTGCCTCCCGAGCAGGCTGCGACAAGCGCGATTATCCTTTTGGCTGGCGTTTATTATGGGGCGATGTACGGTGGATCGACAACGTCGATTTTGTTAAATACCCCTGGAGAATCTTCATCGGTCGTTACAACCCTTGATGGCTACCAGATGGCCAAAAAGGGCAGAGCCGGGAGCGCTTTGTCCATTGCGGCAATAGGCTCGTTTGTCGCAGGGATATTCACCTTGATCGCACTTGTTGCGCTGGCAACACCACTGTCAAACGTTGCGCTTAAGTTTGGGCCCGCCGAGTATTTCTCATTGATGCTCCTAGGCCTTGGAGCTGTTAGCGGGCTGGCGGGAAAGTCAGTGACAAAAGCCTTGATTATGACGATTATGGGGCTTTTGCTGGGAACCATCGGGATTGACAGTG
This sequence comes from Neobacillus piezotolerans, assembly GCF_003362805.1. Classification (GTDB taxonomy): domain Bacteria; phylum Bacillota; class Bacilli; order Bacillales; family Cytobacillaceae; genus Bacillus_D; species Bacillus_D piezotolerans. The sequence goes on from NZ_QNQT01000001.1 coordinate 337,695, forward strand.
TGTCGGGAATTGCCCGGTTTACATTCAACCAGCCATGGCTTTATCAAGGAATTGAGTTCCTGACAATCGCTGTCGGACTTTTTGCTCTTGGAGAAGTGTTTAAGACAATTTTGGAAAAGGATTCGGAAGATACCCAAGCCGCCGCCATTAAAAACCTGTATCCGACGAAAGCAGAGCTGAAGCAATCAGCCGGCCCGATCGCAAGGGGGTCACTGCTTGGCTTTTTTATCGGAATCCTGCCAGGGGCGGGGGCGACTCTAGCATCCTTTTTCTCCTATCTTTTTGAAAAAAGGATTTCGAAGAATCCTGAAAAATTTGGGAAAGGTGCGATTGAGGGGGTTGCCGCTCCAGAATCTGCTAACAATGCGGCATCAGGCGGCGCGATGATTCCTCTCTTGACACTCGGAATTCCGGGCTCGGGTACGACCGCCATCCTGATGGGGGCGTTTATGATGTACAATGTGCAGCCGGGGCCGCTCCTTTTTGAAAGCCACCCCCAGGTAGCCTGGGGGCTGATCGCGAGCATGTTTGTTGGTAACGTGATGCTTCTGGTGCTGAACCTCCCGCTTGTAAGAGTATTCGCGAAAATTATCCAGACCCCAAAGAAGTACCTAATACCAATCATTATTGCCATATCTATCTTTGGCGTTTACGCGGTACAGGTATCGGTCAATGATTTGCTGCTTCTAATATTCTGCGGGCTTGCGGGCTACTTCCTTGGGAAAAATGATTACCCGATCGCCCCGCTCGTCCTTGGACTTGTTTTGGGGCCAATGCTGGAAAACAATTTACGGAGGGCCTTGACCATTTCAAACGGAGATTTCACACCATTTTTTACCCGTCCCCTTTCGCTAGTTTTCATCTTGATGACCATCTTATGGCTGGTCGTTCCAGTATTGATGAAACTAAAAGGAAAAACGGTTGTCATTAATGAAGAAGCATGATTTGCAAAAACTCCTTTCGGGGAGTTTTTTGTTTTTTTAAAAAGTATCCTGTTGGCAGAATATTCATGATTCATTATGATAAGAAGAGGGAGGCTGTTATGCGCTTACATACAAAGTTGATGGTTGGCATAAGTTTGGTCATCCTGCTGATTGGCGGGATATTCGAATATACGTTTAAAACAATCATGGAAGAGAACCTAAAACATGAAAAAGGAACAAAAGCCCTTTCTGTAGCCCAGTCCATTGCCAATATGCCGGAAATCCAGAGAGCCTTTTTCAGGGAAAACCCCTCCGCCATAATCCAGCCTATTGCGGAGCAAATCAGGGAAAAGGTCGATGCCGAATTTATTGTTGTAGGGAATAGGAAGGAAATTCGCTACTCTCATCCGAATCCTTTGAGAATCGGTCAAAAGATGGTTGGAGGCGACAATGTCAAAGTCTTTGAAGGGGAGTCAGTCATCTCGGAATCGATAGGAACCCTTGGCCCTTCACTTCGCGGGAAAGCGCCTATTTTCCATAAAGGGGAAGTAATTGGCGTCGTTTCTGTCGGATACCTCCAGACGGATATTGAGAGCGAAGTGTCGAAAATCCGGAAGAAAATTTTCATTGCGACCATGGCCATTTTGTTTGGCGGCCTGGCAGCCGCGCTATTAATCTCACTGAATATTAAAAGAGCGATCTTGGGGCTGGAGCCAAAAGAAATTGCTTGGATGTACCAGGAAAAACATGCAATCCTTGAATCCATCTATGAAGGGATTATCGCCATCGATACCGAAGGGAAAATTACGGTAGTCAATGAAACTGCCCATAAAATCCTGGACATTCCAAACCATGTCCTGCTAAGGGGAAAAAGGATCGAAGAGGTTATTTCTAATTCCCAGCTCCTTCATGTAGTCAAAAGCGGAAAAGCTGAATATGACCAGGAATTCACCATTAACGGAAATTCATTCTTTGTAAACCGCGTTCCAATCATTAGCCATAAAAATAACGTAATAGGCGCGGTTGCGAGCCTAAGAAATAAATCCGAAATATCCAAGCTCCTGCAGGAATTGACCCATATCAAGTCCTATGCCGAAGGGCTTCGGGCGTAGACACATGAATACTCCAACAGGCTTTACACACTATTGGGCCTTATTCAGCTAGGTTCCTATAAAGAGGCAATCGAATTTATTTCGAAGGAGATGGACCATGCCCAGGGTTTTATCGAATTTTTAATGAGGGAAGTGCCCGACCCGATCATTGCGGGGTTCATTCTCGGCAAAGCAAGCCTGGCAAGCGAATTAAAAATAAAGTTCAACGTGGACCAGTCCAGCTCATTTAAGGATGTGCCGGCTTCAATCAGCAGGGACAATTTGATAACGATCATAGGAAACCTTATTAATAACGCATTTGAAGCCGTTAAGGAAAACAATGAAAAGGGAAGGGAGGTTTCCTTATTTTTAACGGACCTTGGAAAGGATTTGATTATTGAAATCGAAGATAACGGAAAAGGAATCCGCGATAAAGATTGCTGCAAAATTTTTGAACAGGGCTTCTCGACGAAAGCCTCATCAAATAACCAGGGAATTGGCCTTAGCCTTGTGAAGAATGCTGTGGACAGCTTCGGCGGAACCATTACCTTTTCAACTGTGGAAGGAGAAGGGACGTTATTCACCGTCGCACTGCCAAAAAGGGGGAAGAAAAATGGACACCCAGAACAACATTGAAGTACTCATTGTTGAAGACGATTTAAGGGTTGCGGAAATCCAGACGAAGTTCATTGAACAGGTCGGGGGCTTTACGACCGTCGGGATTGCCGCAAGCTATGAAGAGGCTAAAAGCTACATCGACATTATGGAGCCCGACCTGGTCTTGTTGGATGTTTATTTCCCCGATATGGATGGAATGGACCTGTTAAGGGAGCTAAAGCAGCGAAAAAAGAAAATCGACATTATCATGATTACGGCGACAAAGGAATTTGACCGTGTGCAGGAAGCGGTCACGATAGGAGTTTTTGATTTTATTATAAAGCCGGTCATTTTTGAAAGATTCAAGCAGGCGCTTGTCCGGTACCGGGATTATTATTTCCAGCTCCATAATCTTGGCAGGCAGTATTCAAGTGTGACCCAGCACCAGGTGGACATGCTTTTAAGGAAAGAGGCGGGCATACTTGTTGCGGAAAAAACACACCTGCCTAAAGGAATTGACCCGCTTACACTCGAAAAAGTCCTCGACGTCCTGGCAAAAGCGGATTCCGGCCTTACAGCTGAATTGGTTGCCGTGGAAATTGGAGTCAGCAGAACTACCGGCAGGAGATATTTGGAGTACCTTGTTTCCGAGGAAAAAGTGGATGCGGACTTATCGTATGGGACAGTTGGCAGGCCGGAACGAGTCTATTTGGTAAAGGAAAAATAGGATTCTGATAGATTCAAAGAGTTGCCCGGCTCGTCGTTAAAGCCGGGCATTTGGGAATTGATTTGCCGATTGGCGGGAAAATACTAAAGCCAGCCATCATCCACTGAACTGTTGTCCGCGATTGCATAGGCGGCTTCCGTAATGGCTTCCGCCAAGGTCTCCCCTTTCGCACGTGCGCCATTGAAGGAAACTTCATTGCCTTCTTTGGCTTTATATTTGTATCCAGCTTCCTCAAGCCGCTTCACGATCGCCATGGCATGGCCGAGATTGGCCGCGGGCTGAAATTCAGCGACAGGGATGAAAACGCCCCTTTCCGGATCATACCAGCGATTCCATCTGTTTAATTTCCATCCCATAATCCTCCGCGCGATAATTTCGGTTTTATCCATCGGTTTCGCTCCTTTTCTCTGATGCCCCTATTTTACCATTTTAAAAACCCTTACCTGTTTCAAATTTTTGAAAATTTACAGCACTTCAATAAAATATTTCGGATATCGAATATTTCGATAGTGAAATTAATTTCGTTCCATGCTATAATTGTCGATATATGAAACTATCAATATTTTCTTCAGCTTGGAGATGGATATAGCATGGCAATATGGAAACGTAATTTGTGGGTCCTGTGGGTTGGTGTATTTTTTACTGCCGCTAGTTTTTCAATGGTCGTTCCGTTCCTGCCGTTATTCCTTCTGCAATTGGGAGTTCACGAGAACACAGAGATGTGGTCGGGGCTTATTTTCGGCTCGGCATTTTTCGCTGGTGCCATCGCTTCGCCTTTTTGGGGAAGAGTGGCGGATAAATACGGCCGCAAACCGATGATTGTCAGGGCAGGTATTGCCCTTTTTGTTATTTATACGCTTATGGCATTTGTTACGAACCCATATCAAATCCTCGGATTGAGGATCCTGCAGGGGTTGTTGAGTGGATTCATCCCTGGGGCGATCGCGCTGGTGGGGACGAATACTCCTGGCAAACATGTGGGATACGCCCTTTCGCTGATATCATCTGGTTCAGCCGCCGGGCAGATTGCCGGCCCGCTGTTTGGAGGGGTGATTGCCCATCTCGTTGGGAACCGTTGGGCTTTCGCGACAGGGGGAATCATTGTCGGCCTTGCGACTTTGCTCATCATCTTCTGGGTGCGTGAGGAGAATTTCAAACCGAGCAAGGAAAAGGGCTCCGTCATAAAAGACTTCAAAGTCGCCCTTAATAATCACACCTTCCTGCTCGTGCTCATCCTTACGCTCGTTGTCAGCTGTTCGGTCATGACAATCGAACCTGTCCTTCCTTTATATGTTGTAAAATTAAGCGGGTCTGCTGACAACGCCGCGCTATTGGCTGGGGTCATCTTCTCCCTTCCAGCCATCGCTAGCGTCCTGTTCGCCCCGCGATGGGGCAAATGGGCCGATAAAGTGGGTTTCCAGCGCGTCCTTTTTATTGGCTTGCTCGGCGGCGGCTTAGGGATGCTGGCACAGGTTTTGTTCGCGCAAATTTGGGGATTCTCGATTATCAGGTTCATATTTGGCATCTTCTTCTGCGCGGTTTATCCAGCATTGAACGGCCTTGTCGTAAAATCAACTCCGGACGATTTCCGGGGCAGGGCATTCAGCATGAACCAGACCGCAAACCAGCTCGGCGGAATGATTGGGCCGATGATTGGCGGATTCATAGGCGGCATTTTCCCTGTACAGATCGTCTTTATTGTAACTGGCATCATGCTTTTGGCGGCAATGGCAACTGTCCATTTAAACGCTGGAGAGCTAAAAGGCAAAAAATTGCAAAGGTCTCTCGCTCACGGAAAATAGAATTTCAGCAGCCTGCAGGCATATTCCCGGAAAACGGGATGGCCCGCAGGCTTTCTTCTTTTTTTGTGTTGGATTTAATTGGTATTATTGGCGTATTGATGGAATGGAACAGGCCTTTTATAATAAGGTGAAGTAATTTAAAAGGAGCTATGTATGGGAAAAAAAATCGAATTCTGGCTTTGGGCAGTGCTGACACTGGGTGTCGAAGTCCTGTTTGCTTATACTGTTTACATCATGCTTCAGGAGAGGGGCTATGTTTACACATTCCGCATCCCTATCAGCACACATTTTATGTCTTTTCAATACATCCTGCTGTTTTCCTCTGCAGTCTTCCTGGCAGTTACCCTCGGCGTTTTTCGGAAGGAAAGCTATGAAACGGAATCGCTTTTTCAATATTTTACATCGTTTTTGAAGCACCCGATTCCGGTAGGGTCGCTCTGCCTCTTCTTGGGGACGTTTTTGTTTTTATAAAGGCGGGCCTGGATGGCTTCCCGCAAATACTTTCCTTATCTGGCTTTGAACAGGCTTATTATCCAGGCGAGCCAATCGGAGATTTAATCTGGTGTGTCCTACATTTAATTTCATTCATTCTTTAATGAGAGAGCCGCTTATTCACTTCGTATTGTGCCGGCTTTCATTTTAATTTATGAGAAAAGAGATATACCGGGCATGTATTGCAAGATAGGATGTAAACCCCAATACTTCTAAATGGTATACTATAAGCAATGTTTCTTTTGAAGGTTCATCCATAAATCGGAGCCAGAGAGCCAGCTTTTTTAAAAGAAAACAGTATCACCTAATAAAGGAAGAATTTGATGCGTACAAAAATCCCTGTATATGAACAAATAGCTATCGATATTGCGAATCGGATTTACAATGAAAAGTATAAGGTCGGCGAAAAGATCCACGGGCGATCCACATTGGCGAGCGAATACAACGTTTCGCCGGAAACGGTCAGGAAAGCCATCAAGATCCTTGAGGATGTCGAGATTGTAAAATCCGAGAAGGGCGCGGGGGTTGTTATCTCTTCCAGGGAGAATGCTTTAACGTACATAAACCGTTTTTCCAACCTTGAAAGCGTGAAGGATATGGAAAAGACACTGCGAAAGATTATCGTAGAGCGGGAAAAGCTCGATGCGGAGCTTTTTCAAACGATTGAGAAAATCGTTGATTACTCTGGAAAGCTGAGATATACAAATCTGCTTGTTCCGTTAGAAATCGAAATTAACGAGGACTGTTTGCAAATTGGCAAGACGATTTCGGAAATGAAATTTTGGCAAAATACAGGCGGCACGATTGTCGGGCTGAAAAGGGAAGGGGAAATTATTATTTCGCCCGGCCCTTATGCCAGCATCGAAGCGGGCGACATTTTGCTCGTGATTGGCAATGAACATACTTACAACCGGGTCATCGGCTTTATGAAAGAATGAGTTAGTAAAAGGGACGGTTCCGCTATTCCTTCGGTTGTGAAGGAGAATCCGGAACCGTCCCTGTTTTTGATTTTTGAACGGAATAGGAGATACGTCCCTAGCTAACTGAATGCGCAATTTCTTTGTCATTCGCGGTTGAGGCGGGGGATACTCTTCTATTTTTCGATTAGATCTTCCTCGATTAGGAAGTCTTTTGCAACTTTTTCAGGTGATTGTTTTAGGCTGTCGACGCGGTAATTCAGTTCGCGCATTTTTTCGTCTGTCAGTTTGCCTGCGAGCAAGTCAAATGCGTCTTTGATTTCTGGGTGTTCCATCATAGTGTCTTCCCTGACAATTGGAACGGCATAATAAGGAGGGAAGAACTTTTTATCATCCTCAAGCACCTTCAATTTGAATTCCTCGAGCAACCCATCTGTTGAAAAAGCGTCGATTACATCGCTCTCTTTGCTCTTAAGCGCTGTGTAACGAAGCCCGCCGTCAACCGCGCGCAGGTTTTTATAATCCATGTTGTACATTTTCACGAGGCCGGGGAGCCCATCTTCCCTGTTCGTAAACTCGATTGTCGCTCCAAGTGTCAATTCATTGCTGACTTTGGCAAGGTCGGAGAATGTTTCAAGCCCATACTTCTCGGCGGTGTCCTGCCGAACCGCAAGTGTGTACGTATTATTGAAGCCAAGCGGCTTGAGTGTTTCAAGGCCGTATTTTTTCTTGAAATCCTTTTTGACAATGGAATAAACTTCATCCGGATCGTTCGAGACTTCTTTTTTCAAAATGCTGACGAGCCCTGTTCCGGTGTATTCGATATATGAATCAATGTCCCCTTTTCGGAGCGCGTTGAACACAACCTGAGTTCCGCCAAGCTTTAGCTTCCGTTCAACCTCGAGGTCGGTTTTGTCCTCGATCAGGTCGGCCGCCATATTCGCAAGGATTACGGCTTCAGTGAAGTTTTTAGAGCCAATGGAAATTTTCTCTTTGGCGCCAACCAAATTGAACGCGTAGGTAATTCCGGTACCAATGACTATAATCCCAATAAGCGCGGGGATTGCAATCCTTCTTGCCAGGGAAGTCTTCGGATTTTTAGCCTTTCGGGCCGTTTTCGTTGTATAGGAAATTCTCGACTCAAGCCTGCCGACCACAAAATCAATCAGCAATGCGAGGATACAGGCGGGAATCGCACCAGCTAGAATCATATTATTGTCAACCGTCGAAACACCGGAGAAGACCAGGTAGCCTAGACCGCCTGCGCCGACGAACGCCGCGATTGTCATCAGCCCGACGGCCGTTACTGCAGATATGCGTACGCCGGCCATGATGACCGGGAAAGCGAGCGGCAGCTGGATTTTCCTCATGATCTGGCTGTTTGTGAGCCCGATTCCACGCGCTGCTTCAAGAATGTCCCTATCTATATTCGTAAGCCCAGTATAGGTGTTTTTAACAATAGGCAGCAGGGAATATAACACAACCATGACAATCGCAGGCGTGCTGCCGATTCCTATGAATGGAATAAGGAAACCAAGCAGCGCAAGGCTTGGGACTGCCTGCACGACATTCGCCGTCCCGATAACCGGCTTTGATAGATTTTTATTTCGCGAGATCAATATCCCAAGCGGAACCCCTACTGCTATCGCAATTAATACAGATATGATGCTTAAATATATATGCTGGCCGAGCAAATTCAAAATCTGGCCGGTATTATTGAAAATATAATCGAAAAATGCCTTCATTAAAATGCCACCTCCAGATCCATAAGCTGGCTGCTTAAGGCGGATAGAATGCTGCTTCGGGTAATCAGCCCCCTCAATTGTCCGGAATCATTCACAACAGGCAAATAGCCAATCCTGTGCTCATTCATTTTCTTAAAAACATTAATCAAATCCATGTCTTCGGAGACAGAATGGATATTCCTTTCCATTACGTCGCCGATTAACATGGTCCTATCAGTCACGTTAATGTCCTTTAAAGTTATTAGGCCGATAAGCAGATTATCCTTGCCGGTGACCATCAGGCTGTCAACCTTTTTCTCCTTCATTATTTCCAGCGCCTGCAGCACATTCCGCACAGGTGACACCTTTATCGGGTCTGGAATCATGATATCTTCCGCTTTCAACACTTCAGGGTTGTTCCAAACCCGCCGTTTTCCAAGGAAGTTCTCGACAAATTCCGAAGCAGGGTTTTTAAGGATATTTTCAGGGGTGTCGAACTGCAGGATTTCCCCATCCTTCAAAAGGCAAATCCGGTCCGCGATTTTATACGCCTCATCCATATCGTGGGTAACGAAGATGATCGTCTTGTTCAATTCCTTTTGCATGTTGAACAATTCTTCCTGAAGGGAACTTCTGGTTACGGGGTCTAGGGCGCTGAATGGTTCATCCATAAGGATGATATCGGAGTCAGTGGAAAAGGCGCGGGCAACACCGACACGCTGCTGCTGTCCGCCGCTTAATTCCTTCGGGTAGCGGTCAATGTACTGGACGGGATCCAGGCCGACAAGATTCAGGAGCCTTTCGGTTTTCTCTTCAATGGCCGCGGGATCTTCGCCTTTAAGTTTCGGAATCAGTTCGAGGTTTTCCCTGATTGTCATGTGCGGAAACAGGCCGGTGCTTTGAATGACATAGCCAATATTCCTTCGTAGCTCGATTGGGTCAATTTTGGATATGTCTTTCCCGTTAATATAAATTTTTCCGGAAGTTGGCTCGATCAGGCGATTGACCATTTTTAAAAGAGTGGTCTTTCCGCAGCCGCTCGGGCCTATAAAAACCACGAGCTGGCCTTCCTCAATTTCGAGACTGAAATTGTGGATGACGGCCTGCCGCTGATATTTTTTGACGATGTTATCAAACTTAATCATCGAATTCCCCCTTTGACTGACGCTTTTTTAAGAAAAGCAACAACTTAATTATATAGTAAAAGTTGTTGGTTTTGAAATACTTTTGGCTTTTTTATGAAAATTGGGAAGACCCGGACCCATCGAGAGCAAGTTCTCCATAGCGGTAAAAATGGTCTGAGGGCTAAGTTGCTTGCTTATCCTCTTATTTACCAATATTTCAAAATAGGGAAACCTTTTCCTCTAAAAAAATTAACTTTCTTGGCGGAAATCGGAGAATCAGCCGCCGTTCTGGCGAAACGTGTTAAGGTTTGTGTTTTATAGCTTGCAAATAGTAGTTTTCTCCGCTGTTTTTTGCTAATAATAGATAAGAGAATACAAGGTTTGGAGAAACAGAATGAAGAAGAAACGTAGATTGGCGAAAAATAGGAAGGAAAAGCAGAGATTTTTTCATATTTTGATGATCCTTGCCGGAGTCTTCTGCCTTGTTGCGCTGTTAAATGGGGAATTGTCTTTTACCAAAAACCCTGAGCTTGTTTATAAAAACCTTCCTTCGGAAAATGTGAAAAAATATACTCCATTAATCCACATGGAACTTGAGAAGGTGCAGCTCGAGGAGTACACGCCTCTCCTTGCAGCGGTTATGCAGCAAGAAAGCAAGGGGAAGGGCGGCGACCCGATGCAGTCGTCGGAATCGGCGGGGTTGGCCCGAAACGCCATTAGAGACCCGGAGCAAAGCATCAGGCAGGGTGTGAAGCATTTTCACAAAGCTTACCAATACGGCGAAAAGAAAAACGTCGACCTTCCCACCATCATCCAGGCGTATAATATGGGAATCGGCTACATTGACTTTGTCGCGGAAAAGGGCGGTAAGCATAAAGAGGATTTCGCGAAGGAATATTCGTACATCCAGGTCCAAAAAAATCCGAAGCTTTACAATTGCGGAGGCGATAAAAACAACTTCCGCTACCCTTATTGCTACGGGGATTTTACCTACAGCACGAAGGTGATGAGCAATCTGCATACGATGAACCAGCCATTGGCGGGTAAACGGCGCTGAGTAAAACAAGCCGCTTTCCAGGACATGTCCTCGCGTCCGCTGTTGACGATTTAAACCCAAACGGATTGGGATAAAAAATGAATAATTTGGAAGTATAAAGGTTGGGTGGATTTTTACGGAATCTTCCCGGCCTTTTTTCATTGTTTAAATCCATTGTGATGGGGAGATTTTAGTGGAAGAATTCCTGGTTCCAATAGGAAGGACGTTAACCAGTTTCGTCCTATTGGTTTTCGTTACCTTGGTAATTGGCAAGCATATTAATTCACATAAAAACCACTATAGCTTCGCTTTGTCTGTTTCAATCGGCTCATTTATAGCCAATATGGGATTTCACACCAACCTTAAGTTCATGGATATTTTAATTGCGTTTATCGCTTTACTGATTTTATATTATCTTTGCCTTTTATTGTCATGGAGAAGCCGATGGATAAGGGAATGGCTGTCTGGCCGTCCGACCGTCCTGATTGAAAACGGAAAAATCCTCGACATGAATATGAAGAAGCTAAAAATGTCGATTGATGACCTGAATCAGCTTTTACGGGAAAAAGATATTTTTAATATTGGCGAGGTGGAGTACGCCTTGCTTGAGGTCAGCGGCACATTATCGATTATTAAAAAATCGCCCTTCCAACCCCCCGTAAAACGGGACTTTGGGATAATGCATTCCCACCAGTCCCTCCCAATCGAATTGATCATGGATGGAAAAATCATTGCAAAAAACACGAATGGAATTTACAGCAGCGATTGGATAAAAGGGGAATGCAAAAAGCGGAACCTGAAGGTTGAAGACATTTATTATGCTGTCATTAACACAAGCGGCGTCCTTTTTATCGATAAGTATGAGGATAGCCTTTCGTCGCCGGTTGATGTGGAATAAGGCGCTGCATTGTGGGCGCCGGGACGGGGAGGGTGGCATGGGATTCGCGCTACGCACCTCCGGAAAGGCCAAAAGAACTTGGATTGCTGTTTGTGAACTGCCTGAATCCAGCCTCCTGCCTTTATTGCAGGGGGCAATTTTTTTAAAGGATGGGGAGGGGATCTTGCTAATGGCTGAAGAGTCACATTTGAGGGAAAATTAGGAATAGAATAATTATTTTAAAAAAACTTTCTTTTATGGTTATATTATTAGAATTCATTGTTTTATCAGCATTTTTGGAAGATTTCAAGCGTAATGCCAAAAATAGCTTTTGACAAAATTATATTTAAGAAAGTATCATGAAATAATATATAGAGGAGGCTTATAACCATGGCAAACTATGATAGGCAGAAAATTGTGGCTAGTGTCCCCCAGACAGGCTTCTTTGGCCATCCAAAAGGACTATTCACCCTTTTCTTCACAGAATTCTGGGAACGTTTCTCATATTACGGAATGAGGGCAATCCTTGTTTTCTATATGTATTATGAAGTTTCAAAAGGCGGGCTTGGACTTGATCAGACTCTCGCACTTTCGATTATGTCAATCTACGGTTCACTCGTATATATGTCCGGTATAATCGGCGGCTGGTTCGCTGACCGGATATTCGGTACATCTAAAGCCGTTTTTTATGGCGGTATTTTAATCATGCTTGGCCACATCGCACTTGCGATTCCGGGCAATGTTGCATTGTTCTTCATTTCAATGGTGCTGATTGTTCTTGGTACCGGGCTGCTCAAGCCAAACGTTTCGTCAGTAGTTGGCGAGATTTACAGTGAAGAAGATGCACGCCGTGACTCCGGCTTCAGTATCTTCTACATGGGTATCAATCTTGGTGGATTCTTAGCACCGCTGATTGTTGGTTCCGTTATGAATACAAGCTTCCACCTTGGATTTGGTATCGCGGCTGTTGGTATGTTTTTTGGCTTGGTCCAATTTGTTACAACGAAGAAGAAAAACCTTGGACTTGCTGGAACTTATGTACCAAACCCGCTTACAGGTGATGAAAAGAAAAAGACCTACACGATTATTGGTATAGTTGTAGCCGCCGTTGCAGTGCTAATTGCGATTGCTATTCCTACAGGCTTGTTGACTTTCAAAAGCTTTATTAATCTCGTTGGGGTCCTTGGTATATTAATTCCGACCTTGTATTTCATCGTCATGTATCGCAGCCCGAAAACAAATGAAGTTGAACGTTCGCGTCTAATCGCCTACATTCCTCTGTTTATCGCCTCGGTCATGTTCTGGGCGATCCAGGAACAGGGCTCGACAATTCTTGCTAGCTATGCGGACAATCGGACGCAGCTGAATTTTGCCGGTATGACAATATCTCCGGCATGGTTCCAATCACTGAACCCGCTTTTCATTATCTTTTTGGCGCCAGTATTTGCCTGGATGTGGATCAAATTAGGCAAGCGCCAGCCGAGCATCCCGCAAAAATTCTCGCTGGCTTTGCTGTTTGCAGGTTTGTCCTTCCTTGTCATCCTGCTGCCAGCATATTTCGGCGGAACCGATTCGTTGGTTAACCCGCTATGGCTTGTCCTAAGCTACCTGATTGTTGTTCTCGGCGAATTGTGCCTGTCGCCTGTAGGGCTTTCTGCGACTACAAAGCTTGCGCCTGCAGCGTTTTCCGCGCAGACAATGAGCCTTTGGTTCTTATCAAGCGCAGCTGCCCAGGCAATAAATGCCCAAATCGTTCAATTCTATACACCGGAAAACGAAATGGCATACTTCGGCATTATCGGTGGCGCGTCCATCGTCCTAAGTGTCTTGCTCTTCATGTTGGCTCCGAAAATACAAGTCTTTATGAAGGGTATCCGTTAATAACTTTCTCAAGCACCTGCTCCTAAATTAAAGGGGCGGGTGTTTTTTTTGCAAGGAGGATAGACCACCCCACTTTAGGCAGTCCCCCTCAGCATCGAGTGGAGCCCCGGGAAGGGGCTTTTATGTCCTTTTATGGCTTTCATCATTTCAAAGAGAATTTTCTTCATTTTATGGAATTTTTATCTAGTATTGGAGTTGTTACTGTTGTAGAATGGTTATTATGTTATTTATTTCGCAGTTCGGAATAGTTCGACAAAGGTACATAGGAGGGTAGGATACGCAATATAGTGATATTATGTTCAGTTTTACCGGGGGGAGAAGAGAAATATGCAAAGCTTTCGTTGGATATGGGGGTATCTGAAGGAGTACCGATTCAGATTCTTCCTTGGATTGGCTCTTGCGCTGGTTGTCACTTCATTAAATTTGGTTAATCCACTATTCGCGGGAAAAATCATAGACAAAGTCATTTTTGGGAAGCAGCAGGAACTATTATGGCCGTTCATCGGCGCGATGATTGGGGCTACTGTTTTAAAGACTGTTATCCGTTACACCTATCAAATCCAGTTTGAGCGGATTTCCCAAAATACAATCTTCCGCATACGGAAAGAGCTGTATGACCGCCTCAACAAACTGGATTTTCAATTTTATGATAAAACAAAAACCGGCGACATTATGGCAAGGATGACAGGGGATATGGAAATGGTCCGTGCGTTTTCCGCCTGGTCGATTTATATGATATTCGAAAACGCAACAATCCTGCTTTTCGCGGTCGGTTTCATGTTTTATATCCATCCGCAGCTGGCCCTTGTGATGATGCTTGTAACGCCGATTATCGGCTTTTTCGCTTATAAGATGACGTTTGCCGTCGGACCGACCTTTTCGGAAATCCGCACCCAGTTTGCGAAACTGAATTCGGTTGTCCAGGAAAATATAAGCGGGAATCGCGTCGTAAAAGCATTCGCAAAGGAAGAATACGAGATAAGGAAGTTTACCGCCGAGAATGAAGGCTACAAGGAAAAGTCGCTTGCTTCCGCGAAGGTGTGGGAAAAGTTCCTTCCTGTGCTTGATTCGCTTGCCGGCTTATTCACGGTCGTCATGATCCTTGTCGGCGGGATTATGGTTATCAACGGTTCTCTTACAATCGGGGAGCTTGCCACCTTCAACGGCCTCATTTGGGCGCTTAACAACCCGATGCGGATGGCGGGCTGGCTCATTAACGATGTCCAGAGGTTCAATGCATCCGCCAAGAAAGTTGAAGAATTAATGAAGACAACGCCAGCCATCGCCAATGACGGCAAAAAGCTGAACGGGGAAGCGTTAAAGGGATACGTAGAATTCAGCCAGGTTTCGTTCAGCTACGGGGATGAGGATGTGCTTAGGGATATTAGCTTTAAGGCATCTCCTGGCCAGACCGTCGGCATTATCGGGGCTACTGGGTCGGGAAAATCCACCCTGGTAAATCTCTTGAGCCGTTTTTATGATGCAGACAGCGGCGAAGTGAAGGTCGACAGTATCGATGTAAAAGATTGGGACCTTTACAAGCTCCGCGCGAGCATGGCGATGGTCATGCAGGATATTTTTCTGTTCTCCGATACAATCGAAGGAAATATCGCTTACGGGAATCCGGAAGCGACACTTGAAGAGGTCAAGGCCGCCGCGAAAATGGCGGAAGCGGATGACTTTATTCAAAGCCTTCCCGAAGGCTATGATACGATTGTCGGGGAACGCGGCGTAGGGCTTTCCGGCGGACAAAAGCAGCGGATCGCGCTTGCGAGGGCTCTTTTGAAAAATCCATCTATTCTAATTCTCGATGACACTACTTCCGCGGTCGACATGGAAACCGAGCTCAAAATTCAGGAAACCCTAAAGGCCATCCTAAAACAAAAAACTTGCTTTATTATCGCGCACCGCATTTCCTCTGTGAAGGAAGCCGACTTGATCCTGGTCATGGAAAATGGCCAAATCATTGAACGTGGAACACATGAAGAATTGCTCAGCAAGAAAGGCTATTACTCCAAAGTATTCAGAAATCAGCATAACAGCTTTCATGGCCAGGATGCGGAAAAGGAGGTGGTGTAGGCCATGGCACGGAATAAATTTGATGTCGATGAAGACTTGGAGTCGCCATTTCGCCTCGTCCATTTCCAGCGTTTGCTCGTGTACATTAAGCCATACAAGACAAAAATACTGATAACTGTCTTGATGATGCTATTGGCAAGCTGCGCGAACCTTGTCGGCCCTTACTTGATCAAGCAGGCGATTGACAAGGAAATCCCGACGAAGGATATTTCCGGTTTGTTCATTTTGGCCGGAATTTACATCCTTGCGCTCATCACTACCGGAATCTGTATGAAATTCAGGATTCGGATGATGTCCCAAACCGGGCAGAGCATTATCCGCGACATCCGAAAGGATTTGTTCACCCATTTGCAAAAGCTGTCTTTTTCATTTTACGACAGCCGCCCGCACGGGAAAATCCTTGTCAGGGTCGTAAACTATGTCAATTCTTTAAGTGACCTTTTGTCCAACGGGATCATCAACGTCATTACGGACTTGTTCAGCCTTCTGGTGATTGTCGGTTTCATGCTTTCAATCGATCCGAAGCTGACCCTTTATGCGATGGCTGGCTTCCCTGTCCTAGCTGGCGTCATTCTTCTTTTAAAAAATGCGCAGCGGAAAGCATGGCAAATTTTAAGCAACAAGCAATCCAATATGAACGCCTATATCCATGAAAGCATCAGCGGGATTAAAGTGACCCAGGCATTCTCACGTGAAGAGGAGAATGCCAGGATTTTCAGCGATGTTTCAGGCAGCTACCGTTCGAGCTGGATGCGCGCGATTAAAGTCCACTTCCTGCTTTGGCCAGCGATTGAAAATATTTCGGTCCTGACGGTTTCCTTCATCTATATTATCGGGGTATCAATGATTGGCGATGGGGTGACGGTCGGTTCGCTTGTGGCGTTCGTGGGCTATATTTGGATGTTCTGGACACCGCTTGCGAACATCGGAAACTTTTACAATGCAATCATAAATGCAATGGCCTATCTGGAACGGATTTTTGAAACGATGGATGAAAAGCCGGCTGTAACAGACGCGCCAAATGCAAAGGAACTGCCAGCCATCCAGGGGCGGGTTGAGTTCAAGGATGTTGTGTTCGGCTATGAAGAGGCGGACCGGATTCTCGATAATGTCAGCTTTAATGTCGAGCCGGGTGACACAATTGCGCTGGTCGGCGCGACTGGCTCCGGCAAAACAACCATTGTAAGCCTAATCAGCCGCTTTTATGATATTACCAGCGGTAAAATTGAAATCGACGGTACGGACATCAATAGCGTGACAATTCCTTCACTCCGCCGCCAAATGGGCGTCATGCTCCAGGATCCGTTTATTTTCTCCGGTACCATCATGGACAATATCCGTTATGGCCGTCTGGACGCAACGGATGAGGAAGTGATCGAGGCGGCAAAAGCCGTTCAGGCACACCAGTTCATCAGCCAGCTGAAGGACGGCTACCAAACGGAAGTGAACGAGCGGGGAACCCGTCTTTCAACCGGCCAAAGGCAGCTTATCTCCTTCGCGCGGGCATTGCTGGCCGACCCGAGGATTCTCATATTGGATGAGGCGACTTCCTCTATCGACACGGAAACGGAGCTCGCTTTGCAAAAAGGATTGGAAACACTGCTTGAAGGAAGGACATCCTTCATCATTGCGCACCGCCTATCGACCATCCAAAACGCTACCCGCATCCTGTTTATCGATAAGGGAAGGATCATGGAAGAAGGCTCACATCAGGAACTGTTGCAGAGAAGGGGTTACTACTGGAAACTGCACGCCTCCCAGAAAGCAGTGTGAAATGGAATAGACGGAATACGAAAAGCTTCCCAGGTTATTAGGGAAGCTTTTTTGCGCATCCAGACCGTTTGGAAAGGAACGTAAGTGAAACTGTCGTAAAAAGATACATCAAAAACGTTTACCAATGGAAATGGTCGTGAGAACGATAAGCTAAAGCCCCTGAGCTGTTTGTCGACCGGGCAAGAAAATTTTGTCGCAAAAAGCAGATAGAAAAAAACCCCTTTACAGTAAAAACTGTGTAACGATTATGAAAGAAATCGTTCTAATATATAGAGGGGCAATTCATCCACAGCAATTGCCAGATTTAAAGGGGGCAACAAAATGAAAAAAATACTTTTAAGCCTGCTTTTGTTTTTATCAATGGTGTTTTATGAAGCACCGGCGCTGGCCGCAGGCGGGGATCTAATCATCATTAATAAGTCAACAAACCTGTTGGCGTATTACAAAAATAGCACTCTTGTAAAAATTTTCAGCGTCGGCACTGGGAGGGAAGCGTCCTTTACGCCTGAGGGAAAATTCAAGATTGTCAATAAAATCGTAAACCGCCCGTATTACAAAGAAAAAATTCCCGGTGGCAGTCCGAAGAATCCGCTGGGAAACAGATGGCTTGGGCTCAATGCAAAAGGAACATGGGGCACGACCTACGCCATTCATGGAAACAACAATCCTTCTTCGATTGGCAAATATGTAAGCGGCGGCTGCATTAGGATGCACAACGAGGAAGTCCAGTGGCTTTATGGCAAGGTGGCTGTTAACACGCCCGTAATTATCACTACTTCGAAATTGCCTTTTCATTCAATCGCTTCAGTAAACGGCTATAAAGTGACAGGTCAGGCCATCCCGGCAACAGTACCGCCTTCTGTTTTGTTAAAAATGGGGAGCAAAGGAGAGCACGTGAAAACCCTGCAAATCGCTTTAACCCAAAGGGGATATAAGACAAATGGAATAGACGGAATTTTTGGCTCCGGAACAGATGCAGCCTTGAAAAAATTCCAAAAGGACAGCAAACTGAAAATGACCGGCATCGCCGATTCAGAAACCTGGAAGGCCTTGGAGAAAATATAAGTCGAAAATAGGAAACGGAACCCGCTTCTTCGATAACAGGAGCGGTTTTTTTATTTTCCTGAAAATATCCCTCTTTCCTGTAACCTTATCCAATAATATACAGTCTAAAGGTTTAGGAAAATGACTGCTGCCTGGAGGATTGTGATGAAGAAGAAATTTACATTTGTTAACCAGAATTATGAGATGCTGAATAAAGAACAAAAACCAATTGGATTTACATACTCTTCTGAAAATATTGAAGTGAAGCCGAGAACGCAGAAAATGTATCGGTATACGGTCATCATTATCGCTTTTCTTGCACTGCTTGTTGCCGCGTTTTTCTACATCGAAAGTATGAAGCATTCCGAGCGGGGAAAAGGACTGGAATCGATGGGTGCGCCAACTGCCGATACAGGAAAACAGGCCGATGAACAACTGCGGCAACCCGGTATGCCGGCAGATTTTAAACCTGAGGTTTTACCTGAAGGAACGGCCGCCTCGTATACCTTTGATTTAATTGTCCCGCAGGAAAATAAATATGAGGTTCGCTCGTCGATTGACGTAACCAATACATCGGAAAAGGCCTGGAGTCAAATTTCCTTTTACTTTTTCCCAAATCAGCTCGGTGACATGGCGAGGGACCAGTGCCGCGGGAAAGTCCTTACATGGGTAGTTGACAAATGCCTGAATGAAATTGGAACCAGTAATATGGAGCTAATTGGAACGAAAGTGAACGGTCAAGCAACTGATTACGAAGTTGAAGGGCCTTGGTTAAATGTCCCGCTAAGGGCTATTTTGCCGGTTGGCGCGAACGCAACTGTGGAGATTTCTTATTCTTTTTCATTGCCGAATCCCATTAATGGCGAGCGGGGCCATGACCTTCTCCAATGGCATCCAATGCTGCCGGATTATACGTATGACTGGATAATCCAGCCGCCCGCATATGGAAAAGAAACGTATTCAGCAGCCCCAGCAAACTATCATTTCCGCTATAAAACACCCGGAAATCTTATGGCGGTTACCTCAGCAACTGACCTTGACCAGTCAAGCGGACAAGGGGAATTGAAAGAAAACAGCCTTAAAGAAATGCACGTCCTCCTTTTGGATGGCTATCAAATGGTTAAGACTATGGCAGGTCCAACTGAAGTCCGTGTGTTTGCCCAGGAAAGGGAGATCGAGGGCAGGGGGAAAAACGTTCTCGGGACAGCAGTGGAGGCGGTAGGTTTCTTTTCCGCCAGGCTTGGAGAATCACCGCATAAACAGATTGATATCGTTCTTACAGAAGAGAGGAAGGGCAGCTATCCGGGAATCGTCCTTCAGCCGGCAGTTATCCACGGCGAAGACAAATTCTATATGCCTATCGAGGAAAGCCAGGACCATTTGCTCGTGCACCAGCTTGCCCAGCAGTGGTTTTATGGCAAAGTCCACTTCGACCGCTATAAGGATGCGTGGCTGAATGACGGCCTTTCAGAGCTTGCGGCATCGCTTTTCTTTTTTGCTGGCCAAAAGAAAAGCGAGGAAGAAAGCTTTGCGTTTGCAAACGCGTATGATGACTTTTATATCATGCGTACGGATGTTAAATCGAACTTGCCTGCGGACAAATATATTGGGATACAGGGAGGATTGGTTGGCCATGTCCAGGCAAAACCAGTGCTCCATCTATGGAAAATGATGAAACCCTACGGGACGGAAACAGCGCTTGACTTCCTTTCCGATTATCTCTCCGCCTATTCAGCCAAAAAATTGGCCACAATCGAATTCATCCGGTTCACGAAAGCGTATTTCAAAGTGGATAACCAGTCATTTGCCGAATGGCTTGACTTCAACCCTTATGAAAATGGCGATTTCATCGACTTTTTCAGCCTGTGAGCGTATGGCCGTGGCCAAACCATTCTTCATTCCAAAACCTGTATAAAACCAAACAGTTTCTTTTTTCCCCGGAATTAAGTATAATTTAGGTATTCCAACTGAATATTCCTTCGGGGCAGGGTGAAATTCCCTACCGGCGGTGATGGGGCTTCTGCCCCAAAGCCCGTGACCCGTTTGCCGGCTGTTTTTGGCAAGCGGTGGATCCGGCGTGATTCCGGGGCCGACAGTATAGTCTGGATGGGAGAAGGAAGCAGCAGGTTTTTAAAAAAGGGAGCGGTGTACACTTCCGTTTACGGCTAAAAGTATTGTCGGGTATAAGCCAATACACGGCCTATGGAGAGTGCAAATTCCATTTTTAGGACCTTTATTTGAGCATGTCAATTTTCAGCCCCAAAGCGTTTTTGCCTTGGGGCTTTTGCATGTTTTTCCACCCCTTTGGGATATCCTTATAATGGATAAGCCACGAAAAAGGAGAAAAGAATGTTTACTGGAATCATTGAGGAAATTGGCTCCGTTTCAAGGATTGCCTCAACAGCAGCCTCCATGGCCCTTACTATCGAGGCGAAGAAAGTTTTGGAGGATGTGGGACTTGGTGATAGCATCTCCGTCAATGGGGTCTGCCTGACGGTTACATCTTTTGAAAAAGAGAGGTTTACCGTTGATGTGATGCCTGAAACTGTGAAAGCCACCACTCTAAAGGACTTGAAAAAAGGCTCGAAAGTAAACCTCGAGCGCGCCATGGCGGCGGGCGGGAGGTTTGGCGGGCACTTTGTGAGCGGCCATATTGACGGCACGGGTACGATTAAAAAGAAGAGAAAAGTCGAAAACGCTGTTTATTACGAAATTGAAGCAGACCCCGCCTTGATGCCTTACCTCATCTTGAAAGGCTCTGTTGCGGTGGACGGGACAAGCCTGACTGTTTTTGGCGTGACCGGCGATACATTTACTGTTTCACTGATTCCCCATACCCTTTCAGAAACAATTCTTTCATTAAAAGGAGCGGGGGACATCGTTAATGTTGAATGCGACATGCTTGGCAAATATGTGCACCATATCCTGAATCCAGGCAAAAGAAGCATCGGGGAAAAAAAGCAAGGGTTAACAGCCCAATTCCTGGAGAATAACGGGTTCATTTAAGGAGGTAGCACAATGTTCAGCACAATTGAAGAAGCCCTTCACGATTTAAAGGAAGGGAAGGTCATCATCGTCTGTGATGATGAAGGCCGTGAAAACGAAGGGGATTTTATCTCCCTGGCGGAAAAGGCAGTACCGGAAGTCATTAATTTTATGGCCACCCATGGAAGGGGTTTAATATGTGTGCCTGTAGAGGAAGGCATTGCAGAAAAATTAAGGCTCCATCCAATGGTGGACGAGAATACAGATGCGCACGGGACGGCTTTTACAATCAGCATTGACCATAAATTCTCCACGACTGGGATTTCCGCTTATGAACGGTCGGCAACGATTTTGAGCATGCTTGACCCGACGTCGATGCCTGAGGATTTTAAAAGGCCGGGGCATGTGTTCCCGCTTGTTGCTAAAAAGGGCGGAGTTTTGGAACGGCCCGGGCACACCGAGGCGGCGGTCGATTTGGCCAAACTTTGCGGCGCGATGCCGGCAGGGGTCATTTGTGAGATTATGAACGAGGATGGCACGATGGCGAGGGTTCCGCAGTTGAGACAGGTTGCCGAACGCTTCGGCCTGAAAATGATTACGATCGAGGATTTAATTGGTTTTAAAAAGAAGAGGGAACAGCAAGGAGCAATAAAATAACATCTTGGATAGAGAGAAAATTACTGGAGGATTGGACTATGAAAAAAATATATGAAGGCAATTTAGTAGGGTCTGGCCTGAAAATCGGAATCGTCGCGGGCCGTTTCAACGAATTTATCACTGACAAACTATTGGGAGGCGCATTGGACTCCCTAAAGCGCCACGGGGTCGGCGAGGAAGATGTGGATGTAGCCTGGGTGCCTGGCGCATTTGAAATACCGCTCGTCGCGCAAAAGCTTGCGAAGTCAGCGAAGTATGATGCGGTCATTACTCTTGGCGCGGTCATCCGCGGCTCCACGCCGCACTTCGACTTTGTATGCAATGAAGCAGCCAAAGGCGTCGCCAATACCGCCCTATCCACGGGAGTTCCAGTTATTTTCGGAGTGCTGACGGTAGATTCAATTGAGCAGGCAATCGAGCGCGCGGGCACAAAAGCCGGAAACAAAGGCTGGGAGGCAGCCTCTTCGGCGATTGAAATGGCCAACCTGCTCCGTACGATTGAAGCATAATAATGTACACTGAAAGGAACTGCTTCCACAGGCAGTTCCTTTTATAGGATATGTCTGACATGGCTTTTAACTATTTTAAAAAAAGGAGCCTTCTCAAAATGAGTGAGCTGAAGATGGATTCAAAAGTACTTTCTATTTTACAGGATAAAATTCAATTAATTAAAACCGGTAATGGAGCGATTTATTTGGTCGGCCCAATCAGGCTTCCTGTCAATCTTTACGGCGAAACCGTCGAGTTCCAATGGTACTGCTGGCTGAACTGCGACGAAGTTACTGAAGACTACCAGCGGATTATTGATAAGCTATCCTCATCCAATTTGGCGGAATTGCAGCAATCGAGCGTGCTTGCTTATGGGGATTTCCAGTATGGGGAAGATGCTATCATTCGGATGCATTCCATTTGCCATACCGGGGACATTTTTGGAAGCAAGCGGTGTGACTGCGGCTTCCAATTGAAGAATTCGTTGAAAATGATTGTCGAGCATGGAACAGGCGCCCTTTTTTACCTGGCCAACCACGAGGGCAGGGGGATCGGCCTGTTCAGCAAGGCGATGGCGTATATTCTCCAGGAAAATGGCTACGACACAGTAGAAGCGAATGAGGGGCTCGGTTTTGTGGACGATTCGAGAAATTATGATGATGCCATTTCGGTCCTGAAAGCATTGCGCTCGAAGCCGGTCACCCTGATTACGAACAATCCAAAAAAACTTGAGGCCCTTCGGCAGTCTGGCATGCCGATTACGGGCAGGCGCCAGCTTTGGGGTGATATATCCGAATACAATGAGAAATATCTGCAAACAAAGGTTAATCGTTCAGGGCATCTGAAGGAGGAGGGATCCTGCACAAATGACTAGCGATGAGTTTTATATGGATCTTGCCCTGCAAAATGCCCAGGCGTTAAAAGGCCAGACCGATCCGAATCCGCTTGTCGGCTCGGTAATTGTGAATGATGGAAGGATTGTAGGCATTGGCGCCCATTTGCAGGCGGGCGGCCCTCACGCGGAAATCCACGCCCTCCGGATGGCCGGGGAAAAAGCGCGGGGGGGCACCATCTATGTTACATTGGAACCTTGTTCGCACCACGGACGCACAGGTCCTTGTGCGGAAGCGATTGTCCAGGCCGGTTTGAAAAAAGTGGTCATCGCGACACTCGATCCGAATCCGGTTGTCAAAGGGAATGGCGTAGCAATCCTCGAAAATGCCGGCATTGAAGTCGCCGTAGGAATACGCGAGCAGGAATCCCGGAAGATGAATGAGGTTTTCAACAAATTCATCGTTACGAAAAGGCCTTTCGTAACAATGAAAGCGGGATCCTCACTTGATGGGAAAATCGCCACCCATACCTTTGAGAGCAAATGGATTACGTCCGAAGATGCACGGCGCGACGCCCACTTTTTAAGGAACGAAAATATGGCGATCCTCGTCGGTGCCAATACGATACTAAAAGATAATCCGGAATTGACAACCAGGGTCCCAAATGGCCGGAACCCAATCCGGGTGGTACTGGATTCAACGTTAAAAATCCCTCTTGATTCTAAAGTGATTTCGGACGGTTTGGCGGAAACATGGATTTTTACAACAGAAGATGCCGATCAGGAAAAGGAAAAGCTGCTTTCAGACCAGGGCGTCAGTGTATACCGGACCGCCGGTTCGGGAAAAGTCGACCTGGGGGAAGTGATGGATATTCTCGGTGAAAAACTGGTTTCTTCCGTTCTCGTTGAAGGTGGCGGCACCGTCCATGCGAATTTAATTGAGAAAAAATTAGTTGATAAAGTCATACTATATTTCGCTCCAAAGCTTATTGGAGGCCAATCCGCGCCAACGTTCCTTGAAGGCAATGGCGCGGAAAGCATGTCAGATGTCCTTGATTTGGCGGATACATCGATTGAAAGGATCGGCCGCGATTTCAAATTCACCGGCTATCCGATTTATAACTAGTAAAAAGCCAGCAGCCAATGCTGGCTTTTTTGTATTTATTATCCACTTTGTGAAAAAATTCTCACAATAATGGAAACAGATATAGTAAAATAGTCATAGATAAGAAGGGAGATGGAAGAATGGAACTGCTTTCGGTTTCAGGAATAAGGAAGTCTTTTAAGCAATTTGAAGCCGTCCGTGGAGTATCCTTTACAGTGAGAAAAGGGGAAGCATTCGGATTGCTTGGTCCGAATGGGGCAGGGAAATCAACGACCATCAACATGCTGACGGGCCTTTTTCCGCCTTCGGAGGGTTCAATCATGCTATCTGGCATTGATTTGAAAGCCGATCCGAAAAAAGCACAGGCCCTGATAGGTATTGTCCCACAGGAAATCGCGCTGTATCAAACGATGAGCGCGAAAGACAATCTATATTTTTGGGGAAGGATGTACGGGCTTTCCGGCAGCCTCCTCAATCAGCGGGTTGCTGAAACGCTGGAGCTGATTGGGCTCGCTGATCGGGCTAAAGATAAAGTTGAGACATTTTCCGGCGGGATGAAACGTAGGGTGAATATTGGAGCCGCCATCCTGCACAGGCCGGAGTTATTGATTATGGATGAGCCGACCGTAGGAATCGACCCGCAGTCGCGGGCACATATCCTTGATACTGTCAAGAGATTGAACAGTGAGGGAATGACCGTGATTTACACAAGCCATTACATGGAAGAAGTTGAGTTCCTTTGCGAGCGAATCGGAATTATGGATCATGGAAAGCTGATTGCTTCTGGAACCATACCTGAACTTCGTGAGAAGATTGGCGACAGGTCAAAAATGGTCTTTTCAATCCAGGGAGGAGAGATTAATCCGGAAATTCTGATTGGGATTGTTCAAGCGGGTGACTGCAAGGTTTCCGGAGACCAACTGACCGTATTTCATAAAGAGCCTCAAGCCGTTTTGAGCACCCTGGTCCAAAGGATTACGGAAAACGGAGCGCAAATCGCCGGAGTGGAAATCGTTGAACCTAATTTGGAAAGCGTCTTTTTGCATTTGACAGGAAGAAGCCTGCGCGACTAAGGGGGAAGAAAAAATGAATTTCTGGTGGCTTGCTTTAAAAGACACAGTCCTTATCGCAAAGGACCGAAAAGCCTTGCTGACTCTCATCCTAATGCCGTTGCTCCTGATCGGCATACTAGGAGCGGCATTTGGCAAGCTGATGGGGGACGGCGAAGTGAAGATTGACAAATTTACACTCGCCGTCGCCAATCTGGACGAGGGGGAAATGGGCAGGGTCCTTGAGGAGGACGTTTTTGTGAAGGGACTTCCCGGCCTCGTGAAAGTTAAAAAAATGGATGAAGCTGAATTATATGAAAGCTTGAAGGCCCAAAAAGCCGAAGTTGGCCTGATCATTGGAAAGGGCTTTTCAGATGCGGTTATTTCCGGAGAGGAAGCGGAGGTCAAACTGATTTCAATTCCATCGGCGGGCATTCAGGCTATAATTACGGAAAACGTCATCCAACAGTTTGCAAGGGAAGCGACTGTCCGCACAGCCGGTATAAAGCTTGCCATCCAGGCCGCGGCAAAAGCCGGGAATGAGGGGCAGGCAAACCTTGGCCCCGGCAGCTTTTCGGCGGGGGAAGCACCGTTCGCGCTTGTGAAGGAGGAGGCGCCGAATGCAGGTGCACTGCCGGTCAATTCTTTTCAGTATTACGCGGCCGGTATGGGTGTGATGTTTCTCCTTATGACAGTGACTATAGGAGTCACCGCGATGATTGAAGAAAAGGAGCAGGAGGTATATAAGCGGCTGCTAGTTTCAAAATTGACTCATTATGAGTACTTAGCGGGAAAAGTCATTGGCCTGCTGGTTTTATCCACGCTGCAGCTGCTTGTTATCATTCTTGGGACCCGTTTCATTTTTTCTGTTGATTGGGGCCCATCTATCACCGGTGTGTTCATTATAGGAATCAGCTTTGTATTCAGTGCCTGCGGGCTTGGCGTCATGGCTGGCGCCCTTTTGAAATCGCAAAAGGCTTTTAACGTCGCAGGCATGCTTGGAACCCAAATCATGGCTGCGGTCGGTGGAAGCATGGTGCCGCTTTATATGATGCCGGATTGGGTGAACACAATCGTCAAAATTTTCCCGAACGCGCTCGCCTTGCAATCTTTCCTTGAGCTGATGGCAGGCGGCGGATTAAAGGATATCCTTCCCGGCGCAGCGGGGCTTTTGGGGCTTGGGGTACTATTTTTGGGTATCGGCTGGCTTAGGCTTGCATCGGAAAGGAGGGTGAACTATGCGTAAAATAGGTGCGATTGCCCTGCTTCACATGAAGTCTATGGCGCGCACGCCCTCAGTATGGGTGCTGATGGTTGCCATGCCACTCATATTCAGCCTTATTTTTGGAGGGATGGCCGGCAGTTCTGAAAAAAACAAGCCGGTAGTGCTCTATTCCGCCGGAAGCGATGCACTGTCAACAGAGGCTGCAAAACTGCTGACAGGGAATAAACAATATAAATGGGAAAAAGTATCGGCAAAAAAGGCAAGGGAAGCTGTCAATGGCCAAAAGGCCATCGCCGCAGTCTTGATTGGGGAGGGAATGGCGGAGCGGATCGAAAAGCAGGAACCGCTGTTCACCATTGCGATCCAACGGGAGACGCAGGAGTACTTGGCATTGTATCCTCATATCGAAGGAGCTGCCCGGACGATCGCCTCAAGCTATGAAATTGCCGCGGCTCCCGAGCTTGATGGATTTGCCGCACTTATACGGGAAGTATCGGGAAAGCAAGGAATCCGCGTTGACAAGGAAATCATTCAAAGGGAAGGAAACAAGGGAGAGGCCGTTTCGCTAAGTTCCATCGGATTTACAATCATGTTCATGATGTTCGGAATCTCGGGAGCAGCAGCCACAATCCTTGAAGAAAGGGCTGGCGGAACGTGGGCAAGGCTGATGGCCTCTCCGGTCAGCAGAACTCAAATCATATGTGGCTATATCCTGTCCTACTTTTTGCTTGGCTGGCTTCAGCTTGGGATACTTGCAATCTCGATTAAAGTGCTGTTCAATGGCCAGTGGGGCAGCCCGCTCTATTTTATCCCATTTGCGTCGATTGTCATCCTGACGGTGGTCGGCCTCGGTCTAATGATTGCCGGACTGGTAAAAACAAAGCAGCAGGCGGGCGCATTGAGCGCGGTCATCATTGTCAGCACAAGCATGCTCGGAGGCGTTTACTGGCCGCTTGATGTCGTGCCCGATTTTATGAAGCTGATTGCAAAATTTGTGCCTCAAAGTTGGATGATGGAGGGAATACGGGAAATTGTCAGCGGTAGCCTGCACACAAAGACAATCTTGACGGCAACAGCGATGCTGATTGGTTTTTGCCTTCTATTCTTCTATTTGGGGCTGAGGAAATTGAAATATGAAAATTAATTTTTCATGCATGCATGCATGCAAAAAAGAGAGCCTGTCCGGCTCTCTTTTATAGTATAATTAGATGCGCTTCGCACCAACATAACGCGGCTTCCAGTAAGAATTGCTTAAGTATGAAACGGATACGCCTTTAGATGAAGCGGCATGGATGAACTTTCCGTTTCCAATATAAATGCCGACATGGGTCGGTCTTGAAGACTTGTAGGTTTTATAAAAAACAAGATCCCCAGGCTTAAGGCTGTATACGCGAGTACCTTTTCCCCACATTTCCCCGGCTGTCCTTGGGAGTGCCTTTCCCGCTTTGCCAAACGAATATTTCACAAGGCCTGAGCAGTCAAAACCAGTTCTTGGGTTGATCCCGCCCCAAGTATAACGTTTTCCCATATTGGCTTTAGCGACAGAAATTGCACTGTTGTGGTAAGTTGCAGCTTCACTCATGGACGGAAGAAGTGTCATCATCATAGTTGTCATAAACAGTACCGCCATAAATTTCTTCAACATCTAAGTTTACCCCCTGGTGTGATTTGCTAAACCTACTATACTCTATTCTATTTAACAGCGTCATCACAGCTAGATTACAAGTCTATTACAAGCGCGGTTGAAAATTCTGAAAATTAACATTTCTATTACTTGTATTTAGAAAAATGGTAGTTTCCTAACCATAAACGCATTGATATAACTGGCTTTTCCGTTCTGTAATCTATTTTCGCCAAGACGGCGTCACTGCCAGTGAAATGTAAATAATCTGTGAAAAAAGTAAAAAAGGCGTGGCGAAAATTTGTAAACATACTGCAAAAAAAATTTTCCCCCTATCTGTTTCTTACAAAATTGTAAGCATGCAAGTTCAAATTGTAAGGGAATCCGATGGATGCCAGAAAAGGATTTTATTACAGTAAAAGTAACAAAAAGATAAACGAGGGATGAAAATGGAATTGGTTTTGGAAGCTGTAGGGATCAATAAGTCGTATGGCGGCAGGGGCAATGTCTTTTCCGCGCTACATAACATTGATGTGAGAATTGAAAAAGGGGAATTCACCGCGATTATGGGGCCTTCGGGAGCGGGAAAAACAACCTTGCTGAACATATTGTCGACGATTGACGTGCCGACTTCAGGCGTTGTAAGAATAAACGGCACGAATGTTCAAAGCTTGAAGGAAGAGGAAGTCAGCAGGTTCAGGCGGGAAAAGCTCGGCTTCATTTTCCAGGATTACAATCTCCTCGACACACTGACAATTGAAGAAAATATCGCCCTGCCGCTCGCTTTGGCCGGCATGCCGCCCGTTGAAATTGCGAGGCGGGCAGCGGAATTCGCAAAAGTATTCGGGATAGAAGAACTCCTCGGCAAATATCCTTATGAGGTTTCCGGCGGGCAGCAGCAACGGGCGTCCGCGGCGAGGGCGCTTGTTGCAAATCCGAGCATCGTCTTCGCGGATGAGCCGACCGGAGCGCTCGATTCAAAATCGGCCTATATCCTCTTGAAGACACTTGAGGAAATCAATAGGAACGAGGGCTCGACAATATTGATGGTAACCCATGACCCTTTCGCGGCAAGCTTTTGCAGCCGAGTCGTTTTTATAAAAGACGGCGGGTTCTTTACTGAACTAAGGAAGGGAAGCCAATCAAGGAAGCAGTTTTTCCAGCAGGTTGTCCATGTGCTGGCTGCCTTGGGGGGTGGACAGATTGAGTCTATTTGAATTGATAAAAAGAAACATCAGTAAAAATTACAGGGCATATTTGGTTTATTTTTATCCGATGGCCTTCAGCATCGTGATTTACTTTACCTTTGTTTCCCTGCAATACAACCGAAAAATCATTGATTCTGCCGCGACCCTTGGCAAAATAGGGCCGGCTTTCATGGCAGCTTCTGCCTTCCTAATGGTTTTCTCTGCGATGTTCATCTTTTATTCCAATAGCTTTTTTATGAAAAAGCGGAAAAAAGAAATTGCCTTATATTCTCTTTTTGGCATGTCGAAAAAAAAGATTGGCCAAATGCTTTTTTTTGAAAATCTGCTTGTCGGCGCCACGGCCCTACTGGCTGGACTTGGCCTTGGCGCGGTTCTTTCCAAATTGTTTGCGATGATCCTAGTAAAGTTGATGGGGATTCCGATCGTTGCGGGCTTCTCATTGTCCGCGGCCCCGGCGGCCCAAACGATAGTAGTGTTCTTTGTCATCCTCTCTGCCGCATCAATTTATAATGCCCGGGTCATCCGGGGAACCACGCTCCGTGAACTTTTCCAGGCAGGGAAACAATCGGAGAAAAAGCCGCATGCCTCAATCGCCGTGGCTGTGTTGTCGCTGCTATTCATTGGTACAGGATATTGGGTCATCCTCCAGCCCGTTTCATCTGGCATCTGGGCGAGCCATGCATGGCTTAAAATCCTTGGATCGCTTGTGAGCATCATTATTGGAACGTTCCTGTTCATCCGGACGTTCATCGTCTATTTACTTTCGGCTCTATCAAAAAAGAGGGCATTCTTCTATAAAGGGGCTAACATCATCAGCACCTCGAATCTGCTGTACAGGATAAAAGGGAATATCGTTGTCCTGTCAATATTGGCGCTCTTATCCACATTCACGCTTTTCCTTATGGGGGTGACGTGGAGCCTGTACGCCAATGTGAATGAAATTTCAAAAGACAATTTTCCGCATAGCTTTATATATACAGTGCAAAATGGGGAGGCTGAAATGGAAATTAATCGGCTATTCGAGGCAAGGGATGATGTGCGTTACAGCCAAAAACTCGAGCCAGTGAAAATGGAAGCGGGTCCGGACTTTTCCGGAAGGTTTCCTCCCGATTATCCGGTCCTGCTTATTCCGGAATCTTCTTTCAGGCAGCTCGCAAGGAAAATGGGGAAGGAAGTGGATATTCAGTTTGCCGATAATGAAGCAGTCGCCTTTTATGATGGCAATCTGAACAGGACCCACGACCCTTATACCGGAAAAGGCATCCGTTTACCGGGTGGAGAAAACGTGACAGTTGCTTCATATCAAAATTATTCGCTCCTGAATCAAGTTATCTTCGCATTCCCGCTCGTCGTCAAGGATGCCGTTTATGAAAAGGTGGTGGAATCTGGGGCGCCGACAACACAGCTGCAGATTTACAAGCTTGGGAAGGAAAAGGCAACAAATGAACTAAGTGAAAAAATCGAAGAAATCCTTTGGAACCATGCGGAGGACCGGAACGAGGTAATTTGGTCAAGTTTTTATAAGGAATATGCCCAGGGAATGGAAACATACGGAATCCTTATTTTTATCAGCGGCTTTCTAGGGCTTGTCTTCCTGATGGCAACCGGCAGCGTCCTCTTTTACAGGCAATTGTCGGAAGCGGCTGCCGACAGGCCGAGGTATCAAATTCTCAAAAAGATTGGCTTCGGCGCGCGGGATATGAAGAAATCAATAAGGGTACAAACATTATTCGTTTTCTCCATTCCAATCGTGCTTGCCCTATCGCACAGTTCTATCCTTATTTCGGCGCTCGCAGGGTTTGCAGGCATCTCGATGGCTGGCCCGTTCATGGTCGTCCTAGGCCTGTATATCGGTCTATATTTGGGCTACTTCTCTTACACATCTGTCCGCTTCTATACACTTGTAAATGACTAGCCATGAGAAAAGGGATGGTTCCTCCATCCCTTTTTTGTGTGGTCATTTTTCATGGTTTTCGGCTTCCAGTCCAAGGTAGGTGGCGCCGCCAGGTATTGGGAAATGGATGCGCGCCTCAGTGAATACGCCCCTTTCGGAATGGATCCTCACCTCATGGCCTAGTTTATCGGCGATTTTTTTTGCGAGAAAAAGCCCCATGCCTGTCGATGAAAAAAGCTCGCGCCCATTTTTACCGGTAAAGCCCTTCTCGAAAATCCTTGGAAGATCCTCGGGCGAAATGCCGATTCCATTGTCGCGGATCGTAATCAATCTTTCCTTAGAAAGGACAGAAACGACAAGTTCCCCACCTGCCGGGGTATATTTTAGCGCGTTTCCGAGCAGCTGGTTGAAAAGGTAGAGAAGGGCTTTTTTGTCTGTGAGCGCTTCAATGTATTCGAAGCGGACTTCCAAATGGATTTTTTTTGCAAAAAAAGCCTTGGAATGGACCTTGAGGGCATCCTTAACGATCTTCCCAATTTCCGTTTCCTGGATTAGGTAGTCATTATTGAAGTCATTCAGCCTGGAAAAATAAAGGGCCTGCTCGACGAAATGTTCAATCCTGTCCATTTCTTCCTCCAGGCTCCCACTCCCTTCGCCAGCCTCATGGAGCATCCTGCTCACGGCGATTGGCGTTTTGATTTCATGAAACCATGAAGTCATGTATTCCATCCATTCCTTTTTCTCCTCATTCGCCATTCTTAGGTCTTCAAGATACGAACGGTAGTGCCTTGTGAGTATGGCGAGATACCATTTTTCTTCGTATGTATGTTTAATACCTTGCCCGCTGGAATGACCACCAGGGTCATAGCTTTCCAATTCTCTTAAAAATGCATTCTTCCTGCGGAAATCGTAGAATAAATAACCCGCGATAATCAGTACGGAAACAAAATCGATATACAAAAGGCTCGCCGGATGGATGGACAGCGAGGGATCTGCAAGGGCGACCGAATTCATAAAGCCGATGATAAGCAGGAAACAGGCGATGAGCGCCTTTTGGCCAGAAATGTATTCACCTGGTTTCATTGTAAAATATACCCTTGCCCTTTTCTTGTTTGGATGGCGCCGGCGAGGCCAAGGCTTTCCAGCTTCCTTCTGAGACGGTTCATATTGACGGTCAGGGTATTGTCATCTATAAAGCTCTCGTCCTGCCACAATGCGCGCATGATTTCATCCCTGCCCACTATTTTTCCCGGCCGCTTCATTAGCATCGCCAATATATAAAATTCATTTTTTGTTAAAATCGCTTCCTTGGCCGCAAACTGGGCGGAGGCCTTTTCAAGATTCAAGAGAAGGCCGTTGTATTCAAGCAAAGCCTTTTCCCGCTGATGGGGCGCCGCCGTTCGCCGCAAGATGGCGTTCAGCTTCGCGACCAGCACGTCGAGCGAAAAAGGCTTCTGGATATAGTCATCCCCGCCGACATTCATGGCCATGACGATATCCATGTTTTCCGACCTCGACGAAATGAACACGATGGGAGCGGATGTCACCTCGCGGATTTTTTTGCACCAGTAAAACCCGTCATAGCTGGGCAGATTGATATCAAGCAAAATGATGTCCGGCTCCAGGCTGGCGGCTTCCTCATCAATGGCATCAAACGATAATGCGGCACGTGGTGAAAAACCCCATTTTTCCAAATGGGCTGCAATGAGCTGCCTTAATTTCGGTTCATCCTCGATAATCATAACTTTTCTCAAAAGGACACCTTCTTCATACCAGGTTTGTATCTATAGTATAGTAGACTTGCCAGTAATTTAGTAGAGTTCCATTTTTTGAAAGTTGATTGGAGGGAGCAGCGTGATCAAGGGAATTATTTTTGACTTTGACGGCCTGATTGTCGATACGGAGTCGCTATGGTATGAGGCATATAAGGAAGTCATGGGGGAATTCAGATGTGAACTCTCATTAGAGGAATTTTCCAAGGTCATTGGGACGACTGACGAAGCATTGAATTCTTATTTTGAAAAAATAACAGGCAAAACAGCCGATGAAGCTGGCCTCCATTTAAAGACGAATGAACTTTACATGCAAAAAGCAGGCGGCCTGACGCTCCGGGAAGGGGTCCGTGAGTATTTGGAGGAAGCTAAAGCTCTTGGACTGAAAATCGGCCTCGCATCCAGCTCACGGAGGGAATGGGTCGAATCGTATTTAAGGAAGTTTGGCATTTTTGATTTTTTTGAAACCATTAAGGCAAAGGAGGATGTTGAAAAGGTAAAACCCGACCCGGCGCTTTACATTCTTGCGCTTGAAAGCCTGGGGATTTCCCCGGAGGAGACTGTCGCTTTCGAAGACTCTTTGAATGGTTCCGCCGCTGCGATTGCGGCTGGCATGGTCTGCGTTATCGTGCCGAACCCGGTCACGAACCACCTGCCATTTCAAAATTACCGGCTTCGGCTTGGATCGATGGCTGAGAAGAGCCTCAAGGATGTTTTGAAAGAAGTCGAACGGACGCTCTAAATAATCAATATCCCCTTCATTTCGGACTGTTTTTTAAAAGGATAGGCTAACAAGGGTTTGAGTTTCAGCGTCTCTTATTTTTGGTAAAGTTATATTGGTCCGTGATATTGTAAAAACAAGAAACTGAGGGGAGTGGTTTTCATGTATAAAAGGCCTGAACAAGGTGAATATGCATCTTGCTTTGAACCGTATATTGCGTTGGTTCCTGAAGGGGACATTGTTTCAATTTTGGAAAGGCAGGCGGATGAAACCGCCATCCTCCTGAAAGGATTGTCGGATGCGCAGGCTTCTTTCAGGTATGGAGAGTCAAAATGGAGCATTAAGGAAGTGCTGGGCCATATGGCGGACTGTGAGCGGATCATGGCGTACCGGTTGTTGACGATTGCGCGAGGGGACGCGGTGCCACTCCCGGGTTTTGAAGAGAACGACTATGTCCGCGAAGCGGGTTTCGACCGGGAATCGCTTGAGTATTTGCTGACCAATTTCCTTGCGGTCCGTTCGGCAACCGTACATCTGGTAAGGTCACTCAGCGAAGAAGCCTGGACAAGGACCGGAAATGCCAATGGCCATCTCGTATCAGTCCGAGCAATCGCCGCCAGCATCGCCGGCCACGAACTCCACCACCGGAAAATCCTGATGGAACGCTACCTCGGCTCGAATGGTTTCCCCGAAGAGTGAAGCGGGGGCCGGATTCAGAGCTTCATTTTGGGAATGAGTGGGGCTGGGGCCTGCCCCGGTGCTTTATTATTACTGAAATTGGATGCAGGCGACGGATACAGCGTTTCATTAGTATGAAATATTTAAAAGGCAGGGGTAATCCCCTGTCTTTTTTTGCTTATCCGGGGCCTTAACCCCTCGATCTCAGGATGATACCCTGTTTAAATGGCGTTTATCATTAAAAATTGGCCCTATTTCCGTGGTCGGCGGTATCATTTAGCCCCAGTTTATTAAGGAGAGGCAAGATATCCGGGTTTTCAGAAGGGATATCCGGGTTTTCAGGAGGGATATCCGGGTTTACAAGACACTTATCCGGGTTTTCAGGCAAGATATCCGGGTTTGACAAATTTTCGACACAATTAGGCCCTCCCCACGGGGCCGGAAATCAGCTAATAATGGCGATTTAACGCGCCTCTAACCAGTGAGAGAGTTTAACAAGGTTCCGGATAGGCAAATATGTATGCAGTAGAATGAACTTATTTTCCCAAAAAGGAGAAGATCGATTTGAACAGTGAAGTTCCGAAAGACCACAGCCTCGACAACAGTTTGGCACTGATGCAGGAGGGCTATGAATTTATCGGGAACCGCTGCAAGAAATATGGCGCGGACCTATTCGAAGCTCGGCTGCTTGGCCAGAAGGTCGTGTGCATGACCGGGGAGGAAGCAGCGAGGATTTTTTATGATAATGAAAAGTTTCAAAGAAAAGGCGCGGCTCCCAAAAGGGTTCAAAAGACGCTATTTGGTGTAAATGCGGTCCAGACAAAGGACGGCGCGGTGCACCAAGGTAGGAAAATGCTGTTCATGGCGCTCCTGTCACCAGACGGAGTTGACGAGGTCCGCAAACAGGCCGAAACGTATTTCCGCGAAGCCGCTACTAGATGGGAAACGATGGACAAGGTGGTCCTTTTCGAAGAGGCAGCAAAAATCCTTTGTAAAATCGCCTGCGAGTGGGCGGGCGTTCCTTTAAAGGACGATGAAGCAAAAAAAAACGCGGAGGATTTCACAGCGATGATCGATGCTTTCGGAGCAGTGGGGCCGCGCCACTGGAAGGGCAGAAGGGCCCGGGCTCGTGCCGAGGAATGGATCACCGAAGTTATCGAGAAGGTCAGGGCAGGGGAACTCGCGGCGAGGGAAGGCTCGGCGCTTCATTCATGGGCTGTGTATCGGGAACCGGACGGGGAACCGCTTGACGCGAAAATGGCCGCGGTGGAACTGATCAATGTGCTAAGGCCGATTGTTGCGATTGCGACTTTCATCTCGTTCAGCGCCCTGGCCCTGCATGAACATCCGGAATGCAAGGAAAAGCTCCGTACGGAAGGCGGCGAATACCGGGAATGGTTTGCCGAGGAAGTAAGGCGGTTTTACCCGTTTGGGCCGTTTGTGGGCGCGAGGGTAAAAAACACATTTACATGGCAAAACTACAATTTTGAAGAAGGTCAGCTTGTCTTGCTGGATATGTACGGAACGAACCACGATTACAGGCTGTGGGAGTTCCCTGATCAATTCCATCCTGAACGGTTCCGGGATTGGGACGGAAACTTATTCAAGTTCATACCCCAAGGAGGCGGGGATCCGGCAAAAGGCCATCGATGCCCGGGCGAAGGCGTTACTGTGGAGGTCATGAAAGTTTGCCAAGATTTACTAGTAAACGGCATCACCTACGATGTACCGGAGGACCAGGATTTAAGCTACAGCCTAGTCCGGATGCCAACACGCCCGGAAAGCGGATTTATCATGGCCAACATTAAGAGGGTTAAATAAGATACATGAAAACTGGGGACGGATCCATTTCCGCAAATATCTAAAGCGGAGGCACCGTCCCCGTTTCACTCATGTAGCCAAAAAATGAAGCGGGATTTAGGGTCCTCCGTTTCAATCACGCTCCCCAATAAAAAGAAGCAGAGGATATGTCCCCTGCCTCACCCTAATTCACTCTTTCAAAAGCTTATCGAGGATCTCTTGCACATCACGTCCGCGTTGGAAGGAAATAATCCGGGCCGGTTGTCCTTCAAATGCTTTTACCAGTTCATCGATGAATGCATGATAACTGTTTGAACCCTCCACTTCAATCCGCTGAAGTGGTTCATTTTTCCTCGCGGCCCACAACTCCGACCAGTTGCGAAGGGAAAGAGTGCCCTCATCTCCATACAAATTAAAACGGAGCTCTTCCTTCATGCCGAGTCCAGACAGCCCGTTGAATAGGACAGGTACACCGTTTGAAAGGCGTCCGCTTGCGATAATGCCTGTTTCGCACCATTCAGGATCATCCGGCAGCTCAAGGGAAGAACGGACATCGCTTATTTTTCCGAACAAATGCAAAATGATTTGGATATAATGCGGGAATACTTCCCGGACGAAGCCGCCTTGATCCCTTGAAGAAATCCAGCTGTTTTGCTGCCATTTGCGCGGCCACTCTTCAAAATGGCAATGAAGTTCAACCCGGCGCAAATTGCCAAGGAACCCATTGCGAGCCAGCCTCTCCAGCTCCAAAAACCCGCCGCCGAAGATCGTCGGAAAATTGACCGCGTGCATCAAACCAGTGGACTCGGCCGCTTCAAGCATTTCGTCCGCTTCAGCCACCGTGCTCGCCAAAGGCTTTTCGCACAGGACATTTTTGCCGGAATGAAGCGCCTCCATTACATACTGATGATGGAACTTTGGCGGTACGGCGATATAAATCAAGTTGATATCAGGGTTGTCAAAAAGAGCCCTGTAGTCAGCCGCAGCAGCTATCCCATATTTTGCGGAGACTTCCGCAAGCCGCTTCGCATTGCCGTCGAACACTTCCAGAACGTCTGCCTCAGGATGCGAGAGGAATGCGTTCATTACGCGCTCGCCAATGCCTCCAGTGCCAATAATGCCAACCTTTATTTTCCCCATAAAAAAATCCCCCTTTAAAAGGCGCCATGCATTTGCCGATTCGGCAAAGCGGGGCCCTCTTAAAAATTCCTAATCCCGGAAATATGTACCTATTTATTTTACCATTGGGAGCTGCCGTGAAGCCAACCGCGAAACACGTCGGAAAATATTTCCGCCTATCTTTTCTATTTACCATCCTCCCCGAGGAAGGTTAAAGTGGTAAAATATTGTTAAAATATTTTTTGAATATTCATAAAGAGGTGGATGTATGCAAGCGTTGACTGAAGCGTATGTGGACTCCCTGGCCCCGAATGCCGCCGCGATTAAGAACGGCTGGGGGCTCGTCAGGAAAAATCAGTTCCAAAACATGCATAGGAGCCCCGATGGAACCCTTCTATTTGGGGAATGCAAGGGCAGCGGGAAAAATCCTTACATAACCTCCGCGGATTTCAGTGGCGGCCAGCCGGTTTTCCGGTGCAGCTGCCCGAGCCGCCAGTTTCCTTGCAAGCACTCCCTTGGCTTATTGTACGCATACATAAATGGCTCGACTTTTACAGAGGCCCCGATACCCGGGGATATAGCGGCAAAACGAGAAAAGGCCGCGGAACGTGAAGAAAAGAAAAAGAAACAAACAAAAACCCCAAGAAAGACCAACAAAGCCGCGCTTGAAAAGAAGTTGAAGGCTCAGCTTGAAGGGCTTCGCCTATTGGAAAAGCAAATCGGACAGCTTTTGGCGGCCGGCATCGCTTCCATCAGCCCGAAAAAACTAAGCCAGCTTGAAGATACAGCGAAACAGCTTGGCAACCATTATTTAAAAGAGGCTCAGAATGAACTGAGGGATTTTTCCTTGCTGTGGGGGAAGAAACTTTCCGAAGAACGGCTTTATCAGATGGCTTATGAAAAACTGATCCTGCTGCACTCACTTTGCAAAAAAGGAAGCGTCCATCTTGAACGCCGCCTTGAGGATGAAAACCTTACGCCAGACACTGCCTCTTCGATTGAGGAATGGCTCGGGCATACATGGCAGCTTGCCGAGCTGAAAGAACTCGGGCTTGTCCGCCAAGATGCAAGGCTTGCCCAGTTGTCTTTTTCCTCCATCCGCCACGATGCGCGGAAAGAGTTTATCGATGAGGGAATTTGGATCGACCTTGCCGGCGGTGGACTTTTCTGCACAAAAAACTACAGGCCGTTTAAAGCATTGAAGCATGTCAAGGAAGAAGATTCCATCATGGAAATGCTCTGTACAAACGAGTTGTTCATTTACCCTGGAGAGGGAATCCGCAGGGTTCGCTGGAATGAGTACAGCTTCCAAGGCAAACCGGATTTGGCGATGGTAAAGGGATTTGCCAGGGAAAACGTGGCGGATGTAATAAAAGAGGTGAAAAATCTCCTGAAGCAGCCATTGGCTGATAAGCATCCGGTTGCTTTTGTAGCCTATGAAAGAGTCGGCCTGGCTGATGGGGACTGGCTGCTTGAGGATCGGCAAGGGCAGCGGCTATCCTTGGTGGAAGGTCCGGATGAAGGACCCAACAATTCACTGGACCTGCTAAAACTTCTCCCTGAGAAATACACCCGAAACGGGGCGATGCTTGTCCGGTTTTATTCAGACCTTCTAACCGGGAGGCTAGGGGCTCAGCCGTTGGCAGTCATTACAGAAGACCGGCATATCCGGCTGGTTGGATAGGGGGTAAGGCTATGAGCATACAGGCATTATATGAATTGCAGGAAGAAACAAGGAGGCTCGCTATAGCAGGGAGCAGCCTGGCGATTGGCGATGCAAAGGTGAAAGCGATCATTCCTATTTTGAAAAAACTTGGCGAGAGGGCGCCGGTATTTAAACGCCTTTCAGAACTGGCTGAAACACTCGTTACGGATGAATCGAACTCCGCGGAAAATTTGCTGGAGTTATCTGGATTGCTGGCATCGGTATTATATACGATGGGAACAACAGGAAAAGAAGGCGAACTGGCCCAAGGCGAAGGCGGCATTGAGCTGCCGACCGATCTGTCCTGGCTTGAATTGCAACCCTTGATGCATGCGCTTGAAACAAAAGGGTATGGACGGACGGAAATCATACAGGAGGCGGTTAAGTCGGGAAAATTCCGTGATTTGCGCCTCGTTTTGCCGTTTATTAACGGCCTTGAGGATTCCTATCCGGAGATTGGTATTTTCATAGCCGAAAACGTTCTGCCCCGTTTTGGAAAAGAGGCCCTCCCGTTTATTGAAGAATCATTTTCAATGAAAGGGAAAGCTGGTGACGGGAAAAAACTGAAGGCCATCCATGGCATTTTGGGAAACGAAGGACTGCCGTTTTATCTTGAATGCCTCGAAAACGGTTCTCCGCAAATTAAGGAAGCGGCGCTTGAGTTACTGGCCAACTATGATGAGGCCGAGGAGGCAATTCTTGAACAAACCACAGCGAAGAGGGCGGAAACAAGGCGGGCGGCTTATTCGGCATTGGCAGCGAGGGGTACTGCCGCGGCTCTTAAACGCCTCAGTGAAGCTGTTGAGTCTAAAGACCAGGAGATGATTCTTCAGATTGCCAGAGCAAATCCTTCCCCCGGAATAGCAGATGCCTTGCTTGGTTTTGCTGAAAAAACACTCAAGGCTTATCTTGATGGAAGTAAGCGGGAAATGGCGGATTTGCTGTCATCCGCAATCTGGAGCCTGGATGGTGGCAAGAGTAAAGGCGTTATCGAGTTCTTGAAAAAAGTTGCCGCTGAACCACGTGTTTCTACGGAACTATCAAAGGACGCGGCAAGAATCCTGCTCCAAAAGCAGGTGTATGAAATAAGGGAGTTTATTGAGTTTCTCTGCCATCTTCCGAAAAAGGAACATTTCGCTGATTTATCCTTCCTTGCGTCCTTATCGATCAGGACTCCGGATGATGTGTATTCCAGGTACGCGAAATTTGTTAAGAAATCGCGGAAAGATCCCGCTGGCGGGGCCATTCTCGAAACCATCGATAAGCTTATTTCATTCGAGCCTACCCTTCAGGAATTTGACCAGGAATACAGGTGGCAAGCCTATAGGAATACGGAGGATAGTGAAGATGAAAAAATTGCGTGGATTGATAGATGGCTTCCGCTATTTATCGACCTTGACGAGGAAAACCTCGTTTTCCGATTTGCCCGGAAAATCCATGGCAAGGAACATCTTAAGTACGTGCTGGATAAGCTTGCCCTCAATCCCTATTTTTCAAGCAAGCGGGGGATGATGGCGATGGTGTCACTCATCCAGGCAGGGTATGAAAACACCTTCGAAGTTCTTGTCGATACGTTGAAAAAGACAGACCAAAATATGAAATCGGTTCAGTTCCATTTCCGGGGAATACGAGACAATCTTGGCTTGTTCGCCTGTTTGCCTGCATCCTATTCAACTGAATTGGAAAGGATCGCGGAATCTAAAATCGAACACGAGCTTTTAAAGGAAAGGCTTTCTGAAATTGCAAAGGAAATGCGGAACAGGGAGGAATTATAAATGGCCGAGTTGCTGCGCCTGCCGGCGGAAAAATTATACGCGGAAGAATTAGAGATTATTAGAAAGGAAGATACAGGGGCGGTCCCGGCCGGCTGGGCCATGTCCCCACGAGCAGTATTCACCTTCATCGCTGGGGGAATGGCCGGGAAAAAAGAAATCCTCCCAAAATACATAGGGAACAAACGGCTGATTGAAATGGCAATCGCGACGCTTGTGACGGACAGGGCGCTTCTTTTAATCGGCGAGCCGGGAACCGCGAAATCGACT
Source organism: Neobacillus piezotolerans (assembly GCF_003362805.1). Lineage (GTDB taxonomy): Bacteria > Bacillota > Bacilli > Bacillales > Cytobacillaceae > Bacillus_D > Bacillus_D piezotolerans. The sequence goes on from NZ_QNQT01000001.1 coordinate 378,684, forward strand.
TTATCAGAGCTTCTCGCGGCCGCGATACACGGTGATTCTGGGAAAATCATTCAGGGCACGGCCGGGACGACGGAGGAACAAATCCGGTACAGCTGGAATTATGCCATGCTCCTCGCCAATGGCCCTTCCCGCGACGCGCTTGTGAAAAGCCCAGTCTACCGGGCGATGGAAACGGGGACGATCGCCCGTTTTGAAGAAATTTCCCGCTGCCCATCGGAAGTGCAGGACGCATTGATTTCAATCCTTTCGGAAAAAAGCATGACAATCCCCGAGCTTGGGGAGGAGGTTTCAGCGGTCAGGGGATTTTCCATTATTGGGACAGCAAATACAAGGGACAGGGGCGTAAATGAAATGTCCTCGGCCCTGAAGCGGCGGTTCAACATTCTGGTGCTTCCCGCTCCGGGCGATATTGAAACGGAAATGGATATCGTAAGGAAACGGGTTGGCGAGCTTTCATCACAGTTCCAGCTTCAATCCGAATTGCCGGGCGAGGAACTTGTGGAAAAAGTGGTCACCATATTCCGGGAACTAAGGGCAGGGATGACATTCGACCGGAAGGAAAAGCTTAAAGCCCCGAGCGGCGTCATTTCGACAGCTGAAGCTATTTCTCTTTTAACAAACAGCATGGCCTTGTCGGGCAGTTTCGGGTCGGGAAGGATTACCGAGGAAGATGTTGCGGCGGGATTGCAGGGAACCATTGTAAAGGATGAGGAGAAGGACCGGCTTGTGTGGAAGGAATATCTTGAAAATGTCATGAAGAAAAGGGGATCGGGATGGAGGAAGCTGTATCTTGCCTGCAGCGAGATGAACCAGGCATGAAGCCGCATGTATTCGGGGTGCGCCATCTGTCGCCAGCGTCCGCCTGGCATATTGAAGCTTTTTTGGATGCGATTATGCCGACAGCGGTCCTTGTCGAAGGTCCGGCCGATATGTCAGGGCTGATTCCGGATATTGTAAGGCAAAGGACAAAACCGCCAATCGCCGCTTTGGCTTACACCGAAGAGCTTCCCATTGATACGATTCTTTATCCGCTCGCTGGCTACTCGCCGGAATACAGGGCGTTAAAATGGGCGGCCAGCAAGGGGTGCCATTCGGAATTCATTGATTTGCCTGCGAAATATTCGTTTGTGGTCCACAGGCGGGAAGAAACCGAGGAGCGGGAGGAGGGCGAAGCAGGCGGGGAGCGCCACTCCGTATACGAAGAGCTTGCCCGTTTGGCGGGGGAGCAGAATTATGAATCGTACTGGGAAAGGTCTTTTGAACAAATAAGAGGCCTGGAAGGTTTCTTTTCGGCGATGGCCGCGTTCTCCTCGGAGCTCCGTTCCCTGGCGGAAAAAACAGACAGCCAAAAGGAGCAGGACTATAACAATCTCCGGGAAGCGTATATGCGGAGAAAGATAGCCGAAGTTATCGCCGCGGGGCATCATCCGGAAAAAATCGTCGTTGTGACCGGTGCGTTCCATATAAAAGGGATTCTCGAAGAAACAGGGGAACTGACCGATTTTTCAAAACTGCCCTCTGTCCCGATAAAAATGACCCTTATGCCTTACTCAAATTTCAGGCTCTCCTCCCAATCAGGATACGGAGCGGGAAACCATGCTCCGTCGTATTTTTATATGATGTGGCAGTGCCTACGGGAAGCGGATCATGAAAAACTTCCATTTTATTATCTTTCTTCTTTGGCGGCGGAACTCCGGAAATCCGGAACATTCCGCTCGACCGCGGAAGTAATGGAAGGAACGAGGCTTGCTTATGCGCTCGCATCTTTCCGGAACGGAAGCCCGACACTCCAGGATTTAAGGGATGCCGCCATCATGTGCCTCGGCCACGGGAATTTTTCTGTCATTGCGGATGCGTGCGCGAAAATTGAAGTGGGGACGGCAATCGGTGAGCTGCCCGATGGAGTGATCCAGGCGCCTGTCCAAGAGGATTTTACGAGACGGGTCAGGGAGCTGAAGCTGGAAAAATATAAAACTTCTTCTCTTTCGGAACTCAGGCTGGATTTGCGCGAAAACCGGCGGGTCAAAAGCAGCGAAGCCGCGTTTCTCGACCGGAACAGGTCATTCTTTTTCCATCAGCTGAATGTCTTGGGCATTGGTTTTGCAAATCAGTCCGGCTATAAGCAGGATCAGGCGTCGTGGGCGGAGCAATGGAATCTTCGCTGGACGCCCGAGTCGGAAATTCGCCTCGTCGAAACGACCCTGCTTGGAGACACAATCGAGCTTGCTACGGCCTTTGTTTTAAAAGAAAGGCTTGCGAACGCGCAGAATGTATCGGAAGCTTCCTCGGTGATTAGGGACAGCTGGCTGTGCGGGATGATGGAGATGATGGAGGAGGCGAGGGCGGCTGTCGCGGCGCTTGGGGCCGAAGCGGCGGATTTCCCGGAAACGGCCGCCGCTGTTGGGCAGATTGCATATGTCCTTCAGTTCGGGGATGTAAGAGGATTTGATACCGGCATGCTTAAACCGCTCGTTGCAAGGCTGTTTCTGCGGGGTGCCTTGCTTCTTCCGGGTTCTTCCGGCTGCAATAATGAAGCCGCCAAGCTTGTCTTGAAGGGGATTCAGGAAATGGACGAAACGGCAGCCCAGCTATATAAGGAGATAGATGAGCCCCTTTGGCTGCAAACCTTAAGGGAAATCTGTGAAAGGGACGATTTGAACCCGGTTTTATCAGGCTATTGCTGCGCGCTGCTGTTGGAGAAAAATGAAATTGGCCCGGAAATGCTGGAACAGGAAGTTTCAAGAAGGCTTTCACCCGGTATCCCGGCGGATCTTGGCGGCGGTTGGTTCGAGGGATTATGCCTCGGTAATAAGTATGCGCTCCTGTCCAGAGCGTATTTGTGGGAAAAAGTCGATCGCTATATCGCCACGCTTACGGACGAAGAATTTTTAAGGGCGCTGGTATTTTTACGTCGGGCTTTCAGTACTTACAACGCCGGGGACAGATCGAAAGTCGCCGAAATCCTCGCCGAAAGCTGGGGGCTGAACGTACAGCAGGTAAGCGAACAGCTAAATGAGGAGTTAACTGAAAAAGAAGAGTCGGTGCTCGACCAACTAAATGATTTCGATTTTGGGGACTGGTGAAATGGGAACTCAACAAAAGCGCTGGCGGCTCATACTTGGGCAGGCGGCAGAAAAGGATTTGGCGGGTTCGGACGCCCCTTCGCTTTTAAGCGAAGAAGAATTGCTCATGGACGAAGCCCTTGCCGCTCTTTACGATCCAGACCGGACGGGAGGGCTCGGGCAATCGGGCGGCATCCGGCTGGCCAAATGGCTTGGGGACGTCCGGGCTAGTTTTCCGTATGACGTTGTCTCGGTCATCCAAAATGACGCGATAGAAAGGAAGGGTTTGTCCCAGCTCCTTTTTGAACCCGAAACGCTCCGGACGGTAAAACCGAGCATTGAAATGGTCGCAGCGCTAATGGCGCTGAAAGGGAAGATCCCCGAGCGGACGAAAGATGCGGCCAGGGAACTTGTCAGCTCCGTTGTAGAGGATATTAAAAAGCTCCTTGAAAACGATATCCGGCGGGCTGTTAAGGGAGCGCTGAACAGGAGGGAACGGACACTGCTGCCGGGCGGGCCACAGAGCATTGACTGGAACTACACAATCCGAAGGAATCTAAAAAACTATCAGCCTGACAGAAAGACCATTATCCCGGAGCGTTTTTACTTTTTTGACCGAAAGAAAAACTCCCATCATTGGACAATCATCCTTGATATCGACCAAAGCGGCTCGATGGCGAATTCAGTCATTTACGCCTCGATCATTGGCTCCATTTTTGCAAGCATCCCGGCCTTGAAAACCCATGTGGTCGCATTTGATGACAAAGTAGTCGACCTCACGGAACAGGCCAATCTTGACCCGGTCGACCTCCTGTTCGGGATTCAACTAGGCGGGGGAACGGATATTAATAAGTCGCTTGCCTATTGCCAGGCTTTTATCGAAGATCCGTCAAAAACCATTTTTATCGTCGTGACGGATCTATACGAGGGAGGAAACCAGGCGGGGATGCTCCGCCGGATGAAAGAAATGCATGAATCGGGGGTAACTGTTCTTACCCTGCTGGCTTTATCCGACCAGGGCGTCCCGAGCTATGATCAAGGAAACGCCACAAAGCTCGCGGCAATGGGCATCCCATGCTTTGGCTGCAGCCCAAACCTCCTTCCCGAACTGCTCGAAGACATCCTAAAAGGCAACAGCCTGGCAAAATGGACCAAAGAAAAAAAGTGAACCAGGGGAGTATTCGCCGCTTCATGCCAGGTTAGCAGTGAAGAAAGCAGGGGACGGACTGCCGCTTCATTGCCGGGTTAATTGTAAAGACGTAGAATAACCAGCTATCCTGACGGAAGGCTGAGGGAGGAATCTAAGATGGACTGGTTCGGGGGCAGTTCGGAGAATTATCGATTTGTAATGTTTTCGGTAACGCATATTGCCGTTTTGGTGATCCTTCTCCTGGCGGGAACCGGGATGTATGTGTTCCGGGGCCGTCTCCAAGGGGCTGGGCAGAGGAAAATGGAAATTTGGGCGGCGGGAACGCTCATTGTGATGGAATCCCTATACCACATTTGGATGTATGCGAACGGCTTTTGGCGCGCGGTTGATTCTTTGCCGGCTGGCCTTTGCAGCATCAGCCTGATCCTGGCTGTAATACTTTTATTAACAGGAAGCAAATCCGTTTATGACATCTTGCTTTATACGGCCTTGCTCGGCGCGACCCAGGCGCTCGCTACGCCGTATTTGTTTTATGATTTTCCGCATTTCCGGTTCATCCATTTTTTCTCTACGCATATGCTGATTGTTCTTGTCCCGCTTTATTACACATGGGTTAGGGGCTACAGGCCTGCTTTTTCTTCAGTCATCAGGCTAGTCGTGTTTTTGAATTTAATCATGCCAGTTGTCATGCTTATTAACAAATTGGTTGGCGGCAATTATATGTATTTGAGCCACAAGCCGGAAACCGCCAGCCTTTTGGACGTGCTCGGGCCATATCCATGGTACATCCTTTCACTCGAAGGCCTTCTTGTCTCACTCAGCCTGATTGTCTGGCTGATTTTCAGGGAAAGGGGAAGGGCATCCGGGACGACCAGGGAAATCAATTAATGAAGAGGCAATGTCCGGCGAAATCAGGAGAGAATGTTGCTCAAGACCATGCTGAGTGACATTGTCTGGCCAAAACACGAAGTGGATGTCACCCAAATGCAAAAAGCACATCGGAATACCAACCAGGCGAAGAGTGAAGCAGGGGACATTCCTGCTTCACTTTTGCTTTCAACCTTCCATCTGGCAACCCGCCCAAAAAAGAGGCTATAATACTAGTACAGCAAATATGCCTTTTAAAAAATGGATAACGCGTAAAGCTGGGGAAGGAATGAGTTCTCCATTGACAATAAAACTGACTCAAACAATAATAAAAAACCGCTGCGGCCCCGCGTCTTTTAAAAGGGGCGAGGCTTATTACCGCGGGAATAAGGTTAAAATGCACCTCGCTGGAGAAGGAAAGTGGACTGCCACAGTGATTGCCGCCGAGGATTTTCATGTCACCGTGCAAGCCGACGGCCGAGGCGGTTTCACGACTGTATGCACATGCCCATCCCTGGCTTCTGTCAACAAGGATTGCCAGCATGTTGCAGCGGTCCTGCTTGCAATCTTAGGGGATGGGATTAACCCGCATCATCGTGAAATTTCCCCCATGCCTCTGAACAACGGACCCCTCGGAGGCTTTTTTGAAAATCGCCCTAAATTACCGTCCGGACACAGGCTCCATTTTGAAACCAGGGAAGTGCTAAATGCCGGATTTCATTGCAGGCCGTTCTCTTTAAATACTGGACAGGTGATGCTTGGGATTCAGCTGTACATAAACTTCATCGCGATCGGAGATATCCGCGGGTTCCTTGACAGTGTGGGAAAAGGGGCAACCGACCCATCCGGCCTCTATAATCCACAGCTCCATTGCTTTGAGGCTGAAACAGACTCTGTTCTCCATCAATTAATTCGGATTATGGACGACGAAAAAATACTGAAGGAAACTTTTATTCGAAGTGAAAATGTAACAGGGAATCCCGCCCCCGAGCTTCTGCCCATCCCGCCCGCCTCATGGAATCAGCTTTTTCCGCTGCTCGCCACGGCTCCCCATGTAAAACTCTCCTATGGCGGCAGGGAGTATCCAGGGATGCAGTTGTCCAGCGGCCCGCTTCCTCTGGAGATTGAGATAAAGGAGGAAAACGGGGGACACAAGTTTGTCGTTGGAGGTCTCGGCGAAATCATTTTATTGGAGTCCTATCGCGCCGCGTTGGCGGACGGAAAATTCGTCCAACTGACCGTAGAGGACTGTGGCCGCCTAGCTGAACTAAAACGGCTACTCGAGGGGGCAGGGACAAAAGGACTTCTAATCCCTTCCGGACAGGAAGCTTATTTTCTTGAAAAAGTAGTGCCGGGATTAAGAAAACTCGGAAGCATCCATGTCTCCGAATCGGCAGCCAAAAAGCATGCCTTTCCGCCGCTTATCGCTAAGTTGTATTTGGATCGGGTAAAGAACCGCCTTTTGGCCGGGCTTGAGTTCCATTACGGCCATCATATCCTTAATCCTTTGGAAACAGGATCTGCGGCCCATAACCCGGGAATCCACCGCAATACCGAAAAAGAAACCATCATCCTCGAATTGATGGAGAAAGGGTCCTTTGCCACAACGGAGGGCGGCTATTTCCTCCACAACGAAGAGCTTGAGTATGAATTTTTGTACCGCATCGTCCCTTTGCTTGAAAAACATGTTCAAATCTTTGCGACGACCGCGGTAAGGAACCGAATTTTCAAAAGCCCTTCCCCTCCTAAAATTAGTGTAAAGGTAAAGAAGGAACGGACCAACTGGCTTGAATTCACATTCCAACTCTCTGGCATCGCCGAAAACGAAATCCGCGATGTTCTTTCCGCGCTTGAAGAAAAACGGAAGTATTACCGCCTCCGGAATGGTTCCCTCCTTTCGCTGGAGGAAAGGGAGTACGAAGAAATCCAACGGTTTTTGAAGGAGGCGCCGATCCAGAAAGAGGATTTTGAATCGTCCTTGAATGTCCCAATCATCGAAGGGTTCCGCCTGCTCGATTCGGCGGGGGAAGGGACGGCATTTTCTTTCGAGGAATCGTTCCGTTCGTTCCTGGATGAAATCCGGAATCCAACCGGAATGGACCATCAAGTGCCCGAGCGGCTTGGGCCTGTTATGCGAGGCTACCAGAAACAGGGCTTCCAATGGATGAAAACCATTGCCAGCCATGGGTTTGGCGGAATACTGGCGGATGACATGGGACTAGGAAAAACACTGCAAAGCATCGCATTCATCCTTTCGGAGCTTCCGAAAATAAGGGAACAGAAGCTGCCGGCGCTCGTTGTGTGCCCATCATCGGTTACTTATAACTGGCTGAACGAGTTTTCCAAATTCGCTCCCGAAGTGAATGCCGTGGTTGCGGACGGAGGCGCTGCTGAGAGGGTTAGCCTGGCGAGCGACCTGGATGGGGTGGATGCCGTCATCATTTCGTATCCTTTGCTTCGGAAGGATATCGGGATGTATGAACGGAAAGAATTCCATTGCGCCATCTTTGATGAAGCGCAGGCGTTTAAGAACCCGGTAACCCAAACGGCGCGTGCTGTTAAAAAAATCAAGACTGCCCATCGCTTTGCCTTGACTGGGACGCCGATTGAAAATTCGATTGAGGAGCTATGGTCAATTTTCCACGTAGTTTTCCCGGCATTATTTCAAGGACTGCGTGAATACAGCCATCTAACAAGAAAGCAAATTGCCCGGAGAGCGAGGCCTTTCATGCTCCGCAGGCTTAAAAAGGATGTCCTTTTGGAACTGCCCGAAAAAGTTGAGGCAATCGATTCGTCCGAGCTGCTTCCGGAGCAGAAAAAACTGTATGCGGCATATCTTGCGAAGCTCCGCGTGAAAACGTTCAAGCACCTGGATAAGGAAACGATTCGGAAAAACAGGATCCGAATCCTTGCGGGGCTCACAAGGCTGCGGCAAATCTGCTGCCATCCCGCCTTATTTGTGGATGGCTACACCGGCAGATCAGCTAAGTTCGAACAGCTCATGCAAATTGTCGATGAATCGAGGTTGGCCGGCCGCCGCGTCCTGATTTTTTCGCAGTTTACAAAAATGCTCGAACTAATCGGACATAGGTTTTCGGACCTTGGGATTCCCTATTTTTATCTTGATGGGCAAACCCCATCCGAGGAAAGGGTCGACATTTGCCGCCGCTTCAATGGCGGAGAGCGGGATTTCTTTCTGATTTCACTCAAAGCCGGCGGGACAGGGCTTAACCTCCCTGGTGCGGACACCGTCATATTGTACGATCTCTGGTGGAACCCGGCGGTTGAAGAGCAGGCCGCGGACCGGGCGCACAGGATGGGACAGAAAAATTCCGTACATGTCATAAAGCTGGTTGCCAAAGGGACGATTGAGGAAAAAATCAATGATTTGCAGGAAAGGAAACGGGATCTTGTTGACGGGATAATCGGTACTGCCAATCCTTCCAACACTACGCTAACCGAAGAGGATATCAGGGAAATCCTTTTGATGGGAAGTGGTTGATTTTCCGATTTAAATTTCCTGATACACAAGATTTATAAGCTGTTAAAAACGTTTTTGGCACTTCCGCTTAGCTTCAAAAATTCCAATGAGGGGGAACGAAGATGGATGGGGCAATTTTACAAAAAGGCATGTATATAAATGGCGAGGAAGTCTATGCCGGGGATTTGTTCGCTGTTGAAAATCCGGCGACATTTGAGAAAATCGGATATGTGGCGGATGGCGGTACAAGGGAAGCGCAGATGGCTGTAGATGCCGCGCATGAAGCCTTTTTAGTATGGTCGAAAAAAACAGCCTATGAAAGAGCTGCCCACCTTGAAAATTGGTTCCAGGCAATTTCGGAAAGAACGGAAGAGCTCGCAAGGATGATTACGCTTGAACAGGGGAAACCGCTCATTGAAGCGCGCGGCGAAATTGCCTATGCGAATTCGTTCATCAAGTGGTTTGCCGAGGAGGCGAAGCGCGTTTATGGGGAAACAATTCCCGCCTCGTCAAGCTCAAAACGGATACTTGTCCAAAAACAGCCTGTCGGCGTCGTAGCGGCGATTACTCCATGGAATTTTCCGGCTGCCATGATTACGAGGAAAGTCGCGCCGGCCCTTGCCGCTGGCTGTACGGTTGTGATTAAGCCCGCCCCCGCGACACCTTTGACCGCCTTGCTTCTGGCGGAATGCGCACATGAAGCCGGGATACCCGAAGGAGTCATCAACGTCGTCACGACTAATGATGCTGCTGCAGTTTCGGACGTATGGCTCGAGGACAGCCGCGTCAAAAAAATAACGTTCACCGGCTCTACCAAAGTCGGAAAGCAGCTAATGGAAAAAGCGGCAAAAACCGTCAAAAAGGTTTCCCTGGAACTTGGGGGGCTTGCGCCGTTCATCATTGCTGAAGATGCCGATATTAACGCGGCAGTAAAAGGGGTCATGCAATCGAAATTCCGAAACGCCGGCCAAACCTGCGTGTGCGCAAACAGGATTTATGTCCATGAAAACATCAAGGAGCCATTTATCGATGCGTTCAAGACCGCATTAAATTCCCTCCGAGTCGGAAATGGGTTTGAGCAATCGACGGACATCGGCCCGCTCATCAATGAAGCGGCAATCGAAAAAGTGAAGGGACAAATCGATGATGCCATCAGCAAAGGGGCCAAAGCGATTAGAGGGCCGAAAGCCGATGAACGGAAGGGCTTTTTCATCGAGCCGGTCATCTTGTCAGGTGCGACGGACGACATGGCCTGCATGCGGGAAGAGACATTCGGCCCGGTTGCCCCTGTCAGTACGTTTTCGGATGATGCCGAGGCAGTCCGCAGAGCCAATAATACGCCATACGGACTCGCTGCCTATGTATTTACAAAATCCCTGCAAAAAGCCTTCTATTATTCTGAAAATCTTGAATATGGGATTGTCGGCGTGAATGATCCGCTTCCGGCAACAGCTCAGGCCCCATTCGGAGGGATGAAAGAGAGCGGGCTTGGCAGAGAAGGAAGCCGCCACGGAATGGACGAATTCCTGGAGGTAAAATATATTTCGATTCAGCTTTAAATAGAAAGGCAGAATCCGACTAAACGGATTCTGCCTTTCTACCTTCGTTCAATCATCGTCGCATTTATCGTCCTCACGTTCGTCCTCAGATTCAATTTTGATGATTTTCCCGGTGGTACCATCAATCTTAAGCTCGGTTTCTTTTTTTTCGTCTTTTAACTTGAACTCATACTTGACGCGGCCGTGTTCCATTTCAGCTTCGGCATCCGTAATTTCACCTGTGGCCGCGCCTTTTGCTATTTTTGCTGCTTTTTCAAAGGAAATTGCGCCGACTTTTTCAAAGGTTTTTTCAACTTCAGTTACTTCCTTTTTATTCAAGACCGGACCATGCTCTGTTTCTTTCTCAAGTTCCACTTCACGACCAGAATCATCCTTTCCGACCGCCCCAGCCGCGAATGTGCCCCCGGCAATCAATCCAAATACAACGCCTGCCGCCAAAAATTTGTTTTTCATATTTTTCACTCCCATATCTTATTCTGTTTCCATAATATCCAGCGAACATGAGAAGATAGGGATAAGAAGATTAGAAATTCATGAGAAAGCGTTTTTTGTAAAAAGATCCAAACGTTAGTCTGTCCCACTATCATCCCAGGCTACAGACAAGACTGCGCCAGAAATGGCGTGGATTTGGACAGTCGCTTCCCGGTCATCAGGCGTCTTGATTTCAACAAGATAGAATGATTGCTCGTTCTCTGTCTCGAGGTCCACATCATCCAGTTCGCCCTTTACTTCTTTCTGGGCGATCGCAATCGCCTCGTTTTCCGTCAGCCTTCTCGGTGGATTGGCGGGACTGGTTTTCTCCGAAAGCAATTCTCCGGTTTCCGCGTCGACAGTGACTATTGTAGCAGTTCCGTCCGGGTCCCTGACAACCCCGTTGTAAACCGGCTTTCCGCCTCTGGTTGTTTTTTCTAAAGAAACTAGCTCTCCCTCGGCTTTTGAAAGGATTAAACTTTTTATTTCATCCTCTGAAAGGGCAGGGGAAGGATTTTCTTCATTTAAAGTTTGCATCCACTGAATGGAAAGGATTTTACCAGTTTTTGAATCAACCTTAACCTCGTAGGAGTGGTTTTGGATATCCAGTTTAGCATAATATAATTGTTTATCGGCCTGTAAAAAAGATACGTTCCCGCCGTACCGGTTTTCAACCAGGCTTTTCGCTTCTTCCCTCGTTAGCGCTTCGGCAGATGAGCTTTCCGGCCTAAGTAAAACCCAGCCAAGCAAAACGGTTATTATGAAAAGCATACCGAATAAAGCAATATAACCCCACTTCCTGTTTAACATGTCGTCCACCACCCTTGCCGCCGATTTATAAGTTCGATTTCTATCACCATTTTGCATCGCAAACATTAAATTTTCCTGAGAAAGTGCTTCATTTTTTTATAAATAAGCTCGCTTTCGTGCCTATGCCTGGTTTGCTCTCAAGCTCGAGCCGGATTCCAAGTGCATCTGCGATTTCTGAGGCGAGGGATAGGCCAAGACCAGAACCGCCCATTTTCCTGCTCCTCGCTTTATCCACACGATAGAAACGGTCAAAAACCTTTGGCAATTCGTCCTCATCGATCCCAATTCCCTTATCTGCAATCGTGATAAGCGCTGCATCACCTTGGCAGCCAAAGGTGATTTTTATAGGTGCGTCACTGTATTTCCAGGCATTGTCGAGAAAAATAAACAGCAGCTGCTTCAATTTCTGTTCATCCGTCTTAACTAAGAGCGGCTCTCCGGAATGGTCAAGAATCACTTCACGGTTAAACGCGCTTTCAAACGCTTTTGCCGAAGCTATTACAAGCGGGTTTAAATCCATAGGTTCAATCCGGAGATTCCAATGTTCATTATGCTTTGCCAAAAGCAAAAGCTGTTCGGTCAGTTCCTTCATTCTGATAGCTTCCGAATGGATTGCTTCAACCGCTTCCACGAAAATTTTTTGATCCTGAAGGCCGCGACGTTTGAGAAGGCTGGAATAACTATCAATTATCGTAAGCGGAGTTTTCAGCTCGTGCGATGCATTCGAAACGAACTGCTTCTGCTTGTTGAAATTCGTTTCGAGCAGTCCGATCATATGGTTGAACGTATCTCCCATTTGATAAAGCTCATCCTTGGACTTGCTTTTGAGCGGAATCCGTTTAAACTGGCCGCTCCTGCGGATTTCCGACATGATCGAAGTCATGGATGATATAGGCCCGATAATGATTTTGCCGAGAAAAGCACTTGATGCCAGTACCGGAATCAAGGCGGTAAATGTCGCGAGCAGGAGTACAAGGCCGAGAGTTCGGACGATTCCCGCTGCAGGTTCAAGGCTGGCCGTTATCTGGAGATTAGCGACTCCTCCGCTGGGAAGAATAATCGGCATTGACTGGAACGAATAATCCCTGCCAAGGTATTGAATCCTTCCGCCCGTTTCACTGGCGAAATAGCGGGGCGTCCTCCTTGCAAGCCTTTGCTCCATTTTGGATGTAGCTGCCGCCAATCCTTTCCCTTCCATGCTGACAAGCTGAATCATCCCATTCCCAGGAACATAGGTGCGTAGGAGGGCGTCCTCAGATACCTTTCCTAGAGACTGCGCCACGACGGCGGAAGCTTTTTTCATTTCCACTTCGGATGCTTCCAAATGGCTTGAATAAATCTGCTTACTGAACACGATGTAAATGAATAGGTTCATACTGATTAAAACGAGTGCGCACAGGGCGGCTGTGTACAGGTTTATTTTGGAACGGAGTTTCATTTGCCCTCCCTCAGAGCGTAACCGACGCCACGAACAGTTTGGATGAGAGGAGGGAAGCAGGGCAGGTCGATTTTTTTCCTAAGATAGCGGATATAAACATCAACGACATTCGTATCGCCCGTAAAGTCATACCCCCAAACCTTTTCAAGAATCTGGTCCCTCGTCAGCACCTGCCTCCGGTTGGCCATCAAATAGACAAGCAAGTCAAATTCCCTTGGGGTCAAAACAATTGAAGTCCCGCCCCGATTTATTTCCCTTGTTTTTTGATTCAATCTTAGCCCAGCGAAAGAAAGGATGCTTCCGTCTTCCAAAGGCTCCTGTATTGTTTTATAGCGTAAAGCCGCACGAATCCTTGCCAGCAGCTCGTCAATCTGGAATGGTTTTGTAATATAATCATTTGCCCCAAGATCCAGGCCGTTGATTTTATCTTCGACCGTTCCCTTCGCTGTCAGCAAAATCACCTTTGTATAAGGGTCGTTCGCCCGTATCCGCCGAAGCAGGTCGATTCCGCTCATGCCCGGCAGCATTACATCGAGTAAAATCAAATCCCATTTACCGGTCCGGTAAGCTTCAATACCTTCAATGCCATCAGCGGCCTTCGTTACGGAATACCCCTCAAACTCCAGCTCAAGCTCCAGCACCCTCGAAATTTTCTCTTCATCCTCAACAATCAAAATCGATTCCTTATTCATCCAACCGCCCCCTGAAAAAACTTCCCTTATACTTAAAATAAATGAAAATTCATAATATTTCCACCCCAGTGAAACAGGTAGGAGAAAGGACGGGTCTTGTGCTTCACTTTCTTCAATAATGAAGCGGGGGAGGTATTCCATGCTCCATCCAAACAAAACAAAAACCGCCCGCTAGAAGCGGACGGAAAACCATTTTCAACTCTCATTTCTTGATTTCCTTTAGCAGCAGACGGGGGCCGCCGAGCATGAAGAAATACCGTTTTTCAATGACCCATTTCATGAAGGAGGCAAAGCGCCCGTGGATTGCTTTCCCGTACACGACCCCGGTCGCGTTTTTATGGCCCATGCTCATCACAGTGCCGCGGTGGATATACTTGAACGGCTTAATTGCTACCCCATAAATTTTCGCCGCCAGGTTTCTGCCGCAGTATTGACCCTGCTGCAAGGCGATCTGGGCTGTGGGAGGATAAGGATTTCCCTCAGGGGAGAAGCTGACGGAAGCGTCGCCAAGTACATAAACGTCCCGATAGCCGGGAACCTCGCAGTATTCATTCACAATGACCCGCCCGTCCCTGAACGTCTTGAAACCGAGTCCTTCAAGGAGCGGGTTGCCCTTGACACCTCCTGCCCAGATAAATGTATTCGTCTCGATTGTGGAACCATCCGTAAAGCGGACTTCCGTCTCAGTACAGGAAGCGATTGTAGTACCTGTCCTAAATTCTGCGGGAATCTTTTCGAAAGCCTTTTTCGCATCCTTCACCATGGAAGATTCGTAGCCTTTCAGCAATTCATCATGGGCCTCAACGCAGATGACCTTGACGAGGTCCAGTCCGATGCCGTATTCATCACATAGTTCAGGCAATTTTTCAGTAAGTTCATAAATGAATTCCATACCTGAAAATCCGGCGCCCCCAATCACAAAACAAAGCCGCTTTTCATCGTGGTCTTCAAGGTATTTTTCGATCTGTTCCTCGATGTGCCAGCGTAGTCGGTTCGTTCCTTCCCAGTCGAACAGGAAGAAGGCGTGCTCATTCACTCCGGGAAGCCCATATGTTTGCGGTACGCCGCCAATCGTAAGGACGAGGTAATCATAATTCAGTTCATTGTTTTTGAGCGTGACGGTTTTTGTTGCAATGTCGATGCCAATCACTTCATCTTTAATAAAGTTTACCCGCTCCGAATCAATCAGTTCTTTAATAGGAAAAACAATCGATTCAGCCTGGATGGTTCCAGCACCCGACTCATGCACTTTGGTTGTAAGGTAGTGGTAGTCGTTTTTGTTGACGAGGGTAATCTCCGCGCGCTTGCCATGGACTTTCTTCTGGAGAGTAACGGCGGTCAGCAAACCCGCATACCCTCCACCTAGAATAACAATCTTTTCCTTTTTTACCATCCGTATCACTCCCTTTGACTATAGTATACTATTTTGCTCAAAACTTCACAATCTATTTGTGAAATATTGAGCAAATTTTCTTTTTTCAAAAAAAGCATAAAAAAGCCGGCTGCAACCGGCTCGGAAAGAGTTATTCATTTATCCGGAACGTCCTGGCGATTTTTTCAGCATCCGAATGATCAATTTTGTTATAGTAGAAATAAACATGGTACCGGAGCTTTGATTTTTCCGAGAGGAAGAAGTAGTGGCGGATTTGCATAGCCTCGTCAGTTTTCTGATGGTCGAGTGTAAACCTCACGGGATACTGAAAGCCGGGGCGGGCAGTGTCTTCAAAACGATTCTGTTTGGCTATATTCTTGTGCATTTCTTTTTCCGTCATGACTTCAATACCGCCGGCCTTTCTTCCATTCACATAAAACTCCACTATATCGTCGGAAATCCTCTCAATCGTAAATTTATCCATCGGGTCAATCGAAAACTTTTCTCCAGGGGCCGAGCCTAAGCCGAAGAACAGGCCGTTGCCGGTAATGCTGCTGACCACGAAGGCGGAAAGCCCGATAAAGAGGAAGGCCAGAACCGCGAAGCTTAGGGCCGCCGGGAAAAAAATTATCCGTTTTCGAAGCGGGGAATCAGCCCGGTTCAGAGAGGCGCCAATCCGTACCTTCGCCGCATGGTTAAGGCTAAGGCGGGGGAAGGAGTTAAGTTCCTTTTGAATTTCTTCATTCGTTAATGGCCGCATTTTGGGCACCTCCTTTTTCATTCCTCGACTGTTTCCTCAAACCTTCGATAGCCCGGTGGAAGGAGAGGTTAACCCTTGCTTTTTCCCAGCCAAGGATTGCCGCTGTTTCTTCCGGCGTGAGCTGCATGATGCCGCGAAGGATGAGGACATCACGGTAAGCGGGCTTCATTTGCTTAATCAACCCATAGAGCTCTCGCTTCGTTTCGTCCTCGAGGACATGTTCCAAAGGGTTTTTATCCGGGGCGGCAGCCTTGTTCAAGAGGCTGATGGGGAGGAACCGTTTTAGCCTGTTTTTCCGCAAATGGTCTATTGCCACATTCCTCGCGATTGTTATCAGCCATGTTTTCGGATTCGAGCGCCCTTCAAACCTGTTCATATTTTGATAGGCTTTTATAAAGGCTTCCTGGACAAAATCCTCCACGTCCTTTGTCCCAAAATAATAAACGAGGTAGTTATACACGTCATCGTGGTAATCATTGAACCATTGCTGGATGAGTTTTTCATTTTCCATGTCCGGCCTCCTTTACTTTGATTTACCAATTAGACGGAGAAGGGAGGGAGTAATTTCAGCTTTTTAAAAATAAGTGCAATTTCCGCACAAAGAGCCCGGACCTGATTCTGCAGCCGGGCTTCCTTGTTGCTGATTTGAGAATAAAGTGTACCGTTTTCCCTTTAAGTTTTTTTCTAAAGAGTTGTTTGTAGATCAGAAACAATATCTGAAGATTAATAATACAGCGATTTATGCTTTATCTATGCCTTCAACTGTTTTCCTCGGGAAAAATTGTCTAAAAGGAAGTAGTAATCCGAGGAGAGATATGACAATGAAAATAACTTGATGGATATGATCATTCCCTGGTGGCAGGCCACCCACCAAGTGCACTATCCAGAAGATAGGGTAATACCAGAGGGTAAGCCACGCCCAACTTTCTTTTTTTCGGAACGAAGTGATAGTGATTGCGCAACCGAAAAAACCCATTCCTATTGTTGCAACGCCAATCGCTCGCACCAATCCCAAATCATAAGGACCAGCAATCCGGGGAAATAAGCTAACTAATATACCAAAAATCAGTATCCCAGCTCCGGTAATAAGAAGGAACAACCAGCTGATTCTGAGAAACAAAGGCTGCCTTTTAAGTTTTGACATATCCGCCACCCTTTTCCCGTTCAATAAGAATTACTATTACTATTCGTGTCGGAGGGGGTATATTCCTTTTTCGATTTTTTTAAGATCAACTTAAACACTTTTTATAATACCAAGGTATTCCTTCCACAACCCGACATCTTCCTTGTACCGTTTAGCCATCACAAAAGGCCATTTAAAAAGAAATCAAGAGTTTGCGGCGTCCGTTCGAGCACTTCAATCGCTTCATTCATTGAAAAATTCATTCGCGTCCCACTTTACGTATTTTTAGGTTTTTTTACAAACTTGCAATGATTAAGACTTAGCATTTTAGAGGAACTTTACACTATAAAAAGGTATTCACTATTGAAAAGGAGAATACATAGCGGATAAAACAAAAAGGTGGAATTCGAATGGAAACAACAGCATCGCCAATCGCATGCAAAATAAACAATGTATTCATCCATGTCAGCGATTTGAAAAAATCCGCGGCCTGGTACAGCAACCTTTTGGGCCTGCCAATCAACCTTGAGGAAGTTCAATCCCCGGTATACAACATCCCGGTAACTGGCCAAACAGGCTTAACCCTTGATGACCATACGTTTGACCCAGGGTTTACATTGAGGCCATCCAAACATGTATTATTCAATTTATTTGTAAAAGATATCGATGAAGCGTATGCGTTTATTAAAGAGAATGATATTCTGGTTGTCAGGGAGATTGAACGGATTGGAGAGTTTGCGTATTTTAATTTTGAAGATCCCGATGGCAATGTGTTGATGATTTGCAATTGTTAGATTAAAAACGGCCAAGCGCATGCCTGGCCGTTCTCTTTTTAAAAATGGGTAATGCGGGAAAGCATTCTTATTCCTTAGGCTTTAAAACATCGTGGTCCACGTAACGTTCGCCATTAAGCTCGCTGATGACGTTGATGGCAACCTTCGCTCCGTCCCCGGCGGTGATGATCGTATGGACGCTGACGCCCGCGCATGTGCCGGCAGCCCAGGCGCCCGCAACATTCGTCCGTCCGTCTGCATTTGCATCAAGGACGGTTTTGATCCTTGGTTCTGTACCCGGTTTCGTATTTACGCCAAGCTTTTCAGCAAGGTCCACTGAAATGCCTGTCGCAAAAATTACGTGCTTTGCCTCAAGAGTGCCTTTGTTTTCAGTTTCAATTTTGAAACCGCCTTCAGTTTTTTCAACGTTAGTGGCAGCATCTTCAAGTACTTCCGCTCCAAATTTCTTCGCTTGGGATTTTCCTGTTTCAATCAGGTCTGGACCGGAAATTTCAGTTACGCCATAATGATTTTCAACCCAGGCACGCTTCGTCATCCCTTTGTCACTGTCAATCACGACGGTCTTTTTTCCTGCCTTTGCTGCGAAAAGCGCCGCGCTAGCACCCGCGGGTCCTGCTCCGATAATTGCGATATCAAACATGCTTTAGCCTCCTTAAAGATATCTTGAACTAAAGATATGTTAAAACAACGCTTTTGGAAAAGTCAAACAAGTAGACTTTAAAGAAACAAATTTAAGTGTTTTCCACTTTCGGAAGGTTCATTTCCACTGACTTTAGCACAGGAGGCGGCCCCGACACCAGCTTGCCTGTGCATGCGGCGTTTATCCGTTCAGGCGAGTTTGCTATACTAAAAAAGAAATGATTGCGGGCAGGATTCAATGTCCTGCCCAAAGATTCTCATCTTAAGGAGAGTTTTGGATGAAAAAAGTAGAAAGCACCTCTCTTGATATAAGGAAGCAAAACATCAGCGAACTGATGCGGCTTTTTCCTGACGCGGCCACAGACGGGAAAATAGATTTTGAAAAATTGCGGGCTTTGCTAGGCGAGACAGTCGAAACAGGCAGGGAGCGCTATGAGTTCAGCTGGAATGGAAAATCGCAGGCTTTGAAAATCGCCCAGGCGCCTTCCACCGGAACGCTCCGCCCTGATAAGGCTTCGAGCAAGAGCTGGGACTCCACTGAAAACCTCTATATTGAAGGCGATAATCTGGAGGTCCTCAAGCTTTTGCAAAAAGCGTATTTCGGTAGTGTAAAGATGATTTATATCGACCCTCCGTACAATACCGGCCGCGATTTTGTATACAAGGACAATTTTATCGACAATCTGCAAAACTACAAGGAAGTGACGGGCCAGGCGACGAAGGCGAACGCGGAAACGAGCGGGCGCTTCCATACCGATTGGCTGAACATGATATACCCGCGGCTGAAGCTTGCCAGGAACTTGCTTTCGGACGATGGGGTGATCTTCATTTCCATTGATGACCACGAGGTAACAAACCTTCGCGCCGTCTGCAACGAGATTTTCGGCGAAATCAATTTCGTCGCCCAGCTGCCGACCATCATGAACCTGAAAGGGAACAATGA
This sequence comes from Neobacillus piezotolerans, assembly GCF_003362805.1. GTDB lineage: Bacteria > Bacillota > Bacilli > Bacillales > Cytobacillaceae > Bacillus_D > Bacillus_D piezotolerans. The sequence goes on from NZ_QNQT01000001.1 coordinate 397,845, forward strand.
CCAATACGGCTTTTCGGGAACACATGAATACACACTTGTTTATGCAAAAAACATTGCCAATGAGGATTCGGTTGGCGAGCTGCCGCTGACAGAGGAAGATATCGGCGATTATAGCCTCAAGGATGAGAAGGGCTATTACAAGCAGGGCGCGACGCTGATGCGGACAGGCGAGGCGGGCGCGCGTGAAAAACGCCCGAAAGGCTATTATCCGATTTACATCACGAAGGACCTTTCGCGCATATCGATTGAGCGAATGAATGCCGAAGACTACGAGGTGTTTCCGAAAACAGCCGACGGCAAGGAAATGTCATGGCGGCGCTCGAAGGAAACACTCGCTGAAACGTACGATGAGATCATTGTGAAAAAGACTGCGAACGGCATTTCTTTTTACAAAAAGCAGCGCCTTGAAGAGGACAAGGGCATTCGCGGCAAAAAACCGAAATCCCTTTTCTACAAGCCGGAATACAGTTCGGGGAATGGGACGAATTTGCTGAAAAGCCTGTTTAACGGAAAGGTGTTCGACAACCCGAAGCCGCTTGAGCTTATTAAGGATTTCATCCTGATTGGGTCGGGAGAGGATGACCTCATCCTCGATTTCTTCTCAGGTTCCGCCACCACCGCACATGCCGTCATGGACGTGAACAGGGAATACGGCAGCAAGCGGAAGTTCATAATGGTCCAGCTTCCTGAACGGACAAGCCCTGATTCGGAAGCGGCGAGGGAAGGATTCGAGACGATTTGCGAAATTGCGAAAGAGCGCATCCGCCGCGCTGGGAAAAAGATGGATGCCGGGGAAGGAGCGGACCTAGATACCGGATTCAAGGTGTACAGGCTCGATAGCTCGAACATCAAGGCATGGGACCCGGACACCGACAATCTCGAAAAAAACCTGTTCGACCTTGAGAACAGCATCAAGGAAGGCCGGACGAAGGAAGACCTTCTTGCCGAGATGCTCCTGAAGGTTGGAATCCCACTGACGGAAACAGTCGAGGAAATCCAAATATCCGGAAAGTCGATTTTTAAGGCCGGCAATGGGGCAGTCTTGCTTTGCCTTGAAGATGAAATCACCCTTGAGCTTGTCAATGGGCTGGCGAAGCATAAACCGGACCATGCAGATGTGAAGGTGATCTTTAAGGAATCCGGCTTCCCGGATGATACGGTCAAAACAAACGCGATCCAGACGCTAAAGAAAAACGGAATACTCGATGTCAGGAGCGTGTAGGCCGATGAAATTGAAATTTATTTCTGACCTGGCCTACCAGCGGCGGGCAATTGATTCGGTTGTTAACATTTTTAAAGGACAGCCGTTGAAGCAGTCAAACTTCACTGTTTCATACGGGGAAGGCGCCGGGATGCTTCAAACCGACCTTGGAGTGGGGAACAGGCTGGATTTGACCGGGGAAGAAATTCTGAAAAATGTCCAAGGAATCCAAGTGGAAAATGGCCTTGCTAGAAGCGATATGCTTGATGGCATGAATTTTACCGTCGAGATGGAGACCGGTACAGGGAAAACGTACGTGTACTTGAGGACAATCTTTGAATTGAACCGGAAATACGGCTTTTCAAAGTTTGTCATCGTCGTTCCGTCCGTTGCGATCCGGGAGGGCGTCCATAAATCGCTTGAGGTGACGAAACAGCATTTTGCGGAACTTTATGACCGGACCCCGCTCGAGTATTTTGTTTATGATTCCGACAAGCTTGATCAGGTGCGCAATTTTGCGACCGCGACAGCCATCCAGGTGATGATCATCAACATTGATGCCTTCCGGAAAAGCTTTGATGATCCGGACAGGGAGGATAAATCGAACCTCATACACCGCGCGAATGACCGGATGAATGGATACCGCCCAATTGAGTTCATCCAGCAGACGAACCCAATCACCATCATCGATGAACCGCAAAGCGTTGATACAACGCCAAAGTCTAAAGAAGCAATTTCCTCGCTGCGGCCGCTTTGCACACTTCGCTTTTCAGCGACTCATGTGGAAAAATACAACATGGTTTACAGGCTTGACGCGGTCGATGCGTATAATGAAAAACTCGTTAAAAAAATCGAGGTCATGTCGGTCCGTTCCGAGGAGGATCATAACCTTCCTTACATGAAGCTGATTGAAGTGAAGCCCGGAAAGGCGAAGCTTGAACTGGATGTGGAAACACGGGGAAAAGTGAAGCGTACAGCCAAAACGGTGAAAAACGGCGACGACCTGTTCGACGTTTCAGGCGGTAGGGAACTATACCGCAACTTGTTCGTGGAGCAAATCGATTGGACTGAAGGCAGCGAGTCAATCGAGGTAAACGGGAACAGGCTTGCGGTTGGAGAGGCAATCGGCGCTCATGGGGAAGATAATTTGAAACGGTATCAAATCCGTAAAACAATCGAAGAGCACCTTGATAAAGAATTGCAGCTGAAGCCTAAAGGCATCAAGGTGCTGAGTTTATTTTTCATCGACAAGGTTGCCAACTACCGTGATTACGACCGGAACGGAAACCCGGTTCCCGGGATCTATGCGGAGATTTTTGAAGAAGAATACCGGAAGCTGATCCGGAAGCCAAAATACCGGGGCCTTTTCGAAGACATCGATGAGGAATCCGCGCAGGCAGCCAGGATCCACAACGGTTATTTTGCCCAGGATAAAAAAGGCGTTTTGAAGGATACGAAAGGTAACACAGCCGCCGATACTGATGTTTACTCGCTCATTATGAAAGAGAAGGAACGGCTCCTCAGCCTGGATGAGCCGCTTAGGTTCATTTTCTCTCATTCCGCGCTCCGTGAGGGATGGGATAACCCGAATGTGTTCCAGATTTGTACGTTAAAGGATACAGCGGGGACGTATGTAAGCAGGCGCCAGGAAATCGGCCGTGGCTTACGGCTTGCCGTAAACCAGTCAGGAGAGCGCGTTGATGATTACAATATCAACACGCTTACCGTAATGGCAAATGAATCGTATGAAGAGTTTGTCGCAAATCTTCAGAAGGAAATGGAAGAGCAGACAGGGATTGTTTTTGGGAAAATTGAAGCGCATACGTTTGCGAAGCTCGGTTATTTTAATCCGGAAACCGATGAACTGCTGGCTCTTGGTTATGATAAATCGGCGGAGCTGTACGCCTGGCTGAAGGCTGCCGGGTATGTGGACAGGAAAGACAAAGCAACTGGCTCCCTGAAGGAAGCCATGGAAACAGGCGAGCTTCCGCTTCCGGACGAATTTGCCCCTTGGTCATCGGCCATCCTGAGGGAATTGAATCATGTAGTAAACCGCCTGCCGATCAAGGACGCTGCCAAGAAGCGGAAAGTGAAGCTGAATAAAGCAATCCTCGATTCAGCCGAGTTTCTTGAGCTTTGGGACAAAATTAAATACAAAACAGTCTATTCCGTCGAATTCGATAGCAGTGAGCTGATCGAAAAAGCGGCTGCGGGAATTTCCTCGATGCCTAAAATCGACAGGGTGCGGATCATCTCGCGTAAGGATAGAATCTCGGGCATTGACAGATTATCAGGCGTCGAAGGTTCGATGACAAGCGAGCGTGTCGAAGATCATATTGCTCCAGGCCATGTGCTGCCCGACATCATCACCGAGCTGCAGAACCGGACAAACTTGACCAGGAAGACAGTAGTACGGATTTTGGCCTCATGCGGAAGGCTGGACGATTTTAAAAACAATCCGCAAAGGTTCATTGAGGAAGCTTCGAAAATCATTCAGCGGGAAATGAGGCTACTGCTCGCCGATGGGGTCCGGTACCACAAAATTGGGGATGGCGCATGCTACGCGGTCGAACTTTTCAAAAGTGAGGAATTACTCGCCTATTTGAACGACAACGCACTGCCAAGCAGAAAGTCCCCTTTTGATTATGTGCTGTACGATTCATATACAATCGAGGCTAAGTTCGCCGAACGGTTCGAAAATGACCCGGATGTCAAGGTTTACGTTAAGCTGCCGGGCTGGTTCAAGATTGATACGCCAGTCGGCAATTATAACCCGGACTGGGCCGCGGTCATCACAAAAGATGGAGTGGAAAAGCTGTACTTTGTCATCGAGACGAAAGGGACTACCATCGAGTCCGGGCTACGTCCCGAAGAACTGGCGAAAATCAAATTCGCAAAAAAGCACTTTGAAGCAATTGACGCACGCATAGCTTTTGCCGGACCAGAAAGCGATGTAAATGAATTTATGCTGAAAGTAAATGGATGAAGCAGCCCGGGGAACCCCCGGGCTTTTTTGTTGTCTAGGAAATTATAAAGTGGAACCTTGTGGATAACTCGAAACAAGATATTGTAATCCAGCTCCACAAGGAAAGCTACGGTAGCATAGCATCGCACGAAGGAAAAGTGTTCTTCTTTTCCGAGGAGCGCCTAGCCCCTCGAGGTCATAAGCCGGTTCCCTTCGGAGGGCAGGCCCGTCCTGCGGGCCCCGTCTTATGCTGGTCGGGGCTGACCACTAAGGAAAGCTCCTAAGAATAATCATCGCAGGGACAGGCGGCCTTTGCCTGTCACGAAGGCGCTTGCGCATTTTGTTCCGGAATTCCGGCGCTTTACGGATACCGCCGCCATTGTTACGATTAAAGAAACAAAATCGCGCGGAGGAACACATGAAAAAGGAAATTACAATAGTACTCGCCCCCGATTCGTTCAAGGAATGCATGACGGCGAAAGAGGCGTGCGAGGCGATGGAACGGGGAATAAATAAATCCGGCTTTCCCACCCGCTGCATCCACGTCCCGATGGCCGATGGCGGAGAAGGGACAATGCGGTCACTAGCGGATGCCACAGGTGGGCGGATTTTCACAAAAACGGTCAGCGGCCCTCTTGGGGAAGACGTAGATGCGGAGTATGCAATCCTGGGCGACGGGGAAACGGCGGCGATCGAAATGGCGGCCGCGAGCGGAATCCATCTTTTGCCGAAGGAGAAACGCAACCCGCTCATAACGTCGACCTATGGGACTGGGCAGCTGATTAGCGCCTGTCTTGACCTCGGCATTAAAAAGCTGCTGATCGGCATTGGCGGAAGCGCCACAAATGACGGCGGCGCCGGAATGGTCCAGGCGCTTGGCGGACGGTTCCTCGATGAAAACGGGAATGAACTTCCCAAAGGGGGAGGAAGCCTTGGAAAACTTCGCGGGATCGACCTTGATAGGCTCGATCAACGGCTGAAATCTATTGCTGTCGAGGTTGCCTGCGACGTATCGAACCCTCTTTGCGGGCCAGAGGGTGCTTCCCGTGTTTTCGGGCCGCAAAAAGGGGCGAGTCCGGAAATGGTTGAAACGCTTGACGAAAACCTGAGGAATTTTGCTGAGGTCATCAAAAAACAGCTTGGTAATGATGTCATAGATATTCCTGGAGCAGGAGCGGCAGGCGGGCTTGGCGCCGGGCTAATGGCATTCATGCAAGCCAGCCTGAAACCGGGAATTAGCCTTATTATCGAATACACCGGGCTGGAGGAAAGAGTAAAAAACGCGGATATGGTCTGGACCGGGGAAGGAAGCATTGATTTTCAGACCCAATACGGGAAGACGCCGTACGGAGTCGCAGAACTCGCTAAAAACTGGAACAAGCCAGTCATTGCCTTTGCAGGAAAAATCGGCAATGCCATTGAACCGCTCTATGAAAAAATTGATGCAATTTTCGGGATTACAGAGGGCGCTGTTCCGTTGGAGGAAGCCCTGGCGAAGGGACCCAGGAATTTGGAAAGGGCGTCCGAAAATGTGGCAAGGCTTCTTGCAATTAAAAAGGATTGCAAATTCTTCTATGATGAATAGGCTGGATATTAGAATTAGTGGATCCCCCTTTGATGAATAAAGCTCCAGTTTGCTTATGAAGACAATTTAGAGTGTGGTTTACGTTCGAAAGTGTTTTCATGGACGAAAAGCCCCACTTAAATAATACCCATTCATTACAATCAGAATATTAAATTTCATCGCCGCCCGGCCATTCCCTGGGCGGCGGTTCATTTTTGACGGCTAAACCCCCATATAGTTAAACTGAGAAAGAATGGAAAATAAAGTTTATGGGGGAGAGAGAATGGTAGAGATAAAACGGCTTACAGACTGTACATTCAATGAGGCCCTGACAGCCTGGAACACTGGCTTCGAGGAGTATTTTGTAAATTTGACGATGGACATCGAAACGTTCCTGAGGAGGTTTCCGGCTGAGGATCTTTCGCCATCGATGAGTGTCGTAGCCTTTGTTGACGGAGAGCCTGCAGGGCTGATCGTGAATGGAATACGCACGATCAAAGGGGTAAAAACGGCCTGGAACGGAGGCACGGCAGTCGCGGTGAAATTCCGGAAGAAGGGCGTTGGGCGGGCGCTTATGCAAGCAACGCTCGATCTTTATAAGCAGGAAGGCGTCCAGCTCGCGATGCTTGAAGCCATTAAAGGAAACGATAAAGCGATTACTCTCTATGAAAGTTTGGGCTATGAAACCGTTGATGAGCTAGAATTCCTTGAACTAAAAGGGAAGCTTGCCGAAAGCCCATTTCCTGACAGGAAAGGGTTCTCAGTTAAGAAAGCGTACCCTGCCCAGGTTGGCAACCTTTCTTTTTACAAGGGCGGAAATCCATGGCAGACGCATTGGCAAAGCGCGAAGGATGCCGAAGCGATTATTATGTCTGATGAAAACGGAAAAGATGTGGGATATGCGTATTTCAAAAAGGCGTTTAATGGAGAAGGCGTCCATATTTCAACTACCCTTTGCCAATGCGAAGCCGACGAAAGCAGGGAAGATGCGAAGGAAATCCTGCAGGCTCTGTTAATGCAGGTTTTTGGATCCTTTGAGGAAGATATTAGACGGGTAGTCCTGAATTTACCGAAGGAAAGAAGCCGGCTAACCCATGAAACACTGAAGGACATCGGCTTTACGCCATTTGCCTACCAGGTCATGATGAACCGTGAAATGGAATAACGTTCCGGGGGGAAACAATATGGAATCTACCATCAGAAAATTGGCTGGGGATGAATTCCTTGATTTTGCTTATATTGCCATACAGGCCTTTCCGGCAAATAAGGAAAACACACCAGAATATAAGCAGAAACTCGCGGCTAATCTCCGCCGCATCCATGAAGAATCCGGAACGATCGAGTTTTACGGCCTTTTCAGGGACAGGAAACTCCTTGGCGGGATGAGGCTCCACACATTTGAAATGAATCTTTTTGGAAAAATAGTGCCTGCCGGGGGAGTCGGACTTGTCGCCGTCGACCTTTTGCATAAAAAAGAGAAGGTTGCCAAAGAGTTGATTGGCCATTTCATTCGCTACTCCCGGGAAAAAGGTGCGTCGATGGCGTTGCTCTATCCTTTCAGGCCGGATTTTTATAAAAAAATGGGCTTCGGTTATGGGACGAAGATGAATCAGTACAGAATCAGGCCTGACAGCTTTCCATCAAACGGAAGCAAGGAAGGGCTCGCGGTGCTGGGCGAGGCCGATAAGGAAAAAATCCGGGAATGCTATAACCGATACGCGAAGAAAACACATGGCATGATTCTCAAAAATGGTTTCGACATGGATGCTCTTTTTAAAAACCCCGATAACCGCGTTCTCGGCGCATTCAATGGCGAGGAGCTGAACGGCTATATCGTGTATGGATTTGAGCAGGTGGATAAGCAAAATTTCCTCCGTAATAATCTTGTTATCAGGGAGTTCATTTATGAAACGCCGGACGCCCTTACAAGCATTGCCAAGTTCCTGAATTCACAGTCTGACCAGATTGAGCGGATTGTCCTGAATACACAGGATGACGGTCTTGAATATATGCTGGGGGACGCGCGGAATGGCAGCGAATACTTGATTCCAAGTGTCTTTCACGAAACGAATCGGGCAGGCGTCGGCCTGATGTACAAGGTCATCGACTTTAATAAGGTGATTGTCGACCTGGAGGGCCGGACTTTCAACAACGTGACAGCAAATTTTACAATGGTTGTCCACGACAGCTTTGAGTCGGGCGCACCTGCAAAAATCAGCTTCAGGATTGAAGACGGCAAGCTATTGAAAGGGAAGGCGGAGGATTGCGAGGTTGAAATTGAAATGGATATCGCGGATTTCTCCTCCTTGATGGCCGGATCAGTCGACTTTGGGAAGCTGCACCGGTATGGAAGGTTGAAGCTTAGCAGACCCGAATTTGCTCCCCTCATGGAACAGGCTTTCCGAGTTAATGAAAAACCATTTTGCACCACGCCTTTTTAAAAAATAATTCAGTACAAAAAACGCCGGTCAAGATCAAACCGGCGTTTTTGATTCTATGGAATTGTACCCATTTACGCTAACGGTCCAGCTAACAATCTAGTTGGCCAGCCGGGAGCATACTTTGTTTTTTCCGTCGCGTTTTGCCTGGTAAAGAGCGGTGTCTGCTTCCCTGATTAAATCTTTCGGGGAAAACTGGGCGTCAGGCACAATCGTCGCATGTCCGGCGCTTATGGTGATATAGGAGTCGATTTCCGAAGTTGTATGAGGGATTTCCTGCTTCCTGACTGACTCCCTGATCATCTCGGCAATCACCAAGGCCCCGGCTTTATCTGTTTCTGGCAGAAGAATGATGAATTCTTCTCCGCCATATCTTGCCGCAAGGTCCCTCGGCCGTTTAAGTGAATCCCGGATAATCGATGCGACCTGCTTAAGGCAGTCATCGCCGGCTAGGTGGCCGAACGTGTCGTTGTAAAGCTTAAAGCAGTCGATATCAAGCATGATTGCGGATATAGGCGTTTCATTTGTTTTGTTCCGCTCCCATTCCTTTTCAAGGGCTTCCTCGAAATAACGCCGGTTCGGAATGCCGGTCAGGCCGTCGAGGGAAGAAAGCATCTTCAGGAAGTCGTTCGCGGATTCGAGGCTTTTCTCCTTTTCTTTCCGCTGAGTCGCATCGCGGGATATCGCCAGGTAGGAGTCAATTTCACCCTTTTCATTCAAAAGCACCTTCGCGACCGTATCAATCCACCGATAGCTGCCGTCCTTCTGTCTGTGACGGTAAACAATTGAAAAATAGTCCTTTACCCCGATGAGATTTTCAAGCTGGGCTTTTTCAAATTCCGTGGCGTCTTCTTCATGGATGAAACCGAATACATTTTTTCCGATCAGATCGTCCGGCTCATATCCGAGAATATCCCTGCAGGCAGAAGAAATGTAGTCATAGCAACCATTGGGATCAAGGAAGGCGATGACGTCTTTTGAGTTCTCGGTAATGAACCGATAGCGTTCTGTCGCTTTCTGAAGGTCTTTTTCAAGGCGCTTTCGTTCTGTGACGTCGCGAAAGATTGCCTGGATTGAGGGAAGCCCTTCATATTCAATCGCTTTATGGGTAATTTCGATGGTTAGTTTTTGGCCGCCGGGAATGATTATTTTAAAATGGCGCGTTTCTTCTTCCCCCATGATGTTTTGGAGCTCACCAAGCCTTACCTTCGTCCTGCTGTGGTAGGCGGGGCTGATAAAGTCATAAATGGACTTTTGGTGCAATTCTTTCATGGACATTCCGACCAAAGCGCAGGCTTTTTCATTAGCGAAAATAATAACGCCGTCACGGTGGACGATGATTGGTTCAGGTGAATAGGCCACAAGGTCGCGATACCGTTTCTGGCTTTCCTTCAAATCCTTTTCTAGAAGCTTTTCCTTCGTGATATCCTCCACATGTGCGATTGTATACTTAGGCTCGCCGTCTCCGCCAAGAATAAATGATGCCGAAAGTTTCCCGATGAACATCTCGCCGTTCTTCCTGCGGTACCTTTTTTCCTTCGTATAGGAAAGCTTCTTTTTTACAGCCTGTTCATAAAGCTCCCTGTCCTTCTCACGGTCTTCAGGAAAGGTCAGGTCAATGAAACTGAGAGTTTTCAATTCTTCCATGGTATACCCGATCATTTCGATGAATTTCGGGTTGGCGTCCAATAGCTGGCCGCTTTTATCCGCAATCATGATCCCGAGCGCGGAATGGAAGAACATCGTGTCAAGCTTCCTGTTTTTATCAATAATTTCATTCTGTAAGTTTTTCGCGGACTGCTTCGCTGAATTAAGCCGAAAGAGGGTGTGGACGCACAGGGCAATGGCCGCGAGAGAAACCGATAATAGGAGAGTATCCATATTTTTAATATGTAAGTATAACAAAGCTGGAAGTGTCAACATTGCTACAATAATGGCCCCATATTTCAAAAAGCATCACCCAATTTCATTATACATCATATCAATTGGTTAAGGTTGCCTTAATTTACAATTTTCTTACAAAAAGAGAGGGGATCACGTAAAAAAACTCAGGCTCATGCTGCGACATCCCTCTTTGAAAATATCAAAAAAGCGAGTAAATGAAAAATTGTGAAGTAGAGAAACAGTATCATGATGGAAAAGCCAAGCGTCATCCCCGGAATCGGAGGCGTGCCATCAAGGTAGACGGTAAGGTTCGTATTCGCAAAAAGGAAATACTTTGTCCATTCGAACCTGCCAGCAAGGAGCATAGTCAATGTACTGCCGGTGAGAAGCAGGAACAATGATATCCCTATTGCAAGCGAACTGTTCCGGAAAACAGCCGATATCATGAAAGCCATCGTCGCAACCATCAGTATGTCAATGGAGCTAAGCAAATATTCGGCAATTAGCTGCAGGGCGATGTTCTGTTCAACCACATGCCCGCCGGTATAAACGAGGTGGGGAGCAGGTTGGTCCGGAAGCCCGAAAAGGATTATGCCCACCAACAGGGAAAAGACAAACAGCAAGGTTAATAGGCCAACGCCAAAAACGAGTACGGCCAAATACTTGGAAAGAAGGATTTTCCATCTCGCTATCGGCCTGATCAGCAGGAGCTTAATCGTTCCCCAGGAAAATTCGGATGAAACGATTCCCGCCGCGATGACAATGGCAAAAAGCCCGACAAAGCTGATAAAGCTTTTTGCATCTCCAACGAATGACCAAACATGCATACCGGCCGGGGGAGCCATATCATGCAGGATGCGGTATTCCTTGATTGCGATTTCCCGTTTGTAAAATTGCACAAGGTTCGAGTTGTTCTTGCCGAAATTTTCGAGAGAGGCCTGGTCATTCACAATCTGTTTTTCAAGCTCCGCCTTCCAATGGGGATTTTCCTTCGGAGGGCTGTCGTACTCCTCGTATTTTGAAAGCCCGGCCATGCCCATTACCAGGACGGCAATAAGGCCAATCATGACATACGTTCCGGCCCTGCTGAAAATTTTTACTAATTCGTTTAGTACTAGATTCTTCATGAATGCCCCTCCTTAGTTGGCCGTAATCTCGAGGAATCGGTCTTCCAATGTTTTCGATTCCGCTTTCACTCCGAAAACGGCAACGTCCGCCCCGATTAATTTTTTCAGAATGGAAGGAATGTCTTCCCGCCTCGCGCTGACCGTAAAGCCGCCGTCCGTGAGCTTGGCGCCCCAATCAGCCTGAAGCCAGCGGGCAGATTCTCCAAGCGGGCCTGTTTCAAATGAATAACTGCTTCCGGTTTCGGCTACGAAGTCATTCACTTCCTGGACCTGGACAAGCTCGCCATGCTGGATGATGGCGATCCTGTCACACATCAGCTCCATTTCTGATAAGAGATGGCTCGAAACAATTACGGACATTCCTTTTTCCCGGGAAAGCATCCTAAGGTGGTCCCTGATTTCCCGGATTCCGGCTGGATCGAGTCCGTTGGTCGGTTCATCGAGGATGAGGAGCTTTGGGTCATGCAGGAGGCACTGGGCAAGCCCGAGCCGCTGCCTCATTCCGAGTGAATACGTTTTTACTTTGTCATGTATCCTATCGGCGAGCCCGACAAGGTGAACGACATCCGAGATTTTATTCTTTGTTATGCCGCCGTGCATTCGGCTGTATTGAAGGAGATTTTGATAGCCTGATAGAAACTTGTACATTTCGGGATTTTCAACAATCGCCCCGACATTCCCAATCGCTTCTTCAAATTTATTCCGGATGCTGCTACCGCAAATAATGATATCTCCTTCGGTTATATCCATGAGCCCGACAATCATCCTGATCGTGGTCGTTTTGCCCGCGCCATTTGGTCCAAGAAAGCCGAATACTTCACCTTTGCGGACGGTGAAGCTCAGGCCATTAATGATTGTTTTCCTTCCGATTGCCTTTTTTACATTTTTTAATTCAAGTACGGTTTCCACGGCATTGCCCTCCAAATGCTGCTCTATAAAACTTGGTTTTCAACTATAATAGTACACTATCTCTTATTGGTATTAAATCCACCCAAGAAGTAAAATGGAAGAAGTTCATAAAAATGGATGGAGAGAAAAGGTTATGGAGTTAAGGTTTGTAAAAGGATACCGGGAAGACGCGGCGTTAAGGGAGAGTTTTTTCAGCCTTGCCAGGCAAGTTTTCGGGATTCAATTTGACAGCTGGTATGAAAATGGCTATTGGACAGGCAAGTATATCCCGTTTTCCTATTGCCTTGGGGAAAGGGTGGTCGCGAATGTCTCCGTTAGCCGGATTGGCCTTTTAATTGAAGGTGAGGAAAGGAGAGGGATCCAGATAGGAACCGTAATGGTCGATCCAGAATTCAGGGGGAGGGGGCTCTCCGGAAAACTAATGGAACGAGTATTGGCAGAGTTTGAAAGAGAATATGATTTGATGTACTTATTCGCCAACCATTCCGTGCTCGATTTCTACCCTAAGTTCGGTTTTACAAGGAAAGAGGAGCACATTTTTTCACTCCCTTTTAAAAGAAAGGCGGGTTCTGGCCAATTGGGGCGGTTTCTTGACATGGGGGATGAACGGGACAGGCAGCTCCTATTTCAGCTCGCCAAGCGGCGGAGGCCGATCTCAAGCACATTCGCTGCAACCGGGACGGAAGAGCTGCTTATGTTTTATTGCTTGAACGTGTTCAAGGATTGCATTTACTATTTTGAGGAAGAAGAGTGGGTCGGCATTTTTGAGGAACAGGAGGGCGAATTGCACCTTTACGACCTCATTGGCGGTTCACTTCCAGACATTACTTCAATACTGGCGAGGATTGCTGGAGAAGAAACGAGAAGGATTATTTTTCACTTTACCCCTGAAGCGGGATTGCCGTTTGATCTCTCCACACACGCCGGAAGTGAGATTATGTTTGTCCGTGCTGCGGAGGGCTTGGTGCTTCCTGAAAAAATTAAGCATCCCATTACTTCGCAGGCGTAAAACGCAAAGCGGGTGTAGAAGACCCAAATACGGCAGCAATCAATCGAACAGAATATTAGTGAAGGAGAGGGAATAAAATGTCATTAATGCCATTGGAAAAAAGGGGAATTACGGGCAGCCGGCTTGTTTTGGGCTGCATGGGCTTCGCTGGTGACTGGGATACAGGCGTAATTGAAAAAGGAGAGCTTTTAGAAGCGGAACGCGGGCTTGATACCGCCCTGGAATCCGGTATTACGATGTTTGATCATGCGGATATTTACAAAAGAGGAAAAGCTGAAGAGGTATTCGGCAAATGCCTTAATAACAGGGCGGGCTTAAGGGAGAAAATCATTATCCAAAGCAAATGCGGAATCCGCTTTGCGGATACTGAAAATCCGGGCAGGTACGATTTTTCCAAAAACCATATTCTTGGGGCGGTGGACGGCATACTCGGGAGGCTGGGGACCGATTATTTGGATATCCTCCTTCTTCACCGTCCCGATCCCCTGATGGAGCCTGAGGAAGTCGCCGAGGCATTCAGCACCCTCATGGAATCGGGAAAGGTTAGGAATTTTGGGGTTTCAAATATGAACGTCGCGCAGATGAAGCTTCTTCAGGCTTATATAGGCAGCCCGCTAGTTGTAAACCAGATGGAAATGAGCCTGAAAAAACTCGATTGGCTCGATCAAGGGGTCCATGTCAACCAGCCTGCGGGACTGGGAACGAATTTTGCCGAAGGGCTTATCGAACACTGCATGCTTGAAACAATCCAGCTCCAGGCATGGGCGCCGCTTGCAAAGGGCATTTACTCGGGCAAAGAAGATTTTATGTCCGCCGCTGAAAAAGAAACAGCAGAACTGGTCGCAAGAATGGCAGAAGAAAAGGAAACGACAAAAGAATCAATTGTCCTTGGATGGCTAATGCGCCATCCAGCAAACATCCAGCCCGTCATCGGAACCACAAACCCCGGACGGATCCAAAACTGCCAGGACGCGCCACGCCAGGCGAAACTCATGACAAGGGAAGAATGGTACAAACTCTATATCTCTTCTAGAAGCAAACGCCTTCCATAAAAGTCGATCATGGAAATAATCGATCTGAGCCAGGCACCCTCCTTTATCCCTCAAGGGTGCCTGGGTTAAGCCTCGGGCCATTGTTTTCCCCATCATTGGTGCCTGGCCATGGGGGTGAATGCCGCCGTACGAGTTAGTCGATGTCTGGCTGGAAGCCGATGAGGTGGGCCTTTTTGTCTACGCCGACGCGGTTTTCTTCGGGGAAGGTGATGATGGAACTAATGTATTCCCAGCGGATGAGGAGGTGGGTGACGCACGTTTCTTCTATTTGTTCTTCCTTTGGGATTACGGTTCCTTCTTCGTCCCGGATCATAGTTCTTTTATAGCATGGATTTTCGACCCAGATTCCAAAATTTTCGCTTTTCACAAGTTTCGCAAGGTACCATTCTTCAGGCTGATAAATGCCCGTAACATCACCCTTCATTTCCTCGGGGAAATTGCGGAATTTAATTTGTACTTTTTGGCCTTCGAAATTCTCCAAATGCATGGCAGGAATTCCTCCCTTTATAATTTTTCTTCCCTGTACTAGTTCCTTTTGAACGGAAATTTAAACTTTAAATTTTTCGAAAGGCCGGATATATGCCGGAAATAATCAGAAAAAGCCGGAATTTAGCAGATCATGACATTTTTAAAAAAGCCTGTAACCGCAAAGGTTTGCATAAAAAATTCACCGCACGAATTCAGCCAGTCCACTTTTCCCTGTGATGTTACACAATTGACCTTAAAGTAATTGTTATATTATAATAGAAAAATAAATTCAGAAAATTTATAATAATCTAGAATGTAAAAAATATTTATTTTTATCCATTAACCGAGTGAAGCAATGTTTTATGAGAGGGGAAAAAGCATGATCGTTTTCGACAATGTCAACAAGTATTTTGGTGATTTCCATGTCCTTAAGGACATAAATTTGACAATCAACAAAGGCGAAGTTGTGGTTGTCATCGGTCCATCGGGTTCCGGGAAAAGTACGATGCTGCGTTGCATCAATAGGCTCGAGGAAATAACAACCGGCACTTTGACTGTCAATAATGTAAGCGTTAACGACAAAAAAACCGACATCAATAAGCTGAGAAGGGAAATCGGGATGGTTTTTCAGCATTTTCATTTATACCCGCATAAAACCGTCCTTGAAAATATTACATTGGCACCTATGAAAGTATTAGGAAAATCGGAGAAGGAGGCAAAGGAAACCGCAATTAAATACCTTGAGAAGGTGGGCATCCCCGATAAGGCGAATTCCTACCCGGCCCAGCTTTCCGGAGGCCAGCAGCAGCGTGTCGCGATAGCTCGCGGCCTGGCGATGAAGCCGGAGGTTATGCTATTCGACGAACCGACATCCGCGCTGGATCCTGAAATGATTGGTGAAGTACTGGATGTTATGAAAGCGCTCGCGAAGGAAGGGATGACGATGGTGGTCGTCACCCATGAAATGGGCTTCGCGAGAGAAGTGGCCGACCGGATTGTTTTTATGGATGAAGGAAGGATTCTTGAAGAGGCCACACCGGCTGAGTTTTATGAGAACCCGCGTGAAGAACGGGCCAAGTCATTTCTCAGCCGTATATTAAACCATTAAAATTCAGGAGGGAAATGTTGATGAAAAGGATTTTTAAATTAACGCTTATTTCAATGATCGCTGTACTGGTTCTCGCAGCGTGCGGAGGTAAAGACAAAGAGACAAGCGGTGAAGGCAGCAAAGACAAAGGCGTCATGGATCAAATTGAAAAACGCGACAAAATCATCTTTGGCGTCAAGCATGATACAAGGCTGTTCGGCCTGAAGAATCCAAGCACGGGAGATGTTGAAGGATTCGACATTGACCTTGCGAGGGCGCTGGCAAAGGAAATCCTCGGTGACGAAAACAAGGTTGAGTTTAAAGAGGTTACCTCCAAAACAAGGATTCCAATGCTTAACAATGGCGATATCGATGCTGTTGTCGCAACAATGACTATTTCCGAGGAGCGTAAAAAGGAAGTAGACTTCACGGATGTGTATTTCCAGGCGGGACAATCCCTGCTCGTCAAAAAGGGCAGCAAGGTCAAAGGGCTTGACGATTTGAAAAAAGGTACTAAGGTATTGGCGGTAAAAGGATCCACATCAGCACTCAATATCCGTGAAAAAGCCCCTGAAACACAAGTGCTTGAGTTTGAAAACTACGCGGAAGCGTTCACTGCCCTCAAGTCGGGAAAAGGCGACGCGCTGACCACGGATGACTCCATCCTTTACGGAATGGCTGATGAAGACCCGTCATTTGAACTTGTAGGCGGCACATTTACTGAAGAACCATACGGAATTGCCGTTAAAAAAGGCAATAAGGATCTTGTTGATAAGCTGAACGAGGCGTTGAAGGCAGTCAAGGATTCAGGCAAATATGATGAAATCAAGGATAAGTGGATTAAACAGCAATAATCGGCAATTGAAATTGGGATGGGCCTTCCTGGCTCATCCTGATTGCTTCATGTGGCAAAATGTTTGCCTGATCGGCAAAATGCTAGAGAGGTGACGCGGGTGGACTTTTCAATTTTAACAAATAACCTCGACCTCTATCTCGAGGGATTTAAAGTAACAATCATTGCAAGCATAATCGCGCTAATTTCCAGTTTCCTGCTTGGAACCATTATCGCTGTTTTCAGAATTTCTCCTTTCAAGCCTTTAAACTGGCTTGGGACTGCCTATGTTGAATTTGTCAGGAATATTCCTGTCCTAATCATCGCTTTCTTTTTCTTCTTCGGGATGTCTTCGGTAGGGGTGGATTTCGACGGAATGACGGCGGGAACGATCGCGTTGTCCATCTACACCTCGGCGTTTATCACCGAAGCAATCAGGGCGGGAATCCTTGCGGTACCGAAAGGACAGATGGAAGCTGCCCGTTCGTCGGGGTTGACCTACAACCAGGCAATGCTTTCGATTATCCTGCCGCAGGCAATAAAAATGGTTATTCCGCCTCTTGGCAACCAGTTTATCAATCTCGTAAAAAACTCATCGATCCTGGGCGTCATCGCCGGGATGGATTTGATGTATCAGGGTGACATTATATCCTCCAGGACTTTTGTCATATTTGATACGTATATCATCGTAGCGCTGTTTTACCTGGTGTTGACAATACCGCTCAGCCTTGGGGTCGGGTATTTGGAACGCCGGATGGCGCGGAGCAATTAAGGGGGTACCCGGATGGATTTTATCGGCGCTTATTCGTTTGACCACTTGAAATTTCTTTTCCAGGGATTCGGGATTACCCTTCTGGTCGCTGGAATTGCCATCATTTGCAGTTTTATTATTGGGGGGGCCATCGGGACAGCCCGGTATGCGAAAATCCCGGCAGTTTCACAGGTGTTGGCGGTTGGGGTTGAAACTATCCGTAATTTGCCCTTGCTGCTCATTATATTCTTCACGTATTTCGCCCTTCCGGAAGTTGGGCTTAAGCTTCCAGTAACCACCGCGGCGATTGTCGCGCTGACGATATTCGAATCGGCGATGCTATCGGAAATCATCCGCAGCGGCCTCAATTCGATTGAGAAAGGACAAATTGAAGCGGCGCGCTCATCTGGCCTGGGATATGTTCAGACAATCAGGTATATCGTTATGCCCCAGGCGCTTAGAAGGATGGTTCCGCCAATTGTCAGCCAATTTATTTCCCTCTTAAAAGACACCTCATTGGCGGTCGTAATTTCACTTCCGGAACTGACTCACAATGCCCAAATCATTTACGGACAAAAGGATGGCTACGTCATTCCGATGCTCGTAATCCTTGCGTTCATGTATTTTACCGTCAACTACCTGCTGTCAATTTTAGCCGGAAAACTCGAACTCAAAAAAGCCTGATTTCCTCTAAAGGATTCAGGCTTTTTTCTTATAGTGCCAATATATTACATTTAGACTCTGCCGCCAAGGAAAGGATGGTTGTATGTCCATAACGGAAACAGTCGTTTTTTCTGTCGTGGACCATTGACATTCCACCGGGCGCCAGTATTGGGGTTTCCTACTCCTGAGGCCGGTGGCCGTAACCACCAGGATATCCTTCATGCCCATGGTGATGGTGATGTCCATATCCATAGTGGTGCCCTGGATACCCTCCGTATCCCGGATATCCTCCATGCCCCGGGTAGCCGCCATATCCCGGATATCCCCCATGGCCCGGGTACCCGCCGTATCCTGGATATCCTCCATGACCCGGAAACCCTCCATAACCTGGGAATCCCCCATGCCCTGGATAACCTCCATAACCAGGAAATCCGCCGTAACCTCCCATTCCGCCTACATGGCCGGGATAACCTGCATACCCGCCATAACCCGGATATCCCCCAAAGCCTCCCGTTGCGGTGGGGGAGCCAAACATTTGTCTATTATCCATTAGCTTACCTCCTTCAGTGTCATCCACGATAGTTTATGAGAAGTGGGATTATTTTGTGAAAGCAGCCTATCCGTTTTAGAACCTATGGTGGGCATTTTTTGGATATAACGGCCTGTCGAAAAATAGATGAGTATCTCAGCAATGGGGATATCAAGGTGAAAGTGATATACAAATTAAGGAGGCCGGGAATCTGGGCGAAAAGCTTTCTAGATAATATCCATTAACTGCAGGAAAAAGAAAAGCCTGGCTTTTAAGCCAGGCAAGACTCTTCGTTTATTCTTTTGGGTTTTCTTCCTGTGGCTTAACAGGATCGCGTTGGGGTTCGATTTCTTTTCCCGCCTGCTTTTTCTGTTCCTGTTCCAAAGAGTTGTTTTGTTCTTTTTTCTTATCCAACTTGAATCCCTCCTATCTCTCCTTAAAAACCAGTGTTATATTTCCTCTCGCTAGAAGAGTCATCTTTTGTATGGTGTTCGGCTTTCTCTTCGCGCTGTTCCATCTTTAAATCTTCCATGGGAATCGTGTCTACGTTCCTTTCACTCTCGAATTTATCAAAAAGGCTTTCGGTATCGGTTGGATATTGTTCCGGATTGTCACGTTTTCCCTGATACAAGGAAGAATTCGGCTTCTTTTCCTCTTTCTCCATCAATTATCACCTCTTTCATTTGTATACCCTTTCCCTATTGTGGCTAAAACAACAAGGGAAAATGAAATTACTTGAAAAAATTTGCCATATTTTTATCTCTCCATACATATACGTTGTTACGGATTGCGTTTTAAAAAGGTATAAACGGGTAAAGAAATGTTGTTGCATTTTTTCAAAAATCTATAAATTCTGACCAGACAGGTGATGTTTGTGAACAAAGGCCCTTTATTAATCATAGGCGGCGCTGAAGAAAAGTACAGCGGCGTCACCATCCTGGAAAAATTCGTCGACCTTTCCCTTCGAAATGAGGGCCAGGTCGGAATTTTAACAACGGCCACGAAAATTCCAGAAGAAGTGGGCGGGGAATACAAAGAGGTGTTTCAAAACCTAGGGATAAGAAATCCAATCACCTTGGATGTGGATTCCCGGGAAAAGGCCGAGGACCCAAAAATACTTAAGGATGTAGAGGGCCTTTCCGCATTATTCATTACAGGCGGAGACCAAAGCAGGCTAACGCAAATGATAACCGGCACAAAATTGCACAGGCTTTTTTTTGAAAAATGGGAACAAGGGATGGTGCTTAGCGGTACGAGCGCTGGCGCGTCCATCATGGGAAAGCATATGATCGTTAATGCGCTGACCAAGGATTCGGACGAAATTCTCCAGGTTGAAATGGATAAAGGATTCGGGTTCATGGCGAATATGCTGATTGACCAGCACTTCTCACAGAGGTCCCGATTTGACAGGCTGCTTGGGGCAATCGCGGGCAATCCGGATTTAATGGGAATTGGCATAGATGAAAACACCGCGATTCTTGTGGAAGGAGACCAATTCGAAGTGATTGGCGAGCATCAGGTATTGATCCTTGACGGGAAGGAAAATAGTTTTGTCGAAGTAAATAAAACCGAGGAGGGGAGCGAAGAACTTACGCTCTCAAACTTTAAGCTTCATACCCTTACACATGGCTACAAATTCGATTTGAAAAACAGAAAACTTTTAATAAAAGGGGAGTAAAAAATGAAGATGCACCGCGTGCGGTACTTAAAGGGGCCAAACTACTTTAGTTACAAACCAACCATGTGGATTGAGCTGGATTTGGAAGAATTGGAATTCAGCCCATCAAACGAACTCCCAGGTTTTACTGAAGCATTACTTGGTACAATTCCAAGCCTTAAGGATCACACCTGTTCGCTAGGGTATCCGGGAGGATTTGTGGAAAGGCTTGAAAAAGGAACCTGGATGGGCCACATCCTTGAACATATGGCACTAGAACTGCAGTACCTTGCGGGAATAAAGGTCCGAAGAGGAAAAACGCTTACAAGCAACAAAAAAGGCATTTATTACGTAACTTACGACTGCCGAGAATCAAAATCCGGGCTTTATGCATTCGAAGCGGCGAAGGATATTGTCGAAAAAATCCTTACTGGCGCCAAATCCGTGGATGCTGGGCCATATATTGAAAAAATCGAAGACCTTTATTACACAAATAAGCTGGGCCCGAGCACGGAGGCGATTTACAATGCGGCTTTTGCGAAACAAATCCCTGTTGAAAGGGTAGGGAAGGACAGTTTATTAAGGCTGGGAACCGGTTCGAAGCAAAAATTTGTTCAGGCTACGATTACAAGCCAGACATCTTTTATGGCGGTTGAAAATTCCTGTGACAAGCAAATGACGAAAACGCTCCTCGCTGGTGCGGGAATTCCAGTTCCTGAAGGCGAGACGGCATCCTCAGCGGAGGAAGTATTCGAGGCGGCGGACCGGGTCGGTTTTCCGCTAGTAATAAAGCCATTGAACGGAAATCAGGGCCGCGGAGTCTATACGAATATTAAAAGCAGGGAGGAACTGTTCAATATTATCCATTGCATGGATACCCCTGAAAACAACTTTATCGTTGAAAGATATTACGAGGGACATGACTATCGTCTCCTGGTTGTAGATGGGGAGCTCATTGCCGCGAGCATGCGGCTGGCGCCTTTTGTTATTGGGAACGGCCAGGACTCAATCAAAGCTTTGATTGAAAAGGAAAACAAAAATCCGCTAAGGGGCGACGGCCATGAAAAACCGATGTCAAAAATCCCGATAAATGCCATCGTATCCTGCCATCTTGAAAAATCAGGCCTGACACTCGACTCCATCCCGGAACCGGGAAAGATTGTCCAGGTTGTCGGGAATGCGAATCTTTCAACCGGCGGGCAGGCCATCGATGTGACGGATGAAGTTCACCCAACGATCAGGGACGTTGCCGTTACAGCCGCCAAGGCAATCGGACTGGATGTGGCGGGCGTAGACTTTATATGCCCTGATATTTCGGCTCAGCTTGACAGGAAAAAAGCAACCATTGTTGAAGTGAACGCGGCGCCAGGAATCAGGATGCACCATTATCCGGCAAAAGGGAAGCCGCGCGATGTCGGCAAAGCAATTGTCGATTATCTCTTCAAGACAAGGGAAGATGCTTCCATTCCAATTATTTCGGTTACAGGCACGAATGGAAAAACGACAACGACGAGGATGATAAAGCACTTCCTCGAAAGGGATGGCTATACTGTTGGCATGACAAATTCAGATGGCGTCTATGTCGGGAACGAAACGATCGACGAAGGGGATTGCAGCGGACCGATCAGTGCCCGCAAAATCTTATCGAACCCTAACGTCCATGCGGCGGTCCTGGAAACAGCAAGGGGCGGCATCCTGCGTGAAGGGCTTGCATTCCGGCAATGCGATGTCGGCATCGTCACGAATGTCTCCGAAGACCATCTTGGCCTTGAGGGGATTGAAGATTTTGGCCAGCTCGTAAAACTTAAACGGCTCATTCCTGAAGTGGTCATGGAAAACGGACATTGCATTTTGAACGCCGATGATCCTGAAGTCGTCCAAATGGCAGAACACACAAGGGGCAAGGTCATTTTCACAAGCCTTTTTTATACAAATCACCATATTAGGGAAGCCGCCGAAAAAGGCTGGACGGTTTGGTTCCTTGACGAAGATAATTGGATTTCCTGCATAGAAGATGGCAATCCAAAAAGGCTTCTCCCTGCAAGGGACATCCCCGTCACGATTGAAGGAAAAGCACGGCATAACATTTCAAACCTCCTTCAGGCTTTGGCGGCTGCCCACTCGCAAGGCGTGCCTTTTGAAGTGCTCAAGGAAAAAGCGCTGACATTCAGTCCAAATAGTGAACAATCGAAGGGAAGATTCAACACGTATGAGGTTGAGGGCAGGAAGATTATCGTCGATTATGCGCACAATATTGCGGGCCTAAACGCATTTTTTGATACAGTTCGACATTTTAAAACAGGGTCGGCCATTACGGTCATTTCTTCGCCGGGAGACAGGCAGGACCACGAAATCCGAGAAATGGCCAAAATCGCGATCCGGAATTCCGACCGTCTAATCATTCGCGAAGATGAAGACTTGAGGGGCCGCGGGCCATATGAAACGGCCAATATGATGCATGCCGCTGCCCTCAAGGAAAAAGGATACTCAGGAAAACAAATTTCCATCATCCCCCAGGAGCTTAAAGCATACCAGGAAGCCTGGAATCTGTCGGCTGAGGGGGATACGCTCCTATTCCTTTATGAAAAACATTCTGTTGTAAATGAATTTTTCTCTCTGGTGAGCGGCCGTAAAAACGTGGTGGCGCGGAAAATAATCTAAAAAGGAAGGGGTTCCTTAACAAGGAGCCCTTCCTTTTTGTTTTTTTTCGACAAATGTTTCGCATTGGCCGCATTTACAAGATATAATTAGGTAATAATGCGCAGCATGTGCTTAATTGTTCCCGGGAGAGAAGTAAAATGTGGAAAAAGTGGATCATCATCACAGCGCTAATCCTGCTGTTTATCTTTTTTATACCTTATAGCCTGCCGCTCATTTTTGCGTTAGTAACGGCGGTATTCCTTGAAAGGCTCGTTGGCTATTTTCAAAGGAAGCTTAAACTGACCAGGGCAAAGTCCGTTATCGCTGCTTTTGTAACCTTTCTGGCGGGCCTTCTGGTAATCGGATACAACCTGTTCCTGATCCTCTTTCAACAGGTCGTTAACTTATCCGAAAAAACACCTACATATGTCAGGGATTTGTATTCAACAGGAATTAAACCGCTCATAAAAAAATGGAAAGACTATTCAAAAACACTTCCTCCGGATGTTATTACTTCCGTTGAGAAAACGATTGACAATTCTGTTAATGAGCTGGATCGGTTTGTGCATGAAATCATTCAGGCCTTGATAGGTGTCCTGACCTCCATTCCCGGTTTCCTGATTGAATTCCTTATTTATCTCGTTGCGTTATTTTTGATCAGCCTTGAACTTCCTGAGATTAAGGCATACATTAAAGCGCATCTTACCGAGGGGACAAAGAAGAAGGTGTCCATCGTCATCAATCAATTGACCAAAGCGGGGGTCGGGTTCATAAAAGCCCAGATTATTCTTAGCCTCATGACCTATTTCCTTGCTTTTGCGGGCCTGCTCCTTTTAAAAGTGAAATATGCCGCCCTGCTTGCTCTTTTGATCGTGATTGTTGATATTCTTCCTATTCTCGGAACCGGCTCTTTCCTCGTTCCTTGGGCTGTCATTTCCCTGGTCCAAGATAAACAATTCCTTGGGATTGGACTGATTGTGCTCTTCATTGCCATAACGGTCATAAGGCGGACGGTGGAACCTAAGGTTTACGCGACCAGCCTTGGGATTTCACCACTCGCATCCCTTGCCAGCCTTTATATCGGGTTTAAGCTTATCGGTTTTATCGGCTTGTTCGCTGGGCCGGCTATCGTCATTATCATCGACGCGCTGATTAAAGTGAACGTTATTAAAATGAACTTCAAAATTTAAGTGAAAAGGGACCTTGTAAAGGGTCCTTTTTTCTTTATTATATGCCCATCAAGTTTCCTTTACTGTGGGAGGGTGCTCCTGTGCCACAGTGAATTCGGAGAAGTTGTCTTCAGCTCGTCGCAAAGCTGCAAGGCAGTAATTCAAAGTAGTTGCTTCCCTCCAGTCCTGTCGTGCGCTAAACGGGCGCTTTCGCTTTTCATTACGCCCATTTATTAAAATTGTTTCCTAAGTCTATTGCACATTTTCCTGCCTCTGAATAGGATATATGGACTTTACTAAAGGAGGTAATGTGAATGTCTGGAGGAGCTTACGGATACGGCGGCGGTTTCGCCTTGCTGGTAGTCCTGTTCATTCTGTTAGTAATTATCGGGGCTTCCTGGGGGTACGGAGGTTTCTATTAATTTAGAGGAGGTTCTATTATGTACGGATACGGAGGATTTGGCGGCTGCGGTTACGGGTATGGCGGCGGATTCGGATACGGCGGCGGTTTCGCCCTCATCGTAGTGCTGTTTATCCTGTTGATTATTGTTGGCGCTGCATGCTTCAGATACTAGTTGGAATCGAAGGCTGGACCTATGGTTCAGCCTTTTTTGTTTGCCGCCAGGGATAGGGGCGGAGAGCATGAAGGACTGCTTCCGAGGGGAGATACTCATAGTTATGCACCGTACATCTGAGAAAGCCCAATCCCTATTTTCAGGGCTGCTACATACAAGGGCGAACCTTTATTTCATTTTTTTTAGCAAATGTCGAAATTCAGGCCAATTTTGTATTAAAAGGTTTTAACCATAAGAACGTGGGTAAACAAATATAGTGCCTTTTTAAAAAAATATATAAAACATCAGGAGGAGAGTATGAAGAAGGGGTTTTTAGGGTTTTTATGTATTCTTTTAGTAATGGGAGTCCTGGCTGGGTGCAACGAAGAAAAAAGCTCAGCGGACACAAAATCAAAAGATGGCAAAGTAGTCCTCAATTTCTGGACGTTTTGGGGCTCAGAAACCCGGAGGCCGATTATTGAAAAGATTGTAAAAGATTTCAATGACTCCCAGGATAGAATTGAAGTTAACCATACGTTTTTGCCATGGGGAGACATATGGACGAAAAATCTTGCAGCCGTTGCCGCCGGGAATCCCGCGGATGTTATAGTAAATGACATTAACTCTGTTGCCCTGCGCGCCGAGAACAACCAGGCTGAAGACTTAAGCAAATACCTGGATGATTCATTCAAGGAAAATTTCTATCCTCACCTCTGGAAAACAGTCGAATATAACGGAAAACCTTATGCAGTACCATTCAATACAGACACCAGGCTGTTATTTTACAATAAGAAGGCTTTCAGGGAAGCTGGCCTAGATCCAAACAAACCTCCGCAAACCTGGGCGGAGCTGGAAGAATATGCGAAAAAGCTTGATATTAAAAGTGGCAATAAATACGACCGCTTCGGGTTTTACCCATTATGGGGCAGCGTCGGCCCATCCGCCTGGATGGCAAGCGCGGATGGCGGCAAAGGCTTCATTGATGACGGGGACTTGGCAATCAACACGCCAAAGAAAGTAGAAGCGCTTGAATGGCTGCTTGGATGGCAGGAACGGTATGGCGAGAAGAATGTCCAGGCGTTCAAGGCCGAATTTGGAAGCGAACAGGCCAACCCATTCATATCTGGCAAAGTCGCGATGATTATTGATGTGGGTACTTTCTATACACAAATCCGTGATTACGGAAAAGACATGGAATTCGGGGTTGCCAAAATTCCGGCCTATGACGAAAACGCAGGCCATTGGGCTGACGGCGGCGGCTTTGTCGTCGAGGTGCCAAAGGGCTCCAAACATCCAAAGGAAGCAGTAGAGTTTATAAAATACCTGACAGGCAAGGAAGCACAGAAGTACTGGGGAGAAAAGAACTACGACAACGTCGCCAATATTGAAGGCGCTGAAGCAGTTTCAGAGTCACTCGATGGACAGGCCAAAGAAGTGTATGAAATGACTGTCAAGAACCTTGAGGAAACGAACCTGTATCCTGTCCCTGCCGAATACCCTGACTACCAGAACAGAATTAATCCGCATATCGACAAAGTTTTTACCGGGAAACTAACCCCGGAAGAAGCATTGAAGAAAGCTGAAGCCGATGTGAAGAAAATAAAAAAGTAAATCGTAATTCATACATTTTGCTTAAGAGAAGGGATGGCGGCGCTGTCCTTTCTCTTTTCAATCGTAGAGCGAAATGCGGAAGCGCCTTGGGCAGCCCCAACTAGCAAAAAATAGAGTTCCGATTTATGATTTCCTATACAAAAAAAGGGGGAAGAAAAATGAAGCCGCAACAATCGGCAAATATTGCACTGCCTGAAGAACACAATCCTCCTGTCGGGAAGGGCATTCAGCTGGCTGCATCCCGGAATTCATCTCCGAAAACAGGGATTTCAAGAGCGGCGAAGGAAAATATATGGGGATATTTGTTTATTAGTCCGTGGATTGTTGGATTCCTTGGATTGACGCTTGGTCCGCTGCTATTTTCCCTTGCGGCCAGTTTTACTGATTACAATATCACGTCAAAAATGAACTTCATCGGCCTAGACAACTTTGTAAGAATGTTCACGATCGATGACCTTTTTTGGACTTCCTTATGGAATACGCTATATTATGTCATCTTTTCAGTTCCTTTGACGACTGTCGGCGCTATCCTGATCGCGCTCCTTTTGAACCAGAAAATTTTCGGTATGAAAGTTTTTCGGACAATTTATTATTTGCCGGCAATATTGTCCGGGGTTGCGGTGTATTTCCTATGGATGCAGCTATTAAGTCCTTCAACTGGGCTTGTTAATACGTTCCTTGGCTGGTTTGGGATTGATGGCCCTGCTTGGCTGTTTGATCCGGAATGGACCAAACCGGCATTGATCCTAATGAAAATGTGGGCGGTAGGGGGCGGGATGCTTCTTTACCTGGCGAGCCTGCAGGGGGTTTCTCGGGAGATGTATGAAGCCGCCGATATTGAAGGGGCTACCAGCATGCAGAAATTCTTCTACATCACCCTGCCAATGATATCTCCTATCATCTTTTTTGATATCATCACGAGTACAATCGGTGCGTTCCAAATTTTTCAGGAAGCCTACGTCATGACGGAAAATGGAAGCGGGGCGCCGGCGAACTCGCTCCTATTCTATAACCTACATATGTGGAACAATGCCTTCAAGGTTTTTGACATGGGTTATGCCTCAGCGATGGCCTGGATTCTCTTCATCATCGTCATGATCCTGACAGTGATTAATCTGAAGTTAGGAAAGCGCTGGGTCCATTATGAGGGAGGCGAAAATAAATGAGTGCCTACACGGCTCCGAAATTTTATGAGAAAAGGAAATTCAGGGAGAAGGTCAAAGCATGGGCGATTACCCTTCTGCTTATCGCAGGCAGTGTAATCATTCTTTCGCCGCTTTGGTGGATGATCTCGACATCCCTGAAATCGCCGGCCGAGATTGCCCAGTACCCGCCAACATTTTTTCCGAAGGAATTCAACTTCAATAATTATATTGAGGCGTGGCAAACAGCTCCATTCACCAGATGGGCAATGAATACACTTTTTATCGCCATTATTGGGACAATCGGCAGTGTACTGATCAATTCGCTTGTAGCCTATTCATTTGCGAAAATCCGATTCAAGGGGCGCAATGCTTTATTTGTCATCGTCCTGTCAACAATGCTGATTCCTGGATTTGTGACGATGGTTCCCCAATATATCCTGTTTTCCAAGCTGGGCTGGGTGAATACGTACTTGCCATTGATCGTTCCCGCGTTCCTTGGGAGCGCGTTCTTCATCTTCCTGCTCCGCCAGTTCATGATGACCATCCCCAATTCGCTAATTGAGGCGGCGGTGCTTGACGGCGCGAACCATCTCCAAATTTGGTGGCATATCATGATTCCGCTCACAAAGCCCGCGTTGATGGCGGTCGCCATTTTCTCTTTTAATGGCGCATGGAATGACCTGCTTGGCCCGCTTCTTTACATTAATGATGAACGGATGTATACATTGCAAATCGGCCTGCAGACATTTAAGGGAACCGTCCAGACACAGTGGCATTATTTAATGTCCATGTCTGTAACCGTGCTGCTCCCTGTCGTTCTTTTGTTCTTCTTCTTTCAGCGCTATTTCATTGAAGGGTCCAATATTTCTTCCGGAACAAAGGGTTAAAGGAAATCTTTCGGATGACCCGGGAATCCGGGTTTTCTTTTTATGTTGTGAAAAGAGGCTTCAAAAATAAAGGGAAAGAACCAACTTACCAACCGGTAAAAGTTGTCTGTCTTTCCATGGCAACTTTTTGGGGTTGGTTTCATTCTCGAGCAATGTTAGCCTAATAGGGAGCTAAATAAAGGGAGTTGGAGGAGACAAGAATGCAAAAACCAGCATCTATTCTTTTAATGCAGGCCATGTCGCTCATGATTGCCTTCCCTAATTTCCTGTCTGGCAGCCTTTTTGAAAAAGATCAGAATGGTTCAAATTGTTTTCCGGCCGTTGAAAAAATATTCAAGCAGAAAAAGGCGTCCGCTGCGGAAAAGCCTGCTGTAAAGCCTCAAAAGAAAGAGCAGGCACAGCCCGCGAAACAGGGACCGTCTTTGTCTGCAGAGGAGAAGGATCTTCTTGCCCGGCTAGTACATGCCGAAGCGAAAGGGGAGCCCTTTAAAGGAAAAGTTGCTGTTGCCGAAGTTGTCCTAAACAGGGTGCAAAACGCAAAATTTCCGGATTCAGTCAAAGAAGTGATTTATCAAAAAAGGCAATTCGATCCCGTCTCCAATGGGGAAATCAACAAGCCGGCTGGACCTGACGCGAAAAAGGCGGTAGATGAAGCCATCCGTACGGATAAAAAGGTAACCAATGCATTGTTTTTCTATAACCCTGAAATTGCAACGGATACCTGGATTCGAACAAGGGCGGTTTCCGTTAAAATAGGAAGGCATGTTTTCGCGAGTTAACCATGGCCATAATAAAACCCCTTATCCAATCAGGATAGGGGGTTTTCAGCTTGTTGTGGAGAATCAATCGTATTTTTCCAGGTGCTGAATTTTTCGAGGTCCTTTGTAATTCGGTTCCACGAAAGGGCAAGGACCGCGGCGTCATCTACAAGGCCGAGCCCGAGCAGGAAATCGGGAATGATATCGACAGGTGAAACAAAATAAATAATCGCCCCAATGACGGCAAGGATCGTTCCTTTAGATACATCTTTGTATTCTCCCTTTGCCCAAGCCCTTGCCAATTCAAATAATAGCTGGAGCTTTTTCCAGGAAAAACCGAGTGAGTTCCTATTTTTGTCCGCTTTTCCGAATGCCCTATTCAGGAGCGAGTCGGTTTGTTCCGGATTGTCATAATAGGATTGAGCTTCCTTTTTATACTTTTTGCCTAAGCCAACAAATCCGAATGCCATATTTATGCTTCCTTTCCTTTTAGGTATGGTTCGATGCTTTTAGTAATTTTCCACGGATGGAGACATGCTAAACTTTTTTGCTTATTCCCCTATTACTGAAACAAAAAAAAGCCGGATTCCAATATCATGGAACCCGGCTTTTGTTAGGCGTAAATATACTCTTCCTCGGCGGCCCTATTGCAGTTTGCGATTATTTCTTCAACTTCCGAGCCTTCAAGTGTTTCTTTTTTTAGAAGGGCTTCCACCAGCTGTTCGTAAGCCAGGCGGTTTGCGTGAATGATCAGTTCCGACTTTTCCAGGCCATTCTGGAATAATTCCTGCATCTTCGTCTCCTTTTCGGTTTTGACGAAGGTGAGGGTGAATCCGTCCTGGAGCATTCCTGTATCGACCATCTGTTCAATGATATGTTTCGCCTGCTGGACATCCCCGCTTACTCCGATGCTGTGCTCACCGAGGTACATCCTTTCGGCGACACCGCCTGCCAAAATCATCGCAATTCGGTCAAGGAGGTCGCTTGTTGTGGAAAGATGCAATTCTTTCGGAATTGGCGCTACATAGCCTAGCGCGTCTCCCCTTGGAATGATGGTCGCTTTCCTGACAGAGCCCGGCTTTGTGATTGCCGCGACAATCGCATGGCCGGCCTCATGGATGGCGACACGCCTCTTCGTGTCTGCGTCCTGAAGCTCGCGTGATGTGCTGCCGAGGATCGTCCTGTCCAGTGCATAGTCAAGGTCCGCTTTTTTAATAACGTCCTGGCCGTTCCGGACTGCACGGCGGCTGGCCGTTTCAAACAGCATGCTCAAATCGGCCCCGGAAAAACCGGATGTACTTTCGGCCAGGTCATCAAGGGATGCCGCAACATCTTCCGCAAGCATTTTGCCCTTTGTATGGATGTCAATGATTTCCCTGCGCCCTTTTGTGTCGGGAAGAGGAACCTGGAAGGAGAAATCGATCCTTCCCGGACGGAGGAACGCATCATCCAGCATGTCTTTGCGGTTCGTTGCCGCGACGAATAAAATCCCCTCATTCGAATGTCCGCCATCGAGCTGGACGAGCAGTTCAGTTAGAGTCTTTTCGGATTCTTCGCCGCCAAGCGCTTTCCGTTTTCCGGCAAGTGCGTCGACTTCATCAATAAAGATGACAGCGGGAGACTGTTTTCGCGCATTTTGGAACAGGCTTCTGACCCTTGAAGCACCTACCCCGACGAATAACTCGTTGAAGGCGGAGCCGCTTGTAGAAAAGAAAGAAGCACCAAGCTCTTTTGCCATTGCTTGCGCGAGCAGTGTTTTTCCTGTTCCCGGAGGGCCGTACAGAAGGATTCCCTTTGGAGGCTTAATGCCAAGCTTTGATGAACGTTCAGGTTCTTTTATAATGGAAAGCGTCTGGAGAATTTCTTCTTTCATTTCTTCACCAAGACCGCCTACGTCTTTAAGTGAGATTTCCGGAAGTGGACGGGCTTTTGAAAGGCTGTTTTTCATTGTGTTTGAGACGCCGATTCCGCTGCCGCCTTTTGCTTTTTGAAGCGCGAACGCCGCGGCTGCCAATGATACAATCACTCCGCCCATAATCCATTTTCCGTATTTGCTGTTGTTTGTAAATGTATAGTCAACGTTGTATTTGGATACTAATTCTTCCGCCATCTGGCTGTTCGGAGGCACTTTTGCCATGAATTTCCCCTCGCTTGTTGTTAATGTAAGGCTGCCATCGGACCGTTCTTCGAGAGATACCATTTTACCATTATCCGCCTTTATTTTTTGTTCCATTGAAGAAAACGGAATAACAGTTTCTTTTGCCGTAGACTGTAGTGCCCAAGTAATTCCAGAGGCTGCTATTATCACTGCTGCGATCAGCGGTATGAATTTATATATCGCTTTTTTACTCATATCCACTATGCTCATCTCCTTTATGTCTATCTCCATTATATGAAAATACCATTTGTAATAAATAGGGAATGAGAATTATCCCCTATGGGAATTGCAGGAAATTAATATGGACGGGTTTGAACAACTAGTGAATTTATGAGTATATTTGCTCTCCAAACATGTCTCCTTGCTTGATGGGAAGGGACTTTCGGAGCATAAAACCAATGGATTTTTTAAATGCAAACAAGATGGTTTTTTTTCTGCGCACCTCCCAATATGGACACATTTTCGACATAATTACTTTTTTTAAAAAAAATCTATTCGTTAATAAGGAAAATATTCAGGATTGCAAACTTTATTGCACAGGGATAAGATAGAAATTATGGACAAAATCTAATTGTCAAAAGTGAGGAAACAAAAATGGGCAAGAATTTTAAAGATGAAGTCCTCTCAAGAAGGACTTTTGCAATCATTTCCCACCCGGACGCAGGGAAGACGACAATGACAGAGAAATTACTTCTTTTTGGCGGGGCAATCCGCGACGCCGGGACCGTTAAAGCAAAAAAGACCGGTAAATATGCGACAAGTGACTGGATGGAAATCGAAAAGCAGCGCGGGATTTCCGTTACATCAAGTGTCATGCAGTTCGATTACGACGGCTTTAGGGTCAATATCCTTGATACACCGGGGCACCAGGATTTCAGTGAAGACACTTACAGGACGCTCATGGCTGTCGACAGCGCTGTCATGATTATCGACTCCGCAAAAGGGATTGAGGAACAGACAATGAAGCTGTTCAAAGTTTGCCGGATGCGGGGAATACCGATTTTCACGTTCATGAACAAGCTTGACCGCCAGGGTAAACCGCCGCTTGAGCTGCTGGCTGAACTGGAGGAAGTCCTGGGGATAGAATCGTACCCAATGAATTGGCCGATTGGAATGGGGAAAGAATTCCTAGGGATTTATGATAGGTACCATAATCGGATTGAGCAGTTCCGGGTGGAGGAAAAAGACCGCTTCATTCCACTAAAAAATGACGGTGAAATTGAAGGCGACCACGCAATAAAGAAAACAGGCCTATATGATCAGACGCTTGATGAAGTATTGCTGCTAAATGAGGCTGGGAACGAATTTTCACCTGAACGTATAGCGGCGGGAAACCTGACGCCTGTCTTTTTCGGTAGCGCGCTAACTACTTTCGGCGTCCAGACATTCCTTGAATCTTACCTGCAATTCGCACCGCCTCCAAAGCCGCGTAATTCCTCGGCAGGTGAAATTGACCCTCTTTCCGAGAACTTTTCAGGCTTTGTTTTTAAAATTCAGGCGAACATGAATCCTGCCCACCGTGACAGGATTGCTTTCATAAGGGTTTGCTCAGGAAAATTCGAGCGCGGTATGAGCGTAAATGTTCCAAGACTTGGGAAACAAATTAAGCTTTCGCAATCTACCTCTTTTATGGCAGAAGAGCGGAATACTGTTGAAGAGGCTGTCAGCGGGGACATCATCGGCCTTTATGACACCGGAACCTACCAGATTGGCGATACAATCACGACCGGCAAAGAACAATTCCAGTTTGAGCGTTTGCCGCAGTTTACCCCTGAATTGTTTATGAAAGTATCTGCGAAAAACGTTATGAAGCAGAAGTCTTTTTATAAAGGGATCGAACAGCTCGTCCAGGAAGGCGCCATCCAGCTTTTCAAAACCGTTAGGATGGAAGAATACTTGCTTGGGGCGGTCGGGCAGCTTCAGTTCGAAGTCTTTGAACACAGGATGAAGAATGAATACAATTCGGATGTAATCATGGAACGGCTCGGCTCAAAAGTGGCTCGATGGGTTGACGGGGATACTGTCAATGAAAACCTCTCAAACTCGCGCAGCCTGCTCGTAAAGGACCGATTCGGTAAGTACGCGTTCCTTTTTGAGAATGAGTTTGCCTTGAGATGGTTCCAGGATAAGAATCCTGAAGTGAAACTTTACAATCCTATGGATATGCACGATTAGCGTACTTAATCGGGGAGAAATGCCCCGTTTTCGAAACAAATAACAAGGCCATAAACCGTTGCAGGTTTATGGCCTTATTTCATGAAAATAACATAATTTTTTAATTTACCCTCACAAAAGGGTGGAATCGCTGCGTAAGGTTTAGTGAAAGCGGCCGCTACAACTTTATATGAGGTGACATCAATGAAAAACGTAGAAATGAAAAAATTAAGCAAAGCCGCAATGGCGATGGCACTTGCAGGAACATTTGCATTCTCACCAGCACTTGCGTCCGCGGACACACTGACGGAGGGGCAGAAGGTCCAGGCTGAAACATCTGTTACAACTGATGTCCAAGTAAAGAACGATGCTGAAAAGCCTGCTTTGGTTCCTGGCGATTTCTTTTACTTTGTAAAAATCGCCCTTGAAAAAATCAAGCTGGCCATTACATTCGATAAGGAAAAGGAAGCTGATTTATTGGCGGGATATGCCGCTGAAAGGCTCGCGGAAGCAGAAGAGCTTTTCAATGCGGGAAAAGAAGACATGGCGATTAAAACGCTTAAGGACAGCATTGCCTACTTGAATCAATACGATGCCAAAGCGGATGAACCAAAATCCGACGAGCAAAAGTCCGATGAACCAAAATCAGACGAGCAAAAAACTGAAGATCAAACTGAAAGCAGTGAGCAACAGCCTGCAACAGACGAAGAAACTTCAAAAGATGAGCCTGCTGACGAAGAAAAGGCTGTTGAAAACGATGAAGACAAAGAAGGCTCAAGCGAAGAACTCGTACGAAACAACATTGTTGCTCTGAAAGCCGCGCTTGAAAAAGTAAAAAATCCAACTGCCAAGGCAGCGCTTCAAAGAAACATCGATCGAACTCTTGCCAAAATGGCCGAAAAGGCTGAAGAGGTAGCTAAAGAGGAAGAAAAAATTGAAACAGAAAAAGCGGCTGAAGCCGAAAAGGTAACTGAAATTGAAAAAGCTGAAACGGAAAAGGCAGTATCAGTAGATGCAAAAACTGCTGTAAAGGCGGAAACAAAAGTTGAGAAGCCAGCTGTAAAAGCTGTACCAGCCACTCCTGCAGCTCCGGCAGCCGCCGCAAAGCAGGAAGCAAAACAAAAAGTAAAAGAAATCCGCCAGCAGGCAAACCAAAAATCTAATGAAGTACGCAAGCAGGCCAACCAGGAAGTAAAGGAAATCCGCAGCGAGGCAAAACAGCAAGTCAAAGAAGTAAAACAAGCTGAAAAAGCCGCCAAGTTCGAGGCAAAAGCACAAGTTAATGTTGAAAAGAAAGAAAACGGCAAAGGAGCCGGTCATGGCAAGAACGGCAACTAAGACTGCCAAAGCAACTGCTAGCATGAAGCAATGGAAAAGATAGCTCTTTTTGGGCTATCTTTTCTCCCAATTAAACCACTGGCATCTCTCATATGCTATAATTGGGGATTAGAGAGGTGAGGTTTATGCTAAGCTTATTGTTCTTAGCCAAAAAAAAGAAGCAGACGCTAGAGGAGTCTGTCAGATTAATACAGCAGGGCGACAAGAAGCTGAATAATGAACTGATTGAAGCCTATAAGCCGTTCATTGCAAAAACAGTTTCGGTTGTATGCAAAAGATATATCGTTCAATCAGACGATGAGTTTAGCATAGGCCTTATTGCATTTAATGAAGCGATTCAAAAATATTCCCCTGAAAAAGGAAGCTCACTTTTAAGTTTTGCGGAAGTGCTTATAAAAAGGCGCGTCATTGACCATATCCGTAAGGAAGCCAAGAATCCGACCGTAAGCTTTGAGCTCCAGACGGAGGCGGGAGAACCGGATACCAGGGGAGCGTTGATCGAGAACGAAATTTCGCTTGATGACTACCGGAAAAAAACAGATGAAGAATTGAGGAGGGAGGAAATCCTCCGTTTCCAAAAACATCTGCGGGATTACGAACTTAGCCTTCAGGATTTGGTCGACCAGGCCCCCAAGCACGCGGATGCGCGCAAGAACGCAATCGAGGCAGCAAGGCTGCTTGCTGAAAATGAAGAATTAAGGGATAGCCTACTCGTTAAAAAACGGCTTCCTATGAAACAGTTGGAAGATATGGTCCATGTCAGCCGTAAAACGCTTGAACGGAACCGGAAATATATTATCGCGATGGCATTAATCATGTCCGGTGATTATGTGTATATGAAGGATTATATAAAAGGGGTGCTTGATTCATGAGAACAGGTATCATATTGGAAATGGATGAGTCGTTTCTAACCTTATTGACCCCTGAGGGAGAATTTTTAAGGGCGCGCAGGAAAGGGAAAACGTACTTGATTGGCCAGGAGATTACGTTTGAACCTGCAATCCAATCGCATGAAAAGAGAAACACGGTTGGGAAGCTGGCCGGAATGAAGCGGATTTGGATGTCCGCGGCCGCGGCCTTAATTATTATGGCTTCCGCGATTATTCCGCTGAACAGTGGAAGCCAGGTATACGCATATATGTCCATAGATGTGAATCCGAGCATTGAGCTTGGGCTCAATGATAAAATGCAGGTCCTGAAAATGAGCGGCTACAATCCAGAAGGAGAGAAAATAGTCTCCGGTTTGAAAGACTGGAAAAAGGAAGACGCATCCGAAGTAGCGGAGAAGATCCTTTACGAAATCGGACGGCAAGGGTATTTTGCGGAAACAAATAATGTCATTATTTCAGCCGTGCAAACTGGTGAAAAAGAAGATAAGGCAGATCTTAGACTGAAGGAAACAATCGAGGAAATATCCGAAACCGCAAAGAAAGAAGAACATGAAGTAACGGTAGTGAGCGCATCTCCTAAAGACCTTAAGGAAGCCCGTAAACTTGGAGTGACTACCGGCAATTACAAGGCTGGGGCTTCAGCCGCAATTCAGTCGGAAGAAAAACCGGCAAGCAAGGATGCCCCAACTGCAACTAACTCCGCGGTCCCATCTAAGGAAGGAAAAGCTTCCGCTCCAGGCCAGTCGAAAAAAGCGGATCCTGGAAAGCCAGTCGTACCGCTGAAGCAGGAGAACAAGGGGAATGGGCATACCAACTCCAAAGCTGAAGCCGGAAAAGGAAAGCATGAAACAAAACCTAAAGAAAACAAAGGCAGCCAAAAAGCTGAGACTAAAAATAACGGAAAAGACAATAAAAAGAACGGGGACAGCAACGGTAAAGGCAACAGTAAAGAACAAAATAATGGAAATGACAAGGGGAACAGCGTGGGAAAAAAGGGCAGTGATGTAAAAGGTGGTGACCCAAAAAAACAGAAAGACAACCAGAATGGAAAGAACAACGGAAAAGGGAACAGCAACCAAAAGCCAAGTCCCCAAAGCAATCAAAATACTGGCAGCAAAAAACATGATTCCGAAAACAAAGGCAAGGGCAATGCAAGCAGTAATGGGGAAAAAGGAAACAGCATTAAAGAAAACAACGGCCAGCAAAAAAAAGACAAGAACGGATATAAAGGCAACAATGACCCCCAAAAGAATGGGGGCCAGGATACAAATGACGACTATAAAGAAAAAGGGAAGTCCGGCAAATAGCCGGACTTTTTCCATGTTTATTCAGTTGTTATTGGTTGTTTTGGCCGGTCATTTGTGCCTGTGCCTGACGGACGAGCCTTTTCGTAATTTCTCCGCCGACAGAACCGTTCGCGCGGGAAACTGTATCAGAACCTAACTGAACGCCAAATTCCTGGGCAATTTCATATTTGACCTGGTCAAGGAATTGTTCCACACCTGGAACAAGCAGTTGATTGCTGTTTCTTGCCATGGATCTCACTCCTTTAGTAACATCAGAGATTGCTCTCTGTAGGTATAGTTTTTGGGGAAGAGATAAAAAATATGAGTGGTAATTCTTTTCCGGTTTGGCAAATCCCAAAGAAAAGTTAATGATGGCGGACAATTCCTACTGAATGGCTAGCGTTTCCTTTTTTACGGCTTCAAGGAGCAAATCGGCAATGTGGACAGCTCGCATTGATTTTGACAAGCCTTCACGTTCTATACCAAGCTTCATTTGGAGAAGGCATCCGGGATTTGCAGTTACAATCGTTGCCGCGTGGGTATCTTTGACATTCTCCATTTTGGAATCAAGTACCTTCATTGACATTTCGGATTCTATAATATTGTATATGCCCGCCGAGCCGCAGCAACGATCTGCTTCGTTCATTTCCCGATATTCCGCGCCTTTTAGCGCCTTTAATAATTCCCTCGGAGCGGCCGAGGATTTCATGGCATTCCGTAAATGGCATGAATCCTGATACGTGATTATTTGGCCAGGCAGCTCCAGCGTAACTTTCTCAAGGAAACCAGCCTCCAATAGGATTTCAGATAAATCCTTTACTTTGCTTGAGAACGCCTCAGCCCGCTCATGCCACTCCGCATCATTTTGGAACAGGTGCCCGTACTCAACTAGAAATCCCCCGCATCCACCCGCATTGGTAATGATATAATCCGCTCCTGTCCCTTCAAATGCTGCAATATTCCTTTTCGCCAATTCCTTGGCCGATTCTTTTTCGCCATAATGGCCGTGCAGCGCCCCGCAGCAAGCCTGACTATCCGGAATGGCAACTTCGCAACCGGCTAGCTGAAGCAGCTTGATTGTCGCATCGTTTGTTTCAAGGAACATCGTATCCATCAGACAGCCCCTGAAAAATGCAACCTTCATTGTTTTCCTGCCGGTCGCCGGCATGAATTCGGGCCTATTTTTCAATTCCTTCATAGGCGGAATTTTTGGCAGGATTTTTTCCATGGAAGCGAGCCCTTCAGGGAGGAGGCTCATAAACCCAATTTTCCTGGCGGCGGTTTGCAGTCCTGACCTCTGATAAAACCCGATGAGGCCGGCTACTGCGCGCATGCGGTTCTGGTGTGGGAACAGGCCGCTAAAGGCCGCTTTTCTTGCAACCCTTACAGGAAGCGAGTAAGATTTATTGTTTGCGATGATATCGCGCGCTTCTTCAAGAAGGGAGCCATATTTGACGCCAGAAGGGCAAACCGTTTCACATGCCCTGCACCCGAGGCATAAATCCAATGATCGCTCAAAGTCCGCGTCCGGCTCAATCAGGCCATCAGCAACAGCCTTCATCAATGCGATACGGCCCCTTGGCGAGTGGGTTTCCTGAAACCCTGATTCGATATAGGTCGGACAGCTTGGCAGGCAAAACCCGCATCGCATGCAATTCAATAATTCATCTTCGTCCATCCGCGCTTTAAATTGCTGCTGGATTGCTTCCCTTTCCTTTACTGTTGTCATTAGGAAACCACCACCCGTTTCCGGCTGTCTCCAGCAAAAATTTTACCCGGGTTCATAATGTTGTTCGGATCAAGCGCCGCTTTGACGGCCCTCATGGCTGCAACGCCTTCCTTTCCCAATTTCATCTCCAGATAAGGCGCCTTCATAATCCCGACGCCATGTTCGCCGGTAATTGTCCCGCCAAGCTCGATTGCCCTTTGGAATATCTCTTCAAATGCCTTTTCGACACGCTCCATTTCTTCATGGTTCCGGACATCGGTCGGGCAGGTTGGGTGAAGATTTCCATCTCCGGCATGGCCAAATGTGCAAATCTTGAGATTGTATTTTCCTGCGATTTCAGTAATAGACTTAACCATCCTGGCAATTTCGGAACGAGGAACAGTCGCGTCCTCAAGAATCGTCGTCGGCGCTAGCCTTGCAAGGGCGGACAATGCCGTCCTTCTTGCGGTTCTAAGCGCTTCCGCTTCCTGTTCCGTTTTGGCGACCTCGACTGAAAAAGCATTTTCCTGAAGGCATATATCGATGATTTTTGCCATATCCCGATCAACAATTTCCGGTTGACCGTCCTGTTCGATTAAAAGGACCGCCTCGGCATTCACTGGAAGGCCGATTTTCACATAATCCTCAACGACCCTGATAGTTGCATTGTCAAGGAATTCAAGTGTCGCCGGTATAATTTTGTTGGCGATGATTTTTGACACCGCTTTAGCCGCTGATTCGAGATCGCTGAAGAGCGCGAGACCCGTCTTTTTTGTTTCGGGGAGGGGAAGTAGTTTCAGGATAGCCTCAGTCACGACACATAGCGTTCCTTCCGAGCCCACAAATAGGCGGGTGAAATCATAGCCTGCGACATCCTTTGCAAGCTTTCCTCCAGTCCGTACAATATCGCCATTCGGGAGCACCGCTTCCAGCCCAATCACATAATCCCTAGTAACACCGTATTTAAGGCCTCGGAGCCCTCCGGCGTTTTCATTGATATTGCCGCCAATCGTTGAAATTTTCATCGACCCGGGGTCAGGCGGGTAAAAAAGCCCCCTCGCTTCGACGGCTTGAATAATTTGGACTGTCAGTACGCCGGGCTGGACTGTTATCGTTAAATTCGCTTCGTCGATTTCGAGGATTTTATTCATATGCTTGAATAGAAGGACGACCCCTCCTTCGACTGGGCATGTACCCCCGCATAAATTCGTCCCTGATCCCCTCGGGACGACCGGTATCCCATGCTCGTTGCAAATTTTCAGGACCTCCGATACTTCCCGGGTATTCCTCGGGCTTATGATTGCCTCCGGGAGCGCCTGGTAATTTGGCGTTGCGTCATAGGAATAGACGAGCCGGCTCGTTTGTGTATCCTCGTAATTTTCGGGTGAAACAATCGCGATGAATTCCTTTTTTATTTTTTCGGAAATCCCCTGTGCCAACATAATGCATTCCTCCAATCCCTTTAAATGCAGACTAAATTCCATTTCCTATATGATTATTATAAAAA
Organism: Neobacillus piezotolerans; assembly: GCF_003362805.1. GTDB lineage: Bacteria > Bacillota > Bacilli > Bacillales > Cytobacillaceae > Bacillus_D > Bacillus_D piezotolerans. The sequence continues at coordinate 437,786 of NZ_QNQT01000001.1, forward strand.
AACAGGCAATCCGACCGCCATGTGTCTATAACCAAAAAATAAGGTCAGATAAGATTGTTATTTGTGTTTTTATCCAAAAAGAGCATAGCCAGAAACATAGCTGTGAAGTCAGATGTTCTTCCTGGGTTAAGCTTTGTCATTTCCTCGATTTTTTTCAGTCTGTAATGGAGCGTATTGATATGAATATGCATTTGTTCCGCCGTCTTTTTGAATGATTTGTTTTGCCTGAAAAACTCGGCTAACGTTTCAAGCAGGTCCACTTCTTCCAAAATTGGGCCAATTGTCCGGCGCACAAAATCGATCTTTATCTCCGCGTTCAATCCATCAATTAACATTTCAAGTGTTAGGTCTTCATCAAAAACTACCTTCCTGGATGTGCCGGCATTTTTAAGCGCTCTTCCCGCATGGAAGTAGGACTCCTTTATAGTACCGGCCGGCGCCGATTGTCCTATGCCAGCAACGGGGGTAATTCCGGCCAGCGCTTCGGTAAAATCGCAGAAAGAAGCGATCTTGCGTTCAATTTCATCGCGCGCAGGTGAAAGCGAGTGGTCGAGCAGGACGACGATGCGGCTGTTGCCCCACCGGGTGACAACATCTGTTTTTGAAAAATGAGGCCAGCTGAACAGGGCGGACCAGGTTTCTCGTGACAGCGGCTGGCTGATATTCCTGAACGCGATGATGGCAGCCATCCTCTCAAGCGCCATATCAATTCCAAGGAGCCTTGCCCTGTCCATCAATGTTTCTTCGCCGGGAGCCTGCAGCCAATCCGCGACAAAGGCTTCAAGAGCGCGGGATTGCCACTCAAACTGGCTGGAATAATAATTTTCCATGATAAGCAGCTCGGTCATTTTGCGAATCACTTCCCCAAGAGGCGTGACAGCCTCCGGGTCGCCGGTTATCCCGACAATACCAACGACATCATGTTGAAAAAAAATCGGAAGGTTGATTCCCGCTCTAACGCCTTTTAACTTTGTTTCGTCTTCTTGCGTAATGATTATTTTTCTTTTTTCAATGGCCGCAATGAGCGTCCCTTCATGGAATGAACCGGTTCTGGCCGGGTCGGTGCTCGCGATGATGGTTCCATCGGTACTGGCGACAATGGCGTCTTCACCAATTACTTTCCGGATTTCGTTTATGATTTTTCCGGCAAGTTCGGGCTGGAGCATCTTTATTCGCCTCCTTGTTAATGCCAATTCTATTATATACTCAATTGTACCGAGGCCGCGTTTAAAAGGAAAAAGAACCGCCTCCCGGTGCTGGCGGTTCTTCTGAATTTAATCCGTGCCTTTCCCTGTATCGATTTGCGGATGCATGAAGGGAACGGCTTTTGGTTTTCGCCTTCTTTCGAGCAGCTCCCTGTTTTCAGTAGTGTTCCATCCGATATCGTTTGTCGGATGGACCCATTGATCGCCGGCCATGATCTCCGGATCTGTTTCATCCGACCAATTTTCAAGGGGGGAATTCGGGGAAGAATAGTTGCTGTCTCCAATGGTCACCCCATGCCGGTTCACAAAAGGGGCTTTCATTTTGATGCCTGTGCCTTTGAAATCAGGGGCATTGATCTGGTGGGGGAGTGTCCCGTCCATATCGGGCCTTCTTAACTCATCCGCATCCCTGGTCATTTTCATTCCTCCTTTTTTAATTATTTTTTGAAAAAAGGAATAGGTTTATCCCTATAGTAATACAAACCTCAATTGATGCTTGGTGAGTTCCCGATGAATGCATGAAAAGCGTGGGGATGAAAGAAACTAATGAAAAAGGAGGCATCAGCAATGGCAAAACGGAAAGCGGAGCGGAATGCTGTCGAGAAATATAGCAAAACACCATATAAAAATACCCGGGAATCGGATTTTTCCGCTGAACTTGCCCATGAGGAAGACCCTATGAAAGGGGCAAACAGGAATTCGAAACTTGGGCGGAAAGGGCGGGGCTGATGAAGGACAGGCTGCGCCGCAACCCAGGTCAGGAAGAGTTCAGCATCGAATTCGGCGATGTGAACGGGATTAAGCTTTTTGAGCTATTTGCAATGGGCAAGGAAAACCATGACCAAAAGGGCCGGGATAAACCCGAAAAAGAAAAAAAATAAGCCGGCGAATGCCGGCTTATTGCGCGAACGAACCAATCAGCGGCCCCTTCCCGGCCGGGTCGTAGTAAACCGCCAGGGCGGAAGGGGCTTCCCTTATTTCACCTGATGACAAGTACGTTCCCAAATCGAAGGCAAGTGGCTCCAAAATCGTATGCTTGTACATTTCCTTTTCCGAAAGGCCAAGTCTTTCAAACGATTTTCCCGCAATCGACGGTACCGCCAAAAGGCGCTGGTAAAGGGCGCTCCTATCTTTTTTATCGAAGCGTTTTTCCCACCATGGTTTACGCGGGCTGTATTTCTGCCTCGACAAATAGTCGAACATCATCAGTCCCTCTATTATGTCAAGATTTCGGGTATCCCTTGATTCCAGGAAGGAATGGAGTCGTTTGAACAGGTCCTCAAGCTGATGTCCGATCCGCGCCCATCCCTTTTGGTCCCAATACGCCCCGAACTCCTGGAAGAAGTCGAACGGCGATGGAAATTCCCTCGTGATTAAATAATCGATCGTTGCATCCATTCGGTGGCTGTTCCAGTATTTCTCCAGCACATCCTCTACTTGCTTGATGCGGATGATATCCTCGAATGGAAGTACGTTGTTTCCGAGAATTTCATACGGGGCCTGGTCCATATAAATGTAATCATGCTCGTCGGCGCGAAGCCTTACGCCGGTCCCGCGTAGCATTTTTAAGAATCCGAGCTGCAATTCTTCCGGCCTCATCTCAAACACATCATTGAAGGTTTTCCGGAAAGATTGATAGTTTTCCTCAGGCAGGCCGGCAATCAGGTCAAGATGCTGGTCGATTTTGCCGCCCTCCTTAACCATCGTGACGGTCCTCTTCAGTTTTTCAAAATTCTGCTTCCTCATTACGAGCTCATTCGTATATTCATTCGTTGACTGCACGCCAATTTCAAAACGGAATAATCCTTGAGGCGCTTCCTTGTTCAAAAATTCAATAACTTCCGGTCGCATGATATCCGCCGTTATTTCAAATTGAAAAACAGTCCCGGGCAGGTGTTCATCTATCAGGAAGCGGAACATTTCCATTGCGTAGCTTCGGCTTATATTAAAGGTGCGGTCGACAAATTTAATCGTTTTTGCCCCGTTGGCCATCAAATGGCGGATGTCTTCTTTAATTTTTTCTCGGTCGAAATAGCGTACGCCAACCTCGATGGACGAGAGGCAAAATTGGCAGCTGAACGGGCAGCCGCGGCTTGTTTCAATGTACGTGACCCTTTTTCCGAGATGGGGGATATCTTCAGGAAAGCGGTAGGGGGAAGGGATTTCCTTCAGATCCAGCTTGCCGGACTGGAGATTGATTTTAACCTTGCCATCCAGCCTGTATGCCAAACCGGGCACTTTTTCAAGCTTTGGAGCCCCGCTTTCAAGTTCGATAAGGAGCTGTTTGAACGCCGCCTCGCCCTCTCCGATAATGATAAAATCGGCAGCTGGTACTTTTTCCATCCAATCAGCTGTATCATACGTAACTTCCGGGCCGCCAAGGACGATGGCGATGGAAGGATTGATTTTTTTAATCATCGAAATCACTTTAAGCGTCTCTTCAATATTCCAAATGTAACAGCTAAATCCGATAACATCGGGCTTTTTTGCAATCAGGTCTGAAACGATGTTCATAGCGGGGTCCTTGATCGTATACTCTGCCAGTTCAATGCTGAACTCCGGAGCTGCGTAGGCTTTAAGATAACGGATGGCCAAATTGGTGTGAATATATTTCGCGTTCAAAGTTGAACAGATAATCTTCATTTTTTGTTAACTCCTCAAAAAGGTTCTTAATCAATATTTTAGTATAATCACCGGACGATGTAAAAGGAAGGAAATATTTAATAGGTATGCGGGTACGGGACTGGTATTAGTAATTGAAAAAATCCCTCCCGGCATAGCCGAAAGGGATTCGCAGACGGAAGTATGGGGACAGCGGTTTGGGTCTCAAATTTATTAATGGCGCCCCTGGTTAAGCCTCAGGCCGCCTGAAAGCCTGCTTAACAATTTCTTCGTCCTTGAGGCTTTCAGTTCTATCAGCGGCTGGGTAAAGGATGTAATCAGCTTGCTGGACAGCCCGATGACGAGTATGAGAGAAATGCCTGCGAGAAGGACGATCCTCTCCGTCTTGTCAAAATATGAGGCAATGTCGCTCTCCCGGAAAACTTTGACGAAAAAGCCGTGCAAGAGATAAACATAAAGAGTGTTTTTTCCAAGCGTTGTAAAGAAATACTGTTTCCTTGGAACAAAGGCGAAGAAACTCATCACCATGACCAGGCTCAGCGCGTAAATGCCAAGGCGTTTAAACATCGCCCATACAGACGCGACCCCCATCGCTTCATACGGCTTGGAGCCGAGGAGCCACTGATACTGCATTTCCGGGTAAAAGTAAAATCCGGCGAAAACAGTGAGGAAAACAGCGATAGCAATGATTCGCTTCCTGATGGTGAATAGTGAATAAAAATGCTCTTTCTTCATGTAATAGCCGACCAGGAATAACGGGAAAAACACAAACGTCCTAGAAAGGCTCAAGTAATTGGAAACCCAGCTAATATAGCCGATCAGTAAGCCAATTGAGAATGCCGCCGCAATCGCAAAGGATGGCCTGATTTTTGTAAAGAAAATCAGCATTATGCTCCAGAAGAACATGCTGACCAAAAACCAAAGTGACCATTGTGGGTCGAACGGGTCAATCCTGAGATCCGGTTTTTGGTATAGGTAATAGTAAAAAACAGAATAGATTACCTGGAAAATGATATATGGCAGGATTAATTTCCTGGCTATTTTCGCTACATAGCCTTTTTCATTGAAGCCCTTTGCAAAAAAACCTGAAATCAGGATGAAAGCGGGCATGTGAAATGTGTAAATCGCCTTGTAAAGCGCGAAAAAGACCTCATTATCTTCAATGAACGTCCTTAGCAAATGGCCAAATACAACAAGAAAAATTAAAATGAATTTTGCATTGTCAAAGTAGTAGTTTCGTTTTTTCATGATTTCCTCCAACTAAGAGACCCCCAGCAATCTCACTCCCTTGATACCCTGAATCGTTTTTGGGGAAACAGGTAAAGCGTTCCAGTCGGATGTGCTTATCTGTTGTATTACAGTTAAGTATCTGTATTAGTTGTTATGATTGACCCATAGCCTTTGCGAAATCTGTATCATTGGGAAAAGAATATGTGCTGTACCTAAAATATTATCGGGGTGTATAACATTTGTCACAGCGTAAATATTTCCTGTTGCCTAAAATAGATGGTGGGGAAAGCAGGCATTTAACCCTGCTTTGAAATTGTAAAAGGGAAATGGGAGGGGAAACATGTCAATTCTGCCAAAAAGAAATGACCTTGGTTTTTTTGAAATCCGCCTTGAATCGATTGGCGGGCTCGGTGCAAACCTTGCCGGAAAGATGCTTGCTGAAGCAGGGGTTCTCGGCCTTGGCCTGAATGGTTCGAACTTTTCATCGTATGGTTCGGAGAAAAAAGGGTCGCCCGTAAAAAGCTTTATCCGCTTTTGCGACCCGGATGTTGAAATACGGGATCATAGCCCGATAGAACAGCCGCACATTATCGGAGTTTTCCATGAGGCTTTGTATAAAATGGTCAATGTTGTCAGCGGCCTGGACGCCGAGGGGATTGTACTCGTCAATTCCGCCCGGGATTTTGACGGCGTTAAAAAGGATTTGAAATTGGAATACGGCACACTGGCGATTGTCGACGCACTCACAATAGCAGTCGAGGAGAAAACGAAAGTAAATACCGCGATGCTTGGTGCGCTATTTCGGATTTGTGAGTTTCTTGACCCAGAAGCCATGAAAAATGTAATTAGAAAAACGTTTGAAAAGAAGTACCCTCATTTGGTCGAACCAAATATCAGGACATTTGAGCGCGGATACAACGAAGTCCAGTTCAAGATTTATGATGCGCCGGTTGGCGCGGAAGGGAAGACGTTTACGCGGCCGCTTCCGCTCCTTGGCTATTTCACACAGGAGATAGGCGGTACGATTACCGCTCCGGCGAACAGTATCCTCAAGGATTTAAGCGGTTCAAGGCAAGGGTTCCTTCCTGAATTAAAAATCGAAAAATGCATCCACTGCGCATCATGCGATACGGTTTGCCCTGACTTCTGCTTCGTATGGGAAAAGGGGCAGGACAAGCGCGGCCGGGAACAAATGTTTTTGAAGGGCATCGATTATCAATACTGCAAAGGATGCCTGAAATGTGTTGAGGCATGCCCGACCGATGCGCTTGGCGACCTGCGCGAAACGATTGGCTACGCTGAAGCCAACAGGGTAAGGCAGAACTTTCCTTATGCGGCGGGGAGGATATAGAAATGGCCATGTTGGAAGAACAATTAAAAGAAACTGCAAAAGCGGAGCAAGTACTCACGTTTGAATCCGGCAATGAAATGGCCGCGATGGCCGCGGCGCAAATAAATTATCATATAATGGGGTACTTTCCGATTACGCCATCAACCGAGGTAGCCCAATACCTTGATATGATGAAGGCGAGGGGCGAGCACGACATTAAGCTGATTCCTGCCGACGGGGAACATGGCTCAGCGGGGATCTGCTACGGCGCAGCGGCGACAGGGGCGAGAGTTTTCAACGCGACAAGCGCGAACGGGCTCCTGTATATGATTGAGCAGCTCCCGGTCCAAGCGGGGACGCGCTTTCCGATGGTCATGAACCTTGTCACAAGGGCTGTAAGCGGGCCGTTGGATATCCGGGGTGACCATTCGGATTTGTACTATGCATTGAACACGGGATGGGTCATCCTGACTGCTAGGACGCCGCAGGCTGTTTATGATATGAACATCATGGCCCTGAAAATCGCCGAGCACTCGAAGGTCCGTTTGCCGGTCATCGTTGCTTATGACGGATTTTTCACCTCCCACCAAAAGAGGCGGGTTGAATTTTTCAAGGACCGCGCGGTGGTCCAGAAATTTGTTGGTGAGTGCCCGCTGGACTACAATTTTGCAAGGGATCCGAAAAAACCGGTAACAATCGGCGCGCATATGAACGGCGAAGACCTGATGAACAACCATTTCCAGCAATCCGAAGCAATCTATGTGGCCGGCGAGGTATTCCGTGAGGTTACAGCCGAATATGCGAAGCTTTCAGGCAGGGAGTATCCTGTGCTTGACCTTTATAAAATGGAGGATGCGGAAGTAGCGTTATTCCTGCTGAATTCCGCGGCCGAATCCGCGAAGGATGTTGTTGACAAACTGCGTGCGAAGGGGATTAAGGCTGGCGTCATTTCACCGAATATCATCCGGCCATTCCCGGCCAACGAAATCCGTGAGGCGCTTAAAAATGTAAAATCATTGCTTGTTGGCGAGCGCGCCGATTCGTATGGAGCGCACGGGCCGAACCTGACACATGAAGTAAAGTCGGCTCTCCAGGAAGACAAGGAAAACGCCACGGTTGTCCTGAGCAGGGTATTTGGCCTCGGGGGCAAGGATTTTTACGCAGATGACGCTGAAGCATTTTTTGAAATGGCCATCGCGGCAAAGGAAAAAGGATTTGCCGAAAAGCCGTTTGATTATTACGGGATTGTGCCAGGGAATCCGGAAAAAGAGCTAAAACCGGTTATCGAACCGCAGCATGGAGAATCGTATAAATCGGGCCTTATCGATGTGAAAATGGATGAGGAAACAGGGGAATTAAAGGTGAAAATCCCGCCGCTCCGCGCGCTTGCATCCAAGCCGAAGCGCCTGGGATCGGGCCATGGCGCGTGTCCTGGATGTGGAATTTTCCCAGGGCTTGAACTTTTCTTCAAAGGAATTGAAGGCGATATTGTCGTTCTCTACCAGACCGGGTGCGCCTATGTAACGACGACAGCCTATCCATACACATCGCATAAGCAAACGATGATCCACAACCTTTTCCAAAACGGAGCGGCGACGTTGTCCGGTACGGTCGAGGCGTTCTTTGAGCTGAAAAAACGCGGGGAAATCGAAATTGCCGAAGATGTGACGTTTGTAATGATAACGGGTGACGGCGGAATGGATATCGGGATGGGATCAGCGATTGGAACCGCCCTCCGCGGCCATAAGCTGATCATTGTAGAGTACGATAACGAAGGCTACATGAATACTGGATCACAAATGTCCTATTCCACCCCGATGGGCCACATGACGAGCACAACGAGCGTCGGGAAGACCCAGCAGGGCAAGAGCTTCCATCATAAGGACACTGCGCAGCTGATGGCCGCGGCGAATATTCCGTATGTCTTCACGGGTACGGAGGCATTCCCGCAGGACCTTGTAAAAAAAGGCGCGAAGGCACAATGGTACGTTCAAAATGTCGGGACCGTTTATGGAAAAATCCTGATCACCTGCCCTCTGAATTGGAAATCGGAGGACAGGTATGGCAGCACCATCATGGAAGCGGCAGTCAATTCGTGCTTCTTCCCGCTATATGAAATCGAACAGGGTAAGACAGCAATCACGTACAATCCGGAAGAAAAGAACAAACGGGTGCCTGCATCCGAATGGCTTAAATACATGGGCAAATCAAAGCATTTGCTGAAAGAAGAAAACAAGGAAATGCTCGCGGTCTTCGAAAAAGAAATCGAGAAACGCTGGCAGCGCCTGAAAGCTAAGCACGATCACCCAATGCTTTAATCCGATCGGTCCAGGTACAAAAAACTTAAGTGAAGCGGCCCCTTTTTGCGAAAAAGGGCCGCTTTTTTTAATTCCGTGAGCGGGATGTGCATGTTCTTTAGGCTGTTTTCGGTTTCCGGGCTTGCTATTAGACTTTATTTTGTCTTCCATTCCTTCATAATGAACTGTTTTTAAGAGACAAGAAAATATATCGAAAATTATCGAGGAGATATCGAAAAAATTTTTGTTTTATCGAAAGATTTTAGGCAAATATCGAAAATTTGATGGCGAATATCGAAAACTGTCTCAATTTAGACAAACTTTCCAGCGCGGGGGTTGCCTGCCCAATTTCTAAATATCACCAAAACACCTATTGACTGCAACTTGACGATTTGATATAAATCTAATTAGATATATACCAAATTAGTAAAGGTGATAAATATGCAATTAGACAAGCTGGTTGCTTTTTATAAAGCGATGGGCGATCCGACACGCATCCGTATCGTCAAGCTGCTGGCAGGAGGGTCACTCCATGGGCAAGCGATTGCAGGCAAGCTTGGATTAAGTCCGCCTACGATTACCCATCATTTGAAAAAACTCCGGGACGTCCATGTTGTTTTTGAAAGAAGGGACAAAAATACAATTTATTTTTACCTAAATGAAAAAGTTCTGGGACAGCATGCGAAGGCGCTTACGCAGCTGGCCGAAAAAATAGGGGAGGAAGTCGAAGAAATGGAGAATGTTAGCCAGGAAAGACAAAAGGTAATCAGTAATTTCTTTACGGCGGATGGGAAACTGAAGACCATTCCGGCCCAAAGGAAGAAAAAACTTTTTGTATTTGAGCATATTGTAAAAGGGCTGAAAAAGGGCGTGAAGTACGAGGAAAGGGAAATAAACGAGTACATTAAACAGTTTCACGAGGATTACGCTACCATACGGCGCGAATTCATCATCAACCATTACATGTATAGGGAAAATGCAGTGTATGAGCTGAATCCGGAAGAAATGTGGGCAAAGCCATAAAACACAATAAGGAGGCCTCCAGCCGGCGGGCCTCCTTTCTTACACTATTCTTAATAATGTTCAGGCCTTCTGTCTTCAAAAACAGGAATGATTCCACGAACTTCCTTCACTTTGTCGAAGTCGATTTCAGCTGTAAGTATTTCCTCGCCTTCCCCGGCCTCCGCGATTACCTCGCCCCACGGGTCGATTACCATCGAATGGCCAGCGAACACATTTTTCGGATCGCTACCCGCCCGGTTGCATGCAATTACATAGCACTGGTTTTCAATCGCCCTTGCAATCAGGAGGGAGCGCCAATGTGCGACCCTGAGCTTTGGCCATTCCGCGACTACAATAATTGCTTCCGCCCCTTTGGACGCATGCTTCCTGAGCCATTCAGGAAATCGGATGTCATAGCAGACAAAGCCGGCAAACCCGCGGCCTTCAAGCTCGAAATTGGCTGTTCCGGTTCCTGGAATGAAATAATGATGTTCGTCCATCAGCTGGAACAAATGGAGCTTGCTGTACGTATGGACAAGTTTCCCATCCTTTGAAATGACGAGTAATGTATTTTCAACGCCGTTGCCAGTTCGGTTCGCCACCGATCCACCGATTAGATTGACCCCGTTTTGCGCGGCTGTTTTTTCAAGGAAAGCGATAGACTCGGCCGCTTTGCCATCCGCGATCTCATCAAGCCTCTCGAGGTCGTAGCCGGTCGTCCATAATTCAGGCAGGACAACCAGGTCAGGATTTTCTTCCACCGCTTCTTGAATCAATCTATCGGCGATAATATAGTTTTCTTCGGGATTACCATATGCGATATCCATTTGCGCGATGGCAATTTTCATCTTCAAGTTAATTTCCCCCAATTCAGAAAAGTAAAAAACCTCTTTACAAGATATCTTTTACGTTATATCATTTGTGACTAGATTTCCATAAAAATATAAATTCATATAGAAGCAGGTGGCTTATTGTGAAGGAATACCCCAAGTCCGATTTATTGAACAGCCTTCCAGGGCAATTTTTCGCGGGGCTCGTCAAAAAGGTTGGCGAGGCGATTGCAGAAGGCCATGATGTCATAAACCTTGGCCAGGGAAACCCTGACCAGCCGACTCCGCCGCATATCGTGAAGCGGCTTCAAGCGGCCGCTGAAAATCCGCTAAATCATAAATACTCTCCTTTTCAAGGCTTCAAGTACCTTAAGAAGGCCGCGGCCGATTTTTATAAACGGGAATACAATGTTGATTTGGATCCCGATACGGAAGTCGCCATCCTTTTTGGAGGAAAGGCTGGGCTTGTGGAAATCCCGCAGTGCATAATGAATCCGGGTGAACTGATGCTAGTTCCTGACCCCGGTTATCCGGATTATTTATCAGGCGCGGCATTGGCACAGGTAAAGCTTGAAATGATGCCGCTCCTTGAGGAAAACGGTTTCCTTCCTGATTACTCAGCGATTTCGGCGCATACACTGGAAAGCGCCAAACTGATGATTCTCAATTACCCAAACAATCCAACCGGCGCGGTTGCGACAAAAGAGTTCTTTGATGAAACTGTGTCGATGTCAAAAAAGCATGGCATTTGCGTCGTCCATGATTTTGCCTACGGGGCAATAGGATTTGAAGGTGAGAAGCCTGTCAGCTTCCTTCAGTCTGAAGGTGCGAAAGAGATTGGCATTGAAATTTATACGCTGTCAAAAACATATAACATGGCCGGTTGGCGGGTCGGGTTCGCCGTTGGGAATCAGAGCGTAATTTCAGCGATAGAACTGATGCAGGATCATTTGTATGTTTCCCTGTTCGGTGCTGTCCAGGAAGCCGCCGCGGAAGCATTGAATGGCCCGCAGGACTGTGTCGCGGAGCTGGTCCTTCTTTATAAAGGCAGAAGAAAGGCGTTAATTGGCGGATTAAGGGAAATTGGCTGGGATGTCGCCGCACCGCAAGGCTCCTTTTTTGCCTGGCTGAAGATCCCGGAACGATTCAGCTCGATGGAGTTTGCCGATTATTTGCTGGAGAAAGCGCATATCATGGTCGCGCCCGGCATTGGATTTGGCCAATTTGGCGAAGGCTATGTCCGTGTTGGCCTCCTCGCATCGGAAGAGCGGCTTTCGGAAGCGGTCAGCCGGATAAAAGCATTGGACATTTTTTAAAAAATATTGACATTGAATTTATTTCCTGCGATAATCCAAATTAAATCTTAACATTATGAAAATAGTAAATATATAAAAATCATTTCTTATCAAGAGCAGGCGGAGGGACTAGCCCTATGAAGCCCGGCAACCGACTTATTTTTAAGCACGGTGCTAATTCTTGCAGCGAAAGCTGATAGATGAGAAGAGATTAGTTTGCCGCGCTAACCTCTTCTTTGGAAGGGGTTTTTTTAATGCAAAAAACAAAAACAAGCCTGTGTTGGGACAAGAAACACCGCCCAGGAAAGGATGGACATCATGAGTGAATTGATAGCGACATATCACGTCGGGGATGAAAGGAATCCCGAGAAAAAAGCGGAGGAAATCGCATTGGGCCTTACGGTCGGTTCATGGACAAGCCTGCCCGCTCTTGAACAGGAGCAGTTAAGGAAGCACAAAGGAAGAGTCGTATCTGCTGAACAAATCAACGATGGCATTGCGGAAATCTCGATTGCATATCCCGCAGCCAATTTTTCCGCCGACCTTCCCGCTATTCTTACCACTGTGTTTGGAAAATTGTCGCTCGATGGGAAAATCCGGCTTCTTGACCTGGAATTTGGCGAAGAGCTTAGATCCTTTTTCCCTGGGCCGCGCTTTGGGATTGAGGGAGTGCGGGAAAGGCTGGATGTCCATGATAGGCCCCTGTTAATGAGCATATTTAAAGGGGTCCTTGGAAAGGACATTGATTTCCTCTCAAGTCAATTAAAGGAGCAGGCATTGGGAGGGATTGATATTGTCAAAGATGACGAAATCCTTTTCGAAAATCCGTTGACTCCTTCGGGAAAAAGAATTCAAGCGGGACGACGGGTCCTAGATGAAGTATTTTTCGAAACAGGGCACAGGACGCTTTACGCCGTAAACCTGACAGGGAGGACTTCGGAGCTAAGGGATAAGGCGAAAAGATTCGCGGAAGATGGAGCGGATGCGCTCTTGTTCAATGTTTTTTCCTACGGGCTCGATGTCTTGCAGGAATTGAGGGAGGATGACAGCATTGGCCTGCCGATTATGGCGCATCCAGCCTTCAGCGGTGCAATCGCTTCATCGCCTGTATATGGCGTTTCCCATCCGCTCTTATTAGGAAAATTGCTCAGGTATGCCGGCGCCGATCTTGCTTTATTTCCTTCACCATACGGTTCGGTGGCATTGGAAAGGGAAAGCGCGCTTGGGATTGCTGAGGAATTGACGGTTGAAAGTACATTCAAAAAGGCTTTCCCGGTTCCGTCTGCTGGAATCCATCCCGGCCTTGTGCCACTGCTGATTTCCGATTTCGGAATTGATTCGGTCATCAACGCGGGCGGCGGGGTCCATGGGCACCCTGGAGGAGCTTCCGCGGGCGGGAGAGCTTTCCGCCAGGCAATTGACGCAGTTCTGTGTGGTATAAGCCTTGGCGAAGCCTCTGAAAGCCGCCAGGAACTTAAAACAGCTTTGAAACTGTGGGGTACTCCGAAAAAGGAGGCGGCAAAATGAAAAAACCTGTCATTTACTGTGATTTTGATGGAACGGTAACCGAAAAAGACAACATTATTTCAATTATGAAAGCCTTCGCCCCGCCAGAGTGGGAACCGATTAAGGACCAAATCCTATCGGGACAAATCTCAATCAGGAAAGGGGTTGGCGAGCTATTTTCACTGCTTTCCTCAAGCGATAAGGAACGGATTGCCGAGTTTGTGATTGGACAGGCGAAAATCAGGGAAGGATTCGGTGAATTCGTCGCTTATGCAAGGGAAGAAGGCATTCCTTTGTATATCGTAAGCGGGGGAATCGATTTCTTCGTTCTTCCGCTACTTTCCCAATATGGTCCGTTTGATGGGGTTTTCTGCAATACATCGGACTTTAGCGGTGAAACAATCGAAATCCATTGGCCCAACAGCTGTGACGAAAACTGCGGCAATGACTGCGGCTGCTGCAAGCCAAGTGTCATCAGGCGGCTAGGCCATGGGCGCGACTATTTTAAGATAGTAATTGGCGACTCGGTAACGGATCTCGAAGCCGCAAAACAGGCGGATTTCGTCCTGGCGCGTGATTTGCTGCTTGAAAAGTGCGGGGAGTGGGAGCTGCCCCATGATTCATTTAACAACTTTTATGATTGCATAGCATCAATTAAAAAAAGGACAGAGGTGAAAGAGCGGGCATGCTGAACGAAAAATGGAATGAGCTTGCTGACGTGAAGGATGAGCTTTCGGGACGGGATTGGTTTATGGGAACAAGCGGCAACCTTGCAATAAAAGTGAGCGGTGAGCCGCTGCAATTCCTTGTAACTGCGAGCGGGAAAGATAAAAGAAAGCGTACGGATGAGGACTTTTTGCTAGTTGATGAATTTGGCAGGCCAGTTGGGGAAACACATTTGAAGCCTTCGGCCGAAACACTGCTGCACGTTGAAATATACAGAAGGACAAATGCTGGCTGCAGCCTCCATGTCCATACAATCGACAACAATGTCATATCCGAAATATACGGGGATCGCGGCGAGGTATCGTTCCAGGGCCAGGAGATTATTAAGGCGTTTGATAAATGGGATGAAGATGCGGTCCTCAAGATCCCAATTATCAAGAATTTTGCCCATATCCCGACTTTGGCGAAGGAATTTTCGCATCATATCCACGGAGATACAGGAGCGGTGCTCATCCGCAACCACGGAATCACCGTGTGGGGAAGAAATGCTTTTGAAGCAAAAAAGGTATTGGAGGCTTCAGAATTTTTGTTCAGGTATCAGCTCCGCCTCCTCGAGCACAAACCATTTCAATTATTTAAGGTAGTTTAAAAGAGCCAGGCTAGAAATAAACCGGGTTTAAGGAAAGCCAAACCAGCCTGGCAAGGTACTGCAAAAACTTATTATAGGAATGAGGTATTTAAAATGGCATGGATCAACTTTCAAAATAGCGGTGAACAATTACACGGGCAGCAAGAAGTAGCGGCCTTCCTGGAATCACAGGAAGTTATTTATGAACACTGGAATGTAGGCAAGCTGCCGGAGAATCTGAAAGAAAACTTTGCTCTGTCCGATGGAGACAAAGATGAAATTCTGAAAACTTTCGAAAATGAAATCAAGGAAATTTCAGCACGAAGGGGCTACAAAGCACAGGATGTCATTTCGTTGTCAGACTCGACTCCCAACCTTGATACACTCCTGGAAAATTTCAAGAGGGAACACCATCATACTGACGACGAAGTCCGCTTCATTGTCAGCGGCCACGGCATCTTTGTCATCCAGGGGAAGAATGGTGAGTTTTTTGATGTTAACCTTGACCCGGGCGACCTTATTTCTGTTCCTGAAAATGTCCGTCACTATTTTACCCTCCAGGAGGACAGGAAAGTTGTGGCAATCCGGATTTTTGTTACGAAAGAAGGCTGGGTGCCAATTTACGAAAAAGCTATATAAATATATTCGCATGGGCCGATTCCAGTTGGAGCCGGCCATTTGCATTTTTCGGAAAAATGGTGAGGACAATGTCGAAAAACGGCGAAACGTTAGATGTTTTGACCTGTTTTGCGAATCTATTTACATTACTTCCAAAGGCTGGCATAATTCAACAGGTGCCCCTTTTTACTTCAAGGGTACCTATGGTTATTGTAAAATAATGGATTCAGTTGGAGGCAGGGTAAGGGTGTTTATGAATAGCTTCGAATTGTTGCGATTGATGGATGAAATTCAGCGGAAACGAAAAGTAATGATTGAATCGGCAAAAGAGAATGGATTTACAGATGAAATGACAATTCAATACAGCCAGGAACTTGATGAATTGATTGTCGCCTATCAAAAAGCAAGGCAAACCGCCTCACAGTACCCAAACCGGGGGGGCAATATCCTTTTAAACTGGCGGCTTGCTCGTACAAACAACAGGGAAAGGCTGGCGGTCTCCGCGGCCATATAAAACATCGGCAGGGAATGCGTATAGGCATTCTCTTTTTTTTATGGAAATAATCCAACATTCTATCCAAAATTTATTTAAAAAACTTCCAAATGTGATTTATATCATTGTCTATATCTGAATATTTTTTATAGTAGTAATTAACAGCTATGATATTCATCCCACTGGACGGTTTTCCCGCTTTCCAGGCCGTTGCCGGATTATACCCTTGTCAGCGTACCATGGGTTCTCGCCGTTATTGTTGGTACTATGCTTGTTTTATGATTCATATATCGTAATACAAAGCATTTGATTAAGTAATAGGGAAGCGCTTACACAAATTTATTGCAGAGGGGAAGGTAGTACATGCATATTGTTGTTTGTGTCAAACAGGTACCAGATACAAAAATCATTAAAATCAATCCCAAAACAAATACGCTTGACCGCCGGAGCGCGCCAGCCATCCTGAATCCATACGACGCCCACGCTGTCCAGGAAGCCGTTAAGATCAGGAAGCTGACAGGGGGAACGATCTCTGTCCTTTCGATGGGACCGCCCCAAGCAACGGCTGTCATTAAAAGGAGCGTCGAAATCGGTGCCGATAGGGGCTATCTGATTTCGGACCGGGCGTTCGCCGGAGCGGATACGCTAGCCACAAGCTATGCGTTATCAAAAGCGCTTGAAAAAATCAGCAAGGAAATGCCAATCGACATGGTGATTTGCGGAAAGCATGCCATCGATGGGGATACGGGGCAGGTTGGCCCTGGAATTGCCAGGAGGCTGGATATTCCTCCTGTTACTAATGTGATTGAAGTTGCCGAAGTAAACTTAAAGGAAAAGACAGTCCTGATAAAACGGAAGCAAACAAATGGCCATGAGCTCATACAATCCCAGCTCCCTTGCCTTCTGACCGTCGAAAAGGAAATAAATGATATTGAATACTCGCCGCTTCCGAATATGATCAAGGCTGCCAGGTACGAGCCTGTCATCTGGGCTGTGAGTGATTTTGAAAATGTTGACCGGACCCAGCTAGGCCTTAAGGGGTCTCCGACCATCGTAGGCAAAATGTTTTCCCCACCAAAGCCGGAAGGCGGAAAAAGGCTCGAAGGCACAGCCGATGATCAGGTAAAGGAGCTAATAAGCCTCCTAATGGACAAAAGAGAGCTATTAATGCCCAAATCGGCAAACTAATCAAACCAGCATAAGGGGATAGGAGGATTCTGATGAATTTAGATGATTACAGAGGGGTTTGGGTTTTTATAGAAGAAACGGATGGTGTAATTGAAGGCGTATCACTTGAATTGCTTGGCGCGGGAAGAACGCTTGCCGATAAGCTCGAAGTACCGCTTGCCGGAGTCCTGATGGGGGATGGCATTAAGCCGCTTGCTTCAAAAGTGATCGCGCACGGGGCCGATGAGGTTTATATGATCGACCACCCGGTCATGAAGCACTATCGGACGGAGTCATTCATGAAAGGCGTCATCATGCTCGCCGAAAAATATAAACCGGAAATCTTTCTCTATGGCGCAACGCCAAACGGAAAGGATTTGGCAAGCGCCGTCGCGACCGATTTGAATACCGGGTTGACCGCGGATACGACAATGCTTGATATTGATATGGACAACCGCCTATTTGAAGCAAGCAGGCCGGCGTTCGGTGGAAATATCATGGCGACCATCCTCTGCAAAAAGCACAGGCCTCAAATGGCGACGGTCAGGCCAAAGGTTATGAAAGCACTCGAACCGGATCCTTCCCGTACAGGGAGGATCATCGAAGAAAAAATCGCGCTTTCGGAAGAAGATATGCGTACAAAAGTGCTTAAAATTGTGAAAGACATAACAAATAAGGCAAATCTTGCCGAAGCCCATGTCATTGTTTGCGGCGGCAAAGGAATGGGAGACCTGCAAAACTTCCAGATGCTCTACGACCTTGCAGACGCGATTGGCGCGACTGTCGGGGGAACAAGGGATGTAGTGGAGGCCGGCTGGCTGCCCCACCATCTTCAAATCGGGCAGACCGGGGAAACGGTCACGCCAAAAATCTACTTTGCGATTGCCTTATCCGGTGCGATCCAGCATGTCGTCGGCATGAAGAACTCGGAAATCATCATTGCAATCAACAAAGATCCAAACGCGCCGATTTTTGATGTGGCCACCTACGGCATTGTAGGGGATGCACTGGAAATCGTCCCGAAATTGACAGAACAATTCAAACAGATGCGGAACCAAAAGGGCGGTGAAATCAGTTATGCCTGAAAAATTTGATGTAATCGTCGTTGGCGCCGGCCCAGCCGGCACGGCATGCGCCCTTGTGTGCGCGAAGAATGGATTGAATGTGCTGCTGATTGAAAGAGGGGAATACCCTGGAAGTAAAAACGTAATGGGCGGAGTCCTTTACAGGAAGCAGACTGAGGAATTGATTCCCGAGTTCTGGAAAGAAGCGCCACTTGAGCGGCCAGTCGTCGAACAGCGTTTTTGGATGATGGATAAGGAATCAGTCGTTTCCTTCGGGTATAAAGGTATGGAATGGGCAAGTGAACCATTTAATAATTTCACTGTCCTTAGGGCTCAGTTTGACCAATGGTTCGCCCAGAAGGCCGTCGAACAGGGCGCGCTTCTGATCAACGAGACTGTAGTAACCGAATGCATCGTAGAAAACGGGAAGGTGATCGGGGTGAGGACGGACCGGCCAGACGGCGATGTGTACGCTGACGTGGTTGTCCTGGCCGACGGAGTTAACTCCCTTCTAGGTAAGCAGCTTGGTTTCCATAAAGAGTTCCGTCCTGATGAAGTTGCTTTGACAGTGATGGAAGTTATCAATCTTCCAAAGGAAAAAATTAACGACAGGTTCAATCTTGAAGGCAACCACGGCTGTACGATTGAAATATTCGGGGATTCCACAAAAGGGAATCTAGGTACTGCTTTCCTATATACAAATAAAGAGAGCCTCAATATCGGAGTTGGAACAACCTTATCGAGCATGATCAAAGCGAAACTGAAGCCGTATGACCTGCTCGATTACCTAAAGACCCATCCGATGGTGCGCCCGATGCTTGAAGGCGGGGAATCAGCAGAATATTTGGCCCACCTCATACCTGAAGGCGGTTTCAGGTCGGTTCCAAAGGTCGCCGGGAATGGGGTCGTGGTTGTAGGGGATGCAGCGCAGCTTGTCAATGCGATTCACCGGGAAGGGTCGAATATGGCCATGTATTCCGGAAAGCTGGCCGCGGAAGCGATTATTGAGGCGAAAGCTCGCGGCAATTACAGCGAAGCAAGCCTGAACAGTTATCGCGAAGCGCTTTATGGCAGCTTTATCATGAAAGACCTTGAAAAGTACAAGGATGCGGCACACACATTTGAAAAATATCCACAGTATTTCAAGGAATACGTACCAATGATGAACCAGGCAATGAGCAAATTCTTCACGGTTGACGGAACACCTAAACGCGACAAGCAGAAGGAAATCATGAAGAGTATTACTAGTGAACGCGGCACGCTCAAGGTGCTGCAGGATGTCTATCGCGCATGGAAGGCGGTGAAATAATGTCAACCAAGACTCTGGAAGAAAAACAATATCTCCTCCGTTTCAGGTGTGACACGAAGTCCCATCTAACCGTTCTTGACCATGATATTTGCGCGACAAAATGCCCTGATAAGCTCTGTACTGTGTTCTGCCCCGCCGAAGTGTACAAATGGGAAGGGAAGCGGATGCAGGTAGGCTTTGAAGGCTGCCATGAGTGCGGCAGCTGCAGGATTGGCTGTCCTTACCAGAATATCAAATGGGAATATCCAAAAGGCGGGCATGGCATCGTCTTCCGCCTCGCCTAAGGTAATATGAATTTCAAAAAAGCTGTCCGCTTCATTTCGCGGACAGCTTTTTTACGTGCATTCAACCTTTTAATAAGTATATGGGTGGAATAAACACTATTTGCATGATATGTACGGGATTTCACAAATGAAGGCAAAAAGAAGAAGCAAAAGAGAGGAAGATGGGACGGTCAGCTGATTTTTTTATCCGAGCCCATTGTGCAAAGTACATCATTTTTCCCAAATGATTCGATTTGTTGCGCAAGTTCGATTGCGGAGTCGATCGACTCCAATAATGTGGAGGCGTAATAAGGGTTCTCCCAGCTGAATGCACCTTCAGGGTCGGATGTGTAGACGAGCACCTTCCAATTGCAGCACCCTGCTGGCAGCCCTTCATGTTCACCCTGGAGCGCGATAAGCCAATGGGTGGCGCCTGTATCCGCAAAGGGGGATTCATTTAATAAGGCGGTGTCGTTCATCCCGATCGGCATCATACTTTTTGGATAAAAGTCTCTATAATGTGGGAAATTCAAGCTTTGTCCCTCCTTATTTTGGTTCTAACTAAATTATATGAAATCTTTGGCGGTGGATGACAGGTTAAATGTTAAAAATTTTCGAAAATTGTAAGCGTACCCATTCCTTTTTGACGAATTTGTGGCATGTGACCGCCATCACAACTAATTGGTTGAAAACTTCCTATAATGTTCTCAGATAACAATCTATTGAAAGGGGAAATAAAAATGAACGGTTGCTTGAGCGCATTTGGAGGAGCAGGGGAAGTTGAACTATGTTCCGGACTGAAACAATTAAAAGAGGAGCATCCCCCCCTTCTTTCCCAATTGGATGGCCTGCTTGAGGCAGTCAGGAAAATTGAAAGAGGCGAATATATAAAGGAAACATTCTTCGAATTGACTGAAAAGACAAAGCTATTCATTGCCGATTTGGGCCCCCATTCCGACCGGGAGGAAGGCGTGCTGTTCGAAATGATGGGGGAGTATATTGGGCGTACTTCTGGCCCTATCGCTGTAATGGAGTATGAACATGACCGGGCAAAGGACCTGATAGGCACTTATTTGACCAAAGCAGCGGAAGAAGGTGCGGAATTTTCCGAGGATGAAATCCGGGGGATGGCCGACCGGATCAAAGAAGCTTACTATACATTGACCGAGCATTTCGCCAAGGAGGAAAATGTCCTATTCCCAATGGCGCAGCGGATGTTATCAGAGGAAGAGAAAGAGGAACTATACCGCAGAATAAGAGAAATCTAGTAATGATATCACTAATGAAGCGGCAGCCGAATTTACATCGGCTGCCGCGTTTTAATTAAAATAGGTGCGGCCCCAGCGGATGCTTACATACTTCTATTGCCATTGCTCCAGTTTTTTGTCCGGCGGAAGGAGAAACGCTGACAAGCCTATTAATGGAAGGAAGCCGACTCCAGTGATCATTTCCTTCAGGCCCGCGAGATCGGCGATATAGCCAAGGCCAACCGAACCGATCGCTCCCATCCCAAAGGCGAGGCCCACCGTAAGCCCGGACATCAGCCCAATTTTTCCAGGCACGAGTTCCTGGGCATACACAACCGTTACAGAGAAGCTTGTCATCAAAATGAAACCATTCAGGATTAGGCAGGCAAGCGCAGCAGCGGGAGGCAAAAATGGCATAATCGCCGAAAAAGGGACCGCGAAAAGCATGGACGCGGAGATGACATTCTTTTTCCCGAACCTGTCGGCAATTGGCCCGCCAAAAAATGTTCCGGCAGCACCCGCGACGAGGAATGCGAAAAGCAGGTATTGCGCATGCTTGATTGTAAATGAGTATTCCTGGATTGCGTAAAAAGCGTAAAAGTTTGTAATTCCGGAAATATACCAGGAGCGGGCGAAAATCAGGAGCAGGATTAATGCCAGCGCCGGAATGACGCCTTTCGCCAGAGGGTTCTTCCCGGCGCTTTTCCCCACTTGTTTTACTGCCGCACTCTTTGCCGCAGAAAGCCTTCCAGAGTACCAGCGTGCAATATACACGAGCAGGACTACAGCAATTCCTGCTACTACGGAAAACAAAGCCGCCCCTCTCTGCCCGAATGGGACAAGGATTAGTGCTGTGATTAACGGAGCCAAAGCTTGGCCGGAATTCCCGCCGACCTGGTAAATGGATTGGGCAAGTCCCCTTCTCGGTCCAGCCGCCAGATAGGCGACACGGGATCCTTCAGGATGGAAAATCGCTGAGCCGATTCCGATAAAAATAACGTAAAGAATGATTAGTACAAAATTCGGAGCGAAAGCGAGGCCAAGAATACCTGCCATTGAACAGGCAAGACCGGCCGGCAGTGCATATGGCATTGGTTTTTTATCTGTCATCAATCCGACGGCGGGCTGCATGACGGAGGAAACGATATTCAGCGCGAAGGCGATCATGCCGAGCTGGGTGAAGCTAAGACCCAGAGATTTGCCGATAATCGGGAACATGGCAGGAACGACCGCCTGGAGCGAATCATTCAACAAATGGCATACGCCAATGATAAACAGGATTTTATATGCAGTTGCCTGTTCGGCTTGGGTGGGTTTTTGGATTACTGCTGCCTGGTTCATGTGGAAAACTCCCCTTAAGTTTGTCCCCCCTATATTACAGCATTTTCGTCCCGTTAAAAATAAAAAGAATCAATTTTTAGTTTAATTTATGGGTAAAGTAGTGTATGGAAGTTACTGTAAGAAGAGCCGTTGACAAGGGCGAAAAAGTTTATTATAATTATCTTGAATTCAAGATTATTTTATTAGCCATAAAAGGATTTGATTTAAATGGAAAAAGAATCTACTTCACAATCACTAAAGCTTTATATTGTCCTATCGCGGGCTTATAAAGCTATTAATGAGCAGGTAAATAAGTTTATTCAGGAGAATGGCCTGAACCCGACCGAGTTCGCGGTCCTTGAGCTACTTTACCACAAAGGCGACCAGCCTCTTCAGCAAATTGGCGGGAAGATCCTGATAGCGAGCGGCAGCATTACGTATGTCGTCGATAAGCTTGAGCAAAAAGGGTATCTTCAAAGGGTCGCGTGCCCAAGTGACCGAAGAGTGACCTATGCGCGAATTACCGATGAAGGCAAAGCGTTCATCGAGGAAGTTTTTCCCGAGCATGAACGGAACATCCATGAATTGATGTCGCGCCTAACTGATGAAGAACGCGAACAGGCAATTACTCTCTTGAAGAAACTGGGGCTGCCATCCGGTAAGTTTTAACAAATATTTTGAAAGCGGCATTATTGCCGCTTTTTTATATTGAAAAAAATCATGAATCACTCCCCTTAAGAATCTATTCTTCCGAAATCCGAAATTTTTTTCTGGATTTTGCTTCTCATGGAGGAATTGCCGGGCCGAATGTCGAAAGTATTAAGGAATTTTATTTAGAGAGAAGGGGTTTCATTGAAATTTCAGGATTATACATATGTAAGGCCGGACCTTGATGAGATTAAAAAGCAGTTTGAAACGGCGCTGGAAGAATTCAACTCCGCTGGCAGCGCGGCGGAGCAAGAAAATGCGATCCAGAAAATCAACGAGCAGAGGAATCATATCGGGACGATGATATCCCTGGCTTCAGTCCGCCATACAATCAATACGGAGGATGAGTTTTACAAGGCGGAGCAGGATCATATTGACGAAATTGGCCCTGAACTTGAAGGACTTATCACAAAATACTATGAAGCATTGACGAACTCGAAATTCCGTTTGGAGCTTGAAGAAAAGTGGGGACGCCAGCTGTTCGCGCTCGCGGAAGGGCAGTTGAAAACTTTCAAGCCGGAAATCGTTCCGCTTCTGCAAAAGGAAAACAGGCTGACAACCGAATACACGAAGCTTGTCGCTTCCGCGAAAATTGAGTTTGACGGGGAAGAACGTACCCTCGCACAGCTTGATGCATTCATTCAATCCGTGGACCGGGACACAAGGAAACGGGCAAGCGAAGCGAAGTTTGGCTTTTTCAGCGAGAATGAAGAAGCCTTCGACCGGATTTATGACGACCTTGTCAAGGTAAGGACTGAAATTGCCCATGAACTTGGCTATAAAAACTTTGTGGAGCTGGGCTATTACAGGATGCACCGTACCGATTACAACGCGGAAATGGTTGCTGGTTTCAGGAAGCAGGTCGAGGAGTTCATCGTTCCAATCGCCACAAAGCTAAAAAAACGCCAGCAAGAACGCATTGGCGTTGCCAATCTTTACTATTATGATGAAGGATTCAGTTTCACTTCAGGGAATCCGACTCCAAAAGGAAGCCCTGAGTGGATTATTGAAAATGGCCAGAAAATGTACGACGAACTTTCCTCTGAAACAGGTGAGTTTTTCCGTTTCATGCAGGACAATGGCCTAATGGATCTTGTCGCCAAAAAGGGCAAGGCTTCCGGCGGCTATTGCACATACATCGAGGATTATCAGTCTCCTTTCATTTTCTCGAATTTCAACGGTACATCAGGAGATATCGACGTGCTGACGCATGAAGCCGGCCACGCCTTCCAAGTGTATTCAAGCCGCCATTTTGATGTGCCTGAATACTACTGGCCGACTTATGAGGCTTGTGAAATCCATTCGATGAGCATGGAATTCTTCACTTGGCCGTGGATGGAACTGTTCTTCAAGGAAGACACTGAAAAATACAGGTTCCAGCACCTTAGCGATTCCCTGCTGTTCCTTCCGTACGGCGTTTCCGTTGATGAATTCCAGCATTGGGTGTATGAAAATCCCGAAGCAACGCCCGCGGAAAGAAAGGCGAAGTGGCGGGATATCGAAAGGAAATACCAGCCGCACAAGGATTATGAAGATAATGACTATCTGGCTCGTGGCGGATTCTGGCAGCGGCAGGGACATATCTATAATTCCCCGTTCTATTATATCGACTATACGTTGGCGCAGATTTGCGCATTCCAATTCTGGAAAAAATCCAGGGAAGACCGCGAATCCGCATGGAAGGATTATGCCCGCCTGTGCACGCTTGGAGGCAGCCAGTCCTTTACCGGGCTTGTCAAGGAGGCCGGCCTTATCTCTCCATTTGAAAAAGGCTGTGTTGAATCGGTTGTCGGCGTTATCGAGGACTACCTGAATTCAATCGACGACAAAAAACTGTAATATGTAAAAAGCCCGCTCCAGACTTTTACTTTCTGGGGAACGGGCTTTTTCTTACTTATGGTGATTAATTTAATTCAATAGCAGCTGGGAGCGGTTGTACTTTAATCTCGCCGCCATCCAATATGGCTTTAAACCTTTCAGTATCAGGTTCGTCAAGTATCAAATCGGCAATTTTATCTTCAAGCTGTTCCTGGATCACACGGCGGAGCGGGCGCGCTCCGAATGCGGGATGGTGGCCAAGCTCGGCCAGTTTCTCCAGGGCTTCTGGGCTGATTGTAAAGGAAAGACCCTGTTCAGTGAGGTTTTCCTGGAGCTCTTTTACCATCAATTCGGCAATTTGAAGAAGATCTTCCTTCTTAAGGATGCTGAATTCGATAATGCTGTCAAACCTGTTTAGGAATTCCGGCTTGAAGAAGCTTCCCAGTGATTCAAGCAGGGCGCTTTCAGCTTCGGCGCCGCTGT
Organism: Neobacillus piezotolerans; assembly: GCF_003362805.1. Taxonomy (GTDB): domain Bacteria; phylum Bacillota; class Bacilli; order Bacillales; family Cytobacillaceae; genus Bacillus_D; species Bacillus_D piezotolerans. The sequence goes on from NZ_QNQT01000001.1 coordinate 462,887, forward strand.
TGCCGAAGCCTACATGGATTGGCTTAACGCCAACGCCGGCATTGGTTGTCATAATGATCACAGTATCCTTAAAACTTACGGTCCGTCCCTGGCTGTCGGTCAGTCGTCCGTCTTCCATGATTTGCAGGAAGATGTGCTGTACATCAGGGTGGGCCTTTTCTATTTCATCAAGGAGCAGGATGCTGTAAGGATTTCGGCGGACTTTTTCAGTTAACTGTCCCGCTTCCTCGTGTCCGACATAACCTGGAGGGGAGCCAATCAGCTTGGATACACTGTGTTTTTCCATATATTCGCTCATATCAAGCCGGATCATGGCATCCTTTGAACCAAAAAGTTCTTCCGCGAGTCTCTTTGTAAGCTCCGTTTTACCGACGCCGGTAGGGCCGGCAAACAGGAATGAGCCGATTGGCCGCTGCTTTGCTTTCAGGCCGGCACGGCTTCGGCGTATGGCTTTGGCTACTTTGCGGACAGCTTCCTCCTGGCCGATGACTTTTCCGTTCAGCGATTCATCAAGGTGTTTTAATTTTTGCTGTTCATCCTCCTGAAGCTTGCCGACAGGGATGCCGGTTTTCTTCTCAATGATCTCCTGGATGTGCTTCGCCTCGACAACCGGGCGGTTTGCCGTACCGGCATATTTAAGCATTTTTTCTAACTCTGCTTCCTCATCCCGAAGTTCAGCAGCTTTTTCATAATTTTCCTCTTTTAACGCTGCATCTTTAGCCGATGCTATCTTCCTCAGCCTTTCATCGATTTCTTCTTTTGAAGAAACACCGGCGGAAGAAAGATTCAGCTTCGAACCTGCTTCGTCGAGCAAATCAATGGCTTTGTCCGGCAGGAAGCGATCCTGGATGTAGCGGTGCGATAATTGCACGCACGCATCAATTGCATCTTTGGAATACGTTACTTCATGGAAATCTTCGTACCTTGATTGGATTCCTTTAAGGATTTCAACCGCGGCTTCCACTGATGGTTCGTGGACATGGATTGGCTGGAACCTGCGTTCAAGCGCCGCATCCTTTTCAATTTGGCGGTATTCCTTCAGAGTGGTGGCGCCAATTACCTGAAGCTCGCCCCTGGCCAGTGCTGGTTTAAGAATGTTGCTGGCATCCATGGAACCTTCGGCAGAACCCGCGCCCACCAGAAGATGGATTTCATCAATGAAAAGGATAATGTTTTTCTTGGATTGAAGTTCTGAAACCAGTTGCTTCATTCGTTCTTCAAACTGGCCCCTAATGCCTGTGTTGGCAACAAGGGACGCCACATCCAGCAGGTAAAGTTCTTTGTTCAGGAGCTTGGCGGGTACTTTCCCTTCAATTATTTTCAAGGCAAGGCCCTCCGCGATCGCCGTTTTACCGACCCCGGGTTCCCCGATGAGAACCGGATTGTTTTTATTCCGCCGGTTCAAAATTTCAATTACCCGTTCTACTTCTTCATCGCGTCCAATAACAGGATCAATTAGGCCTGCTTTGGCAAGTTGGGTAAGATTTCTGCCAAATTGATCGAAAAACCCGTTGCCCCCCGTTTTTTTCGGCTGTTCATGTATCGGTTCATCCATTTGGCCTGGGAAACCCATATTGCCGAATGGCTGCTGATTGAATTGATTGAAAAAAGATGATGGAAATCCGGCAGATGGCCCGAATGAGCCCCCGATTGCCTGGCGTTCTTTGCTAAAGCAATCCTGGCAAAGCATGAAGTCTTTTTTTCTGCCATTCACCATTAATTTTAGTTGTACATTCGCCTGAGATTGGTTGCATAGTTGGCAAAGCATATATCTGCCTCCTTTTAAAAATCTGAAAGGCCATTTTTGTCTTTGACTATTTTTGACCTTCTGATATTAGTATACTCTGACCTTCTTTGACTTTCAATAATATCGCATATGTAATTTTTACCAAAAACGGATGTCCACACCTGGCCTTTCAAACATTTTTAAATTTGCCTTTGGTAACGGTCCTGGTTTGCAAGCTTGGGAAATTAATGGCATTGTTTGTCCCAATTTCCATATAGTGTTTAAGGGGAGGGGATTGTGTGAAACGGAATTGGGCTGGTGCGTTCCAAATCGCGGCCGTGTATGTAGGTACGGTGGTCGGTGCGGGTTTTGCAACAGGCAGGGAAATCGTCGAATTTTTTTCCCGTTATGGGTTGGTAGGTTTTTTCGGAATATTAGTCAGTGGGTTTCTTCTTATTTCTATGGGTGCGAAATTAATGCGGGCAGCTGCAAGGGCAAATGTAGATACATATCAGGGGTTCAATGAATTCCTGTTTGGCCGGGCAGCTAAGGCGGTAAACGTCCTGATGCTTCTCATGCTTCTTGGCGTGACCTCGGTAATGATGTCCGGAGCTGGGGCGGTGTTCGAGGAGCAGCTTGGCGCTTCAAGGAATTCTGGCATCGCATTAACGATCGCCCTTTCCATAATCGTGATGGTATTTGGGACAAAGGCGTTATTCGCTGTGAATACATTCATCGTTCCCATGATGATCTTATTCAGCCTATTTCTCATGACACTCTCAATTTCAATGCCTGGATTTTCCGAGGCTTTCCTTAAGACAGGGGGAATAGGGGGAAACTGGAAAGGTGCCATTTCTCCATTTTTATATATAGCGTTCAATCTTGGCCTCTCGCAGGCTGTCCTCGTCCCGATTGCGTTTGAGGTTAAGGACGATTGGACGATTAAATGGGGTGGTATCATTGGCGGTTCAGCGCTCACCATTATCTTGATTTCAAGCCATCTTACGCTTGTTATGCTGCCGAATCTTGAGTCGTATGACATCCCGATGGCCGAAGTTATGAGGAGTGTGGCGAATGGATTTCATTGGGTTTTCGTCGCGGTTGTCTATGCGGAAATTTTTACATCGGTCATCGGGAATATTTACGGGCTCGAACGCCAGATTCGAAAATATGTGCCGTTCCACACCATAACGATAACCGCGGGAATTTTTGCTGTTTCATACGCTGCGAGCCTCATCCACTACGGAACACTTCTATCCTTCCTATATCCTCTGTTCGGCTACGTCAGCCTCCTGTTTCTCATTCTTCTGTGGGTAAAGCCTCTGCCAGGTATGAAGTAAGGCCGCCGGATCCCGGCGGCCTGTTCATTAATAGAGTGGGGCGAGTATAAAGAGCAACAGGTCAAAAACAAGGTGGGATACGATAACAAGCGGAATGCTCCTTTTCCATGCAAACAATAAGCCCCAGACAATACCTGAAACGAATGCCGCGAAAACGAGGATCATTTCAGAGGAATAAAGATGGACCGAGGCGTACATGGCAGCCGATATAACAATGCTCCAGAAAGAAGGGAAACGCTTAAGGATTCGTTTTTGGATAAATCCCCTCCAAAATAACTCCTCGCCGGGAACGGCAATTAATACAAGGGCAATGTACTGCCAGAATTGTTCGGGTGCGAACCACTTGTATAGCCTTCCAATATTGTCGCCAAGCGGCAGATGGAAAAGATGGATCAGGCTATTCCCTAAATGGAAGAGCCCATATAATAATAACCCGGAAAGAATGCCTGCCGATATATAGCGGATAAAGGATATCCTGTCATCCACGTCCTCATGGAGGATTGTCCAGATTGTTAAAACCAGCAGGCTAGCAGGGAAGATGTACCAGAAAATATTTTTATCCTGGAAAGTGAAGTAGAGCAAGATGTGTGCTAGCAAAAAGCCGCCGATTAGGCGGTAATCAATTTTCTCAGATACCATTGAAGCGTCTGTCTCCTTTCGTGCATTGAACCTATTGTAGCAAATAGAAGGGATCAAAAAAAGTCTGTGGGATTCAACAAAGGTGTTTCCTAAGTGAAATCGCGAGGCATGGCAAAAAACTGGCTGAATAAACAACAAAAGCAGCGGATTTTTTCCGCTGCTTTTGCAATTATATTTAATTAGCCGATTCTTTAATAATTTTATAGTTTTTATGGTTAATAACTGTCCGTTGATCCAATTCAAGATCCCGGTAATTTTCCATATAAGTCAGGTCTACGATAACAGAGTTTTCATTTACTTTTTCTACAATTCCTTGCAGCCCGCCGCGGAATTCAATGATATTCCCTACTTCTGCTCTCTTCAACTGTCTCTCTCCTTTTCATCCCTAATTTTAACAGCTTCTTTACCTGGAAGCTTTCTAAAATAGAATAAGTAATGATTCCCTATTAACGGGCAATGAGGCCCCACCTCAGGCTTAACAGGAATTGAAGAAGATAGGCGGGGAAAGACTGCCCGTAAAGGCCGGATAGGTTTCACCTTCCCAACGGATGACAAACAGCCTATGCTGGAAGGTTCACTTTCTCAAACACTATACAAGGGAAAAGATTTTATAAACAGTTTGCACTAATTTTATGAAAACGTAAAGGCTTTCTTTTCTAAAAATTTCTACTTATTGTTCATTTTTCTATTTGGCCGGGATACTGGACATAAAAAAAGCGCTCATTTATGATTTTTACTATGGAGTAACCAATAATTATTGTGTTTTTAGGTGGTGAGCAGACATGGATGAAAAAGGAATCAATGAAATCCTGGATAGGCTGAAGAGCGGTGAACTTGCGGAATATTACGTTACAAATGAAGATTTCCTTCCATTTCGGAAAGTTCTCGTTATGAGGGAGGATTTTAAGCATTTCCGCGGAATTGCCCAGCGAGGCGGCAGTGTTATATATGAATATTTGCCTGAACCAAGGAGTTGAATAATTTTTCTGATATTTTTATGAAAATTTTGTTAAAATATTGTGAATTTTTACCTATCAGTGTAAAATGAATTCAATAACTCATGCGGAGTGAGGGTGAAGGACAATTGTCATCCCGTGACAATCTGCTTTATAAAATTGAAAGCAAGCGGAATGAAATGATTTTGGCTGCTTCGAAAACTGGAATAACCAGCACCAAAACCCTTAATATTAGCAGGGAACTGGACGATTTGCTCAACTTGCATAATAAGACGAATGTTGACGGTTTATCCTGCTCACTGGCTTTGAAAATTTGAAACGGCCAAGGGCGTCCAGCTTTATTGCTGGGCGCCTGTTTTTTCCGATAATTATCATGCTGGGAGGGATGCCTGATGCAGTTTAATGGCAGGACAATCATTGTGACAGGGGCCGGAAATGGGATTGGGCTGGGGATTGCAAAAGAATTTGGTGTCAACGGCGCAAATGTGGTGATTTCCGATTTAGACAGCCAAACGGGATTCCGGGCTGAGAAATGCCTGCTGGAGGATAGGAGCAAGGCAATCTTCCTGCAGACCGATGTCCGGGATGAAGAAAGCGTTCGCAAACTGTTTGATGAAGTTGTTTCCCGTTTTGGCCATGTTGACGTTGTCGTTAATAATGCTGGTATATCCCAGTTCCATGATTTTTTTGAGATGTCTCCCAGCCAATGGGATGATATTTTGAACACAAACCTCCGCAGTGTTTTTCTTTGCGCTCAGGCCGCGGCCAGGACAATGAAGGAAGGAAGGGGCGGTGCGATTATCAACATTGCTTCGACCAGGGCATTTATGTCTGAACCAAATACGGAAGCTTATTCCGCGTCAAAAGGCGGCATTATCGCCTTGACCCATGCATTGGCCCGGACCCTTGGGCCATATGGAATTACGGTTAATTGCATCAGCCCCGGCTGGATTGAAACAGGCGGCTACGAGTTGCTTAAGGAACATGACCACAGCCAGCATATAAGCGGCAGGGTCGGAAAGCCGGAGGATATCGCCAGGGCTTGCCTTTTCTTCGCCGATCCCAGAAATAACTTCATCACAGGAGAAAATATCATCATAGACGGCGGAATGACGAAGAAGATGATGTACGAAGAGTAGGTTCTAGAAAAAAAAGAACATTATAGGAGTGGGAAAATGGGAGTTTTAGAGGTTGGCAACAGGCTTAAAACAGAAATAGGAGTCCATTTGGTCGGCAAGGAGCAGGAAATCGAACTGATGTTTATATCTTTACTATTCAATGGCCATGTCCTTCTGGAAAGCGTTCCAGGAACAGGAAAGACGATGCTTGCAAAAAAGTTCTCCGAGGCGGTTGGCGGAAGTTTTTCGCGGATTCAATTCACCCCGGACGTTCTGCCAGGTGATATTACAGGGATCCAGTTTTTCAATCCCAAGAAGCAGGAATTTGAATTGCTGCATGGCCCGATTATGGCGAATATTGTGCTTGCGGATGAAATAAACCGGGCTACGCCGCGGACCCAGTCAAGCCTTCTTGAAGCGATGGAGGAAATGCAGGTAACGATTGATGGGCATACCCTTCCACTGGAATGGCCTTTCATGGTCATCGCAACGCAAAATCCGGTTGAGTCGCAACAGGGAACGTTCCCTCTGCCTGTCGCGCAAATGGATCGTTTTTTCATTAAATTGAATGCGGCGTACCCTGAGTTTGAGGCGGAAAAGGAAATCCTGAAGATTCACCGATTCGGCATCATTGCCTCCAGGATTGAGCAGATTCTTGATAAGGATGAACTGAGGGAACTGTCAAACGCGGCAAAAAAGGTTCAAATAAATGACGAGGTTGAAACGTATATTCTTGAACTTGCCAGGAAGACGAGGGAACATTCGCTTATTGAACTTGGAGTCAGCCCGCGGGGAACGCTTGCCTTGATGAAAGCGGCGCAGGGGAAAGCTTTTCTGGCAGGCAGGAATTATGTCGTGCCGGATGATGTTAAAGCCGTTGCCCCATTTGTGTTGGGACACCGCATTTATTTATCGACAGAGGGTTCCCTTACAAAAAGCCCGGAGGCAATTATTTCGGAAATCATGGAAAGTGTGCCTGTCCCGGTTGAAGCGGGGGCTAGCTAATGTCGTGGGGGAAACATTCATTTTCAGAAGGGAAAATCATCCCCATCCAATTCACGGCGGTTATTCTAGTCCTGCTCTCACTATATCTTGATTCAAAATTTTTATTTTTCGCGGGTGTTCTATCGTTTGTATTGATTTCCCTGAATTTTCTCTATGAAAAAAAGGTAGGGGAAGGCCTTGAAGTCGTTATGGAGAGGCGAAGGGACCGTTATTTCATAAGCGAACAAGGCAAATGGGAAATGGTCTTCAGAAATGGAGGATGGCCGATTTTAAATGCGGAGGCGAAGGTTTACTTCGATTCCACTGTCGAGCCTCCTGGCGCGGAAGAAAATGATAAGAAATGGCTGAATGAAGTTTCATTTCCTCTATCCGTCAGTATGGGAGGGGCGAGAAAGGTGGAACTTCCATTTACAACCAAATACAGGGGATTGGCGAAAATAAGGAAGATTGAACTTCAAATCCCTAACCTGTTTGGTTTCGGGAAAGTAAATCTTGAATACAGATTTCCTCTTTCCCAGGAGGCTATCGTTTATCCGGACAGGCTCGAAGTAGTGAATAAAATGGATTTGGTTTCATTGAAGCCGGGCTCCCAATTTACCCCTTATTCGCTCTATGAAGATACGCTTTCACCGGCGGGAACCAGGGACTACACTTATTCGGACGGTTTTCATAAGATTCACTGGAAAGCAAGTGCCCGGACCGGGAAACTCCAAACGAAACTGTTTGACCAGGTTTCGGAGAAAGGCATCGTTATTTGCGTAAACGTCGCCGATGGCTATTCTGTTCCCGCAAACTTGGAAGAAATGCTCGAAAGCGCGGCCGATCTTGCTTATTTTGCCTACTCGAAACAAATACCGGTTTCACTTTGCATGAATATGAGGAATGCCGGCGATGTACCATTCTTTTACCTTCCACCGGGAAATGGGAGGGAGCAGCTGCAGAAAATATATGAGATGCTCGCGCTCGCAAATTCTTTCGCTCCCTTTCCGTATGACAAGATGCTCTCCTATATGGACAGGAACCTCCATATGCTGCCATGCCTAATCCATGCGGGGTCAATGCCGGGATTTACAGCGGCCAAGCTGGATGAGTTTAAGAATCGGGGCATTAGGCTGCTTGTTTTAAAAACGATTCACGATAAAGCGGAGCTTTCCCCGTTTTCACCTTCCATGGAAGGAAGGCGGTCATCTTGATGAAAAGGCTCTATTTATTTTTAATTGAATTGCTTTTCACGGCAATGCTGATATATCCATATTTCTGGCCAAAGGAAAAAGGGTGGCAGGTGTTTCCTGGTCTTTCCCTTTTCCTAATTGTCTTCATCCTTTATACATGGCTCCTGGCCAGGTTGGGCGAGAAGGCGAAGATTTTGTTTTTGGCCATTTTCCTCCCAGCGCTCTATGCCATTGGGACTTTTTATTCCGGCCTGCACCCGGTTCCCGTGGCAACCGGGATTGCCTTTCTCTTCTGGAGGGGAAATTCCCTTGCCGGGAGAAAGAATGAGGACCATGACCTTTTGCTCGCGACCTTTTCAGCCATGGCCGCGTTTCCGGCAATGATTGGCGCTCATACAAAGAATGAAACGATTTTCCTTATTACAATCATTTTAGTTCTTATGCAGGTTTTGGTGGTCCTAACAGGACGATTCCTTTTAAATCTTGCGAAGATGGAAGGGGAACAAAAGGAAAAGGCGGCTTATCTGGCGTTTTTCGGTAAACTCGTCATCCCAATCGTTTTGGCAGGAGGCCTAATCGCACTCGCCATGGATTATATCCAGGCCGCGTTCTTTATGGTCCTAAAAGGAGTAGCTTGGATTTTCGGCATGATGGCAACACCTATACTTAAGTGGTCTGAAACAGTCAATTTGTGGACCGATCCCGACGGGGCCAATCAAATTGAGGTCATTGAAAGGCCAGGCGTTGCAAAAGTCATGCGCGAACAAGCAATGCAAAAATACAGTGAACTGGGGCTAATGGTGCTTGCAGGGCTCATAATTATCGGCCTATTCATTTATCTGTATATAAAGAGGAACCGCGTCCAATTTGATTATACCAAAGCAAATTCCGCGGGGCTCTCTCGAATCATGAATCCAGCCGGGGGAATCGCCAAAAAGAAGAAGCCTGCCGCTCCAGATAACCCGCTCCGGCGGGAGGTTTTCAATCTTGAGTATTACGCGCTCAAAAACGGGTTTGGAAGATTTGAGGCGGAAACCGTCGGGGAATGGCTGAGCAGGATTGGAATACTTTCCAATCAGAAATTGATCGGCATTTACGAAGGTGTCCGTTATGGGAACAAGGACATTGGCCAGCCTGAACTTGAATTCGCACGGGGTGAACTAAAGGGAATCAGGGAATCCATTAAGGAGAAACGTAAAGAGCTTAAGAAGAAGCAAAAGAAGCGAGAATAAGCTCCTTTAGCGGTAGCTACTATCAAATGTATGCTAGGCAGGTTTGCTTTGATTTCCCTGAAAAAGGGTAAAATAAAGCCGGCCTGCCTGTTTATTTGACTATATATAAATTATTGGTTAAGTTAAAAAGGTTAAGGGCGATTTTTATTGATTGTTATTTTGTTTACCATATTAAAGGGAATCGTCCTGGAAGGCAGTCCATCAATTTAATGTAGAAGGAGAATGAATAAATATGACAGAAAAACAGTTTACGGTTACTGCAGACACAGGAATCCATGCCAGGCCGGCAACCCTACTTGTGCAAACGGCGAGCAGGTTCGATTCCGACATCAACCTTGAATATAAAGGAAAAAAAGTAAACCTGAAATCAATCATGGGTGTTATGTCTCTGGGAATCGGCCAGGGCTCGACGATTTCCATTTCGGCAGAAGGTGGAGATGCGGAAGACGCGCTCCGCACTTTAGAAGAAACATTGAAAAAAGAAGGCTTGGCTGAATAATGGCATATTTACAGGGAATTGCTGCCTCGAACGGGATCGCGATTGCCAAAGCATATAGGTTGATTGAGCCTGATTTGTCCTTCAGCAGGCAATCCGTTGAGAATCCTGATAAGGAAATCGAAAGATTCAGGGCTGCTCTTGAGCAATCCAAGGCTGAATTGGCGCAGATTCGCGACATGGCGCGGGAAAGCCTTGGCGAGGATAAAGCCGCCATTTTTGAAGCGCATCTTCTTGTCCTTTCCGACCCTGAACTCGTAAATCCAATTGAGGACAGGATTAAGGGCGAAAAGGTCAATGCAGAATTCGCCTTAAATGAGACCGCTGGCATGTTCATTTCCATGTTTGAACAAATGGACAATGAATATATGAAAGAAAGGGCTGCGGATATACGCGATGTCACCAAACGCGTACTGGCCCGGCTTTTGGGCGTACAGCTGCCGAACCCTTCAATGATCGCCGAAGAAGTCATTATTGTCGCGGAAGACTTGACACCGTCAGATACCGCCCAGTTAAACCGGCAATTTGTCAAAGGTTTTACCACCGATATTGGAGGAAGGACTTCCCACTCCGCAATTATGGCCCGTTCAATGGAAATTCCGGCAGTGGTAGGAACCAGGACTTCGACCGACGAAATCAATAATGGGGATACGGTTGTTGTCGACGGACTGAAGGGTGAAGTCCACATCAACCCCACTCCAGAATTAATCCAGGCTTATAAGCAGGTGAAAGCCGACTATGAAGCGCAAAAGGCTGAATGGGCTAAATTGATAAATGAAAAGACTGTCACCGCCGATGGCCACGAAATTGAAATTGGAGCGAATATCGGTACTCCAATGGATTTAAAAGGGGCTATTGAAAATGGAGCCGAAGCTGTCGGCCTCTACCGGACCGAATTCCTTTACATGGGAAGGGATCAGATGCCGACCGAGGAGGAGCAATTCGAAGCGTATAAAGCTGTTCTAGAAGGAATGGAAGGAAAGCCAGTCGTGGTTAGGACGCTTGATATAGGCGGAGATAAGGAACTTCCTTATTTAAACCTTCCTAAAGAAATGAATCCATTCCTTGGCTACAGGGCGATTAGGCTTTGCCTCGATCAGGAAGGGATCTTCCGTACCCAGCTAAGGGCCCTGCTCCGGGCAAGCTCCTATGGGAATCTTAAAATCATGTTCCCAATGATTGCTACCCTTGATGAATTCAGGAAGGCAAAAGGGATTTTGGAAGAAGAGAGAGCAAAGCTGGAGGAAGAAGGGGCGACAGTTTCAGGCCGGATAGAGGTCGGGATCATGGTTGAAATCCCTTCAACTGCGGTTTTGGCCGATCAATTCGCCAAGGAAGTCGACTTTTTCAGCATTGGCACAAATGATCTGATCCAATACACCATGGCTGCGGACCGAATGAATGAAAGGGTTTCCTATTTATATCAGCCATATAACCCTGCAATTCTCCGCCTTGTCAAGATGGTGATTGATGCCGCCCATGCGGAAGGTAAATGGGCTGGGATGTGCGGGGAAATGGCGGGCGATGTTATGGCAATCCCGCTTCTTGTCGGCCTCGGGCTTGATGAGTTTTCGATGAGCGCCACGTCCATTCTGCGAGCAAGGTCACTGATGAAAAAACTAAGCAAATCAGAAATGGAAGAACTGGCCCGGAAAGCACTTTCCCTAGGTACGGTGGACGAAGTTATCCAATCTGTAAAAAACGCAACAGATTTGTAACATAAATGAAATATATAAAATGTTTTAGGGGCAAGTTTCCGGGTAAAATACTACCAAGCAACTAGTATGATTTAGTGTAAGCTAATCATTCTCATTTTCCCCCTTTTGCCGGCTGCGATTGCAGCCGGATTTTTTTATATTTTGCAGATGGAATAAAAAGGAATGTTTGGTAAAATTCTTTTTTCACTGCCTGTGTTTATATCCCGCGTCATTAGGGAATTTTTTCTTATGAACGTAGATAATCAAGGAGGTAGTATTTTATGGATAGGAAAAAAATGCTGATGACAACTGTGGCGCTGGGTGCGGCTTATTTAATGAGGAACAAGGAATCACGTGATAAACTGATGAATCAAATGCAATCCCTTGGAGCTCCAAAAAAGAAGAATAAAGTGGAAACAGAGTAATTCAAGAGCCCCTGCCGTTCAGGGGCTCTTGTCTTGGTAAAAGCCTTCTTTTTTCCACAAACCGCGTTTACCCCTCCTGCCTTTTGGCTAAGGTTATTGTAAAGGAGTGGTAGGGATGGGAAAAAGTTTAAGTATGAATACCCGATTTTTTTGCTTCTTTTTATTGTTGCTTCCAATTTCAGGATGCGGCCTGTTTATGGATCAAGACATTCTCGTAAACAAGTACGCCGAGGCGTATCTAACCAAAAATAATGAACTTCAGTTCAGGTTTAAAATTAACGAAGACTATTTGAATGGGGAGGATATGTTTAAGGTTAAAGTAAACATCCACAATAAAAAGCTCGCGGAAGCACTCGGCACGGAGGAAATTATTTATGGGGAAGAAGAAGTGCTGAATGGGGAGTACATAGAAGTAAAAGAGGATGGAGGCAATTATATTCATATGGACCCTCTTCCTTTGAAAATTGACTTGCATATCGCAGAACTTGAAAAAATCATTGCCGGAGGCCAAGCAGTTTCAATTGAGGTTTATAATGGCAAAGAAGTTTTCGGTACTGGCAATCTAACGAATTTTTCATCCGAGTTCTAGGATTAAGGAGGACGCCTTCAGGGAATAATGGGAAGGTGCATAATTGGAGATTGGCACACCACCCCGGGATCTGTCGCCCCGGGGTTTTTCTTTTTTAAAAAAAGCTTCGTGGGAAAAAAACGCATGCTAAAATAGAAGGGAAAGAATAGGAAAGGAATGATTCCATGATAGCACCAGAAACTGTTGCCATCGCATTTATCGGAACTGGCGTAATGGGAAAAAGCATGGCTGGACACTTATTGAATGCCGGCTGCAATCTTACCGTTTACACAAGAACAAAAGAAAAAGCCGGAAGCCTGCTCGAAAAGGGAGCGAAATGGGCGGGCACGCCGGGGGAGGCAGTCCGGAACGCGAAGGTTGTTTTTACAATGGTGGGATATCCGGCTGACGTGGAAGAAGTATATGTTGGCAAAGATGGACTATTTGAAAATGCGGAGGAAGGGACTTATTTTGTCGATATGACCACATCCACTCCGACGCTTGCGAAACAGCTTTATAAAGAAGCGAAAAAGCGCGGGATGCACGCATTGGATGCTCCGGTTTCCGGAGGTGATATTGGAGCTAGGGAAGCCAGGCTAGCCATTATGGTGGGCGGGGATAAATCTGCATTCGAGGATGTGCGGCCGCTGCTTGAAAAATTAGGGACGAATATTGTCTACCAAGGGGAAGCGGGTGCGGGACAGCATACGAAAATGTGCAACCAGATCGCGATTGCTTCGAATATGATCGGCGTGGCGGAAGCGATGGTGTATGCGAAAAAAGCTGGCCTCGATCCGGAAAACGTTTTGAAAAGCATCTCCACAGGCGCGGCGGGGAGCTGGTCGTTATCAAATCTTGCGCCAAGGATGCTGAAAGGCGACTTCGCTCCTGGATTTTACATAAAGCATTTCATCAAGGATATGGGCATCGCTCTGGAAGAGGCGGAACGGATGGGAATGGAAGCACCGGGTTTAACGCTTGCAAAATCGCTTTATGATGAACTCGCTGGAAAAGGCGAAGAAAATAGCGGAACACAAGCCCTTTATAAATACTGGGAATAAGGGGCTATGAAGTTTCACTTAATCTTCTAAAATCCCGACGCCCTTAATACCCTTTCTATGAAGGAGGGGATTGGGATGAATCAGTTTGAGGATATTAAAGAAAAGTTCAATGAGCTTGAAGATGGCCGGTATCTTGTCAGGATTGAAGGCTTCAGCAGGGAAAAAACCGTGAACGGTGCCAGGCCCATCAAGTGGGATCTTACACTGATGAATGAGGTAAAGGGGACTTTGCCGGTGAAATTCAGCCATATTGAAACGGATGGAGGGTTCCGAATCCTAATGGAGGAAATCCGGAGGCTTGGTTACACAAAACCAAGGTCCCCCGATGAGTTTGAAGCAATCCTTTCGAACCTTAGGGGCAGTTTCGTGGAAATCGGCCTCTTTACAACCGACAGGATTGAAGGATACCGGGAAGTCCGGTTCATCAGAAAAATGGGATAAAAGGAACCCCCGCAGGAAAGCGGGGGTTTTATTTGTGTTATGAATTTTTAAAATCGAACCTTGCAGATAATTCGAAATAAGCTGGTTTACTCCAGCTCTGGGGAATTTTTGTTTTTGGGAAAGTAATTTAAGTAAGCTTGAAGCCTGTCCAATCCTTCCTTCAGTGTTTCCATGGAGCAGGCGAACGAGAGACGGAAATAACCTTCCCCAAAATCTGAAAATGCACTGCCCGGTACGACTGCCACTTTCGATTTATTGACCAAGTCAATCGCAAACTCGAAAGAATCCAGCTTCGCGGATTCGGGAATCTTGACGAAAAAGTAAAACGCCCCATCCGGCTTTACCGTTTCTAGTCCCATCTCCATAAGACGATTGTAAACATAGTCACGCCGTTTTGCGTATTTTTCCCTCATTGGTACTGCATCATTGATTCCATCCGTAAGAGCGACGGCTGCGGCGGCTTGGGCAATTGAGTTTGCGCAAGTTACATTGTACTGGTGCACCTTCAATATGTGGCGAGCGATTTCTTCCGGCGCGAAAAGGAGGCCAATTCTCCATCCTGTCATTGAATGGGACTTTGACAGACCGTTGATGACAATCGTTTGATCCCTTAAAAATGAACCAATGGATACATGCTTCATGCCATACAGCAATTCACTGTAAATTTCATCCGCGAGGACAAAAACATCCCGGCCCCTCAGCAAGTCGGCTATTTCACGGATTTCATCAACCGAAAGGCTGACACCAGTAGGATTGGACGGGTACGGCAGAACGACACAGCGGGTTTTTTCGGTTATGTATTTCATTATGATTTCGGCGGTAAACCTGAATCCGTTATCCCGGATATCGGCATAGACGGGAATTGCCCCGCACATATGGATGATCGGCTCATACCCTGGGTATACAGGCCCAGGCAGGATTACTTCAGAGCCATCTTCAAGGATTGTCCTGAAGGCAACATCGATTGCTTCACTCGCGCCAGTGGTCACAATTATTTCTGATTCGGGATTATACTTTAGCCCGTATTTCCTTTCCATGAATTCAGCGGCGGCCTTTCTGGTTTCAATAAGCCCGGCATTGTGGGTATAGGCAGTTTTATTTTCTGTGATGGCCTGAATTGCTGCTTCTTTTACATGTTCGGGGGTTGGAAAGTCTGGCTGGCCAATGCTCAATGAAACAATATCCTCGACACCGGATACCATGTTGAAAAATTTCCTGATGCCCGATATTTCAATTTCTTTTATCCTTTTATTTATTAAATGTTCCACGTTCGCTAACCGCCTTTCAACCTCATTTTCCTTCGGTTTGATATTCTAACATGTTACAAGAAAAGGACATGCAAATGCAATCCCCCTGCAAATCCATTTTGTGTGGAATTGGTAAATATTCTAAAAATTTGTAAAAAGTGAAAATATTAATGATATACTAGTCGAAAGAACCCTTCAAATTGGCTAGGCATTTTTCAAATAGGAGATGAACCGATGGCACAAACAGAACAATCGAACCCCGCGTATACACAGGGGGAAGTAAACCGGACGGGCTGGAAGCTTTATTTGACCTTGCCCATTTTTTCCTGGGCCTTGTATGATTTTGCGAACACCATTTTTTCATCCAATATTAATACGATCTTCTTTCCGTTCTATATGACGGAAGCGATCGGCAACAATGAAGTTTTAAACCAAATCGCAAGCACGTTCGTTTCATATGCGAATGCGATTGCGAGTTTTTTCCTAGTGGTCTTTTCGCCGCTCTACGGGGTTATGATTGACCGGACAGGCCAAAAAAAGAAGTATATTATGATTTTTACAGTAATAGCCGCTGTTTCGACTATTCTTATGGGGGTTTTCGGCGGTGCCGGCCTCAGTGGGAAATGGCTTGGCATGCCAATTCCGCTTGTGTTGGTTCTTATTTTTTTCATTATTGCGAAGTTCTTTTACCATTCAGGCCTTGTCTTTTATGATGCGATGATAACCGACCTTGGAACGAAACAGGAAATCCCATTAATTTCGGGCTTTGGGGTTGCAATCGGCTATGTCGGCACGCTTGTCGGATTGGCGGTTTACCCTTTTGTCGGGAATGATGGGTTTCATGAGGCGTTTATTCCAACAGGGATCATGTTCCTGATTTTTTCACTTCCAATTTTCTTCTTTGTAAAAGAAAAGCCGCACCCATCACCAAAAAAGGAATCGTTCCTTTCTGGTTATAAGGAAATCGTCGCGACATTCAAAGAAATGAAGGCGCATAAAAACATCTTTACATTCATGGTCGCATATTTCTTCCTGAATGACGCATTGGCTACAACGATTGCGATGATGGCGGTTTATGCCAAGACAATCGTTGGCTTCTCAACAGGACAATTCATTTTGCTTTATCTTGTATCCACAATTTCAAGCATTATTGGTTCGTTTATTTTCGGCTACGTTACAAAAAGGACTGGAGCGAGGCTCGCTGTCTACTATGTTGGTATTCTGCTTTTGGCGGCGCTCATCATTGCCTGCCTTGCGATCAATGGAGCGATGTTCTGGGTTGCCGGCAGCATGTTCGGGGTTGCCCTTGGTTCTATGTGGGTGACGACAAGGACTTATATCGTCGAATTGACCCCGGAAGACAAACGGGGGCAACTCTTCGGGCTGTTTGCGTTTTCGGGAAAGGTATCGTCCATCGTCGGGCCGCTTCTGTATGGGAGCATCACGCTCATTTTTGCCGACTACGGAAATATCGCAAGCAGGCTTGCCCTTGGTTCGCTTATCATCCTTACGCTTGCCGGGCTCCTTGTGCATAGGAGAATCCAGGAGGAGAATGTGTAGATTGGCCCAGGCAACACACATAAATAGAATGAAAGGAAAAGAGGAAAAGCCGGCGGCCGCCGGCTTTTGTGTTAAAGAAACTAATCAGTGATCCCGTGCTTAATAGCTTTCCCCAAGCCTTTTGAACACCGGCTTTTGATAAGCCTTCTTTCCCTGGGTGGGCTCCTGGGGCTCTTTTATGCCTGTATATTGTTTAAGGATTAATTTCGATTGCGTGAGGGAAAGCGCCGCTTTGGGGTTTCTTACTAATCCATCGAGCGACCCTAGATGAGGGAGGTCGGCAAAGTCTTTTTTCTCCGGCGGGATATGGAAGGTGTAGTCACCGCATTCCACAAGGACATCTGATTGCTGCTTGCTGTTTTTAGGATGATTGGAAAAATGCAGTCCGACCTTTCTCGCTTTTCCTTCCCGGAGAAGTTTTTTTAATGCTTCGTGTTTTAAAAGATAAAGGAATTTAGGGTCTGGGGCAGTTTTCGCATGCCTATTGACAATATAGATTGCCTGGGAGAGGTTTTTAATAGATAGTTCTGGGAACCGGGGATTCGTACTGTCCAAGCAAAGTCTCCTTTCAAAAATTGCATTTGTATCTATTATAGCGCTTTTCCAGGTAAAATGAAATCTTTCCCTTTACAGGATATACAATAGGAAAATTAGCCTGAAGCTATTTTATTTCGATTTCTTCAAACAAACCTCCATTCGGAAGCGAAAAAGCCGTCCATTTTAGGACGGCCTTAATTCAAGCACCTGCTTTGGTGTGAACGGTTTTTCTCCTGGAAAGATATGCGGAAAGGACGCCCGCCCCTAGCAGGGTTGTTGCGGCTCCAGCCAAAAGAAGGACATTGGGGACGCCGATTGCCTTTGCGAGCAAGGCGCCAGCAGCCGGTGCCACAAGCATCGAAAATGTCTGCAAGGCGGAGGCGGCGGCCGACACCCTGGCCATCAAATGTCCAGGGGTTTCGGATTGCAGTACAAAGCCGTACGGGACTGATTGGCTCGCACCAAGGGCACCGAGCAAAAATGCACCAGAAAGCCAGCCCCAATCCGCCAGGGTAAATACTTTATGCCCCCCAAGCCCAATACAGGCAATGAGAAGGCCGCTGAAAAGGGCGGAAGCCGACATTAGTTGAACGGGAAGGGACTTCCACCGGGTCCAGCTTCCCAATAGAATCGAGCCAACAACACTGCCAAGCCCCACCGCGCTGACAAGCAGCCCGAAGCTTTCCCCGTTGAAGCCGATTTCCTTGGCGATAAAGACAAAAAGCCCATCATATAGGAAAATGATAAACAAAGCGGCGGCTGTAAGGATAACCGATACTTTCAACACGGGTACATTGAAGATATGCCGGATTCCTTCGGCCAGTTCCTTTTTAAAACCAGGCTTTTCAACCGCCGGCTTGTTTTTGTCAACGGTTAAAGGCATATCTCCCGTGGAAGGCAGGAGAAACAGGAAAGCCGTTCCGAGAAGGAACCCGCCAATTTCAAACAAAAACGGGCTTTTCTCTCCAAATACGGATATGAGGCCTGCTCCAAGCGCGGGACCAATGATCTTCATCGAGTTCAACGACAACTGGCTGAGTGTCACCGCCCGGGGAAGATCCTCTTCATCCACAATCTCCCGGATCATGGCTTGCCTTGCGGGGTCATATAACGCGCCCGCCGTACTTTTTAATAATAAAAACATGAGTAGGATATAGAGGTTTGGAGAAAAAAAGAGACCTGCGACGAAAACAGCCCTAAGGAGCAATGTCGCAATCATAACCTGCTTTTTAGACATCCGTTCAACAAAAACGCTGGCAAATGGGCCGATTACTACCCAAGGAAGCGCAAGGACGATAATGACCGCGGCAATGGCTTCCTCGCCGAGATTCCAATGGTAGGCGACGACGACCTGGATGGCGATGAAATCAAGCCAGTTTCCGAGATCGGAAAACACCTGGGCGGTGAAAAGGGATCTGAAAGCCTTGTTTCTCAGCACTTCAAACATATTATTCTTCAACCTGGTCCTCTCCCTCCATCGCCTGCTGACGCCTCTTCTTAATGCCTTCGCCCATTCCAAAAGGATCCTGCGGTTCGGGAAGGATGCCTTCTTCGAGTGCCGCGATCGTATTATCTATCCAATCCAGCTCAACTTGGAGCCGTGCCTTTGCATACCGGATTGCCAGCTTTCCAACCCCGCTTACATAAGAAGTATTATTTTCGGGCCAGGCGATCACAAAACGGAGAATTTCGTTTGTTCTTTCACGCCGCGCCCGCAGATGGGATACTAGGGAATTGTTATCCATTCCTTCGTGCCAGGTGGCCATTTTCATGAAAAGCTCATCCTTAACGACAGGGTATTCAGGTGCAGTGAGAAGCCAGCTCTCCAGTTCAGCCCAACCGGAGCGAGTCAGTTCATAAATCGTTTTTCGCCTGCCATCGGAAGAACTTTCATATGTTTTAATTAGTCCTTGTTCTTGAAGCTTTTTTAGCTTTGGGTAAATGCTTCCATAGCTCATACCCCAAAATAAACCCGCGGCTTCATGTTCGAATTCCGCTTTAATATCGTAGCCGGAGCTCGGTTTAAAGCTTAATACGGCTAAAATTGCATGCTCGGTTGACATGGGTGCCTCCTTCTATCAATATGATATATCAATATGATATATGATAACGTAAGGAAATGGCAATAACTTTCAATGGACAAATAGGGAAAATTTTCGATTTTTTCCCCAGTCTGGAAAAAATTATAGTATGATAGAAGGAGGTAATTTGTAGAATAGTCAATCTTTTTGTCAGGTTAATTACAATAAGAACCAAACAAACTCGCAAAAATTTTGAGGATGATCCTATGGAGTTTAACAACATTTTTGATATGGGCATAACAGCCGGCAAGGGTTCGGAAAATGTGGAGAGTATCCTTTTTGACCTGGTATTCCGGCATGCGAAGGATATGGTCTTCATTATGAAAGTTGAAGAGGGCCCTTCTTACCGCTATTTGTTTGCGAATGAAACCGGCTTCATCAGGGCCGGAATTTCGCCGGATTCAATCGGGAAAACATTTCAGGATGTCCTGCCTCCCATCATTGCGGAAAAACTCCAAAAAGAATATACGAGATTTCTTTCATCCAATGGGGCGAATTCCGTGTTCGATGCTTCATTCATGGAAGAAGGAAAAGAGTTTTTCGGTGAAACCGTACTATCCGCTGTAAGGGACGCAACAGGCGCTATCCAATATATTGTGGCCATTACAAGGGATATAACCGATTACCTTCTTGAAAAAAATAAAATCATCGAAAGCGGCCAAAGGTACAGGTCAATCGTGGACCACAACATGGATGCAATCTTTTCGATTGCATTGGACGGGCAAATACTCGAATCAAACCCCGCCGCCGCGAAGCTGACAGGCTTTCGTGAACAACAGCTTATTGGCAGCTCGATATACGACCTGGTTTCCGATTTGGACTTTGCGGGCTTTAAGGCCCTTGTCGAAAATACAGGAACTGGCCAATCACTTGAATCGCTCGACTGCAGGTTCACCCACAGGAAAGGGCATCTGCTGACGCTGCACATCAAGACCGTTCCGATTATCGTCTTTGGGGAAATGAAAGGAATCTATGTCATTATCCGTGATATATCCGAGCAATCAAAAAACGTGGAAATGATTAAATATATGGCTTTCCATGACCAGCTGACGGGCCTGCTGAATAGGAGGGCGCTACTTGATAAGCTGAATGAGCAGCTTTTTTCCCCATCAAGGCTTGAAAAGGAGTTTGCGCTCATTTCCATTGATTTGGACCGCTTTAAATACCTGAATGATTCCCTAGGGCATCTTGTAGGCGACGAAATTCTGAAGAAGGCTGCATCCAGGCTGCTAGAATGCCAAAATGATAGTTGTCTTGTGTTCCGCCAGGGCGGGGACGAATTCATTATCCTTCTGCTCGATACGACGAGGAAGGCCACTACTTTTTTTGCTCAAAGGATCATGTCTATGTTTAAGCGGTCATTTTACTTTAATTCACAGGAATATTATATCTCACCGAGCATCGGAATCAGCATGTATCCAAATGACGGGGCAGATGCGGAAACGTTATTGAAGAATGCCGATGAAGCCCTTTACCGGGTTAAGGATCGGGGGCGCGCGCATTTCCAATTCTACAGGACAGGCATGAATTCTTCCCTGACAAATATCCTTTCGATTGAAACCCACCTCCGCAAGGCAATTGAGAAAAAGGAATTGAGCCTTCATTTTCAGCCCCAGGTGGATTTAATGACAGGGGAGGCGACAAGTTTCGAGGCCCTTCTGCGCTGGACTTCGAAGGAATTGGGACCAATTTCCCCCGGAGTCTTCATCCCTCTTGCTGAAGACACTGGTTTAATCGTCCCTCTTGGGAATTGGGTGATCGAAAAAGCGTGCAGGCAAATCAAGGAGTGGAAACGACAGGGGTATGGAGGGTTCAGGTTAGCCATTAATATATCTCCGAAGCAGCTGCAGCAGCCGAATTTCCCTGCCTTTCTGAAAGCCGCGATGGAGCGGCATTCAATTGACCCGGAATATCTGGAAATCGAAATAACCGAGAGTTCGATGCAAAATACGGAAGAGGCCGCCCCCGTACTCAAGAGCATCAAAAGCATCGGTGTCACCGTCTCGGTCGACGACTTTGGGACAGGGTACTCGTCCTTAAGCTACCTGAAAAAGTTTCCTATCGATGTGCTGAAAATTGACCAATCCTTTGTCAAGGATATAAGTGAGAATGCAAAGGATGCTGCAATCGCGTCGGCAATTATCCATCTTGGCAAAAGCCTGGGGGTCGAAGTAATCGCCGAGGGTGTTGAAACAGCCGGACAGGCTGAGTTCCTCGCGATGGAAGGCTGCCATAAGGCGCAGGGTTTTTATTTCGCAAGGCCCGTCCCCGCACGTGAATTGGAGGAAGCCTATTTAAAACTGCCTCAGCTGGCATTACGGGAATACAGCTAAAGAGAACCCTTCATCACCGATGACGGGTTCTCTTTTTTTGGCTCCGATTTGGAATTTTGGCCCGGGAGTTACTCGGAAGATTTTTTTAAGGTAAAAACCGTTAATTCAGGCTTGGACATAAACCTGAATGGAAGCCTGGTTGTTCCTAAACCCCTGTTGACATAAAGGGTAAGAGGATCATCCCCTGCGATTGTGTAAAACCCTTCATGGTATTTTTCCGCGAAAGGGGGCTTGACGAGCGCGCCAAAGAAAGGGATTTTAATCTGGCCGCCATGGCTATGGCCGCTTAACTGCAAATGGAAACCGAATCGGGAGGCGTCATCCGCTAGATCAGGGGCATGGGACAGTAGAATCTTGTAGGCTCCCTGGGGGATGTTTTTAACCGAAGATTCAATGTCCGGTTTACCTAACATGGCATCGTCGATCCCTGCGAGATAAATGGATTGGCCATTCCGGGTGACGGCTACGTTTTCATTGACAAGGGTCGTAAATCCGGAGGCGTCCATTAACGTTTTATATAGCTTTGTCCCATATCCGCCATGATCGTGGTTCCCATAGATGGCATACTTGCCGAGGGGGGCGTCCAGGCCTTTCAGTATCGGGACGATGGCTTGGGCGGATTCATATTTATTCGGTTCATCCATCAAATCCCCGCTAAAGATAATTATATCGGGCCTCTGGTTGTTTATTTTTCGCGCAAGAGTATTTAACCGTTCAAGTGTGTACTGAAAGCCAATATGCGTATCGCTGAACAGGATGATGCGGATGCCATCGAGTTGAGCGGGGATTAAACTGTGGGCGATTACATGTGTTTGTATGTCAAGCAGGATTGGCTCGATTTCCCTTGCGTAGAAATATCCTCCCGACCCCAACCCAAACACCGCAAGCGTCCCGCCTAATAGTGTTTTTAGAAACGTCCTGCGTGATTGTTTTTTTGCCATCATCTATCTACCAGCCTGTCTTGTAAACTCTGAAATTTCTATGCATACAGCTCTAATACTATCAAACTAAAAGGTGGAAATGAAGCGGAATTCACTTCTATCATACGGAAGTAATTATCGGAAAATTCTTTCGATTTATGATATGCTTGGGAAAAACATCGATGGGGGCAAAAAGATGAAAGGAAAAACGGTTATTGTTACGGGTGGTTCAAACGGCATGGGTAAGCATATGGCAAAAAGATTCGCCACGGCCGGTGCGAATGTCGCGATAACTGGCCGGTCGCTTGACAGGCTGCTAAAAGCGAAAGAGGAAATGGCCCTATTAGGAGGAAACATCCTCACCATTGAAATGGACGTAAGGAATACAGATGATGTCGCGCGGATGGTGAAAGAAACCATCGGTGAATTTGGGAATGTACATTATTTGGTCAATAATGCTGCGGGGAATTTTATTTGCCCCGCAGAAAAGTTGACTTCAAATGGCTGGAAATCGGTTATCGACATTGTGTTGAATGGGACTTTTTATTGCAGCAGCGAGGTTGGGAAGCATTGGATCGAGAATAAGGTGGAAGGCAGGATCATTAATATGGTTGCCACATACGCTTGGGATGCGGGGGCCGGAGTCATCCATTCTGCGGCTGCCAAGGCTGGGGTCCTTTCAATGACGAGGACGCTTGCTGTTGAGTGGGGTCGGAAATATGGCATTAGGGTAAACGCCATCGCCCCGGGACCGATAGAAAGGACCGGGGGCGCGGAAAAGCTTTGGGAATCGGATGAAGCTGCCAGGCGGACACTTGAGAGCGTTCCGCTTGGAAGGCTCGGAAAGCCCGAAGAAATTGCCGAATTGGCTTATTTCCTCTTTTCCGAAAATGCGTCTTATATTAATGGAGAGTGCATAACAATGGATGGTGGCCAATGGCTGAACCAGTTTCCTTTTTAAAAAGCCTAATGTAATGGAAAACGTTGATCCGCAAATTATATTTGTTTTTTTCGGCTGAAAATGAAGGTGAAAAGTTGCATCGCTATTCGAGTAGTAAATCATTATTTATAGCTGACGGTGCGTTTTTTTAAAGCTTTCCATGATAGGATAAACTTTTCTTTGTTCACCCCATGCTGTTTTTTGCCTGATAGTGGATCATTCACATATACGTTTTCTGAATCATAGCCCACTAGTACGACTGCGTGAAGGTCCAAGGGAGTCCGGATTGTCCGTTTTCCATGGAGCCAGGACTCCCATCTGTCAGGAAGCCTGAAATCTCCAGTAGTCCAGATGACCGCAGGAAATCCATTTCCGATGTGCTTCAATACATCGTTAAATTCCATATCAGTCAAATTGACCGTCCTTCCAGGCAAATACTTGTCCATTAACTCGACAATCGGCTTTTCAAACACAGCGTAACCGGGAAAATTTCCTGTCATATCTCCAACAAATCCCTTATTGGGGTCCCCCCATTTCTTTATATTGTTCCCTCCAGGATTGTCGAGAGGATCGTATTCTTTCCTGACCCCTCGATAAAGCTCCATTTTATCAACTTTCACTCCTGCGTAATTCAGGACCATTGCAAGGCTTGTAACTTCACAGCCGTATTTAAGTTCGGGATTTTGTTTAATGAGCGGGACGTCAAGCATTATTTTTTCCGGCATCGTAAAAACTGTCCCGCCTTTTGTTTTTTCTGGTTCATTTTCATATGTGATTACAGCGGGCGGCTGGGATTGTTGCGTTATATTTGTATTGGCCTCCCCATTGCAGCCTGTGATTACAAATAACGCCGCAAGATAAAGGTAATAACCTTTCTTCAAACAAATCACCTCCAAAATGTGCATATAGTTGTGTTTTCCGGATCGTTTATTGCTAAAAGTAAAGCCATCTGCCAAAACTATCATGAACAGCCAGGAAGAATTATTTTTTCCATTGCCGCTCAACTGGGTTAAGGGCCATTAATTATGGGTAAAGGACAAGGAATACAAAAAGATTTTTCCTAAGGCCTAAGGATTCAATTAATCCGACAAAGGAATAATTGCCCCAAAAGGGCGAAACAGGGGGAATATTCGTGAAAAAATCATTGTTGCTGATTTGTGCGTTTATACTGTTTTTGCCGATTATGCCGCTTTATACCGAGGCTGAAACAAGCGGGGAAATGAGGAGGGACGAGGCCTTCTCAATTCTAAGGAAAGCGTTTGAAGCACAATTGTCCCTTGGGGAGCAGCTTCGGACAAGAGAGGAAGTCGATGCAATCCTCGCTCCTTATTTTACAGATGCATACAAAGAGTTATTCCTCGAAACGAACCTGGTGGAGGAAGAAGGGAAATATATTACATATGGTACCGACTTCGGCCAATATTATATACCGTATTACGGATTTTCTGACAACACCAAGTTTGTGGCAGGGAAAAATAAAGCATACGTTTTTGAGTTTTTCCCTGAAAGCAATGACGGACCTGTTGGATATAAAAGCCATTATGAAGGATTGCTTCTTGTAAGGTCTGACGAGGGCTGGAAAGTTTCAAAGTACTTGTACGATGATATTCCTGATTCGGTCATCGCCCAGTCGGAAACACAGGCAGCGATGAATGAACGCGGCGAAGAGGAAAGTTCTGGGGCCGTGGAGCAGGATAATGACGTACAAGCCGCGGCGATCCGGTTTCAGCTCGGCATGAATCCAATTGGCGGTTTGTTCCAATACGCCGCATTTATTGGTAAGGGGCAAGACGAAAATGGTGCCGCTGATGAAAATAACGGGGAGAATGAAGCTTTAGTTGTGCAATGACCACTTTTCCTTCAGAGCCGCCCAAAAAATGGGGCGGTTTTCTTTGCAGATAATTAAAAATTTACATGTTTAATTAGTTTTTACTTGTATGTTTGTACAAAACTAATTTATGCTGTTATTATTGGCAAACAAGGAATACCAGAAGAAATTCTGGGATGATCCGTATGGATAGAAACGTGCGGGGAGAGAATTCTAATAGCAAAAGCTTGTTTGTGTTTTGAAAGGAGAGAAAGCATGTCACAGCTACAAGGGATTATTACCCGCTTAAAAAATCTTCAGGAACAGTCGGGCGGCGGAGAACCCGCACAGCGTTATTTCGAGGTAAATGGTGAGCGGAAATGCCAGGTTACTTTCCACCCGAAGACAGAAACGTTCGAACTGGAAGTATACAATGATAAAGAAAAGCCGAAGCGTTACCAATTCGATAATATCGATATGATTACAATTGAAATTTTTGACCTGATTCAATAATTGCCACAGGAACCTCGCCGGGTTCCTTTTTCAATTCTGGATCGGAAGGCTAAAAAGTAACCAGTGCCTCTACGAACTATGTTAGAATATATATGGTGTAAAACAAATATGAGGAGCATTCCGTAATGATAAGTCTTCATAGTGGAGAATTTATAGAAATAAGCATTAGGGATCTTATGATTCCATCCGAGCGGGTGGCCCATGTTCAAATGGGGAATAACCTGGAGCATGCCCTGCTTGTCCTTACAAAGAGCGGTTATACCGCCATTCCTGTCCTTGATCCGAACTACAGGCTCCATGGACTGATAAGTACAACACTTATCATGGATTCACTCCTCGGGCTTGAAAGAATCGAATTTGAGAAGCTCGAAGAAAAAAAGGTTGAGGAAATCATGAACCGTTCCGTACCGCGTGTGAAAATGAGTGCGTCCATTAACCGCTGCGTCGAACTTTTGATTAACTATCCGTTTTTATGCGTTGAATCGGGTGACGGGCTATTTGAAGGGATCTTGCCCCGCAGCACCGTGCTGAACCAGTTGAATAAGCATTTAAAGAAGCAAAATAAAAAGTAAATCGTGATAAATGGCTCCCGCCCCGGGGGCTATTATTTTCATGCGGTGCTATTTTGAATTGAAAGAGGTGCAGCCTATGGGGGAAGGCTTTAAAAAGGAGCTTGCCGGGAAGAAGCAAACACGGCGGCCATTCGTTCTGGCGTCGGTTATGCTTGCCATGTTCATGGGAGCGATTGAAGCAACAATCGTGTCGACGGCGATGCCGGCAATCGTTGGGGAATTGGGAGGTTTTTCCCTTTATAGCTGGGTGTTTTCAGCTTATTTGCTGATGAACTCTGTAACAGTCCTCATTTATGGAAAACTGGCTGATTTATTTGGAAGGAAACCGGTCCTTCTCTTTGGCCTAACAGTCTTTATGATTGGTTCGATACTGTGCGGTCTTGCAGAGAATATGAAAATGCTGATTGTGTTCAGGCTAATACAAGGTTTCGGTGCGGGCGCCGTGATGCCGATTGCCACGACCATTGTTGGTGATATTTACAATACGGAAGAGCGCGCGAAAATTCAAGGTTACCTCTCGAGTGTATGGGGGATATCCGCCATCCTTGGCCCTGCAATTGGCGGGCTGCTAGTGGAATATGTAAGCTGGCATTATGTTTTCTGGGTCAACATTCCCCTTGGAATCCTGTCCATGCTCGGCCTTTGGGTGTTCCTGCACGAAAAGGTCGAAAAGAAAGATCATGAAATTGATTACATAGGCGCAATCTTGCTTACTGTCGGAATATCTTCGCTGATGTACATTCTTGTTGAGGGCGGGCATCGCTGGAACTGGTTGTCGTTGCCATCAGCAGCCTTTTTCCTCATCAGTTTCGTGGCACTCACGCTGTTTGTTTTCAATGAGAAACGGGCGGCTGAACCGATGATGCCATTTTCGATCTGGAAGGAAAAATCGATTTTCATCGCGAATATCGTCTCGCTTACAACAGGGGTCATGCTAATTGGCATTTCCAGTTTTCTTCCGGCATTTGTCCAGGGCGTAATGGAACAATCCCCAATTGTGGCGGGCTTCGCCTTGACGGCGATGTCCATCGGCTGGCCAATCGCATCAACGTTCGCTGGAAAGATTTCACTTGCGAAGGGCTATAGGTTCACATGCATGGCGGGCGGGTTGATGCTTATTGTTGGTGGTGCATTTTTCGCGACGATGTCTCCCGCGGCGGGCCCGGTTTGGGCGGCGGTTGGATCCTTTTTTACAGGTGTGGGCATGGGTCTAACATCTACCGCCTTTATCCTGTTGATTCAAGGTACGGTTGGCTGGCAGCAGCGCGGCATTGCTACGGCATCAAACATGTTCATGCGGAATCTCGGAAATACAATTGGAGCGGCATTGCTTGGGGGCATCCTAAATAGCCGGTTTATGGCTTACCTGGAGAAAAACGGGACAGGCGCGGAAGGAAATCCGTCGCTTGAAACAGCCAATCTCCTATTGGATGCAAATGAGCGGGCCGCGCTCCCAGGCAACGTCAAGTCCCTTCTTCAGGAAGGGTTGACAGTCTCACTCCATACCGTTTATATAGGCGTATTATTATTCGCTGTAATCAGCATGGCCTTAATTGTATTTTTGCCAAAAAAGAAACAAGCCTAGAAATCCCGGGGAAACCCGGGTTATTTTTTTGCACATGAATAAGTTATAATATAAGAAAAACTTATGGGGGTTTAAAATGTCCTCACTTTCCGAATTTCATCTCTTATCCGTGCTGGCCCAGGAAAGGAATATGCGCAAGGCTGCAGAGCGATTATTCGTTTCGCAGCCCGCCCTTAGCCAGCGCCTGCAGTCCATTGAAAAGGATTGGGGCACGAAGCTCTTCATCCGATCGCAAAAAGGCCTCGCCCTTACTCCCCAGGGTGAAGAGGTCATAAGGTTTGTCAATGGCGTCCTTGGTGAAGAGGAAAAGGTACGGGAAGCCATTCATTCCATGGACTCCGGAGTGGCCGGCACCCTAAAAATCGCTGTCGCGACAATAGTGGGGCAGCACTGGCTCCCGAAGGTGCTGAAAAAATTCATCGAGAGGTATCCACAGGCAAAGATATCTCTTGTTACCGGCTGGAGCAGCGAAATCCTCAAGTCGCTTTATGACCACCAAGTCCATATTGGCATTATACGAGGGGCGCCGGAATGGAAGGGGAAAAAGGTCCATTTGTTCGAAGACCGGCTATTTCTTGTGGATAGGGAGATTTCAAATATCAGTCAGGTCCTTGAAACAGACAGGCCCTTCATCCAATTTAAAAGCGACTCTAATTACTACCAGGAAATCCAGGAATGGTGGCATCGCCAATTCAAGCTGCCGCCTAAAAGAACTGTGCTTGTCGACCAAATCGAGACATGCAAACAAATGGCCTTCAACGGCATTGGCTATGCGATTCTCCCGGAAATTACGCTACATGGCGCCGACGATGATATTTTCAAGCTTTCGCTGCTGGATGAATGGAACAGGCCAATCAAACGGGACACATGGCTTCTTGGATATGAATCCGCGTTTGAACTAAAACAAGTAAGGGCGTTTACAGAGCTTGTGCTTGAGCATATAAATGAAGGGCAATAACGCTTATTTTTTCTTGTTTTCAGGCAGGCAGTCTGATAAAGTATTTTTCAAGCCTATACATATTGGAGGAATAGCAATGAAGATGATGGACGCAAATGAAATTATATCGTTTATTCAAAATGCAAAGAAATCGACTCCTGTAAAGGTATACATAAAAGGCGAACTGGAAGGGATTGATTTCGGCTCCGATACAAAAACGTTCATAACGGGCAATACGGGGGTAATTTTCGGGGAATGGGCCGACATTAACCCGGTCCTTGAAAGGAAGCAGGCAAAAATCGATGATTATGTCGTTGAAAGCGACCGCCGAAATTCTGCTATTCCATTGCTTGATACAAAGAACATTAAGGCCCGCATTGAACCTGGCGTCACAATCCGAGACCAGGTTGAGATTGGGGACAACGCCGTCATTATGATGGGCGCGGTCATCAATATCGGTGCGGTTATAGGCGAAGGTACAATGATTGATATGAATGTAGTCCTCGGCGGAAGGGCTACGGTGGGTAAAAAGTGCCATATAGGCGCCGGTACAGTCCTCGCCGGAGTTATTGAACCGCCTTCCGCAAAGCCAGTCGTCATTGAGGATGAAGTGGTGATCGGCGCGAACGCGGTCGTAATAGAAGGCGTAACTGTCGGCCGGGGCGCGGTCGTAGCCGCTGGAGCGGTCGTCCTTGACGATGTGCCGCCAAATACACTTGTAGCTGGGACACCAGCAAGGGTGATTAAGGAAATCGATGAGAAAACCAAGTCGAAGACAGAAATTATGGCTCAGCTGCGCCAGCTATAAAGTAATATCAATCAAGAAAGCGTGGAGCAAATCCGCGCTTTCTTTTGCAATGTCCAACGAAACTTTTTGCAAGAGGGGAAATATCCATGAATTCATTTATTGGAATAAGGCGCGACCTTCACCGGATACCAGAGCTTGGTTTTCAGGAATATAAAACGCAGGAGTATTTGCTTAACTACCTGGCCGGACTCCCGCAGGACAGGCTGACGGTCCAAAAGTGGAGAACCGGGCTGTTCGTGAAAATTCACGGCCTCAATCCAAAAAAGGTGATTGGCTACAGGGCTGACATTGATGGGTTGCCGATTCAGGAAGAAACAGGCTATCCGTATTCCTCCATCCATCCAGGAAACATGCATGCATGCGGCCACGATTTTCATATGAGCATCGCCCTTGGGCTTGTGGAGAACTTTGCCGAAAATCCTATTGGAGATGATTTGCTGTTCATATTCCAGCCGGCCGAGGAAGGCCCTGGCGGAGCGGAACCAATGCTGAAGTCCGAAATCATGCGGGAATGGTTGCCTGATATGATTGTCGCACTCCATATTGCTCCCGAATATCCCGTAGGGACGATTGCGCTAAAAGAAGGATTGCTTTTTGCAAATACATCTGAATTGTTTATCGATCTTAAGGGAAAAGGGGGGCATGCCGCTTTTCCACATCAGGCAAACGACATGGTCGTTGCCGCCTGCAATCTTGTATCCCAGCTCCAGACGATTATTTCGCGGAATGTGGACCCGCTCGATAGTGCGGTTATAACCATAGGCAAAATTACCGGTGGGACCGTTCAAAATGTCATTGCTGAAAGAGCGAGGCTCGAGGGGACGATCCGGACATTGTCTCCGGAGTCGATGAAGACAGTCAAGAGGCGGATTGAAGCGGTTGTAAACGGAATCAAGACAGGGTTTGAATGTGAAGCCGCCATCGATTACGGTTCAATGTATCACCAGGTTTTCAATGACCCGGCGCTCACATCCGAATTTTTTAATTTTGCAGCGTCCCTGAAGGAAATCGAAGCCATCCGCTGCAGGGAGGCGATGACCGGAGAAGATTTTGGTTATATGCTGAAGGAAATTCCTGGCTTTATGTTCTGGCTTGGGGTCAATTCCCCGAATGGCCTCCACCACTCAAGGCTGATGCCCGATGAAGAGGCAATCCCGATCGCTATTAGGCTCCTGTCACAATATATCTCGTTCAAATCCGGCCCAACGGACAGCCTGTGAGCAAACTGTTTCTAGTTTTTAAGCAGCGATTGCTAGAGTTGTATATGGGCACATTCCACTGATTATTTCAGGAAGGAAATGGGCAACACTATAAGGGCGGCACTTCCTGGTGATTATAATTTTTTGGCCGAGGCATTGGTTGGTTAAAATTGACTGCATGAAGGGGTTGCCCTATAATAGGCGTTGTGAAAGGGATAACGTACATAGCTTATATCCCGTAAATAAAATCTTTTTTTGGAGGGATTTTCATGCCGGAACGTATGGTGGGAAAACAAGCACCGCGATTTGAAATGGAAGCTGTAATGCCGAATAAGGAATTCAGCAAAGTAAGCCTTGAAGAAAACATGAAAAACGACAAGTGGACTGTACTATTCTTTTATCCGATGGATTTCACTTTTGTTTGCCCAACTGAAATCACGGCCCTTTCCGATCGGTATGACGAATTTGAAGACCTTGATGCCGAAGTAATCGGTGTTTCAACAGACACCATCCATACCCATCTTGCCTGGATTAAAACGGACAGGAAGGATAATGGCCTTGGCGATTTGAAGTATCCGCTTGCTGCCGATACAAACCATGTGGTTTCCCGCGATTATGGCGTGCTGATCGAAGAAGAAGGCGTTGCGCTTCGCGGCCTGTTTATCATCAGCCCTGAAGGCGAAATGATGTACCAGGTAGTCAACCATAATAATATTGGCCGCGATGTAGATGAAACACTCCGCGTCCTTCAGGCCCTCCAAACAGGCGGACTATGTCCGGCCAACTGGAAGCCTGGACAAAAAACCCTTAACGTATAATAGGCTTGGCGATTATAAAACTATACTGAACGTTTTTAGAGATAGACCTAACCGATTCATATGTTAGGTCTTTTTTTCGCAAGTCTTAGTTGTAGCCAGTGTACGAAGGGCGCCGACTTCTCGAAAACCCTTAATCATTTCATGAAATAGCCTATGCAGATGTGCTGGCGCCCCTGCGGAAAGCTTGTGCGCCGTGGGCGGATCAACGACCAAGTAAAAAGAGTATAAAGCAATGATATAACGGGAGGTAATTAATGTGAAATTACGTGAACCAATGCCAGAACTAACCGGCGCGGTCGAATGGCTGAACGGTGAGGTAACCAGGGACCAACTAATTGGGGAAAAGCCGACACTGATTCATTTCTGGTCTGTAAGCTGCCATCTGTGCAAAGAAGCGATGCCGCAGGTAAACCAGTTCCGTGATGACTATAAGGACAAGCTGAATGTTTTGGCCGTCCATATGCCAAGGTCCGAGGATGACCTGGATATTGGAGATGTTAAGAAAGTCGCGTCCGAACACGGCATCACCCAGCCGATTTTCGTGGATAGTGAACATAAGCTTACAGAAGCCTTTGAGAATCAATACGTTCCCGCGTATTATGTTTTTGATAAGGAAGGCAAGCTAAGGCATTTCCAGGCGGGCGGAAGCGGCATGAAAATGCTAGAAAAGCGCGTTAACCGTGTTTTGGATGAAACGGAAAAAGCGGAATAGATACTATGGGGCCAGGCACTTAAGGATGCCTGGCCCCTTTAATGTTTTTTTCCATTATGGCTGACACAAAGGAACATCATCTTCCGTCTAATCTGTAAAAGAAGCGGGGGTGCGAGTTATGGAGAGATTTAGAAAGGGGATGCTAGCACTTGTCCTTTCCCTGTTTGCCGTATTGGCGGCATGCAGCAACGCGGGCCAGTCAGATTCAGCGAAGTCCGGCAGTGCGGATCAAAACAAGGTCGAGAGGGATTACGGCGACTCGGTTGGAGGGACGGAGGAAGCAAAAGAAAAATCGGCCTCTGCCGATGGGGCCAAGCCCACAGAAGGTGTTTCGGACAGGATGGTCATTAAGAACGCGGAGCTTCACTTGCGTGTTAAGAATTTTGAAAATGCACAAAAATCATTCGAAGCAAAGGCTGAAAAATATGGAGGGTATATTGTCGAATCATCTGCTTCCCGGGATGGTGACGAGCAGATGAGCGGGATGATGACAGTCCGTGTTCCTGCGCCGCATTTCGAAAGCTTTTTGAATGAAGCGGAAAAGGATGCAGCGGAAGTACTTGATCGTTCGATCCGCGGCGAGGATGTGAAGGAACAATATGTCGACTTGGATTCCCGGTTGAAGTCCAAAAAGGCTGTTGAAGCGAGGCTCCTGGAATTCATGAAAGGCGCGGCCAAAACGGAGGACCTCCTTCAAATTTCAGCTGACCTTGGAGAGGTTCAGGAAGAAATTGAGCAAATCACCGGAAAAATGAAGTATCTTCAAAATCAGTCATCATTGTCGACAATAAAAATTTCCCTTTTTGAAAGGAAAATAATTGCAAAGGCGACGAGCCCTAAGGAACTGGATACTTGGGCCAGGACGAAGAAACAATTCATCAGCAGCACGAACTTCCTTCTCTCCGTTGGGTCGGGGTTGACAGTTTTTTTCCTTGGAAACCTGCCCATACTTCTCTTTCTTGCAGCTGTCCTGCTACTTATCTTCCTTTTCTTTAAAAAAGGCATAAAAAGAAGGGGAGGCTGATGAAGAGCCCCTGTTCGACACCGTTTATATCTTTTAAGAAAAGTAATGTTCCGGTTTAGGCACTTTTTTGCTACTATAGGGATAAATATGATCCTTGGAGGAATCTGAGTGAAGAAAGATTTTGCGGTAATCGGCCTTGGCCGTTTTGGCGGCAGTATTTGCCGCAGGCTGTCCGAACTGGGGATGGAAGTCCTTGCGATGGACAACAACGAAGAAAGGGTTAACGAATACGCATCGATAGCCTCCCATGCAATTCTTGGTGATTCCACTGATGAGGCGGTCCTGAAGGAAATTGGAATCAGGAACTTCGACCACGTTATCGTCGCGATAGGGGACAATATACAGGCAAGCATCCTTACGACACTGATTCTGAAGGAACTTGGGGTAAAACATGTGACAGCTAAAGCGCTCAATGACTACCATGAAAAGGTGCTTTTAAAAATCGGCGCCGATGTTGTTGCGCACCCAGAAAGGGATATGGGCATCCGCATCGCCAATAATATTTCAACAAGCACCGTACTTGACTATTTGGAGCTATCCGACGAGCATAGCATTGTCGAGATTGTCGCGAATGAACGGCTTGGAGGCAATACGATCATTGGACTGAACATCCGGGCAAGGTATGGAATAAACATTGTCGCAATAAAGAGGGGAAGTGATATCATCGTCTCACCGCTGGCAAGCGAGAAAATCTGGCTTGGCGATATTTTAATCGTAATTGGGGCTGATACGGATATTGAAAGGTTCCGGAAGAAGGTAATCGAAGACTAAAAAGGAAGCTTGCGGCTGCAAGCTTCCTTCTTTAATATTCTTCACACCCTTATCAGATTTCCATAATGATGGGGAGAATCATTGGGCGGCGCTTTGTTTTTTCATAAAGGAATGGGCCGAGTGTGTCCGTAATTTCGTTTTTGATTTCGGACCACTGGGTCGTCTTTCGCTCCATAATTTTGTTTAAATGCTTGGCTATCAAAGCCTGCGCATCGTTGATCAGATCACCGGATTCCCTCATATAAACGAATCCGCGTGAAATTAGGTCAGGGCCAGAAGCAATCTTGAATTCCTTCATATTGATGCTGACGACGACAACGACAAGGCCTTCTTCGGATAGAATCCTCCTGTCGCGAAGGACGATGTTCCCGATGTCGCCAACCCCGCTTCCATCAATGTAGACGGAGCCGGAAGGGATTTTGCCGGCGATTTGCGCGCTGTCCTCTGAAAGGGCGAGGACTTCGCCGTTGTCCATAATAAAACAGTTTTCTTCAGGTACACCGCAATCGACGGCAAGCTTTGAATGCATCCGTTGCATTCTGTACTCGCCATGGATTGGCATGAAGAACTTCGGCTTGATAAGCCTCAGCATTAGCTTTTGCTCTTCCTGGCCTCCGTGGCCGGATGTATGGATATTGCTCAGCTTTCCATGAATGACATCGGCGCCAGCGCGGAACAGCATATTGATTGTCCTGCTAACACTGATCGTGTTCCCCGGTATCGGGGAGGAAGAGAATACAACAGTGTCACCAGGTATTATTTGAATTTGGCGGTGTGTGCCGTTTGCAATCCTCGAAAGGGCCGCCATCGGTTCACCCTGGCTGCCAGTACAAAGTATGGTCACCTGGTTAGCCGGGAGCCTGTTGATTTGCTGGGCGTCAATAAAGGTTTCTTTCGGAGCGCGGATATAGCCCAGCTCCTGGCCAATATTAATGGCCGCCTCCATGCTCCGTCCGAAGACAGCGACCTTCCTGCCACTTGTGACCGCCGCTTCAACGACCTGCTGAAGCCTGTGGATATTGGAAGCGAATGTGGCGAAAATGATCCTTCCATCCACTTTCCTGAAAATATCATCAATGCTGTCGCCAACACGGCGCTCTGACATCGTGAAATCAGGGATTTCGCTATTTGTGCTATCCGATAAAAGGCAAAGGACGCCTTCTTTTCCGATTTCCGCCATCTTCGTCAAATTGGCCGGCTCGCCTACTGGCGTAAAATCAAACTTGAAATCCCCAGTGTGGACAACTTGTCCATTCGGGGTTTTTACAACAATGCCATAGGAATCAGGGATGCTGTGAGTTGTACGGAAGAAAGTAACCGATGTTTTCCGGAACTTGATGATATCATCTTCCTTTATTTCAATCAGTTTCGCTGTCCTAAGAAGTCCATGCTCTTCCAATTTGTTTTTTATCAGCCCAAGGGCAAGCTTTCCGCCATAAATCGGTATATTCACTTCCCTTAATAAATAGGGAATCCCGCCAATATGGTCCTCATGTCCATGAGTAACAAAAAGCCCTTTGATTTTTTCGACATTTTTTACAAGGTAGGAATAATCCGGAATGACATAATCAATTCCAAGAAGTTCGTCCTCCGGAAATTTGATTCCGGCATCAATAACGATGATTTCATCCTGAAATTGGACTGCATACGTATTTTTCCCGATTTCGCCAAGGCCGCCAAGGGCGAAAACAGCGGTTTGGTCATTTTTAACGAATTTCATAAATTATCATATCTCCAATACATTAAAATCTTCATTTTGTTTTTCATATTCCAGGAAGGCGCCTTTGACTTCTTGGACATACTCAATATTATATCCGCGGTCGCCAAGTTTTTTCCTGACATCCCTTTCGGACTCTCCCTCGGTGTAAAGGGATTTGGTATTTTCCCTTACTGGCACTTCGTTGAGGCGCTCCTGGTAGTATACTTTGAATAACATGATATCTCGCTCCTATCTCCACAATTGCATTGTCTATTATAAATCCCCAGGCCCGAGTTCCCTTCCTGTGCCGGACGCCGGGGGAAACGCTAACATTATCCCATTATGCTGCTGTTATTCAATTTACAATAAGGAAGGAGCCCTTCGCAAGTTTGAAGGGCTCAAAACATTAGGCAATGGATTTTTTTCGTAATAAATCTCTCCACTGTTTTAAAAGCTTTTTTCGTAGCTTCTTTAACATAGTGGATCATCTCCTTACCCTTATTTTATACCATCCTTGTCCAAAGTAAAGCAGCCAGGTGAATTATTGGGCGTATTTTTCTTGTTTTTGGACGTGAAACGAATAAAATCGTCCTTCTGGTTACTACTAGTATATGTCTGTTGGTTCAATTTCTTCATGGTTAATCATGGAATTGGCAATTGTTTGCAAATTGACAAAATATTTTTAAAAGATTAATGTTTTTACTATTGAAAGAGGTCAGGGGGAATTAGGTTGGGCAGGCTTTATGCTTCGTTGATTGGATTGGGTATAATATGGGGAACTTCATTTCTGTTCATCAAGATTCTTTTAAAAACGCTGGATCCAGCAGAAGTGGTATTCGGCCGGACATTCTTTGGGGCCGCTATGCTCTTAGTCATTGCTTTTGCGGCGAAAAAATCAATGCGGAATTTCAGGAAGCTTCCCCATGCAAAACTTATTGGGATCGCCCTTGCAAATAATATTTTGCCCTGGCTGCTTATATCCGCAGGGGAGACAAAAATAACATCAAGCCTTGCTTCAATCATTAATGCTACTACCCCTATCTGGACCTTGTTAATCGGATTTTTATTTTTTTCGGCTAGGCTTCGGAAAAACCAGTGGGCCGGTGCTTTTATTGGGTTCTGCGGAATTTTCATTCTATCCGATTTCGGGTCGGAGGCCTTTGGGAGGAGCAATTTGGCCGGCATCCTGATGATGAGCGGGGCCGCTCTTTGCTATGGCATTGGATCACAGCTAACGAAGAAATTTGCCAATGATATTCCCATATTTGAACTGTCACTTTATACACTTGCTTTTTCTTCGGCGGCAAGCTTTATCGCCATGCTTGCAACGGGGCTGCCCGAGCCGTCGGTTTTCTTCAGCCTGGCCAACATTGGGGCGTTTTTGGGACTTGGCGCGATAGGATCCGGAATCGCGTATCTTATTTATTATTTTCTCGTGCAAAAAGGAAGTCCGGAATTTGCCGCGCTAGTTACATACCTTGCTCCGGTTTTCGCAATCATTTGGGGTGCGTTCCTTCTGGAGGAGCAAATCCATTTATCGATGCTTGCTGGACTTGGTTTAATTTTCTTTGGTGTTTTTATCTCTTCATTAAAGAAAAAAGCACTCTCAGCTATCCGGGCCATTCATGGGGATAATTAGGACGAGGAAAATGGTTTTATACCTATTTTCCAATTATTGAGGATTTTCAGCGTAAAAACGGCTGCCCATTAAAATTGGGCAGCCGTTTTATTACCTTTCAATCGCGATTGCATTTTCGATTGGTTTGTACGGGTCTTCCTTATTGATATGGTCATAGAACATAATGCCATTCAAATGGTCGATTTCATGCTGGAAGACAACGGAAGTTAGCCCTTTCAAGCGGAGCTTTACTTCATTTCCCTCCGAATCGTATCCTTTCACGGTAATGCGTGCGTAACGGGGGACATATCCCGGGTAAGGCTCATCAACAGAAAGGCACCCTTCACCTGAAGTAAGGTATGCCAGTTCCACGGAATGGCTGGCGATCTTTGGGTTAAAAAGCGCGTGGCTGTGCAAATTCCCTTTCTCGTCATGCACATGCACCGCAATCATCCTTTTTTGCACATTTATTTGCGGGGCTGCCAGGCCTATGCCTGGGCGAAGTCCGTATTTTTCAGCAATCTCGCTGTTCTGGCTATTTATAACATATTCCAGGAGGCTCGCAAGAATTTGCTTGTCTTCTTCAGATGGCGGCATCGGAACTTGAGAGGCGGTTTTTCTTAAAGTTGGATGACCGTCGCGAATAATATCGTCCATAGTTATCATTTTAGTCCACTCCTGTAAAACAGTACATTTATTCAACCCTCCAATAGGGAAGAAGTATGCCATTAGTCTATCAGACAATCGGCGAAAAGTTAATTACATGGAATTATCTTTTCGGTATGAAGGAGATTTAGCGCAAAGTAAAGAAAGGCGGTAAGGGAAATAAGCGGCAACAAAAAGAAGAGGCGGGCACCTCTTCTTGACTAACATTATAGCCAGGCAGAGCCGACGATAATCAATAGGATAAACAGCACGACAATCAAGGCAAAACCTCTGCCCCATCCGCAAAATCCACCATATCCGACAAATCCAGGATAGCCATATCCATAACCGTACATAAGCGAACCTCCTCAGTATCATGTTTGCCAGCCCTATTAATCGGGCGACTATTACAGCCTATGTTAGCCAGCTCTGGATAGTTTGGGCCAGTGCCCAGTCATAAATGACGATTGTCAAGAATAAACTTTAATCGGCTGGACAAGCTTTGCTGCCAAATAAAGTTGTCAAATACATGAACTCTCGATATAGTTGAATTGTTAAGAAAAGGAGTGATTGATTTTGCTATTTTCTCCAATAAATAGAATACTATTCCTTTTGGCTGGAGCCGTTCTGGTGCTTTCAGGCTGCCTCGGAAAGGAGTCGCCTGAAACCGAGCTGTACGAAGTGCTGGAGAAAGCGGTCAAGGCGGAAAAACAGTTTGAAGCACAGCAAGATCCGCTCATTGAGCTTGAAACAAAAGAAAAAGCGATTTTTGATAAGATCATGGGTCTTGGCTTGAAGGAATACAGCCAAATATCCACTCTTTCCGACGAGGCATTGGAGATTGTCGAAAAGAGAAAGGAACATATAGCCCTTGAGCGCCAGAGCCTGGAGGAATCCCGGAAACAATTCGAAGAAGCCTTAACGATTCTCAAGGAAATCAAAAAGCCGGAGCTGAAGGAAAAGGCCCAATTGCTATATAAAACGATGAAAGACCGATATGAAACACATGAAATGCTTTATAAGGAATACATGAATGCGCTTGATGGCGACCGTCAACTGTATACATCCTTGAAAGCCAAGGATGTGTCTTTGGAAAATCTGGAGGGCCAGGTTAACACCCTTAATGAATATTACAAAGAGATCCTTGAGGCGAATGAAAGGTTTAATGAATTGACCGAAAAATATAACAAGGAAAAGCTCGACTTTTACGAATTAGCCGGGCTGATCGGCGAGGAATCCTAACTGGAGCAGGCAGAAGATGCCTGCTTTTTCTTTTATTTTTGGGCGAACGGGTTCCTTGGAAGTTTTATTGGAGATATTTGGATATAACAGAACTGATACAGATGAATAAAAAACATTAGTACAGATATACCCTTTTTATGGATATTTTCTAATATTTGTATAGTGAAAAATTTATAGGTCATGTTTATTGACGGTTTGGAAGAGAATGGTGTACACTCGATTTGCAGGGGGAGTTGTATTAATTTAATGGGGTTTACAACTGGTACAGTCTAAAAACCAGTACGGTGGAAATTTGGGTTTCCCGAAGCCGTGCTTGTGGAAAACTATATAGATATGGCCAGTCGATATTGGTAAAACTGGTGTTTCAGGCGTGCTTTAATCGAAAAATTACAATCTTATAGGGAGAGCATTTAGCCGCTTTTATGGGCAATATAAGTGAGTATTTGTATCCCATTAAAACAGAAACCCCGAGTGTGTTTAATGTAAGAGACAAAATTTGTGAAAAAGAAAGGAATGGTGACCAAATGGCTTCTAAGACAAAGAACGCCCAAATCGATGCGAAAAAGACGCTCGATGCTGTTGAGCAGCAATTTGAAACGCTCCAGATTTTAAATGAAGAAGGCAAGGTCGTTAACGAAGCGGCAATGCCTGAATTAAGTGACGAACAGCTTCAGGAATTAATGAGCAGGATGGTGTACACACGAATCCTTGACCAGCGCTGCATTTCCCTCAACCGACAGGGCCGCCTTGGGTTCTATGCGCCTACAGCCGGCCAGGAGGCTTCCCAGTTGGCTTCTCAATACGCGCTGGAAAAGGATGATTTCATTTTGCCGGGATACCGTGATGTTCCTCAGCTTATTTGGCAGGGGCTTCCACTTTACCAGGCATTCCTTTTCTCCAGGGGCCACTATCAGGGTAACCAAATCCCTGAAGGAGTAAATGTTCTGTCCCCGCAAATCATTATTGGCGCGCAGTATATTCAGGCCGCGGGAGTTGCGCTTGGATTGAAGAAAAATGGTTCTAAATCTGTGGCAATTACCTACACAGGCGACGGCGGTGCCTCACAAGGCGATTTCTATGAAGGCATTAACTTTGCGGGAGCGTTCAAGGCCCCGGCCATTTTTGTTGTCCAGAACAATCGCTTTGCGATTTCGACGCCAGTAGAAAAGCAATCCGCGGCAAAGACAATCGCACAAAAAGCGGTTGCCGCCGGTATTCCTGGTATCCAGGTTGATGGTATGGATCCGCTTGCGGTTTATAAAGCGGTCAGTGACGCCCGTGAACGCGCGGTAAATGGCGAAGGGCCAACATTAATTGAAACATTGACATACCGTTACGGCCCGCATACGATGGCCGGGGATGATCCGACACGCTACAGGACGGCTGACCTTGACAACGAGTGGGAAAAGAAGGATCCGCTTGTCCGTTTCAGGAAATACCTTGAAAGCAAGGGGCTTTGGAACGAAGAAAAAGAAAATGAAGTGATCGAAAGGGCAAAAGAGGAAATTAAAGAGGCAATCAAGAAGGCCGACGCCGCTCCAAAACAAAAGGTAACCGACCTAATGTCGATAATGTATGAAGAAATGCCTTTCCACTTAAAGGAACAATATGAAATTTACAAAGCAAAGGAGTCGAAGTAATCATGGCTCAAATGACGATGATCCAGGCAATCACGGATGCCTTGCGCATAGAACTTCGCAATAACGAGAAGACTTTGGTATTCGGGGAGGACGTTGGTGTAAACGGTGGTGTTTTCCGTGCAACCGAAGGCCTCCAAAAGGAATTTGGCGAAGAACGCGTATTTGATACGCCGCTTGCCGAATCCGGCATCGGCGGCTTGTCAATCGGCCTTTCCCTGACAGGTTACCGCCCAATCCCCGAAATCCAGTTTTTCGGATTTGTTTTCGAGGTGATGGACTCCATCGCGGGCCAGATGTCAAGGATGCGCTACCGTTCCGGGGGACGCTACAATATGCCGATTACGGTCAGGTCTCCATTTGGCGGAGGGGTACATACTCCGGAACTTCACTCCGACAGCCTTGAAGGGCTAATGATGCAGACGCCGGGACTTAAGGTTGTTGTTCCATCGACTCCATACGATGCCAAGGGGCTGCTGATCTCTTCGATTCGCGATAACGATCCGGTTATTTTCCTTGAACACTTAAAGCTTTATCGTGCTTTCCGTGAGGAGGTTCCAGAGGAAGAATACACTATTCCACTGGGAAAAGCGGATATTAAAAGGGAAGGCAAAGATTTGACCATCATTACGTATGGCGCGATGGTCCATGAATCACTCAAAGCCGCGGAGGAACTTGAAAAAGATGGACATTCCGTGGAAGTACTTGATCTTCGAACCCTAATGCCATTGGATATTGAAGCTATTGTTGCTTCTGTTGAAAAAACCGGGCGCGCTATCGTTGTCCAGGAAGCCCAAAGGCAGGCAGGAGCGGCAAATCATGTTGTCCGTGAAATCATGGAACGGTCAGTACTGAGCCTTGAGGCGCCAGTTCTTACTGTTGCGGCTGCGGATACAGTTTATCCGTTCTCTCAGGCTGAAAACGTATGGCTGCCGAATTACAAGGATGTCATTGAAACAGCCAGGAAAGTACTTACGTTCTAATTGGACAAGTGCCGCCCATGCAAGGAATTTTCAAGCCAGAAGATATTCAAGTAACACTAGGAGGATGAGGCATAGTGTCATTCCAATTTAAAATGCCTGATATAGGTGAAGGAATCCACGAAGGCGAAATAGTCAAATGGTTCATTAAGCCAGGCGATAAAGTACAGGAAGACGATGTTCTATGTGAAGTGCAAAATGATAAAGCTGTAGTAGAGATCCCTTCCCCAGTAGAAGGAACCGTCGAGGAAATACTGGTTGGTGAAGGCACAGTGGCGACTGTTGGCCAGGTGCTTGTTACGTTTGATGCGCCAGGCTATGAAAACCTTCAATTCAAAGGCGATAGCCATGAGGATGAAGAACCTGCAAACGAGAAAACAGAATCCCAAGTTCAATCAACTCTTGAGTCGGGCCAGCAGATTAAAAAGGAAGAAGCACAAGTTCCGGCATCTGAAGGAGCCACTGGAGCGGGGGCTGCTGCTGCAAATGCAGCGCCAAAAGTCGATGTTGACCCAAACCGAAGAGTCATAGCGATGCCTTCGGTGAGGAAGTATGCTCGGGAAAAAGGAGTCGATATCCGCCAAGTTTCAGGCTCAGGCAACAATGGCAGGGTGCTTAAAGGCGATATCGATGCATTCTTGAGCGGAGGTCAGGCAGCTCCGAAAGACGAGGCTCAAACAGCTGTCAATGAAACTG
Source organism: Neobacillus piezotolerans (assembly GCF_003362805.1). Classification (GTDB taxonomy): domain Bacteria; phylum Bacillota; class Bacilli; order Bacillales; family Cytobacillaceae; genus Bacillus_D; species Bacillus_D piezotolerans. Next base: position 505,644 of record NZ_QNQT01000001.1, read on the forward strand.
TTCCGGCAGCGGAAGAGGCGAAGCAGGCTCCTGCTCCAATTCCGCAGGGCCAATATCCTGAAACACGCGAGAAGATGAGCGGAATTCGCCGCGCGATCGCCAAGGCGATGGTGAATTCCAAGCATACCGCTCCACACGTTACCCTTTTGGACGAGGTGGACGTGGCAAGCCTTGTCGCCCACCGCAAGAAATTCAAAGAGGTTGCGGCTGAGAAGGGTATTAAGCTTACCTTCCTTCCATACGTCGTCAAGGCGCTTACAAGCGCGCTAAGAGAGTATCCTGCATTGAATACTTCTGTAGACGATGAGGCGGGGGAAATCATTCAAAAGCATTATTACAACATTGGGATCGCCGCTGATACAGATAAAGGCCTGCTTGTCCCTGTTGTAAAGGATGCGGACAGGAAATCGGTATTCGCCATTTCCAATGAAATAAACGAGCTTGCTACCAAAGCAAGGAGCGGAAAGCTTGCCCCGGATGAAATGAAGGGCGGATCCTGCACAATCACCAATATCGGTTCTGCGGGAGGACAATGGTTTACGCCTGTCATCAACCATCCGGAAGTTGCCATCCTTGGAATTGGCCGCATCTCGGAAAAAGCAATCGTAAAAAATGGGGAAATCATTGCCGCGCCAGTTCTCGCACTTTCCTTAAGCTTTGACCACCGGGTTATTGATGGCGCAACCGCTCAGAATTTCATGAACCACATCAAGAGGTTGTTGAACGATCCGGAACTCTTGTTAATGGAGGCGTAATAAAATGGTAGTAGGAGATTTTCCAATAGAAACAGATACAATCGTTATCGGGGCAGGACCCGGCGGGTATGTGGCGGCAATCAGGGCCGCCCAGCTCGGCCAAAAAGTGACCATCGTTGAGCGAGGAACATTGGGAGGGGTCTGCCTGAATGTCGGCTGTATTCCTTCCAAAGCCCTCATAGCAGCGGGCCACAGGTACGAATCGGCAACCCATTCCAGTGACATTGGAATTAACGCCGAGAACGTCACAGTCGATTTTTCCAAGGTCCAGGAGTGGAAAGCGGGAGTCGTCAAAAAACTTACAGGCGGCGTCGAGGGCCTCTTAAAAGGAAACAAGGTCAATATCGTCCGCGGTGAGGCGTATTTTGTAGATGCGAATACCTTAAGGGTAATGGATGAAAATTCCGCCCAAACATATACTTTCAACAATGCAATCATCGCGACAGGCTCACGTCCGATTGAATTGCCTGCCTTCAAATATTCCAAACGCGTCCTTGATTCAACAGGGGCCCTTGCCCTGAAGGAAATTCCGGAAAGCATCGTTGTAATTGGCGGAGGCTATATCGGAACAGAACTTGGAGGAGCATACGCAAGCTTTGGAACAAAGGTGACCATTCTTGAGGGTGCTGACGAAATCCTCAATGGCTTTGAAAAACAGATGTCCTCACTCGTAAAACGCAACCTTAAGAAAAAGGGTGCTGAAATTGTTACGAAAGCCCTGGCAAAAGGTGTTCAGGAATCCGGGGATTCTGTAAAAGTCACTTATGAAGTAAAAGGCGAGGAAAAAACAGTCGAAGCCGATTATGTTTTCGTTATGGTTGGGCGCCGCCCAAATACCGATGAACTTGGCCTCGAACAAGTGGGAATCGAATTGACTGACAGGGGTATTGTAAAGGTGGATAAGCAATGCCGGACCAACATCGGCAATATTTATGCCATTGGCGATATCGTACCAGGCCCTCCTTTGGCACATAAGGCATCCTATGAAGGAAAGATTGCTGCGGAAGCCATTGCGGGCCATCCGGCTGAAATCGATTATCTTGCCATCCCGGCAGTTGTGTTCTCGGATCCCGAGCTGGCATCCGTTGGTTACACTGAAGCACAGGCTAAAGAAGAAGGCATTGAGGTGATAGCCGCCAAGTTCCCGTTTGCCGCTAATGGCAGGGCATTGGCGCTCAACCAGACAGATGGCTTCATGAAGCTTGTAACTCGCAAGGAAGACGGCCTAGTTATTGGGGCGCAAATCGCCGGCCCGAGCGCATCTGATATGATTGCCGAACTCGGCTTGGCAATTGAAACCGGCATGACTGCCGAAGACTTGGCCATGACAATCCATGCCCATCCAACACTTGGGGAAATCACCATGGAAGCGGCGGAAGTTGCAATCGGAAGCCCAATTCACATCGTAAAATAAGTAACAGTTGCTAAAACAATAAAGCCCTTCCCGCATCGGGAAGGGCTTTAATCCATTTTAAAGTTCTTTCCATCCAAAGCTTTGGAAACCGGCTGGATAATTTTCTCTTTGGTTGTAATGCCGTGAATTCGGACCATTACCTTTTCCTTATATAGGACAATCAGGGCTGGACCCGATTTTATATCAAATTCGTCATAGTATTTTTTTTCTTCTTTGCTCGAAAGGACCATCAGGTTTTCCATTTCATCCGGAAAATCTTTTTTTAGTTCTATCAAGGCATCGTAATAGGCGGCTTCCCGCTTATATTGCTTTTCGTCTGAAAAGAAAATAACCTGCTTCGAGTTTTTGTCCACTGATAGCCTTGCCTGCTCCCCTTTGCCGCAGGATGATGTAATGAATAGTGAGAAAAGAATTAGATAAACAGGAAAACCTTTCATAACATTTGCCCCCATTATTTCGTCAATGATTCCTGCAGTTGGCAATACACGGCATCAACCACATTTTATCATACGGATAGCGGCTACTTTTCCTTGTCATGCAAATGTTACAGAATTGAAAAATATCAAGGGGAGGCCTGGCATATACTTCAGTAAATGGCCAGGTTTTTCCTGGGTTGGTCAGGCGGTGAAAGGGATGAAGGTGTATGTTTTGTTCCTAATCCAGTTTATTATTTGGAGCGGATATACATTAACGGAATGGCTATCGAAACACGACCATCCTTTATATAATGGTCTCATGTTTTTGGTGTTTTTTTATCTTGCAGTGGTTATCGGTGAAAATTTTATCCAATCGCAAAGAAAGGTTCTATTTATTACTGCATTCAGCCTTGGACTGTACGCATCCTTCCACATTGTCCTATCCTATTTTCACTTTCCTCCTATTTTGCAAAAATAGAAGCTTGCTAAAATAACGAAGCATCCCTCGATGGGATGCTTGCTGATTTATTTCCTCGGATTGTAATACATGATTCTTCCATTAAATAGATGAAGCTCAGCCTGAAATTTTTTGGCCAGGAATTTGCAGAATTCATTTGCTTTCCCTTTGTCTCCCGCAGTCGCTCCGTCAGGCAAAGTTATCTGGACATAGGGTTGGATCGCCGGGGTTCCCTCATCAGTCTCCACAGCTTCCTTTCCGACTGCTACCGCTATCGCCCGGTACCTGTCGGGGTCTGTGGAATTGAGGTAAAACCAGTCTCCCTTGCCTTCAGGTGTTTCCTTTATTTCGTATGGAAACGCGCTTTCGTCATAATTCCAGCCAACCTGTGTGCCTGTTTTGGAAGTGATTTCCTTGTAATAAGTGAACAGTTTCTTTAATTCATCAAGTGTAACAGATTGTTTTGCAGATGAAGGCACAAGTTTAATAAAAGCGTTTTCAGCCATCACCATTCCCCCCCTGATCCATTTTTCTGTACAACCCCATTGTAGCATTGACTAAATTCGATAAACAACCGCCAAATAGTGAAGCAGGCCTTTTGTTTGTAATTTAGAAAAATTTGAATTATAATAATATTCTAATAAATGTAAGGAGGAGTGTTATGGATCAATTCGAAAAGTTATATGATGAACACGAGAATGTAAAGGTTCGTTTCACTGGATTTACTACTGAAAATGCGCGTTATGATTTTGGAGTTGTCTATTCCTCCTTGTTTTTCGGAAAGCCTCTAGTCGTTTGTATGCAAACCGGCCGATCAACTCTCCTCGAACCTAAAGACCTGGATGACGTAGAGCATTTGCAGCATGTTTTTCGGATTAGTGATGAAGGACAGGCAAATGAACTGGTCGAATTCTTTTCGGAAATCCTTCCGTCCGTTCCCTTTACCACCCAATATGAATGAGCATGGCAGGCCATCCAATGGCCTGTTTTTACATTTTTCGAAGATTGATGGTGATAATTGCCGTTAAAAAGGTTAATAATGACATACAATATCGGTTGATATTCTAAAAAGGTTATATTATTATATAGTTAAACCTTATTAAGCGCTTACATTTCATATTTTTAAAGGGAGCTGATCAACATGGGAACGATTGTATGCCAAACTTGCAATTCGACGATTGATCATTTCGAAGATGAAAAAGTAACTGTCCTTTACTCTAAATGTACTTGTGATAAATGCCATTCCATCCAGGATGAAAATCTTTAAAATTCTCTGGTGAAAAGCCTGAGACAGGACCGCGGCAACTATATTTTCAAAACAAAAAACAGGATTCCCAGGAATCCTGTTTTTTGTTATTTTATTGCCTTGTATTCCTTAATTACCCTGATTGACTTAATCTGATCATCTTCAGGTCCTTGGACCGGCAGGCCAACCTCAAGGTTCTTTTGGATATAAAGGAGGTTTTCCTTCGTAATAATCTCTCCTGGGATAAAGATTGGGATTCCTGGAGGATAGACCATAATAAACTCGGCTGTTATCCTTCCCTCCGATTCTTCGAATGGAACGACTTCCGTTTCGGAGTAAAAAGCATCTCTTGGCGTAAGGGCCAAAAGCGGGATGTCCGGAAGGAACACCTGTAATGGCTCCGGCTTTCCGGCTTCCCCAACGCATTCTTCGGCAAGCTCGCGCAGCGCATTGACAAGAATGTCTGCCTCACGCTCGGTATCACCAGGTGTGACGATGCAAAGAATATTATACAAGTCGGAGAGTTCAACTTCGATATTATGCCTGTCACGAAGCCATTTTTCAACTTCATATCCGGCAATGCCAAGATTCTTGACAGAAATTATCAGCTTCGTCGGATCGTAATCAAAGGCCGCCTTTGATTTTAGTATTTCTGGCCCAACACAATAGAGCCTGTCGATTTCATTGATTCTGTCCCTTATGGACTGCGCCAGGCTAATCGTTTTAGAAATTAATTCACGTCCTTCGGTGGCAAGCCTTTTTCGCGCGACATCCAATGACGCCAAAAGAAGGTAGGACGTCGAAGTGGTTGTAAGCATGCTCAAAATGGATTGAACGCGTTTGGAAGAGACAAGGCCTTCCCGGACATTCAATACAGAACTTTGGGTCATTGACCCGCCTAGTTTATGGACGCTGGTCGCGGCCATATCCGCGCCAGCCTGCATCGCGGATAAAGGCAGTTCATCATGGAAATGGATATGGACGCCATGCGCTTCATCGACAAGGACCGGTACGTTGTAAGAGTGGGAGATTTCCACGATTTTCCTTAAATCTGCGGATATCCCGAAATAGGTGGGATTTATCACGAGCACTCCTTTCGCGTCAGGGTGCTGGTCCAATGCCCTAGCCACAGCCTCGGTTGTAATGCCGTGGGAAATACCGAGATTTTCATCAATTTCCGGATGAATGAAGACTGGAATGGCACCTGAAAAAACGATCGCTGACATGACTGATTTATGGACGTTGCGGGGGACAATAATCTTATCCCCAGGCCCGCAAACAGTCATGACCATAGTCATAATCGCTCCGCTTGTGCCCTGGACTGAAAAAAATGTATGGTCCGCGCCAAACGCCTCGGCAGCCAAATCCTGTGCCTGCTTTATGATCCCTTTCGGGGAATGCAAATCATCGAGCGGGCCAATATTTATCAAGTCAATGCTTAAAGCATTATCGCCAATGAATTCTCGAAAGTCTGGATCTATTCCGGCTCCCTTTTTATGACCCGGGATATGGAATTGGACTGGATTCTTTTTAGCGTGTTCAACAAGGCCGGTGAACAACGGCGTATCAAATTGGGACAAGATTTTCCACACCTCTTTTACTGAATGATCGGTAGGTTCAACTATGTTCCTGCAGAGGAATGGCCCCTGTCAAAATTAAAATATGGCCGGCAGGACATAAAACAAGTGAATTATAGCACTTCTGCTTACGTTTGCAAATAAATATTCATTTCCTTTATGGGATTTACGGTTTTCTATGTAGTTTCCCGTTAAGAGAGGAAAATTAACCGGATTAGGAGAATAACAGTAAGGAAGAGGATGGAGGAGGCGGGAAAATGAAGTGGAATACAAGAATAACAGAACTTCTTGGTATACAGTACCCGATTATACAAGGAGGATTGGCCCACCTTGCATATTCTGAACTTGCTTCGGCAGTTTCCAATGCTGGAGGCCTTGGCCAAATAACAGCCATGTCTCTGGAAAGCCCTGAATTGCTGCGGGAGGAAATCCTGAAAACAAAGGAAAAAACGGATAAGCCGTTTGGCGTGAATTTTGCCATTGGGCAGCACGGGAGGCCATACCAAAAATTTGTGGAAGCCGCTATTGAAGAAAATGTCCCTGTCATCTCAATGACAGGCGGAAATCCGGCGCCGCTCTTTGAGCAATTAAACGGGACTGGATGTAAAAAACTCGTCTTGGTTGCCTCAAGGAGACAGGCGATCAAGGCGGAACAGCTTGGAGCGGATGCTGTAATGGTTGTCGGGCAGGAAGGAGGCGGCCATCTTGGAAAGGAGGATTTGGGAACAATGGTACTCATTCCGCGTGTAGCCGAATCCGTTTCAATTCCTGTTATCGCGTCCGGTGGGATCGCGGATGGAAGGGGTCTGATGGCCTCATTCGCGCTTGGCGCCGAGGGAATCGAAATGGGGACGAGGTTTATCGCTGTAAAGGAATGTGTACATGCGAGCGACCAGTATAAACATAAATTGCTTGAAAGCGCCGAATCAGATACCCTTATCATAAAAAAATCACTCGGTGCCCCAGGAAGGGTCATCCACAATATATGGGCGGAAAAGATAATTGAACTTGAAAAGAAAGGTTCCAGTTATGAGCAATTAAAGGAATATATCAACGGAGATGCAAACCGGAGATTTATATATGAAGGAAAGGTGGATGAAGGTTTTGCTTGGGCAGGCCAGGCAATCGGATTAATCCATGACATCCCAACAACCGCTGAATTGTTTGAAAGGATTCTGGACGAAGCAGCAGAAATCCGTAAACGATGGGGGAATTCAAACTAAATCAGGGAATCCGGGTTTATTTTCGGTGGGCACGAAAAGATGGTAAACTATATCCGCGGGATTAATATGTAAAGAAGGTGCTTAGATGGATTACCAATATCCTATCGATTACACGTGGTCTACTGAAGAGACCGTCCAGGTTATCCACTTCTTCCAGGCAGTGGAGGAGGCATATGAAACTGGAATAGGACGGGAGCAATTTATGGCGGCATACCGGAATTTCAAGCAAATTGTTCCGGGAAAGTCCGAAGAAAAGAAGTTATGCGGGGAATTCGAGGAGCTAAGCGGCTATTCGCCCTATAAAGCTGTCACGAAAGCAAAAGAGCTCCCTGATGGAGGAAAACTGCGCATAAAGTAAACTAAAACCCCCTTTGCCTGTCGAGGTAAGGGGGTTCGTTATTTTGAAAGGGAATCCCACGCTTGGATGACGCAGGGCAGCCTGCACTTTATCTTATTATGGTACAATTGTTTTCCATTATATTTTGCAGGTTTATGTCAATTTATATAGGGGTAATATTTGTCTAAATACACCATCCAAACTTTTAAGCAAATCCGATGGGCCCATCTTGACAACTTCATCGCGATCAAAGTGACAGCCGCAAAGGATTTCCGCTTTTTTTACATCCTTAAGGCGCTGGAAGGAATCATTCAGATTTTTTGCTGATAGGCTGCCATGGCTGATCGCTCCAGGCTTCATGTGGTCTTCGGACCAGACAAAGTTGTTTGGGATTCCCGCATGGATGTCACCGAGGTGATTCTGGAAGTTTTCCCCGATTTGCGGTTTTCCCTGGCATTCATAGATAACCGCGAACCAAACGAAAAGGTGGGTTTCCCACAGGCCAATCTGAAAGTGCGGCAGCATTTTATACCCTCTCGGATTACCAGAGATGGCAACCCACGTATCGTTCGGGGGATTCTTGGTTCTTCTGGCGTGCTTGGCAACATGGGCGAACATTTCCTGTCCTGCCAACGTGGACAATAGAGGAGCATAATGTTCCCCAAGCCACGTTAATTTTGGACGGACATGGGTAATTAAAGCATCCATTCGCGCTTCCAGGCCGTCAATAGAAAATACATTAAAATCATCTTGGGTGAAACCACTAAATTCCATATGGGCCTCCTAAATTACAGTGATGAAATTATTTTAGCATACAGAAGCCGACTCTTAAAATTAGTTGTACTAATATGATGGATACAATCACATTTTGTCGCAGATTTACAAAGAGCTTCATACTATAATATCAAAAATCTGAAAAATCAGTATAATTGCCGGAAGGAGTGTTTACTAATGAAACAGTTGATTAATACGACTAGAAAAAAGGCATTCGATAAGGAAAGGACCGCGGTTTTAAGGCTTGAAATGGACTATGAGCTAGCAACATTGTATGATGCGATGGCGGAGAACAATGAAGAGATGAAGAAACATTGCAAATTGCGCCTAGAAAAGATCCGGCAGGAACTTCTCCGATTAAAGGCCTTGTAAGAAGCGGAGAGGAAGACCATACAAAAATGGAATGGGAAAATAAATATGCGGAAGCTTAAAACGGACTCCCGGCAATGCTGGAGAGTTCGTTTATTATTTTTTGGCGGTGAAGGGTACCATAATGGTTGATGGGCGCTCCGCATTTGTATAAGCTAAACAATACGGACGGATTTGAAGAGGACACTATTTTGGGGGGCGGCTTAATGGATACAGTCCATGTGTTTGGGCAGGCAAGAAAGTGGATTCTTGAAGCGGGGGAACAGATTCGATCTTCATTTGATAAAACTCTTAATATCCATACAAAATCTGATCCGAATGACCTTGTAACAGACATTGACAGGGACACGGAAAAATTTTTCATCGAGAATATCAGAGCGGTTTTCCCGGGGCATAGGATACTTGGCGAGGAAGGATTCGGCGATAAACTCCAAGATCTCGAAGGAGTTGTGTGGATTATTGACCCGATTGACGGAACGATGAATTTTATCCACCAGCAAAGGAACTTTGCAATATCAATTGGAATATATGAGAATGGCAAGGGGAAAATCGGCCTTGTTTATGATATCGTCCACAATGAACTTTATCATGCAATAGCAGGAAGCGGCGCATTTCTAAATGGAAAGGAATTGCCGAAGCTTGAAAGGGCCGCTGTTAAAGAATCAATCGTGGCGTTGAATATCAGCTGGGTCCTGGAAAATAAGAGGGTTGACCATAACCTGCTCATTCCGCTTGTCAGGGAAGCAAGAGGGACAAGGTCGTATGGATCAGCTGCGCTTGAACTTGTTTACGTGGCGACGGGCAGGGTAAATGCCTATATTTCGCCAAGGCTGGCCCCATGGGATTATGCGGGCGGAGCTCTCATTGTGGAAGAAGCGGGCGGCAGTGTGACAAACCTTAATGGAGGTAAGCTCGATATGCTGAACAAATCGTCCGTGCTCGCCGCTGGGCCGGGCCTTCATGGAGATATCCTCGAACGGTACCTAAAAGTGGGGAAATAAACGAATAAAGCACTGAGGGGGCCGGAAGCCGTACCCTTCAGTGCTTTTTTTGGCCTTTCTTTTTCCTTTTAAACCCTTCCCTCATTGCGAAAGAAAGAACAGCGATACAAGCCAGAATCCCAAGAATGCTCTGTTCCCCAATCGCGATTCCTATGCCCGAAATGGACGCGGCCGCCATAATCGCCAACCCGAAGATGTCCCATTTTATTTTTTTCATCGGCTCTCCTATCTTTTCCCCAACGTATATTTTGCTTAATCTTCATTAATTTGGGGAAAATATAGACTTCAAAGCCTATTGTACTCAAAAAATTTATAGGTTTCTACATGATATGTGTTATAATGTTTCAGTTGTACTTGAAATAAAAGCCAAAAAAGCTTTATCCCTTATAAAAGGCAGGAGTGAACCACCTTGAATAAACGAAATGATATTCGCAATATAGCCATTATTGCCCACGTTGACCATGGAAAAACAACCCTCGTTGACCAATTGCTCAAGCAATCGGGGATTTTTCGTTCCAACGAGCATGTCGAAGAAAGGGCAATGGATTCGAATGATATAGAGCGCGAAAGAGGAATTACGATCCTTGCAAAAAACACCGCGATCCAGTACAAAGATACAAAAATCAATATCCTGGATACCCCTGGGCACGCCGACTTTGGAGGAGAAGTGGAACGGATCATGAAAATGGTCGATGGCGTTCTCCTTGTTGTTGATGCTTACGAAGGGACGATGCCGCAAACAAGGTTCGTTTTGAAAAAAGCGCTTGAACAAAAGCTTACTCCAATTGTTGTTGTCAATAAAATCGACCGGGACTTCGCCCGGCCGGAAGAAGTAATTGATGAAGTTATCGATTTGTTCATCGAGCTTGACGCCAATGAGGACCAGCTTGAATTCCCGGTGATCTATGCTTCTGCATTAAATGGAACAGCTAGCACAAATCCCGAGCAACAGGATGAAAACATGCAGGTGCTCTATGAATCGATCATCGAGCATATCCCGGCACCGGCCGATAATCGCGAAGAACCCCTTCAATTTCAGGTAGCCTTATTGGATTACAACGATTATGTTGGCAGGATTGGGATTGGACGGGTTTTCCGCGGGACGATGAAGGTCGGCCAGCAGGTGGCATTAATGAAACTTGATGGTTCAGTCAAACAATTTCGCGTTACAAAAATGTTCGGTTTCTTTGGGCTGAAGCGCCAGGAGATCCAGGAAGCTTTTGCAGGGGACCTCGTTGCCGTATCGGGGATGGAAGACATCAATGTCGGTGAAACTGTATGCCCTGTTGAGCACCAGGAAGCTTTGCCTGTACTCCATATTGATGAACCCACTCTTCAAATGACGTTCGCTGTCAATAACAGCCCGTTCGCGGGAAGGGAAGGAAAGTATTTAACTTCCAGGAAGATTGAGGAGCGGCTTCTGGCCCAGCTTCAGACAGATGTAAGCCTGAGGGTTGAAAACACGGATTCACCCGATGCCTGGATTGTTTCTGGAAGGGGTGAACTTCACCTTTCCATCCTGATTGAAAATATGCGCCGTGAAGGGTATGAACTCCAGGTTTCAAAACCCGAAGTTATTGTAAAAGAAGTAGATGGAGTACGCTGCGAGCCAATCGAGAGGGTTCAAATCGATGTACCGGAGGAATATACCGGAGCTGTCATGGAATCAATCGGTGCGCGAAAAGGCGAAATGTCCGATATGGTCAATAACGGCAATGGCCAAGTCCGCCTAATATTCATGGTTCCGGCCAGGGGCTTGATTGGTTATACTACTGAATTTCTGACTTTGACGCGCGGTTACGGAATCATCAACCATACGTTTGATAGCTATCAGCCAATGCTTGCTGGCCAGGTAGGCGGTAGGCGCCAAGGCGTGCTTGTATCCATGGAGTCAGGCAAAGCGTCAACCTATGGCATCATGCAGGTTGAAGACCGGGGTACGATTTTTGTCGAGCCTGGAACTGAAATTTATGAAGGCATGATCGTCGGGGAACATACACGTGAAAATGACATTACTGTAAATATAACAAAAGTGAAGCATGCAACCAACGTCCGTTCGGCGAACAAAGACCAAACTTCAACAATTAAAAAGCCGCGGATCATGACGCTGGAGGAATCACTTGAATATTTGAATGAAGACGAGTATTGTGAAGTTACACCGGAGTCAATCCGCCTTCGCAAAAAGATACTAGATAAAAACGAGCGGGAACGGATTGCCAAGAAGAAGAAATACGCGGAAATGAACTAGTAGTAGGGGAGGAATGCTGGAATGGAGGACAGGCTGTCCTTTTTTGCGGCACTTTATAAGGTAGGGGAAAACCCAAAAATGGGGATGTGGATGCTGTATGTTACGATAGTCGCCCTTTCTGTCGTTGTGTACAAATTGGGGTTCGCTAAAAAACTCCCTCCTGCCAAATCTGCTGTCATTTACTTGTTCCTCGCGCTTGGCAGCACAATCCTGACCTTTTTGGGAGTCATGCTGCCGATAACCGAAGGACTCGTGGTTGCTGCAATCATTTTGATCATTTACAAAATCCGCCTGAACCAGGAGCGGAAACAAAAAACAGAAGCTTGATGGGGGAGGGTCTGCAAATGAATTCCCTGCAGGATACTATTTACAATTGGCTCACTATCAAAGTGGTATGCGACGCCCGGCCCAACGATTCTGCCGCTTTGGAAACAATGGAGATGTTTGAAGGGATGCTTACCGATAATTATGGGGTCAGCGCTTCCGATTTAACAATCGAAACGGATGAAAACATGTATTACGTCCACTATGAACGTGATGGGGAAAAGAAGAAAACACGTTTTCCACGTGAGCTGATCGAAGTAATGCTGAACCAGATCAATATGGAACCCGATAAGTTCTGCAACTTTCCGGATGAATCTGAAAGCTGATTGCAAAACCCCCTGAACGGGCCTGTTCAGGGGGTTTGTCTTTTTTAAAAGTCGTCTTTGTTCTTTTTTGTACGGTATAGGCGGAAATTGCCGCTTGCAATCCGTTCATTAGTCCTCTCTGCAATCCTGTCATGGCAAGGAATACACATATACGTATGGATTGGCCGGTTGCGAAGCCTTTTTGCTTCCGGGGATTCGTCCGGAATCATTTCAATTGTATCACATAGAACACATTTTACTCTCAAGCTCGGGCCACCTCAAATCTGTTTGCTTTCACCTTGGTTAATTTATTGGCATACTAATAGTATAACATGGGATATTCCATGAACATAGTCCCGGCATTCCCGCAAGTTGCTGTATGAAATGGTTAATAGTAAGATGGGGGAGCCGGGAATTTAACAGAATCGAAAGGAGCATTTTTTATGGCTAACCAGGTAGAACCAAAACTAATCAAACCGTTATTCGACGAATTGCAGAAGGAACGGTTTGCCACAATTGCCACGATAGACCACGAAACGGGCGGACCGAACATCAGCGCCATTTCATGGCTGCTTGCAAAAGATGAAAGCACCATTTATTTCGCAGTGGATAATCGTTCGAGGATTGTTCAGAACATTAAAAACAAAGGCGAAGTGGCTATAAATGTCATTGCCAATGAAACTACATACGCGATTAATGGCAATGCGGCTGTTAAACATGAAAAGATGGAAGGCGTTCCTTTAAAGCTGGCACTGATCGAAGTGAAAATCAATGAAGTTCGTGATGTCATGTTTTACGGTTCCAAAATTACACAAGAGCCAGAATACGATAAAACGTATGACAAAGCCGCCGCGGCACGGCTTGATACGCAGGTCATGGAGGCATTCCGGAAAGCCTGATCTCCTGCGGGACTAAAAATGGAAGCCCGGCAAGTTTGCCAGGCTTCCATTGCATTTTCAGCATGTCATTGTTGGGCATTCTTCAATTTCGCTTAATGAGGCCTGGTTTTGGAAATGATTTGTTATTGAAACATGTTGGGTCTGAACGTTTTTCCGTTTCACGGATCCATTACTTTTTCCTTAAGGACTCTTCTTCCTGTCTCCGCTCCAATTTTTTCTTGTCTTGTTCAGGCATTTGTTCCTTATTCCCTTTCACAGGCCTGCCCCGCTCCGGCTCTACGATTTTACCCGGAACTTCAGGTACAATCCTCCCGGCCAAGTCTGCCAGTTCATATAAAATCCCCTGTATAGGTTTGCCATTTTGAACATCCTCCGAAATTTCCTTTAAACGCGCATTCATATCTGGATCCGCAACGACCATCGCCCTGGCTCCGTAAGGGTCGTCTTTCAGTGCTTCGGCGACTGAGTATTTGATTGTCCCTGCTTCCGATCGTTCCACAGTGGAATCGATGTCAATGCCAACTATCGCATATTTTCCTAGTACGACAGCATTCGCTCCATTTACGTTCGGTACGGATGAAGCAATCTTCTCCAGATGGCGGGCTGCCCTCTTCCCTGTTTTTCTGTCCGTATTCGGAGCGGCGCTGTTTTTTACTTGTACAAGGTGATTTGTGGCCTTGCCGCCATCAGTCCCTTGATTTGCACCGCAGCCGGAAAGAGCGAGCATAATACCAAGAATCATCATTAATTTTCCCATGAACAAGAAAACCACCTACCTTTTAAAATGCCGGAAGCCGTTCCGAAAAAAACAGATTCCGCCGATGATTAGCCCCTTTCAACTTCCGCTAAATTAGCAGCTAACGCGTATTAAAAACAGGCAGTACGAACCCGATTGGTTCCACTAGGCAGCAGAAACCCAAAGTGCCGAGTATCACTGTAGCCCACTTCCAGGACCTATATATAAACTTACACGGTTGGCAAAGGGGGTAACACGATTATTGTCCGGAATATCGTCTATCTTTATTCGCAAAATCATATATTTTACCAAAAGTTGAGAGAGGCCATATAAGCGGGAGGCATTCAATTGAATAAAATCTATGTATTGGACACCAATGTTTTGCTGCAGGACCCCTATTCAATTTTTTCGTTTGAGGACAATGATATTGTCATACCTGCGGTCGTTTTGGAGGAAGTCGATTCCAAGAAGCGTTATATGGACGAAATAGGCCGGAATGCGCGCCAGGTTTCCAGGCTGATTGACGGGTTCAGGGCCCATGGAAAGCTTCATGAAAGAATCAATCTGGAAAATGGGGGGAATTTAAGAATCGAAATTAATCATCGCTCTTTCCATGAACTTCAGGAAATTTTCACGGAAAAAACAAATGACAACAGAATCCTTGCCGTAGCGAAGAATTTGTTTTTGGAGGAGCAGGCGAAGGAAAACGGAAAAAATGTTATTTTGGTCAGCAAAGATGCCCTTGTCAGGGTGAAAGCTGATGCGATCGGCCTCAATGCCGAGGACTTCCTCCAGGATAGGGTGGTTGAGGCAGACCACTTGTATGATGGTTTTCTTGAAATCCATTTGCCAGTCGAAACACTAAATAAATTTTACGCAAAAGGGGAATTGCCTGTTTCGGAATTGGCGAACCATCCTTTTTATCCAAATCAGTTCCTGATTATGAAAGATGCACTTGGCAGTTCGTCCTCTGCCCTGGGCCTAATTGACAGCTCGGGGAAAAAAGCAAGGAAGCTTGCTGTGAAACAGGAACATGTATGGGGAATCCATGCGAGGAATGTCCAGCAGACAATGGCGATTGAATTGCTGCTGAGGAAGGACGTCCAGCTTGTCACTTTATCCGGGAAGGCGGGGACTGGTAAAACACTGCTCGCGCTAGCCGCGGGTCTGATGCAGATCGAAGACCTGAAGCAATACAAAAAGCTGCTTGTAGCCAGGCCGATTGTGCCAGTCGGAAAAGACCTTGGCTTCTTGCCGGGAGAAAAACAGGAAAAGCTGAGGCCGTGGATGCAGCCAATCTTCGATAATTTGGAGTTTTTGTTTAATACAAAAAAACCGGGGGAGCTTGATGCGATTTTGGCAGGTCTTGGTTCAATCGAGGTGGAAGGGCTGACTTATATTAGGGGAAGGAGCCTGCCCGACCAATACATTATTATCGATGAGGCCCAAAACCTGACAAAGCATGAAGTGAAGACCATCCTTACGAGGGTAGGGGAGGGGAGCAAGATAGTCTTGATGGGCGATCCAGAACAAATTGACCATCCTTATCTGGATGCTTATAATAACGGCCTCACATATGTCGTCGAAAAATTCAAGGACCAGGCGATCGCCGGCCATGTCAAGCTTCTGAAGGGGGAGAGGTCAGGGCTCGCGAGGCTTGCCGCGGACCTGTTATAAAAATAAAAAACAGCCCTCGGGCTGTTTTTCGTTACTTGGTATTGCCCCCTCGGAATCGGAATCAGGCACATTTACTTGATAATAAATTCTGTCACATTCCTGATCGGGTTGTCCCTATTTGACCCATCTTCTAGGTAAAGGTGGATAGGGCCATCCTCGCGGAGCGGTTTGCCTTTATTGGAAAATGCGGCGACCAAGCTATATGCCTCTGAAAGGGGAAAGGTATACTCCTTGCCGTCCGCAATGACGGAAAATGTGGTGGCGTCCCCTTCAGGCTCGGCGTTTTTCAGGAAAGGGCCGATTGGCATCCCGAAGGTGCCTTCAAGAACCTTCTGTTTTTCAAATTTTTTCTTTCCCGGCTCTTCCGGAAGCTGCGCCCCTTCGGTGAATTCCTTGTCCCACTGCTTCGAAACCGACTTTGTATAAGCTTCAAGTTCTCCGCCGGTATCCCGTGCCTGTTCAAAAAAAGTATCGAGGTCTACTCGGCGCTCGTCGAAAATCCAGACGCCGGGGTCAATCGTTATCGGAAATCTTACCTTTCCGGTCAACTTTATAATCCCATCCATTGCCATTCCTCCAATTCCATACTGCAATATGAGTATACTCCGTTTACCTTTTAAAGTCATTAATGCGGCCCGGGAGGAATAAAAGGGCTTGCTCCTTAATAGTTCTTGCAATTTTCGGCCATGACCTGTAAAATTTAAAGATAGTGGAGTAATCGCTCGGAAACGGGGGGATCGATGTTGGCGTCCGAAATGATCATTAATCATCAGGAAAAAGCATATGCCCTATTACAGGCTGACGCTGATAAAATATTGAAATTAATCAAGGTGCAAATGGATAACTTGACGATGCCCCAATGCCCTCTATATGAAGAGGTCTTGGACACGCAAATGTTCGGCTTATCCAGGGAAATAGATTTTGCCTCCAGGCTTGGGCTGATAGATGAAAAGGACGGCAAAGCCATCCTTGAAAAACTGGAGAGGGAGCTTTCCGCCCTCCATGAAGCCTCCATGAAAAAATAATCCCCAAACCCAAACAGAGCCATGTTTGGGTTTTATTATTGTTTCCGCCTCGTATTTCAATTTCATTTCAAATGATGAAAATAGCAATTTATTCAACTAAAACTTCCAATTTTCATTTATAATAGATACATTCATTATGGAATCGGGGAAATGCGATGCTGAAAAAAATCCTTAAATCATATGATTATTCATTGATAGCGGTCATTGCTGTTTTATCAATCTTCGGCTTGGTCATGGTATATAGCGCAAGCATGGCATTTGCGGTGCAAAGGTATGGTGTCGCCCCGGACCATTTTTTTCAAAAGCAAAAATTGTTTTTGATCGGGGCAGCGGTTATTTTTTCGTTTTTTGCCTTCTTTCCGTACAAAATCATGAGAAGCACTAGGCTGCTCGCCCCAATGGTTATGATGTCCCTTTTGGGCCTGGGCGGGATACTCATTTTCGGCAAGGTTGCAGGCAACGCCCAAAGCTGGTACCAAGTTGGAGGAGTAAGCATCCAGCCATCCGAGTTCGCGAAGCTCGCGGTCATCATTTACCTCTCGGCAGTTTACGCGAAAAAACAAAGTTATATAAATGAATTCAATAAAGGCGTTGTCCCTCCGCTCCTTTACCTTGTGTTCGTCTGCGCTCTTATTATGATTCAGCCGGATTATGGTACTGCAGGAATCATCATCCTGATTGCAATGGCGATTATCCTGTCCTCAGGGATGAATTGGAAAAACATCTTTAAGTTGATTGGCATTGGGGCGCTCGCCCTTATCGTCTTTTCCCTGGCCCTTCACGATAAGATATTTTCCGAAGAGAGGCTCCAGAGGGTTACCGTACTCGAGGATCCGTTCAAGGATGAACTGGATGAAGGTTTCCACTTATCCAATTCCCTTCTGTCAATCGGATCAGGGGGGATAACAGGCCTTGGATTGGGAAAAGGGGTCCAGAAGCTTGGCTATTTGCCTGAATCCCATACAGATTTCATAATCGCCGTCGTCGCGGAGGAGCTCGGGATTGTTGGAGTAGCATTTGTCCTTTTTTGCATCGGATTCATTGTCCTGAAAGGAATCTATATCGGGATGAAATGCAAAGACCCGTTTGGCAGCCTCCTTGCACTGGGAATTTCAAGTATGATTGGAATCCAGTCGGCCATTAACCTTGCGGGCGTTTCCGGTATGATTCCGCTGACAGGGGTTCCACTCCCGTTCGTCAGTTATGGAGGCTCATCCATCATCCAGTTGGCGATTGCGTCGGGAATTCTTGTAAATGTTTCGATGTTTGCCAATTACGAAAGGAAATTCAAGGCAAAGCAGGCCCAAAACCCTCCTGCTCCCGCCATGAGTGAACCAATCAGGGCCAGAAGGTAGCCGCCGGACCTAATAAATTATCGCCCTCTGTAATAAGCAAACTAAAAAGGATGCCTCCAACGCGTGGTGGCATCCTTTTTTTATTGGCGTTTGCTCCGGTAAACAAGCAGGATAAAGTAGCTGAACATCCCGAAAAGGCAGGTGATGAAAAACGCATGGGCAAGTGCGATGTAAAGATTCAATCTTGTAAATATAACCAGCGCGCCGGCGATTACCTGGAGGCTCACAAGGATAAGGGAAATGATCCAACCCCAATAAATCACTTTCTGGTTCCTGTAATTCCGCGCCGCTAGCCAAGCGATATACGCCACCCAAATAAAAATGATCCCAGCCGCCGCCCGGTGGCCCATTTGCACCCATTCATAAATATTGTCTGGCAGGCTAAAGCCGCTGTTGTTGCACAAAGGCCATTCAGGGCATACGAGGCTGGCGTTCATGTGCCTGACAAGGGCGCCAGTATAAATGACGGCATAGCTATAGATGGTCACCCAGATAATATGGAACCTCATTCTCTTATCAATTACGAGATTTTCCGCATCAAATTTCTTATCCACTTCAAAAATAAGCAGCGTCAAAAGGAATACGGATGCGAACGAGATTAAAGAAATACCGAAATGAAGCGCAAGGACAAAATCGGATTGTCCCCAAACAACCGCTGCCGCTCCAATCAAAGCTTGAAGCATGAGAAACGCGAAAGAAAGGATTGCCAGGAATTTGGTTTCCCTGATATGGCCGATGGCACGCCATGCCCAAACAGAAAGGCCCAATACCATCAAGCCTACTGTTCCTGAAACGAGGCGATGGGCAAGTTCAATGATTAATTCAGGGGTAACATCGCCAGGCAAAAATTCTCCGTTGCATAACGGCCATGATCTTCCGCAGCCCATTCCTGAATCCGTTTTTGTAACGAGTGCGCCTCCGAGTAATATAAATACCATTCCAATTGTTGTAGCAACTGCAAACCACTTTAACGAGCGCCGCAAAAGATTCACCTTCTTAAAGTTCAATAATTTGTCATAAAAACTAGTTGTCAGTATAATAAATGGGAGTTGAGGGAAAGGTCCCCATACATAATAGCCAAGTAAAGGAGAAAAGACCAGGGACATGCATGTTTCAAAGCCTCGACTATGAGGCCTCAATAAATTGACAATCCATGAACGGATATGACATGGCCTAACTATTGGCCGCCTCATATCCAATTCAATTAATGCGGGAATTTTCTTTCAATAATTTTGATTTAACCCATTATTATAGTGGAATATAAAAATATTGCCTAAATATAGTATCTTCTCGCAACTATTAGGGAGTGCGGCACCTATATTCATTTTTCCGGTAAAAAAAGGAGCAAACGCCGTCCTTTCCATTGTAACTGATTTAACCTGATGCGGAAACTAAAAATCGTTCAGGTACAAAGAGATGTTGTCATAAATTTGTTGAATTAAATTCGAAAAAAGTTCACAAAAAAGGGATGAAGTGTGATTTAATATACAGAGAAAGCAATTACCTTTTTCTTATATAATTAACATTATTCTGATAGTGTAAAATAGAACAACCCTATACAGAGAGATACATCACCGACTACCCCTATGGAGGAATTGTCATTTCCGGCGATTCCGGTCCACTGGGCAGACAGGGAGGAATTAGGATGTCCAATCCAAAGGCGTACAGCGAAGCATCGGTAAACGATGGAATTGGAACAATTGGCCTGGAAAAATCAACGGCCTGGAAAGACTTTTTTGCTCTAATAAAAATTGGCATTGTCAATTCGAATTTAATCACTGCATTTACGGGGCTCTGGCTTGCCCTTCATTTTTCAGGCATGCGTTTCCTCGACAACCTGGATATCGTATTTTTCACGCTTGCCGGGTCAGCGCTTATTATTGCTGGTTCCTGCAGCATAAATAATTATTATGACCGGGATATTGACCCGTATATGGAACGGACGAAGGGACGGCCAACCGTAAACGGCAAGGTTCAGCCTGTCATTGCCCTTGGACTTGGGCTCGCTCTAATCCTTATTGGAACCATGTTTTTATTCCTGACTACCACAACAGCGGCAGTGATTGGCATCATTGGCGTTTTCAGCTATGTTGTCCTCTATACAATGTGGTCTAAACGGCTTTATGTATCCAATACAATCGTTGGAAGCATCTCTGGTGCCGTCCCTCCGCTTATCGGGTGGGCCGCGGTGGATCCTGGCCTCGGGCCAATGGCCTGGGCGCTATTCGCTTTAATGTTCGCATGGCAGCCCCCGCACTTTTACGCTCTTGCGATGAGGCGTGTGGAAGAATATAGGGCAGCTGGCATTCCTATGCTTCCAGTTGTGAAAGGCTTTCAGGTAACAAAGCACCATATCGTGATTTGGGTGGCGCTATTGCTCCCAATCCCTTTTTTCCTCGGTTCACTCGGGATCCCATTCCTGATTCTGGCTACCCTGCTGAACTTAGGCTGGCTGGCATTGGGGATTTATGGATATAAAATCAAAGATGATATTAAATGGGCGAAACTGATGTTTGTCTATTCGCTTCAGTACATGACGATTATGTTTGTGGCTATGGTCATTTTCTCAGTCATCTAGTTTTCCCCATAGGGGCTTCCTGCCCAGCAGGAAGGCGGATCCGCCCACACATTAAGACTTTAATTGAAAGAGGGGTTAGATTAAGCTATGAAAAGGCTTGCAAAATGGCGCTTGTTCCCGTTGTTATCGGCCGTGGCGCTCATTCTCTCCGGCTGTGGAGAACCTTATCTATCAGCACTGAGGCCCGCTGGCGAAGTTGCTGAAAGGCAATATTGGCTAATGAAGCTAAGCACCGGGATTATGGTTGTGGTTATCCTGGTAGTAACAATTATCTTCCTTATAGTCCTGTTTAAATTCCGTCGCAAACATGACGGGGAAATTCCTAAACAGGTCGAAGGAAACCACACAATGGAAATTATCTGGACAGTCATACCTATTGTTTTGCTGTTGATCCTAGCTGTACCAACTGTCGCCGAGACGTTTCATCTCGCTGACGTAAAGCCAATGGATAAGAAAAACAAGGATGGCACAAGGGACGCGCTTGTTGTCAATGTCCGTGCCAGCCTTTACTGGTGGGAATTCGAATACCCGGATCAAAAAATTGTGACAAGCCAGGAACTGGTTGTCCCAACGGATGAAAAAGTATATTTCAACCTTAAGGGATCCGATGTTAAACATTCTTTCTGGATTCCGGCCGCCGGTGGAAAGATGGATACGAATACCGATACGTTAAACAAGATGTGGCTCGTATTTGACAGCAAGAAAGCGGAAGAAGCGGGCGACCTTTTCTATGGTAAGTGCGCCGAGCTATGCGGCCCATCCCACGCGTTTATGGATTTCAAGGTGAAGGCGCTCCCACGTGCTGAGTTTGACAAGTGGGTTGCTTCCATGCAAGACGTCAAGGAGCCGGTCAAGGCGGAAACCGCCGACGCGCAGGCAGGGCAGGAAATCTTCAATAAAAGCTGTATCGGCTGCCACGCAGTAACACCTGCCAATACGACTCCTGAAGCCGCAAGGAAAGGCCCGAACCTGACCAATTTTGGCGACCGTACACGTGTCGCGGGCATTTTGGAACATGATGAAGAAAACTTGAAGAACTGGATTAAAGACCCTGAAAAATATAAGCCAGGAAACCTGATGTCCGGTGCTTATGGAGAACTTGAGCCCGAACAGCTCGACCAGCTTGCTGCTTATTTGATGGGATTGAAAGTCCAGGATTAACCTGGGATTGTTGAAAGGGAGGTAAAACTGTGAGTACCTACGCTCAAAAAAGGGGATTCGGCGCAGTTTTATGGGATTATTTAACGACTGTCGACCATAAAAAAATTGCAATCCTTTACTTAATCGCAGGCGGATTTTTCTTTCTCGTCGGCGGTTTGGAAGCGATGTTCATCCGCATCCAGCTAATTCGCCCCGACAATAACTTTGTATCGGCGGGAGCATTTAACGAAATTATCACAATGCACGGAACGACGATGATTTTCCTCGCGGCGATGCCGTTGCTATTTGCTTTTATGAACGCCGTGGTGCCTCTGCAGATTGGAGCGCGTGACGTCGCGTTTCCATTCGTGAACGCACTTGGCTTCTGGCTGTTCTTTTTTGGAGGTCTTTTCCTCAACCTATCCTGGTTTCTCGACAACGCACCGGATGCGGGCTGGACTTCTTACGCATCACTGGCGACACACAGTAAGGGACACGGGATTGACTTCTATGTGCTGGGATTGCAAATTTCCGGTTTTGGTACGCTGATGGCGGGAATTAACTTCCTTGTAACTATTATTAACATGCGCGCCCCAGGAATGACCTACATGAGGATGCCGCTGTTTACCTGGTCTACATTTGTAGCTTCCGCTCTTATTCTGTTCGCTTTCCCACCGCTTACAGTAGGTTTGACATTGATGATGTTTGACCGGATGTTCGGCGCTAACTTCTTTGATGTTGCAAATGGCGGAAATACTGTTATATGGGAGCATTTATTCTGGATCTTCGGGCACCCTGAAGTTTACATCCTGGTTCTTCCGGCATTCGGTATTTTCTCGGAAATCTTCAGTATTTTCTCGAGAAAGCGCCTATTTGGTTATTCGTCAATGGTATTCGCAACCGTTCTGATTGGTTTCCTCGGGTTCATGGTTTGGGCCCACCATATGTTTACAACTGGACTTGGTCCGGTCGCAAACGCTATTTTCGCTGTTGCTACAATGGCTATCGCTGTACCGACAGGAATCAAAATTTTCAACTGGCTGTTTACGATGTGGGGAGGAAGCATTAAGTTTACGACGCCTATGTACTGGGCTGTCGCATTCATTCCTTCGTTCGTTATGGGGGGCGTCACCGGCATCATGCTGGCGTCAGCAGCCCAGGATTACCAGTACCATGATACTTATTTCGTTGTAGCCCACTTCCACTATGTAATCGTCGGCGGCGTTGTGTTTGCCCTTATTGCCGGGACGCATCTATGGTGGCCGAAGATGTTTGGGACAATGCTCAACGAAACAATGGGTAAAATTACATTCTGGCTATTCTTTATCGGTTTCCATTTAACATTCTTTATCCAGCACTTCCTTGGACTGATGGGAATGCCGCGCCGGATCTTTACGTTCCTGCCGAACCAGGGGCTTGAAACGGGGAACTTGGTAAGTTCGATAGGGGCGTTCTTTATGGCGGCTGGGGTTATCGTAATGCTTTATAACATAGTTGCCACACAAGTCAGGAATGAGCGCATTGGAAATGATCCTTGGGAGGACGGAAGGACCCTCGAATGGTCAATTTCTTCTCCGGCTCCATTCTATAACTTTAAGCAGCTTCCGCTTGTCCGCGGCCTAGATGCATTATGGCTGGAAAAAATGGAAGGCAAAAAAGGCATGATGCCGGCCGAACCGCTTGGCGACATTCATATGCCGAATTCATCCTTTGTGCCGGTTGTCATGTCGTTCGGGTTCTTCGTTGCCGCTTTCGGCGCTCTTTACCGCCCGGACGGGTATGCGTGGGCGCTTCCTGTATTGATTATCGGGCTTCTGATTTCCTTTGGCGCAATGATTTTCCGTTCCGTCAAGGACGACCATGGATTCCATATCCATAAGGAAGACCTGATCGATAAAAATGACAAGGGGGTTGAGGCATAATGCAAACTGAAGAAAAATTGACGTTTGAAACTTGGCCTGCCCTCCCTGAAAAAGCAACGCTTGAAGGTAAAAATAAGTTTTTGGGTTTTTGGCTTTTCCTTGGCGGCGAAACGGTTCTGTTCGCTTCCCTGTTTGCGACCTATCTTGCCTTGAAAGACAAGGTGCCAGATGATACCCATCATCTGGCGGCGGAAATTTTCGATCTTCCGCTGACTTTTGTCGCGACCATGCTCCTGTTGACAAGCTCGCTCACAAGCGTGTATGCGATGTATCATATGAAAAACTTTGCTTTCAACAAGATGATGCTTTGGCTCGGCGTGACAGTTGCCCTTGGCCTTGGCTTCCTTGGCCTTGAAATCTATGAATTCAACCACTATGTCCATGAATACGGACATACATTTACAAGTTCCGCTTTTGGATCCGCGTTCTATTCACTCGTTGGATTCCACGGTGCACACGTTGTTTTCGGCCTTGTATGGATAACTACATTAATGATCCGCAACGCGAAGCGAGGGCTTAGCCTTTACAACGCGCCTAAGTTTTACCTAGCGAGTCTGTACTGGCACTTCATCGACGTTGTATGGGTATTCATCTTTACAGTAGTTTATTTAATGGGAATGGTGGGATAAACTGATGGCGAATCAAAATTTGAACTCAGGGAACCCAAGAATCGACCTTGCCTACAGGAAGCGTAAAAGCAAAGAGGAGATGCGTTATCAGATCATCTCCTTCTCAATGATGCTGTTTTTAACGTTCATTGCTTTTGCTGCTGTAGGAATGGGGAGTTTCTCCAGCTGGTTTACTATTCCCCTGATTTTGCTTCTTGCCGCGGTGCAAGTAGTTTTCCAGCTGTATTATTTCATGCATATGAGCCATAAAGGACATGAAGCGCCTGCTTTGTTCCTGTATACAGGCCTCTTGATCGGCCTCATTACAATCCTGGCCTTCATGACAATCATTTGGTGGTAAAAAGAAAAGCGCAAGCGCCCTGCGCTGTAGCTAGACAAAGAAAAGCGCAAACGCCCGTTTAGCGCAGTGGCAGGGCAAAATGATAAATCCTAATTTTAGACTGGAAAATCGGCTTGAGGCCGATTTTCTTTTTATGGACCGACATACTAAGGGAATTGCTTCCTTTGCTATCCGATATTCCATTGGCTATAATTTAAGTGGAACAAACTTTTAAGAGGTGATGATGCGGTGCTTACACTAGACATTTTTGGATTTCAAGCACTATGGAGCCCGTACTTTTTACTATCAATTGTGGTTTTGACCGTGGCCTATTTTCTACTCACTGTAAACTTTAGGGGGCGTTTCACGGAAAGTGAACCATTAACAGCCAAACAGGCATCCTACTTTGTCACCGCAATGATTTTGATTTATGCCATTAAAGGGTCTCCCCTTGACTTGATGGGGCACATAACTTTATGGGCGCACATGATCCAAATGGCATCCTTGTACCTGATCGTACCGCCTCTATTGGTAATGGGAATTCCGCCATGGCTTTGGAGGGCGGTGCTGGGGGTGCCAGTTGTCAGCACAATCTTCTCATTTATGACGAAGCCATTGATTGCGTTGGTTCTATTTAACGGTTTGTTTTCCATTTACCATATCCCATTGGTTTTTGATACGGTGAAGCAATCCATGCTCCTGCATGCGGGTTATACAGGTATGCTGTTCTTCCTGGCAATCATAATGTGGTGGCCGATTGTCGCCGTTTTGCCGGACCATCAGTCGTTAAGCGGGCTGAAAAAAGTCGGTTACATCTTTGCCGACGGGATATTAATCACGCCTGCCTGCGCGCTGATAATCTTTTCGAATAGTCCGCTATACGCCACATTTTCCGATCCCGTGCTCTGGGCAAAGTCGATGGAACTTTGTGTCTCACCAACACTGCTTGCCGGGCTTGATTTGAGCGGGCCGGAAATGTTCAGTTCAATGAGCCTTCTCGAAGACCAGAGGCTAGGCGGTGTCGTTATGAAAATAATCCAGGAAGTTGTTTATGCTGTATTCTTAGGAAAAGTATTTTTTGAGTGGTACCGGAAGGAGCAAACAGGGATTGATCCCGAGCCCGAACCGATCGTAGCTGAGTAAAGTCCCCTAGTAGGGGGCTTTTCGTTTGCATGGGAGCGGAAAGACGGTCAACGGGTTTGAAAATTGGAAACAACTCGTCTAAAATTATTATAGAATAAATGATTGTGAGGATTTAACCATGGATCATACTTTACCGATTTTGCCTACCATCAGTACCTCTTTTATTGTCATTAGTGCCATCCTTGTCGCCGTCGGATGGTACCAGATTGCAAAAAGGAAGGTAGAGGCCCATAAACGGACCATGTTGTTCGCTGGGGCAGCAGCCTTAACCTTTTTCATCATTTACGCATCGCGGACGATTTTCATTGGAAACACCTCTTTCGGCGGGCCGGACAACCTTAAAATTTTTTATACGGTTTTCCTGATTTTCCATATTACGCTGGCAACGCTGGGCGGCATTATGGGACTTGTAAACATATACACAGGCCTTAAAGATAAACTTGGCATACACAGGAAACTCGGGCCAGCAACCAGCATCATCTGGTTTGGCACAGCCGTAACCGGAGTAACAGTATACTTGCTGCTCTATGTCTTTTACAAGGGCGGGGAAACTACTTCGGTCATTAAGGCTATCTTGGGCTCATAAACTGGATATGTTAAAATAAGGACAGGCAGCCAATCGGCTGCCTGTTTCCTATTTATATTTTGTAATTAAATTTCAAAATGCCCGCTTCCCTGGCTGAACTTATTGCCACAACGAGGATTGGGCCAAGCACAATCCCTGTCAGGCCTAAAATTTTGAATCCCAGGTACATCGCGGCCAAAGTCAGCAATGGGGAAAGGCGGAAATGGGAGCCGAGCATTTTCGGCTCAAGGTAATGCCGTGTTGTAATCAGTACGGCGGCGAGAGCTGACAGCTCGATTGCTAGCAGTGTGTTTCCCATTAATGCAGCAAAAATTGCCCATGGACCAAGCACGATAATGGATCCGATTATTGGAATAAAATCGAAAAGCCAAATAATGAAAGCGGCAAAAACAGCCGCCTCCGGGACAATCAAATAAAGCCCGAGCAAGGAAATCGCGAATATTAGTATACTGACCAGCAGCTGGGCTTTCAAAAAGCCGAGAATAATATAGGATAGCCTCGAAAACATAAGATTGACTTTTTCCGCGGTCCGCTCGGATAAATGCTTGTGGAGGCCAAGCCTCAGCCTTGGAATGTCAATCATAAACAGGAACAACGCGACCAGGTAAACAAGGAACGATATCAGGAGATTAGGGACGTTTGTCAGCAGAGCCCTGATGTTCCCGATATTTACATAGGCTAAGAGGACATTTTTGATGGTGTCGATAAATTTATCAAGCTGCCCTGTAAGCTGAATGACGATTGCATCAGGCAAGTCCTTCGCGGCTCGGGCAATCGCTTGCTTGGCCTCAAACCAAAAGGCAGACAGCTTATTGACGAATACTGGCATATGGTTGACAGCAATAATGGCTTCTGTTATTGCTTTTGTCGCCACATAGTAACCGACCGAAGCGGCGATAAGGACGAAAAGCGAAAACACTGCAAGAACAGATTGATTGCGTTTCAGTTTAAGCTTAACACCCGCGAGGCGGACAGCAGGTTCAAGCAGGATGGCAGTAATGAGCGCCATAATCAGCGGAATGGAGACCGGCAGAATGAAATATAGTGCAATGGCAGCAGCAGCAATGCCGACGAGCCAAGCAATTCTCTTTTTTGAAAAATAAGCAGTCAATGGTTTATACCTACCTTATGTTATATGAATGCCTGTTCTTTTCATTATAGCTTTAAAGATGGAAATCGAACAATCCTGGATTTTTTAAAAAAGATATATTGGCAATAAAAAAGGCGCATATACCGATGCGCCTTAACACTTGAAGTATTAACTTTTGCCCGCAAAAATGATGCTGCAATTTACTCCGCGAATGCTGAAATCTCTTCCTTTAACCCATCTAGCAAATTCTTGCACTGGTTCACGAGGGAAGCGGGGAAGTTCTCACCTTCTCCGTATTCAACCCCGTGCGGGTAATAATGCTTGCCAAGAAGCGGGGTAAGTAGCTGGATGATGGCTCTCCCGGAGTCGACATCGCCTTCAACCGCATATCCCCGAACCCTTAAATAGAAAGTTCCGTCCTTTAATTCAAACTTTTTATCAAAAGTAACTCGTTCATAATCCCACTGTCCTTCACGGACGAGGCCATGGCTGAGCATTACTTCATCAAGCCTTCCCAATTCCGCTTTCAGGTTTTCAATACCGGTATTTTCAAACTTCATTTTAGTTATCCCCCTTTAAAAACATGCCCGCAACTATATTATCTGGCAATTAAGTTCATTTTTATAATAGTGTAAATGCCCGCAATATGCAATGAATTCACATGGAAGAACCATCCTTAATGGAATAATGGGGCAGACTTGGGTAAAAGATAAAGGCGCGGGGCATTGAATCAACCAATCATTCATTAACGGGAGGATTAAGTGATGGAAAAAGTCGGCGATATCATGACAGAAAATGTGGAAACTTGCTCAATACTCGACAACATGTATGAAGTTGCTGTTAAAATGAAGGAGCTGAATGTGGGAGCGATTCCAGTCGTGGATGACGGGAAACTAGTCGGAATTATTACCGACAGGGATATTGTTGTCAGGGGGACTGCTGAAAAGCATCCTGGTTCAACAAGGGTGGAGGATATCATGACTGAGAAACTTCATACTATTTCTCGGGATGCCACCACAAATGAGGCTGCGAGGATGATGGCCAGACATCAAATCCGCCGGCTGCCAGTAGTTGATGGAGACAAGTTGCTGGGAATCGTGTCACTAGGTGATTTCGCCGTAAGGGAAATGACCGACGATCAAGCAAAAGGGGCCTTGTCAGAAATATCCGAAACAAACTATAACGGGGTCCAGCATTAGGAAAAAGGCGCCATCAGGCGCCTTTTTCCTTTGATCGTGGAAGACCAGTGGCTACATATTGATAGCCTTGCGCGAATTTGTTAAGAATTTGTTATAATTATATAGTCGGCTATTACCTTTGCCGCCGCTGATGATATAATTATTTTTGCCTATACATATAGTATTGTAGACAATCTGGGAAGGGGGGACGGTCCTGAAGGCGCTTTTACGGATACTTATACTATCGACTGTCTTTCTGACAATTGGATTTTATGTTAGCCAAAACGATTCAGACTATAAAGATTCACTTATTAGGGAAGAACCGGTTCCCGCCCCTGAGCAGCCAGCACACCCTAAACAAAGGGGGACAGCAGGATACGAGATTCCCGAGCGGCCCGAAGAAGGATTGTCCGTCCTGATTGGAAAAAATGTCGCCGAGGTGGAGAAAGTACTCGGAAAGCCACAAAGGATCGACAAGTCCAGTTATGATTATGATTGGTATATCTATAACTTGTTTCTTGATAAATATGTACAGGTAGGAATCCTGGATAATAAGGCGGTCACCATTTATGCAATCGGTCGGGACGTAAACGTCGAACCTTTTAAAATCGGAAAACCGCTGGAAGAAATCTTCACCACCTTTGCCATCCAGACGAATATAACGATTGATTATGAAGGGAATGCGTATCGGCTTGAGTTGAACGATACAGATGTTAATACGATGCCCCTCATACAGCTTGGGGATATCTATGCTCAGCTTTATATCGATAAATTTACAGGAATCCTGTCCAGCGTCCGCTTCATTGATGCCGAAACACTTATCAAGATGAGGCCCTATGAAGTGGCTTACAGGGGAACCCTTATCGAAGCCAGGGAACTTGGAGAGGAAGAATGGCAGGAAGTGGAGATGGGGGCGGAAAAGCAAATTTTTGATTTGACAAATGTGCTTCGGGTCCGCCACGGACTCGAAACAGTAAAGTGGGATGAAAAAACCGCTGAGGCGGCTTATGGACATAGCCTTGATATGTTTGAGACGAATACGTTTTCCCATGAATCGGAAAAGTACGGGGATTTATCCGACCGACTTAAAAAGGCAAGGGTGGTCTACCAATCGGCCGGCGAAAATATTGCAGCGAATTATGGTGATGCACCCGCCGTCGTAGAGGGTTGGCTGAACAGCAAGGGCCATCGTGAGGCACTCCTGAATAAGGATTTTACACATCTTGGAGTTGGTGTTTACCGCAAGTATTATACACAGAATTTCATCCAGAAGTGGCTTGAATAATGAAAGGAGGGTGGCCTATGCCACCCTCCTTTTCAGCTTTTTTCAACGATCTCAACCCTGTTCGCATGGAACCAGTTTTTTTCCCAGCAGCCGTAAATCCGGACGGTTTGGCCCGCATGATAGCCCTTAATTGCCACGCCTTTCGTTAAAGGGGTGATGATTTTGGCCTTTACTTGCCTTCCTTCTGTCCTGACAGCCAATTCCTGGACAAAAATATATCGGTGGTAATAGAAGCGCTGCTTTTCCTCAATGACTGATAGCACTTCTCCAAAAACGATAGCTTCCTCTTCCGCTGTTGCAGTTTGGAGCCATTTTTTCTCGTTCTCCTTGGCCTCCTTCAAGGTGAGCCATAGGAAGTAGAAACAGATAATTGGAATAAGGATGGCGGTAACCATATATGAATCACTCTCCGCTGCTTACCTTCTTTTCTACAATAAAGAAGCTTCCTGTCGCCTGCGCGGCTTTTTTGCCATCTGCCCGAAAAATCTCCGCGCTTACAACCATCGTATTTTTTCCCTGATGGGCGATTTCCGCGCGGCAGCGAAGAGTATCGCCAATACCGGGAGCCAGGTAATGGATATTCAATTGGGATGTAACCGCCCCATAGCCTTCCGGGGCGAGCATGTTTGCAAGGGTCCCCATTGCCGAATCGGCCAAAGTGGCTGTAATGCCGCCATGGACGATTCCCAATGAATTGTACAGAACAGGATTGATGGGTATCGTCATTTCCCAAATCGAATCATCTGGGTTTTTTTTATATTGGAGAATTCCTCCGATATAGGTGGTGGATTTTCCCTCCAGCTTGTTATTCATTCCCTTGAGGACGTGGGCCATTGCCTTAAGTCCGGTTTCGTCCGCTTTGTCCATATAATCCTTCAAAAGCTGTTCCAATTTTTTTTTCAAGTCGTTCTCTCCTTTTCTCCCTAAATAGTACCATTTTGAATGCTGTTTTTATAGTTTTTAGAATTGGCCTTTCACCCATTCACATTCGCCTACATATCGTATTATAGGCATGCAAAAAAGGGAGGGGATGCGCCAATGGCAGAGGATAAGCTGCATCCTTCTGTGGGCAGGTTTAAGGAATTTGTTTCGAACAATCCTCATATTGTAAAGGAAGTGCGGGAAGGAAAAGCTACATGGCAGCAGCTGTATGAGGAGTGGTACCTGCTGGGAGAAGATGATCCGCGCTGGAATGGCCAATCTGAAACAGGGAAAACCGTCCCTGCAGAAGCAAAAGAAGCGGGAGGCAAATCCGACTTGATGAAGAATTTATTGAATATGGCAAAAAAGATGGACGCTGCCCAGCTGCAGGGGCACCTTTACAATCTTAGCCAGGCACTTGGGGCTATTCAAGGCTTGATTGGCCAGTTTCAAAGCAGCCCGCCGCCTCAGGCACAGCATCGGGAAATGGTTCCGCCTCAGCCCTTTCCTTACCGCAAGGATTGAGAGGAGGTAATACGATGAGAGCGGAAGTGATGGAATATATCAGCGGACGGAAGGATTTGAAACAATTCCTCCGGGAGCAGCCGGTCTGGTATCGGAAGTTATCGAGGAACCCAAATGACCTTGAGGCATTCGAAACAGCTTCTTTATATTTCTTCGAAAAAACAATCCCGCACAGGGTGGCAAAGTTTTCAAACGGTGTCCAGATGGCTTCAATGATGTTCCAAATGCTCCAAAGCATGAAAAGCTCGAACCAGGGAGGCTAAGAAACCCTCTTGGTTCTTTTAAGGAATACTAGGTTTTTTCAGAAAGATTTCACCTTTTTACTGTCTACGTGGTAAAATGGCAGTGGAGGTGGGCGAAGTTGCTAGCGACTACTGAGAGAATTGAATTGCTCGAATATGCCGAGCAGCTGGGCAGGATGGTTATCGAATCCGATGTTGCCGAGCAGTATCGGCGTTGTCTATATAAATTACGTACAAGCAGGGAATCTCAAAGGAAGATTTCCCGATTCGTCAAATTGAAGGACCAGTATGAGGAGGTACAGCGTTTCGGCAAATACCATCCGGATTACAAGTCAATCATGATTCAAGTCAGGGAAGCAAAACGGGATATGGATCTTGATGACAGGGTAGCGGAGTTCAAACGTGCGGAAACCGACCTGCAGTCCCTGCTTGACGAGATCAGCGTCATGGTCGGTGCATCCGTTTCAAAACATATTAAAGTCCCGACCGGGAATCCGTTTTTCGATACGGGATCAAGCTGTGGAGGCGGCTGCGGTTCCGGTGGGAGCTGCGGATGCTCTGCGTAAGGATTGTGAAACACAATAGAAGAGGCCCGCATCCGCAGGCCTTTTTTGTTTTGTCACTATTTTATTTGTTGATTTCCTCTCCACAAGGAAAGCCCCGTGAATAGTTTTAAAATCTGTCATGTTGGAATCGGACACAGTCAACACACAAATTCCCGCAGCAAAACATTTTTCGCTGCGGAACAAAAAATCGGTGGCGAAAGACGTAGTAATTCCCGCCACGCCTCACAAACACGGTCTCGCTGCTTAGCCTTTTCCCTTTCATCGCTTCCGCCGAACACACTCGAATCCCTGCTTCAATCGCATCGAGAGTTCCGTTTTTATCAACAGTAATGAACAGGAACGGAATCCCGGCGATTTTTCTCATTTCAATATTAGCCACACCACGGATTTCCGATGCTTTAACCATAAAGATATCCCAAATTATATCGAGGTCCATTTCCAGAGCTCCTCTCAAAAGTTCCAGATTCCTTCTATTATATTCGGGAGTTTTATCTATCTTGCCGAAAGCGTAATTGCCTTACCCCGTTTTAATATGCTAGACTTATAAGAAACACCGACAATGAAGGGGAAAATTTTATGTTTGGGCAAAGGCAAGGTTTGGTGGTTTGGCTTTATACGTTGAAGCAGGCCAAAATGCTGAGAAGGTTTGGAAACGTCCACTATATTTCCAAAAAGCTTAAATATGCTGTCATTTACTGCAATCAGAGTGAAATAGAAACAGTCATGGAGAAACTGCAGTCATACTCCTTTGTTAAAAAGGTTGAGCCATCTTATAAACCTTTTGTAAAAGTGGAATATGAAAATTCGTCACCTGATAAAGCAAAAGAATATGATTACAAAATGGGTATTTAAAGTGAACCTTCCATCAGCGGTTTTTTCGCTGATGGTTAGCCCCGTTCTACTGCCGCTAAATTGTCCGCTTAGGCGGATAAAAGCGGCAGTACGAACCCGATTGGTTCAACTAAGCCGCTGAAGCCCACAGCGGCAAGTTTCACTGTAGCTCACCAATTGGACCTTTAGGGACAGTTGCCCTTAGGGCTTACTGTCCCTTAAGAGTGGGATAAGTGAGGGAGAACATCCCTCACTTTTTGTTCGTCCAGGAAATTATAAATTTCTGGTCGAGCCTGCCCAATGGCGCTTGCGCATTTAGTTCTTCCACCCCCTACGACAGTGGAGGCAGGAAATGGTTCAAGCGGAGAATCCCAATCAGCTGCTGGTAATACAATTCAGGCTCGGCAAATAGCGAAGAGGGCTTGATGGCCAATTCGCATATATCCTTTCCATGCCTGTCCGCGGCTTCCTGAAATAGGGAGAACCGCTTGCTGGGCATTGTACGCGGATTTGGCACTCCTTCCCGGCAAATATAAATTGGCTGGAATTTCCCTTCTCCCGCCGGGTTCAGTATGATTGCGAGTGAAGTAACTTCTTTATTGCCGATAACAGTATTCAGGGCGAGGAAATGCCTGATTCGATGCGAATTTGTTTCCGCGATTTCAATCAGTTCGTACAAATCCCCGTACCCCCCGCCAAGTTCAATGAAACGCTGAATCAACGAATTTCGCCCCTTTTCAATTATTCTGCTTCCCTACATTACCACATCGCCCTTTTTGAAAAAAGAAAAAAACCCCGCAGGAATCCTGCGGGGTCCTTCTATATCCCACTGGGGACAGAAGGCAAAGGGAGAGGAGAAACCGGAGGAAAACTTATGGGGAAACGTAAGTTTTCTCCGCGGTTGGCAACAACATCCTCGAAATGATGTTGTTACTACCAGTATTTCCACTGAAGGCTAGGATATACTCCCGTTTTTCCGGAAATTTTTCTAAAATAGAAATACAAACCGGAAAAATTAGATTTGGCTGTCAGGGCCAATTGTGTTAGGATTATGAAAAAAGTATTTTCAGATTAGCGGTGATTGTTGATGAGAGTCGTTTCAGGAAGCTGCAAGGGCCGCCCGCTCAAAGCCGTACCAGGCGTAAGCACAAGGCCAACCACCGATAAAGTAAAGGAAGCCATTTTCAATATGATCGGCCCCTATTTTGATGGAGGCGCGGGCCTGGACTTGTTCGCGGGAAGTGGAGGCCTGGGAATTGAAGCGCTTAGCAGAGGGCTTGATACAGTCATTTTTGTTGACCGGGACCCGAAAGCAATTTTGACGATTAAAGAAAATATTAAAGCCTGTTCCTTCGATAACCGCACGGAGGTATACCGGAACGATGCGGAAAGGGCTTTAAAGGCCTTAAGGAAGCGGGACATGGCTTTTGACTACATATTCCTCGACCCTCCCTATAAAAAACAGCAGCTTGTTTCCCTTCTTGAAAGGATCTTCACGGAGAAAAGGCTGAATAGCGGGGGCACCATTTTGTGTGAACACAGCAAAGATGTACAGATGCCGGAGAATGCCGGCGGCTTTACAAAGATAAAAAGTGAAGTTTACGGGATTATCGCTATTTCAATTTATGCTTATCCAGATCCAATCCAGGAGGGTAATGACAATGGCTAGCATTGCAGTCTGCCCGGGCAGTTTTGACCCAATCACATATGGGCATCTCGATATCATCCGGAGAGGCGCGAGGGTTTTTGATGAGGTTTACGTGGTCGTTCTGAACAATTCATCAAAGAACCCGCTGTTTTCCGTGGATGAAAGAATTTCACTGATTGGCGAGGTTACGAAAGATTTAAAGAATGTAAAGGTCGACTCGTTCCAGGGCCTCCTTGTCGATTATGCCAAAAGTGTCAATGCCGGGGCCATCATCCGGGGGCTGCGCGCTGTTTCCGATTTTGAATATGAAATGCAAATCACATCAATGAACAGGGTCCTGAATGAGAATATTGAAACCTTTTTCATTATGACAAACAATCAATATTCCTTCTTGAGCTCGAGTATTGTGAAAGAGGTCGCGAAGTACGGCGGAAAAATTTCCGAGCTCGTTCCACCTGCGGTCGAGGGTGCATTACGAAAAAAATTTGATGATTGATAAAAATATGAAAAAGCCGGGCTACTGAGCCTCCGGCTTTTATTTGTTTTCGTGGCCGTTGTAAAACTACCATTATGGGCTTCCCCGTTTAAGCCTTTTGAATAAAATGGCTATGTAGACGGCCAGTGCGAAAATGGTGATCAACGGGCCTGCCAAGGCAAGTTGGAAAAAGGAATGGGAAATAAGCTGTGACTGTTCCTGGAGCATGACCGGGACAGCACCCAGTCGAGCCACGGAACCTCCTACCTTGGAATAGAACGGTTCCCACAATAAAAAAGAAAATGTGCTGGCGAAACAGCCATGCATAATTCTTGCGATGAAAAAGGGTTTAAACCGGATATCCGTTTGCGCAAGGATGCTTGCTACCTGGGCCTGGACGCTAAAACCGCTGAATGCGAGGATAAAACTTGTAACCATTGCCTGCTGTCGCAATGTCGCCTCGTGGACCTGGCTGGTGAGCTGGCTGCCGAGTGTGATCTCAAACAGGCCGGAAATAAAGGGAATGCTCAGTACTTTAGGAAAAGCCAGTGAAGAAAGGAGAAAATCCACGCCTTGTGCCAGGAAAGCTGTAACTTGAAGATGGAATAGAAGTTTGTTTACTACTGAAAACAGGATAATAAATCCACCAATCATAAGAAGTGTCTGGATTGAAGAAGTAACCGCGTCGCCAAGCAGCTTGCCTATCGGCCTGTTATCTTTTATACGTGTCCTATGAAGGGCGGCGAGGGCCTCCCTTATTTTAAACTTTTTGTGGCGGCTGCTCCTTGTCATTCGTTCATCGTACCCATAAAATCTCATGAGAAGGCCCACGGCAATATTGCCGAGGTAATGGGAAATGGCAAGGATTACCCCCAATTTTGGGTTACCGAAAAATCCAACTGAAACAGCCCCGAAAATAAAAAGGGGATTCGAAGAATTGGTAAATGACACAAGCCTTTCCGCTTCCAACCTGGTAAGGCTGCCTTCCTGCCTAAGCCGGGCGGTCAATTTCGCACCTGCAGGGTAGCCGGAGGCCATCCCCATCGCCCATACGAAACCGCCCACGCCAGGCACTTTAAAAAGCGGCCTCATGAACGGTTCCAGGAGAACTCCTATGAATTTAACAACCCCAAATCCAATCAGCATTTCCGAAATGATAAAAAAAGGAAGCAAGGAAGGGAAAACAATTTTCCACCACATATTCAAACCCCTAACCGACGCCTGAAACGATTCCTGTGGAAAAGCGATTAAAGACGCCGCCATGAGGGTTACAGAAGCTGCTAGGAAAATTGTTTTTATTTTGGAACGGAACATGGCTTGCCTCCTTCGTGATACAAGTAGAATGGATGGTTAAGCGCAAAAAGGCATGATAGAATGGTTAGGCACGCTGAAGACGTAAAGGATTGGAAATGGCTCTTATTTGCAAAAAAGCTTATGGACATGGGTGGATCAGAATGCCGCATAACCCTTGTCCCTGTAACACAATATACTCATAGAATGATGATTTAGACCATAAGATTGAAGGAGATTTTCCGGCCTTGCCAGCTAGTCCAAAAAATGCTTGCATCAGGCATTGCAGCCTCTGCCAGTGTAAAGAATGATTAGGATCAGAGGAGGACAGATTGTAATGGCCCCAAAAGTAGGTTTGGCGCTTGGATCAGGAGGAGCCCGGGGATTTGCCCATTTGGGGGTACTCAAGGTTTTGCGGGATGAGGGAATTCCCATTGATATGATTGCGGGGAGCAGCATGGGCGCGCTTGTCGGGTGCCTGTACGGAACCGGAATCGATTTGGAACGATTTCATAAACTATCGATTTCCTTCAAGAGAAAATACTTTCTTGATTTCTCCGTTCCCAAAATGGGCTTTATCGCTGGAAAACGGGTAAAAGAGTTTATTAGGTTATTTACCCATAATAAAAATATAGAGGAACTGGATCTGCCAGTCGCGATTGTCGCGACCGATTTAATGAGTGGGGAAAAGGTCGTTTTTAAAGACGGCCCTGCAGCAGAGGCGGTCAGGGCCAGCATTTCGATACCCGGTATCCTGATTCCTGAAAAAATAGGCGGAAGGCTCCTAGTAGACGGAGGAGTCGCTGACAGGATCCCTGTCTCCGTTGTAAAGGAAATGGGTGCAGATATTGTCATAGCCGTGGATGTTTCCGGTTTCCAGCGGAATGCCCGGATTGATTCGATTTATGATGTCATAATGCAAAGCATCGACATCATGCAGGCCGAACTTCTGAAAAACCGGGAAATCGAATCGGATGTAATGATTCGCCCGCAGGTTGGCAGATTCAGTTCTCGAGCCTTTACCAATATTGAAGAGATTATTAAAATAGGGGAAGAAGAGGCTCGAAAAACGATAGGACCAATCAAGGATGCCATTAGGCGCTGGAAGGAGCAGCAATAGAAATGCACAAAAAACACCTGAAAATCCCATACGTACTCGCGGCACTCCTAATAGTGGCAAGTATGTTCTATACTTTGCCTTACTATATATCAAAGCCCGGATTGGCAAAAGAACTTGAACCCATCATCTCGGTGGAAGGCGGCCATAAGGAAGAAGGAAGCTTCATGCTCACGACTGTCAGGATGGGGAAGGCCAATATCTACACCTACCTACTGGCGAAATTCGGCAAATACCAGGAAATCTATCCTATTGAAACGATTCTTCGCAAAGGGGAAAGTGAGCAGGACTACAACACCAAACAGCTGCATTTAATGGAAAGTTCGAAAACGAACGCGATTGAAGCGGCATACAAAAAAGCCGGGATTCCTGTGGAGTACAGGTATAAGGGAGTTTACGTGATGAGCATCGTGCCAGGCATGCCGGCTGAAGGAAAGCTTGAAACAGGGGACAGGCTCATGACCGCCGATGGGAAAAACCTCAAGTCGATGACAGAGCTATTGACCCTCCTTGCCTCGAAGAAAGCAGGGGAGAGCGTTGAACTGGATTATATAAGAGACGGGAAAAAACATCATGTAAAGCTGCCGCTCAAGCCATTCGAAGAGTTACCCGAAAAAGCGGGCATTGGCATTGAACCTGTCGATGACAGGGAAATCATCGTCAGCCCTAAAGTGAAGGTCAAAACCGATGAAATCGGGGGGCCATCCGCCGGCTTGATGTTCGCACTTGAAATTTACAACCAGCTAACCGAGGAAGATTTGACGAAAGGGTACCAAATCGCGGGCACCGGTACGCTAAGTGATGGAATTGTCGGCCCGATCGGCGGAATTGAACAAAAAATAGTAGCTGCCGATAAGGCGGGGGCGGAATACTTTTTCGCGCCAAATGAAAAGGGTGCCAAAGACTCGAATTATCGGGCCGCAGTAAAAACAGGAAAGGATATAGGGACAGATATGGTCATCGTACCAGTCGATACCTTTGACGATGCAGTCACATATCTAGAAAAACTAAAACCCAAAAAAGGAAAGGGATGATGCCTCATGGCTTCATCCCTTTTCGATAAGGACAGGCGGCTGGCTGTATTCCATTTCCAGCAGGTTTTGGCCTGGGGTTCCGGGAATGCCGAGTGAATAAACGGCGGAAGCCCTTATGTCGAGATTAATCTCTGTCCCAGGAAAAGAAGAAAGCTTCGATACCAGGGGAAGACCAAGGGTCCCTTTATGCATGTTGAGGTAACTTCTGCCCTTCTCCGTCATCCCCAAGAGGCGCAAATAGCTGGCCCCGGTGGAATCCGCAGCCATTTCCTCCTTTTTCGCATTAACAAGCACATGGGTGCAAAGTCGCTGGATCCTCGTCCACGTATAGCGCTTTGTTTTTGCGAATTCCATGAATTCCTGAAAATTCGCAGACCTGCGTGCGGCTTCCACTAGACGGTTTTCGAGGCCTTCTTCCGCTTCATAAATCGTACCGAGGTCTTCGGGGCTGCTTTGAAGCAGGCGATACTTCAAAAATGGCCAGTAGCTTTCCCAATTATGGAAACCGCCGAATTCACCCATGTATTCCAGAAGTATTTTCCTGGTTTGTCCAGGGATATAGCGTCCAATTCCTTCAAGGCCCGAGTCTCCTGCGAATAGGGCCTTTCTGAGGCTTGTCGCGCTCGCAATCGTCGCGGAAGAAAAATCCTCGTCGTGGTAGTTTGCGTTTTTCCTCCTAACGGTCATCGGTTTCATCCTGCTATTAAGTGAAGAAATTGATTTTACATAATGATAGCCAAGGATATTGTTTGGCTGCGATAGTGGAATCGTATCAGGCGGCGGATTCAGGTCGGCAAATGCCAGCGAAGCGGCCCTCGGATAACTAACCCCTGTTTTGCTGTATTTTTTGATCAGACCGTCGTATGCCGGCCTATTCGCATCGATGAAGGCTGCCGTTTTTTCAAAGGCGCCAGCTTCCCCAGATTCGCTTCCGAAGCAAAGGTGCGAACAGCCGGCGGCATCAAGGATGGAAACGGCGCCGCGGGCAAATAATTCTGCTTTCTGGGTGCTGAATTTATAAGGCAATTCAAAGACGATGTCAACTCCATTTAAAAGGGCCATCTTTGTCCTTGCCCATTTGGAGACCAGTGCTGGTTCCCCTCTTTGGAGAAAACTGCCGCTCATCGCGGCTATGGCGATGTCGGCACCAGTTATCTCCTTTGCAGATTCAAGATGGTATAAATGGCCATTATGGAACGGATTATATTCTACAACGATACCGACGGCTTTCAATTAACAGCCCCCCTTTTACCTATACTCTTTACCTCTTACTATAAATCAGTGGGGGCCAACAGTAAAACCCCTTAATCGGAGGTCATGTTTGCGCCCGCCATTTAAGGTTAAACTAAAGAATAGCAAGGTTCGTCCGCTGACTGGGGTGAGTTTTTCATCCCGCTTTGGGTGTAAAGAAAAAATATTGACAAATGGTTTTGTGGGGGCTATAATTACCTTTGTTGCCTTGGGGTGATGAAAATGAAATGGACAATAAACCAGCTGCAAAAAAGCCGGAATAAGGAAATGGCGATTGATGAAATGGTCCAAGCCGATGAAATCAAGGAGATTGATTCATCCATCAGGGGCGTTTCCCCGATCCATGTAACTGGACGGGCTGATATCGGTGCGCATAAAGTTGTGTTCCATATCAGGATGAAAGGCCATTTGGTCCTGCCTTGTTCCAGGACATTAGTTGATGTCAATTATCCAGTTGATGTCGAAACGACGGAAACATTCCTTTTCAATACTTCTGGATATGAAACAGATGAGGAAGCCCATCAGGTTAAGGGTGACGTGGTCGACTTAATGCCCGTCATCAGGGAAATCCTTCTGCTTGAGGTTCCGATGCAGGTATTTTGCGATGATGTAAACGCCGAAGGGGCCGCTCCTCAATCCGGAAAGGATTGGGAGGTTGTCCGCGAGGAAGATAAAAGCAACCGGATTGATCCGAGGCTTGCGGGGCTCGCCAAGTTTTTTGACGACAACAATCCATCCGATTCATGATCGGCAAAAAGTAAGCAAGTGAAGAACCAGCATTTCTGGCCTTCATAACTTTCTTATAACTCTTTTAAGGAGGTGGGAAGAATGGCTGTACCTTTTAGGAGGACTTCTAAAACTGCGAAAAGAAAGCGTCGCACTCATTTTAAATTAAATGTTCCTGGTATGGTGGCATGCCCAAATTGCGGAGAAATGAAACTTGCTCACCGCGTTTGTAAAGCTTGCGGAACATACAAAGGGAAAGAAGTTGTCAACGACTAATTTTCCGTTCGATCAAGCACAAGGGATTGCATCCCTTGTGCTTTTTTCGTTTGTTTGGCAAAGTAAAACATATACAAAATCCGGGAGGTCCAGGAATGGCTTATTCAATTAAACAGCTTAATGGAGGTATCCTTCTCTTTACAATCGAGAGGGAAGAAAAGCGGAATGCCATCAACTATGAAATCATGGAAGGACTTACAAGGCTAATGGACGAAGCGCGTGGGGAAGCGATTAAGGCCATAGCGTTAACGGGGACCGGAGACCGGGCGTTTTGTTCGGGAGGGGACCTGGGGGAATTTCACTCGCTAAAAACAAAGGAGGAGGCATTGCCGATGCTCTCCAGGATGGCTGGCATTCTCCATGGCCTCCTGACATTCCCCAAGCCGACAGTCGCGGTCTTTAACGGCACAGCCGTTGGGGGAGGATGCGAGCTTGCTGCCGCCTGCGATTTCCGGATTGCCAAATCTGGGATAAAGGCCGGCTTTATCCAGGGGAGGCAGGGAATCACAACGGGCTGGGGAGGCGGGTCCATCCTTTCGGAAAAATTTCCGGGACCGTTTGCGATGCGGCTGTTAATGGAAGCGGAACCGCTGCCAGCGGAGGAATTGGCCGAGGCCGGCTTCATTGACAAAATCTTTGAAAACAACCCTGAAGAGGCGGCGGGAGAGTTCCTATCGAAGATGGTAAGGCATGAGACGGGCGTTCTTGTAGGTTACAAAAGAGTATGGACCGCCAAATGGGAGGCAGCGAAACTCTGGGATAGAATGAAAAAAGAAGTTGATTTTTGCTCGGGGCTGTGGGAAAGCGAAGCCCACAACCGGCAAGTGGCGGCGTTCCTGAAAAGAGGCTGAAAAATCCGGCCATCCGATGCTATTCTATCTTTCCTATTACGCGCATATGTATGAGGTAAAACAAATAGGAGGGATGACGGATGCCATCGACACGCCAGGACGCATGGACGCCGGATGAGGATTTGCTGCTCGCCGAGGTAATTCTCAGGAACATTAGGGAAGGCGGCACCCAGCTGCAGGCATTTGAAGAGGTGGGAAGACAGCTTTCCCGCACTCCAGCAGCATGCGGATTCAGATGGAATTCCCATGTAAGGAAACAATACAAGGCCGGAATCGAACACGCCAAAAGCCAGCGGAAGGAAGGAAAAAAGCTGGGGGATCCACAGGGGAAAAAAGTTTCCCGGAATGTAGGGGAAATTGAGAGAGAAGAGCGGAAAGAGGAAGGCGGCAAGCCAATTGATTTCCATTCAATCATTTCCTATCTTGGACAGCTTTATGAATTAGCGGAAAACTCGGCATCGAACGCAAATGGGCAAAAACAATTACTTGCGCGCATAGAAGAGCTGGAGGTTGAAAATGGGAGGCTGCTAGCGGAATTGGACAGGATTAAGGAGGACTATCACTCCCTTATGGAAATCCTTGAAAGAGCAAGGACAATGGCATTCAGCAAGGACGGGTCCCAGCAGATGCAGCAAAAAGCAAAGTTCCAGGTTGACAAGTTCGGAAACTTGGAACGGATTGAATGAATGGAATCCAGAAAAAGGCTGCATGTCAACCATGCAGCCTTTCACTTTAAAAGGATGATTAATGATGCTGGGCGCTGACCCCTTCAGGGTACCAGACAAGCGGATTTTCCCCTAGGTCCCTTTCGACCTCATAAACGACATCCGTGAAGCCGTGCTTATGCCAGAAGCCCTGGGAACCGACGCGCGGGTTCGTCTTAATCGGGTATCCAAATCCCTTCGCGAATTGGACGAGCGCTGTTCCGTATCCTTTTCCCTGATAGTCTGGAAGGACCTCCAGTTTCCACAGCTCAAGATATGTCTGGGGTGGCTCGAAATAGCGATCGAATTTTGAGTCTACCTGGTAAAGGCTCATCCTTGCGACCAGTTTATCGCCGAAGTAAATCCCATAAAAGGGCGACACGCTATCATTTTCAATAATGTTCGCTTCAAGGTCCTCGAGCATGGAAAGTTCTTGAAGCCCATACTCCTTGAATCTTTTAAATTCTTCAAGCGTTTTGTAATTGACTTTCAGCTTTTCAACTTTTACCGCCACATTAATACCCCCCTAATTACCCTCTTTTATTTCAATTCAGAAGAAAGAAACAGGTGATGCTGTGTATCTTTGGTTTACCAGTTTTATTATATATCAAAAAAACAAAAAATTCTGCATTAAAGCATGGATTTCCAATTTCAAAATTTGCAGGATATTCAGAGTATATGGTAGAAACATAGTATAAGGACTTATTATTCCATAAAAAACTGTATCCGCTTACATTCCGATTTCCGTGCCGCGACATGGAAGTTGCTATTTTGGGAGTTTTTTAGGGATGTAATGGACAACAGGAAAGAAAGGGGTATTATGTGCGAAGGGTTTTGATTGCGAACAGGGGTGAAATAGCCCTTAGGATAATAAAAACGTGCGAGAAGATGGGCATTGAAACGATTGCCATCTATTCCGATGCCGACTCGGGCCTTCCATATGTGAAAGAAGCCACGGAGGCAGTGCGGATCGGCGAACCTCCAGTCCTAAAATCGTATTTGCAGTCCGAAGCGATTATTGAGGCCGCAAAAAGGTTGGGCGCTGATGCAATACATCCCGGATATGGATTTTTATCGGAAAATGCCGAATTTGCCGAAACAGCCCAACGGGAAGGTATTACTTTCATCGGGCCAGAGCCTGGGACAATCCGGCTGATGGGAGACAAAGTCGCTTCCAGGGAAACGATGCAAAAAGCGGGTGTTCCGGTTGTGCCAGGGAGCTTCGCCGGAATAGAGACAATGGAAGAGGCCGCTGAAATCGCGGAGTCAATCGGTTACCCTGTAATGCTGAAAGCATCAAGCGGAGGTGGCGGGATTGGTATG
This sequence comes from Neobacillus piezotolerans, assembly GCF_003362805.1. Taxonomy (GTDB): domain Bacteria; phylum Bacillota; class Bacilli; order Bacillales; family Cytobacillaceae; genus Bacillus_D; species Bacillus_D piezotolerans. Next base: position 549,432 of record NZ_QNQT01000001.1, read on the forward strand.
GTGAAATGCTCGACAAAGGAAGAACTGGAGAAGTCTTTTTCGTCCGTTAAGTCGAGGGCTAAGGCCTATTTCGGGTCGGACGGCGTCTTTCTTGAAAAATTCATTCAAAATGCCCGGCACATTGAGGTGCAGGTTTTTGGGGACTGCCATGGAAACGTCGTCCATCTTTTCGAGCGGGATTGCTCGATTCAAAGGAGGAACCAAAAGGTAGTGGAGGAATCCCCATCTCCATTTCTGTCGGAAGGGTCGAGGCAAAAACTTTTTGAAACCGCTATCAAAGCTGCGAAAGCAGTCAACTACACGAATGCGGGAACAATCGAGTTCATATTTGATGAGGAGGAGAATTTCTACTTCCTTGAAATGAATACCCGGCTCCAGGTTGAGCATCCAGTAACCGAAGCGCTTACCTGCCTGGATCTGGTGGAATGGCAGATTCGCGCCGCCCGCGGTGAAACTCTCCCGGCAAAGCAAAGCGAAATAACCGCCTCGGGCCATGCGATCGAATTTCGACTGTATGCCGAAGACCCTGTGAAATTCCTACCTTCCCCAGGGAAAATCGAGGTGTTTTCTTTTTTGGAAGGAGTAGGAATGCGGATTGACTCTGGATATATGGAAGGGGATACAGTCACCCCTTATTACGACCCGATGATCGCAAAATGCATCTTTTCAGGAAAGAGCAGGGAAGAAGCCCTGGCGCGGTCGAAAAAATTCTTTGAAGAAATGCGATTGACGGGCATCAAAACGAATGCGCCGCTCTTCAGGGAAATCCTTGAGAACCGGGATTTCGCGGAAGGAAATTATACCACCGCATTCCTGAACAACCGCTAACCGGTTTAAAGAGAAAGCGCCACGCTGGAAAAATAATAAAATGATGGAGGAAAAACGCATGAAGGAAATAGTATCTTCTATGGCAGGAACAGTATTCAATATTTTGGTGTCAGCAGGTGATGACGTTGCCGAGGGGCAAACCATCCTCATCCTGGAATCAATGAAAATGGAAATTCCCGTAGAAAGCACTGCCAGTGGAAAAATAGCAGACTTAAGGGTGGCAATTGGAGACTTCGTAAATGAAGGCGATATCCTGGCCACTTTGGAATAAGGAGGAGCTTATGACAGGAACAAGTGCAATCCAGCAGAAATTAACCGACAAAAGGAAGGCCGCCGAAGCAGGAGGGCACCAAAAATACCATGAAAAGCTGAAAGAGCAGGGGAAGCTTTTCGCAAGGGACCGGCTTGCATTGCTTTTCGACAATGGGGAATACGAGGAAGATGGCAAATTTGCCAATAACACCACAGAAGGCCTTCCTGCAGACGGGGTGGTAACCGCCATAGGAAAAGTGGGCGGCCAGACTGTTTGTGTGATGGCGAACGATTCGACCGTAAAAGCGGGGTCCTGGGGTGCAAGGACGGTGGAAAAGATCATCAGGATCCAGGAAACCGCCGAAAAGCTGAAAGTACCTCTTCTTTACCTCGTGGATTCCGCGGGAGCCAGGATTACGGACCAGCTGGACATGTTCCCGAACCGCAGGGGCGCTGGCAGGATTTTTTATAATCAAGTCAAGCTTTCGGGCATGATTCCGCAAATCTGCATCCTGTTCGGCCCTTCCGCTGCTGGCGGAGCATACATACCGGCTTTTTGCGACATTGTGATTATGGTCGACGGGAATGCGTCAATGTACCTGGGCTCCCCGAGGATGGCGGAAAAGGTAATCGGGGAAAAAGTCACACTCGAGGAAATGGGCGGAGCCAGAATGCACTGCTCGATTTCAGGCTGCGGGGACGTCCTCGCTTCCTCGGAGGAAGAAGCGATCGATTCCGCGAAAAATTACCTTGCGTATTTCCCTGCGAACTTCCGTGAAATGCCGAAAGCCATTTCTTCTCAGCCGCCGGCTCCAGGTCGTGAACTTGAAGCGATCATCCCGGAAAATCAAAATGCCCCTTTTGATATGTATGAAGGAATTCACACCCTGATTGACGAGGGCAGCTTCTATGAGATTAAGAAACTTTTCGCGCCGGAACTGATTACCGGGCTTGCGCGAATTGGCGGGAAGACAGTTGGCATCATCGCGAACCAGCCAAAGGTAAAAGGCGGAGTGCTGTTTGTCGATTCAGCTGATAAAGGGGCGAAGTTCATCCAGCTTTGCGACGCTTTCCACATCCCGTTGCTTTTCCTGGCGGATGTTCCGGGCTTCATGATAGGGACCAAGGTGGAAAGGGCAGGAATTATCCGCCACGGAGCAAAGCTGATTGCGGCGATGAGCTCCGCGACAGTGCCGAAAATTTCGGTAATTGTCAGGAAGGCCTATGGAGCGGGATTGTACGCGATGGCCGGCCCCGCGTTCGAACCAGATGTATGCATCGCCCTGCCTACGGCCCAAATCGCCGTAATGGGGCCGGAAGCCGCGGTAAACGCTGTTTACTCAAATAAAATCAATGAAATCGAAGACCCGAAGGAAAAGATGGCATTCGTCCAGGCTAAACATCAGGAGTACAGGGAATCCATCGATATTTATAAATTGGCTTCCGAATTGATCGTCGATGAAATCGTCGCGCCTTCGGAATTGCGCGATGTATTGATCAAACGGTTCGGCTACTATGAAACGAAGGAATTGAATTTCAGTACAAGGAAGCATCCGGTCTACCCGGTATAAACGGCAAAAGGGCTTTTCCCCAAGGGAAGCCCTTTATTTTTTTAAATCCACGAAAAACTAGGAAAGTGCGCTAAATAACTAATTTTCGGTACAAAGGTCCTGTAATTTGGTAAAATGTAGGCAAAGAGAAGGCGGGTTGATTTTACGATGAAAATAGGAATTGTCGGGGCAGGTTCGATAGGTTTGCTTTTCGCCGCTTACATGAACGGCCTATTCGATGTGACTGTATATACGAGGACGATTGGCCAGGCGGAACGAATTAACAGAAACGGCGTGAGGCTAGTTAAAGGGGCTGGACCTTTGACGGCTAATGTTCGGGCAAAAGCCCTGGGGACCGGTCCAATGGACAACGATTTGACAATCATCGCGGTAAAGCAATATCAGCTTGAATCGGTCCTCTCCCACCTTCCTGCTAAAGGAGCTCTGCTTTTTCTGCAAAATGGGATGGGGCATTTGAGGCTGCTCGAACAATTGAATGTGGAAGCGATTTATGTAGGCTCGGTAGAACATGGAGCCTTGAGGGAAACCCCTGACACTGTGAGCCATAATGGCGCCGGCCTCACCAGGGTCGCTGTATTCAGAGGAAGCCCCGACCTGCTTGAAAAGGTTGCATCGTTGTTGTCCGATACATTCCCAATGAAACTGGAACCGGATTTCTATGAAATGCTTGCTGGCAAGCTCGCGGCCAACGCCGTCATTAATCCTTTAACCGCAATACTTGGAGTGAGGAATGGGGAGCTCGTTGAGAACCCGCGCTATGAAAAGCTTCTCGAAAAAGTCTTTGAAGAGGCTGCCGCAATATTGGGTTTTAAGGATCCGCAAGATAGGCTTGCGAATGTAAAGAGGATTTGCCGCAATACTTCCGAAAACCGGTCATCGATGCTGAAGGACCTTGATGCTGGAAGGCCGACGGAAGTTGACGCAATCCTCGGCTACCTCCTTGATGAGGCGGATGACAGGGAAATGGCTGCCCCTCTTTTGAGGGCGTTTTATGAAATGATAAAAGGAAAGGACTCGAACGGGAGGGAAAGCTGTTGAGCACAATTTTGTCATCCATTTTCGCATTGTTCATTTTTCTCCCGTTGCTGGGATATGTACTTGTATTTGCGATATGCAAACCTCTCTTAGGCAGCCATCGCCGTTCGGTTGGGCTTGCGCTTGACGCCACGACGTTTCTTTTGGTCATATCTGTCCATTTTCTGATCCTGACAATCTGGAAAGTCTCGTTTCTTTGGCTCATTTTTGTTGTCCTATTGTCGGTGGGGATGGCTGCGGCTGTTTTCCAATGGAAAACAAAAGGGGAAGTCGTTTGGCGCAAAGTATTCAAAGGGTTCTGGCGGTTTACTTTCTTGCTTTTTTTTACAGCTTATGTCGGATTGATTTTATTCGGCCTTGTGGAACGGGCAATCATTGCCGTCCAGGCTTCCTAGAATCCAGAAAAAAAACAGGCAAAGTTTTTTTCCTGGCGCGGTGTAAATGCTATACTCATATGGTATGACTATCGTTAAATCAGAAAGGAAGTACTGTATGGAGATTTCAGATCTCTCACTGCCGGCTGTGAATCGATTTGCTTCAGAATACCTGGAGCAGTCGGATGCGGTGAGGCCGTTTTTTCATTATACATATAACACGCCCGGAGTTGATAGGGAAAGGCTGGATGATTTGGCATCAAGGGATTTCCCAAGGGAGAAGATTGCCGCGCATATTGAATCGTACATGTCCAGGTTCGGGATAAGCGCGCAAACCCATGAAACCATAGAAAAATTAAAACGGCCCGATAGTGCGGTTGTTATTGGGGGGCAGCAGGCCGGGATATTGACTGGCCCTCTTTATACGATACATAAAGTTATATCGATCATCCGGCTCGCAATGCTTGAAGAGGAAAGGCTCGGAGTCCCGGTCGTGCCGGTTTTCTGGATTGCCGGCGAGGACCATGATTACCATGAGGTCAACCATATTTATGTCCCCTCTGGAAATTCCGCTGAAAAGTGGATTTTCCCCCAAAAAACAACCGGGAAAAAAATGGTTTCCGATATTGAAATTGACCGTGGGCTTTGCGGGGAGTGGGTTTCCAAAATTTTTGCCCATTTCGGTGAGACGGGACATACAAAGGAATTGGCCGGATTTATTGAACGTTCCCTCGAGGCGTTTTCTTCCTACAGCGATTTTTTCGCCGCGCTGGTCCTTCATCTTTTCAAAGATACCGGACTGCTGATTGTGGACTCGGGAAATAAGGAGCTACGCCAAATCGAGAGCAGCAGATTCGAGGCGATTATAAATAGCCATGCTGAAATCTCCGGAGCACTCCTTCGCCAGCAGGAGGCGATTAGAAAACAGGGATTTACCAATACAATCGAGGCGTCGGAAAATTCAGCGAACCTGTTTTATTACGACCCAACACTTGAAGAAAGGATCCTTCTTGAATTTGATCCTGAGGCTGAACGGTTTACCGGTAAAAGCGGATCGGTGGTTTTTTCGAAAGATGAATTGCTGCTAATTGCTAGGGAAAAACCGTTTTTGTTAAGCAACAATGTCGTGACGAGACCGTTGATGCAGGAATGGCTATTTCCAGTCCTCGCCTTTATAGGAGGGCCAGGCGAAATCGCGTACTGGGCTGAATTGAAACAGGTGTTCGAACACTTCTCAATGAAAATGCCTCCAATCGTTCCGAGGCTTAATATTACTCTTCTTGAACGCGCGGTAGAAGATGACATCCAGGAATTAGGCCTGGATATCGCCGATGCCCTTATCCATGGCACAGGCGCGGACGAAGAGAAGTTCCTGTCTTCCATAAAGGATGAAGAATTAGACGAGGCGTTCGAGAAGGCGAGGGATGCAATAGTCAGGCAATATGAAGCGCTTGTCGAAAAGGCGGCAGCTTCCGTTCCGTCCCTTCTTCCGATTATGAAAAAAAATGAATCAATCATCCTCTCCCAGGTCGCTTTTTTGGAAAAAAAGCTTGAAGAAGCTCTCCGATTGAAGCATAAGGCAGTCCTCGATAAATTCGCGCGTATCAACCTTGCCCTTCGCCCGGATGGCAGCCCGCAGGAACGGGTATGGAACATCGTTTACTACCTGAATAAATACGGCCCGGATTTTGTTTCAAGGCTTGCCGCCCTAGATTATCAATTTGATGGAAAACATAAAGTGGTCCGGCTATAGGAGGCATTGCCCCCCGCGGGTGCCGCGCCCTAAATGATGGCAGCCTCGTGCTCCTGCAAGCTTGTTTTTAGCTCTCCTTATGGAGGGCTTTTTTTTTGCATTTTTTCAACCATCTTGTTTCAGGCTTTTAAGGAAACATTTTGGGGGAAAAGAAAAAAAGTGTGGAGGAAAGTGGTGGATTGTGGTACATTTTAATTAGAAAGTGGGGGTAATGGCATGTTCATGGGCGAATATCATCATAACATTGATAATAAAGGCCGCCTGATAGTGCCTTCTAAACTAAGGGACAGCCTTGGGGAAATGTTCATCATCACCCGGGGGCTGGATCGATGCCTTTTTGGATACCCGCTAACCGAATGGAGCCTCATTGAAGAGAAGCTTAAAGCGCTTCCCCTCACAAAGAAGGATGCCCGTGCTTTTACGCGGTTTTTCTTTTCCGGGGCAACTGAAAGCGAAATTGATAAGCAGGGCAGAATCAACATTCCGGCTCCATTGCTTGACTATGCAAATTTACAAAAAGAATGTGTAATCTTAGGGGTTTCCAATCGAATTGAAATTTGGAGCAAGCAGATTTGGGAAGAATACTTCCAGGAATCCGAGGATTCTTTTGCTGAAATTGCAGAAAATATGATTGGCTTCGATATATAAGGGAATTATTTTTTCCGAATAGTTTCCTTGAATATCGTTCGATTGGAAGGGTGGCTAGCTATGTTTCAACATACTACCGTTTTACTGGATGAAGCAGTTGAAGGACTAAATATTAAACCGGATGGCATCTATGTGGACTGCACATTGGGAGGTGCGGGCCACAGCATGGAAATTATCCGGAGGCTTGGAGAAAATGGCAGGCTGGTTGCATTTGACCAGGACGAGACAGCAATCAAAAATGCAAGGGAAAAGCTTGCGCCCTTTGCCGGCAAGCTTACTTTGATTCAAAGCAACTTCCTGCATCTTGAGAGCGGCCTCGAAGAAATCGGGATACATAAGGTCGACGGAATCCTATATGATTTGGGAGTATCTTCTCCGCAGCTCGACACACCTGAGCGGGGGTTCAGCTATCACCATGACGCGCCGCTAGATATGAGGATGGACCAAAGCGCGGACATATCGGCTTATGATGTGGTGAATGGCTGGGATTATAATGACTTGGTGAGGATTTTTTTCCGCTATGGGGAAGAGAAATTCTCCAAGCAGATTGCCCGTAAAATCGAAGCTGCAAGGGAAAAAAAACCGATTGAAACAACATTCGAGCTTGTTGAACTAATCAAGGATGCCATACCCGCTCCCGCAAGGAGAAAAGGTGGACATCCTGCGAAAAGGATTTTCCAGGCGATCAGGATTGCGGTGAACGATGAACTGGGCGTTTTTGAAAATTCCCTAAAACAGGCAATCAATTTGCTGAACCCAGGCGGGAGGATTTCCGTCATTACGTTCCATTCCCTAGAAGACAGGATTTGTAAAGCGGCCTTCAAGCAAGCTTCCGAAACGCCGCCGCTACCTCCGGGGCTGCCAGTCATACCAGACGAATTCAAACCCGTCTTAAAACTCGTGAACAGGAAACCAATCCTTCCTTCAGACAGGGAACTTGAAGAAAACAACCGCGCACGGTCGGCAAAACTGCGCATTGCGGAGAAACTTTAAAATGCCAAAATCAGAGACGAGATAATAAAGCAGAAAATCAGGAGGGGAAAGAATGAGCAGTTTAGCAAGAAAGCTTCAGGAACAGCAGAGCCAGCAAAGGCAGCAGGTAGTCCAGCCTGAAAGGAGAAAAGCGTTAAGGCATCAGGTTACGCCAGGTGAAAAACTGATTTGGGCTATATTTGCAGCCCTGCTATTCTTCGGGGCGGTCCAAATTGTCTCAGCTCAATCTGAAATCTATACAGTGAACAAGGATATCCAGGAAATGAAAGCATTTGTCAAGGAACAGGAAAAAGCGAACGGAGACCTGAAAATCCAGGTGAAAGAACTTAGCAACTACGACCGGATTATGGCAAAAGCAAGGGAACTTGGCTTGATGCTGAACGAAAATAATGTCAAGGTCGTGCAATAAAAATGGTGAAAAAACAACCGAATATTAACAGGGGAGCAGTTGGATTGTTTTTTCTATTCAGCCTGCTCTTTTTTGCCATCCTATACCGTTTTTTTGTTATTGGCATAACAGGGGAAGCAGCCGGCCAGCCTCTTGCGGCTCGGGCGGAACAAAAACATATGAGGCATGGCACGATTGAGGCGGCGAGAGGCACCATCATGGACAGGAGTGGTGAAGTCATCGCAGAAGACACCGCCTCCTATAGCCTTGTTGCCATCCTTGATAAGAAAATGACCACAAACCCTGAAAATCCGAAGCATGTCGTGGATCCCGAAAAAACCGCCGCCACACTGGCAAAATATATCGATTTAAGTGAAAGCGAAATCCTCAGGATCCTCTTGAAGAAAAAAGATAACCCAAAATTATTCCAAGTGGAGTTTGGCAAAGCCGGAAAAGATATATCCTTTCAGGCAAAGAAAAAAATTGAAGCCGAAAAGCTGCCTGGAATTACATTTAAAAAGGAATCAAAGCGCTTTTATCCGAACGGTGTTTTTGCCTCCCATGTTGTTGGTTTCGTTGAAAAAAAGGAAGGAAACAACGGGTCGTCAAAGACTATTGGGAAACTTGGCATAGAAAAATCGATGGATAAATCTTTAAAGGGCGAGAATGGTAGTATCGATTACGAGAGCGACCTATGGGGATATTTACTGCCCTCCGGGAAGGAGCTTGTCACGCCCGCTCAAAATGGCAATGATATTTATTTGACTCTGGACAAAAAAATCCAGACATTCCTTGAGGATGCATTAAATAAGACGGTCGAGGAATATAATCCGAAAAAAATCATTGCAATTGTCGCCAATCCGAAAACAGGAGAAATACTGGCGATGGGCCAAAGGCCAACGTTCCACCCAAAAACAAGGGATGGAATTGAAAAAAGCTGGCATAATGAAGCAATCGAATATCCGTTTGAGCCAGGTTCCACAATGAAAATCTTTACATTAGCCGCCGCGGTAAATGAAGGAGAATTTAATCCGGAAGAAAAGTACAAATCCGGGTCTTACAGAGTTACTGAGCGTGATAAGGCGATCAAGGACCATAATGGTAGAGGATGGGGAACAATCACCTACCTTGAAGGCGTCCAGCGTTCATCGAACGTGGCCTTTGCCAAAATCGCCAAAGAAAAGTTGGGATTTGAAAAGTTCCGGGAGTATTTAACAAGGTTCGGGCTCGACAGGCCGACGGGTATCGATCTTCCTGATGAGGCGACGAGCCAGCTTCGCTATGACTGGCCAATCGAAAAGATCACAACTTCGTTCGGCCAGGGGACGGCAATCACCGCCATCCAGCAAATCCAGGCGGCGACCGCCATCGCGAACAACGGAAAAATGATGAAGCCGCACGTCATCAAGAAGATCGTCGACCATGATACAGGAGAAATAATAGAGGAAACAAAACCTGAAGTCGTAGCAGAGCCGATTACCCCGGAAGCCGCGAAAAAAGTCAGGGATATCCTTGAAACGGTTATCACATCACCAAAAGGAACGGGGCATAACCGGTATAATCTTGAAGGTTACAGTGTCGCGGGAAAAACAGGGACAGCGGAAATGTCCCAGGGCGGTGGATATTTAAACGGTCCGGGGGATTATATTTTTTCCTTTCTTGGTATGGCGCCAGCGGATGATCCGAAGCTGATTGTCTATGTGGCCGTTCAGCAGCCTGATATCGACAGCTATTTCAAAGGCTCGCTTCCTGTTTCGATGGTCTTTAACCCGGTCATGAAAAACAGTCTGCAGTATATGAATATAAAGCCTTCAAGCCTCGTTGTCGCAAAAACAGAAGCGCTTCCCGACCTTGTCGGCAAGCCTTCCGCCGAAGCGGGGAAAGCGCTGAAGGAAAAAGGATTTGACACGGTTACCATGGGCAAGGGAGGGACTGTCTCCGGCCAGATTCCCGCCCCGGGTGAAACTGTGATGGAAGGCGAAAAAGTAATCCTTCGAACTGCTGGCGATGCGATTATGCCGGATTTGACCGGATGGTCTTTGCGGGATGCCCTGAAGGCCGCGAACCTTGCCGGGCTTAACCTGAACTTCAAAGGCTCAGGGTATGTCGTGAAGCAAAGCGTTACAAAGGGTACGCCTATAAAAAGCGGCGACCATCTCACGGTCGAATTGGAAACGCCTCTTGACAGCTTGAATAGGGACGATAAGGTAGAGGAGAACCCTGAAATTAAGGAGTAAAGTGATACACTGCCAGTTAACGAATACTCTCGCAATTGGAACGCCGGCGGCAATTCCGCCGGCGTTCTATTTTGTTGGATGCCCGCATAAAAATGAACCGACAGGCATGTCCCTTAAAAGGGAAACGCCAAGCGTTTATCCGGAATGGCGCGCGAAGAAGGGGGAGCAATTATGCGGGTTTCAAATGTTACTGTAAGAAAGCGCCTTATGGCAGCCCTGTTCACGGGCATTCTGATTTTCTTTATTATTGATGTCAGGCTTGGCTACGTCCAGTTTTACCTAGGCGATATGCTGACAGGCAAGGCGAAGGATTCGTGGAGCAGGAACATTCCGTTCGCCCCTGAAAGGGGGGAAATTATTGACCGCAATGGTGTTCCGCTGGCGACCAACATCAGTTCCCCAACGGTCTGGATTGTTCCCAGGCAAATTGTAGATCCCGAAGTTGCCGCGGAAAAGCTGGCGGCCGTCTTAAATACTTCGAAGGAAAAAACGTTAAAAAGCCTAACGGAGACTGAATCTATCATAAGGCTGCCTTCAGGCCGCAAAATTTCTCACGAAAAGGCAAAGGAAATACGTTCGCTAGGCCTAAAAGGAATTTATATCGGCGATGACTCGAAGCGCCACTATCCTTTTGGAAGCTATCTATCCCATGTCCTTGGCTTCGCGGGAATTGACAACCAGGGGCTCATGGGCCTTGAATTGTTCTATGATAAGGAACTAAGCGGCCAAAAAGGGTCTGTCCAATTTTATGCCGATGCAAAAGGCAGGCGGATGGATGATATGGCCGATGATTACCAAGCCCCGGTAGACGGGCTGGATTTAAAGCTTACGATTGACACGAAAATACAGACAATCGTCGAACGGGAGATGGAAATCGCCCAAAAAACATATAATCCCGACGGACTTATCGCGATTGCCATGAATCCAAATAACGGCGAAATCCTGGCGATGTCGAGCAGGCCGAATTTCGACCCGGCAAATTTCAGGAAAGTCCCGCAGGAAGTATACAACAGGAACCTCCCTGTCTGGAGCACATACGAGCCAGGATCGACTTTTAAGATCATCACCCTTGCCGCCGCCCTTGAGGAAGGTAAGGTGAATCTGGAAAAAGATCATTTCCATGATTCGGGAAGCGTGCAAGTCGCCGGGGCGAGGCTTAAATGCTGGAAGCGCGGCGGGCATGGAAGCCAGTCGTTCCTAGAGGTTGTCCAAAATTCCTGCAACCCCGGCTTTGTCGAGCTTGGCGAAAGGCTGGGGAAGGAAAAGCTATTCAGTTATGTAAAAGGGTTTGGCTTCGGCCAGAAGACGGGAATTGACCTCCAGGGAGAAGGTACCGGAATTTTATTTAATATGAATCGTGTTGGCCCGGTCGAACTGGCAACGACAGCTTTCGGGCAAGGGGTTTCTGTAACGCCGATCCAGCAGGTAACCGCGGTCGCAGCTGCCGTGAATGGAGGATACCTGTACACTCCATATATCGCGAAGGAATTAATTGATCCCGCAACGAAACAAGTAGTCATGAAAAATTCCCCGAAATTGAAAAGGCGGGTCATCTCAGAAGAAACATCGAAACAAATCAGGCATGCGCTGGAAAGTGTTGTTGCCCAGGGGACCGGAGGCAAAGCATTCATCGATTCCTATCGGGTTGGCGGAAAGACCGGGACGGCGCAAAAAGCGCAGGGCGGCCGTTACCTTGAAAATAACCATATTGTTTCATTCATTGGTTTCGCGCCGGCAGATGATCCTCAGCTGGTCGTATATGTTGCCGTGGATAATCCAAAAGGGACCGTCCAGTTTGGAGGCGTTGTCTCAGCACCGATCGTAGGGAATATCATGAAGGATTCCTTGCTCGCTCTGGGAGTTGAACCGAGAAAGGACCAAATCGAAAAGAAAATGACGTGGCAGGATGTTCCGATGATCTCAATGCCAAACTTGGAGGGGCTTACAAAAAAAGAGCTCGCCGAACAGATGGAAAACCTGAAAATCGAGGCAAAAGGGGAAGGCGATACTGTGGTAAAACAGCTGCCGCAACCTGGAACCCGGGTTAAGGAAGGATCATCGATCATCCTTTATTTCGGCAAAGGAAAGTGAAGTCTGGAAGGCGATGGAATTTATTCCACCGCCTTCTTCCTGTCCCCCCAGCATATGCCAATCGTTTGCGGGAACATCCATGGAAAACATTATGGATTAATGGCTAAATGCATGTATATCATGTAAAATAGGTATCGATTGTTAAGCATGAGAGGAATTGAAAATAATGAAACTGCATGAGCTATTATTTCATTTGCATCAGCCCAGCCCTATGCCGGATGGAAATCCGGAAATAATGTCAGTGGAGGACAACCACAGCAAAGTCCAGGCAGGCAGCTTGTTTATATGCATTAAAGGCTTGTCCGTTGATGGCCATGATTTGGCAGCGGAGGCTGTAAAAAATGGCGCGGCGGCCATCGTTGCCCAAAAAGAGCTTGATGTTCCCGTACCTGTATATATTGTGCGTGATACGTCTAGGGCCAAAGCGATTCTTGCGGATGCCTTTTACGGACATCCGAGCCATGGTATCCATTTAACGGGGATAACCGGGACGAACGGAAAAACAACAACAAGCCATTTGATAGAGCGGATTTTTGCGGACGCAGGCAATAAAACAGGGCTTATAGGTACAATGTATACAAAGGTCGGCGACAAGAAATATGAGGTGAAAAATACAACCCCGGAAAGCCTGACGTTGCAGAGGACGTTCAAGTTAATGGCCGATGAGGGAGTTACCCACGCCGTTATGGAGGTTTCCTCACACGCGCTCGACTATGGCAGGGTCCATGGAACTGATTTCAATGTCGCTGTTTTTACGAACCTGACGCAGGACCATCTCGATTACCACAAGACGATGGACAGATACCGGCAGGCAAAGAGCCTTTTGTTTTCCCAATTGGGAAACGCCTATTCCGATGCCTCGCCAAAATTTGCTGTTTTAAATGCAGATGATCCTGCCACCGAAGAGTTTATTCGTGTAACCGCGGCATTGATACTTACATATGGGATTGATGAAAAGGCTGATATCATGGCCAAAAACATCAGCCTTTCCCCACAGGGCACAACATTTACACTTGAAATTTCCGGAAAAAACTATCCTGTTTCAATGAAACAAGTCGGCAAATTCAACGTTTATAACGCCCTTGCCGCGATTGGAGCCGCAGTTGCTTCCGGGATAAAGCCAGAACTTGCAATTTCATCACTTGAGCGGATCGAGGGAGTGGCAGGGAGGTTCGAGACTGTCGATGCGGGACAGGACTTCACAATTATTGTAGATTATGCGCATACCCCGGACAGCCTGGAAAATGTCCTTAAGACAATCCGTGAATTCGCGAAAAAGGATGTTTATGTATTGGCTGGCTGCGGTGGCGACAGGGATAAGGCGAAGCGCCCTCTGATGGCCCGTATAGCCTGTGATTACGCCACACACCCGGTTTTCACTTCAGACAACCCAAGGAGTGAAGTCCCCGATGCCATCCTCCGCGATATGGAGGAAGGCGTAAAAGGCAGGTACTACAAGGTCATCCCGGACAGAAAGGATGCGATTGAGTTCGCGGTCGGTTCTGCCAAAGCCGGGGATGTCATACTTATAGCTGGTAAAGGGCATGAAACATACCAGGAAATAAAAGGTGTCCGGTATGATTTCGACGACCGGGTTTGTGCAAAGGAAGCGGTCAGCCGCTTGGCAAAAGGCAATAAAAAATCTAACTAAACTTTTTAATGGAGACTAATGTATTGATATGAGTAGTGGACAAATTGTTTTTTTTCATAAGGGCCTTCTCCCAAATTTTAAAGCTTCATATGATAGTGCTGTGGCCGCGGGCTTCATGTGCGCCGCTGTTCCTGTAAGGAGGCAGCTTCATGCTTGAACAAGTTATTTTTTTCACGATAATGATGGGCTTTTTAATAACCGTCCTGCTTTCCCCGATCTTTATTCCCTTTCTTAGAAGGCTTAAGTTTGGGCAAAGCATCCGGGAAGAGGGGCCAAAATCGCACCAGAAGAAATCAGGGACCCCAACAATGGGCGGTATAATGATTCTGCTATCGATAATCATTACCTCGCTCGTTATGGCAAGCAAGTTCGCGGGGCCGACATCAAGGACATACATGCTGATCATTGTAACCGCTGGATTCGGTCTGCTTGGCTTCCTTGATGACTTTATAAAAGTGGCGATGAAGAGAAATCTAGGCCTTACATCCAAGCAGAAATTATTGGGGCAGATTATTATTTCTGTCATTTTCTATCTTCTTTACAGAAGGAACGAAATGCCATCCGAATTGGGACTGCCTTTCACCGATTATTCCATCGACCTGGGGTGGTTTTATCTAGTTTTTGTCATTTTTTGGCTTGTTGGCTTTTCGAATGCCGTCAATTTGACGGATGGGCTAGACGGGCTTGTGTCGGGAACGGCGGCGATCGCTTTTGGGGGATATGCCGTGCTTGCCTGGAGCCAGTCTCAATTCGAACTGTCGATTTTCAGCGTCGCTGTCGTTGGCGCGGTTTTGGGTTTCCTCGTATTTAACGCCCACCCCGCCAAGGTATTTATGGGGGATACGGGATCACTTGCGCTTGGAGGGGCTATCGCCGCGCTATCAATCCTGACTGGCCAGGAATTGCTGCTTCTTGTGATTGGAGGCGTATTCGTCATTGAAACGCTTTCGGTCATACTGCAAGTGATTTCCTTTAAAACAACCGGCAGGCGGATTTTCAAAATGAGCCCGCTCCATCATCATTATGAACTATCTGGATGGTCGGAATGGCGCGTAGTCATGACCTTTTGGACAGTGGGCCTCCTTTTTGCGATACTTGGAATTTATATCGGGGTGTGGATGTAAGTGAAGAAAATTGATACGTACCAGCATAGGAAAATACTTGTACTCGGCCTTGCGAAAAGTGGGGTCACCGCCGCCGCGCTCCTTCATAAGCTAGGGGCATTCGTCACTGTGAATGATTTCAAGCCCCTCTCCGAAAATATGGAGGCCCAGGGTCTTCTAGAACAGGGAATCACCGTGATTACAGGGAGCCATCCGGTTGAACTGATGGAAGAAGGCTTTGAACTCGTTGTCAAAAATCCCGGCATCCCCTACACAAACCTCATGGTAAAACGGGCTTTTGAAAAGGGGATACCTGTCATTACCGAGGTCGAACTTGCCTGGGAGATATCCGAAGCCCCATTTATCGGGATTACCGGGACAAATGGAAAAACAACAACGACAACCCTGATTTTTGAAATGTTGAGAGAAGGTGAAAAACAGCCTCTCATCGCAGGAAACATCGGTACGGTCGCTTCAGGTGTCGCCCAGGAAGCAAGAGAGGATAATACGATTGTTATTGAACTTTCATCCTTCCAGCTGATGGGCATCGACCGTTTCAGGCCAAAAATCGCTGTACTCACAAATCTTTATGACGCACACCTTGATTACCATGGCACAAGGTCCGAATATTATGGGGCAAAAGCGAACATCACAAAGAACCAGGGAATTGGCGATTATTTTGTTTATAATGCCGACCAGGATGAAACTTTGGAAATAGCAAGGGCCTCGAAGGCAACTCTTGTGCCTTTTTCGGCCACAAAAGAACTTGGAACGGGGGCATACGTTAGCGGCGGATGGCTTTGCTTTGAAGGAGAGAAAATCATCCATCGCGAGGATGTGGCCCTGCCAGGGGAGCACAACCTTGAAAACATCCTGTCGGCAATCGCTTCGGCAAAGCTGTCTGGCGTGGACGATACCGCCATACAGGCCGTGCTGAGAACCTTTACGGGTGTCCGGCATCGGCTTCAGTTCGTCGCCGAGAAAGATGGAAGAAAAATTTACAACGATTCAAAGGCAACCAATATTCTCGCGACCCAAAAGGCGCTTGAAGCATTTGACGCGCCAATAGTCCTTCTTGCGGGAGGGCTTGACCGGGGGAATGGTTTTGACGGGCTCATCCCTTCCATGAAAAATGTTAAAGCTCTTGTCACCTTTGGGCAGACTGCGGAAAAGCTTGAAGAAACCGCAAGGAAAGCCGGAATAAAATCAATTGTCCGCGCCGATAATGTTGAGGGTGCTGTTCCGGAAGCGTACCGGCTCTCTAAGCCTGGCGATATCATCCTTCTGTCTCCGGCATGTGCGAGCTGGGACCAATATAAAACTTTTGAGGTCAGGGGCGACATGTTTATTGAAGCGGTGCATAAGCTTTAGTAGGGCTTGTCTCCTCGTTTGAGCCGCTTCAGTAAGTATACCTGGCTCTCCGGAAGGCCCAATACATGGGGCAGAGGTGTTTGGCAGTGCCAGTAAAAAAGAATTCTCCCGACATGATCCTGTTAGCCGTTACATTCGCGCTGCTCGCTTTCGGGCTCATTATGGTCTATAGTTCAAGCGCGATATGGGCGGAATTCAAGTTCAATGACTCGTTTTTCTTTGCGAAAAGGCAAGTCCTATTTGCTGGGGTAGGAATAGGGGCCATGTTTTTCATCATGAACATCAACTATCTTACATGGCGCACTTGGGCAAAGGTTATTGTCATTGTCTGCTTTTTCCTTCTTTTGCTCGTGCTCGTTCCCGGCATCGGGAATGTCAGGAATGGGTCAAGGAGCTGGATTGGGGTCGGTGCTTTTTCCATTCAGCCATCCGAATTCATGAAGCTTGCGATGATTGCTTTTTTGGCGAAGTATCTCTCGGAGAGGCAAAAATTAATAACGTCTTTCAGGAAAGGCCTCGTTCCTTCGCTTGGGCTTGTTTTCATCGCCTTTGCGCTAATCATGCTTCAGCCCGACCTTGGCACTGGAACAGTGATGGTCGGAACTTGTCTGGTGATGATTTTCGTGGCCGGGGGCAGGATACTTCATTTTGCGGGGCTGATGCTTCTTGGCGCGGCCGGTTTCGCGGGTCTGATCATTTCTGCGCCATATAGGATTAAACGGATAACCTCATTTCTTGACCCGTGGTCGGATCCGCAGGACAGTGGTTTCCAGATTATCCAGTCGCTATTTGCGATTGGCCCGGGCGGCCTGTTTGGGCTGGGGCTCGGCGAGAGCCGCCAGAAATTCTTTTACCTGCCGGAGCCTCAGACCGATTTCATATTTGCGATTCTTGCCGAGGAATTGGGGTTTATAGGGGGTTCGCTTATACTCCTATTATTTACCCTGCTTCTCTGGCGCGGGATAAGGATCGCGCTTGGGGCTCCCGACCTGTATGGAAGCTTCCTGGCGGTAGGCATCATTTCGATGGTCGCCATCCAGGTTATGATCAATATAGGAGTTGTAACAGGGCTGATGCCTGTTACAGGGATTACACTGCCTTTTTTAAGCTACGGGGGCTCATCGCTGACCCTTATGCTTATGGCGATCGGAGTGCTTTTAAACATTAGCCGCTATGTAAAATATTGACCAGGGCCCTGCCGTGCAGGGTTCTTTTTTCTCTTATAAGCTTGCGAGGATAAAAATGGCATGAATTCTATGGCCGTTTTCATCGTTTCGACGTTTAAATTATAGTAGAATGAGGGTAAATATAGTCGGTGCTTTTTTGTTTCTGGGTGAATCCGAATTTTAATCGTCATGCGCTGAATATAGATGAACAGTGCAATAAACCATCAAAATGTAAAAGCGATACATAAGGAGAAGAGAGGCAAGGAAACGCACTTGCCTGAAATGGAAAGAACCACTAGTTATGCACTGCATAAACTGAAAAAAACTCCGTTTGTAAAAAAGAGAAGGAGGGATCTTATGGATGGTCTGAAAAAAGAATTGGAAATGGCCGGGGTTGGCAAAGTGAAAGAGTCGGAGCCACTATCCCAGCATACAACCATAAAAATTGGCGGTCCAGCAGACCTTTTTGTGGAGCCGTCGTCAATTGAAAACCTGCTTAAAGCGATGGAAATTGTCATGCGGCACGGCATACCTTGGCGTGCGATTGGCCGTGGTTCAAATTTGCTCGTGTCCGACCGGGGAATTGAAGGGGTTGTTATCAAACTCGGAAGCGGATTGGACCGGCTCGAGCAGAATGGTGAGGAAATTACGGTTGGAGGCGGTCAGTCCCTGGTTTCGTTTGCCACCTCGATCAGCAGGAAAGGCCTGACGGGCTTGGAATTTGCCGGAGGGATACCGGGTTCAGTCGGTGGAGCGGTTTATATGAATGCCGGGGCGCACGGATCGGACATCAGCAAAATTTTGAAGAAGGCACATATCCTGTTCGAAGATGGGAAAATGGAGTGGCTTTCAAATGAACAGCTAGAATTCTCCTACAGGTCATCCATCCTTCAGAAAAAAAGGCCAGGTATCGTCCTGGAAGCGGTCTTTCAGCTTAAAACCGGTGACAGGGACGCGATTGTAGCCGAACTGCAGAAAAACAAGGACTACCGCAAGGAAACACAGCCATGGAATTATCCTTGCGCGGGCAGCATTTTCCGCAATCCGCTTCCGAATTATGCTGGAAGGCTGATTGAAGCCGCCGGCCTTAAGGGCCATTCGATTGGCGGGGCGAAAATTTCTGAAATGCATGGTAATTTTATCGTCAATACAGGCAGCGCTACCGCTGAAGATGTGCTTGCCCTCATCCAGCATGTCAAGGATACCATTTTCTCCCTTGATGGAATCAGGATGGAAACCGAAGTCGAAATTATAGGCAGAAAATAACCGGAATTTCCTCATACTGGCTTGCAATTGTATGCTATAATGTTTCCATTGGATTAGGCGAAAAGCTGTACCAAAAACGGCGGCATGAGACTATCGTGCCGTTGTTTTCGATTATTCTTCCTAAACGGGGGAGTTTTTTCACTAATCACGTGGGGTGAACGGGTATGCAAAAAGGCAAAGTGCTTACTTTGGAAGATAGAATACCAAAATTAAAGGAACAAAGACGGAAAAAGGCAAACAGGAGGTTGACCCTTCTGCTTTTTATGTTTTTTATTCTGATTGCCGGTGTCATCTACATACAGTCCCCGCTAAGCCATGTAAGCTCCATAGAGGTAAACGGGAATTCCGTTTACGAAGACACGGAGCTTGTGAGAGCGACCGGAATATCAGACAAGACGAATATTTGGAAAATCAATAAAGAAAAAGCTGCCGGGCAATTGGAAAAATTCCCAGAAATAAAAAATGCCAGTGTAAAACTTGTGTTTCCGAATAAAATTGAGATTGCGATTACAGAGCATCGACGTATCGCCTATCTCGCCAAGAATGCGGGGTTTTATCCGGTAATGGAAAACGGGAAGGTTCTTCCGGGGAACAAGAAGGAATCCCTTTCGGAAAATGTCCCTGTCCTAATGGGATTTAAGGAAGGTAAAGTGCTCGATGAAATGTGTTCTTCCCTCCTTTCGCTGCCAGAGGAAATTTATAATTCCATTTCTGAAATCCACTACACTCCCCAAAAAACAGATGAATTCCATGTGTCGCTGTTTATGAATGACGGGTTTGAAGTTAGTGCATCCTTAAGGACTTTCGCAGAGAAAATGGCCCATTATCCATCAATCGTGAGCCAGCTGGATCCAAACGTCAAAGGAGTCATTGATTTGGAAGTCGGTTCCTATTTCAAAGCATATGAAAAAGAGGGGGAAGAAGGCCTTGAAGAAGAAAGTGAGGGGTAAACATGTGATTCTATCGCTCGTTTGCCTTGTCCTTGGTTACATAATGGCCTTTTCCTACCATTTAACCCTTGTGGAAAACAAACATAAAAGTAAGCAAGTCACAGGCGGGCATTACGAGCGGACATTGGACCTCCGCAACCAGCTTATTTTACTTGAGCAGGCGAATCGGAAACTCCAGAGGGAATATAACAAGAAGCAGGCTAAGGTCCTTCAGATTGAAAAAGAACTCTCAAAGGAAGAAGAAGCATACTCTGCCATCGCAGGGGAGGCTGAAAAATACAGGATGTTCCTTGGCAAGGTAAAGGTGAAAGGGCCGGGAATCCAGGTTTCACTGGCGGATGGCGAATATAACCCGGATGAACAAAACATTAATAATTACCTCGTCCATGAATACCATGTTTTCAAAGTTGTGAATGAGTTGTATGTATCCGGGGCGGAAGCGGTTGCCATCAATGGTCAAAGGCTATCGTCTAAATCGTATATCGTTTGCAATGGCCCAGTCATAACAGTCGATGGCAAGCAATATCCGGCCCCATTCGTGATTTCGGCTATCGGCGACCCTGCCGTCCTTGAATCAGCATTAAATATGACTGGCGGCGTCCGGGACCAGCTAGTGAATGACAACATTATCTTCACTCTAGAAAAAAAGGATTCTATTAATTTTAATCCGATTTTGGGCAGCTAACAACTTATGTCCACGAAGAAGGTTAGGTGAAAAATGTGGACAAACACAAAAAAAATCTTACCAGCTTTTCGCTCGTCGCCGCCATCATCGGTTTTATGATCGCAATCCAATTCCAAACGATAAAAGAACCTGTTGATGAGCGGGACACAAGGGATATTTGGCAACTTCGGCAGGACATCCTGAAAGAGAAAAAACTGCAGTCTGAACTCCTGGGTGAAATCAGATCGACCGAGGACAAAATTGCCGGGTATGAAACAAAGAGGCAAAACGGAAAGGAAAAGGTGCTCCAGGAAACATTGGAAGAATTAAAAACCGAGGCAGGTTTGACAAAAGTTACGGGACCGGGGATTATCCTGAAAATCGAACCGGTTTATGAGGAAGTCCTCATTGGAGACCCAATCAGTACAACTGTCACCCCCGATCTTTTAAAAAGGCTGACAAATGAATTGAATATGTACGAGGCAAAACAAATATCAATCGATGGGCAGCGGATCATCAATTCAACAGTCATCCGGGAAATAAGTTCGGAAACCAGGATAGATGGGCATCGGCTATCGGCGCTTCCGATAGAAATAAAGGTAGTCGTCGACAATGTGCAGGCTGCCGAAAAACTCTCCAATCGGATGAAGGCTTCCCAGTCAATGGAAGAGTTCTTCATAGAAAACCTGCGGCTGACTGTTTCCGATCCGATACAGGAAGTCAACATAGAGGCGTATGGTAATCCAATCAGAATGAATACAATGAAGCCAGCCAAGACCGACGAAGGGGGGGGTTCCTAATGTGGCTTCCAGTACTTGGGTTAATTATCGGAGTGATTCTCGGGCTTATGACCGAAATCACAATACCCGATGAATATTCAAATTATTTGTCAATCGCAGTCCTGGCCGCGCTGGATACCCTTTTTGGCGGAATTAGGGCGCAGCTGCAAAATATTTACGATGAAAAGGTTTTCGTATCGGGTTTTTTCTTTAATATAATCCTCGCAGCAAGTTTAGCTTTCCTGGGAGTCCATCTTGGTGTAGACTTGTATTTAGCCGCCGTTTTCGCATTCGGAGTCAGGCTTTTCCAGAATATTGCGGTGATCAGGCGGATTATCCTGACAAAATGGTTGGCATCGCGTGAAAAAACAGAAAAAATTTGATATTTTTTAAAGGGAATCATTTCGTTCTGACGAATATTTTTATAATATATAAATATATTTACATTTTTATGAACGATAAATCTATTAAATAGTGCAGTATTTGCTGAAGGAGGTGCCATAGGATGAACAACAATGAGATATTTGTAAGTCTTGACATCGGTACATCCAGT
The DNA here is from genome assembly GCF_003362805.1 of Neobacillus piezotolerans. Classification (GTDB taxonomy): domain Bacteria; phylum Bacillota; class Bacilli; order Bacillales; family Cytobacillaceae; genus Bacillus_D; species Bacillus_D piezotolerans. Next base: position 571,105 of record NZ_QNQT01000001.1, read on the forward strand.
GTAAAAGTGATCATTGGTGAAAAGGTCAATGACTCGTTAAATATTATCGGAGTTGGCAACGTGAAATCAGCCGGGCTCAGAAAAGGGGCCATCGTCGATATAGAAGAGACCGTTCATTCTATTAAAAAAGCAGTCGAACAGGCCGAGAGAATGATAGGTATGGAAATCAGGCAGGTCATTGTCGGGATTTCCGGGAATCATATCATGCTTCAGCCATGCCACGGAGTTGTTGCAGTTTCGGGTGATAACAAGGAAATTACCCGTGAGGATATTTACCGTGTCGAAGATGCCGCCAAGGTTATTTCGATTCCTCCTGAAAGGGAAATCATCGATGTGGTGCCGTACCAGTACATTGTCGATGGACAGGACGAAATTACCGACCCGATCAATATGATGGGTGTAAGGCTTGAAATGGAAGGAACAATCATAACGGGCTACAAAACAATCCTACATAATGTATTAAGGTGTGTTGAACGGGCGAATCTTGAAATTCTTGACATCACACTCCAGCCTCTTGCCGCCGGAATGTATTCCCTCTCGAACGACGAGAAAAACCTCGGCACAGCCCTTATTGACATCGGGGGAGGCACTACAACCATCGCAGTGTTCGATGAGGGCCGCCTGATCGCCACAAGCGTGATACCTGTGGGCGGTGAACATATTACAAAGGACCTCTCCATCGTCCTGAGAACCTCAACGGAAAATGCTGAAAAAATCAAGATTAAATATGGACATGCCTTTTACGAGGAGGCATCAGGTGATGAAGTTTTTAGCGTCCCTGTCATTGGAAGCGACCAGCACCAGCAATTTACCCAGCTTGAAATATCGGATATCATCGAAGCAAGGCTTGAGGAAATTTTCGACCTTGTCCTGAATGAGCTGAAAAGGATGGGTGCACGCGACCTTCCAGGTGGATATGTCCTGACAGGCGGCGTTTCGAATATGGAAGGTGTACTGGAACTCGCCCAGACAGTTTTTCAAAGCCGAGTTAGAAGGGCGGTTCCTGATTACATAGGCGTCAGGGAGCCCCAATTTACCGCTGGGGTCGGCCTCATCAAATATGCGAGCAGGAACAGCAGGCTTGACAACTATTCCGTCCAGTCCGTGAGTGTGCCACATTCCCAGGAACAAAAGGAAAGCAGGGCGCCAAAGCAACAGGCTTCGCAAAAACAGGCAAAACAGCCGGAAGAAAAGATGACCACAAAAGTAAAGAAATTTTTTGGCTACTTTTTTGAATAGGCAAACGGCTTTTCAGACGCTGATTGATGAATCGATTGAAATCGTGGGTTTCTACTGCCAGAACCCCTTTTTCTGTAAATGATGCGTGGCAGGCTATACGCCCCAAATGATAAGGGGACAGGGCGACAAGGAAAATGGACGAATTAGGAGGATTTGTCATGTTGGAGTTTGATACAAATTTAGATCAATTAGCTACCATAAAAGTTATTGGCGTCGGAGGCGGCGGAAACAACGCGGTTAACCGTATGATTGAACATGGTGTCCAGGGAGTCGAATTCATTGCTGTCAATACTGACGCCCAGGCGCTGAACCTTTCCAAAGCGGAAGTGAAAATGCAAATCGGCGCGAAGCTTACGAGAGGGCTGGGCGCTGGAGCCAATCCTGAAGTCGGCAAAAAGGCAGCCGAAGAAAGCAAGGAACAAATCGAAGAGGCGCTCCGTGGGGCTGACATGGTATTCGTTACAGCCGGAATGGGTGGAGGCACCGGAACAGGCGCCGCCCCTGTCATCGCCCAAATCGCGCGTGATCTGGGCGCGCTTACAGTGGGAGTTGTTACACGCCCGTTCACATTTGAAGGGAAAAAGAGGCAGACCCAGGCCTCAATGGGGATTTCCGGAATGAAGGAAGCCGTGGATACCCTAATCGTCATTCCAAATGACCGCCTCCTTGAGATTGTTGACAAGAGCACCCCGATGCTTGAAGCATTCCGTGAAGCTGATAATGTTTTGCGCCAGGGGGTGCAGGGCATTTCAGACCTAATCGCTGTCCCGGGGCTGATCAACCTTGACTTTGCCGACGTGAAAACAATCATGTCCAATAAAGGTTCCGCGCTAATGGGCATCGGAGTCGCTGCCGGAGAAAACCGGGCGGCCGAAGCAGCCAAAAAAGCAATCAGTTCCCCGCTTCTTGAAACTTCCATTGATGGAGCCCAAGGCGTCCTGATGAACATTACCGGCGGAACCAACCTGAGCCTTTATGAAGTCCAGGAAGCCGCCGATATAGTTGCTTCCGCATCCGACCAGGAAGTAAACATGATTTTCGGATCTGTCATCAACGAAAATTTGAAAGATGAAATCCTTGTTACGGTCATCGCTACTGGATTCAATGAAGAATCCATTCAGCAAAGGCCGTCAGCCCGCCAGTCTTTCGGCCAGCCGAAGCCTTCGATCGGCGCGGTCAAGAGGGAGCCGAAACGTGAAGAACCGGTACAGGAGCAGCAACGGCCTTCAACAGCTTCCCAGGAAGATACACTCGATATCCCAACCTTCCTTCGCAACCGAAACAGAAGAAGGTAAGCTGGCCTGTCAGAGGAAAATACTAACTTAAAGCACGTCCCATCATAAACGGGGCGTGCTTTTTTATTTCTTCCATAGCCGCTTTAGATAGGATAGTCGCAAAAACTGGGGGGAATCGTTGAAAGTTCCTTCAATTCACATACATGAATCGACACACTTTGAATGTAAATATACTATATACTTTTTCGTAAACAGAACATGGCATCCTGAACGACCAGGAGCCCGGACGAGGAGATTGAGCTTGTGGCTGTTTATTTGGATGTAATCTGGGCTTTGAATCTGCTCTTTGACTGCCTCCTCCTAAGCCTGGCGGCAATCATGCTGAAACGGGCCGTCCCTCCGTGGAGAATAGCGGCTGGAGGGTTCATCGGCTCCCTTATTATTTTGCTCCACTTCACTCCTCTTGGATTCTATTCAGGGCATCCTCTTTCCAAGCTGCTGTTCTCTGTTTTGATGGTGTTGTCATCTTTTGGCTTTAAGGGGGTCAAATTTTTCTTCTCAGCGCTTGCCGCCCTCTATCTCTCTACGTTTTTGATCGGGGGGGCGCTCTTTGGGGCCCACTATTTTCTGCAAACAGGAGGCGCATCCTCCAGGGCGTTCCTCGCATCCATTTCGCCAGGCTTCGGCGATCCTGTGAGCTGGGCATTTGTTTTGATTGGTTTCCCACTGGCATGGCATTTTTCGAAAAACAGGCTTGGCGCCTTGGAAATGGCAAAAATCAAGTATGCCCAGCTTGTCAAAGTCCAAATTGCGATAAACGGGGAATCGTTTAGCTTTACGGGATTAGTCGACAGCGGAAACCAGCTGTATGACCCGTTATCGAGGCTTCCAGTCATGTTTGCATCCGTGAAAAAGTGCATTGCGGCATTGCCTCCAGCCCTCCAGGCGGCATCAACCGAGCCCGAGGCGGTCATGCAGGGCGGCAATTTACTGGATGCCGACTGGGCACACCGTATAAGGATTGTCCCTTACTCGGTTATTGGACAAGAAAATAAGCTGGTTCTTGCCATCAAACCGGACATGGTTGAAATAACGCAGGGCGGACAAACCTTCCGCACCAATAAGGCGCTCGTTTCATTTACGCTTCAGGAGCTTTCATCCGATGGGTCCTTTGAGTGCATTGTCCATCCAAAGATGCTGACAGGCGCTCCGGGGGGCCCCGGCATGGCAAGTTAATACTAATATACTCACTGATACTTTTTTTAGAAGGAGGAAAAAACGTGAAAAAATGGAGGCTCCGCCTATATTATTACTGGTCCAAGCTGCTTTTTAAGCTGGGCCTGAAAAGTGAAGAAGTCCACTACATAGGAGGAAGTGAAGCACTGCCGCCGCCGCTTAGTAAAGAGGAGGAAGAAGTTCTTCTGAAAAAGCTCCCCGCGGGAGATAAGACGGCGCGGTCAATCCTCATCGAAAGAAACCTGCGGCTCGTCGTTTATATAGCGAGGAAATTTGAAAACACAGGGATCAATATCGAGGATTTGATTTCAATTGGAACGATCGGCCTTATCAAGGCGGTCAACACATTCAATCCTGAAAAAAAAATCAAGCTTGCGACATATGCGTCCAGATGCATTGAAAATGAAATCCTGATGTATTTGCGGAGGAACAATAAAATCCGTTCCGAAGTTTCATTCGATGAGCCTTTGAACATCGACTGGGATGGAAATGAACTTCTTTTGTCGGACGTGCTCGGGACAGATGACGATATTATTACAAGGGATTTAGAGGCGAATGTCGATAGAAAGCTGCTATCCAAAGCGCTCCACCAGCTTTCGGATCGTGAAAAGCAAATTATGGAACTGCGTTTCGGGCTTGCAAATGGCGAAGAAAAGACCCAGAAAGATGTAGCCGATATGCTTGGCATTTCGCAATCATATATTTCTAGGCTTGAAAAGCGGATTATCAAGAGGCTTCGCAAGGAATTCAATAAAATGGTATAACCGCCATCAAATCCGCAAAAAAAAAATTTGCATCATTAAATCGCGGACGGATAGGGGTTTGGCATGGCAGCCTCAATCCCGTGGTCCGACCCCCTGCATATTTTTCCTTTCCAAGGAGATACTGTTTTTTGAACAGCAGCTCCTACAAGGAGGGAAAGGCATTGACCCGAAATAAGGTTGAAATATGCGGCGTTGATACATCTAAGCTTCCTGTATTGAAAAACGATGAAATGCGCATGCTTTTCCGGGAAATGCAGGCAGGGGACCTTACTGCCAGGGAAAAGCTCGTCAATGGAAACCTGCGGCTTGTGCTAAGTGTCATCCAACGCTTCAACAATCGCGGTGAATTTGTTGACGATCTGTTTCAGGTTGGCTGTATCGGCCTCATGAAATCAATCGATAACTTCGATTTAGGACAAAATGTAAAGTTTTCAACTTACGCTGTGCCAATGATCATCGGCGAAATCCGGCGCTATCTCCGGGATAACAATCCCATCAGGGTCTCGAGGTCGCTAAGGGATATCGCCTATAAGGCGCTGCAGGTCAGGGAAAAGCTGATGGGCGAAACATCAAGGGAGCCAACTGCAGAAGAAATAGCACGGGTTCTTGAGGTTCCCCATGAGGAAATTGTCTTTGCCCTTGATGCGATTCAGGATCCCGTATCCCTTTTCGAGCCCATTTACAATGACGGTGGAGATCCGATTTATGTTATGGACCAATTAAGCGACGAACGGAACAAAGATACGCATTGGATTGAGGAAATCGCTCTTAAGGAAGGGATGCGCAGGCTGAACGACCGCGAAAAGCTTATTTTGCGAAAACGTTTTTTCCAGGGAAAAACGCAGATGGAAGTCGCTGATGAAATCGGGATTTCGCAGGCGCAGGTGTCAAGGCTTGAAAAAGCGGCCATCAAACAAATGAATAAAAATATCCAAAGTTAAAGCTGCCAAAGGCGGCTTTTTCATTTTCCCCACTCAGAACATAAATGTCAAAAAGAAAAAGGCTGTATTCAGGATGAGCCTGCCAAGTTTTCTGTCCGATGCGCTCAATTTTTCAATCCGTCTGTCATATAGTTTAAATAGCAAAGGACGGGAGTGGATTGAAATGGTGAGGATTTCCGATTTTCAAATGAAGGACGTCATTAATGTCGCGGATGGAAAAAAACTTGGCAACGTAACCGATATAGATATAAACTTATCTACTGGAAAAATCCAGGCAGTGGTAATTGGAGGAACGGGAAAGGTGCTCGGTTTTTTCGGCAAGGATGAGGATACAGTCATCCCTTGGTCAAATATCCTCAAAATTGGCCAGGATGTAATCCTCGTAAGGGCTGGAGGGCTCGCCCAAAAACCAGTGCCGGAAGGCCAGGAAAACAGCGCCGGGTAAGTTAGCCTGTCGGAATTAGGCGCAGTGTGGTAAACTAGAGAAAAAAACAGGGGAGAACCATGGAACCATTTATTTCCCAAAACGAATCGGTATTATTTCTTGACGGGTGGTTGAAGGATTTTCCGGGACTTTCCGCCGGCTTTACCACAAAGTGTGGAGGGGCAAGTTCTGGTGAGTTCGAAAGCATGAATGCAGGATACCATGTTGGGGACAATCCTGGCCTCGTTAAGAAGAATAGGGAGGCAATCGCCAATTTGGCGGGCTTCGCACTTGAAGATATTGTGGGTGCCGAGCAGACGCACGGAACGAATATTGTGAAAGCCGGCCCCCATTTAAAAGGAAGGGGAGCAGCCTCCTACAGTGATTCCGTCAAGGATACAGACGGATTTTATACAAATGAGAAGGGCATCCTGCTGTCGCTCTGTTTCGCAGATTGCGTTCCGCTTTATTTCTTTAGCCCGGATAGCGGGCTGGTGGGGATCGCCCATGCGGGATGGAAGGGTACGGTGGACGGGATAGGTCCAAAAATGGTCGAAGCCTGGAAAGCGGAAGGAGTTTCTCCGTCGGGCATTTTCGCGGCAATCGGGCCGTCCATCTGCAAAAATTGTTACATAGTCGATGACAGGGTAATCGGTTTTGCGGAAAAGAGACTAGAACATGTCGAAAAAAAACCATATAATCAAATTAGCGTTGGGCAATATTCCCTCGACCTCCGGGCAATGAACAAAATTCTGCTCGAAGAGGCCGGAATACCAGCGCGAAACATCGCCATCACCGGATTATGTTCATCCTGCGGGGAAGGGAACTTCTATTCCCATCGGAGGGACAGGGGAAAAACCGGGAGGATGCTGGGCTTCATAGGCTGGAAGGAGGGTTCTTCAAGGTAATGGGGGTAGCAGAAAACATTAGAGAAATACGCGCCAGGATTGCAGATGCATGCCTTATATCCAACAGGGATCCTGATGATGTGAAAATTATCGCCGTAACCAAATATGTTAGCCTGGAAAGGGCTTTGGAGGCTGTGGATGCTGGGGTCGCTGACATCGGTGAGAACCGTGACGAGGGTTTCCTCCGTAAGTGGGACGCCTTAGGAGGCAGGGCCGCGTTTCATTTTATCGGTTCGCTGCAGACCAGGAAAGTAAAGAATATTATCGGGAAGGCTGATTACATCCATTCATTGGACAGGCTATCACTCGCAAAGGAAATTGATAAACGGGCAGATGGCAAAGTAAAGTGCCTTGTTCAGGTCAATGTATCCGGGGAGGAGTCGAAGCATGGGCTGACTCCCGAAGAAGCACTGGATTTTATTTCAGAAGTGAAGCAATACGGAAACATCCTCATTGCGGGGCTCATGACCATGGCCCCGCTGACGGATGATGAAGCCGTCCTAAGGGATTGCTTCCGAAAACTGAGGGAACTCAGGAACAAGATAAGGTCAATGAAACTGCCGCATGCCCCGTGCGAGGAATTGTCCATGGGGATGTCGAACGATTATGAGGTTGCCGTGGAGGAAGGGGCGACGATGGTCCGGATCGGAACGGCGCTAGTCGGAAAAAACGATATGGAGGTGCAGGAAGATGAGCATTAAATCAAAATTTAAAAATTTCTTTTTTCTTGATGAACAATACGATGAAGAAGAGGACTATGTAGAGGAGCCCGAGACAAGAGCGCCGCAAAAACAGCAGCCGGCAAGGACCCAGAATGTCGTCAGCCTCCAAAGTGTACAAAAGTCTTCCAATTCTAAAGTGGTGCTGATTGAGCCTAGAATGTATTCCGAAGCGCAGGAAATCGCCGACCATCTGAAAAACCGCAGGGCGGTTGTCGTTAACCTTCAGCGGATTGACCATGACCAGGCTAAGCGGATCGTTGACTTCCTTAGCGGGACAGTATACGCGATTGGCGGGGATATCCAAAAAATTGGTTTGAGCATTTTCCTGTGCACCCCGGATAATGTCGAGGTTTCCGGCAATATCTCGGAGCTTATGCAGGAACATGATTTCCAGGATTCGAGGTGGTAAGAGTTAATGGTAACAGTTGCAAAATTATTGACAACAATCATTGATTTATATATTTGGGCTTTAATTATCTACATATTAATGTCCTGGTTCCCGAATGCGAGAGGGACTGCCATCGGCCAGTTCCTTGCAAGGATTTGCGAGCCGTATCTTGAGCAATTCAGAAGGTTTATCCCTCCACTAGGAATGATTGACATTTCTCCGATTGTCGCCATCCTTGTCCTTCAATTTGCGATGCATGGCCTGCAAAGGGTGTTTACCTGGTTTTATTAGTGGGCGCATCGCCTTTAGGCGGGCTGGCATATGCAGCCAGTCCTTTTTTCGTAAGGGACCTTGCAATATAGGAGTAAACATATGAACATTTACCAGCATTTCAGGCCGGGGGAAAGGGAATTCATCGATCAGGCACTGCAATGGAAAAGCCAGGTGGAATCTTCGTATTCAGTGAAATTAACCGACTTTCTAGACCCGAGGGAACAGCACATCCTAAAAATGCTCATCGGGGAAACTGGGGAAGTCCGGGTGGCATTCTGGGGAGGCCCGGACTATGTTGAACGAAAACGCGCGCTTTTGCTTCCGGATTATGCCGAAGCCGCCCTGGATGAATTCCAAATCAGCTTGATTGATATCCGTTATCCCTCGAAATTCGTAACAATCGAACATCCCCAGGTTCTCGGAACCCTTATGTCACTCGGGCTGAAACGGGGTAAGTTCGGGGATATCCTCAACGGGGAAGGGAAAGCCCAGTTTTTATGCGCCTCCGAGGTGGCTGATTTTGTGAAAATGCAGGTTGAATCGATTGGCAGGGCGTCGGTGAGTTTAAGCGAAATCCCAATGGAACAAGCACTTGAACCGGCGGAGGCATGGACAGAAGACACAATGACCGTCAGTTCCCTCAGATTGGACGCCGTTCTTGCCGCCATCCATCATATATCCAGGCAAAAAGCCCAGCTATTCATCCAGCAGGGGCTCGTCAAGGTCAATTGGGCCGAGGCGGCCAATCCTGCTTTCGAGATATGCGAAGGTGACATGATATCTGCCAGGGGATATGGAAGATCAAGGCTGATTGCCATAGAGGGAAAAACAAAAAAAGAAAAATGGCGGATTATTGCCGGAAAACAAAAATAAATTTAATGCCAAATGAAGGAATATGCCTGTTCCTGTCGAATTTAAATTAATAAAATACATAGCAAACAAGCCTGGGACAAAAACAGCCCGGCCTGCCTGCATAAAGAACGATACTCAATTAGGGAGGTGGCGTCATGCCATTAACACCATTGGACATACACAATAAGGAATTCACAAAAGGATTCCGGGGGTATGATGAAGACGAAGTAAACGAATTTCTCGATCAGGTAATCAAGGATTATGAATTGATCCTCCGCGAAAAAAAGGAATTGGAAGAGCGCCTGAATGATATGAATGACCGTCTCGGCCATTTTACCAATATTGAGGAAACGCTGAACAAGTCCATTATCATTGCGCAGGAAGCAGCCGAGGAAGTTAAGCGAATCGCCCAGAAAGAAGCCAAGCTTATCATTAAGGAAGCCGAGAAGAATGCGGACAGGATTGTTAACGAATCCCTGTCGAAAGCGCGCAAAATCGCCCTTGAAATCGAAGACTTGAAGAAACAATCCAAAGTATTCAGGACGCGCTTTAAAATGCTCATTGAAGCGCAGCTTGATATGATCAACAATGATGACTGGGATCACCTCCTAGACTATAAGCTGGACGCGACCGAACTGAGGGCCAGTGAGGAAGAGGATTCGCTCGCTTGACGGATGCCTTCCAGATGGCATATAATTTCCTAATAGAAGAATTAAAAAGACACACAGGCAATGAAAGGGACAGTACAATTCCTAAAGCTTTTTTAGCGAGCCGGGGCTGGTGGAAGCCGGTAAAAGCCGGGATTGGAAAATCACCCATGAGTCCCGCACTGAAAGGCTTAAATTTAGCCAAGTAAGCTGCGGCGTGCTATTCCACGTTACGGATGTTCGAGCGGGCAGCTCGGTTACACGCTGCCTATCAGGGTGGTACCGCGGGAAATCAAAACCTTCTCGTCCCTATTTGGGATGGGGAGGTTTTTTATTTTGACGAGAACGTCCCACGATAATGGCCAGAATGATTCAGGAGGAAAAGAAAATGGATTACAAAGACACATTGTTGATGCCGAATACGGATTTCCCTATGCGGGGCAACCTTCCGAAGAGGGAGCCTGAAATCCAGGCGAAATGGGAAGAAGAGGATATTTATAAAAAGGTGCAGGAGCGGACAAAAGGCCGCCCGATGTATGTACTCCACGACGGCCCTCCATATGCGAACGGCGATATCCATATGGGGCATGCCCTTAACAAAATCCTGAAGGATATCATTGTCCGCCACAAGTCCATGACAGGCTACAACGCGCCATATGTTCCCGGTTGGGATACTCATGGCCTGCCAATTGAACAGGCACTTACAAATAAGGGCGTTAAACGAAAAGAAATGACAGTTGCTGAATTCAGGCAGCTTTGCACAGAATATGCGCTCGGCCAAATCGACAGCCAAAGGCAGCAGTTCAAGCGCCTGGGTGTAAGGGGAAACTGGGAAAACCCATATATCACCTTGAAACCTGAATACGAAGCACAGCAAATTAAGGTGTTCGGTGAAATGGCTAAAAAGGGTTATATTTACAAAGGGAAAAAGCCTGTCTACTGGTCTCCATCAAGTGAATCCGCGCTCGCGGAGGCTGAAATTGAATATAAGGATAAAAAGTCGCCTTCCATTTATGTGGGATTCAAAGTGAAAGATGGAAAAGGCGTTCTTGATACAGACACGAGCATTGTGATTTGGACGACAACACCGTGGACCATTCCCGCGAACCTAGGAATTTCCGTGCATCCGGATCTCGTGTATTCGGTTGTTTCCGCTGGAGGAAAGAAATACCTTGTAGCCGAGGCCCTACTTGAGTCGGTAGTTAAGGAAATTGGCTGGGATTCCTATGAAGTAGTCCAGAAAGTAAAAGGAAGCGACCTTGAATCCATTACAGCTGCCCACCCGCTTTACGGCAGGGATTCCCTTGTCATGCTTGGCGAGCACGTAACGACCGATGCAGGAACCGGTTGTGTACACACCGCGCCTGGACACGGGGAAGATGACTTTTATGTAGGACAGAAATATGGCCTTGACGTGCTTTGCCCTGTGGATGACAAAGGTTACATGACTGCTGAGGCTGAAGGCTTTGAAGGGGTGTTTTACGATGAAGCCAACAAGCCGATTACACAGGCGCTGGACGAAGCCGGCGCCCTGCTAAAGCTATCGTTCATTACACACTCATATCCGCACGATTGGCGGACAAAAAAACCGGTAATTTTCCGGGCCACCGCCCAGTGGTTCGCTTCGATCAAGGATTTCCGGAGCGATCTGCTTGAAGCAATCAAAGAAACCGAGTGGGTTCCGGCATGGGGGGAAACCCGACTGTTCAATATGGTCCGTGACCGCGGCGACTGGTGTATTTCCCGCCAGCGTGTCTGGGGCGTGCCGATCCCTGTTTTTTATGCTGAAAATGGCGAGCCTATCATTACAGATGAAACAATCGGGCATGTTTCAAACTTATTCCGTGAACACGGTTCGAATGTTTGGTTTGAAAGGGAAGCCATGGATCTCCTGCCTGAAGGGTTTACGCATCCGGGATCTCCGAATGGGACATTTACAAAGGAAACCGACATCATGGATGTTTGGTTTGACTCCGGTTCTTCCCATCAAGCCGTGCTTGAAGAAAGGGATGACCTGCAGCGTCCCGCAGACCTTTATCTGGAAGGCTCTGACCAATACAGGGGCTGGTTCAACTCTTCCCTTTCAACCGCTGTGGCCGTGACAGGCAAAGCACCGTACAAAGGGGTATTGAGCCATGGATTTGTCCTGGACGGGGAAGGCCGGAAAATGAGCAAGTCCCTGGGGAACGTCATGGTTCCTGAAAAAATCATGAAACAGATGGGAGCCGACATCCTACGCCTTTGGGTCGCTTCGGTCGATTACCAATCCGATGTTCGCGTATCCGATGCAATCTTGAAGCAGGTTGCCGAAGTATACAGGAAAATCAGGAATACATTCCGATTCCTGCTCGGAAACCTGGCTGATTTCAATCCGGAAACAGATGCTCTTTCCTATGGCGAGCTTCGAGAGGTTGACCAGTTCATGCTCGTCAAGTTGAACAAGCTCATTAAGCAGGTGAGAACTTCTTATGATAAGTATGAATACTCGGGAATTTACCATGCGGTCAATAATTTCTGCACGCTTGACCTGAGTGCGTTCTACCTTGATTTTGCAAAAGATATCCTTTACATCGAGGCAAAAGATAACAAGTCGAGGCGCGCCATTCAAACAGTTCTTTATGAATCGCTCGTATCTCTGACACAACTCGTTTCCCCGATTTTGTCCCATACTGCGGACGAGGTTTGGGAATTCATTCCAGGAGTTAAAGAAGAGAGCGTCCAGTTGACCGATATGCCTGAATATAAGGAGTATCCAAATGCTGACGCACTTATTGAAAAATGGTCGGCGTTCATGAAGCTTCGGGATGATGTCCTAAAAGCGCTCGAAGAAGCCCGAAATGAAAAAGTGATTGGAAAGTCGCTTACCGCGAAAGTTACCCTTTATGTTAATGGCGAAACGAGGGAGCTCCTCGATTCCATCGAAGAAGATCTGAAACAGCTATTCATCGTTTCAGGATTTGAAGTGGCGGGCGAAGTTGAACAGGCTCCCCAAGAGGCCCTGAAACTGGAGACAGCTTCCATTGTGATTACGAAAGCGGAAGGCGAGACATGTGACAGGTGCTGGGTTGTTACAACCGATATTGGCTCGGATCCTGACCATCCAACCCTTTGTGCAAGATGCGCGAGTGTTGTGAAGGAATCATATCCTGCTGAGGCTTAATTGATTAATAAATGTAGGCCGCGCCTGCTTTTTGCAGGGCGGCTGTTTTTTATGGCAGAGGAATTACGGAATAGAACTTTATTGATCACCGAACTTTTCGAGGAGTCCTAGGGCATTTTGTCCATGGGAAATGGTTTGGCTGCCTGTGATTGTGGTAGTAGGCTTGTTTATGCTAAAATGCATAAGAAGTCATCGAGAAGATGTGGAGGGTTTAGTTGGTGTTTTATTACCTGATTGCGGGATTTATTATTGCACTTGACCAATTTACGAAATGGCTGATTGTAAAAAACATGAATATCGGGGACAGCATCCCTGTGATCAACGATTTCCTATATATTACCTCACATAGGAATAGGGGTGCTGCATGGGGAATCCTCCAAGGGCAAATGTGGTTCTTTTATGTGATTACCATTGTAGTTATAATAGGAATCGTTTACTACATCCGAAAAGCCGCGGGGGAAAATATGCTTTTAGGAGTATCGCTTGGCTTTATGCTCGGCGGGGCGATTGGAAACTTTATAGACCGGGTTTACCGGCAGGAAGTGGTCGATTTTATCCACACGTTCATTTTCAGCTACAATTTCCCCGTATTCAACATTGCTGATTCAGCGCTGGTAATCGGCGTCATCCTTTTGATGTTCCAGATGCTGAAAGAAGAGCGCGAAAGCAAAAAGGAGAAAACATATGGAAAAAATGGTACACACCATCGCTGAACGCGAAAAGGGTGACAGAATAGACAAGGCTATATCAAGCCTAAATGCAGACTGGTCCCGGACCCAGGTCCAGCAATGGATAAAAGACGGCGATGTGCTTGTAAATGGAAAGCCGGTAAAAACGAATTATAAATGCGCAGAACACGATGTTATTGAAATATCGATCCCTGAACCTGAAGAGCTCGATGCGATTCCTGAAAAAATGGACCTCGAGATTTACTATGAAGACGGGGACGTCCTAGTGGTGAACAAACCTAAAGGGATGGTGGTCCATCCCGCACCCGGCCATTTGACAGGGACGCTTGTAAATGGCCTCATGTACCATTGCAAGGATCTTTCCGGGATAAACGGCGTCTTGAGGCCGGGGATTGTCCATAGGATCGATAAGGATACATCGGGCCTTCTGATGGTTGCGAAAAATGATATGGCACATGAAAGCCTCGTAAACCAGCTCGTTGAAAACTCAGTCACAAGAAAGTACAAAGCAATTGTTCACGGAAGCATACCCCACGATTATGGAACGGTCGACGCACCTCTCGGAAGGGACCCGAAGGACCGCCAAAGCATGACCGTCGTGGACAACGGAAAACATGCCGTGACACATTTCCATGTCCTTGAGCGGCTGGGCCATTTCACCTTTATTGAATGCCAGCTTGAAACAGGAAGGACCCATCAGATAAGAGTCCATATGAAATATATTGGCTACCCGCTTGCGGGTGACCCAAAATATGGACCGAAAAAAACGCTTGATATTGGCGGCCAGGCTCTCCATGCGGGAATCCTTGGCTTTAAGCACCCAAGGACAGGGGAGTATCTTGAATTCGAAGCCCCGTTGCCAGGATATTTCGACAATCTTCTTGAAGATTTACGCAAAAACGGTTGACACGGAGAAAAGGTTCAAGTAGTATAACTATAAGTTAATAAGCCCTTTAAATGCAGTCCAGTGAGGCTGGGAAGGAACGGATTTACACAGGCCCAAGAGGGCATGTGGCTACATGCGATTTTCCAACCTCCCACAAGCTGCGGGAGGTTTTTTTATGCCCTTCTTTAGAGGAAGGCTGCGTCGATGTTGATTAAAAGCGAAGGCACAGCTTCCGGCGGGATGGAGCGCAGGGTGGAGACCCTGGGCGATAGCGCAGAGATGCACCAAAGACGCACCGCGGAAAGCGTCTGGCTGGAGCGGAAATCAACAAGGACTGATTAACTAAGCCCTAATAGAAAGAAGGTAGAAAGATGGGCCAGAAAGCACTTGTGCTGGATGAACAGGCAATTAGAAGGGCGCTTACAAGGATTGCCCACCAAATCATTGAAAAAAATAAGGGAATTGAAGACTGTGTCGTAGTCGGAATCCGGACACGAGGCGTTTACATCGCGGAGCGCCTTGCTGAAAGGATTCGTGAAATCGAAGGGGCTTCGGTGGCTACCGGCGAACTCGATATCACTTTGTACAGGGATGACCTGACAAAAGTAACCGAGGATCAGGAGCCGCATGTGAAGGGATCCGATATCCCTGGAGGGGTGAAGGATAAGAAAGTGATCCTTGTCGATGATGTCCTTTATACAGGCAGGACAGTCAGGGCAGGCATGGATGCCATCATGGACCTCGGGAGGCCGGCTCAAATCCAGTTGGCGGTGCTTGTGGACAGGGGCCACCGAGAATTGCCGATCAGGGCGGATTATGTCGGCAAAAATATCCCGACCTCAAGTTCCGAACGGATTGTCGTCGAGCTCGAAGAAGTTGACGGAAGCGACCAGGTGAGTATATACGAATAAGCAAAACCCAACCGAATATCCCTTTTAAACGCAGTCCAGAGAGCCTGCAAAGGGGGAAATGCCGGGCGGGCCACGGGTGTGGACTGTCTGAAGCCGGAATGACCGAGATGTCCGGCGTGCATTTTAACCTCCTTGCGCCTAGGCTGCAGGGAGGTTTTTTTTTCAAAGTTTTAAGCAAAAAAGAGACAGAACCCAGACTTTTTTTAAAAAATGGAGGAGAAAAGAATGAACAATCCAATCCTGGATGTACACGAAAAACCAAGGTTCGGCCAGATGCTTACACTAAGCCTTCAGCACTTGTTCGCAATGTTTGGCGCGACGATCCTTGTGCCTTACCTCGTCGATTTAAGCCCGGCGATCGCGCTCATTTCGAGTGGCCTTGGCACATTGGCCTTCCTGGCAATTACAAAATGGCAGGTACCAGCGTATCTCGGTTCATCCTTCGCCTTTATTACACCGATAATCGGCGCGAAGGTAATGGGCGGCCCTGGGGGCGCGATGATTGGCAGCTTCATGGCTGGCCTCGTATACGGCATCGTCGCCTTAATCATTAAGAAGGCGGGCCATCGCTGGATCATGAATCTTCTTCCTCCAATCGTAGTTGGCCCGGTTATCATGGTCATTGGCCTTTCACTGGCAGGAACCGCAGTCGGGATGGCGATGAATACATTGCAAGACATCAATAATTACAGCATGCTGCATTTCTCGGCGGCTCTTGTTACGCTTATTTCCACTATAATATTCTCGATTTATGCGAGGGGGGTACTAAGCATCATTCCAATCCTTGCGGGAATTATTATCGGATATGTGTATTCGCTGGCAGTGGGTCTGGTCGATTTCTCAAAGGTAGTAGAAGCGAATCTTTTTGTAATGCCTGATTTCATCATTCCGTTTGTTGATTATAAAATAAAAATTACTTTGGATCTCGTACTCTTGATGGTTCCGGTCGCGGTCGTGACGATTTCTGAACATATCGGCCACCAGCTCGTTCTCAGTAAGGTAGTTGGCCGGGATTACATTAAACAGCCAGGCCTGCATCGCTCCATTTTGGGTGACGGTACAGCGACAATGATTTCCGCGCTGATTGGCGGCCCGCCGAAAACAACTTACGGTGAAAACATCGGCGTCCTTGCGATTACAAAGGTATATAGCGTGTATGTAATCGCTGGCGCGGCGGTGGCGGCAATCATATTCGGTTTCAGCGGAACGATCACCGCGCTAATCGGCTCAATCCCGCCGGCAGTCATGGGCGGCGTCTCCATCCTGCTTTTCGGTATAATCGCTTCTTCCGGCCTGAGGATGCTTGTTGACAACAACATTGATTTTGGCAACAATAGGAACCTTATCATCTCATCCGTCATCCTTGTAGTCGGCATCGGAGGGGCGTTCATCAAGATAACAAGCGGCTTCGAAATCCAGGGAATGGCGCTCGCGGCAATCCTCGGGGTATTGCTGAACCTGATCCTGCCTGGAAGAGAGCCAGTAAAAGAAGACATGTTCGAAGCTTCATCAGACAAACAATCTGCATAAGGTACCACCTTTTAAACCGGTCCCGTGAGTCCGGTAAGGGTGCACGCCCTAGTGCCCGGGAATTTGACTTCCAGGCATAGGGAAAATCATGCGCCCAGGCTACCGCCGAGGGCGTTTTCTTTCGCCCTAAAGCACAAAATCTGGGGAGGAATGTACAAATGATCAAACATCTACTAACAATGGCTGACTTGCAGCCGGAAGAAATCCACACACTGATTGATGAGGCAGAAGGGTTTTCCAAAGGGGCAATCTGGACTCCGCTAAGGCAGGCGTTTGTTTCGAATCTTTTCTTTGAACCAAGCACAAGGACAAAGTGCAGCTTTGAAGTCGCGGAGCGGAAACTTGGCCTTGAAGTCATCCAGTTTGAGGCGAGTGCTTCAAGCGCGCTTAAGGGCGAAACGCTATATGACACGGTCCGCACATTGGAATCGATTGGAGTCGATGCGGTGATTATCCGGCATCCGGCAGACCAGTACTATGATGAACTCATAGAGGGCTGCAGAATCCCGATCTTGAATGGCGGAGACGGCTGTGGACACCATCCGACACAGTCGCTCCTCGACCTTATGACAATCAGGCAGGAGTTTGGCAGGTTCGCAGGTTTGAAGGTTGCGATTGTCGGAGACATCAGGCATAGCAGGGTTGCTCATTCCAATGCCGTCGCCTTGAAAAAGCTCGGTGCCGAAGTAGTTTTTTCCGGTCCGCAGGAGTGGTTCGACGAGAATACAAATTATGAGCCGATTGACAGGGCGGTAAAGACGGCGGATGTCGTCATGCTCCTCAGGATTCAGCACGAACGACATGAAAGACATTCAGGGATATCGAAGGAAGATTACCACCGCGAATACGGACTTACCCTTGAAAGGGAAAAGCTTATGAAGCCCGGAAGCATTATCATGCATCCAGCCCCGGTCAACAGGGATGTAGAAATTGCCTCCATCCTTGTGGAATCAGATCGTTCGAGGATTTTTAAACAGATGGAAAATGGCGTATATGTACGGATGGCTGTGTTAAAGAGGGCGCTTGCCCACAAAATAGGGGGTAGGTACCATGAAGCTTTTGCTGAAAAACGTGCGGTTGCAAGATAAACAAACAGGATTTAATAAAACTGATATTTTCATAGAAAATGGGACGATTGCGAAAATTGGCCATGAACTAAATCTGGAGGCGGACAGGATCATTGATGGGGATGGATATTTGGCGGCGCCCGGTTTCATCGACCTCCATGTCCATCTCCGCGAGCCCGGTGGGGAGAAGAAAGAAACTATTGAATCAGGAACGCTCGCCGCGGCGAAAGGCGGCTTCACAACAGTGGCCGCGATGCCGAATACAAGGCCCGTTCCGGATTCGAAAGAGCAGCTGGCCTGGCTGCAGGCAAGGATTGCAGAAACCGCCGCTGTCCGGGTGCTTCCATACGCCTCGATTACGATCCGTGAATTGGGCAGGGAGCTGACCAACTTCGGAGAGTTGAAGGAGGCAGGCGCGTTCGCTTTTACGGATGACGGAGTAGGAGTGCAAACGGCAGCGATGATGCTTGAGGCAATGAAAAAAGCGGCCGCGTTTGATATGGCGATTGTCGCCCATTGCGAAGACGATTCGCTCATCAATAAAGGCTGTGTCCATGAAGGGTCTTTTTCAAAAAAGCATGGACTAAACGGGCTGCCTTCCGTGTGCGAAAGCGTCCATATCGCCCGTGATGTGCTGCTTGCCGAAGCGGCGGGCTGCCACTATCATGTTTGCCACATCAGCACAAAAGAATCTGTCAGGGCTGTCCGGGATGCGAAGCGCGCCGGCATCCGTGTCACCGCGGAAGTCACCCCGCACCATCTCCTTTTGTGCGAGGATGACATTCCCGGCCTTGACGCCAATTATAAAATGAATCCTCCTCTGAGGGAAAAGGCCGATCAGGAGGCTTTAATTGAAGGGCTCCTTGATGGGACAATCGACTTTATCGCAACCGACCACGCACCCCATACAGAAGAAGAAAAGGCGGAGGGAATGCAGCTGGCGCCATTTGGAATCACTGGCCTTGAAACAGCTTTTCCGCTTTTGTACAGCCATTTTGTTGAAAAAGGAATATTCAGCCTCGGGCAGCTGATCGATTATTTGACAATCAAACCGGCTGATGCGTTCGGGCTTCCATACGGAAGGCTTGAAGAAGGTTCTCCCGCAGATATTGTCCTGCTGGACCTTGAAACGGAAAAGGAAATCAACCCGCGCGAATTTTTGTCCAAAGGAAAGAATACGCCATTTGCGGGCTGGGCGTGCAAAGGGTGGCCGATATTGACAATTTCAGCCGGAAAGGTCGCCTGGGAAAGGAGCCGTCAGGCATGAAGCGGCAGCTAGTATTGGAAGACGGAACTTCATTTATCGGAGAAGGCTTTGGATGCCTGGACGAAGCAAAGGGAGAAGTTGTTTTCAATACAGGGATGACTGGTTACCAGGAAATTCTTTCCGACCCGAGCTATTGCGGCCAGCTTGTTGTCCTGACCTATCCGTTGATTGGGAATTACGGGATAAACCGGGATGATTTCGAGTCGATCAATCCGGCTGCCAGTGCGCTGATTGTAAAAGAAGCCGCCGAATTTCCTTCGAACTGGAGAAGCGTATTCACGCTTGATGAATACTTGAAAATAAAGAAAATCCCCGGATTGAAGGGAATTGATACACGAAAGCTGACGAGGATCCTTCGCATGCATGGAACCATGAAGGGAACTATTTGCGGAATTGATGAAAATCCTCTAGAAGTCGCGGCTAGACTAAGTCAGGAACCGCTGCAGTGCGACCAGGTGAAAATCGTATCTACGAAAAATCCGTACCCAAGCCCGGGACGGGGAAAACGGATTGTCCTTGTCGATTTTGGCATGAAACATGGCATTTTGCGCGAATTGAACGAGCGGGGCTGTGACGTGACCGTTGTTCCCTACAATAGTTCCGCCGAAGAGATTCTTCAGCTCGGGCCTGATGGCATTATGTTATCCAATGGGCCAGGAGACCCAAAGGATGTTCCGGAGGCAATTGACATGCTGAATGGAATTCTTGGAAAAGTTCCCGTATTCGGGATTTGCCTTGGCCATCAGCTTTTTGCCCTGGCCTGCGGCGCCGATACACAAAAAATGCGGTTCGGGCATAGAGGCTCGAATCATCCAGTCAGGGAAACGGCCACAGGTAAAGTCGTTATTACATCCCAAAATCATGGGTTTGCGGTAAATCCGGAGTCGCTAACGGAAACCGATTTGGAAGTGACTCATATTGCTGTAAACGACGGAAGCATCGAAGGGCTACGCCATAAACATTTTCCGGCATACACCGTCCAGTTCCATCCAGAAGCATCGCCGGGGCCGGAAGATGCCAACAGCCTCTTTTGCAAATTCTTGGCGATGATTGATTCGCATGTGCAGGAAGGAGCGTAACCATGCCAAAGCGTACCGATATAAACACAATCCTTGTCATTGGCTCAGGCCCGATCGTCATTGGTCAAGCCGCTGAATTTGATTATGCAGGAACACAGGCATGCCTTGCGCTGAAGGAAGAGGGCTACAAAGTTATCCTTGTGAACTCAAATCCTGCGACAATCATGACAGATGCCGAAATCGCCGACAAAGTCTACATAGAACCACTTACCGTGGAATTTGTTTCCCGCATTATCAGAAAAGAACGCCCGGACGCACTGGTTGCTACGCTTGGCGGACAAACCGGTTTGAACCTCGCGGTGGAGCTTTCAAAATCCGGCGTGCTAGAAGAATGTGGAACTGAAATTCTCGGGACAAAGCTTGATGCGATAGAGATGGCCGAGGATAGGGAATTGTTCCGGAATTTGATGAATAAGCTTGGAGAGCCAGTCCCTGAAAGTGCCATTATCCATTCATTGGCTGAAGCCAGGGAGTTTGCTGAATCGATTGGTTTTCCGGTGATTGTTCGGCCCGCATTCACGCTCGGAGGGACTGGGGGCGGAATTTGTTCCACACCTGAAGAGCTTGGGGAAGTTGTCCTTAGCGGATTGAAAAACAGTCCTGTTAGCCAATGCCTTTTGGAAAAGAGCATCGCCGGCTATAAGGAAATCGAGTATGAAGTGATGCGTGATGCGAATGACACGGCGATTGTTGTCTGCAACATGGAGAATATTGATCCGGTAGGCATCCACACTGGCGATTCAATTGTGGTTGCGCCGAGCCAGACGCTAAGCGACCGGGAGTACCAGCTTTTACGAAATGTATCTTTGAAAATTGTCAGGGCGCTCGGAATTGAGGGAGGCTGCAATGTACAGCTGGCTCTCGATCCTGATAGCTTTCATTACTATATTATCGAAGTAAATCCAAGGGTAAGCAGATCTTCCGCTCTCGCATCGAAGGCGACAGGCTATCCGATTGCCAAATTGGCGGCCAAAATCGCTGTCGGACTAACGCTCGATGAAATGATTAATCCAGTGACAGGAAAGACTTATGCCAGTTTTGAACCCGCGCTTGATTACATCGTTTGTAAAATACCAAGATGGCCGTTTGATAAATTTGAGTCAGGCAACCGCTCGCTCGGAACACAAATGAAGGCGACCGGGGAGGTCATGGCAATTGGCAGGACGTTCGAGGAGTCGCTGCTGAAAGCAATCCGTTCCCTCGAATCCAACGTGTACCACTTCGGACTCCCGGGAGGAGAAGGCGTATCCGAAGAGATTATTAAGAAACGGATCCGCAAGGCCGGTGATGAAAGGCTCTTCTATATTGCAGAAGCCATGAAACGGGGCGTCACAATTGAAACCATCCATGAATGGAGCAAAATTGATTACTTTTTCCTAAAAAAATTCATGGGAATCATAGAGTTGAAGAATGAACTGAAAGCCAATCCGTTTGAGTATGAAATCGCAAAGCAAGCGAAGCAAAGCGGTTTTGCTGACAGGACAATCGCGGAGCTCTGGAGCACCGACGTACATACTGTCGCCAAATGGAGGAAGGCCCAAGGCATCATCCCTGTATATAAAATGGTCGATACGTGCGCTTCCGAGTTTGAATCTGCGACTCCATATTTCTATGGAACATATGAAGAAGAAAATGAATCAATTGCAAGCGGCCGGCAAAGTGTCGTGGTTCTTGGTTCCGGTCCCATCAGAATCGGCCAGGGCATTGAATTCGATTATGCGACCGTCCATTCAGTGAAAGCAATCCGGGAAGCAGGCTACGAAGCGATCATCATTAACAGTAACCCGGAGACGGTTTCAACGGATTTCAGCATTTCCGATAAGCTTTATTTTGAACCACTTACAGTTGAAGATGTCATGCATATTATTGAACTTGAAAATCCGATTGGGGTCGTTGTCCAGTTTGGCGGGCAAACGGCGATCAATCTAGCTTCTGGGCTTGCCGAAAGAGGGGTAAAGCTTCTTGGAACAAGGTTGGAGGATATTGACCGCGCCGAAAATCGGGATAAGTTCGAACAGGCCCTTGTGGAACTAGGGATACCGCAGCCGCTTGGAAAAACAGCCCTTTCCGTTGAAGAAGCTGTTGAAATTGCGGAAGAAATCGGCTTTCCAGTTCTTGTCAGGCCTTCGTATGTACTTGGCGGAAGGGCGATGGAAATCGTTCATCAAAAGGATGACCTTCTTCATTACATGCACAATGCGGTCAGGATCAATCCTGAAAATCCAGTTTTAATAGATCGCTATATTACCGGGAAGGAAATCGAGGTGGACGCGATTTCGGATGGGACGGATGTGCTCATACCCGGAATAATGGAGCACATCGAGCGGGCCGGGGTCCACTCTGGCGACTCGATAGCGGTTTATCCTCCGCAGTCGCTGACTGCCGAAAACAGGCTTATGCTTACGGATTTTACAACCAGACTGGCAATGGGATTGAACATTGTTGGGCTCCTAAATATCCAGTTTGTCCTCGCAGACAGCGGGATATATGTGCTGGAGGTGAATCCGCGTTCGAGCAGGACCGTCCCTTTCCTTAGCAAGATTACAAATGTGCCAATGGCGAATATCGCGACAAAAGCGATGCTTGGGGTATCACTGCGCGAACAGGGTTATTCCCCAGGCTTGTTGAAAGAAAAAGAAGAGGTATATGTAAAAGTCCCGGTGTTCTCTTTTGCTAAATTAAAAGATGTCGATATTACGCTTGGGCCAGAGATGAAATCAACAGGCGAAGTGATGGGCAAGGACTATACTCTAGAAAAAGCATTATACAAAGGGCTGGTTGCTTCCGGCATTTCCATAAGGCAATTCGGGGCAGTCCTCCTTACGGTTGCGGACAAGGATAAAAAGGAAGCCGCAATCCTGGCTAAACGCTTCGCGGAAGAAGGCTATCGGATTATGGCGACCAGCGGTACAGCGGCTGTCCTTAAACAGGAAGGAATACCTGTAAAGGTGGCTGGTAAAATCGGCTCTGATGGCCCGACTCTCCTTGACATCATCAGGAATGGCGAGGTGCAGTTCATTATCAACACATTGACCAAAGGCAAACAGCCAGAACGCGACGGTTTCAGGATTCGCAGGGAAGCAGTCGAAAACGGAATACCATGCCTTACATCATTGGATACGGCCTCAGCCATCCTGAAGGTGGTTCAGTCGATGAATTTTTCAGCGGTGGCTATTGGCCCAACAGCAAGAGAGGAAGTGCGGGTTTGATTACAAAAGAAATGTGCAAAGTTGTCAGCCAGGAACAAATTGCCCACTCGGTTTTCAAGTTGACGTTAAAGGGAAGGCTTTCAAGCAAGGCAAAGCCCGGCCAGTTCGTTCATGTTAAAACCGGCGGGGCTGGGGGTCCTCTATTGAGGCGGCCGATCAGCCTGGCTTCCATAGACAGGGATAATGGAAGCTTTACAATGATTTTTCGTGTATCTGGTGAAGGAACCGCCCTTTTATCCAAATGTGGACCAGGCATGGAAGTGGATGTTTTGGGTCCTCTTGGGAACGGATTTCCTGTTTCCGAAGCAGTGCCTGGTACAACCGCCATTTTGGTAGGCGGAGGAATCGGCGTCCCGCCTCTTTATGAACTCTCCCGCCAGTTAGTGGAAAATGGAGTGTACGTTGTCCATGTGCTTGGCTTCCAAACGGCCTCTGCTGTTTTTTATGAAAAAGAATTTGCCTTGCTGGGACCGACTTTTATCGCGACAGCCGATGGTTCATATGGCAGGAAAGGGTTTGTTACGGATATCATTTCAGGGGAGCAGCTTGAATTTGATACCCTATTTGCCTGCGGACCCGTACCGATGCTTAAGGCGCTGGAGAAAGGATTTCCGGATAAAAAAGCATACCTGTCGCTTGAGGAACGGATGGGATGCGGAATCGGGGCCTGCTTCGCGTGTGTCTGCAGGGTTCAGGACGACCAAAACGGGCATTCATACAGGAAAGTTTGCAGTGACGGGCCGGTATTCCGGGCTGGGGAGGTAGTAATATGAAGAAACTTGATATTTCGTTGCCTGGATTGAACTTGAAAAATCCGGTCATGCCTGCTTCCGGCTGTTTTGGCTTTGGAAGGGAATATAGCCGGCTTTATGATTTGGACATTCTGGGAGCGATCATGATCAAGGCGGCAACCGGGGAGCCCCGGTTCGGGAATCCGACTCCAAGGGTGGCTGAAACCCCTTCGGGCATGCTGAATGCGATTGGCCTGCAAAATCCCGGCTATGAGGAAATCCTCGCCACGGAACTTCCATGGCTCGAGCAATTCAATGTCCCGATTGTCGCAAATATCGCAGGCTCCACTGAAGAAGAATATATCGAAGTCGCCAGGCATATTTCAAAGGCGGAAAATGTCCATGCGCTTGAGCTGAATGTTTCTTGCCCTAATGTGAAGGAAGGCGGGATTGCATTTGGGACAGACCCTGAAACTTTAAAGAAACTGACGAAAAAAGTAAAGGATGCTTCAGATGTTCCTGTATATGTTAAATTGTCGCCAAATGTAACGAATATAGTGGAAATCGCCCTTGCCGCGGAAGCCGGCGGCGCGGACGGCCTCACAATGATCAATACCCTCCTCGGAATGAGAATCGACCTGAAAACAGCCAAGCCAATACTTGCGAACAGGACCGGCGGACTTTCGGGTCCTGCAGTCAAACCGGTTGCCTTAAGGATGATTTATGAAGTAAGCCAGAAAACCAGCCTGCCAATCATTGGCATGGGAGGCATCCAGTCCGCCGCGGATGTTATTGAATTTTTCTACGCTGGGGCAAGCGCGGTCGCGGTTGGGACGGCCAACTTTACAGATCCGTTTATCTGTCCGCAAATTATCGAAGAACTGCCTGGCTTACTTGGGGAATTAGGCTACGAACATATCCTTGAATGCAGGGGAAGGAGCTGGAACAATGCAGGACAACCCGCTTATCATCGCGCTTGATTTTGGCAGCCTGAATGAGGTTGAAAGATTCCTTGAGCCTTTTAATAAACATAACCTTTTTTTAAAAGTCGGAATGGAGCTGTTTTACAAAGAAGGTCCGCGTACAGTCCACACATTGAAGGAAATGGGGCATCGCGTCTTTCTTGATCTTAAGCTGCACGACATTCCAAATACCGTCTTGAGCGCGATGCGTTCGCTTTCAAGCCTTGGCTGTGACCTGGTAACTGTCCACGCGGCCGGGGGAAGAGCAATGATGGAAGCGGCAATGGAAGGGCTAGAGGCCGGGACGCCTGCTGGAGAAACACGGCCCGCCTGTGTTGCCGTCACACAGCTTACAAGTACAGAAGAAGCAAGGATGCAGGCTGAGCAGCTAATTCCTGTTTCCCTTGAAGAATCTGTATTGCATTATGCTGCTCTCGCAAAGTCAGCTGGACTGGATGGAGTCGTTTGCTCGGCATGGGAAGCAGGCAAGATCATGGAAAGGCAAGGGAACGGATTTTTGACGGTGACCCCGGGGATCAGGATGGGCACCGACAGCCACCAGGATCAAAAACGGGTCGCGACCCCTGAAAAGGCGCGCGAAGCCGGGATATCGGCCATTGTGGTAGGCAGGCCGATCATCAGGGCTGACAAACCTGTTGAAGCCTATGAAACTTGGATGGAAGCTTGGAAAGGAGCAACACGATGAGCAAAACGATAGCAGCGCAACTATTGGAAATCAATGCAGTCACCTTGAGGCCGAACGAGCCGTTTACATGGACGTCGGGAATCAAGTCGCCAATTTATTGTGATAACAGGCTGACACTTTCGTATCCGGAAGTCAGGAAGGAGATTGCAAAAGGGCTTATTTCTCTCATTCATTTGCATTTTCCGGATGTTGAAGTGATTGCAGGGACTGCCACAGCGGGAATTCCCCATGCTGCATGGATCAGCGCAGCGATGGAACTTCCAATGTGTTATGTCCGCGGAAGCGCGAAAGGCCACGGAAAGGGCAATCAAATCGAAGGCAGGGTTGAGCATGGGCAAAAGGCAGTGATCATCGAGGACCTTATTTCGACCGGAGGAAGTGTGATTACAGCTGCACATGCGCTTCGGGAAGCGGGTGCAGAGGTGCTAGGGGTTGTGGCGATTTTTACCTACGGGCTCGATAAAGGGAAGCAGAAGCTTGCGGAGGCTGGCCTCAATACATATACGATCACTGATTTCCCTGAACTTGCTAAAATCGCGGCTGATGAAGGATATATCAAGGAAGAGGAACTCGGTCTTCTGATTGAATGGTACAAAAACCCGAGTGGATGGATGCAATAAATACACGCAAATAGTTTAAGCCCGGCCAAGCCGGGCTTATGATATTTAACAATAATCCTTCGCCGCCGGCACGGGCCGGGAAAATCATTTTTTCTTTAGGGACAGGACGGTTTCTTCATCCGGAGTCACATAGACAGTTTTTTGATTGTCATAGATAACAAATCCCGGTTTCGAGCCATTTGGCTTTTTAACATGCCGGACACGAGTATAATCGACTGGAACGGAACCTGAATTGCGTGCCTTTGAAAAATAGGCTGCGAGCATCGCAGCTTCGCGAAGTGTTTCTTCAAAAGGCTCCTTGCTCCGGATGACAACGTGGGAACCAGGAATATCTTTCGTGTGGAGCCAAATTTCATCCCTTCCGGCCAGCTTTCCGGTCAGGTAATCATTCTGCTTGTTGTTTTTGCCGACAAGGATTTCTGTCCCGTCCGAAGCAGTATAGCTGTCGAGCGCCGGTTTCAAGTTGGCTTGTTTTTTGCCATTCTTTTTAGCACGCTGCCTGATGTAGCCCCCTTCCGCAAGCTCCTCCCTAATTTCTTCGATATCGCTTGGCGAGGCGGAATCAAGCTGCTGCAGCAGTCCGTCGAAGTAAGCCGCCTCCTTTTCTGCCTTTTCAATTTGCTCCTTCACCGCAAGTACCGCATTTTTGGCTTTCTGGTATTTGGAAAAGTATTTTTGCGCGTTTTCGGATGGCGTTTTTTGAGGGTCGAGCGGAATAACCGCCATCGCCCCATTCTCATCGTAGTAATTGAGCACCTCGATTTCCTTCATGCCTTTTTTGGCAGCATGCATATTTGCTGTCAAAAGCTCCCCGAATCTTTGGAATTCCTCTGCTTTTTCCGCGTCCTTAAGGGTTTTCTTCAGCTTTTCTATTTTCTTTTCATTCTTTTCTTTTTCATTCGCGATGAACCTATCCAGATCCCCGGCCTGCTGTTTTACCCTGTCCCTTTCCGCCTTGCCAAAATAATAGCGGTCCAGCA
This sequence comes from Neobacillus piezotolerans, assembly GCF_003362805.1. GTDB lineage: Bacteria > Bacillota > Bacilli > Bacillales > Cytobacillaceae > Bacillus_D > Bacillus_D piezotolerans. The sequence continues at coordinate 598,531 of NZ_QNQT01000001.1, forward strand.
TTGAACCCAACGTCGGAAAAATCCTCGGTTCCCCTTTCAAATGGAGTAGGGGGAACAGGTAAAAGGCCTCCTTGTTTTGGCCAGCTGTTATGGCAGGTTCAATTCTGCCTTCACGAAGCTTTGCCATCATTGATACGAAAGCTTTCGGCAGAGTAGTCCTGTTCGCAAGGCCGCTTTCAAACACCACTTCCTTTGCAAACAGCGGAGACACACCAGAGAAAGCGTCGACGAGCTGCCGGTCAAGCTTTCCGCTGTTAAAATCAATCGCTTTCAGCACATCTTCCTCCGTCGCCAGGAACGGATCCAATTTGTTTTGTGTGGGCGGCGCTATGTAGGGCTGGCCCGGAAGGATGGCCCTATGTGTATTCACCGCGAACGATACATGCTTGATGCTGTCCAAAATCATCTCCCTGCTTTTGTCCACAAGGATGATATTGCTGTGTTTCCCCATAATCTCGACAATCAGCTGCTTGTAGCTGACATCGCCAATTTCGTTTCGCCCCTTAATTTCAAAAATGAGAATTCTATCCGTTCCGGATTGATGCACATCTTCAAGGATATAGCCTTCGATATGTTTCCTTAGGAGCATGCAGAACATCGGAGGCTCACTCGGGTTTTCATGTGTTTCACTAGTCAATTGGACCCGCGCGTAGCTTGGGTGGGCGGACAGGAGGAGGCGGTGATTGGCCCCGTTTGCCCTTATAACCAGGATGATTTCATTTTTATATGGCTGCTGAACTTTATTAATCCGGCCGCCCGCGAGTGTTTTGGCGAGCTCGCCGGCCATTGCTCCTGTAAATAATCCATCAAATGACATTGGAAATACCTTCGCTTTCAATAGTTTTCATGTAATTTGCATTGATGCGGAACGCCGCCGCGTTCGCTCCTTCTATTTTAGCATTTTTTTGGACGAGTCTGAATAAGCTTACTTGAGAGTATGGGATGCCGGAGGATAAGGCCTTCCATGGAAAAATCAAAGGGGGAAGCGTGATGGCCGGATGAAATTCCATGAAATGAATGCAAGCCAGGTGGAAGAGGCGCTGAATACTGACTATTCGTCTGGATTATCCCTGGAGGATGCGCAAAAGCGGATAAAAATCCACGGGTACAATGAGCTCGATGAAGGGGAAAAGCAATCCGCGCTGCTGCTGTTCATAAGCCAGTTCAAGGATTTTATGGTCCTTGTCCTGCTGGCCGCTACGCTCATATCAGGGCTGCTGGGCGAGTATATCGACGCCATCGCAATTATTATGATTGTACTGATAAATGGCTGCCTCGGCTTTTTTCAGGAAAGAAAAGCCGAAAAATCGCTTCAGGCATTGAAGGAATTGTCGGCGCCGCAAATCCACGTGCTCCGTGAGGGAAAATGGCTGAAAATTCCATCGAGGGAAGCTGTTCCCGGTGATGTTATCAAATTCTCAAGCGGGGATAGAATTGGGGCGGATGTCCGTATCATTGAATCGAAGAGCCTCGAAATCGAAGAATCTGCCCTTACTGGAGAATCTGTGCCGGTTTCCAAGGAGGCCGGTATTCTTTCTGTGCCAAACCCCGGTCTTGGTGATATGGGAAATATTGCATTTATGGGGACGATGGTGACAAGGGGAAGCGGCCTTGGCACCATTATAGCGACAGGGATGAAAACGGCGATGGGGCAGATCGCCGACTTGCTCCAAAGTGCGGAATCAGCGGAAACACCTTTACAAAGAAGGCTTGCCCAGCTTGGGAAAATACTTATAACAGTCGCGCTATTATTAACATTGCTTGTTGTCGTCATCGGCGTTATTCAAGGACATGGGCTGTACGAGATGGTTTTGGCGGGAGTCTCCCTCGCCGTCGCGGCCATTCCGGAAGGGCTGCCGGCGATTGTAACGGTTGCCCTCTCTCTTGGCGTCCAGAAGATGATCAAGAGCAATGCAATTGTGAGGAAGCTTCCCGCGGTTGAAACTCTTGGCTGTGCATCGGTCATCTGTTCGGATAAAACGGGAACGATGACTCAGAACAAGATGACTGTAACACATCTGTGGAGCGGCGGGAAAAGCTGGACAGTGGACGGGATCGGCTATCAGCCGGAGGGCAGCTTTTTCGGGGAGAACAAACAGCCCGTCCAGGTCAGGAACGAAAAAGCGCTGCAGCAGCTTTTAATGTTTGGCATGCTTTGCAATCATTCCGAACTGGCGCGTAAAGAAGAGGAGCTTGTACTCGATGGCGATCCGACGGAAGGGGCACTCCTTGTCAGCGCCATGAAAGCCGGCTATGACAGAAAAAAACTTCTCGAAGAATATAAGATTTTGAATGAGTTTCCATTCGATTCCACCCGTAAGATGATGAGTGTCGTCGTCCAAGACCGGCAGGGAAAGGTCTTTATTGTAACAAAGGGCGCTCCTGATGTCCTCATTGGGGTCAGCAGCGGCATCCTTAAGGATGGAAGGGTTCAAACGATGGCTGGCGAAGCGAGGACTGAGGTGATTGCCGCTGTCGAAAGCCTTGCGTCAAAGGCGTTGAGGACGATAGCGGTTGCCTACAAAGCTTTGCCTGCCGGGCGGGTCATCCTGAATGAAAGGGAAGCGGAAAAAGAATTGACGTTCATCGGCGTACAGGGAATGATCGATCCTCCACGGCCGGAGGTAAAGGATGCGGTCCGTGAATGCCGTGAAGCAGGGATAATAACGGTCATGATTACCGGAGACCATATAATTACGGCCAAGGCAATAGCGGGCCAGCTTGGAATCCTTGCCGGAAACAGCCGGGTTATGGATGGAAAGACTCTTTCCGGAATGGCTGTCGATGAACTTGAAGAAGTGGTCGAGGAGATCTCGGTATTCGCGCGCGTTTCACCGGAACATAAGCTGAAAATTGTCAAGGCGCTCCAAAACCGGGGCCATATTGTCGCTATGACTGGCGACGGCGTAAATGACGCTCCCGCAATCAAGGCCGCCGATATTGGGATTGCCATGGGGATAGCGGGAACGGATGTCGCCAAGGAGGCTTCCGCTCTTGTCCTCCTTGACGATAATTTCGCCACAATTAAATCGGCTATCAAAGAGGGCCGGAATATATATGAAAACATCCGGAAATTCATCCGGTACCTGCTTGCCTCTAATGTCGGGGAAATCCTTGTCATGCTTTTCGCGATGATCCTGGCCCTCCCGCTTCCGCTTGTCCCCATCCAGATTCTTTGGGTGAACCTTGTGACAGACGGGCTGCCCGCCATGGCGCTTGGCCTAGATAAGCCAGAAGAAAATGTGATGAAGCGGAAACCGAGAAGCCCGCGGGAAGGGGTTTTCGCGCGTGGCCTTGGCTGGAAGGTTGTCTCAAGGGGGTTTTTGATTGGGATTGTGACGCTGCTCGCTTTTATGGCGATCTACAACAGGCACCCCGAACAGCTGGAGTATGCAAGGACAGTCGCATTCGCCACCCTCGTCCTGGCCCAGCTTATTCATGTATTCGACTGCCGGAGTGAAATTTCCGTCCTTTCGAGGAATCCTTTTGGCAACAAATATCTTGTTTGGTCGGTTGTATCATCGGCCGCCCTTATGGTCGCGGTCATTTATTATCCGCCGCTGCAGCCGGTATTCCATACGATCGCCATTAAGCCGAATGATTGGCTGTTGATTTGCGGGCTGTCCGCAATCCCAACTTTTTTGCTGGCAGGTACATTTTTGGCAAGAAAAACAAAATGAGGTATGATATAATCACAAAGGTAGTAGAGTGGGCTCTATTGCCTTTTCTTTATGCTGCGGCAATTTGCCAGCCGGATTGTGAAAAGGATGTGCAGAAGAATGATTGTGAGCATGACTGGTTTTGGAAGCTGCAAAAAAGAAACCGGAACCTTTTCTATTCAAGTTGAAGTCAAAACGGTTAATCATCGTTTTAGCGAATTTAGTTTCCGCATGCCCCGCTACCTGCTGAAGGCAGAGGACAAGTTTAAAAAGGCTCTTGGCCGGCACATACGCCGGGGCCGCGCCGAAGTCCATATCTCCGTGGACGGGGAAGGGCCGAGTGTAAGGGCTCTTCAAGTTGATTGGAACCTGCTGGACGAATATTACCAGTTTGTTACCGAAGCGGGCGCCAAATATGGATTTAATGCCATGGAAGCCTTTAAGCACGCGCTGGGGCGGGAGGAATTTTTACATATTGAGGAACGCGAATCGGGAAATGAGGAGATTGAGGCAATTATCCTCGAAGCAATCGATGAAGCAGGAGCGTCTGTGAAGCAAATGCGGCTTGCGGAAGGCGTGGCTTTGAAGAATGACCTGTCCGCGAATTTGGCTGGTTTCCAGACGATTGCAGCAGAATTGGCAGAATATGCCCCCTCCGTCATTGAACAATACAGAGCCAGGCTGTCCAAAAGGATGGCAGAATTGCTTGATGGCGAGGTGGATGAGTCCAGGATTTTTGCCGAGGCCGCCCTTTTCGCCGACAAATCGGATATCCATGAAGAATTGGAGAGGCTGAAAAGCCACGTTTGCCAATTCAATTGCATTCTGGATGAAACGGAACCGGTAGGAAGGAAGCTGGATTTCCTCGTTCAGGAAATGAACCGGGAAGTGAATACAATCGGCTCCAAATCGAATGATTCACGCATCTCCGAACGCGTCGTCTTGATGAAGAGCCTGTTGGAAAAACTGAAGGAACAAATTCAGAACATTGAGTAGGCCCCGTTTCAGATAAACAGCGTCGGGGCATAATTATAAAATTGATGACTGGAGAATGGGCATGAACATTAAATTGATCAATATTGGTTTTGGGAACATCGTATCCGCGAACCGAATCGTTTCCATTGTGAGCCCCGAGTCCGCTCCGATAAAAAGGATTATACAGGACGCTCGTGACCGCGGATCCCTGATTGACGCCACGTATGGAAGAAGGACAAGGGCTGTTATCGTCATGGATAGCGACCATGTCATTTTATCGGCGGTTCAGCCGGAAACGGTTGCCGGCAGGCTTTCGGATCGGGAAGATATTTTGGATGAAGGGTAGGATTGGCCAAATGCAGGAAAAAGGATTGCTCATAGTACTTTCAGGGCCGTCGGGAGTTGGGAAGGGTACTGTCAGGAAAGAAATTTTTTCCCAGCCTGATACGTCTTTTGAATATTCCATTTCAATGACAACCAGGAATCCCCGCGAAGGCGAGGTCCATGGAGTGGATTATTTCTTTAAATCCAGGGAAGAGTTTGAAGAGCTGATTTCCCAAGGGAAGCTGCTTGAATATGCCGAATATGTCGGTAATTATTATGGAACCCCTGTTGATTATGTAAGGGAAACGCTCGAAGCGGGGAAAGACGTATTCCTTGAAATCGAAGTGAAGGGCGCGAAGCAGGTACGGGAGAAATTCCCGGAGGGGCTGTTCATTTTCCTCATGCCTCCGAGCCTTACGGAACTGAAGAACCGGATTGTCACAAGGGGAACGGAAACGGAAGATCTCATCAATAACCGGATGCTCACAGCCCGTGAAGAAATCGAAATGATGCATCTTTATGACTACGTAGTCGAAAACGACCAGGTCGAACTGGCCTGCGAGCGGATCAAAGCCATCGTCACCGCGGAACACTGCCGCCGTGAACGGGTGGAACAGCGATACATTAAATTATTGGAGGCGGAATAATTGTTATATCCATCTATTGATTCCCTATTGAATAAAATTGATTCGAAATACTCACTCGTATCTGTCGCGGCGAAACGGGCGAGATTTATGCAGCAAAGTGGCGGGCCCATCCTGGAAAAATACGTTTCACATAAATTTGTCGGGAAAGCTCTCGAAGAAATTTACAGCGGACAGCTGACCTACCGGGTAGGAAAAAAAGCTGAAACGCCTGCTGAATCGTAGGCTGGGTTTCCTGTAGGAAAATGTCCCGCTAATTCACGCGGGGGTCTTTTGCAAGGATTTTAATCGGGGCATGGCAGAGGCAAAACGTCATCCCCTTTCTTTTTGCCCGCAACCGACATGAGGACAGAAACCAATACATCGATTTGACCAAACACAAGCGCCTAATTCCGGGCGCTTGTGTTTTTCGGAACGCCGCTATTTTACACCATCCGCACTCTAAGAAAGAAGCGGAAGAAAAGCACTCGCAGTACCCATATTCTTTCAATTTTGGTATAATAGGAACGGGTGTTCCTGGTTACGGGAATTATCTTTTTAAGTTTCTTTTAGAACCTAATGACAGTAGAGGCGGAGGAATGCCAAATGCTTGAAGGGAAGAAAATCTTGCTGTGCGTCACCGGAGGGATTGCGGTGTACAAAGCCGCCGCGCTTACGAGCAAGCTTGTCCAGGCCGGGGCCCAGGTGAAAGTAATTATGAGCGAGTCAGCAGCTAAGTTTGTCGCGCCATTAACATTCCAGGCTTTATCGCGGAATGATGTTTATACCGATACATTTGATGAGAAAATTCCAGGGGCCATCGCGCATATAGATCTGGCGGATTGGCCGGATTTGGTAATTTGCGCGCCAGCCACAGCCAATACAATCGGAAAGCTTGCGGGAGGCATCGCCGATAACATGGTCACAACCACCCTCCTGGCAACCGAGGCGCCGGTCTGGATCGCACCCGCTATGAATGTCCATATGTATGGACATCCTGCGGTAATGAGGAATATCGAAACGCTTCATGGATTCGGATACAGGTTCATTGAGCCTGGCGAAGGCTTCCTTGCCTGCGGGTATGTCGGAAAAGGCAGGCTTGAAGAGCCGGAAAGGATAGTCGAGCTTGCCGCCAGTTTCTTCGCCGGGGAAAAAGGGAAATTGTCTGGCAGGACGGTCCTTGTCACAGCAGGCCCAACCAGGGAGAGGATTGACCCTGTCAGGTTCATTTCGAACGACTCGAGTGGAAAGATGGGCTACGCGATTGCGGAGGAAGCCCTCCGCGAAGGAGCGAAAGTCATTCTTATCACAGGGCCGGTCGGGATCGAGCCGCCAAAAGGGGCACTGGTTGTTCGGGTTGAAAGCGCACAGGAAATGTACGATGCAGCGCTGGGCTATTTCGAGGAGGCGGATATCGTCATAAAATCAGCGGCGGTGTCCGATTACCGGCCAAAAACCACCTATGCGCACAAAGTCAAAAAAAAGCCAGGCAATGAAACAATCGAGCTTGAAAGGACAAAGGATATCCTGATGGAACTCGGAAAAAGAAAAACTCGCCAGGTACTCGTTGGCTTTGCGGCCGAAACAAACAATCTCGAGGAATACGCGAAAAGGAAACTTGCAGCCAAGAACGCCGATATGATTGTAGCGAATGATGTCACAGCCAGCGGGGCGGGCTTCGGGACCGACACGAATATCGTAACGCTGTTCAGGACTGATGGTTCGAACGAAAGCCTCCCGCTCTTGGCAAAGCATGAAGTCGCGAGAAGGATTTTACAGGAAGCATCCATCCTGGCAGAGGGGGCGGGTAAATGAATATTGCGAGCGTCATCGTCGATGTGCCTGCAAAACAGACGGACAAGCCATTTGACTACGAAATCCCCGAAAAATGGATTGGTGCGATTGTTCCTGGCATGAGGGTCATTGTCCCCTTTGGTCCAAGGCGGGTGCAGGGGTTCGTGATTGGCCTGAAGGACCATTCCGAATTCGAAAGCCTGAGGGAAATCCAGGAACCGATGGATTTGGTTCCTGTTTTGAACAGTGAACTGCTGGGCCTTGGCAACTGGCTCACCGAAAAAACGCTCAGCTTTAAAATTTCAGCGTACCAGGCGATGCTGCCGGCCGCTTTGAAAGCAAAATACAATAAAAAAGTAAAGCTCGCCCAGGGAGCAAGCATCGAAGATCTTCCGGAAAGCCTCCGCCATTATTTTGAAGGCGACAAGGCCATTGGATGGGAAGATGCCGTAAAGGGCGGGCTTGTTCCCGTCCTTCAGAAACAAGCGGCGGCGGGCACCCTTGAAGTCCTATATGAAGTGCGCGAAAGGCTTGGGAAAAAACATATAAAATATATCGTTCCACTTCTTCCTCCAGAGGGGCTGAAGGCCAAATATGAGGAAGTATCCGGTCGGGCCGCAAAGCAGAAGGAACTGCTTGAGTTCTTTATTGGCAATCCTGAGCCGATAGAGGCGAAGAAGCTGACGAATGAACTGGGGTATTCTCAATCAGCGGTCAAGTCCCTGGTCGACCGGGGCTGCCTCGGCGAGAAAGAGCTTGAGGTATACCGCGATCCGTATGAGGACCGTCATTTTCCAAAAACAGCCCCGCTTAAGCTGACCGCCGCGCAAAAGGCGGCCATTTCACCAGTGAAGGCCGCGATTTCGGAAGGCCGCCATGAGGTATTCCTGCTTTATGGGGTAACGGGCAGCGGGAAAACGGAAATCTACCTGCAATCAATCCAGGATGTGATTGAAAAAGGCAAGGAAGCAATTGTTCTTGTTCCGGAAATCTCCCTTACGCCGCAAATGGTCGAACGGTTCAAGGGAAGATTTGGCGCGGAGGTGGCAGTCCTTCACAGCGGTTTATCGGCAGGGGAAAAATACGATGAGTGGCGGAAAATCCAGCGCCGAGAGGTAAAGGTGGCCGTCGGCGCGAGGTCGGCGATTTTCGCCCCGTTTGAAAACCTGGGAATTATCATTATTGATGAAGAGCATGAAACAAGCTACAAACAAGAGGATATGCCGCGTTACCACGCAAGGGACGCCGCTATTGAAAGGGGAAGGAATCATGCCTGCCCGATCATCCTCGGAAGCGCGACCCCATCCCTTGAGTCGTTCGCCAGGGCCCAGAAAGGGGTATATTCCCTTTTATCGCTTCCGGACAGAATGAACAACCAGCCAATGCCCGAGGTCGCAATTATCGACATGAGGGAAGAAATGCGTTCCGGGAACCGGTCGATGTTTTCACGGAAGCTGTTTGAAAAAATCGAGGACAGGCTTGGCAAAAAGGAACAGATTGTCCTCTTCCTTAATAAACGCGGCCATTCATCTTTTGTAATGTGCAGGGACTGCGGCTATGTCATGGGATGCCCGCATTGCGATATTTCCCTGACATACCACAGGAGAAACGAGCAGATGAAGTGCCATTATTGCGGATATGAAACGCACGTCCCGCTACAATGCCCTGAATGCCTGAGCGACCATATCCGCTACTTTGGGACGGGCACACAAAAAGTGGAAGAGGAATTGGGCAAGCTGCTTCCCCATGCCAGGGTAGTCAGGATGGACATGGACACAACCGGCAGGAAAGGGTCGCATGAGAGATTATTGAAGGAATTCTCGGAAGGGCGGGCGGATATCCTTCTCGGTACACAAATGATTGCCAAGGGCCTGGATTTTCCGAATATCACCCTTGTCGGCGTCCTATCGGCGGATACGATGCTGCATATACCGGACTTCCGCTCTGCGGAAAAAACGTTCCAGCTCCTGACCCAGGTAAGCGGACGTGCGGGCCGCCATGAGCTTCCGGGCGAGGTGGTCATCCAGACCTACACCCCCGAACATTACAGCATTGAACTTGCAGGCAGCCAAAACTATGATGTTTTTTACCAGAGGGAAATGATGTCCAGAAAAGTTCATAAATATCCGCCGTTTTACTATCTCGCCCTTGTCACGGTCAGCCATGGCCAGCTCATGAAGGCGGTGTCGGTCACCGAGCAAATCACCGCGTTCCTTAGGGCGAGGGTTTCCGAGGACGCTGTCGTATTGGGACCGGTGGCATCCCCTATCCCAAGGATCAATGACCGATACCGTTATCAATGCCTCGTGAAATACAAACGTGAGCCATCCCTTCCTGAAAACTTGAAACAGGTGATTGATAGATACCAGAAAGAGGAAGGCGCAAGCGGCCTTCAAGTTTCGGTCGACATCAATCCATTCTTATTGATGTAATGGGCGGCGGATTCCCGCCCAAGCAGGCCATGGCCATGAAAAAACGGGATTACCACCCCCTTTTTTTGGTAAAAGTAATAAAGTAACCTAAAAGGCAATTGGAGGAACATTCTTTGGCAATTCGCAAACTAGTAGTATATCCAGCAGAAATTTTGGAGCAGCCCTGCAGCGAAATCAGCAAGTTTGATAAAAAGCTTGGGAAGCTCCTTGATGATATGTATGAAACAATGATTGAATTCGATGGCGTCGGCCTCGCAGCCCCTCAAATCGGGCAGCCAGTCCGAGTTGCCATTGTCGATGTGGATGACGAATCGGGAACGATTGAAATGATCAACCCCAAAATCCTGTCCACATCAGGGGAACAAACAGGGGTGGAAGGCTGCCTCAGCTTTCCTGGTCTATACGGCGAGGTAACACGGCCACATTATGTGAAAATCGAAGCCAGTGACCGTAAAGGAAGAAGCTATACCATGGAGGCGGATGGATTCCTCGCCAGGGCCATCCAGCATGAAATCGACCACCTCGATGGAGTACTATTTACCTCCAAAGTTACCCGGTACTTGGAAAAAGACGAACTAGAGGGAGTGGAAAGCGAATGACGAGAATAGTTTTTATGGGAACTCCCGATTTTTCGGTTCCGGTGCTAAGGCGGCTGATAGAAGACGGCTATGAAGTGGCCGCGGTTGTTACCCAGCCTGACAGGCCGGTTGGGAGGAAAAGGGTGCTGACTCCGCCTCCAGTAAAAGTGGAAGCGGAAAGGCATGGCATTCCTGTCCTTCAGCCCGAGAAAATAAGGCTGAAGGAGGAAGTGGGCAAAGTGCTGGCATTTGCACCCGATATCATTGTCACAGCGGCATTCGGGCAAATATTGCCAAAGGAGCTTCTTGAATCCCCGCCCCATGGCTGTATTAATGTCCATGCCTCCTTGCTTCCAGAGCTGCGCGGTGGCGCTCCGATTCATTACTCCATAATCCAGGGTAAGGAAAAGACCGGAATAACAATCATGTATATGGAGGAAAAGCTTGATGCGGGTGATATCCTTACCCAAGCGGAGGTCCCAATTACCGAAACTGATACGGTTGGAACCCTTCATGACAAGTTGAGTGCAGCGGGTGCGGAACTTTTATCCGAAACAATGCCAAAGCTGCTTAAAGGGGAACTTTCCCCGGTTAAACAAAATGAAGATGAAGCCACGTTCGCATTCAATATAAAACGGGAAGAAGAACGGGTTGACTGGAACAAAACAGGCGAAGAAATCTATAACCAAATTAGGGGAATGAATCCATGGCCGGTTGCCTATACGACCCTCAGCGGCACAGTGGTGAAGCTGTGGGCGGCAGAAAAAGTCCAGTTAAAGGGGATCGGTCAGCCTGGCCAGATCGTTTCCTTGGATGAACTCGGCATAACGGTTGGAACCGGAAACGAAACCGGAGTTAAAATAACAGAGCTGCAGCCTTCAGGTAAAAAGCCGATGGATGCGGGCCAATTTTTGCGGGGGGCCGGCAGTAAACTGCAGGCTGGCCATAAATTCGGCGATTAACACCGGTTTTGTTCCGGATTGAAAGGAGAGAAGGGCGCGCTTAATAGCCCGAATAAATGGCGGCAAACAGGAAAAATGTCAGGGAGACGGCATTGGATCTTCTGGAGGCAATCGAAAAGAACCAGGCATACAGCAATTTGCTCCTAAACCATACAATTGAAAAGAACGAGCTTCCCCAAAAGGATATCGGGCTTTTGACAGAACTCACATACGGAACGCTTCAAAGAAGCATGACACTTGATTATTACCTGTCACCGTTCCTGAAAAATCCGCGAAAAATCGAGCGCTGGGTCATCCACCTATTAAAGGTGACTGTATATCAAATGGTCTATCTCGATAAAATACCGGACAGGGCCGCCATATTTGAAGCAGTGGAAATTGCAAAGAAACGCGGGCATAAAGGAATAGCCTCAATGGTGAACGGGGTGCTCCGGAGCATCCAGCGGGAAGGGGTCCCTTCCCTTGAAAAAATAGGAGATCCGGCTCAAAGGCTGGCCATTGAAACAAGCCATCCGGAGTGGCTGGTCAAAAGATGGATCAGCCAATTTGGTTTTGATAAAACGAAACAGATGTGTGAAATCAATCTGACAGCGCCACTTCAAACAGGACGGGTGAATTTGGCGAAAATTTCACGTGAGGATTGTATAACGGTTTTGGATGAAGAAGGGTTTAAAGTGGAGGCAAGCCCTGTCATTCCGGAGGCTGTTAGGTCCCTGAAAGGCAACCTCGCATCTTCCCGGGCATTCAAAGAAGGGCTTTTGACAATACAGGATGAAAGTTCAATGCTTGCCGCGTACGCGCTTGGAGTGGCAAGGGATGAAAAAGTGCTGGATGCTTGCGCGGCGCCGGGAGGGAAAAGCACCCATATTGCCGAAAAGATGGCGGGGACTGGCAAAGTGGTTTCGCTTGACCTACATGAGCATAAAGTAAAGCTTATAAAGGAAAATGCGGACAGGCTTGATTTGCCGAATATTGAAGCAATGGCGCTCGACAGCCGCGGTGCCCAAAGCAGATTCAAACCTGATTCGTTTGACCGCATCCTTCTTGACGCGCCATGTTCGGGCCTTGGCGTGATGCGGAGAAAACCGGATATGAAGTATACGAAAAAAGAGGAAGACCTTGGCAGGCTCGGAAAAATTCAGCAGGAACTGCTTGATTCCATCGCTCCTTTGTTAAAAAAAGGTGGAATTCTAGTCTATAGTACGTGTACAGTAGATAAAGAAGAAAATCACGAAAGTGTAATGGGATTCCTGAATAGGCATCCCGAATATGAACCGGATGGGGAGCTGATTGGCAGAATGCCGGAAGCTGTCCGCCCATTGGTCACCGGCAGCGAGCTGCAGGTCTTGCCGCAGGACTTCGGGTCTGACGGGTTTTATATTGCAAGTCTACGAAAGAAGGTGTAACGGTTGGAACCGATAAATACAACTATGAATAACAAAGAGGAAGAACAGCAAAAACCTTCCATTTATTCTCTTCAGCTTCACGAATTAAAAGAATGGCTAACAGCGAATGGAGAAAAGGCGTTCAGGGCCGAGCAGATTTTTGATTGGCTATATAAGAAGAGGGCCGATTCTTTTGAGGAAATGAGTAATCTGTCCAAAGGAATGCGGCAAAAACTGGACGAAAATTTCAAATTGACAACCCTCACGACGGCGATCCAGCAAACCTCTGCGGACGGGACTATTAAGTTCCTTTTCGAACTCCATGATGGCTATTCGATCGAAACGGTGCTGATGCGCCATGAATACGGAAATTCGGTCTGTGTTACGACACAAGTCGGCTGCCGTATCGGATGCACATTTTGCGCGTCGACACTTGGAGGCCTGAAACGGCACCTTGAGGCCGGAGAAATTGTCGCCCAGGTCGTCAAAGTCCAAAAGGCTCTTGATGAAACAGACGAGCGGGTAAGCTCCGTCGTAATCATGGGAATTGGCGAGCCGTTCGATAATTATGACAACATGCTCTCCTTCCTGAAAATCATCAACCATGACGAAGGGCTCAATATCGGAGCACGCCACATTACAGTCTCCACGAGCGGCATCATTCCAAAAATATACCAGTTTGCCGATGAGAACATGCAAATCAATTTCGCAATATCCCTCCATGCTCCGAATACCGAGCTCAGAAGCAGGCTAATGCCGATAAACAAGGCTTACAAACTTGATGACTTAATGAAGGCTGTACGGTATTATATCGATAAGACGGGAAGAAGGATTAGTTTTGAATACGGGCTGTTCGGGAAGGTTAACGACCAAATCGAACATGCCGAGGAACTTGCTAACCTTCTAAAAGGGCTGAAATGCCACGTAAACCTGATCCCGGTAAATTACGTTCCGGAACGGGATTATGTACGAACTCCGAAAGACCAGATTTTTGCGTTTGAAAAAGCCCTGAAAAACAGGGGAATCAATGTAACCATCAGGCGAGAGCAGGGGCATGACATCGATGCGGCATGCGGACAGCTGCGGGCCAAAGCCCGCAAGGAGGAGTTGAAAAGCTAGATGAGAGCGGTCTATATGACTGACCAGGGGAGAATCAGAAGCCATAATGAGGATACCGGGGGGATTTTCCTTAATGCCGACGGTTACCGCCTTGCCATCGTAGCTGACGGTATGGGCGGCCACCGCGCCGGGGATGTTGCAAGCGGTATGGCTCTGGCCGAGATGAAGAATTTTTGGGAAAATGCCAGGGGAATCAAATTGCCAGACCAGGCTGAACGATGGCTGAAGGAGCACATCAGCCTTGTCAACGGGGTAATTTTCAGGCACTCCCGCGCAAACGAGGAATGTGACGGCATGGGGACAACCATCGTTGCGGCCATCATGCTGGAGGATTCCGCGACAATCGCCAACATTGGCGACAGCCGCTGTTATATCCTCAATGAAACAGGCTTCAGAAAAATAACCGAAGATCACTCCCTCGTTAACGAATTGCTTCGTTCCGGACAGATATCAAGGGAGGATGCCGAAAATCATCCGCGCAAAAACGTCCTTCTCAGGGCGCTTGGCACGGAGGAAAACGTGGAAATGGACATCAGCACCATCATGTTTGAGGAAGGCGACACGCTTTTGCTTTGTTCCGACGGGCTGTCCAATAAAGTGAGTGAAAAGGAAATGGCCGACGTCCTCTCAAGCGCAGCTTCGCTAGAGGAAAAAGCCTTAAAGCTCATTTCCCTTGCAAACGAATATGGCGGGGAAGACAATATCACCCTGGCGATTGTCGAGTTTGCGGGCGTCAGCGAGGTTGATAGCTAATGATGATTGGAAAACGCATTAGCGGACGCTATAAAATACTTGATACAATCGGCGGCGGAGGGATGGCGAACGTTTACCTTGCGCATGACATGATCCTTGACAGGAATGTCGCCGTTAAAATGCTCCGCCTTGACTTTGCGAATGACGAGGAATTCATTCGAAGATTCCACCGCGAAGCACAGTCGGCTACGAGCCTGGCCCACCCGAATATTGTCAGCATTTATGACGTTGGCGAGGAAGAAGACATTTATTACATCGTCATGGAATACGTCGATGGTCAGACCCTGAAACAATACATACAGCAATATTCCCCGCTCAGGGTGGAAGCCGCGATCGATATTATGAAGCAGTTGACCTCGGCGATCGCTCATGCCCACCAGAATCATATCGTGCACAGGGATATCAAGCCCCAGAACATTCTCATCGACAGGAAGGGGAATGTAAAGGTTACGGATTTTGGCATAGCGATGGCCCTAAGTTCGACAAGCATTACCCAGACTAATTCGGTCATCGGTTCGGTCCATTATCTGTCTCCCGAACAGGCCAGGGGTGGAATGGCCAACAAAAAGTCGGATATTTATTCCCTTGGCATCGTGATGTTTGAGCTTATTACTGGCAGGCTTCCGTTTTTTGGCGAATCGGCCGTTTCCATCGCGCTGAAACACCTTCAATCCGAAACGCCTTCCGTACGAAGATGGAATCCCGAAATTCCACAGAGCGTAGAAAACATTGTGTTAAAGGCTACCGCCAAAGATCCGTTCCTCCGTTACGATAGTGTTGAGGAAATGGAAGACGACCTTCGCACTTCGCTTTACCCGGAAAGGATCAATGAGCCGAAATTTATGATACCGGAAGACGATGACGCGACGAAAGCAATTCCTGTCATAACGGCGGATAAGGCACTGAAAAACCTGGATGAAACCCTTGTGCACGCGCAGGATAAGGAGAACATGGGCGAATCCGCGTTAAATCAGGAAAAGGTGAAGAAGAAGCGAAAAAAATGGCCGATTATCCTCGTTTCCACCTTCGTGGCGCTCGTACTCCTTGGCATAATGACATTAACCGTCTTCCCGGCACTTTTCGGGGCTAAGGACGTGGAAATCCCGGATGTTCGCGGCGGAAACCTGAATAAGGCAATTTCCGATTTGAAAGAGGCGGGGTTTGCGATTGGTGAAACGAAGGAAATTCCGGATGATAAAGTTCAGGAAGGTCTGGTCGTCAAGACAGATCCCCCGGGCGGGGATACCGCCAAGGAAGGGGCCAGGATTGACCTGTTCGTCAGCTCGGGCAAGGAAAGGTATGAACTGTCGGATTACACCGGAAGGCCTTTCAAAGAAGTGGAAGAACTGCTTAACAAAGAAAATTTCAAGGATGTCCGGGCGATACCGGAGCACGATAAAAGCGATCCTGGGACAATCCTCAGGCAAAGTGAACCAAAAGGGAAACTCGTTGTGCCAGAAGAAACTGAAATGGAGTTTACCGTCAGCAAGGGTCCCGAAAAAATTACGCTCCGCGATTTAAAGGGGTACAATGAAAAAAGCCTTGCAGACTATGCCGAATCCACCGGCTTGAATGTGAAAATGGCCGAACCGGTCTACGATGATACGGTAGAAAAAGGGCTAGTCGTTTCGCAAACTCCTCCAGCGGGTTCCGAACTTTACAAAGGCGATACGGTCACTGTCGTACTGTCAAAAGGGAAAGAAGAAATCCGGCCCAAAATGGTAAGAAGGGAAGTAACCCTTGAATATGATCCGGAAGTTCCAGGTCAGCCGCAGGAATATCAAGTTTATATCGATGACGCTGTTCATACTATGACGGAAGCGGCCCAAACAGGCCTGATTACAACTGATGAGACAATTATCATAGAACTCCAAGTGCCATACGGGAAAAAAGCGGGCTACAAAGTCATCGTCGACAACAGGGTCGTTGACGACGGGACCGTTTCATATGACGATGCCGAATAGTTCGGGACGCCAGGGGTGTTTTTGCCCTAGGCCTTGTTTCCTGGAGAAAAAGATGAATCAAGGAGTGTGTATATGCCTGAAGGGAAAATTATTAAGGCATTAAGCGGTTTTTACTATGTTGTCAATGACGGAACGGTTACCCAATGCAGGGGCAGAGGGATTTTCCGAAAAAACAAAATTACCCCCCTTGTTGGGGATGATGTTGTCTTCCAGGCCGAAAATGAACAGGAAGGGTACATCCTCGAAGTCAAGGATCGAAAAAATGAGCTTGTCAGGCCGCCGATCGCAAACGTCGACCGGGCGTTCCTTGTCTTCTCCTCTGTTGAACCGGCCTTCAGCCCTGCCCTTCTCGATCGTTTTCTGGTCTTGGTTGAGTACAATCATATCGAACCGATTATCTGCATAACGAAAACCGACCTAGCATCCGAAAGCGAATTGGGCGAGATTGAACAGTATGCATCAGATTACCGGGCTGCGGGTTATGAAGTCGTTCTCGTTTCATCGGAAACAGAGGCGGGGATTGAGCAGCTCCATCCCCACCTCGAAGGAAAAATATCCGTCTTCGCGGGCCAATCGGGAGTCGGGAAATCATCGTTGCTGAACGTACTTCGCCCGGGACTTGAGCTTAAGACGAGCGGCATTTCAAGCCATCTTGGCCGGGGCAAACATACGACGCGCCATGTAGAGCTGATCGAAATCGGGGACGGGCTTGTTGCAGATACTCCAGGCTTCAGCTCGCTGGAATTCCAGGAAATCGAGGCGGCCGAACTCGGCGCGTGTTTCCCCGAGATTTCCAGGGCCGCCGAAAACTGCAAGTTCAGAGGCTGCCTCCATGTGAAGGAGCCGAAATGCGCGGTAAAGGCCGGGGTCGAGGAAGGCACGATCCCACCTTACCGCTATGAAAACTATTTGGATTTTTTACAGGAAATAAAAGACAGAAAGCCGAGGTATTAGTTATGGTAAAAATAGCCCCTTCAATCCTTTCAGCTGATTTTTCAAAGCTTGGCGAGGAGATTAAAGATGTCGAGAGGGGCGGAGCGGACTACATCCATGTTGATGTTATGGACGGGCACTTTGTACCGAATATCACGATTGGTCCGTTAATTGTCGAAGCAATCCGCCCAATTACTGAACTTCCGCTCGATGTGCACCTTATGATTGAAAACCCAGACCAATACATTGAAGAGTTCGTAAAAGCAGGCGCGGATTACATTACCGTCCATGTCGAGGCGAGCCGCCATCTGCACCGAACAATCCACCTCATTAAAAGCTTCGGCGTAAAAGCAGGCGTCGTCCTAAATCCTGCAACTCCCGTCGAATCAATCAAGCATATCATTGAAGATGTCGACATGGTCTTGCTGATGTCCGTAAATCCAGGTTTTGGCGGGCAAAAGTTTATACCAGGGGTACTGCCAAAAATCCGAGATGTGAAAGAAATGGCTCGGCAGGCCGGCAGGGAAGTGGAAATAGAGGTAGACGGAGGGGTCAATTCGGAAACCGCCAAGCTTTGTATTGACGCGGGGGCAACAGTACTCGTCGCCGGCTCGGCAGTCTACGGACAGGAAGACAGGGCAAAGGCGATAGCCGATATCCGTGGCAATGACAAATAATGAATCAAAGCCAGCTTATGCTGGTTTTTTCTTTTAGGCTATATCGCCCAAGTGGAATATAATTGAGCGCTTTTTGGCGGCGGAAATCAAGATCCGTTAACAATTGCCTCATTTATGGCACACCGCTCCCAAACTGTGCAAGGCTAAGTAAGAGTGGTTTCGACTTTCAAATTGGGAAAAGGAGGTTTACATTTGTATATCAATATCGTAGCAGGAGGTCCGACTGCGTTCATCCCTCCCCTTGGGAATTTCAATATTCCCGGAAGTCTTTGGATAGGAGTCGACCGCGGCACCGCAGTTTTGCTGGATAACGGGATTAAGCCCGATGCCGCATTCGGAGATTTTGATTCGGTTACAAAGAAGGAATTGGCGGAATTTGAAACGTCCATTCCAGACCTGAAAAAGTACAAGCCCGAAAAAGATGAAACGGATATGGAACTGGCCCTTTCATGGGCGATTCGCCAAAATCCGGAAAGCATTGCAATTTTCGGTGCGACTGGTGGGCGCATTGACCACTTCCTCGCAAATATCCACTTGCTTGAAAAATACGCCACCGAAGGAAAGTCGTGCGAAATCTCCCTAATCGATTGTTCCAATTATGTTTCTGTAAAGAAGCCGGGAGCCTATCACGTTGAAAAAGAGAGCGGCAAAAAATATATATCCTTCCTGCCGGGTTCACTCGATGTGTCTGGCCTGACCTTGCGCGGATTCAAATACCCACTTGAAAATAAATATGTTCCAAGAGGATCTACCCTTTGTGTCAGCAATGAACTTATTGATGAAACAGGTACTTTTTCATTTTCCGAAGGCATATTAATAGTCATAAGGAGCAATGACTAATCTGCTCTCCGGTTTAATGTACTTATTTATAATGAGCGGAATATCCTAAATAAGAGTGCAGGTAAAGATTGAGCCGTGTGAAAAGGTGAGGAGGGGCACTATGAAATTTTATACGATCAAACTGCCGAGATTCCTAGGTGGTCTTGTCCGGGCGATGATTGGGATGTTTAGAAAAGGCGAATGAGGAATATGTATGAAGCGGCACCCTTGCAAAAGGGTGCTTTTCCTTTTTTGCAAGGCCTTTTGCGAAAAGAAAAAACAGGCACCCGGTTGGATGCCTGTCCCTGAACAGCATTATACGCGTTCTACTTTGCCTGATTTAAGTGCCCTTGCGGATACCCAAACACGTTTTGGCTTTCCGTCTACAAGAATGCGAACTTTTTGAAGGTTTGCACCCCATGTACGCTTGTTGGCGTTCATAGCGTGAGAACGGTTATTGCCAGTTGAAGTTTTCTTGCCGGTGATAACACATTTGCGTGGCATATTTTTTCCCTCCTTAACATCCATAAGCGAGTACTTTTCTATTGCATTTTCGCCATATCCGGTTTCGTCCGGAGCGGGGAAAAGAACCCTGTCCCCATTTCTAAAAGATACTTTAATAATTTATCATACAACGATTATGATTGCAATAGATGAAACAAAAGCTTTCAAGAAAAAAACCTTGACATCAAACAGGTGATGTTGCTGTATAATAAGCAAGGCAGTATAACTTTCAAAAAAGACCGGACTATAGTAAAATGGCTTTAGCAAATGAGCAATTACCAAAAGGGGGAACGTTCATGTCCATCGAAATGAAGACGAAGTACGGGCAAATCGATATTTCAAATGAAGTAATCGCGACCATTTCAGGCGGTGCGGCAGTCGATTGCTATGGCATTGTGGGAATGGCTTCGAAAAACCAGATTAAGGACGGCCTCACTGAAATTCTCCGGAAAGAAAATTTCACGCGCGGCGTGATTGTCCGCCAGGAAGATGGCCAGGTACATATTGACATGTACATTATCGTCAGCTACGGAACGAAAATTTCCGAGGTTGCCCACAACGTGCAATCGAAAGTGAAATACACCCTCGAAAAAACGGTCGGCTTGACGGTTGACTCTGTAAATATTTACGTCCAGGGAGTTCGCGTAACGAACCCGTAGTGAGGAGGAAGCATAAGTGTCAATGAATGCGTTAAACGGTATACAATTTGCGGAAATGGTCATTCAGGGCGCCAACCACCTTTCAGCTAATGCAAAGCTGGTTGATTCCTTGAATGTTTTTCCCGTGCCGGATGGCGATACCGGAACGAATATGAACCTGTCGATGACATCAGGGGCAAAAGAAGTCAAAAACAATGTCCAGGAACATATCGGCAAGGTCGGATCAGCACTTTCCAAGGGCCTTTTAATGGGCGCGCGAGGAAATTCAGGGGTAATCCTATCCCAGCTGTTCAGGGGATTTTCCAAGGCGATTGAAACCAAAGCGTCGATCAGCGGAAAAGAATTTGCCGCGGCGCTTGAAACCGGTGTCGAAACGGCATACAAAGCTGTCATGAAGCCTGTCGAGGGTACGATCCTGACAGTGGCAAAGGACTCGGCACGCAAGGGTGTCCAAGCGGCAAAGTCGACCGATGACATCATTGAAATCATGGAGGCGGTTCTTGCAGAATCAAAAGCTTCTTTGAAGCGTACGCCGGACCTACTCCCTGTGCTAAAGGAAGTAGGGGTAGTGGACAGCGGCGGCCAAGGCCTTGTTTTTGTCTACGAGGGTTTCCTTGCGGAATTGAAGGGGGAAAAGCTCCCGGATTCACCTGAGGCGATGCCGTCCATGAATGAACTCGTCAACGCCGAGCACCATCGGAGCGTGCAGTCCCATATGAACACGGAGGACATCGAATTCGGCTATTGTACTGAATTCATGGTGAAATTCGAAGCGGACAAGCTCGCGGGTAAGCCTTTCAAGGAAGAATCCTTCCGCCAGGATCTCAGCCAATACGGCGATTCCCTTCTGGTTATTGCCGATGAGGATGTGGTAAAAGTACATATCCATTCCGAGCAGCCTGGTACGGTATTAAGCTATGGGCAGCGGTATGGTAGCCTCATTAATATCAAAATTGAAAATATGCGCCAGCAGCATTCCAACATTGTTGGCGAAACACATACGCCGCTCGTTGCGGCGAACGCGCCAAAGGAACGCCGGGAATATGGCATTGTCGCTGTATCAATGGGATCAGGAATTGCCGAATTATTCAGGAGCATCGGCGCCCATTCCGTCATTGAAGGCGGCCAGACGATGAATCCAAGCACCGAGGACATTGTCAAGGCGATCGAGGAAGTAAATGCGGATAAGGTATTTATCCTTCCTAATAATAAAAACATTATCATGGCGGCGCAGCAGGCGGCGGAAGTTACAGGATCAAAAGCTGTCGTTATCCAGTCAAAGACCGTTCCGCAGGGGCTTTCGGCTCTTCTAGCATTTAACCCTGGCGCAGATATGGAATCGAACGAAGCCGCGATGGCTGAAGCGATGGGCCATGTCAAGACCGGCCAAATCACTTTTGCGGTCCGGGATACGAACATCGACGGACTTGATATCGAAAAAGAAGATTTCATGGGCATCAACGAAGGGAAAATTGTCGTGAAGAGCAAGGAAAAAGTAGCGGCTGCCCAGGAGCTGCTTGCGAAAATGCTGGATGATGAATCGGAAATCCTGACAATCCTTCAAGGCGAAGGCGTTTCCGAAGAGGAGACGGCGGCACTTGCTTCGTTTGTAGAGGATAATTTCCCGGATGTCGAAATCGAAATCCATAATGGCGAACAGCCGCTTTACTCATTCATTTTCGCAATTGAATAAACATTGACGAAAAAGGCATTCAGCCAGTATTGGCGAATGCCTTTTCTTCTTTTTACCAGCCGCCATAAATAGAAACAATTTGTCAAAATACAATAATATTCGTTAAAATAAAGGATAAGGCTTTTTAGTATAAACGGGTTCGGCCCGAGCTGATAAGGGGAAGGGATCATGAAATATAAAAGTGTATTTGATATAATCGGCCCGGTGATGATAGGGCCGTCAAGTTCGCATACCGCAGGAGCGGCAAGGATTGGCCGTGTTGCCAGAAGCCTTTTTGGCAGGGAGCCGAAATGGGTGAACATTTCACTCTATGGTTCTTTTGCAAAAACATACCGCGGACATGGCACCGATGTAGCCCTGATTGGCGGCCTGCTTGATTTTGATACGGATGATCCCAGGATTATCAAAGCGATTGATCTCGCGGAGGCAAAGGGAATCAAACTGAGATTCATAGAGGAAGACGCGGTGACGGACCACCCGAATACAGCAAGGGTCATCATCGGCGACGATAAGGGCGAGCTTGAACTAGTCGGCATTTCAATCGGCGGGGGGAAAATAGAGATTACCGAGCTGAACGGCTTTGAATTGAAGCTTTCTGGGCACCATCCGGCCATCCTCGTTGTCCACAACGACAGATTCGGTGCGATTGCAAATGTTGCCAATGTCCTTGCGAGCCATCAGGTCAACATCGGCCATATGGAAGTTTCCAGGAAGGAAAAGGGGAAAATGGCTTTGATGACAATCGAGGTTGACCATAATATTGGGCAAGATATCCTTGATGAGATAGAAAAGCTGCCAAATATCCTGAAGGTAACAAAAATTGTCGACTAAAAATGTGTGAATAAATATAACACCAAAAAAGGGGGAAAGCGGATGTTCCGTAATGTCGCTGAGCTGGTTGAACTGGCAACCAGCAGGAATACAAAAATATCGGAAATCATGATTGAACAGGAAATTGAAGTAACAGGGCGCACGAGGGAAGAAATCATCGCGATGATGGACCGTAACCTTCTGGTAATGGAACAGGCAGTCGAGCGCGGCATCCAGGGGGTCAAATCCCATTCCGGGCTAACAGGCGGCGACGCGGTCCTTATGCAGGAATATATTAAAAAAGGTAATTTTCTATCGGGTGAAACATTGCTTGACGCAGTGAGCAAGGCGGTTGCCACGAATGAAGTGAATGCCGCGATGGGGACTATATGCGCGACGCCGACCGCGGGTTCCGCGGGAGTTGTTCCTGGTACTTTATTTGCCGTGAAAAACAAGCTAAATCCAACGCGTGAACAAATGGTTTCGTTTTTGTTCACCTCTGGCGCGTTTGGCTTCGTGGTCGCGAATAACGCGTCAATTTCGGGCGCCGCGGGGGGCTGCCAGGCGGAAGTTGGTTCCGCTGCAGGGATGGCGGCAGCGGCACTCGTCGAGCTTGCGGGAGGAACACCTGAGCAGTGCGCCGAAGCAATGGCCATCACATTGAAAAATATGCTTGGGCTTGTCTGCGACCCAGTCGCTGGACTTGTTGAAGTACCATGTGTAAAACGTAACGCGATGGGGGCGGCAAACGCGATGGTAGCGGCCGATATGGCGCTAGCGGGAATTAAAAGCAGAATCCCGTGCGATGAAGTAATCGACGCGATGTTTAAAATTGGCCAATCCATGCCGTCCGCACTAAGAGAAACAGCACAGGGAGGTCTGGCGGCGACTCCAACCGGTAGGGAACTGGAAGCCAAAATCTTTGGAATCCCGCTTACAAAACAGTGAATACAAATCTCATGCAATCAGTAAAAGTCCTAAAAGGAATAGGCGATGAAACAGCAGAGCTTCTGGCAGATATGAACATTGTTACGATCAAGGATTTGCTCGAACATTTCCCATACCGCTACGAAGATTACAGGCTGCGCGACCTGGCTGATGTGAAGCATGATGAGAGAATAACCGTGGAGGGGAAGGTTCATAGCGAGCCTTCCCTTGCCCGTTTTGGAAAAAACAAATCCCGGATGACGGTACGCCTGCTTGTCGGGCGGTACCTCGTCCAGGCCATCATCTTCAATCAGCCATATTTGAAAGGCAAAATTAAAATAAGTGAAACAGTTACAGTTACCGGAAAATGGGACCAGCACCGTATGGCGATAACCGTATCGGAAATGCATTTTGGTGAAAACAGGGCCGGGAAGATGTTTGAACCGGTTTATGCGCTGCGGGGCAGCTTGACGATGAAGAGCATGCGCAAATACATTGCCCAGGCGTTCAACCTATATGGGAAAGACATTGAAGAAACCTTGCCAGAGGGGTTAATCGCGAAATACAGGCTTCCAGACAGGCGAGACGCTTTAAAAATCATGCATTTCCCCGATTTGCCGGAAGATGTGAAGAAGGCGAGAAGGCGGTTTGTTTATGAAGAATTCCTCGCCTTCCAGCTTAAAATGCAAGCTCTTAGGAAGCTTGAAAGGGAGCAGTCCCCCGGCATCGTCCAAAATTACGACCTGGCTAAGCTAAAGGCGTTCATCGATGCATTGCCGTTTCCGCTGACAGGGGCGCAAAAGAGGGTTGTAAATGAAATCCTCACAGATATGAAATCGCCGTACAGGATGAATCGGCTTCTGCAAGGGGATGTAGGTTCAGGCAAGACGGTCGTTGCGGCTATTGGCCTGTATGCGTCCGTTACGTCGGGAAGGCAAGGGGCCCTTATGGTCCCGACCGAAATCCTCGCTGAACAGCATGCCGCTTCGCTTAAAGAACTATTTGGCCCAAATGGGGTCAGGTGCGAACTTTTGACAAGCTCAGTAAAAGGTAAGGCGCGAAAGGAGATCCTTGCTGCCCTCGCCGCCGGGGAAGTTGACATCCTGATCGGGACGCACGCCCTAATCCAGGAGGAGGTCGCATTTCACCGGCTTGGGTTTGTCATAACCGATGAGCAGCACCGGTTTGGTGTCGAGCAGCGCCGTGTCCTAAGGGAAAAAGGTGAAAATCCCGATGTCCTGTTCATGACGGCGACGCCCATACCACGAACGCTTGCCATTACAGTTTTTGGGGAAATGGATGTTTCCGTCATTGACGAAATGCCGGCGGGAAGGAAAACGATTGAAACGTATTGGGCGAGGGAGGATATGCTCGACAGGGTGCTGGCGTTCATGGAAAAAGAATTGCGCAAGGGGCGGCAGGCATATGTCATCTGCCCCCTGATTGAAGAATCCGATAAACTGGATGTCCAGAACGCCATCGATGTCCACGCTTCCCTCACGCACTATTTCCAAGACCGCTTCACAGCAGGGCTCATGCACGGCCGTCTGCATTCTTCCGAAAAGGAGGAAGTGATGCGTGCCTTCGCGGCGAATGAAATCCAGGTTCTTGTTTCAACCACCGTCGTCGAGGTTGGCGTTAACGTCCCAAATGCCACAGTGATGGTCATTTACGACGCGGAGCGATTCGGCCTCGCTCAGCTTCACCAGCTAAGGGGCAGGGTCGGAAGGGGAAGCGACCAATCCTACTGCATCCTCCTAGCCGAACCGAAATCAGAAGTGGGTAAGGAACGGATGAAGATTATGACCGAAACGAACGATGGATTTGTTGTCAGTGAAAAGGACCTTGAATTAAGGGGGCCGGGAGACTTTTTCGGGAAAAAGCAGAGCGGGATTCCGGACTTCAAAGTTGCCGATATGGTCCATGATTACCGTGCCCTTGAAACGGCTAGGGAAGACGCGGCAAAGCTTGTCCAGTCAAGGGCATTTTGGGAATCACCCGAGTATGCCAGCCTCCGGGAAGGGCTGATTGAAGCCGGCATTCTTACAGGGGAGAAGCTGGATTGATCCCCTGCAAGCTAGATAATTACTCTTGCAATCTGGATATCTAACTTTTATACTACTGTTAGTACCTAGTCATAAGAGCAAATGGCGGTGGATGCGATGAAGCGAAACAAAAAGGAACGCCAGCGTGAACTGGTGTTGACAATAAAAGAAAATCCATTTATAACCGACGAGGAATTGGCTGAGCTATTCTCGGTCAGCGTCCAGACAATCCGGCTTGACCGCCTTGAACTGTCCATTCCAGAACTGAGGGAACGGATCAAGAACGTGGCTGAAAAAAAGTTCGAGGATGAAGTGCGGTCCTTGCCGATTGATGAAGTAATTGGGGATATTATCGATATTGAATTGGACCATAGCGCCATTTCCATTTTGGATATAAAAAAGGAGCATGTGTTCAAGCGGAACAGGATTGCCCGAGGCCATCACTTGTTCGCCCAGGCCAATTCGCTCGCGGTAGCGGTCATCAACGATGAACTCGCGCTGACTGCGAAATCCGGGCTTCAGTTTAAAAGGTCCGTGCATGAAGGCGAGAGGGTTATCGCAAAAGCTAAGGTAACCCGGATTGATAATGAGCACGACAGAACATTTGTTGAAGTGACAAGTTATGTGAATAATGAGCCTGTGTTCATCGGGGAATTTGAAATGTTCCGCTCAAATAAAAGCAGAGGTGGCAATACGGATGAGGCTGGCAATTGACGCAATGGGCGGCGACCATGCTCCGAAGGAAATCGTCCTTGGAGCGGTTAAGGCGGCCGACACATATAAAGACATCGAAATCCTGCTAGTCGGCGATGAAGCGAAAATCAGGGAAACATTCACCGGGCATGATAGGATTTCGATTCTCCATACCGATGAAGTTATTCTTGCAACGGATGAGCCGGTCAGGGCGGTAAGGCGCAAAAAGAATGCTTCCATGGTCCTTGCGGCAAGGCAAGTTTCCGAAGGAGCCGCGGACGCCTGCATTTCCGCCGGGAATACAGGGGCGCTGATGGCGTCCGGGCTGTTTGTGGTTGGACGGATTGATGGGATTGACAGGCCCGCCCTTGCGCCGACCCTGCCGACGATTGGCGGGGAAGGATTCCTGCTTCTCGATGTAGGCGCGAACGTGGATGCTAAGCCGGAGCATTTGTTCCAATACGCGTTGATGGGTTCCGTTTACTCTAATAAGGTCCGCGGAATCGCGAACCCACGGGTGGGTCTTCTCAACATCGGGACGGAGGAAAAGAAAGGGAACGATCTGACAAAGGAAGCATTCACCCTTTTAAAAGAATCCAACCTGAATTTTGTCGGAAATGTCGAAGCGAGGGATTTGCTGAATGGCGTGGCCGATGTTGTCGTCACGGACGGCTTTACCGGGAACATGGTATTGAAAACCGTGGAAGGCACGGCAATGTCCGTTTTCAAAATGCTGAAAGGCGCGCTTACGTCAAGCCTTAAAAGCAAGCTGGCCGCAGCCGTCCTAAAGCCCGACCTGAAAGTTTTAAAAAATCAGATGGATTATTCGGAATACGGCGGCGCCGCTTTATTCGGATTAAAAGCTCCGGTTATTAAGGCGCATGGATCATCAAATGCACAGGCGCTGTTCAGCGCGATCCGCCAAACAAGGGAAATGGTTGCAAACGATGTTACCGGACTAATCAAACAATCGGCAGAACGCGCAAAGCTGGCCGATAAAGAATCTTAATGTAAGAGGTGCTTCAATGGGAAAAATCGCATTTATCTTTCCTGGGCAGGGGTCCCAAACCGTCGGGATGGGCAAAGAACTTGCCGGGAATCATGGAAGAAGCAGGGCTCTATTTGAAAAAGCGGATGAACTTTTAGGTTATGGTTTGTCGGATATCATGTTTGAAGGTCCCCAGGAAACGTTGACGAAAACGGTCAACACCCAACCCGCTTTGCTGACAATCAGCACTGCGCTCCTGGAATTATTCAAGGAATCCGGCATCAAGGCCGATTATGCCGCGGGACACAGCCTCGGTGAATATTCCGCCCTTGTCGCGGCGGGCGCACTTTCTTTTGAAGAGGGTGTCTGCATTGTAAGGAAACGGGGAGAGTTCATGGAGGAAGCCGTTCCCGATGGTATCGGAACAATGGCCGCGGTACTTGGCCTTGAACGGGGCATTCTCGCGGAAGCGGCCGCAGCCGTTACTGCCGAGGGTTATCCGGTCCAACTCGCGAATATTAATTGCCCTGGACAAATTGTCATTTCCGGCACCGTGGAAGGCGTTAGGCAGGCCGGCGAAAAAGCGAAGGAAGCAGGAGCCAAAAGGGTCATTCAACTGGATGTAAGCGGTCCGTTTCATTCGAGCTTGATGGAACCCGCGGCGCAAAAACTAAGAGATGTACTTAATGGCGCGCAAATCCGGGATGCATCCGTCGCGGTAATCGCAAATGCCGATGCAATGCCAATGGAAGATGCGGATACAATCAAGGCGAATTTAGTGAAGCAGCTATACTCCCCTGTATTATGGGAAGATTCCGTCCGGAAAATGATTGAATTAGGCGTCGATACGTTCATCGAGTTCGGCCCTGGCAAGGTGCTCGGCGGGCTTGTGAAAAAAATCAGCCGGGAAGTGAAAATCTATTCTGTTTCCGATGAACAGAGCTGCATGGAGACTATTGCCGCCCTTAAGGAGGAAAAATAATGAAGTTTGAAGGAAAAGCGGCGCTTGTTACGGGCGCGTCTAGGGGAATTGGCAGGGAAATCGCCCTTGAGCTTGCAAGGCAAGGCGCGAATGTTGCCATCAACTTCGCGGGCAGCGAAGCAAGAGCGAATGAAGTTGCCGAGGACATCAAAGCAATGGGACGCGAAGCCTTTGCGATTCAGGGTGATGTTTCCAACCCGGACGCCGTTTCAGCCATGGTCAAAGAAACAATCGACCGGTTTGGCTCCCTTGATATTCTCGTCAACAACGCGGGCATTACACGGGACAACCTCCTGATGAGGATGAAGGAATCCGAATGGGATGATGTTATTAATATCAACCTTAAAGGCGTATTCCTGTGCACGAAAGCCGTGACCCGGCAGATGATGAAGCAGCGAAGCGGCCGCATCATCAATATCGCCTCGATTGTCGGGGTAAGCGGGAATCCTGGGCAAGCTAATTATGTGGCTGCGAAGGCGGGAGTGATTGGCCTAACCAAAACGGCGGCTAAAGAATTGTCTTCGCGGAACATTAATGTTAACGCGATTGCCCCAGGTTTCATCACGACGGACATGACCGACAAATTAACCGAGGACGTCAAGGCGGAAATGCTGAAGCAAATCCCGCTTGCCCGCTTCGGGGAACCGTCCGATATCGCGAAGGCGGTTGTGTTCCTGGCCTCTGATGATTCTTCCTATATGACCGGGCAAACGCTTCATATTGATGGCGGAATGGTTATGTAAAACCACTAGCGGGAACACCGCCCGCTAATGGAAGTTTCGCTTTTCCCCACCTTAACGGGCAGTAGGATTCCCTAGAGGGAATCAACTGCCCCTAAAGGTCCGATTGGCGAGATACAGTGAAACTTACCGCTGTGTACTTCAGCGGTTTAGTTGAACCAATCGGGTTCGTACTGTCCGCTTATAATCTTCACGAAGGGAAGATTTTAGCGGCAGTAGAACGGGGACTAACCATTAGCGGGAACACCATCCGCTAATGGAAGTTTCGCTTTATTCCTTCGGGGAAATACTCTATAATAGCTTGAGGGGAGGTGACAAGCATGGCAGAAGTATTAGAACGCGTTACAAAGATTATCGTGGATCGCCTTGGTGTTGACGAATCCCAGGTTACACTTGAAGCTTCCTTCAAGGATGATCTTGGCGCTGATTCCCTTGATGTAGTTGAACTTGTTATGGAATTGGAAGATGAGTTCGATATGGAGATTTCTGACGATGATGCTGAGAAAATCGGCACAGTAGGAGATGCTGTTAACTACATAAATAGCAAAAATTAATCGCAGGTTTCTCGGGCTCCGTTTTCAAACGGAGCTTTCTTCTGTATTATAGAACTACCCGAGGTTTTCCTTTCATGTATGGATGGCCAAAGAAAGAAGGAGCATGGTGAAGATTTATGCGCAAAAACTATAAGGATAAAGAGGCTGCGGTGAATCGCGCAAAAGAAAATTTATTTAAAGAATTCCAGTCCCGGATTGGCATTCAATTTACGGATGAGAAGCTGCTTAAACAGGCCTTTACACATTCATCTTATGTAAATGAGCATCGCAGGAAGCCTTTTGAAGACAATGAAAGGCTTGAATTCCTTGGTGACGCAGTCCTTGAATTGACCGTTTCAAAGTTCCTTTTTAAAAAATATCCAATGATGAGCGAAGGGGAGCTGACAAAGCTCCGCGCGGCGATTGTCTGTGAGCCGTCCTTGGTGTCTTTTGCAAATGAACTTTCATTCGGCAAGCTGATATTACTCGGAAAAGGCGAGGAAATGACCGGAGGCCGTACCCGCCCGGCATTGCTCGCGGATGTATTCGAGGCGTTTATCGGCGCGCTTTATTTGGATCAAGGGTTGGAGCCAGTAGTCGATTTTCTTGAAAAAACGATTTTTCCAAAAATAAATTCCGGCGCGTTTTCCCATGTTATGGACTTTAAAAGCCAGCTCCAGGAATATGTGCAGAGGGACGGCGCCGGAACGATCGAGTACAAGGTGCTCCAGGAAAAGGGCCCTGCCCACAACAGGGAATTTGTCTCCAGGGTTTCCCTGAATGGGGAGGAGCTCGGTGTCGGTACTGGCCGTTCCAAGAAGGAAGCGGAACAGTTGGCAGCTCAAAAGGCGCTTTCACGGCTTAAGCCGGAAGACAGTTAAAAAAACGGGAAAACCGGCAATTGTTAGAGGAGGAAACAGGCAGTGTATTTAAAACGGCTCGATGTTGTAGGTTTCAAATCCTTTGCCGAACGGATTGGCGTCGATTTCGTCCCCGGTGTCACCGCCGTAGTCGGGCCAAACGGAAGTGGAAAAAGCAATGTCATCGATGCGATAAGGTGGGTGCTTGGCGAACAATCGGCCAAATCCCTCCGCGGCACGAAGATGGAAGATATCATTTTCGCAGGAAGCGATTCACGGAAACCGCTGAATTTCGCCGAGGTAACACTTACCCTCGATAACGAAGACCAGCGCCTTGCGATTGATTATAATGAGGTAAGTGTAACAAGAAGGGTATTCAGGTCTGGCGAAAGTGAATTCCAGATAAACAAGCAGCCATGCAGGCTTAAGGATATCGTCGACCTTTTCATGGATTCGGGTCTTGGCCGGGAAGCGTTCTCGATTATTAGCCAAGGAAAAGTAGAAGAAATCCTGAACAGCAAGGCGGAGGAGCGCAGGAGCATTTTCGAGGAGGCCGCCGGGGTTCTGAAATACAAGCAGCGGAAGAAAAAGGCCGAAGGAAAACTGGCGGAAACCCAGGATAACCTGAACAGGGTCAAGGACATCCTCCATGAGTTGGAAAGCCAGGTCGAGCCATTGAAAATCCAGGCATCGATTGCCCGCGATTACCAGGAAAAGAAAGAAGAGCTCGAGAAAATCGAGGTTGCACTGACTGTTTTCGAGATTGAGGAACTGCACGGAAAATGGGAGGAGCTATCCCGCCTTCTCGACGTACATAAGGCGGAAGAAGTAAAATTGTCCGCGTCCCTTCATAAAAAAGAAGCCGAAATCGAACAGGCCAGGGATCGGATTGCGGCTGTGGATGAATCAATCAGCGACCTGCAAACAGTCCTTCTCCACGCAAGCGAAGAACTCGAGAAGCTTGAGGGCAGGAAAGAAGTCCTGAAGGAACGCAAAAAGAATGCCGCCCAAAACAGAAAGCAACTCGAGGATAGCATCAAAGAACTATCCGATAAAAAAGAATCGCTTGAGCTTGAACGTGAGAACCTTCTCGCTTCCGCCAAAGCGCTCGGAAACGAAGCTTCCCTGCTCCAGGAAAAACTTAAAGCGAAACAGGGCGAACTTGTCCTCTTTAGTGAAAATGCCGATGATAAAATTGAATCGCTAAAAAGTGAATACATTGAGGAGCTGAACGCGCAGGCGGGTGCGAGGAATGAAACAAAGCTCGTCCTTCAGCAGATTGAACAGCTTGACAGGAAAAGCGCAAGGCTTGACGACGAAAACGGGCGATTCCTTGAAGAACGCGCCAACGCGGGCGAAAAAGTGGAAACAATCAAGGCCGAGTTGGGAACCGTTGCTAAGGAACTTGAGTCCCAAGTACAGGAATTTTTAAAAAACAAAAGGCAGCTTGAAACGGTTTCCGCCAATTATCAAAAGCAGGAAAAAATGCTGTACCAGGCATACCAATACCTCCAGCAGGCAAAATCAAGGAAAGACATGCTTGAGGAAATGGAAGAAGGCTACAACGGCTTTTTCCAGGGCGTTAAGGAAGTATTAAAGGCGCGAGGAACAAGCCTGAATGGAATAGAAGGCGCGGTGGCGGAGGTCGTCCATGTGCCAAAAGAGTACCAGACGGCTATTGAAACCGCACTTGGCGGAGCGCTTCAGCATATTATCGTCGAGACGGAACAAAGCGCCCGTGAGGCAATCCAATTTTTAAAAAGGAATTCTTACGGAAGGGCGACATTCCTTCCGTTGAGCGTAATGAAAAGCAAATCGCCAGCGCCGTCCCAGCTTGAAGCGGCCAGGCAGCATCCTTCCTTTATCGGAACCGCATCGAGCCTAGTCGAATTCGGTGATAAATACAGGCATGTCATTGAAAACCTTTTGGGAAATGTATTAATCGCGAGCGACCTTAAAGGCGCGAATGACATTGCCCGCTCGCTTCAATTCCGGATGAGGGTCGTTACCCTTGAAGGGGATGTAGTCAACGCCGGAGGGTCCATGACGGGCGGTGCGGTGAAGCAAAACGGCACCGGGCTTTTAAGCAGAAAAACCGAACTTGATGAATTAAAGGTGAAGCTGGGCGGGATGGAAGAAAAGACGTCCCAGCTCGAGGAAGAAGTAAAATTGCTGAAGACGTCAGTAAAACAAACCGAAGGCCTGCTTGAAGAGTTAAGGAAAACGGGCGAAGAAAAACGCCTTGAGGAGCAGAGGTTGAAAGGCACGCTTCGGGAAGCGGAGCTTGAATTAAAAAATATCAGCGACCGGCTCGCAATCTATGATATGGAAAAAGGCCAAATTAATGAGGATAGGGAAAGGCTGCTTGCTCGAAAAACCGAGCTTGAATCTGCCCTTGATGGCGCGCGGAAGAAAATTGAAACACTTGACGCCGAAATCGCCAGGCTGTCTGACCAAAAGGCAAAAACCCTCACATCGAGAGAAGCTGTTTCAGAGGAAATCAATCGCCTGAAAGTTGAATTTGCTGCTAAAAACGAGCAATATCTTCATGCAATGGAACGGGTTAACCGCGTGTCGGAAGAGCATGATGCCGTTTCAATGAAGCTGGATGTGCAAAAAGAAGACCTCGGCCTTCTTGTATCCGAAATGGATGGCAGCCTGTCAGGAGAGGAACATTTGCTCGCTGCCGCAGCCGAAAAGCAAAAAGATAAGGAAAACACCTTGAAGCTAATTTCCACGCGCAGGGAAGAAAGGCTTCGCCTTTCAGCTGAACTTGAGCAGTCGGAAGCGGGGGCAAAAGAGCTTAGGAGGCTGCATAAAGGGATGGCGGAAGCGCTCCGTGATGAGGAGGTCAAGCTTAACCGGCTGGATGTAGAACTTGAAAATAAACTTGCCCATCTTCGGGAAGAGTATTTGCTTACGTTTGAAGGAGCGAAGGAAAACCACCCTCTCCTGCTTCCGCCAGATGAGGCAAGAAGGAAGGTCAAGCTCATTAAGCGCGGCATCGAGGAACTTGGAAACGTTAATTTGGGAGCCATAGAGGAATATGAGCGCGTGTCGGAGCGGTATGAATTTTTGCTCGAGCAAAAAAATGATTTGCAGGAAGCAAAAGACACGCTCCATCTTGTAATAAGCGAAATGGATGAAGAGATGATAAAGCGATTCGAAGAAACCTTCTCCGCAATCCGGATGCATTTCGAACCTGTGTTCAAGGCATTGTTTGGGGGAGGCCGGGCGGACTTGCGGCTTACGGATCCGGAAAATCTTTTGTATACCGGGGTAGACATAGTCGCACAGCCGCCAGGGAAAAAGCTGCAAAATCTCGGACTCTTATCCGGAGGCGAGAGGGCGCTGACAGCAATCGCCCTACTGTTTTCGATCCTTAAGGTCCGCCCTGTGCCATTCTGCATCCTTGATGAGGTGGAGGCGGCGCTCGATGAGGCGAATGTATACCGCTTTAGCCAATATTTGAAGCGCTACAGCACTGGCACCCAGTTCATCGTCATCACGCATCGGAAAGGGACGATGGAGGAAGCGGATGTGCTTTACGGGGTAACCATGCAGGAATCGGGGGTTTCCAAGCTTGTTTCTGTAAGGCTTGAAGAAACGAAAGAGCTGGTTGAAACATAAAACAAGGACGTGTTGAGATGAGTTTTTTCAAAAAACTAAAAGAAACGTTTACTAAACAGACCGACAGTGTAACGGACAAATTCAGGGAAGGGCTTTCCAAAACGAGGAACAGCTTTTCCGGGAAGGTCAATGACCTTGTCGCCAGATACCGTAAAGTCGATGAGGATTTTTTCGAAGAACTTGAGGAAATCCTTATCCAGGCGGATGTCGGCTTTGACACCGTCATGGAATTGATCGATCAATTGAAGTTCGAGGTAAAGCGCCGTAACATTAGCGACCCAGCAGAAGTCCAAAATGTTATTTCGGAAAAGCTTGTCGACATTTATAATGCCGGCGGAAACGAATCCTCCGAGCTGAATATACAGGAAAACGGGCTTACGGTTATCCTGTTTGTTGGCGTAAATGGCGTTGGCAAGACAACGACCATCGGAAAGCTGGCTCACAAATTCATTACAGAAGGCAAAACGGTCCTGCTTGCTGCTGGGGATACATTCCGGGCAGGCGCAATCGACCAGCTTGAAGTGTGGGGCGACCGCGTCGGCGCAGCTGTCATTAAACAAGCCGAGGGATCGGATCCGGCGGCGGTCATGTTCGATGCAATCCAGGCGGCGAAATCAAGAAAGGCGGATATCCTTCTTTGTGATACCGCGGGCCGTCTGCAAAACAAAGTAAATTTAATGAAAGAACTGGAAAAAGTGAAACGGGTCATCGAAAGGGAAATCCCGGACGCACCCCATGAAGTGCTCCTTGTCCTTGATGCGACAACAGGGCAAAACGCGTTGATTCAGGCAAAGACGTTCAAGGAAGCAACGGATGTGACGGGCATTGTCCTTTCGAAGCTCGACGGTACCGCTAAGGGCGGAATCGTCCTCGCAATACGGAATGAATTGAATATCCCTGTGAAATTTGTCGGCCTCGGCGAAAAGATGGATGACCTTCAGGAATTTGATCCTGAAAAATACGTGTACGGCCTGTTTGCCGACCAGGTTGACAAAACTGAATAGGCAGCTATTTGAACAGTATCGCAATAGTAGCGGTACTGTTTTTTTAATAATTGCACTTTATTCGCTAAAAGTGTAAAATTACACCAAGTTACTTACATAAAAGTGGAGCAAAAAACAGAGAAAATACGTCTAATCTATATAGGCTGAATTAAATTTAGAATCTTGGTTGATTGGAGCGGAGGGCACCGACTCCTGCGGGATGCAGCGGCAAGCTGGAGACCCCACAGGCGCCCGCGCCGAGGAGGCTCCACTGACGCCCCGCGGAAAGCGTGTGCCTGTAGCGGAAATCAACCGCAAGGTTAAGCGGGAAATGAAATTTAAAAAACCTATATAGTAAGCAATCATTGGGGGGAATCAGTTTGGCTCGGAAGAACGGAATATTTCTTTTATTTTTGATATTTTCACTTTTTGTTTCTTTAATCCCCTTCCCTGCTTCCGCAGCTGCGGATGGGATTAAAATTTCAACGAAAACAGGTTATGGCGGCTATGTGAAAGTTGGCAGGGGATTTCCAGTCTTTATCACGGTTGAAAACAGCGGTGAAGACTTTAAAGGCGATCTTCTCCTTAATTTTTACCCGACATACAGTTCATCTGGCGCAAGGGCACTCCATATTGACGTGCCAAAAGGGAGCAAGAAAACGTACAGTGTATCCCTTCCCGGCATTTCCGACGAAGGGCAATATTCGAATCCGGGCAGCCGGAACATCTTCCTGTACGAGGGAAGCTGGAAAAAAGGGAAGGAAGTTGCTTTCCAGGGTCCAAACAACCTTGCCCTGAAATATACCGACCAATCATGGAAAACGCTCGGCATTCTGAGCGAGGAACCAGACCGGTTGAAGGAGCTGAAACCGCTGCCCGCTGACAGCAGGATTGAAACGGTTATCCTTGATGGATCCGCAATACCTGAGGAACATTATGGGCTGGAATATTTTGATTACATCCTTCTTGACGGTTTTCCGCTTTCAAGCCTGAGTCCGGCACAGGAAGAAGCGCTGCTTGCCTGGGTGAAAAATGGTGGAATCCTGATCGCGGGCGGAGCAGCGAATGCCGCGCAGGCATATGGGAAGCTTTACAGCGAACTTCCAATGGAAACCGGCACCCAATCAAAGGCGGACCTTACTGGGTTGGAAAGCTCCATCAATCCCGGAGACGAATTTAAATCGGTGCCAGTTTATTTCGGATCAGCGGCCAAAGGCTCGGAAGTGGTACTGAAATCCGGTGATACTCCAATTGTCGCCAAAAGGCGGGCCGGGAATGGAGAGATTTTGCAAACCGCGTTTTCGGCGGGGGAAGAACCTTTTTCCTCGTGGAAGGGCTATGGTGAATGGTTCTCCTCGATCCTGGTGAAGGCCCGGCCATTAAAAGCTGGGAACATGCCAGGCTACTACAATCCCTACGATAGTTATTTTTCAAATGTCGCCGATGTTAATGCGTACTTTCCTTCGGTCCACTTTTCAACTGGCCAAATTGTCTTGATGCTGGCATTTTATGTTTTGCTTGCTGGGCCGGCCCTTTATTTCCTGTTGAAGAGGATTGATAAAAGGGAACATGCCTGGTGGATTGTTCCGTCCATCGCGCTTGTATGCTCGGCCGTGATATTTGGTATTGGCGCAAAGGACCGGATTGCAAGCCCGCAGGTTAGCCAGATGGGAGTATATAAAGCGTTTGGCGGCGGTATAACTGGCGTTCAAGCCGTTTCACTTCTGTCCAATACAGGCGGCGATTATACTTTTTCCTTCAAGGGCGGCGAGTTTAATGGAATCCCTGGGTCTTCTTTTGGACCACCTTCCGCCCCGCAGCGCTTCGCCATCCTTGAAAAAGGAAGGAAGGAGGATTCGGTAACGTTCCGGAATGTGGAATATTGGTCAACAAGGACATTATACGGAAATACATCGATCGATAATTCAGGCGGATTTGAAACAAATCTTCTTTTTTCCGGAAATAGGATCACTGGAACAATTGTAAACAACTTTCCTTATAATTTTGAAAATGTGTATATATGGTCCGGTACAAAAAGAGTGGAACTTGGAGGCCTGAAAAAGGGAGAATCCTTAAAGGTTGATCAGGATATGGGCAAAAAGTATTTAACGGCGCCAATTATTGGAGGGTACGGATACCAGGGCCCAAGCTATTACGGTGAGAATATAGAAAAAATGAAAAGAGAAAGGCTTGAAAACGAAGGGCTCAGCTTCCTTTATAATCAATCCAGATTCCAGAACAAGCCAATTGTCTATGGCCTTACAAAAGACCGGGTCATGAAGGCCGACCTTGTGGATAAAAGAGAGAAAACGGCGAGCATTTCGCTCATCTATCAAGATGTGGATGTTGCCGGGGGACTCAGCGGCGCCTTCTCGATTAACGAGGATTCTCTTTCATTTGACCTGATTCCTGTCAAAGGCGGGAATATCGATTACCAGCCCGGAGCAAAAGAGGCGTTCCTAGAAGATGGTGTATATGAATACATCCTTCATCTTCCTTCTCAGCTTTCCGGGGGAACGATAAAATTCGAGGAAATTTCG
Source organism: Neobacillus piezotolerans (assembly GCF_003362805.1). GTDB lineage: Bacteria > Bacillota > Bacilli > Bacillales > Cytobacillaceae > Bacillus_D > Bacillus_D piezotolerans. The sequence continues at coordinate 636,115 of NZ_QNQT01000001.1, forward strand.
ATTATGCTCCAGCCTGGCCAAGCGGCATATTCTATTAAAAATGCCGAGAGCGGCGAATTTACTAGCCTGGAAAATCCAGTGACAAGTTTTACAGAACGGCCGGAAAGGTTCGTTTCCGGGGAAGGCGAAATAACGATTCGGCTTGATAAAAAGGGGCAAGGCGACCCGGCAGTAAGGTTGCCATCGGTAACAATTAAGGGGGAGGCGGGCAAATGATTGAAATAATGGGATTAACAAAAAAGTATGGCAAGTTTACCGCCCTTGACTCCCTTACGCTGAAAATAGAGAAGGGAACCGTGTTTGGTTTTGTCGGACAAAATGGTGCGGGCAAATCAACTACGTTCTCCATATTGGCCACACTATTGGCGCCAACTTCAGGAACAGCCTATATTAATGGGTGCAACATTGCAAAAGAACCCGCGGCGGTCAGGAGGCAAATAGGCTATATGCCGGATTTCTTCGGGGTCTATGACCAGCTGAAGGCTGTCGAATATCTGGATTTCTACGGAGCAAGCTATGGAATCTCTGCTCAGGAAAGGGCAAAGCTGATACCTCAGCTTCTTGAACTGGTCAACCTGTCCCATAAGGCGGACTCGTATGTCGATGTTCTTTCGCGCGGTATGAAGCAGAGGCTTTGCCTGGCGCGGTCGCTCATCCATGACCCTGAAGTACTGATTCTTGACGAACCTGCTTCCGGGCTGGATCCGAGAGCGCGGGTTGAAATGCGGGAAATCCTGAAAGAACTGAAGATCATGGGAAAAACCATCCTCATTTCTTCCCATATTTTGCCCGAGCTGGCGGAAATGTGCGATACAATCGGAATTATCGATCAGGGAAGGCTCGTCGCAGAAGGCTCGGTAGCTGAAATCCAAAGGCGCCTTCAGGGAGAAAAGCTCATCACCGTGAAACTATGGGGAGATCAGGACTTGGCCGCGTCGTTTTTTGAGGACCATCACTTGGTCAGCCGCCTTGAAAAGAGCGACGATGGCGAAAAGGTTCAGTTTGTTTTTAGAGGTACGGACGAAGAGCAGTTCCTCCTTTTAAAACAGGCGGTCGCAGCGGATATAAAAGTCATCAGCTTTTCGGAGGCCGAGTCGAACCTTGAAGATGTGTTCATGGAAATTACAAAAGGAGTTGAGCTGTCTTGAAGCCGTTTTTAAATCCGGTCATGCTTAAGGAATACAAGCTCAGGTTCCGCTCCTATAAGAGTTTCCTCGGGCTCATGTTTTATTTACTGGCTGTTTCAATCTTTGTTGCTGGCTTTGTTTTTCTAAATTCCCAATCGATGGGAGGCGCTTATGTAAGGCCCGATGAGAGCAGGATGATGTTCATGATTCTTTCCTTTATTCAACTTGGGCTGATCCTGTTCATTACTCCCGGTTTGACCGCTGGCGTCATCAGCGGGGAGAGAGAGAAACAAACGCTCAATATCCTGCTGACCACGACCCAGAGTTCGGGTGCGATCATCATCGGCAAGCTCGTATCCTCTGTCTCGTTTTTGTTGCTGATGATTTTCGCGAGTTTGCCAATTTACAGCATCGTTTTCCTGTTTGGCGGCATCTCGCCGCTCCAGCTCCTGACCGTCCTTGGATACTATATATTTATCATTTTCGTATTCGGAAGTTTTGGCGTCCTCTATTCTACATTGATACGGAGAACGATTGTTTCGATGATTTCAACGTATGGAACTGCTCTGTTTTTTACGGCGGGTACGGCTTTCCTTATGCTAGTGTCGCTGCAGTTCGGCCATGGCGCGCAGGGGTCCAATCCTGTTCCATACTTCCTTGCGATGCTGAATCCATTTGCCATTTTGATCGGAATTTTTGAGCCTTCAGCTACTGACGGCCTAAGCGGCCAGACGGGAATTGATTTTCCTTTATGGGCCGCGCTGCTGATCTCGTACACGCTCCTTTTTACAGCCGCCATTTTGATCAGCATTCGAAAACTGCGTCCGAAAGCAGGAACAAAACGTTAAAAAAGGGTGGACGGAAATGGATGATAAAGGTCAGTTTCTCAAGCTTTTGTCCCCGGTAAGGCGGCAGCTGAGGCTAAAGCGGGCAATACTAGGCGCGCAATACGGGTTTGCGATTGGCGCGGCTGTTTTCGTGGCTGTGCTTCTAGTCGCCAGGATGGTTGTTTTTCCATACTATCACCAGGCTGCATATGTCTGTTCCGGGCTGGTATTCATTATTGCGTTTCTGTTTTTTATCCGGCGTTTGCCGGGCTGGAAGGAAGCCGCGGCGCTTTATAACAGCTATATTCCGGAAGACAGGGTGCTATCCGCCCATTCATTTCTTGGCGAGGATGGCGCCATCCAAAAGCTGCTCATCAAGGAAACGGTCTCCCGAATGAAAATGGAACAGGAACGCGTCCTTTCCCGTAAAAAGAAATATCCCATAACAAAATGGTTCACGGTCGGCATTCTCATCGCCGCTTCGGCTGTGTCGCTGGAGCAATTTCCGACTAAAAATATCGAAACCGCTGTAAAAAGGCAATCCGAGCTTGAAGTCGTGAAAAAAGCGGAGAAAGCAATGGCCGCGCAGCTGAAAAAGGAGATAAATCCACTTTCGAAAAAAGAGCTTGAAGAATTGATGGAAGAACTTGCGAAAGCTCGGACTCCGGAAGAGGCTTTGAAAGCGATCGATCGGAAAAGGAAGGAGCTCGTCCTCAAGGAGTTGAAGGAAAAAGAAAAAAACGCCACGCTCGAAGCACTAGCGAATGAGTTAGAGGGAGCGGGGCTTGAAAAACTCGCATCCTCCCTTGCTGAAAAGGATGTTGATAAGGCATTGGAGGAAATTAAACGGCTTTCAAATAACGGGGGGAAACTGTCCCCGGCTCAATCTTCCGCCATGAAAAAACTTACCGGGACGGACGGCAGGCTTTCGGAGGAACAGCTCGGCAGCTTGCGGCAAAAACTTGAGGAGACATTCAACTCACAAGACGGTTTGAAAGAGCTTGCGTCCCTTCAGTATGCGCTAACTAAGCAAGGGCAGGAACTGAAAAGCGAAATGGCCGCAAAAGGCCTTACTGGAGGCGAGTTCGCGATGGGGCCACAAAAGAATCCACCCAAAGGCCAGGCGCAATCCGGCAATAAACAGGGAACGCCTCCTCCGGAAACTAATGGTTCTACGGGTACGCGGCCCGGCAGCAAACCGAGCAACGGTGGGGTGCCCGGAAACATCCCAGGAAGCGGCAATGGAAATGGGAACGGAACGGGGACTGGACAAGGCACCGGGCAAGGGGAGGGAACTGGCAGCGGCGCCGGGCAGGGGAAAGGAACCGGCATTGGGCAAGGGGGCAGCCCTGGCGCAGGAGCAGGGCTGGGGCAGGGATCGCGGGAGTTTCTGACTGTCCCGGAGAAAATAGGCGGAAACAAGACTGTCGAATCTGATTTTGGGGAGCTTGGTGAAGGAGGCTCATCCCAATTTGAAAGCGATGGTCCTATCCAACTCGGAACGCTCCGTCCGTATGAAGAGGTATACGGTGAATATGCCGCGTCCTACCGCAACAGCCTTGACAGGGTCAAGCTGCCGGGAGGCCTCGAAACAATCGTTAAAAATTATTTTTCTGATTTGGATCCCGAGAAGGAGTGATTCCATGGAGTCTTTAAAAGACAAGGAAAATCAATTCAACAGAGCGGCCCAACTGCTTCAATCAGCCAGGGAAGAGATTAAAAAGGCCATTGTCGGCCAGGAAGAAACGGTCGAACATGTGCTATGGAGCATCCTTTCAGGCGGTCACAGCCTCCTTGAAGGGCTTCCAGGGCTCGGAAAAACAATGCTGATCCGAACAATCGCCGACTGTATGGATCTTTCCTTCAACCGGATTCAGTTTACGCCGGATTTAATGCCCTCCGACATAACCGGGACAATGCTTCTCCAGCCAGGCGAAAACGGCAGGCAGGAATTCGTTTTCCATGAGGGGCCTATTTTCGCAAATATTGTCCTTGCCGACGAAATCAACAGGGCGACACCAAAAACGCAGAGCGCCCTGCTTGAAGCAATGGCTGAACGGACTGTCACCGTAATGGGGAACACAAAAGTGCTGGCACGGCCGTTTTTCGTGCTGGCCACTCAGAACCCGATTGACATGGAAGGCACCTACCCTCTGCCCGAAGCCCAAATGGATCGGTTCATTTGCAAAATCCTTGTTGGCTATCCTTCAAGGGAGGAGTTAAAGGAAATCGCCCGGCGGACGACAGGGACAGAGACGCCAACCGTAAAAAAGGTCGTTTCCAAAGATGAGGTCTTCCAGCTTCAGCAGCTCGCGAAGGAAATCCTTGTCTCGGATGAAATCCTCGAATCGGCGGTTGCAATCGTTACCTGTTCACATCCCGGGCAGGAGGAAGCCCCGGAATCAGTCAATAAGTACATCCAGTATGGAATTGGGCCGAGGGGGCTTCAAAGCCTTTTAATGCTGGCAAAAGCAAGGGCATTGTGTTCAGGCAGGTACCATGTATCAACCGGGGATTTGAAAAATGCGGCAATCCCGTCGCTTCGCCATAGGCTGCTTTTGAATTTTGAAGGGGAAGCACGGGGCCTTGAAACGGATGAAATTATCCATGAGCTCCTTGAACATGCATTAAAGGCGGCCCAGGCAAAATGAGCGCCGGACAGGACGGGCTGCTTGCCAGGCTCCAAAGGAAACGGCTTTCCGTAAAGACGAGAAGAAGGGCGGCCCATAAAGGGGGACGCCGATCGGGGCGGCCGGGCCAATCCCTGGAATTTTCCGATTTTCGTGCTTACCAGCCAGGGGATGATATCCGTCTGATTGACTGGAATCTTTACGGGAGGACGGGCAAGCATTATATTAAAAGATTCCTCGATGAACAGGAAATCCATGTGGCTATTTTTCTTGACGCTTCACCGTCGATGAGGACGATCGATACGAAATGGAGGATGGCGAAGGAAATTGCCGCGGCTCTTTCCTATATTGTCCTGATGGGTGAAGATAGGCTATCCTTCATTCCGGCCTCCTCTTCAGCCGAAGGAAAAATCACCCGGAAGGGCACGGTCTATGCCAAAAGCGTTTACAAAAGCATCCTGGCGACAGACGGAATGGCGAAGGCCGGGACTTTTACGGAAAATGCGCTACGCGAAGGGCTAAAGAGTACCCAAACTGCGATTGTGATAAGCGACGGCCTTGAAAATCCCGGGGAATTTGACACCCTGTTCAGGAAACTTGCTTTATCGAAGATTGAAGTGAAATTTATCCAGATTCTTTCGGGCGAGGAACTTTTTCCGTCAGAGGCCGGGGATTTGCGGCTGATAGACAGCGAAACCGGAACCGCGGTCGATGTCACCATGCGGGAGAGCATTATTAAAATGTACCAAAGAAGGCTGAAGGCGCATAACGCGTCACTTGAACAGCTATGCAGTAAATATGGTTTTTCCTATTTGGCGGTGTCCGATAGGGATGATTTCCACGAGTTTATTTTTCAAAAATGCACGGCCAAAAAAGTGCTGGAATGAGGTGAACCTGAATGCACTTTGCCAACCCCGCCTATTTCGCTCTGGCAGGCCTGATAGGATTTGTCATTCTTCTTTATTTTTTCCGCAAACAATATAAGTCTGTCATTAATCCTTCCAACCTGCTCTGGGCCGAGGCGATGAACGAATGGCAGGCATCCCCCTGGCTGAAGAAATTGCAGAACAGCCTGCTTTTGTGGCTTCAGGTTGCCGCGCTGGCCCTGTTGATGTTCGCGCTTGGAAAACCTGGCTGGCAAAGCGGGGGCTTGGCTGGGCAGCATTTGTTCCTGATCTTCGACCCTTCCTCGTCCATGTCCGCGCCGGCGGAAGAAGGGACAAGGGTGGACGGTGCGAAAGAAAAGATGCTTGAACTAGTGGAAAACGGTGGAAGCAGCGAAGTAACTCTCATAACCGCTGGGCAAAGGCCCGAGGTAATCCTGAACAGGGAAACAGGAACTAAGGCTGCCAGGGATGCGATCCGGTCCCTTTCGTTGACATACGAGCATGAGAATTTGATTGAAGCGGTAAAGCTTGCTGTATCGCTGTCTTCGGGTAAAGGAAACGAGATACATATTTTTTCAGACGCCGCCCCTAAGGACGAGATAGAGCCGCTTGCAGGAAACCAATTTATCCAGGTCCATAATAGCGGCACAAAGATAGAGAATCTGTCGCTTCTATCCTTTGGCGCCGCGAGGAAAGGCGATGAAATCAACGCCGCCGCGGTTATAGAAAACCAGGGCGGCAAAGAACGCGAAGTGCTGTTCAGGGTTAAGGGCGATAAAGAAGCTTATTTTGAAAAAAGCCTGAAAATTAGCCCTAATAGCCAGGAAATCATCGACATACCCGGTTTACCGGAAAATCCTTATTATTTGGCTGAGGCGGTCGTGAAGGATGGCTATCAGGCGGACAACGAGGCCGCGGCCGTCCTAACCCCTCCCAATCCGCCCATTTATGCAATCGGGGAAGTGAATCCTTTTTTGTTGAAAGGGTTCAGGTCGCTTGGGATGGAAAGCATACAGGCTGATAAAAACTCGATCGCTTCCATAAGGGAGGGGGTTTTGCTTGTTGAGGGGAAGGAGCCGGGAAACCTGCCTGATCTTCCGATATTGCTGATTAATAAGGAGAAAGGGCAAAGGTGGGAATTGAAAGAAAAAGTAACGGCTGTGGATTCCCCTTTGCTCCAATTCACGGAATTTGGCAAAACCTTCGTAAAATATGCGGCGGAACCATATAACAGTTCATTCCAGACAATCGCGGAATCCGGCGGACGCCCGCTGATCCAAACAGGCTACAGGAAAGGGCAGCCAGCGGTCGCGGTAAATTTTGCGATTGAAGACTCTGATTGGCCGCTTCATCCAGGCTTTCCAATCTTCCTGTACAATAGCTATCAATGGCTCTCCCAGCAATCCCGGTTTCTAGGGTATTTCCAGCCCGGTGAAGAGAAGTGGCTTGCATTGGATTCTCCGGAAGGGAAACTCGCCATTTTTGGCCGGAGCGGGAAAAACCTGGCCGAATATGATTTATCGAAAGAGAATTTCAAAGCACCTTTTAAACCAGGCGTTTACCAGGCATCCACCGGCAGCCAAATTCATTACTTTTCCGTGTTATTGGACGACAGGGAAAAGGCCGCGCCAAGTTCGGATTCATTTACATTGAATAAAAAGCCCCGTGAACAGGGGAAAAACGGCGTCCGCGAAAATGAAGCCGCCTGGCTGGCGCTCGCCATGCTTGCCTTTTTCGCTTTATTGATAGAATGGGAGGTGTACAGGCGTGGGCTTGGACGTTAAATATCCCCTCATGTTTGCCCTCACTCTCCCGGCGGCTTATCTCATGTACTTGTTTTTCAGGCGGACGGGTACGATGGAGCAAAGAATTATCGGAATCATCCGGTCTGCTGTTCTCTTGCTGATCATATTCGCACTGGCTGTACCGCAATTTGTTTTTCCGGCCAAAACAGAAACGGTAGTTTTCCTTGTGGACAGATCGAAAAGTGTCGAGTCCCTTGGTGAAGAAGCGCTTGACTGGATCCATGAGGCAGTTTCCAAAAATGGCGCGGGAAAACAATTTGCGATTGCTTCTTTTGCGAAAAATCCGCAATCCGAATTGTCCCTGTCCAGCGGCGCCGAAATCCCGTCCCAATTTAGCGGTAATCTTGATAAGACTGAAACAGACATCAGCTCAGGACTGCGGTTCGCTTCTTCGCTCATACCAGGGGACCAGGCGGGGAGGATTGTCGTTTTTACAGATGGAAACAATACTGCAGGCGAAGCAGCTTCAGCGGCCCGGATGGTAAAGAACAGGATGATCGAACTGGACTACGTCGCGATGAAGCAAGCGGAAGGAAAGGACGCCGCGATCACGTCGTTCACAGTTCCGCCGACTCTTTTTGAAGGGGAAAAGACATCAGTATCCGTTGCCATTTCCAGCAATGCTGAACTGGATGCCACTTTAAGGCTGACAGTTAACAACAGGGAGATTTTAAGAAATGGAGTAAAGCTGAAGGAAGGGAACAATGCCTATACATTTTCCCACGCTTCTTCTGGCACCGGACTCGCGGTTTATAAGGCGGAATTAATCAATTCCGGGGATGCGCATATAGAAAACAATTCACTTTTCGCTGTCGCGGATGTAAAAGGTGTCCCCAAAGTGCTAGTTGTCGAAGGAACGCCAGGCGGCATGCTCCCGGAAATCCTGCGTGCTTCTGGCCTTACGGTCGATGCCATCGCGCCGGAAAGGCTGCCAACCGGCCTTGGCCGGTATCTGCAATACCAATCGATCGTTTTCGAGAATGTTCCCGGCCACACGGTGTCCGAGGAACAAATGGGCCTGATTGAGAAAGCGGTCCGGGAATTCGGGACAGGCTTCGTCATGACAGGCGGCGAAGACAGTTTTGGACTCGGCGGTTATTTTAAAACCCCGATCGAAAAGCTGCTTCCTGTCGATATGGATATAAAAGGAAAGAAAGAAATGCCGTCACTCGGCCTGGTGATTGTCATTGACCGTTCCGGAAGTATGGATGGAGCAAAGCTCGCCCTCGCGAAGGAGGCGGCGGCAAGGTCAGCTGAATTGCTTCGGGAGGATGATACACTCGGTTTCATCGCGTTCGATGACAGGCCTTGGGTGGTGGTCGAGACGGCCCCATTGACAAATAAGCAGGAAGCCATAGATAAAATCCGTTCCGTCGCGATCGGCGGCGGCACGAATATTTATCCAGCCCTCGAAAAGGCATATAGCGAGCTTCGGGATTTAAAACTCCAGCGCAAGCATATTATTTTACTGACCGATGGCCAATCCGCCACGGACGGAAATTATGCGGCATTGATAGAAGAAGGGAAAAAGCGGAACATCACGCTCTCAACTCTTGCACTAGGCAGTGATGCTGACCGGAGGCTGCTTGAGGAGCTGGCAATGATGGGGAGCGGCCGGTTTTATGATGTTTCGGACGCCTCGGTTATCCCGAGCGTGCTATCACGTGAAACCGTCATGACAACGAGGACATATATCGAGGACGACCCGTTTTATCCGGTGATAGAGGCTTATCCTGAGTGGATGTCCCTTTTTGAAAAAGGCGTTCCACAAATGAATGCGTATATTGCCGTTACGCCAAAGCCGCGGGCGAGCGTTCCTATTTTAAGCGAAAAAGACGACCCAGTCCTCGCCCAGTGGCAGTACGGACTTGGTTCAACTCTCGCGTTCACGTCCGGCGTTGCGGGAAAATGGGCCGGAGATTGGGCGAAGTGGGCTGGCTGGCCGGGCTTCCTAAATCAGGTTGTCGCCGAATCGCTTCCGAAATATACTAGCGAGCCGTTTTCGGTGGAAGTGAATAAAGATAAAGGGAACGCGGTTATTTCATTGAGCAGCGGAAACGCCGAAATCATACCGGTTGAAGCGTCAGTCCTGACGCAGGATGGGAAAGCGGTTGATGCGTATACGAAGCTGGTTTCCCCAGGGCAGTACGAGCTTGTTATCCCTGGAAAGCCCGGAATGTATTACCTATCCATCAGGAAGAAGGATAAAGATGGAACCGCGTCTTTATACCGCACCGGCTTCTCCGTCCCTTATTCGGAAGAGTTTTTGCTGAAGGGAACGAATAAGGAGCTTTTGAATGAGCTTGTTTCCATAAGCGGGGGAAGGGAGCTTTCCTCCCCGAAAGATGCGTTCAGGCCTTTGGCGTCAAAGCCGCTCAGAAAACAGCCTGTCAGCGAGTATCTGCTCCTGGCTGCCTTCCTTTTGCTTGTCGCTGAAATCTTCCTGCGAAGGTTTGGAATCGGAGTGCTCGGGAAGTTAATACCAAAACGGAAGCCTCGGGAAGAAACAAGAGCTGATTCCGGAACTGCTGTTTTGGGCAGGCTGGCGAAAGCGAAGGAGCGTACCGGGAATAAATCTGGCCCGAAGAAGCCTGATCCTCCTTTCCTAAAGGATCCAGAAACAACTTTTAATAAAAATGGAGGCGTCCCTGTCCAGCCGACTGCGGAAGAAAAGAAGCCTGTATCAATGGACTTCGGTTCTTCTGGGAAGGAGGACAGGATGAAACGCCTTCTTGAAGCGAAGAAGAGAAAAGGATAGACTGAAAACACCGCCGGAATAAGCGGTGTTTTGTTTTCGGAGCGCCGCCCGGGACCTTGACACCGCAGCTTGCGGACTGTAAACTAACGATGTAAAGGTTTTTCACTTAACAAGGAGGGATAGCATGCTTGAGAAAACAACGCGAATGAATTATCTTTATGATTTCTACCAGTCGTTGTTGACGGAAAAACAGCAAAGCTATATGTCTCTCTATTACCTGGACGATTATTCGCTCGGGGAGATTGCCGAAGAGTATGATGTGAGCCGCCAGGCCGTTTATGATAATATTAAACGTACTGAAGCAATGCTCGAGGAATATGAAGAAAAACTGCTTCTGCTGCAGAAGTTCCAGGAGCGCAGCGTAATGTTGGGGAAAATGAAAGAATTGATCAATTCCGATCCAATCCCTAAGCAGGCCATGCTTGATGCGGTGGCCGAGCTTGAGAAACTAGATTAGGAGGCGGCACTATGGCATTTGAAGGGTTGGCCGACCGACTGCAAAATACTCTCCAGAGAATCCGCGGCAAGGGGAAAGTTAATGAAGCGGACGTCAAGGAGATGATGAGGGAAGTCAGGCTGGCGCTGCTTGAGGCAGACGTTAACTTTAAAGTAGTCAAGGAGTTCGTCAAAAAAGTCAGTGAGCGGGCAGTAGGCCAGGAAGTTTTGAAAAGCCTGACGCCAGGCCAGCAGGTCATCAAGGTTGTTAAAGAAGAACTGACCGAACTCATGGGCGGGGAGCAGAGCAGGATTGCGGTTGCGAACCGGCCGCCGACGGTCATCATGATGGTCGGCCTGCAGGGTGCCGGTAAAACGACGACTACCGGGAAGCTCGCGAACCTGCTCAGGAAAAAATACAACCGGAAACCGTTGCTGGTGGCAGCGGATATTTACCGTCCGGCTGCCATCAAGCAGCTTGAAACGCTTGGCAAACAGCTTGATATGCCAGTGTTTTCGCTCGGCGACCAGGTTAGCCCGGTTGAAATTGCGAGGCAGGCGATCGCGAAAGCGCGGGAAGACCATAACGACTATGTCCTGATCGATACAGCGGGCCGGCTTCATGTTGATGAAGCGCTGATGGACGAATTGAAGGACATCAAGGATCTTGCCAAGCCAGATGAAATTTTCCTTGTCGTCGATGCGATGACCGGGCAGGACGCTGTGAATGTGGCTCAAAGCTTCAATGAGCAGCTTGGCCTCACGGGAGTCGTTTTGACGAAGCTTGACGGCGACACAAGGGGTGGAGCGGCCTTATCCATCCGATCCGTTACGAACACGCCGATCAAATTTGTCGGCCTTGGCGAAAAGATGGATGCGATCGAAGCGTTCCATCCTGAACGGATGGCCTCGAGGATTCTCGGGATGGGCGATGTGATGACCCTGATCGAGAAAGCCCAGGCGAATGTCGATGAGGAAAAGGCGAAGGAACTTGAGCAAAAAATGCGGACAGCTTCCTTCACCCTCGATGACTTCCTCGACCAGCTTGGCCAGGTAAGGAAAATGGGGCCTCTTGAGGATATATTGAAAATGCTTCCGGGCGCGAACAAAATCAAAGGTTTGAACAATGTTTCAATCGATGAGAAACAAATCGCCCATGTGGAAGCGATTATCCGGTCGATGACCCCGAAGGAAAAAGCGAATCCGGAAATCATGAACTCGAGGCGCAAACAGAGGATCGCAAAAGGAAGCGGCAGGACCGTTCCCGAGGTGAACAGGCTCCTGAAGCAGTTCGAGGACATGAAAAAGATGATGAAGCAAATGGCGGGGATGCAGCAAAAAGGGAAAAAGAAAGGCGGCTTCAAGCTTCCGTTCAATCCTTTCTAAGTGGAAAAATTCCCTATTTTTAGGTGTTAAGAAAAAAGACTTTACAAACCATTTAACAATTGGTATTATACTATCTTGTGTGAAACTATTCGGAGGTGCAAGTTAAAATGGCAGTAAAAATTCGTTTAAAGCGTATGGGAGCAAAAAAATCTCCTTTCTATCGTATCGTTGTAGCAGATTCCCGTTCACCGCGTGATGGACGTTTCATTGAAACAGTAGGCACTTACAACCCAGTTGCAGCGCCTGCGGTTGTCGATATCAACGAAGAATTGGTTCTTAAGTGGCTTCAAAATGGCGCGAAGCCATCCGACACTGTCCGCAACCTATTCTCCCAGGCCGGCATCATGGAGAAATTCCACAATGCCAAGCTTGGCAAATAATAACGGCGGTATGCTATGAAACAGTTGATCGAAACGATTGTAAAGCCCCTTGTTGATTTTCCTGAAGATGTTCGTGTGAACGTAATGGAAGAAGATCAGCGCGTAACCTATCATCTTTCCGTCAACAAGAGTGACATGGGAAAAGTTATTGGAAAGCAGGGGCGCGTTGCGAAAGCAATTCGCACAGTCGTCTATGCGGCTGGTGCATCGGAACAGAAAAAACTGTTTTTGGAAATAGGTGAATAACCATCTAAAGGAGGGAGGAATCCCTCCTTTTTTGGTATTTCTACATAAGGAGGTTTTTGTATGAAAATTCTCCGCACTGTCGCAGTGAAGCAAGTCCTGACGGAAACGAGCCGCCAAAGGCTGCTTGATGCCTATGGTCAAAGGAAAGTGCAGCTTGAAAAAGAATGCGGCCAGCTGAAATTCGAGCAGAAAAAGATTGAGAAGGCTGGCAAGCTTCCGCCATCTGAAACCAAAAGGCAATTTGAAAAGGAAATCTTCTCCCGCAAGGAAAGGATCGCGCAGCTTGAGTTTCAAATCGAACAGCTGCATATGCTACCATTAGGGAGTGAATTGAAAGAATCCGAAGTACAGGCAATCGTCGACATTAAGCCAGGCGATTCCTGGGAGGATAGCCTCCATCAGGAGGAAATTATCATTCGCGACGGAATTATTGAAGAGATACGCAAGAGGTGATGCAGATGGATAAATGGTTCAACGTCGGAAAGATTGTCAACACCCATGGAATAAAGGGCGAGGTCAGGGTCGTTTCAAGAACCGATTTTGCAGAAGAAAGGTACAAGCCCGGAAGCAAGCTCTACTTGTTTCTCCCAAAGGAAAAAGAACCTTTGGAATTGACGGTTAAAGCGCACAGGCAGCATAAAAATTTCGATCTCCTCCAGTTCGAGGGCTACGGGAATATCAACGATGTTGAAAAGTTCCGGGAAGGCATCCTTAAAGTACATGAATCACAGCTTGGCGAGCTTGAGGAAGATGAATTTTATTTCCACGAAATTATTGGCTGCAACGTTATGACAACGGAAGGAGAGGAAATCGGCAAGGTGACCGAAATCCTCACGCCGGGCGCGAATGACGTATGGGTCGTAAAAGGAAAAGGCGGCAAAGAGTATCTGATTCCTTATATCGCCCATGTCGTCCTGAAGGTGGATGTAAAGGAAAAGACGGTCATCATCGACCCAATGGAAGGCCTCCTGTCATGATGAAAATCGATGTGTTGACGTTATTCCCGGAAATGTTCGATGGGGTATTCGGCAGCTCGATTTTAAAAAAGGCTGCGGAAAAAGGTGCAGTCGACTATAATGTCGTGAATTTCCGCGAATACGCGGACAATAAGCATAAAACGGTCGACGATTACCCGTACGGGGGCGGGGCTGGCATGGTGTTGAAGCCACAGCCGATTTTCGACGCCGTCCAGGCTTTGTCGGACGGCGCGGCCGTGAAGCCCAAGGTCATCCTCTTGTGCCCGCAGGGGGAACGGCATACCCAGCGGAAAGCGGAAGAGCTTGCCGGGGAAGAGCATTTGATTTTTATATGCGGCCATTATGAGGGCTATGATGAGAGAATAAGGGAACACCTCGTGACGGATGAACTCTCAATCGGGGATTTTATTTTGACCGGGGGGGAGCTTGGGGCGATGGTCGTAATTGACAGCGTTGTCCGGCTTCTACCCGAGGTGCTAGGGAACGAGGAATCCCATCGCAAGGATTCGTTCAGCACAGGGCTCCTGGAGCATCCCCATTACACAAGGCCAGCGGATTTCCGGGGGCTCAAAGTCCCGGATGTACTAATTTCCGGTAACCATAAACTCGTCGAGGAATGGAGGACGAAGGAATCGCTGCGGAGGACTTGGGAACGGCGCCCTGATTTATTTGAAGCAATCGAGCTAGAACCTGTCCAAAGAAAATGTCTTGAGGAGATTAAAAAAGAAGGCCTCTAGTTATTGCGCCGCGCGGCCATTTATGGTAAGATACATCTTGTGGCTTGGGCCGGTTGCCGGTTTATAGCCTTTAAAACGATGTTCCGCTGCATAGGCAAGGGATTGCAAGAGCATCTGTGGGAGGAGTTGAATACGATGCAACAATTAATCAATGAAATCACAAAAGAACAGCTTCGCACGGATCATCCAGCGTTTCGCCCTGGTGACACTGTACGTGTACACGTTAAGGTTATCGAGGGAACACGCGAGCGTGTCCAGTTGTTTGAAGGTGTTGTGATCAAGCGTCGTGGTGGTGGAATCAGCGAAACTTTTACTGTCCGTAAAATTTCCTATGGAGTAGGCGTTGAGCGTACTTTCCCTGTCCACACACCAAAAATTGCGAAATTGGAAGTACTCCGCCGCGGTAAAGTCCGCCGTGCGAAGCTTTACTACCTGCGCAAACTACGCGGCAAAAAAGCCCGTATCAAAGAAATTCGATAATAAGCAGCCAAAGCGCCTTGCGCCTGAGCTGGACAAGAAAACAAGGAAGCGCCTTCGCCAGGTTCCCGCCATTGTCGGCCGGTGCCCCGCGGTGGCGCTTCTTTTATTTTAATAGGCTTGCGCAACAAGCCTTTTTTTTGTCAAAAAGACTTTCCGCCGTCCAAATATGTTTCATTTTTTTAACAATCATCAAATTTGCTCCTGAAATTTGCCTTCCATTTGTGTTTAAGTGGGCCGGGTTATGTAAAATAGAGTATGGAATCAACTTTAAGGGAAATGGGTGGGAAACAGATTATGACAAAAAAGAAAAATGAAGTATGGGAATGGACCAAAGCGCTGCTTGTCGCTGTCGCGCTTGCCGCGGTCATCCGCTATTTCCTTTTCGCGCCGATTGTCGTTGACGGACAATCGATGATGCCAACCCTGAAGCACCAGGACCGGATGATTGTGAATAAATTAAGCTACCGGATAGGCGAGCCAAAACGGTTTGACATCATCGTCTTCCACGCGCCGGAGCAAAAAGATTATATTAAGCGTGTAATTGGCCTCCCTGGAGACCATATTGAATATAAGGACGACACCCTTTATGTAAATGGAAAGGCATATGAAGAACCATATTTGGACGCCTACAAGAAAATGGTCGTGGACGGCCCGCTGACTGATCCGTTCACGCTTGAAGAAAAGACCGGCGAAAAGACGGTCCCCGAGGGCGAATTGTTTGTCATGGGGGACAACCGCAGGTATTCGAAGGACAGCCGCCATATCGGGACGGTCGCTATGGAAAAAGTGCTAGGAAAAACGAGTGTTGTGTACTGGCCTTTCGAGGATATGCGCATAGTAAAATTGAATGAGTAGTTCGTAATAAGTCAACAGGAGGTGGCCGCTTTGACCATCCAATGGTTTCCTGGCCACATGGCAAAGGCCCGCAGGGAAGTAACGGAAAAACTTAAGTTGGTTGATATCATTTTTGAACTGATTGATGCCAGGATTCCATATTCGTCAAGGAATCCGATGATTGATGAAATCATCCAGCACAAGCCCAGGCTTGTCCTGCTGAATAAAGCGGATATGGCGGACAGGGAAGCGACAAAAGCATGGATCCGCCATTTCGCGGATAATGGGATAAAGGCGCTGGCAATCAACGCGCAGGCTGGAGAAGGAATGAAAGAAATAACTGCAGCCTCCCATGAAATTTTAAAGGAAAAATTCGATCGGCTCAGGGCGAAAGGCGTTAAGCCGCGGGCGATCAGGGCGATGATTGTCGGCATCCCGAACGCTGGCAAGTCGACACTGATCAACCGGCTTGCCAAAAAAAACATCGCCAAAACAGGAAACACGCCAGGCGTGACAAAGGCCCAGCAGTGGATCAAGGTTGGCAAGGAACTGGAACTCCTTGATACCCCCGGAATCCTTTGGCCCAAGTTCGAGGACCAGGAAGTCGGAAAAAAACTCGCGCTTACTGGCGCCATAAAGGACACCATTCTGAATTTGCACGATTTGGCCCTTTTTGGATTAAGGTTTTTGGAGCGGAATTATCCGGGCCGGTTGAAGGAACGGTATCAGCTTGATGAGGTTCCGGAGGACCCGGTTGAGCTTTTCGACCATATCGGCTTGCTTAGGGGAGCGCTAGGCAGCGGAGGAACAGTTGATTATGACAAGGTCGCTGAATTGGTCGTTCGTGAAATTAGGATGGAAAAGTTTGGCAAACTCACCTTTGAATGGCCGGAAGAAACCAACGAAAAAAGTGAAAATGGAATGGAATAGGCTCTCGTATCGAGGGCCTTCTTTCATTAAATCAATACATAGGGGCAGAAATAATATGACGAAATTGAGTATCAGGGATATCGAGGCAAGGCTTTCCTCCATCACAGATGAACAAGATCCGTTTTTGAGGGAATTAAGCAGGGATGAACGGAAAGGAGTCGCCTTGCTGCTGGAAAAGTGGAACAAGGCAAGGCTTGGCGCCGAAAAAATGAAGGCCAAATTTTCCGAAATGGCCGTTTTTGAGAAGAAGGCGAGGCAACAAGGTTATAAATTGATAGCCGGAACGGACGAAGCGGGAAGGGGTCCGCTCGCGGGGCCGGTCGCTGCCGCCGCGGTAATCCTGCCTGAAGATTTTTTCCTGCCAGGTCTTGATGATTCAAAAAAGCTAACCGCAAAAAAACGGGAAGAACATGAACAGATTATAAAACGGAGCGCCATTTCCTTCAGCGTCTGCCTAATCGGGCCGGAGGAAATTGATGAACTGAATATTTACCAGGCATCCATTAAAGCGATGAAGGCAGCGATTGCCGGCCTTTCACCGCTCCCGGACTATGTTCTTGCCGACGCGGTCAAACTTGATATGCCCTTTCCCTCAGAAGCCATTATTAAAGGGGACGCGAAAAGCATCTCAATTGCCGCGGCTTCCATTTTGGCTAAAAATGAACGGGATAGGTTCATGAAAAAAATAGCTGAACAATATCCCGCCTACGGATTCGAAAAAAATATGGGCTATGGAACAAAGGAACATATGGAAGCGATTGCGAAATTCGGGATAACGCCCCACCACAGAAAATCATTCGCACCGGTCAAACAAGCGGAGAAATAGCTCCTTCCCGGCTCATTCCAACTCCCAAAAATAAGATTGAGAGCTTTCAAGTGAAAGGCCATGTTCAGCCTAAAAGGGTGGACAAGCCACGAGGCTTTATATAAAATGAAAGCGCAGTGCAATTTTTGACAGGTTGTTAGGAGGATGGGAAATGAATATCCACGAGTATCAGGGGAAGGAAATACTCAGGAAATACGGAGTAGCGGTCCCTAATGGAAAAGTGGCATTCACGGTTGAGGAAGCGGTCGAGGCCGCGCGTGAGCTTGGAACAAAGGTTTGTGTCGTAAAAGCGCAAATCCATGCTGGCGGCAGGGGGAAAGCCGGCGGTGTTAAAGTTGCCAAAAATCTTGATGAAGTGCGTACATATGCGAGTGAAATTCTCGGCAAGACGCTGGTCACCCATCAAACCGGCCCTGAAGGGAAAGAGGTCAAGCGCCTTTTAATTGAAGAAGGCTGTGACATTAAGAAGGAATATTACATCGGCCTTGTCCTTGACAGGGCTACATCTCGTGTTGTCCTGATGGGTTCCGAAGAAGGCGGAACGGAAATTGAAGAGGTTGCGGAAAAAACCCCGGAAAAGATTTTCAAAGAAGAAATCGACCCTGTAATCGGCCTTCAGCCATTCCAGGCGCGCCGCCTTGCGTTTAACATCAACATCCCGAAAGAGCTTGTCGGACAGGCTGTCAAATTCATGACAAGCCTCTACAATGCTTATATTGAAAAGGATTGCTCCATCGCGGAAATCAATCCCCTTGTTGTAACCGGAGACGGAAAAGTCATGGCGCTCGACGCCAAACTGAACTTTGATTCAAATGCCCTCTATCGCCAAAAGGATGTTCTGGAGTACCGGGATCTTGTAGAAGAGGATCCGAAGGAAATTGAAGCTTCCAAGTATGACCTGAGCTATATCGCCCTTGATGGCAACATCGGCTGCATGGTGAATGGAGCCGGACTGGCTATGGCGACAATGGACATCGTCAAGCATTACGGCGGCGACCCGGCCAACTTCCTTGATGTTGGGGGCGGCGCTACAGCCGAGAAAGTTACCGAAGCGTTCAAAATCATCCTTTCCGACCCGAAAGTGAAGGGCATTTTTGTCAACATTTTCGGCGGAATCATGAAGTGCGATGTCATCGCGACAGGCGTCGTCGAGGCAGCGAAGCAGGTTGGGCTTGAAGTTCCGCTTGTTGTCCGCCTCGAAGGGACAAACGTTGAACTTGGCAAGCAAATCCTGAACGAATCCGGGCTGAACATCGTCGCGGCGGAATCAATGGCGGACGGCGCCCAGAAAATCGTTTCATTGGTGAAATAGAAGGGGGTAACTGTTGTGAGCGTTTTTATCAATAAAGACACCAAAGTCATTGTGCAGGGGATCACTGGATCAACTGCGCTATTCCATACAAAGCAAATGCTTGAATACGGCACGAAAATTGTCGGCGGGACTTCTCCCGGCAAGGGCGGCCAGGAAGTTGAAGGCGTGCCTGTCTTCAACACTGTAAAAGAAGCAGTCGACGCCACAGGCGCCAATGCTTCCGTCATCTATGTACCGGCTCCGTTCGCCGCTGACGCGATTATTGAAGCAGTCGACGCCGAGCTTGACCTTGCCATCTGCATTACTGAGCATATCCCGGTGCTGGATATGGTAAAAGTAAAACGCTACATGGAAGGCAAGAAAACACGCCTTGTCGGTCCAAACTGCCCTGGGGTCATCACTGCCGACGAATGTAAAATCGGTATCATGCCAGGATATATCCATACAAAAGGCCATGTTGGCGTTGTTTCCCGTTCTGGAACCCTCACGTACGAAGCGGTCCACCAGCTCACACAGGCTGGCATCGGGCAAACGACTGCTGTCGGAATCGGCGGGGATCCAGTCAATGGAACCAACTTCATCGATGTCCTAAAAGCCTTCAATGAAGACCCTGAAACGTATGCGGTCATCATGATTGGCGAAATCGGCGGAACAGCCGAAGAGGAAGCCGCGGAATGGGTGAAAGCCAACATGACAAAACCGGTCGTAGGCTTCATCGGCGGACGCACAGCCCCTCCAGGAAAGAGGATGGGCCACGCGGGAGCGATCATTTCCGGCGGTAAAGGCACTGCCGATGAAAAAATCCGGGTTATGAACGAATGCGGCATTAAAGTGGCCGACACTCCTTCCGTAATGGGCGAAACGCTTATTGAAGTATTGAAGGAAAACGGCCTTTACGAAAAGTGCAAAACCCATTAAGGAATCGATAGCGGGAAAATAAGCCCTTTCAATTTTGGAGGGCTTATTCCCGTATCTATATAATGCCCCATTTTTTTGGCAAAATTTCAATCCTCCCTAACCGCCCATCAAACATACCCATTTTAAATAAAAACCACGCCATGGAGGTCTTTCCAATGGAAAGGATTAGAAGAAAACTTATCGGGTTCCTTCACCGGCCAGATGCCACATGGAATTCCGTCGGCCGCATGATGAAGGCGGAAACCCTTCCAGATTCGCTTGCCAGCCTTGCCGCACTAAAGTTATTGCCTCCGTTGAAAAAAACTGATTCAATCGCTGTTAATCATATCAATCCCCCAGATGAAACGTTCTCCACCCTTCTCCAGCAGTATAAATCAAAAAAAATCTCCATCATTACCATTCTTGATCCGGGTTATCCTGAATTATTAAAACAAATCTATCAGCCTCCCTGGGCCCTTTTCGCATGCGGGGACCTTTCCCTTCTCAACGCATCTCAAAAGCTTGCTGTGGTGGGTTCTCGCCAGGCTACCGATTATGGTAAAAATGCGATTAGGCTCTTATTCCCGGAATTGATAGAGAAAGGCATTGTGATTGTGAGCGGCCTGGCAAAGGGTGTTGATACGGCCGCGCATGAATGCGCCATCCGAAATGGAGGCAAAACAATTGCGGTAATCGCAGGCGGGCTGTATCATGTATACCCTGAAGAAAACAGGAGGCTCGCCTCCGAAATGATGAAAAATCAGCTCGTCCTTTCGGAATATCCTCCCGGCACAAAACCCGCGCGCTGGCATTTTCCGATGAGAAACAGGATTATCAGCGGCCTATGCGGGGGAACATTCATTGTAGAGGCAAAAAATAAGAGCGGCTCGCTTATAACGGCGAATTATGCCGTTCATGAAGGACGGGATGTCTTCTCACTTCCAGGCAGCATTTTCAGCCCTTTTTCAGCGGGTGCGAACGAATTAATCCAGCATGGCGCGAAACTTGTCACAAGGGCGGAAGATATTCTCGATGAGCTCCGCTATTGACAATCTCCAAATCCGGGGGTATTGTAAGTGGCTGAAGACAATTCAGTCCGAAACGGCCTATCCAAGCAATAGTTCTTGTGAGTCGGCTGGAAAAATTTGCGTAAATTTTACGAAAAAGGTTGAAATTATTAGTAAACTGGTATACATTTTGCAACAGGTATTAGAATAATCCCTCGCAAGGAGGATGATTGAATGGCAGAATTTCTTGTCATCGTAGAGTCGCCGGCAAAGGCGAAGACCATCGAGCGGTATCTTGGAAAAAAATATAAAGTAAAAGCGTCCATGGGCCATGTGCGCGATTTGCCAAAAAGCCAAATGGGCGTTGATATAGAGAATGGTTTCGACCCAAAATATATCACAATCCGCGGCAAGGGCCCGGTCATGAAAGAATTGAAGGCCGCTGCCAAAAAAGCAAAAAAAGTTTATCTCGCGGCTGACCCCGACAGGGAAGGGGAAGCGATTGCCTGGCATCTAGCCCACACCCTTGATGTGGATTGCGATTCGGACTGCAGGGTCGTTTTCAATGAAATTACGAAGGATGCAATCAAGGAATCTTTTAAGCATCCAAGGCCCATCAACATGGACCTCGTTGATGCGCAGCAGGCCAGAAGGGTGCTCGACAGGCTTGTGGGCTACAATATCAGCCCGTTGCTTTGGAAAAAAGTCAAAAAAGGGCTTTCAGCGGGAAGGGTCCAGTCCGTCGCTGTCAGACTGATCATAGACCGCGAAAAAGAAATCCAGGAATTTGTTCCTGAAGAATACTGGACAATTGGCGGAAGCTTTACAAAAGGCAAGGATACATTTGAAGCGTACTTTTACGGAATCGGCGGCGAAAAGAGGGAACTCCATTCCGATCAGGATGTCAAAGAAGTGCTGAGTGGCGTGAGAGGCGATCTGTTTTCCGTTTCGGCCGTGACGAAAAAAGAACGGAGGCGAAATCCCGCCGCGCCATTTACAACTTCCTCCCTTCAGCAGGAAGCGGCAAGGAAATTAAATTTCCGCGCCAAAAAAACAATGATGCTCGCCCAGCAGCTGTATGAAGGAATTGACCTTGGCAAGGAGGGGACAGTCGGTCTGATCACTTACATGAGGACGGATTCGACGAGGGTTTCCGAAGTTGCCCAGACTGAAGCGAAGGAATATATATCATCGGTATACGGCGAGAACTTTTTGAAAGAGGAAGCCGGAAAAGAAAAGAAACAGCCAAAGGCCCAGGACGCCCATGAAGCGGTCCGCCCCACAAGCGCATTTCGCGATCCGGGGTCGCTCAAGGAATTCCTCTCAAGGGACCAACTAAGGCTGTATAAGCTGATTTGGGACCGTTTCATCGCCAGCCAGATGGCCCAGGCCATAATGGATACGATGAGCGTCGACTTGGTCAATGGGGATGTCACATTCCGGGCAACAGGCTCGAAAATCCGTTTTCCTGGCTTCATGAAGCTGTATGTTGAAGGAACGGACGATCAGGTGGAAGATACGGATCGAATGCTTCCCGATCTCAAGGAAGGCGATGAGGTTAATAAAACCGACATCGAACCAAAACAGCACTTCACCCAGCCGCCGCCGAGGTATACGGAAGCCCGGCTTGTAAAGACACTTGAAGAGCTGGGGATTGGACGGCCTTCCACCTATGCCCCTACATTGGACACCATTCAAAAGCGGGGATATGTTGGGCTCGACAATAAACGCTTTATCCCAACAGAGCTCGGGGAAATAGTGAATGAGCTGACGCTGGAATTTTTCCCGGAAATTCTCGATGTTGAATTTACTGCGAAAATGGAACAGGATCTTGATGATGTGGAAGACGGAAAAAAAGCGTGGGTCAAGATTATCAGCGAATTCTATGAGGGATTCGAGAAAAGGCTTGAAGTGGCCGAAAAGGAAATGCAGGAAGTTGAAATCAAGGACGAGCCCGCAGGCGAGGATTGCGAAAACTGCGGCAGCCCGATGGTCTTTAAAATGGGCCGTTTTGGCAAGTTCATGGCCTGCAGCAATTTTCCGGACTGCCGGAATACTAAGGCGATTGTCAAGGACATTGGCGTCACATGCCCGAAATGTGAAAAAGGCCGCGTCATCGAGCGGAAGAGCAAGAAAAGGCGGATTTTCTACGGCTGCGACCGGTTTCCGGAATGTGATTTCCTTTCCTGGGATAAGCCGCTTCCAAGGAATTGCCCGAAATGCGACCATGTCCTGATTGAGAAGAAGCTGAAAAAAGGCGTCCAGGTACAATGCTCCAATTGTGATTACAAGGAAGAGCAGCAAAGCTAGGAGTGGGCTGAATTGCCCGCTCCTTTCCTTTGGGGAGGGTATAGGAAATGCCATCCAATTGTCCCGGGAGGCAAGCAAATGAAACTTTTTGCTTGCCCATACGTATTGTTAAACGCAATATGGAGATGAATGGGGTATAACTACGCGATATTAGTGGAACAGTCGAATAAGTTCAACAGAAAACATCCTGGAGGTTGGAATATGAATGAAATTATAGTAAATGTGGTGGGGGCAGGCCTTGCCGGCAGCGAGGCAGCATGGCAGATTGCCAAGCGGGGAGTAAAAGTGCGCCTCTACGAAATGAGGCCGGTAAGGCAGACTCCGGCCCACCATACGGACAAATTCGCGGAGCTTGTGTGCAGTAATTCACTTAGGGCAAATACGCTTACTAATGCCGTCGGCGTATTAAAAGAAGAAATGAGGATGCTTGATTCCGTTATTATCTCCTCCGCGGACCAATGCGCCGTACCCGCCGGGGGAGCTTTGGCTGTGGATAGGCATGAGTTTGCCGGGAGAGTTACCGAACTTGTTAAGAACCATGAGAATATTACCGTCATTAACGAAGAGGTAAACGAAATACCGGAAGGGATCACCGTCATCGCGACTGGCCCGCTCACAAGCCCGGCGCTTTCCGCAAGCCTGAAAGAGCTGACAGGCGAGGATTATTTGTATTTTTACGATGCCGCGGCGCCTATCATTGAAAAAGAAAGCATAAATATGGAGAAGGTGTACTTGAAATCGCGTTACGACAAAGGGGAAGCGGCCTATCTTAATTGCCCGATGACCGAAGAGGAATTCAACCGGTTTCATGATGCCCTTGTGGCTGCTGAAACAGTGCCTTTGAAGGAATTCGAAAAGGAAATCTTTTTTGAAGGATGCATGCCGATTGAAGTCATGGCCTCAAGAGGAAAGAAAACAATGCTCTTCGGCCCGATGAAACCTGTTGGGCTTGAAGATCCAAAGACAGGGAAGAGGCCATACGCCGTTGTCCAGCTCCGCCAGGATGACGCCGCCGGCACACTTTATAATATTGTCGGATTTCAGACACATTTAAAATGGGGTCCGCAAAAAGAGGTCATCCAGTTAATTCCAGGCCTGGAAAATGCGGAAATCGTCCGGTATGGTGTCATGCATAGGAATACCTTCATCAATTCGCCAAAAGTGCTTGAGAAGACCTACCAGTTCCGCGCGAGGAAAGATTTGTTTTTCGCTGGCCAAATGACCGGAGTTGAAGGCTATGTGGAATCGGCGGCAAGCGGGCTGATTGCCGGAATCAATGCAGCGAGGCTAGCGCTGGGACAGAATCCTGTGGAGCTCCCAGTGGAAACTGCAATGGGAAGCATGGCCCATTATATTACCCATGCCAACCCTAACAATTTCCAGCCGATGAACGCGAATTTTGGCTTGTTCCCTGAATTGCCGGAAAGAATTAAAGGGAAGCAGGAGCGAAATTTACAGCATGCGAATCGGGCGATTGAAACAATTCAGAAATTTGTGAAAAATTTGTAAAGTTTCTTGCATGTGTATTTTCAGTATGATACGATTTATAAGGCCGTGCGAGGTGATTTAAAATGGGAAATGTGAACGTTTGTTTAAAGTTATTTCTTGAATATTTACAAATTGAAAAAAATTCATCACAATATACAATTGCCCATTATCATCATGCAATTAGTGAATTTTTTACCCTTATGGCTGAACATGGCATTGAGGATGTAAACAACGTGCAGTACCACGATGCCCGGCTTTTTTTAACAAAACTTTTCGGCGAAAAGCAGGCCAGAAAAACGATTTCGAGGAAAATTTCCAGCCTGCGCAGCTTTTATAAGTTTTTGTTAAGGGAAAACCTTGTAAATGAGAATCCTTTCGCTCTGGTTATTTTGCCAAAGACCGAAAAAAGGCTCCCCGAGTTTTTCTATGAAGATGAGCTCGGTATCCTGTTCGAATCGTGCGAATCCGAAACTCCCCTTGGCCAGCGGAATCTCGCCTTGCTGGAGCTTCTGTACGCGACCGGGATCCGTGTCAGTGAGTGCTGCAGTATATCCGTCAAAGATCTCGATTTTTTCCTGTCAACCGTCCTTGTAATGGGGAAAGGCAGCAAGGAACGGTATGTTCCCTTTGGGGCAAAGGCTGCCGAGGCTTTGAAAAGGTATATCGGCGACGGGAGGAGAAAACTGGTTGAGGGTAAACCCAACCAGGACGCCCTTTTCCTTAATCATAGGGGTGGCCCTCTGACAACCAGGGGGGTAAGGACCATACTGGATGGAATGATCGAAAAGTCATCGCTGACTGGAAAAATCCATCCGCATATGCTAAGGCATACATTCGCCACCCATCTTCTTAATAATGGCGCCGACATGAGGACAGTCCAGGAGCTTCTTGGGCATGCATTTTTGTCATCGACCCAAATCTATACCCATGTGACGAATGAGAAGCTGAAAAAAACATATATGGCCCATCATCCAAGGGCGTAAAGTGAAAAAACGCCCAAATCTTGAAGGGGGTACACCATGTCCCAATTCCACGCGACTACAATCTTTGCAATCAGGCACAAGGGAAAATGCGCCATGGCAGGAGACGGCCAGGTGACATTCGGGAATGCGGTTGTGATGAAACACACAGCCAAAAAAGTAAGGAAGATATTTAATGGTAAAGTAATAGCGGGCTTTGCAGGATCGGTTGCCGACGCCTTTACATTATTCGAGCTGTTTGAAACAAAGCTTGAAGAATATAGCGGGAATTTGCAGCGGGCTGCAGTTGAGCTTGCGAAGGAATGGCGGAGCGATAAGGTGCTAAGGAGACTTGAAGCCATGCTCATCGTCATGAATGAGGACTATCTCCTTCTTGTGAGCGGGACGGGCGAGGTCATCGAACCGGATGACGGAATTCTCGCAATTGGCTCGGGAGGCAATTATGCCCTGGCTGCCGGCCGTTCCCTGAAGAATTTCGCCGGGGACCATTTGACGGCGCGGGAAATTGCGAAGGCTTCATTGGAAGTAGCGGCAGATATCTGCGTTTATACAAACACGAATATCATCGTAGAAGAGCTATAACCGGAAGGAGGATGCGAATATGTCAAAGGCAGCAAGTCTAACCCCCCGCCAGATTGTCGAAAAACTTGACCAGTACATAATCGGCCAAAAGGACGCGAAAAAAGCGGTTGCGGTGGCGCTCAGAAACAGATATCGCAGGGAAATGCTCGATGAAAGCATCCGGGATGAAATCATTCCGAAAAATATTCTGATGATCGGGCCAACAGGCGTTGGAAAAACCGAAATCGCAAGAAGGATTGCCAAATTGACGGGAGCCCCTTTCATAAAAGTAGAGGCAACGAAGTTTACCGAGGTTGGTTATGTCGGCCGTGATGTCGAATCGATGGTCCGCGACTTAGTCGAAACGGCTGTCAGGCTTGTCAAGGCAGAAAAGATGCAAAAGGTGAAAGGGAGGGCGGAAGAAAGCGCGAACCGCCGCCTTATCGACCTTTTGGTTCCATCAGCTAAAAAACAGGCCAGCTACAAGAATCCTCTTGAAATGCTTTTTGGCGGAGCAAATGCCCAGCCTGAACCGGAACCGGAAGCAAGCGAGGATTATTCAGCCCAGCAAAAGCGGGCTGCCGTTAAGGAAAGGCTTGAAAAGGGCGAATTGGAAAACGAAATCGTCACAGTTGAAGTGGAAGAACAGGCGCCGTCCATGTTCGATATGCTCCAAGGTTCAGGCATGGAGCAGATGGGTATGAACATGCAGGATGCCTTGAGTAACCTTATGCCTAAAAAACGCAAGAAAAGGAAGCTCACCGTTAGGGAGGCTAGGGTTGTTTTAACGAATGAAGAAGCCGCCAGGATGATTGATATGGATGAAGTTACAACAGAGGCAGTGTTCCGGGCAGAACAGTCGGGAATCATCTTCATCGATGAAATCGACAAAATCGCAAGCAAGAATACGGGCGGATCATCCGCGGATGTTTCCCGCGAAGGCGTCCAAAGGGATATTCTTCCGATTGTTGAGGGCTCAACAGTCGTCACCAAATACGGTCCTGTCAAGACAGACCATGTCCTGTTTATCTCAGCGGGTGCGTTCCATATGGCCAAACCGTCTGACCTTATCCCTGAATTGCAGGGAAGGTTCCCAATCCGGGTGGAACTCGGCAAGCTTACTGTGGATGATTTTTATCGGATTCTGATAGAGCCTGATAACGCACTCATTAAACAATACAAAGCGTTATTACAGACTGAGGGTATAGAAATTGAATTTTCTGACGATGCTATTCGGAGAGTCGCGGAAGTCGCCTTTGAGGTGAACCAGAATACCGACAATATCGGTGCGAGAAGGCTTCACACCATCCTAGAGAAGCTCCTCGAAGATTTATCCTTCGAAGCGCCTGATATCAATCTTGAAAAAGTCGTCATTACCCCGCAGTATGTGGAAGAAAAACTGGGGGCAATTTCCAGAAACAAGGATTTAAGCCAGTTCATCCTCTAGGGAGCCGTTTTGCCGAGGCTTCCCAAGGGTAAATTCAGAGATAGACATTCCAATAGAAGCAGTTAATTTTTAGCAATGGATGCAGCATATAGGAGGAATAGAAAAATGGATTTGTTAACAAAAACGAGAAAGATTAATGCGCTTTTGCAAAAAGCGGCAGGAAAACCGGTTAATTTTAAGGAAATGTCCGAAACGTTAAGCGAAATTATCGAGGCTAACATCTTCGTTGTGAGCCGCAGAGGAAAATTGCTCGGCTTCGCGATCAACCAGCAAATTGAAAATGAGCGAATGAAGAAGATGCTAGAAGACCGCCAGTTCCCTGAGGAATATACGAACGGCCTCTTCGATATCCACGAAACATCTTCAAACCTAGACGTGGACAGCGAGTATACCGCTTTCCCGGTTGAGAACAGGGATTTATTCCGTGATGGACTTACAACAATCGTGCCGATCATCGGCGGAGGAGAGCGCCTTGGGACGCTGATCCTTGCAAGGCTGCATGAAAAATTCCATGATGACGACCTAATCCTTGGCGAATACGGAGCGACGGTGGTAGGGATGGAAATCCTTCGTGAAAAAGCCGAGGAGATTGAAGAAGAAGCAAGGAGCAAAGCCGTCGTCCAAATGGCGATCAGTTCCCTTTCGTACAGCGAGCTGGAAGCAATCGAGCATATTTTTGAAGAACTTAACGGCAATGAAGGCCTTCTTGTCGCTTCAAAAATCGCCGACCGTGTCGGCATTACCCGATCTGTGATCGTCAACGCACTTAGGAAACTTGAAAGTGCAGGCGTAATCGAGTCCCGTTCACTTGGCATGAAAGGGACGTATATCAAAGTCCTGAATGACAAGTTCCTTG
Organism: Neobacillus piezotolerans; assembly: GCF_003362805.1. Classification (GTDB taxonomy): domain Bacteria; phylum Bacillota; class Bacilli; order Bacillales; family Cytobacillaceae; genus Bacillus_D; species Bacillus_D piezotolerans. The sequence goes on from NZ_QNQT01000001.1 coordinate 664,238, forward strand.
TTGAGCTTGATAAGCTTCGCTCTAACTAATGAATCATTGCCTGCCGGGCGATACCCGGCAGGCTTTTATTTTTACCAAAGAGAAAAGCTTTCGATTTTTGTATGAAATTCTTGATTGTGGTTTCGTCTTGTGCTATATTACTACATGGTGTTAATCACACACGCCTGTTGATTCACGCGGACGGTGCTGGCAAGCCAGTTCCCGCTGAAGCCGATACAGGCGGAGGAAAACAAAACCATTAGGAGGAAAAAACATGTCAGTCATTTCTATGAAGCAACTGCTTGAAGCTGGTGTACACTTCGGTCACCAGACTCGCCGCTGGAACCCTAAGATGAAGAAATATATCTTCACTGAGAGGAACGGCATCTACATCATCGACCTTCAAAAGACAGTTAAAAAGGTTGAAGAAGCTTACAACTTTGTTAAGGAGCTTGCTGGCCAAGGCGGCACAATGCTGTTCGTTGGTACTAAGAAACAAGCTCAGGATTCCGTAAAGGAAGAAGCGGAACGTTCCGGCATGTACTATGTCAACCAGCGCTGGTTGGGCGGAACCCTTACAAACTTCGAAACAATCCAAAAGCGTATCGCGCGCCTTAAAGATATCGAGAGAATGTCAGAAGACGGCACTTTCGAAGTACTTCCTAAGAAAGAAGTCGTTCAGCTTAAGAAAGAGCAAGAGCGCCTTGAAAAGTTCCTTGGTGGTATCAAGGACATGAAGACTCTTCCAGACGCATTGTTCATCATCGACCCTCGCAAAGAGCGCATCGCTGTTGCGGAAGCACGCAAACTGAACATCCCAATCGTTGGTATCGTTGATACAAACTGCGATCCGGATGAAATCGATGTTGTCATCCCTGCGAACGATGACGCTATCCGCGCTGTTAAGCTTTTGACAGGCAAAATGGCTGATGCGATCCTTGAAGCAAAACAAGGTGAAGAAACAGCTGTCCCTGCTGAATAAGCAAACAATCGTTCATGCACGGTAAATAAAAAGGTGATAAGAGGGAACACCCTTTATCACCTTTTTTTAAAGTAAAAGCGGAAGCAGCCGTTAAGCGGCGTATGGCCTGGAGGGCCTCGATACGAGATAAAGGAAACACGAAGAGCGAAGCGATTCGATGTTGACTTATCGTAAGTGAGTGGACCGAAGGACACTAGACGCTGGCTGCAGGAGCTAGATAAGTAAAAGCGGAAGCAGCCGTTTAATTAAAAAGGTTTACAAACTCCCAGGCTGGCTATGATAATACAGTAGCAAATTGCACGGGTACCCTAGAATGAATACCGAACCAATGTACATAGATTAAAAGGAGGAATTTCTAATGGCAATTACTGCCCAAATGGTTAAAGAACTTCGTGAAAAAACAGGTGCAGGCATGCTTGACTGCAAAAAGGCACTTCAGGAAACTGACGGTGATATGGAAAAAGCAATTGACTTCCTTCGCGAAAAAGGTATCGCGAAAGCAGCCAAGAAGGGCGACCGCATCGCGGCTGAAGGCCTTGCTGCAATCAAGGTTGAAGGAAACGACGCTGTTATCCTGGAAGTAAACTCCGAAACAGACTTCGTTGCGAAAAACGAAGGATTCCAAACACTGGTTCAGGAGCTTGGTTCCCACCTGCTTGCCAATAAGCCGTCTTCCGTCGAAGAAACACTGGGCCAAAAAATGGACAACGGCGCCACTGTTGAAGAGCACATCAATTCCGCTATCGCGAAAATCGGTGAAAAGCTTTCCCTACGCCGCTTTGAAATCAAGACTAAGACTGACAACGATGCTTTCGGCGCATACCTTCACATGGGCGGCCGCATCGCGGTTCTTAGCGTCCTTGAAGGAACAACTGATGAAAGTGTTGCAAAAGATGTTTCAATGCACATCGCCGCACTTAACCCTAAATATGTTTCCCGTGACGAAGTGTCCGCTGAAGAAATCGAGCGCGAGCGCCAGGTTCTTACACAGCAGGCCCTGAACGAAGGCAAGCCGGAAAACATTGTTGCCAAAATGGTTGAAGGCCGTTTAGGAAAATACTTTGAAGATGTATGCCTCCTTGACCAGACATTCGTTAAAAACCCTGACCAGAAAGTTCGCCAGTTCGTTGAATCCAAAGGCGCTACTGTACGTGAATTTGTACGCTACGGAGTAGGCGAAGGCATCGAGAAGCGTGAAGACAACTTCGCAGAAGAAGTTATGAGCCAGGTAAATAAAAAATAATCAGTTCATCTGAAAGGCGTTTGCGCCATTCGAACATGTTTTAAAACGGATAGGGAACACAGGGTGTTCCCTATTTTTAAAGACAAAACAAGTCGATCGCTAATTTCAACTAAGTTGAATGAAAGCCGAGGGTATCGGCTTCCGACGGGATGCAGCGGCAAGGTGGAGGCCCAACAGGCGTATAGCGCCGCGGAGACTCCAATGACGCCCCTCGGATAGCGTGTACCCGAAGCGGAAATAAACAATACGGACATCCGCCTTAGCTGGCGGAAAACCGGATTTTTCTGAATAGGCATGCGATGGCCTCAGATTACATAGGAGGTTTTTATGAGCAATCCCAAATATAAACGTGTTGTCTTAAAATTAAGTGGAGAGGCCCTTGCCGGTGACGCTGGCTTCGGAATCAACCCTGCATTCATAAAATCCATAGCCGAACAGGTGAAGGAAGTTGCTGAACTTGGCGTCGAGGTTGCTGTCGTCGTTGGGGGAGGAAACATTTGGAGGGGGAAAATCGGCGAGGAAATGGGCATGGACCGTGCCACTGCCGATTATATGGGGATGCTTGCAACTGTGATGAACTCCTTGGCCCTGCAGGACAGCCTGGAGCAGCTCGGTATAGAAACCCGCGTACAGACATCTATTGAAATGCGCCAAGTTGCCGAACCTTATATTCGCCGCCGCGCAATCCGCCATCTTGAAAAAACACGTGTTGTCATTTTTGCAGCAGGAACAGGCAATCCATATTTCTCTACAGACACCACTGCCGCGCTTAGGGCGGCGGAGATTGAGGCTGACGTCATTCTAATGGCGAAGAACAATGTGGACGGAGTATACTCCGCGGATCCTCGCCATGATAAGGATGCGAAAAAGTATGAGCAGCTATCGTATCTTGATGTATTGAAAGAAGGCTTGGCTGTCATGGATTCCACTGCTTCATCGCTGTGCATGGACAATAACATCCCGTTAATCGTTTTCTCCATTATGGAAAAAGGCAATATCAAACGTGTAGTGATGGGTGAAAAAATCGGAACTATTGTTAGGGGGAAATAATAATGCCGAAACAAGTCATTAGCAACACAAAGGAGAAAATGGCTAAAGCAATCCAAGCATATACCCGGGAGCTTGCGACAATCAGGGCGGGCAGGGCTAGCGCCTCGCTCCTTGACCGGATCACAGTCGACTATTATGGCGCTCCAACCCCGGTCAACCAACTTGCTGGAATCAGCACACCAGAAGCAAGGCTGCTTGTCATCCAGCCATACGATAAAACCATCCTGAACGACATTGAGAAAGCAATCCTAAAATCGGATCTGGGCCTTAACCCAACAAATGATGGCTCGCTTATCCGCATCGCGATCCCACAATTGACAGAGGAACGCCGTAAGGAGCTTGTCAAAGTTGTCAAAAAGGAATCCGAAGATGCGAAGATTGCCATCCGCAATATCCGCCGCGATTCAAACGATGATTTAAAGAAGCTCGAAAAAAACGGTGAAATCACAGAAGATGATCTTCGTGGCTATTCCGATGATATTCAAAAGATCACCGATGAGCACATCAGCAAAATCGACCAAATCACGAAGGATAAAGAAAAGGAAATCTTGGAAGTGTAGCACCCATGATGTTCCTGCCGGTAAAAAGCCCCTAAATGGGGTTTTTTCCGCTTTAGGGGCTTTTTTAGAAAAATGGTGGCATCCTGCCTTTTAAATGAGATATCTTCAGCCTTTTTTGGTATGATAAAAGCATGCCAAAAAAACACCGGCATATACATAGAAAAGCGAAGGGGCCTTGCCCAGGGGCGTCAAGCGCTGGAGGACCGGAGGGGGAAGCCGTTTTTTGGCTTCAACCGGAGGGCCGAAGCGACCTCGAGCCCCTAGGCCCTGCAGCTGGACAAAAAGAAAAGCGAAGGGGCCTTGCCCAGGGGCGAGGACCCATTCCGCATCCGTTCCACCCTTTATCGGAGGGAAGTTCGATTGTACTGGAGGAGCAAAAACATGCTAAATAAACTTAAAATTTGGAAGACCCAAAATGCCCCTTCCACTCTCCGAGACAGGAAAGACTGCATAATAAGTACCGGAGTGCCTGCCCATGTTGCCATCATCATGGATGGGAATGGGCGCTGGGCAAAAAAAAGAGCGATGCCCAGGATTGCGGGGCATCATGAAGGAATGAAAGTTGTTAGGAAAATAACGAGGCTTGCCAATGAACTTGGTGTCGGGGCCTTGACATTATACGCGTTTTCAACCGAAAATTGGAAAAGGCCTAAAAACGAAGTCGATTACCTAATGCAGCTTCCCGAAGAGTTCCTCGGATCGTTTCTTCCTGAACTTGTAAAAGAAAATGTCCGTGTAGAAATGATGGGCTATAAGGAAAAGCTTCCTTCCCATACCTTAAAGGCGTTAAACCGGGCGATTGAGGAGACGAAGGAGAATACAGGCCTTGTTCTAAATTTTGCCCTTAATTACGGAAGCAGGGCGGAAATCCTCGATGCTGTAAAACATGTCTTAAAAGACTGCCAGAGTGGTATAATGAATGCAAACAGCCTGGATGAAGAGGCCTTTTCCTCCTATTTGATGACATCTAAGATGGCCGACCCCGACTTGTTAATCCGAACGAGCGGAGAAATCCGGCTTAGCAATTTTATGCTCTGGCAGCTTGCATATACAGAGTTTTGGTTCACAGACGTACTTTGGCCGGATTTTGGCGAAGAGGATTTCCTTGATGCGGTCGAGGCGTATCAAAACCGGCAGAGAAGATTTGGCGGGATCGAAGGCTCTAAAGGAAAATCCTGAAACATCCGGAGCGATGCTGTTTTGGGAAGCTGAAAGCCGCATCGCCCCATTTTTTATACGAGAAGGAGGAAGGGCAAATCTTCCCGCCAAACCGCTATTTTTGGATGGGCTGATTGCCTGAGACTGAATGAAACAAAGAATTATAACTGCAGTAATAGCCGCGGCGCTTTTTTTACCGATTGTAATCGTTGGAGGCCTGCCTATTGTCTTTCTGGCATACGCGCTAGCAAGCATCGGCTTATATGAGCTGGCGAGAATGAAGAATATTAAGCTTGTTTCCTTTCCTGGGGTTGTGTCACTCCTGGCAATGTGGATCTTAATCCTTCCCGAAGACTATAATGGGTTTCTTGCATCAATCGGAATGGAAAAGCAGGAGATCGCCATTCTGGCTGTTTTGCTGCTTCTCGTTTATACTGTCGCAACAAAGAACCGTTTCACATTTGACGATGCGTCATTTTTGGTGATGGCGGCAGTCTATGTTGGTGCGGGTTTTTATTATTTTATGGAAACAAGGGAAGCCGGGGGGCTGAACTGGCTGTTTTACTCCTTGTTCATCATGTGGGCGACCGATTCAGGCGCGTATTTTATCGGCCGCGCGATGGGAAAAAGGAAGCTATGGCCGGAAATCAGCCCGAACAAAACAGTCGAGGGTGCGATTGGCGGGGTAGTGTGCGCACTTCTTGTTGCCGCTGCTTTCCTGCTCTTTGGCAATATCGATGCCGCCCCTATAAAGTTGCTTGTGATAACGGCCCTTCTGTCTGTTTTTGGACAGCTTGGGGACCTGGCCGAATCGGCGTTTAAACGAAAGTACAATGTGAAAGATTCCGGAAAGATCCTTCCTGGGCACGGGGGTATCCTTGATAGATTTGACAGCCTGTTATTTGTCTGGCCGTTAATCCATTTGTTCCAGCTTATTTGACTTAAAAGTCACTTTGTTGTAGTAACAGAGGGCTGTTTTTAGGAGAGGTATTGAATGAAATACATTAGTTTGATGGGTGCCACTGGTTCAATCGGCATTCAGACACTTGATATAATCCGTGAACATCCGGAAAGCTTCAGGCTTGCTGCCTTTTCGGCGGGCCGGAATATCAGACTTGCCAGGAAAATCATCGCAGAATTCCAGCCGGACTTTGTTTCCATGCAAGGCAAGGACGATGCTGAAAAGCTTAAAGCGGAATTTCCGGGCATTTACCTTTCATACGGTGGCGATGGCCTATCAGGTGTCGCAACTTTCGAAAGGTCGGATATCGTTGTTAACGCGGTGGTCGGCAGTGTTGGACTGAAACCGACACTCGAAGCGATTGCCTGCGGCAAGACAATCGCTCTCGCAAACAAGGAAACACTCGTAACGGCCGGACATCTCGTCATGGATGCCGCAAAAAAGAATGGGGTTGCCCTTCTTCCGGTAGATAGCGAGCACTCCGCCATCTTTCAGGCGCTTCAAGGGGAAAAAGCAAAAAACATCGAGCGGTTGATTATAACTGCATCGGGTGGAAGCTTCCGGGACCGGAGCAGGGAGGAATTGAAGGGCGTTTCAGTCGAGGACGCGCTAAACCACCCGAACTGGTCAATGGGAGCGAAAATTACAATTGATTCGGCGACGATGATGAACAAAGGGCTTGAGGTTATTGAAGCTCATTGGCTGTTTAACCTGCCATATGAGAAGATTGGCGTTCTCCTGCACAGGGAGAGCATTATCCATTCGATGGTAGAGTTCCATGATTCAAGCATCATAGCGCAGCTGGGCAGTCCTGATATGAGGGTCCCGATCCAATATGCCCTCACCTATCCAGACAGGCTTCCGCTTTCTTCGGCAAAGCGGCTGGACCTAGCGGAAATCGGGAAACTACATTTCCAGGAGATGGATTTCGAACGATTCCGATGCCTTCGCTTCGCCTATGACGCGGGGAAAGAAGGCGGGTCGCTGCCAACCGTCCTTAATGCGGCCAATGAAGCGGCGGTGGCTGCGTTCCTTGATGGGAGAATCCGTTTTCTTGAAATCGAGGATTTGATTGAGAGCGCGCTCAATGCGCATGTACGTATCGCGAATCCGGGGCTCGAAGAAATTCTTCAGGCAGACCTGGATGCAAGGAACTTCGTCCATTCCCTCCTTGTCAAACGAAATTGATCAATTCGGATTCATGTGTCAGCGTTCGCAATTTGGGATGCCGGGCAGTACCAATTTCCAGAAGTCCATACGGAACTCTTTTAAAAGGTGGTTTTTTTATTGAATACAGTCATAGCGTTTATTGTCATATTCGGGGCGATCGTATTCTTCCACGAATTAGGGCATTTCATTTTCGCAAAAAGAGCCGGGATACTCTGCAGGGAATTTGCCATTGGCATGGGCCCAAAGGTGTTTACGTATAAAAAGGGGGAAACGCTGTATACCATCCGCCTCCTGCCAATCGGCGGGTACGTCAGGATGGCCGGCGATGATCCCGAAGCTGTGGAAATTAAGCCTGGTTACAGGGTCGGCCTTCTTTTTGGCAAAGATGGCACTGTAAGCAAGATTATTCTTAACAATAAGGACAAGTTCCCTGAAGCGAGGATCATTGAAATCGAGCATGCGGATCTTGAAAGGGAGCTTGTGCTGAAGGGCTATCCGGAAGATGCGGATGAATCGCTACAGTCTTTTGTGGTTCACCCTGAAGCGGTAACGGTCGATAACGGCGCCGAAACCCAAATCGCGCCATACAACCGCCAGTTCGCTTCCAAGACGCTCGGCCAAAGAGCAATGGCGATTTTCGCAGGGCCGATGATGAATTTCATCCTTGCGTTCCTGATTTTTCTTGTGCTTGCTTTTATCCAAGGAGTTCCTTCCAACGAACCTAAACTGGGCAAGCTTGCCGATGGTGGCGCCGCGGTCGAAGCGGGGCTGAAGGAAGGCGATGTTGTCCAAAGCATAGCTGGCTCTGAAATATCAAGCTGGGCGGATGTTGTGGAAATCATCCGTAAAAATCCGAATAAAGAGCTGGATTTCGTGATTGAACGTGGCGGGAAAGAACAGGAAATTTCAGTTACGCCGAAAGCCCAGGAAGTCGAAAAGAAAGAAATTGGGATTATCGGGGTATACAGTCCTGTGGAAAAATCACCTGCGCTTGCGGTTAAATACGGATTTACAGAAACGGTATACTGGTCAAAGAAAATTTTCGAGATGCTCGGGCTGCTTGTGACTGGGCAATTCGCAATCGACATGCTTAGCGGACCTGTCGGGATTTATGCTACGACAGATACTGTGGTGAAATCCGGAATCTTTGTCCTGATGAAATGGACAGCGATGCTCAGCGTTAACCTTGGGATCATGAACCTCTTGCCGATTCCGGCACTTGATGGTGGAAGGCTGCTGTTTTTCGCTGTTGAAGCAATCAGGGGCAAACCAGTCGACAGGCAAAAAGAGGGCCTTGTCCACTTTATTGGATTCGCCCTGCTGATGCTGCTGATGCTGGTCGTAACATGGCACGACATCCAAAGGTTCTTTTTGTAAAAACCAAGCCGGCCCGGGAAATCCTGGCCGGCATACATATGCCTTTTTGTCTGAAGGCGGAAAAATTAAAGAAGCAGATTGTTGGAGGCGGACATAGTGAGACAAAGCATGACCTTGATCCCTACATTGAGGGAAGTTCCGGCTGATGCGGACGTTAAGAGCCATCAGCTTTTATTGAGGGCCGGGTTCATTCGGCAAAACGCAAGCGGGGTTTACAGTTATTTACCTCTTGCAAGGAGAGTTTTGGTAAAGATTGAAGCGATTGTCAGGGAAGAAATGGATAAGGCTGGGGCAGTCGAACTGCTGATGCCGGCCCTTCAACAGGCAGATCTTTGGCAGGAGTCGGGCAGATGGTATTCATACGGGCCGGAACTGATGCGCCTTAAGGACCGAAATGAACGCGAATTTGCACTTGGCGCGACCCATGAGGAAGTCATTACAAGCCTTGTCCGTGATGAAGTAAAGTCATATAAAAGGCTTCCGTTGACCCTGTATCAAATCCAGACGAAATTCCGTGATGAAAAGCGCCCCCGTTTCGGCCTTTTACGCGGCAGAGAATTCATCATGAAGGATGCCTATTCCTTCCACTCATCAAAGGAAAGCCTTGATGATGTGTATGAGAGGATTTTCACGGCGTATTCGAACATTTTCGCCCGTTGCGGTTTGAACTACCGGGCGGTAATCGCGGATTCAGGGGCAATGGGAGGGAAGGATACACATGAATTTATGGTCCTTTCCGATATTGGCGAGGATACAATCGCCTATTCAGACACCTCGTCATATGCCGCCAACATTGAAATGGCACCAGTCAAAGCATCCTATGAAAAAAGTGGAGAAGCGGAGCGCGGCCTTGAAAAAGTCAGAACCGAAAACCAGAAAACGATTGCCGAGGTTTCAAGCTTCCTTAATGTAAATGAAACACAGTGCATCAAGTCACTTTTGTTCAAGATCGATGGGCGGCCTGTCCTTGTATTGGTAAGGGGAGACCATGAAGTCAATGATATTAAGCTGAAAAACCTGTTCGAAGCATCGACGGTTGAACTTGCCGAAGCGTACGAAACGAAGAACATCCTCGGATGTGAAGTTGGTTCCGTCGGCCCGATTGGTGTAAAGAATGTCGAGATTGTCGCCGATCATGCGGTTGAATCGATTGTCAATGGCATATGCGGGGCCAATGTAGAAGATTTCCACTATGTGAACGTCAACCCGGGAAGGGACTTTGAACCGAGCCGCTATGAGGATCTGAGATTCATTAAAGAAGGAGATCCTTCGCCGGATGGGCAAGGGAACATCCTGTTTGCTAAAGGAATTGAGGTCGGCCACGTATTTAAGCTTGGTACACGCTACAGCGAGGCCATGGATGCCCTATACCTTGATGAAAATGGAAAATCCCAGCCAATGATTATGGGCTGCTACGGGATTGGCGTTTCCAGGACACTTGCCGCGATTGCGGAACAGTTCAACGATGACAAAGGGTTTGTCTGGCCGGAAGCCGTTTCGCCATACCAGGTTCATCTTATCGCGGTAAATACGAAGGATGAAGCCCAATCAAGCCTTTCAGAAACGCTCTATAAATCACTTGGAGAAAAATTCGAAGTTTTATTTGATGACAGGCAGGAACGCCCTGGGGTTAAGTTTGCCGATTCGGATTTGATCGGTCTCCCAGTGCGTGTAACAGTGGGCAAAAAAGCTGCTGACGGGATTGTCGAAGTAAAGGTCAGGAAAACAGGCGAAGTCCTTGAAGTGCAGACTGATAAGCTTAAAGAAACAATCAGTTCGATTTTGGGATTCTAATACCAGCCGGGCGCCCACATTGCGGCGCCCGGCATTTTTTCGGTTTTATAGATATGGCGCCACCCATAATATTTGTTGGTTTGCCCCGAATCAAGGCAGATTCTGTGGTATAATTAATTTTTGACAATAGATTGAAAAAGATGGGGAGAGTGACTATGAATACCCATTCAGATGACAGGACGGAACGGCTGCAAATCCTGCTCCAGCAGCTGGAAATGACAGACGGCGCCCTTGTTCCATTTTTTCAAAAAGCAAGAATAGAAAAAGTGCAAATCGGCAAAAAAACGAGAACAATGCATTTTGTGTTGTCATTGGAAAAAATTCTTCCTTGCAGGGTATACAGTATGCTTGAAGCAAGGCTGAAACAGAAATTTTCGGAATTGGCAAAAGGGGTTTCATTTGAATTAAAGGTTTCCGATCAGTCCATATCAGAAGAGCTGATCCTCGATTACTGGCAAAAATCCGTCCAGGAAATAGACGGCATCGCCCCTCCTCTCCTCAAACTCATGCACAACCAAACACCTAAAGTCCACGGGTCCAGGCTAATCCTCACCGTCAGGAACGATGCGGAAGGAGGAGCCGTCAAGAATAAATATGGCGCGATTATTTCTTCCATCTACCAAACCTTTGGATTCCCATTCCTCTCCATTGACACGGAAATAATTTCCGAAGAAAAGAACGAGGAGTACCGGCAGTTCATGGAGGCAAAGTTAAAAGAGGACCAGGAACGGGCTCTGCTCGCGGTCGCTGAATTGCAGAAGCGAGAATCCGAGAAAGACCAGGGTGGATCCCAGGGCGATGAGGGCCCGCTTGTTATCGGCCTGACAATCAAGGACGATGCCGAGTTCCGCAGGCTTATCGAAATTGTGGATGAGGAGCGGAGAATTGCCGTAGAAGGCTACATTTTCGATGCGGAAACAAGGGACCTGAGAAGCGGAAGGACTTTGTTGACATTTAAAATAACCGATTATACAAGCTCGATCATGGTGAAAATGTTCTCCCGCGACAAGGAAGACGCGGCACTTTTCCAGCGTGTGAAAAAAGGCATGTGGGCCAGGGTGCGCGGAAGCATCCAAAACGACACGTTCGTCAGGGACCTTGTCATGATCGGCAATGATATTAACGAAATTAGGCCGGTTAGCAGGAAAGATACCGCGCCTGATGATGAAAAGCGGGTCGAACTCCATCTTCATACCCCGATGAGCCAGATGGACGCAGTGACCCCGGTAGCCGCCCTGGTCGCGCAGGCGAAAAAATGGGGCCACAAGGCTATCGCGATCACAGACCACGCGGTTGCCCAGTCATTCCCTGAAGCATTTTCCGCGGGGAAGAAAAACGATATAAAAATCCTTTATGGGATTGAAGCCAACCTTGTCGATGATGGGGTTCCGATCGCTTACAATGACGCCCACAGGCTGCTCGCCGAAGAAACGTATGTCGTCTTCGACGTTGAAACAACCGGCTTGTCGGCATTCTACGATACGATCATCGAGCTTGCGGCGGTTAAAATTAGGGACGGGGAAATCATCGACCGGTTCGAGTCTTTCGCCAATCCTCACCACCGCCTGTCAGCCACAACGATCAACCTTACGGGGATTACCGATGACATGGTGCAAAACGCACCGGAAGTAGGCGAGGTGCTGGAACGGTTCAAGGAATGGACGGGAGATGACATCCTTGTCGCCCATAACGCTTCCTTTGACATGGGCTTCCTTAACACAGGCTATAAGAAGCTTGGCTACGGAAAATCGCCTAATCCAGTTATCGACACGCTTGAACTCGCAAGATTCCTGTATCCCGAAATGAAAAACCACCGTCTGAATACATTGGCCAAGAAATTCGACGTCGAACTGACCCAGCACCACCGGGCCATTTACGATGCCGAAGCGACCGGTTATTTGCTGATGAAAATGCTCAAGGACTCACTTGAAAAAGGAATCGAATACCACGACCAGTTCAATGATAATATGGGGAAAGGGAATGCCTTTCAGCGGGCACGCCCATATCACTGCACACTGATGGCTCAAAACGATACCGGGCTGAAAAATCTGTTCAAGCTCATTTCGATTTCACACCTTAACTATTTTTACAGGGTTCCAAGGATTCCAAGGTCCATCCTGCAAAAATATAGGGAAGGCATATTGGTCGGTTCTGGCTGCGACCGCGGCGAAGTATTTGAAACGATGATGCAGAAGTCTCCAGAGGAAGCCGAAGCCCTGGCAGGATTTTACGATTACCTTGAAGTCATGCCGAAGCCCGTTTATGCGCATTTGATTGAAATGGAGCTTGTCCGGAATGAAAAAGCGCTCGAGGAGATTATCGGCAATATCGTCAAACTTGGCGAAAAACTCGGCATGCCCGTTGCGGCGACCGGGAACGTCCACTATTTGAATGAAAACGATAAGATTTACCGGAAAATCCTAATCAACTCACAGGGAGGCGCGAATCCGCTGAATCGCCACAAGCTTCCGGACGTCCACTTCAGGACAACGGATGAGATGCTGAAGGAATTCAGTTTCCTAGGGCTTGAAAAGGCGAAGGAACTCGTTGTCGAAAATCCGAATAAAATCGCCGATATGATTGATGCGATCAAGCCAATCAAGGATGACCTGTACACGCCAAAAATTGAAGGCGCCGACGATGAGATGAGGGAAATGAGCTACTCGATGGCTCGGAAAATCTATGGCGAGCCTCTTCCTGAAATAGTCGAGGCGCGGCTCGAAAAAGAATTGAAGAGCATCATCGGGCACGGATTTGCGGTTATTTACCTGATTTCACACAAGCTTGTTAAAAAATCGCTCGACGACGGCTATCTCGTAGGGTCGAGGGGTTCCGTCGGTTCGTCGTTTGTCGCGACAATGACCGAGATTACTGAGGTTAATCCACTGCCTCCTCATTATGTTTGCCCGAAATGCAAGCATTCCGAGTTCTTTAATGATGGCTCTGTCGGTTCCGGATTCGACCTTCCGGATAAAAATTGTCCGGAATGCGGGGCGAAATACCGGAAGGACGGACATGACATCCCGTTCGAAACGTTCCTTGGCTTTAAAGGGGATAAGGTTCCCGATATCGACTTGAACTTTTCGGGTGAATATCAGCCACGGGCGCACAACTATACAAAAGTATTATTCGGGGAAGACAATGTTTACCGGGCGGGAACGATCGGCACCGTCGCAGACAAAACTGCGTTTGGATACGTAAAAGCGTACCAGCAGGAAAACAATCTTCACCTAAGAGGCGCAGAGATTGACAGGCTCGCTTCCGGCTGTACAGGCGTTAAGCGGACAACCGGGCAGCATCCTGGCGGTATTATCGTTGTTCCTGATTATATGGATATATATGATTTTTCACCAATCCAATTTCCCGCCGATTCGGCGACTTCGGAATGGAAGACAACGCACTTTGATTTCCATTCCATCCATGACAACCTGCTTAAGCTTGATATTCTTGGGCACGATGACCCGACAGTCATCCGGATGCTTCAGGATTTAAGCGGGATTGATCCAAAAACGATTCCGACGGACGATCCCGAAGTCATGAAGATCTTTAGCGGAACCGAATCTCTCGGTGTGACGGAAGAGCAGATTATGTGTAAAACCGGCACGCTCGGGATTCCGGAATTCGGCACGAGGTTCGTCCGCCAGATGCTAGAGGACACAAAGCCTACGACATTTTCGGAGCTTGTCCAGATTTCCGGACTTTCACATGGCACGGATGTATGGCTTGGCAATGCGCAGGAATTGATCCATAACAAAATCTGCACCCTAAGCGAAGTAATCGGGTGCCGGGACGATATCATGGTTTACCTCATTTATCAGGGCCTTGATCCCGCATTTGCTTTTAAAATCATGGAGTCGGTCCGTAAAGGAAAAGGATTGACGGATGAAATGGAAGCGGAAATGCGGAAGAATGAGGTTCCCGAATGGTACATTGATTCATGCAAGAAGATCAAGTACATGTTCCCGAAAGCGCACGCGGCGGCGTACGTCCTGATGGCGGTAAGGATCGCTTATTTCAAGGTCCATCTTCCGCTCCTATATTACGCTGCTTACTTTACGGTAAGGGCGGAGGATTTTGACATTGAAGCGATGGCGAGGGGTTCGGAGGCTATCAGGGCCAAAATTGAGGAAATCAACTTAAAGGGCCTGGACGCATCTCCGAAGGAAAAGAACCTTCTAACCGTCCTTGAGCTTGCGCTTGAAATGTGCGAACGCGGTTTTTCGTTCCAAAAAATCGATTTGTACAAATCAGCAGCGGCGGAATTCATTATCGACGGCGATACCCTTGTCCCACCGTTCAATTCGATTCCCGGCCTTGGGACGAACGCGGCGGAAAACATCGTTAGAGCGAGGGGAGACGGCGAATTCCTATCCAAGGAAGATCTCCAGCAGCGTGGAAAGGTTTCAAAAACCATCCTTGAATACCTTGAAAAGCAGGGTTGCCTGGAAGCCCTTCCCGAACAGAACCAGCTTTCGCTTTTCTAAAACCCAGGCATGAAGCCGGCAATTTGCAATCAAGTAAGGTGTATGGTATAGTTTTATTGGAAATACTAAGCAAAATGTCCGGAAGAGTGGGGAAACCCACTCTTTCGTTGTTGTATTAGGCATTTTGTCGGGTAAAGATAATTGTCTCCGCGAAAAAAGCGCAAAATAGGGCAAAGAGCTGTAAAGGAGGTTAGCGATGAGCAAGGTAACTGAAGTGGTGGAACAATTGGCCACTCCGATTGTTAATGATCTAGGCCTTGAATTGGTCGATGTTGAATACGTTAAAGAAGGCCGGGATTGGTTTTTGAGGCTGTATATCGATAAGGAAAGCGGCGTCGATATCGAGGAATGCGGCACGGTAAGTGAGCGCTTAAGCGAAAAACTCGATGAACTCGACCCGATCCCGCACAATTACTTCCTGGAGGTTTCGTCCCCTGGCGCGGAAAGGCCGCTAAAGAAGGAAAAGGATTTCATCAGCGCGATTGGAAAAAATGTTTTTGTTAAAACGTACGAGCCAATCGACGGTGAAAAGTCATTTGAAGGTATTCTGCTCGAATATGACGGTCAAACGGTCAAACTCGAAATCAAGGTGAAAACACGCACAAAAACAGTTGAGATTCCTTTCGGGAAAGTGGCGAGCGCGCGGCTGGCGGTAACATTCGGCTGATTGGACCGCCTAAACGGCAAATGAGGGGCGGATGCTTAAGGAAAAAAGCAACTCGCCCGCCTATTTGCCAAAATTATTAAAAAGGCTAAAGGGGGATTAGAACTCATGAGCAGCGAACTTTTGGATGCTCTAACTATTCTGGAAAGAGACAAGGGAATTTCCAGGGATGTATTAATAGAAGCAATTGAAGCAGCCCTCGTTTCGGCATATCGCCGTAACTTCAACCAGGCGCAAAATGTGAGAATCGATATTAACATGGAGAACGGGCTGATGCGCGTTTTCGCAAGGAAAGAAGTCGTTGACGAGGTTTTCGATCCACGTCTTGAAATTTCTATCGACGAGGCTAGGAAAATCAACCCTAACTATCAGGTTGAAGATATCGTTGAAATGGAAGTTACGCCGAAAGACTTTGGACGCATTGCCGCCCAGACCGCGAAGCAGGTAGTCACTCAGCGCGTACGTGAGGCTGAACGCGGTATTATCTATTCGGAGTTCATCGATCGCGAAGAAGACATTATGACCGGTATTGTCCAAAGGATCGATTCGAAATTCATCTATGTTAGCCTTGGGAAAATTGAGGCCCTGCTGCCAATCAACGAACAGATGCCAAACGAACACTACAAGCCGCATGACAGGATCAAGGTTTTCTTAACAAAAGTCGAAAAGACCACCAAGGGGCCGCAAATTTTCGTTTCAAGGACCCATCCTGGCCTGCTGAAGAGGCTGTTTGAAATCGAAGTGCCTGAAATCTACGACGGCACAGTTGAAATCAAATCCGTCGCCCGCGAAGCGGGAGACAGGTCGAAAATTTCCGTCCATTCCGAGAATCCGGAAGTTGACCCGGTCGGCTCATGCGTCGGCCCTAAGGGAACACGCGTACAGGCTGTTGTGAATGAACTAAAAGGCGAAAAGATAGATATCGTGAAATGGTCGGATGATCCGGTCATATTCGTTGCGAACTCGCTTAGCCCTTCAAAAGTTCTGGATGTCATCGTCAATGAGGCGGATAAGGCAACAACGGTCATCGTTCCAGACTATCAACTATCCCTGGCGATTGGCAAAAGAGGCCAGAACGCGCGCCTGGCGGCAAAACTTACCGGGTGGAAGATTGATATTAAGGCAGAAACCGAAGCTCGTGAAATGGGCATCTTCCCGCGTGAGGAAACGATCAGGCTTTTTGATGAAGAAGAAGAGTATTACGAGGAAGACGATTTTGACTTTGAAGAAGAAACGGATTAACGAGCGGAGGGAATTGGCGTGAACAAAATGAAAAAGGTTCCGATGCGTAAATGTGTCGCAACAGGGGAAATGAAACCCAAAAAAGAACTTGTTCGCATCGTTCGCTCTAAAGAAGGCGTGGTCTCAATCGATCCCACGGGCAAGAAGTCGGGCCGCGGCGCGTACCTTTCCCTGGATCGTGAAGCCATTCTATTGGCAAAGAAAAAGAATGTACTATCAAACCATTTGCAAACTGACATAGATTCTACTTTATATGACGAGCTCCTCGAGCTCATTGAAAAGGAGAAACGGCAATCCTGATGAAACCAAATCAATGGATGTCATTGCTTGGCTTGGCAAATCGGGCACGCAAAGTCATTTCAGGGGAAGAGCTTTCCATAAAGGAAATCCGGAGCGGGAAGGCCAAATTAATCCTGCTATCCGCGGATGCATCAGCCAATACCGCCAAAAAAATCACGGACAAGTGCAATTCCTATCAAGTCCCTTGCAGGACCGTCGATAATCGGTTCGACCTTGGTTCGGCAATCGGAAAAGATGCGCGCGTGGTGGTGGCTGTACTGGATGATGGTTTTGCCGGGAAATTGATGACACTGCTCGATTAATACTAGCGGGGGTGAAAGAATGAGTAAGACACGTGTATATGAATACGCTAAAAAATACAATGTTTCGAGTAAAGATATAATCGCCAAATTGAAAGATATGAATGTTGAAGTCTCTAACCATATGGCGACGATAGAAAATGACGCTTTCAATAAACTGGAAGCCATCTACAATAAAAAGGATGACAGGCCGCAGCCGCGTCCGCAGCAGGGAGACCAAACTGGCCGCCCGCAGCAAGGAAACCGGGATAACCGGCCACAGGGCAGCCAGCAGCCGCGTCAACAAGGAAATAGGGACAGCCGCCCACAAGGGAACCGCGATGACCGGCCGCAATCCGGCCAAGGTACCCGTCCGCAAGGCAGCCAGGGAACGCGCCCGCAAGGAAAGCGCGATGGCCGTCCGCAAGGCAGCCAGGGAACGCGCCCGCAAGGAAAGCGCGATGGCCGTCCGCAAGGCAGCCAGGGAACGCGCCCGCAAGGAAACCGCGATGGCCGTCCACAAGGCAGCCAAGGAACGCGCCCGCAAGGCGGACAGCAAAACCGTCCCCAACAGCCGGCGGCAGCCAATCAGCAACGTCCTTCAAGACCTGCTGGCCAAAAGCCTGTAGAGAGCAAAAAATCGGAAAATGATAACAGGTCAAAAGAAAATAAAGCGTTCAATAAAGGGAAAACTTCAAATAGGCCCAATCAGAATCAGGGCCAAAACAGGAATAGGCCTGGCAAGAAGCCTCATCAGCATCAGCCGGCTCCTGTCGTGAAAAAAGAAAGGGAACTCCCTGAAAAGATTACTTTCACAGAATCCCTGACAGTTGCCGAACTCGCGAAGAAGCTTTACAGGGAGCCATCCGAAATCATCAAGAAGCTGTTCCTTCTCGGTGTGATGGCGACAATCAATCAGGAACTTGATAAAGATGCGATTGAACTGATTGCCAGCGAGTACGGAGTTGAAGTCGAAGAAGAAATCAAAATAGACACAACTGACCTTGAAGTTTACTTCACAGAGGATGAAACTGAAAACCTCGTTGAAAGGCCATCGGTCGTTACGATCATGGGCCACGTTGACCATGGTAAAACGACATTGCTTGATTCCATTCGCCATACAAAAGTAACAGCAGGCGAAGCAGGTGGAATCACCCAGCATATCGGTGCATACCAGGTAGAAGAAAACGGCAAAAAGATCACTTTCCTTGATACGCCTGGACACGCCGCGTTTACAACTATGCGTGCACGTGGTGCTAAAATTACCGATATCACCATCCTTGTCGTAGCAGCTGATGATGGCGTAATGCCGCAAACGGTTGAGGCAATCAACCATGCGAAGGCAGCGGAAGTGCCAATTATTGTCGCAATCAACAAAATGGATAAGCCAACCGCGAATCCTGACAGGGTCATGCAAGAATTGACCGAGCACGCCCTTGTTCCTGAAGCATGGGGCGGGGATACAATTTTCGTTCCGCTTTCAGCGAAAACAGGGGAAGGGATCGATAATCTCCTTGAAATGATTCTTCTTGTAGGTGAAGTGGAAGAATACAAAGCGAATCCGAACCGTAAAGCGGTCGGAACAGTCATCGAGGCCCAGCTTGATAAAGGCCGCGGATCTGTCGCGACATTGCTTGTCCAGAATGGAACACTAAAAATCGGTGACCCGATTGTTGTCGGCGATACGTTCGGCCGCGTCCGCGCGATGGTTAACGACAAAGGGCGCCGCGTGAAAGAAGCCGGCCCATCAACTCCGGTAGAAATTACCGGCTTGAATGATGTCCCTCAGGCAGGCGACCGTTTCGTCGTATTTGAAGATGAGAAAACTGCAAGGCAGGTCGGGGAGTCCCGCGCCTCACAAGCATTGGTCGCATCCCGTGGCGAAAAGTCCCGTGTAAGCCTGGATAACTTGTTTGAACAGTTAAAACTAGGGGAAATGAAAGACTTGAACATCATTATCAAAGCCGATGCCCAAGGTTCCGCGGAAGCAATGGCTGGATCCCTGATGAAAATTGAAGTTCCAGGAATCAATATCCGGATAATCCATACTGGAGTCGGTGCGATTAACGAATCCGACATCACCCTAGCCGCTGCTTCGAATGCTATCGTAATCGGATTTAATGTCCGCCCTGATGCGAATGCCAAGCGCGCGGCTGAGGCTGAAAAAGTGGATATGCGTTTGCACAGAATTATTTACAAGGTAATTGAAGAGATTGAAGCTGCCATGAAGGGTATGCTTGATCCTGAGTTCCAGGAGAAAGTTATCGGTCAGGCTGAAGTCCGCCAGACGTTCAAAGTATCCAAAATTGGTACAATTGCCGGTTCTTATGTAACAGATGGCAAGATTACCCGAGATAGCGGAATCCGCGTCATTCGTGACGGCGTTGTTATTTTTGAAGGTACAATCGACGCCTTGAAGCGTTTCAAGGATGATGCCAAAGAAGTAGCGCAAGGGTACGAGTGCGGTATCACAATCAAGAACTTCAATGACGTTAAAGAAGGCGACGTCATCGAGGCGTTTATTATGGAGGAAGTGGAAAGGAAATGATTGTAGGCATTGCCAGATGTGAGTGCATGATTTATGATGCCGGCTCCCTAAAGGAGAAACGCGCGGTCCTGCAAAGGATTATCAGCCGCATCAGGCAAAAATACAATGTTTCCGTTTCGGAAGTGGACTATCAGGATGCATGGCAGAGGACAGCGATTGCGGTCGCTGCCGTCGCCTCCGCGAAGGTCCCGGCCGAACGGGAAATCCAAAACGCAATCAAACTGATTGATTCCTTTCCGGAAATAGAAAGGACCCTCACCGATATAGAATGGCTTTAAAATAAGAGGTGACTGACATGAGCCATAGAGCAAACCGTGTTGGAGAACAAATGAAAAAAGAGCTGAGCGAAATCATCGGCCGGAAAATCAAGGATCCTCGGATTGGATTCGTAACGGTAACAGATGTTCATGTAACCGGGGACCTTCAGCAGGCAACGGTTTACATTTCTGTTCTCGGTGATGAAGAACAGCGGGAAAATACGTTGAAGGGCCTCGCCAAGGCAAAAGGATTCATCCGCTCCGAAATCGGCAACCGGATCCGCTTGCGGAAAACCCCTGAAATTGTATTTGAATTCGATGAGTCGATTGACTATGGAAACAGGATTGAAACACTCCTTACAAAAATCCACAATGAAGATAAGCAGGATGACCGGAACGATGAGGAATAGGCGCGATGGGTAGACGTATGTCTATCCATCTTTTTTCTGACTGAAGAATAAATGAAGGGAGCAGTTGCGATGGAAGGGATTATACCGCTTTATAAACCGGCCGGGCTAACCTCTCATGACTGCGTTTTTAAATTGAGGAAAATTTTAAAGACTAAAAAGGTTGGGCACACCGGGACGCTCGATCCCGATGTTACAGGGGTTTTGCCGATTTGCGTCGGCAGGGCGACAAAGGTCGCGGAATACATAACAGATGCGGGAAAAGCGTACGAAGGCGATGTAACCATTGGGGTTTCAACAGAAACGGAAGATGCTTCGGGAGCCATCGTTGAGGAAAAACATGTTGGCCGTGTGATAACAAGGGAGGAAATCCTCTCGGTATTTGAAACGCTGACAGGGGAGATCGTTCAGATTCCGCCAATGTATTCGGCAGTTAAGGTGAATGGGAAGAAGTTGTATGAATACGCCCGCAGCGGCCAGGAAGTTGAAAGGCCGACTAGGAAGGTCACCATATACAGTCTTGAGTTAATGGACGATCGGACAGAATTTTCCGGTGATAAAATCACCTTCCGGTTCAGGGCGGAATGCAGCAAAGGGACCTACATCAGGACCCTGGCCGTCATGATCGGTGAACGCCTCGGTTATCCAGCCCATATGTCATCGTTGGTCAGGATCAGGTCCGCATCCTTTTCTCTTGACGATTGCCTCACTTTTTCCGATATTGAAGAATTGATGGAAAAAGGGGAGATTGGGAATGCGCTCAGGCCGCTTGAAAGCGCGCTTCTTCATTTGCCCAAATACAGGATAAATGATACATTAGCAGAGAAAGTAAAGAACGGGATGCGCCTGCCAATCCCTGAGCAATTCACGAATTTGGACGGCCCTGTCGTTGTTGAGCGCGGGGACGGAAAGGCCCTGGCTATTTACAGCCGCCATCCTGAAAAACCTGGGATCATGAAGCCGGTCAAAGTGCTTCGAAATGACAGGGAACTTTAAAGAGCGTGCTTTTCCGCTGCATTAAATTGCCGGAGAAACCGCAGCTTTACGAGAAAGGTGAACCTATAGTGGAAGTAATAAATCTCGGATTTCCCCATAACCTGGATCAAAAATCTGTGCCCGAGGCGGCCGTGGCGCTCGGGTATTTTGACGGAGTCCACCTTGGCCATCAGCGCGTCATTGCCGATGCGAAGGAGGAAGCCTCGAAAAAGGGAATAAAAACTGCTGTAATGACTTTCCACCCGCATCCAAAGGCTGTGCTTAGAAAGCTTGATCAGGATATAGAGCATATCACTCCCCTGAAGGAAAAGATCGAGCGCATCCAGGGTGAGGGAGTCGATATATTATACATTGTTGATTTCAGCCCTGAATTTGCGAACCTGACCCCTCAGGAGTTTGTGGACCAATACATCATTGGCCTTAATATTGTCCATGTTTCCGCCGGCTTTGATTATACATACGGGCGGATGGGGAAAGGTACGATGGAAACACTGCCGTTCCATTCAAGAGGGAAATTCACTTATTCGACCGTCGGGAAACTAAGCGAGGGCGGCGAGAAAATCAGTTCCACCCGCATCAGGAAACTATTGTCGGAAGGCCGGACAGATGAAATAGCCGTGCTGCTCGGCAGGAATTACACAACCCCCGGGGTGGTCATCCATGGAGATAAGCGGGGAAGGACCATAGGGTTTCCAACAGCGAATGTTGAACCGGAAAACGGCTACCTGATCCCGCCTCCCGGAGTATATGCGGTACGGATTAAGATTGGCGGCCAATGGCATTTTGGGGTTTGCAATATCGGCTTTAAGCCGACATTCAATAAAGACATGCGTGGGAAGCCATCCGTTGAAGTGCATATTTTTAATTTTTCAGATGATGTATACGGTGAAAATGTACTTGTTGAATGGCACAAATATCTTCGGAAGGAACAAAAATTTTCAGGCATCGAACAGCTCGTGGCCCAAATCACGAAAGACAAGCTGGATGCGATGGTCCATTTTGGCATTCGTCCCGAATAAATCCTTCCAAACCATGGTTTATGCTTGCTTTTTGGGCCAAAACATTGTATTCTTATTAACGTATCAAAAAAAGAACCTTTGCTTGGCAAGTCGAGTCACCGACGCTTGCTCAGTAAACGGGGATTGAAATTTTAGGAGGTGAACCAGGATGGCAATCACGCAAGAACGCAAAAACGAGCTGATCAATGAGTACAAAACTCATGAAAACGACACTGGATCCGCAGAGGTCCAAATCGCTGTCCTTACAGAATCGATTAACAACCTGAACGATCACTTGCGCACTCACAAGAAAGACCACCATTCACGCCGCGGTCTTTTGAAGATGGTTGGTAAGCGCCGTAACCTTTTGACTTACCTTCGCAACAAGGACGTTCAACGCTACCGTGAGTTAATCAATAAGCTTGGCTTACGTCGATAGTCAAAAGAAGCGGGAATTTTCCCGCTTTTTTGTTAGGTAAAAATAGAGTGGCAATATTCATACATATTTTAAGCCAGGTGTAATTTGAGCATACTAACATTAATTTGTTATTAAATATATGTTTTAGTGCTGTGGGAATATTCAAAAGCGAATGAGCCGGAAAGAGGGGTAATAACTATATGGAATCACCGAAACAAGAGTTTTCGATTGACTGGGCGGGACGAAAGTTAACAGTGGAGCTTGGCCAGCTTGCAAAGCAGGCGAATGGCGCTGTCCTTGTCCGTTATGGTGATACAGCGGTCCTAAGCACCGCAACCGCATCAAAAGAACCAAAAAATGTCGACTTTTTCCCATTGACAGTCAACTATGAGGAGCGTCTTTACGCCGTCGGGAAAATCCCTGGCGGATTCATTAAACGTGAAGGGCGCCCAAGCGAGAAGGCAATCCTCGCCAGCCGCCTAATTGACCGTCCGATCCGTCCGTTGTTTGCAGACGGCTTCAGGAATGATGTCCAGGTTATCAGCATCGTCATGAGCGTGGACCAGGACTGTCCATCCGATATGGCAGCGATGTTCGGATCTTCACTTGCTTTGAGCGTTTCCGACATTCCATTCCAAGGCCCTATCGCGGGAGTCATCGTCGGACGCGTTGACGGCAATTTTGTCATTAACCCGACTGTCGAACAAAGTGAAAAGAGCGATATCCATCTTGCCGTCGCAGGTACGAGGGATGCGATCAACATGGTTGAAGCGGGGGCGAAGGAAGTTCCTGAAGAAGTCATGCTTGAAGCGATCATGTTCGGCCATGAGGAAATCAAACGCCTCGTCGAATTCCAGGATCAGATCATTAAGGTTTGCGGCAAGGAAAAACGTGAAGTGACCTTATATCAAGTCGACCAGGATTTGAAAGCCGAAGTCCTTGAAGCTTGTGAAAAAGATATGCTGAACGCGATCCAGGTGCAGGAAAAGCACGCGCGTGAAGCTGCCATTAAAGAAGTGAAGGACCAGGTCCTTGCGAAATACGCAGAGCAGGAAGCAACCGACGAAGACATCAAACAGGTAAAACAAATCCTGGACAAGCTCGTCAAGGATGAAGTGCGCCGTTTGATTACTGAAGAAAAGGTACGTCCAGACGGCCGTGGCGTGGATGAAATCCGCCCATTGTCCTCACAGGTTGGCATTTTGCCGCGCACACATGGCTCCGGCTTGTTTACCCGCGGGCAAACTCAGGCACTAAGCGTTTGTACGCTTGGTGCGATGGGTGACGTCCAAATCCTGGATGGCCTCGGCCTTGAGGAAGAAAAGCGGTTCATGCACCATTACAACTTCCCGCTCTTCTCTGTAGGGGAAACCGGACCGATCAGGGGCCCTGGCCGCAGGGAAATTGGCCATGGTGCTTTAGGCGAAAGGGCGCTTGAGCAAGTCATTCCTTCCGAAAAGGATTTCCCATACACGATCCGCCTCGTATCGGAGGTTTTGGAATCGAACGGTTCGACTTCCCAGGCGAGCATCTGCGCAAGCACCCTTGCTATGATGGATGCCGGTGTGCCAATCAAGGCACCGGTTGCGGGAATCGCGATGGGACTTGTGAAATCTGGGGAAAATTATACGGTTTTAACAGATATCCAGGGTATGGAAGACCATCTTGGCGATATGGACTTTAAAGTTGCCGGTACATCCAAAGGCGTAACGGCGCTTCAAATGGACATCAAGATTGAAGGCCTTTCCCGCGAAATTCTCCAAGAAGCTTTGGAACAGGCGCAAAAAGGGAGGATGCAAATCCTTGAATCGATGCTTGCGACCCTTTCTGAGCCGAGAGAGCAGTTGTCCCCTTATGCGCCTAAGATCCTGACAATGACGATCAATCCGGACAAAATCAGGGATGTTATCGGGCCAAGCGGAAAGCAAATCAACAAAATCATTGAAGAAACCGGCGTAAAAATCGACATTGAACAGGACGGAACGGTTTTCATTGCTTCCACAAATGAAGAAATGAACCAGAAAGCAAAGAAAATCATTGAAGATATCGTCCGTGAAGTCGTAGTCGGGGAATACTATCTAGGAAAAGTGAAGCGGATTGAGAAGTTTGGCTGCTTCGTAGAAATATTTGCCGGCAAAGACGGCCTCGTCCACATTTCGGAACTTGCCGAAGAACGCGTCGGTAAAGTTGAAGACGTCGTGAAAATCGGCGATGAGATGCTTGTCAAGGTAACTGAAATCGACCGCCAGGGCAGGGTGAACCTGTCTAGGAAAGCTGTACTGAAAGAACAGCGCGAAAAAGCGGAGCAACAAAATAAATAAAATCGCATCCACGAAATTCCGCGGCTGTGTTGATTGGCTTAAATATCAGTAAGAAGACAAAGCCAGGGGACAACCCTGGCTTTGTCTTTTTTTGGAATCCGTAAATGATTGCCTGTATCCTTCTTGAGACAGTGTGAAAATATCCAGATTGCCCAGGGCGTAGGGGGCTTGTTCTACCATACGCTGCTCCAACATACTTTTGTATGGAGGAGGGAGCTATATGGTTAAGCGGTTTGGGTTATTTTTAATGGCATGTTTTCTTTTTATTTCACTCGTAAACAGCCCTTTGGTCGGGTCATACATACAATCTCTGAAAATCGGCGCGGAGGCCGTTTCAAAGCAGAATGATCCTCTATACGAGAGAATTTCAATGGAAGCGGCGGAAAAGAGAATTCCCGCTGAGGATGCCCGCATTGATAAAGTGTGGAAAACAATGCCCGGCTATAATGGGTTGGAAATCGACATTCCCGCGTCATACCGGAAAATGAAAGCATCGGGCAAATTTGACCCGAAAAAGCTTGTTTATAAGGAAGTCAAGCCCAAAATCCATCTCGGGCAATTGCCGCCTGCGCCTATATTCAGGGGCAGCCCGTCAAAGCCAATGGTTTCGTTTGCCGTCAATGTTGCCTGGGGGAACGAGTTTTTGCCGGATATGCTGGCTGTTATGAAAAGGCACAATGTGTCCGCCAGTTTTTTTCTAGAAGGAAATTGGGTAAAGAAGAATCCGGAGATTGCTAAAATGATTGCCTCAGCGGGACATGAAATTGGGAACCACTCTTATTCCCATGCAGATATGAAACGAATATCAAAGGAAAAGGCCCTTGACGAGTTAAGGAAGACAAATGAGGTCATTGAAGCCACAATCGGCAATAAATGTACCTGGTTTGCCCCCCCGAGCGGCAGCATGGGACCGGATACAGCAGCCATTGCCGCCGAGGCAGGAATGGGGACCATCATGTGGACTGTCGATACGGTGGATTGGAAAAAGCCAAGTCCGGAAACAATTATTAACAGGGTCTCATCGAAGGTTTCCAATGGTTCAATCATTTTAATGCATCCAACCGAGCCAACAGCACTCGCACTGGAACGGCTGATATTGTCGATAAAAGAAAAGAAGCTCAAAATTGGCACCGTTTCCGATATGCTATCGGAAAGCAGGGTAGAAGTAATAGAGTAGGTTGCGGCGGCTCCTCTAAAATTTGGAGAATCGGCCACGAACATGTAAAATGATTTCAGAGCAAGCCGCAGCAGTTGTCCAAGAACAGGAGGAATTCGATGATTAAGAAATATACTTGCCAAAATGGTGTGCGAGTTGTGCTGGAAAATATTCCAACGGTCAGGTCCGTTGCAATCGGGGTCTGGATCGGTACAGGCTCCAGGAATGAGGTGCCTGAGAATAACGGAATTTCACACTTTTTGGAGCACATGTTCTTTAAAGGAACAAAAACACGTACAGCCCGGGAAATCGCTGAATCATTCGACAGCATCGGCGGCCAGGTAAATGCCTTTACTTCGAAAGAATACACCTGCTATTACGCAAAGGTGCTTGATACACACGCGGATTTCGCCTTGGAAATCCTATCGGATATGTTTTTCAATTCAACGTTCGATGGCGACGAACTTAAAAAGGAAAAGAATGTTGTTTTGGAAGAAATCAAAATGTACGACGACACACCGGATGATATTGTCCATGATCTTTTAAGCAAGGCGGTTTATGAAAAGCATCCGCTCGGCTATCCGATCCTTGGAACTGAATCGACACTTGAAACCTTTACCGGCGACAAGCTTAATGAATATATTTTCAACCATTATACACCTGAGAATGTCGTCATCTCGATTGCCGGTAACATTACTGACTCGTTCATTTCCAAGGTAGAAAAGCATTTCGGCTCCTACGAAGGCGGCAATCCCGAAATCCGTGAAAACAAGCCTGACTTCCATGCTAACCGTCTTTCCCGGAAAAAAGAAACCGAACAGGCTCACCTGTGCATTGGCTTTGAAGGCCTTAAGGTTGGCCATGACGATATTTACAGCCTGATTGTTTTAAACAATGTCCTTGGCGGGAGTATGAGCAGCCGCCTCTTCCAGGATGTCCGTGAACAGCGCGGTCTCGCGTATTCGGTCTTTTCGTACCATTCAGCTTATCAGGACAGCGGTATTGTCACAATTTACGGCGGCACAGGCGCGAAGCAGCTCGACCTGCTGTACGAAACAATCCAGGAAACGCTTGATACGCTGAAACGTGACGGAATAACAGATAAAGAGCTTGTGAACAGCAAGGAGCAGCTCAAGGGGAGCCTGATGCTCAGCCTTGAGAGCACGAACAGCCGGATGAGCCGGAACGGAAAAAATGAATTGCTGTTAAAATACCACCGTTCACTGGATGAAATCGTCGAGCAGATTGACAATGTGACAAAGCATAGCGTTGATAGCCTTGCAAGCTCAATTTTTACCGACCACTTCTCGGTCGCTTTGATCAGTCCTGACGGGGAACTCCCAGCCAAATTGAAATAATTGATATTTTACGGCCATTGCGGATGCAATGGCTTTTTTCATTCCAAAATCTAATCAAACAAAAGTAACAGTCTTAAAATTTAATAGCCCAAGCAAAGAAACCAGCTATCCTTTAACAGGTAGTCTATTTTCCGCTAAAGGGCTATACACTAATAGAAGAATAGCAGGGGGGCGATCAAATTGAGGCTGAGCGAGCTTAGCGGGAAGGAAATTGTGGATGTGAAGCGGGCGGAGCGTCTGGGGGTCCTTGGCCAGACCGATCTTGAGATAAATGAACAAACAGGCCAAATCCAGGCATTGCTAATCCCGTCGCTAAAATGGTTTGGTCTCCGGAAGCAGGGCGAAGAAATCCGGGTTCAATGGAAGCACATAAAAAAAATCGGCGCCGAAATGATTATCATTGATTTCCCTGGAGAAGCAGACGAGTAACTTCAATAGAGAAATCATATGAAATTCCTGACCATTACAGCAAAAACTGCTAGCTTTTCCCATCCCTTCCCATCCCAATACCAAATACAATAATTTAATTATGTTAACAAAACCCGGTTGAAGGCAGCCGGGTTATTTTTCGTTTCTTGCATCAAATGAATAAAACCCTTTTTACCGGATACAGGTCCCACAAAACCGCTATCGTTCACAGAAGCACAGGAATTTTTTACATAAGAGCTGGGGGTTGATTAAGCCGGCATTCCGCTTTCGTTTTCACAGAAATCTGCTTCCCTTCATAAACTGATAAGTAGCCTGGAGACTGGGCAACGAATGATTTTTTGAAAAAGAAGGTGAAGGGTTCATGCTGACAGGTATGCAGATAGCCATCATTGGCGGGGATGCCCGGCAGCTCGAAATCATCAGGAAGCTGACCGAACTGGATGCGAAGCTATCGCTGATTGGTTTCGAACAACTGGATCATGCCTTTACAGGTGCGCAAAAAGAAAAATTATCGGAAGCGGATTTTTCTGAAATGGATGCGCTTATCCTCCCTGTATCGGGAACGAGCCTGGAGGGCCAGGTTGAGACGATTTTTTCGAATGAGCAGGTCATTTTAACAGAAGCATGCCTTGCCAAAACGCCTGAAGCATGCACGATTTATACCGGAATTACGAATCCATATTTGACTGGCATAACAAAGCAAGCGAAAAGGCGTCTCGTCCAGCTGTTTGAGCGGGATGATGTCGCGATATACAATTCCATCCCAACCGTCGAGGGAACGATTATGATGGCAATCCAGCATACCGATATAACAATCCATGGATCAAAAGTCGCCGTGCTCGGTCTTGGCAGGACGGGAATGAGCGTGGCAAGGGCCTTTGCCGCTCTCGGCGCCAAGGTGAAAGTGGGCGCGAGGAGGAGCGAACACCTTGCACGGGTGACCGAAATGGCACTTGAGCCTTTTCATCTATCAGACATAGAAAAAGAGCTTAGGGATGTGGATATTGTCATCAACACAGTTCCGCACCAAATTGTAAGTGCATCGGTGATCTCGAAAATGGCGGTGCATACGCTGATCATCGACCTTGCCTCCAAGCCGGGCGGGACCGATTTCCGTTATGCGGAAAAACGGGGCATCAAAGCGCTCTTGGCCCCGGGGCTGCCCGGAATCGTCGCTCCGAAGACAGCCGGCCAGATTTTGGCGAATGTCCTGACGCAATTGCTTCAGGCGGATCTTAAAAACCGAAAGGGGAAAGCGATATGAATCTTAAAGGAAAGCGAATCGGCTTCGGTCTCACTGGATCCCATTGCACCTATGACGCCGTTTATCCGGAAATTGAGAAGCTTGTCAACGCTGGAGCAGAGGTTGTCCCTGTAGTCACGTTCACGGTAAAGAATACCGAGACAAGATTCGGCAAGGGCGAGGACTGGATTGAAAGGATTGAAAAACTGACTGGAAAAACCGCGATCGATTCAATCGTTAAAGCCGAACCGCTCGGACCGAAGGAACCTCTTGATTGTATGGTCATTGCGCCATTGACCGGAGCCTCGATGAGTAAATTTGCAAATGCGATTAATGATTCGCCGGTCCTGATGGCCGCTAAGGCGACGCTTAGGAACCAGAAACCGGTTGTGTTGGGGATTTCAACGAATGATGCACTTGGGCTGAACGGCGTCAACCTGATGAGGCTCATGGCATCGAAGAACATATTTTTCATTCCGTTCGGGCAGGACGACCCGGAAAAAAAACCAAATTCGATGGTTGCGAGGATGAGTCTCTTAAAAGAAGCAGTGGAAGCAGCCCTTGAGGGAAACCAGCTGCAACCCGTCCTGGTTGAGAGATACCTTGATGAAAATTAGCCAATTCGCGCCAGACGTGCAATTGATTATTTCATTGTTGAAGGAATGTGATAAAATGTAGGAAAGTTTGTCGGCGGGCATCGCCCGCTGATATCTTTCATACATATGGGGCCGAGTGCCATCATAGATTGCATTTACTTGAATAATCAAAGCGAATGCTTTTTGACGGAAGGGGTAAACAGAAAAATGGATGGTCAAACTGGTTTGAATGTGGCTGTCGTCGGTGCAACAGGCGCTGTTGGCCAGCAAATGATTGAAACACTCGTAAAAAGGGATTTCCCTATTAAAAAGCTTGTCCTGCTTTCCTCAGCCCGTTCTGCTGGAAAGGTTGTAACAGTAAATGGTAAGGAGCATGTTGTCCAGGAGGCCAAGCCGGAAAGCTTTGAAGGCATTGACATCGCCTTGTTCAGCGCCGGCGGCAGTGTTTCAAAGGAGCTCGCGCCAGAAGCGGCAAAGCGCGGAGCCATTGTCATCGACAATACGAGCGCTTTCCGGATGGACCAGGAAGTGCCTCTTGTAGTTCCGGAAGTAAATGAAGAAGATGTGCATACACATAAAGGGATTATCGCGAATCCAAACTGTTCGACGATTCAGATGGTTGTCGCGCTTGAACCAGTCCGCAAGAAGTTCGGCCTGAAAAAGATCATTGTCTCCACATACCAGGCGGTTTCCGGAGCGGGTGCGGCGGCGATTGAGGAATTGAAGGAAGAAACGCGGGCCATCCTTGCGGGTGAGGCATATGAACCGAAAGTCCTTCCGGTAAAAGGGGCCGATAGGCATTACCAGATTGCCTTCAACGCGATTCCTCAAATCGATAAATTCGAAGATAACGGCTTTACTTTTGAAGAACTGAAAATGATCAATGAAACGAAAAAGATTATGCACGACCAAAGCCTACAGGTCGCGGCTACATGTGTAAGGCTGCCGGTCGAGACGGGCCATTCCGAATCGGTTTACTTTGAAATCGAATCGGAAGGCGTCACCGCGAATGATATTAAGGAACTTTTGAAGGACGCACCCGGCGTTGTTCTCCAGGATGATCCCGCGAACCAGGTTTACCCTATGCCCGCGGATTGCGTAGGGAAACAGGATGTTTTTGTGGGAAGGATCCGAAGGGATCTTGATAATGAGAAAGGATTCCATATGTGGGTCGTTTCGGACAATCTCCTGAAAGGCGCTGCATGGAATTCCGTCCAAATCGCGGAAAGCCTTGTCCGCCTAGGCGTCGTCGGACAGAAATAAAAACAACATAGCAGTTTTGGGGTGCTTGAATGAAAGTAATAGTCCAGAAGTTTGGCGGTACATCAGTCAGGAACGAAGAAAGCAGGCAAAATGCCAAAAACCATATTGAAAAGGCCCTTTCTGAAGGATATAAGGTTGTCGTTGTCGTTTCGGCCATGGGACGCAAAGGTGACCCGTATGCAACGGACACCCTTCTCTCCCTTCTGGAAGGGAGCATTGGGAAAATCAGCAGGCGCGAAATTGATATGCTGATGTCCTGCGGCGAGATTATTTCCAGCGTAGCGTTTACATCGCTTCTTCTTGAATCGGGTATTAAAGCTGTCGCCCTAAATGGAGCGCAGGCAGGTTTCCGGACAAATGACGATCATACAAACGCCAAGATCATCGAAATGAAATGTGAGCGGCTCCTTGAAGAGCTAAATGTAGCGGATGTCGTCGTGGTCGCCGGCTTCCAGGGAGTGGCCGAAAACGGAGACGTGACGACTATTGGCAGGGGCGGAAGCGATACGTCCGCGGCCGCGATTGGCGCCGCACTCGGCGCCGAATGGATCGATATTTTCACGGATGTGGAAGGAATCATGACCGCCGACCCGAGAATCGCCGAAAACGCAAGGCCGCTGCCAATTGTCACTTATACGGAGGTATGCAACCTCGCCTATCAAGGCGCGAAGGTCATCCACCCAAGGGCAGTTGAGATAGCGATGCAGGCAAAAGTGCCGATGCGGATCCGGTCCACCTATTCAGACGGGCCGGGCACACTCGTTACTAGCCAGGCGAGAACAAGCGCAGGCAGCGATATAAAAGAACGGCCGGTTACAGGGATTGCCCATGTTCCAAACGTCACCCAGATTAAGGTATTCGCGAGAGACGGGCAGTACAATTTGCAATCGGAAGTCTTCAAGGCAATGGCAAACGAAAAAATTTCTGTCGACTTTATCAATATTTCTCCGAACGGGGTTGTTTACACCGTGTCCGAGGATTCAGCCGACCGCGCTATTTCCGTCCTGAACGTCCTTGGCCATGAACCCGTTGTGGAAAGGAATTGCGCGAAAGTATCGGTTGTCGGCGCGGGAATGGCCGGAGTGCCGGGCGTCACGGCAAGGATTGTAACAGCGCTGGCAGGCCAGGGCATCCGCATCCTCCAATCCGCCGACAGCCATACAACCATTTGGGTCCTCGTAGAGCAGGACGACCTTATTAAGGCTGTCAATGCCCTTCACGATGCCTTCCATCTGGAAAACGAGTCCGCAGAGTTTGAAAGGCCGCAAGGAATTTAATATACAACAACAAAAAGGTATTAAGCCGGCAGGTGCCTTGCCTGCCCAAACCAATCAAAGGACGGGTGAAGAGGACCATGATTCATTTTGGCAGAGTTTCAACTGCGATGGTAACGCCTTTCGATAAGAAAGGGCATATCGATTTTACGAAAACAACCCAGTTAATCAACCATTTAATCGAAAATGGGACTGACTCTCTAGTTATCGCGGGTACAACCGGCGAATCGCCTACATTATCCAAGGAGGAAAAACTAGCTCTGTTCAGCCATGCTGTCAAAGCAGTCGCCGGCCGGATTCCTGTCATCGCTGGAACAGGAAGCAATAACACCTATGAATCAATTGAAATGACAAAAAAAGCGGAACAGCTTGGCGTGGACGCGATCATGGTTGTCGCCCCTTATTACAACAAGCCGAACCAGGAAGGCCTTTACCAGCATTTCAAGGCAGTCGCGGAAAGCACTAAGCTGCCGGTGATGGTTTACAATATACCTGGCAGGGCTGTTGTCAACATCGCGCCGGAAACAGTCATCCGCCTTTCCGAAATCCCAAATATCGTAGCAGTCAAGGAAGCCAGCGGCGACCTGAATGCCATGACAAAAATCATCGCAAATACACCGGAAGATTTCATTCTCTACAGCGGCGACGACGGTATTACATTGCCGGTTCTTTCCATTGGAGGGTTTGGCGTCGTATCGGTGGCTTCCCATATCATCGGCAATGAAATGCAGGAAATGATCCAGGCATTTTTCGCGAAGGAACTTGAGAAAGCGGCCCGTCTCCATCAGCAGCTTCTTCCGGTCATGCAGGGGCTGTTCGCGGCTCCTAGCCCGGCTCCTGTAAAAACAGCCCTTCAGCTGAAAGGGATGGACGTAGGCTCTGTAAGGCTTCCGCTCGTTCCATTAAGCGCTGAAGAGCGCACCGCATTGACGTCAGTACTGGGGATCCATCAGCCCTCTTAATTGTATTTTCGTCCCTCAAAAGGGAAAAGGACATGATTTTCAAGGCAGCAGGCGCGATTAATGCCCGCTGTCTTTTTTCATGGGCAAGGTGAATTTTCAACGAACAGTAAAGAGGCCATTTGTGTATTAGAAGCGCAATTATTACCTTGCTTTTTTAAAGAGAAGAAGTTGCCGTGCCTGGCAGTTTTTTCTTTTGGCGCGCGGGAAAGGGAATAAGGTTGTAAAGATTTTCCGCATTCAAGTATAATGATTGTAACTGATCTCGATCGGCCTAAATCATCATAGGAGGAAACAGAAATTGGCAAAGAAAAAAAATAAGAATATCAGGATCGTCGCCCTGGGCGGCATGGGAGAAATCGGGAAGAATATGTTCCTGTGCGAGGTGGACAGGGATATTTTCGTTATCGATGCGGGCTTAATGTTCCCCGAGGATGAAATGCTTGGCATTGATATCGTCATTCCCGACATCTCCTATCTGCTCGAAAACAAGGAAAGGGTCAAGGCTGTTTTTCTTTCCCATGGCCATGAGGACCATATCGGCGCCTTATCCTACATCCTGAGACAAATCAAGGTTCCTGTTTACGGGACGGAGCTGACCCTGGCGCTTGCCGCCGCGAAGCTGAAGGAACAGGAATTCAATGGTAAAACAGATTTTAATGAAATCAATTCGGATTCGGTTATTGAAATCGGAAATGTGAACGTCTCATTTTTTAAAACAAACCATAGCATCCCTGGATCGGTTGGGATTTGTATTAACACAACCGAAGGGGCGATCGTCTACACAGGCGATTTCAAGTTCGACCAGGCCGCGACAGAATTGTACAAGCCGGAAATCGGCAAAATGGCCGCGATTGGCGAAAAAGGCGTGCTCTGCCTGCTTTCCGACAGCACCGAGGCGGAAAAGCCGGGTTATACAATTTCCGAAGCGAATGTGGCAAGGGAAATGTGTGACACCTTCTATAGCGCGTCCGGAAGGATTATCGCGGCGTGCTTCGCATCTGACATTAACCGCATCCAGCATATCTTCGATTCCGCAGAGGAAACGGGCAGGAAGGTCGCTGTTGTCGGGAAGAGCCTTGAACGGATTTACCATATCGCCGTCGAACTTGGCTATCTTGATATCGCCGAAGGGCTGATCATCCCTGCATCGGAAATAGGGAACCTTCCGGACAGGGAAATCGTCATCCTAATGACAGGTTCGCAAGGCGAACCAATTGAAGGGCTGCAAAAAATGGCCCGCAAGTCTCATAGGCTTGTCAATATCAAGGAAGGCGATACGGTCTTGATTGCAGCTTCAACACTAAGGGGAAGCGAACTTTTCCTCGCAAAAACAGTGGATATGTTGCTTCGCGCTGGCGCGAATGTCGTTTCGAACAAAAAGACGATACACGTTTCAAGCCATGGGAGCCAGGAAGAACTGAAATTCATGATCAATTTGATGAGGCCTAAACTTTTCATACCGGTCCACGGGGAATTCCGGATGCTGAAGGCGCATGAAAAAGTCGCCAGGGAATGCGGGCTTACCAGGGAACAAATTTACATTCCCGATAATGGGGAAGTGGTCGAAATCAAGGATGGAATGTTCATTCCGGCGGGCAAAGTACCATCAGGCAACATTCTGATAGACGGAATAGGCGTCGGCGATGTCGGCAATATTGTCCTTCGCGACCGCAGGCTTCTCTCCCAGGACGGCACATTGATTGTCGTCGTCACGCTTTCAAGGAAAGAGCGTAAAATTCTCGCGGGGCCGGAGATCATTTCAAGAGGATTCGTTTATGTCAGGGAATCGGAAAAATTGATGGAGGAATCCGGCAAGCTGGTAAGGGATATTGTTGAAAAGAACATTTCCCGCGATTTCTTTGACTGGACGAGCCTAAAACAGGAAATTAGGGACGATTTGAACAAGTATTTATTCGAAAGAACGAAAAGGCGCCCAATGATCCTTCCGATCATTATGGAAGCGTAAACCGAAGCATCGGCAATCCTGCCGGTGCTTTTTTATATACGCTAGCGTAACTGGCCATGATCTATAAATCAAAAAGGCATGAATTAACCGACGAGGTCCAATACTAACCATATATGAACCGAAGGGAGACAGTTAAAATGGACCATTTAATTCCATCAACGCGGATGGGCGATCAAGAGGAAGCACCTAGCCCGGAAACCGATGACAAACCAGGTTCCAAGCTTATTGAAAAAATCCAGCAACTTGGCGCGACAAACGTGCCGCAGCTTTCAAATGATTCACGCATCCACTGTATGACAATAGTCGGGCAAATCGAAGGGCATCTCGCCTTGCCCCCGCAAAATAAAACGACGAAATACGAGCACATCATTCCGCAGCTCGTGGCGATCGAGCAAAATCCGAAAATAGAAGGATTGCTTGTAATCCTGAACACGGTTGGAGGGGACGTGGAAGCGGGCCTAGCCATTGCCGAAATGCTCGCATCACTATCCAAGCCTTCCGTGTCCATTGTCCTTGGGGGTGGCCACTCAATCGGGGTCCCAATCGCGGTTTCATGCAATTACAGCTTCATTGCCGAAACGGCCACGATGACCATCCATCCAATCCGGCTGACTGGGCTTGTCATTGGCGTTCCGGCAACGTTTGAGTATCTCGATAAAATGCAGGAACGGGTCGTCCGGTTCGTAACAGGCCACTCCAATATCCCGGAGGAAACGTTTAAGGATTTGATGTTCGCGAAGGGAAACCTGACGCGGGACATCGGTACGAATGTAGTTGGCGCCGATGCAGTCGCATACGGGCTCATTGATGAAGTTGGCGGGCTTGGGCCGGCAATGAAAAAGCTGAATGACCTAATTGAAATGAACAAGACTGAGCAGGAAGGGCTGATCCAATGATCCTTTACACAATGATGCCCGAGGAGCTTATTTTTCAACAACAGCAGGATGCGGTGCCGAAGGAAAGGAAAATAATCTCCAAGGAAGGGGTTTCGATGGAAGTGGAGAGCTCGGGCGACGGGTTCCAGATTGTCAGGCTGCTAAGCACGGACCCAGTCCATTACATGGATGCAAGATGGCTGCCAGGGTCGAAAATTTCCCTATAGCCTGAAGGTCCTGTCCAATCCGGAATCCCTTTATGGTATAATCAGGTTACGGTTTAGGAAAATGGCATTTTTGGATGATAGCCAAAAAGCTGGAAATGCCAGACTGAATAAAGCAGCCGGAGGGCTGCTTGTTCTATTTGGCGATCCTGGCTGAAGACTTATACATAAAGGTGATTAGGATGGCCAAGAAAAAACGCAGGCAAACCCGAAGCAGGGATAGCCAATTGAAAACAACTCTAAAATTTGAACTGGCCGGCCTGGTCATGCTGGCCCTGTCCATTATTTCAATGGCGGAGCTTGGGGCTGTGGGAAATGGAGTATCCCTGTTTTTCCGTTTTTGGCTTGGGGAATGGGGGATGGCCGGGCTTATCGGGATGTTCATGTTAAGCATCATCATGATGTGGAAACGTGAAATGCCTTTTCTTTTTCCGTCAAGGCTTATGGGGGCGTATCTGATTTTGGCCGCATTGCTGATTCTGAGCCATATCACGCTGTTCGGGTCCCTGGCAAAGAGTGGACAGCTTGAGAATCCGAGTGTGATAGCCAACACCTGGACGTTTTTTTGGGACGAAGTAAAGGGTGATCCGTCTTCCCCTGATCTTGGCGGGGGAATGGTCGGCGCTGTGCTGTACGCAATGTTCCACTACCTGTTTGCCACAACAGGAACAAAAATCATTGCTGGGCTGCTGATTGCAAGCGGAGTGATCCTCCTGACTGGAAAAACGTTCGGGGAAGCGCTCGGTAAAATTTTCTCGATAATTGGTTCAGGCTATCGGAACCAGCTTGAGGCATTTAAAGCCGATTTGTCCGAATGGAAGAAAAAAAGGCAAAAGCAGAAAGATCAGCAAAAGCGGGACAAGCGTGAAAAAGAGAAAAAGGCAGCGGAAAAACCAGTGGCGGCACCAACCGAATTAATCGATGGCGCCACGGTTGCCATAGAGGAAGAACCGCCTGTGCCGGAGCCTATCATTTCAAGTTTTATCGACAAAGCCTATGGAAACGGAGCGAAACAGGAACGCCATAAAAAGCACCAGCCCGATTCCGGAGAAAAGGAGATGGAGGAAGAGGAAATCGCTCCCCCAATCACCTTTGTGGAACTGGAAAACACATCTTATGAGCTGCCGCCGCTTTCGCTGCTAAAACTTCCAAGAAAAGCGGACCAAAGCGGGGAATACGAACTCATTCACGCCAATGCCGCGAAGCTTGAGCGCACCTTCCACAGCTTCGGGGTAAAAGCGAGGGTAACGCAGGTGCACCTTGGCCCAGCCGTTACCAAATACGAGGTCCATCCGGATGTGGGCGTCAAGGTAAGCAAAATTGTCAGCCTGAATGATGACCTTGCCCTAGCGCTTGCCGCCAAGGATATCCGGATTGAAGCGCCAATTCCGGGAAAG
The DNA here is from genome assembly GCF_003362805.1 of Neobacillus piezotolerans. Classification (GTDB taxonomy): domain Bacteria; phylum Bacillota; class Bacilli; order Bacillales; family Cytobacillaceae; genus Bacillus_D; species Bacillus_D piezotolerans. Next base: position 702,168 of record NZ_QNQT01000001.1, read on the forward strand.
TCGGCGATTGGAATCGAGGTCCCGAATTCCGAGGTAGCGATGGTTTCCTTAAGGGAAGTGCTTGAAGCGACCCAGAACGACCGCCCGGAATCAAAACTTCTGATCGGGCTTGGGCGGGATATTACCGGCGAGGCGGTCCTTGCGGAGTTGAACAAGATGCCGCACCTTCTTGTCGCCGGGGCAACGGGAAGCGGGAAAAGTGTGTGCATCAACGGAATCATTACGAGCATTTTGATGAGGGCGAAGCCGCATGAAGTGAAGATGATGATGATCGATCCGAAAATGGTCGAGCTGAATGTGTACAATGGTGTTCCCCATTTGCTCGCTCCAGTTGTAACTGATCCGAAAAAAGCTTCCCAGGCGCTGAAAAAAGTCGTCAATGAAATGGAAAGGCGTTATGAGCTCTTTTCATTTACAGGGACACGCAATATTGAAGGCTATAATGAACATGTCAGAAGGCATAATGCGGAAGAAGATGATAAGCAGCCGCTGCTCCCATATATCGTTGTCATTGTCGACGAGTTAGCCGACTTGATGATGGTTGCGTCCTCGGATGTTGAGGATTCCATAACAAGGCTTGCGCAAATGGCCAGGGCGGCGGGCATCCACCTCATCATCGCCACCCAGCGCCCGTCCGTGGATGTCATTACGGGTGTGATCAAGGCGAATATTCCATCGAGGATCGCTTTCGCTGTATCGTCGCAGACAGATTCACGCACAATCCTTGATATGGGCGGCGCCGAAAAGCTGCTCGGTCGGGGAGACATGCTTTTCCTGCCTGTCGGCGCTTCAAAGCCAATCAGGGTCCAGGGGGCATTTTTATCAGACGAGGAAGTCGAAGATACAGTTGAGTTTGTCATTTCCCAGCAAAAAGCGCAGTACCAGGAAGAAATGATCCCTGATGACGTGCAGGAAGTCGAGGGTGAAGTGGACGATGAACTTTATGAGGAAGCGGTCGACCTGATTACCGAGATGCAGACAGCATCTGTGTCGATGCTGCAGCGAAGGTTCAGGATTGGCTATACAAGGGCAGCAAGGCTGATTGACGAAATGGAGGCGCGGGGCGTTGTCGGCCCGTACGAGGGCAGCAAGCCGAGGGCGGTGCTCGTTTCAAAGCAGCCGGAAGAAGCAGGCCATTAAGAGAAGATGATGAAGGAAGCCGGGATTCCGGCTTCTTTTTTTGTCTAGGAAAATATAAAAATGGAACCTTGATGAAAACGGAAACAATATGCATCCTATTGCGGCAACTTGTTTCCAAGGCCAACCAGGACAGGAATAAACAACCTGTTTAAGCGCCATGCTGGATGGTTATTTTTTATGAATATGACATACTATATCATCATGCACGTGAAGGGTGAATTGGAAAAGAAGAGGTGATCCTAAACTGAAATTCATTTTTTCGCAGGGTCCTTGCATTTTGGGTGAACCACAAGGCTAGTAACAAAGGAACATACCAAATGTCAACAAAAAATTGCTGATTTCGACGATTTTTGTTTTCCAAAAAAATGATACTATCCTATTTATTTATGCTTTGAAAAGTGTTATAGTATTGTCGATTAGTAGGAATGATTAAACATCAGAGGTCTGATGTCTCAGGAGCCTGGAGGATGCACATGTCTATTAAGTCGGATAACCGTCATTTGTATTTGCAGGTGATCGATCGGTTGAAGCAAAATATAGAAGACGGCGTTTATAAAGAAAGAGAAAAGCTGCCTTCTGAATTCGATCTTGCGAAACAACTGGGGGTAAGCAGGGCGACTCTTCGGGAGGCGTTGCGCATACTCGAAGAAGAAAACGTTATCATTCGCCGGCATGGCGTCGGGACGTTCGTTAACGCAAAGCCGCTGTTTACATCCGGGATCGAGCAGCTCAGCAGTGTGACGAGCATGATCTTGCAGGCTGGCATGAGGCCGGGCACCATTTTTCTGAGTTCATCAACACAAATGCCGGCAGAGGAGGACATTCGCCGGTTCTCGTTGGAACTGGATGAAGCAATCGTCGTGACCGAGAGGGTAAGGACCGCAAATGGCGAACCGGTTGTCTATTGCATAGACAAGGTACCTGTACGCATACTGCCCGAGGCGTTCTCCCACCAGGAAGAATCCCTTCTTTCCATTTTGGAAAACCAGGCAGGACGAAGAATTACATATGCGGTAGCCCAGATTGAACCGCTCGGCTATCACGATAAAATTTCGCCCATCCTCGAATGCGATCCGGAAACAGCTTTATTGGTGCTGAAGCAAATGCACTTCGATGAAGACGACGAACCAATCCTTTACTCGGTAAACTATTTCAAAGCGGATAAGTTCAGCTTCAAGGTCCTTAGGAAGAGGGTATAGCCTTGTTGGACAATCCCGCCGCGAAAAAACATTGCTACTAAATCAAACAACAATTTTTAGGGGGACAATGCCTTGAAAAAGCGCAAATTCGGTTTGTTCATGTCGCTGCTTTTGTCTGCGGGAATGCTTTTGTCAGCTTGTGGCGGTAAAGAAGATGCTTCCACTAATAATGGTGGAGGCGACAAAAAGAAGAATGACCTTAAAGTAGGTATGGTTACTGACGCGGGTACAATCGATGATAAATCGTTCAACCAAGGTACTTGGGAAGGCATTTTGAAAGCCAAGGACGAGCTTGGCGTGCAGACCAAATACCTGAAGCCATCCGGTACAACTGAAGCTGATTACCTGAAAGAAATCGGCAACCTTTACGATGCAGGCTACAAATTCATCGTAACACCTGGTTTTAAGTTCGAAACAGCTGTATTCAAGGCACAGGACAACTATAAGGATGCAAAATTTGTCATTATCGACGGAAATCCTCACAGCGGCGATTTTAATCCAGTCGTGAAGGAAAATACCGTTTCTATTTTCTTTGCAGAACACCAAGCAGGTTTCTTGGCAGGGGTAGCTACTGCCCTTGAACTGAAAGAAGGCGAAGCAGGTTTCATCGGCGGAATGGAAATCCCTCCAGTCCAAAAGTTTAACTGGGGCTTCCAGCAAGGTATTAAATACGCCAATGAAAACATGGGAACCAAGATTGGCATGAAGAAGGAAAACTTCATTTACCAAGGCTCTTTTGACAACGTTGCCGCAGGTGGCCAAATTGCAGCTTCTATGTTCGACCGCGGAGTTAATGTCATTCACGCAGCTGCAGGCGGAGTTGGCGTTGGAGCTATCAAGGAAGCAGTAAACCGTGTTAAAGCAGGCGAAAATGTATGGATCGTCGGAGTTGATGTAGACCAGTACGAAGACGGTAAATATGATGGGGACAAGTCAGTTATCCTTACTTCTGCCGTGAAGAATATTGACCAATCGGCATTTGACATGATTAAGGACGAACTTGACGGCAAATTCCAGGGCGGCAAGACCCTCATGTTTGATGCTAAAAATGATGGCGTCGGCATTACTGCTGAAAACCCTAACTTGAGCGATGATACATCCAGCAAGGTTAAAGAGGTTTACGAAAAAGTTAAGAGCGGAGAAATCGAAGTAAAGAGTGAACAAGGCGATCTCTTCAAGTAATAAAAGTGTATACAAAATGAGACGGTTCTTTTCCCGTCTCTTTTGTATATTGGACTTGAAATATAGGACTCTTGCAAACTACCAGGCCCGGGGAAGGTTTCTTTTATCCCAAATATGGGTTTTTCCTTTTAACATTAAGGAAACAGTAAATGGCAAAGGTGAGTGTAACGATGAGCTATGTAGTTGAAATGCTGAATATCCGGAAGGAATTCCCGGGTATTGTTGCCAACGATAATATCTCCCTGTCTTTAAAAACGGGAGAAATACACGCTCTCCTCGGTGAAAATGGCGCGGGAAAATCGACCTTGATGGGAGTCCTGTTCGGGATGTACCAGCCGGAAAAGGGAGTAATTAAAGTTCGAGGCGAAGAAGTTCGCATCACAAATCCAAACGTCGCGACGAGGCTGGGGATCGGGATGGTGCATCAGCATTTTAAGCTGGTGGACAATTTTACAGTCACCGAAAATATCATTCTCGGAAGCGAGCCGATAAAAGGATTGGTCATTGATATTGACAGTGCGGCTAAAAGGATTGAAGAATTATCAAAATCATACGGCCTTAATGTGGACCCACATGCGAAAATTGAAGACATCTCTGTCGGTATGCAGCAAAGGGTCGAAATTCTGAAAATGCTCTACAGGGAAGCGGAAGTCCTGATTTTTGATGAACCGACAGCGGTATTGACTCCGAGTGAAATCGATGAACTTATGAAAATTATGCGCAATCTGATTAATGAAGGCAAATCAATCATTATCATTACCCATAAACTTAAAGAAATTAAAGCCGTGGCGGACCGATGCACGGTAATTAGAAGAGGGAAATCGATTGGTACTGTGGATGTGGCCGAGACTAGCACAGAACAACTCGCGGAAATGATGGTCGGGCGCCATGTTTCATTCAAAGTGGATAAGAAAGAAAGTACGCCAGGCGATGTCGTATTGAAAATAGATTCTCTTTCCGTAAAAAATAACAGAAAAGTCCTTGCGCTGAAAGACTTCTCTCTTGAAGTACGCGCCGGAGAAATCGTCGGGATAGCCGGGGTTGACGGGAACGGCCAAACCGAGCTTGTTGAGGCCATTACAGGGCTCAGGAAAGCGGATTCAGGATCAGTCAAATTAAATGGCGAGGAAATCATTGCCCTTCCCATTAGGGATAGAATTGAAAAAGGAATCGGGCATATTCCGGAAGACAGGCAGAAACGAGGCCTTGTGCTTGACTACACCCTCGAATCCAATATGGTTTTGGAAGTTTATAATAAGAAGCCTTTTGCAAAATACGGTTTATTGAATGAACAGGAAATGAAAAAATATGCGAATAATATCCTTGAAAATTTCGACGTCCGCTCCGGAAAAGGAGGCGCATCGATAACCCGCACACTATCAGGCGGAAATCAACAAAAAGCGATTATAGGCAGGGAAATCGAACTGAATCCGAAGCTATTGATTGCGGTACAGCCGACAAGGGGGCTGGACGTCGGTTCAATTGAATATATCCATAAACGGCTTATTGAGCATCGGGATAAGGGGAATGCCGTTTTACTCGTTTCCCTCGAGCTTGATGAAGTCCTCCAGCTTTCAGACCGGATAGCTGCCATAAACAATGGAGAGTTAATCGGCGTCGTGAATGCGTCCGAAACGAATGAAAACGAAGTAGGACTCATGATGGCTGGTGTAAACAAGGAGAGAAACGTATGAGAAATGCCATTGTATCTTTAATCGCGATAATCCTCGGCCTCATTGCTGGCGGGATTTTGATGCTCTTTATCGGTAGCAACCCTCTTGAGGGATATATGTACTTGTTACAGGGAGCATTTATGACCACCAAGCGCATCGGTGACACGCTTGCCACCGCCACGCCGCTTATTTTTACAGGTCTTTCAGTAGCGTTTGCATTCAGGACTGGCCTTTTCAATATCGGTGCTTCGGGCCAAATGCTGATTGGCGGCCTATGCGCGTCCGCGGTTGGCCTGACCTATGATTTTTCTCGGCCGGTCCTTCTGCTTGCAATGATCGCGGCTGGCATCCTGGGCGGCGCATTGTGGGCGTTTCTTCCCGGATTGCTGAAAGCGAAATTCAACGTCCACGAAGTCGTCGCGACAATCATGATGAACTGGATAGCTTATTGGACCGTATATTATGTGGTTCCAGGCTATTTTAAAGGCGAATTCCTTGAAACCGAATCGAAGAAGTTACCGGAAAAAGCTACTTTGAAAGTCCAGTTTTTGACGGATATGTTCGATGGCTCCTATATCAACCTTGGAATATTCCTTGGCATTATCAGTGTCGTCATTATCGCTTTCATTATTAACAAAACAACGCTTGGGTTTGAGTTAAAAGCGGTTGGATTTAACCGGCATGCGGCGGAATACGCGGGAATGCGGGTAAACAGGAATATTATCCTTTCGATGGTTATCTCGGGAGCGCTTGCTGGGCTTGGCGGGGTCGCGATGTATACAGGCAATGCCTCAAGCATCCAAATTGGAATCCTGCCATTCCAGGGCTACGACGGAATCGCGGTTGCGCTGCTTGGGAACAATACTCCGTTTGGCGTGTTTTTCGCAGCCATCCTGTTTGGGATTCTTTATTCCGGTACAGGATTTATGAATGCGATGACAGAAATCCCTCCTGAACTGGCGAACACAATCATTGCGATTATCATTTATTTCGCGGCCACGAGCGTCCTAATCCACCGCCTTGTCAATAAATTCTGGAAGCGCGGTTCCGAAGGCAATGTGAATGATGTGCCGGCGGCAAAGAAGGGGGAAGCATAATATGTGGACCATCATAGAGCAAATATTTCCTTATGCGATTGCTTTTACAATTCCTCTTCTGATTACTGCATTGGGCGGCCTTTTTAGTGAAAGAAGCGGTGTTGTCAACATTGGGTTGGAGGGCTTGATGGTTATCGGCGCATTTTCGAGCGCGCTTACAGTCCACTACCTAAACGATAAGTGGGCCAGTCATACGATGGTTCTTTGGGCGGGCCTTTTCGCCGCGATAGTCGCAGGCATCCTGTTCGCTGCCCTGCACGCCTTTGCGAGCATCAATTTAAGCGCGAACCAAATCATCAGCGGTACTGCTATCAACTTGATTGCCACAGCGCTGACAATTTTCCTTGCGAGGAACATGACTGGAAGCGGCAATATCAGGGTGAGCGGCTTTTCTCCGAAAACAATTCACGGAGTCGCGGACATTCCTGTCATAGGTCCTTTATTTTTTACTAAAACGTATCCTACGACATGGTTCATCCTAATTATTCTTTTTGCCAGTACCTTTATTTTGTATAAAATGAAATTTGGTCTCCGTTTGCGGTCTTGCGGCGAATTCCCACAGGCTGCAGAGGCTGCGGGCATCAATGTCCGGAGAATCAGATATGCCGGCGTGCTGATATCCGGGGCTTTCGCCGGATTGGGCGGTGCAATTATCATTCTTACGTATGCCGGCGAATTCACGGGTACGGTATCCGGGCTTGGGTTCCTTGCCCTTGCTTCCTTGATATTTGGGCAATGGAGGCCACTCGGCATATTAGCCGCGACCTTCTTCTTTGGATTCGCGAGCACGATTGCCAACGTTTCGCAGGTTATACCGGAATTGTCCGTCATTCCACCAATCCTTCTGAAGATTTTCCCATACGTCGTTACGTTGATTGCCCTGGTTGTATTCTCGAAATCATCCCAGGCGCCAAAAGCGGTCGGCGAACCATTCGACTCGGCGAAACGGTAATCTTTTCGCGGAAAAGCATCAAGTGCAAAATTGGTTTCACAAGCCTCCTGGCCATCCAGGAGGTTTTTTTATTGTCTAGGAAATTATAAATTGGAACCTTGTGGATAACTCGAAACAATATATTGTAATCCAGCTCCAGCGCCTAGCCCCTCGAGGTCATAAGCCGGTTCCCTCCGGAGGGCAGGCCCGTCCTGTGGGCCCCGTCTTATGCAGGTCGGGGCTGACCAAGGCGCTTTCGCATTTTGTTCATACTGGGCAAACAAAAGCTGTATAAGTTGTAAAAACGAGTCCTGACAAATTATAGTTAGAATAGAATGTAAATGGCATGGGGAAAATAATATGGCAGAAATATGGATATTATTGCCTATTGCTCTTACCAAAGGAGGCCGCGAACATGAGCTTTTTGCCTGAACAAACCTTTTCCATGCAAGGGTATAACCTTCATGTGACGAAGACGGAAAAATATAAAACGAATGCGATTGTTTTCAAAATGAAAGCCCCCCTGAACGAAGAAACCGCGACGCTGAGGGCCCTTCTCCCACATGTCTTGCAAAGCAGCTCGGCTGAATACCCAACCACCACATTGCTCCGGTCCTATCTGGATGACCTGTATGGAGCGGTCCTAAGTGTAGATCTCGCGAAAAAGGGAAATGCGCATATTATTACGTTTTTTATGGAAATTGCCAATGAGAAATTTTTATCGGACCAGACTCCATTACTTAGAAAAGGAATGGAGCTCCTTAAGGAAATTATCCTTAACCCGCTTCTTGAAGGAAATGGTTTTGACCGGGCGACTGTCGAAAAGGAAAAGCGGACGCTGAAACAAAGGATTCAATCAACGTTTGATGACAAGATGCGGTATTCGAGCTTCCGCCTAATCGAGGAAATGTGTAAAGGGGAAGCCTATGCAATCAACGTGAATGGGCGAATCGAGGACATCGACGCGATCACCCCGGAAGGTTTGTATAATTATTACCGCTCATCCCTTTCAGAGGATGAAGTGGACATTTATATTGTTGGCGACGTCGAAGAAAATACGGTGAAGGATATTTCCGAAGAACTGTTCCGCTTTGAAAAAAGAGAAGCAAAAATTCCTGCAAACGAGCCGCTTTCTAAAATAGAGGAGCCGAAAGTGATTAAGGAAGCACAGGATGTGAAGCAAGGAAAGCTGAACATCGGCTACCGTACCAATATCCTCTATGGAGATCCGGATTACAACGCGCTTCAGGTTTTCAATGGTATTTTCGGAGGCTTCTCGCATTCAAAGCTGTTCATAAACGTCCGCGAGAAGGCAAGCCTCGCTTACTATGCCGCAAGCCGGCTTGAAAGCCATAAAGGCCTGATGCTCGTCATGTCGGGAATCGAAATGAAAAATTTCGACCAGGCCGTCGGGATTATCAAGGAACAGATGGAAGCGATGAAAAAAGGTGATTTTTCGGATGAGGAGCTGGAACAAACGAAGGCGGTTATCGTCAACCAGCTGCTTGAAACAATCGATACGAACAGGGGCATTGTCGAAGTCCTTTACCACAATGTGGCCGGGAGAAAAAATATACCTTTTGACAGCTGGATTAAAGGCATGGAGGAGGCGACACGTGAAGATATTGTCGCAGTCGGTGAAAAAATCGAACTCGATACGATTTATTTTTTAACGGGAAAGGAGGCTGCCAATAATGGATAAACTCCAGTTCGGCCAGTTAAACGAAGAACTTTATTACGAAAAGATGCCGAATGGGCTGGATGTGTATGTCCTCCCGAAAAAAGGGTTCAACAAAACGTATGCCACGTTTACGACGAAATACGGTTCGATTGACAACACGTTCAAGCCCCATGGCAAGGACGAGTTCGTAAAAGTGCCTGATGGGATTGCCCACTTCCTCGAGCATAAGCTGTTTGAAAAGGAAGACGGCGATGTGTTTCAGCAGTTCAGCAAGCAGGGGGCGTCAGCGAACGCTTTTACATCCTTTACAAGGACTGCCTACCTTTTTTCAAGTACATCACGGGTGGAAGAAAATCTTGAAACGCTCGTCGATTTTGTCCAGGATCCGTATTTTTCCGAAAAGACGGTTGAAAAGGAAAAAGGAATCATCGGCCAGGAAATCACGATGTACGATGACAACCCGGATTGGCGCCTCTATTTCGGCCTGATTGAAAACATGTACCATGCGCATCCTGTTAAAATTGATATCGCGGGGACGATTGATTCAATTGCGAAAATTGATAAGGATATGCTGTATGAATGCTACCATACATTCTACCATCCCGCGAATATGCTATTATTCATAGTGGGCCCTGTCTCTCCCAAAAAGATTATGGACCAGGTGAGGGATAACCAGGCAAAGAAGGAATTCGTCGACCGGCCGCCGGTTGAAAGGAAGTTTGAATCAGAGCAGGCGGGCGTCGCCACTCCGAAGCAAGTGCTGAAAATGAACGTCCAGACGCCGAAATGCCTTGTGGGGCTTAAGGCCGCGCATACCGATACAAAAGGAAGGGAAATGCTTGTACAGGAATTGTCCATCAATTTGCTTCTCGATATCCTTTTCGGAAAAAGTTCCGAAAATTTTATCCGCCTTTATGACAGCGGGCTTATTGATGAGACGTTTTCGTTCGACTATACCCAGGAGCAGGGGTTCGGGTTCGCGATGATTGGCGGCGATACGGCCAATCCCGATGGTCTGGCCGACACGTTAAAGGCAATCCTTGAGAAAACCAAGGAAGGCAACATATCCGAGGAGCAGCTTGAGCGGGCAAAACGGAAACGAATCGGTTCATTCCTGAGGGCGGTCAATTCGCCTGAATTCATCGCCAACCAATTCACCCGGTACGCGTTCAATGAAATGGACCTCTTCTCTGTCGTGCCGGAACTTGAGAAAATCTCGGTCGATGATATACGGGCCGCGGCGAGGGAACTTTTCTCGGAAGAACGCTATTCGGTATGCCAAGTTGTTCCCGGTGGAAATTAGAAAAGCGGAAACGCCCGTTTAGCGGCGGTTCCCATTAAGCTTTATGCAAGAGGAAAAGCGCCATTCAGGCGCTTTTTTAGAGAAATCGTGTTGAATGATTGGGGTTGGGGAAATGCGGAAATTCGCGTTGATTACAGGCGCGAGCGGCGGGATTGGCCAGGCGATTGCAGCCGAACTCGCCGCCCGGGGCTATAATTTATATCTTCATTACAATTCGAATAAGGAAGCTGCCGAACGCCTGGTGGAAAGCCTTTCTGTGCACGGGGGGGAATACAGTCCCATCATGGCTGATTTTTCAAGGCAGGGGGGGTACAAGGAGCTGCTCCCCAGCCTGTTCGGGGTTGACGCGGTTGTGCACTGCGGGGGAACCGCCGCCTATGGGTTATTCCAGGACCTTGACGACGAGGAAGCCGCTAGCCTTTTCAACATCCATGTCCTGAATCCGATGCTCCTGACAAAGGCGTTGATTCCGGAACTTTTGAAAAGGAAGACGGGCAGCATCGTCTTTATTGCTTCCATCTGGGGGCAAACCGGGGCAGCATGTGAAGCAGCATATTCGGCAGCGAAAGGCGCGCAAATTTCTTTCGTGAAAGCATTGGGTAAAGAGCTTGCGCCGAGCGGGATTCGGGTGAATGCCATCGCCCCTGGTGCTGTTGAGACGCAAATGATCGCTGGGTTCTCATCAGAGGAATTGGAGGAGCTGGCGAACGAAATCCCGATGGGCAGGCTAGGGCGCCCCAAGGAAATTGCCAATGCCGCCGCATTCCTTCTCTCGGAGCAGGCGTCGTATATTACCGGACACATCCTGTCCGTCAATGGCGGATGGTATACGTGAACAGCCTTGAAAAATTCAGGTATATTTTCGCCAGCCCTCCGGAAAACTAACGTTGTATTATGAAATAGGAGGGATTGCGATGTCTGTACTCGATAACTGGAAACAATGGGAAGATTTCCTTGCTGACAGGCTTCACCAGGCACAGGACGAAGGTGTCAACAAAGATGTGGTTTCCGATTTGGCTTATCAGATTGGCGACTATCTCGCGAATCAGGTTGAACCGAAGAACGAGCAGGAAAGAATTCTTGCAGATCTTTGGTCTGTAGCTGACAAGGATGAGCAGCAAGCTATCGCCAACATGATGGTCAAGCTTGTCCAAAATAATGGCACACGCTAAAAAGAGAGGATACCCTCTCTTTTTTTCTTTTTACCGGTAAAATGGCTAGAATCGATGACCACATTGTTTTTCCTTTCATCTTCTAAGAAAATCATATAATATAGGTTTAGATAATATGATGAAATTTGTCAGATGCAGTGCCAGGAGGTAAATATGGAAAAAAAAGAATGGTACATCGAATATGAAATCCAGCAAAACCGCCCTGGCTTGCTGGGCGATATTTCGTCTCTCCTAGGCATGCTCTCCATAAATATCGTGACGATCAATGGGGTTGACCAGGGCAGGCGAGGGCTTTTGATTCGCGCTGATAACGATGACCTGATCGAGCGCCTTGAGTCAATTTTACACACAATGGATACAATAAAGGTAATTAAAATACGTGAACCGAAACTTAGGGACCGGCTGGCTGTCAGGCATGGGAGGTACATCCAGCGCGACGCCGATGACAAGAAAACGTTCCGGTTTGTCAGGAACGAGCTTGGCGTCCTTGTTGACTTCATGGCGGAATTGTACAAGCAGGAAGGCCACAAATTAATTGGGATCAGGGGTATGCCACGGGTTGGGAAGACGGAATCGATTGTCGCGGCCAGCGTCTGCGCGAATAAAAGGTGGCTGTTCCTATCGTCCACACTTCTAAAGCAAACAATCAGGAGCCAGCTGCTTGAAGATGAATATAGTGAAAACAATATTTTCATCATCGACGGGATTGTTTCATCCAGGAGGGCGAATGAAAAACACTGGCAGCTTGTGCGGGAAATCATGCGCCTGCCCGCTGTCAAAGTAATTGAACACCCGGATCTCTTTGTAAGGAATTCGGAATATACTTTGGATGATTTTGACTATATTATTGAGCTCCGCAATGATGCCGACGAGGAAATTACATACGAAGTGGTCGACAATGAAAACGAACCGTTCGCATCCGATTTTGGAGAATTCGATTTTTAATAAAGTTGGAAGGTGTTTGAGTTGACGGAATTGGGAAACCGATTGAAGGAGGAACGGCTTGCGAAGGGTCTGAGCCTCGATGACCTGCAGGCAGCTACAAAGATTCAGAAAAGATACCTTTCAGGTATAGAGGAAGGGAATTATTCCACGATGCCGGGTGATTTTTACGTCCGCGCATTTATCAAGCAATACTGTGAAGCGATTGGGCTAAATGCGGACGAGATATTCGAGGAGTACAAGGGGGATATCCCCTCCCCTTACCAGCAGGATTTGCCTGAGCAGCTTTCACGTGTAAAATCGAGGAAAGGGCTTGGGGAAGGCGGCTCCCGGGTTATTGAAATCCTTCCGAAAATATTGGTTTGGGTTGTAGTTTTGGGAGTTGCCGCGCTGATTTATTACGTTGTGCAGCAAAACGCCGCCGGGGATTCCAGCTCGGGTGATGGCGGATCAAAAGCCCCTGCTTCAATTGTAAAGCCGCCGGATAAAAAGGATACGGAAAAACAGGAGGATAAGCCTGAAGCCGGCGAAGATGCGGGTGATGATGAAAAACAGAAGGAAGAAGAACCTGCCGAGCCGGAGACACCCGCACAGGAATTGGAGATGGTCCAATCTGCCGGGACTACATCTACCTATGAATTGAAAAATGCTGAAAAATTTGAGCTGAAGGTTGTTTCCAAAGGTGAAACCTGGGTAAGTATAAAAAATGGCAAAGGCAATTCTTTCTTCCAGGGATTATTGGCTGTTGGCAAGCCGGAAAGCGAAAAAACAGTCGATTTTTCCAATGAATCAGAAGCGGTATTAAGAGTCGGGAATTCCGTTGATACGGACATCTTTGTGAATGGGGAGAAGCTAGAATTTGCGATTCCACCAACCAAAGCAGTCTCCCAAAACATTAAGATCCGCTATATTAAAGGGAATGAATAGTCATCCTGCATGATGGCTATTTTTTCTCGCACCTTGGAGGAAAGAAAATGAATGTACCTAATAAGATAACAATTTCAAGAATTTTATTGATCCCTTTATTTATGATCATTGTGCTGGTCCCGTTTCAATGGGGGACAGTGAGCCTGCTAGGGGCGACAATGCCCGTCACCCATTTGGTTGGGGCGCTGCTGTTCATTTTTGCTGCGGCGACGGACTGGGTTGACGGTTACTACGCAAGGAAGTATAAGCTTGTCACGAATATGGGGAAATTCCTTGATCCGCTCGCCGATAAATTGCTTGTTTCCGCAGCGCTGATCGTTCTGGTTGAATTGCAGTACGCGCCTTCTTGGATAGTCATCCTGATTATCAGCAGGGAATTCGCGGTAACCGGATTGCGCCTCCTCCTCGTAGAGGGCGGAGAAGTCGTGGCCGCCAATATGCTTGGAAAAATTAAGACATGGGCGCAGATTATCGCGGTTTCATCCCTTTTGCTTCATAATATAATTTTTGAAATGATTTCCATTCCATTCGATGACATCGCCCTTTGGGTGGCGCTGATTTTCACGATGTGGTCCGGATGGGATTATTTTGCTAAAAATATGCATGTCTTTAAAAACTCCAAATAAAGCTTCTACAGTTGAAGGTGTGATCGATGGGTGAATGCTGAAATCATAGCAGTCGGTTCCGAGCTGCTGCTCGGGCAAATTACGAATACGAACGCGCGCTTCCTTTCCGGGCAGCTCGCGCTCATTGGCATTAATGTGTATTTCCACACAGTTGTAGGGGACAATGCCGGACGCCTGAAGCAGGCGCTGGAAATTGCCGAAAGGCGCTCCGACCTGGTGGTTATTACCGGCGGCCTTGGCCCGACCAAAGACGATCTTACGAAAGAAACAATCGCTGCGCACCTCGGGGTCGGACTTGAAACGGATAAAGTAGCAATGGAATCGATTGAGCTTTTCTTCAAGCGGACCAACCGGGTGATGTCGGAGAACAACCGAAAACAAGCTCTTATCCTGGAAGGTTCGCAGGTCCTTCCAAATGACCATGGGATGGCTCCCGGCATGGTCCTGAAGAAAGGGGAAAAGCTCTATATGCTCCTTCCAGGGCCGCCGAGTGAAATGGAGCCGATGTTCCTTTCATACGGCGCCCAAGCTTTGACAAGCAGGCAGTCCTCCCAGGAGCAGATCGTTTCCAGGGTCCTGCGTTTCTTCGGAATCGGTGAAGCGATGCTCGAGAACGAAATTGAGGATTTGATAGACAGTCAATCGAATCCGACAATTGCCCCGCTCGCATCTGAAGGGGAAGTCACCCTCCGCCTGACCGCCAAACATTCGATTTTAGAAAGCGCCATCGAATTGCTTGATGAAACGGAAAAGGAAATCCTTGGCCGAGTTGGCGATTACTTTTATGGCTATGACGACACTTCGCTAATGAATGAGCTGGCTAAGAAATTGAAGGAAACCGGGTTGACACTTGCGTGTGCCGAAAGCCTGACCGGCGGGATGTTCCAACAGGAATTCACAAGCATACCTGGAGCAGGCTCGAGCCTTAAGGGGGGCGTGGTTTGCTATACGAACGAAGTAAAGGCCTCCGTGCTTCATGTTAAAAAGGAAACGATTGAGAACGAAGGGGTTGTCAGCGCCAAATGCGCGGCCGAGCTTGCCGAAAATGCCGCGCAATTAATGAAAGCCGACATCGGAATCAGTTTTACCGGTGTCGCCGGGCCGGATGAGCTAGAAGGAAAGCCAGTGGGTACGGTCTATATCGGCATCAGCCAGATCGGAAAGCCTGCGCATGTCGAGAAGCTGAACCTTGGCGGCGGAAGGAAAGCCAACCGGATAAGGACGGTCAAATACGGCTGCCATTTTCTGCTCAAGCAGCTGAATGAAGGGAAGGAAGCCTAAAGCGGCTTCCTTTTGCTTTTTTGGGGGGCGGGCAAATTTTCAGATTACGGGGCAAAAAAGCCAAACGATGAGGTGTAACGGGGTAAAACGCTTGGTTTTATAGGATAATCAGCCTTTTTACGAGCTTACGCCCTTCGAAAAAAATCGAATAAATGTTCGTATTTTTGCTGGACAAATACATTTGAAAATTGTATAGTATTAATAGAAGCAATTTGCTAGATTTGAGTCAATCGCTTATGATTTTATATATATGATTTTAAGGAGGAAACACAGTGAGTGATCGTCAGGCTGCCTTAGAAATGGCGCTAAAGCAAATAGAAAAACAATTCGGCAAAGGTTCAATCATGAAACTCGGTGAACGAGCCGAGCAGAGGATTTCAACCATGCCAAGCGGATCGCTTGCCCTTGACGCGGCCCTTGGAGTAGGAGGGTATCCACGCGGGCGGATTATCGAAATTTACGGACCTGAAAGTTCAGGTAAAACAACGGTAGCTCTTCACGCCATCGCGGAAGTCCAGGCAAAAGGCGGCCAGGCGGCTTTCATTGACGCCGAGCATGCCCTTGACCCTGTATACGCGCAGAAATTAGGGGTCAACATCGATGAATTGCTCCTTTCCCAGCCGGACACCGGCGAGCAGGCGTTGGAAATTGCCGAGGCACTCGTCCGGAGCGGCGCGGTGGACATTATTGTTATTGACTCGGTCGCTGCATTGGTTCCGAAAGCGGAAATTGAAGGGGAAATGGGCGATGCCCACGTCGGCCTGCAGGCCCGCTTGATGTCCCAGGCTCTCCGCAAGCTTTCCGGGGCGATCAACAAGTCGAAGACCATTGCCGTTTTCATTAACCAAATCCGTGAAAAAGTAGGCGTCATGTTCGGTAACCCGGAAACGACTCCCGGCGGACGCGCCCTTAAGTTTTATTCCACGATCAGGCTGGAAGTGCGCCGCGCTGAAACCCTGAAGCAGGGAACCGAAATGGTCGGGAACAAGACAAAAATCAAGGTAGTCAAAAACAAGGTGGCTCCTCCTTTCCGTACCGCGGAAGTCGACATCATGTACGGAGAAGGCATTTCCCGGGAAGGGGAAATTGTGGACATTGGTTCTGAACTCGACATAGTCCAGAAAAGCGGCTCCTGGTATTCCTACAATGAGGAACGGATTGGGCAGGGCAGGGAAAATGCAAAGGCATTCCTGAAAGAAAACCATGTAATCCGTGAAGAAATCAGGCAAAAAATCCGTGATCATTTTGGCCTTGATGGAGAAAAGATCGTCACTGAAGCTGATGAAGATCCCGAACAGTTTGAACTGATTGATTAATCCCCAAAAAAGCAAAGCCTTCTCGGCTTTGCTTTTTTGGATATCAGTAAATTCCAATTATTGAAAGCGTTAAAGGACAAACCCTTGACAATGATTATTGACACATTTACAATTAACATTGTATATTTTACATTTTTGGTAATTTTACATGTTAAAAAGCCTTGGTGCTTGCTGTATGTTGATTACAATGTACATGCCGACACTTGAAAATGTAACAAAAGTTCATAGCAAGAGGAGGTGTAACGATGGACACATTCACTATCATCATCTCCATTTTGCTTGGCCTATTCGTCGGTGCGGTTGTTGGCTATTTTATTCGTAAATCCTTTGCGGAAAAACAAGTAGCTGGTGCGAAGAGCGAAGCAGCTTTGATTCTTGAAGATGCGAAGCGGGATGCGGAAGCCTCCAAGAAGGAAGCCCTGCTTGAAGCGAAGGATGAAATTCACAAGCTTCGCACTGAAGCTGAACGTGAGATTCGTGAGCGAAGAAACGAACTGCAAAAACAAGAAAACCGTTTGCTGCAAAGAGAAGAAAATTTGGATCGGAAGGATGAAACGCTTAACAAGCGTGAAATTCTTTTAGAGAAAAAGGATGATTCTCTTAACCAAAGACAACAGCATATTGAACAGATGGAAAGCAAAGTGGACGAGATGGTACGGGCCCAGCAGGCCGAGCTCGAGAGGATCTCAGGCTTGACTAGGGAAGAAGCTAAAGCGATTATTCTGGACCAGACAGAGAAAGAACTTGCCCATGATATGGCCATGATGATCAAGGAAACAGAAAACCGTGCGAAAGAGGAAGCTGACAAGCGGGCGAAGGATATCCTTTCCCTTGCGATCCAGCGTTGCGCGGCCGACCATGTGGCAGAAACCACTGTATCAGTTGTCAACCTTCCGAATGATGAGATGAAAGGCCGCATAATTGGCCGTGAGGGCCGGAATATCCGAACCCTTGAAACATTGACTGGTATCGATCTGATCATAGACGATACCCCAGAAGCTGTTATCTTATCCGGGTTTGACCCAATCCGCCGAGAAACTGCCCGCCTTGCGCTTGACAAGCTTGTGCAGGATGGACGGATTCACCCGGCGCGTATTGAAGAAATGGTTGATAAGGCACGCCGTGAAGTCGATGAGCATATCCGGGAAATCGGTGAGCAGACGACTTTCGAGGTCGGGGTACACGGATTGCATCCTGACTTGATCAAAATCCTCGGCCGCCTGAAATTCCGTACAAGCTACGGGCAAAACGTCCTTAAACACTCAATGGAAGTGGCCCACCTATCGGGGCTATTGGCCGCTGAACTTGGGGAGGACGAGACTCTGGCCCGCCGCGCGGGACTATTGCATGACATTGGTAAGGCAATCGACCATGAAGTTGAAGGAAGCCATGTTGAGATCGGCGTGGAACTTGCTACGAAGTACAAGGAACACCCGGTTGTCATCAATAGCATCGCTTCTCACCATGGGGATAAAGAGCCTACTTCGGTCATCGCGGTCCTTGTCGCAGCTGCGGACGCCTTGTCGGCAGCCCGCCCTGGCGCACGGAGTGAAACCCTTGAAAACTACATTCGCCGCCTCGAAAAACTGGAGGAGATTTCCGAATCCTATGATGGAGTCGAAAAATCATTCGCCATTCAGGCAGGCCGCGAAGTAAGGATCATGGTTAAACCGGAAGCGATTGACGACCTGGCAGCCCACAGGCTTGCAAGGGATATCCGCAAACGGATTGAAGAAGAACTTGACTATCCGGGACATATTAAAGTAACGGTCATCCGTGAAACCCGTGCAGTAGAATACGCTAAGTAAAAAATGGACAGCGGCAGTCATGCCGCTGTCTTAATTTTTTTTAACTACATGAATCCACAGATTGTGTTTTAGCAGCGAAGTGAGTCCCGAAAGTCCAGGTATCGGGTTCGGTTTTATGCGCGAGAAATGTCCAGAAAAACTGGTGGCCTTTATGATTAAGCTGTTCCTTCCACCGTTGTGCACGGGGATAAAGAGGACCTTGTCGGGTACGCATAAGGATGGGATAAAGGGCATGTTTATGTGATACAATGAGGGCAAAGACAAAAAATGAGCATTGGAGAAACAAGATGAATATATTATTTATTGGTGATGTTGTAGGTTCACCTGGCAGGGATATGGTGAAGGAATACCTCCCGAAGCTAAAAGACAAATACAGGCCGCACCTCACTATCATAAATGGAGAAAATGCCGCCGGAGGAAAAGGGATTACCGAACAGATATACAAGAGCTTCCTTGAGGCCGGCGCCCAGGCAGTGACCCTTGGCAACCACACATGGGATAACCGGGATATCCTCGAATTTATCGGCAGGGCAAAAAACATGGTAAGGCCCGCGAATTTTCCAGAGGGAACGCCTGGCAAAGGGATTGCCTATATTAAAATTAACGAGCTTGAAGTCGCAATCATAAACCTGCAGGGCAGAACGTTTTTGCCTCCTATCGACTGCCCATTTAGGAAAGCGGACGAATTGGTGGACGAAGCTGCGAAAAGGACGCCATTCATATTTGTGGATTTCCACGCCGAAGCAACGAGCGAGAAGCAGGCGATGGGCTGGTACCTTGATGGACGGGTTTCCGCCGTAGTGGGTACGCACACACATGTCCAGACGGCCGATAACCGGATTTTACCGGGAGGGACTGGTTTCATAACAGATGTTGGCATGACGGGGCCATATGATGGCATTTTAGGTGTTGAAAGGGATGCGGTGCTGAAGCGGTTCCTGACATCGATGCCCGTCAGGTTCGAGGTTCCAAAAGAAGGGCGCTTTCAACTATCCGCGGTTTCCATCGAACTGGACCGTAAAACGGGTAATGCGAAGAAAATAGAGAGGATTCTGATCAACAGCGACCATCCGTTTTATTCCTAGCGCCAATGAAATAGTCTGCCGGACCAGCTCAGAAGAGATAGATAGTTGAAATATCCTCCAGGACGGAATATGTCCCATTGGCCATGAATATAGTATGAATGGAATGATATATACCTGATTTGTCCATGAGCTGCTCATGCGGGATCGGGATTATACGAGGAGGAGCTAGGAATGGAAATATTAAAAGTTTCAGCAAAATCTAATCCTAATTCTGTAGCTGGTGCGCTTGCCGGGGTCCTGCGTGAAAGAGGCGGAGCGGAAATCCAGGCGATTGGTGCAGGTGCATTGAACCAGGCTGTAAAAGCAGTAGCGATTGCAAGAGGGTTCGTGGCGCCTAGCGGAGTCGATTTGATTTGCATCCCTGCATTCACAGATATCCTCATAGATGGGGAAGAACGGACAGCCATTAAATTGATTGTTGAACCGCGCTAGGGCAAACGGACAAAGGCTGTTTGCCGGAACGGATGATCCTTCACTTTTTCCGGAAAACCAAAATAGCGCAGTGGCCTGCCTGGTGAATGCCAAGCAGGCTTTTTCATGCCATAATATAAGATGGAAATAGAAAGGAGACGAGGAAATGACCGACATGAAAATTTTTGACGCTCATTGTGACGTCCTGTTAAAGCTGTATGAAGACAAAACGATTAACTTTAAGGATTCACCTAGCCTTCAGGCTAATTTGGAGGGTATGAAGGAATCTGGCGTTAAGGTTCAATGCTTCGCGATTTTCGTCCCATCCGAGCTGGAGCAGGAACGGAAGTTTGATGCGGCAGAGGAAATGGCGAACATTTTCCACAAAAAGGTCGTTGGGGAAAATGAAGGCCTTGTCCACGTCAGGAACAGGGAGGATATCTCCCGGTTGAAGGAAAATGAAATTGGTGCCATGCTCACCCTTGAGGGCTGCGATTGCATTGGAAGTGACATTGGAAAGCTTAATACCCTTCTCGGATACGGTGTATCATCGGTCGGCCTTACATGGAACTGGGCGAACGCGGTTGCCGATGGGGCAAAGGAAACCCGGGGAAGGGGGTTGACGCCTTTCGGAAGGGAAGTTGTCGAGCTGCTGAATGAAACAAAAACGTGGTGCGATGTCTCGCATTTATCCGAGAGGGGCTTCTGGGATGTCATCGAGCTGGCGGATTTCCCAATGGCATCCCACTCGAACAGCCATACGCTATGCCGCCACCCGAGGAATTTGAAGGATGACCAGATCCGGGCGCTAATCCGGAGGGACAGCGTGATGGGACTCACCTTCGTCCCGTATTTCCTAAACGAATCTGGTGAAGCGGCGATTAATGACGTTCTTCGGCATCTGGACCATGTTTGTTCGCTTGGCGCGGAGGACCATGTCGGCTTTGGATCGGATTTTGACGGAATTGAAAAGACAGTGGATCGGCTATCTTCGACAAGGGAGTATACGAATCTAATAAATGAGCTGCAAAAACACTATTCTGAAATACAAGTTGAAAGATTCCTTTTTAAAAATATGGAGAAACGACTCCCGAAATAGAGACTCTTTATCTCTTAGGATCCGAAATTTTCTCGAATGTCTATTGTTATGGAAAAATAAAAAAGAGTATTTGAAAAATATAAAAATTTAGATCATCAAAAATGCCATAAAGGGTTGCTTTTTTGTCGACATAGGTCTAGAATTGATAGCGTTTAGTACCCCTCCAGATAGATTCCTAAGAGCTTGCCATCCTTGAGATTCAAGCGTATTCCTAGTGGTTTATTTGGAAAAGTGCTACACTTTTAGTAGAAAGTCAATACTATAATTTTTTTACATATCCAAAGGGGTGTAAAGCATGATCAATCAACTTTCTTGGAAAGTTGGAGGGCAACAAGGGGAAGGTATTGAAAGTACGGGAGAAATTTTTTCAATTGCGTTGAACCGCCTGGGTTACTATTTGTACGGATACCGCCACTTTTCTTCACGGATCAAAGGCGGCCATACGAACAACAAAATTCGGGTTAGCACGACTCAAGTCAGGTCCATTTCTGATGACCTTGATATTCTGGTAGCTTTTGACCAGGAGACCATCGACTTGAACTACAAGGAACTGCACAGCAAGGGCGTCATCCTGGCCGATGCAAAATTCAGCCCTAAAAAGCCTGAAGATACACAGGCTTCTATGTATGCGGTTCCATTTACAGATATTGCTACCGAGCTGGGAACATCGCTGATGAAAAACATGGTGGCTATCGGCGCTACCACAGCAGTCCTGGATCTTGATATTTTAGTATTTGAAGAGGTTGTCCGCGAAATCTTTGGCCGCAAGGGGGACCAGGTTGTCGCGAAAAACATGGAAGCGATTAAAGCGGGACTAGATTACATGAATGAGCAGCTCGCGGGCGTCCGCACCATGCAGCTTGGCAAGGCTGATGGGCAGAAGAGGCTCTTCATGATCGGGAACGATGCGATCGCATTGGGAGCGCTCGCAGGTGGCTGCCGGTTCATGGCTGCCTACCCAATCACGCCTGCTTCCGAAATCATGGAATACCTTATCAAAAAACTGCCTCCGCTAGGCGGAACAGTTATCCAGACCGAAGACGAGATTGCCGCGGCTACGATGGCAATCGGAGCGAACTATGCGGGTGTCCGCGCGATTACAGCATCCGCTGGACCAGGGCTTTCGCTTAAAATGGAAGCAATCGGCCTTGCCGGGATCACCGAAACGCCAATCGTCATTGTCGACACGCAGCGCGGCGGCCCATCAACAGGACTTCCGACCAAGCAGGAGCAATCCGACTTGATGCAAATGATATACGGAACCCATGGCGAGATTCCAAAGATCGTCCTGGCGCCAAGCACGGTGCAGGAAGCGTTCTACGATACAGCCGAGGCGTTCAACCTTGCGGAAGAGTACCAGTGCCCAGTCATCGTCCTTTCCGACCTACAGCTTTCCCTTGGAAAGCAAACGGTGGAGCCGCTTGATTTCAGCAAAGTGGAAATCCGCCGCGGAAAGCTTGCGACTGGCGAGCTTCCTGAAGTTGACAACAAAGGCTACTTTAAGCGTTATGAAGTAACAGAAGACGGCGTATCTCCAAGGGTTATTCCTGGTATGAAAAACGGTATCCACCACGTCACGGGCGTTGAGCACGATGAAACTGGCAAGCCGTCCGAATCGGCAGCCAACAGGATTGCGCAAATGGATAAGCGTTTCAGGAAAATCAAGAATATCCGATTCAACACGCCTGTCCATGCGTATGCTCCGCATGAGGATGCAGACCTGCTCATCGTCGGGTTCAATTCCACGAGAGGGGCGATCGAAGAGGCGATTGTTCGCCTGGAAGCGGACGGCCATAAAGTGAACCATGCCCATATCCGCCTGATCCACCCATTCCCGGCTAATGAAGTGCTGCCGCTGGTGCGCTCCGCAAAACGGGTCATGGTTGTCGAAAACAACGCAACCGGACAGCTGGCTAATATTATGAAGATGAATGTGGGCAATGCCGAAAAGATGTACAATCTCTTAAAATATGACGGGAACCCATTCCTTCCTAATGAAATTTACACAAAAAGCAAGGAGTTGTTCTAAATGGCAACATTTAAGGAATTCCGCAACAATGTAAAACCGAACTGGTGCCCAGGATGCGGGGACTTTTCCGTGCAGGCTGCCATCCAGCGCGCAGCTGCGAACGTTGGCCTTGAACCGGAACAACTTGCCGTCATTTCAGGGATCGGCTGCTCGGGCCGTATCTCCGGTTATATAAATTCATACGGTTTCCATGGCATCCATGGCCGTTCGCTTCCAATCGCACAAGGCGTTAAAATGGCCAACCGCGATTTGACGGTCCTCGCGTCCGGCGGGGACGGCGACGGTTTCGCGATCGGGATGGGACACACAATCCATGCGATCCGCCGCAATATCGACATTACGTATATTGTCATGGACAACCAGATTTACGGATTGACCAAAGGGCAAACTTCCCCAAGGTCCGCCGCCGGCTTCAAAACAAAGTCTACTCCAATGGGTTCGATCGAACAGGCTATCGCCCCTATGGAAATGGCATTGACTGCTGGCGCGACATTTGTAGCCCAAAGCTTTTCAACCGACTTGAAAGACCTTACCGCCCTTATCGAAGCGGGCATCAATCATAAAGGATTTTCCCTGATCAACGTGTTCAGCCCTTGCGTAACGTATAACAAAGTGAACACATACGATTGGTTCAAGGAAAACCTGACAAAGCTGAGCGACATCGAAGGCTATGACCCTCATAACCGCGAGGCTGCCATGCAGACGCTTATGAAGCATAACGGCCTGGTAACAGGGCTCATCTACCAGAACACTGAGCGCCAATCCTACCAGGAGCTGATTAACGGCTATTCCGAAACTCCGCTTTCTTCCGCGGACCTTAACCTTGATCAGGCTCATTTCGATAAGCTTGTCGCCGAATTCATGTAATACAACCTTTGGAATTTCAAACACCCCGCCTTTTCTGACGGGGTGTTTTCTTTTTGCCCTGCAGGAGGGAAGCGGTACCGGGCGGGAAGTTTCTGTTGTTTTCGCTCTCCCAACCATTTATACTATAGTAATGTGCAGATTTATATGAAAAGTGTTTTTTCTAATAGAAAAACAGAAGGAAAGGAGCAGGACAATGAACGAGAAACAGCGTTTAGAATCCAGCCAGGCAAAAGCTGATAATTCATCGGACAAAAAATCCGCGAAGGATTACAGCAAGTATTTCGAAACCGTGTTTGTTCCACCTTCCCTAAAAGATGCGAGAAAGCGCGGCAAAGAAGAAGTTAAGTACCATGATGATTTTTCTATTTCCGAGGAATTCCGGGGAATGGGAGATGGCAGGAAGTTTTATATCCGTACCTACGGCTGCCAGATGAATGAACATGATACTGAGGTTATGGCCGGTATTTTCATGGCGCTTGGCTATGAACCAACAGATAAGACCGACGATGCCGATGTTATCTTGTTAAACACATGTGCCATCCGTGAAAATGCGGAAAACAAAGTTTTCGGTGAACTGGGCCATTTGAAGGGACTGAAAAAGGAGCGTCCCGACCTGCTCCTAGGGGTCTGCGGATGCATGTCCCAGGAAGAATCCGTCGTAAACAAAATTCTAAAGACTTATCAGCATGTCGATATGATTTTCGGAACCCATAATATCCATAGGCTGCCGAACATCCTGAACGATGCGTATATGTCGAAAGAAATGGTAGTGGAAGTATGGTCCAAGGAAGGGGACGTTATAGAAAACCTTCCTAAAGTGCGCCGCGGAAACATTAAGGCATGGGTCAATATTATGTACGGCTGTGATAAATTCTGTACGTATTGTATTGTTCCATTCACTCGTGGAAAAGAACGGAGCCGCAGGCCTGAAGATATAATCCAAGAAGTCCGCCAGCTTGCTGCTGAAGGCTACCATGAAGTTACGCTGCTTGGCCAGAACGTAAATTCGTATGGAAAAGATATAGAAGATATTCAATATGGGCTTGGTGACCTTTTGGATGACATACGCAAAATCGGCATCCCTCGTGTCCGTTTTACAACGAGCCATCCATGGGATTTTGATGACCGCCTTATCGAAGTGCTTGCCAAGGGCGGGAACCTAATGCCGCATATCCATCTTCCGGTCCAGTCAGGGTCGACGGAAGTCCTGAAAATTATGGGTCGTAAATATACAAGGGAAGAATACCTTGAGCTTGTCCGCAAAATTAAGGCGTCCATCCCGAATGTCGCATTGACGACAGACATCATCGTCGGATACCCAAATGAAACGGATGAACAATTCGAAGAGACAATGACTCTATACGAGGAAGTTGGCTACGAGCTGGCATACACATTCATTTACTCGCCTCGTGAAGGAACCCCAGCCGCGAAAATGCAGGATAATGTACCGATGGATGTAAAGAAAGCCCGACTTCAGCGTTTGAATAACCTTGTAAATGAGCTTTCGGCAAAAGCAATGAAACCGTATGTAAATCAAATTGTCGAGGTTCTTGTTGAAGGGGAAAGCAAAAACAATCCGGATATTCTCGCCGGTTACACAGACAAGAACAAGCTCGTCAACTTCAAAGGGCCAAAAACGGCAATCGGCAAAATCGTCAAGGTAAAAATCATTGACGCAAAAACATGGTCCCTGAACGGTGAAATGATTGAAGAAACAGCTCAGGAAGCTGTATCATTGGCAGAGGTGAATTAAATGGCGAAGTATTCGAAAGACGATATCATTGCACGCGCGAAAGAGCTTGCCAACATGATTGCTGAAACGGAAGAAGTGGATTTTTTCAAAAGAGCGGAAGCGCAAATCCATGAAAACCCAAAGGTAAGCACGCTGATTTCGGACATCAAGGGCCTTCAAAAACAGGCCGTAAACCTCCAGCATTACGGAAAGCCCGAAGCGCTTAAAAAAGTTGAAGAGAAAATTTCATCTATCGAACAAGAACTGGACGATATTCCAGTCGTACAGGATTTCAAGCAATCTCAAGTAGAAGTAAATGAACTTCTCCAAATGATCGCGACAACCATTTCAAACACAGTTACCGATATTGTGATCGAATCAACAGGCGGCGATGTTCTCCGCGGCGAAACTGGCGCGGCTGTGAAAAGCGGCTCCGGATGCGACCACGATCACGACTATTAATACAATGATGCTCGGCAGGCCCATTTTTTGGGCCTGTTTTTTTGTTATTGATGACTGTATTAAATCCTCGATAGCTTTCAGAATCCAGGGTTCATTTGGACAACGATCAGGTGAAATCAATGATTGCTGTCCAAATCCGATGCTCATTTTGACACGGATTGGGTGAAATCAATGTTTGGTGTCCAAATCCGATGCTCATTTGGACACCGATCAGGTGAAATCATTGATTGCTGTCCAAATCCAAGTCTGCTTTGAGAACTGACCGTGTTAAATCCGGTGTGGTTGTCGCACGCCACACAAATACAAACTACCCAAGACCTGGTTCAATTGCAGCCAGGTTATTTTTCTGACAAAAACCTACGAGTAACCCATTCGTTAGGAACTTCTCAAATCAGGGCGCATATAATGAAGCATGCCTATACATTTATCCGATGCATTGTAAATTAAGTGCACCCAAGTCTGTACACGCGCATAGGATGAAGTGATACTGAATGAGGAGGGTTTGCTCGAATGGGAGATTACAGAGAGATAATTACAAAAGCAGTCGTCGCTAAGGGGCACAAGTTTACGCAGTCCCAGCACACGATCTGTCCGGCGCACAATCCATCCAGCATACTTGGCTGCTGGATTATCAACCATAAATACGAAGCGAAAAAAGTCGGCAAAACGGTTGAAATCCATGGCTCCTATGACATCAACATCTGGCACTCGTACAATGATAATACAAAAACAGAAGTTGTCACTGAACGGGTCCGCTACACGGATGTCATCAAGCTGAAATACCGGGACAAAGACTGCCAGGATGACGACGGCATCATCGCGAAAGTCCTACAGCAGCCAAACTGCTGCGAAGCAGTCATCTCGCCGAGCGGAAACAAAATCATCGTCCACGTGGAGAGGGAATTCTCCGTCGAGGTAATCGGTGAAACGAAAGTCTGCGTGGCAATCAATCCGGATGGTTGCGGCTCTGATGAAGAATGGGATCTTGGCCTGGATGAAGGGGAGTTTGAAGAAATCAATCCCGATTTCCTTGTCGGCTCGGAGGAAGAATAATCGTAAACTAGGAGGGTCCTCTTCCTAGTTTTCTTCTTTTTCGGGCTTAAGTGGTAAGGGTGGAAATTCTAAAACCGTTTCGATGGAACAAGACCGTTTCGATTAAACAAACTGGTTGAAACGGTCTTTACACGGTTCCATAAGACCGCTTCAAAAAAGCAAACTAGTTGAAACGGTTTTTACAACAACAGTTAATTCCGGGATTTTAAGTGATATACGGGCTCAAGTACCCAAGCGATTTCCTGTTTTTGCATGCGAGACAGGTTTGCGCCTCTATACCATTTTGGGGCCAGCCGTAATAGGGGTTCCCGCATTCACCGCATTCTGCCTGCGTGAGAGGGTATTCTACGTGTAAAAATTGGCTGGCCTTTACGAGCACTCGGACAGCACCCATTTCGCATATATCAGCGCAAAGCCCACAGCCATTGCAATTTACATGGTGAATTTCAAGGGCATTTTTTTTTATGGTAAAAACATGCTGTTTGCACATTTTGAAGCAGGCTTCACAAAAGTTGCAGCTTCTTTGGTCCAATTCAACTTTAAACAGGGACGCATTGGGGAACATCCCGGCGAGGCTAAATTCACAATGGTTAAAGCGCCACTTTGCGGGGGTAAGCGTTTTGGCTGCGATTTTTTTGCTTTCCCAAAATGCTTGGAGGAAAAATTGCCGCCTGGAACGATGATTCTCCTGCGAAACGCCAGCCGTAGAAGCCTCCCGTCCAGGACGATCCTCACGCGAAACGCCAGCCGTAGAAGCCTCCCGTCCAGAACGATCCTCACGCATTACGCCAGTCGTAAAAACCTCCTGCCTAGAGCCATCTTCCCGGGAAACCTCCAACCTGGTATCATCCTTCTCAGAACCATTCCGCTTTGAATCGGCATGTAGCGAGCAGACCACTTTAAAAGGAGGCAGGCCCAAGCCGGCGAGCAGGGAGTCCGCAACCTTGAGGGCATCCGGGGAACCGTTGCTCATAGGGCCGAAATAGAGAGTGTTGGCCCCTTTTTTATAAAAATAAAGAAGCTCTTCGACCCCGGGCAACGGTCCATCGTCAAGGAGGAGGATGTTGCCAATGACGGTCCGTTCTGGGGAGCGGCCGTGGATTGCCTGTACGGGGCAAGCGGGGACGCATAGCCCGCAGTTCGTGCATAAGGTGCTGTCGATGGCCAAGCCGGATTCAGAGATATAAATTGCTTGTTCTGGGCAGGCTGAAATACATTTGGTGCAGCTGCTTTTTGGGCTGTGGGCGCGCCTGCAAACAGTGGTTAGTTCGATTTCCCCGGCAAGGCTTTCGAGCCAGTTGGTTAGGATGGACACTTGCCTCAGCTCCAATCCTTTTTCTTTCATTGTATACCGGAAAGATTGGTATTTGTTATTCATGCTCAATTATTCATAAAATAGTCGGAAGCCCCATCAACGATGAAAAGGCCCGCAGAAATCACAAAAAGTCGGAAGAGGAGCACTCTGTACATAAACACGCTATTTCAAGGGAAAATAGGAAAAGGAGGTGCGGTGATGACGGAACCGAATAAACCAGGCAGTGAACGAATGCCGGATTTCAAGGAACTCGATGACAGGGTGATTGCCAAAGGGGCAAAGGGACCAATGCTTGTCATTAAGACGAATCTTGACCCGGACAGCCCGACGGAGGACAATCCATATTATGAAAACAAAGAGAAGACAGATAAGGGGAAGTTCGAGGAATTTTTCTCCGACTGACAAACCAAAAAGCAGCTGCCGTTTGATGGGCGGGCTGCTTTTGTTCGTTAGGTTCAATTCTAGAAGTTGAATGATAATTGGTAATAGTGCGTTTCCTGGTTGTGGTAAAGCGGGATTTCGGAGTATAAGGCTTCATAGCCTCCGTCGTCGTCCGAATTGAATCCGGCTGCCTTGAAGTCCGGACTTACGGAGACCGGCCGTTTCTCGGTGCCTGTCGGGAAGACGATAAGATCGCCAGGCTTCACTTCAAGCTGGACTTTGCGCTCTGCGCCGATTTCAAGGGCCGCGCTTCCCTGGATGACGCCCAGAACTTCATGGCTGGAGCGGTGGTTGCGATAGTATCCCGAGATGCCGTTCCTCCATTTGTCCATCAATTGCTTTTCGCTGTCGAGTGTTGCGTCTTTCAGCGCACCGGGATAGTAAAGCACAGGCCTTGCTGGTTTCCCGGGCAAAAAACGATTTTCAAGCAAATAGATTACTTTTACATCTGAATACTTCATACCTTTCTACCCTCCCAATAATCAGCCATGAACTGTTTTATCCAATTGATTCCCGAATTATTGGAAGTTTAAACTAGTTTGCAATTTTCGTGGGAAATTTCCCAATACCGGCATTTTTCGCGCTCCTAGGCTGTGAAAAAACCGTTTGGCGTCAGGGCAGTGCTGCTGAAATATGATATAATTAAATGTCGAAGGAACACGAATGGGGAAAGACCCTACTAGAATGCGAATTTTGGAGGATACGATGGCAGCTTACACGCCGATGATGCAACAATATTTGAAAATCAAGGCAGAGTACCAGGATGCCTTTTTATTTTTCCGCCTTGGCGATTTTTATGAAATGTTTTTCGAGGACGCGCTGAATGCTTCCCAGGAGCTTGAGATCACGCTGACAAGCAGGGAAGGCGGGACGGATGAGCGGATTCCGATGTGCGGCGTTCCGTATCATTCCGCGCAAGGGTACATAGAGCGTTTGATTGAAAAAGGGTATAAAGTGGCAATAGCAGAACAAACCGAGGATCCAAAGCAGGCGAAAGGGGTTGTCCGCCGGGAGGTTATCCAGCTGATTACTCCGGGGACGGTCATGGAGGGCCGCAGCCTGCAGGAAAAAGAAAACAATTACCTTGCGACGGTCACGCAATTCCAGGACGGCACTTATGGTTTCGCGTATACGGATTTGTCTACTGGCGAAAACAAGGTCACGCTTCTTCCGGCAAAAGAGGAAGAGGTACTGAACGAAATTTCCGTGCTCGGCGCGAAGGAAGTTGTCCTGTCCGCAAAGCTGGATGAAGGGCTTCAAAGGAAGATGCGCGAGCGGAATGTGCTTGCGATTTCGTATGAGGAAGAGACGGATTCCGTGGATTCTTTTTCCGGCCTGATGAAGGACCTGAACCAGGACAAGTTCCGTGTGACGGCGGCAAGACTGTTCAACTATTTGCACCGCACCCAGAAGCGGAGCCTCGACCACCTGCAGCCAGTGACGACGTACCAGGTGCACCAGTTCATGAAAATTGATTATTATTCGAAACACAATCTTGAACTGACGGAAACGATCCGTTCGAAAGGGAAAAAGGGATCGCTTCTCTGGCTGCTCGATGAGACGAAGACGGCGATGGGCGGCCGGATGCTGAAGCAATGGGTCGACAGGCCGCGGATTGACAGGCAGGAAATTGAACGGAGGCTTGCGCTGACCGGCCAGTTCATCAGCTCTTATTTTGAACGGAAGGAATTGCAGGAACGCCTCAAGGAAGTGTATGACCTTGAAAGGCTTGCGGGAAGGGTCGCATTCGGGAATGTGAATGCCCGTGACCTGAAGCAGCTGCTGCGTTCCCTGCAGCAAATTCCGCATTTGCACGAAATCCTCAGCCGGATTCCGGGGCAGGAGACAGGTGAGCTTGCTGAAAGCTTGGACCATTGCGAGGAAGTGGTCGACTTGCTTGAACAGGCGATTGTGGAAAACCCGCCGCTGTCAGTCAAGGAAGGGAATATCATCAAGGACGGCTTCAACGCGCAGCTTGATCAGTACCGCGATGCAAGCCGGAACGGGAAGACGTGGATCGCCCAGCTTGAGCGCGACGAGCGGGAAAAGACGGGCATCAAATCGCTTAAGGTCGGCTATAACCGGGTGTTCGGCTATTACATAGAGGTGACAAGGGCAAACCTCCAGCATCTAGAGGAAGGCCAGTATGAGCGGAAACAGACGCTTGCAAACGCGGAACGGTTCATTACGCCGGCCTTAAAGGAAAAGGAAGCATTGATCCTTGAGGCGGAGGAGAAATGCGGTGAGCTTGAGTACGAGCTTTTCTGTGAAATCCGCGACCAGGTCAAGGAGCATATCCCAAGGCTCCAGGCTTTGGCGAAAACATTAAGCGAAATCGATGTGCTGCAAAGCTTTGCGGAAGTAAGCGAGTCGAGAAAATACGTGAAACCCGTGTTTTCCGACAGCCGGGAAATTGTCATTGAAGAAGGCAGGCATCCGGTTGTCGAGAAGGTGCTCGATTCGCAGGAATATGTCCCGAACGACTGCAAAATGTCCGGCGAACGGGAAATCCTCCTGATCACAGGGCCGAATATGTCGGGTAAAAGCACGTACATGCGCCAAGTCGCACTAACGGCGATTCTCGCGCAGATTGGCTGCTATGTACCGGCCTCGAAAGCAGTTCTGCCTATTTTCGACCAGGTATTTACACGAATCGGCGCGGCGGACGATCTTGTTTCCGGGCAGAGTACATTCATGGTTGAGATGCTTGAGGCGAAAAATGCGATCGCGAACGCGACACAGGACAGCCTGATTTTGTTCGATGAAATTGGGCGCGGGACGTCCACATATGACGGGATGGCGCTCGCACAGGCAATCATTGAGCACGTCCATAACCGGATTGGCGCGAAAACACTCTTTTCAACGCATTACCATGAACTGACCGTGCTTGAGGAAGAGCTTAAAAGGCTGCATAACGTGCATGTCAGTGCGATTGAGCACCATGGCAGGGTCGTTTTCCTTCATAAAATTAAGGAAGGGCCAGCCGATAAGAGTTATGGCATCCATGTCGCCGAGCTCGCCGGCCTCCCGAAGGAACTCATTTCACGGGCGAATGAAATCCTTTCATCGCTTGAGCAGCAGCCAGAGCAGACGGAAAAGCCAGCTGGTACAAAAGAAAAACCTGTTCCTGTGCTGCCGGACGGTACGGAGACAGAGGCTCAGCCTGCGCCACAGGCTTCACATCAGGCACAGCTTTCGTTTTTTGACGAGCCTGCCGTCCCGAAAAAGGCGGAGCTTGCCCCGAAGGAAAAGAAAGTTGTCGATAAAATCCGCGATTTGGATATTTTGAATTTGACACCGCTCCAGGCGATGAACGTCCTTTATGAGCTGCAAAGGAAGATAAAAAATTAGTTAGGGTGGCAGGGCCGCAGCGGGGAACCCTTTTCCCAGGTTGGCTTCCTTGTCACCACAGAAATGAACCGGAGGTGTGCCCGTGGGCAAAATCATTCAGCTTGATGACGCGTTATCAAATAAAATAGCCGCCGGCGAGGTTGTCGAACGCCCGGCATCCGTTGTCAAGGAGCTGGCCGAAAATGCCCTTGACGCGGGAAGCACCATCATTGAAATAGAAGTTGAAGAAGCCGGCCTTGCGAAAATCCGGATTACCGATAATGGAGAAGGCATCGCCGAGGACGACGTATCGAAGGCTTTTCACCGCCACGCGACCAGCAAGATCAAGGATGAGACGGATTTGTTCCGGATCCGGACGCTAGGCTTTCGCGGGGAGGCGCTTCCGAGTATTGCCTCTGTTTCCCGGCTTGAAATGAAAACGTCCACCGGCGACTCCGCCGGAACGAGGATAGTTATCGAAGGCGGGCGTGAAACCGCTTTTGAAAAGGCGCCGAGCAGGCGGGGGACGGATATTACGGTCACGGATTTGTTTTTCAACACGCCAGCGCGCCTGAAATATGTGAAAACAATCCACACGGAACTCGGCAATATTACAGACCTTGTTAACAGGCTCGCTTTGTCCCATCCCGAAGTTTCGTTCCGGCTCATCCATAATGGGAAAAAGCTTCTCCATACGAACGGGAATGGGGATGTCCGCCAGGTTCTTGCTGCGATTTACGGCATGGGAATCGCCAAGATGCTCGTGCCGATTGAAGGAAAATCGCTCGATTACAAAATCAGCGGCTATGCGTCCCTTCCCGAAGTGACGAGGGCGTCGAGGAATTACATTTCGACGATGATTAACGGCCGGTTCATCCGAAATTACGGGCTCGCGAAGGCAGTGATGGAGGGGTACCACACGCTGCTCCCAATCGGCCGCTATCCGATTGTGCTTTTGAATGTCGAAATGGATCCGATTCTCGTCGATGTGAACGTCCACCCTTCGAAAATGGAAGTACGGATCAGCAAAGAAGCGGAATTGTTTGAACTCGTCGAGTCGGCGATTTCGGCAGCCTTCAAGCAAAAACAGCTCATCCCGTCAGGCTACAAACCCGAAAGGGCCGAGAAACCGAAATCCGAACAAACCTTCCTGGAACTCGATAACGGCCCGGAACAAGTATCAACACCTGTGCAAAAAGGAGCGCTTAACAGTTTTGGGGGGCAGGCGACTTCAGGAGCTGGAGCACCGACCGTTTTGTCAGGCCAGGTAACTTCTGATTTTGAAAGCGGGGCTTTGCAGCAATCCAGCGCGGGTATGGGAAGACCAACCCCGCAGGTCCAATCGTCTCCTTCGTACCCGCCAAGGCGGACTGCGGGCCAGGAAGCGTCCTGGTCGAGCCTGCCAGATCAGGTGAGAGAAATGTTCTTGCCGCAGAAAGTGGAAGAGGGGAACCGGCAGCCAATCCCAGTTGAGACTGAACCGGAAACTGTATCTGCCGAGCGTGTGCCACGTATGTACCCAATCGGCCAAATGCACGGCACGTACATCCTGGCACAGAATGAGAACGGCCTATACATCATCGACCAGCATGCGGCGCAGGAACGTTTGAAATATGAATTTTTCCGCGTGAAGGTCGGGCAGGTTGAAAGCGAGCTTCAGGATATGCTCGTCCCGCTGACGTTTGAGTATTCGACAGACGAATGCATGAAAATCAATGAATACAAGGAAGAGCTTGAAAAGGTCGGCGTCTTCCTTGAGGACTTCGGGCCGAACAGTTTCATCGTCCGGTCCCACCCGCAATGGCTTCCTCACGGCGAGGAAAAGGAAGTAATCGAGGAAATGATTGAACAGCTGCTCTCCATGAAAAAAGTCGATATTAAAAAACTTCGCGAAGAAGCGGCCATCATGATGAGCTGCAAAGGGTCCATCAAAGCAAACCGCCATTTGCGGACTGATGAAATCCAGGCGCTCCTCGATGACCTCCGCCGCGCTTCGGATCCGTTCACTTGCCCGCATGGCCGTCCGATTATCGTCCATTTTTCTTCGTATGAAATGGAGAAGATGTTCAAACGGGTAATGTAAAAGGTTATTTTCCGAGCGCAACTGAAATGAAAACATCCCCTGGCTTTTCGTCAAAGGGGATGTTTTTTGCTTTCAAGTTATTTAATTTTTGTCAGCTGGATTGTGACGACGTATTCCTTGCCGGGTTCAAAGTGGGTGTTGTCGATTGTCTCGCCGGAGTTGGATAGCGTAATGATCGTCTTGTTCGTATCGATTGTAATGGAACTTTGCTGCAAATAGTCTCTCCCCTTGCCGCGTCTATCTATGGTTTGCTGAAAGTTTCCGCTTTTGAAAGCAAATCCTATACCTTCATTGTACAATGTGCTGCGGCAAGGTGGATAGAAGAATGTGACATCTTTTTTACACATATTCATTATGCCTGGATTGAAAACTCCATTCTCCTGGGAATGGTTTAGTGGCATCCAGCCAGTGGAAAAGGTAAAAGGACTAACCGTAAAGGGGATGGAACGATGAGTGAAAAAATTCTTACTTCAACTGTAACAGCATCTGGTGGAAGGGAAGGCCATGTCCGTTCTTCCGATGGGAAAATCGACATGGATATGGCGATGCCAGGCACGGATAGGGCGAAACAACTTCCGGACGCGGTGAATCCCGAGGAGTTTTTCGCGGCGGGGTATTCAGCCTGCTTTGACGGAGCGCTGCAGCTGATGGCAAAGAAGGAGCGCATAAAGTTTGACTCGGAGGTAACCGCGAATGTAAGCTTATTGAAAGACGAACAGGATGATGGCTTCAAGCTCGCTGTCACTCTCCATGTAAAAGGGAAAGGAATCGAGCAGGAAAAGCTTGAAGGCCTTGTCGAAAAGGCCCATCAATTCTGTCCGTATTCAAAGGCAACCCGCGGGAACATCGAGGTCACGCTGGAATCTGAGGCCGAATAAACGGTTGATTCAACTCCTTTCCAACGTGTTCACTAATAGGATGAGAAAGACAACTCGGTGCTGCCATGCGGCACCTTTTGATTTTTTTGGAGAAAAAAAATCGTCACACGGACTGCAATTTTTATTTTTTACAAAAAATAAACGAAACAGCGAAAAAAAGGGATGGAATCCATGGAAATTATCATAAAACCGGCCGCACGAGAAGAATTGAAAAAGGTCGACTTCAATGAAGGCAAAGGAATCAGGGTGGAAGCTGTCTTTATCGGAAGCTGTTCCATCTATGCGGAGTACTCCCTGAAAATCGATAAAAAGAATGAAGATGACGACCTTTTTGAGGTGGATGGCGTTCCGGTCCTTGTTTCAAATGAAAGCCAAAAGCACCTGTACAATCGGATTCTGCTTGATTACAATCCCGGCATGGGCTTTAAGCTTTCGTCCGACGAAGAGGTGTACAGGTACAACCTGAAGCTGGAAAGGGTATCGATGTGATGGGGATGATGACGAATGACACCAAATGCGATTAGTGAAAAACTGAAGAGGCATAAGCCGAAAATATTGGGAAGCGAGGATTATTCGAAATATGCCGTCCTCCTGCCGCTCATCGAAACCGCGGATGGTGTAGCGGTCATGTTTGAGGTGAGGTCGATGAAACTCCGGAGGCAGCCAGGCGAAATTTGTTTTCCAGGCGGGCGGGTTGACCCGGGTGATAAGGACGAAAAGGAAGCAGCCATCAGGGAAACGGTCGAAGAGCTTGGAGTAATGCCCGAGTCCATCAAAGGCGTGCAGCCGCTTGATTACCTCATTTCCCCGTTCGGCATGATCATCTACCCATTTGCCGGGTTCATTCAGGACGCAGGCCAAATCAGGCCGAGTGAGGCTGAAGTAGGTGAGGTGTTCACCGTTCCGCTTGATTTTTTCATGGCAGCGGAGCCTGATGTTTACCATGTCCATTTTAAGCCGGAACCGGCAGAGAACTTCCCGTTCGACTGGGTTCCCGGCGGGAAGAATTATAACTGGCGGGCCAGGCAGATGGAGGAGTACTTTTACCATTATGAAGGCAGGATCATCTGGGGCCTGACCGCGCGTATCCTTGCCCATTTCGTTGCGATTATCAAAGAAGACGGGCTGGACAAGGCCTAATTTTTACAAAAAAAGAAGCATGGCACTTAAAGTAAGGGGTTTGGTTTTGGACCATAATAAATTAAATTACCACAACAATTAGCGGCCTTATTCGAACTAGAATGAGGCTGCTTTTTTTGTTGATATTAAAGCATAAAAAGCGAATTGTGGGGGAATTAGTAATTTCTTGTCAGCTTGTACATTTGTATCGCTAATTTTCGGAAATCAATTGGATATTTATGTTGAAATATAGAGAGCTATTGTGTGAAGACGCATATTAGTTAAATTACATGGTGACTGATACGGAAGGATTGACCAAAGCGTATAATGAAATGCCTTAGGAACCTATTTGAAAGATTTGAAAAAGAAGAAATTGACGGGCAGTTTTGTTCTACAAGAATACCTAGCCGATGTTTTTTGCTCTGTTTAAGAATAATGGTGATTTTTGATAACTCTTCGAAATCTTACATTCAGTTACCTGTCAGATGGTAAGTGATATAGGAATAGTATATTACTGGATTAAATAAAATTAAAACAGGAAGAAAAATGAGGTGATTGTATTTTAGAAAAACTAAGGAAAATTAATATGAAAACTGCTGTATTTATAGGAATTATTTTTTACTCTTTGACTATCTTAATCCACTTTCTTATTATAAGCAAAAGTATTCCATTTACATGGGTTAATGGTGGAAGGTCTGAATCATTCGGTGAACAGCTACAAATATCTGTTATAAATATCGTTATTTCTATTATTGGAGTAGTTTTTACGTTGATTGTTGGTAGAATTAAATTATATAAATACAAAAGAGGAATAACCGTTATATGTTGGTTTTTTGTTGTACTTTGGTCTTTTGGATTTATACAACAATTGTTTGGAACACCTTTTGAAAAAATGGTTTGTTCTTTAGTATTGCTTCTTGGAGTTATCTCGAACTTGCGTATGGCGATTGAAAAAAAATAGCTGTAGCTATTTAATTAACAAGTTTGTGAACAATTACACTTAAACTAAAGAGTCCGTATGTTAAATAACAAGGTGTAAGAGAAAACACTTGGAGCTTTATTTGCAAAGAGTTTTTTCCGCTTTAATACGATTTCATTTCAGGGTAAAGTACACTGAATCATTACCCAAAAAGTGGTAATAAAGGCGCAGGGAGTTGAATAAGGTAATATTTGAATCAAGATAGATATTAGTATAAAAGTTAATAACAGGGTTTTCCGTCATATGCAGGTTAGCATTACACTAATAAAGTAATAAGGTTTACTTAAGTAAAATAAGGTATATTATATTTGTTGAATAGATTCTTTTTAGGGACAAGAAAAGTAGGTGAACAAAGTGGGAAAATATCAACTGGATTCCAAAGGTAAGTTAGCTGTGACAAAATTTCATGAAAAACAGAAGCCTGCTAAATTTGATAAAAAGCAGCAGCTTGAAAAAATGCGTGCGGAGTATATGAAAAATAAGCAAAAACAAACAGATAAATAATATGAATGAAAACATAGGAAGACTAAAATCTCCCTATGTTTTTCTTATTCGAAGTTAAAAGGCTTGGAACCATATCGGTCTCCAAGCCTCTTTGTACAATTTTACCTTCAAAATCGCTTTTGAATCTTTATGCGAATTTAAATGATAAAAGCACTGTTAATTCAAATTTTGTATTTCAAAGCTAAACCCATGGAATCAAAGGCGTGCTTTGTTTTTTTGGTGAAAGATCCCTATTTCGCGACTGTCTGAAGCTTTCCGATATACTGGAGAGCCTTGCCAGTACCAATCGCGACAGATTCAAGCGGGTTTTCCGCAACATGGACAGGAACGAAGATTTCAGTTGAAAGCCATTCCTCCATGCCCTTCATCAACGCGCCGCCGCCAGTCAAAATAACGCCGCGGTCCACAATGTCGCCGCTCAGTTCGGCCGGGCAATCCTCAAGAGTTGCACGGATTGCTTCAAGGATGTGGAGAAGCGACTCCTTAAGGGCATCCCTGATTTCATAGGAAGACAGCTTAATTGTTTTTGGCAGGCCTGTAACAAGATCGCGGCCGCGGATATCCAAATGGAGCTCAGGATGGTCGACGAGCGCATACCCGATTTCCTTTTTGATCAATTCGGCGGTCTGTTCCCCAATCAGGACGTTGTATTCGTTGCGCACATGCTTGATAATGTCCTCGTCAAGACGGTCGCCGGCAATACGGATTGAATGGCAGGCAACGACGCCGCCAAATGAAATGATCGCGACTTCTGTCGTTCCGCCGCCGATATCGACGACAACATTGGCCACAGGCTCGTCAACCGGCATACCGGCGCCAATTGCCGCGGCGACTGGTTCTTCAATCAAATTGATTTTCTTCGCGCCCGCGTTCCTGACCGCATCATGTATGGCGCGGCGTTCGACACTAGTGGAACCGGAAGGAGTACAAACAATCACGTTCGGCTTCCTCATGGAAAGGCCGATTTTCTTCGCGGCTTTCTTCATAATATGGGAGAGCAATTCGGTGGTCATGTCATAATCGGCGATGACTCCGTCCTTCAGCGGGCGGATCGCGACAATCTTGCCAGGCGTCTTACCGATCATTTCCTTTGCGTCCTTCCCGACGGCAAGGATACCTTTCGTTTCAGTATCGATCGCTACAACGGAAGGTTCGTTGACGGCGATTCCTTTATTTTTGCTATAAACAAGTATATTAGCTGTTCCTAAATCAATTCCGATTTCAGCAGATGAAAACATGTTTCTCAAATCCCCCATTCTAAAATTTACGTGGGCGTAACAAAATCTGACCCGAAAATTGCATAATCAGCGGGAGCATAGTGTAAACTCCCTCACAAGATAGACTTCTATTAGACTAGCATTGCTTTGGGGGTAAGCGGAGGAATGTAATGCATTCGTTATCGAATTGTAAAGAAACATGTAAAATTATGCAAGGCAGCCAATTAGGTTAGAATAAGTTTGGAAAAGAACGTCGATACTTGAACGGTATTTGCTCCGGTTTTGTACTCAAGCTTTCATTGTGTATAATAAGGGCATCCAGTATGAGAGGGCAGTGTGAAGCAATTTGGAAAGCTTGCAAAAACTAGTGGTCATTGTCGGCCCCACGGCGGTCGGAAAAACGAGGCTGGGAGTTGAAATGGCGAAACACTTCAATGGCGAGGTGATAAGCGGGGACTCAATGCAAATCTACCGCGGGATGGATATC
Source organism: Neobacillus piezotolerans (assembly GCF_003362805.1). Classification (GTDB taxonomy): domain Bacteria; phylum Bacillota; class Bacilli; order Bacillales; family Cytobacillaceae; genus Bacillus_D; species Bacillus_D piezotolerans. The sequence continues at coordinate 741,537 of NZ_QNQT01000001.1, forward strand.
GGGACGGCAAAGGTCACCGAAGAGGAAATGGAAGGCATTCCCCACCATCTCATCGATATAAAAAATCCGGAAGAGGGTTTCTCGGTCGCCGAGTTCAAAAGCCTTGTCAGGGAAAAAATTGACGAGATCACGTCCAAGGGAAAACTCCCGATTGTTGTTGGTGGAACCGGCCTTTATATCCAGTCCGTCTTGTATGACTACCAATTCTCCGAAGCGCCGGCCGACGAGGAATTTCGCGCAAGCCTCGAAAAAAAGGCGGAAGAAGAGGGAAACGAGGCTGTGCACCGGGAACTGGCGGAGCTGGATCCGGAAGCGGCGGAACAGCTGCACCCGAACAATGTCAGAAGGGTCATAAGAGCGCTTGAAATCGTCAAGTCAACCGGGATGCCGCTCGCCGAAAACCAGAAATCGACCAATCCGGAGCTTCTGTACAACGCCGCAATCGTCGGCCTAACGATGGACCGGGAGTTACTATACGAACGGATTAATAGGCGGGTCGATAAAATGGTCAAGGAAGGGCTTCTAAATGAAGTGAAGAAATTTTACGATCAGGGCCTTCGAGAGTGCCAGTCAATCCAGGCAATCGGCTATAAAGAGTTTTATTGCTATTTTGACGGGAACACCACTCTGGAGGAATCGATCGATACACTGAAACAAAATACGAGAAGGTATGCCAAAAGGCAGCTTACGTGGTTTCGAAACAAGATGGACGTGGAATGGTATGATATGTCAGATACGGACGCCTTTCCAAAAATAATTCCCGAAATATTCATGTATGTGGAAGGAAAGCTTGAACTTAAATCGAATACATAAAATGTAGAGATAATAGAGGAGGATTTTAAATGAAAACAGCCATCAATATCCAGGACCAATTTTTGAACCAGCTTCGCAAGGATAACACGAACGTTACCGTATTCCTTTTGAACGGTTTCCAGCTAAGGGGCCAAATCAAGGGATTTGATAACTTCACCGTATTGTTCGAATCCGAAGGGAAGCAGCAGCTTGTCTACAAGCATGCCATTTCAACGTTCGCTCCTGCCCGCAATGTCCAGCTAGACCTTGAAGGCCAGGGGCAATAAGGACGGCTAATTTTAATATGAACAAGGTCCGGTTGAATCCAGCCGGGCCTTTTTTCGTTCGTTTATGTGGAATAGACGCTTGGGCTGCAATAAATTCGGAGATTTTGGGGTGGAAAGCCTATGCTAATTTTCGATACCTTTTTCTTTGGAAGAAACAAATCAAAAAATCAGCAAATCAAAGTTTATTGTCGCAACTAAAATATCCCCATTAGTTTATCGGGATTGTGTTAATATTTAGTAAAAAGTCATTTGGTTTTCCTGACCTGTTTTTTCCTAGAATGTTAATTGTAAAAACTCGATAACAACAATTCTGTTTTTCGGTAAGTATATAGTGAATTGGAGGGATTGTATGAAAACCAGGAAACGATGGGTATTTGGAATTGCAATTATTTTTGTTCTGCTCGTCCTTGCGTTTACAAATCCTAATGAAAAAGATTATTATGATTTTACCGAAAAAAAGTATGGAAAATCGCCGGAAGATAGCCTGTATATGTCTGAATTGGAGAGAATAAATTTTTTTGTTTTCTCAACCTATACTCCCATTTTTATAACTGAACATGGAATAACCCACCTTGGTATTATGGGTAAATTCTTTCAGATTTCAGATGGACAATTTGATTATCCTATATGGCTTAGATTGTTTAAATAAAGATGCTTTAGTAAAAGAAAAAAGAAAAGAAACTGCCAAAATGCTGGGTTTACCCAGGCGTTTATTTTTTTCTACCTTTTTTATTCAAGTCATTTTTCGAATGATTCTAGCTATTTTTTCAAACATTCTAGTCATTTTCGAGGTCATTCTAGTTTATCTAAAATTCGGGAAAAGGGAGGCGGTTTAGGAGAATTTGTGGGCCGTTCCCATTCGAAATGCTGTTTTTTGTAAAACTGAAATGTTTTCTCCATGGGCGAATAGGATAGTAAGAAGGATATTGTTTCGAGCCCGTAACTTCCCGGTCCCGGAACATTGCAACAGAGAGATGCAATCGCAATTGAGAGGTGAATGCTTTGGACCAGCCGATGCGCATGAAGGACAATGGCCAAATCAGCATTGTTCTGAATACACAGAAACGAAAACCGGCACCGATGCGGGAGCACGAACCCTCACTGCCCAAGGCGGTACAGAAAATAGAGCACGCGGCATTGAAGGAAATCGAAGAAGAGCTCGGCGCACTTGTCGGAATGGAAGAGATGAAAAAAACGATCAAAGAAATTTATGCCTGGATATATATCAACAAAAAGAGGGAAGAAGCCGGCCTAAAGGCGAAGAAGCAGGCGCTCCATATGATGTTCAAGGGAAACCCCGGAACTGGGAAGACGACTGTCGCAAGGCTGATTGGCAAGCTTTTTTTAAAAATGAATGTCCTCTCAAAAGGGCATTTAATCGAGGCGGAGCGGGCGGATTTGGTTGGGGAGTATATCGGCCATACCGCACAGAAGACACGTGACCTCGTCAAAAAAGCAATGGGCGGGATCCTGTTCATTGATGAAGCCTACTCGCTCGGGAGGGGCGGGGAAAAGGATTTTGGGAAGGAAGCGATCGATACGCTTGTCAAGCATATGGAAGATAAGCAGCATGAATTCATTCTTATCCTCGCGGGCTATTCAAGGGAAATGGAGTACTTCCTGTCGCTAAATCCCGGCCTCCATTCCAGGTTTCCGCTCGTAATCGATTTTCCCGATTATAAAATCGACCAGCTCATGGACATTGCCGGGAGGATGGTAAAGGAAAGGGAATATTCGCTTAGCCACGAGGCGGAAAAGAAATTGAGGGAGCATTTGATCTGGATCAGGTCGGTCCTGTCGCCAAACAGCTTTTCGAATGGCCGCTATATCCGAAACATCATCGAAAAATCGATCCGCGCCCAGGCAATGAGGCTCCTCATGCAAAACAGCTACGACCGTCATGACCTCATGACCATCCGAAGCAACGACCTTGTTTTCGAAGAAGATTAACTTGACCCACTTAGGGGTCTTTTTTTTGTGTAAAACCGTAAAAAAAGGGAATGACAATACTGTATCCTTTTTTGCAGATGATTGATTAGAGCAGAATCTTTGACAGCAAAAATGGAAATCGGCCATAATACCTGCAAGGGTATAAAAATGATGAGGAGGCATTAAAAATGAACGAGATTACAGTTTACTCCACCAACACTTGACCGTACTGCACAATGATGAAAAACTTCCTTGAGGCTCAAGGATTGGACTATAACGAAGTGAATGTACAAAACGACCGCGCCGCCGCGGAAAAACTGGTGAACGAAACCGGACAAATGGGCGTGCCGCAAACAAAAGTCAACGGGCACTGGGTGCTTGGATTTGATCCTGAAACATTAATGCAATACGTGAAAGAATAAAGAGGCCGCGGCCTCTTTTTTTATGCCGGCCAGGAGGTCAGAGAACCCGGGAGGCGCCACTTCACGATGGATGAGTTACAACGTCCTGACAAAAAACCGGGGAATGTCATGAAAACTACATTTTCGTGACAGTCGAATGCAAAAAACCATCGGAATGTCACGCAACCCCCATTTGAGTGACATTCGAATGCAAAAATTCAATTGGAATGTCACGCAACCCCCACTTGAGTGACATTCGAATGCAAAAATTCAATTGGAATGTCACGTAACCCCCACTTGAGTGACATTTGAACGCAAAAATCCAAATAAAATGTCACGCAACCCCCATTTGAGTGACATTCGAATACAAAAATCCAAATGAAATGTCACGCAACCCCCATTTGAGTGACAATCGAATGCAAAAATCCAAATAAAATGTCACGCAACCCCCATTTGAGTGACATTCGAATGCAAAAATCCAATTGAAATGTCACGCAACCCCCATTTGAGTGACATTCGAATGCAAAAATCCAATTGGAATGTCACGCAACCCCCACTTGAGTGACATTCGAATGCAAAAATTCAATTGGAATGTCACGTAACCCCCACTTGAGTGACATTTGAACGCAAAAATCCAAATAAAATGTCACGCAACCCCCATTTGAGTGACATTCGAATACAAAAATCCAAATGAAATGTCACGCAACCCCCATTTGAGTGACAATCGAATGCAAAAATCCAAATAAAATGTCACGCAACCCCCATTTGAGTGACATTCGAATGCAAAAAACCAATCGAAATGTCACGCAACCCCCATTTGAGTGACATTCATATTCAAAAATCCAAACGAAATGTCACGCAACCCCCATTTGAGTGACATTCGAATGCAAAAACCAATTGAAATGTCACTCAACACCATATGATGAACATCCATTCAATTTCCAAAAACCTTATCCCTAGAGACTAGTAAAAACCCCTTTATGCATTCCCTCTCGCATACCAAGATAGAGAAATCGCCAAAGTTTTGTTATTATGGGGAAAAGAAAAAGATAATGGTGAAGGAAGTGTGGCGCATGGAAGTAAAGATGGAAAAAGAAAAAGCTATCCTAGTCGGCTGCCAGACCACCGCAGATGATGACCTGCGTTTTCAATATTCGATGGAAGAGCTTGTATCTCTTACCGAAACTGCGAAAGGGGAAGTGCTCATTTCAGTTGTCCAAAAGCGCGAGCGGATTCACCCCGCAACCTATATTGGAAAAGGAAAAGTGGAGGAGCTGAAGGGGCTTGTCGGGCAGCTTGAAGCTGATATTGTCATTTTCAATGATGAGCTTTCTCCAAGCCAGAAGCGGAACCTTGGCCCGGCACTCGATGCCAGGATAATCGATAGGACTCAGTTGATTCTTGATATCTTCGCCCAGAGGGCCCGTTCTAAAGAAGGGAAGCTGCAGGTTGAGCTCGCCCAATTGCAATACATACTGCCAAGGCTCGCCGGCCAGGGGACGGAGCTCTCCAGGCTTGGGGGCGGAATCGGCACAAGGGGTCCCGGTGAAACAAAGCTTGAATCGGACCGGAGGCATATCCGCAGGAGAATCGATGAAATCAAGCAGCAGCTTGCAATCATCGTCCAGCACAGGGATAGGTACCGGGAACGCCGGAAAAAGAACAAAGCATTCCAAATCGCGATTGCCGGCTATACGAATGCCGGGAAATCTACATTGTTCAACAGGCTGTCGGAAGCGGACTCTTACGAGGAAAATCAGCTTTTCGCGACACTGGACCCAATGACGAGGAAAATGATTTTGCCAAGCGGCTTTATTTGCCTGATTACCGATACGGTTGGCTTCATCCAGGATTTGCCGACCTCCCTGATCGCGGCTTTCCGTTCCACGCTTGAAGAAGTGAGGGAAGCCGATTTGATCCTCCATGTTGTGGATATGTCGAACCCGGATTATTTCCACCATGAAAAAACTGTCAATAGGCTGCTTGAAGAGCTTGATGTGAAAGACATCCCGCAGCTGACGGTCTACAACAAGCGAGACATCCAGCATCCGGATTTTGTTCCGACAGCTGATACTCCGACAGCGTTCATATCGGCTTTTGACAAAGAGGACCGCGACGCATTGAAAAAGAAAATCGAAGAAACTGCCATCGCGATGATGGAGCCTTATAATGTCCTCGTACCCGCGAATGAAGGAAAGCTGTTATCCATGCTGAAAAATGAAACGGTCCTTAGGGAGCTATCTTTTCAGGAAAATGAACAGGTGTATAGTTGCAAAGGCTATACACTTAGGGACCACCAGGTTGCGGGGCAACTGCAAAAATTCACAGTATAGATTGGAGCAACATGATGTTTAAGCAATTGAAGAACGGTGAACAACTAAGCCTGGCCGCGCGGGAGGTGGAAAATCAAATCGCCCCTATTCACAGGGCAATCGATGAAACGATCGAAGCGAATCAATTCAGGGTGCTGCAAAGCTTTCAAAAGCACAAGGTGAGCGATTCGCATTTTATTCCTAGCACCGGCTACGGGTATGACGATACGGGAAGGGATGTGCTCGCAAGCATCTATGCTGAGGTGTTCGGAGCGGAATCAGGGCTTGTGCGCCCGCAGATCATTTCAGGCACCCATGCCATCTCCATTGCCCTGTTCGGGATTTTAAGGCCGGGGGACGAGCTTCTTTACATAACCGGAAAACCGTACGATACACTCGAGGAAATTGTCGGTATCCGTGGAACTGGGAACGGGTCGCTAAAGGAATTCGGGATATCGTACAATAGCGTTTCATTGACGGAAGAAGGCGGCATCGACTGGGGTGGTGTCGCCGCATCGATTAATCCGAATACGAAAATGATCGGTATCCAGCGGTCCAAGGGATATGCGACCAGGCCATCCTTTACAGTTGCCGAAATTGGCGAAATGATCAGGATTGTAAAAGAAATCAAGCCGGACGTTGTTGTCTTTGTCGATAACTGCTATGGCGAGTTTGTTGAATTGGAAGAGCCATGCCACGCAGGCGCCGACTTGATGGCTGGCTCCCTCATAAAAAACCCAGGGGGCGGAATTGCCAAAACAGGCGGCTATATCGTTGGCAAGCAGGAATATGTCGACGCATGCTCATACCGGATGACATCACCGGGAATCGGGGCCGAAGCTGGCGCCTCGCTTTACAGCCTCCAGGAAATGTACCAGGGATTTTTCCTCGCTCCGCATGTTGTGGGCCAGGCGCTGAAAGGCGCTGTTTTTACGGCGGCGATGCTTGAACGGTTCGGGATGAAATCCTTTCCGAGATGGGACGAAAAAAGGACAGATCTCATCCAGGCTGTCGAATTCAACGACCGCCAGAAGATGGTTTCGTTCTGCCAGGCAATCCAGTTTGCCTCCCCGGTGAACTCGTATGTAACGGCATATCCCGCGTATATGCCTGGATACGAAGATGACGTCATCATGGCGGCGGGCACATTTATCCAGGGAGCGAGCATCGAGCTTACCGCCGATGGGCCGCTGCGTCCCCCTTATGCCGCATACGTACAAGGCGGGCTAACGTATTCCCATGTGAAAATCGCAATCTGCCTCGCGCTTGACCGACTCATTGAAGAAGGATTGGTATAGAAAATTCTCTTTGTTTCGGTTTTCGAGTACAAAAACTTAATTTGCACACAAATGAGCAGTCCAATTCGCAACTGAATTGGACTGCTATTTTTTGTATATATATTAAGGTTTTCTGTGCATTTAACGATGTTTTAGCTCTAAAATTCACCTCCCTTCAAGCAAGCTTAGAAATTAGCCAATTGTTAATGATTGGAAGATTTCGATAGATATTACAAAAAATGTCGAATAGAAGTATAATAGGTTTATGGAAAAATTGTTGGTTTGTGGATTCAAAGTCGCATTTTACTAAATATATGGTTGAAAATGGAGGGTAATGTATGAAGGAAGAAGGCAAAATTTCAAAAAGTGATTTGGATTATATTGCTAATCAGCTTAAGCAAACTCAAAATGAAACAGCTGCCACTATAGCACTGCAACCAGCTAGAGCTGTTCAACGGCAGCAAAAAGTACAATCGGTGAGATCTTCGGTTTTGCCAAGTTTAATAGGGATTGCCGTTAGTCTAGTCATTTTATTAGCAGGGTATGCTTATTTACAAAAAGAAGAAACATTAAAAAGTGCAACTGTCATTAAGAGGATTGAAAAATTAGCTACATTGGCAACAGCAAGAGCACATATGGAAACAACCTTATCTGATAAAGATAATAAATTATTTGGCAAAGACATTCCTTTTGGTTTAGATATTCCCGGGTCAAAAAGGACGTTATTTATGGTCGTTCCTGGAGAAGTGACTGCAGGTGTTGACTTAAAGAATTTGACTAAAAAGGACATTGCTTTGGATACCAAAAAGAAGACGATCCATATCACCTTGCCGCCTGCCACCTTTGTCCAAGCTCCATCTATCGACTCAAAGAACATTTTAAAGTTTTCTGATGAAGGCTTGTTTCGCAGTGAACCAAATTGGGATGAAGGGTTCAAACTAGAAGATATTGCTAAACAAAAAATGGAAAAGGAAGCCAGGCAGAATGGTCTTTTGACAGAAGCTGAAATGAATGCCAGACTTGCCCTCCAAGATATTTTTGAAATCCAAGGTTATTCCGTAACGGTTACTTTCAAATAATTGGATGCAGCTAGGGGAAAGAGTTCAAAATGGATTGCTGCGGCGGTCTTTTTTGCTTATTGTTAGAAGGTGGCAGTTTAGTTGACCAACACTTGTGCACTTTTTACAACGGGGTGTTTAAGGTGCTAAGAGGCTTGAAAAGAGAAATATGTAAACAAGAAGTCATGAGTTAGCTAATTGAAGCCTGTCCGGGAATGGAAAAACGGAGTACTTATGAGATCCAAAAAATAATAATATGTAGGGACGTATAATGCTCATTCCTTTTCTAAAAGAAGGTTGTAAAAAATATACTTCAACAAAATGGTAGCGGTTATCCTGGAAGGATTTCCGCTTTTTTTGTAGAAGTCCTTATTCAACAAACGGTGCAGTTTAAAAAATAAGGAGGGAAATAAAATGAATGCTATTTTTCGTTGGATCGTTTTTATTTTTCTTGCTTTCATTACCGTTTTGATGGTCAATAAAGGATTAGATTTATGGTCTCTTGGTACAAATGTGGATGGTGATGGCATTGGAGTATACTTTTTAGGATTAGAAATAAATGACCGAGTGCCAGAAGCAAATATTCCTAGCTATGCAATTGGTTTTTTTGTTGCAAGTTTTATTAATTTGTTGATTGCCCTTGCACTAGTGGTAAAAACTTTTTTGAAGTTTAGAGGTAACACAACAGCAAGTTAAGTGGTTGAATATACAACTAACTGGTACGAGTGCGGCCGAGCCTTGGTCGCTCCCTTCTATTCGACTGATCCAGGGAGGATTAACCGCCCTTTTTGCTGAAATCCTTATTGAACAAACGGTCGGCATTCCTGTAATAAGGATAAAATAAAAATGGCTGTAATTCACCTTATGGAATATAATGTAAGGGAGAGGGGTGTTTTTATTTGGCTGTAATTTGGTTTTTTATTATTCTAATTCTCGGCATTTTGGGATTTGCATTAATAATCGACTTGAAACGAAAGAAAAACAATAATAACCCTCATATTCCAACCAATCCAAACGCTAAGCCAGGGGATAGTTCAAATTATATAATGGGCGATTATAAAGACACCGGAGGATTTTAATAATCCTTTGTAACTACCTAAAGTGATTCTTCAATAGTGGAGGATCGCTTTCTTTTTGAAGTAACGTGAAGGTTAGTTCAATGAATCGGAAGGAGAAAGGGATATAAAAAGGGAATTACTTGATATACCATTCTAAATAGGAGAGATATTTTATGAGTAAATCATTTATTGAAGCAGTACATTATATTAGAATTCCCGTAAAAGATTTAGAGCAGTCTGCACAATGGTATAGAGATATATTAGGGCTTCAATTATTAACCATTACTGAGGATCCATTTGCCATTATAAAAGTTAATGATGGCCCTTTTTTACTTATCCTAGTACCTACTGATGATGATACATTTGCACATTTTACAATTGGTAATGTCCCAGCGTTTAGCATTGGTTTTACCAGTCCAGAATTATCTAAATTTCATACACACCTTATTGAAAATGGTGTTAAGGTTGAGAATATAAAAGAGGATAATGGACATGCCTATTTCCACTTTTTTGATTTAAATGGTAATAAACTTCAAGTGCACTGGTAAGAAAAGTATATATAAATGTAATTTAATAAGTCTTACTTAAAAATCGGCATTCTTTTTTCAAGGAATGCTTTTTTCTTGTTGAAATAAATCGGCAGTAATTTTCAAAAAGAATACTGCGATATTCTTCATGCTAATACGTCTAATAATCACCAGAGTGTTTTTTGGAGGTGGTCTTATGAGGAAATATTTTTTTCTAATTTTATTGTTGGGCAATCTATTTATGCTGTCTGCTTGTGCTGGTAAGGAAACACAAACAACTGGTACGAAAACACAAACATTAGAAGAATTTTATATGGCTGAAAAAGTTGAAAATGTAGATAAAATAATTATTCAAGATGGTACAACTGGAAACTCAGAATCTATAACTGAGCAGGAGCAAATAAATGAATTTCTTTCTCTAATAAAAAATATCGAATTTACTCAAGAAGACAATCAAGAAAAACGTAAAGGATGGCGGTATGGTATTAGTCTTTTTGATGGTAAAAAAGAATTTAAATTTACATTAAGTAAAATTGATAACATTTATTACCAGTCGGTCCCAGATATATATCCGATTGTAGATGACTACTACAAAAAGCTTAGCGTTAGCAAAAAATAGATTTCGAACAACAAAAGAGGGGTTGTTAGTCTGTAATTAATCTTCAGCTCTGTTTGTTGAATTCCTTTTTGTTCTAAAGGGAGGTAAGTGTAAGAACGTATAAATTTAAATTGATAGAATACCAACCGATATATGCAACTTATTTTTGAGATAAGAGCCTAATAACTAGGGGGTGTTATGATGACTATTTTTAAGAATATGATATTAATTTCAATATTCGCTTTGCTGCTATCTTCTTGCAGTAACTTCACTTCTCTTAAAGGGTGTCCTGATGCAGAAATTGAATGGGTGGATATGTTGATGATTGATGATATAAAATACGAGCATCATTTTCCAGAGCCAGCGGATGAAAATCTTCCTATAACGATTGAAAAAGGTAGAGAACTTGGTAAAGTGACATATAAAATGGCGGACAATGCATGTAGTAATCACAAGATGCAAAATGGTGATGCGGCATATTTAAAAGAAGGAACAACCATTTATGAAATAAAAGGATATCCAACTTCCTTGATTGTTGCTGCAAATGATGTTGTATATGTAGCCAACACAAATAAAAAGGCGAAAACTGCAGGAGAACTTTACCCTATGGATAAGTTGGTGAAGAACATCTATATTGAAAGTACCGATGATGGAAAAAGAATGCATACTTTCTCACAGTCTTCCAAGGATAAGTTCCTAACCGAATTTTATGAGTTAAAATTAGAAGATGTACAGTCATTGATTGATGTAGGCAAGTTAGAAGGCAATCGTATATTTTTGGAGATTGAACTTAATAATGGCGTTTCATTTAGGCAACTTTATTGGGGCGATTCTAATACATTCCATAATGGAGCAATTGGAAACGATGAAATAAAGGAAGTTATTAACCATGAAGTATCAAATCTAAAGAAGTAATAAAAATTGCTACTATCACAAGTTGAAGAAGTTGCTATTTATCATATCGAGCTAGCAGAAGTGGTTGTTCAACTAGACAGTCGCTTCCTATTGCTTACTGTAACAGGTGTGTTAAACCATGAAGGAATAGCCGCCTTTTTGTTGAATTTCTTTATTAAGCAAACGGAGCAGGTTTATTTAAGTTCAACTATATTGAGAGGTATCAAATGGAAAGTTCTAAGTTGATTCCTTTAGCAACCATTAATGACGAATATAAGGTATGGGCAGGTACAAGGGTTAGATTGTACAATGTTGGTTTAAATATTGAGGAGAAAAAAGATGATTACTATGAATACTTAGTTTCATTTATATACGGCAATGAGAATTTTTTACAGCTAACTAATTTATCACTAGGAGAAGCGGGGAATATATTGTGTGTGTTGGAAAAGGATTTTCCAAATCAATATGCTTTAGATAAAAACTTAAAGTATATGATGGGTTTGGAAAATACCTTTATCCTTATTGACTAACACTCAATAACTACTTTTCTTATTGAGGGAGTTTAGTTTGACAAGGAATAACCTTTTATTTGGTTTTAATACTATTTTTTTGGGGGGGAAAAATGAACGTTTTTAAAAGGAAGAAATCACGGACCTTTTATATTGTGGGGGGAATCGTTACTTTGCTTTTAGTTATTAGCTTTATGGGTTATTCTTGGGTCACTAATTCAAAACCTACAATTAATGATTTTGTAGCATTTATGGAAGAAAGATACGGTATTGAATGTAAGGATTCTGAGTGTACTGAATTTGCTATTGAGGTTACGGAAAATGGTCATACCAAATCTATTTCAATGCGTTCACATAGCGGGAGGACGTCAAGAAGATCAACTTCTGTAGAGATTGAAAAAAATTATTTTAGTGTTCCTGGATCAAATTACTTTTTAAAAATAGAGCTAAAAGGTGCTTTAGGAAAGTATACAGTTATTAAAGAAGAAGATAATGTTTTTCAGTATATTAAATAACCAATTAGAAGAACCGACCAAAATACCAGTAGGTTTATTTTTCCACTCTATTTTTATTAACACTCTTCTTCACAAACGGGTGCGTTGATTCACGAAGGATTAATGCACTTTTTTAAAAGTTATTAAACCAACAAAGCTGAATTGTTAGATAAGGAAGGATTATAATTATTAGTATGATATCAAAAGGTGTGAAATAAAAGATGAATATAAAATATGAAATTTTACCGATTGAAAAAGCTTACTTTTGTAAAGAGTTGTGTAATGAACTTATGGTTTTTCAAAAATCAAAGGCAAAAATTACCCCTGAATTGTTTGATGACATGAATTTTGAGACAAGGATGCTTCCTTCTATAAAAAGTGCTATAGACAATCAAATCGTGGTTGTAAGAGATGGTGCCAAAATGGTGGGTTATGTTTATTCAAATATCTCTCCTAAGGAAGCCTACTCAAATGATTTCGCAACTTTTTTTGACCTTTCTTCAGTGAATAGAAACAATGTAGGGTGTTTATCTCAGTTTTATATAAAAGAAGAATATAGAAAATATGGAATTGGTTCAGTTCTCTTTGATATGTCAATGAAATGGTTGAACCAATTTGATGATATAGAGGATTATTTTATTTTTGTTTCAAATGGTAATGATGCATTAGAATTTTATAAACGTAAAGGTTTTGCTGTAAGCCACAATATTTTGAATGGGTTTATAACTGTTTTACGAAACAAAAGATAATCAGATAGATAATTGTGAATGTGAAGAATTAGACTTAAACTAACTCAGCTAATGCTAAATTATGTAAAAAATGATCAGAATAGCTCCAACCGTTTTTTACGCTAATTTACTTTCCAAAACATCTGCTATTTCTTTTGGATTTAATAGGTAAATATTAATGTAAATTTCAATTTCGCACTTCAAAACCCACCCGGTTAGGTTTGGTCTGAGGTGCTTTTTTGTATTACTTTTACAAAGAAAAATTCCAAGTTTCTGTTAGATACATTTTACTATGGAATATTTTGTTTTGTCTTGGGCTAAGTGTGTATACAGTCCTTTTTAACCTTTATTTAAACGAAGTGTATTCAATTCGCACGATAGGCAGCCTGGTGGGGATAAGCTATCTCTTTTACGGCGCGTTTTCAATCGTTTCCGGCATGCTTTCTGACATGATTGGCCCGAGGCGTGTTTTGCTGCTGGGTATTATTATTTTATCAGGGGGAATATTTGGTAGTGTGTCTGCTCAATCGATGATGTCCCTGTACCTTTTTACTGTGGTGACCGGAGTGGGGCAGGCATTGACGAATGTGATGTTCGTTCCGCTTTTGACAGAGCATTCAAATTCGGAAGGGCGGGCGAAGCTTTTCAGTATCGCATACGGGACGGGAAATTTGTTCATGTTCCTTGGGACATTCAGGGCGGGCGCATCGGCAGACTTTTTTAAAAAATACTACTCTTTGCCGCCTGTGATCATCTTTAAGTTGGTGCTGTTTTCCGCCGCAGCAATCATTTTTATTAGCATAATTCCGCTTTTAGCTATTAAAAGAGAGAAAATAGGGAATAAGCCTAAAGGGACAGAAGCGACCGTGGGGCAAAAAAGGAAAGCAACCTCTCCGCATATGTGGATTTACGGTCTTGTGAAGCTATTCGAGGGTACCGGCGTAGGGCTTACCCTGCCTTTTATCAATTTATTCCTTTTGGCTCGCTTCGCCTTATCGGCCGGGACGATCAGTTTTATATTTTCATCAGCCACTCTCTTTACCGTAGTGATGATTTTTGTGAATCCGTTCATTACAAGGAGGGTAGGGGAGAACCGAATCATACTAATGTATCAGGCCGTAGCAATTCCGTGCCTTCTGGTTCTGGGTCTTTCAACGAATATGTGGATAACCGTCGCGGTCATCATCTGTTTCAGGGCCTTGTTCTATGCGATGATGCCAATCCAGTCAAAGATTTTGATGGAAAGAATCCCAGCGACGAGCAGGGGATTAACGAACAGCATTGGATTTATGGCCTCGACTGTCGGAATAGGCGCTGCTGGGTTTGCAAGCATGAGGATTGTTTCCCATCTAGGTGAAGGTATGGGCTATTTAAGTTTATGTATTCTTTCCGGAACTCTTATTTCGGTTTCGGTCGGAATCTTTTTTAAGATGTCCCGTCCGAAAAAGGAAAAGGAGAATAGCGTTCCAGCACTGGTTTCTTGAATTTTTTGAATGAGAAAAAATTATTTCGAAAAATCATGTGAGGAAACCTAACATGAACTTGACAGGTGAACTGACATTCAAATATAATTCAGTTTGTAAGTCACGATAAGGAGGAGAAATCATGGGGGGAAGCAAGATTCGCCGCTCCATGCCGCTGTTTCCAATTGGAATTGTGATGCAGTTAACTGATTTGACCGCTAGGCAAATCCGCTATTATGAAGAACATCAACTGATTTCTCCCGCGCGGACTGAAGGAAATAGGCGAATGTTCAGTTTGAACGATATTGACAGGCTCCTTGAAATTAAGGATCTGATTGACAAGGGAGTCAATATGGCTGGCATCAGGGAACTGTTCCTCGTCAACCAGGCGGAAGGGCAGCCTGAATCCGATAAGCAAAAGAAACCGAAAAAGGAATTAACGGAAGTTGAATTAAGGAAGATGCTTCGCAATGAATTGCTCCATGCCGGGCGGTTCAACCGTTCGACCTTAAGGCAAGGCGATATGTCCCGATTTTTCAATTAATCCGTTGCTATAATTAAAGGAGGAAACAACTTGGCAAGGTACACACGTGAAGACATCGAAAAAATGGCGAAAGAGGAAAATGTAAAATTTGTCCGTCTCCAATTCACGGACATACTCGGGACAATCAAAAACGTGGAAATCCCAATCTCCCAGCTTGGGAAGGCGCTTGACAATAAAATGATGTTCGACGGTTCCTCAATCGAGGGCTTCGTCCGGATTGAGGAATCCGATATGTATTTATTCCCTGATCCTGATACATGGGTCATTTTCCCGTGGACAGCCGAAAAAGGGAAGGTAGCACGCCTTATTTGCGACATCCATAACGCTGATGGAACGCCATTCGGCGGCGACCCGCGCAACAATTTGAAACGAATTCTTAAAGAAATGGAAGAACTCGGCTTCACGACCTTTAACATTGGGCCGGAACCGGAATTTTTCCTGTTCAAGCTTGACGAGAATGGCCAACCGACTCTTGAACTGAATGACAGCGGCGGCTATTTTGACCTCGCTCCTACCGATCTTGGCGAAAACTGCCGCCGTGATATCGTTCTTGAGCTTGAAGAAATGGGCTTTGAAATCGAAGCTTCCCACCATGAAACCGCGGCGGGCCAGCACGAAATCGATTTTAAATACGCGGATGCCATCACAGCATGCGATAATATCCAAACATTCAAACTCGTTGTTAAAACAATCGCCAGGAAGCATGGCCTGCATGCAACGTTCATGCCTAAGCCGTTGTTCGGCGTGAGCGGTTCCGGCATGCACTGCAACCTGTCCCTCTTCAAAGGGAACGAAAACGTGTTTTATGAAAAAGGCGCCAAGTTGGATCTGAGCGAAAATGCGTTCCATTTCATCGCTGGTATCCTGAAGCACTCAATAAACTTTACTGCAGTCACAAACCCGACTGTCAACTCTTATAAGCGTCTGGTCCCTGGCTATGAAGCGCCTTGTTATGTTGCATGGTCGGCGAAAAACAGGTCACCTCTTATCCGTATTCCTGCTTCACGCGGAATGAGCACACGAGTTGAGGTACGGAGCGTCGATCCTTCGGCCAATCCATACTTGGCAATGGCTGTCCTCTTGAAGGCCGGTCTTGACGGCATCAAGAACAAACTGACGCCGCCAGCGGCAGTTGACCGCAACATTTACGTGATGACGAAGGAAGAGCGAATCGAAGAAGGAATCGCAGACCTGCCTGCTACACTTGCACAGGCGCTTGATCTGTTGAAAACTGACGATGTAATCCTGTCAGCGCTGGGCGAGCATATCGTTGAACACTTCCTAGAAGCGAAGGAAATCGAATGGGATATGTTCCGTACCCAAGTACATCCTTGGGAACGCGAGCAGTATATGAGCACGTACTAATTGGTAAAACCCTCGAGGCTATTAGCTTCAAGGGTTTTCTTTTTTAGGGCAATTTTTCTTTTTCGTCTTGATTGTTATACTTCCCCGGAATATCCCCGGAATTTCCTGAACGAATCGATATTCCTCGTATTTACCTATGGATGCGAACTTCATCTTCTGTAACATGTGACTAAACACTTGTTAAGGCTAACCTTTTTAACAATGAACTAGATAGATTGTACACGGATATGTATGCAGTATACGAATTAGCCGCTAACGTAAAAATCCCGGGAGCTAAGGATGGGATCCAAAAACGCTCACGGGATATGTAAGACCATCACTAGAATAACAATACAAACCGTAAATGTTTATGTTTGTATAAAATCTTGTTCGAGGAGGGCTAATGGATTGTTGACTATCTATTATTCCTATCGTTCCTTCTCAATCCTAAAAGACCTGCTAGACCAATTAACCCGATCCATCCCCAATCATTATCATCATCACCGTTATTGTTGTCTTGTGCACTTTCAGTAGTTTTGAAAAGGTTTGTAATTGAATTTTGAGCAAATCCAGTGGAATTTCCCAAAATCATAATAGTAACTAAAAGGGCAAAAAATGAATACAGAATTTTTTTAAACATATTTGTTTCCTCCTTTCGTAATTGCCTTTATTGTTTGTTATCAAAGGAGAAATTATTCAGCAAAAATTTATATAAAATCCCGTGCGAAGGAGTTGAGGACTCTGCTCGAAGGGAGGCGGTATTTCAGTAAAAGAGATTTTTTTGCAGTATCCATTCCAAGATATTGCCCGAAACTGGATTTAAATTACCCTAACTCAAAAAAGATTTATTTCCTAAGCCGCAAATTCATGTAATGAATGGAAACCGATTTTCAGCTTTATAGAACTGGCTGCTATTTTTCAAGGATGAAGCTAGGGAGTATGTATTAGGCCTTTAATTAAAACAATAATTCCACGTCAGTGACTATTTTAAAAATGTGACAAAATAGTGAATTTTCATTATGACTATCCGGCAAAGGATGGTATATAATAGAGGTAATACAACAGCAAATAGCCGCCAAGGGGGTGGGCGGCCATTTTGGGGTATATACAGCATTTTTCAATGCGGTTAAGCGGGCACAGCTGGCAGGCGGTTGCGAAAACTGCCAGCTGGTCTGGTGTGTTTCTTCGCATAGCTGTCTCTGAGATGCAGGTTCTTGTTGCCTCTTGATGCAGATGGCGGTGTTTGTCTCTTATGCTGCGATTCGTTGGTGTTTCTAAGCTGAAACCCTGTGTATCTTGATGAAGATTCTTTGCAGTTTCTAGGCTGAATTTGTGTGTGTCTTGTTGACAATTCTTAGCAGTTTCTTAGCTGAAATCGTATGTCTCATGCTGCTAATTCTTTGGTGCTTCTAAGCTGAAATTGTCTGTATCTGGATGCCGTTCGTGGGTGCATCTTGGTGAACTCCCCGTCGATTCCGGATGAGAGATTGATTACCTGATGCATCAAGGCTGCCATTTCTTGCTGAGATCTAGGTGTAAAAGTGATGTTTGTCTAAGCAATCTCATGGTGACTTGTTTTTTGTGAAGATTGCTGTTGGTGTCTTTCTGTACTTTTAAAATAACAGATTCCAGGTTAAAAATGTTGGTATGTTGTTTATGTTCACAAAGCTGTAAAAACAAAGTGACAAACTTTTGAATTTCCGAAACTAGGGGGGTATCAGCATGATTAGAATGGCGATCGCGGGTGCGGCTGGGTTCGTATTGGTTTTTATTGAATCCTATCTTGTGATGATTCTAAAGGGGTATACAACAATCGAGTTTGGTGGCATCAGCCCATTTGTCAGTGTTTGGGCAATGAATTTCTTCCTTGTTTTCTCAATCCTTACCCATGCGAAGCTCTGGTATGATGAGCGTGCCCAGGAAAGGGAAGCACAGACAGAGCAATAAACATAATAGAAGCAAAGAAAAAACAGGCTAACCAAAATAGCCTGTTTTTTTAATGGATGCTCCTGTAAACGCCGATTACCTTTCCCAAAATGGAAACTTCCCGAAGGATGATTGGTTCCATTGCAGGGTTTTCCGGCTGGAGGCGGATATAATCTTTTTCTTTATAAAACCTCTTACACGTGGCTTCGTCCTCTTCTGTCATCGCGACGACAATATCCCCGTTATTGGCGGTCTTTTGCTGCTTTACAATGACATAGTCCCCATCCAGGATGCCCGCCTCGATCATACTTTCCCCCATGATTTCAAGCATGAAAACCTGCTCGTCCGATGGGACCATCGTTTCGGGAAGAGGGAAGTACTCCTCGACATTCTCGACAGCTGTGATTGGCTGGCCGGCGGTAACGCGCCCGACGACGGGAACATTGACGACCCTGACCTTCGGAATGTAAGCTTCATCGGCCTCGAGAATTTCAATCGCCCTGGGCTTTGTTGGGTCCCTTCTTATCAGGCCCTTCAATTCCAGCCGTTCAAGGTGGCCATGTACTGTCGAGCTTGAGGCAAGCCCGACTGCTTCTCCGATTTCACGGACGGACGGCGGATAGCCCTTTCTTTTTACTTCACCTTTAATGAAATCCAGGATTTCCTGCTGCCTCTTAGATATTTTAGCCATAAATGGATACACCTCTTCTGGGAATGTTACCTTATTATAGCATGGCCTGGACAAATATACAAACATAAGTTCGAGTTTCGTGTTGACATCAAACAAATGTTCGGCTTATAATTAAATCAAATAAACCGAACATACATTCCTAAGGGGTGCGTCCAATGAAAAAGTTTTTGAAAAACAATTCTTACGCCGTTTTATTCATTTTGTTCAGCTGCCTGTGCGCGGGCCTGGTTTCGTATTTGAGTGAACCAGCCAACGAAAATACATATATGACCATAACAGTTAAAGAAGGCGATTCCCTTTGGGCTGTCGCCGGGGAACTTGCCGAACGCCATTCGATGGACCGTTCTGATATTATAAACTGGGTAAAGAAAAACAATGGGCTAGCGAGCGACACAATTTATCCGGGGGATAAAATCATCGTCCCTGTAAAAAAGCTAACCATTAGCGGGGGCCAGCAGCTCGCCAGCGCCGGAGGGGATGAGTAAGTATGGGGAACAAGGGCATCCGGGCAGCGATTTATTGCCGAGTCAGCACAGATAAGGAAGCCCAGGAAACTTCACTCGCGAGGCAGGAAGAGGAACTGCTCGCCCTTGCAAAAAGACGGCGATTCGAGACGGCTGTGGTTTACCGGGAACAGGCAAGCGGCTACTCCCTTGAAAGGGAGGGGCTACTTGAATTGCTCGCACTTATAAAGGAAGGGGAAATCGATGCTGTTCTTATCCAGGACGAAACAAGGCTTGGCAGGGGGAACGCGAAGATAGCCATCCTCCATGTTTTATCAAAGAATGGCATCAAGTTATACAGCGTCGCGCATGATGGTGAACTCGAACTGTCTGAATCGGATTCAATGATCCTGAATATTGTCGTTATGGTCGAGGAATATCAGCGAAAACTTCACAACATTAAGATAAAGCGTGGAATGAAAAGGGCTGTTGAAAAAGGATATAAGCCTCAGCAAAATCTCAAGAACCTTAACGAAAGCCCGGGCCGTGAAAGGATCGAGGTCCCTGTAAATGAAATCATCCGCCTGAAAGCCAACGGCCTTACCTTCTCCGAAATCGCCGCGACACTCAGGGGGTTCGGATACGATGTTTCAAAAGCGACTGTCCACCGAAGGTACAGGGAAGCGATGGATTCAGAAAAGACCTCATCCTTGTAAAGGACTGTATTTTTTAGTATCATGCATGGTAGTCTAACCGAAAGAGGGAGTACCATGCTATCTAAAGAAAAAATGGCCCGGATTAATGAATTGGCCAGGAAATCGAAGTCGGTCGGATTGACAGATGCAGAAGCCAAAGAGCAAACCTCGCTGCGGAAGGAATACCTGCAGGTTTTCCGCTCTTCCATGCTGGATACATTGACCAACACGACCATTATCGACCCGGAGGGGAACGATGTCACTCCGGAAAAAATCAAAGCAAGAAAAAATAACAGGCATCTCCACTAAAATGGGATGCCTGTTTGCTTTTTTTATCCTAAAATATCCTTATTTCAGCGCTTATTTAAGCATTTTTTCCAGCTGAAAAATAATTTTTATATGGTAGCGCCTTCATACAGGGCGATTTGTTGAATAATTCACATGAGAGCTTTAATATTAAGAAGGTAGGAAACTGATGACGAAAGGATGTTATATATGTTTGATAAAATTGATGATTTGTCCGTTACCTCAATCAGGACGCTGTCAATCGATGCAATCGAAAAGGCCAACTCCGGGCATCCGGGAATGCCGATGGGCGCCGCACCTATGGCCTATACGCTATGGACCCGTTTCATGAACCATAACCCCAAAAATCCGAACTGGTTTAATCGTGACCGTTTCGTACTTTCCGCGGGCCATGGCTCCATGCTGCTTTACAGCCTGCTCCACCTTTCTGGGTACAATGTGACAATGGACGATATTAAACAATTCCGCCAGTGGGGCTCCAAAACACCTGGACACCCTGAATACGGCCACACTGAAGGCGTAGAAGCGACAACCGGCCCTCTTGGACAGGGTATCGCGATGGCGGTTGGTATGGCAATGGCAGAGCGCCATTTGGCTGCGACATACAATAAGGATAACTACGAGCTCGTAAACCACTTTACATACAGCATCTGTGGAGATGGTGATTTGATGGAAGGCGTTTCTGCGGAAGCAGCTTCACTTGCCGGCCATCTGAAACTCGGACGGCTTGTCGTGCTTTACGACTCCAACGACATCTCTTTAGATGGCGAACTTCACCAGTCTTTCTCTGAAAGCGTTAAAGACCGTTTCCTTGCTTACGGCTGGCAATACATCCGTGTGGAAGACGGAAACGACCTCAATGAGGTTGCGAAGGCGCTCGAAGAAGCGAGAAGCGATCTTGATCGCCCAACAATGATCGAGGTAAAAACAATCATCGGATACGGCTCCCCGAACCTTTCCGGAAAGTCCGATGTCCATGGCGCTCCGCTAGGAATGGATGAACTGAAGCTGACAAAAGAAGCGTATAAATGGACATTTGAAGAAGATTTCCATGTGCCGGACGAAGTTTATTCCCACTTCCGCAACATGATCGAGGAAAACGGCGAGAAAAAAGAAGCGGAATGGAACAGCCAGTTCGAGAAATACAAAAAAGATTATCCTGAGCTTGGCAGCCAGCTGGAACAAGCTCTTAAAGGCGAGCTTCCAGAAGGATGGGACAAGGACCTTCCTGTATACAGTGAAGGAAAAAGCCTTGCGAGCAGGGCGTCATCAGGAGAAGCGATTAATGCAATCGCCAAAAACCTGCCGACTTTCTTCGGCGGATCCGCTGACCTTGCAGGTTCAAACAAAACGTTGATTAAAAATGCGGGTGACTTCCTGCCGAATTCCTACGAAGGCCGCAACATTTGGTTCGGCGTAAGGGAATTCGCGATGGGCGCGGCGCTTAATGGTATGGCACTGCACGGCGGCTTAAAGGTATTCGCTGGAACATTCTTTGTGTTTTCCGATTATCTCCGCCCGGCAATCAGGCTTGCTGCTTTGATGGGGCTTCCAGTAACGTACGTGTTCACGCATGACAGCATCGCGGTCGGCGAGGACGGCCCTACCCACGAGCCAGTTGAACAACTTGCGGCTCTAAGGGCGATGCCGAACCTTTCCGTCGTCCGTCCGGCTGATGGAAATGAGACAACCGCAGCTTGGAAGCTCGCTATTGAATCAAGAGACATCCCAACCGCCCTTGTCCTGACAAGGCAAAACCTGCCGACCATCAAAGGTACGGATGAAAATGCTTATGAAGGCGTTAAGAAAGGTGCCTATGTGGTATCTCCTTCCTCGAAGGAAACTCCGGACGCTCTTCTCCTTGCTTCAGGCTCCGAGGTTGGTCTTGCTGTGAAAGCTCAGGAAGAACTCGCCAAGGAAGGCATTGAAGTATCGGTAGTAAGCATGCCGTCATGGGATCGATTTGAAAAGCAATCAAAGGAATACAAGGAATCGGTTATTCCGAAGTCGGTTAAGAAGCGCCTTGGAATCGAAATGGGCGCATCCCTTGGCTGGCACCGCTACACTGGCGACGAAGGCGAAGTACTCGCAATCGATACATTCGGTGCATCGGCTCCAGGTGAACTGGTCATGAAAGAATATGGATTCAGTGTTGAGAATGTTGTTTCCAAGGTAAAAGACCTTCTTGGAAAATAATAGAGTTACTTCGAAGGCCGGGCAGAAATTTGCCCGGCCTTTTACATAAGAATCGTTTTGTAAATTCTTTGTTAAGGAGTATCCCTCTAACCCGTGACAGCCCGGCCTTAAAATAGTATAATGAAAGACAAGGCAAAATTTCACAATAATCGAAATAATAAGCTCTGTCCAGGTTATTTTTGAAAAAGTGATTGCAAAAGGGGATACCGACAAACCAGCCACCGTAAATGATCAAGATTCGCTTTTCCTCCGTTACAAGGTAAAAGGAGAATGGAATTGAAGCAGGGAGAGAATGGAATGAGAAAGTACCAGCTCTATTTAATTGAAGACGAGTTTGCCTCCCATTACTTCGGAAGAGAGCGCATATTTTTTCATTTATTTAAGGAAAATAGGCAGGCTGTCGGTGAACTGAAGCAAATAACAGACAAGCAAATCAGCTATATCACAAAACCGCTGCCCGTGCTGCGGATTCATCAGCTGCTCCACAAGAAGCTGGAGAAGTCGAATAGCCTCAAAGCGGAAAATGGCCTTTATACAATTGAACTGAACAATCGGACAAGCATGGCTGACCTCTCGGTGAAGGAAAACTTTATCGTAATCGAGGCGGAAGGCGGATACGAGGCGGAAACGGCATTCTTTGAAGTCCTCCGTAAATGCGAAGCTTCGTTTCTGGCGATTGATTTGGAAAATGATAAATATGGGTGGCTGAAACCAATTAAGGAAAGAAAATTTGTCTAAAGCCCACGAACTATTGTATAATTACGCTTGGTAAATTACACTGTATTAGCAGGACAACATGAAGGAGGAAATATGGTATGGTGAGTACTGGTTATGTAATCCTTATTGCCGTTCTGGCCCTTGTAGCCGGCGTCGCAATCGGATTTTTTATAACACGCAAGTACATGATGGATTATCTAAAGAAAAACCCGCCAATCAACGAACAAATGCTGAAAGTTATGATGATGCAAATGGGCATGAAACCGTCCCAGAAGAAAATCAACCAAATGATGGCAGCAATGAACAAGCAAACAAAATAACACTCAAAAGCGCTCATTTCAGAATGGGCGCTTTTTTATTTCAGGATAAGAGTTTTCTTTGGCCACGAGGTTGGTAGTTGCAACTCTACTTGACCTGGTTCCGTTGGAATTCAATCAGGCCCGGACTGTGAGCATTAGCAATCCATGAGAAACCGAGCCTGCTTTTGGATGATAAAATGCAGAGATAAGGAGGCTTAGATATGGGACGTATTATCCTGATGATGAATGTGACACTGGACGGTTGCTGTGACCACACGCAGGTGATTGCGGATGAGGAGCTACACCAGTATACAGCGGATTTGATTGACCAGTCCGATGGTATGCTTTTTGGACGTGAAATCTACCAGTTGATGGAGGGTTTCTGGCCAGCCATAGCCAGAAGCGGGGACGGACCGCAATTCATGGTCGACTTCGCACGCAAGCTCGATCGGAAACCCAAGTACGTATTCTCGCGGACGCTGGATCACGTGTCGTGGCAGAACTCTTTCTTGTTGAAAGGGCCAGTTTCCGAGGAGGTGCCGAAGCTTAAGACAGAAGGGAAGAACCTGGTCGTTAACGGAGGTCCCGGCCTCGGTTCCACCCTCGCACAACTAGGCTTGGTGGATGAGTACCACTTCCTTGTACAGCCAATCGTTGCCGGACGAGGCCCCAAATTGTTAGGTGGAGTAAGTGATCGACTGAATCTCAAGCTGACCGGGACCAAATCCTTCGGCTCAGGCGTCGTCCTGCTCCGCTACACGCCTATTCGTTGACGGTTTGGCTAATTAAGGGGAATCGCACGGCAAGACGAAGACGAAAAAAAACATGATGTAGCCGGCAAACAGTTGCCGGCTGCTTCGTTTCTCTCATGAAGAGCACCTCTGGTAGTTATTGCTACCACAGAACAATTTTCCTCCGCTAAGCCGCCTTTGGGACAAAAACACCCTGGTCTTATATAAAAAAATTCCCTGCCAAATCCCCCCCAGAAACCGCCTTTTGCCATCCGAACAAGGATTAACAATCTTCCTTATTTTTAAAAAATTTGGTAAAATGGTAATTCCGATGATTGGGTAATGTGGCTGAAATTGGTGTCAATTTTATCCGGAACCGGATAAAGAGAGAGAAAGAGTGGTGTGGCTTATGAGAATATTTGCTGAATTAAAATGGTTTTTTTGGCAAGAGAGAAAGGCATACATAACCGGAATCATTTTGCTTTTATTTGTGGCATTCCTTCAATTGATCCCGCCGAAAGTAATCGGAATCGTCGCTGACCAGATCAAGGCCGGTTCCATGACTACGGCGACCCTAATTAAATGGGTACTCGTTTTGCTCGGGGCGGGTCTTTCGATGTACATCCTCCGCTATTTTTGGAGGATCATGATATTCGGCTCAGCTGTAAAACTGACGCGGAATCTCAGGAACAACCTTTACGAGCATTTCACCAAGATGTCGCCGAACTTTTACCAGAACAGGCGTGTAGGCGACCTGATGGCGCACGCGACAAACGACCTTTCCGCCATCCAGCAGACCGCCGGTGCCGGAGTGTTGACGCTGGTCGATTCCCTGGCGACAGGGGGATTTGTCATCTTGGCGATGGCGTTTACAATCAGCTGGAAATTGACACTGATTGCGCTCATCCCGATGCCGTTCATGGCGATGCTGACGAGCTGGTTTGGGACGATGCTGCACCGCTCCTTCCACAAGGCGCAGGAAGCATTTTCATCGCTCAATGACAAAACGCAGGAGAGCATTACCGGGATTAAGGTCATCAAAACGTTCGGCCAGGAAGAAGAGGACATCGAGGATTTCCGCAATCAGTCGGAGGATGTCGTCCAGAAAAATATGGTCGTCGCGAAGATTGACTCGCTATATGACCCGACCATTTCGATCATTGCGGGCATTTCGTTTTTCCTTTCGATCGGGTTCGGGGCAAGGGAAGTGCTGAATGACAACCTGACGATTGGCCAGCTGATTTCCTTCACGACGTATCTTGGCCTGCTCATTTGGCCGATGCTCGCATTCGGATGGCTGTTCAATATCGTCGAACGGGGCCGGGCTTCCTATGATCGTGTTTCGCTGCTGTTGCGCCAGCAAGTCGATATCAAGGATAAAGAAAACGCAATCGACGAGGTTCCTGCCGGGAGCATCGAATTTGCGATTGATGAATTTACATTCCCGGGTGAAAACGCGCCTCTTTTAAAAAATATCAATTTCGATATCGGAAAAGGGCAAACGCTTGGAATTGTCGGGAAAACAGGTGCTGGAAAAACAACGCTGCTAAAGCTGTTAATCAGGGAGTATGACGTAGAAAAAGGGGAAATCCTCTTTGGCGGACATAACATCTCCGACTACAAGCTAGAGAAATTGAGGCAGGCCATCGGCTATGTGCCGCAGGACCACTTCCTGTTTTCTGCGACAGTCGGGGAGAACATCGCGTTCGCGAAGGCGGATGCGACTGAGAAAGAAATTATCGGTGCCACGAAGCTTGCGAACATCCATGACGATATCCTTGGATTCACCGAAGGCTATGTAACAGTTGTCGGGGAACGCGGGGTATCGCTATCAGGAGGGCAAAAGCAGCGGATTTCGATCGCTCGGGCGCTTCTCATGAATCCGGAAGTTTTGATTCTCGACGACTCGCTTTCCGCTGTTGACGCGAAGACGGAAAAGGCAATCCTGTCGGCCCTGAAGCAGGAGAGGGAAGGGAAGACAACAATCATTACTTCCCACAGGCTGAGCGCCATCCAGCACGCGAATCTTATCCTTGTCGTCGAGGACGGCGGGATCGCCGAGCGGGGTACACACGAAGAGCTGATGGAAGAAGGCGGCTGGTACAGGGAAATGTATTTGCGCCAGCAGCTTGAAGAGCTCGTTGAGCATGGGGGGCATTAAGGTGGACACACAATTGACTGAAAAGGACCAAAGGAAAATCCTCTTTAGGCTCCTGACCTATACAAAACCGCATAAAAAACTGATTATCCTGGCCTTCACGCTCCTCCTGCTGACTACGCTTGGGGACATCGCCGGGCCTTATCTTGTAAAAATATTCATTGATGACTATTTGACGCCGGGCAACATGGCTGTGAAGCCGATGCTTATGCTCGGGTCGATCTATATGGGCATCCAGATCGTGAAAGTGTTCCTGCTGTTCTTCCAGCTTGTGAAGTTCCAGGAAATCGCGTTGAAAATCATCCAGCAGCTCCGGATAGAGGTTTTTTCAAAGGTCCAGGCGCTCGGGATGAGGTATTTTGACAAAACGCCTGCCGGGAGCATCGTATCAAGGGTGACCAACGATACCGAGGCGATCAAGGATATGTTCGTGACCGTGCTTGCGACATTTATCCAGAGCGGGGTTTTCCTGCTCGGAATCTATGTGGCGATGTTCTTCCTGAACGTGAAGCTTGCATTGTTCTGTACAATTCTGCTGCCGGTAATCCTCGGCGTCATGACGATGTACAGGAAATTCAGCTCCCGTTTTTACATGGACATGCGCGAGCGCCTGAGCCAGTTGAATGCAAAACTCGCCGAATCGCTCGGCGGCATGCAGATCATCCAGGTTTTCAGGCAGGAAAGGCGCCTTCGGAAGGAATTCGGAGACATTAACGAAAAGCATTTCCAGGCTGGGATGAAGAACATTAAGCTGGACGGCCTGCTTTTAAGGCCAGCTATCGACCTGATCTACATCATGGCGCTAATCATGGTCTTGAGCTACTTCGGCATTACCTCCATGGAGACTTCCGTGGAAATCGGGGTTCTGTATGCGTTCATCAGTTACCTCGACCGCTTTTTCGAGCCAGTCAACCAGATGATGATGAGGCTTTCCCTGTACCAGCAGGCGATTGTCGCCGGTTCAAGGGTCTTCAGGCTCCTTGACGAAAGCGAACACGCGCCAGCCCAGGAAAGCAAACCAGGGCTTGAAATCGAAGAAGGGAAAATTGAAATCCGCAACTTAAGCTTCTCCTATGACGGAAAAACGGATGTGCTAAAGAACATCTCGTTCACCGCCAATCCAGGGGAAACGGTCGCGCTTGTCGGCCATACCGGGAGCGGAAAAAGCTCGATCATCAACCTCTTGATGCGGTTCTATGAGTATGACAGGGGAGACATCCTCATTGACGGAAAGTCCACCCGCGACTATTCAAAGGATGAATTGCGGAAGAAGATGGGGCTTGTCCTACAGGATCCATTCCTGTTTTATGGCACGGTAAAAGACAACATCCGCCTCCACAACCACGATATGCCTGAGGAAAAAGTCATCGAGGCGTCGAGGTTCGTCCAGGCGCATACGTTCATTGAAAAGCTTGACGATAAGTATGACCACAAAGTCGTCGAGCGGGGCTCCTCTTTCTCGAGTGGGCAGAGGCAGTTGATCGCGTTTGCGAGGACGATCGCGACCGATCCGAAAATCCTTGTCCTGGACGAGGCGACGGCGAATATTGATACGGAAACGGAAGAAGCGATCCAGACGGCGCTGGAAAAGATGAGGGAAGGGCGGACGACGATTGCGATCGCGCACCGGCTTTCCACCATCCAGGACGCCAACCTGATCCTTGTCCTCCACCAGGGAGAAATTGTCGAACGCGGCACCCATCAGGAACTGCTTGCGCAAAAGGGCTTGTACCACAAGATGTACCTCTTGCAAAACGGACTCGTTGAGCGGATGGAGGATGCGGTCAGGCAGGGTTCATAACGAAGCAATTATTTCAATAAAATTAAAACAGCCTGGCAATTTGCCAGGCTGTTTCTATGAATGGGTCGGAATTTTTTTTAAAAAGTCTTTGTCATACTGATTCAGAAGTTGATCCAATTCCTGGCTGTGGCGTATAGCAAGTGTGGAACTCAAGCCGTTTGTGCAAGCGACTTGGATCAATTCCGCCCTCTTTTGCTCGATCAGGGAGAGCAAGTCCTGTTTCAACACGGCTGTAATTCCTTTCTGGAGTTTCTCCATTTATATAGGCGTCTTAATCAGACAAATTATAACAAATTTATTAATCTCGACTTAGTATAACTCATTATGGTAATAAATTCAAAAGATTTATGTAAAAAAATATCCATTACTTTTCCAGTGTGAAAATAAGGAAAAAACCGGGCCACGACACAAAACGTTCAATCAGAATTATATCCTTTTTACCATACGGTTTGATAGAATGGAAGCAACAACATGTTTAGGAGTTGGATCGATGGCTACCGACGTTAACTTATTCCTTGCGCTCGGCGCGGGCTTCATGAGCTTCATTTCGCCCTGCTGCCTGCCATTGTACCCGGCATTCCTTTCCTATATTACTGGAATGTCCGTGAGCGAGCTGAAAAGCGAAAACGGGATGATGCAAAGGCGCAGCATCATTCATACAATCTTTTTCCTAATTGGATTTTCGTCCATCTTCATCATGATGGGCTTTGCGACATCGTTTATTGGGGAGTTTTTGTTCCAGAACCAGGAACTCATCCGCCGCATCGGCGCGATTTTCATGATCCTCTTCGGGCTGATGATTGTCGGTGTGTTCAAACCGGAATTTTTGATGAAAGACAGGAAGTTCCAATTTAAAAACAGGCCTTCAGGCTTTGCGGGATCCATCCTGATTGGGATGGCGTTCGCAGCGGGATGGACGCCATGTACAGGCCCAATCCTCGGCGCTGTCCTTTCAATGGCAGCATCGAATCCAAGTTCGAGCATGCCGCTCATGATCGCATATGTACTTGGGTTTGCGATTCCGTTCTTCATCCTATCATTCTTCATCGGCCGAATGGGCTGGATCAAGCGCAATTCTCTGAAAATCATGAAAATCGGCGGCTATGTCATGATCGTGATGGGAATCATGCTGTTCTTTGACTGGCTGACTCAAATCATTATCGTGCTTACTGAAATGTTTGGCGGCTTTACGGGGTTCTAAGGCAATGTTTTTAAAAAGAAAACCCGCTTACCTTTCGTTTGGCGGGCGTGTAATCCCATCGAATTTGTAGTATAATCATAATGTTAATCTTACAAGAATGGGATGAAACCTCATGAATCTAGTTCTCGCTTCTTCAATCGGGGCGGTTTGCATGGCAACAGCCGCGATGTTCGTCCGGATGAAGGCTGCCAAAAAGCCCGCTTCCATCAAAAAAATTATCCTGCCCCCAGTATTCATGAGCAGTGGGGCGCTTATGTATATCGTACCGCAATTCAGGCTGACTCCACTCGAAATCGCCGAAGCGGTCATCGTCGGAATGCTGTTTTCAATCCTTTTGATCAAAACCTCGGCGTTCGAAATCAAAGGGGACGAAATCTATCTAAAGCGTTCCAAAGCGTTTTTCTTTATCCTTGTCGGCCTTTTGCTAGTGAGGATTGTAATGAAGGCAATCTTGAGTACCACGATCGATTATGGGGAAGTATCAGGGATGTTCTTCCTGCTGGCATTCTCGATGATAGTCCCGTGGCGAATTGCCATGTACAGGGATTTCAAGAAACTCCAAACCAAATTGATGAATAACAAACAGCTGGCTTAAATGTGCCGGCTGTTTTTTATTGGAAAATAGAAAAAGCCGCGCAAAATGGCGGCTATTAAAACAAATGCTCAAACGGCGTCATATCTATCTGCTTTTCCCTAAGATGCTTTTTGAGGAACTTATGGTCACGCTTCGGCGTTGCCAGGATATAACCCCTGATCACCAGGTCCTGGTCAATCCGGTTCACCTTTTCTGTCAACGCCAGCTCACCAATCTTGCCGGCAATCTTATGCCGTGCGACATCGCGGAACAGCTCGGGAACAGGCATCACCAGCTCCTCGAGGAAATGTTTCTGCTCCTCGGGCCACAAATGGCGCGACTCGTTCACATAGTGTTCTTCCCAATCCATGATGGATTTCCCATCTTCCTTGGGCAGCTTTTTCAAAAACTTGCGGAACATGAAATACCCGCCAATAGCAAACAACCCAATTAACGTAAATCCCCAGAAAAAGATAAACCACTGGGCCCAAATGTTTTGCATAACCCTCACCTACAGAACGTAATAATCTCCCTCTATTATAGGGTTAAACAGCAAAATATGACAAGACTTAGACATTTGCAGCAAAACTATAGCCGCAATAGGGAATACTTGATATAATGAGTACTGTCTTACACACGGGGCTGAATGGGGTACTGGTGTCCTCCACGGTCTTCAAAACCGCTTGTGACCTGCGTGCCAGGTCAGGTGGGTTCGATTCCCACACAGTCCCGCCAACCTAGTCATATCAAGGCTTTTAGCTATCATACATAGAGCAGAAGACCGAGCGCAATCGGTCTTTTTTTATTGAGTGGTGCCCAAAATGGTGCCATTTGTACTTTGGTGCCCAAATTACTCAAGCAACCCATTTAAATGGTCGACTGCAATGCCTTCAATCGAATTTGTCAGGTGAGAATAGAGATCCATTGTCACATTAATTTTGGAGTGGCCTAAACGGGCACTGACAATCTTCGGGTGGACATTCTCCTTCAGCAAGATCGTTGCGTGTGAATGCCTCAAGTCATGACACCGAATGTCTGGAAGGTTTGCTACCTTTAAGCACCTTTTTAGCGCTCTAGTTATTTCAGTTGGAGCCATAAAAAAAGATTAGCGAGGGTGAGCTACTTCAAATGAACTCCAGCTAAAGATGGTGTAAATTGGGATTCTACGCCATCTTTTCTAGTTTAATCTCTTATAATATACAAAATTTTATTTATTTTCATATAAAAATGAAAGGACGAAAAAATGGATTACTTATATATTGATGAAAAAGGACCGCAAGAAACAATTAGGATGACGACTCCCTGTGATGAAGTAAAGAAAATTAAGTTAGGAAACGACAACATGTATGTTTATGTTGCTAACTTAATCAAGATAAATGACAAAAGTCTCCTTGAGATTGAAGAAAAATATAAAATTTTAGAGAGAAAATACATATCTTCCAGAAACTTTCCTGACGATAGAGAATTAAAAGGAAAAGATATTTTGGACAAAAATTTTAAATATGGTATCGCTAGTCTTAAAGGTCGTGAACTAGATTTTTATCATTCCTTAATTGACATACTCCTAGAAAATCACGTTGATAATTTAATATTTTCAATAAATAAAATGTCTCTAGTTGCTGACAAAAGATTGACAGGTTGGATTCTAAATTTGGAAGAAAAAAGATATATAGAATCGGCACGGCTTCTAAAATATTCACTTGTTAAATATTTGGAGAATGAAGCTAGTAATAGTGTGATTCAATCTATTTTTGACTCAAATAAGGGAAATAGAGAAGTTCTTACAGAAATTCAGAAAGACATGGCAGCTTTTGTTGAAAAGAACAAAAATATTCCGAGAATGAAGGACCAAATACAGGATTATAGGAATATAATTCAAACGATTAGAAAAGCAAAGCATTTTATTCAAGACATTCCTTTTAATGAGGTCTCATTTGATTGGAACAAGGTGTCATTTGACATTGATTTGTGGATTACAGAAATGGGCCTTTCTAATAAATTTAATTTGCAATCCTCAGAGCTGATTCTTGATGAAGGTATTCCATTAGAACCGTTCAAGAAATTAAATTTTCCATCAATACAATTAGATGAAGATTCTATAAATCATGTTGGACTTCGAATTTCTGATGTTTTAGTCGTTATTTCAGGAAAATATATTTCAAAATTAGCAATTGAACACAGGTATGATAAAAACAATCCAGAAAAAAGAAAACTTTTGCCAAACGAGTGGTTTCAATTAGAAGAAAAGCAATTTGATTTATTTAAAAAGATGAAGAAGTATTTTTTCCCTACTGGTTCAATGTATTGTTTTATAGTTGATACATACTTTGATGATGCACTTCTGTTTGAAACCTATTTTAGTTATATAAGTTCTTATGAGTCTTTTAATGATTATAAAAAACATTTGGAAACTCATGTTGAAAAATTTTTTATATTAATGGCTAGGAATCTTAGTACTAAATGGAATACAGCAATAGAAAACGAAAGTGTAATAAGAAAAGTATATGGAAGCATGATTTCTGGTATTGAAGCTGGAGTTGTCCGTCCTTTATGATCGAGCAAGTAAATTCGTGGGGACAAATAATGGATGTGGAGGAGAATTTCAATGGTTGTTCGAAGGTTGCAACGGTATACATCGGAGCTTTACATGTATCCTTCAGAAATGCAATATCCAGTACATCCGGCAACAGATAAAGCTTGGCATGAGTGGGAGGATTTAGTTCCCTATATCCCAAGAGTTATAGGAATATCCAATTAAGAACATAACGTTTTTCTCTAATAAAAATGAAGACTCGGGAAAAACTTTTTCCATTTTAGTCAAAAAGAGTGCGAGAAATCACTTTTTCGCACTCTAACTTTAAGTAAGACTTAAGTTCTCTTTTTAATTAAAAATGGACTTTTTTCATAAATTAAATCATTGTTAATGATAATACTCGAAAGATCCAAGCCAATACTATATTTAGATTTAAATTTTATAAACTCACTCCATCTGAGTGGTCCTTTTTTCAATTCACTTAGAAGTTCATCCTCAAAGGATTTATTATATGTATGCATTTTAATTTCTTCGAATGAAGTGAAACCATCAGTAACTAAAAACCCATAACCCATTTCATTACAAAATGATTCTAATGCTTGGTATTTAATAATGTTTATATTAATTGCCATGTGTATCTTAGGTTTTATTTCAATGATTATCCCACTTCCGTCATCAAGTACAATAAATATATCCGGTATATATACTCTTTTTCTTTTATGGTAATAGGTTATTTCAAATGGTTGAACCTCATAAAAAACTACTCTAGTACAATTTTCGATAAGCATCAGAACTTTTCTTTCTAATTCTGATTCGTATTGTATTTCTTTAGATAATTTTTCACTAAAATACTTTCCGCTATTACCAGATAGATCAAAGTTTACTTCCCTAACTGACTTTACTTCTTGAAAATTAAAATCTTTACATTGAGATTTTTTATTCGGCCATTGAATCTTATTATAAATTCTTTCCTTAAAAGATTTCAAACTTCTTTCGTACATTCTTTGTAGCTTAAACATTTCATTTTCAGCAAAAATTTGCCTATCTCGATAGTTCTTATACATATCTTGGATATTTGCACTATTTTCCCGTTCAATAAAAATTATTTCACCTAGAAATTTTAAGAAGAAAGGCGAAGGTGTTTCAAATGCATAATAAAAAAACAAAACAACTCTCTTCTCCAGTTCTTTAGAACTATTGCTGAAAAGTTTGTTAATGAATTGTTTTAGATAATAATTATCTTCTGTTTCTTTTCTTTGTAAGTAAATTAATAGCTTTTTTATGGATTTGACTACTATTTGTCTAACACTCTCCCTGGAGATGTTAAATTCATTACCTATTGTCTGAAGAGTTTTAGCACCTTCTCCATAAAAATTGAGTCTCATAATAAGTATTTTAAAATCCCTGCTATTTAAGCCTAAACCTTCTAAACATTTATATAAAAAATCAATAAAAATATCTCCTAATTGAAGATATTCTTCCACATACTCATCCGCTAACTCCTCTTGAAGATCATAAAAGGAGCCAATCTCATTATCACTAATATTTGTTACCTTAAAAGAAGCAATTGTAGCTGCTATTTCTTCTTCAATCTTATCGTAGTTAATAAATGGTTCTTCTGTTGTTGTAGGGGTAACCTTAATTGATTGTTGCTTTTCTATTTTAAAAATGCTGATAACCTTATTAATAGCATAAGAAATCGTTTCAAATATATTTATCTTATAATATGAGAAATTATTAGTAGTCTCTAATTGTTTTTGCTCAGTATAAGTATTAATATTATTTTCTTCTTTTTCGAGGAGTGGCTTCGGTTTCTCAACATTAAATTCACTTTGGGTTAATTTACTATTATTTTGTTCGCTATTAAAATCTTCT
The DNA here is from genome assembly GCF_003362805.1 of Neobacillus piezotolerans. Lineage (GTDB taxonomy): Bacteria > Bacillota > Bacilli > Bacillales > Cytobacillaceae > Bacillus_D > Bacillus_D piezotolerans. The sequence goes on from NZ_QNQT01000001.1 coordinate 775,898, forward strand.
TGAATTGGAACATTGAATTTAATTAAAGGAGTTCTATTCTCATCCATCAATTTAACAATTTGATGCACAAGTTTTCGATTGTAGTCCTTATCCTCGAACTCACAAATTCTCTCAATCTCAATAATTTCTTCGTCTGTTAAATCCATTTTCATTATTGCCTTTAAACAATAATTTCTTACTTGTGGACCATCATGCTTTAAGTTTTTAATTAGTAACGGTTTTGTTATTTGGCACTCACTTGGATATAAATTATATAATTTGTTCACAGCAGAAGCAGCCAGCCTTCTTTCATTTTTAGTTCCAGAACCTAGGAAACTAATAAGATACTCTATTGCTTCTACATTTTTTGATTCTCCAAGTTCATAGGGTGACAATTTCGATAAATCCAAACCACTCACCTTACCTCGCATGTATACTACAACATTATATTATTCTTTTACAATACCATTTCCTTGATCAAATCTATTGGTAGTTTTATAATACCTCATTTCTATATTGTGGTAAAATATGTGTGTTACTATTTTATTAGTACGCTTTACTACTACTATTGAAATGTGATTTAGCTGTCTGATGACAATAAGCCAAATCTATAATAATACGACATTTCTCTAAAGCAAAATCATGGTAAGAAATGTGAAATTAGTAAACGGTAGGATGTGAATATGGAAATGATTACAAATTACAAACAAATTAAAGAAGAAGTTCTTAATATGTACCAGACATTCCTTAGGATAATCGATGAAGTTAATTTTCCTCTGGACAACAAGTCAATGATTGCATTAAAGAACCAAGCTGAAAACATTCGGAAGGAAAAGTTCCTTTTAATGATTGCTGGAGAAGCAAAGAGCGGGAAATCAACATTTATTAATGCATTTTTAGGACAGGAAATTCTACCAATGGATGTAAAGCAATGCACAAGTTCTATTGTAGAAATTAAATATGGGGACAACTTCACCCTTATAGCAACTTATGCAAGTGGTAAAACAAAAATGGTGGCTGGAGAAGAAAAAATAAGAGAGTTTCTTGTGGAAAATGCTGCTCTCAATGATGATTATAGAGAAATTCCTATGACAACCATTAACAATGAGATTCTTATCAAGTACAAAGGAAAAATCCCAGAAAGAGTCATTAAAGACATCATAAATGGTGTTCAGCCTGAGAACATATATGGTTTATCGCCAGAAGAATATGAAAAGAGAATTAGGTCTTATATAACAAAAAATATGAATAATTGGGCAGAAATTGTAACTAAAATGGTCATTACATATCCGTTCAATGATAAAAGTTTACGTGGTATTGAAATTATTGACAGTCCAGGAGTTAATGCTAAAGGTCGTGTAGGTGATATCACCAATGACTATATTGAAAATGCAAATGCAATTATGTTTTTAAAGCCTATTACGGGAGCAGCTTTAGAATCAACATCCTTCATGAGTTTTCTTGATAGCAAAAGTGTGGAACGTAATCGTAATGCATTATTTTTAATATTAACTCGTTCGGCAAATGAAAATCCAGAGAATTTGGAACGTTTACAGCAGGAGGCACTGAAATTATACGGAAAGACTGTAAATTCCAGTCATATTATTTCTGTGGATAGTAAGGTTGAACTTTTTATTAACAAGATATCCAACATGACGGTTGAGGAGATTGAAGCATACTTAGATGAACTGGATAACAGTGGCCGCCTGGATGCTTTTATTACGCCTCCTCGCTCGATGAGAATATTAAACAAAGAGAAGTACATTGATTTTTTAAAAGCAAAATCCAACTTTCTTGCTGTTGACCATGCAATGAACATATTTGGACGGAAGACTCATTACTTGGCATTAAGCGAAATGTTGGGACGTATGCTTAAACTCTATCAGCGCATTATGGATGACATTGAAGAACAGATAAAATTGAATAAACTTAAAGCAAAAGACCCTACTGAACTAGCCAGGCAGATAGGTGATATAAAAAGAAAGTTAAATGAAATCAATGCAAAAATGGGAAAGACTGTTGATGAGATTGTTGTGCGTTACACGGGTGATTCTGGTGTTGTCAGGAAAAAAGCAAAAAGCGCAATAGATGACTTTACTACTTCAGTCGGAGCAATTTCCAACAATGATATTAACGAATTGGAGAAGATTTCATTTAGAAAAATTGACGAAGCAAAAAAATTTCAAGAGGAACTGGAAAAAAACATAGTTGCTGAGTGTAATGCGGCTCTAATTGCTCTCAGCAATGAAAATAAGATAAAATACACCTCCTTAGAGCCTGATTTTACTGCTGAAACATTTGCGGAAATCAAAAAGAAAACAGAATCTTCTGCTCAGGTAGAAAAGTCATATACAACTGGAAAAACATTTAAGAAAACGCATTACTACTCAGAGTATTCGAGAACTGAGCATTTTCAGCAAATAAAGAGCAGTATCCTGACACGCATAAAGTCCATACAAAATGAAGCTATAAACAATCTGATTGACTTCGCCAATCAAACAGCGACAACTTATACTGAAGAATTGGCAGCAAATGCGAAAGCTAAAAAAGAAGAACTAGATAGAATCATGGAAGAAAAAAAGAATGCAGAGGAAATTCAAGAGACAATTGAGTCGTTGCAAAGGATTCTTGAAAAAATAGTACCATTGATAAGGGATGTGAGTGAAAGAAAAGGAGGGATTGATACAAATGTATAATAAGGAAATACTTGTCGGTAAAATAGAGGATATGTTTAAAGAATTGAGAATCCAGTCCTCCGAGATTATAGCTATTCATTCAGATGCAACCACCGCTTCTAAAATGATTGTTGATGCCGTTTCATCCGAAACTACTATTCGTAGCAAAACTTTATTAACAGATATGTATGCCTGTCTCTCAGAAAAAACATTGTCTTCTCCTTCTTTTAGTGATGCCGAAAGAAAAAGTCTATTTTATGGAGCTAATATCAGAGGACAAATATTATCAAAATACCAATTTGATATTACTACTATTAATGCTTTTCAAAACGGTTTAAAATACAAAGAATTTGATCAACTATATTCATCCTTAGCAGTAGCGGCTGGAACTGCTGCCATAGGAGGTATATTGAAATATGTGTTGGTTAATGCAATTAATATACCGATAGTGGTAATTATCGCCGGTGCAGTTACAGCATTTTGTATATCTTTTTTTAAGGGTATACCACTTTTAAACAAAACAGCCTTTCGAAAAGCAATAGATGAGTTTCTAACTGAAACAAAAAATGAGTTCATTTTATGGTTTGATGAAATTGAAGGATACTATAACAAGTGTATAGACAAGATTGATTAATCGTTATAGAGGAGTATAGTTATGGATGATTTAACTCAAACAGATTTTTTCAAAAAAGATACGGACATAATAAGTCATCAAACATATAATCTCTTGACCTCATTATATCCATCTCACCTTGTGAATTCTGAAAATCTTTTAGAATTGGTGGAATGTAGTTCGTCCGAGTTGTTGGATGGGTTTACTTATTATCGTATTATGAGTTGCACTATAGATAATGTTGAAGACGAATTCGCCTATTTGAATAAAAAAATGGAGAAGCTTTTTACAGCTTTACATTCCATTGATGTCACAATTGCTTATGGAATAATTAGTTATGATTGTGTCCCAAATTTGGTTATTGGTATAAATCGAAAAAGTAATGCTGATATCCTTAATACAATAATTGGCGGATTATTGTCCGGTGTTGAACTTGTGAAATTTACTCCTAATTTCATGAAGCATACAATGCATCCTAATCATTTTGGGATATATCCTGCCGTACCAACAACTAAAATAGACGATAAACCTCAGAAGTTTGATATTGCACCTATGATGAGAAGTCTTAATGGTCAAAACTATACAATGCTTTTTATTGCAAAACCAATGCCCAAAAATGTAATTGCACAAAAGCTGAATGAATTATTGTCTATACGGGATCAATGCTTTTCTGTTAGTAAAAGAAATATTTCGAGACAAAAAAACACAACAATTACAGCTTCTCATTCTGAGGGGAAAAGTTGGGGTGTAAGCATCATTTTAGCTAATGGCGGTGGTAATTGGAATGATAGTATTTCAGCTGCAATTTCAGATGGTGAAACTATATCTAGCGATATTCAAAATGGCTTTGCACTTGAATTAATGGGCTATGCTGAAAATGGAATCGAAAGGCTTAAGCTTGGGCAGAGTTGCGGGATGTGGCAAACCACAATTACATATTCGAGTGATAGTGAAATGGCTAGAAATATTATACAGGCCAGTTTGAATGGTGAAATATCAAAGCCTAATTCGAAATTGCTTCCAGCTAATCCATTCTCAATAGAACAAAAAAATGGTCAGGCATTGCTTATTCCTAAATATCTCCTTAGCTGTGAAATCAATGAAAATCCTCTTTGTACATTGTTAACTTCTGAGGAAGTAGGATTAATCTGTACTATGCCTGTTGATAGTGCGCCTAACTTTGAAATAAAACATAATAAGCAATATCCATTAACAGCTATTGGAATTGGTGACAACATTGAGCTTGGTAATATAACTGACAGCGGTAGAGTTATTGAAAATATGCCTTTTGCCTTAAACGAGGAAGACTTAAATAAGCACACATTTATCTGTGGTATTACCGGAAGTGGAAAAACAACAACTGTTAAGAAAATTTTAACAAGCTGTAGTAAACCCTTTATGGTAATCGAATCAGCAAAAAAAGAGTATCGAAATATCAAGCTTGAAAAAAATGAAACTCCGATAATTTATACTTTAGGGAAGCCAGAGATAAACTGTCTACAAATGAACCCTTTTTACATTATGGCGGGGGTTAGTGTGCAGACACATATCGATTACTTAAAGGATTTATTCAATGCTGCCTTCTCTTTTTATGGTCCAATGCCATATATCCTCGAAAAATGTTTACAAAACGTGTATAAAAACAAGGGCTGGAACTTAACACTTGGATTCCATCCACTTTTAGTTAATAAAGATAACCCTGTAGATTTCTTTGATATAAATGCAATGAAAAGAAAATACAAAATTAGTTCACATAAATACCTATTCCCTACAATGTATGATTTGAAATGTGAAATTCAAAGGTATATAGATGAAGAAATGCAGTATGATGGCGAGGTTGCAGGAAATATTAAAACAGCTATCAAGACAAGGTTAGAGAGCCTTTGTAATGGTGTAAAAGGCTTTATGTTCAATACAAATGAATACGCAGATATGGAAAAGCTATTAAGTGAAAATGTTGTATTTGAATTAGAGGGATTAGCAGATGACTCAGACAAGGCTTTTTCTGTTGGTCTATTGATAGTGCTTATTAATGAATATCGTCAAGTGCATAAAGAAGCTCAAGGAAATAAAAAATCAGGACTTCAGCATTTGCTGGTTGTTGAAGAGGCTCATAGATTATTGAAAAATGTGGATACTGAGCGTGCTTCTGAAAATATGGGTAATCCTAAAGGGAAGGCTGTTGAACATTTTACAAATATGATCGCTGAAATGCGTTCCTACGGTCAGGGGGTTATTATTGCGGAGCAGATACCATCAAAACTTGCGCCAGATGTAATAAAAAACTCGTCCAATAAAATTATTCAAAGAGTTGTATCAGCAGATGATCAGGCAATAATAGCAAATACAATTGGTATACCTGAAGATGAAGCAATCTACTTAGGTACATTGAAGACGGGTTTTGCCCTTTGTCATAAAGAGGGGATGACACAACCAGTAAGTGTAAAGATCCACTCAGTTGAAGATATTTTTGTGCCGGATGAAAATTTGTATAATAAAGACTTTCAACAGAGGATGAACTTGGTTAATTCAAATATCGTAAAAGATGCTACTACTGATACAATTGAAAGAATGGCCTTCAAACTAATTAATACCTTACTAGTTTGTGACATTGATAGATGTATTTCTTCAATTTATTTTTTACAAGAAGAAATAGAAAATGTCTTATGTAAAGAAGGTGTTGATTTAGTATTGTGTCATGATACAAACAAGATTTTAGCAACAGTGATTTCGGATACTGTGAAAATATATCTCATGAGTGGTATATGTAGGGTAGGAAAATTAATTAATGATGATTTAAGTGATTTGATTTTTAATATGCTTAGAACACCCACATTAGAGAGAATTAATGAATTTAAGGAGAATGTTAAACAGTTATATGCAAGAGACACAAGAAATATGGGAATTACCATTGTTTCTGAAATGGTAAAATTTCAATATGAAAAAGGCATAGATTTTGATGCGTCTATTAGGAATTTCTTCTTAAAGTGCAATAATCAAGATGTGGCAGATGTTATTGATGCCATAAAGAGAGGCGGCGAGAGATGATTGGTGAAATAATTGCAGCAGTTTCTAAAATCGCAGAGGCCGCAGAAACAGTCGAGGTAACTGAGTTTACAAAAACTAAAGAGTATAGTGAAATTGGAAAGAAAGTTTTAGAACCTAACATTGAAATTGCGAAGTGGAAATCGCTGGAGTCAGTTATACAAACAAACATTGAAAAAGGAATCGAACGAATTCCAACACGAAAACAAGATCTTGAGGGTAAGAACCACCCAGATACAGGAGTTCCTTACGTTGTAAAAGTCGTGGAAAATAGTAAAGGCGAATTGGTAGAGGTTGTTGTACCTGAATTTGATAGTATCTTTGATTTGCACTTGCCAGAGGAATTATATGAAGCTACTGACAATAAGCAGTTTTCAGAATGTAATCGTCAATTAAAAGAAGCAGTACAAAACGATCCAGAATTGGCTGCGAAATTTACAGAAGAGCAACTAGAACAAATTATGAATGGTGATACACCTGATGGGTATACTTGGCATCATGATGCTGAAAAGGGAAAAATGCAATTGGTTGACTCTAAAATACATGCACAAACAGGACACACCGGAGGCAGAGCCATATGGGGCGGCGGAAGCGGAAATAGGTAAAGGAGTGTGTAATTATGAGTAAATTAACTTGGAAATATGTTAAACCACTTAAGGATAATGAATCAGTTGAGGGCTTTGAAGCTTTGAATGATGTGCAATTACCAAAGGATATTACTGACTGTATCAAACAAAATAATGGAGGTAGACCTGATAAAAAAGTCTTTGATACGGACGTGTCAGAAGGACGAGTTATGAAAAGTTTACTCTCCTTCAACAAAGATGATTTAGAAACGGTTTATGATGCGATAGATGTGCTCAAAAATGAAAGAAAGAGTCTTGTACCAATTGCATCGGACCCAAGTGGAAACTACATTTGTTATAATTTGATCCACAAAGATATCGTGTTTTGGTTACATGAAACAAACATTACTGAAAAGGTTTCGGATAGTTTCACAACCTTTTTGAATGGACTATATGTAGAATAATTTGTAGAAAGAAAGAGCTTTTCGATAAATGTAATCATACTATACTTTTAAAGACCAAAAATTTCTCAAGGTCCTCTAATCTCTATCACGTATGGCGATTGAGGAAACATAGGTCATATCAAAAAAGATTTGGTTAATAATGCATCGATATTCTAATCAAATAATAAAAAAGTATTTGCTAACATTTTGCTCACGCAATCCAATGAAAAACGGTAAAATCTCGTTAACGATATTACAGTAAGAATTTAGCAAAACCCTGATATACCGCACTCTCTTCATATGTCGTTAAAGAAATAACACATTCTCACCTTAGGGGCGGCATGATGTACCATAATAGCTGCTATATAGTTATAGTAAAGCCATTGCCCGACAGTCCAGAAAAAGTCGCATTTTCCTATGTAGCAATGGTTAGCTAGGAATTATAAGGTTTAGTTGAAACTGTATCACCTTATTAAAGTTAGGTGACAATAGGCCAGATATAAGTCATTTTGAGTGCAAGATCAGTAGCAGATGTAATAGCCTAATTGTGAAGAACAAATACTATCCCTAATAAAGAGCAATTAATAAATTAAAAATCAAGTGAATGAACTGCGTGCCGGTTTCTGTGCCGATAAAATGCCGGTACCACTTAAAAAGGTATGAAATGATTTTAAAACGATATTTAAAAAACCTTAATTTTACCGACTTTCTTCTATAATAAAATTCATTTTGAAAACGCCAATTAATCAAGTTCGAATAAGTAAGGTCAGACGGCCCTTCAAAATAGAGAGGGGCTTTCTTTTTTTATGGGATAGCGCTGAAGTCTCTAAACAAAGTGGTGAAGATTACCGATATATATAAGAGAGTCTCAAACAATAAATGTAATTTACTAATCATGCAAAGGTGCTGTTGAGTTTTGTTAAGCTACAAATTAGAAAAAACATTAGTTGATCACAAGGTAAGAGCTGTTGATATTTCACCTGATGGCCAATATTTTGCAACTGCCGATTTTTTTCATTTATATATTTGGTCATGGAAAAGTAAAGAAAATGAAACGAAATTAAAATTTAATGATTATGTCAATGCAGTCGTTTTTCACCCGATTGAGCCTTTGTTAGTCGTTGGCTGTGGAGACCGAATTTTAAGGGTTATAGATTTCCGAACAGGGCAAATTATTGGTCAAACAAAATTTGAAAAAGCAATTACATCGTTAAAATTTACAAGAGATGGGTCGTTTCTTGGAATTGTTGTTGATGATACTGTTTATTTTCTCAATTGGAATGAACAAACTATATTTCCCTATAAAACCTTTAATCAGAGCGTAGAGGGGATAGATTTTCGAGATAAATTGGAATTAGGAGTAAGTTTTGGAAACAATGTTCAAACTTTCTTTTTTACCGCAGATCACTCAGGTACTAAATTTAAAGTAGGCTATGAAAATCAAAATGCATATTCTATTGCAATGTCACGATTCGGACCTGAAATAGCAGTAGCTGCAGGAACTACTTTTAAAGTATACGACCATCTTGATGAAAAATTTGTTTTTGAATATGAGGCAAACACCCAAGTACATCATATTAATTGGTTTGATAATGGTAAATATATTGCATTCTCTAGTTTCAAAGGAGTAACAATAATAGATGGTTACAGTTATAAAATAGTCCAAACTCTAGAAGGAGAATCTGGACCTGTTTTTGCTGTATCAAATGACGGTAGCAAGGTTATTTTAGGGGCTAATGTTAATCGTCATAGTGGCACAACCCATTTATGGAGTATGAGAGATTATTAAAAAAAGCTCTATTTGTATTATGTGGTTAATTTAAATAATTTAACCACTAGTTTTGTAAACTTTTAGTTATAAGGACTTAATGTTAAGAAAACTGAGTGGTCCAATGAGTATACTAACCTTTGTATTTTTTCATTTTTGTTCAATATTTATAATTTTCAGGGAGAAGTGGGGAGAAGCTTTGAGGTTTTTAAATGAAGAACATTACAGTAATTATAAACAGTTAATATCTGTAGAATGTAATTATATTTCGAGTTCAGAATATCGCCGTGCATTATATATTGCCGCAACACCTATTGTATTTAATGTATACAAAGAATATATGCTTAATTTTGAAAAATATAATTTGTTCAACACCCTTTCACCAATAATGGACACAGTGACTTATTCTATTTATGGCGATACAATGACTGATAAAGAAAAGCAAAATTATGAATATGTGGCGAATATTTTAACAGGTATACGTTGTTACTTATTATGTGAGTTATCTGCGAGTAGCTTTAATTCGAGTTACGGGGTAAATATATATTCTTTAATTAAGGAGTTTAAAATTTCCGAATTCGATATACCTATGCCAGAGTACTTAATGTTAGTCAATGAATTAATAACGGAGGAATTTTAATAAAAGAAATAACCACAAAGACCTTCACAACTCTTCCTGAGATGCAAACCTACTTAAATACGTTCTCTACTTTTAAGGCAAATGATTTTACCAAGTTCATGAAAAAATATAACCGAAAAGAATAGGTTGAAAAAAGTAAATGAGCCCATAGCCAGAGTAAAGGCTATGGGCGGTTATTATTATAATCATTTTTGATGTAAATTGAAGACTGTATAAGCCCAACCGTTAATCCAGATTACCTCCACAGCAGCACCCATTTGCTTGCCTGTATAATACTGAATGAAGGAATTTGGGAATGTAAAAACTTCGTTGTTAGAAGAATAGGTATCCCAAATTGGATGGCCAATAGGAATTGGAGTTGTTTTCCTTAATTTATAGCGGGTTGAATCTGAATTCCAGGAATTAATCACCTTTATTTCATTTACCCCAATCTTAATAACAGGAAAGAGATGATACTCAGGTTTACATATTGCCAGGATACAGGGGTGAGCGGCACATTCGGCCAAGCGCCACATAGCCATTTGCTTTGAAGTGCCGAACAGCCTTTCAAGCTCAAAAAGAAGGTTGATGGAGAACCCTTTGTCCCGAATCAGCTGCCCGACCATACCTTTAGGAGCAATAAACTCCGAAGCCCCTACATCGCATAGTCTTTCCTCTGCTTCTCTAAACTGCTCGTCATCTTCATATAAGTCATTTAGAACCGAAAGAAAATCGTCATCTTTCCGTAACAGGCTGTGGCAAATCTCATGGAAGAAGGTAAATCTTTTTCTCTGTGCATAATCAATATTGTCGTTAATGACGATTACATTGCTATCATGATGAAAAAAGCCATTTACTTTCTGGAGATACCCTCGGCCTGATCTAATTCCCAGTCTTGTTGCCACTATCTCTGGATCCTTTATGTTGGCAAGTCCATACTCCTGAACTGTTTTATGAACCAGTGACTCCATTCGTTGGCACAAATCAATTGGAATCTCCATCTACTCATCCTCGCTTGGTAACAATCTATTCAAATAGAGATAAATCTCCTTCCATTCCAATGCTGTCTGAGGCTGTTTTCCACGAAGGGAAATACGGCTAAGCGAAAGTAAATCATTGTCCGTAACCGAATGACCGATATCAGGGTCCTCTTTGAGTGCTTTAAGTGCTGGGGGAATAAATGTTTCCTCCGATTCATCTCCATAACCTTCTATACCTTCGGTTAAAGCTGATACAGAAATTTTGTAAATGCCGGCTAATTTGTTAAGGGTATTTATGGACGGATTGGTTCTACCTCTTTCTAAGTCCGAAAGGTAAGAAACTGATAGGCCTGTCAAATCCTTCAATTGTGCCAAGGTTAAATCAGCACTTTTCCGAAAGGCTTTTAATCTTTCTCCTAATTTCATATTCTCTCCTCCTACGCTTACAGTGTAACATAAATTTTTTTTTACGTTAATTACGTAAATATGTATTGATTAAATTTTTTTCATGCAATATACTAAATCCATACAGGAGATTACGTTATAAACGTAAAAATGATTGGAGGAGAACGTAAAAAGCGGAATTCATTAAGATTCTAGTTACCCAGCCAATTGCAAAATCGAGGAGGCATGTAAATGAATATTCAGCTGCAAGATTTAACCGTAACCATTATGGGAACTTCACGTTACAATGGCGGAAGGTACGATATGGCAAGAGTAGAAACCTTGCTAGTAACAACTGAACCAATCCCAACAGAAATGTCATGGTATGTTCCAGCAGGCGTCAGCATTCCGAATGAAGTACTGGCATTGTTCAACGCTACAGGGCTGAAAATGCAGCCTACTTTGGAAGAAAACGTGTTGGCGGGCACCGATGATATAAGGGAGCAAGCTCAACAAGGAGAGCTTCAAGAGGTACAAATGGATGCGGCTAAGTTTCTAATGAGGGCGGTGCTTAAGAAGACAATACTAGTGCCATTACCTGATTCGCCAAACACATACCATTTGTCGTACGAGCATAAGGTCTACCCGGTTAAGGACAATCCTTCTGCATTTGACTTCCGCATTACATTGCCATTTGACGGTCTGATTCTCAATCCTTCCGGTGGAAGGGTTCAGGTCAGTGTCCTTTGCCCAATCGGTGCCCAGATTGACCCTAATGAAACACTCGGGATAGACGATCATGGACAAGAGATAGCAGAGCAGGTTGTCCATCTTGCAAATACAAACAGATTTGCTGTCAATTTTGGATACCAGATTGACCCAGAATTTATCATTCGCTACCAATATTAATAAATATTAAGGAGATTGAGAGATGGCCAGAAACGGACAAGCAGGGAACGGACGGATTGGTGCAGTAAAGGGTCGCTCACAGTTTCTCGCACCGAATGGAAACTGGGTGAAAAGGGACGCGAAAACTGGTAGATTCATGGATCAAAAAACGTCTAGTAACAAACCATTTAAAGGTGTAAGAAAAGAGAGCTGAAAAAATGAAGGGGGCACTTTCAAGTGTCCCCTGAAGACTCAATGGGAGGTAAAATAATCATGTTCATTGATCAACTGGTACTAGAGTATAGAAAAAACTTCGGTTTTAAGAAGACAATAAGACGAAACATGGAGATAAATAAATGGTTTTCCCTCTACCTCCTATCCCTATTAGTTCTGCCTATTACATTCCTCTACTTTTCCTCATTAAAAGACGAGCCCTATATGCTCTTAATCTTGTTCATCTTTTGGTCAGTTGTCTTGTTGGGGGGAAAACAACACAAAAAGAAGTTGATTGATTGTAAACCCGCCAATTCATTCGGATACACCATAGAACCATTTTTGGGGATGCTGAGGAATAAGTTCGGGATTATTACGAAAGAACAGTTGTTAATAGTTGATGAAATAATAAAGCAGGAAATAGCAAAAGAGGAAAGGGAGAGCAAATACCCCTTTCAGGAAATGATCAGACAAATGTTTGTCGCTATTCCCATTACCGGTATTTTATCTTATGCCTTTTCAGAAATAAAGAATGGCAACACTGAAACAGGTAACTCACTCATCGGCATGTATTTCTTTTTGTTTTGCTGCGTTCTGATAATGAGTGGTTTTTTAAAAGTGAAAAAGGAATTTGCTAACACAGCATATCTAAGTGATATTTCAAGAAAGATACAAATAGCATTACTTGAACTATCCGTATATGAACATTCGGATATTGGAAAAAAAATTAATACCCTTCCCTTCTTACCGCCTAGGGCAGCTAAGAAGAGAGGGGAAATATCGAGGGACCTAACATTGCTGGCTTCTCACTCCTATAATCAGGTAGAAGATATGACCGATATCTCAAAAAGTACATTAATAAGAGCAAAGCACAAACAGCCGGCGAGATAATCGCTGGTTTTTGTTTTGCCGCGGACAAGGAGAGGAGCCAATTTTTACAGCCATTTCATACTAATGAGTGAATTGGTCCTGTGAAAAGTGTTCATCTTTTTTTGTTGAAGATTCTATATAAGCTAACGTGGCAGAATACTTTAATAGGGGTTTATTAACGAAACAGAAATATGTGGTAAAATATTACTGTTGAGGAGATTAAAAGAGGGAGTTAGGACATTGAGAAAACTTGTAGTTATATTAAAATCTTTAGTCATTGTTTTAGTGGAATTAATTATTTTTGGTTATTTTCATTATGAAAGCCGAGGATAGTTGAAGGCAAAGGAAAAACCGTTCTAGCAGACTTGTAAGTATAGTAGGCAAAAGGATGGGAAGGTGAACATTGGCAACACTATTCCCTTTATATTACAGAAAGTAGTTTATAAAAAATTTAAAGGAAACAAAAGTTTAATACAGAAGCGATAAAAGATGTACATTTAAATATTGATTTCGCAGATAAATTCCTATCAATAAAACCATATATAGAAGTTGCATACAATTTCCATAGAAATACCCTATGATTAAAATAAATAAAAAATTGGAGTGTCTTTTATAAACGAAGTAATAAAAAAAATTGAAGGAGCCATTGGTAAGGCAGAGTCATACGATTGTTTTAGTTATAGGCAAGAGCTACAAAACATTGTTAATAACTTAGAAGGGGAGCAAAAAAAATCCGTTCAAATATTAATCAATGTTCTTTCATATCATATGGATTTAAAGCATCCAAAACAGCCGTTTGAACCCTACGCTGTATTTGATGGGAAAAGAACTGCGGCATTATGTGAGTTATCTGACAATGACATAAAAATATTAGGTAATATATATTCAGAAATTGATGATTATGAGATAAAAGCGAGAATTGCTGATGTCATTTGGTCAAGAGATAAACAATATAAATTAGGACAAGCTGCAATTGAAATGTACCTGTTATCAGCAAATAGATTAGAAGACTGGGAGAAATGGACTAATTATCATAACAGTTTTAATGCTGCCAATAAAGGCAGTTTTTTTATACACATAAAAGGAACTTGTGTTCCATAATATAAAGAAAGAGCTGAAAGGCAGGCTTATTATTATGGGAACATGAGATTGAGGATTAAGAAAGTGGAGGATGGCAGCTTTGCAATTTTTAGTTTAAGAACTACATGGCTACTCAGATTACTAAATTTAGTAAGTTAAATTAATTAGGATAAAACTGAAAGTGCTTTAACCACTCAATTAGGAGGTTTTATTTCAACTAAAATAACCAGTCTGCTCGACTGGTATTTTGAGAATTACAGTTTGTAAAGGATAAAGGACTAATCCGTAATTTGTCCTAGTATTTTAGCGAAATTTAGCTTTATCTTTAAAATTTCATATAATTCGTCGTATGTCATGCATAATATTGACTTTGAATTTACTTGAACGTAATTCTTTCTCCAGTTTAATCTTTGTTGTTCTAAGGGTGCTATAAAAGCAGTTCTGCCAATAACTAATAACCCATTAAAATTACTTAAATCAGATCCATATATAGTCCTAAAGCTACCGCTTTGTCTAAAGTCATTTAATTTCCAAAACCAATCTATTATTTGACTGTAGCCATGTTCAAATCTATAGCTCCATTCTAATGTTGCTTTATTGCCATTTTTTTTAAAAATACTATTAGATTTTGCGTTTTCAAATTCAATAAACAAATAATTATTATTAGTTGAATCCCCAATTACTAAATCAGATTTAAAGTCACCAAATATATCAAACTCAAATGCATACTTATTTGGAAAGTTCATGTTAGCATCAATGATACCGATAAAGTTGGATAAATTAATATTTTTGTTAAAAAATGGGAGTATATGCTTCTTTTCGTCTAATTCAGGGTTTTCAGCTAAAAGCTTACCAAAAAGTTCAAGTTCTTCCTGAACCTTTTGTGGATCAAATGAAAGGGGAAGGAATTGTTTCATTTATTCATCCCCCTTAAAATAATCTTTTAAATAATCCAATCTACTTCTTTTTATTATGTCCACTATTATAATTTTAAATGAATCTTCACTACCTTCTATTTCAACAATCAAACGTAAGTCATTCATTTTCGCAATATATGTATCTGGGATACCTTGCAGTTTTTTCAACTTTCCAAGTTGTAATAATTGTTGGAGGGTATAACGTGAGAAATTTACTAATATTGATTGAAGTTTCTTTTGTTCATCTTTTTCTAAAGATCTTACAGAAATTTCAGCAGTTTTAGACAGTATTATTTCCAGAAAAATCTCTCCTTAGTTTGGAACCATTATATAGTAAATTATATATCAAATAATTGAAATTAACGATTTGGTTTGTAATAGAAATAATAAAAAATAGCCATAATTTATCTTTTAATACATAATAATCCGCAAAGAGAAAATAGTTCTTCACACATTTATTTATTGTACAGTAATCAAAAAAACAAACGAGATCGATAAAAAAACTAAATAACGAAGATAGTTGTGAACCGATAGGCAGCGCAGTTGGAAATATATATTAAACAATTGGGTAGTTAAAAAGTCTGTTGAGATGTTCTGCTGAACCTTTGATTTACATTTTAATAGACTTTGGCTCAATTTTTATTTAGGTGCTTTTGGTGCCATGCTTGGTGCCCGAATTTTTAAAATTAGAAATTACAAGGAAACATTTGAAAGCAAGAAACCTTGATTTATCAATACATCTGGGTACATGAAGGTACTAGAAAAACAGATGCCAGCAAACTTCAAAACCGCTTGTGACCTGCGTGCCAGGTCAGGTGGGTTCGATTCCCACACAGTCCCGCCAAACCAGTTATATCAAAGCTTTTCGCTATTATATATAGACCAGGAGACCGAGTGAAATCGGTCTTTTTTTTATTGGGGGTGCCTCCAAAGTGGTACCTTTATCATCGGGTTAATCAAGCAACCCATTTTAATGATCAACCAAAATACCTTAAATCGAATTTGTCAAAGTGAGAATAGGTGTCCATCGTTACTTAAATTTTGGAGTGCCCAAAACGAGACCTGACAATTTTTGGGTGGACATTCTCCTTCAGGAGAATCGTTACGCGGAAATGGTGGAGAACGTGAAATCGGATATCCAGAAGGTCTGAAACCTTTAAGCACCTTTTAAGAGTTCTGGATATTTAAATGGGAGACATAATATTTCCTTTTGTATTTCAAAAGACTAAGTTTTATGAGTTAAGTAAAACGTGAAACTTACAATATTAACTTTCCCTAATGTAAAGGTATAATAGATTTAGTAAATATTAGGTAAAAGAGGGACGAAAATGAAATATGGAGATTTTACTCTTTTAAACAGTAAAAGAATGTTAAAAGATGCTCTCTGGAGTTTCTGGATATCCGAAGATGTACCTACTGGAACAAATATTCCGATGCTAGCAAAAGCATTTGAAATATTAAAAAAGTGCTGGTTTAAATCTACCAAAACAAAATCAAAAGGAATCCATATTCCAAAAAAAGAATTTGAACAACTTTTAGGTGGGGATTTTAAGGCAATCGAACAGACATTACAAGGACACGAATATGCAGACCGACCGAATCTTAAGAAAAATAAAAGGTTCTTATAATATGGAGGTAAATGAGAGTCTTGACTCTTTTTGAAGAAATTGGATTTCCTATTGGAGTAGTAGAGAAAAAAGCTATTAAGACCCGAAACGCTATAATTCATTACAAACAAGGTGGTTCTGATGATCAAATAGATATAGACCTTTACAATAATTATTGCCTTAAGATCATGTATTTCTTCAGCTAAACTATTTCCGATTTCCTCTTTTTTTCTTATATTAAAATTAACTCCCCTTAGTTCTAATTCTTTTAAGCTGCCCCTACAGCTTCTATTGCTTCACTTTGTCTTTGGGTACACTTCCCATCCAAACAAATTTCTGAAAAAGGGAGTTCTTATTTAATTTTTCTTAAGGAAGTTTCCACTGAGTATAATCAGATTATTTTTGTAAATGGAGGGATGGAAATAATGCCTATTTATCTGAGGATTTACAGGAGGTAGGAATAGATGGAGAAAAATTCAAAGTAATAAATTTAAAGCATGTGTTGCCACATGCCCTCTGGACACTTTGTCTGTGGGAATATCTATGCTCTTGGAAGAATAGTATAGCTCAAACAAGATGGAGTTCCAACCAACAATTTCTGGAGCTCCAACACAAATATTATTAGGTGCAATGTGGTGCCATGCTTGGTGGTTATTGTGACTGATAACTAAGCGGTAACGACTTATTTAAAAAGCGGGTTTTAAAGAGTGCATATATTACGCACTCTTTTTTTTCTATTAAACAGTATCTTTGACATATAAATTGAATTATTTGGATTTTTATTTCCAAGAAAATGTTAAAATTAATTACAAATCGTTTAAGTTAAAGTTGAATGGAGGAAACTTAATTGTATTCTGATCAACATCATATTGAAAAGATTAGAGAGAGTCTAATTAAAGGTAATGCCTCAGTAATGGTAGGAGCAGGCTTTAGTTTAAATGCAACACATCTTTCAAAATCAAAAGGCTCTTTCTTAACTTGGTCACAGCTTATTGATAAAATGAAATGTAAACTTTATTTTGATGAAGAGGCTAGAAAATATGCCCCTACAGATCCATTGAAATTGGCAGCTGAGTTTGAATTTGAATTTGGCAGAGAAGCATTGGATAAATTCCTTAAAGAGTCTTTACCAGATAATAATTATACTCCTGCACAATTACATAAAATGTTATTATCTTTACCTTGGGTTGATATATTTACAACAAATTATGATACCTTAATTGAGAAAACTAGAGAATTTATTTATGACAGAAACTATAGCCTTGTACAGACCGTAAGTGATATACCCAATTCGATTAGGCCAAGGATTGTTAAACTGCACGGTAGTTTTCCATCACATAGACCATTTATATTCACTGAAGAAGATTATAGGACCTATCCTAATAAATTTTCGCCTTTTATAAACCTTGTTCAGCAAAGCATAATGGAAAATACATTATGCCTTATTGGTTTTTCTGGTGATGATCCAAATTTTAAAAATTGGATCGGATGGGTTAGAGATAATCTAGGTGATTATGCATCGTCAATATATTTTTGTGGATTCTTAACAGAGTCTCAGAAAAGAAGTCTAGAAAGTATAAAAATTAGAGTCATTGATTTTGGTAAATTATTTACAGATGAAAAACGAACAAATAATTATAAAAATGCTTTACAATGGTTCTTTTTAGAATTAATGAAGCCAGAATTTAGAACACCATATTATTGGCCCGAACCAAATAGAAATAATCCTCTTTCTAGTTGGTCAATTTCACAAGAAGTTAAAGAGAAACTTAGTTTTAATGAAGATAAGCCAACAAAATATAATTCATTTGATTATTATGACTGGCAGAAGGGTCTTTTCTCAACGGAAAGTATTATTAATATAGCTAAAATTTGGGAAGAGGATAGAAGTTATTATCCACAATGGGTAGTTGCCCCGCGAAAAGCAAGAAACTTTATTTGGAACGATTTTCATTTTGACTTAATTCAGTCAATTGTTAACTCTAAAACGACTTTTTCTTTCAAACAATTTCTATTTATTTTACATGAAATATTATGGAGATTAGAGGTTGCTCTCTTATCCCTTTCAAATCCTAGATTTAACTTACTTTTACCAGTAATTGAAGAAATTGTCGATAAATTTGGGAATTGTATAGGAGATTATGAAAAAATAAAAAAACTCTATAAAGTGGAAAATAAAGATATCGATGTAATTGAACAACAATGTATAAGACTTTGTTTTAGTTTAGTGAACTACTACAGAGAACAATTAAATAATGAAAGAGTATATGAATTATTAGAATTATATGAGCCTCTAATAAACAAAGATGAAGAGCTTCAAGCAGAAAGTTATTATAACCAGTGTCTCATTGAACTAAATAATTTTAATTACCCGAAAGTCTTTGAAATCCTAAATAATTGGACTGTTAATTACAACATTCCATATTGGCAAGTTAGACGAGCGTCCATCTTAATTGCGCTTAGAGAAATAAGCGAGGCTGAGAATATATTAATAACCTCATTAAATGAAATCAGAAGAAGGAATGTAGAGGGTAATGATATTGAATTGTTATCTCAAGAAAGCTGGATATTAAGAATTTTAAACGCTTTAAAAAAGGAAAGAACGTATAAAAATATATACAATAACATAGAGAAGGAGAATTATTTAAAAACAATACACTGTGATGCCAATCAGATATATGAAGAGATTGTAACAGCAATAGATGGTTCATTGATTAAGCAACCAAAACAGCTTAATAAATCGTTTGATCCGGGGACTGAAATTATTTCTTTTTCTTTTAATAATCAATATGAAGTGGATAATAAAAATGCATTACAATTAATAAGAATGATGGAAAATACCGGACATAGATTTAAAATTAATAACACAATTTTTGATAAAGAAAGGGTTATCATTGCTTGCGAATTTATACTGCCAACAAATTTTATGCTTGCTCTTATAACAGCTATACAATTGGAAAATAAGGATTTTATTAAATCTTTATTATCAAGAGAAATTATAGCTACTTTGGAGGAGGATACAGTTTGTGGACTTTTTACAAAAATATATAATTCGCTTATTTATTTAAATAATCTAAGAATAAATCACCAATTAAATTTATTCGAGGATAAGAGATTTTCAATATTACTTGAAATTCTTTCGCGTTTAACGATAAAACTAAGCAGAGAAAAATTAGATGACTGTTTGAGTTTGGGCATAGATATTTTTATGTCAGTCTCTAACCATTCTAATGATAGTCATTTATTTGATACCGAACTTAATAATTTATTTAAGAGAACGATATACGCTTTGGATGATGAAGATATCTTAAATAGACTAAAAGATTTGTTAAACTTACCTGTAGCCGCAAATAGTCATATAATTGATCCATTCTATTATTTAGATAGAAAGGAATTTAAAAAGAACCAACATTATAAGGAAACTATTAGTTCTCTTGGAATAATCATAGAAACAAATGTTTATAGATTGATTGAAGACCTAAAGATGACCAAAGATATTAACACGGAAACTTTATTAAGGTTAATCACATTAGATAATCTAAGTACAATGAGTAATACACAAAAAGTGCAAATAGGAAATTTATTATTAGGTAAAAATAATATAGATAATACTGTCTTTTATTTTAAAAGCCTAATTTCTCACTTTTTTCAAGCAGACAGTAAATTTAAAGAATCAATAGAAGCTGGGATAAAAAGTTTATTGGAAAGAAAATTTGTTGATGTATTTGGTGAAGAAAATGGGTATAGATTTTCATATTCATCTAGTCGTGTAAATCTCATTGAACGACATTTAATTGAGTTATCTCAGTTATTGCTAGGCAATTCAGAATGTATTAATTTTACGTACTTTAGAAATCAATTTTTATCGTTGATTGACGGTTTAGAAGTATGGTGGACTTTAAATAGGGATAAATTAAAGTCCGATTCAAACAATCAGTTTTTTATTTATTTTAAAAGGTTTTTATATAAGCTTCTTTATGTGTCCTCTTCTGATAAGCAAATAATAGAAAGAATTAGAATAATGTTAAATGATCTAGAAACACGAGGTTTTTATACAGTAAGCTTATTGCCCTTAATTTCCAAAAGAGAGGAAATTGCTAACACTGAGTTAACTATTATTTATTTTCTACACTCTAATAATAAAGATCAAGTATTTGATGCGTTAGAGGCAATAAAGAATTGGATAGACCTTTATAAAGATGAGTTAATAGATACTATGCCTGAAAAAGCACTCGATGAATTAATTCAAAAAGTATTTTTAAGAAGGCTGCCGTATTTAGAACAATCAATCAAGCTATTGATTGAGATTATAAATCTACACTTTTATTCTCTCTCTTCGACACAATTTGAGAAAGTGATAGAAGCATTAAAGAATATATATGATGAAACGGAAATTAAAGCTCCTTCAGATGAACATTTTGTGACATGGAGAAAAGAAGAGTTTTTATCCTTACGAGCTGCCGCTACAAAATTAGCTCACGACCTATATGTTAACTTAGTAAGAAATAACCAATCAATTCCCGAGATCCTGAGGGTATACCAAGAAGAGAGTGAGAATAACATAATTCCTGACTTACGGAAACAATGGAATTGAATAATAAGCGTAATCACTAAATTTAATGTTTAAACCAAGAGTGCGAAATAAGATATTATCGCACTCTTATTTTTGTTGTGGAAATTTATTCTCATAAATTCTACTACGCATTAAAAATTCCGCTGGACTGCTTACTTGTTTGTTTTTATTTAAAACCTTCTTGATAACAAGTTGTAATTAGCTTACACAGTTTTAAATACAATTTAGTATCAATAAAAAATGAGGTGTAATTGTGATAAATGTAAATTCTCTATTAGCATATTATAGGGGTAACTCGAATTATGTTGTAAAATTTGTAAAAGGTACGGATTATAATATTGAATATGTTAAATCCCTGAACTTTCGGAAGAATGTACTAGTAGAACTTTATCCAAAAACAGGAAGATTCTATTTAAACAAAAATGGTGAATGGGTAAATATAAAAGAATTGCCGGAAGTCCAAACCGATGCTGATGTTATTGCCTGGATTGAGAAAGATTCTCAAACTTTAAGGAAAAAGAGTTAAAAATTTTGCATTGAGGGACTGACGGGTGTTGTAGCAGAACCCTTTTTAGGAAAAACCTTATTCTTTTCTTATAAAATGGCTAAAAACGTTAATTGAAGTTTCACACAAAAACAAGCAATTGAAGATTTTAAATCGGTGAAAAAATCGGATGAAGTAGTCCTAAATTGGAAAAAACCTATGATTTAATTACCTTACTGCAAAGAGTAGAATGTAAAGTTGATTTTGAAAAATTAATTAAAATAATTCAAGACCATTCCTGAAACCTAAACTAATTAATATAACCTGGTCTGAGTAATTTCACTTTTTCGGTTAAATAATTTTTTCCGTTGTAGTAAGCTAGGCTAGAGTTCAGGTTAGCTGTAAAGACGATAATTTTAGTGAGCGTCCAAATCGGCCTTTTAAGAGTTAACGGTTTAAATATAATACTTTTTTTGGAAATTTACTTTGATAAAATGTAAGTACCAAATATTTCTAGTTGCTGTGATAAGGGTGGTGTATTAATTGAACTTTTTATTAAATATTTTTAAAAGAGTAGTAAGAAGTGTTCCCCAGGCAAGAAGTGGAGATGTTGAGTTTGAAATTCAAGAACAATTAAGAAATATCCAAAAAGAAAACAAGTTTATTAAAGTTATAAACTTAAAACATAAAAAGGTAATATTATATCGAATATTATTCGATGTACCAGAGAAAGAAGAAAAAAGTATTATGTTAAGGTAAAAATTATTACTTCGAAAGGCAAGCTTAATCCAGAACCAAAACTAGATGCCTTTTTTATTGATGAACAAAATAATGATATTGACTTAGCTGATATAAATATCATAGAGGAAATGGCAAACGAAGGTTATGGCTCTATTTTAATTGAAGAATTAATTAACATAGCTAAAGTAAATAACACTTTAAGAATTAATGGTTGGATTTCTAAAGTAGATGAAAATCATTCATTTTTATCGAAAATATGGATTTAAGGTAAACCTTTTTCCGGATTATGAAAAATCGGAAAGTATTAAAATTGGAGAAATATATTCGGTGAATGAAAACAAGTTAAATTAATACCATCATTTTTAATGGTTTCAATTTCTTATTTTAGTTTAATCCCAGCAATTCCATTTGGAATGAGAGTGTCGACCATTTTTCGAATCCTTTAAAGAGGACAATGCTTTATGATGAATATCCAGCCCAAAGTTTAATTGGATGGTCTTCCTTAATAATTCAGGTCCTCGATATGCATATATGAATCGCCTAGTCTTTCTTTTAATATATTCTATTTCTCATTTAATTTCACTCCCTCGAGTCGCTTGTACACTCCATCTCCATGAAGAATTCCACTTTATTACTGTAAAGTTACAGTCCTTTAACAAATCGCATATATAGACAGAATTTCTAAGCTTGTTTCGAATTTTATAGGTATAGAGAAAAATTGGGGGCAATAACCGAAGCTAATGGGGGACTGTATATGCTAGAATTTGATACTTATATTGATCAATTTGCCACTATAAAGGTAATTGGGGTTGGCGGCGGCGGAAATAATGCCGTGAACCGGATGATTGAGGACGGTATTCAGGGAGTGGAGTTCATTGCTGTGAATACAGATGCGCAGGCGCTTAAGATGTCAAAAGCGGAGGTCACGATGCAAATCGGCGGTTCGCTGACCAGGGGCCTGGGGGCGGGTGCAAATCCTGAAATCGGCAGAAAAGCTGTCGAGGAAAGCAGGCAGCAGATCAAGGATGCCCTGCAAGGTGCGGACATGGTGTTCGTAACTGCCGGTATGGGCGGCGGAACCGGGACAGGGGCTGCGCCGGAAATCGCCAAAATCGCGCGCGAACTTGGGGCACTTACCATTGGAGTGGTGACTCGTCCGTTCACTTTCGAAGGCCGCAAGCGGGCACAAAATGCTGCAGCCGGGATTGAAGAGATGAAGAAAGCTGTTAATACGTTAATCATCATTCCTAACCAGCGATTGCTGGATATCGTTGACAAGAGAACGCCGATGATTGAAGCCTTCCGTGAGGCTGACAATGTCCTCAGGCAGGGTGTCCAGGGCATTTCCGATTTGATTGCCGTGCCAGGCTTGATTAACCTGGACTTTGCTGACGTTAAAACAATCATGTCCCACAATGGAACGGCGCTGATGGGCATTGGGGTGGCTTCAGGAGAAGACCGTGCTGTTGAAGCTGCCAAAAAGGCCATCTCTTCGCCGTTGCTTGAAACAAGCATCGATGGAGCGAAAGGAGTGCTGATGAACATCACAGGCGGCACCAACCTCAGTTTGTTCGAAGTCCAGGAAGCGGCCGATATTGTCGCGGCTGCAACAGATGACCAGCTTAACATGATTTTTGGATCGGTCATCAATGAAAATCTGGAAAAAGAAATTATGGTGACCGTGATTGCGACCGGCTTCAATCATGATGAGGAGGAAACTCCGCCGTTGAACACATCGCGCCGTCCTGGAGACATGGTTGCCAATTCCCGTGAGCATTACCAGGCACAGTCGAGACAGCGGGACCCTTTTGCCCATGCAGAATCGGGGAATTACGGCAGAGCGCAAAACTACAGCCAGTCCGGCAGCTACAGCCATTCGGGAAACTATGGCCAATTCGAAAACGACAGCCAATCCGATAGCTATGAAGAGTCCGGCTATCACAGCGCACCGCCTGCCTACGAAGAGCCAGAGTATTACGAACGGGATACTCAGAAGCAAGACGACTCGCTTGAAATTCCATCGTTCTTTCGGAATCGAAATAGAAGGCGGTAACCTACGAACAAAAAGGCCAAATCATATGCGATTTGGCCTTTTACTATTGATGAAAATAATCTGAAATTCCGCCATTTTAACTGGTAAAGGTAGGTTGGAGAATTTACAAAACTGAATCATTATTTTTTCGGCGCAAATTGTGGGCATTTCTTCATTTCTCTTCTAGGTCCAGGATTCATTTTAATACCGTTACATAAAAAACTCATAACCATGTCACAAATACTCCTGCTATTCCGTCACAAGGGTGAAAGATAAAAATGGTTGAAAATGAAAAGGAGGCATATTTTATGTCAAATATTCATTCATCTTCCAAGGTTGGCTTTGGAAGAAGGCTAGCATTCAAGTTTGCACAATCGAAATTATTAGGTAAATTGGTGGAGAAATACCCCCAATTAATTGATCGAATCAGTAAAAAAAGTATGAATTTAGGGAGAGAAAGGAATGGAGATGTTCCCTGGACTCCATTAAAAAGGCCGATTGAGGAAAGTCGGGTGGCTCTCATTACCACTGGAGGCATCATCCTGAAAAGCCAACCCCCATTTGACTTGAACGATTCCAAGGGGGATTGCTCCTATCGTGTGATTCCCTCAGATACACCCCCAAGTGAAACGGTGATTAGTCATTTATTTTATGATCATAGCGATGTAAAGGTTGATTTGGAAATCATGTTCCCTTTAGCCACTCTTCACCGCTTGCAACAGGAAGGTAAAGTAGGGAGTATCGCTCCGCGTCACTTTAGTTTTCAGGGAGGAATTCATGATCCCTCTCCGTTGGTTGAAAAAACTGCGCCGGAAGTTGCGCGCAGTCTTGTGGAAGACAACGTGGATTTGGCAATTTTGACTCCCGCCTGAAGTCACTGCCATCGGTCCGTGGGACTGATCGCACGAGAATTGGAAAAAGAGGGAATAGCGACAATCACAGTAACCCTGTTACCCGAAACGACAAATGCTGTGGGAGTACCCCGATCGATTTACTTCCCTAACAAACTGGGGAGTCCGATTGGTCGTGCCAACAAAAAGGGGGAACAGTACTCCGCTTTGTTACAATGTTTGGATGCATTGGCTAAAGCAAAAAAAGGGGAGATGATCACCGGGACGAGATGAAACAATCTCGTCCCAATGGATAGTATAGCCTTATTAGACCTTAAGTTGTGCTAAAATTTAGAAAATAGTGTAATACAGGGTCTAAAAGACAAAAGGGTGTGCTTTGAATGCCGGACGGCTTTGAATCTAAACATCTTCCTCATGATGATGGTATGACTAATATGACAGAAGTTTACTCTTCTTATAAATCGGTCCTTTTTTCGCTTGCATATCGTATGTTGGGAAGTGTGGCCGATGCAGAAGACATTGTGCAAGAAGCTTTTTTGAATTTGAATCAAGTTTCTTTGGATTCGATTCATCATGTGAAAAGTTATTTATGGAAGGTTACTACAAACCTAAGCATTGACTTCTTGCGTTCTGCCCGAAAGAGGAGAGAAGTGTATGTAGGCTCCTGGTTACCGGAACCGATCCTTAACCGAAAGGATGCGGATCCGGCAGACCGGGTGATTACCAATGAGGAGTTATCCATCGCATTTTTACTTCTACTTGAAAACTTAAATCCAGTGGAAAGAGCGGTGTTCCTTTTACGGGAAGTTTACTCTTTTTCTTACGATGAGATTGCACATTTAATCGGTAAATCTCCTGATAACTGCCGAAAAATTCAAAGCAGAGCGAAACAAAAAGTCGGCGATTTATCCCCTAAAGTGGGGGGAGATAGGAGTAAAAGAGAAGAAACTGTGCGTGACTTTATGGAAGCAGTTCAAAGCAACAACACTGAAAAACTTTTGTCCATTTTATCTGATGACTTCACTATTTATTCCGACGGAGGAGGTAAAGCGAAAGCAAACTTGCGTCCTATCTTTGGAATTGAACGAGCCGTCGCCGCTTTAAGGTCTTTCCACCACAAAATCCCATCCAATTTGATTTTCATGGAAGCGGATGTGAACGGACAACCGGGAATGATTATGAAGGTGGACGATCAAATTTTTTATGTAATGGCATTTCAATTCGATGAAGATAAACTATCTGCTTTATACAACATCGTTAATCCAGATAAACTGAAGCATTTGAAAAAGCTGAAATGACAGTGGGAGTGAAACTTTATAGGGTTTGAACGTTATCTGCGGTGTTTACTGGCTGTACGGGTATAATAGCCTAGGGGTAAATGCAGAGATGGTTGTCAGCTAGTTCAAAAAATCTTGTTGAAGCAAGGATACTTTCCTTGCTTCTTTTCTATTTGAACGGGGTGGAAGATAAAGGTCCATTAAACTTACTTTTTTTATTTTTTTGGGATGAATTATCTGCTGAAAAGAGACAGTAAAAAATGGTGGATACTATTTCTTAATAAAGGAAGTGTTTTTATGGGGTTAATGCTGAAGAAAATAATTTCTTTCTCTTTAGTTGTGTTATTAACGTTTTCTTTATTTGTTCCGCAGGCGGGTGCGGAAAAAAGACAACAAACGGCGCAGCCTATAATCGATGCTAGAGCTAAAAAAACATTAACGGTTGAGGGAAAGACCTTTAAGGACTTAAACGGGAATGGACAGCTAGACCCTTATGAAAACTGGCAGCTTTCCGATAATGAAAGGGCACGGGACTTGATTTCTAAAATGACATTACAGGAGAAGGCGGGTCTGCTGGTTATTCCAGAGTTTCCTAAGTTCCAGGAAGGGAAGCTGGTCCTCCCGAATAAGATGATTAACCAAACTACCCGTTATTTCATTTTCCGTGAATTCCCGAGCGCGGATGTGATTGCAGGTTACAATAATCAGATTCAGGAAGCGGCGGAGGCAACAAGATTAGGAATTCCGGCCGTGATTATTTCAAATCCTAGGAATCATCCGGCCAATGCCCCAAATTTGGAGGCTGCTGGGCAATTTTCTTACTGGCCAGATCCATTGGGCCTGGCAGCTACACGCGATTTGAATCTGATTTCAGAATTTGCTCGAATTTCCGGAAGAGAGTTCAGGGCTTCAGGTATACGTAAACTATATGGGTACTCAGCAGATGTGTCGACCGATCCAGAATGGCCAAGGATTGATGAGACCTTTGGTGAAGATCCTAGGATTATTTCAGATATCATTTTTAGAATTGTTAAAGGGTATCAGGGTGATATCCTTAATGAAAATAGTGTATCAACCACAGTAAGGCATTTCCCGGGCGGAGGAGCGCGTGAAGAAGGGAAGGATCCGCATTTTGAAGAAGGCCAATACAATATTTATCCGACAAAAGGCAGTCTGGTGAGGTACCATATTCCGCCTTTTCGAGCAGCGATTGCAGCGGATACAACGTCAATCATGCCTTATTACGCGTATCCAAGCAATAAAAGTGCCGAGCAGGGCTTGCCACGGTTTAGTCCAGAGCAGCAATTTGAAGAAGTTGGTTTTGCGATGAATAAAAGTTTTATTACCGATTACCTCCGCGGCCAGCTGGGATTTCTCGGCTATGTCAACTCTGATACAAGTGCTGTCGTTGACAGAGCATGGGGAGCTCTAGATTTACCAGTTGAACAGCGGTTTGCGAAAGCGTTGAACGCAGGGACTAATATTTTCTCAGGTGTTTCAAATCCAACTCCAATTATTACGGCCGTTAACCAAGGATTGGTAAGTGTAGATAGAATCAACCGGTCTGCAACCTATTTGCTGACTGAGATGATGAAGCTGGGCCTCTTTGAAAATCCTTATGTTGACCCGAAGAATGCCCTTACCATTGCGAATGACCCAGCATCACAAGAACGTGCTGATTTGGCGCATCGCAAATCCGTTGTTTTAATGAGGAATGACAACAATTTATTGCCTTTAACAGATGAAAAAATCAGAGGAGTAAGGCTTTATGTAGAGATGTTTCCTGGAGGAACGAATGGAGCCGCCACACAAAGGCTTAGAGAAACAATCAGAAACTACGATAAGAATATTACGTTAACAGACAATCTGGAAAACGCAACGCATGCTCTTATCTGGATTATGCCGAAGCAAGACATATTAAAACGCTTCCCTCAGCTGTTAATCGGGCCTGAAACTGAAGTCAGCCAAATTGCCAGAATCAATCAAATACAAAAGAGAGTTCCAACGATTACCGCTATCAACTTGAGAAGCCCATGGCTGCTCAATAATATTGAGCCGAATGCCGCATCGTTCATTGGTACTTTTGGAACAAAGCCAGAAGCATTAATCGATGTTATCCGCGGCAGATTTAACCCTGTTGGGAAACTGCCTTTTACGATGCCGGCCAACCAGCAGGCAGTCGACAATGAAGTGGGGGATATCCCAGGATTCAGGGAAGATCCGTCCTATGTTTATCGTGCGAAAAGCGGGGATGCGTATATTTATAATTTCGGCCTCTCCTATAGCACGGCAAGGAATGAGCGGAATGGCTTCTTCGATAGATTGAAGGATTTTTTTGGTCAATAAATGGAGTAAATCCTTACGATGAAAACCCGCACAAGTCATCTTTGACTTGTGCGGGTTTTAGCCATCAAAAGTGGTAGGTAGAGGTTTCGAAAATATTATCAAGGATTACTTTGTTCTTTTCCTAAAAACTTATCAAGAGCTGCTTTATTTTGTTCCAAATCCACTTTTAGGACTTCGCCAATTCCTTCATGGCGTTCATTTGTAAAACTTCCATCTTCCGGGATTCGAAGTGTTTGTATTTTTTCACTTTCATTGGTCAAAATGTCTTTTCCAATTGTCAAAAGTGTGGCTGCGTCAATGTCTGTATCGATATATGTATGTAAAACGTCTAACAAGTCAGGAAGCTTTGAGACACTTTGAAGACTTACGGCCTCATCCTTTAATTTTGAGACGACTTCTTGTTGTCTTTGCACCCGGCCGAAGTCACTTAAACGATCCTGACGGAAACGAACATATCCTAACAGTTCTTTCCCGTGAAGTTGTTGATTCCCTGCCTCTAAAGTCATTCCGATCCCATCAGACATTTCATAGGGTATATCTACTTCAATTCCATTTGGAATAAGGAGGTCGACTGCTTTTTCGAATCCTTTAAAGTCGACAATTGCATAATGATGAATATCCAGGCCAAAATTTAATTGAATGGTTTTCCTTAATAATTCAGGTCCTCCAATTGCATAAGCAGCATTTAATTTATGCTCTCCATGTTCGGGAATGGTTACATACATATCACGCATAAGCGAAATAAGTTTTGCCTGATTGGTATCGGGATTATAGTGGGCTACCATTATCGTATCCGTTCTAGCCTGTTTTTCTCCCCGGGAATCACTTCCCAGTAAAAGAACATTAACCGCGTCTTCTTTACTTTTTTCTCCTTGAAACGTATGCTTCGCTTCAACTTTTTTTAATGGTTGTTTAACCTTTTTTACCGTTCCTTCTATAAACTGGAACACTGTAAAAAGACCAACAAAAAAAATACTAAATAGGAGAAGGGCAGAAGTTACTCTCATCCATCTTATCTTTTTTCTCTTTCGTGTTTCTGACATACTTGCACCACCTAGGCCGAATAATAAATGATGGAACAACTATCTTCAGTTTTTGATAGGGGGAATAAGAAACTGAAGGGGTTGCCATCTTTTTAGCTAGAGATAAATATTATCCCATAATAACATTTCAATTGTTGAGATATTGGATTACATTTGTTTAAAATTCTGTTACATTATTTCGTTTCTACACTGGTGAAGTGAGAAAAAAAGATATAAAGGGAGGGGTTGTAATTTTTTGCTGTAGAATGGTGCCATGATTAGTGCCCGAATTTTTTTGAAAAAAATTAAAAGGAATCTTTAGAAAGCAAGATACCTTAATTTATCAGTACTTCCGCAATGCCATATAGAGGTCTACCAAAATCTCAAATACTGGTTTCTGGATAGATAAAGCCTCCTACCCCTAAAATAAAAGAACAATATTGTAATAAAACCATTAACCAATTGTTAATGAATTTGGTCCAATAAGATTTATGCATTTTTCTGTATCCCATTTAAGTTCGATTTGATTGACTTCACTTTATACCGGTTGTAAAATTCTGTTAGAAACGTAAATTAAAAGTTCTTTACCACAAAAAGTGGTTTTCAAAAATTTGTTGATTTACTCTCTCGTCCGACTCGCTTTCCGCAGGCGTTTCGGGGAGCTCCTCGACGACAATTCCGCCCAAAGGGTATCACTTGACCCGTTCATCCCGCCAGGACGTTAAATAATCATCCTTAAAAATTACTGCAAGAGAAAATGCTATAACCAAAGGAAGGCTTCAGCGAACTTTCTTCGAACGAACTTATGCGGTAGCATAATGGATGATGCTTGAACTCTTTCTTCATTCCTTCAGCTCCAATCGTCATAAAATAAAGTCTAAAAATATACCAGCATATATGGTGATAAACCTATTTAAAGTAATGCTCCTACTAAAAAGTAAAGGACTGATTTATCAATGATTCATCAACTCGAATGTCCAATTGAGACAGTCATTCATGTATTAGGCGGTAAATGGAAGCCGGTTATTTTATGGCATTTGATGGAATCAACCAAGCGTTTCAACGATCTGGAAAAACTCATTCCTGATGTTTCCCAAAAAATGCTTACGCAACATCTACGAGAATTGGAACATGAAGGGGTGATTAAAAGGACGGTATACCCAACGGTCCCTCCAAAAGTAGAATATTCACTAAGTGAATATGGGAAAACATTGATTCCTGTAGCGGAAGTAATGTGTGCTTGGGGAGAAAGTCATAATGAGCGAAAACGTGAAGAATCAGCGTCTTAAAGCTGGTTTTTTTTTGCGAAAAATGATTAAGCAACACATTCCTTTCATTGTATTGGTTAAAAACTTGTCTTTGTTAAAAAAGGACCACCTCGGAATGTTGGTTTACCACGGGTTCAAAACTCATCCCCATCAAGAAAGCGCACTACTATGAGGTTTAAAAAACGGACAGAAAAAATCAACGAATGCTTCTACGATTCCAATTAACTCTTCAAACCATACTTACTTTCAAGTTAGTACCCTACTTTAAAGTGCGTTCTTACGTGATTGAGTGACCGATGTTATTCTTAAGTCAATTCAAAGTAAATAAAACAATTTGTTCAAAGAAAGAAGGAAGTGAACAATGAAAATTATTGTTTTCGGAGCAACGGGTAATACAGGAAAAAGAGTGCTTGCCTTGGGGGTAAAAAAGGGACATGAAATGACCGCTTTCGTGCGAAGCCCGGAAAAGCTTTACGAACAGCAAGGGGAGCAGATCGCCAGGCAAGTAATGATAGTTAATCATAATATCATGGACCCGCAGAGTGTCTACGAGGCACTTAGTCACCAGGATGCCGCCGTGATTGCGGCCGGTAATGTCGGCAATGGCGAAGAGTTTATTCGTATCGTCGATAACATTGTTACCCAATGCGAAGACCATCCCTTGTTCTCTGGCCGTGTATGGTTAATGGGAGGTGCGGGATTACTCGAAATTCCACATACAAACATTATGGGTAACGATCTGCCTGGCTCTCCTCCTATTTTCCAATATCATAACCAGAATCTGAATCGTCTTAAGCAGACCAAGCTAGATTGGTCCATTATGTGTCCCGGAACAATGATGGATGCTACGGAGGAATCCAAGCCCGAGCACCTGTATATTACCGCAGACATTCTACCCTTGCCATTCTCGGAAGCCGTACGGGAGTTTTCAGAAGCCGAATTGGCCGGCCATGTGTTCAGCCGTATTCAGGAACTCGATGTGGCTTATGAAGACGTGGCGAACTGCATGTTGAATAATCTGGAGGTTGAGGGTCCTTTTAAAGGTAAACGGGTGGGGATTGTATACCGAAGAGAAATGTAGTCAGGCTATAAGGAGCATAGTGAAAGAAGGCGGGAAGGCACGCTTAAGAAGCAACAGAGCTTACCGTGTGGTTCGAAGATTTACCAAGAGAGGAGGGCCTGTCCATGTATAATTACTTATTGTTCATCCATATTATATCCGCCGTTACGGCAATCGTCGCCATTACTGGCTATCCGGTGATCATGAGCTGCGTCCGGACGGTGGAGCAAGCCAAATTCGGATTAAGGTTGTTAGAGAAGATGGCGATCTTGTCAAAAATCGGGGGCATCCTGCTGCTTCTTACCGGCCTTTTGTTCGGATACCAACAAACTTATCTGTTCGGAGAGCTTTGGTATTGGCTCGCTTTGGCCATCTTCTGTGTTATTTTAGTCATCCTTGCCGTATTACTTCCATTTGGCATGAAGCAACAACTGGAATTACTTCATCAATCTCTGGGCGAAACCTTGCCGGAAGGATACCGTCGAAGCCGCAGACGTTCCTTGCGACTAGAGGTAATCGCTAATTTCTGCGTGGTAATCTCTATTCTATTAATGGTGTTTAAGCCTTTTTAATAAAATTAGGACCAAGTGGCCTCTTTAGCGTTTGTTTGGCAAAACCAAGCAAACGCTAAGGAGGTTTTTGTTTTGGCTAAATGAGAACGTCAACAGATGAAGGGGTCAAGACAAATCCGTTATTTCGAATAGTCCAACAGAAATTGTTAAAACATGTATCGGAACCGGGGAAATGGATAGGCACCGTTTTGGCTTCTTGAGATTTGTGAAACCTAAGCACAATGCCTGCATTGGTATCGTTTAATATAAACGGAGCCTAGTTCCATAATATAGATTTAATAAAAATGTATAGAAATTTAATTAAATCTTTTTTGTTGAAGTGTACTTACTATCGAGGATTTTCAATATTTATAATTAAGAAAACTATAAAACGATGAAATAATGGCATTCGTAACGGGGGCATCCATACGAATTTTTTGAAGGGTAGGTGTTAATATGAAAGTAGCTGTATTGGGATCTGGATTAATGGGGAAAGAAGCAGCACGTGATTTAGTGCAAAGTGCTGGAGTGGAATCAGTTGGATTGGCCGATATTGATTTAGGGCGTGCGCAACAAGTCTGCAATCAACTTCAATCACCGAAATTAAAAGCGTTTTCCGTTGATGCCGGGAACTACGACGAGCTGGCAAATTTTATTGGCCAATATGATGTCGTTGTTAATGCGCTATTTTATACCTTTAATGAGACGGTTGCGAAAGCGGCTATTGCAGCAGGGGTAAGTTCTGTTGACCTTGGTGGGCATATCGGTAATATTACAGATCGCGTTCTGGAGCTGAAAGAAGAAGCGATGGCAGCCCAGTCGACGATTATCCCTGATTTGGGGGTTGCCCCAGGTATGATTAATATTTTGGCCGGCTACGGAGCAAGCAAGCTCGATCGGGTGAAATCTGTTAAGATGTATGTTGGCGGGATACCTGCACGGCCGGAACCCCCGCTTGAATATAATCATGTTTTTTCAATGGAAGGATTATTCGACCATTATACCGATCCTTCATTGATCATTCGCCATGGTGCAAAGCTGGAAGTACCATCGCTTTCAGAAGTGGAAAAGATCTATTTTGAAAAATTTGGTCCACTGGAAGCCTTTCATACTTCGGGTGGAACCTCTACCTTACCCTATTCATACCCATATTTAGATGAATTGGAGTATAAAACGATCCGTTACCCAGGCCATGCGGAAAAATTCAAATTGCTCGTTGATCTTAACCTTACCCGTAATGATTACGAAGTGGAGATAAAAGGGCAACAAGTGAAGCCCAGAGACGTCCTTTTAAAGGTTCTTGCCCCAATTGTGGACTTAAAGGACAAAGATGATGTGGTAGTGCTTCGCGTCATCGTCTCAGGTGAGAAAAATGGAGTGAAAACGACGTACGAATATGAAATGACGACATTTAAAGACCGTACAAATAATGTAACAGCGATGGCACGCGCAACCGCAAACACCATTTCTGTCGTAGCTCAAATGATAGGCAATGGAACGATAGCCAAAAAAGGGGTCCACCCGCCAGAGCAGATCGTGCCCGGAAAAGAATATATTGAAGAAATGGCAAAGAGAAATATTATGATTTCGGAAATAGAGAAGCGTGATAACCTAATCAAAATTTAATATTTTCCGAGCCTTCCTGCGTTATTGCGGAGGGTGTTTTTCTTTAAATCTCTATTTTATTCTTTAGGGACCTCAATCAAAGTTGGATCGGCAAAGGAATATCCTTTGGCCTGCAGCCCCTTGACGATACTTTCAAGTGCGTCCTTTGTCCACTCGCGGTCATGCATCAAAAGGTTAGCCCCGTTGGTGAGGTACGGGCTTGTGATCATGATTTCAGCCAAAGAATCGGGGGTCTGATATTGTTTCTCCCAGTCATAGCCATACGTCCAGTTCATCAGCAGCATGCCTTCCTGCGCTGCAATCTCCTTGGAATAATCCGTATTCATGCCAAAAGGCGCCCTAAAAAAGGCAGGGGATACACCGATGATTTCTTTTACCCTGTCATTCAGGCTGACAATTTCCTGCTTCTGTTCCTCTTCTGGAATTTGCGTCATGTTTTTGTGCGAATATGTATGGTTACCAATGGCAAAGCCCATATCGTGGATCTTTTTTAATCTTTGCTCTTCTTCGGGAGTGTCAAGGAAATGCCCATTCACGAAAAAAATCGCTTTTACGCCAAGCCTGTTGAGAATCTCAGCCATTTCAAGCGAATGTTTATCGGGTGCATCATCGATCGTGATCAGGACATTTTTTTCCTCTGACCCATCCAGCCGTTCGATGGCCCAATTGGCCTTATTCAATTTATAGACTGGATGTTTTTCTTCAATAGCTTCTTTCGTATTTTCTTCAGCAGATTTTTCCGTTTCCTGCGGTTTTTCTGCATTTTTCGTTTCCGTCACTTCCGCTGAGGGTATAGAGTCTGTGACTTGGGATTTATTGCTTTGCTTGGTACCGACGCATGCGGCAAGTAAGGCAGCGGCAAACAAAATGGGAATAAATGATTTCATGTTGATTCCTCCAATATGCTAATTCTAATATCTTCATACCCACTGGAAAAGGGAGAAACCCATATTCCCCAACTTTTCGACGAAACATCACTAAAATTTTCGAGTTTCGTCTTCATAATAGATTGAAAGACTAACAAGAGGAGACATCATCGAAATGAACTACAAAACTCTCATCGTTTTATTGGTTTCTTTCCTGCTAATAGGATGCAGCAATCAGGAAAAAAGTACGGGTCAGCCACCGCCTTCTGAAAGCAGCGCGCCCGAGAAACAAGAAAGTAAAGTGGCTAAAGAGCCCGAGGCAAAAAAACCAGTGGCTAAAAAGCCCGAGCCTGAAGGTTTTAAGGCCCCATTTTCTTTTGATTACCCAAAAGATGGGGTAAAGGGAATCTATGTGACCGGGCCAACTGTGAGCGTTTCAAGGTTCGAGGAGCTTCTAAATCTAGTCGAAGCGACTGAATTGAACAGCATGGTCATCGATATCAAGGATGATTTTGGTAAATTGCAATATAAGCCCGAAGAAGGTTCCCGATTTGAAGAGATTGGCGGCCCGTACATAAAAGATCCTAACAAACTATTAAAAACCCTGGAAGAAAAGAAGATTTACCCGATTGCCCGCGTGGTGGTATTTAAGGACAGCCACCTTGCAACAAAGAGGCCCGACCTTAGTTTTACCGAAAACGGTAAAGTGTGGAAAAACAAGCGAGGCGAAAGCTTTGTCAATCCGTTTATGAAAGAAGTATGGGAATATAACGTTCAAATTGCCAAAGAAGTAGCCAAAATGGGCTTCAAAGACATCCAGTTCGATTATGTCCGTTTCCCGGAAGGTTTTGAAACAAGGGATAGCTCACTTAAGTATTCCCAGGGGGATTACAGTCAAGTAGAAAAAGATAATGTCCAAAAAAGAGTCGATGCCGTAACTGATTTTGTCGCCTATGCGAAGAAAGAACTCGAGCCTTTCAATGTAGACGTGTCGGTTGATATTTTCGGCTACTCCGCAACCCTTCCGGAAGCTCCGGGAATCGGCCAGAACTTTTCCAAGATCTCCGCCAATGTGGATGCCATCTCCAGCATGATTTACCCGAGCCACTGGACCAGCTATTTCGGCATTGAAAAGCCCGACCTGCAGCCTTACGAAATCATCAATGAGTACGCCAAGTATGAAAACAAAGTACTGGATGCATTGGAAAACCGCCCGATATCAAGGCCGTGGATCCAGGATTTCACCGCAAGCTATCTAGGGGCAGGGAACTATAAAACCTACGGGAAAGCCGAAGTGGAAGCCCAAATCCGTGCCTTGAATGAAAATGGAATTAAAGAATTCCTTCTATGGAACGCATCCAACCGCTATACAAAAGGGGTAGACTATACTCCCCTCACACCTTAAATAATTGTTCGTGGATTCGGAACGATTATAAGAGCAATAGACTGAGGGGAAAAAGACTCGCACACACGGCGAGTCTTTTTCTTTGCTCAATTAAAGTATCCGTTTCATATCGAATGTAAATATTACAAGGACTAAAGTATACTAAACTGTTCATTTTTTAGATCAGTTACAAACATATGGCCGGGGGCATGTGTAATCATAATCTCCGGTTTCATATGCATGGCAACAGCCTGAGGAGTCACCCCGCATGCCCAAAAGACAGGAATCTCACCATCCTTTATCGTTACGCTGTCACCGAAATCCGGAGAATGGATATCCTCGATGCCAATGGCAGCCGGATTGCCGATATGAATTGGCGCTCCATGTACAGAAGGGAATCGGCTTGTGACCTGGACTGCACGAATGGCTTCCTTTTCTGTCATTGGGCGCATGCTGACAACGGTAGGGCCTTCAAATCTGCCAGCTTTAACTGTTGGAATGTTCGTCTTGTACATGGGAACATTCCGTCCCTCTTCCATATGGCGGATTTGGATTCCGTTTTTCAAAAGGGCTTCTTCAAATGTAAAGCTGCAGCCGATTAGAAAACCAACCATGGAATCATCCCATAGGGCTGATACGTCTGTTATTTCTTCGGTAAAGACCCCATTTCGGTAGACGCGGTATTTCGGGATATCGGTCCTTAATTCAGCATCAGGAGCTGAGAGGGCAGGCACCCCTGATCCTGGCATAGTAACATCAATGATGGGGCAGGGCTTTGGGTTCCTTTGGCAAAACAAGAGGAATTCAAACGCCAAATCCTTTGGAAGCACAGCCAAGTTCGCCTGAATATAACCGGGAGCTAAACCCGAAGTAGGTTTTACCCACTCGTTTGCGCGGATTTTTTCACGTATAGCTTGTGGAGTCATCATTCCTATTGTGCTTTGCATAACAGAACCTCGTTTCCTTCTTATTTAAATAGCTGAGGGATTCCGTTAACCAGTGAATATCCCCCCATAATCGCCATTGCAATGACGACGACAATTCCAAAGATCGTCATCCAGAGAGGGTGTTTATAGTCGCCAACAATTTTTGTCATGTAGGTAGCGACCAGCATGACCCCTAATGCGATTGGTAAAATAAGTCCATTAAGTGATCCGACCAGTACAAGTATTTTAACAGGCCTTCCAATAATCACGAAAACAAGTGTGGAAATTGCAATGAAGGCGACGATTGTCCATTTATTATACTTATCGACCGTCTTGCTTAACGTCTGGATGAACGATACGGACGTATACGCAGCACCGACAACAGAGGTAACGGCGGCCGCCCACATGACGACACCGAAGATTTTGTAACCGACGTTTCCGGCAGCCAGTTTAAACACAGAGGCTGGGGGATTGGCAGGATCAATTGCAAGACCCTGTGCCACTACTCCTAGGGCAGCGAGGAACAGGAAAATCCTCATAATTGAAGCGATACCAATGGCACTCACGGCACTTTTGGTCACTTCCGGTAATGATTCTTTTCCTTTAATTCCAGCATCTAGCAAGCGGTGCCCACCGGCAAACGTGATATAGCCTCCTACAGTTCCACCGACAAGTGTGACAATGGCAAGGAGGTCAATTTTATCAGGAACGAAAGTCTTTACGACTGCTTCTCCAACAGGGGGCTGGGCTGTAAACATCACATAAACAGTAAGGGCAATCATGACAAATCCCATGATCTGGGCGAAACGGTCCATGGCTTTGCCGGCTTCACGAACGAGGAAAATTCCAATTGCAATAATCCCGCTTAGAAGCGCTCCCATTTCTGTCGACCAGCCAAATAGAACATTGACACCAAGTCCGGCACCAGCGATATTTCCGATGTTAAAAGCAAGTCCTCCTGCAACGATAAGGGCGGCCAGGAAAAAACCAAGGCCGGGAAGAACATCATTGGCAATATCCTGGGCGCGTTTTTCTGAAATAGCTATAATCCTCCATATATTCATCTGGGCACCAATATCAATAATAATGGACATTAAAATGAC
Source organism: Neobacillus piezotolerans (assembly GCF_003362805.1). Lineage (GTDB taxonomy): Bacteria > Bacillota > Bacilli > Bacillales > Cytobacillaceae > Bacillus_D > Bacillus_D piezotolerans. The sequence continues at coordinate 814,655 of NZ_QNQT01000001.1, forward strand.
AAATCCGAAGCTGGCAAGAAGGGTCTCTGTAAAAACGGTTGTCTGAGTAAGGAACCCCGGGCCAATTGCCGAGGTTGCCATCAGGAACGCTGCACCCATTAGAATACTGGCAGTTGATTTTTTCTGCATATGAACCCCCTAAATGTTATAGCCTGCTAATAGGCCTAATTTCCTTTATTTTAAAAAGCTGCCTATTGAGGCAATTGTGATACCAGTTTCCTTTAATGCTGAGGTGATATACCTGGCAAAATCAAGGGCGCTTTCCCCATCACCGTGAATGCAGACCGTATCAGCCTTTATTGAAATATCAGAACCCTGCTGGGAAGTCACCTTGCTCTCCTTGACCATTCGGATCACCTGTCTTACCGCGGTTTCATGGTCCTTGATTAGAGCATTTGGTTCACGCCTTGATGTTAAAGAACCATCTTCCTGATAGGTACGATCGGAAAAGACTTCACTTGCAGTCCGAAGGCCCAGTCTATGACCGGCTTTCACCAGTTCACTACCTGCTAGGCCGAAAAAGACCATCTCGGGATTGACCTTGTATACAGCCTCAGCAATGGCCTCTGCAAGTTCAGCATTTTTTGCAGCCATGTTAAACAAAGCGCCATGAGGTTTAACATGCTGAATTTTTCCGCCTTCCGCTTTTACAAACGCACTCAGGGCTCCGATTTGGTAGACCACCAGGTCGTATGCTTCCTGAGGGGAGATGTTCATTTCTCTTCTCCCGAATCCAACTAGGTCCGGAAGGCCAGGATGAACACCGATCCCGACGTTTTTCTCAATTGCTAGTTTGACAGTTTTCCTCATCGTTGCAGGGTCGCCGGCATGAAACCCGCAGGCGATGTTTGCTGAAGTCACAAAATCGAGGATTTCGGCATCTCTTCCGAGTGTGTATGCACCAAAGCTTTCTCCCATGTCACAATTAATATCAACAATTGGCATTTGCTTGTTCCTCCTACTTGAATTTTAAAGTGATTCCATTTTTGAGCTGCTTTAGGTTTTCCTCTCTTTCAAGGAAAAGAAGCTGGGCTTCTTCATGTGTCACATTTTTAAAGGTGATGTAATCCCCAGGCTTTGCTTGGGCAATAAGGGGTAAATCAACTGAAGCAATTTGTCCAATTTTCGGATAGCCACCTGTAGTCTGCCGGTCGGCAAGCAGTATGATCGGGTTTCCTTCTGCGGGAACCTGGATGGACCCAAAACTTACGGCCTCGGAGATCAGTTCCTCTGGAACCTCAAGACGTAGAAGGGGGCCTTTGAGGCGGTATCCCATTCGATCTGATTGAGGGGAAACTTCAAACCTTTCACTGAAAATTTTCCGTTTACTTTCCTCATCGAAGAGATGATATTGTTTACCTTTCATGACGCGAATCGGCATGTCCTCTCGGGGAGTCGGAATTAATTTTGATGTTATCGACCAATCCATTTCGGCAAAAGGCTTGTCCTCGGTTTGGCTCTCCAAGTATTCCATCATGGCTGTTGAAAGGCTTCCTGGCGCGGCCAAATGTATGGCGTCTCCTGTTTTTAAAGCACGACCTTCATAGCCTCCAATTCCGGCCCTTAAGTAGGTTGATTTACTGTTCATGACTTCCTGGACCGTTATACCTCCAGCCACGGCCAGATACACCCGAGTTCCGGTTAACGCAGGCCCAAATCGAAGTTCACTGCCTTTTTTCACAAAGATCGTACGCCATGTCCTAACCGGAAGGCGATTAATAGAAGGGGAAAGGTCTCCTCCACAAATGGAAATTAAGCAATCCTTCTCAAATCGTAAAACTGGCCCGAGCAGGGTTATTTCAAGAGTTGGTTCGTTATCCCCGTTGCCTACCAGTATATTAGCAACCCGGTGGGCTATTTGGTCCATTACTCCGCTGGCTATTACTCCATATTTTTGGTATCCATAACGGCCCATATCCTGAACACTTGTAAGGAGTCCAGGTTTCACTACGGTAATCATAATGGATCTCCTCCAAGCCTTATGTATTCTTCAATGCTAATCGGAATAAATTTAATTTTATCGCCGGCCCTTAAGAGGGTGGGAGGCTCGTCTTCAGGACGAAACAGCTCTACCGGCGTCCGGCCGATCAACTGCCAGCCGCCTGGCGTTTCAATCGGATATACCCCTGTTTGTTTGCCAGCAATTCCGACGGTTCTCGGAGGAATTTTTAATCTGGGACTATCCCTGCGTGGCGTGGCTATTTTTTCCGACATGCCTCCGATAAAAGGGAAGCCTGGAGCAAAGCCAATCATATAAACCGAGTAGTCACCAGAGGAATGTATGTGGATCACTTCCTCTTCAGAAAGACCGTGATGCTTTGCCACAAACGGGAGATCTGGGCCCATTTCCCCTCCATAGCAAACCGGGATTTCTACTGTCCGCGGCAGGGTTTCTTGCGATGAAGACATTTTGCCCAATAATTTCTTAAGCTGGATACAGACAATATCATATGGTAATTTGGATATGCCTCTAAACTTAGAGATGACCTCGACCGGGTCGTAAAACACGGTGACAGTCGTGAAGGCGGGTATGTATTCAACGATCCAGGGTTCCAAGTTTCTATCTAGAAATGAGGTAACTAGCTGAACCTTTCGCTGTGTTTCTTCATTGATATCTTTTCCAAGCTCTATGACGACTGCCTGGTCTCCTAGAGGATGGAAAATGAACGTCAGGTTTTCTTCCATCATGCATTTAGTCTCCCTAAAATAATATTCTGTTTATTATAGCTTAAACTTTTTGAATTTTGAAACATTACCTATATCAACTGGATATTTAAAAGCTGTCCTATGAAAACTTTTCCGAAATATCTTCCTCATGGTGAAGCATGAGAAGGTTTAGATAGTATTTGCCTAATTGTTTTCTTTTTTTTATGGTTAGGGCCATTAAAATCTGTTCTAGCTGACTGCTGAATAACACATATCGGGGTACAGTTCAATAATCCAGAAAACACTTAAAACAGGAAAAAGACGTGTGCAGAAACACACGTCTTTACACTTTTTTATTGCAATGCATTCCACACATTGACCAACCCGTGGCCAAAATATTCATCATGTCCTGGATTTCCTAAATCTTCTGCAGTCTGCTGGAGCCTGGTGGCAATCTGCTGTGCTGTTAAGTGAGGGAATTGCGCCTTCACTAGCGCGGCAGCTGCTGCGACCTTAGGTGCAGCCATACTAGTTCCGATTTTCCAGCCGTATGAGCCTTGTGCAACCGGTATTGTGGAAAGCGTCCTTGCTTCAAGATCACGCTTTGATGTATCACTCTCCGGGTTTGGCCAGTTAGGGCCGTAGTCTCCGCCTGGAGAAGCAAGATGAACATTGGATGACCCGTAATTTGAGTAGTATGCCAAAGTGTCACGGTTTGTCGTTGACGAAACACTGACAACGCCAGGAATACTCGTGAATGTGTCAAATAGCGGGCCATCGTATACTTTGCCGGTTCCTTTTTCTGTTTTCGTTCGCTTTCCAAGGTCCATTCCGTCATTGCCATTAGCGCCGACAATCAGCATCCCTTTATTAAGGGCATATTGGACAGCCCTTTGGGAGGACAAGTGGAGTGCACGTTCCTGTTTGTCATTCATAATGCTGTACGTACCGAGGCTTAAGTTTGCAGATACAGCACCATCGTCAGCCGCTGTGGTGATTGCCGACAATATGCCGGTCCAGTTCATCCTCCCCTGGTTGTTTGATACACGGTAGGAAGCGATTGCGAGTTCAGGACCTACCCCTTTCACTCTGCCATTTGCTGCAATCGTTCCGGCAACATGGGTCCCGTGTGAGCCGGAATCCCTCAACTCATCGCCTGGTCTAGCTCCCGGGAAAAATGCTTTGCCAAACACAAGATTATCTTTTAGATCCGGATGGCTAAAATCGACTCCTGTGTCAATAACAGCTACAAGTGTTTCTTTATTGCCCGGATTAATGTTCCAGGATTCACCGTTTTGAGCTACCCGTTTAATATCCCACTGATATTGTTCGTATAAATCAGCTTGAACAGGTGCTGCGTTTTCAGCTTCCTGGAGGTTCAATGCCTCGACATCCTCTTCAAATGTACGGATATCAATATCTTCCGCTACAGCGAGTACTTTGGAGTTTCCTTCAAGCTTTTGCAAAATGGAAGGGTCGTCCGAGCTGATATTGACAACTCCGATTTGAGGGGCCTCGAAAATAATATCTGCGCTCAATTCCTTTAGTGTATGTATAGAGTCACTGTCTGTTTGAGGTGATTTAAGCACCACAATATAATTCTTCTTTGCAGTTTCCTGCGCTGTTGCCGGGAATGAAACGGTTCCGAAGGCAACAAGTAATACGGTAACAAGCAATAATAATCTTTTCATAATATCCTCCCTTTTTCAAAAAATTCTGATATAGGATAAGTATAGTTTTTCTAGCAAAACTATGAAATTGGCCGAAAGATATATTTTATTCTTTTGAAAGGGGATAAAAAGGCCTTTCTTACTGGAGATTTGGACCTTATTCTTGTTTTTCTGAATTGATAAAACAAGCGATTAATTAGGGAAAAAAAACGTTCAATAACATTAATATTATCGATTGTTTATTCGAGATTAGGAAAAGTGAAATGTACTTTTATCCTATGTTCATAGCATTATTACTAGGGTCATGGGGATGGGATGGTGTAGGTTGCCTTCTCCGCAAGATGCACACCTTCTTTGGAGTAAAATAGGGGAGTGTGTGTGTCAGGAAGTGATTTGATCCATTTATTGGCATAAGAAGGGATTTATGATGGGGTACCGAAAGTGATTTAATGAAAACAATTGAATATTGCCATTTTTGGAAAATTAGGTAATACTCAAACATGGAATGGAAGTGATAATGTGCAAAAAAATGTTCTGCTTGTAGAAGATGATAGAGAGATTAGTAAATTGGTTAAAAGCCACTTGGAACAGGAGAGTTTTACGGTACTAACCGCATTTGACGGAGAAGAGGCGTTGGCTCTTCTTGAAAAAAATCAGGTAGATTTAATCTTACTAGATTTAATGCTTCCTAAGCTAAGTGGGATGGATTTTCTAAAGCAAATAAGAACAACAAATTTAGTACCTGTCTTGATCATTTCAGCAAAAGGGAGTGATCTGGATAAAGCGTTAGGCCTGGGTTTTGGTGCAGACGATTATATTAGCAAACCTTTTTCTATGGTGGAACTAACCGCAAGGGTACACGCTGCAATTCGAAGGGCTACACAATATCTTCCTTCAGAGAATCTAACTCCGACAACTAGACTTCATTTTAAAGAGCTTTCTCTTGACGTAAAAACATTTTTGGCTGTTGTTAAGGGGAAGACCGTGCCCCTTACATCAAAGGAATTTCATATTTTAAAGCTTTTTATGACCAATCAGAACAGAGTGTTTACAAAGGAGCAAATTTACCATTTCATTTGGGAAGATGACTATTTTGGTAATGAAAATGTAATTAACGTACATATTAGAAGAGTTCGGGAAAAAATAGAAGAAGATCCGTCAAACCCGCAATACATTCGAACGATATGGGGAATCGGATATAAATTAGGTGAATAACTTATGGTTCTTTTATTAAGTACAATCATAGTTGTTTTACTTTTGATTATTGGAGTGCAATTTTATTTTAGGAGAAACATGAAGAGGGATCTTAACGAAATACAAAAAAAACTCTTCGATATAATTGAACAAAAGACTACTGAAAAAGTTTTAATTCAAACTGATCAGAAAGTCACTAAACAATTCCTAATTCAAATTAACCGTCTTTTGGAATACAACCAACAAGTCATAGCGGACTATGTAAAAACGAAAGAAAGTTTACGAAAACTTCTGTCTAACATGTCTCACGATTTAAAAACCCCTTTAACTGTAATTTTAGGCTATGTTGAAAAATTAAATCTGGACAACAGTATGAGTGTGGAAGAACGGGGCCAGGTCCTGAACCGTCTTCATCAAAAAACACTAAACGTAATAGCACTGCTCAACCAATTTTTTGACCTTGTAAAACTTGATTCAGGCGATTATTCAATCCCTTTAAGCAGGATTTCTATTAATGAAATTTGCAGGAAAAATGTGCTGGAGTTTTATAGCTTGCTGCAATCAAAAAATCTTCAGGTTGAAGTGAATATTCCAGAACTAAGTTATTTCATTCTTGGAAATGAGGAAGCAATTAATCGGGTCTTGAGCAATCTAATCTCTAATGCAATCCGTTATGGAAGCGATGGAGGTGTGTTTGGGCTGGACGTAAGGGAAGAGGGGGATTATATTGCGATTGACATTTGGGATAAAGGGAAAGGAATTGCTAAGGTGCATCAAGAGCAGGTGTTTGAACGGTTATATACTCTGGATGATGCGAGAAATCCAGAATTTCAAGGAAGTGGGCTCGGATTAAGCATAACGAAACACTTAGTCGAAGCAATGAAAGGTTCCATTAACTTAAACAGCATACCTTATGAAAAAACGGTCTTTACGTGTATTTTCCATCGGATAACATATTAAATACTACTCACAGGAGGTATTCAGCCAGAATAGCCTCTTTTTTGCTAGTAAAAAAACTTAAGAATTATTTAAGGATTGAGAAAGGAAAAAGATATTTTTGACGCCTATGATGAAAGTAGAAGGATGAAAGGAGGATTTTGAATGATTAGTGTATTAAAAACAACTGGTCTCACTAAAAAGGGAAAAAGAAGACAGCTGGTAGAAAATATTAATCTTCACATTCATAAAGGAGAAATTTATGGTCTTCTCGGTCAAAATGGTGCTGGTAAAACAACAATTATGAAAATGCTCACCGGCATATTGAAGCCAACAAGTGGAGTGATCGAATTATTTGGCCAGAGGCTTACGGAAAGTTCAAAATTTATGTTAACAAGAGTCGGAAGTATTATTGAATATCCAATCTTTTTTGAGCACTTAACCGCGATGGAAAATTTGAAGCTCCACTGCGAATATTTGGGATACTATGATGATAAAGGAATAAAGCAAGCATTGGATATGGTTCAATTAAGAGGGATTGAGGATAAATGTGTAAAAGAATTTTCACTTGGGATGAAACAGCGGCTTGGGATTGCCAGAGCTATTATAACAAAGCCTGAACTGATCATTTTAGATGAGCCCACAAATGGTCTCGATCCGATCGGGATAAAAGATACAAGGGATTTAATCTTAATGCTTAACAAGGAATACGGTATAACCTTTATCCTATCCAGTCATATTTTAGGAGAAATGGAACAGGTAGTGGACAGGATTGGCGTAATAGATAATGGAAGGTTGATAAATGAAGTTACATTAGAAGATATTCGGAAGCAACGATCAGATTATATCGAGCTGTTGACAACAGATGTACAAAAAACACTTTATTTACTAGAAAATGAACTTCATATTTCGAATATGAAAATCATGCAAGGGAATAGGATTCGGATATATGATCTGACTCGTTCCCAAAGCGATATTTCCAAATTGTTGATTCTCCATGATATTGGTATTGAAGAAATTCAAAAACATACGAGCTCCCTTGAAGACTATTTCTATGAGCAAATTAATGGAGGTGAAAAAATTGTTTAAATTAATGCGATTAGAATGGAAGAAGTTAAAACGTCTTTCAGTTATCAGTGAAGTAATCATTTACTGGCTAATTCTTATGTTTATGCCTGTATTTTTCATAAAAATGGTAATGCCTGATTTTGGCCAGAATTATGCAGCAGCAATTGAACTAAATTCGTTTACCCAAATGGGTTTCATCTTGTTTGGGGGATCCCTTATCAATCAGGTTTTCATTGAAGAATATAAAAATAAAACGATCTCCCTTTCTTTCGGATACCCTATCAGCCGAAAAAAGTTGTTTACGGCAAAAGTGCTGTTTATTTCACTTTCTGTCTTTCTTGCTACGTTTCTTTCCTTTATTTTTACAGGTTTGACGACCTATTTGCTTGATCAGGTTTTTCCTATCATTAACGGACAGCCAACTAACTCGGATATTATTGCCTATTTTTATAGTACAATAACCCGTTCATTTATTATTACCCTGATTAGTTTCATTCCACTTTTTTTATTTGGGATTTTGAAAAGACTAACGGTTCCCACAGTTGTCTGCTCAATAGCAACTATGCAATTGCCGAATTTCTCATCATTCTTACATCTTGAACCGAATTTTATAATACTCGTACTATGCATACTAGGAGCACTTAGCATATCTCTTTCTATTAAAACTGCAGAGAGTGTAGGTGAGATTTAGATTTGAATGGGTAGGGGGGTATACATTTTAAGTAAAAAGTATTGAATGAAGTAGCTAAAATATCATTAGAGGTGAACCCCCGATGAAATTAAGGGAGCATAAAAGCTTTGTTCATTTTTGGACTGCATCCACAACTTCAATCTTTGGTACATATATTACGACTATTCCTGCAAGTATTGGTGGTAGTTAATATGGGAGGCAGTGCTGTTGATGTTGGCTGGGTTTCAGCATCTAGATGGCTTCCGTATGTACTGTTGGGATAAATTGCGGATTTTTTACGATTATTCATATCATATCGGACAAATCGTTTATATGGATAAACAATTGAGGACAGTTAACAAAAAGAAGCACTCCCCGAACAGGTAGTGCTTATCTTCGTATTCAAATCTAAACTATATATCTGCCTGAATAAATCGCACTGCATTAAGGCCAATCATCTGGCAAGGCAAAACAGTGTTGCCATCTGGCATAATTGGCGCGATGGATAAATCAGCGACTTTAAGGTTCCTGGTGCCAAAGACATTCAGAAATCCGTCTACAACACCCTCTTTTATCGTGTTGCCCATCCGACATTGTCCCCCATAATGATTTAGAGCAGTATAGGAGGCTCTAGCGAAGTCTGCAAGCCTGGCTCTTTTTTCTTGCTCATCCCTTAAATGAAAAATAGTTTCAGATGGGTATACAACCCTATAAACACCATCTGGATCTAATTCGCGGGCTCTCTTCATTATTTCAAACGTATCAATATATCGATCAATCATATAATTTAAGTCATCAGGATTTTCTAACGGGTTAAAGGCTACGGATGGAAGGGCCTCTGGATCACTGTGTGCTGCCAAAATGGTTCCCTTGCTTGCAGGGTTAAGGTCGACAATGCCTATACTCATCACATTGGTAGGGTTATCGGGATTAAACTCCCATTTATTTATTGTGATATCAGGACCCGGCACAAATCTTGGTCCTATGTTTCCTAATAATTGAAGGCGCCGCCCTGAATGGTTTCGTGGCCCATCTTCCTTTTTAAAAGCGCCTATCGGAATAGGTTGATCCGGATCTTTTTCCATTACTCTTTGAAGGCGTGATGTTTCCACTTCAATTCCGATCCCGACGGCATAATGGGTTTGAAGATTATGCCCGACATTTGGGCTCTCAACGATTGTTTTGATACCCGCCTTAGCCAAATCTTCTGATTTTCCAATGCCTGAGCGCTGCAAGATGACCGGGGACATATTTCCCGCGCAGACGATGATTCCTTTTCTTGCTGAAGCCCGTTGTGCTTTTCCATCCCTGACAAACTCAACAGTCCTGGCAAGAGGGATTCCTGCATTTTCAATAAAGATAATTTTATTTACGGTCGACTTGGCTAAAATCGCCAATTTCCTCCTGCCAATTCCAATCTCATCAGGATTAAACTCATTTCCCTGTGTGACTATATGTTCGTTTAAATACCCAGTTGCAGTAGATGAACGGATGAACCCACCTTCAACTTCTTCCTGGGTGTATTGGGACTTGAAAAACGTGCAATCTCTTATCCCAGTATTATAGTCTTCAACAATAGGAATATCTAAAACATCCGATGTTGCCCTAGCTAAAATTGTAGTAAGTCCATTTTCGGGAATGAGTTGTTGTCTAACAAAAATCGGACCGTCTGTTCCACGTTCTTTGGGTTCTTGGGTCTCTCCTGTATAAGTCTCGTTTTTAATGAATAGGGGACGGACATTTTTGTAACTCCACTGGAATCCCACCAATTTTGCCCACTCATCGAATAGGTTGCTGCTGCAGCGTACTGCCAACATTGCGTTATGCTCTGAACTTCCACCAATTGCTCTTCCGTTTGATAAAAGAAGCTGGCGGCCAATCGTTGGTTCCACTTTAGAAAGGATATTTAAGGAATGCCTATTATCACTTGCTAATGCAGAGGATACAGCCCCAGAAGGACTGCTTAGTTCTTCAGTCATATTCGTTCCAGCTTCTAGAACAAGCACTGAAGTTCTTCTGTCATCTGTTAACTTTTTTGCAATTACGCCTCCTGCTGTTCCGGCACCAATTATGATATAGTCAAATGGTTTTATTCTTGACATCAAATCATCCCTTTCAAAGATGATACTACAAATTGCAATTGGAAAAATGTCCAAGTCAAGTTCTTATCCCGCTAAAATTTAATTACAAGTTTTAATGACCAATATCGGCCTCCTTTACATTAAAAGTCCATTGTAGTTTATGAAATGTTTTTCAAAATTGTTAGTAATTTTCCACCGTATTAAGTACCGAGCCTTTGTCCAAATGTTTTTTTCTGTTCCCACTCTTTGTTCAATACATCTTGTCCATTTTCAAAAGAACGAGTCTTCAAAGATATTTAAGCGTATTATAAAAATGCGGATGGGCGCACGGCATTGATGGTCGCTACGCAAAACAATCGGATTGATGTTGTAAAGGTGCTGCTTGAAGCCGGGAACGACGTGAACACACGGGATATCACTCTCTTGACGCCATTTATTTGCGAAGGCGAAACGGTTTTCACGAAATCTTAAGCATCATGATGATGTATGGAGCCGATTTAAAGAGCGTCAACTGTTCGGATGCACAGCGTTGTAGCCTGAAGCAAAAGTCGCTTGAGTTGTTGGGGGAAAAATAGGTCAAAAAAAATGCACCCGCCGAAATCGGAAGGTGCCGGAAGTCAATCGTTTACTAACCTCTCAAGCTGGAGGATGGAATTTGTCAGGTGTTCTGTTGTTAAAGCGATATCCAGGAAGTGAATCGACTCCCCTGGGGCCAGGGCTTTGGCGGCGACTACTTCAGCGGCCCTTTCAGGTGCAAGTATGCCCATGCTTTTAAGGCTGAAAGGCAATCCGGTTTTTTTATAAAAGGGAAGCAGGCCAATAATTTCTTCTTCCCTGCCCTCGAGCATTAACTGGACGAGAATCCCGTAAGCTACTTTATCCCCATGAAGGAACGAATGGGCTTCGGGCAAATGGGTGAGACCGTTATGGATGGAGTGGGCTCCAGCAATCCTACCGAAATGGTCGCCAAACCCTCCAACCATTCCGCCAGCCATGATGATCGTTTCACATACCTTTACAAGTTCATGAGTGGCCGTTCCTGTTTCGGCCGCTTCAAGGGCTTCGTTCCCGAAGGCAAGGAGATTGGTTTTACAAAGAAGTGCTGCTTCCCTGGCGATTTGCATTGGCACCGTCCAATTATGAATTTGCCTTAGCAAAGCATCTGCTTCATACCATTTGGCAAGCGTGTCCCCGATGCCGGCCCGGAGATAGGCGGGAGGGGAGGCCACGAGTATCGCAGGCTCGACAAGGATGGCCAGGGCGCTACCCTTAAAAATTGTATAATGCAGGAATCGGCCGCGGCTGTCATAAATGACGCTTAACGGCGTCCATGCCGCGCAGGTCGATGCAAGGGTTGGTATCAAAATAAACGGAATCGAAACAAGGTCTCCGGCCGCTTTTGCAAGATCGAGCACTTTTCCCCCGCCGACGGCAATGATGGCGTCATGGTTCGCATGGGCGACGAGGCTGCCTATCCGTTCAATTTCTTCTATTGAACATTCACCGCCATACGTTTCTCGCCGGGCATCAAGCCCATCTGGAAAATAGGAGTTTGTGGCGTTCCAGGATTTTTCCCCTGTCAGTACAAGAGGGTTTCCGATTCCGTGTCTGCCGAGCAGGGAGGGGAGACTATCAAGAATCCCGGCTTCACATGCATAATAATTCGGCGCCCCGCGCACTTCAAGTTTCATCGTACACATCTCCTTATAAATGAAGCCAGCACATAAGCGGTGCTGGCTTCTCTGCTATCTGTTTGAAAGTATGCTTAGCGGTTTTTCATCCATTCCGGCTTGCCGAAACCCTGGAAGTCGCTGTCAATTGTCTTTTCGAACTCTTTTGATTCAACCGCGTCCTTAATATCTTTTGCAAATTCGGAATTAAGGTCTTTCGTATTTACGACAACACGGTTGCGGTAATCATCCGGCATATCTTCCAGCTGAAGCGCGTCAAGCAGGTTCATCTTCGCGGCAAGTGCGAAGTTGCCTGGTACAAGGGCAAGGTCGACGCTTTCAACGGAGCGAGGTAGCTGTGCGGCTTCGATTGGTGTGAACTTAAGGTTCTTAGGGTTATCTTTCACATCCTTTTCCGATGCTTTCAGCGGGTCGATTGAAGAGTCAATCGTGATAAGTCCTGCGTCTTCAAGCACACCCAATGCGCGGGCAAGGTTTGTTGGGTCGTTTGGCAGGGAAACCGTGCTGCCGTCCGCTACTTCTTCCACTGATTTGAATTTAGTTGAGAAAATTCCCATTGGGGCGGTCGGGACGATCACAAGTTCAGAAAGCTCCAGGTTGTTTTGTTTCGCGAAGTTTTCCATATAGATTTTGTGCTGGAACAGGTTCGCGTCGATATCGCCGTTGCCAAGCGCAAGGTTTGGCTGAACGTAGTCGCTGAATTCGACAACTTCAACTTTGTAGCCTTTTTCCTCAAGTAATGGCTTGATGGCTTTTGACGCCATGTCACTGTATGGGCCGGCGGTGGCGCCGATTTTGATTTCCTTCTTCTCCGCTTTTTCTCCGCCGTTTTTGGAGGAAGACTCGCTGGAATCGCCGCAGGCTGCAAGGGCGCCGAGGCTTAGTACCAGAATTAGGGCAAGCAATACTTTTTTCATTTCTCTTGTTCTCCTTTGATGTTTTTATTTATTTTGAAAAGCAATTCGCTTTTGCAAAAGCAGGTTAACGTCTGTCCACTTTCCTGCTAATGGCGTCGCCTGTTAGCTGGATAATCTGGACAAGGCAAATCAGGATGACGATTGTAACAAGCATGACGGTGTTATCATAGCGGTAATAGCCAAAGCGGATTGCCAGGTCCCCGATGCCGCCGCCGCCGACAATGCCGGCCATGGCTGAAAAGCCAATCAACGAAATTGTTGTAAGCGTTACGCCCTGGACAATCCCGGGCTTTGCTTCAGGCAGAAGGACATCCTTGATAATCATCCATGGTGTCGCGCCGACCGCTACGGCAGCCTCGATAATTCCCTTATCGATTTCCCTCAGGGATGTTTCTACCAATCTTGCAAAAAACGGAATCGCGGCAACCGAAAGTGAAACACTCGCGGCAATTGGACCGATTGTTGTACCGGTAATCAATTTTGTCAGCGGCAAAAGGGCGACAAGCAATATGATGAACGGAATTGAACGGATCATATTGACCAGGAAGCCAAGGATCGATTTCACCGGCCTGTTTTCTAGAAACAATCCCCTATCGGAAACAAACAGGAGCACGCCGAGAGGGAGGCCAGTGGCAAGCGCTACTCCAAGGGAGATGAGGACCATCTGGACAGTCTGAAAAAATGCCTTATTTAGGTCAGGGAGCAATTGTTGGATTGTCTCAAGCATGCGCAATCACCTCCACGTTATTTGTCCTTTCGATGATATAGGCAATGGCTTTCTCAATCTCCGTTTTTTCCCCGTTCAGTTCCATAATGAAAATCCCGAGGGGGACCGATTGGATATACTCGATCTTTCCATGAAGGATATTGCCTTTCACCTTGAATTGCTGGAGTACATCCGATACAATCGCTTCCTCGGCCGCGCTTCCCTTGAAGGTTATTTTTATGACAGGACCCTGGCGCCTCTCCAAAAGGTGTTCCGGAAGCTCGAAATGGAGGACACTGTTGATGAAAGCCTTCGTCAGCGGCTGCTTTGGATTCGCGAAAATGTCGTAAACCTGACCTTCCTCGATGATCTTCCCGTCCTGCATGACGGCGATCCGGTCACAGATTTCCTTTACGACATCCATTTCATGGGTGATCAGGACAATCGTTAGGCCAAGCTCTTTGTTGATTTTTTTCAAAAGGGAAAGGATGGACTTTGTCGTGCTCGGATCAAGCGCGGATGTCGCTTCATCGCACAGAAGGACATTCGGGTCGTTTGCGAGGGCCCTTGCGATTCCGACCCGCTGTTTTTGCCCGCCGCTCAGCTGTGCAGGATAGACATCCCTTTTATCGGAGAGGCCGACAAGTTCAAGCAGTTCGCTGACGCGCTTTTCAATCTGCGCTTTGTCCTTTCCTGCTGCTTTTAGTGCGAACGCTATATTCTCGAAAACAGTTTTTGAGGATACAAGGTAAAAGTGCTGAAAAATCATCCCGATTTTCTGTCTTGCTTGGCGCAGTTCCCTGTCGGAAAGGGAGGTAAGCTTAACCCCGTCGACTGTGATTTCTCCCGAAGTGGGCTTCTCAAGGAGGTTCAGGCAGCGGATTAATGAACTTTTTCCCGCGCCGCTGTACCCGACGATCCCGAAGATTTCGCCTTTATTAATTTCAAGGGAAACGTTGTCGACGCCTATCACATTTCCCTTTCTCGTCTTATACTCTTTAACAACTTTATCGATTACGATCATGGATTTACCCCCTCTGTTGGTAAAAGAACATTATTTGCAAATAGTGATTATGTATGGCGGCTTGAAAAAAAAACCGTTGCGCGCCCATCTGTTGGCTTTATAAGTTTTTCAAAACAAAAAGCCCCTTTCATTCAGAAAGAGGCATCGAAAACAACTAAGTTAACGACTTATCTTCCAGAATGAATCCATTCTGCAGGAAGTGGCACCGTTCCCATACTTGGTGGTTGCCGGACGTCATCGGGCCTGTCCCTCGGTCGCTCTTGATAAGTGTTTTTTGTATGAAATTAACAATACATATCATAATCCTAGGAAAAATGGATGTCAACAAGCAAATTTGAGTTTATTATTCTGATAACGCTTACAATGTTGCTAATTAAGGAAATTATCGAAAAATATTTTTTTGGAGTTATTCGAACATTAATCGTAATGTTTTCTGTTAGGGACCGTCTAATTAGAAAAGGGGGGCGATAGTTTGAAATCTATCCTTTTGGGATTATTGACATTTTCGATATTTTTCATGGCCGGATGTACGAATGGCAACCAGGGAGATGGACCGATAGAGGATGAACTTTTTAGGAGGGAAGCATTCATTGAGGTTAACGGAAACGGGTATGAACTTAAACGAGGGGGCTATAGGTGGGAAACCAGGCTGAAATCTGGCCAAACCAGGGTTGAAATGACAGATCACGCATCTCCGTTTCAAATGGCTTCAAGCATGGAGGCAATCAAATTAGAACCAAATCAACAAGTGAAAATACGAATTGATGGAGACCCGAAAATAGAGGTATATGACTGGAATGAAGGAGGCAGAGGGAATAAATATGAACTAAGTCATATTCAATTTGTTGCCCCTGCAAATAAGGGCGAATACATCTTTGAAGTTTTTTCAAAATGGAAAAACGGCGAGGCGTCGTATACATTTGTGGTGGATGTTCAGTAGAGTTTTAAAAAGTGATTGTGAAAGATACTTGTCCCTCATATTGGCTGTACCTTAATAGATTCCTAGAGCTCTTTTCCTTTGGTTGGTATGATAAGGAGAAATATATCGTCCACGAATCAAAGGAGTTGGGAAAATGGAACTGTATGATCAGTTGATGAAAGAAGCAAAATATTGGATCCGTTTTGAATTAGGGCTTGATGAATTGGATGGCAAGGAGTACTTTAATGAAATCTATCACCGGGTATCTTCAATTTTTCATTCCCTTTTTAATAAGAAAGATACGATAATGCTAATTGCAACGGCTAATCAACACATTGATTACAAAGGATATGAGCTGCCCCGAATCCATCGTTTTATAAAAAATGCCAAATCATTAAAACGATTGAAGTTTGAAACTGTCCCTTATGAGAATGATGAAGAGGATTTAGAGAGAAAAACTACCCGATATAGTTTAAGGGTAGAAAAAGGGGACTTGCGTTTAGGTTATCTTTTTCAAGCGATCGCCAATAAGGATTTCGGCACGAAGCCAACAATTTATGGAGATGTTTACTTGCTGAATTTGACCAGGAAAACATTGTTGCACATGTATGATGACCGCGGATGTGATGTGTATAGTTTGGAAAAAGATACACTTCTGCCAATTTACCATGAATACAGGAAGTGGATATTAGATTATAACCGAATACGAATCGACCATATATTCCAAGAAGGATTATATGGTTACACCGAAACTTCTGAGGAATTGGAAAACAGGCTTCAAACGAATGAACAGAAGGTAAAAGAAACAAATATCAATTTATTTTTTTCAAATACATGCGAAATCACTCATCAATTGGAAATTCCAAAAGAGGCTGCGGAAGAGTGTGTGAAAGAGATGAAGCAAACCGGGTTTACTATTGAAGCAGATGACCATTTTAGCTGCATAGTTCTTAAAGCCAGAAAAACCGAAGCTTTGGCACTTATCGATTATCAATCTGAACTTATCTCGTTGTACGCCACGAAATATAAAGGGAAGTATAACGGGTGGACAACTAAAAGGGTTTTTTGATTGTTCTAAACAAATAAGAGGAGAATGAAAGATGAATTACAAAATGAATCCAATAGCTGATCTGAAAAATGACTTTAATGGATATACACTCGCTTCTGTTACTTTGGGTTCAAGCGGAGAAATTTGCATCCTTGGGGTTAATGAAGTCCCTGCAAGGATTGGTGGGATGTTCCCGCCTGTGCAAACTAAGACGAGCCATAATTACAAAGTGATTATTTTGGGAAAGGAGTATAAGCAGGAGGTTAAAATAAAAAAACAAAAGTGGAATTATCATTTCATTCAAATAATCGATGAAAATCATATTCTGCTTGCTTGCGCGCGGGCTGAATTATATGAAAATGGCGAGTATGACCGTAACGCAAAAGTTTTTGATTTTGAGGGAAATCTCATACGGGAGTTTTTGCTTGGCGACGGCATCCAGGATTTATATGTTACTCGCGAAAATAAAATCTGGACTTCCTATTTTGATGAAGGCGTTTTTGGGAATTATGGCTGGGACAATCCGATTGGAGCTTATGGATTAAGGGCATGGGATTCCGATGGGAAAGAGATTTATACATACAGAAATGACGACCCGCATTTCATCAGTGACTGTTATGCGCTAAATGTTGCGGGAGAAGAGGATGTCTGGTTTTATTTTTACACGGAGTTCGAGCTTGGAAGATACAAAAACGGAAAACTTGAGTATTTCCAGCCGGATGTGGAAGGTTCGGACGGTTTTATCGTTTATAAAGAGTATTTTTTGTTTAGGGGAGATTATGATGACCGGGATCAGTATATTCTTTATAAAGTGGGGCCTGGAAATCGTTTGAATAAGGTGACCATTCTTACGTTGGCCGATGAAACAGATAACTTGCTAACACCTTCTCTCCTTAGCTGCAGGGGGGCGGAGATGCTTTTTGTAAGTGATAATAAAGTGTATGTGTTACATCTTAAAGATCTATTGCGTGAAAGAGGTTATCTGGAAAGTTAAATCCTCATAGAAAAGGAGCTATACGATATGAGGTTAGTCAAAGTTATTTTGTCGACACTCGTTTTATCATTCATAATTTCCCTCTTTGGTTCGTTAAAAAACTACACCCCAATATCACAGAGAGAACCTGATGTTTACTATTTATCTGTTTGGGAAAGTTTCAACTTTAAATTTATGTACCTTACGCCGTTTTTGCTCTTGACGAGTGTTATAGCCTTTTTGATCTATGTACGAATCGTAAAGATACACCGTTTGTCAAATATATATAAGGCTTTTAAGGTTGTTTTTAGTATATTGATAGCAGCTTCTATCACGTCGCTAACTGTTTTTTTTATAGATAATAAAGGTGAAACCAACGATATTTATCTGATACCGCAGGGGTTTGAAGGAGACGTTTATGCTTTTTACAATATTAAAGGAGCACCGAAGGTTAAAACTGAGGATGGCTATGAAGTCCATGTAATTAATGAAAAAGGTTATTTTTTAACATCGAAACCTGACATGGATTATGGCACTGTTACGGATAAATATTTTTATGTTGATGAAAAAGGGAACCGGACTCCTATTAGCAATAAATGTGTCAGCTTATTCGGTACTGGCGGATTTTCAACAACTTCAGGTCATGAAAAAATCGACCTTCGTTATACAGGGTTCAATCTAACAAAAGATCGTTGTAGCCAGGAATTTATGACGGCAATTCATGGTTGGGAAGAAAAGAAAGAAACCATCATCCATGAAATCGTAAAGGAATACTACGGAGTTGAACTTGGTCTTTAACCGCTTAAGGGCAGCTGGTTGGAGAGAAATTGTTTTAGGGTAATGATGAAACGAAATTAGAGGAGCCGATCGGTATGCCTTATGCACCATTTAAAACCCGCATTTACGCATTTTTATTAGATTATCTTGTTATCGTTATATACGGTATTTTTGTTGTGGGTGCCATTTCTTTTGTGTTTCGGCCATATTTTCCCCCTTTATTTTCAAGTTCCCCTGTAACAGCTGAACTGACAGGTTTTTTGATGATGACAATGCCAGTTTCGCTTTATTTTATTTTAAGTGAATGTTCCAAATGGCAGGGGACTTTTGGGAAGAGGAAAATGGGAATGCGTGTTGTTGATGGTGAAGGAAAGCGTATTGGAATCGGTCGCTCTGCTTTGCGAACAACTATCAAGTTTCTTCCCTGGGAGGTAGCCCATTTCTGTATATGGCGATTAGTGCTTCCGTCCGGCTTTTCTGATTCTACTGTTATTGTGATTTTAAGCGGTGTCAATCTTTTAATATTGCTATATCTAATCATTCCTCTTACTAATAAAAGAAGGAAAAATGTATATGACTGGATTGCGGGTACGGAAGTCGTTCGTTGAAACAAGATAAGCGAATATTTTGCGATTTGGAATTAATTTTGAATAATTTGGGAGAATGATAAGTGAATACCCTAGTAGATCAAGCAGTTTTAAACAATGTAGCTTGGTGTGAGATTGTTTGTAATACACATGGTATTGCTGGAATTTCAAAACAACAAGTATGGGGCTTGCTTTCAAAAGCACCACCATTTTACCCCGAAATCATTACAATAAGTAAGGATGTACCTATTGAAGAAATAAAACACTTTATTGAAAATGGAAATGACTCAAGCATTAAAGACAGTTATGCAAATAATGATCTGGCACGTTTTGGTTTTAAAATTCTGTTTGAGGCAGAATGGATTTATCATTCATCTGTATCAGACTTAGAGCCAATTCAATCAAACAGGCGTGTGATTACAACAGAAGAGGATTTAGCTCAATGGACTATAACTAGTGAATTGGATGGCGTGATTAAACCAGACCTATTAAAACGAAAAAACGTGAAAATTTTCATACTCGAGAAAAATGATGGTATATACGGTTTTATAGCGAATTTGAATGCCAATGTTGTAGGGATATCCAATGTTTTTTCCATAGGCAAGGAAAATAAGAGTTTGTGGCGAGATATTCCTCAAGTTGTGGCAAACGAATTTCCAGGGCTAGCCATGGTGGGATATGAGCACGGCAGTACACTTGAAGACGCCCATTTATCCGGATGGAGATCAATTGGGCCACTCCGTGTGTGGTTTAAATCGATAAAAGATTAGATGGAGTAAATATCCAATTAATGATTCTCATTTCATCAACGCCTGTTTTATATAAAAAATAAAGATGCTGGGATTTTCAGTTTCTGAAATGGCCCGGCATCTTTTTTTATACCCAATATTTATTCCGTTGCTTCGGTATAAACAGCAATTAGCACTGAAGCAACTTCATCTCCGATATTTTTTACATAGTGAGGAACGCTCGCGCACCAGCTGAACGTATCTCCTTCTTCAAGGATATAGGAGTCTTCCCCTTGCTCCGCGAGAATTTTGCCTTTAAGGACCAGATGGCATTCTTCTCCTTCATGCGCATTTTTTCCACCGGTGGAAGCGCCAGGAGGGAATTCTACCATTCGTATACTTAATCCTCCCATTGACGCCAAATGCTCAACCTTCATATCAGACTCGTTGGAAGTCATTACTTGCCGTTCATTTTTCCTTATGACCGACATTTGTTCATTTTTTTCTAAAAGTAGATATGGTAAAGGGACTCTTAAGAAGCTAGCGATCGTTTGCAATGTATTGATTGATGGAGAAGTGTTATTGTTTTCAACATTGCTGATAAAACCTTTCGAAAGCCCTGTGCCTTCGCAAATTTGCGCAATTGTGATGTTCTTTCTTTTTCTAATTGTTCGGATTTTGGAACCGATATCCATTTCCTATCACCCCTCCAAAAAGTTTCTTAATAGTAAACTTAATTTCATATTACCAAAAAAATCGTTGACATGCCATATTTCCTTTTGGTATTGTATGAAAGAACAAAGATTCATATAAGTAAACTTTTCGAGGTCGATCATTTTACTATGAATTGTTTTGTGGGTTTATCATCATTTTATATACAAGGAGGTGTGGCTATTGGAAACAGAGATGATTTATGAACTTCGCCGTCCGAGGAATGTTGTTCAAGGTGAAAAATATCCCGCAATATTTGTTATGCACGGGATAGGAAGCAATGAACAAAACATGCTTTCTTTAGTAAATGGCTTGGAAGATCGCTTTTTTATCTTCAGTGTAAGGGGCCATCTGCCTCATGGACCTGGCTTTGCTTATTTTACGATTGAAGGATACGGCAAACCTCACCGGGAAGTTTTTGACGAGGGAATCAATAAATTATCAGCCTTTATAGATTATGCTACCGAGAAATACCCGGTGGACTCTAACAAGGTTTACTTGATGGGCTTTAGCCAGGGAGCGATTGTTTCGATGACATTGGCACTTAGCCTTGGAAGCAAAATTAAAGGCACGGTAGCTCTTAGTGGTTATATTCCACAATTTGTTAAGGAAGAATACACGATAAACCCCGGCAAACAGTTATCTTTGTTTATCTCACATGGGGAATACGACAATGTTCTGCCTTATGAATGGGGAAAAGAAAATGTGGAATTTTTTACTCAGCTTGAGGTGCCGGTCACGTTTAAATCGTATCCGGAAGGACATACCGTTACCTTGGAAAATCTACGGGATTTTCAAGCCTGGATTTTAAACGATTTACAAAGGGAAACTGCCTGAGAAAGATAGGAGGGAAATGAAGTGCTGCCATCATTTTTTATCGCTCATGGTTCTCCAATGCTGGCCATTGAGAATAACGATTACACCCAATTCTTAAATCAATTGGGCCGGGACCTTCCACGTCCAAAAGCGATTGTGTTGTTTTCCGCCCATTGGGAATCGGGGGTCCAACAGGTGAGCCGGGTCGATCAATATCGGACGATTTATGATTTCGGCGGTTTTGATCGCTCTTTATACACGATTGAGTATCCTGCTCACGGGAGCAACGAAATCGCTGGGGAAATAGAGGACCTTTTCACTAAAAACGGCATTCCCTTTAAAAATGAGACAACTCGCGGGCTTGACCATGGGGCATGGGTGGTTCTTCGAATGCTTTATCCGGATGCAAATATACCGGTAATTGCGATGTCGGTGAATCCAGCTCTTCCACCAGAGGAGCAATATAAAATTGGAGCCGCTTTATCAGGTTTAAGAGAAAAAGACATATTAATTATCGGAAGCGGAGGAACCGTACACAATCTGGGCGCTTTGAAGTGGGCAGATAACGGAAAGGCTGACTCCTGGGCGCTGGAATTTGATGATTGGTTGGCAGGCAACCTTGAAAAATGGGATCTGGAATCACTTTTCAACTATAATTCACTTGCTCCTAATGCGTCACTAGCTGTCCCGCCATATGGGAATGAGCATTTTGTTCCAATTTTTTATGCAATGGGTGCAGCTGATAATCAGCCAAAGGCGGCTTTACTTCACCGCAGTTTTCGATATGGGAACCTAAGTCACAGTGTATGGCAATTTGGATAAAGGCAAAGGATTCAACAGAGATTCCGAAAGTAAATGTTATCGCCTTTTTAAAATTAATAAGCAATGAATAAATGCAATCATTTATCTCGAAATGAGAAGGATTAATGTCAAGATAAAAAAATATGAATTTGGAGTGAAACTTAATGGAAAAGAAACATGAAATCGGAGCACTTATTATACGAGTAACTTTAGGGGTATTGTTTTTTGCCCATGGGCTTGCAAAGTTCCAGGGGGGAATTGAAAATACGGTTGGCTGGTTCGCCAGCATTGGATTGCCAGGATTTTTGGCTTATGCAGTCGCATTGCTTGAAGTAATCGGTGGGATTGCGTTGGTTATTGGATTAGGGACTAGGATTGTGTCTGGTTTATTAGCAGTGTTATTAATCGGTGCAATTTTCAAAGTAAAACTTGCGGTTGGTTTACTAGGCAATGGCCAAATGGCTGGCTATGAATTGGATTTGGCATTCCTGGCAATGGCGGTAGTTTTGGTAATTACGGGTAGCAAGTTATATTCTGTAGACAACCTTTTTAATAAAAAGGATTAATAAACTTAATTAATAGACAAATAACCGCAAAAAGGGGTCCGTAAAAACGGATCCCTTTCTGTGGTTTTATTATCCCTATGAAGCATTAATAGGTGAAACGGATTTATTCTTTTTATAAAAAACAATTCCAAGGGCAACATGCGCAACAAGTGTAACCAACCAAAAAACCGGAATAAGAACGAAGGGGAACGTAAAGCCCAAAAAGTTCGATAAAAAGACTAGGAGCATAATAGCCGCTGAAATCATGTACAATGCACGGATATATAATGGAACCAACTTACGAGCAAGAATAATAAAAATCACTATCCCTAATCCCCACAACAAATTAGCTGTATCGATTCTAGATTCTACTATTTGGAATACTGTCATTTGAATTTCTTTTAACAATTCCTGTTGCTCGGCTGTAGCATTTCCATACCGCTTTGCCATATCCAGAGCAGCTGTCCATTGAAGATTTCCAGCAGACATCGGAATAATAAATCCAATCCCGATTGCCCCCAGAAAGGTACTTTTAATTGGGTTTTCATTTTTGAAAAACCCTGCTAATGCAATAAAGAAAACAGCAACAGAACCCCATAGTAAATTAAGAGACAAACCGGCCAATCTCAACCCTATCGGTTTTTCTGACGCGGAAATCATGTAAGCTAATTCAATAGGTGTATCCCCACTGGAACTCAATAATATACCTATGGATAAAAACAAAAGCAGGACTGGAAGAGGTAAAAAAAATATGAACCTCGAAAGAAAATGAAGCCACATTTTTTCTTCGGTACCTCTCATTAAAATACCCCCTAATAAAATCCCATTTTTTACTCTAAACCACACTATGTTTGTAGAGGAAGTATTATGATAAACAGGAATACATTTTTTATAATTGAATGAGAGTGTAGATATAGTGTGCTTAAATCGATCGACACAAAAAGATGCCGGGCTTTTCAGTATCTGAAAGGGCCCGGCATCTTTTGCATTACTTGATTGTTATTTTCACAGAATTAAAGTTCGCCGAATTGTTGAGCGGGTTGTAGCTTTTCTCGATATTGCCCGCGGCGTCGACAGCGAACCAGTTGAGTACAGTCGTTTTATCAATTTTCAGTGTTTCAGCCGGTTCGCGCGTTCCAGAAAGGCGGAGGTGCGCTGACTGGAAGGTTGGTCGGGTTCCATCAAGCGTATAATAGATGGTGGCCGCTTCGCTGGTTTCAAATGCCACTTCAACCGGCCCTTGGAAAGTGCCGTTTCCTGGCACCGCTTTTGTCGATGGCGGCTGCTTATCCTTTGATTGGTTGTAGGCGACCTTGATCAAACCGATTAGTCCATTCGCGAATTCCATTGCTTCCTCATGCCCCTCTTCGAAAGGAGGCTGGAATCCAACTAGACTCCATCTATTCCTACTGGAATCCCAAAGGTCCGCGCCAACTTCAAAATTCCAAGCGTAAATGCCTTTTTCATACCAGAGGTAATCCGCAGAATTACCGGCGGCGGAATAAAGGACATCAGGGATAGGGCCGGTGCGGCTTGGCAGGATGACTGTTCCGCGATGATCCTGGATATCGTTCAGGATTTCATTGGAAGCTGCCCAGTAGAATGCCTCCTGGCCGGCAGTTGGGCGAGGCAGCGTTTCACGTTTAGGATTGTAGGCACCTGGAGACCACATGAAGTAACCGCCATAGCTGTGAATGTTCATTGCGAATTTGATATTCGGATTTTTGTCTGCGAGCCAAATTAGGTTCCTTGATTCTGGTTCGGAATTTTCAGCAGGCCCCGCATAGGTTGAGCTCAAGCAGTTCGTATTGGAGGCGCCAACGTATCCATCAAACACAGATCCGACGGAATGGTTACGGTTAAGGTCGACTCCCCAGCCATTGCGGTTTCCGGGATCGGATTGCGTAGGCCCGCAGTGGTTCGTCATATTTTTCCGTTGCATATTGTAGTCATAGAAACTGTAGAGCGCGCCATCAGGATTGACGGACGGAATCAGGAAAATATCGAGGTTATTCACCAGCTGCTTCGTTTCTCCGTCATGCGCGTAGTTCCGCAAGAGCCGCTCGGCTGTTTCAATCGTGACAAGCGGAGTAACCCATTCTCGGGCATGCTCCTGCGCGTAGCCAAGAACTCCCGGCTTGGAACCGTCACGGTGCTTGCCGATGCGGATCGCTTTAACGGTTTGCGGCTCGCGGGCGATATGGGCCGGTGCGTTTAGGTTATCGGACAGTTTTGCCGACCCTGCCGCCACAATTCCGGTGCCTGTATTGCCGCGGTAAGTGGTTGCAGTTACAAGGTTGCCCGCTTTTGAATTAAGGGCGGAAACAACTTGGCTTGCCGTGCTTATTAGTTTACCGGAAGAATCAGTTGCCAAATCAACGATTACTTTGCTGTCATCAACTGTGACGGTTAGCGGCTGGCTAGATTTTCCCGGATTTTTAAACTCAACGGTAATATCGTTTCCGCCTTCATGGCCCCATGCTTTTGAGGAAACAACAACTGCTGAATTGGTGACGGATCCGATTGTCGCCTGGGCGAGGCGGCGGTACCCGTTTGTCTTGTTTGGCATTTCAATGATTTCGACTAAATCAGGAAATTCCTTGGCGAGCTTCTCTGCTCTTTCATACAACTCGTATGGGTCCATATAATGGTCAACGAAGTCTTTCACGTAGTGTTTTTTCGGGCTGCCCTTTTTGTCTTCACCTAGCCATTGGGTGACAGCGCTAGTTGCAGAACCGCCAAGATTGCTCGAGATCGTAATGCTTTCAGGAATGGCTGTAACCGGCAGCTCCATCCAGTGGTACATATACTCCCCATAGTCCACGAACCGGCTTAGTGAAGCAGTTTTTTCGACCCCATTTTCAACCCACTTCGCAGTCAGGGCAGTGCTCGCGCTTGTTCCGGCGCTTGACTTTGCTTCAACATACAGGAAGGTCGCTGACTGGTTGGTGTAGTGGTTGGCGCGCAGCACCTTAATGGTGTCTTCAGCCGCCGCGATAGTGGATTCCTGCTGTACTGCCGCGTTTCTTTCCGCGGTCCGTTGGTTCCACTGGGCTTCCGTAATCAGTGTTTCTTTCACGGTGATTCCGTGCTTTCTCAATTCTTCGATTTCTGAAGGTGTTACAACAACATCAACATCCAATTCTTCACCGTGCTGGTGAACCCTGTGGGTCAGGTCGATACCCATTTCAACCAGCTTATCAAGAGCCTTTTTATTCGGCACTTGAAGCTGGACAATGGAAAGCGACTCCTCCGGCAGTATCTGTTCACCCTCAAGCTGCTGGGCACCCGTTACCGCCGGAACACCAAGTCCGGGGTACAGGGTAGTGAAACTCAATGCGCTGATTGTCGTTGCCATGATGAGGCCTTGCATCACTTTCTTTTTCATCCTACACACCTCCTATGTAGTTCCACTATTGTGGACAACCCCATTATAGATTAATTATTCTGAAAACTATCTAGGTATTAAGTCAGTATTTTTTTAAACTTTACCTTTCATAAAAATTTCCCAATATAGCTCTTATAGGTATTAAGGGGGATGTACGAGTTTTGCTGATCTATGAGTATCCTAATTTGGAATTTATCTGAATTAGTTGCAGTCCTTAAGAGTTCCAGCAGTGGGATAGCGATTTTTGAATTATTGATCTCTATTTGTAAAAAAAGTGGCGGCGTCCCATGAATCGGGTTTACTTATGATTGGACTAAATAAGCTTAATTCTGGATGAGCGACAAAGAATGGGCAAAATCCTGAAGAGGTGTCGCTCAAATCGGATGTGCATTTAAGGATATCGGAAACTTTTTGGATTTTATCCGGGAATTTTCAAATATATCGGGAACTTTTTCGAATATATCCGGGAATTTTTCATTTTAACCGGGACAGTCACTTTTTGGACACTATTGCAAGTGGAAAACTACACTGTGACAGTAGTTTTCCAATGCCTAAACCCCTAATAAAATTTCCACCATCAATACAAAAAGGACCCACAAGAAAGGGGTCCTTTAACTTAAATTATGTCTTCTTCCTCACCCTGAAATTCGACCTGAGCACTGGCCAGTTTTGCGGGAGGGGAGGGCCGAGGACCCAGTAGCTGACGCCTCGTAAACCGTATTGCTTCACCAGGTCGTATTTTGCCTGCATGCTTCGGGCGTCTTCGAACCAGACTTCATGCTGCTGGCCGGTATCATCGGTATATCTGAAAATTGGGGCTTGATACGTTTCGTTGTACTGGATGGCCTGGTCGTAGCGGGCGGCAAGGTCGACGGCACTTTTCAAATTGACCGTCTTTGCATAAGTGCCCTTGACCCAGGGGATCTTCCAGTCGCGCCCATAGAGAGGGACGCCCATCATGATTTTACCCGGGGGGATAGCGGTAACGGCGTAATCGAGCACTTTCCGTACCTCGGTAATCGGAGCGATTGCCCATGGTTCGCCGCCGGCCCAGCCCCATTCATAGGTCATTAGCACAACGAAATCAACAATCGCGCCATGGGCGGGGTAGTCGTGGGCTTCATAGAGCAAGCCTGGCTGGTTGGCGCTGACTTTCGGGGCAAGGGCCGTTGAGAGTGTAAAGCCAGCTGGATGGAGCCGGGCGGCCGCTTTTCTTAAAAATGCATTGTAGTTCTCCCTGTCTTCTGGAAAAACGTATTCAAAATCGATATTCAAGCCCGTATAACCTTTTTCCCTCATACGAGCCAGGATGTTTGCCAGAAGCGTGTCCTGGACAGCGGAGTTGCGTAATATTGCCGCCGCCCGGTCAGAGCTGAACGAGCCTCCGACAGTATTTGTGATCGTGAGCAATGGCGCGGTGTTCGTCGCTTTAGCAGCCTGAAGGACTCGGGTATCCTGCAAATTTGCCAAAGAGCCGTCTTCGTTCACGCCATAGGAGAAAGGCGAAAGATAGGTGAAAAGATTGCCCCGCGAAATGACTTCTCTTTGGCCCTGTTCGTCCATCCTCGTTATATAGGTGTTCACTTCTTTGATAGGCTTGGCTTCTGCGGGAATCCGCAGTACCTGACCGGGATAAATCAAGGATGGGTTGGCGAGGGCATTCGCTCCGACAATCTGGGCAACTGTCACGCCGTACCGATTCGCGATAGCCCAAAGCGTTTCCCCCGCGCGTATTGTATGGCGGAAGTAGGGGATGAATAGCGTCTGGCCAACAACAATCAAAGAAGGGTTGGCGATATTGTTGAAGCTTGCAATCTTCTGTACAGTGACGCCGTAACGTGCTGCGATCTGGGAAAGCGTATCGCCCTGTTCGACGACATATTCCTTATCCGGTTCGGGAATTGCCAGCGATTCCCCAACAACCAGCCGATTCGGGTTTTCCAATTCATTAACGGCAACGATCTGGCTGATCGTGGTCCGGTTCGTCTGCGCCAGCTTCCAGAGGGAATCCCCCGGTTTTATTACATAAATCCTCATCGCTTCACCCCTGAACATATCATTTCTTATAAAGGTATGCAGGCAGGGAAGCTCTTCATGATTATGGGGAAGATTGTTCGCGCGCTTTTTCTTCAACCATCAGGACTTCTCGAAATCCGTCGTCGCCAATGGACTGGGCCATTTTCACTTTTGTCATATAGGAGGCCCTTGCGATTAAGTGTGCTGAAACTGGGGCGGTCAGGAACACGAACAAGATCCCGAGAAACAACCTGACGCTAAAATAACCTTCATTAAAGAGAAAGAATACAAAGGTGCCTACTAGCGTGAACAAAACGCCCAGCGTGGAACTTTTTGATGCCGCGTGTGACCGTGTATAAACGTCCGGGAGCCTAATTAATCCAAAGGAACTCAATAAACTGGCGAGTGTGCCAGTTAAAATGAGGAAACCGGCAATGATTTCACTGATCGCGCCTGGATTCAATTGCGACACCCCTTTCAAGGAACCTTGCGAATGCAAGTGTTCCAATAAAGGATAAAATGCCAATGAGCAGGATGACTTCAAAAAACGCATGCGTTCTTAAGATGACCGAGCTGACGGCAACAGCCGCGATTGACGTGATTCCGATCGAGTCCAGCGCCTGAATCCTGTCAGTTGAGGATGGCCCTTTTATTAAGCGGTAAAATGTCGCAAGGATTGAAAGGGCCAGAAAGAACAAAGATAGTTTTAAAATTAATTCAAACATTTCCGCGTCACCCTCTTTATCGAGTTTTCAAAACGTATCTTTGAATTTATAAGTGCTTCATTCGAATCTGAAGTATCGAGTACATGGACGAAAAACGTTCTGTTATCTTCGGAAACCTTGATAACGACAGAACCGGGGGTTAACGTTAGCAATAGTGCCAGGAGAGTAACCTCCAAATCACTCTCCAGATCCGTTTCAAGTGTTAACGTTCCAGGGGCAATCGCCAATCTCGGCCTGATAATTTGTTTGATAACCATAAAGCTGGAGATAAATAATTCCTGGATGAACACAACGGCCAATTTAATGATATTTAAAAAAGTAATCAAATAAAAATTCGCGGGAAGAAAGCGGCGCATTAAAAACAGGACAATCATCCCGGCAAAATAGCCGCTGATAAACGTCAGTACGCTCCAATCTTCCTGGAGAGCCGTCCAAAGCAGCGCAATAAATAAATTTGTCAATACCTGCATCGGCACGGTGATCACCCCTTTCTGTGAAACTAAAAGACTGGCTGCGGCACAAAGGGCCGCATTTTGTTACTAAAAGTCTGGATGCGGATCAAGCCACATGGTACTACTGAAAAATATCGCTCATTAAGCCTCGCCTGTTAGGGGAATTCACCCATACGCTCAATTTTTTCCGAGTACCGCTTCAATATAGAGTGAGGGATCCATCAAACTTTTAACAGCGAGGCTGGCAAAAGAATGAAGCCCTTCGGCGCCAAGACCAAGCGCAACCGTCAAGATTGTTAATGAGGCTATCGGGATAAGCAATCCCTTTTTTAGTTTTTGCCCGTTTTCTTCATCTAAATAGGATTCTCCCCAAAAGCCATTCATAAAAATTTTCATCACGGAATAAAGGACCATTAAGCTTGTAAAAAGGCCAATTCCCCCAAGCCAATAGTAACCGGCTTCGAATGTACCTTCAGTTACAAACACTTTGCCGATGAACCCGCTGAGCGGCGGAATCCCTGACAGGGACAACGCAGCAACAAAGAACATCCATCCCAGGAAAGGATACGTTTGAATCAATCCGCTGAAATCCCTTAGATTTGCTGTACTTGTAAGGGCGATAATCGTTCCGCCAATTAGGAAAAGAAGGGCTTTAATGATGATGTCATGAATTAGATAGTAAATTGCTCCTGTCATCCCTTCGGTGGTTCCGGAAGCCAAGCCGGCTAAAATAAAACCAACTCCGACAATGACGTTATACGTAAGGATTTTTTTAACATCCCAATACGCAACCGCGCCGATTGCCCCCAAAACCATTGTTAAGCCGGCCATGATGCCGATCAGGAGATGTGTGCTTTCAGGCTCATGGTAAAAAACAAGCGTGAACAATCGGATAATCGAATAGATCCCGACCTTCGTCAGGAGCGCCGCGAAAATAGCGGCGATTGCCGTAGGCGGGGCGCTGTACGATCCAGGGAGCCAAAAGAATAGCAGCAGGCCCGCTTTCAAGCTAAAAACGATTAAAAACAGCAGCGAAATGGCTGTCAAAAGGCCGTCCTGCCCAGCCTCGGCGACACGCATGGAAAGGTGGGCGAAATTTAATGTGCCCATCGTCGCATACAAGTAAGAAATCGCTACAAGGAATAGTAAGGAAGAAAGAAGGTTTGTAAGGACGTATTTGATGGATTCCCTAATCTGTATACGGGTTCCCCCAATTGAGATAAGCACATAGGAGGAAATCAGCATAATCTCAAAACAGACAAAGAGATTGAATATATCGCCGGTGATAAAAGAGCCGTTAACCCCTGTCAGAAGGAATAAAAACAGCGGATAAAAATAGTGCATTTCACGGTCCTTGCCAATCGAACCGAAGGCATAAATGAGACAGAAAAGCGATACAATGCTGCTAGTTAATAAAAGCAGGGCGGAAAACATATCCGCGGCCAAGCTAACCCCGAAAGGAGCTTCCCAGCCGCCAATATGGAGAACCTGGATGCCTTCATTTTTAATCTGCGAAATTAATACCGCTGATACTGCCCCGGTTCCGGCGATGGCGAGAATTCCCAGCATCCGCTGGAAGTATATTCTTTTCCGGACAATGACCATGAACATCCCTGTGATTAACGGGATGATGATGGGCAGTATTAGTAAATTATTCATTTTCATTACCTCTCATTAGCTGCGTGTCATCCGTGCCAAGCACCTTGTATGCCCGATAGCTCAGGACTAGGAAAAGGGCGGTCGTGGCAAAGTTGATGACAATCGCGGTCAAAATCAGCGCCTGCGGCAATGGGTCCGTAAAGGTAGACCTGCCTAAACCCAAAAGTGGGGGGGCACCGGTTTTCAATCCGCCCATTGTTAGGATAAGCAGATTGACTGCATGGCTTAAAATGGACGTTCCAAAAATAATCCTCAAAAGATTTCCTGATAAAAGTAAATATGTTCCTATTGTAAAGAGGACGCCAACAAGTATCGAGAGCATTGTTTCCATAATTATCGGTCCTCGCTTATCGTAATAATGATAGTCATGGCTGTGCCGATTACCGCCAATGCAACCCCAAGGTCGAAAATCATCGCCGTTGCCAGCTCAGTTTTACCGAAGAGGGGGAGGTCGAAATAATTGAATGCCTGAGTAAGGAAATGGCGGCCATAGAGCATTCCGCCAACCCCTGTGAAAACTGCAATCAGCACGCCTAATGCCGCCATCGCTTTGAAATCAAACGGAATGTTGTCCCGTACTGACTCAATATCGTAAGTCAGGAATAGAAGAGTGATGGCACATGCGAGCGCAAGCCCGCCTATAAACCCGCCTCCTGGATGATGGTGTCCGGATATGAAAAGGTTAATTGCAAAAGTGAGAATGATGACAACGGCGATTCTTGCTACAATTCGCAGGATGACGTCATTTTGTTTCTTCATTCTTCCCACCCCTGTCCAGATTTAGTTTTATTAACGTAAATACCCCAAGAGCGGCTATTGAGAGAACCGATATCTCCATCATCGTATCAATGCCCCTAAAATCAACAAGAATGGCATTGACAATATTTTTGGCGCCGGCCAGTTCATACGAGTTTTTATAATAGCTTGAGATCGGCTCAAACATCCTGTTGCCATTGGAAGCCAAAGCAAACAGCGTAACAGTCGCCCCGACTCCCAGAGAGATAATCAGATTTAACGGCTTGAACGGCATTCGCCCTGCCGCTTTCGGGAATTTCGGCAAATGGTAGTAGCAAAGTAGGAATAAAACGGTTGTTACGGTTTCGATTACCATTTGCGTTAATGCCAAATCCGGAGCCCTGAAAATAACAAATAGGATGGATACAAGGTAGCCGATACCACCAAGGGCTATGATAGACGCCATTCTCGTTTTCGCAAAAAGTACGGCAAAGGAGGCAGTGAGCAGCGCCACCGCAATCGCGCCTTCAAATAGGGTGATTGGCGCATTATTTACCGAAGAAAATGAAAGCCGATTTGAAACAAGGAGAGCCCCTCCAGCGAGCAGGGTCAAAAATCCGAACGTATAGACAATGTAGTCTCTAATAGAGCCAGTCATATATTTCTCGGTAAGGAAACGTGAACCTTCTTCGCCGCGTTCCAGCCCTAAAGCATAGAACGAATTCAACGTCAGGGGTTCTGGATAGCGCCTTAAAAGGCCAACCCAGCTTTTTCGGGACCGATACAAGAGGATCCCAAACAAAACAACGCCAACTGTCATGATAAGTTCTGGATTGAACCCGTGCCAGGCACTGATCTTTTTCGCGAATACGTTTTCGGGCAGTCCTGGCAATACCGCATGGGAAGCGGGTTGCAGGAAGTATTTCGAAAGGGCGTTCGGAAAAAAGAAGATGCCCACGACAAGTGAAGCCAGTACAATTGGGGGAATCAACATCCCAAGCGGGGCTTCGTGAGGTTTTTTATCCAATCTTTCGGGCTTATATTTCCCTCTAAAGGTTTTAAAGACCAGAACTAAGCAATATATGAAAGTAAATACACTGGCAACCCATGCGACTGCCGGAAAAAGGGCCCCAAGTGTGTCCATGTTAAAAATAGACATCTTGGACGCATCGAGCATCGCCGTAAAAAACATTTCCTTGCTTAAAAAGCCATTAAATGGTGGCAACCCTGCCATAGAAAAAGCACCAATCAGTGCAAGGGTAAAGGAAACAGGCATTATTTGCATCAAACCGCCCAGCTTCCGGATGTCGCGTGTTCCAGTCTCATGGTCGATAATTCCTACCACCATGAAAAGCGCACCTTTAAACGTGGAATGGTTAATCAGATGAAAAACAGCAGCCAAAACAGCAACCGCATAGACGGAGGACTCATCGCTTCCTGTAAAATACAAAGCCGCAGACCCGACACCGAACAGGCTCATGATCAGGCCCAGCTGACTGATGGTTGAATACGCAAGGAGCGCTTTTAAATCAGTCTGTTTCACAGCGTTTAATGAACCATAGAGCAATGTGACGAGACCAATCCCGGAAACGAGCCAAAACCACTCAGCCTCTCCTCCGAATACTGGAGTGAATCGGGCCACTAAATAGATGCCAGCTTTGACCATCGTCGCTGAATGGAGATATGCACTGATAGGTGTAGGAGCTTCCATCGCCCCTGGCAGCCATATGCTGAACGGGAACTGTGCCGATTTTGTAAATGCGCCAAGCAGAATCAAAATCATCGCCGGAATGAATAGGGAGTCGGAAGTGATGTCTCCAACGTGGGAAATCATGTCCCGGATGCTGTAGGTCCCGGTTATCATCGACAGCATAATAAAGCCCGCCAGCATCGACA
The DNA here is from genome assembly GCF_003362805.1 of Neobacillus piezotolerans. Taxonomy (GTDB): domain Bacteria; phylum Bacillota; class Bacilli; order Bacillales; family Cytobacillaceae; genus Bacillus_D; species Bacillus_D piezotolerans. The sequence goes on from NZ_QNQT01000001.1 coordinate 848,034, forward strand.
GCCCGCCGAAAATTGTAATCATCATCGATTTTTGCGCACCATAACGCGATCGCTCACGCTGGTACCAATAGGCAATTAACAAAAAGGATGAAATGCTCGTCAATTCCCAAAATACATAGAGAAGAAGAATGTTGTCAGAAAAGACGACCCCGAGCATCGCACCCATGAATAAAAGGAGATACACATAGAAATTGTGGAGTGCTTCTGTGTGCTTGGACATATAATAAATCGAATAAAGGATGACCAGTGCGCCTATTCCGGTAATCAACAGCCCGAAAATAAGGCCTAGCCCATCCAGATAAAGGGTAAAGTCGAAATTGAACGATGGCATCCAGGGAACAGAACGCAAGAGGTTGTTTCCTTCGGAGATGCGTGGCACAAAACGGAGCAGATACAGGAAGAGAGTGATTGGTACGAGAAGAACGAACCATCCAGTGTGCACCCGCGGTGTCAAATATTTATATAGCAGCGGCACGAAAAGTGCGAATAAAAAAGGGCATAAGACAATAAAGTGCAGAGTATGCAATTTAACCGCCTCCTTCTAAAAAATCATTTGCAGCGGAGTAAAGCTGTTCTTTCCTATATTTATGGAATCAGGTAGTATTTACTGGCATTGACTAGCCTGCTTGCTTAAGATATAGTCATACAGAGCCACCCTATATTATTTGTTAAGAACTTCACATCTATACCGAGGTGACATCATAATGGAAAAAATCAAGGGGCGCATGGACGAAGGCATCCTCGTCTGCGTCTATTACGGCCCAAATGGCGAACGGCTTATCCAGCGCGGCTGCAAAATTGCGAGTATGCTGAACTGCCCGCTTTATATTTTAACCGTAGACCCAAACCCATTCAGCGAAATGGACGCGGAAAAATCTCACTATATCGCCAAGTGGAATAAAATCGCGGAAGGCCATGACGCCGTCTCGTTTATCTTAAAGGATAATGAGAAAAGGCCGATTTCAAAGGTGATTGCACAAGTAGCCAGGGAAAAGCAGGTTACACAAATCATCCTGGGACAAACGGCGCAAAGCAGATGGGAGCAAATTGCAAAGGGATCCATCATTAACTCATTGCTGAGGGAAATTCCATTTGTCGATTTGCATATTATCTCAGTTCCCCGTTATTTAAAAGAAGCGGAAGGCCACTATGAAAAAGGGGTCCGCGCTTATCTTGTCAAAGACAAAGAAAACTACCGGGTGATATTTAAACATACAAAGGATGTATTATTTGAAGGTATTTTCTTTAAGGAACAAGGAACGGATTTCAATACTGGCGTTTTCAAGTTCATGAAAGACGAGAAGATGCTTCATGTCCAGGTCATCGATGATACCGTTATGGCTCTCGAGAATGTCGAAATGGAAATGGATATTCAGGACGAAGATGATGAATAAAAAGTTGTGGGCCTCCGCTAATTAAGCGGGGGTCATTTTGCGTCCAAAAATGTTTTGCCTTCCCTTTAGGACGCCTCCGGCATGTTGGGTTCACCGCTACAGGTTTACATCCACCCGGATTAATGAATCCTGTTCTCCGTCAATTCCAATGTATTTTAACGTTTCCTTTGGGCTATGGTGGTTAAAAACCTCCATTAAGATTGAAATCGCGATCCCTTTTCGGTAGGCATGGTAGCCAAACGTTTTTCTAAGGGTATGCGTTCCGATTTTACCCTGGGCTCCAACTTTTTTAGCGGCTTGGTTGATAATTCGATAAGCTTGCTGCCTGGTGATCGGAAATTCGTTCTTCTTGGACTTGAACAAATAATCATCTTCCTTCAGTGTGCGCTGATGAAAATAGATTTCCAGTTCAGAGCGGATGCTGTTGTTCAAATAAAAAGCCTTTGGTTTCTCGCCTTCCGAGTCATCGATAATCGTAAATTCCTTTAACGACTCTCCGTCCCATACGTCTTTCACCTTTAGGGAAAGCAAGTCGCTAACCCTGATTCCGGTATTAATCCCAAATACAAAAAGCAGCACATCCCGTTGTGAATGCTCCCTTAATTCATCCTTTATGGCATTGATTCGATCAATGTCTTTAATTGGGTCAACGAACTCCACAGGTACTCCTCCCAATGTTACATAAAATAATTTTATCATAAGTTAAGTTACATAACAAAATGATAAACGCAAAAAATGTCGATTTTTAAGAAATGGGGGGCTGTTTTAAGTATTTCCTGCTTAACACAAACAAGCTAATGAAAAGGGTGATAATTGAAATGAACTTGCTTCCCAAAATTAAACCGGCTGCATAGTTCTTATCGACTGGGATAAAAGGAAGGGCAATCATCAAGAATGCGAGGGCAATCGCAATAAATAGGACAAAAAACGCATTCGTATAGGATTTATTAATGATAAAAAAACTGGTCTGGCTGCTTGGTGCATAAATCGAAGCGATATAACCCAGGGCCAAGACAACCAAATACACAAGTATTATGATGCTGATACTAATACCCATAAGATACCTCCTGTGTTATTAATTATTTAAATGCTAACCAGAAGGGAGAAGGAACCTGATTGCTTGTTCTGTGGAATCGGGAAAAACTGATTAAAACCGAAGAGAGCTTCTGGTTGAAAAGATCAGACGCTGATGAATGAACGACCTACATATGGGGAGTTAATGTAACATAATTCTATTTTAACAAAAGGTTAAGTTACATTATAGTGTTTTGTCTTAACAATTTAAGCTGGATAGTTTAAGGTGGTTATTTTGAAAATGCAGTGGCCTCGGGAGCTGTTGGAAGGGGAGTGGGAATCTTTATCGAAAGGCGATTTAACTGTGGAAAATCGTGGGGTAAAGAAAAAGGAACGGTGAAGTGGGAAAACACCCCATATTTAAATCAACAAAAATAGACCTTCATATTACCATTCAATTTGAAGGTCATTTTGTATTAGTTTTTAATGTCTGCGATCGTTTACAGAACCGTTTGAATGGTAGTTTGTCCCTTTTTTAACTCGTGAAAATCACTTATTATATCCCATCCTTTGAGAAGCTTCCTTGCCTGCATTCATTACCTTTTTAGCAATTTCCGGTACCTTATAATCCTGCATTCTTTGGATTGGACCGACAACATTTATGGCGCAGACAACCTTCCCTGTATAATCGTGAATGGGGGCTGACACGGATCTGGTTCCTTCTGTTAATTCCTCTGTACTTATTGCGTACCCTCTGTCTCGGATTGTCTTTAGTTCTTTCCGCAACTCATCGGGATCTGTAATACTTTTGCTCGTATACGCATGCAACCCTTTTTTGATTACCTCTTCAACGAGATTGTTTTCATTGAAAGCAAGCAGCACTTTCCCTGAGCTTGTGCAGTACGAGGGGTTCTTTCTCCCAAGATGGGTAAGGATGCGAACTGGATGGCTGCATTCTTCCTTATGGATGTAGATTGTGTCAAGGCCATCGAGAATCGATAAATGAGCTGTTTCCCCTGTATCATTTACTAATTTATAGAGTAGGGGTGCCGCCTCCTTATGGATTTCAAGGTGGTTTGTAACAATCCCCCCTAGTGTCAATACCGATAATCCAAGTTTGTACTTTCCCGTCTTATTCTCTTTTATGACAAACCCCTCATGAGCAAGAGTTGCAAGTAAACGGCTTACCGTACTTTTTCCCAGACCAAGAGATTCTGATAGATCTTTTACTTTAAGTGTTGGTTCAAACGTGGAAAAACTCTTGAGAATCCGAAGAGCATTACTAACAGATGAAAGAATTTGTGGATTTTCGCTTTTCTTGGACATTTTTCATCCCCCTTTTGCAACTTGTTCCATATAAAGGAACATCGCTATTTTATATGCTAAGTAATTTATATATACTATGTATATTCTGAATATTCAACCAACAATTTAGAGAATAAGAATTTCCTAATGAAATCTCTTTTTTTTATCATCAAAGAGCCCGGGATAGAAACTACAAAAAAATATTTATTTAATAATTGCCATTATTTTAAATTTTTTTAATTTTGTTCCGTATAGAGGAATAGTTCGCTTTTATTGGCACTTTTACCGCCATATAATAGGAGCTAGTTACAATAATATAGTTCTATATGCCTAATAAGAATTTTTACAATTTAATTATTTGAGTATGAGAAGTTACATTAAGTCTTTTTTTAAAATGTAAGCGGTTTCTATTGGGGAGTAATTTATTAAAAAAATAAATCCGGAGGTATGGAAAAATGGCTTTATCAAGTCCGAACCAAAAAGAAGTAGAACTTACTGAATTGGATTTGAAATTATCGAATGTTGCTCACATTGGCCATGCATCAATCAATGTGACAAACCTGGAAAGGTCTACATGGTTTTTCACAGAAGTTCTGGGGCTGCATGTATCCGCGGAGGAAAAAGACAAGGTTTATCTGCGCGCATGGCAGGACTGGGACCATCACACATTGATACTCAATAAAGCAGAAAAATCCGGGCTCGACCATTTTGGCTGGCGGGTTAACTCTGAAAAATCACTTTATGCATTCGAAAAAACGTTAAAGGAATCGGGAACTGATTATAAGTGGATTGAAGGAGGTACTGAACGCGGTCAAGGTGATGCAATCAAATTCTACAGCCCTGCTGGAATTCCTGTTGAGCTATATTGGGAAATGGAAAAATACTCAAACCCGCTGACAGCTTCCAAATTGCCCAGCCACCCAATGAAATACACTGGAAAAGGCGCAGCACCCCGCCGCTTTGACCATGTAAATGTGATGGTGGATGATGTTGCTCATGAACAGGAATGGTGGACGAATTTCCTTGGAATTCATCATCGCTACTATATCCAGAATGAAATGGATGTTCGTCTTGGTTCATGGCTGAGCAAAACAAATATTGCGCATGAAATTGCGTTAATGCGCAACAGTAAACAATCAGGAGCACTCCTCCACCATGTCGCATATTTCCTCGATTCACCAGATGAATTACTGCGTGCCCTGAATATTATGGCTGAAAATGACATCAAAATCGAATGGGGACCAGGAAAGCATGGCACAAGTGGGGCACAATTCCTGTATGCATTTGAACCATCTGGCAACCGGGTTGAACTGTGGACAGGAGGAATGCTGATTTTCGCACCCGATTGGCAGCCAATTGAGTGGCAATCTGGAACTGGACAGTTTGGGCTTGATATGTGGGGAAGCACGCCACCCGAAACTTACTTGACATATGGTACAGAAATTAAGAAATAGAATGACAATTTAGTAGACTTTAAAGAAAGGAGCATCTCAAACTTTGACAAGACCATTACGCGTTGATTTTCATACACATATCATTTCCGAAGATTACCCTGACCTCGCAGAAAAATATAACGATGACCGATTTCCGAAACTTGAAAAGACATGCAGCTGTGGTGCTGAAATTAAGATTCAAGGCAAAACGTTCAGGAAGATAACCGACCAGGCATGGGATCCAGAAAAGCGGATTGAAGATATGGATAAGGAAGGTGTCGATATTCAGGTTCTGTCACCGATTCCGGTCACTTTTACATACTGGTCCGATTCCCAGGCCGGCCTCGAGCTTGCCAAGTCACAAAATGATTTCATCGCTTCTGTCGTAAAAAAGTATCCGGACAGATTTATCGGGATGGGGACAGTTCCACTGCAGGACATAAAACAGGCGATAGCTGAGATGGAAAGGGCAGTTCATGTCCTTGGGCTAAAAGGAATCCAGATAGGATCCAACGTAAACGGACTGAACCTGGATGACGAGTCCCTGTATCCTTTTTTCAAAGCGGCAGCCGAAATGAATGTCCCGCTTTTTGTCCACCCATGGGCAACTCTTGGAAAAGAAAGGCTTCAGCGTTTCAATACAATGTATACGGTCGGAATGCCTTCAGAAACAGCGTTGGCAGCAGGCAGCATCATTATGAGCGGGATGCTGGATAAGCTCCCGAATCTGAGGATTTGCTTTGCGCACGGAGGCGGGTCTTTGCCGTATATTCTTCCGAGAATGGATAAAGGCTGGGAAGTTTGGCCGCATACACGGAATACAGAAAACCCTCCAAGCTTTTATGCAAAAATACTGTATTACGATTCCCTTGTATACGACCCGGACAATCTGAAATTTATGATTGAAAAATTTGGGGCAAAACAGATTATCGCCGGATCTGATTATCCATTCCTGCTACGCGAAATTCCGGCAGGAAAAGTGATTGACCTCCATGAGGATATTTCAAAAGAGGAAGCACGTTTAATGCTTGGCCAAAATGCTTTGGATTTTCTAGGACTGAATGAATTGGTTAAAACCTGATCGTAAAAATGGGGGGTAGTATTAATGAAGAAATTAAAACCAATACTGGGCATGATTTTGACGTCCGCTGTACTTTTCTTAAGTGCATGTAGCGGCAGTAGTGAAACCGAAACAAAAGCTGCAGGAGAAAAAGGAAAAACGTATGAATTCAAAATGACACATGTTACACAGACAGGCCATATCTGGCATAAATTCGCAGAGAAGTTTGCCGAAGAATTAGAAGCAAGATCGGACGGCAGAATGAAACTTGAAATTTATCCGGCAGCTCAGCTCGGCCCCGAAGCGGATATGGTCCAGCAGCTTTCCAGTGGGTCGCTTGATTTCGCTTTAATCACGGTTCCTTATCTGAGTTCAAGATTTCCGGAGTTGGACGCATGGAATATGCCATTCCTTTTTGAGGATTTAGAAGATGTCCTGGCAGCACAGGAAACAGAACCTGCACAGAAAATGCTTGGATTGCTCGATAGTCAGGGTCTTAAAGGGATGGATTACTTTTTTGCGGCAAATCACAACTTGCTTGTAAATGGAGATCCAATTCAATCCATTGACGATGTAAAAGGAAGAAAAATACGTTTCGCTGGTGGAGCATCCGTTATTGATTTCTGGAAAGGGCTCGGTGCAAGCCCAATCGCAATGGGACTGCCTGAAGTCTACAATGCAATGCAGACCGGTGTCATTGATGGGGTGTCTATCGATACAAACCCGATGTTATCGGAAAAGTTCTATGAAATAGGTAAAACGTATGTACTGACCAATCATATGGCATTTGGGGGCATTGTCACTGCAAGTAAAACAAAATATGAAAGCATGCCGGAAGAGGATCAGAAAATTATCGATGAGGCCCTTGCAGCAGCTGTTGAATGGGGCGAAAAAGAAATCGTTGCAATTTCAGATAAAAACCTTAAAGAGCTGGAAAAATTAGTCGATGTGGTTGAACTTAAAAACAGAGAACAATTCAGTGGAGAAGCAAAGAAAATCTATGAAGAATACTCCAATAAAAGTGAATTGATTAAAGAATTTATCTCCACTGTGAAGAAGGAATAATGGTCATAAGAGGTTGTCTCCAAACAGAAAGTATGTTCGCGCAGACAACCTCTTTTGATATTTATGTGGAGGCTTACATACAATGATCCATTCTTTAATAAAGGCATCCACCAGTATGAATCCATCGGGAAGAGCAAGTGAAGCTAGAGAAGTTGCCAAAAAATGTTGTGTTTCTTACTTCTGATGATTCTTCTTATATGACAGGGCCTGAAGTTATTCTTGATGGAGGCTTAACCTCGGGCGGCCAGTTTATAGCAATTAAAGCCCAATTTACTATTAATTAAAAAGGGGGGATGGCAATGAGAGGTATAAGCGATATTATTTTTAAAGTAGAAAAGCTAGCCGTGATCATTATAATACCTGTTATGTTGCTTGCAATGGTATTTGATATCATTTTCCGTTATTTTGTTCAGTCCCCATTGATTTGGGCACAGGAGCTTACACTTTATACATTCGTATGGTGCAGTTTCATCGGTGCCAGCATGAGTATAAAAACGAAAGAAGCAGTTGCAGTGAACCTCTTGGTTGACAAAATTAATCCTAAATTAAGAAATGTTCTTATTGTAGCAGGATTGATTGTCTCTGCTCTATTTTCCATTTTTATATTCTATTTATCTATCAATTGGATTACCAATCCAAACATTCTATTACAAAAGTCAATTACAACTCAAACACCCATGATTTTTATGTATATATGCATTCCGATTAGTCTGTTATTTATGTCCATCCATTTTCTCAGCTGGTTTTTAGAATCATTACGGTTTACCAGAGCAGGGAAGGTGATTGAATGATACTGACAATGCTGATATTTGCAGTTGTACTTCTCATAAGAGTACCAATTGCAATAGTTTTGGGTATTTCCGGTATTGTACTGTTAGTTGTAAGCGGGAACGGAGATATGCTGATTAATTCACCACAACGTTTGTTTTCATCACTGGAGAGCTATAGCTTACTGGCAATTCCTTTATTTATGCTTGCCGGTGAAATTATGAATACAGGTGGAATTACCAGTCGTCTGGTCACTTTTGCACAGAAATTTGTTGGACATTATAGGGGCGGCCTAGCCTATGTAAACATTGTAGCCAATACATTTTTAGCTTCGATCATTGGCTCAGCTGCAGCACAAATTGCAATGATGACCAAAATTATGGTTCCTTCAATGGAAAAGGAAGGATATAAGCGGGAATTCGCGGCCGCTACGACAGCATCAGCGGGAATGCTCGGGCCAATCATTCCGCCAAGTATGCTTTTCATTATTTATGGGGCAACTTCGGGTACCTCCATTGGTGATATGTTTCTTGCGGGTATTCTGCCTGGAATTCTACTATCTCTAGCTTTTGTTATATTGGTTGCTTATATCGGCTATAAAGAAAAATTTCCTTCAAAGCCTAAAGCTTCGTGGGGTGAGAGAGGAATGTCACTTTACAAGATTATTCCTGCATTATTGGTTCCAGGAATATTGATTTGGGGTATTGTGACTGGTGTTTTTACTCCAACAGAATCAGCCGGAATTGCTTGTGTAATCGCTTTGATTGTCGGATTATTCCTTTATAAAGAATTAAATATCAAAGATCTCCCTAGCATTATGGTGAATACAGCTATTTCTACTGCAATGGTCACATTGCTTATTGCGATGGCTAATATTTTTGGCTGGGCAATGACATTTGAACGTATTCCGCAGGCAATTGCGGAATGGATGACGACCATTTCTGATAATCCCATCATCTTTTTAATTCTTGTCAACATCTTATTATTGCTGTTGGGCATGCTTGTTGAAGGGATTGCTTTGATTATTATCCTAACTCCGATTTTTGTTCCAATTTTACCAGCTTACGATATTGATCCAATTCATTTTGGGGTCATTATATGTTTGAATGTGGTTATCGGTATACTGACACCGCCAGTGGGATCCGGATTGTTTTTAGCAACATCTTTAGGAAAGGTGTCAATTGAATCTTTTGTAAAAGCGGTTTGGCCATTTGTTTTCGTATCTATAGTCGTTTTGTTACTAGTTACATTTATACCTTCGCTTACATTATGGATTCCTTCAATATCTAAATAATAAAGACACCGCAGGCTTTTTACATCCCGCGATGTAGAAATAGATTGAACATAATGTTGAAAATTTTGGACGTCCTGGAAGTGACCCCATTGAAAAATACACCATGCGGTTCCGCATGGTGTATTAAATTCTATATTATTTTACTATTCGTTCCGCATAGAGGAATTGGCGCGTTTTTAAATTCTATAAGCGAACCTATAATTTAAAATAAAAGATTCATATAAAACAATCACTATATGATTCACGGAAAGTAAAAGCACTTTTAAAATCCAGAGGGAGGAATTTTTTCATGCACGTTACAGGAACAGCAGCTGAAATAAAGCCAATTAATTGCAATCATTACATTAACGGTAAATATGTGGAGTCATTCAGTGGGGAAACATTTTTGAATATCAATCCTGCTACAAAGGAAGTGTTGGGAACCGTTCAGGTAGGCGGGAAAGAAGAGGTTGATCTGGCAGTAAAGGCGGCCAGAAAAGCGCTTAAAGGTGAATGGGGAAGCATGCCAACGAAAAAACGCTCCCAGATTCTCCGTAAAATCGGGGACCTGATTTTAGAAAGATTGCCAGAATTGGCCGCGCTGGAAACGCTGGACACTGGTAAACCGCTTTGGCTCTCAAAAAGTGTCGATATTGACCGAGCTGCAAATAACTTTCACTTCTTTGCGGACTATATGACTGCAATAGGAAATGAATCGTATCAGCAGGATGATATCGCAATCCATTATTCTGTTCGCAAACCTGTTGGTGTTGTAGGATTGATCAATCCTTGGAACCTTCCATTGTTGCTTTTGACATGGAAATTGGCTCCAGCACTTGCAGCAGGAAATACAGTAGTCATGAAGCCATCTGAAATAACACCAATGACAGCAACTGTTTTGGCGCAAATTTGTACAGACGCAGGAGTTCCTGAAGGTGTAGTGAATTTGGTGCATGGTATGGGAGAAACAGGTGCAGCTATCACCTCGCATGAGGATGTGGATGCAATTGCCTTTACTGGCGAAACAGTAACCGGAAGTACTATTATGAAAGCAGCAGCTCCGACATTGAAAAAATTATCATTTGAGCTTGGCGGAAAAAATCCAAATGTTATTTTCGCTGATGCCGATCTGAAAGAGACAATTGAAACCACGTTGAAGTCAAGTTTCATCAACCAGGGTGAAGTTTGTCTCTGTGGTTCGAGAATCTATGTGGAGCGTCCTATTTACGATGAGTTTTTGGAAAGGTTCGCTTCTAAAGCGAAGGAAATGAAAGTGGGAGATCCATTTGATCCGGATACAAAGGTCGGAGCAATGGTCAGTGAAGAACATTATAACAAAGTAGTAAGCTATTTGGATATTGCCAAAGAGGAAGGGGGAAACTTCCTGGTAGGCGGAAACACTCTCTATGAAGATAAAGGATACTATATCGAGCCAACAATTATCACTGGCCTTGGAAAAAATTCCAGGTGTGTCCGCGAAGAAATTTTTGGGCCGGTTGTAACAGTGATTCCATTTGATTCTGAAGAAGAAGTACTAGAGCAGGTAAATGATACGCATTATGGATTAAGTGCAAGTGTATGGACATCGAATGTAAAGCGGGCTGTTCGGTTCTCTGCACAAATCGAAGCAGGCATGGTATGGGTGAACACCTGGTTCCTCCGCGACTTGCGCACACCATTTGGCGGAATGAAGCACAGCGGACTTGGCCGGGAAGGCGGAGCACACAGTATGGACTTCTATACGGAACTGACGAACGTGACACTGAAACTCTAGGAGGATGGGTATGGAAACGAAACATGCTTCGAAAGTAGAACGCCATGCAAAGCATTTATTGAGTGCCTGGACGAATAGGGAGGGGGTTCAGCCGCTGTCAGCGCTGGATCCCGAGTTCTCCATCGATGAGGCATATGACGTACAGCTGTACACCATCCAGGGATATCTGGATAACGGCCAGAAAATTACTGGCAAGAAAATCGGACTTACCTCAAAAGCGATGCAGGATATGTTGGGAGTTGGCGAGCCTGATTACGGCCATTTGACTGATGATATGGAAGTGGAAAACGGCGGCGAGATTCCGTTTCAACGTGTGTTGCAGCCTAAAGTAGAAGGCGAACTTGCTTTTATTTTAAAAAACGACCTGGCCGGCCCAAACGTCACTCCACTTGATGTCCTGCTGGCTACAGATGTAATTGTGCCGGCAATTGAGATTGTTGACAGCAGGATTAAAGACTGGAAGATCACCCTTGCAGATACAGTGGCGGATAATGCTTCATCCGGGTTGTATGTACTGGGTGGCAATCCGAAGAAAATAACAGACATTGATATTAAGCAAATCGGCATGGCTCTTTATAAGAATGGTGAATTGCAGAATACCGGGGTAGGTGCCGCCGCACTTGGCGATCCAGTGAAATGCGTGGCGTGGCTTGCAAACAAGCTAGCAAAATATAATATTGCATTAAAAGCTGGGGAAGTAGTTTTGTCAGGTGCATTATCTGCGGCTGTCGTGGCAAAGCCTGGAGACCATTTTAGAGTTAAATTTGCTGAGCTTGGTGAAGTAAGTGTTAGTTTTACAGAATAAATGTGAGGAGGGATGACATTGGGCAAAGTGAAAGTAGGAATCATTGGAACAGGAAACATTGGCTCCGACTTAATGATTAAACTGGCAAAATCGGACACCCTCGAATTGACCACAATGATGGGAATCGATGTTACTTCTAGAGGGATGCAGCATGCAAAGCATATCGGGCTAGAGGTTTTCGATAACGGGGTGGATGGTTTACTGGAAAATCCGGATCTTGTCGATATCGTTTTTGATGCCACAAGTGCTGGTGCACATATCCATAATGCGGAAGTGGCTAGGAAGTTAGGAAAGCAGATGATTGATTTGACTCCTGCAGCAATCGGTCCATTCATTGTGCCAACCGTTAATCTTGGGGAGCATCTTGATGCGGAAAACGTAAATTTAATTACTTGCGGCGGTCAGGCAACGATTCCTATCATCCATGCAATCAACCAAGTAGCCCCAGTTAAGTATGCGGAAATCGTTGCTACCATTTCAAGCAAAAGTGCCGGCCCAGGAACACGCGCGAATATTGATGAGTTTACCGAAACAACGGCAAGCGGAATTGAAAAGGTAGGCGGTGCGAAAAAAGGGAAAGCAATCATTATCCTGAACCCGGCTGAACCTCCAATTATGATGCGTGATACGGTCCAAGCAATTGTGGAAAAAGAATTCATGGATGAAGAAAAAATTACTGCATCCATAATGGAAATGGCTGCAAGGGTACAGTCCTACGTTCCTGGATATAAAGTGCGGACAGAACCAATTATTGATGGAAATAAAGTGACCGTATTCCTGGAAGTCGAAGGAGCTGGGCATTACCTGCCGAAATATGCAGGAAACCTTGATATTATGACATCCGCTGCAGTTAAGGTTGCAGAAGAGTTTGCCAAAAATCGTATGAAAGCAGCAACACCGTAAGAGGGAGGGAGGAGGAGAATCATGCCTGATATAAAAATTACTGAAGTTGCTTTGAGAGATGGCAGCCATGCAATCAATCATCAGTACACGGTGGAACAGGTTACACAGATAGCGAGAGCTTTGAATGAAGCGCGAGTTCCATACATCGAAGTTACTCATGGAGATGGCCTTGGGGGATCAACCCTGCAATACGGTTTATCAAAAACAGATGAACTGAAATTAATTGAAGCAGCTGTTAACGTTGCAGATTTTTCAAAAATTTCGGTCCTATTACTTCCTGGAATCGGAACAATTAAGGACCTGAAAGAAGCACACAAAATCGGAGCGAAAATGGTTCGTATCGCTACACACGTCACTGAGGCAGATGTTTCCAAACAGCACATTGTGACAGCAAAAGAATTAGGGATGGAAACAGTCGGCTTCCTGATGATGAGCCATATGGCGCCAGTTGAGAAACTGGTGGAACAGGCGAAATTGATGGAAAGCTATGGAGCGGATTCTGTTTATGTTGTGGATTCTGCGGGTGCATTGCTTCCGAATCAAGTGAGCGAACGAATCAAAGCGTTGTGTTCTGAACTTAACGGAAATGTCGGATTCCATGCACATAATAATCTGTCGCTCGCTATGGGAAACACTCTTGCAGCCATTGAGCAGGGCGCGACCAGGATTGATGGAAGCATCCGCTGCCTTGGAGCAGGCGCGGGTAACACGCAGACAGAGGTGCTTGTGGCGGTGCTTGAAAAAATGGGAATCGACACAGGTATTGATCTTTATAAGATGATGGATATCGCGGAATACATCGTTGCCCCCATCTTGCCAAAACCGCAGGAAATAACAAAGGACGGTTTAACATTAGGTTATGCAGGAGTTTATTCGAGCTTCTTGTTGCACGCCGAACGTGCGGCGAAGCGGTTCAATGTGGATTCCCGTGATATTTTGATCGAACTCGGCAAACGTGAAATCGTCGGGGGCCAGGAAGATATGATTATCGATGTCGCTGCCGAGATGGCGAAGAAAAATAAAGCGGTAGTCTAATATAGAATCCAACATGTATCAGGAGGGAGAAAATGGATAAGGAAACGGTTAAAGAACTTGCTACTTATTTACATAATGCCGAAAAAGAACATCGTGAAATCATTAAAATCACAGCAGAATTGTACCCGGATCTTTCCATCGAAGATGCTTATTTGGTCCAGGAGGAATTAGTTAGGCAAAAGATTGAAGAAGGAAGAAAAGTCATTGGGCCGAAAATGGGAATCACCAGTGAAGCGAAAATGAAGCAGATGAATGTGAAGGATCCGATTTACGGGTATGTTTTCGACTACATGGTCGTGAATGAAGGGGAATCCATTTCTCTGAATGATTACATCCATCCAAAAGTGGAACCAGAAATCGGATTTATTTTATCACAGGATTTGCAAGGACCGGGCGTGACAGCTCTTGATGTTATGCGTGTTACTGAATATGTTTTTCCGGCGATTGAAATCATAGACAGCCGCTACGAAAACTTCAACTTCACATTGCCTGACGTCATTGCAGATAACACCTCCGCGGCTGGAGCGGTATACGGAACAAGTTTAAAGCGCCCGGACGCGCTTGAGCTCGATGTCGTAGGCGTGACGTTGTCCATCAATGGTGAAATCCAGGCACTCGGAGCTGGCGCAGCAGTGCTGGGACATCCAGCAAATTCAGTTGCAAGACTGGCAAACATGCTGAGCAAAAAAGGGGAAAAAGTCAAGGCTGGCCAGCCAATCTTGACTGGCGGCCTCACAGAAGCGGTACGTTTAACACCTGGAGACTATGTAAGTGCCAAATTTGGAGGCCTTGGGGATATATCGTTCTTTGTAAAAAAAAGCTAGCATGAGCCTTTAAAAAGAGGAGTGATTCAATTGCCACTGGTCAATATTCAAATCATGGAAGGCAGATCCCGGGAAACGATCAATGACTTGATGAAAAATGTGACAAACATTATCAGCGAGACGTTGAATGCCCCCAAGGAAAATATCCGGGTTATTGTCACAGAAGTACCAAAAACCCATTGGGCGATTGGCGGTACAAGTGCGAAGGATTTGGGAAGATAAAGTGATGAAGGTCTAACTCTCATGCAGCAGAATAGATCAAAAAGTACATCAAAAGGTGAGCTTGACCCTTCTCTTGCAGTAAAGCGACCTTAAAATAAACCGCCCAAACCATCTTGACCTGTGAAATGACAATGCTAGTATAATCAACACTTATAAATTAGGTGAGGTACTGAAAGAAAAAGTGAAAAATAAAAAGGCATTTGGGAATAGAAGCATTCCAAATGCCTTTTGTCGACAATCTGAAGGAACGGCTATGTGCCGTTCCTGGAATTTTAATTCTTTTAAAATTATTGTGGTGTAGCTCCTTTATATACGCCATTAATAAAGACATGGTATTCAATTGTTCCGTCCGCTTTTACAAACGGAATCCCAATCATCACTAATCCATCGAAAGGATTTATTACCTCAATTGAATGGGCTCCGTTCCAGCTGTAACCTTTTTTCCACAGGTCGGCTTTAACATCCTTGAAAACCTGGCTGCTCAGCAGGCCCGCTACATTAACATTTCTCTCCGCTCCAGAAATAGGTACCCAGGAGTGGCAATCACATGGTTCTTCCTCAGCCTTAGCCGCATTCCCTGGTAAAGCAAACACTCCAAATGCGAGAGCCCCGCTAAATAAAACAGACAGCAACTTTTTCTTCAAGTTCATTCCTCCCTTTTTAAAAATCTATACTCTATTTCTAGGTATTTTGCTAAAACCCTTCTTTTTTCGAGGAAAAAATTGATAAAACAAACAGATTATGTCAGATTGGTGAATTATTTGTAAGAAAATTTCCCAATAAAATTTTCGAAAAGTGTGAACATTTTGTGACAAATAACTATTAATTCTGTTAATATAGTAAAAAAGGAAAAAAGAGGGTGGGGGAATGGGCCGGATTTTAAAGTTCTTTTATCTGGCGCTTGGAGTTTATTGTTTGTTGAGTGTCTTTGTACTAATGTTCAAGCATGAATATCAGCAAATGGTTTTGTCTTTTTTCCTGGCTTTATTTAATTTGGGGCTCTTTTCTCTATTTAAGAAGGAAGGCAGCGTTCCGCAGCTGCGGCTGATTCGTGGCGGGCGGAGATAAAAGCTTTATAGATGAACAAAGGATTTTCCCAATAACAGTTGTTCCAGCCTTCATCCAGGACAGACATCGATTCAATTAAAAACAGTTACATAACAAAAAGCAGGCGCCCTAGCGGGTAACGGGTTCGGTTTTCGAGTACAAAAACTTAATTCGCACACTAATTAGCAGTCCAATTCGCAACTGAATTGGACTGCATCTTTTTATTGATATATAAGGGATTTGTGTACGTTTTATGGCTTTTTAGCACTCGAATTCGCACCCCTTTTAGCAGAGTGACCGAAGTTATTGTCAGCGTGCGAATTCGTATGCTATTTACTATGTGGATTCATTTGTTAAAAATTGCAAGCGGGGTTTTTGGATATTTAAGTTAAAATGAAAGAAGAGCTTATTCAACATAAGGGGCAGAAGAGTTTAAGAAGAGTAAAGGGGGATATTATTGAGTTCAAACACGAAATTACCTTTAACTGGTGATGAAAAATTAAAACTTAGAAGAGCAAAAATAAAAATGAGTGAAATTCATCACTTTGAAGTAGAAAAAATAGCCCATTTTCTTAATGTTACCGTAGAAAAGGCTAGAATATTAAAGGGATTAGCTGAATTTCAATCTATACCTTCAATTGGTTTTAAATTAGCTGAGAATCTGGTTTTTGATTTGAATATTTTCTCATTATCTGAAATCAAAGATAAAAATGGTGCTGAACTTTTTAATCAATTAGAAAAAAAGTTAGGTGTGTTGACAGATAGTTGTGTTGAAGACCAATTTCGTTGCGTTGTTTACTATGCGAACAATCCCAAGAGTATTAAACAATGGTTTGATTTCACTGAAGAAAGAAAAGCATATCGAGAAAAAGTAGGCTTTCCAAAAGATAGACCTATAAAGGCTGGGTATGAATAAAAAAATTAATATAACAGGATTACTTCTTATATCATTAACAGGTGTGCTGATCCAGGGAGGATTTGCAGCCTTTTTTGTTGAATTCCTTTTTGAACAAACGGGGCAGGTTAGTGAGACAAGTAATACAGGATTAATATGAGAAAAATTAGTGGGAGGTTACTTTTGTGCAAAATAATTTAGCTTTTAACATACCGACTTATACACAAGATAATTCAACCTTTCCAAACCCTGTGAACGAAAATTACGATTATTGGGGTCCGATAATAAACTGTTTTTTAGAAAAATCGGATACAATAGAAATCCATTGTTGGAATGATGAAATTGACACTATTGAAGAAATTGGAACTCTCACTTTAAATACATTTGAAATGGTTAAAGAAGATAATATCACAATATTTAAGGGGAAGAAGACCTCTGTTCTTTCGGATTATTTATTAAATAACAATACAAATAATGCGGGAGAGTTCAAGTGGTTCACAGTTAATTTGCATATAGGTACGGTGTCTGTGTTTCATTCTGGTCACTGGGGAACGGAATTTTTTGTACCTAATGCTACGGAAAAAGATATTGCTTTTATCAAAAGTGTAGTCCCCATTGAAACAAGTTTTCATCAATTTTAATACGTTGCTTATTCAACAAAGGGTGCAGTTTAGCACAACAAGGATGGTTAATTCGTGCCGCCGAATTTTACATCAATTTAATGAAGAAGCATATTAAAGGTTTATGACAGGAAGAAGGTAGGATAATGCTCCAAAAGATTAAAATAGGAAACTGGTTATTAGAAGTTGATATTCATAAAACACGAGAATTTTACAACAAAGACATAACGGTCTGTAACTGTTTGTACTGTAAAAATTATGTTGAAGCCTGTAAGCATTTAAATACTTCTGTATCCGATATATTCAACAAACTAGAAATTAATTCAGCAATACCCGCACATCTTTCAGAATTCCCTTCAGAGGAAGATAACACACGATTATATTTAGGGGAGTATTATTTTGTTGGAAGAGTGTTAGAAGGAGAATTATGTACATTCAATAACTTTAATGACAACAATATTGAGATAGTGAATTTCAAAGTTGGATTTTCAAAGGATTTAGATTTTGTACCACAAGGCTTCCCAACCCCAGCCCTAAAGTTAAGCTTTGAGGCTGATATTCCTTGGGTTCTTAATGAAAACCCCGAAGATTGAGTAATAGTCTTGTTGAACAAACGGGGCAGGTTAGTTTAAGTAAAATACACCATTAATGCTTGATGTATCTAGAGAAGTAATAAATTTATTCACTCCTTTTGGGAATTTTAAATAAGAGGGAGTGAATATATTGAATAGACTTTTTTTCAGTTTATTAATTGTTCTTTTGTTCTGTGGTACGGGAAAAACATATGCAGTAGACAGAGTTGTGATTAGAAGCATTACAGTCGATAATCCTGATAAGTGGAATGAAAATATATATTTAATTGCAGATAAGGATGGTATTGACTATAAGAATTTTACTGTTCAGGTCGGTGACATTGGTCGCAATCTTTATGACTTTCCAAACTGGTACAATTACAGTTATGAACCAAAATTATATAAAGAAGATTTAAATGGTGATAAGCTAGAGGACATTATAGTTGTACTAGTAAGGGGTGCTGGTACTTCAGTATCTGAAAAAGAAATTCACATTTTACATCAAGGTTATGCTGAATTTAATGACTTTCAAGAGGTACCAGTTGAGCCAATAGATGATGCCGTCAAGCGGCTTGTGAAAATGGAGCAAAAAGGAAACGTAATCACTGTTTTAATTGGTAAAAAGAAATATGAAGTGGATTATTCAAAATTTGGTTATTCCACCCCTGTTTGCCCTCCTGGATTTGGATCAATTGAGGAGTATGAACCAAAAAGCGGTATACTTTATGGCACAACAAATGTTTTTGTAACTATCCCAGAAGCATATATAGGCAGCTTAAACGTTACATATGCTTGGGATGGGAAGATGTATAAAGCGGTTTCTGTTATTTTTGAGGCAAAGTCATAGAGCACCTAGCTGAATTCCCTATTGAACAAACTGGGCAGGTTAGTTCAAGAAAAAAATATAAGAAAAACCAGCATCGTGGATCAACGGGTTCCGTTTTGGGAGAGAAAATCGTTAAATCAAGCCAAATAACAAGTTAAATAACAAATGAATTAGCATTTAATTTATAGTAAATTATCGTACCATTCCATCAACAACAGCATCAGAATTATCCGATGCTGTTTTAATACTTACTTTAATCACCTTTCACCCTTCACTACCAGCCAAATAATACTTTTCTTCACCGTTGTATTCAACAATTAAAATGCCATTTTCGTTTGTTGAATAAATTTTTGCTCCTATTGGTAATTCGTTCGTCATACCGTCTTTAAATAATTTAGGATCCTCGTTTGTGTATAGTTCAGTAATCTCACCAATTGATTCATTCTTAGTAAGTTCTAATTCATTTACCCAATCAATATCTGTTTTGTAAACTACCCCCTCCCATTGAAAAATGTCTGCATTTTCATCAAGACGTAATACTTCTTCGGCATCAGGTGGTTTAGAAACCCAGATTTCGGTTTCTCTTTCAAAACAACCCGCTAAAAAGAACAAAAATACCATTAGCATTAGGCTTAATATTTTCATTTCGGCACCCCCACTTAATTAGACGTTTATGTTTAATTACTTGTAACATAATTTACCTTAAATACAAGATATCCTTTAGTTTAAACTTCTTCTCAGAAATGCCCAGCCGTTTGCAGGGGTATGTAAATTTAATGCAACTAAAAATACTGAGACAGTGATTCTTATTAAGCTAACAGGGCTTATGTTCAACAATGCACTACTATAAAAAAGCTCAGATTATGGCTCCTGAGCTTTTTTACGTGCTAATTTTACTGCTAATGTGTCTGCTAATGCAATTGCGAATTTCTGTGCAATAAGCACTGCTAATTTACAATTTTTTATTCGAAAATCGAACCAGTTAGGAAGTTCCCTTAGCTTTTTTTGCTGACGGGGATTTAAGTTGTTTGGAAGAGACCCTCAAGTTACCTACTTTTGACGAATATCAATCCACCAACGATTTTTCGCATTCATGTCCTCATTGTTAGCAACTCCACCGTAATAGAAAGCATCTAGGAAGATTGAATCCAGTTTATCCTCATCAACAAAATAACCTAAATTAATCTTCTTCGTTTGGCCTGGTTGGATGCTGCCAATATTGTAAAATCCTTTTCCTGTTCCATGAGATGCTAAATAATCAACTTCGCCCGTCATAATACTTTCTTCGTTAATTCCAGCTTTTGCAGCATAGTTCCATGCATTCTTTTCGGCTTTAAGTACTTGTATAGACGGGTGCATATAGATTTCTTCAGTTGCATGTTCACCAGTATTTTTAACTGTCGTTGTTAAATAGACAAATTTAAGATTTACTACTTTGGACTCGACTAATTGGTCAATTGAATCCTTACCATTTCCCACTTCATATACATCCCGTCTGTACGGTAACAATTTCTTTGTTGGATCTAAAGCCTTATTCTGGCTAAGTATTTGGAGACCCAATTCATTAAAGTTTTCTTGTTTAAAATCTTTGATTGAATCAAAGACTTCAACTTTTTGTATGACATATTCGAGAGTTCTTTTGGTTCCGCTAACCCCCTGATTGATGGTTACTGGAACCGTTTGACCTACACTAAAAAGTTGTTCGCTGTTTTTCTTTAAAGGAATAACCCCTGATTCCGTAGGTTCATTAACTTTGCTAAAATGGGAGTCATTATAATCTACAGTCATTGATGCATTTTCCTTTGATGTTGGTTCAAGTGAAATGTTCCCTATAACTTTCAACATTTGTTCTTCGCTGACATCGGCACCAATATAACTTTCTAACATCATCCCTTCTTCCTCGAATAAGAGAAATACCTGTTTGTTAAACATTAAATTATCGTTGCCAGTGTCTTTATTGACAATCACCGCTATTCTTCCGTTTATTTCCCTGTTTTCGTAACTGTTTGAGTATAGAGTTGAGAAATCTGAATTTTCCCTGAGTTTCCAGAGAATGAATGAAAAGCCACCCCTTGCATAGTTATCTTTAAAGGAGTATTTCATTCCAGTAGAGTCGTCTGCTACCATATTTTCTGGTAAATTGGCAACTTTCAACTTATACCATTCGTTACTCTTTTTAGAGGCGGTATTCAAAACGGAAATATTTACTTCATAATTTTGTTTATGGACAATCATATCATAAACTTTGACTGCCCCAAGAGCGGTTGTTGGAATGCCAATTAACAAGCAGGCAGCAAGAATTAAAAACCGATTCCTTTTTCGCTTGGCCCGGGGCTGTTCACCTTCTTGGACTGCTCGGCTAACCCCTAATTTTATTGACTGCAACACTTCCTCCCTTGGCACCTCAACTTTATTTAATTGGTTAAAGAATATGTCTTTGTCCATCAAAGTAGCCCCCTCCCAATAACTTTCGCAATTGTTTCTTCCCGCGGCTTAAATATGTTTTTATCGTATTTTCTGGGACTTCCAGGCTAGTGGCTATTTCCTTCAGGCTCATATCAAAGTAGTAGAAAAGGATGATACTGGTCTGGTGTTTGGCTGGCAATTTACCGATCGCCGCAGCGAGGTCCAGCTTTTCCTCGTCATCCTTAACATTAGAAATGGCTACGACTTCATTTTCAGATGAAATCTCATTTCTTCTTTTCTTTAGAACATCATAAGCACAGTTAATAAGAATCTTTGTGACCCAAGTTAAGAAATATTGCTCGTTTCTTAACTGGCTGATAGAGGAAAATGCTTTGTAGGCCGTTTCTTGTACGACATCCAGGGCATCTTCCCGATTCCTGACATACAGGTATGCCGTTCTGTAAAGGCGATCAGTATGCTCAACCAGCAACTGTTCAAACGCTTCGGAATCGCCTTGAACGGCTTTTCTGATTAAATTATTCTCATCCAACTCTTTTACCTCCTTTTACTCTTAGAGAAGGATATAAGGTGAAAAGTTTCAGTTTTTTTAAATATACTATTTCATGGTAAGGTGAGATAGGGGGGAGAAGTCAAAATTTGTAATTAAAAAAGTTCATATCTAAGGAAACCCTTTTAACGATGATTTGCAATGATGTGTGTGAAGAAAAATACTTACACTATAGGGTGCGTTGATCCAGGAAGGATTAACGCTATTTTTGTTGAGTTCCTTATTAAGCAAACGGTGCAGGATAGTTGAACATTAAATTGGCTTATTTTTGGTCTTATTTGAACAAGCGAAACAGACGGGTTTGGAGACGAGGATTGGTTTGTTATAAAAAATATTAAATGAAGATGCGAAACCTAAATGAAAAAAAAATTGGAGTGAGCATCTTGAAGAAAATGATTGTTTTCTTTACAATTTTATTAATTTTCGCCACAGATACCTTGGTTTATGCTAAACCCCCAGACCCAAAGGAAATTAAACCGTATGCAAATGACTGGTATGTTACACCAGAAGATATTATCCGAGATATTATATTTCCAGCTATTGATAAAAGGGTAATAAAAGAATATGGAGGAAAAGAAGCTTCTGGTTTTGGCTGGCAGCAACAGAGGATTGTTAATATTGTTTATAACAACAATCATTCTTATGATATTTCCTTAAGAATTCATGTTCCCGAAGGTAACAATAAACCATTTGAATATACAGAAGACCTGGTTAAAGTAAGAGTTTCTCCATCTTGTGATAGTCCTAAAATTGGATGTAGCCACGGCTTTAAGGTGAAAGTATTAGATTACCAACATAGATAACAGGAATAGGTGTTACCCTTAATTCATAGCACATTATTTCAATGAGGATTTCCGCACTTTTTTGTTAAATTCCTTATTGAACATACGGGGCAGTAATGTTGAACAAACGATACTCATTAAAGGGAGTCTTATATGGCGAATTTTTTCAACTTGAATAGTACCTCTATAAACCTACCCTATATCTATGAAAATTTAATTGTGTTATTGACTCAAATAATTAAAGGCAAAAACAACTTTTCTGATTACGATTTTGCTCAGTGGTGCGATAATTTCACAATAATCTTTGAAGATGATGAAGTGTCTAAAAATACAGAACACGTCCTTTTAATAGCTGGTGATATAGAATGCCAGTGGGATTTATTTTTAGTTAATACCTATTCAATAGAAGAATTACAAAAGATGGACTTAACATAAATAAAGCTACTTCTCCAATGGTATGAACAATGGTTGGAGGAACTGCTTGAAGAAGTATAATCCTTTGTTATTGAACAAACGGTGCGGTTTAATGAATGAAGCGAATATAAGATCTTGAGCTTTAATTAAGGAGGCATATAAGGAACTTCCTAAGGGGTTACAGGTTTTTAGGAATAGAGAAGAAAACTGGGGTTAGACCGGCGGTAATTCTTGAATCTACAGGACATTACCATACACCAATTATTCAATGTTTGGAGGAAAATAAATTTTTATATATCCATCATAGGTTGTAAAGCAGATTAAAACGCCTTGCCCTTTTGAGCTGGGCCCTTTTTACATAGAAGAAAAGTGGTATTTCGGCAAATAAATAGGTGTAAACTCCTCCTGCTTATTTCTTAAGTGCCTATACTTCTGATTTTGAACAAGCATATAAATATCATATCTAAGAAGAACAGGGTGCCTGAAGGCTTTTCAGACCTGGTACGGATATAGAATTTTTTGCAAAGAGGTGAGAAAATGGATTTTGCAAATGAGGAACAAAGTAAGATGACTCCTCCTAACAATAAGGATTTATCAGCTTATATGTCCAGTATCACATTGCAGGCGGGCGATCCTACGGGCAGGGTGCAGTCGACCGCCGAATTACAAGCGTTATTTGATAAATCGGCAACTGGGGACACCATCGTTATCCCCCCTGGCCTTTACTGGGTAGAAAAAAATAAGGCATTAACCGACTTCCCGAATAATGACCAGCCCTGCCTGCTGCTAAGGGGGAAGAAGAATATAAGGATCAGTGCCTGGGGTGCTACGTTTGAAACTCGCACTCATGCACAGGGAATATTGGAACTTCAGCTTTGTGAAGACATCGTCATTGAAGGACTGAAAACAAAAGGATACGGCAAGTTTCCTCCGTTGGATCCAGTAACCGGTTATGGAGAAAAGGGTACCACGGCAGGAGGTTATCCAACATCGGGTTATTGGAATTACTATAAGAACAATAGCTTTGATACCAGTGCGAAATTAAAAAATGATGGAATTCCTTTCGGAACGTTTGGTGGCGGGTTTATAGGAAATATTGGATCTGGAATATTGATTCACCGGGGGTGCAGGCGGATCACCCTTGAAAAATGTGAAAGTTACGGTTTTAATTATGCGGGGTTCCTTATTGGCCACCTGGGCGATTATTTTCCAGCTAATTTAGGTTATAGTGATAATTCAGATATCAAATTTATCAATTGCTATGGCCATGATAATTATTCAGCTAATTTTGCCATGTCAGCTGTTGACCGGCCGGAAGTCATCGATTGCCTCATTGAGCGGGCAGGCCATCCAAACGCCTCGAAAACCCATACTTATGTAGATCCCGGGTATGGGATCAATATGGTGGGCACCAACTATTCAAAAGCACGGGATGGATTGTTCCACGCTAATACCATACGGGGCAACAAAAGAAAGGGGATTGATGCCCATTCCGGAGGCGGTATGATTGCAACGGATAATTTTATAGCCGATTCCATGGTCTGCGGGATTTTTTATCAATATGTAAATTCTACTCAATACGCACGGGACTCCATTATTGCCAATAATAAAATGGTCAATTGCGGATATGCGAGAAATCCACTTGCAGCCATCGCACTTGAAGGGGCAAGGGGAGGTACCAAAGCAACCCAGGAATTGAATGCTTTAGTGAAAAACAATCATATAAAAAAATGCTTCGGGACATACGGTATCATTTTTGTAGGAGCATTTGACCGAGTATCAATAGAGGGAAATATAATCCATGGAGTTCCAGACCAGCTTGATAAAACCATTACTGCCTTTAACCCTTGTGCCATCTATTGCGGTTATTCCGTGGCCACACAGCCTAACTATTCGGGCAACGTCAGCCATAATGAGGTTGAGATAGAGGATTCAGCTATCCCGATTGGAATCATGGTGCGAAATCTTCAGGAAGGAACGGTGTCAGGCAATACCGTCAAGCTTCCGCATTCAGCAGCTAAAAATGGAATTAAGCTCTGGAATTGTGATAAAGTCGGGGCGTTTGGGAATACAGTTCGGCTTGGCACAATTGGGGAACCATTAACAGCTGAAACAAACGGAACCGTTCTTGCAAATACTCTCACGGGCGGTAACGCAGCCTATCAGCCTATTCAAGGGCAGCCCGTTGCATTTCGAATCGCGGCCAATTCCGGGAATGGAGTTGTTACCTACAAAGCCGGCATTCAATTTGTCAATTCTATCGTATCGAATACGTATGGGCTGGCAGTCAATTTAAAAAATGTGCCATCAGGAACGACCCCTTTCGTAAAAGTGATGGATGCGGGTTCCGGGGGGCTTGTAGCAGGATCAACCGTGATGGGATATTATTATATTCGATCTGCTTCCCACACCCAGGTGATGGTTGGAATCAAAGCAAACCAAACAGCAAGCCACACCCCCTTTAACAGATTAAAAACCGGGGCATTGGATATAGAAATTACCATTTAATCATTTTGATATGTGATGAGGGGAAACCATGTTTGGGGTTTCCCCTAATTTATGTTTAGGCAGGTCATTGGATGGGGTGGGGTAACGGATATTTTTATCCTTTTGGAACACCGCTTTGTCCGATAGAGCGGGGGTAACAGAGAGTATCAAATGTGTGGATATAGCCCAAAAGATAACTAATGTAATTGAAAATAACGGTAACAATCTATAAATAAGATTATTACAAGTTGATTGTGAAGTTCTACACTTAAAGTAACGGGTGCTTTGATCCAAGAAGGAATAAGCACCTATTGTTGAATTCCTTATTAAACAAATGGGCCATGTTAGTTGAAGAAGCATGTCATCATTGCACATAGAGACGTATACTATGCAACAAATAACAACCTTATTTAGTGAAAACATTTTATAATTCATGATTAAGGGTAAGAATTTGTTTGGATATTTATGTTAAAATTTAGATTTAAGAATAGAGTATTAAAGCAACACAGATTTTGATAAAAAAGGACAAAAATAAAGTCTGTATCTTTGATATAGTTACAACAAAGAGGAGTTCTTACAGAAGATCGCTAGAGTATCTTTAAAAAGGTCGTGAATAATGAATTACCTAGTTAGTGTTCAAGCAGCAATAGATTTTATAGAGGAAAATATCGAAGAGAAAATAGAGTTAGAAGAAGTTGCAAAAAAAGCTGCCATGTCACTCCCGCATTTATACCGAATGTTTTACTCTCTTACTGGGTATCCAGTAAAAGACTACATGCGTAAAAGAAAAATCAGCATCGCTTCAGACCACTTAAAATACTCAAAGCGATCAATCTTGGACATTGCACTTATTGTTGGTTTTGAATCACAGGCTTCTTTTACAAAGTCATTTAAGAAAATAGTTGGAATTACTCCGAAAGTATATCAAGAATCTGATATGTTCTTTAGTTTCGATCGGATTAATTTATACGAAAAAATAAATTACTTAGAGGGACGGGAACTGTTCGATAGATATCCAAATATTAAAGTAATTCAACTGAATGAAATGACTGTATTAAGTTATATACATAAATCAAACCTATTAGATGGAATTGAAAAGGATGCACTTATAGTATTTCAAAAGCTAATTAAAAAATCTGATTTAGACCAGAAAAAAATGAGGCTTTTTGGACGAAATATAGAATTCGATGAAGTTTTGGATGAGAAATCAAAACTATATGCATATGAAATAATAATTTCTTTTGAAGAGCCTATCTTTAACTCAATAGCCGGGATGCAAATTAAAACTATTCAGGGTGGAATGTATGCAGTAGGTGTCACACCATCAACTAGCGATTACAGTGTTATATCATTATGGAATCAAATTTATTCAGAGTGGTTACCTAAAAGTTCGTTTACTGAAGGTTCACATACCTATTTGGAAGAGTACATTACCTTTAATGAGAAACTTGTTCGAATGAAACTATATTTGCCAATTAAACGCCAGTTAAAACCTGAACTGATTAAAGTAGAGGAAACGGAATCTTTTTGTGTGGCATATAGTAGGATTTACGGATATGATTGCCAAAAGAAGGCTGATGAAACTTTTTCTGAATGGTTACAATTAAATCCATCTATAGACTATTCTAATTGCTTGCTTTACTTCTCATACAACTATGATGCTGAAAATGAATTGGAGCATTGGTGTGAATATGGCATTACCAATTATTTCAGACATGAAGATATTACCACTCATAAAATTAATCAAAAGAAATTGGATGGTGGGTTATTCGCTGTAGTAGAAACAAAGTCATACGGAACACTTACTGGTATTTTAGAAATCATTCACCGCTGGATTGTAAGTGGTGAAAAATATATTCTAGATGATTCTAGACAGTGGTTTGCTCAATATCAATCCTCTTATGTAAGTTCGTCTGACAATAACGTGTGTGTACGAGTCTATTTACCTATTATAGAAAAGGAGCAAACTGTATGGGTGACAGAGCTGTAAGAAACATTTTTCCTTTAGAAGATTATCTTCCTCAACGAACTCCACAATCATTGCAAGTTCTTTTGGGCCAACGAGAGAAGCATCAAAAAAGTAGAAAATTAGAAGTTAATACAGTTACTATTGAACCGTTTAACATGATAGCTTTAAAAGTTAAAGGTCGCATGGAAAACTTTGAGGCAGGGCAGGAAGTCAGAAAAGGATGGAAAAAACTAAAGGAAATACTATCTTCTGATCGTTCATTAACAATGGAAGGAAATGAAGGTATTGTATTTTATAATCAAGGGGATATGATGCAATCTGATGGAACAGTTGAGCTTTGGATAGGAGTTAAAGTGAGTGATATTGCTCATACACCTCAGGAGTGTATATGCTTGACTATACCCAAAAGAAAGTATGCTAAAATCGATTGCTGTTGTTTCAGTAGGGCAGAGATGGATCGTAGATATACCTATTTGAGTGAATGGATTAGAGAAAAAGGTTACCAAATTGATATTGGTACTGATGCTTTTTCTCTTGAACCAAATCGACTTGACTCATTTAATCCTTTTGAAGTACCAGCTCATGAGGTTCAGACATTTGATTTTGATATTTTATATCCAATTAAATAAAGGAGAGATAAATTTTGAGTAAATCATTCATTGAACAAGTACATTATATTAGAATCCCTGTTAGAGATTTAGAGCAGTCTGCACAATGGTACAAGGATGTGTTAGGACTTCAATTATTAACTATTACTGAAGATCCGTTTGCGATTTTAAAAATTAATGAAGGACCCTTTTTGATTACTTTAGTTCCTACTGAAGATGATACATTTGCACATTTTACAATTGATAATAAACCTGCCTTTAGCATTGGCTTTACAAGTCCAGAATTATCTAAATTTCATCAACACTTAATTGATAATCAAGTTAAGGTCGAGGATATAAAAGAAGATAATGGTCATGCCTTTTTCCACTTTTATGACCCAAATGGTAATAAACTTCAAGTACACTGGTAAGATTATCATAAATAAATTACCATATTTCATTAACTGGGTGCTTTAACGGAATAAGAACGGGAACGTCCAAATCAGACGTTCCCATATTTTTTACCTGAAAAACAACAATACTATTTAACAAAGCCTAATAATAAAAAAATTGTTAGGAAACAGTAGCTCTTTGATTTTCCTTATTCTGGCGTTGACCAGGAAGGGATTAATGCTCTTTTCTGTGAAAATAAATTAAGGCCTGTGTACCATACTGGATGGCTTTTAGGCAGTGGCTGAATGATAAGGTATTCCTTCAAAACTTCTGTGTTTAGAGTAGTTATTTCTGTCAAAATAGAGAACAAGCAGTTTTGCCTGAATGCCATAGTCTTTGATTGTATACGGGAAAAGCACTTAATCCGTTTGTCTACTGCATATGTTTCTCACGCCGTTGATAATAACAACCTAAAACGGGGCAACACTCCTGTAATGAATCAAAGTTTGTGAATAAATCTACTTAAACATACGGGTGCTAATGTTCAACAACATACTGATATAAAGCAAGCTCAGGGCATTTATGCTCTGAGCTTTTTTGTAATCTAATTTGACTGCTAAAGAACCTGCTAATTCAACTGTGAATAACCTTGCGAAAAGCACTGCTAATTCAATTTTTGTACTTCAAAACCGAACCCGTTACCTAGCGGGAAGCCTGCTTTTTTAAAAAAACAACTTAATATTAATGCGAGTGGCCGGAAGTGAGGACCCAGATGGAGCCCGCCACGATAACGATGGCCAGGAAGAATGCATAGGCCATGTTGATGACATTCGCCTTGCGGTCTTCACCTTCTCTTAAGTGCATGAACATGAACAGCTGGATGGCTGCCTGCACGAATGCAAGCGCGCCGATAAACGTCATGATCGCCTTAGGTGGAAGGGAGGTCTTGAGTGCCACCCATGCAGCCCCGACCGTCAGGAGGAGCGACATGAGAAATCCAATGACATGGCTGATAGGAAAACGATTCGCATGATGATTCATTTAATTCACCAACCCTGCTAAATACACGAATGTGAAAATGAAAATCCAAACGACATCAAGGAAGTGCCAGTATAAGCCGAAAATGAACGTTTTACGCGCAGTGATCGGCGTCAGGCCGCGTTTCATAAGCTGGATGATCAAAAGGATTGCCCAGCCGATACCGATTGACACGTGTAGGCCGTGCGTTCCAAGAAGGACGAAGAAGCTGGATAGGAACGCGCTTGTCTGCCAGGTCGCGCCTTCATGGACGTAATGGATGAATTCACGGATCTCCATGAACAGGAATCCACCGCCGAGAAGGAGTGTAAGGATTAACCAGAGGACAATCCCTTTCATATTCCTTCTGCGCATTTCGAAAATGGCGATTCCCATGGTGAAACTACTTGTTAATAGAAGGAACGTTTGAATCATCACGTCCCGGATGATAAAGATATCCTGCTGGGTCGGGCCGCCCGCATGGCGGTGGCCCAATACCCCGTATACACTGAATAGGGTAGCAAAGAGGACGATTTCAGCTCCAAGGAAGATCCAGAAGCCAAGGATATTCATCCTGTTTTGCTCTGTCTGCAGTTCAAGCGGCAATGCCGCGTTTGCATTAGCTGACATGGCTCTTCACTCCTTTGCCGAGTTTTCTCCACTTGCGTTCGGTTTCAATGATTTCGTCCTTATGGACATGGTAGCCGTCGTTATAGTCAAATGAACGGAAAGCCATTCCTGCAAATATGCCAAGTGCGGCAACACCTGCTGCGATTGTCCATTCGAAGACGAGAAGGAAGCCCGATATGCCGAAGACAACGCCCATGTAAATTGGAATCCAGGAACTGCTAGGCATGTGGATTTCTTCTACTTCTGAATCTTTTAAGGGTTGAATCTCATTGTTCTTTTTCATATGCCAGAAAGCATCAAGGCCTTTCACTTCAGGAATGCTGGCAAAATTGTAATGCTGGACTGGTGTAGCGGTCGCCCATTCGAGCGTCCTTGCATCCCAAGGGTCGTTGCCGATGTTGCGTTCTGAATTGCGCGCGCTATAGTAAATGTTGTAGCAAAGCGCCGCGAAGCCTGCAGCAAGAATAATCGAGCCGATAGCGGAAAGCATCATCAGCGGCCCGAAGCCTGTTTCCGGAGAATAGGTGTACGCCCGGCGTACCGCACCGTCAAGGCCCAGGAAGAACATTGGCATGAATGTCAAGTTGAAGCCGATGTTGAACAGCCAGAAATGCCATTTGCCGATTCGCTCGTTCAGCATGAAGCCGAACATTTTTGGCCACCAGTAGTACAATCCGGCAAAAATCGGATACACAACCCCTGGAATCAATACGTAGTGGAAGTGCGCCACAAGGAATAATGTATTATGGTACTGGTAATCGGCTGCCGCCATACCAAGCATAACTCCGGTTACCCCGCCAATGACGAATGTTGGAACGAAGGCGAGTGACCACATCATCGGCGTTGTAAACTTGATTCGGCCCTTTCTCATTGTAAATAGCCAGTTGAATACTTTAACCCCGGTCGGAATCGCGATTGCCATTGTTGTAATCGAGAAGATCGAGTTGGCCGCCGGGCTGTTGCCCATCGTATAGAAGTGGTGGACCCAGACGAGCATGCTCAATACGGAAATCATGACAATCGAAGCGACCATTGATTTATAGCCGTAAAGTGTTTTTCTCGCAAAAGTTGAAATGATGTCTGACAGCATCCCGAATGCCGGCAGGACAACAATATAAACTTCCGGGTGGCCCCAAAGCCAGAACAAGTTCGCCCAAAGCATATCGATCCCGCCGCCCGAAACTGTAAAGAAATGCGTTCCGAAAACACGGTCAAATGTCATAAGCGCAAGTGCGACCGTAAAGATCGGGAAGCTTGCTGTAATAATGATCGAAGTGATGAACGTTGTCCAGGAGAACATCGGCATCCTCATCAAGGTCATGCCCTTCGTACGCATTTTAAGGATGGTGACGACAAAGTTGATTCCAGTCATCAGCGTACCTGCCCCGGCGATTTGCAGACCTACAGCATAAAAGTTGTTCCCGATTCCCGGGCTGAATTCCTTCCCTGCGAGCGGGAAGTAGGAAGTCCAGCCAGCATCAGGGGAACCGCCGATCACAAAGCTTATGTTGAAAAGCATCGCCCCGCTGAAAGTCAGCCAGAAGCTGAGCGCGTTAAGCTGCGGGAACGCGACGTCCCTTGCGCCAATTTGAAGCGGGACGGCAAAGTTCATAAGGCCGACCAAGAGCGGCATCGCTACGAACAAAATCATGATTACGCCGTGTGTCGTAAATACTTCATTATAGTGCTGCGCATTCAAGAAGGAATTTTCCGGAACGGCTGTCTGGGCTTTCATCATGATGCCATCGACTCCGCCGCGGAAGAACATCAGGATTCCGACAAGGATGTACATAATCCCGATTTTTTTATGGTCAACCGTTGTGAGCCAGTTGGTCCACAGCCATTTCCACTTTTTAAAATAGGTGAGGGCGGCCACAATGCCAAAGCCGGTTAACGCAATCGCAATTTGCGATGCGAAGATAAGCGGGTCGCCAGTTACAAAAAATTCATCCCATTTAATGCCCACTATGGTCACCTCCGTGTGATTCTGTTGAGTGGGAACCATCGTCATGGTTATTTCCTGATTCCTCGGTCTTTGCATCTTTATTTTTGTAATTGTTCTCATCCTCGAAAATTTTCCCTGGCCATCCGTGGCCGCGGTCATACATTTCCGGATTCAGATAGTTTTTCGAATTGCTGTCGGAATGGTCAACCCATTCAAGATGCGTGTTGGAGTACGTTTCCCGGCCAAGGTGTGAAGGCTCAAGTTTTTTATAGTACTCTTTTTCAGTCAGCTTCGGAGCTGTTTCCTTTACTTCCTTCACCCATTCGTCGAAATCTTCATGGGTCATTGACTGTACTTCAAATTGTTGTTCAGCGAAGCCCTGCCCGTTAAAGTTGGAATTTTTCCCAACGTAGGAGCCT
Source organism: Neobacillus piezotolerans (assembly GCF_003362805.1). Classification (GTDB taxonomy): domain Bacteria; phylum Bacillota; class Bacilli; order Bacillales; family Cytobacillaceae; genus Bacillus_D; species Bacillus_D piezotolerans. The sequence goes on from NZ_QNQT01000001.1 coordinate 880,486, forward strand.
GGGTGGTCAGCAACAAGATATAGCTGGGTTTCCGCTTTGGCCATCGAATATTTTTGTCCCCCGAGAGCCGGAATCCAGAAGCTGTTCATTGTTCCTGCTGAGGTGAGTTTGAAATCAATCGGCCTGTCTTCAGGGATATTGACATAGTTGACTGTCTCTATTCCCTGTTCCGGATAGCTGAAGATCCATTTCCAATCAGCAGATGTAACTTTAATAACAAGAGGCTCTTTATTTTCATAGCCTTTAGGTATCTTTTCGGTCGCATAGATTGTTTTTACAGTCGGAATTGTCAATGCGATGATGATGATAATTGGGATAGCGGTCCATATGGTTTCAAGTACAACGCTCCCATGTTCCTCTGGCGGTTCATATCCCATATTGTCCTTGCGTTCGCGGTATTTCCAGACAATATAAATGAACAGGGCAAACACAACAAACACGACAAGAAGCATTAGGACAATCGAGTAGTTGATTAAACCCGTTATTTCCCTGGCGACAGGGCCTTGCGGATCAAATACAACCAGCTTGTTTTCACAACCTGCCAACATGGAAATAGTGAAAACAGAGAGCAAGAATACGATGAAGCCCTTAACCTTGTTCACTTTCTCATCTCCTTTTCTAGAAAACAATTATGTTCAATTAATCACAAACATAACTTTGAATGCCCGATACCGTTTGTTTAAATTATAGTCAGGCTACATAATGTGATATTTGTCACACTTTTGAAGTCAACGCTATTCTACCATAGAAGTTCATGGCGGTTTACTAGGTAATTGTGAACAATATATGAAAACATTAATTGTAAAATAATTTCCTTACACTTCCTAAAAAGTGGTCAAAAAATCGAATTATTTGTGAAACTTCCATAATGCTTGTAACATATATAATAATTTAATTGTTTGGAGGCTTTTATGGAAAAAGAGGTAAATCTTCTTGGGGAAAAATTGTCCGGGCGGAGGTTTGATATTGCAAGAAAAGTACATGACATCAGGCTATCGGAGGCTTCATTCGAGCAGAGGCAGCTTATATCCTCTATTATAAATGAGGAAGAGATCATTAAGATAAGGGCCAATTTCATATCACTGTTCGCCGAATCCCTTACCGACGGGGTAAGCGAGGAAGAAGCATACCGCCGGATTGAAAAATGGGGAAAAGAAACAGGCGAATATATATATGGCTTGGGAATCCCACTTGATGAGGCACTGAAGGATACGAGCTATTACCGGGCTTTTATTAGAGATGTTTTGGAAGAGGAAATTGTGAAACACAACTTGTCCATCAAAACAGTTTTTGCTGTCTCCAGGAAAATCGATCCGCTCCTGGATCATGCGGTCTACTGTTTTAGCCTTACATATGTTCATTATTATAAGAAGAATCTCGATGCATCGAAAACCGCGTTCCTTGAGCTTTCTGTCCCTGTTGTGCCGCTAATGAACGGAATCGCGATCCTTCCCCTTATTGGGAACATCGATACGGAAAGGGCTCAGTTGATTATGGAGGAGGCTCTCCAGGAAGCTGTCAAGCTTAAGCTGACAATGCTGATCATTGACCTATCGGGCGTGATGATCGTCGACACGATGGTGGCCGACCAATTGTTTAAGGTTATCAGCGCGCTTGAACTGCTCGGCGTCAAATCGATCCTTACAGGAATCCGGCCAGAAATTGCCCAAACGGTCATCAAGATGGGCATTGATTTCAGGAATGTTGATATTAAGGTGAATCTTCAACAGGCATTTAAAGAGCTGGATAAGGAAGGCAAGTAATGTTCATAAATTTTTAAATAAATTGCTCTCGCTTTTTCTCTCTTCATTTACTATACTTAAATAGGTTTAAACCATTACATAGTTTAAGAGAGAAGGCTCGGCATGTGGTTCATGGGGGCGATCCTGACAACAGTTTGTTTCGGGGTCAATAACGCAATTTTTAAATGGAGTACCGGAAAAGGATATTCCAAAGTTTTGCTGCAATTTTTCTTTTATGTAACCGCTTTTTTACTGTCGCTGGGATACGGAATGGCAGCCGGAGGGCTAAAAGCTTCTTTTCTATCCATCCTGCTCGGCGCGGCAATCGGGATCTTGAATGCGAATGGAAATATTCAGATGTCGAAAGCTTATGAGAAGGGGCCTGCGAGCCTGACTTCGCCAATCATTTCATCGAATGCTGTGTTTCCCGTCCTAAGCGCGGCTATTATTTTCCATGAGCATATCAGCCCAATGCAATGGGGCGGCATCCTGATTATCCTTTCATCTGTTGCCGCAATCCAGTATACTCCGGTAAGCGGAAAAGGTAAGTCCGATTATTATGCCTGGATTTACAGGATTGTCCTCGCTGTTTTATCATTTGGGACACTTGGAATCCTGATGAAGCTTTCATCGACCATGGGCATCAGTTCTATCAGCATACTCGTTTCAATGTATGGCGGTGGCTGCATCTATTTATTGATCATCATTCTTGCCGGAAAGGAACGGGCAAGGCAACGAGAAATGAAATTGGGTGCGATCATCGGCTTGATCAGCATTGCAGGCTACAGCAGCTATTTTTTCGCGTTGAAGACCGGAATCGCAAGCATTGTCTTCCCGTTAATCAGCCTCAATTGTTTAATTGTCGTATTTGCCGGATGCATCCTTTTTAAGGAAAAAATCCGCGCATATCAGCTGGTCGGCGTCCTATCGGCCATTTTAGGCATTGTACTGATAAAAATCTAAGTTTTAAAAGCAATGTAAACAAAATATACGTTTTCAGGCTTCTAGCAAATACGCGGGAAGCCTTTTTTCTGCTGACATGATGTTTAAAGCATTTTTTGAAAAAATAATCATTTCGCCATAACTTTTTGAATGAAATGTTAACATATCGGATTCCATCTATGAATCAGCCTTATGGTCCTATACGATATGAGTGCATAGGTTTTTCATTTAGCCAGGAAGGGGGCGAGAGCATGGTCGTATCCGGATTATACGTTGATACAATCGAAGGCAAGGCTTTATCAGCGGCAATCGCGATTAGTAAAATAAAAGGCGTAGACGTCCGACATATAGAGGAAAATAATAAGATCATGGTAACAATTGAAAGCGACACCCCCGGCCAAAACGAAACCATTTCCGACTCCCTCATACGTATTGAAGGCGTATTGGGTACATCCGTAGTGTTCAGCAATTATAAAGGAACATAAAATTCCTGTTTCTATACATGGCACCCACTGATTCGCGGCATACTAGGGAAAACCGGACATGGGGTGATCATATGGCGAAATGGAACGAACAAGGGGCGCCGAATAATAATCTTCCCCCGAAAACAATCAAAACATCCAATCTTCTTGGAAAGACGCCAGAGTTTTCCGAGGAGCTATCCGATGGCGGCGAGCGGAACAAATTTATTGAAAATAGGAAGAAACCATAAAAAAAGCGATGCGCGCCGCATCGCTTTTTATTTTATCTCCGTGACCTGTGGCATTTAATCGTTTGTTTATATAGTTGATGGATGAAGACGGCTATTGCTGCTACGATGATGCCGTTTGTCAAGGCCGCGGAAGTTAGGCCGAAAACAATGAATGCGATGATGAGGGCTACGCCGAATATGAACCAGATAACCGCGCACCTTGGAACAAATGATGAATGCTTAAGGAAATAGCCGACGATCCAGAGCACGGGAATCAAGTAAAAGAAATGGGCATGAAGAAATTGTACGAGTGGCATATGTTTCACATCCTTTCACAACACCATATGGCCAGAATAAAAAATTGGATTGTACTATATCCCATTTTTGAATAGAAAAAAGCGATGCCGCCACGCATCGCTTTACCCTCAATTCATTTTTTTCTGGAATCCAGGCTTTCCATCGTTTGCTTCAAAGTCTGATGTCCGAAAACCGCTGCCCCTGCCGCTAGTATTCCATTTAGGATGGCGTCTACGTTGAACCCAAACGCAATCCACGCCAGAACAAGGGAAATGCCGAATAGATACCAGATGATTGACCAATCAGGCACCCGCGGTGTTTTCTTTAGCGCGTAGCCAATGACCCAAAGGGCAGGAACAAGGAAATAGTAATTTTGATTAAGAAGTTTTATAAGATCCAAGTCTTTCACATCCTTTCAATTTACAATATGGATGTTATGAAAAAAGGTTTGTACACTATCCTAGTAAATTGTAAAATTAAATGTATAACTTGGAAAAAAGGGGAACTCATGGGAATTAGGGGGGGTCTTTTTGGCAAGGAAATATGATCTGGATTGGCTGCGTGTGCTCGCCACATTTGCCGTTTTTTCGTATCACATATTGATGTTTTTCAACCCGTGGCCGTGGCATGTGAAAAATGATGATACGGGCTCAATTGGCGTCCTAATTGCTTCATTGGTGATTGGGATGTGGATCATGCCGTTGTTTTTCGCGATTTCGGGCATGACAACGTCGATTTCTTTTCAGAAACGCCCAGTGAAAAGTTATGTGAAAGAGAGGCTGTCCAGGCTAGGGATTCCGCTTTTATTTGGGGTGGTTGTCCTTACCCCTCCGCAGGTGTATGCGGAAAGTATCAGCCATCAGCAATTTGACAGCAGCTTCTTGGCGTTTATGGGTCATTATTTTAATGGTCCATACCTTGATATTGGCGGGGAAGGGAATTTTGCTTTCGTCGGGCTTCATCTCTGGTATTTACTTGTCCTGCTCGTTTTTACCTTTGTAACATTGCCTCTCTTTAAGAGGATACCTGCCAAGAAAGACAGAAGTATTCCGGCGGTCGGCCTTTTGCTTTTCGCGGTTTTGCCATTGGCAGCGGCAGCATCACTAGTGGACATTGTGAATCTAGGCGGATACGATATCGCTTTTTATCTGGTTATCTTTTTATATGGCTATTATTATTTTTCAACAGAATCATTTGTGAGGATCACTGAAAAACATTTTGTCCTGAATATCCTTGTGGCGGTTTTGGCAACTAGTCTATATATCCTTTTATATATGCAGTCCTTATATGGCGGTGGATTTTCTGAACGGCTCGCGTTCTGGGGAACCAAAGCTGCCGCGAGCTATTTCACTATGATGGTGTTCTTTACGCTTGCCCGAAGGCATCTAACGGGAAAGAACAAATTCCTTGTATACTGAAATGAAGCATCCATGCCGTTTTATGTCCTTCATCAGCCGGTCATTGTCGGAATCGGCATCTTTCTTGCCGATTTAGGCTTAGGACTTGGCCTGAAACTGCCCGTGTTGGCAGTAGGGGCCTTCGCCATTATCATGGCCATCTACCACTTTGCTGTAAGAAGAATCAATATCCTCCGACTCTTGCTTGGCATGAAGGGGAAGCAAACGGGAGATACCCTCTTTAAGCCTGCTGCAGGGAGATTGGAAAATGATTGGCGGTGGTTCCGAGTCTGGTTTGTTATATTAAAGTTAATAGCAGGTAAGGGGGAGTAAATTGAAGGGTAAAAAGATGATCATCTTTCTGGTGGCACTTGTCGTGGAAGTAATTATTACATACGCGGTTGCAGCGAAATTTTCGGTCCGTTTTATTGAAGTCATGTTTTTCATCGGCCTTGCCTTTACGGCCCTGTCTTTTTATTTTTCGAGCAGCGGTGGAACTACATCCGATTTTGGAAACTTGTCCACGAGCGCCCAGACCGGCCTGATTCAAAAGAGGCAGGAGTTCATATTCAGGAGGGGGCCAATCTTTACTGCCTCGGCACTCTTTATGGGTATCGGCCTGATTTTCTTTATTTTGCTGGTTTCGGGTAAAATACCGCCTGCTTAATTGATGGCCGCCACTGAAGCCCGGGGGAAACTCCGGGCTAATTTTAAAGGACTTTTTTAAATAGCTTTGTTAAACAATAATGACTTAAAACAAGGACACCATATCGGGTCCTTGTCTTAAGTCATTATTAAAGATATGCTCACGTTGAATAAGGGCGATTTAAATTAATTGCTCATTAAACACGCTAATTGGGTGAATTTTCTCTTCTAATAAGTTATGAATTATTTGCTTCATTACCCTGTGTTCTCGTAAGTCTTTGTTTTCAAATGCTGCAAGTTCATTTACTTTTATCCACTTGCTGTCGGAAATTACACCTTCTTCGAGATTTAGAGAACCTCCTGTAACCTCACCGACAAAATGGAATAAAATAACTTGATTGTTTGTACTACTAACAAAATTATATACACCAGTAGTACCAATTAGTTTTACATCAAACCCAGTTTCCTCTTTAGCTTCCCTCTGAGCTGAGTAGAGAATGTCCTCACCGTTTTCGACGTGACCACTTGGAAAGTTCCACTTATCAAGTGCAGTAGGTTTATTCTCTTTTATAATCAAGACTTTATCGCCATTAAAGATTGACACACTTGCTACTAAAACGATTCCTTCTTCCGACATCTGAGTTCTCCCCAATTCCCTCTTAAAATTAATTTATTTCTATTATACCTGTTTAGCTTTCTTTCAAATGATATTTTCTGGTAAGTGGGCAAGAGGAATTAAAAATAAATTTGTTGTAGAGATGCAAAGAAACGAAGGGCTATTTCCGGATTTCCCTATTCAAAACACGCTAACCCAGGAGATAAGGAAGACTGCGAGTGCCAAAAATAATCCCGACTTTCTATCGCTTTGGTCCGGTCAAAGTCCAACGTTAGCCAAAAATCAAACCGTTGAATCATTAATACAAAGTATTATTGCAGAAGCAAAAAAGATAGGTTCTGTGGAGGCAAGGTAAATTCTAAAATACATCCAAAACCTAGCCCCAAAAGCTAGGTTTTATGTTTTAAGAGGAAAGCTTTTTTTAAAATACCATGTCCATTCCAGCCTTCCAATCCCTATATAAAGGGTGAAAGGAGGTGATGGACAATGGCACAGGCACTGCTGGCTGATTCTAAACTGCGCCTCGTTTTTGAAACAGGCGTGAATGAAAAGGGGGAACCGATTTTTAAGTCGAAAACGTTCAGCAATCTGAAGACGGAGGCAACTCCAAACCAGATGCACCAGGCCGCCTCGGCGATCTCCGCCCTATGCGCGGACCCATTAAGCGTTGTTGAACGGAACGACCGCTCCGAAATCCTCGGTTAATTTGTAAAAAATTAAAATAGGCGGGAGGTGATCTAGGATGGCCAAAACACTGGAGCTAAGCTTTATGACGGAAGCAGGCAAGGTTTCGAGGCTGACAATCGATAACCCGAAGGAACCAATCGATCCGGCAGTTGTCAAATTATCGATGCAGCAAATCATTGCGTCAGGCATTTTTGCAACGCCTAACGGTAATTACACCGCAGTTGAAGGGGCTAGGGTAATCGAACGCAATGTAACCGACTACGAAATCGTGTAATAAAGGAGGGAGCCGGTTTCGAAATGGAGCCGGCTTCTTTTTTGAAGAAATGTGAGTTTCGTTATACAAAAAAGAGGGAATGGAGGTAGGCAAATGGATCAGATAATCCCGATTATTAGCGAAGTCGGCTTTCCAATCGCGGTAACGCTATACCTGCTGTACCGGATTGAAACACGCCTCGACCTGGTCGTCCAGTCGATCCAAGACTTGCCGCAAATGCTCAGCGACCGCCTCTAAAGGCTGATAAATCACCTACAATTTTACATTACTGAAGGAATATGGTATAGTTTATAATGCCGTTAAACGGTTTGGCGCTTCGGAATATGGATTTCGCGGCACGCTGAAAAGTCTGATGGCGAAATTAACACGTGGCCCCATTTGGCCAATAGGAGGATTTTGTTACATGAAAAACGGTAAAGTTAAATGGTTTAACGCAGAAAAAGGTTTTGGCTTCATCGAGACAGAGGATGGCAACGACGTATTCGTGCACTTCTCTGCAATCCAATCCGAAGGCTTTAAATCCCTTGAGGAAGGCCAGGAAGTTTCTTTCGAAGTTGTCGAAGGAGCACGAGGCCCTCAGGCAGCCAACGTAACGAAATTATAATAGCCAGACCCAATAAGGAACAGCCAGGCCGAGCGCCCGGCTGTTTTTGTATGGAAAAAATTCATAAGCGGAAGGCCAGTGCTTCCCTTCGTGGTATAATTTGGATAAACAAATTATCCTAACTCGACAGAATCCTCGGAAATACCTAATTTTGGTTTTGTAAGCAGTGTGGAGTATTGTCTTATAATGATAGAATACAAGAAATTATTTAAGAGGTGGGGAATATGAAGTTTATTCATACGGCGGATTGGCATCTTGGCAAACTTGTCCACGGCGTATACATGACCGGCCATCAGCGGGAGGCGCTAGACCAATTCGTCCAACTGGTCGAAGAGGAAAAGCCGGATGCCGTTGTAATTGCGGGTGATTTGTACGACAGGTCCGTTCCGCCAGTCGAAGCGGTCAATTTACTGGACGAAATGCTTTTTAAACTGAATGTCGAGTTGAAAACGCCGATTGTGTCGATCGCCGGGAACCATGACAGCGCTGATCGCCTCTCATTCGGTAGTTCATGGTACAGGCACAGCCACTTTTATTTAAGCGGGAAACTGACCGATAGCTTTAAACCTGTACATATCAATGGCGTTAATTTTTACCTTGTCCCTTATGCTGAACCCGGGGCGGTCAAAGAATTACTTGATGACCATTCAATCCATACCCATCACGATGCAATGAAGGCGCTCGTCGGAAGGATTGAGGAAGAACTCAACCCGAAAGAGCCGAATGTGTTTGTCGGACATGCCTTCGTGACCGGCGGGGAAACTTGCGAATCCGAGCGGCTTTTGTCCGTGGGTGCTTCCGGCTCTGTCGGCGCGGAGTTGTTTGCTCCATTCTCCTACACCGCGCTTGGCCATCTTCATAGCCCAAATGCGATTCGCCATGAGACGATTAAATATTCGGGATCACTATTAAAATATTCTTTTTCCGAAGCGAAGCATAGAAAGTCCGTTTCGATCATTGAGATGGAGGACAATGGCACCTTCACCATCCGTGAACGGAATCTAACACCTTCAAAAGATATGCGCGAGCTTGAAGGCTATCTGGATGAACTGCTCGACACATCTTTTTATGAAAAACAGAAGTGTGATGACTATCTGAAAGTGACTCTTCTTGATGAAGGGGCGATTCTCGACCCGATGGGCAAGCTGCGCCAGGTTTACCCATATGTCATGCATCTCGAAAGGAAAGCCGACCTCGCCGACCAAAGGCGGAATCAAGGTTTTTCAATCGGCGACAGCCAAAAAAAGAAATCCGAACTTGATTTGTTTGAGCAATTTTACAAGGAAATGACCGCCCAGGATTTTACCGATGAGAAAAAATCGGTTGTAGCCGGCGTCATCGAAACCGCTGTTAAGGAGGAAATGCCAGTATGAGGCCGATTACGTTGACAATGCAGGCTTTCGGGCCTTATGCGGGCACGGAAACAATCCATTTCTCTTCGCTCGGCAACAGGACGATGTTTGTTATTTCCGGAAAAACCGGATCCGGCAAAACAACGATTTTCGATGCAATCAGCTATGCGATTTACGGGAAAGCAAGTGGCGAGGACAGGACCGGGGCCGATTTGCGGAGCCAGTTTGCCAAGGATGATGTTATAACGGAGGTTTCCCTCGAATTTTCGCTGCGGGACAAGCGCTACATTATCGTCCGCACGCCCCAGCAGGAAAGGCGGAAGGAACGTGGCGAGGGGACAAGGACGCTTCCGGCGACTGCCACCCTCTATATGGTCGACGGGCAGGGCCGCCAGCAGCTTCTCGCGTCTAAAGTGACCGAGGTAGAAGAACGGATTAAGGAAATCATGTTGATTGACAGCAATCAGTTCAGGCAAATCCTGATGATTCCGCAAGGTGAATTCCGTAAATTGCTGACGTCCGACAGCAAGGACAAGGAAGTCATCCTCCAGCGCCTTTTCCACACGCAAATCTACAAGCTCGTCGAGGAAAAACTTCGGAATGAAGCCCAGGATTTGAAAAAGAAAGTCGAAGACAGGATTGCAAAAAGAAGCGATGAACTGAAACGGATTCAGGCATCTTTCAACGAGGAATTGATTGCCCTCTTGGAAGCCGGAAGTGTAAACGACAACCTTATTCTTCCGATGCTTGCGGATGAAATCAGCGAAATGGCGGCGGAGATCGATGTTCTCACGGAAAGGGTATCTGCCAAACGGGAAGAACAGGACAAGCTGAAGCAGCACTATTTTGCGGCGGAGGCTATTTTGAAGCAGTTCCGGGACAAGGAAGCGCTTGAAGCGAAGAAGCAAATGCTTGAAAGCCGGAAGGACCTTTTCCTTGAAAAAGAAAAGCAGAATGCCCTTGCAAGGAAGGCGGCGCTGCTTGCTTCGCAGGAGGAGCTTTGCCACCGTTTGAAAAAAGAAGTCGATGGCGCGCGGGTGTCCGTTTCAGGTCTTGAGGAAAGCCTGAAACGCCTAATGGAATTGAAGGCAGCTAGGGAAAGGGAGTACGAGCTAGAAAAAAATCGGGAGAAGGAACGCCAGGATCTTCTGGAACAGGCAAACAAGCTTTTGAACATGAAAGACGATGTGCATTCCTTCGCGGACGTCCAGGAGAATCTCTCAAGGGCAGAGTCAATGCTCGAGCAGAAAAAGTCCCGGCTCGCCGTGGTTGAATCCAGGCTCGCTGAAACCGAGCGGGAGGAAAAGGCGCTTCTTTTAAAAAAGGTTGAAATTGACCAGGCGAAAATTGCTAAGGTTGAAAATGAGCGAAGCTTCGAGAAAGTGGAAAACACGCTTGGTTTGCTTGTGAAACTTGAGGGACTGAAGGGTAGGTCCGCTCAGGCATCCTCTGAACTGGAAAGGAAAAAGACAGCCTTCGTGTCAGCGGAAAACGGATTCCTTGAAGCAAGGCGGCTTGTTGAGCAGCTTGAAGAGAGATGGCTGAAGGGCCAGGCGTCAATCTTGGCTGCCACGATTGAAGCGGGTGACCCATGCCCTGTTTGCGGGTCAAACCATCACCCGGCCCCTGCGCACGGTACAGGGGAAGACATTCCGGATGAACAGGCGCTGAGGCTCGCCAAGCAGCAGGCATCCCGGGTTGAGCAGGATAAAGTGAAGGCGGAAACCGCCTATCTAGAAGCCAAATCGGCTGCGTCCAGGCTTTCGGAAGATGTTGAAGCTGCGACGAGCGAACTAGGAATAAACGCACCTGGCTTCATTTCCGAAGGCGAAGAAACTTTCCGAGTATCGCTGCTTGACGAGAAAAAGGCGCTCTCAACGGCGAAAGAACAGATTGCTTCGATTCTTTCTCAGGAAACGAATGTCGCAAAGCAGTTAAGCGGTATGGAAGAAACAAAGGGATCCATGCAGAAAGAACTTGAAGGATTGCGGGGGGAAATTGGTGACCTTTCTGTCCGCATTGCCGAGCTCAAGGTGCAGTTTAACAGGATGCTTGCCATTGTCCCTGAAGGGCTTCGCTCGGTGCCCGTGTATGAAAAAACGCTTAAAGATGTAAGGAGCCGCCACGAACAGCTAGTAAAGCAGCTTGAGCAGGCACAAAAACTTTTCCAGGATGTGGTGGAAAAATCTGGCGCAGAGGCAGCCCGTCTCGACGATGCACGGGGTTATTTTGCGAAAAAGGAGAAGGAGCTCGCCGATGAGCGTGAAAGCTTTAGGACGCAAATGTACGCGCGCGGGTTTAAAAATTATTCCGCATACGAGAGTGCAAGACTTAGGGAAGAAGAAATCGCAAGGGTTGAAGAGGAAGTAAGAACATATAACGAAGAAGTGAAGGTTTGCGCGGAGCTGCTGGCGGAGCTTTCCGCAAAACTTGCCGGCGTGCAGCCGCCGAACCTTGAAGCCATTTCCGAGGCTCTCGCAGCACTCGCTGCTGAAATCGACAGCCTCCAAAAGCGCGGAACCGACCTTTATTTGCGAAAAAACCAGAACGAGGAAATCCAGCACCGCGTTGAGGATTTGAACCGGGAAATGAAGCAGCTTGAAGAACGGTACAGCATTGTCGGGCACCTGTCCGATATCTCAAGGGGCCAGAACTCGTACCGCCTCACATTCGAACGCTTCGTCCTCGCCGCGTTCCTTGATGATATTTTACGGGAAGCGAACGGCAGGCTATCCAAAATGACTTCCGGCCGCTTCCAGCTCCGCAGGAAAACGGACCGCTCGAAAGGAAATGTCCAGAGCGGACTTGAACTGCTCGTTTTCGACCAGTACACTTCACAGGAGCGCCATGTAAAAACGCTCTCAGGCGGCGAAAGCTTCAAGGCTGCGTTGTCGCTTGCGCTCGGTCTCGCGGATGTCGTACAGGCGAACGCGGGCGGCGTATCACTTGAAACGATGTTCATCGACGAAGGGTTCGGTACGCTTGACCCCGAATCGCTCGAACAGGCAATCGACGCGCTGATTGATATCCAGTCGAGCGGCAGGTTAGTCGGCATCATCTCGCACGTACCTGAGTTGAAAGAACGAATTGACGCCAGGCTCGAAGTAACCTCAACCCAATCCGGCAGCAAAACCGAGTTTGTGATCGGGGTATAATAAGGAATAAATTAAAAGATGAAGACCGTTTCAAAGGGTTTCCGGCCTCGAAACGGTCTTCACTCTATTGCTAACATCGATAAATCCTCGAACTGGTTCTTCCAAACTGGCTTTTCATTAAATTGCCCTTCAAATTCTCATCATCGGCAGGCAGTTTCAAACTCCTGGATAGTTCTCCGTTTGTCATCGCTTGATTCACTATAATTTCCATTTGTATACAGACCGATTACTTTACGCCAAAATGCCTTTGCCGGGCCGTTGGCTTCGATTTGTGTAATCCGCCACTTGCCGGGAAACATCGCGAATAATTTTACAGCAGCCTGCCTCCCGTATCCAAAGCCATTGTATTTCCGGATGACGTGGAACTCCTCGATTGAATTTGGACGTCCTTCATTCCCTGTTGCAACAAGAGCGAACCCTATAAGTTCCTCGCCAAGTTTAATGAAAAATGGATGGCGGCAGGGGTCATCCCAATAAGCTGATAAGTCAAAATGCCTGTATGTTCCGTCTGGTTCCAATTTGATTTCGGGCTTCAATGCCGCGAATTCGTAAATGTAAAATTGCATTAAATGATGGAGCGTTTCTTCTTTTATTTTTTCTACTCTAACAAGATTGACCATCGATTTTCCCCCTCAATGGTTGTATTCGCCTGCCTGAAAAGAAAATCCTTCCTGGTTTGAATTTTTACAAAAACGGCTAAGTATTAAGCAACGATGGAGATTCACATTCTGCTTCATACAATGAGAGGAGAATTCCATATGAAAATTGTATATGGATTAATGACAGACACAGGAAGCGGTAATGAATTTTTATATGACCTTGGGGTCTGGGAGACTGAGGAATCGGCCAATGAATATTTGGCGAACAAGCTCCCGCACTCTACCGGTATCTGGGTCGAGAAAATTGAAATCAATGATGCTTCTCCGGAACAACTCATTCCGATAACCGAAAAGATGATTGAGTGCAGCCAGTGCGGAATCGAGTATAGCCCGGAAGATATCCATGTCATTGAAGGCCTGGAGGTTTGCCTCGACTGTGAACCTGCATTTAAGCAAAATTTGACTGGCTGATTTGAATAAAAGCAAAAAGGATGGCGGCGGCCATCCTTTTTTGATGATCTTATCTTGAAAACCCATCTTTATTCTTCAGCCGGCTTTTGCATATGCAGAGGAGGGGGGACCAGCCAGCCTTTTTCTTTGTTGAGCCTTAAGTAACGGGCGGCTTGCTGGGCCTTTGTCATATGGAACTCGCCGAACAGCATCGCGATATCTTCCCTAATGCAATTTCCCATTGCGCCGCTGCACATCACTAATCCAGCGGCAAGATTCGCCGACGCCGCGTAGGATATTTCGTTGTCCATGAACCTCGCGCCGGGAGGGATGCTCTCCAAATCCGCCAACGGCCTCTCAGGCGGAGTAGGCGGCAGCCCAACACCATTTTCCTTCAAAATTTCCTCAACCCGTTTTTCTTCGTTTTGGCAAGTCTGGATCGATTCCTCGATAAGATGCTTTAAGTCCTTATCACCAATATGGTTCAAAAACGTCTGGTACGCTGCCTTCATTGCCTTGCTGCCGGCCAAATAGGACCAAAGCGAATACACTTCACCATAATGCAGCGGTTCTGATTGCGGGTTTCCGCTCAATATTCCCATGTTTAAACACTTCCTTTTTAAAAATTTAGCAATTGCCTGCTTGCATAGTATCCCTTCAATGGAAAAAATCATCCTGTTATTCGGTAAGATGGTGCATTACCAGCGAAAAAGAATATCGGAAATAACCAACTTTACAGGAGATTGCAAATTTAAAACTTAAATTCTGCTATGAAAAGTGCCAGGCACGCAAAGATGGTTTTTCCAATAAATTCTTCTATAATAAAGGGAAGCCAATACGGAAGTGGGGGATAGGATGGAGAAGGGCAGGATTGGGATTGACGCGGGCGGTACGCTCGTAAAGATAGCTTATGAGGAAAGTGGAAGAATAAAGTATCGAAAGACCGGATACAAAGAAGCGAAAGAGCTGCTTGCCTGGTTAAAGCTTATCGCCCCGGGGGCCACTCCTTCGGTTACGGGTGGAAGGGCCAAATGGGTAAAAGAACATTTCTTTCCGGACGCAATGCTTGTCCCTGAATTCGAGGCGGTTTGTTCTGGTGCTGATATTCTTCGCCGAGAGGAAGAAAACAGCGCGGCGGGTCAATTTTTGCTTGTGAATATCGGGACAGGAACATCCATATTCATCGCCGGGGAAGGAAAGTGCGATCGGGTAGGGGGAAGCGGCCTTGGCGGCGGAACGTTGACCGGGCTTGGAAGCCTCCTTTCGGGAACAGATGAGTTTTCCGAGCTTGTCGGCATGGCGGCCGTTGGGTCCAGGCAAACGGTTGATTTATTAGTGAAGGATATATATGGAGGCGGGGATGAACCTTTGAACGGCGACATGACAGCCGCCAATTTTGCTAAGGGCAAAGGTGCCGGAAAGGATGATCTCGCCGCCGCGATTATCAATATGATCGCAGAAACCCTGGTGCTCCTGGCCTCACAGATTGCCCTGGCCAGAAAGATTGAGTCCATAATATATGCCGGCAGCACTCTGGCCGGGAACGCGCCATTAAAGGCAGCCCTTTCCGCCTATACAGAAGCGGTTGGCCTGAAACCGGTTTTCTTTGGAAACGGGGAATATTGCGGTGCGCTAGGCGCGCTCATGGCAGGTGCCGCAACGTCCAACTAACCAGACCATAAAAAGAGTTGCTTGAACAAACCAGCCAATTCCGTCAGAATAAAGAAAGAATGGTTGAAGAAGGTGGCTACTTTGGAAAAAAGGTTTTTTACAATCGGAATGGCGGGCCATATCGACCACGGGAAAACGTCGCTTACAAAAGCACTGACCAACGTCGATACAGATCGCCTGAAAGAAGAAAAGGAACGGCAAATTTCTATCGAGCTGGGCTTTGCCCCTCTTTATGAAGATAACGAAATCCAAATCTCTGTAATCGATGTGCCCGGCCATGAACGGTTCATTAGGCAGATGATAGCCGGGGTTGCGGGAATCGACCTTGTTGTCCTTGTTGTTGCCGCGGATGAAGGTGTCATGCCGCAGACAAGGGAGCATCTCGATATTCTCGGGTTCCTCGGAATTAAAAACGGCATCGTCGCAATCTCCAAGATGGACCGGGTTGAAGAGGAATTCATCGAGCTCGTAAAGGATGACATCATGGAAGAATTGCAAGGCACCGTTTTTGAAAACGCGCCATTCATGCTTGTTGATTCGCTTTCGAAAAAAGGCATTGATGAACTGAAGGAAATGATTATCTCCACACTGAAGGAACAGGAAATGCGCGATGCGCGCGGAGCTTTCAGGCTGCCAATTGACCAGGTGTTCACTGTAAAGGGGCAGGGGACGGTCGTCCGCGGCACGGTTTATGAAGGGGCTGTCGAAGAGGGGCAGGCTCTGATGATCATGCCGAAAGGGATTGAAGTCCGAGCGAGGCAGCTTCAGGTACACCATAAACCTGCACAAAAGGCATACGCAGGGCAAAGGGCGGCCATCAATTTGTCCGGGGTCACAAAGGAAGACCTTGAGCGCGGGGATGTCCTCGTTTCTTCCGAGCATTTCATTGTGTCAAAAACGCTTGATGTCGCCATCCGTGTCGTGGAAGACCTCGATCATATGGTGAAACAGCGGATGCCTATAAAACTACATATCGGGACAGCGGAAGTGATGGGGAGGATTGTCTTTTTTGACAGGAATGAATTAAAGGAAGAATCCGGCGAAATCCTGTGCCAGCTGCGGCTTGAAGAGGAAGTGCTCACGAAGCGAGGCGACAGGTTCATCCTCCGCCGCCCAAGCCCCCAGGAAACGATTGGCGGCGGCTGGGTCATTGATCCGCGCGGCAATAAGTATCGGTTCGGGAATGAGACAATCGAGGAATTGGAGAAAAAGAAGGCAGGCAAACCAAAGGAACGGATTGCCGCTGCCCTCTATGAAGCCAAAAGCCTTGGGTTTAACGAGCTAATCAAACGGACAGCGCTTGACAGCGAAACGCTCGCGGGGGAACTTGAGGACGAAAGCTTCCTTCTATACAACGGCAAGGAATACACGCTTCTCCAGCTGGTCGATTCAATCGAGGAGGATATGTACGACAGGCTCCAGGACTACCACCAGCAGTATCCGATGAAACAGGGTTTGAATAAAGCCGAGCTCCTCCAATCGATGAACAAATCATTCCCTCGCGCCCTTCTTGATTTTGTGGTGGAAAACGCGATTGGCAAAGGGGATTTCAAACGGAACGGCCAGTTCGTATCGCATGCAGGCTTTGCCCCGCATGTACCGAAAAACTGGCAAAAACGTGCGGAGAACCTTGCCGATGAATTGAAAAAGGATGGCCTTCAAGTCAAATATCTAGCGGACTATTTTTCAGTAGCGGGAATCCCCGACGCACTCGCTGGAGATCTGGAGAGATTCCTTGAGGAAACAGGGCAGGTTGTGCCGCTTGATGGGCAGTATTATTACCATGGAGAGATTTTTGATAAAGCCGTCCAGACGCTAAAGGAAAACACCGGTTCCGAGTTCGAAGTCGGTGCCGCGAAGGATGCGCTGGGGCTCTCAAGGAAGTACATGATTCCTTTCCTTGAACGGCTAGACGCCAAGGGGCTCACAAAACGCGTTGATAACAAGCGCGTCTGGCAGAAATAATCCGTTCCTTCGGGCCACTAAAAAAGAATTGGTGCCAGAACAGCAGTGGCCAGGCCATCTTTCAGTTAATAAAAGAAATTCCATCTAGATTTTATAGTTAAAAACGCGCCGGGAATGTTTCCTGGCCCGTTTTACGTCTGCTAGATTGCCTTTTTGATTTTTTTCAAATTATAAAACTTGCGGATGTTGTTGAATGTGACCTTAAGAACCGAGAATAATGGAATTGAAATAATGACGCCGATCGCCCCGTAAAGAGAGCCCGCGACGAGCAGGACGAGGATGACAGTCAGCGGATGGAGGTTTAGCTTGTTGCTCATAACCCTCGGCGTAATCAGGTTGCCTTCAAGCTGCTGGACGACGAACATGACCAATAGGACTTTTATAACAAGGCCAGGTCCATCCATGAGCGCGATAAATACAGCCGGGATGATTCCGATGATTGGCCCAAGGAACGGGACGACTGCCACGCACATGGCAAATAGCGCGAGCAGTAGGGCGTTGTCGAGCCCGATGAGCAGATACCCGGCATACAGCATGATTCCGTCCGCCACCGCGATGATGAACTGCCCAATAATATAAGAAGATAGGGTTTTGTCGATATCCCGGAGGATTTTCCTTCCTTCGTCCTTCCGATCGGTTGGCAGGTGGCGAAGCAATGCCGGCTGAAGCCGTTCCCCGTCCCGCAATAAGTAGAAGACAATAAAGGGAACGACGGAGAGGACCAACACAATCCCCGCAATTGCGGAGACGACTTTGCCGATATTTTTTTCGGCTGCCTTAAAAAATTCCCCCACCATGCTCTTGGCTTTCGATTGGATATTATCCACGGATTGTTTCGCTTTTTCATTATCTTCCACTAATTTCTTTGATTCGTCCGTGACTTCGGCAACCTTTGAAGGAAGATGGCTGCTGATTTCCTTAACTTGGCCGGCGATTTTTGGGCCAGCAAAATGGAAGAAGGCGAACCCGATTGCGAAAATAAACAGGAATACTGCCAGGATGCTTGGGGTCGTGGGCATAAATTTTTCCAAAAGGCGCACGAGCGGCCGCAATATATAATACAGGAAGCCGGATAGTAGCATGGGTAAAAAGATGGTGGCGATCAGTTTTTTGAACGGCCAGACAAAATAATCGATTTTGCCGAGCAGGAAAATAATCAATAATAACAGGATTGCGGCTGTCGCATACCTGAAGAATGGTTTCTCAATCCACATAAAATTCCTCCGTGTTCTCTCTATTCCTATGCTTTTCCCAATTTAGGCATGGCGGTAAACAAAAAAGCCGCATTCGTTTCTGGTATCCCTGTTGTATGAAAAAGAGGAGCTGGCAATTTTTCTTAAAAAATGCCTTGGCCCCTTCTTGACAATCTTACTGGGAAAAAATATAGTTATACAGGTGAATAGTTAAAGTGTTTAACTAATTCTCGGAAGGGGCGTGGAAGCGCATTGGAAAAACAGGCAATCCAGGAACTGATTGACCGGTATATCGACGTCTCGTTCACGGTCAATAAAAAAGCGGAGATGATGATTAAAGGGCAAATTGGCAGCGATTTAACGAATGACCAGCATTATGTGCTGCGTTATATCCGCAAAAAAGGGGAGTGCACTTCGACGGAACTGGCGGAGGTGTTTGGTGTCAATAAAAGCGCGATTACCGCGATAATCACGAGGCTGACCGACAAAGGCCTTGTGAAAAGGACACGTGATGAAGGGGACAGGCGGATAGTTTACCTGGCGCTGACGGATGAAGGAATCAACCTTTTTGAGAATGCCGAGCAGCGGATTCACGCACTCGTCGAAAAGATGATCACTAAATTTGAACAGGAAGAAATTACGGCTTTTATTAATACGTATGAAAAATTGCTAGGCATTCTAACTGAACTGGAGTCCAACCAACTGGGGGAATAGCAGATGAGATATATTTTAAAATATAAGTGGCTGGTTCTTGCCGTATGGGCCGCAATTATTGCTACCCTTGTCATGATTGCACCGAACATGGAGTCGCTTGTCAGGGAAAAGGGCCAGATCGCTGTTCCGGAAGGGTATTCTTCAACCCTTGCCGGAAAAATATTGAGCGACAGCCAAAAAGAAGCGAAAGCCGGGCATGAAACTCAAGTGGCACTTGTTTTCCACAGTGATAAAAAGCTGACGGACGCCGATTTCGCCGAGGCGGAAAAAGCTGTGACGAAACTTAAGGATCAAAAGGCGGAACTTGGGGTCACGGAGGTTTTGTCTCATTTTAAGGAGGAATCCTTGAAGGACCAGCTCGTTTCGAAAGATGGAAAAACGATTCTCGTTTCTGTAAAAGTGGATGTGAAGGACAGGGAACCGGCCCAGGTCACAAAATCGCTATATAAAGCCCTCGATGGCGTAAAGCTCGGCTACTTCTATACATCCAGCTGGATGATTGGCGACGATCTTGTGACAAATTCCCAAGAAGGATTGAAAAAAACCGAATCAATTACCGTTGTGTTCATCCTCGCGGTTCTTCTGATCGTGTTCAGGTCCGTGCTTGCACCGGTCATCCCGTTGATTGCGGTCGGAATCAGCTACATGGCCTCCCAGTCGATTGTCGCGATTCTGGTAGATAAAGTTGACTTTCCTTTATCGACTTTTACACAAATTTTTCTCGTGGCGGTTTTGTTCGGGATTGGAACAGATTACTGCATCCTGCTTATGAGCCGGTTTAAGGAAGAATTGCAGCATCACGATTCAGCCGCTGAGGCGGTTATAAGCACTTACCGCACGGCGGGCAAGACGGTATTTTTCAGTGCGCTTGCCGTAATGGTCGGGTTCGCATCAATCGGTTTCTCCGAATTCGTGCTTTATCAATCGGCAGCTGCCGTGGCAGTAGGGGTAGCGGTATTGATGCTGGCGCTTCTGACTGTTGTGCCGTTTTTCATGGCATTGTTCGGAAAAAAATTGTTCTGGCCGGCAAAAGGGAAGCTTGAGCACAAGGACAGCCGGATTTGGGGCGTTGCAGGGAAATTCGCGCTCGCGCGTCCGTTGATCGCCCTGTTGATTGTATTGGGTATTTCAGTCCCATTCCTTTTAACGTATGATGGCAAGCTGTCGTTCAACTCTCTTGAGGAAATCGGCGACAATTTCAATTCGATCAAGGCGTTCGACATCATCGCGGATGGTTTCGGCCCTGGCGAATCAATGCCGGCCCAGATTGTTATCAAAAATGACGAGCCAATGGACCAGCCGGAATACCTGGCGCTTGCTGATAAAATAAGCCAGGAAGTTGCCAAGGTGAAAAATGTGAAAACCGTCCGGTCGGTAACACAGCCGACAGGCGAACCGATTGACGATTTATATATTTCCTCACAGGCGAAATCTCTTGGCGAAGGGCTCGGCAAAGGAAATGATGGAATCAAGCAAATCAGCGGCGGATTGTCCGACGCGGAAAAGCAGCTAGCCGCCTCTGGGCCTAAGCTGAAGCAGACAACCGAAGGCATTTCCGGATTGGTTTCCGGTACAAATGATTTGAAAAATGGGCTTGGCCAGGTGAAAGCCGGCCTCGCAAAAGTAGAAGATGGCATCCGACAGGGTTCTGCTGGTTCCGAACAGCTTCGTTCCGGACTCGCGGACGTTAAGGCGAAATCGGAAAAAATCCTTGAAGGTAATAAGAAACTTCTGCAAGGCTATAAAGATGCCGGCGCTGGAGTGGGCGAGCTTCAAAAGCAATATGAAGGCATCGCAGCAGGGCTTTCCGGTTTGAAGGGTACAATCGCTGAGGCTACCGTCTTTGTCGATGAGCTTGGAAAAAATCCGGCAACCGCCATGGATCCGAATTATGCGAAAGTGAAGGAAAAAGTCATGACTGCGATGGTGATGGCGGAAAAACTTGAAGTCGGACTTAATACGCTAAACGGTGAACTTGCGAAAGTTCAGTCCGGGATTGTAGCGGCGAATGGCGGTATGGCCGAACTGATTGCCGGACAGGAAAAATTGGTAGCTGGCATGGGCCAGCTGGTTGATGGAATTACAAAACAACAGGCGGGCCTCGACCAGCTCGCGAACGGCCAGGGCCAAATCGTCGGGAACTTCTCCAAGCTGACAGGCGGTTTGGACAGCATCAACGACGGTCAGCTTCAGCTATTGAATGGCTTTAAACAGCTTGACGGCCAAATGGGCGAGCTGAGTGATGGCCTTGGAAAAGGTGCGGATGGCCTTAATGAAGTAGCTAAAGGGCTTGAGCAGGCGCAAAGCTATCTTGGCGATGTATCGAAGCAAAAGCAAAACGGCTTCTATGTACCGGAAGAAGCGCTCGCAAGCGGAGAATTCGACCAGGCGCTCGATGCTTACATGTCGCCTGACCGGAAAGTCATGACGATGGATGTCGTGTTTAACGTGAATCCATACTCCAACGATGCGATTCAATCAGTAGATCCATTGAAACAGGCCGTTAAGCGGGTTGTAAAAGGAACAGGACTCGAAAACGCGCAAATCGCTGTTGGCGGGGTTTCCAGCATGCATAGTGACCTTGATACGATTTCGAAGCAGGATTATTCACGGACAGTCGTCTTCATGTTATCAGGCATATTCCTGATTTTGCTGCTGCTGTTCCGTTCTGTCATCATGCCAATCTACCTGATCGGTTCGCTTGTACTGACATATTACACATCAATGGCAATTTCTGAATCCATTTTTGTTAATATCCTAGGATACACGGGCATCAGCTGGGCGGTTCCGTTCTTCGCCTTCGTCATCCTTGTCGCGCTTGGCATCGACTACAGCATCTTCCTTATGGATCGGTTCAGCGAGTATAAAAATTTGCGTATCGAGGATGCGATTCTCGAAGCGATGAAGAGAATGGGCACAGTCATCATTTCGGCTGCTGTCATCCTTGGCGGTACGTTTGCGGCGATGATGCCATCCGGCGTGCTGTCGCTACTGCAAATCGCGACCATCCTGATGATCGGGCTTGTGCTATATTCACTATTTGTCCTGCCATTGTTTGTTCCAGTCATGGTAAAAACATTCGGCGAAGCGAACTGGTGGCCATTTAAGCGTAAAAGCGAAACAGTGCTCGTTGAAGGCGGGCAGACGCTGAATAAATAAGTTTCGTTAGGCCGCTGTGCCCCTTTTCGGGGACGGCGGTTTTTTATGTCGTGGAGTTATGGACTGTTTTAAGTGCGAGTTGCCGAAGGCCAGCCAGTTGAAAAAATAGAGCTATGTTTCGGAGAGGGTGCTCTAATTAACCGGCAGTTCGTTCAAAAGGGTTACAAACAAGCTGCCGAAGGGCCAACCAGTTTAGGAGACTGCGCTGTGATTGAGTGGGTGGATTTTTTAACTGGGGTTTCGTTCACTCAGGATTTGCATGCGAGTTGCGGAAGGGCCAACCAGTTTAAAAGGCAGATGCCCTGTTTTGAAGCGTGTGCTCCTATAAAACTGGCAGTTTGTTCACCTATTGCAACCTTGGAGGGGTAGTTAACCCTGGGGCAGGGAGTGGAAAAAGTGACGAAAATGTGACAAATCCGGATATCGTGGTGGAAAACCCGGATAAGTGGCTCGAAAACCCGGATAAGTGCTTCGAAAACCCGGATAAGTGCTTCGAAAACCCGGATAAGTGCCTCGGAAACCCGGATATTTTTTCCCCAAATAAAAACAGTCCCGAAAAGTTCACGAATGAACCTCCAATTCGGCAGGAATTTACAAAAAACGCTAGAATTGTAACGGAAAGAAAGGAGGATTTTAGTTTGATCGCATTGGAAAGAGCAATTCCACTTATCATTTTGATGCTCGAGGCGCTTTTAAGGAGGCTGCCGGGCGGCCATCCAAAGAGAAAGGACATTGAGGAATCGTTACGGACCCAAAAAGCGGGTTATAACGGTGAAAAATCGGTTGATTATTACCTAAATTTCCTCGACCAGGAAAAGTTCATGATTTTCAAAGGATTGCGGCTCAACAACAACGGATTCTTTTTTCAAATTGACACACTTTTAATCACCCCGTTCTTTGCATTGATTCTCGAAATCAAAAATTGGGGTGGGGAAATCCATTTTGAGAAAAATTTCTGTCAGGTATTTCAGGAGAAGGATGGGAAAACAGCGACATACACTAACCCGGTATCACAAGCAAAGCTGCAGACGCGCAATTTACGAGAGTGGCTCAAAAATCATAACTTCCCGGACATCCCGATTGAATTCCTTGTCGTAATGAGCAACAATACTTCGAAGCTGAAAGCCGACCCTGGCTACTACGAAGTTTTTAAAAAAGTCACTCTCGCCATACGCCTCATAGAAAAAGTATCTGAAATTGAAAAGAGCCACAAACAGATGGTACTGGAATCGAAAGCAATGAAAAAAGTAATGAAGGTGATCCTCCAGCAACACATGCCACACCGTCCCGATATTCTAAAAAACTTCACCATTTCCACTACTGAAATCCTTTCAGGCATCATTTGCCCCAAATGCTTATCATTCACAATGAAATTTCATTATAGAAAAAGCTATTGCGACCGATGTGGTGAAATATCGCAAACCGCCCATTTGGAGGCAATCCAGGATTATTTTCTATTAATTTCTCCTTATCTTACAAATTCTGAATTGAAGCGGTTTCTAAACCTTCCGAAACCGGATCAGGCATACAACCTCCTCACCTCCTTGAATTTTCCTTTTACAGGCACAAAAAGAGGCCGCGTCTACTATCAGCCCCCAAACTGGCAACCCGACATGTTGCTCCCCCAGCGAAAAGATTAAATGTTCCCAAAAGTGGTAAAGGACAGTAAAGTAGATTCCGTTGAACAGGAGATGAAACCATGCTGGACAACTCGCAGGAAAAGAAAATGTATTTCGTTGATATCAAAACTGGGGAAATTACCATGGAACCGACCGCGGAAAACACGTTTACGGTAATCGCTGATGAGCAGGAAATCCAGGATTTGCGCGAACTGTTTGAGGAAAATTACGATGCCGACAAGCGGGGGTATTTGCGGACACATTTACCATGGCAGCAGTACCATGGATTTTCCGACGGGGAAAATAAAGATTACGACAGATCGATTGAACTCATTTATGCGATGATTTACCGGCTTGGGGACGCCGAGGCCAGAAAGCATATCGATGAGATGGGCATCTTGAAAGAACAGAATTATGATAATGAGGATTTCCGTTGATAAACTTGAACATGAAAACCTTTTAAAAAGCTGTTCCTTGTTGGGGGCAGCTTTTTCATGTCTCGTACCGAGAATTTACGGGGCGAAAAACTTGAACTAAAAAACCGCCCGGTTGCCCGGACGGGGAAACAAGAATAGTATTAGCAAATCACCAGCCTCGGCCTGCGCCACCGCCCCCGGATGAACCGCCGCCACCGCCGCGGGGTCCTCCGCCACCGCCACCGCCTCCACCACGTCCAATCATAGAGAGGAGGAGGAAGGTGAACGTACCTCGGAAGAAAACCATATCGACAATTATGAACCCGAC
Organism: Neobacillus piezotolerans; assembly: GCF_003362805.1. Taxonomy (GTDB): domain Bacteria; phylum Bacillota; class Bacilli; order Bacillales; family Cytobacillaceae; genus Bacillus_D; species Bacillus_D piezotolerans. Next base: position 905,002 of record NZ_QNQT01000001.1, read on the forward strand.
AACAAGCAGGATGATCAGCCATTCAGGAAGGCCGCCCGATTTCTCGGAAGACGGCTGGCCGCTGTTGGGATCGCCGCCAGTTTCTTCGCTGATGACTTCGGTTCCAATCGCCTGGTACGTTTTGATGACTGCCTGGTTTGGCTTCCCTAGCTCAAGGTTGGGAATCGCATACGTATCCAGGATTCGGCCCGCTTTGCCGTCGGGGATAATCCCCTCAAGGCCGTAACCTACTTCAATCCAGATTTTCTTGTCCTTTAACGCAAGGACGAGGAGAACGCCATTATCCTTTTCGGCGCTGCCAAGCTTGTATTTCCGGAAAGCTTCGTTCGCATAGCCTTGAATATCACGGCCGCCAAGGGAGTTAACGGTCAGGACGCCAACCTGGGCCCCGCCCGTGCTGTCTTCGATTTGCCGGCCCCAGCCAATCAGCTGCTGCTCCTCGGCCTGGCTTAACACGTCGGCGAAATCCTGGACGTAAATATCTCCCCGCGGTTCCGGGATTTTATCGCCGGCAGCGTAGGCCCCCGAGCTGCCGCCAAGCAGAAACAGGACAAGCAGCGCAAGTAAGGCTGAGGCCTTTGCCGTTTTCATTACCCATTGCCTCCGAAGTCAACTTCAGGCGCTTCCTGGGCACGCGGGTCTGCGCGGAAATATTCTTTTTCATCAAAGCCGGTAATCGACGCGACGATTGCACCAGGGAATCGTTTTACCTTTTTATTAAAGACAGCGACTTGATCGTTGTAATCCTTGCGGGCGACTGCGATGCGGTTTTCTGTCCCGGCAAGTTCATCCATCAGCTGCCTGAACTGCGCGTCGGCTTTCAGGTTCGGATAATTCTCGACGACAACAAGCAAGCGGCTCAAAGCACCCGACAATTCCGCATTGGCGGTCGCCTCTTCTTCAGGCGACCTTGCGCCGGCAAGACGCGCGCGGGCATCCGAAATTGCTTTAATTGTTTCTTTTTCATGAGCCGCGTAGCCTTTAACCGTGTTTACTAAGTTTGGTATCAGATCCAGCCTTCTCTGCAGCTGGTTTTCAATTTGTGCGTAGGATTGGTCGACGTTTTCCTCTGCATTGACAAAACCGTTGTAGCTGGACATCAGCATGACGCCAAGCACGACGATAATGCCAAGGATGACGATCCATGTTCCCTTAAAGCCTCTTCCCATTTCCGACACTCCTAACCTTTAATATATATACGTGTATGTTCCCTCGGGGTTGTTGGTTTTAAACCCTCGGCAATTGTACCGCCGGCTCCCCGGATGTTCAAGTATACGGTACTACCTTCAGGTAAGTTTCATTTCATTTGACTTTTCCGTCCATTTTTTAAAAAATAACCACCATTCCGATTGCCCAAAAAAATTGGTTATTGCCAGAACGGCTTATTGATAATATAGTTAAATTGGAGAAGATTGGGGACAGACTCGCAGCGTGAAGGATCATCACAGATAACCGGGGGAGGAAGTGCCCGATGCAGCAAGTAATGGCTTTTATGAATGAATACGGCTATTGGTTTCTCTTCATGGCCATGGCGACAGGAATGATCATCCTTCCTTTGCCTTTGGAAGCAATCATGGGTTATTCTGGCTACCTTTCATTTGAAGGGGATTTGGACTGGTTTACCTGTGTCCTCGCCGCGACGGCCGGGACTTTCCTTGGCATGATTGTGAATTATTGGATTGGCAAGAAACTTGGCTATGGATTTTTTAAAAAATACGGCCATTACTTTTTCCTGAAACCAAAAACCTTGGATAAACTATCCGACTGGTTTTTAAAATATGGCAACAAGCTGTTGATTATCGTCTTCTTCGTCCCAGGTGCCCGCCACGCAATCGGTTTTTTTGCCGGCATCACCAAATTTCCGGCAAGGACGTATGCGATTTGCACGGCCCTTGGATCAGTCATTTGGGTTACTCCCTTCATTGTAATAGGTAAAATGATTGGCCCGGGCTGGATGCTCTACCATGAAGAGGTGAAAAAATTTCTCTTCACGAGCAGTATCGTCCTTATTATTGCGTTTCTTATATTCTATCTGGCGGGAAAAACGAGCACGCGCGTTTCCGATTTCGGCTTCAGGATTAGAAGGAAACTTTCCAAGCTGCTCCGCTAAGGCGGTCGGAGTTGAACTTAACCTTAAATACTGCTTGAAGAAGCTTATGGATTTGATGCCGTAAGGTGCTGTTACATCTAGTAAGCCAAGCGGTTACCTATAAAAGCTTTTAAAAGAAAAAGGCTCTGTATTTTACGGGCCTTTTTCTTTTGCATAGAATCCGCTCTAGGGTTGCCAAGCGATACATCCTTTCTAGTATAGGCAGCACGATTTTTACTATTTCACAGTGCTCATCTCCTTTTTAAAAGGCGAATAATAAAGGTTATTGTAGAAAAACATAAGGTAGTATTTGTATTTATAATCCAGCCTTCGATTTCATTATCCATTTAAAAAAGTAACGACAAAAAGAGGTGCCGTTGTGAACCGGGATAATTGCGACTTTTCACCGATGAAACAATTGTTAAAAAAGGATATAAGCCAAGTTATTACCGCCTTACAGAGCAGCTTAGAAACAATGGATAATGAAAATTATTGCCTTCTGGGGAATTTTGAAAAAATCAAAAATCAATTTATCCAAGTCGAAATGACCGCAGCTTCGTTTTATTTAAACTGCTATTTGTCTCCGTTTACGGATAAATATCCGGAATTATCAATCTGTGTGCAAAATTTGTCTGGCAGGAAACATGGCGGTTTAATTATTGTTAAACGGGAAGATTCCCTTGAGTCTTTAATTCATCCTGGAGTTTCGATAGGGGCGGAATTGAGCCATTCTTTATTAGAATCAATCTTTTATCCAGGAAACCCTTTACATGATGGGGCTGTTTTGGTTAGTCAAAATCATATTGTTTCCGCTGCCAATGTCCTCCCGCTTTCAGACAGATATGTTGGAGATAAAAAACTGGGGACACGCCATCGGGCCGCCCTGGGACTATCAGAAAAAAGTGACGCTCTCATACTTGTTGTATCTGAGGAGACAGGCAGAATTTCGTTTGCTTTTAATGGAAGTTTACATCCAGTCACAACAGGAGACATTCTTTGAAGTCAAAACCTTGATTTTTCCTTATCAAATGGAGAAATGTAATATGTATTTCAGCGATTAATTTTGGCTAGGACTTGATTTTGAAAATCTTATCTTCTTCCACTCAAAAGAGTGCAACCATTTAAGGACTTCCTCGGAGTCCTTTTGTTTTTGTCTAAATTAATACAAACACTCATGCATTTCTCCCGCTTGTAAAAAACCTTCCGTCTTTAATTTCATGAGCTCTGCAAAATTTGAAATTAGGTTTATCTGTGATTAAATAAAATCAGGAAGTTTTTTGAAGGGACTGGTTTTTTTGCGAAAAAGGACTGTGGGCGTTTGGATGGTCGCATCGGCATTGTTCCTGCTGCTTTGGCTGGCGGGGCTTGTATGGGCGGTGGGGGATTATTACGCGGGCAAACCGTCAGAACCTAAGGCTGCTAAGTCGGAGGCATCCAACCTCGATAAAGATGAAGGGGGCCTTAAAATTGTCGCGTTGGGCGATTCGCTCACAAGAGGTACTGGTGATGCAGCGGGCCGAGGGTATGTTGGTTATTTGACTGACAGATTGACAAAGCGGACTGAGGAGGATGTTAAGCTAGTCAACCTTGGCATAAATGGGCAGCGGTCGGAACAGCTCGCCCAGCAAGTGAAGCAGGCCGAGGTCAAACGCCAGCTCAGCAGCGCTGATATCGTGCTTATTACAATTGGCGGCAATGATTTATTCAGAGGTGGGCAAGGCCTTGTCGAATTCGACAAGCAAAAGCCGGAGGAAATCGAGAAGAAGTTCCTCGTGAACGTAAACACCATTCTCACGGAAATCAGGTCGGTTAACAAGGACGCGACCGTTTACTTAATCGGTCTGTATAACCCGTTTATCGAAATGGCGGAAGGAAAGGAAATTTCGGCCGTCATCAGACAGTGGAATTTCGCGACAGCCAACCTGGCGGCGAAGTTTGAAAAGGTTGTGTATGTACCGACTTTCGATTTGTTCGAACAGAACGTGAACGAGTTTTTGTATACAGATAAATTCCACCCGAATACAAAAGGCTACCAGCTTATCGCGGACAGGGTGGCAGCATTGGTGGCTTGGAAGGGGAAAGACTGATGTCCTCCGTAACGCTTGAAGTCAAAGACTTGAAAAAAAGGATTGGAAAAAAGAAAATTATAAAAGGGATTTCCTTCGAGCTCCACAAGGGGGAGGTATTCGGGTTCCTCGGTCCGAACGGCGCGGGAAAGACAACGACAATCCGGATGCTCGTCGGCCTGATCAAACCAACGTCCGGTACTATTTCCGTCTGCGGCTACGATTTAAGGAAGGATTTCCCCGAAGCGATGCGGCATCTCGGCTGTATCGTAGAAAATCCGGAGCTTTACCCTTACTTGTCGGGCTGGGACAATCTTGCCCATTTCGCTAGGATGCTTAATGGCGTCAGTGACGAGCGCATTTGGGAGGTGGTCCGGCTTGTCGGGCTTTCCGAACGGATTCATGACAGAGTGAAAACATATTCGCTCGGGATGCGGCAGCGGCTCGGGATTGCGCAGGCGCTTCTTGGCTGGCCAAGTGTGCTGATTTTGGACGAGCCAACTAACGGCCTGGATCCTGCGGGAATCCGCGAGATGAGGGAGTTCATCCGGTTCCTTGCCGAAAAGGAAGGCTTGAGTGTTCTAGTTTCAAGCCATTTGCTGAGCGAAATCCAGCTTCTTTGCGACCGGGTCGCGATTATTTCAAAAGGCCGTGTCATTAAGACGGATACGGTATCGGTCCTGCTCGGCAACAGGGAGCGGATTGCCTGGAGGCTCGAACCCCTTGAGGAGGGCAAACAACTACTTGGCAGCATGACCGCGATTGAAGAGACGGAAGACGGTTCGATTTTAACTGAGTACAGCGCTGCTAAGGCCGCCGAATGGAACAGGAAGCTCGTAGAAGCCGGCATTTCCGTTTCGGAAATGAACAGGAAGATGCCGGTCCTCGAAGACCTGTTCCTGGAATTGACCGGGGGTGACACGATTGACTAAGCTCGTACATAATGAAATGCTCAAGCTTTTGGCAAAAAAGCGCCTCCTGGTCATTGCCGCCATAATTGCAGTCCTGGTCTCGCTGTTCACATACGCACAGCTGCGCCAGGTGGAGACACAGCGCGAGCGCATGGGGACTAGTGATTGGAAAACGATTCTTCAACAGCAAATCATCGACACCCAAAACAGGCTTTCCTCAAGCAGGATAAGCGAAGAGTGGAAAAAGCAGCTGCAAGTCAGCCTTCAGCAGCAGCAGTACTATCTTGACCATAACATCAACCCGTCCGAACCAGGCGCGCCGACATTCATGCGAATGTTCATCGAAAACTCGATTGACCTGTTCCTGCCGCTCATGGTTATGGTCATCGCGAGCGACCTTGTTTCCTCCGAGCATAGCCAGGGGACGATCAAGCTTTTGCTTACAAGGCCGATAAAGCGATGGCGTGTATTGCTGAGTAAATATTTGACCCTCTGCCTTGCCATCTCGGCAATTGTGGCGATAATGGGCTTCCTGTCCTATTTGATTTCCGGCCTCGTGTTTGGCTATAAGGGATGGGGCGCTCCAATACTCACCGGTTTTTCCGCGGCGGGAAGCACGCTTGATACGTCTGGCGTCAAATTGGTTGACCAGTGGCAATATTTGTTGATGGAATTCGGGCTTGTCTGGTTTGTCGCCATTGTGGTGGGCACATTGTCATTCATGCTTTCGGTATTGGTCAGGAGCACCGCGGCCGGGATGGGAATCATGCTTGCGGCCCTCATATCCGGAGCAATTTTGAGCAATATGGTGTCTTCCTGGGAGTCCGCCAAATACTTTTTCATGGTGAACCTAAGGCTTACGGATTACATGAATGGAGCCGCCCCGCCAATCGAAGGGATGACGCTTTCGTTCTCGCTCGCCGTCCTGCTCGCCTGGTGGGCCGCAGGATTGTTCATCTCTTTCTATGTGTTTATTAATAAGGATGTTTATTAAGCTTCTTTAGTTGGCTCCACGGGCCGATCCCATTTTGCGTCGGCCGATTTATTAAAATTAAGCACCCCTTCCTGCATTTTCCATGGTTACAAGCCTCATAAACAGGAAAAATAATGGAGTGCAGCATTATTTGAAAGGCAGGGGTTACTATGGCGCAGGTTTTATACATCACCGCACATCCGCATGACGATACCGCTTCATACAGCATGGCGGTTGGAAAGGCATTTATCGAGGCATACCGGGAAGCGAATCCCAATGATGAAGTGATCAATCTGGACTTGTACAAAGAGGATATTCCGCAAATAGACGTTGACGTTTTCAGCGGTTGGGGGAAACTCCGTTCAGGCTCATCTTTTGACGAGTTGTCCAGCGAGGAAAAGCGGAAAGTCACTCGGCTCGGGGAATTGACCGACCAGTTTGTCGCCGCGGACAAATACGTGTTTGTCACACCGCTTTGGAACTTCTCTTTCCCGCCGGTCATGAAGGCGTATATCGATTCAATCTGTACAGCGGGAAAAACATTCCGATACACCGAAAAAGGGCCAGTCGGGCTCTTGACGGATAAAAAAGCGCTCCATATTCAGGCGCGCGGCGGCGTTTATTCGGAAGGCCCGGCCGCGGCAATGGAAATGGGACACCGCTACATCGGAATCATCATGCAGTTTTTCGGCATCCCGTCATTCGAAGGCCTGTTCGTTGAAGGGCATAACCAGTTCCCTGACCGGGCGCAGGAAATCAAGGAAAACGCGATTCGCAGGGCCAAAGAACTCGCAAAAACATTCTAAAACAAAAGGCATGGATTCTACAGAGTCCATGCCTTTAAAATTTGCATGGCAAGTGGGTTAACCAGTTCTATATTGTAAACGAAGACCTTTGGGAAGAGACAGTGCAGTTATATTAAACCCAAAAGACCGTTTCGTGAAAAAAAATCCGAAGGGGAATTAAGACCGTTTCATGAAAAAATCAAATCAAAACTGTTATTTAGAGTGTATCCAGACTACATAATAAGAATAAGTTATCAGCTTGCATTGAAGTCTCCTAATTTTTATATCATTCCCTCAGGCTTATACTGGAATAAAGGGGGATTGGAGATGGAATATAAATCCAAGCAGCTTGACCACGTCCAGCTGGCCGCTCCAAAGGGGTGCGAGGAGGACGCGCGTGCTTTTTATGGGGAACTATTGGGGTTTATGGAGGTTGAAAAGCCGCCTGTCTTAAAAAAGAAGGGCGGCGTCTGGTTCCGAAACGGAACGATCCATCTGCACATTGGCGTCGAGGAACCGTTCTTTCCGGCAAAGAAGGCGCATCCAGCGTTTTTAATCGAAAATGTCGAAGGATTAAAGGCTCATTTAAGGGGAAATCGGGTGGAAGTCATCGAGGATGGCAACCTTCCGGGCGCGAACCGGTTTTACGCGACGGACCCATTCGGCAACAGGCTTGAATTCCTTGAGTGGGTGGAATAAATAGGGCGAATACAAGAAAACCGCATCCCTAATCAGGAAATGCGGTCTTTTTATCAAACAGCCTCGGCGGGCTGCTTGCGCTCGAATTTAAGAGCGACGAGCAGGAAGGAACAGCCTGCGAGCAGCCGTACAACCGAGATGATTGCCATTGCCGAGAACATTCCGAAATGGCTGAGCAGGTAGACGCCGAACTGCGGTGCGATAAATCCGACAATCGATAATATAAATTGATAGTTCGCCAAATACGTAGAACGGTTTGTTTCTGGGGTTGCCTTTAGCAGCTGATTGAACAGCAGCAGGTTCGTACCGGACACGAACAGGCCGATCCAGAAGTTGAGCGCGGTCAAGTAGAACAGGTTCGTCGACAGCATCGTCAAAATTGGCGCTGTCGCCATGCCAGCGGCGGCTATGAACAACACCAGCGTGTTCCCGTGTTTGTCAGCGGCTTTCGCCCACCATTTTACACTTAGGATCTGGGCGACTTGATTTGTGACTGAGAAAAAACTGAACCAAAGTGCAGTCGCATTCGCTTCGCGGATATGGTAAATGCTGAACAGCGACCAGGCCATTTGCGCACCGATGTTAAAAAGGACAGCGCAGATAACGAATGCGAGGAATGGTTTATACCGGAAAACGTCCCAGGAAAATTTCCGTTTGGCCCCTTGTCGTTCTTTTTCAATGCCAGCCTCTTTAACATCATTGTGCTTGTACAGGTAAAATACTTCCAACAAGGCGAACAGGAAGCCGGCGACAAACAGGATTTGATAGGGGAAGGCATCTGACTTGCTGAATTGCTGCAGAAAAATGCCGGTCAGGAATGTCACGATCATCGCCGCGACTGTTGTCCATTGGTTTCTTGTGCTGAAGAATGACCCGCGCCTTTCCTCGGGTACAAGACCACCGATTAACGTTTGCCACGATAATCCCGAAAGTGCGCCAGGGAAATTTAAAGCAGCAATTAAAAAGACTAGCACCCATGGGGCATATGCAGAATCCAAAAATGGAACGAACAAAATCAGCATGAACATCAGCCGAGTGGCGAAGGTTGTATAGACTGCGAAATTCTTTTTGCTTTTCGACCTGTTCAGCCAGATTGCCCCCGGGATTAGGGCTAGCATCGCCACGATGGAAGGGAGGGATGTGATCAATCCCATCTGGCCATCCGTCGCACCGAGGACGCTAATGGCGAACAATGGGATATATCCGTTAACGGCCGTTGTTGAAATAGTTGATGCAAGCCCGTGGTAAAGGCTGAATTTTTCATCTTTTGTATGGTTCAAAGGAAATTCTCCATTCCATTTTTTAGTCACGAAATGGATTGTATATCGGCGGTTTTGCTAAATCAATATCAGCGGTTAAAAACAGTTACATATACATACGTTCTCGGCGGAGAACCTGTGAAATTAGGCATATTGTTTGTGAATACTTTGTGTCAAGCCGCGATGGACGTGTTAAGAGTACCATGAAAAGAAAACTCCTTTTTCGGAAAAAAGGGGTAAATAATTGTTGGAAAAAATGAAAAGCTGACCCGAATGATCCGTCATTCAACGGCCATTTGGGTCAGCATAAGGGAAGGAGATTCCAACGCCAAGGGATGAGTTGGGGGATGGCGCCGGATGTATATAACAGGAAGTGGGGAACGGGGGATTCCCTTCATCCAGTACTACCTAATGTTGTTTTGTTTGAACGCTTAACTGCTCCCTTTTCAGGAGAAGAGTTTGCTTCAGGATCAACGACGGCCCGCCGAGAACGAAAAGATACCTGTTTTCGATGACCCGCTTCATGATGGCCGCGAACCAGCCTGACATCGTGAAGCTGCCTACCTTCCCGACAGCCGTCCGATCGCCAATCGAAGCGACAGAGCCCTTATGGTGGTATTCAAAGGCTTTCAGGTTTTCCCCGCGAATGAGTGCCGTAAGGTTTTTCCCACAAACATCCGCTTCCTGCATCGCAACCTGGGCGGTAGGCGGAAGCGCGGTTTTTTCATCTTTCATAAACAAGGCGCAATCGCCGATGCAGAAAATGTTTTCTGTTCCTTTTACCAAAAGGTTCTTGTCAACGGGAAGCTTGCCTTTTACAAGCGGAAGCCCGAATCTTTCAAGCAGGGAGTTCGCCTTTACGCCACAAGACCAGATAAGTGTCCGGCAAGGGATTTCAAGCCCGTTTTCAAGCTGTACGGCATTTTCGGTACAAGATTTGATTTTTGTGGAAGTGAAAATGTCGATATTGTAAGACTCCATGATATGGGATGTATAGGCAATCAATTCATCCCCGAAGAAAGGAATCAATGATTCCGCAGCCTCAATGCCGATAATTTTCACATTTTCAAAGGGAACACCGTGTTCCTCGCACAGCTTTGGCAGCCCTTCGGCAAGCTCGCCAAGCATTTCGATGCCTGTAAATCCGCCGCCCGCCACGGCAAATGTAAGCCTCGATGGGTCGTGGTCTTCTTTGTAAAGAGTAAGCTGCTTTGTGATTTGGTGATAAATCGCCTTCGAGCTTCTGAAACTGCGAATCCCAAAAGCGTGTTCCTTTATGCCGGGAATGCCGAATGTCGCTACTTCAAAACCAAGGGCGATGACTAAATAGTCATAGGAAATTTCCTCGCCTGATTCAAGAAAAACAACTTGGGACTCGGCATTGACGTTTGTGACTGTCCCTGTCATAAAGCGGGTTTTCGAATCGTTGACCAGTTCCGGAATGGATAGGGCAATCTTCCGGTCAGGCGCGGTTCCCACGCCAATTTTGTGGAGCTGTGTCGTAATGTAATGGTAAGAATGTTTGTTGATTAACGTAACAGTCGCTTCACCTGAGCGAAGCAGCTTCTCAAGTTTTTTTGTTGTGACAAGGCCGCCATAACCGGCGCCAAGAATGACGATATGTGGTTTTTTCATATTGGATTCGCCCCTATTTTTGTGAAAACATTCACAATCTACTTGAAAAATCAAAGAGTTAACCAGTTTATATTTGTGAAATTTTTCACATAATCTTTATGTATATAGATTAAATCATTTTTTAAAATCATGCAAGCTTTTTTAAAAAAATCTAGTCATAGTTTTTTTAAAGTGGGGGATAGTATTCCCGGAAGTGTATTTTTGGAAAAGGAGAATGGAAGATGAAATTACGAATTACTTTAGCGATACTATTGTGCTGTTTGATCTCATTGCCGCAGCTTTCAATCCATGGTGGGTCAGCGTTTGCCAAGGCTGAAACTTTCGAGAAGGATTGCACTGCTTGCGAGCATGAAAAACACGGGAAACACGAAAAAGGGGAAGCCCGCCATCAAAAAGCTGGTATGTTCCGGATTACGGATGAAGAATATATTGCGTGGGCGGAAAAATTCACTCCCGATAAAGTTGCTGAATGGAAGGAAGTTCTCGGGAAACGGGAGCAACTAAACAAACGCTGGCTAAGTCCTGAAATGAAGGCAAAGCGTGAAGCGCTGCAACAGAAAAAAGAAAACCGTCGCAAGGAAATAATGGAGCTTCGGAAGCAATATGAGTCGGGGAAGCTGACAAAAGAAGAGTATATGAAACAAGCCTACGAGAAAATGAGGAGCGGAATGAATTATAGGATGAAAGCCCATGCGCTGGCAATCAATCTGAAAATCGCCGTAGAAGAGAATAACTCCCGTCAAGCATCATTGTTTTTGAATGAAATGCTTGCCTTTCTAAAAGAGCATAACAACCGAATCAAAAAAAAGATGGAATCATGAAAGAGGGCGCCGTATCGGCGCCCTCTTTTCAGCAGATACACCCTATAATTGTTGCATCGGGTTTTTATACGGTATACCAGCAACCTGTTTATAAGAATAGCAATCCCTTTCATAACCTCCTGTTGACGGCTCGCAAACTACTTTTCCTGAAAACCTTGGATAATCAAATGACGAATACCCGATGCCAGTGGAAAACCTTTGGACACTGTGGCGGCTGCCGCTTCGAATTGAATGTAACGATTTTATAGCAATTCCTCCTAATCAAGCAGGCTCTATCTTGAGCCGGCCAGAGATTGGTCCCATGACAACGGCGATTACATATCCTATCATTTTCCCGCTTTTAAAAGGAAAAAACCGAAAAACTGGATGTTTTTCGGTTTTATTTTTTTATAGCCAGATTAGCTGCTCCGTCCGTGCTTTTTATTTTTGTAGTAGGCGTCCAATGTTGCTTTAATGGCACTTGCCGCCTGGTCTGCCCGTTTATAATCGGCCGCGATTTTCCGGTCCATCGCCGTTACGCGATACAAATCAAGTTCTTTATGGTATTTCAACATGACTAATTCTTTTTCGTCAAGGGAAAATACGTGAGTAACATCGGATCCGATATAAGGAACCTCTTTCAATTCCTCGGCCAAATGGCGAAGTTTGGCAATTTCCATTTCTCCCAGCCCCTTTTAATAAACATTCCCAATATCCCTTGGCATACGGTTGGAAACTAGCTCACCATCGGCGGTTCCGTTTGTCCCTACTTTCTATTTTAACAGGTCGCGGCAACGGAAAACGGGGCAGGAGTAAATCTTAATAAAATGTAATGTGTTTGTAATGGGGATGAGAAGAGGATATGGTAATGTTTTTCGTTGGAAAAGGTTTAACCTACCTCCTCAATATCTACTAAAATATAATCTTCATAATAGACACGGATTTTTTTCCTTGAAAGGGCTGCTTTTTGGGCAACTGCGGTATTCCTGCAAAACAGCGGAATTTCATACTCCCCATTATAAAAAACGATATACGTGAAGTCCTTGTTCAATGGAGGAACGCCATCCTTGATTTCCACGAACCTTCCCGTAAAAAAAGTTAGTTCCTCCAATCCTTTTTGTTCCGCCTTTGCCGCGAGGTCAAGATAGCGGAAGCGGACGCTTTCCCTTGATTCTTTTATAAAAAGGAGAAAGGCGATGAGACCGGCAATCATGGATGAAGCAATCCACTCGTCAGGGAGGGTGGGGTGCAAAAGGCCAAGTGACCAAAACAGGAAGGCAGCGGCTAAATGATACCTCATCCTTATCACTTCTTTCCGGCAGAATTAGTTTGTGGCAACTCAGTATTTTGTTTAATTTTCCTTATGCCCTCTGACAGAATGGCTTGGGAAAACAAAAGGCTGCCTTGAAAGTCATCAGGCAGCCGCATTCGATGGTACGAACAATTGGATATTATTGATAATTAAGGTTGTTATTTCTAATCATATATCATTTTGCCTAATAAGTAAATTTAAATGGCAGAAAATTAAAAATATTTTTAACGTAAAGGTGGCTTCAAGGAATAGGCTGGTTCTTTTACAAGTGGAAACAATGTGTAACCCTGTCTAAATTGTGGGTATAAACAAAGATACAGCAGCAGGGGGAGAAGAACATGAAACGAAACCTTATTTTCGCGTCAGCAATCCTTTTTGCGGCGGCGGCCATCGCATATGTGTTTTATTCTTATTATGGTGAAGCTGCGAAGGGCAGGACGATCATCATGGCTTTCGGCGATTCACTTACGTATGGACAAGGCGACCGGAAGGAACAAGGCTATGTTGGCAAGCTCCAAAAAGAGCTGAACAATAGATTTCCGGGGAAGAATTTTTTAATTGAGAACTACGGCGTTAAAAAAAGAGAATCCGGTGATGTAATCATGGAGCTTGGAAAACCGGGAACCGCTGCCAGTCTGAAAAACGCCGATTGTTTCATTTTGTTTATTGGGACGAACGATTTAATCAACAGCAATGGTGGAAACCTGAAAAACATTCATCCAAATAAGATTGCAGAAGCAAAGGAAAACTATTTGCGGAATCTCGGGATTATCCTCAATACGTTCAAGGCAGCAAATGAAGACGCGCCAATTTTGGTCCTTGGCCTTTATAATCCCTATCCAGAAGGCGGCCAGCGGTTCGAGCCATTGTTTGACGAATGGAATGACTCAACAATCGGTCTTGTGAAAAAAGATAGAGGCTTAACGTATGTGCCGACGAACGACTTGTTCAAGGGGAAGGATAAACAGAAGTACTTCAGCGACTCCCTCCATTTGAACAAAAACGGATACCGGCTATTGGAGAAACGTATTTTGGAAAAGTATCCCCAGCCCGGAAACAAATAAGTGGATTCGCGGGAAAATAGAAGTACAATAAAGGTATCACATTGTTATGTACACACTAGGAGAATATGATGCGAAAAGCAAAACGATATATGGCTGCCATCACTATTGCGGCAGTCCTTTTTCTTGTATGGCGGGCAATGGGCTATCCAGGATACAACTATGGAAATGTGCCCATGCCTACGGATCTTCATCCTTCGGTTAGGGAAAAAGCGGATGAACTCGTTGCGTTGGCGGCGAAAAAGGGAATTAGGATCCAACTGATTGAAGGATTCAGGACGGCTGAGGAGCAGGACCGTCTTTATGCGCAAGGGAGGACGGAGATTGGCCAAGTTGTCACCTATGCCCGTGGCGGGGAGTCGTACCATAATTATGGCCTTGCAGTCGACTTTGCTTTAACGAAAGAGGATGGGTCGCTTATTTGGGATATGGGGCATGATATGAACGGAAATGCCCGGCCCGATTGGGAAGAAGTCGCCACGTTGGCAAAAGGGCTCGGATTCGAATGGGGCGGCGATTGGGAACAATTTAAAGACTATCCGCATTTGCAGATGTCGTTTGGGCTCTCGATAAGCGACCTGAAAAGGGGAAAAAGGCCTCCGGGGCAGGCAGTGGCCGGGGAAAACGAAACCAATGGATGAAAAAACGGCAGTGCATCGTTGCGATACTGCCGTTTTTTCTTATGTGCTTTTCGTGCTAGCGGCTGGTATTCCGAGGCCATCCAGAGCGGTGACCAATCCTTCAAATCCTGGTTTGAGAATAAAGCCGCTTGCCCCCATTTCCCTTGCTTCCCGGGCGAGGCATTCATTCGAGAAAGTCGACATCATTAGGACCTTCGCTTCCGGATTGATCCGGATAATTTCCTGAAGCGTTTCAAAGCCGTTCAACTGAGGCAGCAAAAATTCAAGCATGACAAAATCGGGAGTGCCGGCCCTGTACTTCAGGACGGCTTGTTTGCCGTTGTCCGCTTCGGCCATGACCGTGTAATCTGTTCTGTAGAGTTTCTTTTTAAGTACGCTACGAATAAAGATGGATCGGTCTGCTACGAGTATTGATTTCATTGCTAAGAACCCCTTCGCCATTTTAAAAGGCAAATCAGGAAAGGTTTCGGGATTTTAAGCGTACTGCAACCCGGCTGCCATGACAATTTCTTGTTTTAGGCCCGTGGCTTTGCGTCTTTTACTTTCGTAAAATTTGCCCTTTCCCAAATAGTAGCATTCCTTACTAGGAATATCATGGGACTTTAGTCCCGTTTTAGGGAGTTCAATGGAACGTACATTCGCTTGAGAGTGGGGAATTCCTTGATATATCAGGAGTCAGGGATTGTAAAGATTTTGTAGGGCCGGTTGGGAAAATCAAAATTTGCTCCATTTTCGGATATTGTGGCGAAACCTGCCCATTCACCTGTCAGTTAAGCGAGAAAAAAACCGCCCGGAATGCCCAGGGCGGCTTGGTCTATTTATCCTATCTTGTTTTGTCTATTATGTTATTAAATTCACTGGCAAGCCGATCCTTGGCACGGCCGTATGTTTCTTTCACTTCGCCTTTGCCTTTGTCGATATTGCCTTCAGCTTCGAGTGACTCATTGCCGGATACCTTTCCGGCAGTCCTTTTGGCTTCACCCTTCAGTTGGTCCCATGCACCTTTTGTTTCGTCTTTATTCATGATTGCAAAACCTCCTTGTTGTACTGTCTCTGTTCTTTTTTTACCCTGTACAGGCGGCATTGAAACAAGGAGAAGGTGCCTTGGTTCCCCTTTAGGAGGCGAAATGGTTTGCTTTCCCTTTAAATGTTGCGCCCAGCCAATTCTTTCCTTCTACGAGGCGGGAAACGAGCATGGCGCAAACGGTGTTGCCGGTAGAGTTAAGCAAGGTTGCCGGGGCGTCAATGATGGTTGAAATAACGGCGATGATCGGCAATACTTCGGGCGGGAATCCGAATACGCTGATAATCAGCATTTCGCCAATAAAGCCGCCGCCCGGGATGGCTCCCATGACCGCCCCAACCAGGAATGAAACGGCCAGGATGCTGGCGATGCTCGAAAGGCTGGCCATGTCCTTTCCGAAAAGCCCAAACAGGAAGACGATTTTCAAAACGCCGCCAAACACCGACCCGTCTTTATGTGTATTGGCACCAAGGGGGATGATTGTTTCGGCGATATCCTTAGGCACGCCCATCTTTTTGACTGCATCAAGATTGACCGGGATGCAGGCCGCGCTCGAACATGTCGCGATTGCCGTAACAGAAGGGGTAATGACATTTTTCCAAAAAATTTTCACTCCGGCCGTGCCGCTTGCAATGAACGCGTAAAGCGAGAAGAAGCCGAAATAATACAGTACGGAAAGGCCGAGATACAGCAGGAATGTGCGTAAATAGCCTTCCAGAATCTGAGGGCCTAGCTCGCCGATAACAGCCGCGAAATACGCGCCGAGTCCGATTGGGGCATAGTACATGACAATTTTGACGGTTTTCATCATGACTTCAGAGCCAGAAGCAAGGAAAGATGCGACAGGTCTGCCTTTTTCGCCCGCCATGGCAGTCGCAAGACCGAAAATGACCGAGAATACGATCAATTGAAGCATGTTGCTCCGCGAGAAAAGATTGGCGAAATCTGGGACGGTAACCGTGGCGACAAGCTGAGCAGCGAGCGAGGGCTTTTCGGCCTGCTCCGGCGCGTCCACTTTTTCCATCATTTCCTTTACCGAAGAAATGTCTGTGTTCTCAAGGGGATTCACAATCGATGTCCCTATGAAAGCGACTGCGGCTGAAATTGCAGCAGTTATGAAAAAGACAAGGAAAATGCTCCCCATTATTTTTCCAAGCCGCTTCATGCCGCTCATGTTGGCGATTGCCGAAGCAATGCTGAAAAAGACAAGCGGGACGATGATCGTAAACATTAAATTCAAAAATAAGTCCCCAAGCGGTTTAACAACCGTTGCTTCCGTCCCGAAAATTGCCCCCGCGGCCCCGCCTACAATGATGGCGGCCAGGAGAATAATCGACGTTTTATAGCTTTTCAGAATAGAACCCATTCAAAAACCTTCCTTCAACTAAAAATCGAGAGCCCTGGTTCCTGTCAACCTTATATCACCAAGTCTGATAGGATGTATTCAAACAGCAGCGCGGCAGTGTGGCCTAGCGACTGGCGGTGCGTGCGCTCGAACGCATGTGAAGAATCTATGCCGGGGCCAATGAGTCCATGGACGATGTCATGCCCCGAGCGGATTGCCGCCGATGCATCTGATCCATAGTAAGGATAGATGTCGAGTTTGAAAGGGATGCCGTTTTCCTCTGCAACGCTGACAAGTTTCTTGCGGAGGCCGTAATGATACGGGCCGCTCGCATCCTTGACACAAATGGAAACGGTGTATTCATCAGTCGATTGCCCATCGCCCATCGCGCCCATGTCGACAGCAAGATACTCGACTGTTTCCGGTGTAATGTTCGAGTTGCCTCCATAACCGATTTCTTCGTTATTGGAAAAGAGGAAGTGGGTAGTATACGGTAGCTCGATTTTTCCCGTTTTAATCCGTTTAATAAGCTCCATCAAAATCGCGACACTCGCCTTATCGTCGAGGTGGCGCGATTTGATAAAGCCTGATGGCGTCACTTCGACTCGCGGGTCAAACGATATAAAATCACCGACTTCAATACCAAGGGCCCTTACTTCCGCTGCGCTATGTACTTTCTCATCAATGCGGATCTCCATATTATCCTGATTCCGCTCTGCTTTACCGGCATCCTTATATACGTGCACAGAAGTTTGGTGCATCAGGATCGTTCCTGTATAGGTTTTCCCTGAACTCGTTTCGATGGTGCAGTATTCTCCTTCGATCGAGTTGTATTTGAAGCCGCCAATCAGGTCGATTTTCAGCCTCCCGCTCGGCTTGATTTCCTTAACCATCGCGCCAAGCGTGTCTAGATGGGCGGTCAGCATCCTTTGCTTGCCGGTATCCTTTCCCGGAAGGGTCGCAATCAATCCGCCTTTTCTGTTCCGATATGTTTCCACTCCAAGCTCCTCCAAGAAACCTTCAACATGGGAAATCGCCTTATCGGTATTACCCGTCGGGCTAGGGATGGTAACAAGGTCCTTCAGAATGCCAACGATTTCATCAATTCGTTCTTCAGCCACTAACAAACGCCTCCTTGGATCATTTCTTGTTCCGGCAATCGAGAGTGCTTATTTGAGCGGCCGTGTGGTGAAAAAGACTAGCCAAGTTTCACACCCAAACCAAAAAGAGCCTCCGATTCCATTTAAACCTTTTTCAATTATACATCCAGCAACGGAACAAATGTATACATATTTACCCCATACCTTTGAAGATTTCCATGCATTTTTTCGGATCCCGCGCATAAGATGGTAGGATTGGCAATTATTTTTTCAATATTGATTAAATTTCTTGGAAGTAGGGTATTACTTATTATCGAAGATGCCGCTGAATTCAGGGGCATTTACCATATTAATAAATTGCGGGGGGAGACCTGTGACTAGGTACGAATTGCGCCATATGAAACCGAGGAAATTCAATGTGTACAAACTTGTTTTCACATTTGCTTTCTTGCTTGTCTGCATTGGGATGATGCTTGGGTTCAGCAGGTATGCGCAGAGCACGATTAAAATCGAGGCGCCTGTATTTGACAACGGCAAAAAGGTCGTTGTATCCCTGCCGAACGGACATAAAGTGTATACATTCGAGAATTTGATCGTTGAAGAGAACGGGAAATTGTTATACAGGGGTGAACGGAACACAATCGACCTGACCGGAGGAAACGTGGAGTACAAGGAATGGTAATTCGTTTTGCATCTTGGTTTTTTAATGCTATTATATCCTATTTAACAAAAAGGCTGCCCGGCCGAGCACTGGCGCAGCCTTTCTTTTTCACTTTTTTCGCTATTTGAACCAGCCCTTTTTCCAAAAAAATAAGAACATGGCGGAGGCGATGATTCCCATTACGCCAAGTGAAACAAAGTAGCCATATTTCAGGGAAGTTTCCGGCATAAAGTCAAAGTTCATTCCATAGATTCCCGCGATAAAGGTGAGCGGCATGAAAATCGTCGTGATGACGGTCAGTACTTTCATGACGCGGTTTGTTTCATGGGAGTTCATCGAAAGGACGCTGTCTCGGATATCCTTGGTCAGTTCCCGGTTTGAATCGATCATATCAGTAAGCTTCAAAAGGTGGTCGTGGATATCCGAAAAATACGCATGCCTGATTTGAAGCTCTGTAAGCTTTTGTGAATTGAGCATACGGTAAATCAAATCCCTTGTCGGAGTGACCGTGTGGCGAAGCATTAGCAGCCTCTGCCTGATTTCAAAAACTTCCTTTAGCAAATCCTCGGTATAACCCCCGGAATAGCTCTCATCCATTTCATCAAGCTGATCCTCAATTGTGTAGAGAGGAGGAAAGTAATTATCGACAAGCTGATCAAGGATGTGGTAAAGAATGAGGGAAGGGGACCATTCTTCCTTTTGGCCGGGAGCGGATGCCCGGTTCCAAACTTCCGTAATTTCCCGTGACGGCTGATAATGGAACGTCACGATGAAGTTTTTTCCAAGGAAGATATTCACCTCTTCCTTCTCAAGTGTTTCCTGGTTGATGGAGTGAGTTACAAAAAATGTATAGCCATCATAGTAATCAAGCTTGGGACGCTGCAGCTTGTGCAGGCAGTCCTCAATGGCAAGCGGGTGGAAGTTTAATGGATTTGAAAGCAGCATCGACTCTTCATCGCTTGGGCTATTGAAATCAATCCAGTACCATGAAGCGGAATCCCTGGAAGCTAGCTCTACTACTGGAATATCGGTTGAACGTTGGCCGATTTGGCTGATTGCAAGTGTTCGAATCATACGTATCTCCCCGGTGCCTTTTTCTTCATAATATCCGAATTAGGACCGCTGGCAAACATTGAACGCCCGGAGGCTATACTTTTTTTAGTAATTAATCCCGGTTCCCAGTTGACATTGCCCTGCCGGCTATATATAATTTTCAAAAAATAACCTGAAACAATGATGGGGACCAGTACAATGGAGAATTGTCCTATCCAGAGAGGAAGCCGGTTGGTGCAAGGCTTCCAGGACGGCCATTCGAACCTGCCCCGGAGTTCCGTATCGGACAATCGCGAAGATACGGCGGAGCGTTCCGTTAAACGTTAAGTGCGTGGGCAAAAGCCCGCGAATGAGGGTGGTACCGCCAGGCCATGGTCCCTTTTATAGGGGATTCATGGCCTTTTTGTATTTAATGGGGAATCCAGCCTTTTTTAAAAATTTAATCAAAAACATTGATGGAAGCAAAGGGCCGTTGGATACGATACCCCGCTGAAATCAACATTTAATAAAAAAGAAGAGGGATGAAAAATGGAAAAGGAATTTGTAAAAAGCATTACCGCCATGGACAAGGATTTTGCCCAATGGTACACCGATGTCGTAACAAAAGCGGATCTCGTCGATTACTCGTCCGTCCGTGGCTCGATGATTATCCGGCCTTACGGGTACGCGCTTTGGGAAAACATCCGTGACGCGCTTGATGGGATGATTAAGGAAACAGGGCATGAAAATGTGTATATGCCATTATTTATCCCGGAAAGCCTGCTCGAGAAAGAGAAAGACCACATTGCAGGATTCGCCCCTGAAGTCGCCTGGGTGACCCATGGCGGTTCCGAAGAGCTGGCGGAGAGGCTTTGTGTACGGCCAACATCGGAAGTTCTGTTTTGCGAGCATTACAAAAACATTATCCATTCCTACCGGGATTTGCCTAAACTTTATAACCAGTGGGCCAATGTTGTCCGCTGGGAGAAGACGACCCGCCCGTTCCTGAGGACGCTTGAATTCCTGTGGCAGGAAGGTCATACCGCGCACGAGACAGATGAGGACGCCCATGAGGAAACAAAGCGGATGCTTGACGTCTATGCCACACTGCTTGAGGACTATCTAGCGGTCCCAGTCGTCAAAGGGCAAAAAACCGAAAAAGAAAAATTCGCTGGCGCCAAGTTCACCTATACTGTCGAAAGCCTCATGCATGACGGAAAGGCACTTCAATCCGGGACTTCCCACCATCTAGGCGACGGTTTTGCCAAGGCGTTCGGCATCAATTATTTGGACAGGGAAGGAAAGCTCCAGCATGTCCACCAAACTTCATGGGGTATGACGACAAGGGTAATCGGCGCGCTGATTATGGTCCATGGCGATGACCGCGGCCTCGTCATCCCGCCAAAAGTTGCTCCAACCCAGGTGATGATTGTGCCAATCGCCCAGCATAAAGAGGGCGTCCTTGACTTCGCTTACGGACTGAAGGAAAGGCTGTCAGGCGCATTCCGCACCGGCATTGATGCCAGCGACAAAAATCCGGGCTGGAAGTTCAACGAATACGAAATGAAAGGCGTTCCTGTTAGGCTTGAAGCAGGCCCTCGTGATATTGAAAAGAACCAGGTTGTACTTGTAAGGCGCGATACCGGGGAAAAACTGATTGCCACTCTTGATGAAGTGGAAGAAAAACTTGGCGCGCTCCTTACCGATATTCAGCAAAATCTTTTTGACCGTGCGAAAGAGCTGCTTGAGAAAAAGACATCTGTTGCCGAAAACATGGAGCAATTCAAAGAGCGGCTTGAAAGCAATCCTGGAATGATTAAAGCAATGTGGTGCGGCAAGCGTGAGTGCGAGGATAAAATAAAGGAAGAAACAGGGGCGACCTCACGCTGCATCCCGTTTGAACAGGAAAAGGTCAGTGACACATGTGTATGCTGCGGCGGGAAAGCCGAGTCGATGGTGGTTTGGGCAAAGGCTTATTAAATAGGAAATTTTATTTCAAAAAGAAGAAAAGAGGATAGAATAAACAGCCTGCACTGTAAATCCATCCTCTTTTCCTTAATTCCTATTTGAATCATCATCGAAGGAATTTTTGTTTTCCTCGATGATTTGTTCGATTTTCTTCGTGTCGCCTTTGGCATTGATGATGCTGACAAGGTCGGTAAGGTTTTCGGCGACTTGTTCGTCATCGAGCGTATTGTTTTTTATTTCGTTTTCTTTTCGTATCATGGTTTACCTCCCGTACTGTCATTACTGTAAATGCAGGAGTTTTACTTGCCGGTATCATTCGATTTCCGGTCACTTTTTTTTGTTCCTTTTTCATCCATGACCGGTTTATCTTCTTTTTTGAAATCAGAAGAACATCCTGCGGCTCCTATCGAGAGCGCAAGTGCCGCAATGCCTGCGGCTGCAAATTTTCTCATTCGGTATTCCTCCAATCAGGGAGTTCTAGTATTTATATTCCCATAAAAGGGGTAATTATTTATCTATGGAGATGAATGATTAGCAAGGAGTGGAGAAATGAAGATACTATGGGATTTTGATGGCACGATATTCAATACGTATCCATCCTATACAAAATTGCTTATGGAGATTCTCGGAGATGGCTATACCGAGGAAGAAACACTCGGACAGTTGAAAATTTCCTTCGGACATGCGTTCCGTTTTTTCAAAATCAGCGAGGAACAGAGCCGGAAAATGCTTGAAAAGGTGAGGGGATTGAAGCCGGAGGAGTTCCTCCCGTTCCTGGGAGTCGAGGATGTCCTGAAAAAAGCGGATACGAATGTGATCATGACTCATAAGGAAAAAGAGGATGTCGAAAACGTCCTTACCTATTACAAGTACGACCGTTATTTCGCTGAAGTAGTCGGAATGGAGGACGGTTTTCCACGAAAGCCTGACCCTGCCGCGTATGCCTATTTGCATAAAAAATATGGGATTGACCTTGTCATTGGGGACAGGGCGATTGACCTCGAACCGGCAAGGAGGCTTGGAATCCGCACGGTATCCTACCAAAACCACGAATCCGAAGCGGACTTTTACCTTGATGACTACAGGGATTTCGATAAAGTCATTTTGCCCCATTTGGAAGTACGATAAGGTATGGATGAGCAAAGAAGAGGCGATACAGTGGGGTAATGGTTTCAGCTCCCTATGAGAACACATAGCAAAAATGGACAGTTAAACGGTTATCAAATTGCACCCATAATTTGCGGTGCTTTTTGTTTTTGGAAAAAATGCCAGGCTCTTTTATTGAAAAGAATTGTACCTCTTCTTTTAAAAGACAAAATTATAACAATATATAGTGGCAATTAACAACAATAGGATAGGTACAAGAAATGCCTTTGAGCTTTTGATATACATCCATCCGATAAATGCTTCGAATGCATAAATGACTGCTAACAAGATTAGTATAAACCTTTTAAAGGCCAGTTCATATGTAAGGTCTAGTACAAAAAAGAGAAAAAATAAACCAATTAATATTAAAATCGTTCTACCCCATAAGTGGAATTTTTTCCCTACTGTATCGTAAATTTCTTGCCCTCCCTTTCCGACAATCAATCTTCTTAGGAGGATTTCTGATAGTACAAGAAGCAAGCCTAAAATTTGTATGGAAATGCCCATCATGACTCCCCCAATTTTGAAAAAATTTATGACAGTCTTTGGAATTTATTACATCTTACCAAATAAATATGGTGAAATATAGACTTAATTTTCTGGGGAAACATCTGTAGAAACACTTTTAAAATTTTTGGGGTCCCGACACAACTATTCTCTTTCAAATTAGATTGAATTTTATACTAATTACATAATAACTTCAGAAAAAATGACTTTAAATGAATAAAAAATGAGTGCCAATTTCAACTAATTTGGCACTCATCTGATTTACTTGTTTATTTTACAGTTTCTTTCTTTCGCATGGCCATCGGGATGTATACGCAATATGGCTCGCTTTCCATGTAGTCTCCGGTCACCGCGTACGTCCTAGAACGGGAGCCGCCACAAATCTTATTGTATTCACATACGCCGCATTTGCCTTTGTATTTATCCGGGCTGCGGAGGTTCTTCAGCACTTCTGAATTGCGGTAAATGTCAGCCAGCGGTTTTTCGCGGACATTTCCAACCGGGATTGGAAGGAGGCCGCTTGGCAGGACATCGCCAATATGGTCGACGAAGATAAAGCCATTTCCGTCATTCACGCCTTTTGGAGCGCGCTTGAGCCCGTCGATGATGCCTTCCTGGTCCATCGTCATCGTATCCTCGTAACGGATTTCGCCCTTTTCGATTTTGTGGTCGCGGGCTTTTTCCTGAAGGACGACGCGGCGGTAATGCTGGGCTGCGGTTGTTTTAATATCATAAGGTGCGGTCTTGCTCAGCTGGTAAAGCCAGCGGAATACCTTTTCATGCTCGGCTGGAGTGATGCACTTGTCTTCCTGGCCACGGCCTGTCGGCACTAGCAGGAAAATATACCACATAACAGCTTTCAGTTCGCCGACCAGTTTCGCCATCTCTTCAAGCGAATCATAGTTGTAGCGGGAAATGACGGTATTGATCTGGAGCGGCATCTCTAACTCATTCAAGTACTTGATCTTCTCAAGCGTCAAATCAAAGGAACCTGGCGTCCCGCGGAAATGGTCATGGATTTCGGGCGTTGGGCCGTCTAAACTAAAGCCCCAGCGTGAAAGCCCGACATCCTTGGCCCGCTGCATTTTTTCCTTCGTGACATTGTCGGTAGCGCTTGGAACCATTGAAACACGCATGCCTTTTTTAACGGCGTATTCGGCCAATTCGAATAAATCCTCGCGCATCATGCAATCCCCGCCAGTGAAGACAAGCATAGGATTGTTCATGTCATAAATCTGGTCAAGCAGATTGATGCCCTCTTCATGTGTCAGCTCACGCGGGTCCTTCTGAAGCTGTGCGTCAGCGCGGCAATGTACGCACTTTAGCTGGCACGCCCTCGTTACTTCCCAGATAACGATAAAGGGGTTTTCATTATAATCGATTACCGGCCCAAGCCCCATATTATGCGGATGCCCCCCTGGGTGGCTTCCTAGGTGCCCTCCAGGATGGCCGGCGTTGTGCGGATGTCCCATTCCGTGTGGATGTCCCGTTCCTTGCATTTTCATCACCATGCTTCACATTAGTTTTTGTGCCATGATTAGTGGCCGTTTGTAAGCAACATAATCATGATGTTCTATAAGTTAATTATAAGAGTGGATAAGGTGGCAAAAATCGGCGTTTTGTTACGATATTTCTACATTCCTGTGCCAAATTGGGGAACAAGGGTGGGGGAGGGGGATAAATTTTTGGCGGTAAAATCAAAGGATTTTTTAAACCTTATATGGGTTATAGTGCAATCATTTTAGGAAATTGGGAGGGGTTGGTCATACATTTTGATTTGAGTGACATTCTATCTTGATTTAGGCCGTAGAATGTCACGCAAGAGGGGGTTGAGTGACATTCTATCTTGATTTAGGCCGTAGAATGTCACGCATGTGGGGTTGCGTGACATTCAGTCTTGTTTTAGGCAGTAGAATGTCACGCAAGAGGGGGTTGCGTGACATTCTATCTTGATTTAGGCAGTAGAATGTCACGCAAGTAGGATTTGAGTGACATTCTATCTTGATTTAGGCAGTAGTATGTCACGCAAATGAGGTTTGCGTGACATTCTTTCTTGATTTGGGCAGTAGAATGTCACGCAAGAGGGGGTTGAGTGACATTCTATCTTGATTTAGGCAGTAGAAAGTCACGCAAATGGGGTTTGAATGACATTATTTCTTGATATAGGCAGTAGAATGTCACGCTAGTGGGGTTTGAATGACATTCTATCTTGATTTAGGCAGTAGAATGTCACGCAAGTGGGGTTTGAATGACATTCTATCTTGATTTAGGCAGTAGAATGTCACGCAAATGGGATTTGAAAGACATTCTTTCTTGATTTGGGCCGTACAATGTTACTCATCCGAAATTGCAGAACCCCAACACCCATCCTAAAACAAAAAACACCGGCTTCCATGCAGCCGGTGCTGAAAATCAATGTTATTCCGCCCACTTAATGAGCATGTGGGCAAGCATATGGCGCTCCTGGTCATTTCCGACTTGCCACAGTTCCATCAGGAGCGCTTCCTCACGGTTCTGCGGTTCGGCATTTTTGGCAAGATAATTCGCGACCTTTTGGGCGGCGACCGCCAATTCTTCCTCATCCATCCCGATCCGCTTTCCAAGTTCAATCCGTTTGCTCAGGTAGGAACGGAATTCATTGAAGTCCTGGAGTTTGTCATACATTTTGCCTTCGTCAATCCTGTCAACGACTTCATCAACTTTTGAAGGCTCAAAATCCCCATCCTTATGGACTGCATGATCCTTTTCCATTTTCATCACCCTCCGTTTAGTCAATTTCCTAGTACTATTACCCCTGGCTAATTCGGTCAAACATCAGAAATGGTCCGGATATTAAGTGAATATTCGCGAATTTGTCCCTCCACGCTTTGCATCAGGCGGGGAACATGGTATTGTCAATTTAAGAAATTGATTAGGAGAAACTGCTAAATGGAAATAGAACAATTAAAAAGCTACTTCAGTGAAAAAATTGAAGCCAACCTCGAACGAATTACGGAAGAACTCATTTCGGAAATGCTCTCGTTCTACCACTTCCGCTTCCAGGATGAGGAGCAGAAAAAGATTACAACCGAAAAATTCAGAGAGCTTGTCCAAATTGTCCTGAAATGCCTGAAAGATGAGGATGTAAAGGACCATGCCTTCAAATGGGGGGAAATAATAGGAGCAAATTCCGTCCAAAACGGAGGGGATCTTGGAAGGACCATTAAGGGGGTTACTATTTATAAAAATGTCATTTGGTCCTTTTTGTTTGAAGAGGGGAGGAAAATTCAAATAAACCAGGAGGAGCTGCTGGACATCATTATTGAAACCGACCATATTTTTAACAATATGGTCCATGGCTTCAGCACCTCGTTTACAAACAATGCCGAAAAACTTCTCTTGGAATCCAGGGAACTGTATCTGAAAATATCCGTCCCGATCGTGCCAATTTCGCAAAAGCTGGCTGTACTCCCGCTTATCGGGGATATAAATGAAATGCGGTCAGAAACCCTGATCGTCGATTCGCTGGATACGTGCGTGAAAAAGCGGATTGAAACGCTTGTCATCGACCTTTCCGGAGTCTACGAAGTCGATTTGATTGGAATTGAAGTTCTGTTCAAACTGATTCGCTCCTTAAATCTGCTGGGCGTGACGCCGGTGATTACCGGGATGAAAGGCGAGCTTAGCCAAACCTTCATCAATCTTGGCATTAATCTCAAAGGCATATCGATTTACAGCAATCTTGAACAGGCATTGAAGGAATTGCAGTTTTTTTAAAGGATAATATTAAATTTTGTGTGCGTTAAATTCCGATACCTGTGCTATTTTTCGGGTAAGTCCAATCGCTTCTTGGGTAATGCAACCGAAATTACTAAAAAACCAAGGCGTTCGCATGAGCTGTGTGCGTTGCCTTGGTTATTTTTTATGCGCTACTATTTATCCGTCCTATGCATAAATGTCGTCTCTTCGGGGAGGATGGCGGGAGCTCCGGGGATGCTCCGTGGGCGAAATTCAATATTAGGAGCAGAGTAAAGGGTGACCGACAATTGGCTCCCATACGCATGGGCCCGGATTAAAACAGGCTGGCTGTAAGGGTTTTTAAAAACAAAATCGGGGCCATACCAGCTGACCGTCGCATCGCGGCCTGAAGGGACATAGGTGACAGCCTTCGTATGCGAATACCGCTGGACAATCGACATGCCGGCGTTGTCCGCCGCGTTGAACAAGGTTGAGGATACCTGGCAAATCCCCCCGCCAATCCCTTCCGATAATTCACCGCGCACGATGACCGGGGCTTTCATGTACCCTCGCTTCGCTGTCCTTTTCCCAATCGCTTTATTAAAGGAAAACGTTTCACCCGGGAAAACGACTTTGCCGTTCAGCGTTTCAGTGGCAAGCTTGATATTATGGGACCGCTCCTTGTTTCCTCCATTAAAAAAGGTTGTATAGCGGCCAATCAGCCTTGACCTGATATGGTCGAGCAGCTCGCTATCAACGTCCGGGTAGATGATCCTAGTCGGTACCTCTGCCTTTAAAGGCGCTCCGGTATAAAAAAAGGAAAGCAAAGCCTCCTCCATTTTTTTGCGGTCAAGCTCGACGCCTGATTTTTCTGCAACAATTGCCCCTGAGGCACCTATTTTCGCATTTTCCGGGAGGCGCTGTACTTCTTTTGAAAGGCTGTCCAATAAATGGCTGATTTTATCCGGGTTTGGGAAAGTGCTGCCTGGAACAGGGAGAAGGGTAATATCCGCGCGGGGTATGGCCGCGAGAAGCTGGCCGCCAGATTCAATGGATAAAGTGTGTCCGTCAAATGGCAGTAAAGTTATAATGGCTGAAAGTATAAAGTGTCTCATCATTTTTGGGCAATCCTCCTCTTTTATTAGTATGGATGAACATACAGGAAATAATGAATGAAAAAAACCCGCAGCCAGTGCGGGTTTCTAGAAAGACGTTAATAAGCGGGCGTCCTCGTCTTCTTCTTTCCTTTCAGCTTTATCGATGGGCGGATTTTTACCAGCTTTTTAAAAGTGGAAAGGGTATCTTTAGCGGCATCCGCTGTAAAGGTAACGGCTTCTTTTTTGTAATCGATGTCTGCGATTAGTTCTTGCTGGCTTTTGGCCAGTTGGTCCGATTCCACCTTTAGCGTGTCCGCTTTTTGCTGCACCCTCGCAACTGTTTCGTTTAGCCTATTGATAGCCGGTTTCGCTTCCTTGAATGTTTTGAAGGCGGCAAACCCCAAGTAGGCCAAGGACAGGATGACGGCCGCTATACTCAAATAAACAATCCACATACATAAATTCCTCCCACGAGTCGTTTTTTTATTTTTACCCGTAATACGGTATTTCTAACAGGAACGTTGAAATTCAATCGAAAAAACCGAGAATACAATTAAGGCTTCATAGAAGATTTAGTGTTTCTGTCGCATTTCGCAAGGTACTTACATGATAACTCAAAGTTTGGGCGGTTTTTCTTGTTATGTCATACATATTGGCTCTTTTTGTATATAGATGTAGTTTGAAAATTTAAGTTATTTTTTGGAGGGTCGGGAAAAAACAGTTATAATGGGTAAGCGGCCCCATCTGCAAGGAAGGGCGGCAATTTTCAAAGGGGGGAAATTACCGGATGGATAAACAGAAAGCAATCCAGGATTTTAAAGCTCTTGACGAAAAGATTACCCATTTTCAAAGCATATCTGGCCTAGCTGATTGGGATCAAAAAGTAATGGCGCCCAAAAAAGGGCGCGCGCAATTCGCCAAGGCGATTGGCACGTTGCGAACAGAAGCGTTCAAGATTTCGATCTCGGATGAAATGGGCAGGCTGATTGAAGAATTGAATTCGGATTCCGTGGAGCTCGATGAAATGGCTGCCGCGCAAGTCCGTGAACGGAAAGAACAGTATGACCGATTCAAGCGGATTCCCGCCGAGGATTTCAAGGAATTCGCCATCCTTACTGCCCAGGCGAATGACGCGTGGGAACACGCTAGGGAGCATAATGATTTCGACCATTACGCGCCATATCTCGAGAAAATCGTAGGGTTCAGAAGGAAATTCGCCGAGTTGTACGGCTATGAGGCGCATCCGTATGATGCCGTCCTTAGTGAATTTGAACCTGGACTGATGGTTGCGAAGTTAGACCCGATCTTTGCGAAGCTTCGTGATACAAGCGTCACGCTGTTGGAGAGAATTAAAAAATCTCCAAACCAGACGCCTTCAGAAATTTTCAATCAAAAATATCCGATTGATAAACAAAAGGAATTCAACCGCTACATATTGCCGATTATCGGATTTGACATGGAAGCTGGAAGGCTTGATGAAACAGTGCATCCTTTCGCCCAAACGATTACGATTGGCGATGTACGTTTGACGACAAGGTATCTTGAAGAAAATGTCCGGTCCGCGCTTTTCGGAACAATCCATGAAGCCGGCCATGGCATCTATGAACAAAACATTGACCCGAAATATGAAGGAACCGTATTGGCGGGAGGGACATCTTTTGGCATCCACGAGTCCCAGTCGCGGTTCCTGGAAAACATGGTCGGCCGCAGCAGGGCGTTCTGGAGTTATTTCTACCCAAGGCTTGTCGAGTATTTCCCCGAGCAGCTTGCAAATATCGGCGAGGAAGATTTTTACCGGGCTGTCAACACGGTTGAGCCTTCGTTTATCAGGATTGAAGCGGATGAACTCACCTATAACCTCCATATCATGGTCCGTTATGAAGTCGAAAAAGCGCTCATGGCTGGCGAATTGGAAGTTCACGAACTTCCTGCAGTCTGGAATAGGAAAATGGAAGAGTACCTGGGAATCATCCCCGCCACAGACCGGGAAGGCGTGCTTCAGGATGTCCATTGGTCGTTTGGAGGAATCGGCTACTTCCCTTCCTATTCGCTTGGCAACCTTTACGCAGCGCAAATCCTGAATACACTCAAAAAGGAAGTACCTGGTTACGAAGCAGCGATTGCAGAGGGGAATTTCGCCCCTGTGATGGGATGGCTGAAAGAGAAAATCCACAAATACGGTTCGCTTTACAGGCCAAATGAACTGATTGTCAAAGTAACCGGAGAAGAACTGAACGCCGACTACCTTGCTGAGTACCTAGAAGCGAAGTATTCGGAAATTTATAAGTTATCTTAACGGAAAAGAGGGCGCGCCGCTTGGTGTGCCTTCTTTTTTAATCGATAAGGATTGAACGTATGCCTGTTATTCCCAACTTTAAGATTGAACTCATCGGATCGTTTAGTGTAAAATTACACTAAACGAATTGAGAGGGTTGAGTGGCTGTGCGCAGAATTTTTTTTCTTGTGTCGATTTTTTACATAGTGATTCCAGTTGTTCTATCGATGACTGTTGGGTATGTAGCAGTTTCAGCTGGAGAGGCGGGAGGAATAATCGGGGCGGCAGGATTTTTGGCGGGAGGAATTGGAGCCGGATGGTATTTTGCCAAACATGACCGAAACGAATTAAACGGTTACCGTAAATACTTCCCTGTCTTTCTGCCTTTGTTCCTTACCGTTTTTTCAGCTGCCATCCTTATGGCTGCCACAAAAGGGCATTTTGGCAATGATTTGTGGGCGGTGTTTATCTTCTTGTTTTTCCCATTCCTGCCTAACAGCTTTCTCAGTGTTTTAGGCGGCCAACTCATGCTCGCTTTCTTCGCGCCTTTTGCATATTTCCTTGGCTTCCAGGGAGCGTATTTGGCTGTGGATAAACGGAATCGGCCAAAGTGGAAATCGGTTGTGGCGGGAGCGGTTTCCATTGCCCTTAGTCTGGCGATATCGGCCTTTGTCCTTTGGCAAAGAAGCCAGACGGTTTTGCCATCCTATGGGTTTAAGTACGAAAATGGCTATTCGAGTGTGGATTTAACCCCTTATTATGTCACTAACACATCGAATATATTGCCGAAGCTCAATGAACCCGCCGACTTTTCGTTAGAAAAAAAGGAAGAAATGCCTATCCTGGACGGCGCTGAAGCTGCTTATCCAGTGTATGCGGCTTTCGCGAACTCTGTCTATAAAGACATTGGAGCAATCAATGACGGAAACGAGAAATATGGGGAAATTGTCAGTTTTACAAATACGATTTATGCGTTCGAACGGCTTCTCTCGGGCGAGGTTGATATTTTTTTCGGCGCCCAGCCATCGGAAGACCAGAAGCGGGTGGCGGAGTCGCAAGGCAAGGAATTGCTTCTGACGCCAATCGGAAAGGAAGCCTTTGTCTTTTTTGTAAATAGTAAAAATCCGGTCGATTCGCTTACCATCGACCAAATTAAAGGGATTTATTCAGGGCGGATAACAAATTGGAATGAAGCGGGCGGAGGGAATGACAAAATCAGGGCTTTTCAGCGGCCCGAAGGCTCAGGCTCGCAAACCATCATGCAAGTAATCATGAAAGGCACCCCGCTGATGGACCCATTAAAGGAAGAAGTCATGGGGATGGGGGATATCATGGAAGAGGTGGCGTCCTATAGGAATTATAAAAATTCCCTTGGGTACTCATTCCGCTTTTTTACGACGGGAATGAACCCGAACAAAGATATTAAATTACTGGCAATTAATGATGTTTTACCAAATGCCGAAAATATTCAAACTGGCAGCTATCCGTATGTTGTCAACCTTTACGCTATTACATTGAAGGATAATCCAAAAAAAACTATCGAACCATTCCTCGGCTGGATGCAAGGTCCCCAGGGCCAAAAGCTCGTCGAAGAGGTTGGTTATATTCCGTTCAAAAAATAGGAGAGAAACCATTCCTTTCTTTTGTATATCTTACAGGAAAATTTCCGGAAAAACATGGACGCATTCCCGATTTATGTTACTATAAAATGAGACTTTAGACACAGTTTTGTCATTATATATTAGTTAATGGGGGAATGAAAAATGGAAGTTGCGAACGGAATTGGAATGGGCTTATTGCTGCCAATTATGTTGATTCAACTGGTACTGCTTGTCGTCGCGATTATTGACCTAATCCGGACGGAAGAAACGAACGGACCGAAGTGGTTATGGGCGCTCGTAATTTTATTCATTGGTTTTATCGGGCCAATTGTTTACTTTATTTTCGGAAGGAGAAATAATTGATGCCCCTCGTCCAAATCAGAGGCCTTAGAAAGAATTTTAAAGGAAACGAGGTCATCAAGGGACTTGACTTTGTCCTTAAGAAAGGGAAATGCACCGCGTTGCTAGGCCCAAATGGCGCTGGAAAAACAACTACCCTAAGAATGCTTTCCGGGCTGATGGAACCTAGTGGGGGCACGATTGATTTTACCGATGCGAAAAAAGGTGAAGACATCCGCAAATTCATTGGCTACCTGCCGCAATTTCCTGTTTATTACAACTGGATGACCGGCCAGGAATTCCTAAACTACGCGGGAAGGCTGGCAGGACTTTCAAAAAAGGAAGCAAAGGAGAGGACCGAAGAACTCCTTGGATTGGTAGGGATTGCCGATGCGAAAAAGCGGCCGGTCGGGAAATACTCAGGCGGGATGAAACAGAGGCTAGGAATCGCACAGGCGCTTATCCACCGTCCAAAGCTCATTATGCTGGATGAGCCGGTTTCCGCGCTGGATCCGTTTGGCAGAAGGGAAGTCCTCGAACTTCTGGAAAAATTGAAAAACGAAACGACTGTCCTTTTTTCCACGCATATATTGAATGATGCCGAGGAAGTTTGCGATGAGATCCTCTTCCTTCATAACGGGGAAATCGTCGAAGCGGGAACGATGGATGAATTGCGTGACCGCCACAAACAATCGAGGGTTGAGCTGCAATTCAAAGGCCAGGCGGAAGAATTTAAGAAAGCTTTCGCATCAGCCGGGTATGTTCAAGGCATTGAAGTTGACGGCAGCCAAATGAAGATTTTTGCATCCGACCTTGATGAGGCAACAAAAGGTATCCTTAAGATTGTGGCTGATGGAGAGTTTCCCATTACCAAGATTGAATCAAGCAGGATGACGCTCGAAGATATTTTTATGAAGGTGGTGGGAAAATGAGCCAGTTTCTTACCCTTCTCCAGAAAGAAATTCTTGAAATGTGGCGGAACTTTAAATGGGTCTGGGTCCCGATTGTATTTATTATTCTCGGGGTACAGGAGCCGTTGTCAACCTATTACCTTCCTCAGATTATTGACTCAATTGGAGGGCTTCCGGAAGGAGCGGTAATTGAAATTCCAACCCCTGCTCCTGCCCAGGTGCTCGCCGGGGGCTTGGGTCAGTACAATATGATGGGATTCATTATTATTATTCTGTTATGTGCAAGTCTCGTGGCTGGTGAGGTAAAAAACGGTACAGCCGCAATGATTCTAGTTAAGCCAGTTAAACATGGTAACTACATAGCAGCCAAGTGGGCAGGCGCCCTTTTGCTCGTTTGGACTTCATTCTTCATCGGGTTTCTTGTAACTTGGTATTATACTGGGCTCCTTTTTGACTGGGTCCCTTTTGACACATTTCTTGGCTCCTTTTTTATCGAAGGATTATGGTTATCATTCATCGTAACGATTACATTATTCTTCAGCTCAATTTTCGTCGTTCCGGGAGCAGCGGGATTTTTAGCAGCCGCAGTAGCCATCATCCTCTCGCTCGCAAGCAGTTCGCTTTCCCATCTCCTGGAGTGGAGCCCGGGATTGCTGCCTTCATACGCTTCAAGCTATCTTGTTGAGGAAAGCCTGAAACGGGACGGGGTTATCGCGATTACGCTTACAGTTGTTCTGCTTTTCATCCTGATTTTCGTGGCTATAAGGATTTTCAGGAAAAAGGAACTTGCAGCCTAATCCATTTTAATAATTTTCATAAAATGCCGCCTCTCATACTGGGCGGCATTTTTTAATTGAAAACCGCTTAAAACTTTACCAGTATAGCTACTGTTTTGGGTAAAAACAAAAATAGGGGAAGATACTTGTTGTTTAGTTGAGGGAAGGGGAGGGAAACTTAAAATTAACTTCGCGTGAACGTCAGCCAATTTTTCCTAAGTATAAAAGGCTATCACACCATTACAAACGGTTGGGATGTCGCCTGAAAAAGGTTTATTTTGTATCTCTCTGTCACATAATGTCCATATGTCAGAATGTTTTGAGTGAAAGGGGTGAGAGGATAATGAGTTGTGGAGATCCTTGATAAATATATGTTTTTAGAAAAAATGAATCGGTTTTTTTAAAAATAGGAGAAGATCGTTTTAATGTTTTTGTAATGCGGAGGCGTCTTTTTTTATGTTTTTTTAATTTGATAGCAACAAACCTGAAAACTAAACTAAAACTACATAATTTTTGTTATTATGTCTCATTTTATATTGGACTGTTCCCATGCGGTACAGAGCCATGGAAGGATGGTTTAACCACACAATAGGTTCTGTAAGTTTTTTACAATTGTTTCATCCGTTTTTATTCATTAAATTAATCTTTTTACAACAAGGAGAAGATCATGAAAAAATTTAGCAGAATTCTATCCATGCTTGCGGCTTTCCTGTTCGTAGTCGTTTCTGCCACCCAGGTGTTCGCGGCTGAACAGGTAGCTGAAATCAAAACCCCTACTGGATTTTATGCGCTTGTAGTCATCATTCCGCTAATCGTTATCCTTGCGCTTCTGTTCATGAAAGTGGACATGATCGCGGCAGGTTTCGTCGGCGGCGTGCTCGCCATGCTCATTGGCGGCATCGGTCTTGCCCAGGCAAATGATCAGTTTCTGAAAACAATCCCTGGCATGCTTTCCATCACAGTTCCAATCATTAACTCGGCAATCGCCATGGCAGTTTTCAAATCAGGCGGTTATACAGCGGCGCTTACCCTGGTTCGCCGTGGAATTAAAGGCAAAGTTGAATACTTCGCGGCATTTATCGTAATCCTACAGGCAGCGGCTACCTACATGTCCGGTATTGGCGGCGGTTCCGCGATGGTTATCGCTCCGCTTGCATTCGCGGCTGTTGGTGCGATTCCTGAATTGATCGCGGCTATGTCCATCGCGGCGGCTGTATCATTCACTACCTCTCCAGCATCTTTGGAGTCTGGTATCGTCTCGAAACTATCCGGTATCCCGGTTGCGCAATACGTTGATGAAATGCGTATTTTCTGGCTTGGATTTACCATCCTTGCAGTCATTCTTGGATTCTACGGAGCCAAAAAGCGTAAAGTTATTTTCAAAGGTGAAGAAGCAGCTGAATTTGCCGGCTTGACTACAGGCCAAATTTTCAAAGTAACAATACCTGTTATCTTCCTGCTTGGCGCGGTTATCTTCGGCCCATTCATTAACAAAGCCATTGACATGCCGCTGTTCACGCCATTGGTGTACACAGTGATTACATTGATCCTGATTTTCCTTTGCACGAAATTCAATCTTAATGAATCCATCAACGCTATGGTCGATGGTTCGACTTACATCCTTACAAGATTGTTGGCAGTAGGTATCTTCCTTACCTTTATCAATATTATCGGCGACACCGGCGCTTTCAAAGTAATCGCTGGAATCGCAGAAAAAGCACCGGCAACGCTAGTAGTACCTGCCGCGGTTCTTGCGGGTATCCTAGTTGGTATCCCTGCGGGAGCATATGTGGGCTCAATTCTTGGATTAGTATTGCCAGTCGCGGTTTCCCTGAACTTCTCGCCTGTCGCGCTTGGATTCGTTGCAATGGGCGTTGGGCTTGGAAGCCAGCTGAGCTTTGTTAACATCACAATGCAGGCATTGTCTTCCGGATTCCAAATCCCGATCATTGAGGTTGTTAAAGGGAACGCAAGATGGGTTGGCTTAGCAATGGCACTATTGTTAGTCCTTTCATTCTTCATGGGCTAAAAGTAAATTCTGGAGGTTAGTATGATGGATATTTTGTTCAAACAAGTAAGGCTTAAAGATGGCGAAGAGTTGAAAGACGTCGCCATCAAAGGCGGAAAAATTGAAGCAATTGAAAAAGAACTGAAAGTAGAAGCTGCCAGGGTAATCGAAGGCAACGGAAAAGTATTAATCCCAGGCCTTGTAGAA
Organism: Neobacillus piezotolerans; assembly: GCF_003362805.1. Lineage (GTDB taxonomy): Bacteria > Bacillota > Bacilli > Bacillales > Cytobacillaceae > Bacillus_D > Bacillus_D piezotolerans. Next base: position 940,947 of record NZ_QNQT01000001.1, read on the forward strand.
AGCCATATCCACTTGGATAAAGCGTTGATCGCCGACAGGCTGCCGAATAAATCAGGTACATTGCAGGAAGCTCTTAAAGTAACTGCCCAGCTGAAGCCTACTTTTTCAAAAGAAGATATTGTCGACCGGGCTGAGCGTACCCTTCAAATGCTGATCAAGAATGGTACGACCCACATCCGTACACATTCCGAGTTCGATCCTTCCCAAGGCTTCACAGGTTTTGAAACTGTCATGGAGCTGAAGGAAAAGTACAAGGGCATCGTTGACGTTCAGGTCGTTGCATTCCCGCAGGAAGGGATTTTGAAAGCACCAGGAACAGAAAAAATGATGTACGAAGCAATGGATATGGGCGCGGACGTTGTCGGAGGAATCCCTTACAACGATACTCCATGGGATAAACATATTGACCTCGTATTTGAAATCGCGAAGAAATACGATAAGCCAATCGACTTCCACCAGGACTTCAAAGACGGCCCTGAAGGAATGACAATCGAATACGTTTGCGAAAAAACAATTAAAGAAGGCTACCAGGGACGGGTTTCCGTGGGCCACTTGACTGCACTCGGCGCACTTCCAAAGGATCGCCTGCAGCCAATCATTGAAAAAATGGCTGAAGCACAAATCAGCGTCATGAGTTTGCCTGCTACAGACCTTCACCTTGGCGGAAGGCACGACGAGTACAACGTGCGCCGCGCATTGACTCCAATCCGCGCACTTCGCGACGGCGGCGTCAACATGTGTATCGCGACAAACAACATCCGCAACGCCTTCACTCCATACGGAACAGGCGACGTGATGCTGACCGCGATGCTCGCAATCCCTGCCGGCCACCTTGGCGGAGCGGATGACCTGCCAACCGTATTGCCGATGATCACAACTAACCCTGCGAAAGCGATGCAGGTTTCCGGCTACGGCATCGAGGTAGGCAACAACGCTGACGTTGTCCTTTTGGACACTGAATCCGTAACCAATGCGGTCATCGACATGCCTGCCAAGCTTTTCGTTGTAAAGAGCGGCAAAGTGACTGTTGAAACGAAGAAATCCACTGAGTTTCTTTTCTAAAATGTAGTGTTAATTGTGAAAAGACGGCGTAATGCCGTCTTTTTTGCGTTGTTATGGGTGGTGGAAAATTTTTGAGTTTAGCCGGTAAATTAGCTGGAACGTTTTTGGGCCTACCCGGGTTTTGTGGCAGATAACTGTGTTTCATAATATAGCCGGTTATCGCAGCAGCAGAAGATATCCGGGTTTTCGAGGCAGATATCCGGGTTTTCAAGGCAGATATCCGGGTTTTCGAGGAAGTTATCCGGGTTTTAAAGGCAATTATCCGGGTTTACCAATTTTTAGACACAATTGGGCAGGCACGGAATAAACCTTCCCCTGTGAAACACATGTGTGAAACAAGAAAATTAGGGGAGTGACAGGCACTGTTCGCATAATTAGGTTAAAAGGTGGTCAATTTACGTTTAAAAGTTTTATAATTATAAGATAATTCATAAATTGGAGATGTTATGAATGGTGAATTCGAATCGGCTGTGGGAGAGGCTGCAACGTTAGTGAAATTGGGGCAACCCCGAACGGAGGGGTGACTCGGCTTTCTTTTACAAAGGAAGAGCGGCAGGCAAAGGATTTGGTTGCGGGATTTATGAAAGAGGCGGGCCTTTCGGTGAGGGAGGATGAAGCTGGCAACTTAATTGGCCGGAGGGAAGGCGCAGTTGAGGGCGCACCCGTGGTCATGACTGGTTCGCACATCGATTCCGTATTTGACGGCGGGAACTTCGACGGGCCGCTTGGGGTGTTGTCGGCAATCGAGGCACTGCAAACGATGGAGGAGAAAGGCGTATCAACCAGCCATCCAATCGAGGTAATCGCCTTTACGGATGAGGAAGGGGCGCGCTTTAGCTTCGGGATGATTGGAAGCCGCGCTATCGCTGGCCTGATTGAGGCGGAAGAACTGGAAAACAGGGACAAGGCCGGCGTGTCCATTGCCGAGGCGATGGCGGCAGCAGGGCTGGATCCGAAGGAAATCGGCAACGCCAAGCGAAAAAAAGAAGAGGTCAAAGCGTATATTGAATTACATATTGAGCAGGGAAAGGTTCTTGAAAAGGAAAACCTTCCTGTCGGAATCGTGTCCGGCATTGCCGGGCCGCTTTGGATGAAATTTACGGTCGAGGGGGAGGCGGGCCATGCCGGCAACACGCCGATGGTCATGCGCCGAGACGCCATGACTGCCTCGGCCAGGATGATTTTAATGATTGAGCAGGAGGCACGCAAGAACGGAACGTCTGTCGGAACGGTCGGCCAGCTCAGTCTTTTTCCTGGTGGCATCAACATCATTCCGGGCAGGGTGGAATTTTCGCTGGATTTAAGGGATATTAATGAGGAAACACGGGATGAAGTCGAAAGGGCGATTTTAACAGAAGCGGAAAGAATCGCGGAGGAGAAGGGGGTTAAACTCTCTGTAGAAGACCTTCAGCGGATCCCGCCGGCGCATTGTGACGAAGAAATCCAGCAGGCGGTCCGTGACGCGGCAGCCGAAGCCGGTTTGCAGACGATGACCCTGCCAAGCGGCGCGGGCCATGACGGGATGCAATTTACTGGATTATGGCCAATCGGGATGATTTTCGCCCGTTCTAAAAACGGCATCAGCCATGATCCGGCAGAATGGACCTCCCAGGAAGATTGCGCCGCTGGAGCGGAAGTACTTTACAGGACACTTTTAAAACTAGCTAACTAAATAAAGGAGATGGGGAAAATTGAATACAAGTGCAACTTTAAATTTGAACGGGCTTGCGGAGCAGATTTCATCCCAGGTTGTCGCGTGGAGAAGGCATCTTCACCAAAACCCTGAATTATCGTTCCATGAGGAAAAAACCGCCCAATTCGTGTACGAAACGCTTGAAGGATTCGGCGGATTGGAGCTGTCGCGGCCGACAAGGACGAGTGTAATGGCCAGGCTGATTGGCGGGCAGCCAGGCAAAGTGCTTGCCATCCGGGCCGATATGGACGCGCTTCCGATTACCGAGGAAAATGAGTTCGAATTCACATCGCAAAACCCTGGCGTTATGCACGCATGCGGGCACGACGGCCATACCGCGATGCTCCTAGGTACCGCGAAAGTACTGTCCGGCCTGAAGGACCAGATCAAAGGGGAAGTCCGCTTCCTGTTCCAGCACGCGGAGGAATTGTATCCAGGAGGCGCGGAAGAAATGGTATCGGCTGGAGTCATGGACGGCGTTGACCTTGTCATCGGCACCCACCTATGGTCACCGCTTGAGCTTGGAAAAATTGGCGTTGTATACGGTCCGATGATGGCCGCGCCTGATACATTCTGGATTACAGTAAAAGGAAAAGGCGGGCATGCGGCGCTTCCGCATCAGACCATCGACTCAATCGCGATTGCGGCGCAGGTTGTCACAAACCTCCAGCACGTTGTCTCACGTAATACTGATCCGCTTGACAATCTAGTCCTGTCCGTCACCCAGTTCATTGGAGGCACGACGCATAACGTCATCCCGGGCTCCGTGCAAATGTGCGGCACGGTCCGCAGCTTCGATCCGAAATTGCGTGAAACCATGCCTGCGTTGATGGAACGGGTCATCAAAGGGATTACCGAAGCGCATGCCGCAACCTATGATTTCAAATATGAATTCGGCTACCGCCCGGTCATCAATGACGCCGAGGTAACGAAGGTCATTGAAGAAACAGTACGCGAAGTTTTCGGCGAAGAAACACTCGACCTGATGCGCCCGAACATGGGAGGCGAGGATTTCTCCGCATTCCAGCAAAAAGCTCCTGGCGCGTTCTTCTATGTCGGAGCCGGAAACAAAGATAAAGGAATCGTGTACCCGCACCACCATGCAAAATTCACCATTGATGAAGACGCTCTTGAAATCGGAGTCAAGACGTTCCTGCATGCTACATTTAAGTTTTTGGGGTAAACACTGAAGGAAGTAAAATTTAAAAATCTGGGCAATAATTGTTAAGCCGTATGGGGATTTGAATCCCTGTGCGGTTTTCTTTTTTGAGGTGAGGTAAGCTTTTAAAAATGGACTTTGGTAAAAGTGGCTTTTCGTCACATGGTTTTGAGGAATGCTTACATGTGAGTGGGGTTCATTAGAAAGCGTAGGTAATTGTCATTTTGGGGTGCTTGAAAATAGGAGAGCAGCCTCGAGGTATTAAACCAGCTCTCGTTTTGCGGAGGCAAAGGGTACTATTGAAAAATCGCCATGTGGAGGACGAAAAAGTAGTAGGTGTCAGACGCTAACTAGTGAATTTTCTCCAATTACTAGTGAAGTAGTACAAAGATGGACTAGTTAAATATCGCAATGCAGCGTTCTGCAAATCCCGTTTGTTGCATTCAACACCACGCAGTGGCAATATCTTAGTTGCAAGTAATATTGTGCGATTTTAACAGAAGACGTATGGGGAGGATTTAGGATGACCGCAAAAAATTTACAGGATACAGTGACGTTGCATAACGGCGTGAAGATGCCATGGTTCGGGCTTGGTGTATACAAAGTAAAGGAAGGCGAGGAAGTAGTCCAGGCTGTCAAGGCCGCGATTAAAAATGGTTACCGCAGCATTGACACAGCCGCTGTCTACAAAAACGAAGAAGGCGTAGGAAAAGCAATCAAGGAAGCACTTGAGGAAAACGGTCTCAAAAGGGAGGAACTATTCATCACATCCAAGGTCTGGAACTCCGACCAAGGCTATGAATCCACACTCGAGGCCTACGAAACGAGCTTGAAAAAACTGAACCTTGACTACCTCGACCTGTACCTTATCCACTGGGCAGTAAAAGACAAATACAAGGAAACTTGGCGCGCCCTCGAAACCCTTTACAAAGATGGCCGCGTCAAGGCGATTGGCGTCAGCAATTTTCACATCCATCATCTGGAGGACCTTTTAAAAGACGCGGAAATCAAGCCAATGATCAACCAGGTTGAATACCATCCGCAATTAGCCCAGCGTGACCTCCGCGCGTTTTGTCGTGAGCTGGGCATCCAGCTTGAAGCTTGGTCCCCGCTTGCCCAAGGACAGCTTCTTGGCAATGAAACATTAAAGGAAATCGCCGCCAAATATGACAAATCCGTTGCCAAGGTCATTCTGCGCTGGGATTTGCAAAACGAAGTCGTCACCATCCCTAAATCGATCAACAAAAACCGCATCATTGAAAATGCCGCCATATTCGATTTTGAACTAACTCAAGATGATATGGAAAAAATCAACGGCCTGAATGAGGATCGCCGTGTCGGTCCCGATCCTGACAACTTCAATTTTTAAAAAGAAAAAAGCTGCTTTCCCCTCGGCGGGAAAGCCGTCTTCTTTTCCATAATCCAACTGAAGCAAGGTCTGCAGATAATCATAACCCATAACAAAACGAATTTAGCCTACATAATGGAGAGAAAAAAATTGCATATCTAGTCAGCAAGCGCCCATACCGAAACGCTGCCGCCGTTGACGCGGAACGTTGCCCAGCCGTCTTCCTCAATCACCACTTCGTCATGGCGGTTGCCGGTGATGTCCTTCCACGATTGGCCAGCGCGCTCCTCACCGACGAACATCCGTTTTTCGCCTTCGTCGCCATTCGAGATAATCACAGCGCACCCCGAATTCTCGTGTTCCGGAACGCCTCCGCGCACCCATCCTACTGTGTTCGGATGGTCGAAATAGTCTGTCTGCTCGCCGTAGGCCAAATGTTTCCGGGCGTAGAGAAGGGGATCAAGGGAGGCTTTTTTCCCCTTACAAGGCTCGGGTCCGCCGATTCCGAAATAGTCGCCGTAAAAAACGCATGGATAACCGGAGCCCCTTAGCAAAATCAACGCATACGCGCTTTGCTTGAACCAGTCTTCCACCCACGATTCCAGCGCTTCGTGCGGCTGTGAGTCATGGTTGTCGACAAAGGTGACCGCATTGCGGCGGTGGGACTGGACAAGCGTATCATCGAATATCGTCGTCAAATCGAAGTCACGGCCTGCTTTTGAAGCATTGTGCAATTTATAATGAAGCGGCACGTCAAACAGTGCGATATTGTAGTCAACTATGTCAAGATATTCGCGGCATTTTTGAAGATCGGATTTCCAGAACTCCCCGACGAAAAAAAAATCCTCGCCACGGTGGTCCATCATTGCATGCACGAAATCATTGATAAAATTATGATTGATATGCTTAATCGCATCGAGCCGATAGCCGTCACAATTGGTGGTATCGGCGAGCCATTTTCCCCAGCGGATCATTTCTTCCCGCACCTCTGGGTGGTCGTAGTCATAATTGGCGAACATGAGGTAATCATAGTTGCCGAATTCGTCATCGACATGCTCGCTCCACGATTTATGCTCGCCAAGAATCCGGAAAACGCCATTTTTTCCGGTTTTGACGTCATAGTCCGTGCCGTTGAAATGGTGGAAATTCCATTTGAATGGGGAATACGCATCGCCGCGTCCGGCAAAATTGAACTTTGTCCAGCCTTCGATTTCAAAAGGTTTCGATATGTCCTCGGTACGGTCCATTTCGTCAACCTGGACCACCTGGAAAGTTTCCGTTTCATCCGCACCTGCCTTATGGTTCATCACCACATCAAGATAAACTTTGACTCCGTTGTCATGGCATGCCTGGATGGCTTCAAGCAACTCATCCTTCGTTCCGTATTTTGTCCGGACGCTGGTTTTTTGGTCGAATTCGCCCAGGTCGTAAAGGTCGTAAGGAGCATAGCCCACATCATCGGGCGAAATAGCCTTGGTGGGCGGCGGCAGCCAAATTGAATCAATACCAATCCGTTTCAGTTCGGGCGCTAGCTCCTTTAGCCGGTTCCAGTGGTTGCCGTCAGCTGGCAAATGCCATTCGAAAAATTGCATCATTGTTTTATTTTCAACCATAAAACCTTTTCCTTTCTGAAAAAAATGCCGCATTGCCGGCTGAATGTACTTTTACCCTTAAGTCCGCTCAGTTAATCACATGCCGCTAGTGTTAAGAATGTTTGTTTTTCCACAGAACCGGGTTTAGTAACACAGAGGGAATCCAATTAGAGTCTTAGAGATGAAGTATTTGTACATAAGGAGGATTTTCATGCAAAAAGAAGTTGAGCTAGTGGTAGATGCGAAAGCAGTGCTTGGGGAAGGACCCTGCTGGGACAGGAAATCGGGCGCGCTGTACTGGGTGGACATAGAAGGGAAGAAGGTCCATGTTTTTAATCCGGGAACCGGGGAGGACAGAGCGATAGAAGTTGGCCAAATGGTTGGCGCGATTGTTCCGCGTGAATCAGGCGGGGCGGTCGTCGCTCTTGAGAAGGGATTCCATTTTATGAATCTAGAAACAGGTGAACTCGAGCTGATTTGCGATCCGGAACCGGGCTTGGAGGTGAACCGTTTTAATGACGGAAAATGCGATCAGGCGGGACGCTTCTGGGCAGGCACGATGGATAGGAACGGTGCGGGGGAGCAGGGTTCCTTGTATTGCTTGGAGCCTTCTCTTTCTTTTAAAAAGAAGCTTGGCGGGCTTGGCATCTCGAACGGCCTTGCCTGGTCGCCTGACAACAGGTTCCTTTATTTTATCGATACGCCGACCGGAAAAGTCGTCCGCTACAAATATGACTTGGAATCAGGGCAAATCAGCGAGCCAAAGGATGTGGTCGTGGTGCCGGACGGCGAAGGTTATCCGGACGGAATGACGATTGACGAGGAAGGGTTTCTTTGGATCGCGCATTGGGCCGGGGGAAAGGTGAGCAGATGGAATCCGGAAACCGGTTATAAAGTTTCGGAAATCAAGGTTCCGGCTGTAAATGTAACGTCCTGCACGTTTGGCGGCAAGGATTTTGGTGAACTGTACATTACGACAGCGAGGAACGGCATGTCCGATGAAGAACTCGACCGGTTCCCGCATGCTGGCGGAGTGTTTAAGGCTGTGCCTGGCGTCAAAGGGATGCCTGCAAACGAATTTAAAGGCTAATGACTAAACGAATAATCGGATATTAATCAATCCATAAGGCTATTCTGCCATGTCAAACAATCGAATTATGCCCCTGCACCGTTTAGGTTTGTCCTTTTGAGGTAAAGGAGAGGTAACGCCAAATCCAAAGAGGAGAATGCCTATGCCCGCTTGGGTAATTGGTTCAGTTGTCGGGGCTTGGGTCTTATTATTCATTATCGAAGAGGCAGGACAGTTTTTTTGGAAACGGTATGTGGAAGACGAACCGGTGAATTCAAGGCGCGGGAGGCACCGTGCGGCACGTATGCAATGGGCCGCTGGGTTGCTGGAAAGGGTGAAATCGGAAGGAGCGGCAAAAGCTGGCTGGGAAAGAAAACATATTTTACGGGAGAACGCCGCCCGTTTTATAGGGACCATACAGGGAAAAATAGCATCACTTTTAGGACGGGTGCGAAGCCATCCATTATGGCAGAGGCTGCTTCGGTCCGTAGGCCAATTTTTCAAGAAGAGGTCTGAGGCTATAGGAAATATGCGAAGCCATCCATTCTGGGAGAGGCTAGCCCAGTCCGTAGGCCAATTTTTCCAAAAGGGGTCTGATGCTTTAAGAAAAGTGCGAACCCATCCAATCTGGCGAAAGCCGCGGCAGGACATGAGCCTGTTTTCCAGAAACACTGTTAAAAATGTGCGACCCCATCCGTACTGGGAGAGGCTGCCCCAGTTCGTGGGCCAATTTTTCAAAAAGGCTTTTGAAAAAACACGAAGCCGCCAGCTTTGGCAAAGCCGTATGTTTTTTGTGAAAACAGCCCAGATCAAGGCACGGATATCCAAAATCTTGACAACAGCTAAATCCGGATTTGCAACAGCCAAGGCATGGGGTATCGGCCTAAAAAATTGGACAAACGCCAAAATTCGCACCGGGCTGAAATCGTTGGAACTTCTTTTGGTTAAAGCTGTGAAGCTGTGCATTGCGGGTGCTTCCACAGTCATCCGGAAATACAGGAAAAGCTCGACGCATTTATAACAAGAAAAGACGTATGTGGCCCATACGTCTTTTTAATTTTATATGAGATACGTTTTCGTGCCAATTTCCGAAACAATCAGATTGGAAGAATGGCAAAGATCCAGAAAGGGAACTGGGGTGCGTGCTTCCGTTGCTTTGAATTGGCTTAAATACTTGAAATTCGGGACCGCGATGACATCGGTAAGATAGGCTTCCCGCTCGGCATTTTTCTTCCTCTTCGAGTTAAGGAAATCAATGATGAACTGCCCGCGGACGATACCGATTCCATGGCCAAAGTAGATGTTCCGGGCAAGCAGAATCGCATTTTCGCCTTGCCAATGGCGCGTTTTAGGGTCGACGTCCGGGTTTTTGAAATAGACACAATCCCCCGGCACAAACTCAGTGCTGTTGAATATTTGCACGTCAAGATCCTCGTCATACTGCCAATCATATAGCTTCAGCCCCGAAAAAAGCCGGTTGAACACCGCATTATCGATCGAATCCAGCACGGCTTTATAAAAGATGATCAGCATCGCCGTCGCGCATTCGAAAGCGTATTTCTTTCCATTCACAAAGATATCCTCGATTCCGGTTTCCGGCTGAACGTTGGGCTTAAGGACGATTGCGCCGTGTTCGGTCAGGACCCAATACTTTTCATTGCATCTTGTTGTCGCGAATGTCGCGAAACCGGCGCCGCTTTTATTCATCAAGATTGCAGCGCGCATGATCCTAACCCTCATTTCCAGTTCGAAATCTAGCTCCCGCAATGTTCCGAACTCAAAAATTCTCTTCGATTTCCCCATCCATTGAGCGATTTTGAATTTGCTGCCGGATGGTTTCCCCGGGTAAATTTGGTTAACCGCCACAATCTTTTGGTTGATAGTGATCAATTCGGCACCCCCTTATGACCTTGTAAAAAAGTTGAAAACGAATCACGATCAAGCAGCCCTCATAGAATGAAAACGAGGTGGTCCCATGTATTTTTTAAAAGAAATAAACGAAGATATACGGCGCGCCCAAATAAAAATCAGCACCTACACGGCTGTGAGGAAACTCGTCCTTGGAGCGCTATTCGCCGGCATCGCTGCAGTGCTTCAATCGGCTGGCGGCGTTTTGCCGGGGGTGGGGTATTTTATCAGCCCGTTCGCAACCGCCCCCATTTTATTTGGTTTTACTGTATCGCTTTGGACAGGGGCGCTTTCGTATTTCGTTGCCTGCCTATTGCTGCTCGTTCTTCAGCCAAGCGAACTTTTTGTTTATCCTTTTACAACAGGTTTGCTCGGGGCGGGCTTGGGAATTGCATTCGCCTTGTGCCGAAGAAGATTGGCCATCATTTCGATTGGGGCGGCTTTTTTAACAGCCGGAATCCTAATTCTCCTGTACGCATTTCGCTTCCCGGTGCTTGGGCCGCTCGTATCCGGTTCGTTTTCACCCGCCGCGGCAGGCGGCATTATGCTATTTTCCCTCCTGTACGCATGGATGTGGGTTGAGTCGGTTATTTTCTTTTTTAAAAAAACAGCAGACATCATCCCCTAGCCAAATTGCGCTTGCATTTGTATTTCAGTCCGGCCCACTTTGTAGGCGGAAATTATGCCTTGTTAACTTCTTATTCACGGAGGAGCTGTCCATATTCCATGCGTTGGGGAAATGGTCGATTACATCAATAATTCGATTAACGCAATGCCTTTCGGTTCGGAAAGATAGTGAGTCAGCGCGGTTTCGAACTCGGTCAAAGTGGCAACCCGCTTGCCATCGATGCCAAAGCTTTCGGCCAATTTTGTGTAGTCAGGGTTGTCAAACCGAACGCCATAGCTTTCTCCGAACTTTTTCTCCATTTGCTTGACTTCGAGTTTCAGCTTCAAATCGTTAATGACGATAACAAGGAAAGAAAGCCCGAGCCTTCTGGCGGTTTCTAGTTCTGCAAAGTGCATCAGCGCGCCGCCGTCTCCCGTGACCGCGATGACCGGGGCATCCGGGCAGGCGAGTTTGGCGCCGATGCAGCCTGGTATGGCGATTCCCATCGTGGCAAGCCCGTTCGAAATAACAAGCCTGTTCGGCATTTTTGGCTGGTACGTCCTCGCGATTGCAACTTTATGGTCTCCCACGTCTGATATTAAAACCGTTTCATTCGGGGTGAGTTTTTCAATTGATTGAAGAACTTCCTCAATCGACATTTTTTCACTGTGCGGCTGCTTATTTAGTTTGAAGGCATCCATCATAGCAGCTTTAAGGTTGCCGGAAGGAACCCAAGCTTTTTTTGTGATTTCCGATTGATTGAGCAGTCGAAGAGTTTCTTTAATGTTACCGACGAGTTCCGCGGCCACTGGGTAATACTCATTCGTTTCCGCGGGCAGGGAGTCGATGTGCAAAACAGGAAGTTGCTTCTTGTTCCAGTGTTCCGGCAGCTTTTCGGAAAAATCAAACCCGATTACAATCAATAGATCAGCTTCGCCAATTCCGGAGAGCGCCTCGTCCTTTTCATTAAAACCAAATGTTAAGTAATTTTGCGGGTGGGAGGGTTCTAAAATCCCTTTGGCTTTAAAGCTATGCGAAACAGGCGCATTTAACGTATCGATAAATGTCCTAAGCTCACTTACGGCATCCTGCCTGACCAAGCCGTTTCCGATAAGAAGATAAGGTTTGGCATGTTTCTTAATAAGCTGGACAGCTGCATCGACGGATTCCCCGGTCGGTACGCTTCGGGGCGGGGGAGTGGCCGCCAAAGGCTGTTTGGTCAAATCGGTTGTTAATATGTCTTCAGGAATGACAATCGCCGCCGCGCCGGGCTTTTCCATTGCCGCAAATTTGAAAGCCTTGCGGATGACGGTCGGCAAGGTTTCAGGATTCACGATTTGCGTACAATCCTTCGTGACCGGTTCGAACAGTTTGACGAGGTCCACATATTGATGTGATTCCTCGTGGTGGCGTTTTGTGTCAGCCTGTCCGATAAGCGACACCAAAGGTGAATGGTCGAGCTGCGCGCTCGCCGTACCGGTTACAAGGTTCGTCGCGCCGGGGCCAAGTGTTGCGAGGCAAACGCCCGTTTTGCCCGATAGCCGTCCATACACATCCGCCATAAACGCGGCACCTTCTTCATGCCGGACATTAATAAACTGGATTAAGTCTGATTTTGACAAAGAATCAACGAGCGCGAGGACCTCCGTGCCGACAATCCCAAAGATGAATTCTACACCCTCGTTCTCCAGGCACTTCACTAACACATCAGCTGCTTTCATGGCTCCTCCTTTTAAAAAACAATTTTATTTTTTTAGGCGAATAGTAAGTTCTTTCATTAGTTTGCTTTGATGCAAATCCCTTATGCAAAAGGGATTGCAGTCCAAGTTGCGAAGCTCCGCCATATTACTATATCCTTTGAAAAATAAAGAAAACCCGCCGGATGTGATTCCGCGGGTTTTCCTGCTATATGAATATGGGAAGGTTTTCCTCCCTACCTTTCCTTAAGTTCCTGGATTTTTTCAGCCAGCCTGTCTAAACCGTCAAGCATTGCTCCTACGCCTGTATCAAGAGCTTTCTTCCATTTCGGGGCTTCCTGTTTGATCGTATCGGCGGCTTTGCCGACTTCTTCCCTCAGTTTCTCGGTCTGGGCAAGGATTTCTTTTTTCGAAATAAACGACTCGGGTTCCTCGCCGGCAACGGCAATTCCAAACGAATCTTCTTTCAAGTACGGTTTTGCCTCTTGCATGATCGCCTTAAAAATTGGGGCGGTCCCTTGAGAAGCGTTCGTAGTCAAATAATGCTCGCGGTCGGTCCGGTCGTAACCAATCCAAATCGCTCCGGCCACTTCCGGTGTATAGCCGGCGAACCATTGATCCTTCGTCCCGTTAATATCCGCGTAAGGAAGCTGGGTTGAACCGGTTTTACCGGCAATATCGAGCCCGCTGACCCTGGCCGCGCGCCCTGTGCCATTTTCCACAACGCCAAGCAGCATCGAAGTGATCTCACGCGCGACACGTTTTGACGTCACTTTCACGGTTTCTTCCTTATGGTTCGCAATTTCATTGCCGGTCGGGCCAACTATCCGGACGATGAAGTGCGGGTCATGCCGCTTTCCGTCGTTCGCGAAAGCCGAATAAGCGGAAGCCAGCTGAAGAGGGGAGATGCCGTGGTGCATCCCGCCAAGCGCAAGGGCAAGGTTCCGGTCTTCCTTCTGAATCGGAATCCCGAACCTTTCGGCCGCATCCGCGCCTTTGCCGACGCCAATTTCATTTAAAAGCCAGACGGTCGGCACATTGATCGATTGTTCGGCCGCCTTGTACATCGGAACCTTTCCGGCATACCTCTTGGTCACATTTTCCGGCTTGTATTCACCGAAAGCCATCGGCTCGTCAACGAGCTCGGAATCCGGCGAGAAACCTTCCTCAAGCGCCGGAGTGTACACAGCGAGCGGCTTCATTGTTGATCCCGGCTGTGCCTTGAGCTGAGTCGCGCGGTTGAATCCGCGGAATACATACTCGCCTCGTCCGCCTATGACGGCCATTACACCGCCTGTCTTCGGCGAAATCAGCACAGCGCCGCTTTGCACGATTTCGCCGCCCCGGCCGCGCGGAAAGAGCCAGTTACGCTGATATACTTTTTCAAGCGAAGTCTGGAGACCGGGATTCAGTTCCGTATAAATCCGATAGCCCCTTGTTAAAATTTCATCCTGTGTCAGTCCGTATGTTTTAATCGCTTCATTTATTACCGAATCCACATAGTAAGGATATTTCCGTTTAATCTTTGTGCCCTGGCCGTCACTGAGAGCGATTTTTTCCTTTACGGCGCGCTTGTACTCAGCATCGGAAATTTTATTCAGCTCATGCATTTTCGCAAGAACGACATTCCTGCGTTTCAGCGCCCGGTCGTAATGGCTGAACGGATCATAGGCGGAAGGCGCCTGAAGCAGTCCCGCAAGCATGGCCGCCTCGCTGATCGTCACATCTTTGATGTTCTTATTAAAATAGCGCTCCGACGCGGAACCGATTCCCCAGGCGCCGCTCCCAAAATAAACCTGGTTCAAATACATTTCGAGAATTTCTTCTTTTTTATACGTGTCCTCAAGCTTTGCCGCGAGGAACAATTCTTCGGCCTTCCTGCGGTACGTTTGTTCAGGCGAAAGCAGCGCATTTTTTGCGAGCTGCTGGGTGATCGTGCTTCCGCCGCCCGTTATCCTTCCGGCAAACAAATTTCCGAAGAACGCACGCGCAATCCCCCGAACGTCAAAACCGTGGTGCTGGTAAAAGCGTTCGTCCTCAATTGAAACGACCGCATTTTTAACATGGTCGGGCAGGTTTTCGATCTTCGTCCCGCCAACCCGGTTTGCAGTCACTTCCGCCGCCTTATTGCCATCCCTGTCATAAATGACCGTAGACTGGCTGAGCCCCTCCTTAAGGGACTCCACATTCGCTCGGCTCGCAAGCCAGGCGAAAAACAGGATCGTTAAAAGAAATGTAATCAATGCTATCAGCAGAATAATCTGTGTCAAATGCCGCTTTTTCCAAAAACGGCGCACTTTTTCCCAATAAGGGTACAATCTTTCCATAAGAAATCAACCTTCAATCGATTTAGCTTATAGCAGAAGAATACCAAAACATCCGATAAAGTCAAAATGAATGGATGCCAGTACAGGGGGATTTAGGCAGCATTTAGGAAGATTGTGGCAGGCGGGAGGGGAGTGAAAGGCAGGGTGACGGGATTCAGCCGCAAAATCAGCCAGCAGGCTATTTGTTCAATTTTAATGGCTCTGTTTCTAGGTTCCCGATGGTCTATTAGTGATCTTTCCAGGAATTTTCGTATAATATCCGGAACTTTTTTAAAGTTATCCAGTTTTATTATTATTTATCCGCGTTTTTTTAATGGATATCCGGGACGGTTGCACTTCGGCTACATTTTCTAATGTAAAAATGCTCCGATTAACGCCGGGAGGGGGAAAGATTTGAACTCCCGCAGAAATATCCCCCACTTTTCAGGAGTTATCGAAAGTTTCAGGCCGGATATCGAAAAAATTTTCAAGTTATCGAAAGTTTTAGGGCACTTATCGAAAACTGTCAAATTTCGGACACAATTTCGATTGGTAAACAGCACCTTCATGTGAGAAAAAGGTAGCTGAAAAACGCGACACCTTTCATTAAAAAGATAGCCGTACAAAAACATGACACCCAATTAAATAGAAGGCCGTACAAAAACTTGTCACTTCACTAAAAGTTTTCCCGCAAACAAAAAAACAGCACCCCTCCATTAAAAAGGGGTGCCGCGCGTACGTTTCTCCTGCCAGCCATCACCAGTGGTGCGCTTTCGCGTTGCTCCTCAGGATGATGTCTGTTTGTGACATTTTCGTTTGGCCGTTCAGCTGCGACTTGGTGTGCTTCCGGCTTTGAAATGCCTGGTGAAAAAGACCTGAACGCGGATCAAGATAATCCTTGTAGCTCATTTTATCACCTCTATACAGGATTTTGGTGAAACGCTGGCATCACATGGGTGCCAGTCTTATCTTTTCTTGGAACCAGGTAATTTAAACAGGTCCGCTTCATAAAAGGGCCGGACAGTTGTTACCGCTACCCAGCGATTTAACGGAGAATGTCCTCAATCGTGCCAACTACATCAGCAGAAAGCTTCACTCCGCTTGCTTTGACGTTTTCCTCGACCTGTGCCGGGCGGCTCGCGCCAATCAACGCGCTCGATACGCCTTCCTGGCGCAGGATCCATGCCAGGGCCAGTTGGGAGAGGCTTAAATCAAGCTCTGCAGCAACACCTTTCAGCTGCTCGACCTTATCAAGGTTTTCATCTGTTAACAGCCCGAAAAGGTTCGAATATCCTTCAACAGAAGCGCGGCTGCCTGCAGGAATGCCTTCACCTTTTTTGTATTTTCCGGTCAAAACTCCCTGTGCGAGAGGGGAGAACACAACCTGGCCAATGCCGTGCTTCATGCTGACCGGAAGCACTTCATTCTCGATATAGCGCTGCAGCATGCTGTACTTCGGCTGGTTTACGACAATCCGGTCAAGCAGTTTTTTATCGGCAAGGTGGACCGCTTCGGTAATTTGCTCGGCAGTCCATTCACTGACGCCGATATAAAGCACTTTACCCTGGCGGACAAGGTCATCCAGCGCGCGAAGCGTTTCCTCGAGCGGCGTTTCCTGGTCATAGCGGTGGCAATAGTACAGGTCGACATAATCGGTGCCGAGCCGCTTCAGGCTGGCGTTCGCCTGTTCGATAATGTGTTTCCGCGACAAGCCTTTATCATTCGGGCCTTCCCCCATTTTGCCAAACACTTTCGTGGCAAGCACATACGATTCACGTGGATACTTGCTCAGCGCCTTGCCGACCACTTTTTCAGCCGCGCCACGGATATAAACATTGGCCGTATCAAAAAAGTTGATTCCAAGCTCATACGCCTTGTCAATCGACGCCTCCGCGTTTTGTTCCTCAACGTATCCTCCATACGTAAGCCAGCTCCCAAGGCTGATTTCACTAACTTTCAGCCCGGTTTTCCCCAACCTGCGGTATTCCATCCCAATCACTCCTTATTTATTTCGATTTACGTAATAAACGTACTACATTGGAATTTTTATGTAAAGGAGGAAAGTTTTAAAAATAGAAGTTAAAGCATGTTAACATAATATCCTTATGGTGAACATTTAAGGTCAAAACAGTCACTGGATCTCTAATGCAGTTTCGACAAAATTCGGGTAGTGACAGGCACTGTTCGTATTTTCACGTCAAAAGAGAACTGTCGCATTTTTGCTTGTCCACTTTAACCTGCAGGTGTTAGACTGAATGCGGAGCGTGAAAGTTGCAAATAAGCATTCATGATAGACAAAAGGGGGATTCGGCGTGGCTGAACCGTTGATTACGATTGAATGGAAAAATGATGGACTCACACTGATTGATCAAACTCTTTTACCAAATGAAATAGTATATGAAACATTTACAACCGCTGAAGGCGTCTGGGACGCAATCCAGGTGATGAAAGTTCGCGGGGCACCGGCAATTGGAGTCGCCGCCGCATACGGTCTCTACATAGGAATCAAAGATGCGTCCGAAGATTCCTATGATTCTTTTTCGAAAAAAGTAAAGGAAGTTTCCGCTTACCTCGCAACATCCCGCCCGACCGCGGTGAACCTGTTCTGGGCGCTGGAACGGATGGAGAACGCCGCTGAATCGCTAAAGAACCTGCCAATCCCCGAAATCAAGGCGAAACTGCTTGAAGAAGCGATTGCCATCCACAAGGAAGATGAAGAAATCAACCGCAAAATCGGTGAATATGCACTTACTCTTATGAACGACGGAATGGGCCTCCTGACGCACTGCAACGCCGGTGCGCTTGCGACAACGAAGTACGGCACCGCAACCGCGCCAATGTACCTCGCGAAGGAAAAGGGCTGGGACATCAAGGTGTTTTCTGATGAAACTAGGCCGCGCCTCCAAGGGTCGACTTTGACCGCGCTTGAACTGCAGCGAGCGGGGATTGATGTAACCGTCATCACCGACAGCATGGCTGCGGTTGTCATGTCACAGGGTAAGATCGACGCCGTCATCGTCGGCACCGACCGTGTCGCAGCGAACGGCGATGTTGCGAACAAAGTCGGTACGCTTGGCGTTTCCATCCTCGCCAAACACTACGGCATACCGTTCTATGTCGCCGCGCCGACACCGACAATCGACATGCGCACAGAGACCGGCAAGGACATCCCGATTGAGGAGCGCCATGCCCACGAAGTCATTAACCGTTTCGGGCAATTCTCCGCGCCGTATGACATACAGGTCTACAACCCTGCCTTCGACGTCACGCCGCACGAGAACGTAACGGCCATCATCACCGAAAAAGGCATTGTCCGCGCGCCGTACAAAGAAAACCTGAAAAAAATTTTTCAAGACTAAACCTTCTTTTGGGAAAATTGGCCCACACCAGCTGAAACCATCTTTAATCCCGCTGGGCCATGCAAAACGTTTATCTTATCCTATTAAAAAGGCGGTAGATTCCGCATGCTGCTTCAAAATGAAAGAGAGCAAATCGTTGAATACGGAAAAAAACTGATTACAAGCGGGCTGACAAAAGGGACAGGCGGCAACATCTCGATTTTTAACAGAGAAAAAAGCCTGGCAGCCATCAGCCCGAGCGGACTGGATTATTTTGAAACGAAGCCGGAAGATATCGTCGTTGTGGATCTTGATGGCAAAGTAGTCGATGGTGCCCGCAATCCGTCAAGCGAGCTGGAAATGCATTTAATTTTTTTCCGGAAACGGGATGACATTGACGCGCTTGTGCACACCCATTCGCCGTTCGCGAAAACAATTGCTTCGCTTAGATGGGAGCTGCCGGCTGTTTCCTATCTCGTTGCCTACGCGGGGCCAAATGTGCGCTGCTCGGAATACGCGACTTTCGGGACGAAGGAACTCGCCGAAGCGGCTTTCAAAGGGATGGAAGACCGTCGCGCGGTCCTGCTCGCAAACCACGGATTAATCGCCGGCGCGAACAATATCGCGACCGCGTTTACGATCGCTGAAGAAATTGAGTTTTGCGCCCAAATCTACTACCAGACGAAAGCCATTGGCGAACCGGTCCTCTTGCCTGAAGAGGAAATGGCCGTACTCGCTGATAAGTTCAAAACGTACGGACAAAAGTAAGGCCATCGAAAAGGCAAGGAGTTTACAAGGCTCCTTGCCTTTTTACTATGCTAATTTATTGTTTCTAGGATTGAATACATATGATACCATTAAATTAACAAATATCGCCAAATGTCCGCGGGACAACTTTTCCCCTAGAGAGGGATTGGAATGAGGAGAGTTCCTATGAAGAAAGACTCTAAAATCGCCTTATCTGTTTCCTTAATCGTTTTAATTGGCTTTCCATTATTATTCTTCTTCGTTTCACTTGTTACAGGACAATGGCATTATCTATTATGGAGCCTTCCGCCTTCCTTTACTGCAGGTTTTACCGGCTTGGTGCTGACACTTAATCAGATAAGGAAAAAAGGTTAAAATTCGGCCTCATAAATAGGACTTTCAATGAATATTGAGAGTTCTTTTTTATTTATTTAAAAAATGTTCATTAACAAATCGTTCTAGTGATATGTTAATGAATGAACAAAAATGGACTTTCATGCTATAGTAATATAAAACTTTTTGTAATGCAGTGTGTAGGAAGGTGAGACGATGGCAGATTTGAAAGCAAATGACAGCAGCCTTCCGCTAAGGCGGGATGTCAAAATGATGGGGAATATCCTTGGGGAAATTCTTCTGTACAACGGCGGGCAGGAACTCTTTGAAACGGTTGAGAAACTCAGGCTAAAATTCAAGATGCTCCGCGAGTCGTTCGAGAATGAAATATATGAAGGCGTGAAACGGGAAATTTCCGGGTTGGATCCGAAATTGAGGAAGCAGGTAATCAGGGCCTTCTCCGTTTATTTTCATTTAATCAACATCGCTGAACAGAACCACCGGATCCGGAGGCGCCGCGAATATCAGTTGAAGGAAGATTCGAACAAGCAGCCGGGCTCGATTGAAAATGCAATCCATTCATTGAGGGAGCATAGCATCGGCGCCGAGGTCATTAAAAAGGTGCTCGACGGAATGTCGCTTGAACTCGTCATCACCGCGCACCCGACCGAAGCGACTAAGCGGTCCATCCTCGAAATCCAGAAGCGGATTGCCGACCTCCTTAAGAGCCTCGAAAATCCTCTATTGTCAAAAAAAGAGCGTAAAAAGATAGAAGGCAGCCTGTTTAACGAGGTGGCGGCCCTTTGGCAGACAGATGAACTCCGTGACAGGAAACCGACCGTCATCGATGAAGTGCGGAATGGCCTCTATTACTTCGATCATACACTTTTTAACGTACTCCCTGAAATCCATCAGGAGGTCGAGGAAAGCCTGGCGGAGCAATATCCTGAAGAAGTGTGGAAAGTTCCGACATTCCTCCGCTTTGGCTCATGGATTGGCGGCGACCGTGACGGCAACCCGCATGTCACATCCGATGTGACGTGGGAAACGCTAATCAGGCAGCGGAAGCTTGTACTAAAAAAATACCGCGAAGTGCTGGTCGAATTAATGAGGCGCTTCAGCCAATCGACTTCCCGAGTTAATGTAAGCGATGAGTTAATACAATCGGTCGCTCGGGATGAAGAGGAATTTTTGCCGGAGGACAAACGCTGGAATGTCGCCGAGGAACAATACCGCAGGAAATTCGCGATCATAATTGAACGCGTCCGCCAGGTTGGCAAGGATGATACAGGCTACAAACAGCCTGAGGAGCTGCTCGCCGACCTTGAAATGATCAGGCGCAGTATTTACCAGCACCACCCGGCAAACCATGAACTGAAGCTTTTGGAAAAATTGATCAGGCAGGTGAAGCTATTTGGCTTCCATCTTGCGACACTTGATATCCGAAACCATAGCGGAGAGCACGAAGCCGCCATGACGGAAATTCTTCGGAAGGTCGGCATCGCGGAGGATTACAAATCGCTTACCGAAGAGGAAAAGCAGGAACTACTTCAGCGGCTGCTCGCAGACCCAAGGCCGGTTTTGCTTTTAAACGAAGATTATTCAAAAGAAACGCAAGAAATGGTCAATGTATTCCAATTAATTAAGAAGGCGCACGAAGAGTTCGGCAGGCAGGCGATCACTGTTTACCTTGTCAGCATGACCCAGTCTGTAAGCGACCTGCTTGAGGTGCTTGTCCTTGCAAAAGAAGCGGGCATTTATAGGCTGCATGCCGACGGTACAGTCGAGTCCTATTTAAATGTTGGGCCGTTGCTAGAAACAATCGATGACCTGACCGCGGGACCGAAAATCATTGAAACCTTGTTCAATATGCCGGTATACCGGAATCACTTAGCAATGCTAGGGAACCAACAGGAAATCATGCTTGGCTACTCGGACGGCAGCAAGGACGGCGGCACGTTAACCGCCAACTGGAAGCTGTACAAGGCCCAGCTTGAAATCCATGAAATGGCCAAGAAATATAACATCCGTCTGAAATTCTTCCATGGGCGCGGCGGTTCGCTTGGCCGTGGGGGCGGCCCGTTGAACAGAAGCTTGCTGTCGCAGCCAGCGGAAACGTTTGGCGATGGCATCAAGATTACCGAACAAGGGGAAGTGCTTTCCTCCCGTTACCTATTGGAGGACATCGCCTACAGGAGTCTTGAACAGGCAACGTCGACGATGCTCGAAGTCGCGGCCCACGTTTCAACAGAATCCGAACAGGAAATCCGGGATGCGCGCTTTGTCCGCGCGATTGAGGAAATATCTGCGGCATCGCTGTCGAAATACCAGGCGCTTGTTTTCAAGGACAAGGACTTCCTGACGTATTTCAATGAGGCGACGCCTCTACATGAAGTTGGCGAGCTGAACATCGGTTCGAGGCCAATGGCGAGGAAAAACAGCGCCAAATTCGAAAACCTGCGCGCCATCCCATGGGTATTCGCCTGGACACAAAGCCGGCAGCTACTGCCGGGCTGGTATGCGGCGGGCACGGGGCTGGAGAGCTTTGCAAGTAAAAGTGAAGAGAACCTGGCGTTGCTTCGTGAAATGTATGCAAAGTGGCCGTTTTTCCGTTCGACAATCGATAACCTCCAGATGGCGCTCATGAAGGCGGACATCACGACCGCCAGGCAATACGCGGCTCTTGTGGAGGATACGGAAATTAGGGATCGGATTTTTGGCAACATTGAGGACGAGTACAACCGGACGAAAGAGATCCTGCTTGCGATCACGGAGGATGAAGAATTGCTAGACCATTCCCCGAACATCCGCGACTCCGTCAAGCGACGCAATCCCTACGTTGACCCGCTCAACTTCATTCAGGTCGGACTGATTAAAGAACTTCGGAAAATGGACGAGCCTGATGAGGAGCTTATGACCCAAGTGCTGCTCACAATAAGTGGAATCGCCGCGGGGCTAAGGAATACAGGTTGATAAGTTAAGGCTGGCTGTTGTCGGTCAGAGGGAGGGGCACTTTTACAAGTGTCCCTTCCTTGCGTTCGGAATCAGGGGATTGGCGGGGTTTAAATTACATTGACTCCAAATAATATAGCAAAGCGATTCCCCCACACAGTCTCTACATTGCCAATACGAAAGAAACGGGCAATTTTACGAAAAGCCGGCTGGAAAAAGCTTTAGTTTGAAGAAATACAACGTTTTTTAATCAAAAAGGTTGATGCGCTAGGGTTGTGGATGTCTGGACTTTCGTTCACCTTGAAATTTAAAAAATGGGGTCGAATTCCAGTTTGCAAAGTTGCCAGCGTCGTTTATCTTGTGTTTCGGCACTAAAACTCAATTTCGCGTGACATTTAAAGGGCAAAACCCGGTTTGAATGTCCGTCAACAACCATTTGCGTGACATTTAAAGGGCAAAACCCGGTTCGAATGTCAGTCAAACTCAATTTGCGTGACATTTAAAGGTCCAAACCCGGTTTGAATGTCAGTCAAACTCAATTTGCGTGACATTTAAAGGTCCAAACCCGGTTTGAATGTCACGAATGCCCGGATTCCCGAAATCAATGGAAACTTAAAAAGAGAGGAAGCCGAACCAACGGCTTCCTCTTTCTTCATCACCTTACTGCTGACCTTTTTCAAAGTTCAGATCCCAAATAATCCCGAATTCATCGCGAACTTTGCCGTATTTCGCGCCCCAGAAGGTGTCCTGCAATTCCATGTACACAGAGCCGCTTCTCGAAAGTGCTTCGTAGGCGCTGTTGATTTCTTCTTCGCTCTCGAATTCAAGGACAAGCGAAACATTGTTCCCTGCTGTTACATCGCGGCCAGGGCCCGCGTCTGAGACCATGATCACAAGCTCGCCGATCCGCAGGCGGCCATGGATCAGCAGGTCATCGGCGCCTGGCGGGGTTGGGAAATCTGCTTCCCCGTACGTTTTTAGCTGCTCAAGTTCACCGCCGAATATCTCTTGGTACCTTTCCAACGCGGCCCTTGCATTTCCATTAAAGCTCAAATAAGGCGTAATCACCTGTTTCATAAACGCTCACTCCTTTGAAAAATAGTTCTTTATATAGTTTCCCTAATAAGTTTTGGATTCCTGCACAACACTAAATATTATTTGAAAAAAGGCGGGAATGCATATGAAAAAACGTATCCTGTTACTGACGGCTTGGCTGATGATTCTGTTTCCAGCAACGACACTTGCGCAAAAGAAAATCCCGATTCTTGTGTACCATTCGATCGCGGAGTTCAAAGGCACGGGGCAGAAGGAGCTATATGTGACGCCGGAAAACTTTCAAAAACAAATGGAATACTTAAAAGCGAACAGTTTTACACCGCTAACGTTTGAACGCTGGGAAGAAGCGGGTCGGATTGCCAAACCAATCTTCATAACGATAGACGACGGCTATAAGAACAACCTGAGTGTGGCAACCATTTTTTCAAAAATAAGTGGTGCAACGTTCCAGCCGGCAGCGACTTTGTTTATCATTTCGGACTTTGTTGGGAACAGGAATCGTTTGTCTGAAAAGGATTTGCGTCAGCTTGCGGCTTCCGGGATGTTCTCGGTCCAATCACATACGGCCACCCACCCGGATTTGACGAAAATTGCGAACTACGAGTATGAGCTTTGGGAATCGAAACGGAAAATCGAGCGGATCACCGGCAAGCCGGTGATTGCGATTTCGTATCCTTACGGAAATGCGAACCGTAAAGTGATCAACGAAACAAAAAAGTACTACCAATTTGGTTTGACGACAACGCCGGGGCCTTTTGTCAAAAGAAATAAGCCAAATGAGAATTATGAGCTTCCGCGGACGTATGTGAAATATTCGACCACCCTGGAGGAGTTTGCAAGGATAGCTGCTGGGGAATAAGGGGAGCAGCGGTCTACCTAGGCATAACAATTTCATCGACTTTCGGAACGTGTTAAGATGGACACTAGAACAACAGAGAGAATTTGGGGTGTAAGATATGGAAAAGGGCAAAATGGACATCAAATTAATAGCGTTGGATATGGACGGAACCCTTTTGAATGACGGCCATCAGGTTTCGGACGAAAATCAGAAGGCGATCCGGGAGGCGGAGGCGAAAGGGGTTAAGGTCGTCCTCAGCACAGGACGCAACTTGGCGACATGCCGGGACTATGCTGTTTCCCTTGAATTGTCTTCGTACCTTGTTACGATAAACGGAGCGGAAATCTGGAGCCCTGAGGGCGAGCTTGTCGAGCGAAATCCGGTAAGCCTGCCGCTGATGGAATGGATGTACGGGCTTTCGAAAAAGTATAATACGCATTTCTGGGCAATCAGCACGGAGCGGGTTTACCGAAAGGAGATGCCGGAAAATTTGGCCGACCATGAGTGGCTGAAGTTCGGATTCGATATTCCTGATGATGAAGTGCGGGAAGTTGTTTTGAAGCTGCTTCGTGATAAAAAGGAACTGGAGATCAGCAACTCAGCCCCAACCAATATCGAGGTCAACGCAATCGGGATCAATAAAGCAGAAGCTCTTAAGAAGGTGTGCGGGTTCCTTGGAATCGGCATGGAAAATGTCATGGCGGTTGGCGACAGCATGAACGATATGATGATGATCAAGGAAGCCGGCCTCGGGGTCGCGATGGGGAACGCCCAGCCCGTCATCAAGGATGAAGCGGATTGGGTAACGGCCACGAACAATGAATCAGGGGTCGCGAAGGCAATCGAGGAATGGGTTTTAAATTAGTAAATTGACATGTGCCCCTCGCCGTAAGCGGGGGGTTTGCTATTTGGTAAGAACGTTCCTGGCCCTAAGCATATTAAGGATGGATTGTGCATAACGTATTTTCTGAATGTTAAAGTAAATCCACCACATAATAGGGGGCGTTAAGTTTGATAATGGCAAATGATGTTTTATTGGATCAATTAGCCGCGGCACATAAAGAATCCGGCTGGTTTACTTGCTTGGATGATGCGTTAAAAGGAATAACGTACGAACGGGTGTTTTGGTCTCCGAAAGATGAGGCGAACTCGGTATTTGGAATCGTCCAGCACCTTGCGTATTGGAGCGAAGTGTATTTGGAAAGATATAAGCCAGGGGCAATCGGGGAAATTGCCAAACTTAAAAATAATGAAACTTTCCAAATTCCTGATGGGGAAAAAACCGAGGAATTGTGGTTAAAAACGAGGGCCAGGTTTGAGAAGTCTTATACTGGCTGGAGGAAGGTAATTGAAGAAGATCCGGAAAAACTCGTAGAGGATGACTGGTGGAAGCATGTCTCCCATTTTTCTCTCCATAACGCATACCATATCGGACAAATTGTGACGCTTCGCAAGCTTCAGGGAAGCTGGATCCCGCCGGAACAATAAGATGTTCAAACCATGGAAAGGGGATTGGGATGGGGATTGTTGGCACATCAAAGTTTAATACTTATAAGCAAAAAATCTTTTCATTGCCATCCCCTTTGCGGGACGAGGACTTAAGAAGCGGGCAATTCCTTTTGGAAAAAGACGAACAGCGGAAGCTTGAAATCTATTACGCGCCATTTGAATACATAAACACGAATGCAAAAATCCTGATAGCTGGCATCACACCTGGCATGCATCAAATGCGGATCGCCTACCAAACTGTCCATAATTTTCGCGGCAAGGACACTCGGGATGAGGAAATCCTCCACGAAGTAAAGAAACGCTCAAGCTTTGAAGGGACGATGCGCAAGAATCTCGTTGCGATGCTTGACGAACTTGGCCTATCGGACCACCTCGGCATTCGAACGACTATGGACCTTTTCGGCGCGTCTAACCATTTGGTCCAAACCGCATCCATCCTGCCGCATGCTGTCTTTTTTGACAGGAAAAATTACAACGGTTCGAGGCCGGACCCTTGGAAAACAGAATTGCTCCGTTTCCAAATTGAAACCTATTTTGCAAAGGACCATTCTGTTTTAAAAGCGCCTCTCATCATCCCCCTCGGAGTGAACGTCTTGCGGGTGTCTGAGGAACTTGGCAAAAGCGGACAGCTTGATACCCGCCATTTAGTGGCAGGCTTTCCGCATCCGTCGGGCAGCAATGGCCACCGGCACAAACAATTCGCCGAAAACAAAGAAAAAATGCGCCGGGAAATCAGCCTCTTTTTCAAGTAGGCACAGTCCCGCCGCATTTTTTGTATGGCTTGTGCTTCGCGTATCATTAACCGGTAATCCTCATCAGTCGCTCGCTCGTCATATCATCGAGCAGCTTATTATTGAGCGCCCTGGCCATTTTTTGCGTCATATCAAGGACACGACGCATACCTTCCTTGTATCCGCGCATGATTGCCAGCTCGTCGCAGCGGATTTCACATTCCACACTCAGCTGGTCTTTTTCGACGGGATTTTCGATATGCCCGAGTTCATGCCAGATGATCGCTTCTTTTACTTCCTGGTCCGCGCAAAATTGGTTATAATCGTAAACTACGATGAACCAGTCGATCCCCGGCATCATCGATTTATAAAACATGGTCAAAAGCCTCGTATCAATGCCGGCCAGCTCCAAATAGCGGCCGCTTTTCAGCCCATATGCCTGCAGGATCGTATCCCTGCCTTCCAAAATGACAACCTTCCCGCCAAGCCCGTATATCTCATCATCGAGCTCTTCGCAAAAACAAATCATGATGTTTTCCCCCATTTGCTGTTTTTATCTGTTATCATTGTTAAATGTATATGCACTATTTAAACAATGTTTTATAGAAATATTTATTTTTGTAAGTATACAACAGTGAAAACGCTTACCAAAAGTGTAAATTTTGTGAATTTTCAAAATAAATTACTTGACAAATAGAACAGGAGTTGTTCCAATGGTCGACAAGGTTCTCGTTTATACGACAAATGACTGCATCGAGTGCACAATGGTGAAAAGGGTGCTTGAGGAGGAAGGAGTGCTTTTTGAGGCGCGGAATATCTCCGAGGACCCTCTTTTTAAAAAGGAGGTCGAACAGTACGGCTACCTCGGCGTGCCTGTCACAGTATTTGGGGATAAAGCTGTTAAGGGCTTTACGAACGATTTGAAGGAGATCATTGAGCTGGCGAAAAGAAACAGCCCGCTGCCCTAGGTGGGTGCGGACTGTATTTTACCTGAAAAGTTCTTTATTTAAATCAATCCATTTCATTATGATTGATTTCAAATCGACCGTATTAAAACACTCTGCCTGCACTTCGTCTGTAAACCCCAAACCTATATTGGTAAAATTCTTCCCAATCTCTAAGTACACCATGTTGCCTCCGATGGATTCCTTTTCACTCGACCCGTCAAGGACCTTATTAAAATACTCGTAAAAAATTGGGCTACTAAAGCTTTGCATATCGTCAAACATATATTCAATCAAACTATTTTCTTCTGAAAACCTGAACATCCGCCACTTTCCAACTTGTTTAATTGAAAAATCGTACTTATAATCCATATCTTATTCTCCAATTAAATCATGTTGCGCAACGTGATTTTCTCTCGCCCGAAGAATTTCATCCACACAAAAGTAAATCAGCGAGGCGCCGAGGCTGTATACGACCAAGAATTCACCGTTAATCAGGATGAGCCCGAACAGAGTGTGCATCAGGAACCTTGCCAGCAAGGCCATTTTTTTCGATGAAAGTTTGCTTGAAATATATTCTGCAAAGGAAGCAGCTGCTAGCCCATATGTCATAATGGCTGCGGCGAAGACGAGAAGAACCATCGACATAACGGCTATATCCATCTCTTTATAAAAATAAAACCAGACAGCAATGCTGGATAAAAGAATCGTCAGCAAGCCGGCTTTAACTTTCCGCATTACAGTTGCCCAAACCATGTTCGCACCTCCACACATTACGTTTTCAATTGCGCATGAACGATTACTAAAAAGATAAATTTACATAGATAATGGAACCTGCCGCTGCAAATAGAGGGATAAAATATGCAAAAACTGCGGACTTTTTTAGAGGAATATACTTTCCCAATGAGAAAATCACGGCGCCAATCATGATTCCGTAAGTGCCCGGGAACGTCAGCAGACCTGTTAAGCTTTCTTCAAAAAGACCCAGCCCAAATAGCATCGAGAATAGAATTCCAGCCAGTAAACAATGGGTGATATAGTTCCAGCGGGGGATATATTTTTTCAAAAGTAAATATGTAAGCACGGTGGCAAGAGTAGTACCGTAAACGAACGGGATAGAATAAACGGATAAAACACTTAAGGAAAATACCCGGTAACCACTCGATAAATAAAGCATGCTCAATACAAAATCAAGTAACGGAACAGAAAGCACAAAAGCCATAAAGCTCAACGAACTCCCAATGAAATACCTGTGCAATGTGACCATAGGTTCCTCCTATAACGGAAGTGGAAAACCACATTCTTAAATGTATATTTCGACATTCAGTTTCTTATCCCTTTCAAATTGCGGGAAAATTAGTGGGGGTATTTAACATTATTTTAGAACCAAACCAACTTAGCAACGGCGATTCGGTTTTCAACGCTTTAAGCAATTTGGAAAGCCTGGAAATTAAAGTTTGAGGATATTTTGCCTTACAAGAATGAAGATGACTCAAGAATGATCATCATTGAGAGAAAGTTTTTTTAAACATTACCCCGCCCCCCGAAGCAAAATGTTTCCTATTCCGCCAACTCTGGTATACTCTATCCTATGGGTTAAATGATTAACCTGCAATATTGTAATTTTAGGAGCATTGAGATGTATCAGACTTTTACAACGAAAGAAAAAATCAAACTAATTTTTGTCATGCTGATTCCGATCCTGATTACCCAGCTTGGGATGTTTTCAATGGTGTTTTTCAGCACCATCATGTCGGGAAAATACAATCCCGCGGACCTTGCCGGGGTGGCAATCGGTTCGTCGATCTGGAATCCGGTTTTCGTCGGCCTGAGCGGAATCCTGCTCGCGGTTTCGCCAATTGCCGCGCAAAAGTTCGGGGAAAAGAAAGGCCACGAGGTTTCCTCAATTCTTTCACACGGCATTTACCTTGCGATTGCGATCGCGCTGATTGTCATCGCAGCGGGGGCACTTGTTCTGAATCCGCTGTTAAACGCGATGGATCTTGATCCGCGTGTCCATGAAACAGCCCACAACTATTTGGTTAATCTAGGGTTTGGAATTATTCCTTTATTCATCTTCAACGTGCTGCGTTCATTCATTTATGCGCTTGGCAAAACGAGAATTGTCATGGTTATCCTGCTGATGTCGCTGCCGGTCAATTTCTTCCTGAACTATGTGCTTATTTTCGGGAATCTTGGCTTTCCGGAACTCGGTGGGGCTGGTGCAGGGATTGCGACTTCCGTGACGTTTTGGGTCATTACGGGAATAACCGCCTTTATCATAAAAACGAAGGAACCTTTTTCCGCCTATGTGTCTTTCGCCAATTTCAAGGAATTTTCACGGGAGCGGTTTGGGGAAATACTGAAAATCGGGATTCCAATGGGGTTTTCTCTCTTTTTTGAAACGAGCATGTTTGCCGTCGTAACGATTCTCATTTCAAAATTCAATGTCACAACGATCGCTGCGTACCAATCGGCTTTGAATATTGTTTCGTTCCTGTACATGATCCCGATTTCAATTTCGATGGCGCAAACCGTACTCGTCGGCTTTGAAGTCGGCGCGCGAAGGTACCGGGATGCGCGGGCATATAGCTGGCTTGGCATCATCCTTGCAATCATCTCGGCGGCTAGCACTGGAACCCTCGTCGTTCTCTTCCGCGATCAGGTCGCCGGCCTCTATTCGAATGATGCGGCTGTTATCGCCTTGACAGGTTCGTTCCTGATTTATGCGCTGTTCTTCCAGATTGCCGACGCAATCCAGGTAACCGCTCTTGCCGCGCTCCGCGGTTATAAGGACGTGAACCTCGCTTTCATCATGACACTGATTGCCTATTGGCTAGTCTGTTTGCCGATCGGATACATTTTGGCGCATAACACTGGCCTAGGCGCACCAGGATACTGGATTGGCTTGACAACCGGCCTTTTGGCAGCCGGAATCGCGCTGTCCTTCAGGCTCCTTTATATTCAGAAACACAAATTTCCAAGCGAAGGCGCTGTGGCAAAAAGCATTTAATCTGGAAGCTTTATAAATTTTAAATAATATAACTAGATTAAATGTAAAAAAGAGAGGATAGATGAACAGGACTGAAATACCTGTTTTCATCTATCCTTTTTGTATTTTAAAAAGATTTTCGGTTCCTACATCCTGTAATTTAGATGTATTTTTTAAACGTAATTTGTTTTTGTTTGTTACTTAACAGATTTTATAATAATTTGTTTGTTTTTTCGTTGACTGAATATAAACAATAATGTAATGTGTTTGTATATATACAAACGAAATTTACATATGTTTATTTTTAGCGATAGGAAGTGCTTATTGCAATGGAAGTATCAGATATCTTTTGGAGTGTCTCCTTGGAAGAGCTGAAAAGGGGGTTTATTCAAGAAAGTGATTCATTTACTTGTCTATTATGTGGTGAAAGAATAGAAAAAGGGATTGTTTATCCTTATGAAAATAGATTGTACGAAGCCGAAAGGTATATGCGTATTCATATTGAAAATACTCACCAATCCGTGTTTGAATATTTACTTGGCATGGACAAGAAACTCACGGGTCTAACTGAACATCAAAAGAATCTATTATCCCTTTTTTATCAGGGCAAAAACGACAAAGAAATTCAAATGGAACTAGGCATTGGAAGCGCCTCTACTATTCGTCATCATCGTTTTGCCTTAAAAGAAAAGGAACGACAGGCAAAAACTTTTTTGGCTATGATGGAATTACTGAAAGAAAAAGATGAATATGCACCAGCTTTTGTACCCGTGCATAAAACCGCCACAATGGTAGATGAAAGATATGACATTACCCAAGATGAACAAGAGCAATTGGTTAATAAATACTTCTCCGATGGATTATTGACTAAGTTTCCCCAAAAGGAAAAACAAAGACTTGTGGTCTTAAGAGAAATATCTAACCAACTAAAAAGGGATTACACTTATGATGAGCAGGAATTAAATCAAATTTTAAAAGGCATTTATGAGGATTATGTTTTAATCAGGAGATATTTAGTCGAATACGGGTTTTTAGACCGTAAATCGGATGGGAGCAGTTATTGGTTAAAAAAGTAAATTGATAACAGTAGGTGAAAAAACATGGATCGTAAAAAAGAGTTGAAACAACAATACAAGGAAACATCCGTTGAACCAGGAATTTTTCAGATAAAGAATACGATCAACGATAAAATATTTGTGGGAAGTACGAAAAACTTAAAAACCTTAAACGGAATAAAATTCATGCTTGATACAAATGGGTATACCCCCAACAAAGAACTGCAAAAGGAATGGAACCAGTACGGAAAAGATGCTTTCATGATAGACATACTGGAAAAATTGAAAAAGAATGATGATCCTTATTTTAACGACAAAGAAGCTTTAATGGCTCTTGAAGAAAAATGGCTAGAAAAGTTACAGCCATATGGAGAACGTGGTTATAACCAAAAATAATTAATTCTTTATTCAAACGGATTCTAAATGGAGATAATATGACCATTTCCTGGAAAAGACAATAACTTTGTTTGGACAGCGACAAGGCTAATTGGCAATCCTATTGCATTATCAGGGCAGGCTAATTAACAAAGAATATTTTGACACTTGGAAGAATAACATATATAATTTTAGAAAATTCTATACTAATAGCATTGATGAGAAAAGTAGTTAAGAAAGAATATTTACAGAGAGCTCCTAACTGCTGAAAAGGAGTATTATTCGTCTTAATGAATAAAGCCTCGGAGCTTCTTACCAAGCTAATGATAAATTAGGGATAGTAAGACGGGTTCTTCCGATATAAGGATAGGGTATGAATGTACCTGATAAGGTTGATATGGTGACATATCAACAAACTGAGGTGGTACCACGAAGTTATAACTCTCGTCCTCAAGAATTATTTCTTGAAGACGGGAGTTTTTTTATTAGATAAATTAAATTAGAAAGGAGATTTAGTATGGATAATTTAGAAAGTGTAAGGAAATTTTATGATGAAACAGTAAATGATGAGTGGGAGCGACTCGAACGCCATAAAGTGGAGTTTGAACTTAGTAAACGCTTTATGAACCGTTATATTAAGCCTAATGAAAAAGTATTGGACCTCGGCGGCGGTCCTGGTAAGTATTCACTTTTTCTTGCTGAACTTGGTTGCGATGTGACATTGGCTGACCTTTCACAAAAGAATGTAGATTTTGCATTGAATAAGGCAAAAGAAATTGGGCTCTCCCTTAAAGGTTTGCAAGCTGATAGTCGTGATTTGTCAAATATTGAGGATGGCCAATTTGACTATGTGCTATGTATGGGTCCTATGTATCATCTGAGAAGCGAGAATGATAGGGCAAAAACTATTAGGGAATGTTTAAAAAAGTTAAAGCCAAACGGAATCATTTTTGTGGCATTTGTATCTTCTTATGCCTTTGTGTGGGACTATCTAATTCGTAACCCTGAATTTATTTTAGATAAAGAAAGAAAATCACAACTCTATAAAATAGTCGAAGATGAAGATTTTGCTGGACAAGGGTTTTCAGATAACTTTTTTATTTCTCCTAAAAATGTACTTCAGTTTTTTAATCAATTTAACCTTAAGAAACTGCATTTACTGAACAGCGAAAGTTTTTTATATCTTCGTGAACCAGAACTACTTGAACAGCAACCTGAAGTTATAAATGCTTGGTTGGATCTAGCAGAAAAGGTATGTGAAAGAGAGGACTTTCTTAGTTTAGCTGAACATATTATGTATGTAGGAAAAAAAACTGAATAAATCCTATTCAACTTATAGGTGCTTTGATCCAAGAAGGATTAAGGCACCTTTTGTTGAAATCCTTATTGAGCGAAAGGGGCAGCAGTTTAGTTCTATTTCAATGACAAAAAGAGGTATGTAGGAATTTATAGAATACTTTTAACCAGTTTATAAAATTAGGAGGACATGGATGATTTATAACGAGGTTGTTAAAATCTGTGATACATATTTACTTCCGTTAGTATCAGAGTTGTACGGTTTGAAAGGTTATGAAATCAAGCGGGTCAAGGCACATATTGGAGGGCGTAATGTTGTTTATACTTGTGAGAAAGAGGGCACCGACTCAAAAATACTCAGAATCGCCTTCTTAAAGGACAGAAGCCTGGAAAATGTTCTGGGTGAAGTTGAGTATATCAGGTATTTGTTCGAACATGGCGGAAGTGTCTCGGATGTACTCAACTCCCGGAACGGGAATTTTCTGGAAGAGATAAATCATAATGATCATACCTTTTTTATCTGCTTATTTCAGAAGGCTAAAGGAAAAATGCTTGTAGAAAATAAGTATAGGTATCGGGAAGGAGTTCCAATTACCGAATATTATTATAATTGCGGTAAAGTCCTTGGGAAACTGCACCAAATATCAAAAGGATATACTCCTGTCCATAGTCGATATAGTTTTTTTGACAAATACAATGCTGAATATATCGAGAAACTGATACCTGGTTCGTTACCTCATCTGAAGGAGAAGCTGTTAGACCTCCTTAAAACCTTAAAAGGATTGGACATGAGCCGAGAGTCTTTCGGTATGGTCCATTTTGATTACAACGATGGGAATTATTCGATAGATTTTGATAACGGGCAAATAACCGTATATGATTTTGATAATTCATGCTACTGTTGGTATATGTTTGACCTGGCAAGTCTCTGGACAAACGGAGTTGGCTGGATACAAAATGAACCAGACCCCGATAAACGGAAAAAGTTCATGGATGATTATTTTGAAACAGTCCTCGAGGGATACAAATCTGAGACCGGAATCGAAAAATCGATGTTGGATATGTTGCCCTTATTTATCGAAGTAAGTCTCATGGAAAGTATTGTAGATGCATTTGAGGTAATGCGGAACAATGGTGAAAACCCGGAGTGTGATGAGGAGTTGTCATATCTCATAAAATGTCTGGAAGACGATATCCCGTATTTAGGATTTTTCCATAATATTTATTCGAGTAAAGAACCCTTTGAATCTGAGAAAAGAAAAGTTTAGTCTTTTTGTAGCAGCCTTTGCTTTGATAATAGTGTGAAAATATGTACTTAAGGTATCGGTGCTGATGTCTAACCCACTACTATAAAAAAGCTCTTAGCTTAATGGCTGGGAGCTTTTTTCGTGCTAATCTTACTGCTAAAGTGTCTGCTGATTTAGTTGTGTATTTCTGTGCGAAAAGCAAAGTTAATTAATAATTTATACTTCAAAATCGAACCCATTTTTCAAAGAGAAATAGGGGTTTTTTTAATGGAAAAAAAGTTTGGCAGAAAGCCTCCCAAAATTTTTTTCCGCAAAATGCTTTTCTTTTTCCAAACCATCGAATATAATCAACTGTATTAAGAGTAATAGTACACCTAGTACACATAGTACAGATAGGGGGTCATCATGTTCGATCTTGACCTTAGGAGCCGGAAGCCGATTTATGAGCAGCTCGTCGATAAGCTGAAGGAGCTGATTGTCAATGAAGTGCTGAAGCCTGATGAGCAGCTGCCATCGGTCCGGACACTGGCGCAGGAATTGACAATTAATCCGAATACGATCCAGAAGGCGTACCGCGAGTTGGAGATTCAAGGGTTCATTTACTCGCTGAAGGGCAAGGGCAGTTTTGTCAACCCGATTGCAAAAGGGATGGATAAGGAGAAGATTTCACAGGTGAAGCAGGAACTGGAAAAACTTATCTTAGAAGCGTTGTATCTTGGCGTGACGGTGGAGGAACTGCAGGCCATGATTGTAGAGACAGATGCCAAAAAGGGGGCAGACTGAAATGATTCAGGTAAAGCATATTAGAAAAGCATTCAATAGCCAGCCTGCCGTCCAAAATGTGGACATGAACATTAGGCAGGGTTCGATATACGGATTGATTGGTTCGAACGGAGCGGGGAAGACGACACTCATCAAAATGCTGGCGGGGATATACAAGCAGGACAGCGGCGAAATGACGATGGACGGGGAGCCGGTTTTCGGAAACACTGCACTGAAGGACAGGATTTTCTTCATCCCGGACCAGCCGTACTTTTTGCCTCAGTACACAACGAAGCAGATGGCCCATTTTTACCGGAGCATGTACTCCCGCTGGAACGGGCAGCGTTTTGAAAAATTGAAGGAAGTTTTCGAGATTGATATGAACAAAAAAATCCATACCTTCTCAAAAGGGGTCCAGAGGCAGGTTGCGTTTTGGCTGGGGCTTTCGACGATGCCCGATTTCCTGATCCTCGATGAGCCGATGGATGGGCTTGATCCGGTTGTCCGCAGGAAGGTGAAGAACCTGCTCGTCCAGGATGTCGCCGAAAGGGAAATGACGATTTTGGTTTCATCCCATAACCTGCGTGAGATTGAGGATTTTTGCGACCACATTGGGATTTTGCATAAAGGGCAACTCCTTCTCGAAAAAGACATTGATGACCTGAAATCGGACATCCACAAAGTCCAACTGGCATATAAGGACGGAATCCCGGAAGGCTTGACGGAACAATTGAGCGTGCTGCATTCCGAACGGCGGGGCAGCGTGCAGGTCCTGATTGTGAGGGGCAGCGAAGACGAAATAGTAGATTTGATCAAAAAGACCAGCCCGGTCATTTTCGATTGGCTTCCGCTTACCCTTGAAGAAATTTTCATCTATGAAATGGGGGATATCGGTTATGCCATCAAGAATGTCATTGTTTAATAAGGATTTGATCCTCCAGATTGGGCGAAGTGTCGGCTGGATTTCAATTGTGTATTTTCTCGTCCTGCTCTTTATCCTGCCAATCCGGATGATGATGCTGTACGCGGACAGGGAAATGCACGTATGGACGCCGAGGGAAACTTTGTTCCTGTACGAATTTGGCATTCAATTCATCCTTATGGTCACCGCGCCTGTTTTGCTGTCGGTTTTCCTTTACCGTTTCCTGCACGTCAGGCAATGGTCGGATCTCATGCACAGCTTGCCGGTAAAAAGAGCGCATATTTATAACTTCTATACTGTCGCGGGATTGGTTTTCCTGGCGCTTCCGATTATGCTGATCGCGGCAATTATTCTGGTCTTGCACACCATGTATGGCTGGAACTTGTATATGTCTGTCGAAGATATTGCAGCTTGGGCGGGGCTGACGCTTGTTTTCAACTTCGTCTTTTACCTAGCAGGTGTTTTTGTCGCAATGGTCACAGGAATTTCCGCGGTGCAGGCGGTACTAACGTATATTTTCCTGCTGTTTCCGGCAGGGATATCTCTTTTGGTCATTTACAATCTTGGCGAGCTGTTGTACGGCTTTCCAAGCAGCTACTATAGAATCCGCAATATTGAATACTTATCGCCGCTTACGCATTTGACCGTCTTCGAAAATCCAACTGTGCATATCGGGTGGAAGCACGTGCTAATCTATCTGGCAGTATCGGCGGTTCTGTATGTGCTCGGCCTATTCATCTATCAAAAAAGGAAAAGTGAAGCCGCCTCGGAAGCGATCGCATTTGATTCGCTGAAAGTTGTTTTTAAATTCGGAGTGACCGTCTGCACAATGATGGTTGGTGGAATGTATTTCGGCAACTACCAGCATACGTTTGGATGGATGGCATTTGGCTATGCATTTGGGGCAATCATTGGGTACTTTGTCGCCGAAATGGTTCTTCAAAAAACATGGCGCGTCTTCAATAACCTTCGCGGATTTGCAATTTACGCTGGCGTAATCGCGTTAATGATTTTGGGTCTGCAGGCCTTTGGATCGTATGAAAAGCGCATTCCCGCTAAAAATGAGATTAAGAGCGTAATGGTTTCAAATTTTGTGGTCAGCTACCAGGATGAAACGGATCAGCTGTATCGCCCGGTTCCTCTGAAGGGCGAAGAGTCGATTGAAATGGCGAGGAAACTTCATTCTGTAATTATTGAACGGAATAGAACCAACCGAAAGGATCCACGGATCACGCAGCCGTTTTTCTTTACGTACGAACTGAAAAATGGCGGAAAGCTTGTCCGTGAATACAACATAAACCCGGATGAATATGACTCTTGGCTCAGGCCTCTACAGTTAACAAGCGAATACAAGCATTCCATCAATCCGATTTTCAAAATAAAAGAATCATCGCTTAGGCAAATCGTTATTACCGATGGTGTGGGATTAAACAAAAAAGTAATGATTTCCGACAGCCGTGAGGCCCAGGAAGCCCTGTCCATCCTAAAAAAGGAAGTCGAAAACGAGTCGTATAAAGAATGGAAAGACCCGGTCGGCACAAGGTCTTACATCGAAATCCAGTCGTACCAGGGAGTTGTCCAGATTGAATTTAAAAAATCCTATACCGAATTTGCCGCTTGGCTAGATGAGAAGGGGCTATTCGAGGAAGCAAGCATTTCTCCCGACGATGTAGACTATATTGCCGTTGTGGAAAATTCCCGGGAAGTGATGAGCCAATTTGCGGGTGATTTGTTCGACGATCCGATGAAACAGGTCCTAAATAAGCTGATCATTAAAGAGAAAATGGACATCCGGGAGGCTCTAGACCAATCGGGTCGGGGCTGGGACGAGAATGATAGCTATGTAGCGGTTGTTGTTTATAAACACCACGGGGTGAAGGAAATGAGGTCCATTGATGAAAAAAATGTGCCGGATTTCATTAAGAAGCATTTTGATAAATGATTTATAGGTTAAAGAGAATATTTTTAAAAACGGAAGGGGGTTCATCCGGATGAGGGAGCTGGATTTTGAGCAACTGTATTCCATGCATTCGGTGAAGCTGCAACAAATCGCATATAGCATCACCAGGGATTTGCACCTCGCCGAGGATGTTGTCCAGGAGAGTTTTTTAAAAGCATACAAAAAGCTCGGTACCGTGCAGGATACCGGAAAAATTGCCGCATGGCTTTGTTCCGTCACGCGTAGGACCGCGATCGATTTCGTCCGTGGCGAAAAACGGAAGCGATGGGTGCCTGCCGACCAGACGGTCATGGAGCAGCGGATATCCGAACAGGGAGCCGCTGAATCAACCGAGAAGAAAATCGAATTTCTCGCGCTTAGGGATGAGGTTCGGGGCGCCGTCTTCCGGATGGGCTTGGAGTACCAAAGCGTCCTTGTGCTCCGGTTCGATTACGGGTTGAAGGAGGACGAAATCGCTTCAAGGCTGAATCTTAAATCAGGGACAGTGAGGACGAGGCTGTACCGCGCCCGGCTCCATTTGAAAAAGACGGTGCTGGAAAAGCAGCCTGCATGATTTTTAAAAAAATTGACTAGGAGATTCATTATGATAACAATCCGAAATTTGTCCCATGATTTCGAAATTGGGAAAAAAGGAAATAAAACGATAATCCCTGTCCTGAAGGATGTTTCGCTTACGGTTGGGGAAGGTGAAATCGTAACAATCGTCGGACGAAGCGGTTCAGGAAAATCGACGCTGCTGAACCTTGTGAGCGGGTTTATCCGGCCGAAGCAAGGTGAGATTATCATTAATGGAACCACGGTTTCCAGCTTGAATGAAGCGAAGTTCGCCGATTTCCGGATCAAGCATTTAGGCTTTATTTTTCAAAGCTTTCAATTGATCCCGAGCATGACGGCATACGAGAACGTCGAATTGCCGCTCGTTCTGCAAGGGATGAGCGAATCGCGCCGGAAACAGAAAACCGAAGAGATGCTTGCGAAAGTCGGGCTGCTTGAGTACCGTGACCATTATCCGGGCGAATTGTCCGGAGGACAGCAGCAGCGTGTCAGCATCTCCAGGGCGCTCGTCGTCAATCCGCCGATCATCCTGGCCGACGAACCGACGGGCAGCCTGGACAGCGAAACGGAAAAGGAGCTTTTGGATTTCATCATACAATTGAACAAGGAACTCGGCATTACCTTCCTGATTATCACGCACGACGAACATGTGGCAAGGGTCGGGCATCGGACAATTGAATTGAGGGATGGCAGGGTTTTTGAGGGGGTTTACGCATGAAACTGAAAGACCAATTCCGGTTCGTCCGGCAAAATATGAAAAAAAGCAAAACACGCGTGTTCATGACGATTTTGGCCGCTGCCATGGGGAGCGCGTTCCTTATCGTCCTCGCCTCGGTCGGATTCGGGCTGCATAAATCAGTCGTGAAAGAAATCACCGAGAGGCAGATTGTCACCGAAATACAGGTGCACGGAAAGTCGGAAAGCGAAGACGGGAACCATCATATAACCGATGCGGATGTTTCCAAGTTTGAAAAAATAGAAAACGTAAAGGCTGTAACAAAGCGGAAAAATCTCCAGCAGGACGGGTACTTTGAATATGGCAACCATGAAGCACATGCACAGACGGTGGTCACCGATATGCGAGCGGAGTTGAAAGCCGGCTTTGAATTGTCCGAAGGCAAGGTTGCCGAAAAAGACAATGAAATAATCCTTGGCTACAATTTCGTCGATGGGTTCGTCCCAAAGAATTTTGAAGGCGGCGACTTGTACGACAATCAGGGGAAAATAAAGAAAAAGTACCAAGTTGGCGAATCATTGCTTGGCAAAACGCTGACGCTGACTGTCCGGAAGTTCGAGGATGGAAAAGAAGTGACGAAGCCGTTCGAGGTAAAAGTGGCCGGCATTAGGAAAGAGCCATCGAAACAATGGATGTTTGACAGGACCGTTTTCATTTCGGAAGGACTCATGAAGCAAATTGAAGAATTCACCGGAACGCCTCGCGGAATGTTGACGGACCCGAACAATCCAAATGCGGAGATTGAGCCTTGGCCGGAGGATTCTTACGATGAAGTGAAGCTCTATGCGAAAAATCTTGAAGCCGTAAAGGCGATATCAGACAAACTGGAGAAAGAGAATTATTTTGTCTATTCGGTCGTGAGTGAACTGAAAAATGTAAACACAATGTTCACGATTGTAAAGGCCGGATTGATTTTCATCGGTACTATCGCAGTCCTGATAGCGTCCATTGGCATATACAACACAATGACGATGGCCGTCACCGAGCGTTCGCAAGATATCGGCATCATGAAAGCAATTGGCGCGAATCCGAAGACCATTAAGAGCATTTTCCTTTTGGAGAGCAGCTACATCGGCATTATCGGCGCCGCGATTGGCACGGCGGTTGCCTACTTGATCAGCTTTGCCGTCAACTTCGGCCTGCCGCTCATCATTAAGCAGGCATTCGGAGAAACTCCGCCGGAAGGGCTGACGTTCAGCAGCATCCCATGGTCGCTGCCCGTAATAAGTTTTGTCATCTGCTATGTCGTGACCATCCTGTCGGGCATGCGTCCTGCAAAGCGCGCGACTCAGGTTGATGTGTTGAGCGCGCTTAGGAGGGAAGTCTAGTTTTTGATTTGAGGAGTATCCTGGCTTGGAGGGCCGGGGTGCTCTTTTTTAATAGTTTGCTGGAATGTTATTTGACTTTTCAGAACGTTTACCCTATGGTTAAATCAATAATCGAAAGGGTGAAAAAAGAACATGATCATTTAATCCTAATTTAGAAGAAATCGATCGCTTACCTTTGGGTTCATTTTTCAAAATGGTTTAGAATGGACTCTATTTGTTATCGATTGTTTTTCTGAGATAGGATTAATGGGATGTGCTTATTTGACTTTGGAATAGACTTTTGAACTCGTCAAATCTATTCAAGTCTTAAATAGCGCTACATTGCTTCCTGTCTCAAAAAACGAGATAAGAGGCTTTTTTTGTTTTGAAATATAATTTAGCTTGGAGGGAACGGAATGAAATTACAAGAAATAGAACTTACTAGTCTTGATACTGGACCATATGGGGTAAGCGTTTCGGATAAAGGGGAAGTCTGGGTCACTCAACATAAGGCAAATAAGATAAGTTGTATCAATGTAGATGGAAAAATTAGAGAGTACCCGTTGCCGACATCAGCTGCAAAAGTCATGTGTTTAACGGTATCTTCGGAAGGTGAAGTTTGGTTTACTGAGAATGCAGCCAACAAAATAGGAAGGCTTACAAAATCGGGCATAATTAAGGAATATACATTACCTAACCCAGATTCGGGACCGTATGGTATTACAGAAGGGGCAAGTGGGGATATATGGTTTACTGAAATTAGTGGCAACCGTATTGGATGTATAACGAACGACGGTAAAATTCGTGAATATGAGCTGCCGAATAAAGGGTCCTTCCCTTCATTTATCACTTTGGGTCCTGATAATGCACTGTGGTTCACAGAGAATCAAAACAATGCCATTGGCAGAATCACAGTAAGCGGTGAAATTTCGGAGTTTAAAATACCCACACCTGCATCTGGTCCAGTAGGAATTACAAAAGGAAACGATGAAGCACTATGGTTTGTGGAAATTATCGGTAATAAGGTAGGGCGAATAACTACATCGGGGGAAATCACTGAATTCGACATTCCAACTCCAAACGCACGGCCTCACGCAATTACTGCTGGAGCAGGAACTGATCTATGGTTCACGGAATGGGGGGCTAATAAAATAGGAAGGCTTAAAAACAATAATAGTATTGAGGAATATCCCATTCACAGCGAAAATGCCGAACCACATGGTATTTCAAGTTTCGATGGTAAAACTATTTGGGCTGCATTGGAATGCGGCAAGATTGCTAAATTAACTTACATCATTGAAAACAATGAGTGAACTTTTGAGTTCAAGCAAATACGGACCAGATTTGAAAAATTTATGCCTATGAAAGAAAATCGAGATATCCAGTTGACAAATATTAGTTTAAATACGGAAAGGTGTCAACAAAGGCACGAGAGGTTATATAGAAAGGCGAGGGAGCTCAAAACATTGCCGCAGCAAGGGATATCAACTGCTAGCTAAATAATA
The DNA here is from genome assembly GCF_003362805.1 of Neobacillus piezotolerans. Classification (GTDB taxonomy): domain Bacteria; phylum Bacillota; class Bacilli; order Bacillales; family Cytobacillaceae; genus Bacillus_D; species Bacillus_D piezotolerans. The sequence goes on from NZ_QNQT01000001.1 coordinate 982,548, forward strand.
TCAGTTGATAGCAATTTTAGAATTCCATGTAAAAGGCAGATTACCTTGCTATAGTAATGCCTAAAATTATAAGAATCAGGAGTAACGGACCCCTCATCAAGCAACGCAACTTCGATACAAGAGTAACCACGCCAATTCCAAAAACCCCGAGCCAAACCCGGCCCGGGGGATACACAAAACAACTTAAAATCTCATTCTAGCAATACAGCTCAACAAAATATTGAGGATTCAACTTTTCGCCTGTTACGCGGGCGATTTTTTCGTTCCAGGAGTAAAGGGCGCCTGGCTTGAAATACTCTTCAATTAACAGCCTGCCGGTTTCCTCGGTGAAGAAATCCTCAGAAATGGTCCGCTCGATGTAACGCTGCAGCTGGGCAGCGGTCAACTCACCCAAAGCGTAATTATGGTAGTAAACCGGCGCAAGCGTGAAGTGGATTTTCGCCGCCCAATCAGGATTGTCCGCATCATCCGGCGGAGTGACTAGCTGGATTTCCTGGACGGTTTTCCACCATAGAGAATTCAAATCCTGGTCCGGATTGTCATAAAGCTCTTTTTCAAAAAAGACGAATGTAATAATCCAGCGCGCGGAAATCAGCATCTGCAACTGCTGGTATTTCTCAAGCTCGGGCGCGAGTCCGGAAACGGTCGCCTCATCAAGGCCGAGAAAACGCTTAAGCCAGCGCTGGTCCTTGCCCATTTTTCCGAAAAGCATCGCGATTGCTTCGGTCGTCAGCGTGTGGCTGTATGACCGTAGGCTGAACGGAAGGCTTGAATCAATATACTTAAAGTAGGCGGCATGACCGAATTCATGGAGATTCGTCTCCATCCAGTACGCTGTCTCAGTCAGGTTGCACAGAACGCGGACGTCGCCTGAGCGGTCAATGTCGGTGCAAAACGCGGTCGGGTTTTTCTTTTCGCGCGGGTAAAGGTCACTCTTTTCATAAAGGTCGGTAATGTCGATTCCCATCGCGTTAAACGTGTCGGACGTCAACTGCACAAGATCCTTTCCCTTGTAAAAACGGTCAAGATTTGTCGCGTCGGAAGGTGGAGCTTCCTGGAAAAATGGATCGACATAATGCCACGGACGGATTTCTGATGCGTCAATCCCGAATTTCTCCGCCAGCCGGCCATCAAGTTCCGCTTTCATCGAACGGTAGGTAGCATCGGATTGCTCCACAAAGTCCTTGAAAATGCCCATCACTTCATTTTGGTCAAGCTCCTGGAGTTCGAACACCATTTCGTAATAATTGTTATAGCCAAGCATGCGTGCGGATTCGTTCCGCTTTTTTACAAGCTCGATTAAATCTTTTACGACTTCACGGCCAACTTCCTTGCTCGCGAACCACACCTTTTTTCGGAGCTCCTGGTCTTCGCTGTTTGTCAGTACATCGCGGATGTCATTTGCTGAGTATGCTTTGCCATCAACTTCCGGCGAATATGTGTTGAAGCGCAAATTCAATTCAGAAGAACGCTTCGACAGGTCGGCGAGGATTTCCTCTGGAAGCTGGTTCCGCTTCATGCTGTTCGTTAACAATTCAAGCTGCCGCTTCTGAACATCGGTAAGTCCTTCTTCTTTTAAAAATTGCTGTGCTTTCTCGTATGTATCCTTGTTTGCGAAAAACAAGCTGAACGCCGTGCTTGCTTTTGTCAGCTTTTCTGCCCATTCCGGGTCTCCCGTCGTCTGGGCCATCCAGCTTGTTTCAGTGACATTTTTTAAAAGTGATTGCATTTCCCCGTTGAGCTCTTGCAAAAAAGTTTCCACACTAGCCATTGTGCTCTCTCCCCATCTACCATAAAATTGTCTTAATACTAAAAATTGTATAACAATGGGATGTAAACTGCTAGATATATGTATTTTTACGAAAAGAGGGCCTGTTAATGGAGATAAGAAAATTAAACGCGCAAGATGCAAAAATGTACAGAACCCTTAGGCTGGAGGCGCTGCGCAACCATCCGGATGCGTTTGGCTCCAGCTACGAGGAAGAACTGGAATATCCGCTTTCGTTATTTGAAGAACGATTCAGGAATGGCCCGGCTGTGACACTTGGAGCATTTATCGACGGCGGATTGGCGGGAACGGTGACACTTTTCCCGGAGACGAAAAAGAAGTTTATGCACCGGGTGAACCTTGTTGCCATGTACGTTGACCCCAAACAAAGGAGGTCGGGTGCGGGCAAAAAGCTTGTCAGCGCCGCACTTGATTTGGCCAGGGAGATGGAGGGGGTTACCCACGTCTATCTCGCCGTCACGTCCACAAACATTCCTGCGAAAAAATTGTACGAGTCGATGGGTTTCGTTACGTATGGGGTCGACAAGTCGGCCTTGAACCTGGATGGAACGCTTTATAGTGAAGACCTGATGGTACTTGTCCTATAAAAACGGAGGAATACAGAAGTCAATTGGTGAATAGTACGATAAGGAGTGAATTGAATGCCAAATGGGGGGATTCTTTTGGGAAAAAGATCGTACCAAGGCAGTTTCCTGAACAAAAAATGGTTTGTGGTCCTTGTCGCTATTCTGATTGCGCTGCTGCTTTTTTTCATTGCCACAGGAAAAGCGGAAAATAAACAAATGTCCATTGAGGAAGCAACAGGGGAGGATATCGGCACCATCACAAAAATTATTTTCCGTGACGGAAGGGGAATGAATCAACCATTTACCCTCGAAGAGGCAGGGAAAATAGACGTTTTTGTGAAAAAACTCAGCAGCTATGTCGTGAAAAAAGAGCAAGAACATGAGCCAAGTGTAGGCTGGCTCCAGGCTGCCGATTTTTATGAAGGAAAGAAGAAACTCATGACCATCACGTTCACCGATCCGCTTACAATAAATGAATCTTATTACGAAATCATCAAGGGGCAGCTCCAGCCAGACGAAATTGAACAATTCATCCAAGCCGCAAACCCCAATTGGAAAAAGAAATAAACTTGCCAGGCGCCATATGTGGACGTAGTTGTCCACTATGGCGGCTGGCATTGAACATTCAAAGGGAGAGTCGTTAATGAGTAATAAAAAGTTGGACTTGCCAGAGGATTTTATTAGGAAGATCACAGGGGCGTTCGGGGAAAAAGGGGAAAAATGGCTCGACGAACTAGAGGGTAAAATCAGCCATTACGCGGGAAAATGGAATCTTGCCATCGAAGGGCCCGTTCCGAACCTCTCCTATAACTATGTTGCAAAGGCGAAGGACGCGCATGAAAATCCGGTCATCCTGAAGCTTGGCGTTCCTAATTCGGATTTCGAAAACGAAGTCCTGGCTGTGAAGGCATACAACGGGGAGTCCTTTGTAAACCTGCTCGCCGAAGATGCGGAAAACGGCGCCATGCTGCTTGAGCGGCTAATCCCTGGCCGTGATCTGTCCTCCATTGAGGACGAGGAACAGGTCACAAGGGAGTATATCAACGTATGGAAAAAAATCCGCAGACCAATTCCCGATGGAGGGAAATTCCCGTCAATCATGGATTGGAAAAACGGGCTCGACAGGTACAAAGCAATGTTCCCGGAAGGCGGGGAGCCGATCCCGTTTGAAGCAGTCGACACCGCCAGAGATATTTTCAAGGAGTTCGCGGAATTAGGTGATGAGCAGCTTCTCCATGGCGACCTGCATCATGAGAACATCCTGTTTACTGAAGGCCGTGGCTGGGTGGCGATTGATCCGAAAGGCGTAATCGGGCACCCGTATTATGATATCATCTCCTTTCTTGTAAACTATGTAAATGAAAAGCCCGATCCAAAAGGCTTGTTAAAACGCAGAATTGACTTGATTTGCAGCGAGGTTTCAATGGACCGGATACTGCTTTTAAAAGCAGCCGTTTCACTGGCGACCTTATACGCCTGCTGGGGAATCGAGGACAAAACAGATTGGAAAAATACATATCAGTGTGTGCTTTGGTTCAGGGAACTGCTTGAAGAATACGTCTCTAACCAGAACACAAGGCAGGTGCGAAAATGATTTCACAATGTGTGATTTTAAAAAATGGACTAGTCCTCATGGTTAGGCAGTATGTCCAGCGCGGTGATATCGTCTGGAACTTCCCCGGCGGCGGTATTGAAGAAAATGAAACCCCCGAGCAGTCATGCATACGGGAAGTAAGGGAAGAAACGGGTTATGAAGTCGAGATTATTAAACTGCTCGCAAAGAATGGCTCGAAGTATACTTACCAAGCCGAAGTGATCGGCGGCTGCCTTCAAGTGGACAAGGAGCTCGAGGCAAACACCGACATCCTGGAAGCCGCCTGGATCAGCCTCGATGATAAAGAAAAATTTGATAGTTATACAGCGCCGGGTGCTAGAGTTGGTGAGGAGGAATAGCCAAAAACTCGGCATTTAAGGGGTCCGTATGTTAAAATAAGGAAAAACCGAGATGGGGTCCATGATGAAAAGAGCTAGAGTGATAGCTGGTTTGGTTCTGGCCGTATTTGCACTATTGTTTTATACACAAATTGGTAAGACCCATAATGTGAAGGTTACCATCGAAAAATCCGAAAAGTACACCACCACTGAAATAGAGGATGCCGTCAAAGCTGTTAAGCGCAAATTTTGGAACTTCAAGGGTGGCGAACTTATGGAATTATGGTATTCAGAGAAGGAATCCAATGCGCATATTGAAGGTTATATGAAAAGCGGCAGGGGAGCATCAAACGGTGTTGAACCGGAAAATGTTATTGTGCTGTTTTCAAATTTCAAAGTTAGGTCTTGGGGAGCCGATGCAACTCTTGAGCCTAATTCAACCCACACCGGTTGGAGCTGGATCGTAATCAGGGACAGCAAAACCGATAAATGGCGAGTCGATGATTGGGGATATTGAAATTAAAGCATTAATTGCCGCCCGGGACACTTTCACGGGCGGTTTTCTTGTCTAAATATGGAGCATCGTTTACGTCCCTGGATTCATTGAATATTTACTACTTAGGTAGTAGTGAAAAACTGCTATAGTTGTATAGGAACCTGCCCTTGTCCGGCTTATAATTGGGGTATAAAGCGATTTAGTATTGTGAGGGAGCCGGGCATGGTACTCGAAGAAAAAGAGATTTACTTATATGAAAAATTCAGGCATTCATCGCCTTTTGAGGTGCTCCACACCGTGACAGGCGGAAAAGTGCGCGGCCTTGATTTGCTTGCTCTAAGACGCGTGCTCGCCAAAAATCAGAAGCATCCGGAAATTATCAATGTACTCCTGATATATTTCTATAAAACGTTCGCGGGCAAACCATTTGACCGGAACGCATTGCTTAAGGTTTTTGATTTTTGGCAAAAGAACAACGTCCATACGTTTAAACAGGCAGTGGCAATGACGGAAAGGGACATCCGCACGATTTTGAAGGATGGCATGGCCTGAGTAGCCAATTTTTAAAAATGCAGTTTAATGCATGATCATGGACCACGACGAACCACAAATAAGAAAACCGTATCCCTGGAATCGGGTTTTTAGGTTTTTCAATACAACTTAAAACAAAACTAAAAAGGCCTCCCAAGTTGGAAAGCCTTTATTATAAAAAAATGAATTTCAGGCTAACCGCCAAAGAATAGATCAAGGAGATTTGACCCCGTACTTGTATTCATGTGATAAAACTCGGAATACCCGCAGTTTTGGCAATAAACAACGGTAAATGTGTTTTTTTGGATATCGAACATTTTTGAAAGCCCGGTGCCTGTCATTGCAACATCCTTTGAAGCGGCGTTACGGCTCCCGCATTTAATGCATCCCTTATTTTCCATACTATCTCGCCTCCTTGAATGTGATACGGGGAAAAGCGGCAAAGGTTTCAGCATGTTGAAGAAAAATCTGGTAAGATGGAGGAAAATGAAGGGAGGGATGGGGATGCATCTTGAGCAGGAAGTGCCGGGGATGCTGGCAATTGGATTCTATGGCGTCATGGCCACAGCGATTGGTTTGCTTATCTTGTTAATGTTCCTTTACAAATCGGTTAATCTGCTTCCGTTCATTCTTTTTCTGATCTTCTTTTTGCCCGCGGGCTATTATCTCCTGGAAGCAATTAATGTAGTGAGGAGCGATGTTCCGCCAGCGATGCAATCAGAGGAGGCGTCCCTGAATATCGGGCTTGCCGGCGTTTTCTGGGCAATCGCGATGTCCGTGTTTCTATTTGGGGCATACAGGTCTGTGAAACCGGCAGGAAAAAAACAAATCGACCGTATTGGCAGCTAAAAAAAGAAAAATCCATTTTTCCACCCACATAAAAAACTTGGCCGCTATCAGCCAAGTTTTGCTTTTGCTTTATGGAGATAGTATTTTTCAGCAACGAAGCTTGCGAGAAGCCCAATCAATACCGGAAGAAAAGAGCCTGCTGCCATGTTGAATCCGCCAGAATCCGAGGTGAAATCATAATGGAACATAAACGGAGAAATTTCAAATATGTGACCGATTAAATACAGGATGCCTGCCGTACCTACAAGTGCCGATAATGCTACGATAAAGGATTTTAGTTTCATTGAATCGACCCCTTCGCTTTTTTACTATTATAAACTTCTTTAGAAGGGAATGGAAATAAAAAAGGCCATTAGACTCAATTTGCTATTTGAATGTAACTTTAAAATGTCGCTTCCGTCTAACATAATATCAAACACATAAGGGTGGTAAATGACATGTTGAAAACAATTTTTAAAACAGCGGCTGTGGTACTTCTAGCAATCGGCGTGGCGGCCTGCGGATCAAAAGACGAAGGTTCCGAGAAGAAAGCTGTGAATACTGGAGGTTCTGTGAATAAAGAGGTTCCTGCCAACCCCGAAGAAGCTTTGGATGCTTCACTGAATCAGGAAAGCGGCTCTAAGGACGATTTGAAATACAAGCTTACTCTGAAAAATAAAAGCGACAAGGAAGTCGTTCTTGAACACGGCACATCCCAATTTTTCGATTACAACATTAAGGACAGTTCCGGAAATGTAGTGTACACGTTCTCCCAAGATAAAATGTTCACTCAGGCCTTAACAGAAAAGAAAGTTAACCCATCCGACAGCCTTGAGGTCGAAGTCGATGCTTCGGAAGGCTTCAAAGGACTTGAAAAAGGGCAGTACACACTTGAAGTGTGGCCGGTAGCAAAGGGCACCCAGGAGCTTAAAACCGTGACAACAGTAGATTGGCCTGGCGACAGCAAAGCCGTATCCAAAGAACCGGTTACAGAAGACGTCACATATGTCGGCCTTGCGGATAACCATACAATTGAGGTAACGGACAAAAACGGTGAAGCGATCTCCCTGCAAATTGACGAAACCATTTTCAAGCAGCTTGAAAACACTGAGCCTGACCAGGAATTGACCGTAACTTACACAGATGACGGAGTAACCAAGACGGCAACTAAAGTCGTAGTGAAATAAGGATTGAAAATTTAACGAGCATAAATGCCCAAGAAGTTCCAATAACATTTTTTTTAGCAGACAAATTCGCATAGCGACTTGTCTGCTTTTTTTATTAACAATGGTTATTATGAATTAATTTATATTATTGGCATACAAAGCTATTGACCATGAAAGGGGGAAATATAAAAGTTTGAATTTTCAACTAACTAATATGATAAAATAAATACAAATAACATTTTTTAACACTTTTTTAGAGGGGGAATTTAATTGGCGAATAAGCTTAAAATTGCATCGAGTTCGTTTTTAACTCTTTCCATTTTATTGCTAGTAGCGATGCTAATAAAGATTTATATCGATTATCGGAACTTTATTAATCATCCGGAATGGTCGGCGCCTTTTTCTGCTTATTTGTTAACAACAGGCGTTTTTTTTGGTGTTCCAACAATAGTTTCTTTCGTAATAGCATTATTTTTAAAAACCAAAGCTAGTAAATAAAAAATGGCTCAGTTCATACTGAACCATTTTTTTCTGCTATTTTTAATGTTATTTTTTCGTCATTTTGGTTCCTAATACACCTGGTTTTTACATTCAAATATTACCCAAAATGCGACCCATTAGCACTCTCCAGGGGTTCTATTAATCACACCAACGCCTTTAAACGTTTCATCGCGGAATGGACCGTAAGCCGATGGAATGAAATGAACCGCTGTTTGAACACTACGCCATAGACGCCGTATGGGGTAGGGGAGAGCTTCAGCAACTCTTCACGGTTTTGCAAGTCGATGATATCCGCCCGGACGCCAAGCTTGGCTGCTGCTTGAACCAGGTTTTCAGTCGCGACGTCAATAAATGGGCACTGCTGCGTACGAAGGATTGTTAAGTTTTGAAAAGGTTTCAACCGTTCATCCCAATCATTTGGAAAATAAGGATCCGGGGAACGATCGAATTTTAAAACGAGCAGTTCAAATCCAAATGGCGCATGGCCGATTTCCTTAAAGCCATTTTTTAAAAAAATTTCCTTGCTCGGAGTCCACGAGGTTTCCTGGTTCGTAACGACGATTATTCCGGCTTTTTGATTCCGCTTCGCATCCTGTATACAATTCTCAATCAGATCGCTTGCATAGCCTTTTCCAGAAATGGAAACCCAAAGGCAATGGATGACGGTATAATTTTCGCCAAGGACAACCCTTGATGAAAATTCAATTGGAGCGTATTCGATAAAGCCCGCCGCCTTGCCATTTTCCAGCAGTTTTATGTATTTTAACCCTTCCTCAAACCTCCCCAAAAGCCATTCATACTTGTTTTGGTAACCCGCTGATGCAGGTTTGGAGCGAAGGCAGAAACAGCCTTCATCTTGCAAATTCGCGCCGTCAACCTCGATTAGTTCAATTGTCTCCAACATTCTCTTCCACCCATTTCCCGGTATTCTCTGTGAAACATATTTTACCATAGCCGAAAAACCCAGGTTCACAAAGGTCCTTATTTTTCAAAAATTCCCCAATAAAAAACCAGCAAGCAAAAGCCAGCTGGTTTTCAAAGTGCTATTTTACTGTAACGGTTTTTTCCTGATGTTCATGAAGGTCATTGCCTTTTTCAACATGAACATTGACAGTCCAAGCTCCCGCAGTAGGGAAGGCATGTTTCAATTCATATGTGCCCCCAACTGTTTCCTTGGCTGGGAGGAATTCATGCTTTTCAGCGCCATCCTTCCAGACTTCAAACCTTACCTGTGCGCCCGTAAGCGGCTTGTCATCATGCTTGACGGCCGCTGTTAAAAGAGTTTCCTGGCCGGCAGTAGCCGAAGTTGCTGGAAAGTCAATCGCAACTGAGCTATGACCATGCTCATGTCCTTCCGCAGATCCATGGTCATCGCCGGATTCATGTCCGGCATCATCGTTATCCTCGACTGGAGTACCTACGACAAATTCCTTTTTAGGCATATTATGCATATCCCGTGCGGTAACGTGGCTGATGACCACATAATTGCCTTCCTCGGCAAACGTCTTCTTAATCGAATAAATGCCATCGGATGCATGCTTCGCCTCAATCATTTCATGCTCTTTATCGCCATTTTTAAAAATCTCGAACTTAACCTCATTCGCATCTTCGACGTTTTTCCCATCCTGGGTGACATGCGCCTTAATTTCAGTCTCGACGTTCGGGTCAATTTTTTCCGGCACAACAATAGAAACCTCAACCATTTTCGGAAGATCATCGCCGGAACTTTCACTATTATCCTTTTCGCCCGAGCATCCCGCCAATGCAAGCGCGAATAAACCTATAAGTAAAAACAGTAGCTTTTTCATAATTTTCCCCTTTTGCCCATAGTAGTTTGCCAAAGTATAATCAAAAGTGCCGGTGACCAGGCTCTTTCTTGTTTAGGTCCTATTTTACACTATATCGGTAGAACCTTTAATGGCTCAACAGGGCTACAAGGGCTGCCCAAGTGTGGCGGATTTATGACAAATCACGCTCACCAGGTGGTTAAAGCCTTTTTTTGAAAAATTGGCCATCGATTGACGTTCCTGCCCTCTAAGTTATATTGTGCCTTACGGCGTAGCCGGCAAGCTGAACCCGATTATCAAGTTCCAGCTTTTCCAACAGGTTTTTAATATGATTTTTAACCGTGTTTTCAGCTATTGACAGCATTTCCGCGATTTCACGGTTTGTCAATCCTTCTTTTACTAGAAGAAGGATTTCTTTTTCCCTTGGAGTGAGGGAAGCCTCCAAATCAGCCGGCTCAACGCCCCGGAACTGTCCGAACAATTTCCCGGCGAGGCCGCGGGCGGCGTCATCTTTTCCTTCAATAAGCGCCTTCAGGTAATGGAGCCAGTCATCCGGATCCATGCTTTTCAGAAGATAGCCTTGTGCCCCGTACTGGACGGCTGTAAACAAATCCGCCACGTCATCTGAAATACTCAGCATAATGACTTTTATTGAAGGGAACGCTCCCTTGATTCGTTTCGTTGCCTCGAGCCCATTGACTACCGGCATATTGATGTCCATCAGCACGAGGTCGGGTTTCAGTTCCCCGCAAAGCTCAATCGCTTCCTGGCCGTTTTTGGCATGGCCGGCAATCAAAAATCCATCTTCACCGTCAAGCATCGCGGTTATCGCCTCGCGGGCGTGGGGGTGGTCGTCGCAAATTAATACTCGGCAAACTTTATCCATTGTTTTTGTATCCTTTCAAATGAAACTTTGTGCCGGTGCCGGGCTCCGAACGAATGTCGAGGGACGCGGAGATCGCCTCGGCACGCTCCTTTGCCATCGTAAGGCCATAATGGCCGTGCATCAGTTCGTCCGGCTTGAAGCCTTTGCCATTATCTTCAATTAGCAGTTCCCACCCGCCATTCTGCCCGGTCAGCGTTAGGGAGGAAGAAGATGCAGCTGAATGCTTTTGTATATTTGTAAAAGCTTCCTGGACAATCCCGAACAAAATGACTTCCTCGGATGCGGAGAAGAAATCTTCATCGATGTTGATTTCGGCGCTCGCATCGATACCGGAAACGATGCACCAGTTATCTAGCCAATGTTGGATCCTTTTGGCAAACGTGGTGCCTTCATCAGGGGTCAGCCGGAGATTGAATATCGCCTGCCTAAGCTGAGTGTCAATTGAATTCGTCAATGCGCCGGCTTCCTTGAGTTTGCCTTTTTTCATATGGACCTTCATCAAGAACAATGATTGCGCGATGCTGTCATGCAGTTCGCTGGCTAGCCGTTCACGTTCCTCGTAAATGGCGTGGATTTCTCGTTCCTTCGTAATTCGATTGTTTTTTACCTCAATCACGCGAAACAACCATACAGTATAAATGCAGGAAATAAGAAAAGTCAGAAGGGTAATGATGTAATTTCCCGTCTCCATTGAAAAGTGGTCAAGGAATACGCCATGGCGCATAAACTCGAACCCGCCAATCAGGATTGTGGGAAGGAGGATGCTTGCAAGTTTCAAATAGCGGTACGACATTGATATCTCTCCAAAAATAGCGTTCTTACCTAAGTTATATCATACTTATAGGAAGGATTAACAAATTGAATGGGGAGAAACGGATGGAACGGGTCGATGTAGTTTATGGCTTAATCGTTAGCGAAGAAATGAAAGTATTAATGGTGAAAAATGAAGGAGCCGGCTGGACCCTTCCAGGCGGTGCGGTGGAAAAGGGGGAAACCTTGACAGAAGCACTTATCCGCGAATTAAGGGAAGAAACAGGCCTTGAAACCGAACCAGGCCCTCTTCTTGCCGTCAATGAGGCTTTCCGGCCTGATAGGGGAAACCATGTCCTGTTCTTCACTTTTGAAGTAAACGTAAGAGGCGGGAATGTCGCCATTCTGCATCCAGACGAAATCACTGAAATCGAATGGGTCGATTTGCAAACAGCCAACTCGCTCATGCCATACCATAAGGGCGGTGTGGAAGAGCTTTTGAGGGGACAGCCGGGGTATACATTTCAAGGATAATTTTTCAAAAAGACTGCCTGGCGGTTTATGCAGTCTCTGTTTTGTATGTATTAGCGGAAGAAGAATTCCACCCAAATGGGCACGCCAATGTTTTCTTCGGATAATTCAATGAACCGTCCCATAATCCCAATATGGGAAATCCCATACTTTTCATTGACAACTGGCGTATAAATCGAGAATAGGAATAAGTTCGTTTTTTCAATCTCGTCTGGATGGGAGTCTGCAAGATTTTCATTAGAAAAGGCAATATAATCTTGCGTGTTAGGGTTGAAAAATGCCAGAATCCCCGCCGCTGCAAGTATGAAGGTGCAAAGAGCAATTTTTTAGCCAAAACGAACCACTCCTTATTGGTATGGGCCAAATAGTACCTAAGCGTGAAAGGCCTATCAGTGCGAACTTTTACCGTTTTTTCTTGGTAAAACATTTACACATATACCAAAATAAACCACTATACTTAAATAGTAAGTCTACTGTTCCCAGAAAGCAATAAGGCATTTGGTAATTTCATATTTTTGTAAAATTTTATGAAAATGTCTCTTACACCACAAGAAGTATAACCTGTCGTTGTGTTGTTTAAGCTGGAATATAAGTAATTAATTACCTGTTTTCTCTTTATGGAATTGGGGTAAATAATCCTTTGTTGAAAAATACTAAGTGTGTTCTTATACAAAGTGTTCTTTTTTCCAAATAGTTAGGGGTTATTGTATACTTTCATTAACGCTATGTTCATAGTAAAAACTAAATTATTGAAGGAGAAAAATATGGTATCAACATACAACCTAGGCAATCAAATATGGGATTACGTGTTCGAGAACCGTGATGAATTTAAGCAAATGCTTCTATCCGAAGCGGTTGGTGTGGCCGGAAAGATTAACGATATACTTAGGCAGGGAAATATCGATTTATTGAAGAATGCCGAGTTGCTGGTGAATTTCGTGGTCGAAGAAAGAGAAACGGAGTTAATCCAATTCGCGGAGCAAGAGGGGATTGTCTGGGCGGAGCATTCATTGACGCTCTCCTTTAAGCTTGAATGGATCCAGGCAATCAGAAGGACGCTCTGGCATTTCATCTCCCGTTTTGATGATGTGAGTGACAACTTCATGAAAAAGGATGACTTTTTTATCCTTGAAAAGAAAATCAATGATCAAATTGACCAATTCCTGAACAACTTTTTCCTAAGCTATTCGACGTTCAAGGATGAGCTTTTGAACGCCCAGAGGAAATTGGTCGAACATCTTTCTGTTCCAATCATCCCTGTTAGCCCTACCGTTTCCGTCCTGCCGCTAATTGGCTTGATTGACTCCTACAGGATGCAGACGATTGAGGAGAAAGTCCTGATTGAAATTGGAAACCAAAAAGTTCAAACACTTGTCATTGACCTTTCCGGTATTGCCACAATGGAATTGGACGTAATTGACCACTTCTTGAAAGTGTTGAAAGGCGTTGAAATGATGGGCTGCAAAGCAACCATTACCGGCATGCGCCCGGATCTTGTGAAGGGAATGATCCATTCCGGAATTAACTTCTCGGAAAAAGTTGAAACAAAAGGAACCCTTCAGGAAACCCTTAAGAAGTACTTGTAAAACCGCACTTTTTTCTTTAATACTACTAGCCGCCTCCATCCAAATTGGGGCGGCTTTTTACTGAAGCATGCCATTATCCTTTTTTTCCTCGCCATCTAGCTCATCGAATAGGTTAAGGCCTTCTTTTTGACCCTGTGCGAGCCCGCCTTGTTGCACTCCGGGAAAATAGGCTTCCATCAACTTTTTAAATTCGCCGACAGTCAGCGGCTTTGCATCATCCTTTAACTCGTATCCTAGCTCCCCATTGACCTCAAGGGTTGCATTCTTAATATCGTCTAAGTTCGAAACCCCATGGATTCTTAGCCTCATCTCCAACTGGTCCACTGTAAACCGAAGTTTACGCATTACTTTGGGATCAATTTCTCCGTTTTTAATGATCAACTTTGCTTTTCCGGTGATGAATTTTTCCATGGCGTTTGATTTTACCTGCATATATTCGAGGACGACGACTGAGGATATAAAGAAAGCTGAAACGAGAATGGTTTTGATTAAACTGTTTTGGACAACTGGCTGAACGATGATCATGCCAATTGATAGCATGACGACCGTCTGGGCCAGTGTCAGCTGGGATATGGACTTTCGCCCCGCAATTTTTAGCAGGATGATTCCCGCCAGGATTAAAATGGCTGACTGCCAGATAAAATCCATATCATCACCTTTTTTCGAAAAGAAGTCTCCTCTTTAAAATTTGCAATTTGGGCGATTCTATTCTTTTTTGAGGTGATGATCTATAAGTGACACTTTACTGGTTTTGATTAAATCATTGTCGCTCATTGGATGTGCGTGCGTCCAAAGCTGCTCCGTGTTTGGACAGCAAAGTGAATTTTCAAGGGACGTCTGTCCAAAGCTGCTCCGTGTTTGGACAGCAAAGTGACTTTTCAAGGGATGTGTGTCCAAAGATGCTCCATGGTTGGACAGCAAAGTGAATTTTTAAGGAGAGTGTGTCCAAAGAGACCCCATGTTTGGACAGCAAAGTGAATTTTCAAGGGATGTGTGTCCAAAGATGCTCCATGTTTGGACAGCAAAGTGAATTTTTAAGGAGAGTGTGTCCAAAGAGACCCCATGTTTGGACAGCAAAGTGAATTTTCAAGGGATGTGTGTCCAAAGCTGCTCCGTGTTTGGACAGCAAAGTGAATTTTCAAGGGATGTGTGTCCAAAGCTGCCCCGTGCTTTAAAAAATCACAGACAACCCCAAGCTCCCCCCAAAAAGAAAAACGCCTCCGAAACCGGGGGCGTCATTCCTATTTGTAGAACACTTTGTCGATATTGTATTTCGCCTTCAGGGTGTTGATGGCATATGTCTCGTAAATTTCGCGGTCCATTGGCTCATCGACCACCAGTACTGCGATTTTGTGGATTTCGTCGCGGTGGTTTTTCAGGGGTGAAACCGTGTCCTCGAAATGTCTTTTCACACGTGGGCGAAGCTTCCGGGCTTTCCCGACAAACAGAAGGTCATCATCCGCGTTGAAAAACAGGATAATGCCGCCTTTGTCCCTTGGAATGCGGTTATAATCCGTAAAGCCGTATTTGCTGCTGATTGGGGCCTCGACTGGTTCGCCCAGTTGTTTTTTTCTGGTCAGGACGACATCAGGTGCCGGCAATTCAATTTTTATCATCGTATCACTTCCTTGTCTTCAACTACTTTACCACAAGCTATGGAAAGAAACCAAGAGAACCCATGATTTTTTTAAAAAAGTAAGAAAGGGTTTCAGGCTAATAAAATGGAATAAAATCATAGTGACGTTATCCCATTTTAAAAAGGAGGCAAAACCATGCAGCTGATTGACAAGGCGCTCCGCTTCGCAGCCAGAGCGCATGAAGGGCAATACAGAAAGGGGACAAAAACGCCATACATAACCCATCCAGTGGCGGTTGGGATGCTGCTTCTAAAACATGGATACAGCGAAGAATTGGTCGCCGCGGGAATTTTGCACGATACAGTGGAGGATACGGATGCCACATTAGAGGACATCGAAAAAATTTTTGGACGGAATGTTGCTGAGGTTGTAGCAGGATGCTCGGAACCGGACAAGTCGCTCGGTTGGGAGGAGCGAAAGGAGCATACGATTGAATTTTTAAAAACAGCCTCAAATGAAATAAGGGCGGTTGCCTGTGCCGATAAACTTCACAACATCGCCTCCATTATGGACGACGTGACACAGGGAGGGGAAGAAATCTGGACCAGGTTCAATCGGGGTCGCGACCAACAGGAATGGTACTACCGAAGCCTCATCGACAGCCTCGGCACCCAAGGAACCTTCCCGCTGCTCGAAGAACTAAAAACCGCCGTCCAGACAGCCTTCGCAAATACTTGAGGAAAAAGAAGTCCGGTAAGCCTCCCGGACTTTTATAAAATAAAGTATTTAGAAATTTATCTAAATATCTAAATAAATGATTGACTCCATGTCAAAACAGGAATATTAGATATTTAGAAGTTTATCTAAATATCTAAATTAAAACCCAAACGGAATAATGAATCAGAATCCCCAAATGGAAAGAGGGTTTGAGATGAATGAGGCGTTTAAGGCGCTTTCCGATCCTACCAGAAGAAAAATACTTCATTTGCTGAAACAAAATGACCTTTCTGCAGGGGAGATTGCCGACCAGTTTAACATGACAAAGCCGAGTATTTCGCATCATTTGAATTTATTGAAGCAGGCGAACCTGGTCGATTCGGAGAAAAGGGGCCAGCAGGTGATCTACTCGCTGAATACGAGTGTTTTCGAAGATGTTGTAACATGGTTCATGGATTTTTTAGAAAAAGACGAGGCGGGGAAATAAAATGAAACGAAATTGGTTTGGAATCATTATTTTGCTTGCAACCGTGCTTGGAACATGGGCGGCGTACCCATATTTGCCCGACCGGATTCCAACACATTGGAACTACGAGGGGGTACCGGATCAATTCGGCCCTAAATCGTATGGCGTATTTATGCTTCCCGGAATAATGGCAGCCCTGTATCTTTTAAATATGTTCCTTCCGAAAATCGATCCTAAGAAGAACAATTTTAAAAAGTTCAACTACATCCGTGTCATGAACGGAATCCTGTTCTTCCTTTTCCTCTTCCAGGCGATGCAAATAACAAGCAGCATGGGCCTGGTTAATCCCAAATACACCATTCCTGTCATGGTAGGCTTCCTGTTCCTTTTCATAGGCAACCTGAGCCCGAAATTCAAGCCGAATTATTTCATTGGCATTCGGACGCCTTGGACGCTCGCAAATGAGGATGTTTGGAAAAAGACACACCGGCTCGGCGGCAAAGTATTCGTCATCGCGGGTATATTGATGCTGCTTGTCCCATTCGCACCGGCCGCCATCCAGGCATACGGTATGATTACGATAATCCTGGCAAGCCTTGTCCTGATTGTTTTCGCGTCTTACTATTATTTTATTAAACTATAACAATCATCGGAATTAATGCGTAACCATAAGCCCGCGGAGTGCAGTTCAGCCATCCGCGGGTTTTTTGCTGGTAAAAATTGAACCTCCATACTTGTAGTTTCCCACCAATCCGGAAAAGATGATAAAATGGGCAGTAGGTTTCGCATACATATAGAAAAACATCAGTGATTGAATTATGGAGGCATTATGAAAAAAAAGACAATCGTATTCACAGGCGGAGGAACTGCAGGGCATGTAACCCCGAACCTTGCGCTAATAAATGAACTAGATAAAGGCGAATGGAATATCCAATATATCGGCTCCAAAAAGGGGATTGAACGGGAGCTCGTCGAAAAAGCCGGCGTTCCGTACCATGGCATCAGCAGCGGAAAGCTCCGCAGGTATTTTGATATGGAAAACGCCAAGGACATTTTCAGGGTGCTGCGCGGCTGCTTTGAGGCAAGGCGGATTTTAAAAAAAATGAAGCCGAGGCTTTTATTTTCAAAAGGGGGCTTTGTCAGCGTCCCGGTGGTCATAGCCGCACGAACGCTACAAATCCCGATTTTTATTCATGAGAGCGATTTGACGCCAGGGCTTGCGAATAAGATATCCCAGCGGTTTGCGACGAAAATTTTCACTTCATTCGATGAAACGGTGAAATACCTTCCGGCCAATAAAACAATCGCCATTGGTTCGCCAATTAGAAGGGAAATCCTTGAAGGGTCCGCCGAGAAAGGCCGCAAGTATCTGGGTTTCGATTCATGGAAGCCTGTCATCACGATTATGGGCGGCAGCCTCGGCGCCAAGCGGATCAACGAAGCGGTCAGAAGCGTATTGCCACAGCTGACGGCAAATTTTCATATCGCCCATATTTGCGGGAAGGGCAACTTGGATGAAAGCCTTTCGTCCGTTAAAGGGTACAAGCAATTCGAATATATCCATGGGGAATTGCCTGACATCCTGGCCGCGACTAATTTTGTCATCACCCGCGGCGGTTCGAACTCCATTTTCGAATTCCTCGCCCTTGAAATTCCAATGGTAATCATTCCTTTAACGCTGCAGCAAAGCAGGGGGGACCAAATCCTGAATGCGCGTTCCTTCGAGGAAAAGGGTTATTCCCTCACGTTAAACGAGGAAAACCTGACGGAAGAGACGCTTCTGGCCGCTCTCGAAGAGCTAAAGAACAAAAGTGCCGAAATGAAAAAGAAAATGAAATCCGGCTACAAGCAAAACGCGCTCGATACCCTCCTTGAGGAGATTGCGAAGGTTAAATAATCGCGGTATAAAGACCGTTTCCGGTGATTGGTGGCTTCGAAATGGTTTTTAGATATAATTAACTGGAACCCAAAAATTCTTTGCAAAAGAAATTTCCAGTAAATCCGATTTAATGGTCCGTAAAAAAACTACAAACAAAACCCCCTCCGACTATAAGAGGGGGTTTATCCTTATAACCAACTATTACTTTTCTACATGGAAAATTAATGACGCAACCAATTGGCCATCCTTAGGGAGAACGACCAGGCTCATCGCGGAAGCCGTGTCATCACCATTCCATGTCGCTTCGATAATATTATCGTCCCAATTTGTATCCTCGCGATCTGCCGCTTCTTCCCAATCTTCCTCAATGTAGCCCTTAATTTCATCGAAGAATGCCTTTCCACCGGCATTGTTCTCAAACTCAATGAGGAAAAGAACGGCCACTGACTCCAATTTTCCATTTTTGAAATTATAAACTTCCATTACCGGGTAATCGTAATAGGAGATTTCATCAAAAACGAGATAATCCGCTGTTTCCTCGGCCAGGTTGCCGAAGTCCAGGTTGGCTTGTTTCACTTGCTCCTTAGTCATGCCAACGTACATATCATCATTTAAGTAAACCTTTAATGTTTCTTTTGGAAGAACCTTTATGCTTTTATGTTCTGTTGCCAGATATTTTTTCCAAACGAATGATTCGTCAATGGAAATGGCGAAATTCAAGCTGGTGCCAAAAATTCCGGCAGTTGTAATTCCGATCAACTCACCCTTTGTATTGAATAATCCACCGCCAGAGCTTCCAAATGAGATGGATGCCGACGTTTGAATGAGACTGACTCCGTCTTCACTACGGAAACTGCTGATCAGTCCTTGGGAGACAGTATTCTGCAATCCAACCGGGCTTCCGATAGCAACGACTGTGTCGCCTTTTTTGTTGCTGTTCACTGTTCCCATAGTCACTGGTTTAACTGTTACCGGTGTGGCAAGCTTGACGATTGCAAGGTCCTTTTTAGCATCTTTTACAACGACGCCTTCAATATCAACTTCCTGGCCGTTAATAAAGAGTGCTGTCAAATTCGGGTTATGGCTTACGACATGTTCATTTGTCAAAATCAAGCTCTTGCTGATAAGGACGCCGCTGCCCTGGCCTGCACTTCCATTAAGTAAAACAACTTTGTCATCGTTTAGGGAGACAATTTCCTGAACGGAAAGCGTTTTATCATTATTGCTGTTTCCAGCAGCATTGTTGATACATTTTACTGCCTCAAGCTTTGCCTTGCTTGGAGTCTCGTATTTCACCTTAATATCGCGGTTGACATAGTATCCGCCGCCGACGCTCAACATGCCTGGCTTGAAGGCGTATATTCTGTAAAACTCGCCTTTTTTAAGCGTCTTTGAAGCTGTCTTGGTCTCGCCGCTAACCTTGTAAAGTGTCGTATTCTGCAAAACTGTCAATCTGCCAATCTGGCCGGGCTTCAGTTCCATGCCGTTCCATAATATTTTTTTCTGGCCCTTAAATTGCGCGCAAAACGATGCATCTGCCGCTAAAGCCTGCTGGGTGTTGAAAAATATTGTCGAACTTAGCAATAGTACGATCGCTAGTAAAAATTTCCTCATTAATTGACCCCCTATGGATGAATATCTAAAGATTACCATATTCGACACGGAGTTGTCCTGATGATTTTTGAAAATTCCCAACTTAATTTTATTGGGAAATTACTAGACTTTTTATCCTCAGGACACTTTCTCCTCGACAAGCCATGTCCGTACGCCAATCCGCTTACACACGGTGAAGTAATGGAGCAGCGCCTGAAGGACGGCACCAGCATTCATGCCGAGGATGACTCCGTCCATATTCAACCCAGGCATCGAGCCGAACACGAAAACCGCGGCAAACGTTATTGAATTCGCCCAGATGCTGTGCAGGAAAGCATCCTTAATTAATCCGACTCCAATCAAATATGCCTGGAGCGGGATAATGAAAAAATGGAACAGGAAACACGGCCAAAGCATTTTCAAATAATATGCCGCAACAGGGGAGGAAAAGAAAAGCGAAGCCAATTGTCCTGCAAACATGTACATGACAAACACCGAAACAGTCCCATAAAGCATCGTCAGCCACATCGACTGGCGCAATAGGGCGTGAAGCTTAGCGGAATCAGAACGGGCAAACGCATCTGAAACATTCGGAATTAACGCGACCATGAGTGAATGGGCAATGAATGCCGGGAAAAAGCCGATCGACATCGCTACGCCCATCAGCATCCCGAAATGTTCAGTAGCGGCGAGCGCTGTAAACCCGGACCGGACAAGCGTCAGCTGGATGAGAAACGGCTGCACCGCATTGACAAACGACTGAAAAATCCGGAGGCCGACGGTTGGCACGGATACCGACATCAGCTTTTGCCGTGCCAGTTTGGAAGAAAGAATTTCGTGCGTTTGCGTTTTTAAAACACGCAATTGAATCAGGAAAAAACTGAATAGATAAAGGAATACAATCAGCTCGCTGCCAATCAAGGCCCCGAGCGCGATCAATAGCGACGTTTCGAGGTTTGAATCGAACAGCTGAAAGATGGCGACAAGCAATCCAAGCTGCGCGAATTTACGCAGAAAGTTCGAAACCGCGATTTTGCTCATCTGCTGGATTCCCATGAAGTAGCCCCTGGCAATCGATGAAAAAGCGGCAATCGGCACAAGGGCAAACAGCAGCCAGTGGATATGCGCCGGGAACCTGCTTAACGCGGACGGAATGGCAGCGGCCACGCCGACCATCACAATAAAAAAAATTGTTGATAAGAGCCCAAGGCGAAGCGCATGCTTAAGCAGGCTCAAATGGGTTTCCCGTTTATGTTCCGCTATGTATTTTGAAATCGAAATCGGCAGTTCAAGGCTTGCCAAAATAAAGATCAGGAAAACAATCGGCATTGCCGACATGTACAGGCCCATGCCTTCTTCCTTCAACTCCCTGGCAAGCTGCATATTCACCAAAAACTCAACGCACTCACTCAAAAAAGCGGCAACAATCAGGATTGCCGTACCTCTCAAAAATGTACTCACGACCTCACCCCCGATATAAAACCATATGAGACGAGCATGACTTTTATGTAGCAAGGGGAGACGCGGCAGGCTAATTGGTGGAAAAAATGGGGAGAATAACAGCATGTTCATGAAAGGAGGAATCCACAGATGGAAGCTTCTTTAAAAATTGGCGACAAGGCTCCCGCCTTCACCCTGGAAGCGACTACAGCAGAGAAACTGTCCCTGTCGGACTACCTTGGGAAAAAGAATGTGCTGGTCGCGTTTTACGGGATGGACTTCACGCCTGGCTGAATTAAGGAAATCGCCTCTTGGAAAGAGGACTACAAACGATTCGAGGAATTGAATGCGGAAATTTTAGCGATCAGCGTCGACCATATCCATTCGCACCGCGTATTCGCCGCCAGCATGGGAACACTCCCATACCCGCTCCTCTCCGACTGGACAAAACAAACCGTCAAGGATTACGGCGTCTACAACGACAAAGGATTAGTAGCAAAACGGTCAGTCTTTGTTGTGGAAAAAGAAGGGAAGATAGCGTATTTGAACACATCTTTCAAAGCCGACAAGAGGGAAGATTACGACGCGGTTTTTGAAGCCCTTGAAAAAATAAAAACCCATTAAGTTCCACAATTATACCGGGAATGTCCACTGGTACGGTTTTTCCGCTCCCACATAAACTATTCAGTAACCGGCTTTTTAACATATAAGCCTATTCTGGATAGCAGGGGTGCAGCCATGGCAAGTGAAAAAGATATGTTGGGCGGAAGGGAGTCGCAACTCCCATTCTGCGCGCATACAAATGACGCCGCGCCATTGTTCGCGGCTGAGGCTTATGACAACCGCGAAAAAAAAATGAAGCAAATCCGCCTCGCCGATTACCGCGGCCGGTGGGTGGTATTATTCTTTTATTCAAGCGATTTTACCTTTGTCTGACCGACAGAACTGGCGGCGGTCGCCGCCATTCATGATCAGCTCAAAGCAATAAACACCGACGTCCTTGCGATTAGCACGGACAGCGTCTACTCGCATAAAGTTTTTACCGAAACGTCCCCGTCCGCGATGAAGGTGCAATTCCCGTTGCTGAGCGACAGGACCCATGCAATCAGCCGGGCATACCGTGCGTTGAACGAAACGGCAGGCGCAACTTTCCGGGTAACCGTCATCATCGACCCCGAAGGAAAAATCTGCGCCAAATTCGTCTACCCGCCTGAAGTCGGCCGCAACGTCTACGAAATCCCCCGGGTAATACAGGGAATCCAATACGGTCGCATGACAGGGGAGGGGGTCCCCGCAAACTGGGTGCCAGGCAATCCAGGCATCAAGCGAGACGTGAACAATATTGGGAAGTATTGATGAAAACTGATCGAAAACAGAATCAGTCCAAGGATCTTTGTATCTTTGGACTTTTTAATTTTTATATACATTGTGGCAATGTTTATGGGGTGGCTGAATTGAATCCGCGTCCTCCAGTCTAACATCACTACAGACCCGAATTTTAGTAATAATATTTATTGGTTAGGAAAAAATAGCCCTAGAAAAGGAGGGATTCCAATATGTTTGTTAAAAAGTTAAACCGATTTTCCGTGTTGCTCTTAATGGTTCTCGCTGTTATTAGTTTAGGCTCATTCAGTGTATTTGCTGAATCCAGTGATGCAACACAGCCTGTTGTGCGGGAGAACGCAATTACAGTCGAGTTGAACGATAATTATTTCAATCCGAAAACGATCACTTTGCCAAAAGGAGTAGCAACTAAGGCTATATTGAAAAACAATGGTCAGAAAGAGCACACCTTTACAGTCGAAAAGCTCGGAATTGACGCAGTAGTCCAGGCGGGAACCACAAAAACCATTAGCGTAAAACCGACTATGCCAGGTACATATGAGTTAATCTGCAGGTACCATTTTCAAACCGGAATGGTTGGAAAAGTAATTGTAAAATAACGAGGAACTATACAAATTGATTAATTTTATTGCCGAAAACCCGGATAAGATAACCGAAAACCCGGATAAGATAGCTGAAAACCCGGATAAGATAGCTGAAAACCCGGATAAGATAGCTGGAAACCCGGATAAGATTGCCGAAAACCCGGATAAGATTGCCCAAAACCCGGATAAGATTGCCGAAAACCCGGATAAGATTGCCGAAAACCCGGATAAGATTGCCGGAAACCCGGATAAGATTGCCAAAAACCCGGATAACCTTTAATGGCTTTTTGCAATGGGGAGTGAGTCGGAAAAACGAATTGTCCTATGGGGATATTTCGTTTTTTACGCGGGACAGCTGATTAAACTTCAATATAAGTCTTTAAAAGCACGCGTCATATCCATTTGACGCGTGCTTCTTTTATTAAAAATAATCATGTATTAAAATCGTGGAAATATGCTAAACAAAAATCTTTCCATATTATGAAAAATCCATTGCCGTGTTAACAACAATAGTGTACGATGCATAGTATAAGCTAAATACTGTACGACACATAGTAAAAGAAAAGAGGTGGGTGAATGAGTAATATATTGGATTCCCTAATGATTGAGCTTAGAAGAGGGACATTGACATTGGCGGTATTAAGCCAATTGCGAACCCCCCAATATGGATATTCACTTGTTCAGTTGTTGGAGGAATCGGGTATTCCGATTGACCAAAGTACCTTATATCCACTGCTTCGGCGGTTGGAAAAACAGGAACTGGTGACGAGCAGCTGGGATACAAGCGAGAGTAGACCCCGGAAGTATTATGTTTTAAGTGATTATGGGCATGAACTATTTTTACAGTTAAAAAGTGAATGGTTGAAGAATACAAATGAGCTTTACAGCTTATTAAAGGGGGAAGAGGACGTTGAATCTAATTGAGATTTATATTCAGGAAGTCACCCGAAGGCTTCCGGAAAAAAATCGTGGAGATATCGCGCTTGAGTTGGAGTCAACCATAGCAGATATGCTGCCGGATGACCCAAACGAGGAAGAAGTTAAGGCCGTTCTGGGAAAATTGGGCAACCCGGTCAGTTTGGCGAACGGTTATCAGGATCGGCCAATGTACCTGATTGGGCCACGCTATTTCGATGTCTATGTGACGCTGATAAAAATGTTTTTCCCGATTGCGGCGGCGGTATCTTTCATCATCGTCATTGCTCAATTTTTTATTGGATATAGTGGAAATGAAGCTGTAATGGATGTGGTAATCAATCTTATTGGGAAAGGAATATCAAAAATCATTGAGGTAGGGATCCAAGTATTCTTTTGGTTAACGCTTGTGTTTGCGGTATTAGAAAGGGTCGATAAAGGAAAAGACGATCAACCATTAACATCAAGTCTAAAGAAATGGAAACCGGATGATCTGAAAAATATCCCTTATATTCCTAAGAAAAAAGCCATTTCAAACTTTGAAGTATTTATGTGTTTTTTGTGGACAGCAATAGCGGCAACAGTTTATTTCTATGCGGACCATTTAATAGGTATATATGAAGGGGGCAGAGGTGAGCTCGAGTTTGTGATCCCAGCTTTTAATCAGGAAGTTCTGCTTCGGTTTTGGCCGATTGTTGTTATAATGATTGCTTTAGAAATTGCGCTATCCCTCTATAAATTGATAAAGGGGAGATGGACGAAGCGAATGGCGCTTTACACCACTGTTCTCCAACTCATTCAAACGATCGCAGTCATCATAATCCTGGTCACCCCAAACATTCTAAATGCTAATTTCCTTTCTTATATGGCGGATTTATTTAACACGACAAACGATCAGTTTAAAACATGGATACTTGGCGGATCAATCTTCTTAATGATTTTTGGAGCGGCATACAATATATATGATGCATTTCGCAAAGCTAGCGAAAAATAGTAATACCTGCCCAATAAATAGAGCACGGCCAATTTCAATTCCCATAAGCTTCATGATGGGGTTATTGAAGTTTACAACAGTTACTTGTTCTCAATCCATTTTTTGAACATAGCCCTTTCATCTTTGTCCCTTAATAGTTTCCTGACATTTTTCCTAGATGAGAAATACTCTTTAAACTGCATATCTTTTTCAAGCAGATCCTTTAAACGGGGTTTGTTATTCATCAGCTCCTGGAACCAGTATTTTTCATTTACTAGGCCAAGATTCGCTGCACATTTTTCTTCTTTTGACAGAAACAGATACTTTATATAACTGAATACATCCTTGATGATGTCAGCGATTGCTTCTTCGTTGGATTTCATTTCATCACCTGCAGTTTCCATTTTTCCAAAAAAAGAACCTGAAGGCATTTGTCCAGGTTCTAAATTGCTAGCCTCAAAAGCAAATTATTGCCGCGGAAGATAGGAGTCATCCATCGGGTTTTTTTCATTATTTTCATCGCGCTTTTTTAAACTTCTAGAGGTTAATAAGTAGTTGAACATGAAACCGATTCCGATGATGGCGCCAATCGAACCGAACACAGTATAGCCAATAAGGATAAAATAAAGGCCAATGCCAAGGAAAACCAATCCAAATAGAGCATTTTTCATCCTGCCACCTCCACAAAAATACCACTTAAATACATTTTACCATAATATGTCTTCCGATATATTGGGAAAGCAAAAAGGCAAGCTCAAGGCAGCTTGCCTTTTTTTGTTTAAGGACAATAAATTAGGATGTGACACGTCCACCTTAATGAAGTTTGTCCCGGTCAAAAGCTTTAGGAGGGGAGACCATCCATCCCTTATCAATGAGAATATTCGTCGCATCATCTACAAATAAGCCGGTGTTCATTAGAGAACGCCCATACATTAATGCGATATCCCGTCTCCCGTTCACCGCCAGGGAGTTTCCAAATGATCTTATTTTCATTGAAAACATGTCCACCTTATGGAAAAGCATGATTTTATCGGAAAAAGGAGGGGAGGCAGATGTCGTAACCAAATGGTCCAGAAATGAAGGAGTCAGCAAATGTTCCTCCTGAAGTTTTTCCATATACCGTTTCACGGACCTATCGGTTATATCCAATCCGCGCTTGAACAGGGCCCTTATCTTTTCGTCCTTCACAGTTTGATAAAAACCAAGGAGCAACGCTTTGCTTGTCGTGTTGTTTTCAATGTTGTCATAGAGATGCGTAATTTCAAGGGCGTGCAATGGGCGGACATCGCCTACAAACCCGTTTAAATAAGTCTGTTTGGTAATATGGTCAGAGTATTCGGGCGTTGGAATAATAGGTGGTTTTGCAATAAAATTTTTGTCGATTAATACATTGTTGATCTGTCCTAAAAAGATGGTGGTGCATTCATGGCAGTAAACAAAAAACTCCCTTATATCCTCTCTCATCATTAACGGAATCGCTACCGCGTAAATGCTTATCCCCGCTTTGGAGGCATATTTTAAATAATGCACGTAAAATTGATCTTCGTATAATCGCGGTGCACCTGGATTAACATCTTCCTCCGTAAAACCGATTGGCAGGGGAAAATCCGCTTCGTTAAAAAACGCCTCAATTCTTTGCAAAAAGTCTTTGCTGAGGGAGAGACCGTTCTCCAAAAGCGTCCGAATATGTTCATCCTCACAATGCTCCAAAAAATAGCTCAAAATTTGGATAGACATGCTGTTCCCGGTATAGGTAGCCCAAAGCTTGCCCATCTCCACACTGCTCAAAGGCTGCGATTCACTCAATTCTTTTGTACTTAAATGAATCGGGCTTATTACATCCATCGGATTTTGTGTATCCACCAGCAATCCCTACTCTCGCTTTTTTCTTATGATTTGCCAATTCAAGCAACATAATTCAATAGCGGGTTGAAGCGCGGATCACTTACCTTATATTTCTGACAGCAAAGCGTCAAAACCCCAATGCGTTGTCAGAATCCCCTCTGATTTCTGACAGCGAAGCGCGAAAATCCCGGCTGGTTGTCAGAATACCTCCTGATTTCTGACAGCAAAGCGCGAAAATCCCGGCTGGTTGTCAGAATCCCCTCTGATTTCTGACAGAGAAGCGCGAAAACTCCCGTTGGTTGTCAGAATCCCCTCTGATTTCTGACAGGTAAGCGCGAAAATCCCGGTTGGTTGTCAGAATCCCCTCTGAATTCTGACAGGTAAGCGCGAAAATCCCGGTTGGTTGTCAGAATCCCCTCTGATTTCTGACAGGTAAGCGCGAAAATCTCGGTTGGTTGTCAGAATCCCCTCTGATTTCTGACAGGTAAGCGCGAAAATCCCGGTTGGTTGTCAGAATCCCCTCTGGATTTCTGACAGCGAAGCGCGAAAATCCCGGCTGGTTGTCAGAATCCCCTCTGATTTCTGACAGAGAAGCGCGAAAACTCCGGTTGGTTGTCAGAATCCCCTCTGATTTCTGACAGCGAAGCGGGAAAACCCCGGTTGATTGTCAGAATCCCCTCTGATTTCTGACTAGCGAAGTGTGAAAATCTCGGTTGGTTGTCAGAATCCCCTCTGATTTCTGACAGGTAAGCGCGAAAATCCCGGTTGGTTGTCAGAAGCCCCCCTGATTTCTGACAGTAAAGCGCAAAAACCACAATTCGTTGTCACAATAAACCAATTGAAAAAACGATAATCAAATCCAATCTAACAGGTGAATGAGCCTGGAAAAACGCCATGCTCTTTTTTTGTCGAAAAAAGAAGTTTAATGTCCTTGTTTTAAAGGAATAGTAAGTGTTAGGGTTTCGGAAATCAATATAGCAAGATGGGAGTGTACAGGTTGGAAGTCAATAACACAGGGACATTGAGATCAGGTGCGATTAGTATTGGAGCTTTGGATGCAAATGCCATCAAGGTTATTGCGATAATCGCCATGATCGTTGACCATACGGCTATATGGCTGGTTGAGAGAGGGACAACACTGGACATCGTTATACATACATTTGGAAGACTCGCAGCACCAATTATGTGTTATTTAATCGCTGAAGGATTTCATTATACGTCAAATCTAAAAAAGTATAAGAAACGCTTGTTTATTTTTGCGCTCATTTCACATTTCCCCTTTGTGCTCTATTTTGGGCTGGAATGGTGGCAGGGGACAAGTGTCATCTGGTCATTGCTGATGGGGCTCGTTGCCTTGGGGATCAGCAAACGAGACGATATTCCCCTTGGCTTAAAAGGGGTTTTGGTCTGCATATGCTGTCTGCT
The DNA here is from genome assembly GCF_003362805.1 of Neobacillus piezotolerans. Classification (GTDB taxonomy): domain Bacteria; phylum Bacillota; class Bacilli; order Bacillales; family Cytobacillaceae; genus Bacillus_D; species Bacillus_D piezotolerans. The sequence goes on from NZ_QNQT01000001.1 coordinate 1,010,655, forward strand.
CGCCTATACAGCCGACTGGAATTATATCGCTGTATTGTGGGTAATGTTCTTCGGCATATTCAGAGGGAATTTCAGGATGCAAATGACGAGTTACGCAACGATTGGGACAGTTTTCTATATTATCCCTGGCATCGTTTCCATGGGGTTTGACTCGATATTCCGCTTTGGAATTTTATTAGTCATTCCTTTATTGGCCATATACAATGGGGAGCGGGGCAAAAAATCGAACCTGATAAAATGGGGATTTTACATTTTTTACCCGGCACACCTACTTATCCTGTATCTATTTAGACATATTATTTTTGGGTAGCAAAAATTGAGGAGAAGGTTGATGTTTAATTGCAAATATAAGTTTCTGCCTGCGTTATTGATGGCAATCATCCTTGTCCTCGCAGCCTGCGCTACTGGAACGGACGAAGAACGCTCCGGAAACGATCGACAAACACCGCCGGCTGCAGCGGATCAGGAAACCAATTCTAATACATTAAAAAAGAAACCAGCTGAAAAACAAGACATGGTAAGAAGACCTTATCAAGGTGAGCTGGAACTCCCCGTCAATGGTGCAACGGGCTATACATCTGTAGCACTGGAATTAAAGGCTGAGGCAAATCCCGAGGCAAAGACAATAGAAACTATTCAGGCTGGAACAGCTTTTGATATCATAAAGGAAGAAGGGGATTGGTGGTTTATACAACGTGGGCATACATCTGGCTGGCTGCCGCATCAATATTGTTTTATCAATCTTCCCGATGTCATTCCTTCGATTGTTTATGACAACACGAATACGTATTCTTCAAAATTTGTCTCATCAGGCAAAGCCATACCCACGATTACCAACCAGGCTTTATATCCTGGGAAGACATTTAACGAGCGGCTTGGAAAAGAAGAATACATTATGCCTGTTCTTTATACGATGTCGAAAAAAATCTACAATGCTCAGCAGCATGCTCTGAAAGAAGGGGACTCCCTAAAAATATATGAAGCGTTCAGGCCACTTACAGTTCAAATGGCAGTTGTCAACAACCTGAGTGCTTTAGCAAAAAAAGACCCGGACGTAATGGCGGGAATCAATACACCGCCATGGGACATCACCTGGTTCATCACAAACGGTGTATCAAATCATCAAAAGGGCTATGCCATCGATGTAAGTTTAGTGAAAGTAAATGAGAAAAAAGAGGTGCCAATCGGCGAATACACTGTTTTAATGATTACCGATTATACGGAGTATGAGATGCCGACGCCGATTCATGAATTGAGCGGGGCATCGGCGACCTTTACCGCTCCAGTCCCATCGAGGTCAGAAACAGCATGGAAGAATGCGACTTATGCCGATTCCATGAATGAGGCTGCCGGGAAATTACAAACGTATTGCACAACCGCCGGGCTCAGCCCGCTGGCATCGGAATGGTGGCACTTTAACGATCTTGAGGCAATGAATGAAATAGCCGACAATCCCGGAGAAGGGAAGTTTGTTTTAAACGAAATTTATAGCACGAGCCGGGATTAATTGTTTTCAAAACTATAAAAAACCGAATCAAACAGTGGGAACATTTGTGTCCCACTGTTTGTTTTTTGTTGAGGCTTGCGATAAGGCCAGGAATTAAAGTTAGTTCAAATATGGACTAAAAAAAGCGATTTAATGGAAGATGTGGGCTGACGGTCAAATAAAAGACCCTCCCAAAGGGGGGCCTCCAAAAATTATTTCTGTATTTTCATTCGTTTCATGGCATACATCAGCCCGCTGTTCAGCGACCCGAATGTCTTAATCTCTTTTAAATGGATGCCCAGGCCAATGATGGTTTGGGCAATTTCCGGCCTCATGCCCACGATTATGCACTCTGTTCCAACCAATCCCGCTGCCCGGGTGGAACTGACGAGTGACTGGGCAACAAAGGTATCGATCGTGGGAACCCCGCTTACATCCAAAAAAGCAATTTCCGCCTTATGCCTTTCAATCCCCTCAAGAAGGCTTTCCATGATCGTAATCGCCCGGACTTCGTTGATGCTCCCGACAAGAGGCATAACAATGATGTTGTCAAAAAGCTGGATTGCCGGCGCCGATAACTCCTGGATCGTTTGCCGCTGCTGGGTAAGGGCGTTTTCCCAATTGTTTGAGCAATCGTTAACAACCTGGGAAATGATCGGATCGAACCAGCGGTCGATTTCATAATAAACCTGAAGAACTTCTTCTTTTGTCAAATCTTCACCCAGCAGTGTTGATAACGCGATCCTCCGAAAAACCTGAAATCCATACGTCAAAAAATTTAACGACCCATTTAAATCCATCAATTTTTTATAGAAAGCATTAAGGTCTGAGGAGGAATCGGTGTCCATATTTTTAATGCATTCAAAAATAATATCAAACAGCTCATTTGCCAAAATTCCCTGCGTGTACTCGACCTCTGCCAGGGCCTGATGCAATTCAATTGTCCAATTTGCCAAAAGCTCACTGCGATTCTCATTTAAAATCTCAATAATTCTAGTCCGCATTATCTACCTGCCCCAAAATTGTTTTTTCATTCCAGAGATTTTTACCCGTTTTTATTTTCAGGTAATCATTTTTCAAAAGAATAAACTGAAAAAAAGCTCAGAAGTCCTGGACTGACCTTGCCAATTCACTAAATGACAATCGAAAAAGTTATGTTCCCGCTAAAAAAACTGAAGGGGCCAGTCCGCAGACGGTCCCCTCATAAAATAGATTAATTTTTTAAAGGTCAGGAGAATGGGACGGGGCTGATTGCTTTTTCAAAGTATCGGTGATTAACCGAATGCCAAAAAGGGTGAAAACGACGTACAGATAAGCCGGAAAATTAAAGAATCCGAAGAGAGGGGCGATAATGAAAACGGGAACGAGAAGTGCCAGCATGAGCGGCAACCAACCTGGATACGTTTTTGCTTTCCAGAAAGCAACCGCTGACCAAAGCGGCCCAATCAGGCTCAGCAGCAATAGAAAGTTTAAAAAGCCAAATGGCTCCTGATCGTAAATCGTCGTAACGGCTTGGAAAATTTCCTTTTCACCGTTCACATCCGCAAGGACATAAGGATACGCGGCAAGCCTAATGACCGGCTGAATCAGGTCCACAACGAGCAAACCAATAAACATAAGAGGGTATCCTGCCCATCCCCAAAGGGATAATTTTTCGGATTGCTTAATAAAAATCGCAGCCATGCAAAGCAATACGACCGGCACCCCGATAATCAACAACGTATCGGAGTGCAGCGACTCTGAAATAAAAACGGCAATCCCATTATTGGAAACTGGGGGTTGCGGCTTCAACAAGTGACCAATTACAGCTGCGATCGACCCCAGCACCATAAATGCGCCGCTCACCCGGAAAAAAAGATTAGAAAACTTCATTTCTCTCAATCTCCCTTTAATGATAATTTAAAATACCGGAGGGGAAGAATAAGTTCAAAGGACATCCGGTATTCTATAATTCAAAATTATCACCGGGAATTACCCGCTGTCATGGGAGCCATTACCCGAACCGGTCGGGAACTTTCCGGGAACACCATGGGACAATCCAGCAATCGTTAAAACTTTTTCCCCATTCCCTCATTTTTTGCCTGCTCAATCGCCTCAGCGCGGTTTGCCACCTGAAGTTTGTTGTAAATATTGGAGAGGTGATTTCGGACGGTTTTTAAGGCAATGCCTAAATTCCTTGCTATTTCGGGATTATCCCTGCCGTCCACAATCAATTCCAAAATGTGCCGTTCCCGTCCCGTTAAATCCGGGAAAAGAACGGTTTCCTTTAATTGCCCAGTCCTGAAATACGATAACAGCCTAATGGCGATTTGCGGGCTGAAGATTGATTCTCCATTGGATACCGCGCTGATTGCCCGCAATGTTTCTGTTCGGTTCGCTCCTTTCAATAAATATCCGCGTGCTCCAGCCTTTAGTGCGGCAAATACCAGGTCGTTGTCATCAAACATCGTCAACACGAGGATTCCGATTTCCGGCTTTTGGCGGGCAATTGATTGAATCGCCTCAATCCCGTTTAAAACCGGCAAATTCAAATCCATTAAAATGACATCCGGATTTAGCCTGAAAGCCAAATCAATCGCTTCTTTCCCGTTTGTGGCTTCACCTATTAACTCAGCTTCATCTGTGGATTGGAGCAATGTTGCAATTCCTTCGCGAAACAATGGATGGTCGTCCACAACCAATACCCTAATCATCAAATCCACCTCTATTGATTGGTATTTTTGCCAAGACGGCTAAGCCGCCATCGGCACTATTTTCAATCATTGTTGTCCCTCCTAATTCTTCCGCCCGTTCATTCATTGAGTGCAAACCTACGCCTCTTTTAACCTGCTTAGGCATTCCTTTGCCGTTATCAACAATAGTTAAGTGCAAACTCCCATTTTTCTCTAAAATGGTAATGGCGCACTGGTTTGCAGAAGAATGGCGGACCACATTCGTAACTGCTTCCTGGGCAATTCGATACACGGCTGTTTCAGCGGCGGCTGGCAAGGCGGGCAGGGGATCAGGAGTGGCCAGAACAGAAAAGTTAATCCCGGTCTGGCTATAGTGGCTGCACATTTCCCTAATTGCGGCCAAAAGGCCCAATTCATCAAGGACAGGCGGCCTAAGTGAGTACACGAGGATCCTGATTTCTTCAATCAGCAGCTTTAATTGGTTACCGGTATCATGGATAATCTGGGATGCGCTTTCCGGTTTTGAAATGATAAAGGATTCTGCTACATCCAATTTCATCTTGATGCTCGCCAAACTCGGCCCCAGCCCATCATGCAAATCCCTTCGCAATCTCCGCCGTTCTTCTTCCCGGGCGAGGACAAGCTTGCTGCGCGACCTCTGCAAATCTTTATGCAAGAGGATGGATTGGGCAACGATACCAACCTGCTGGGCCAGGCCTTCCAGAAGTTCTATATCCCGTTGCCGGAACGGTTCATTTGTATCCCGGCTTGAGAGTAGTAATGAACCGAGCTTGTTTCCCTGATAAAAAAAGGGGATTTCCGTGTACGCATTATTCGGGGTGCCGATTGATGCTGCAATGTACGGCTCTTCTTTTCCAATCAGGCGAATCGCCACATACGGGATTTTCAATGTTTTCGTCAATGTAGAGACAACCAGGGGAAGGACATTTTCCAGGCTGCCTGCCGCGGTTAGCGTGGAACTTAACTTTTTAAGGATGGACAGGGGATTGTCCCGTTCACCAAATATAAGTCGGTTCACAAGCGATTGGAGTTTTTCCTTTACCGGCTGAAAACCAATCGCAATCATACCAGCGGTTATTAAGGAGGAGATCATTTTTTCCTCTTCGACGATATATCTGCTCAAAACACTGATACTTATACTGTAAAAAAGGACAACGAGTAAACTGAGGATTCCATAAAGAACGGTTCTATGGATGATAAAGTTAATATCCCAGAGCCGGTACTTAAAAATGGCAAAACCGATAGAAAGGGGAATCAGCATTTCACTCAAGGCAAAAACCACTTCCGTCGCAATTTTTAAAGAGATGTTAAGCGGGCCTACAAAATTTAAAAGCAATAACGCTATAACGTACATAATAATGCTGTATAAATACCATTTCATCTGCTGCCGTACAATGGAATCAGCCTTTTTCCTGTAACGATAAATTTGTGAAAAAATCAGCCCAACGTGAAAGCTGATCCAGCAAAACGCCCCAAGCCAAATTGGCCATTTCTCGACATCCAAAACGCTTCCTTTAAAATAAACCGAAAAGATGCCGACCAAAATCCAAAATAGGGCGATAAAAACAGTCCATTTAGGGACAAACTTTCCATCGGGGAGTACATAGAATAAGACAAGGTAGGTTGCGCCGAAATTGCTAATAAAATGGTACATGATGAAATGGGCAGGATGGTCGTTCAGAAAGTTGTAGGAAAGGCCGAATCCAAGTGAAAGGAAAACAAGGGAAACGTAGAGGTTGAACAATGGTTGTTCTTTACGGAATAGCAAAAGGGATGAAACGCCGAAATAAACGAGAACATTCACGATTTCGAGGAATACTTTAAACCCGGCATATGAATCCAGGGATAATCCCAATTGGCTCAGCTGTCCGGCTTCATCCCCGGTTAGCTGGCCGGTTTCAAGGCAGTCCGAGGGATTTTCGCATATGGAACTATACGTTTCGAGCCGAACGGGAAAATCAAGAATAAAGAAGTAAATTGCAAAACAAGCGGTTACGAGCCATACTACGCGGACGAGCCAGAGTGTTTTTGTACTTTTCATGAAAACCTCCCAGCGAGGATCAAGTCACGCCAAACCTCACATCATCCTATTCCGGAATTTGGACAATAATACTTTTTGCGGCACAGTCGATTGCGGCCGGGACTTGAACAATCCACGATGCCGCAGGGTTTCTGGCGGAGCAGGCGGTCGCAGACCAGGCAATTGGCTGTCCAGAATCTAATTTTACAGTCGCAGGAAGAAATGGCCATTAACAAAAACGCCCAAAGCGGATTGATGCTTTGGGCGTATTCCTTTTGGAAAAATAAGTCTCCATTACACAGTTAAAACTAAACCCCCGACTGCCTGTCATAGTTCCTGAAAAGCATCCCGTTCGATTTAAACATGCCGAACTTTTCATAATAGGGGACGAGGTCGTCTTCGCAGCAAAGGTCAATCATGTAGATGGTGCCGAGCTGGTCGAGCATCCGTTTCACGAGTTCCTGGCCAATGCCTTTTCCCTGGTACTCCGGCAGCACTTCGAGGAAGGGGATGTAGGCGGAAAGGACGCCGTCACTGATTGCCGTAATAAAACCGACTACCTTCCCATCTTCCAGAGCAACCACAATATGGCTGCTGTTTTCAAGCAGCTTCAAGTGCGTTTCCGGGCTCGGCGGATTTGGCCAGCCAACGAAAAAACCGTGCAGCATTTCGTGTGTTACACCATCAATCGTAGTTTTATAAATCATTTTATCAACTCCTGTTTTTTTAAAAAAATGACTGGGAAGTTGATAAAATCAATTGTAAAGTAACAAAGCTATGCCTCCAAACATTATGTGCTATACTATCCAATTCGCCATCGAACAAAAAGTTCCTGCTATATTTAAAGGTTTGAAGACTAAGGAAATACGAGTATATCCTGTACTCCTGGGAAACCAACCTTGAATCGCTATCAAATCTCAATTCAAGGCTATTTTTTAGTTATATTCATTTACCTAATTGATTTGTATATTTTTGTTTAATAATCTAAAGATCCTTAAACCTAATTGGAGTCAAAAGTTCATCGGGGTTTTTCAAATCACAGTTCAATATCTCTTTGATCTTTCAATTCGGTATATTAGTGTGTATTTCGATGCAAAAACATCTCCTTAGGAAGTTACAATTTCTTGTTTTATTCAAAGTGGGCAACTATTATGGAATATATGAAATTGACTGCAGATTCAACCCTTGTTGGACATGCACTTGCGTAAGCATTTACAGGGTGAAAATAAAAGTGTTCTCAAGATGGTGAAGGTAGAGCAGAAAGAATATTGTAATATGTTTGAGTACTACCAACAGTAAAATAAATATAAAGAATGATTCTCCGTGCTGTTCATAACAATGCCGGATGAATTTTTTTCAGAAAGTTTTTCCAATCATGTTTTGATGAACAACGTTAAATGAATAAGAGGAGATAATAAAGATGAAAACAGAAACAGTAAATCAACTAGTGATTCATGCAAGTGAACAAGGAGATGCTGAAGCTGTCCGTCAACTTTTGGCTGAAGGGGCAAGTGTTGAATATAAGGATGCGGATGGCCGTACTGCTTTAATGGCAGCTACCCAGAAAAACCAGATCGGAGTTGTAAAAGTCCTTTTGGAAGCTGGAAGTGATGTCAACGCTAGAGACATTACACTATTAACTCCTTTTATTTGTTCTGGAGCAAATGGGTTCCACGAAATTTTAAGCTTGTTGCTGGATTATGGAGCTGACCTGAAGAGTGTAAATCGGTTCGGAGGAACAGCGTTACTGCCATCCAGTGAAAAAGGTTATTTGAAAACAGTTCAAAGATGTTTGGACGCTGGAATTCCAGTCAACCATGCCAATGATTTGGGATGGACCGCATTACTAGAGTCCGTTATTTTAGGGAATGGCGGACGTTTGTATTCGGATGTCATCGAATTGCTCGTTGAAGCTGGGGCAGATGTCCATTTACCCGATCGTGATGGAAAGTCATCGTTGCAGCATGCAATCGATTTAAAACAGGAAAAGGTCGTTCGTATTTTAACGAAAGAATATGTTGAAACGAATGAGGCGATTAAACAAGGTAAATTGTTAGCCAGGGCCGACCAGTATGAGGAAGCGATTGGAGTAATCGAAAAAGCTCTCGAAAGCGATTCGCAAAATGCAGATTTAATCTACTATAAAGGGCATTTTCTACAAGAATTAAAGAGATTTGAAGAGGCACTGCAACAGTATCAACAGGCATTGGCCATTAATCCGACTGACCTGGATTTCTATTTTTACACAGCAAATTGCTTGCGGCTGATGAAAAAACCAGGAGAAGCCTTGGCGGAATACAATAAAGCAGTTGCCTTGGATCCGGAAGAAACGTTCTATCTATACCATAAATCCAATTATCTAAGAGAGCTTGGCAAACATGAAGAGGCAGTGCAGGCCATGAATAAACTTTTAGCTCTTCAGCCGCACCGCTACGATTTCTCCTTCCATAAAGCGAACAGTTTACGTTCCTTGGGAAGGCATGAGGAAGCGATTGAGGCTATTGAAAATGCAATTAAGCATGATCCGAAGAATCCTTTATATCATACCCATAAGCAAAAATCGCTTGAATTGCTAGGAAAATAAAAGATAGAAGCAACCAGGGTTTAAGTTTTTTTAGAGAACAACGGTTCACGAGTGATTATCACAAATCCAGAAAGCTAGTGAATAGTACGAACGCTGTTGCAAAGAACCGATATAGTAAAAATGGATTGTCCATTAACAGACAATCCATCTCCGTTCTTTGTTATTCTAGTTCAATCGTTTCATTTACATCCGCCGATTTGCCGCTTTTCCCTGTCATGCGCTTATACATGAATGCGATTTTCTTCACAAAATTGCCTGTTTCCCAGTATTCGGCTGCTTCCGCTTTAACCTTGATCAAGACTACATCAGGATCATCATAAGAGGTTTGCATGATCATCTCATTTGCTTTGCTCCACAATTCCTTTTTCTTGTTTAAATCCTCAATAATCTCCGCTTTTCCACGGACGGAAACATACGATTTGCCCGCATAAGTCACATTCACATCTTGTTCATTTAAAATTTCTTCATATTTATTAGTCTCTTTTTTCGTGAAAAACCACAAGTCGCCATCAAACTCTACTTCTTGTGTTTTCATAGGGCGTGAAACAAGACCTTCATCCGTTACCGTCGTCAGCATGGCTGTGTCTACGTCTTCTATTAATTCCCTTAATGTTTCCATTTCTTCTTTTTTCAGCATATTAGACATTCCTGACACCTCGTTTTAATGGATTATAGAGGTATAGTACCCTTTAGATCTGCTTTTAAGCCGGTAAAGGATAACTGGATTGGGAGCTTTACAATAAACTCAAAATGAACTTTTTTAAGAAAGTTGGTTAAGCTCCGTTTCAAAGATGTAATATCTGAATTTTCGGATTATAATATTGAACTATAGGATTGAAATAGAGTACCAAACACCGCTTTTTTAAAAACAATAATGAATCCAAGGAGGTTGTACGAATTGGCTGAGCTAATGAACATTTCAATCGGCAAGCTGCTCGAGGAAACCGCGGCAAGGCAGCCGGAGCGTGATGCAGTTGTTTATCCGGACAGGGGGTTGCGCTATACATACGGCGAGTTCGAAAAACTGTGCCGGGACGTTGCGAAGGGATTGATGAAGCTTGGAATCGAAATGGGGGAGCATGTGGCCATCTGGGCGACGAATCGGCCGGAATGGGTGACGGCACAGTACGCTACCGGAAAAATGGGAGCCGTCCTCGTCACCGTCAACACGAGCTACCGGACCGCGGAACTCGAATACCTCCTGAAACAGTCGGATTCGACAACCTTGATCCTGATGGAAAATTACCGGGACGCCTCCTACATCGACATGCTCTATGAAATCGTACCCGAATTGAAAACATCGGAGCCAGGGAAGCTGAAGTCGAAGAACCTTCCTTTTTTAAAAAATGTCATCGTACTCGGCGACAACCGCTATCCGGGGATGCTGCACTGGGACGATATCCTTGCGTTGAAGGACGAAGTGTCCGACGAGGAACTCGACAAGCGAATGTCAGAGCTCGATCCGGATGACCCGATTAACATGCAGTACACATCCGGAACGACCGGGTTCCCAAAAGGCGTCATGTTGACGCATAACAACCTCGTCAATAACGGTGTCAACATCGCCGAGTGCATGAAGCTGACAGCTGATGACCGGCTTTGCATCCCGGTGCCGTTTTTCCATTGCTTTGGCTGCGTCATCGGCACGCTTGCTTGCGTTTCGGTAGGGGCAACGATGGTCCCTGTCCAGGAGTTCGACCCGAAAAAGGTGCTTGAAGCGGTCGAAAAGGAACGCTGCACCGCGCTGCATGGCGTCCCAACAATGTTTATTGCCGAACTGAATCATCCCGATTTTGAAAAATACGACCTCTCGAGCCTCCGGACAGGTGTCATGGCGGGGTCCAATTGCCCAATCGAAGTCATGAAAGCTGTCATCGAAAAAATGGGCGCATCAGAAATCACCATTTGCTACGGCCAGACGGAAGCATCACCAGTCATCACACAAACGCGGACGGACGACCCGATTGAACTGCGCGTTTCCTCGGTCGGCAAAGCGCTGCCGAACGTCGAAGTGAGAATCGTCGACCCGGTAACGAACGAAGAAGTGCCGTACGGGGAGCAGGGCGAATTGTGCACGCGCGGTTACCATGTCATGAAAGGCTATTACAAAAATCCCGAAGCGACGGCCGAGGCAATCGACAAGGACGGATGGCTGCACACAGGCGACCTAGCCGTCATGGATGAAAACGGCTACTGCCGGGTCACCGGCCGCCTCAAGGACATGATCATCCGAGGTGGCGAAAACATTTACCCGCGCGAAATCGAGGAATTCCTCTACCAGCACCCGGCCGTGCTTGACGTCCAAATCGTCGGAGTTCCCGACGAAAAATTCGGTGAAGAAGTGATGGCCTGGATCCAGCTTAAGGAGGGACAAACCGCGACAGTAGATGAAATCCGCGAATTCTGCCTTGGAAAAATCGCCCGTTACAAGGTGCCGAGGTATATTGAATTCTGCGAATCGTTCCCGACAACGGCGTCAGGAAAGATTCAGAAGTACAAACTGAGGAAAATGGCGGAGGAACTGGTATTAGAAAGCGGCAAAAAGTAACGGGGAACAACTGGAGGATGCATGCAGACCCTAATTCAAATCCTAGGTGGAATCATCACAGGGTTTTTCCTGTTCTATTTTATGGGGATCGAGCAGGTTAAACCCCTTACATATTTGTTCGACTATATTAATTCAACGCTCTTTTATATCCTGACAGCATGCGGAATCGCGTTGTTATTCATGACTGTTTTCCGTAAACTTAAGGCGTTCGGGTTGAGTATTTCGGCAACCATGATTTTGTTGCTTCTCATTTTGTATATAGCACTTAATACGGGAACGATGGGGTTTTAAGATTCAAGAGTTGGTTGGAGGACTAATTTGAAAAAACTTCGTGGAAAGAAAAGATACATCCGAAATCTGTGGAAGGAAGTCAACACTTGTGACTTAAAGCTCGATCATGAGTCATGGTTTGACTTCTGGCATGTCCACCTTGATTTTTTTGGAGTTGGGAAAAATAGTTTGAAAATAAGAAGGGAGCATATCAAAGCCCATGTAGCTCTATACAATAGGTTGCTTAAGCAGCTTGAAGGATTCGAAAAGCCTTACCAAGCATGGATTTGTATTCACGAACAAGATCCTATATCTGACGCGGTTTATGTTCATACGCCAAATCCAAATGACGACTATTTCCCGCATCAGATTCAAGGGTTGCACTGGAATTGTAAGCTGCCAAATACTTTTAAGGATTTAATTGACCTTGATAAATTTGATGTTGCTTATAAAAAATCAGAGTATGAGGAAGTTTATTTCATCCAGTCAAAAGAACAAGGTATTAAATTGTAATGGCCTGCTAAAAGTGGAAAGGGAACCCTTTGAACTGAAGGGTTCCACTATTTTTGTCTATTTATCAGAATAAACCACTTCTTTTATGGAGCTGTGCTTTTGACTAATGTCATATAGCCCACTTGCTTTTTCGGAGTAATGGCTGTGCCGCTGTGATGGTCCCGTCCCCAAAAAGAGTTCCGGGTTACATCCCAATACGTGTCACTGCCATAGATTCTGAAACTATACCATTCAAAAATATACTCAACGACGCCGTCACATCTCATCGAAGAAACTTCACTGGGATCGACCCAAGTACCAGAACTTCCTGTGTCATAATATACTTGGTATGCGACATTATAGGTTATATTTTCAGTTCTTAAATTTCTGCCCATCGAAACGAACAAATCACGTTCCGACGTAGTGGGTGCCCGATTGGGCCTGTAAACCCCTTTGAAATTATTTCCCTTCATAAAGTTGCTCCAACTATCCCAGCTTACAACACTCCCTGATCCAGGCGCATGTAAAACGGGAAGAGAAGTAGTATCCCTATAGGGGTCATCCATCATTCCAGCGTGCCAATCATACCCATAAAATACGCCATCCCGGTAGATTGCATATCCCTGATACCCGGTAGCGGCTTCGGCGTTCGTTGAAAACATTGGGGCCAACAAGACTAATGTGAAAAGGAAAACAGCCATTTTCCGAATTTGTTTTTTCATTTTTTTCACCTCGCATTTTTTAGTTTTTATCGAGCCATTTCTCATTTCCTTTTACTCCTTGTTCTTTCATTAAATTGATGGCGTCTTTCGCTTCCTGTTTCAACTGTGGATTTTTTACTGTTTTCATTGCGTTTTCAAGCGCCTCTGCCAAATCAACAATGGGATACAGCTTCATTGCTTCAACGGCCACCTTAATATCTGATTCTGTTGGATTTGTTTGCAGCATTTTCTTTAATGTGGCGAAGTTTTGGTCAATCGCAAATACCTTCAGCTCCCGGTCAACAGAATTGCTTTCAATGATTTTTTTCATGGCCTTTTCACTTTGCAAATCAGACACAGCAAAGAAAGCGGAATCTTTCAGATAGCCATCGTTACTCGTTTCGATTAGGTTAAAACTTATGTTTAAGAAGTCTTCTTCTGCCTTCGAGTCATTGTTCGGGGTAGGGGATTGCTTTTTCAAATACTTGGCTGTGGATTTTAGCGCGGCGGAAACTTTATCTTTTGGGGCAACGTTAAGATTGGAAAGGATTTCACTTGAAATGGTGTAGGCTTCTTTTGCATTCGTTTTGCTTAGCTGCTTTAAGCTATGGAAGGCGACGAGGGCATCATCCTTTGCGATTAATTCTTTTAAGAGAGGAACGTCCTTCCCTGAAAAGTTCGCCCCAGCCACGATTTTCGTCTTTACCCTTTCGTTAACATCAGGGCTTTTAAGGAGCTCTTTCATTTCTTCTGTAATCGGTTCTTTTTCATGTTTGTGAAGGTATAAGTCAACCATTGCCTCCCTGGTTTTATCTGCTTTGTTTTTGTCTTTAATGATTTTTACTAACTGTGAATCCTGGACTTTATTTTTCTTTTCAAAAAGCGCTGCAACAAAAGGCATTAATTTATCATCTGTTTCTTCTGTTGAAGCAATGGCATCAATTTCTTCAATGAGCTGTTCTGTGTCCAGCGATTGCAACTCTGATTCAACGCTTTCCTCATTCATAGCCAAGTATTTCTGAAGAGTGTTACTTTTTGCTGCCGCCACACCAGCCGATATGACTAGCGACAAAGCTGCAATCAGCAAACCAATGACCTTGATTTTTCGACCCATCTCATTTTCACTCCTTTAGTAAAATTTGGGATTGTCCCCGTATACATATTAATATTGAGGTAAATTTAAGAAATACTTCGAATTACCTAAATGAGGTTGGGAAAATCAATGGAAGCTTCTACTCAATGCTGGAATAAGTCAAAAAAACTAAAGTGAATGATTAACATATTTATCGGTTTTCATGCATTAATGATTTTAAAAGGTATTTGACGGTGAACTTGTTGATAGGGAGGGGAAACGATGACGACTTTGACGATTTTAGTAGTTTTTATAGTGGGATTGGCCGTTCTGGCAGTCGGCCTTATTGCCAAAAAAAGATGGCTTACATTGTTATCAATTATTCCGCTTGTTGTTTCAGGCTGGCAATTCCTTCGTCTGTTTTTAATGGGTTGATAAAGCGGTTTTTATTTTCCTATCCAAAGCAACTCCCATCCCCCTCTGATAATAGGTAAAATGAGAAATTAGTCCGGTTTTTTAGGGAGCTTAAATACATTTCTGGAATCAAAAGCAGATTCAAGAAAAGCCTATTTAAGATTAGTCTAAATTCCGAATTAATGAGTATTATTTTATAAGATAAGGAGGGGAATTTGGTGAAACCATTTGGAATCTTGGGCGTTGGCCAGGCAGGTGGCAATATTGCGGAGGCGGCATCGGCCTTGGGCTTTCCAACCGCACTTATCAATACGAACCAGCGTGACGGCATCGTCAATACGAGGGTTGAAAACAAGTATTTTGTTCCAGGGTACAACGGGGCCGGACAGGATCGGTCGATCGGTGCCAGGGCAGTACATGATCATTACAGGGAGATCGTAGAATTTGTTGAAAAGTCATTCAAAAAAGTAAAGTTCCTGTTTGTGGCATTCTCCACTGACGGTGGAACCGGGTCGGGGATGAGCCCGCTCCTGATTGAAATCCTGCTGAACCAGCTGCCAAAGCTGAAGGTAGGAGCGATTGCTGTCGTGCCTGAACGGAATGTCCTTGCTGGCAACCGGATCAATGCAGCGGAATGCCTTGAGGAACTTTCCAAAATTGAAGGGATTTCATCCACCTTCCTGGTCGACAATGACCAGTTGCGCAGGACAAATCCCCAATCCAGCAAACAGCAAATTTACCGGGCTTCAAACCAGAAGGTTGTGGAAGCAATCAACCATGTCCTGCAAATAACCTTGAAAAGCTCCCTATACGGGAACTTCGATGAAACCGACCTTATGAATATCCTAAGCACACGAGGGGTAACTGTCATTTCCACAAGTACGGTGACAGATGCCAAAACAACTGCGGAAGTATCCCTTAAAATCCAGCAGTCATGGGCGAATTCGATTTTCTGCCCGGTTGAATCGGCCGGCGTCATCCGAGCTGGATTGATTTATGAGGGACCTGAGAATGTCTCAAAATTGATTAACATCCCATCGATTTTCGAGCGGGTTGGGGAACCACTTGAACTGTTCGAAGGAACATATATCTCGGAAACAGACCCATCCATCACCACCATTCTCGCCGGACTTAGCTTCCCAACGCGGCGTCTCCAAGTGATGGAAGAGATGCTGAACAAGAACAGGGACCGTCTCCATGAACTGGTCCAAAAGGAATACACACAAAAATATGAGTCCAAAATCGGCTGGGCATCCAATCTAAAAGCCAGAAACAACTACAAGCCAACACGGACAGTCAATCAAAAACCGACAAAATCCAATAGCTGAATTAGACACTGGGCCTTCCCGGTGTCTTTTTTTTGAAAGGCGGTTTAGCCGCCATCAGAAGACTTTTCGTACTTTGTTGTCGCTGCCAAGGCAGTCGGACATGTTGTATGTGGCTTCTATTGGTTAGACTAGGAAAAATAGGTATGGATAACTTTATCCTTCTTGAGTTATAATGAGTTGTCGTTTTGTGACGAAAAGGTGAAATTACAATCAGTGGAGGTTTTCTTTCCTCCACTGATTTTTAGTTACATCTTTTACAGATAGACAAAAATTGGACCATTGATAAAAGGAGGGGTGCGCTTTGACATGGGACATTCTTAATATCATTGGTACCCTTGCTTTCGCAATAAGTGGTGCCCTAATAGCCAGGGAAGAGGATTATGATATCCTTGGAATTTATGTTCTCGGGTTTACGACTGCCTTCGGGGGAGGCCTTGTCCGAAACTTATTAATTGGAATTCCGATTGAAAACACGTGGATGCAAGGGAACCTATTTCAAATAGCCTTTTTCGCGATTACGCTTGTTTTCCTGTTGCCGAATTATTGGCTTGACCAAATTAAAAATTGGATTGTCTTTTTTGATGCGATTGGTCTGGCGGCATTTGCGATCCAGGGTGCAAACTATGCAGTTTCGGTTAGTGCGCCTTTTGCAGCTGTCATCATCGCCTCGACGATTACTGGTGCTGGCGGCGGGATGATACGTGATGTCTTTGCGGGCCGAAAGCCTATGATTTTTCATTCTGAAATTTATGCTCTATGGGCAGCGTTTGCTGGTTTCGCAATCGGTTTAGGCTTGGTACGCGGGCCTTATGCGACAGCGTTCCTATTGATCCTAATCGTTTTCTTAAGGATCATATCCGTCCGTTTTAACTGGAATTTGCCGCACAATATTCCTTATGAAAATAAGAGGAATTTGGGTAGTTGAGTCAATGAATAAACCGGGCACTCGTCTTTAGAAAAGATGAGTGCTTTTTCGTACATATAATAGGAACAGTTAACAAATAGCAAAATTAAAGTAGACCGACAAAATTACATGTCGGTCCACTGGTAAAAAATTCTTAATCCCTCATTGCTCCTGCTTCTCGGGAAGTCATTGCTCCTTGTCCTGCGTTTACATCTCGCTGTATATCCTGTTTCACTTTTTGGGAAGCCGTGCCTGATGATTTTTTCATGTTGTTTCTGTTTTGCTGTTGATTCTGTTTCATGAAGATAACCTCCTCTAATTTGGTTACCCATTATTATTGGCAAAATCGTCCGTTGTATGTTACTGGTCTTCTTTTAAAGATATTATTTCTTGGGAATTTTGAAACTATGGAAATATGTATTTAAATTATAGTTCCTTCGATGACACTGGCAAGAAAAGCTTAATTCCGCGTTTGTTCATTGGCAGGATTTTTAAATCTGCGAATAGATGGCTGACATAGCCTCCTAAACATGTATAGAAAACACCCTGGATTCCGAGGGAGGCCTCAAACTTATAAGCAATGAATCCGAAGAAGATAACCCCCAGGAGTGAATGGGTATAGCTTCGGTGCGAAGAAAAGGACGCGATAATAACGTAGACCCCTAGCAGGATTAACCAAAGTTCGTCCAAGGAAAAACCTCCCGCAATGACCGCAGCTCCGGTAATCGTCAGCATATGTTTTTGCTTGATAAACGATGCAACCACATTGATCATTACTCCGATTCCGAGTCCGAGCCACCTTTCAGTCGCTGTTTTCTCAAAAAAACTGTACAAAATCATGAGTATTCCAATGATTTGGGCGGACAAGCTGATCATCTTATGCGACAACGTGATTTTGCCGCGAAGCTTTCCGTCAATATCGAGATCAGGAATCAAACCTGAAACGCCTCCTAATCCAACAAGCAAGAGTGTTGTGGACGGAGAGGCTGCAAATGAATTGGCCACAACAAACCCTGTTGCTGCTCCAATTGCTGCGTGCGATGTGCCATTCATATTCATTTCTCCTCAAAAAATTTATGTAAAAAACCATAAATCTTATTGTACACCAAAACGTGTGTTCTGTAGAGTGCTTAAATTTACTACATAAGAGTTCTTAAAGCGGTGTAAGTCCTGTCGCCAAACGTTCAATGACCTTAAGAACACCCCTCTGCAACGAACGAGGCGACCTCATATGTGGGTTCGTTTTATCCTTCTTTAAATGAAAGTTGTATTCGGTCAGGCTAGGACTGTACTCATTAGCAATCCATGAGAAACCGGACATGCTGTAGGATGATAAAATGCAGACATAAAGGAGGCTGCATATGGAAAGTGTAATCTTGATGATGAATGTGCGAGAAAACCAGGGAGGAGAGTCAGTCGCATGGCAAAGATCGTTTTCGCATTGAACCAGTCACTGGACGGGTTCGTGGACCACGACCACCCCGCATTTCAGCCCGACCCCGTGCTATTCCGTCATTTCATCGACGACGTGAGCGGCATTTCGGGCTGCCTGTACGGGCGCCGCATGTATGAGACCATGCGGTATTGGGACGGAGACCATTTAGAATGGGATGCACCGGAACGGGAATACGCAGCGGCGTGGCAAAGCAAACCAAAGTGGGTGGTGTCGAGGACGTTAAAGTCCGTCGGTCCGAACGCTTCTCTGATTGAGGGCGACCTCGCAGCGGCCATACATGGGCTGAAGGCTCAGCATGAAGGGGAGATTGAAGTTGCCGGGCCGGAGTTGGCGCACAGTCTAACGGAGCTAGGTCTCGTTGATGAGTATCGACTCTATCTCCATCCAGTCGTGCTGGGTCAGGGCAAGCCGTTCTTCGCCGGTCCGCGGCCGCCGCTGCGCCTCGTGGCAAGCGATCGAATTGGCGAGCAGGTGATCAGGTTGACCTACGTTCCAGCTTAGTTGTGCGGTTGACCAGGCGGCCTAAAGGGCACGTTACTCTAATAGGGATTCTCCGGCTGTAGCGGCAGTCAGAGGATCCCTTATTCTTTGAAATTTCGGCATGAAAATTCCACATTGGGGCTTTTGTTTTCACAAAATCATTGGTTTTAATAATAAAATCAGTAAGCTTGGTGGAACATAATGCCATCAATACTGGAGGTGGTTTTATGGAGCAAAACAATAAGAATTTCACATCAGTCGGCACGGATATCGATGAAGTGAAAAGGCTGAACGCCGAGTCAGGATTGTCATATAACGAGGTAAAGGAACTACTAGCAAAAACAGGCGGGAAGGGTACTGCGTTGTATAGTGATACGGATGTTGAGGAAGTAAAACGGCAAATACAAAATAGCAATGAAGAATAATTCTGTGAGGAAACCCCATTCGGATGCGATATTGTTTCCGAATGGGGTTTTTCTACTTAAAAGTACTCAAATTCATCTTTCCCAATTCTCATGATGTATTCATCCCCATCATCTGTACTTACCGTCTTAACATATTTGAACCCAACTTTTTCATAGGTTTTTATCGCTACTATATTATCGGGTTCAGGCCCTAATATACAACTAACTGAATCACTTAGAGAGAATACAATCTCCTTTAAGAACCTGCCAACGATGTGTTTGCCTAATCCTTTATGAATGAACTCTTCTTCGCCAATGAATAGATCCAGACCGGATGCATCTTCAACTATTGCTACCTGTTTTGCATATTCAGGATACTCGTTTATTTTATAAGTTTGGATGTAGCCAATAGGCTTGTTTTCATATGAAATGATATAGCTTTGTGTAGGTTTTTCATTGTTTATGTAGGGCAAATACTTTTCTTTAACCTCATCCATGGTCATTTGTTTTTTGCCATACCACTGGGCAGCAAAACCATTGTTTAACCATTTATGCATTTTATCCAAGTCGTTACGATCCAGTTTTCTAAAGCTTAATAAATTGAAATCGTAGCCCATTGCCAATTCCTCCAATTTCTTCATTTACTTTTAAAAGCCGTACCACCTTTATTTTCCTAATTATATTGTATATTTGAATTTTGAATACACATTTACAATTTTTCTCTATAATTGAAACAAATAGTGATTTGTTTCGACTTGTTTTATAAAGGGGGGGAGTCGGTGGGGGAGCAGTTGGATATTGAATCCTTGTTTAAGGACTACCATCGGGATGTTTACCAGTTTTGTTTGTATTTTACACATTCCGTCCAGGAAGCTGAAGATATTACGCAGGAAACGTTCATTAAAGCGATTAAGAATATACGGACGCTGACAAATCCGGACCGGGGGAAGTACTGGCTGTTGGCGATTGCGAGAAACACAGCCATCGACCATTTGCGAAAAAGAAAAATGAATGAGTTCCTTCCTGACTTTTTTGAAAAAATCATCTCGGGCGATCCGTCGCTGGACGACCAGATCCTTCGCAAGGAAGAGTGGGAAGAAGTGCACAATGCCTTATATAAAATGAAACCGCACTACCGGGCAATCATGATCTTACGGGGAATCCAGGAACTAACCGTGAGCGAAACCGCGGAAATACTGCAAATCACAGAATTAAAGGTCCGGGTCGATTTCCATCGGGCCGTCAAGATTTTGAAAAAAGAAATGCAGGATAGGGAGAGGAAGGTGATAAGCGATGAATACAAACGACGAATTGACTCGTGAGGTAAAACAATTGCTGAGGCCTATTAAAAATCACCCTTCGCTGGAACCACGGCAGCAATTTGTCTATCAATTGCAGAATAAAATAAGGGAAGCCCGATCAGGCAACAAAAAGCGTTTCAACCTAATGCCGCTTGCCGCTGTTTGTGTCGCAGCATTGCTTTTCACACTAGTGGTCCTTTCCAATAAAAATTTACTTGATTTGAACCTTGCGGGGGACACAGAGAAGCCGTTTGCGATCGGTGAGGAATCCAACTTAAGGCTGGTGAGGACAATTGAGTACGGGGACGGTGAAGGCAAGGCTGGCTTGACGTTCATGGGCGAAAACGAAACATTGCCCGTCACGGTGACCAGCTTTGATGTGGAAAATGGCACTTTTTATTTACTCGATGAAGCGAAGAGGCAAGTCATCATCGCTGGAAAAAATGGCAAGACTAGCTCCTTTCCAATTAAGGGAAACAACCAAATGACAGGCACCTTGAAGGATATCCTTGTCACACCGGATAAACAAATTTACATCTTAAACACCTGGGATCCATTCGTTGTGTATCAATATACGAAAGATGGAAAGCTCGTTAAAACACACGAATTAACAGCGGATCTGTTCCATCCAGATGAGCTAATTTTTGTTAAAAATATCGGTGTTTTGGCAGGCCAAAGCCAGGAACGGTTCCTGAACATTGAAACCAGCGAAATGGTGGAAGGAAAATCACTTCCTTATCAAATGGCTACGGTAAATCGAAAAGAAGCTGTCATCACCATCAAAGAGGAAGGAAAGCAAACAGAGCTGAAGATTCCTTATGATGAGGGGAAGGGCCAAAGTGCAGTCGAAGCCATAACGGATCGGGAAATCATCTTTACGAAAACAGAGCAGCCGGCAGTCTATAAACCCCTATCGGAAACACATGTTTTCGCCTATAACAAACAAGGCGAAACACTTGGAGGTATCAGGATTCCGATTGAAAAACTGATGGAGGTCCCGCAAACAATCGCGTCGAACATCAAAGTGGATAAAAACAATATCTACTTCCTCTCCACTGAAAAGGAGCATATCGCCATCTATGAATTAACCCTTGGAAAACAATACGAGAGTTTTATTGAAGAACAAGCCGCCGAGGCGAGAATCGGCTTCGATTACAAAACCTTTGGCCGGCCTTTCCCGGAGCTGGAGCAGGAAATAAAAAAGCTATTCACAACCGGTACGATCTTCTCGCAATACGGCGATGAAGACAGTTTAAATGGAGTCGCAATCGACGAATCCGGAACAGTGGTTGTAGACTTTAAGGAATTCCACGCCGGAGGCCCATCCAGCCATCAAGCCGGTGAAATCGGAAAAGCGCTAAATGAAGCCATTTTTCAAAAGTTCCCGGAAGTGCAAAAAGTATATCTGCAATTCGACGGAAGCTTCAGCGCCTGGTGCATTTGGATGCAAACTTCCGAAGAGCCGTGGGTGCGGTCGTAAGGTAGCTATTTGAAAAAAATTTATCTAAAGAAAAATAGAAAACAAATTATTATTGACACATTTTTAAATAAAAGGAAAGCTATGTTAAAAATTAGAAGGTGAGTATTTTTAGCTGTGATTTAGATTTTATTTTACAAAACATGAACTGAACAGGGTACCTCAGGATGATGATAATTGACCTCTTTAATGCTTATCTTTATATAATAAAACAAAAGTAAGTCTCCTCCTCTAAATTTCAATTGAAAAGTGGAGGAGTTTTTTTATACTAAGAAGCAGACCGGGCATGGTAAATTTATGAAGAGAATTATGAAGGCCAGAAGAGGTAAATTCCTTTTGACATAATCATTTGAAAGGAATATTTGATCTTGTTAATCATTATTTAGAATTTTTTAATAATGTGCTTCTCTTATAGACGATTTTCGTCTACGAGAGAAGCCTTTTTTTTTTACTTTTAAATAAATCAATAAATAAGGATGATAATTATGCTTGCAGCTAACATAAGTGGAAATAGAATAAAAATTGCAAGGAAAGATTTAAAAATGGATCAAATAGATCTTTCTGCAGCAATAGAACTTGAGCACGGTTTAAAAATTACTCAATCAGATATCTCTGAAATTGAAAGAGGTGTAAGAGGAGTAAAAGATTTTGAATTAGATATTATTGCAAGAGTGTTAAACGTAAGCCCCCTTTGGCTCTTAAGAGGGAATGAGGAATGAATATTAAAGAGTATAATAAAGAAGATTTTTGGAGAGCAGTTATTTTATATGGACTTAACCAAGCTACATATAAAATTGCTTTAGGAGAATCGCTAATTAGGTTTTCGGAAAAAGGGAAAAATTTTATCTCAATGAATGAATTAGCGGAGGACTTCTTTAATATGTATTTAGACAGATTGAAGAATGGTAAACCTCAATTAGCAAACCCAAATAGAAAAACAGCGATGGAACGAATCATTAGTTTGTATAATTTAAACAAACTTTCAAAAACGCAGGCAATTGAGAGAGTGGAGAGAGAAGCTTTTAATGATGTAATTGAAAGATTCCATACAGTTGATAAAGTTGAAATACCTCTAAAGTTTTATGAAAAAACAAAAGAGGGGTTAGTTATTCTAGATAATATTTATGAGGTTTTTTCAGATGCGAAAAATTTTGAACTAAAACAGGAATTGAAATCTAGATGGGATCTACTGGAAAGTGCTTTCGAAATTAAACATGGCGAATCAGAACTCATAAATGATATTAGAAAATTCTATTTGTTAAAAGGTTATGAAAGAACAGATATCACTCATAATAGGTCAGTATTATATGGTTACCAGAACGGTGTTTGTTTTTACTGTGCGGAATTGATGATGGAAAAAGATATTCATGTAGATCATGTTATTCCCAGGCAGTTAATTCATAATGATGAGGTATGGAATTTAGTCTTATCCCATGGATATTGTAATACAAGCAAAAGTGATTATTTACCTAATAAAAATTATATTTTGAAATTAATAGAAAGAAATGAGTATTTAATTAAAAGTAATCATCCAATTAGTAATAAATTAAAATTGCAACTTGGAAATACACCTAAACATCGCATGTCCTTTGTTTTTAAAGTTTATGAGGATGCTCAAAAAGTACTAGCGCCTTGGACGGGGATAAATGGTTATAATCCAGTAACCGACCCATTTTATAAAACCTTTGTAAGAGAATTAATTTATAACAACACATAAAAAAGGAGATAAATATGCCAGAATATAACAAACTCGTCCGCGATAAAATTCCTCAAATAATAAAAGAAACAGGTAAATCTTTCTCAATAAAGCAATTAGACGACGCTGAGTATATAAAAGAACTTAAGAAAAAATGTCAAGAGGAACTACTAGAATACCTTAGTGCAGAAGATGATAAAGAAGCTATTGAAGAACTGGCTGATATTCTGGAGATAATACACTCTTTAGCACTACAACATGGTTCTTCAATTGAAAAAGTCGAGGAAACACGAAGGCAAAAAGCGGAAATAAGAGGTGGATTTAAAGAAAGGATTTTCTTAGAAATGGTAGAAGATTGATTTTCATTTTTTATAGAATGATTTGAAATAAATAACGCCTTAATGCCAACTGAGGCTTTTCAGGCTGTCGAGAAACTCTTGGCAGCCATAATTAGTTTAAATAACTTAAACATTTCAACTGGCTTTCAGGACAAGGGCTTGATTTGTTTAGTTTTTTTCAGAACGTTCCATTTGCATTTACTCATATATCTCACCAGCTTTAGGAGAAATTCCAAGATCGGCGGGCGGGTAAAGCGAGATACAAGAAAAACTTTTGATATATAAAGACGAAACAAAGGCTAAACCGACCAAAAGGTCACGGCACTAGGGCATCCTATCGGGAATTAGAAATGAACGGATTCGTAACGAAATGAAGTCATGGATTAATTCCTAACGGGCGGAAAACAAATCTTCCTTGCTGTGGGAAAAAATACCGGACGGGTCTCGAGGGGGTTCTCATTCTTCAAGGCACCTGGACTAGCCGCTCGACGGAATAAAGGCCTTACAGATGCTTTCCTTGTTAAACCTCACCTGAAGGGCCAAGAAAAAGCAGAAGGCTAAGGCTTAAAACGCAAGACGGTTCTGCTTATTACGTAAAAATGAAGAGGTTTAGCTGAAAATCAGAATAATAATCTGGGGGATTAGTATCATGAGCATAAATGAAGAAGGATACCTGTCTGAAGAGATGAATGAAATTGAGAAAGAGATCTTACATGATAACTACAAGTATTTTAATATTGCCAGAAGACTAAATATATTAGGGCATTCGTTGAAATTTAAGCTAAATATACATCAGCAAGATGCTCAAGAAATTACAGCAGCCACTTTGTATGTATCATTGTTAGAGAGTTTTAATTCAATATACATACTGACATCTAAAGGTCTAATTGTCGATGCTAATATATTGTTAAGAAGTTTGCTAGAAAAAACATTAAGGCTAAAATATGTTTCAATGACCTATGAAAATGCAATACATTACCACATGGCTTCTGAAAAAGAACGCTTAAAGTTATTAAATTCAATTCATAATGCTAAAGAAGGTGTCTTTAGTAATGAGGTACGTAGCACAATCACTAAAGAAGAGATAGATAACCTGAAAGAAAGGATTGACCTCGAAGGGGTTAAAGAACTTCCTTCAAATGAAGTGCTTGCTAGAATGACAGGATTAGAGATGATTTACCAAAATGCTTATCGGATTTTGAATAGTTATGTACATACTAATGCAACCTTGATAAATAAATTTGTGAATACCAATGAAAAGGGAATGATTACAGATTTAAACTGGTTTTCACATTTTAATAATAATTCTTCTGAGGTTGAACAGGTAATGTTTTCTACCCTCTATTTAATCATAACTGCAACTGAGACAATTATTGAGTTGTTTGAGTTAGAATATGGTGAATTAATACAAAGTTTAACTGAGGAACTTGATCAGTTAGTTTCGTTACGCATGGATCAATAAATAAGATAAAAGTAGACCAAAACGCTTGAATCTTTTCAAGCGTATGTCTTAAAAGTGATAATAAACTACAAGCTTTGCATGTGTGTTGTCTGTTATAAAGCCGAACCAATTTTGTTAAATACTTAATGTAACTGTCAGTTTCAAGGGCGGTTATTTTTTTTGGATATATTCATTCTGAATGCCCGAAAGACCATTCGAACCAGGGAGTGTTTCAATGGGATTAGCAGGCCATCTGTCTTATGAGCCTTTGAATTGCCTTTCAGGTGAAGCAGGTAGAGAGGAAGTTCTCTATGTTTGTTTTGCCTTTTTTTCAGTGGTCTGAAGAGAAGTCGGCAGACTCCTGTTATCTATTTACTGAGGATGTAAAAAACATAAAGTCACTTTATTTTTTGGATATTTTAATTTGTTCGCGAGGGATAGTATTGAGAGCTTTTTCGATACCTAGATTAAAAACGAGTAGTTTTAGAACACGTTGCAACTCTTGTTCCGAATATAGAAGCTTACCCTCCTCCCGTGCAATTTCCCATTTTTCAAGGAGATAATGGCGAAGTGTATCGTAGTCAAGTGGGTGGGATTCCATCCTGAGCTCTAATTTCGGGACTCTTTTTTCATACTCTTACGATGTGCGATATATTTCTTGCAACTGCTCCTGTGAGTAAGGCAGGTTTTTAAGGGGAGATAAACAACTTAAAGGCGGTAGAACTCGAATCATTACAGGAGCAATTTTATATTACGAAAAAAGCACGTATGGAACTATTAGGATAGTGGAACGTATGAAGATAGAACATGAGTCGAGGGATTATTTGAGAAATATGTCGTATTGATTGAAAATGGATTAATTCTTCTTTGAGATTGTATAGCTCATAAGATTTGCTTATCATTAATAATAATTGAATACCTTTTGATTTTTATTGTAAATTAAAGGGTTTTAGTAAAAAAAATAGAATTACTTCCTTATGGGAAATTTGGCTTATTTGTGTTAGTCATTAAGAAACGTTTAAAGTATTTATAAAAGTAACGATTAATAAGAGTGGATGTGAAATAGATGGATTATAGAAATAATTCATTTTGTAATGGTCTATTATTTCAATCAGACTTTACTAATACCCTTACAGAACTTCAAAGCATTAATGTCAATATACCTGAAAATCCTACAAACGTTCAAGTTGACTTACAACATCTTTCATTTCCTCCAAACGGACAGTTAGTAACACCAATTGATCAAGTGAATTCCCATCAATTGGACCCTGCTAACGGGAGTAAACAGCTTCAGAAGAATAGAACTATAGCTGCATACGATGAATCAATGGTCAAATACACGTGTCTAGAAGGAACAGCCTATTTAATGTCGCACTCAATTGTAACAACAGGGATTGAAGACTTTCACCCAACGGGTTTACTTACCTTATATTTTTATACTCGGTCAAAAGAAATAACTAATAAATCTAAATACCTTAAGTACTCTTCGGATCCAGAAATGGATTCCAAGAAGGATTATATATTAGACAAAATCGAGCTGTTATCTGAATATACTCCCCAAAAATCAATTCTACTTATTGATGGACCATTAATAGGGGGAGATGTATATACATACATGATAAGGTCAATTCAAAGGTTTCTAGATAAGGATATAATCCCTATTTATTTTGTTAAAAATAGCAATAGTAATCTGGTGACAGACAACATTCCTGAATTTTATGAAAAATTTAATTCTGACATGCACTGGGCATTTCCATATTTGTCTCAAGGTGAACGGACAAACTTCTTTAAATATGCTGATAAAAACAATCCTGATAATGCTAAGGTTTTTTGTTACTTAAAGGGATTTAATTCAAGCCCACAAAGAGTGGAATTCCATGTTGATACCTTTAATAAATATCAAACTGAGATTAGTGATTTAATGGATCTTATTTATTATTTGTTGCTAGTACAAGGCGACTTAAAAAATCCACAAGTAAGACCTATTGCAATTGCAGAAAGATATGCGAGGGAATTCATTCGCCTAACAAATATAAATAAATATTTTAATAACTCGGGACTAATCCCCACAATTAATCAAGAGAGATTTGGATGGTGAAGTAGATGACCTGGATAGTCGTAGGTGAAGAAAAAGGATTTGTAAAGTTAGTATCAAAGAGTGGAACTCCAGGATTACTTCCAAAGGGTTCATACCTAACCGTGGAAAATGGTGATAACAAATTTATTCTTCGTGTAGATGAAAGCACACAGTATGAACCATATAGTCCTTCCCCTTTAATTATTGATATGGATTTGGCTCCTTTAAAGCAAGATCAGAAGTGCCAAAACATTATATATGCAAAGAGAGTAAAAGATCTCTGTGAACGTGATGATGGGTTAATTAACTATTTACCATCACAAACAAAAGCAAGAAGATCTAATAAGGATGAAGTACAATTAGCGATTGGCTCAGGGGAGATTGGGCCTGAAATTCTTTTAGCTACAGTACACTCTAGTCAAAATCATCTTTTAATTGACAATGAACGCGCACCAATAACTGTAAAGTTACCAAAAGAAATGTTTTTTCATCAGACCCTTATATGTGGAAAAACGGGAGGAGGAAAAACGGTTGGTTCAAAATATCTAGCACAATATTTCGTTGAGGAATTGAATGGTGCCGTACTGGCTATTAATGTAAAAGATGATGATTTTCTTAAGATGGATAAAGCAACTATAACTAAAAGTGAACATGTTAAACGGGAATGGGATTATTTAGATTTAAAACCTCATGGAATTGAAAATTTTACAGTTTATTACCCACCCAATGATGACATCTTTACTTCGCCAGGTGTTAATAGAGATCTTTGTCAAAGCGTTACCTTAAATGTAAACGAAATTGAACCAGATGCGCTTACTGGATTGATACGAGGTATTACTGATGTAGGCGCTCAAAACTTACCAAATATTTTTAGATATTGGCAGGTAACCATTAATAACGCCGGAAATAACGAATATACTTTTGGGGATTTTGTCAGGTATTTTGCTGATGCAGAAAATGATGGTAGAAGGTTTATTACTATGAATGCTAGAGAGGAAGAAACAGCTGAAATTACTTTACACCCTGGGACATTTCATAATCTGCTAAGAAACCTTATTCTTGCTCAGGAATTCTTTGATAATCCAGATGCAAAGTCTTTAAACTGGGATGATATTTTATATCCAGGAAAAATGTCAGTAATTAATGTTGCTTGTAAAAGTGGAGTTGAGTTTGGTTCGATATTATTAAGACACTTATTGAGTAAAATTGTTGAAGCAAAGTCAAAAAGAAAATCAAAAGTTCCAGTATTGATAATAATTGATGAAGTCCATCAATTTTATAACTCAGAGAGTTCAAAGGAAGCTCTTGGGGATCTCGATACAATTTGTAGAACAGGTAGAAGTCAAGAGATAGGAGTAATTTTCTCTTCACAAAACCCTCAAGACATTCCTAGGGGATTGGGGAGTGTAATCAACACTAAAATTTTCTTCAAAACAGATAATACTTCGATTAAGTCTCATGGTTTAAATTATTCTAATGAAGAAATTGAAAATTTAAAACAAGGATATGCAGCAGTATCTATTCATAACATGTCTCAAGTGAAATTTGTTAAGTTTCCCCTTGCCATGTCAGGGGTCTTTGAAAAGGAGGTATAATCTTGAGGGAAGAAAATATTTTACATTTTTTCGATAAATTATTAAATGACAAATTAGAATTAGAAATTTTAAACCTTATCGACCAGAACTTAAATGAAGAAGCTGTTTTAAAAACCTTATTATTAGGGGATTTAGAAGGTGAAAATGATGATTAATTATAATTACACATTAAGAAGGAATGAAGGGGATACTAATGTTTTATATGTACCTAAGAAGATTCCAACACAATTACCCAATTTAGTTTATATAGAAGGGCCAAACTCTTTGGGTAAAAGCACACTTCTAAATATTGTTGCTTTGGGTATAAATGGACTTAAGAACGAAAGTATAAACAGTGCACTCAGAAAAAAAATGAACGCACTCTTAGAATCATCACACCAGCAGCTTTCTTTTGAAATATCTATACAGAATAACGACGGTAGTATTGAAATAGTTTCGGAAAAGCAAGAGGATAGCAAACAGATAATTGTGTATGAAAACATGAATGGTGTAAAAAAGCCAATATCCCCAGAGAAATTGCAGCGAGAATATAACGTAATATATGATATCCCTTTTAACCCAATAGAAAGAATAGACCAATTAACATTAACAATAAAAAGTACACAAGAAAATTACGGTAGCAGGATAGCGTTACTTAGGAAATATATTAACCAAGTAATTGCGGAAATTAAAAATGCAAAAAACCCTGAACAGATTTTGGCGTTGAAGGAAAATATTGAATCTTTGAAAAGAGATCAAAAAGAGCTAAAAACTAAGCTGAATGCAAACGTGATATACCTTGATATTCTAGAAAAGTACACATTCATTAATAATTATCTTGAATTTTCTAATCAAATTAAGAAGGCACAAAATGAAATAGAAAAACTTAAAAAGAAGCAAACAACAAACAAACGCCAAATATCAAGAAAAAGTAATGCATTTTCAAAATTAATAGACCAAGCAAAAGATACAGTGGATTTATTAGAAAAACAATTTAATGAAGTTACACCCAAATTGAAAAAGATTTTAAGCAAAAATCAAGAGCAACTAATTCAGTTGTGGGAATTAATAGATATCCAATCTTCTTTTAAAGAATTAACCTTCAATAACAAATTTCAAAATTTAATTTCTTTATTTAAATCAGATTTATCTAAATTAATTAAAGATGATCATTATATAAATACATATGAAGAAACAGAGGTCATTGGGAAATTAATTACCTTATTAGATGAATATAAATTTAAAAATATAATTATACCTGGTTATGGCAAGAAGGTATCTGAATTCATCGATATCTTAAAAGAAGAAATCAAGAAGCAGAATGATAAAGCAACTTATTTTATTAATATAAGATCAATGATTGAAAGTCTTGATAAGATAAATAGCTATAGAAAAATGTTAGAGGACGATATATTTCCAAGGATTAGAGA
This sequence comes from Neobacillus piezotolerans, assembly GCF_003362805.1. Classification (GTDB taxonomy): domain Bacteria; phylum Bacillota; class Bacilli; order Bacillales; family Cytobacillaceae; genus Bacillus_D; species Bacillus_D piezotolerans. The sequence continues at coordinate 1,040,841 of NZ_QNQT01000001.1, forward strand.
AATTAGTAAGAATGAAGACTGGTTTGAAGTTGAAGATTTTTCATCATCATTAAACGATTTACAAAATAAATTAAAACAACTAGAAAATGAATTGAATTATTATGAAAAATTATGCATTAAGAAAGACATTGATATTTCAAATATCGAAATACTAAACTCACAATTGAATGAGCTGTATTCATCAAATGCAATTAGTGATTATGAAAAAAGTCTTACAGAGGATCAACTAACAGAAAAGCTTTCCTTTATTAATGCAGAAATCAGTAAAGATGAAAAAGATCTTAAGAAAATTACTGATTTTATTGTATTAAAGGGCTTGGAGCTTGAGCGATTGGAATCAAAAGAGCCTCATCCTTATCAAGAAAAGTTAGAGTACTTATCAAAATTACAAAAAACATGTTTGGAGTTGGAACAAAAGTTTAGAATTAAATACACCTCATATATCGATAACATCATTAATAATAAAAAATATGAAAAAAATGATGATGATCAAAAAAGATATTTTAATGAAGTAGCACAATACTTAGGAAAAAGAATAGGAGAAGTTAGATATATTGATAATGTGTATACAGCTGAAGCAGTAGATATTATTGAAGGTGTAATAAGAACAAAAGAAGGAAAGATAATACACTTAACTGATATGGGGACAGGGCAAAGTCAAAGTGCATATTTGCTTGCTCAATTAAATACATCGGATAATAGGAAAATCATTGCCCTTTTTGACGAAGTAGCAATGATGGATAAAAATTCTCTAGAGCCAATTTTCTTGAAAATGAAGGAACTTTATGAGAAAGGCAAGCTATTAGTGGGAATAGTAGTTCAAAAGGGAGATCAAGTTAGAATTGAAAAAATAGAGGATATTTTGAGGTGATCATATGGAAAAAGAATTAATTTATATTTTGAGAAAATTTTATGATAAACTTATGCAAAGTTTCCTTTATGAAAAAAAGCTTAAAAACAATTCTATATTGATTTCTATGATGGAAGTTAAATCCAATATTAGATATAGAATATTAATGGATGCATCGATCTCCATATACGAGTTACCTAAAACAATTCTGGATACTTTACTTAATAGGGGCTTAATAGCTGAATCCGATGAGCCTGATAGATTTTTTATTACTGCGAAAGGTGTTTGGGCTATCGAAAAAAGTAATGAGGATACTCTAGTAAAGTTTATTAACAATAAATTCTTTAATGTTTCTCAAAATAACAAGAAAATATCCGATAAAGAGAAAATAATATTATTTTCAATGATATCAGCCCGAACATTTTCCCCTGATTCTTCCATAGATTTAAAAAAAGATCATTATACATTGGATGCTTGGATAAGGATAATAGATTCAACTTCCAAAAAGCTTTTAGAAATGGGTGTAATTAAAGAAATTACTCTTTCAAATCTGTATGGAAAGAGCGGTAATGAACACAAAGTGAGTCATTTAATTAGGCATACCGATGCACTACCTAAAAAAACAAAAGGACTTTTTATGGCAGCAGGAAATCAAAAATACTATCTAAACGTAACTAGTAATGATAGATATTTACATAAAGAAAAAATATCGTATATACTTTCCCTTATATTTGATGACGAAAACTTAAAGAAATATGAGACTATAATTGAGGTTGAATCATTTTGTAAAGAACTCGCTTATCAAGAGGCTCCTTTTTTATTTAATATTGGGGAAGACAATTTCACTTCACATGAGTATGACGATATAATTACAGAAGCAATTAATGAGTCAATATTACTTAGATAGCAATAAAATGTGGTGTTAATTAATTCTTTTAAACAGTTTCCCTTATAATAGCCGTTAGTTTATTTTGGACTAACGGCTATTTTTATTGCCAGTACGTTTGTATAAAAATCTTTCTCGCTTAACGATAACAATAAATATGCTATTTTAAGAGTTTTTTTTAGAAAGAATATAAAGTTCGTCTAAAATCTTTTCAATAAGGAATGTATCAAGCTCTAATCCGTTAGAATTTAATTTGTTAATTACTTTTTCTTTAGCCTCAGGGTCAATCATTATATTATGGGTAAATCTTAAACCTAACGTTTTAGCGAATAAAATTCCATCTATGTACAAAGGATAGTTCTGCATCAGCCCTTTTTTCATAGACAAGTCCTGTCCGGAGCTGTTAACCCCTATATTGTTCATCTCCCCAAACCCTTAATAGCTGAAGAATTAAAAGTTCTTTATAGAAATCCCCTGTTGAAGCGAATAATATTTTTACATTTTCTCTTTGCAAATGCGGTATATATTAGATGATTCGTAACTATTACGAGATAGTCGAGAGTGAACTCTTGTAACAATAATGTTAATCTCATCATTTTCGATCATCTTCATTAATTTCTGTAATTGTGGCCTGTCAGATGTTTTACTTCATACAGCCCCTACAAATTTTTGTGTTCGAATTATAATCTTTGGGATTTAAGGAAAACAAGAGTTTGTAAAAAATAAATGAAATTAATTTTCTTGAGGTTTATATTTCATACAGCCCCTACTAATTTTTGCGTTCAAATTATATTCTTTGGGATTTAAGGAAAACAAGAGTTTGCAAAAAATAAATGAAATTAATTTCTTGGGGTTTATATTTCATACAGCCCCTACAAATTTTTGCGTTCGCATTAAATTTTTAAGTTTTTGAGAAACAAGGTTTTTAGAGAAAAGATACAAAATATTATTTTGTACAATTCGTAAGGTATTTGTTATAAGAAGTTTGGTATAAAAAAAATTAAAAAATGAATTCCTTATAATTTCGATTTACCAATAGGTTATAATTAAATGAGATTAAAACTAAGTAGAGGTGCAGAAATGATTACAGGGGAATTTAAAAATAAAGTAGATAAAGTCTGGGAAACATTCTGGACAGGAGGGATTACAAATCCTTTAACTGTGATTGAGCAGTTTACATATCTCTTGTATATCAAGGGTTTAGATGACAGTGAAAAGAAAAAAGAATTGGATGCCGAATTACTAGGTTTAGATTTCGAAGGGATATTTCCTAAAGATCAACCTCAGTTGAGATGGTCTATATTTTCAAATATGGGGCCGGATGAGATGTTTCGAGTTGTTTCTTTAGAAGTTTTTCCTTTTATTAAAGGCTTAGGTGGAAAGAAGTCCGTTTACACCAAGTTTATGAAGGATGCTATCTTTGTTATCCCAACACCTTCTTTACTTTCAAGGGTGGTTGCTGGAATTAATGGATTGATGCAAGCGAGTAATTCTAGTGGCAGCAAAGATACTCTCGGTGATTTATATGAATATCTATTATCCAAACTTTCAACCGCTGGTACTAATGGGCAATTTAGAACTCCTCGCCATATTATTGATATGATTGTTCGGCTTATGAAGCCTACACCAGAAGATATCATTGTTGATCCTGCTGCCGGATCTGCTGGGTTTCTTGTTACTGCGGGAGAATATTTAAAAGAGAGTCACAGTGATATGTTTTTAATTCAAAGCTTAAAGGAGCATTTTAACCAAAATATGTTTCACGGTTTCGAAATGGATGGTACTATGCTTCGAATTGGTGCTATGAATTTGATGCTACACGGTATAGATAATCCTAATATCGAATATCGAGACAGCCTATCAGAACAAAATAAAGATAGGGAACAATATACTTTAGTGCTTGCTAATCCACCTTTTAAGGGTTCATTAGATGAAGAATCTGTATCAGACGATTTGTTAAGGGTTACGAAGACCAAGAAAACAGAACTTTTGTTTTTAGCATTATTTTTAAGGCTACTAAAAAATGGTGGTCGTTGTGCCTCAATTGTTCCGGATGGAGTATTATTTAATGGTTCAAATGCCCATAAATCCATACGTAAAGAAATTGTTGATAATCACAAATTAGAAGCAATTATTTCGATGCCTTCGGGAGTTTTTAAACCGTATGCCGGGGTTTCTACTGCGGTGATAATATTTACTAAAACTGGGGCAGGTGGAACTGATAAGGTTTGGTACTATGATATGAAAGCTGATGGATATTCACTAGATGATAAGCGAAACCCCATTGAAGAAAATGATATTCCTGATATTTTATCTAGATACAGTAATCTTACAGCGGAAAATGAGCGAAGCCGAACTGAGCAATCCTTTGTTGTATCAGTAGAGGAAATACGAAAAAATGGTTATGATCTCTCAATTAATAAATATAAAGAGGTTTTGTTTGAGGATATTGAATATAGGTCACCAAAACTAATTTTGGAGGAAATTGATAAATTAGAAACAGAAATAGTACAAGGAATTAGAGAGCTGAATAACATTATAGGTAGGTAGTTAATATATGGATTTAGTAGCTATAAGTGAATTATGTCAGATAAATATAGGGAGAACTCCTTCTCGTTCTAATTCTTCCTATTGGGGGAAGGGCCATAAATGGCTTTCTATTTCAGATATGAAATCAAAATTTGTGAAAGAAACAAAAGAGGAAATAACGGATTTAGCTATAACTGAAGCTAAAATGAAGGTTGTACCTAAAAATACAGTTCTAATGAGTTTCAAATTGTCTATAGGGAAGGTAGCAATTACTCAAGAAGAAATTTATACTAATGAGGCAATTGCATCATTTCCAATTCTGAAAAAAGATAAACTAACACCACAATACCTTTATTATGCTCTAAAAACATTAAGTTTAGATAGTTTAACTGATCGAGCTGTTATGGGAGCAACATTAAATAAAGCAAAATTAAACCAATTAAAAATACCCTTACCTCCTATTGCTGAACAAAATAGAATTGTAGGGATATTAGAAAAAGCAGAGATAATTATTGGTAATCGGATTGAACAGTTGGAAGAATTAATAGACCTCGCTAAGAGTTTGTTTTATGAAATGTTTGGTAATCCTTCAATTAATAGTAAAGGTTTTATATTGAAACCTTTAAATGAAACTTGTATAAATGTCGATGATATTCGATGTGGACCATTTGGAACTCAGTTAAGTTCAAAAGAGTTTGTCAAAACAGGGGTTCCGTTATGGGGAATTAAGCACATAAATAGTAAATTTAAAATTTCTACTGATGAATATGTGACTCCAGAAAAAGCTTTATTTTTAGAGAACTATAGTTTAATTCCTGGAGATATAGTAATGACCAGGAAGGGTACCGTGGGTAAATGTGCTATATATCCTGAACATTTACCCGGAGGTATTATGCATTCAGACCTATTAAGAATTAGGGTTAATCAAGAGATACTTAATCCTACTTTTTTAATGTTTCAATTTAGTTTAAGTAAAGATGTTGAACACCAATTATCACAAATCAGTTCTGGTGCAATAATGAAAGGCTTAAATGTAACAAAGCTTAAGAAAGTAAGGGTATTAGTTCCCCCAATAGAGTTGCAGAATGAGTTTGCAGACAAAATAAGTCAAATTGAACAACTACGAAATACTATACAAGAAAGCTTAACAATCCTTGAAGAGAATTACAAATCACTACTTCAATTAGTTTTAAATGGGGAATTGTTCTTTAACTGATTTTAACTAAGGTAGGGGAGGATTAAATTGTATAGTAATTTTGACTTTATAAAAGAGAAACCACAATTTAAAAGTTTTGCCCCAGCTTGTTTAGAAGCAGAGAGAAGCCTTCAAGTTAGTCCTGCGACTTGTGCCATTTTATCTCGACGTGCTTTAGAACTTGCCGTGAAATGGCTTTATGTATCGGATAAAGAGCTAAAGGCTCCGTATCAAGAGAATATTTCGAGCTTAATACACGAGAAAACTTTTCTTTCTATAATTGATGAAAAAATTTTCCCTTTAATAAAATTCATAATTAAACTTGGGAATGTTGCAGTACATACCAACTCAGAGATAACTAGGAATGAAGCGGTACTGTCCTTAAATAATTTACATCAATTTATAGACTGGATTGATTATTGCTATTCAGATTCTTATTCAGGGGAAAAGTTCAGTGAGGAGATTCTTCTTTCTAGTGAGGATACTCGAAAAAGACCTGAAGAATATAAAGAGCTTTATGAGAAACTTAGTTCTAAGGATCGCAAATTAGAAGATTTAATTAGAGAAAACGAACAACTCAGAAAAAAAATGTCCAAAAAACGGAAAGAAAAACTCCAAGAATACGAATTTCAAGTTGATGAACTTTCGGAATATAACACTAGGAAAATTTATATTGATTTGGAACTAAAATTAGCAGGTTGGGAATTTGGAAAAGATTTAATAGAAGAATATCAAGTAACTGGAATGCCTAATAATCAGGGAATAGGATTTGCCGATTATGTGTTACTGAGTGATAATGGTAAACCTTTAGCAGTCGTAGAAGCAAAAAGAACAGCTTATGATGCTATTAAAGGAAAGCAACAAGCAAAGCTATATGCCGATTGCATTGAACGAATGCACGGACAGCGGCCGGTAATTTATTATACTAATGGGTTTGATATTAGACTTTGGGATGATATTTATTATCCGGAAAGAAAAGTATCTGGATTTTATACAAAGCCGGATCTTCAGTTATTGGTTGATAGGCGAACTATTCAAAGACCATTGATAGATATTGAAATAAACGACAACATCTCAAATCGTTATTATCAGAAAGAGGCTATTTTATCTGTTTGCGAAGCAATTCAGCAAAAACAAAGAAAAGCCCTCCTTGTAATGGCGACAGGAAGCGGAAAAACTAGGACAGCAGTTTCACTCGTAGACGTTTTGGTTCGACATAACTGGGTAAAAAATGTCTTGTTTTTAGCAGATCGTACCGCTCTTGTATTACAAGCAAAGAAAAATTTTAATAATTTACTACCAAGTATGACTTTATGTAATTTACTTGATAACAAGGATAACCCAGAATTAAGTCGTATGGTTTTTTCGACTTATCCTACGATGATGAACTCAATTGATGATACAAAACGTAAAGACGGTAATAAGCTTTTTACTGCAGGTCATTTTGATTTAATTATTGTTGATGAAAGCCACCGTAGTATTTATAAAAAGTACAAAGCAATTTTCGATTATTTTGATGGTATCTTATTAGGTCTGACGGCTACTCCTAAGGATGAAATAGATAAAAATACCTATGATGTATTTGATCTAGAAACAGGGACACCAACATACGCCTATGAACTAGAGCAAGCAGTAAAAGATGGATTTCTTGTTGATTATAAAACTTATGAATCTACCTCTAAAATCCTAGATGATGGATTAAGGTATGATGAGCTATCAGATGAAGAAAAAGAACAGTTTGAGGATACTTTTGATGATGAAGAAGGTAAAGAAATTAGCAACGCTGCTGTTAATCAATGGTTGTTTAATAATAACACCATAGACCAGGTATTAAATGAACTAATGGAAAAGGGCATAAAAGTTGAAGGCGGAGATAAGCTCGGAAAAACCATAATCTTTGCTAATAACTCTAAACACGCTGAGCATATTGTTAAAAGATTTGACCATCTTTACCCACAGTATAGAGGACAATTTGCTCGTCAAATTGATTATAAGACCGACTATGTTCAAAGCCTAATTGAAGACTTTTCAACTAAAGAGAAGTTCCCACAAATTGCAGTCTCAGTTGATATGCTCGATACAGGAGTGGATATACCTGAAGTTGTAAACCTGGTTTTCTTTAAAAAAGTTCGTTCAAAGTCTAAGTTTTGGCAGATGATTGGGCGAGGTACCCGACTTTGCCCAGATTTATTCGGTGTTGGCGAAGATAAAAAGTACTTCTTAATATTTGATTATTTACGGAACTTCGAGTTCTTCCGGGCCAATGAAAAAGGCACTGAGGGGAAAGTGAGTATTGGTCTTACAGAGCGAATATTTAATTTAAAGGTAGATATTATAAAAGAACTTCAGGCAATGGAGTACCAAGAGGGAACATATATCCGGCATAGAAATGAATTGATTGAGCAGGTATACCAAGAGATTCTTAGATTGAATGAAGATAATTTCCAAGTAAGAATGCACCTTCAATTTGTCCATAAATATAAAAACAAGGCAAATTGGGAAGCTCTCTCAGTTTCAAACGTAAGTGAAATACAACAAAACATATCTCCATTAATAATCTCTATGGTTGATGATGAACTAGCTAAGCGATTTGATAGTGTAATGTACACAATTGAGCTGGCTAAATTAACTGCCAAAAATGCAACCAGGCCGGTAAAAAGTGTTGTTAAAACAGCAGAGGATTTATCGAGGCTTAGTACAATTCCTCAAATTAATGCTAAAAGGGATATTTTGATGAAGGTACAATCCGAAACATTCTGGGAAGATGCTGACATTTTTGAATTAGATGAGGTTCGAGAGTCTATTCGGGAACTTGTAAAGTTTCTTGAGAGAGAAAAACAAGCAGACTATTATACAAATTTTAGTGATATATTTACTGTTATTAGTAGAGGAGAAGGCTCATTTTACGCAACCAATAATCTACAAAATTACCGAAAGAAAGTAAACCAATACTTAAAAGAACATCAAGATCAAACAGCCATTTACAAGTTGCGGCATAACAAGTCTCTAACTCATCAAGATGTTCAAACACTCGAAGGTATTCTTTGGAATGAACTTGGTACAAAAGATGATTATACAAAGGAATTTGGTGAAACTCCAATTACTAAGCTTGTTAGACAGATCATCGGCTTAGACCAGCACGCAGCAAATGAGGCTTTTTCCGAATTCCTTAATGAAGAAAATTTAAACGTTAATCAAGTAAGGTTTGTAAAGCTAATTATCGATTATGTAGTAAAGAATGGCACTCTCGAGAAAAAAGTGTTGCAAGAAGATCCATTCCGGTCTCTTGGCAGTATTTCAGAATTATTTAGAGAAAATATTGGAGACGTTCGAAGAATACTTCAAAAAATTGATGAAATTAATAGGAATGCTGAGACCTATCAGGGTGCTTAGGATAAAGAGAGCAACAAAAAAGAAAGGTAACTAACTTGAGGCTAGTTGCCTTTCCCTGTTATAGAATTTTTACGTCTGTCTTTAATCTCCAATACGCTGAAATTTTAACCTATTTTACATTTGTTTAAAAACTCTTCCGCAGACTTAACTAGAATTTCCATCTAAAAGTTTCATTAGCTTTTTTTACCGATTAGTTCCTCCTCAAAATTTACTAGTAAAAAGCGTAGTTTAAGTAGCACTTATGGAGGAAAAAGACAGCTAATTAAGTCTAAATTTTGACTTTTGTTTCCATTTATACCACCAATGTTTAGGTTGCTGTATACTAACAGAGAAACTAATAAGGGAGGGAAATGAATGGCAATAAAAAATTTTAGCTTTGTTATAGACAATGAAATATTAGAACAATTAGATTATGAGGGAATTCTTGTTCATCCTATTAAACAAAATGAAGTAATGCTTGTTATGAGTTCCAAAGATAATAACTTCACCCTTCACATTTACAAATTAAAAAAAGAATCCTCCAACGATTACTACATCAAATAAAAGTTAACCACCAAGACTTTCACTTCTTTGCTTGAAATGCAAACCTTCTTGAATAAATTCTCAACTTTTAATGCTAATGACTTTTCTAAGTTTATGAAAAAACACTCCTAAAATTGGTTTGTTACTAGCGTGATATTATAGGAGTTAACATAAAATTTGTATTGAGCAAATAAAAGTTGCGGTCAACAATGTTAATTCTTCTCGCCGGTATAAAGCTATTAAAAGGCTACTTCTTTTAGGGAAAATTTTTTTCAATTGTCCTGTTTACATTCAAAACAAAGTAAGATAAATACCTCCGAATTTTTACAATTCAACAGAATTAAATTAATCGATCAATAAGGTGAAGAAAGGCAGTGAGATACACTGCCTTTTGTCGTTTTATAGAGACTTTTTAAATAGCCCCTTAAAGATGGAAAAACATATGACATTTCCTTGATAAATACTTATTAAATTATAATTTAAGAAAGGGATTAATTAATTTTTTCGAAATTAATGTTTGGATGGGAAATCAATGAAGGCTGATAGAAAAATAAAAAGTCATATCGCAATTTAGCATCCAAGAAAAACTTAATATAACTGGCAGTGTGCCCATTCATCTATCGGTAGGCGATTGGATAATGCAAAAAAGACGTTAAAAAATTGTTAGAGTTTCCCGTCATCCTCGCTCACGACTTACCATCGTGATGTCATCCCGTTAGAAGGGAATTAAGTCCCCCAGATTGACCTAACTATGATATGCATTTTTATTGATTAGGACTCAAACATCCCGTACTCGTTGCAATTTGCAAGGTGGGTTTGTGGTACGTTTCGTGGTGAAACGGTTGGTAAAGCGAGACCTGGGCGACTCAGAAGTGCATTTGGTGTACTTCTGGTACTACAAAATCGGCGGCTCCATACTCAAAACAGGAGTTATAGTAAATGCCGAATTCCCCCTTTTCGTGAGGGTGAGTTCTGGACTTCACCACCACATACCAGGTTTGTAAGTGCTTGATAATAATATGCCTTGGTTCAGAAAATAGCTAATGATATTATTATATTTAAGATATATAACTAAAGATGTTTGTAGGGGGAGAGGGAATGCCAGATAACAGTTTATTTAAAACCATTATGTCGTTCCTTATCTTGTTGCGAAATAAACCGGCACTAAAAAGAGAACTTCAGAAAATGTTTGAGGCTAATAAGGAAATTGAGAGTATCATTTATAAAATAGAATACTCACCTATATTTATACCGGTGGAATATTGTGAAGAAGTAAAAGTAAAACAGGCTGAATCGATATTTAAGGCAAATCAAATGAATATATTCCATAGTTCTAAAAAGGCAAAAGAGTATATCTACCGTTATTTATCAGAGAGCAAGTCGGAAGATATATCTCGGCTGGAAGCAGATTATATCGTGGTATGTTCGTTATACCTTGATAAAGTAAATTCACTGGAAGTTAAAATACGTGAAACGAATGAAAAGCTCGAGCAACACTATAAAGCAGTTGCGACTTTCAATAAACTAATCGAGGACCAGCCAAGGTATATATCCAATTCCGATTTCCATAAGATTAAGGGAGAGAATATAGCAACATATACCTTCTTTCATAAAAACAATCCAAACAGATCGGACGTTGCACAATTTTTAGAGATATTTAAGAAATTCGATAAAGAATTTACCACGAAATACAATGAAGCGTTTGTTAAAAAGGAGTTAGTGGAAAAGGATGAATTCTTTAGCGATATTGATGGAAAATCGTTGGATCAGCAGCAAAGACGAGCAATTATCACGGATGAAGATGGGAATCTAATTGTGGCCGGTGCTGGTTCCGGAAAAACACTGACGATATCAGGCAAGGTGAAATACCTAGTCGAGACAAAAGATGTAAACCCAGAAGAAATCCTGCTAGTTTCGTTCACCAGAAAAGCGGCCGAAGAAATGAGGGAACGGATAAAGAACAAGCTGGACATCGACGTAGATGTTAATACGTTTCATAGCCTGGGCAGGAAAATCATCGCAAAAGAAAAGAGCAGGATGCCCGATGTGGAAGAGAATGCTGTTCAAATAATAAAAGGGTATTTTGAAACTGAAATGTATGACGATCCGACTCAATTGAAAAGGATGATTGAATACTTTGGGTATTATCTCAACATCCCGATTGATATTGAAGAGTTCGAGAATTTAGGCCAAGCGTTCCACTATCAAAAAAACCTTGATTTGCAGACACTTCGAAGTAAATATGAAGGGCAATTACTCGAACAAGGAGAGCCAGGGTATTTTGATGATAGAGGGCAAATGGAATTCGAGAGTATAAAAAATGGAGTTCGGTACGTTAAGGAAAAGACAGAGGAATGGAGACAACGAAGGCTTACAATAGCCGGTGAAAAGGTTAAAAGCCTTGAAGAAGTAATGGTCGCCAATTTCTTGTTTCTAAATGGGATAGATTATGTTTATGAAGAAAATTATCCGTTCAATACGGCTACCGAAACGTACAGGCAATACAAACCTGATTTTTACCTACCGGAATACGGAATCTATATTGAACACTTCGGCATTACTAAGGAAGGTACAGCTCCCTGGCTTAGTGAGTTTGAAGAACGTAAATATATAGAGGGAATCGAGTGGAAAAGACAGGTCCACAATGAGAACCAAACAGAATTAGTTGAAACCTATTCTTACTGGAACAAAGACGGAATGTTGTTGGAACTGCTAAGAAGACGATTACTTGAGAGAGGTGTTGAGTTCAAAGAGGTAGATTTTATCGATATTTTCAACAAAATATACGACACGGAAAACTCAAACCACTTTGACGAGTTCATTAAATTTATCACTTCCTTTATCAATTTATTTAAATCGAACGGGTATCAGGCTGAGATGTTTGATGAATTTATCAAGGGGTTAAACAACAAAAACCTTTTCTTTTACAACCGCACGAAGCTTTTCTTAGAAATTACAAAGCCGGTTTACTCATTTTATCAAGGTCAGCTTACCAAGATCAATAAAATCGATTTCAACGATATGATTAATCTGGCAACCGATGCCGTATTGAAGGGCAAAGTAAATTTCCCTTATAAGTACATCATCATCGATGAGTACCAGGATGTATCGGTAAGCCGATTTAACCTAATCAATCAGATAAGGAAGATAACCGGAGCAAAAGTTCTGGCAGTGGGGGATGACTGGCAATCCATATTCCGGTTTGCTGGTTCTGACATCAATCTCTTTACGAAATTCAAGAAGTATTTCGAACACAGTGAAATGTTGAAAATTGAAAACACCTACCGAAACTCACAAGAACTGATTAATGTGGCCGGCAGTTTTGTGATGAAAAACAGGAAACAAATTAGTAAGAACCTAACCTCAAACAAAAGGAACAATGACCCGCTCAAACTCTATGGATATATAGGGGAGGAAGTATACCGTACATTAAAATACGTGATAGAGGAAATAGTTGAAGAATATGGAGAAAAAGCAGAGATAATGCTGCTGGGTAGAAACAACTTTGATATTCAAGTAGTGGGAAAGGATGAAGAATTTAAAGTCATTCCCACAAAAGATGGAGTAAAGATCAGGCATAACAAATATCCGGGATTATCTATGTTCTTCTTGACTGCTCATAAGTCTAAGGGGTTGGAAGCTGAAAACGTCATTATCATCAACGCTTCTAACGGTAACACCGGTTTCCCAAATAGAATGGCCGACGATCCAATTCTTTCATTGGTTTTAACCGCTCCAGATGAATTCTTGTTTGCTGAGGAACGAAGGTTGTTTTATGTCGCAATGACGAGAACTAAAAACAACACCTATATCCTGATTCCGGATATGAATATGTCATCATTTGTGAAAGAACTGAAAGATAGTTACTCCATAAATTATAAGATTATCGAGGGCAATACAATTGTTTCGGATAATCCGAAATGTCCTAGATGTATTGAAGGTCATTTAATGTTAAGAGAAAATAACAGCAGTAAGGAACGTTTTCTTGGTTGTAGCAATTATCCATTGTGTGAACATACGATAAAAGATATTAGAGTGATGGAAAATCCTATTAAGTGTACTTCCTGTGGTGGTTACTTGGTCCGAAGAAAAGGTCCGAGGGGAGAGTTTTATGGATGTTCTAACTTTAAGGATGGCTGTAGAAATACAAAAGATATTAAAGAAAGCATAACTTCCTGGTGGTAACAGGTTCGGTTTTCGAGTACAAAAACTTTATTTCGCATACAAATTAGCAGACCAATTCGCAACTGAATTGGTCTGCATCTTTTTGTTTTATATCAGGGTTTTTAGTGCATTTAAGGGTGTTTTTATACCCGAATTCGCCCCCCTTTTAGTACGATGACAAAAGTTTATTGTAGTGTGCAAATTCGTATGCTAATTTGCTATACCGATTAGTGTATTAAAAACGGCAAGCGAATTTTTTGGATATTTATGTTAATATAATAGGGAGTCTTATTGAAAAAACGGGAGTTTAATTCAGGTTAGGAGAGTACTAAAATGAAAAATAAAATGAACATTTTATGCTTACTTTTAACAATCACCTTTATGGTTGGTTGTACCAACGTAGAAGATAAATCCAATACAGTTGTAGGGACAGATTCACAAAAAGCAGTCGCAGCCGAAGGAAATAATAATAATGTAATAGAAGAAACTGTCACCAAGGTTTCAGAAGAAACGGCAACCCAACCGAATAATGAACTTTTCCCAGGCTACAAACTTATTGAAGTTGATGGCGGTGATTTATCTGGACATCGTGAACCTAACGTTGTTGTTGACATTGGGTATGGTGATCGAGAATATTGGGCATTTACGAATGAATACGGGCAACTAGTGCGTGTCATTACTGCTGAAATCATCCTACAGGATGACAGTACCGAACCAGTATTATCGTCCGGCAGATACTATTCTGATGAGGCAAAGGTTCCGGGTGTCGAAAGTGACGCTTTAGATGAAGGACATATCATTGCTGATTCTCTCGGAGGGGTATCAAATGCTTATAATATTACTCCGCAAGATAGCATACTCAATCGGCACGGTGATCAAGCTTATATGGAAGATTCAATCAGGAGAGCGGGTGGTGCTACTGACTTTGAAGCGATTATTACGTATCCGAATACCAAAACACAGATTCCTTCGAGTTATCAATATACTTATACACTAATGGGCAACAAGATCGTTGATAAATTTGATAACTTGAATCCTGACAAAGTAAACGAATCACTCGGTTTAACTGACAGTGAAGCAGTTGAGGGAACTGAACCAGCCGAATCAGCAGGGTCAAACACAAACGTTGATATTTCTAGCGTTGATACAAACGGCAATGGACAGGTGACAATCAAAGAAGCAAAAGATGCAGGTTTTAAAATGCCAATAACGAGCGATCATTGGTTATACCCATATATGGATGATCGTGATAACGATGGTATGGTAGGTGAGTAAACTATAGAACTTTGAGACTACTATAAAGAAAGTTCATAGCATAATACTCTGAGCTTTCTAGTGTGCTAATTTTCCTGCTGAAGATCTGCTAATTCATCTGTGGATTTTCCGTCCGAAAGCACTTCAAGTTCGAATTTTATACTTCAAATTTTTCTGTTTTTATTATTAACACTTCTCTGTATGCATCGGCTTAAACCAGCAGGCAGCAAATGATGCCTTTTCCGAATTCCTTAATGAAGAAAAGTTAAACGGTAATCAAGTCAGGTTTGTAAAGCTATTATCGATTATGTAGTAAAGAATGGCACTCTTGAGAAAAAAGTGTTACAAGAAGATTCATTCCGGACTCTTGGCAGCATCTCGGATTTGTTTAGTGAAAATATTTGGGACGTTCGTAGAATACTTCAAAAAATTGATGAGATTAACAGGAATGCTGAAGACGTTCCGGGAGCTTGACTTTACAAACTGTTCATTTAATTGAATGTAGTAAGTAAGTAAGTAAGTAAGTAAGTAAGGAAGGAAGGGAGTTAAAACTAAATTTAACTTCCTTCCTCTTTTAAGTTCGAGGTTATGAATATGACCTTATTGGTCGCCAAACGAATTTATATGGTTCATATAAAAACTGATCATAAAAATCTTACAATTGATATATTTTAAATGGATCCTTCTTTTAATGTTGAATATAAACTAGATTCTTTATGCACCGATATAACCGTTTTAAAGAAACCTTTAATAAGCAGCCATAATTCTGGATATACGTAAATGAAGTCGTCTACGGCTGAGTTCGAATAATAGACAAGACAATCCAACTGGACTTTGCTCTTTTTTAAATCGTATAAAAGTGCGTGTAGAATTGTATAATGGCTATAAATCTGATAAGGGTTTAATTTTACAGAATGTATTTGGTGTTCATTTAAAAAATCTTTTAGGACTTTTTCCTGTAATTTAAAAGTTTCTTCCTTGGACAAACCCTATAAACTAATTCTGTCATTAATAAAGTATATTCCTTGCATATAAAAGTCTCCTATCCAACTCGGCTATTAACATCATTGCCAACGATTAGATAAGGTATACTTTTTGAATACTAACGGTTTATATAACGTCTTTCTTAATTATTGTTGACTTCGCAAATCTTTTCGAGGTGAAATATATGAATTTAGAATAAAAGTGGAAAGGCCAACTGAATTATGACATTATTCACAAGCATCTCCCATAGAAATGGTTGTGTCCGGGAAAACTTTTAGCTAAAGATGAACAACTAAAGAATTGCTATATTGTTCTTCTTAAATATTTATTTAAATGCATTTCTCTGGTACCAATATAAAAACGATAATAATTTCATTTAAGGTTAGAACATTCTTATCCAGGAATGTTCTTTTTATTGAGAAAAAATAAGATATATATATTCAGAATATTAACTGATAAATGCGAACATTCATTCTTAATGTGTGATACAATTTAAGTAATTATTTTGAAATTTTTAGGAGGGGTTACAGTGGCAGATTGTAAAACGCAATTTAACAAGTTTCACAACAATATTAAACTTAAAGAAGAAAACGAGATTTTGAAAGAAAAGAGAGATATTATTATTAAAAAGCTTGAAGAAAAATTACCAGAACAAACTGATTACGAATTTAGCGTTTTTAATCAGGGTTCTTATGCGATGCATACCGGAATTAAACCGCTCGATGATGATTTTGACATTGATGTGGGTTTGTTTTTTGAAATGTCTAAAGATGACGTTGATCCAGTTCCGGCAAAGAAGTGGATTCTGGATGCTCTAGAAGGACATACAAACGATGTGAAGATGAAGAAGCCTTGTGTTACCGTTACTTATGAGGCGGGATATCACGTAGACGTTGCAGTGTATGCTGCAAATAACAGTGATGGAAAAGTTTATCTTGCAAAGGGTAAACCTACCAGTAAGGCAGAGGATAAGTTTTGGGATGAATCTAATCCAAAGGATTTAATAAAGACAATAAAAGAATATTCATCTGATGAAAACGACCGAAAGCAATTTAGAAGAGTAGTTCGATATCTAAAGAGATGGAAAGATAACAATTTCACATCTGCAAATGGTAAGCCAACTGGTATTGCACTAACTTCTTGCGTCTATCATTGGCTTGATATACAAAAAGAAACAGATTTATTTGATGGTAAGACAACATACAAGGATTTAGATGCACTTATTAACATTGTCTCTAATATGATTTCTAAATTTGTGTATGAATATGTATTGGTAGATGGCGAATATAAATATATGCCTAGATTAAGAGTAAATCTCCCAGTCGAGCCAAAACCTGAGTTATTCGAAAAGATGACTTCTAAACAGATGAAAACTTTCAAAGAAAAATTAGAAGAGCTTTTGGCATTCTTAGAGGAAGCAAAAGGAAAAACAGACCCTACTGAAGCAGCAGAGATCCTACAAGGACAATTTGGAGATGATTTTCCTATACCGACCAAATCATCTACTGGTAAGAAGGCTATGGCAGCGGCTGTTCTTACAACTTCTGAGTCAGCGAGTGAACAGGATTAATGACAATCAACCTAGAAGATGTCAAGGCAGAATTAGATGAGATTGATCAAAACCTAATTAGCTCTTTTAATATATTGAGTGGGGTAGATTCAGAAAAGTATAGTGGGTGTATAAATCTAGCGGAAATTGGGATTGAGATATGTGGGAAACCGGCAATTTTAACTGTCGGTTTCCCTAAAAACTTCCCTAATGAAATACCAAAGTTCTATGACAGCAATAACTTATTTGGAGATATCCCTCATAAGTTAGCTAATGGTTTCTTGTGTTTCACTAGAAATGAATCTTTACTTATAGATGAAAGGTACCCGGCTTCTATCCTATTAAATTGTTTGGAGAAGGTTATAAAGTTAATAGAGGATGGAGTAAAAGGGGAGAACAAAGAGGATTATGTGAAAGAGTTCGAAGTATATTGGCCTTCCATTTTGACAATATACGCCCATATCGATACAACAGTACTAACAGTAAGGGAATTAAACTTGTGGAATATGAAAGTAGATAAAAAACATCTACTTGTTGCTGCCGAAAAAGTTGGATTGCTAGATGATACAATTAATAATATTTTTGGTTTAGATGTAGGAAAAGCAACAAAGTATAGATGTATATATCTTCCTTTAAACGAGGGGGCATTTATATTACCGCCTGTAAATAAAAAATGGAGTTTTGCAGATTTAAAGGGAAATATATTCTCTAATTTGTCAGAGGAAAGTAAAAAAGAGTTCAACCGGATTGTTAACAGGCCGGTAAAAGGCGTTCACCCCATTTTTGAGTATGTAATTGTCGGTTTGGCAAATTCAAATGGGAGTGTTTCTTTATTTGGTTGTGGAATAGATGGGAATATTATTAACCTTAAATCATTAAAGAAAAAAGGTAAGGTTAAAAAACAAATACACCCATTTGTTATAAAACCTAAAGAAGCTAATTTGTATCCAGCAACTATTAAGCGGTGGCATCCCGAATACATCATAAATAGAACTGGCGGTAATCGTAACCTGAAAGATAAACACATCTTAATTGCTGGATTAGGATCAGTAGGCAGTGAAGTTGCTATGCGGTTTGCAAAAGCTGGTGTAAAAAAATTAACATTGGTTGATTTTGATTATATGGCATTCGAAAATGTTCATCGTCACGCACTTGGGATTGATCAAGTTTTTCTAGCAACTGATGAAATCTTCTTGGAACGTCCAAAGGTATGGGGATTAAAAGCAGAGATAAATAGGAAATATCCATTCACTGAGGTTGAAGTTCATTTGAAAAGCATCTTTACTATTATGGATGAAGTTAACATAAGCAAGAATGATATTGATTTAATTGTCATTGCTATTGGTTCTCCTAACAGTGAAATGAGGATTAATAAGAAACTTTTAGGTCTTCCTGATCCCCCACCTACAATTTATACCTGGGTAGAGCCGCTCGGTATAGGAGGTCATACCCTAGTCACATTAAACGGGGAAAAAGAAGGATGTTATCAATGTTTATTCAAAACAAATGAGGAATTACCTATTTATAACCGCTCGGCTTTTGCTCAACCGGGACAAGACTTTTCTAAATCAATAACAGGCTGTGGCTCGGTTTTCACTCCTTATAACTTTTTAGACAGTGAACGTTCAGCAATGTTAACAGTGGAGACAGGTATAAAAGTTTTAATAGGTAAATTAAATGGGAATCCCTTATTATCTTGGAAGGGCGAAGATTCCCTGTTTAAGGAATATGGTTATAAAACAACCATCAGATACACTTTTTCAAGTGAAGCGTTAAATGAGAGGAAATATTCATATAAAAGAAATGACTGTTCAGTCTGTTCCAATGAAGGAGTGGATATGCATCGACAGTAATAATGAAGAAGTTTATTTATTGCCAGATAATAGAACATTATATATTCGGCCAGAAGCGATAAAAAAAATGTTCAAATATAAACAGGTCAGATGGACGGATACTGAAGCTGGGGGAATACTCATCGGAAGAATATTAGAGGAAGATAATAATATTATAATTGATGATGTATCTGAACCGATGTCAACAGACAAAAGAAGTCGAATACGCTTCAGTAGAAAACCTGATGGGCATCAAGAGTATATGAATGAAGCGTATGAAAGAGAAAAAGGATGTTGCTTCTATCTTGGAGAGTGGCACACTCACCCTCAAAGAATGCCTGTTCCTTCATCTATCGACCGAAAAGATTGGAAACGATTATTAAAACTGGGATTCGAATCTGGATGTTTACTCTTCGTAATAGTAGGTATAGATGAATTGAAAGTTTGGTATGGATACGGAGAAGCTGCGACCGTAGTTGAACTAAAGAGGAGGGTAAGAAATTGACTTCAAGTTCAGGGAAACTTAAAAAAGTAAAACCAAGAAGAAGGCAACTTAGAACAGCAGAAGAAGCCTATTTATGGGTTGCTTGTGGGGGGGTTTGTTCGTTCGAAGGATGTAATAAGAGGTTGATTGAATCTTCCCTCGGGGACCTAACTAATGCTGGGATAAAAGCTCATATAATTGGTCACGCAGAGAATTCCGCTCGGCACGAGTATATGGAGGAATATGGGTACATCCAAGAAACCTTGGAAGATGTATCGAATTTAATGTTGATGTGTTACTACCATTCTAAATTGATAGACGATGAACATACTCGGGATCAGTTCCCTCCTAATAAATTATTTAAAATGAAAAAAGACCACGAGAAGAAGGTTGCATCTTGGTCAGATGATAAGAAAAAGAAAAGTATCGCCTTGATTCATAAAAGAATAGGTGGTCCAATAAGCGATATAGAATTTGAGGGTGAGGCTCCGTATATACTTCTGGATGCTGTGGAAGACCAAACAGTATTTGAAGATTTCACCCTCGAAGGATGGGAAGTGGGTAAAAAAAGGAACGTTGAGTTATACAGCAACTTTCTTCAGAAAATAAAAGAGAAGGATGCAGAGGTAGGAGAAGTGTTCCCCTTATCTCCTATTCCGTTATTAATACACTTAGGTTCTTTATTAACCGATACTGTCCCTTATTCTATATACCAATTTAATCGAGAGACACAACTATGGGTATCGGATAACCCAGGTACAAATAAAGATTTATCACTGACAGTTTTACAGGAAATTAAAAAGAATGAAGAATTAGCAGTTCTTGTCTCAGTAAGCGGGATTGTAAAATTGAAATCAGTAGAGGAAACATTGGAAAATGATTTTGATTTTATTTCTTTTGAAGTAGATGATCCTGGTTTG
This sequence comes from Neobacillus piezotolerans, assembly GCF_003362805.1. Lineage (GTDB taxonomy): Bacteria > Bacillota > Bacilli > Bacillales > Cytobacillaceae > Bacillus_D > Bacillus_D piezotolerans. The sequence goes on from NZ_QNQT01000001.1 coordinate 1,061,403, forward strand.
AAAAGAATTTTATATAGTGAAGATGTCGTTAACATCCAGAGCAAGATAAAAGATGATGTAGAGAAATTACTTCAGAAGTATGATTATGAGAAAATACATCTTTTTTATGCCGGTCCTGCAGGTCTTGCTATTGAGATAGGCAGGGGTATAAATCCGAATATATGGTGTGAGGTTTATTTGTATCAATACAATAATAGAGCAAAGCCGAAGTATCAATATGCATTAACGGTATGATTGCTAACACATTACCAAATTAATTGGTGATGTGTTTTGGGAAACTGATAATAATGTTTGGGATCTACCACCTGGTGGAGGTCCACTACAAGAGATAGGTATGGATTTTGAGGATATGACTCCAATTGTGTATAGATATACATATTTCGGACGGTTTGAGAGGTTTTTAGAGGGAAAAGGTTGTATCAATCCATAAACTTAATTGATTAATGATGTCTGCACTGAGTTGATAATTGTAAACAAAATGTGAATTTTATCCATTGTTTTGTAAGATGTTATTTGAATATATTTAGGGGCTGTTAGGTATGAGTATGGCATCTTATTTCGTAATGAACAAAATCGAAGTCCTTTTGCCGAAGCTATGGAGCAATTAATACACAGTAATGGGAAAAAATTAATTTTATGTTCGGGGTTTATTTCCTTTAAAACAGGCTTGAATAACTGGATTTTAGAAGCTATTAAAAAAGACCGAATTGAAGAATTGGTTATAGTAGCAGGTTATATAGATATCAACTCTAAAACTGAAGGTGGAACAGACTTTCACGAACAAAAGCTAGAAGAAAATAAATCACTAATTAAAGAAATAAAGGATTTAAAAAATACTAAACCTCGAACTGAAGAACAAGAAAGATGTATAAAAGAAAAAGAAGAAGAGCAACAAAAAATTGGCAAAAAGCATTTTATTTACCCTATTTATAGAGAATGGATGAGTAGAAATACTGTAAAATCTATTTCAGAAAAATTTCGGTTTCATCGAAAAGAAAGTGGTTATCCTGATGAGAAGTGTAATGAAAGTATATACTGGGAAAAAGTATCTGAGGCTATTGACACAGCCCAAATAAAAGGACGGTATTACTGTAATTATTGTAAGTTGAAATTATTTATTATTTCATTACACCAACAGCTCTATGATATGAAAATAGAAAACTTACCTATTAGTGTCATTTTTACTCCTGAGGGGGATAAGGGTATTAAATGGCATTCCAAAATAGCCTTAAAGGTAGATAGTAATAGAGATGAAGCAATATCTGCTTTAGTAGGAAGTAGCAATCTAACTCTAGCAAATCTGCCTTATTCTAATGGTACATTTAATTCGAGTTTTGCTTTAGAATTTGATGTTTTTATAAGTCCAGATATTGAGGTACTTACTATAACAGATGATAGTTATGCAATAGTACCTGTGACACCATCTATACATAATGAAAAAGGTATACTAAATTCAATTTATAAAGGATTAAAACAATTTCTTTAATTTTGTAACTTCTATGATTTTACAACATTATAGTCTGTACTTTTGACCCCTTTTGATTTAACGGCAGGGCTTTTGATGTAAGAGGTTAATGCCATTTAGGGGAATATTTAAATACTTTACTAAATCATACTGAAAAACCTTTTCCTGCCGTACCAATTTCGTGCTCACTTGATAATCATCCTTGGGAAAATCCTTGGGCGATAATTTCCTTTTCTGCTGGTCTAGATTTTTTAAGCGGTACTACCCAACCACACCTTAGTTCAATAGTTTCAAAATAGGCCACCCTGCCGTGGTAGCTGATTTGGGTGGCCCACCTTCCGTTGGTGACTTACCAATGGAACTTCTGGGATTATTATTACCACTTCCCTGTCTAACAGCGATAAGGGAACGAAAGGCATTGGGAAGTTGATAAACACACCAACATCCCTTGTGTTGTCAAATGCAGTCAACACACGTGGGGTGGGGTACAACCATAAAAGTTCATCTCTTTAAAATGCTAACAATTTGCTAACGCAATCCAATGAAAGACGATTAATTCTCGTTAAAGATGTTACAGTAAGAATTTACAAAACCTTGATGTACTGCACTCTTCGCACAGGCCGTGTAAGATATTACACACTTTCACCTTAGGGCGGCATGATGTAAAGGCTACTTCAATAAAAATAAACCGTAAGATTATACCTAAATTATATCCGAGCGAAAAAGGTATATTGGTGAACTTTTTTAAATCCAGTAATGTAGATTGTGGAAACAAAATTTAGTGGTGAAACTAATCACCTACTAAATATGTTTTTTAATTCAACAAAATCCTCTATTAATCATAAACCAATTCCACTTGCTGCATTATCATCAAACAGGTTCGCCTTCTTAATATACCGTTGCAACGAATGGGACCTTTTATGCCCCGTCTGCTTCATAATCAGATGCTCAGCCTTTCCAGCTTTCGCAGCTGTACTACAAAACCCGCTTCTTAAACTATGGGCTCCATACTTCCCTGGATTCAGTCCCACCTTTTCGCAACAATCCTTTACAATCAACCGAACTGACTGAGGAGTTAGACTCCCATTTACTACATTGCCGTGTCGATCCATTCTTCGAAACAATGGACCTTATTTAAGACCAGAAGCCGTAACCCAATCTTCAAAGCTACGTACGGGACATGTTAAAGGGTTACTCCCAAATGGTAAAGCCACATCATGTCCTTCCCCTTTTTAATCTGTTTTACTTCTATGTAAATGGAGAATCAATCCGTCGCGTGTTTTAGAGATGTCTTCAATGTTCAATCCGACTAATTCACTGCCCCTTAATGCACCTGCCCATCCTAAGACAAGTAAAGCTCAATTACGAATCCCAATAAGTCTATTTTATGGCAGTGCTTCAATTAACTGACGCAATTCATGAAGCCATAGCGCATCTTTCCCTTTTTCATAAATACCAATTTTTCGTTGTAATCCTTCCCAAACACCTCGTACAAGAGGTGTTTTTGTTGGACTTAGAAAACCAGCAGTTTCATGACGCTGTGAAACAGCTGCCATTTTTCGCTTAATTGTTGAGGCTTTTTTGGTTTTTCCTAAGAAAGTTATATAGTAAACCATTGTCTCTGGGGTGGCCGGCAGAGAAGAAAATGAACGATCTTCACACCATGCCTCAAAATGCATCCAATCTGAGGAGTATGCTTTCTTGGTATTTTCTGACTTCGAATTTTGTAAATATACACGAGCTTCATTTTGAAGTTCAAGAACTTCGGTCGAAAGTTCATTTAAATGACATTGTTTTTTATTAAATAGGAATACTTTACCATTTGCATAATGAAACAGTTAAATCTACAACAAAAAAAATTGAAGACTCTTTATACAATTTCCATGACTATGTTGTTTTTAATAAACAAATTTAATAGAATTTACTCAATAAATAATTTACATGAGGGGTTTGTATGGAGGAACTATTTACCATTGAGAATTTCCAAAGGAAGATACATAGACAGTATGAACTACTATTAAAAACCAAAGATACAGATATGTTTATTCATTATATAGCAGATTTTTTTAACTTCTTATGCCAGGATTTAACACTGTTCATGACAATTACAGATCTATTAAAAAATGAAATTTATATGGAACAAGAAGTAACTGAACTAAATGAAGATTTAAACATTATAATGAGCAATGTTTTAAATATACTCATAGATCTTGTTAATGAGAAAAGTTTAGAAGAGAAGTTAAGGTTATTTGAAGAAAATGATAGGGACGTAATACCGTTATACTTTGAAAAAGGGGGTCAACTAAATAATGATCCTCAGGTTCTTCATCAAAGGTTAATTGATGCTGATAAGTTTATACAGGAGAATAAATTAGAAAAAGAAGTTAATGATCGCTTAAGAACGATATACAGCAAACCAGTTATGCTTAGAAACAGGGAAAAGCTATTTTTATTTTATATTAAAGAAGATTGGGAGTTTCAAAAAGAAGCTTGGGTAGATTGGGATAGTATAAAAACCCAAATTGATAATTTGCATACTTATAATGTTCAAATTCTGATACAAAAGAAATTAAGTGTAAAATACGACTTACTTAATATTTTGTCGTATATTAAACATCACTATGCCTACTTAAAAAGTTTAGATGAACTGTATAAAATGAATAAATGCATTGAGGATTACCGACAAACCAATAGAACCCTTATAGTCTTAGCAGCTAAAGATAAATGTATCTGGTTGGAAAATTTAGAGTTCAAATTAGAAAAAATAGTTAACGCTATATTAAACAATTTAGAGAAGAAATGGAACATTGATACATTAATAAAACATTATGCTTTAAAAACAGAAGAGTTTGGTGTTGAACGAATTAAAAACTTGATACGAGAAAAAGGGGAATCCCATGGTGAAAAGATTTGTCAATTAGATTTAGGTGAATTTTTGTTTAGCAAAGGCCTTAAGCCTATAATGGAAAAACAGTTCTCTAGAGATAGGTTAGACATCCTATCTACTGGAATAGAAGAGAGTATTATTGAAGTAAAGCTTTTTAAAAAATTGGATGCTATAATAGATATTTTTCAAGGATTTGCACAGACTATAAAATACAGTAAAGAACACCAAAAATCAATTGGGTATTATATCATATATCAAACTGATGTAGACTATAAACTTATTACAGAGCCTGTATACAGGATTGGAAACTTAACAATATATACCTACGTTATTGACCTTACCAGTCTTAGTGGGAGATTTGATAAAAGGGAGCATTTAGTCTTAAGTAGTGATGAGGTTAACAACTACCTAAATAACAAGGATAACGAATTGGTTAAGAATTGGAAAGAGGTACTACTTTCCGACTTACTATCGATAAAGGGGATAGGGGGAGTAACTTCTCTCAAAATATTTAAGCAAAGAAAGAGTTTAAAAAAGATAGATATATTACGAATAACGGGTGTAGGCTTTGGGAGGTTAAAATCTATTGAAAAAAGATTTTTATTCTGATTGTTCGGATCTATAATATAAAGCGAGGGATATGGAACGAACCAAGACAATCATACTTGATTAAAAATAAATACCTTCTACATATTGGGTAAGAATTTAACTAACAGGCGAGCCGATAACGGCTTGTTTTTTTTGTTTACAGGATTAATGATGCCCTCCCCTTTGTAAGAGGGCCATCCCTTTATATAGTAATTCAACGAGTGTAATGCAGAAGTGTAGACTGATTAACCGTATATTTCAGTGCCCTAAGATTACTAGAATGATTCAATCATTTAAAATGGACACTTAATGGAAGGAAGAAAACATGCAAGGGTACATAGTCGTTACTTCTAGGGAGTGGTTTGAATATTTATCGGCAAGTAAGTGAATACACGAGGTTAATTTTGGGCGTAAAAATAAAGAAAATTTTAATGAACTTACACATGGCGGACCGTACATCTTTCTAGTTGAAAATGAAAGAGGAGTTCAAGGTGAAATAGGCGTATTAGGTAAGGCGTATGAAAGGTTTGAAATATTAACGGTAACCGAGGCGTGGGATAAATACCGCAATGCCAACGGTGAAAAGGATAGTAATAGTTTTATTATGGGAATGAATGAGATGTTTACCGATAGCCATAACAGTGAAATGGGGTGTATTATTTTATCTGATTTCAAAGAATTTGATAATCCCGTGTTTTTAAGCGATATAAACATAGAGATTAAAAATAGCGTTGTATCTAGATAGGATATTACGGAAACGATTCTAAGCGCCGTTCGATTATATGTTGTAGTGACTTTTCTACAGAAACTGCTTGTCCTTATTATTCTTCTACGGACTCTCCGTTTAATCTACAACTTTATATCTGATATTTTGGGAATCATTTTTAATGTCAATAATCCGTGTCGTTCTCACTTGGAGACTTCTCAATATAGTATTTTAAGGAATCGTGGACTATTCGATCTAGAATTGTAGCTGCGGTCAATTTTAAGTAGTCATATTAAATAAATTAGGCAATAGCAAGGTGCAATGATATATCCCAGATGCCCAGAATTGACCCAGAATGAACGTAGAAAAGGAGACAATATTAATTTTTATTATCTCCTCCCTATATGCACTTAAACTAAGCGCAGTGACCTCTTTTATATTTTTAAATGTACCTTCCATTCGGATGAAAAAATTTCCACCAATTGTTCACTTTATTAAAGTGATTACTAGAGGTTACAAAAGATTTTACTTCAATTCCAAAGGTTTCTTTGTGAAACATTTTTAATTGTTCGCATCCTCTTGAAAACTCCACAGCAGCTGCTTCACTCATTTCTTGTGAAGTACCTACAACGATGAATGGAACAGATTCTTCGTAATGGATAGGTACAGTACCTCCAAAATAAATCTCATGTAATTCATGTAACTCAGTTTTCATCGCTACTTCTAATAGAACTAATCGGCTCATATATTTACCCCTTTTTCTCTTAATTATGAGCTTATTAGACAAGAAAAACGGTAAAATTTATGTATAATATTTGAAATGTTTCAATATTATGGGTTTTTGTGTATTTACATTATTAATATAATAATATTTTGAGTTCAATTATCGGTAAAATTATTGCTGGACAGCGTTATGCGACACTTTCCCGTTCTGTTTAAGTATTGATGTAACTTCTAAGGATACTGATGAATATTGGAAGGAAAGCCTACAAGGCTTTTAATAAATTATAGCTCACTCAGAGGCGCTGGAACTCAGTTAAGGTAAAGTAAATTAGGTAGTATTTTAACTATAAAAGGACCAGTATATATTGAAGAGGATGAGCCGTTTTGGTTTTCATCCTCTTTATGTCTAAGGTGTATTTAAAGTGGATTGAAATGCAATTCGATTCATTTGTTGCCAATATAACCTAGTGGTATGATTCTCATACGAACATAATGAGTAGGTGATTTTTTGGTAAAGGAACTATTATTAAATGATACATTGATTCAGTTAGAGTGCTTTAAGGAAGAGACTAAGGATGGTTTACATAAGATTATTATTAACTTTAAGGTTACGAGCGAGGAGTAACATGATTTCGTAACTTTTTTGTATCAAGGGACGTTTGATGTGAAGGTTCCTGAGCGGGGATTGGCGTTTAGAGGGACGATTCAGGAATATTCATCTTCAATTACCAATTTGTATGAAAAGGGGCAGGTCGGCGATTACAGAGTAGATTTGGTGGAGGTTCGCTAGTTAGGGAGGGATGGTGGGTTGAAGCTTAGTATTTTGGATCAATCGTCAATTTCGTCAGGCCAAACTGCAGGGGAAGCATTACAGGCATCATTGCGGCTGGCACAGATCGGGGATGAATTGGGGTATACACGATACTGGAGTGCGGAACATCATGATATGCAAGGGCTTGCCTGCTCTGCACCTGAGGTGATGATTCCGTATATCGCAGCCAATACAAAACGGATTCGGGTCGGCTCAGGGGCGGTTTTGTTGCCGTACTACAAGCCGTATAAAGTCGCTGAGGTTTTCAATATGCTGGCAACCTTGTTCCCTGGCAGGATTGATATTGGAATTGGGCGTGCTCCTGGCGGGTCTGCGGAAGCGACCAATGCCTTGTCAGATAATTTCCTGCAGCAGGTTTATGCGATGCCAGAGAAGGTAGAGGAGCTGCTTCATTTTTTGTATGATGAATTTCCTAAAGGACACGAGTTATCAAAAGTGACGGCTTCGCCAATGCCTCCAGTCCCATCTAAGCCTTGGTTGTTGGGAACAGGCAAGAAAAGCGCAATGCTGGCAGCACAACATGGCTTGGCGTATGCATTTGGCCATTTCATGAGTGAAGCTGATGGAGAGGCCATTATCCAGAGTTATCTTGATTCCTTCCAATCAAAGAAGCAAGGGGAGAAGCCACAGTTATTGCTGACGGTTTCGGCTGTTTGTGCGGAAACGACTAAAAGGGCGGAAGAGATTGCACTGAGTTCTCTTATCGGGAGACTGCAGCAGGCAAAAGGGGAAGGGCACACAGTACCTTCCATAGACGAAGCGAGGAAGTACACGCTTAGTAACCAAGAAAAAGAGCAGCTTGAGAACATGAAACGTAACATCATTGTGGGCAATCCTCAAGAAGTAGGGGCGGCCCTTAAACAGCTGCAAGTGAGGTACAATGCAGACGAAATGATGATTGTGACCATATGCCATTCACCGGAGGACAAGAGAAGGTCTTATAAATTAATTGCAGAAGAAGTTTTTAGCTGACTTTTGCTAATATTTACTGTTTAACATCAAGAAAAGGACTGTCCATTGTGAACTATGCCCTATAAAGTGGACAGTGAAATAAAAAGGCCTAAC
>NZ_QNQT01000010.1 GCF_003362805.1 Neobacillus piezotolerans
GTTAGGCCTTTTTATTTCACTGTCCACTTTATAGGGCATAGTTCAGATTGGGCAGTCCTTTTTTGCTTTATTCCTGAATGAGGCTAAGGATCTTTTTCTCCGCGGCATCAATCATCTTCTCGAACCTGTACCCATACAGGAAAGCTTCTCCGTTAGGGGACGATACAATCGGCTGATTTTCCGCTCCTTCCAAGATGACCTTCCTTCCTCCCCCAAACGTATGGGAAGCAAGTATGAATCCTTCTGTATAGGTGTCGGCATCCCCGCTTTTGACGGGCTCAAAAATGGTGAATTCCTGCCTTCCGGCATTAAAATCCATAAACGGGACAAGCCAGCCAGAGAACCTGCCCAACTGGGGAAGTTCAAACGAAAATATAGGGCTGAGTTGGTTATCGTAAAATGCAAAAATCGCTCTTTCGAACTCTGTTCCGGCCGCGCTAATCCCCATAATCAGATTTTTATAGGCTTCAAGGTGATAAAGATTCCTGATGGGCGCTGTTTTTACGTCTCCTTGGACATCCTGGAGCACTAGCGGCGCAAAAAACGACGGGGCTTCCTCATTCCATCCAAGATACGCAAACTTATCCCTGCCAATCCATTTTACAAACGGGTCGGAAATGTCCATCTCCTCCACTTTCCGTTCTTCGGCATCCATGCGGAAAGACTTATAGGACCAGTCCTCATTAAACGCGACGATCAGCAGGTCATCTTCCTCATATGGATTCCATTCGACATGGAGTTCGGATGATGGATACGATTGGTTTGCCAATTCCAATCCGCTTGTATCATAAACTGTTACAACCGCTTCATAAGAAGAGGGGGATGTATGGACCATAAGCCGTGTTTTTTGGGGATTAATGGAGACTGTAACAATGGGATTTTCGGTTTTGAGAATTAATTTGCTTTCTCCAGTTTCAAGGGAATAGAAATAAAGGTTGGAGCCTAACGTAAGATTGGATGCAAAGATGACTTCACTGTCATTAAGCCAGCCGAAAACCTTGAAGAACTCTCCTTCCGGCACCTTAAGCGGAAGTTTCCAGTTTTCAGGCGGTTTGGCGGACTGCCCTTCATTTTCCTCCGGATTTCCGGGATGGGCGATTGGTTTGGTATTTTCTTTTAATTGTGAGCATGCCGCCAGGGAAAAGAAAACGAGGCAAATAAATAGCAGCCTGGCAGGTACTGAATATTGGTCGGATTTGTTTCTCAGACTTTTGCCCATTCCTTTCCCCCTCATGCGCAGATATTAATTAGACGAGTGATACACGCCAATGGTTTCAAAATATTTCGTTTTAATTAAAGAAATTAACAACATCCTCCGATTGCAAATTGAAAGATTCCTGATACATCCCTATATATCTTATTAAAACATGATAGTGGCAGAGGATTTATACCCTTTCCAAGTTCAATTGTAAACCCCGGCCGTCGATATTCCTGAATGAACCAGTCTTTAAATCCCGCATGGCTGTCAATTGTCCTCACCGCCCTATAACCGCTCAGCCGGGAAAATTCAGCAGCGATATACGAAGAGACAGCTGGCTCCCTGCCTCCATATCCCCAGTAAAACTCTTCACCTTGTGTATGGAATGCAATCACAGCATCAAAGCCGCTCTTTTCCGTAAGCCTGGCCATCGCCAAAGCTTCCGGCTCGGATAGCGGGGCGGTTCCGGGAAAATCACGGGGCGCAGGAGACTGGGGCTCCTTTCTCTCTTTCTCAACTTCCCAGTTCGCTGGGAATTGATTATTCAGGTCCACTCCCCTAATGTTGGCTTTCCAGCCGGAAAAGTCTGTTCTTCCTCCGTTCATTCCCGTTACCGCCTCTCCAAACCCGGCAGGCGGCCCGTTCAGGACAAGGTCAACACCATCGGGATTCACCATTGGAACGACCGAGAGTTCAGTGGATTCAAAAATCGATAAAGCTTCCTTGCCGAATACTGATTGATTTTCGCATAGCGCGAGTAAATACATATTGACAAGTTCCATTAGTATTCCACTTGTTATCCATTCATTTGCATGGAAAGACGCATTGAAATGAATCTTTCGTTCACCGCTTCCAATCTTAAGCTCCCATATCGGTTTCCCAAGGACGCTGTAGCCAATGGGCGAAACCTTTGCAAACGGATACGTTTCAGTTAAAGCCTCCAAATCCCTTGCAAGAATGGCGGGACTGTATTCCGTCCTCCCAATGACTACGGGCGACTCTACTCTGTATGGAAGCAGGATACTGCTCCCAGGATGCCCCTGGACACCTTGATTCATAAGCTTGATGGCCTTTGAATCAAAATGGCAATTGGAAGCGACCGAATCAACTGTCTCCCCCTCTTTAAGACGATAAGGCTTCCCGGAATAGCCAGGGATACATACCTTCTCTCCAACTTCCCCTACGCAAAGTCCAGGCTCATTGGATTTTTGGATCAGTTCTGGCTGTAAGCGGAATAAACGGGCGTAGTCTGCAAGGCTCCCGCCGGGCAGTCGGCCGATGATCATAATTTCCCCCCTGGCACTTATATAATATCACGCGTTGGTTCATTAAAATGTATGAGCAACGAATGGAATCATGCCAGAAGAAAGCGAAGGCGGCCGTTCAACTATCCATGAAACAAAGATGGCCCCCATGAAAGGGGGCCACATCGGCCAATAGTTTACAGCGACAGGCGTTTCTTGACAAGCCATGCGGCGCCAATGACTCCGGCATCATTCCCAAGAGTCGCTAAAGCAATGGTTGTGGTTTCGCGGACTCTTTCGAAGGCATATCGGGCAAATTGCTCCTTTACCTTATTCAATAGTAAATCGCCCGCTCGTGAAACACCGCCTCCGAGGACGATTTTCTCAGGATTAAGCGTATTGGCGATATTCGCTAGGGCAAGGCCAAGATGAAAGGCAACCTCGTCCACCACCCGGGTGGCAGCCGCATCGCCACCACTCGCGCAATCAAAAACATCCTTCGCACTGACAATGCCGGTATTGGAAATCATGTCGGCAAGCCTACCTTTCTCGCCAGCCGCGGCCGCTTCCATTGCAAGCCTTACGATGCCAGTCGCCGAGGCAATCGTTTCAAGGCAGCCTGTTTTCCCGCAATTGCACTGGGCGCCACCGGCGGGAACAGAAGTAATGTGGCCAATTTCCCCCGCTGCCCCTCCTGCGCCTTGTAAGATGTGGCCATTGGCAATCACCCCTCCGCCAACCCCTGTACCGAGGGTAACGCAAACGAGGTCTTTTGCTCCATCTCCGGCTCCCATCCACATTTCTCCAAGTGCCGCGCAATTCGCATCATTGTCAATTGCGGCTGGCAGGGACGTTTCCCTCTCAAGGATGGCTTGCAAAGGGTAATTCTCCCTCAATCCAAGATTGACCGCGTTATAGAGGACGCCAGTCGCATGATCGACCGGTCCGGGAGCGCCCATTCCGACTCCGGCAAGCTTCTCCCTGCCCTCTCCAAGTTCATGAAGGCGCCTATCGATTGATTTTACAATATTGAGGACTATATTCCTGCCCTTTTCGGAGTGATCCGTCGGAATTTCCCACTTGTCCATGATTTCCCCACAGAGTGATAGGAATGCAAGTTTTGTTGAAGTTCCTCCCAGATCGATTCCCGCAAGCCATTTCTCCATCATTCACTCACCTGTTTTTTTATTATTTTTTTCTTTTTCCAGCTGTATTTCGTGTCTTAACAGCATAATCGCGTTCTGGAATTCCCCTGTTTCAATTAACTGGGAATTGTACATTTCCTGTAGTTCTTCTTCCATTAGTTCCAAATCTGCTAACCTGTCGCCGACATATATAATGGTACCGTACTTTTTCAGGAATTGCTGGATGTCATAAATGCTTTTCACGTGATTTTCCCCTCATTTTCGAATGCCTGGATTTAGTCGCAGTCAATTCAAGTCAACTCCCCGGCACGCCGGAAAGTGCCTTGCCGATTTCTTCCACTAGATTTTGATATTCCTTTTGCCCCGGTTTCAAGGACTCGGCTATTTCGGCATGCTTCTTCGCCGAAACAAGATCCCTTTCCTCAAGATAAATGAGCGCCAGGTTAAAATGTGCTTCCGGAAAGTTGTTGTCCAAGGCAATCGCTTTCAGCAAATGGGCCTTGGCGTCCGCTAGCATTTGCAGCTTGATTTCCGTATAGGAAAGCAGAAAATAGGTCTTTTCGGTTACTTTGTTCCCTTTTTCATACCTGCTGAGGATTGAGTAGGCCTCTCTATAGTTCTCCTTGTTTACTTTTTCTTGCGCCAGTAGGATGACGGAGTGTTCATCCTTAGGGCCAAGCCCTGCCTTGAAGCCATGCTGCAATAATGCTGCGGCAAGCAGGATGGATGCTGCGGCAAAAATTATCTGGCTTAGCGTTTTCCTCTTTTTTGGAAAATGGACAATCCCCGCTCCAAGGAATCCGGCGGCCAGGCCGCCGAGATGTCCGGCGTTGTCAACCATCGAGACTGAGAACCCAAAAGCAAGGTTGACGATGATAATCACAAAAACTGTATGGCCCATCGTCCTGTAAAAAAGCCGTGGATAAACCATTCCAAAATAGAGGAGCGCCCCAAGGCAGCCGAAAATCGCTCCGCTCGCCCCCGCCGAAATTTCATGGCTGAATAGGAAGCTCGCAAGCGACCCTCCAAAACCGGCAAACAGGTAAACAAACAAAAATCTTGGGCTGCCCAACATCCTTTCCACCGCGGTCCCGACAAAATAAAGCCCAATGGTATTCATCGCTAGATGAAGAAATCCGATATGAAGGAATACCGGTGTAATGAATCTCCACCATTCCCCTTCCAAAATCAAAGGGTTGAATTTTGCGCCGAATTTTATCAATGTTGCTGGATTGGTGCTGCCGCCATATAGTTCAACCAATAAAAACACCAACACCTGAATAACCATGAAAATATATGTAAAAAAAGGTTTTCCCGCGGTGAAAATCGCTTGTTCCCGCTTGCTGGCGTTTACCGCATATTCGAGGGTCCGTCGCCTTGCCTCCTCGGCATCGCCGGGAGGAAGGTCCGTGACATTGCTTAAATTCATGAAACTGGCATCCACAATGCCGGATAGGCTAAGGCTTTCCATCGCTTGCCGAAAAGTGCCGTTTGCAAACAGAATTGTCTGGACCGATGTTTCGGAAAATCTGTCACGATAAAGAAAAGGTTCACTTAAAATAGGATGATAATCATCGACCGGAGGCTGTTCACTTATATAAATATTGAATATACGCAGGTTCCTAAGACGCAGCTGGCTCCTGATTTGCGCACCTGTCGCCGCGGTCCGTTCCACATCCCTAGCCATAACGCTGCTCCAACCAAAATCGGAGCGGCATAGACGGACAATCGGCGCCTGCGCTGATTCCTTTTTTTCGAGCCAGAATTCCTTCTCATCCGGAAACAATTTCACAACCCTATAGCCCGATTGTATGATAAATGATTCCGCAAGCTTCCAAAATAAATAATCTTCATAAGAGTTCAAAAAAGTTCCCCTGCTTTCCCAAGGCACCATGATGAAAAAAGAAGCCATCTTTCAATACCATTATAAACGAAGTCTTCTTGAACTTATAATAATATACAAAAGACCAAAATGCGCAAGCGCCTTCGTGACAGCCAAAAATTTCATGGACAATGACGAAAAGAGCCGGCCCGGCTTACAGCCGGTTCGGCTCTCCAAACACAGAATTCATCATTCTTCTTTTAACTCCCGGCATTCCCATGATCGTCCTGACTGCCACTTTCCTGACCCATCCTGTGCCAAGCACGATGTTCATTAGCCTGTACCTGTTCTTGAAAATCAGGTAGCCGGCGGTGCCGAACAAAACGGCTGAAGAAATTGTTTTATTCATATTACCAACCTCCCTTTTTAGAGTTTCCTAAAGGAGTCGGTTTATACGAAATGGCGGATGGGGTCAATGGTTTTTCATGTCTAGCGCAAGGATGTCCTTCAGGACGCCGGCTGAATGGGAAACCTTTCTTTTTCCTCATCAGACAAATCAAGCTCAACAATTTCCTTTATCCCGTTTCGATTTACGATTGCGGGAACACCAATAAAGAGATCGTGCTGCCCATACTCCCCTTGAAGAAGCGCCGAAACAGTCAACACGCAGTTTTAATTGTCAGCACCATCTGGACCAGAGTACACAAGACGCCGGGCATCGGAATCGGACATATATCATTATTTTATAAAATAGCGATATAGGCTCCCAAGACGGCTGCGGCCCCGGATAAAAAGTTGACCAAGTCATTGTCAAGCAGGGAATTCCCCTTTACCTTCATCGCCGCCTGGCCGCAATGGCGCTCTTTTTCAGTCTCCAGCCCGCAAACGGCGCACTTGTACGATACTTGAAAATAAGCTCCCAGAATGGTGTCGATTACACTTCCAAGGAACCCGGAAATAAAGATAATAAAGCCGGTCCATGGCGGCAGCCCGAAGAGGGGGATGGCAAGAATCGCAATAAATCCTGCCCCGGCCAAAGAGGCTCCCGTACCAAGCAGGCTGACAGCGCCCGAGGTTCCCCGTTCCGCCCGTTTAAACCCTTTGATGCTGATGGGGTCCCGTTTGCTGATGGGGCCAATTTCCGAGGCCCAAGTATCCGAATTGGCGCTTGAGATCGCCGCAGCAAAGCAGATAAGCCAAACAGGATTCCCAGACGTGAGGAACAACATACTGCAGATTGACGCCGGACCGCCATTCGCGGCTACCTGCTTCCAGTCCCGCGTCGCCCCTTTTGCCAGTTTTTCATCCATTGCAGCTTTGTTTTTGGCTTTATATTTTGACCATAGGCTGGATGAAACGAAGAATGCCCCAAGGAGGATAAGCCCTCTAGCACCAGTCCCAGCCAGTGACATAAATCCAATGACTACCGCGCTCAAAGCACCTGTCACAGTAAGCGCCTTAAGCTTCCATCCCATCCAGGCCGCCACAATGATTAAAATCGAGCCAAGCAAAAATCCAGGTGTCATTTTTCAAATACCGGTTCTTCCGTCATAATCATCCCAACCTGCCTATCATGGTTCTCGACTGGAAGCTCTCCGACGATTTGGCAGCTGAATGCAAGGGAAGCAGTCTGTCCCTTATAAACTGTAAGAAACCGGTCGTAATAGCCCCCCCCAAAACCAAGCCTGTATCCATCCCGTGAAAATGCCAAACCGGGAACGACGAGCAGGCTAATGTCATCCGGGCGTACCTGTTCTGTCTTCTCTACAATTGGCTCCAAAAGGCCATAGTAAACTTTCTCCAGCTCGGAAAAATCGGTTAAATACCGGAACTGCATCTCCCTGGTAGCCGGCAGGCACTTTGGTACGGCAATCCGTTTCCCTTCCTGCCAGGCTTTCTCAATAATCTGATATGTATCGACTTCAGGCGGCCGGGAAATGGTAATGCCGATCACTTCAGCCTCTTTCCAAGCTGGATGCCCGAATAAATTGGATGCAATCCGATTTGACCGTTCCATGTATTCCCCATCAGACATTGACCTCAGCCGCTCCATCATGGACTTGCGCAACATCTTTTTATCCTCCATCTTCCATACCCCCTATTTAAGTTTTTTAGGCAACAAAAAAAGCAGCAGGAAGCCCCACTGCTTATTTTGTTTCGCGATGTAAAGTTGTACGCTTTTCCCTGGAGCAATATTTTTTCAGCTCAAGGCGATCTGGATTATTGCGTTTATTTTTCTTAGAAATATAGTTGCGCTCTCCACACTCAGTGCAAGCTAACGTAATATTCACGCGCATTATTATCCCTCCAAACAATTAAAGCATGTTCGTTATACGACTTTTCTATAATATCATTTTTCATTTGGAAATGCTAGTCTGTTTTTTAAAAGTACGTTTTTTAAGGAAACAAGTTCATTCTTGGATTCTCCTGAAATAATCCATGTCCCTAGCCGGGCTGTCTTTCCGGGTGGTACGACGATTTCCGTTGAAAGGATGCTGGCTGGATTTCCTTTGGCCAAAGGAGAATATTTAAGGGCACCTTTTCCAATATCCCCCCAAATGCTCTCGGAACTGATATGCCATGACGGGATGACAGTAGCCTCCCATTTCCCATCTTCCCGGTTTTCCCCTCCTACAAGGAACATATTATCCCCTGTGAGATGGAAGATGGTTTGGTCGGCGGGGGAAACAAATGAAAAATGATCCATACTAAAGGCTTTTGGAAGGTGCATCGCAAGCAGCTTCAACCGCTTTTCCTCTTTGGCATGGTTGCAAATAAAATAATTGAGGAAAGAAATTTTTGAATGCGGGTTTTCCTCGGTTACCTTAAGTGTGAGCTTCTCCCCGTAAAGCAGTGTTTCCCTTGCTTCAAATCTTCCGTATACATTTCCGTTGATCCATAAACCCGTTGCGATAGCAAGCTTTTCCGCTGGATAGAAAATTGCCTCTTCCTCTACCGGCCCCATTTGCCCCTGCCTTGTTTCCGAAGGTGTTTTCAACATACCCATAACCGCCCTTTTTAGTTAACTAACCATTCTATTCCACCGGCATCTGTATTAGAACCGCCAGTCCATATAAATAATGGTAGCACTTGGCATAAAGGCTTACAATAAACGCATTTTGTCGGAAATCGCCTATCACCGGACGCACTTCTTTGTTTGGGGGTAAAAAATTCCTGCCGGCCGTCTGAATCAACCTTCCCGCTGTGATTCGACAAAAAACAGCTTTGTTTTTTACCCCTTGGCAAACAAATTTCGTCACATATCAATTCTTAATGATTCAAATCATAGCGTTTTCCGGTTACCAAAAAGATAACCTGCTCCGCGATATTGGTGGAATGGTCTCCGATTCGCTCCAAATACCGGCAAGTAAACGACATCTGCGTAATCTGGTTCGTCGCTTCAGGGTTTCCTGGGATATGCCCTAATAGTTCATGGACAAGTTGGCCGTACATTTCATCCACTTGGTCATCGATTTCCGCGCATTTCCTTGCCAAAGCAACATCGTTTGTGTAAAAGGATTGCAGGGCGGTATCAAGCATTTCGATGACGAGGTCCTTCATTTTCGGAATATCCTCTATCTCTTTAATATGCTTTTCCTTACCGATATGGAGGGCTGACTTGGCGATATTAACCGCGTTGTCTGCAATGCGCTCAACTTCCGATGAGATTTTGAGGGCCGCAAGAATAGCCCTTAAATCAGTTGCGACAGGCGATTCAGTAGCGATTAGCAAAATTGCCTTTTCAGTGATTTGATATTCTAAACGGTTGATTTCCTCATCTTTTTCTATTATTTTCCTGGCATTGTCAAGGTCCTGTGAAATGAACGTGCTGATTGAGTCTTCCACAGCATCCTTTGCCATTTTCACCATTTCCGTAAGCATTTCCTTCAACTGGTTCAAGTTGTTGTCAAAATTGGTTCTTGTGCCCATGGTATCCCACCTTTAGCGTGCTGGATTGGCCTAAATCAGCCAAACCGCCCTGAAATATAATCTTCCGTCCGTTTGTCGGATGGATTGGAAAAGATTGTGCTTGTCTCGGCAAATTCAATGACTTCCCCATTCAGGAAGAACGCAGTCTTATCCGAAATCCGGGAAGCCTGCTGCATATTATGGGTGACAATGATGATGCTAAAATCCTTTTTTAATTCCTGGACAAGCTCTTCTACCTTTAAGGTTGAGATTGGATCCAGTGCCGAAGTTGGTTCGTCCATCAGAATAACGTCAGGCTCGATTGCAAGGCAACGGGCGATGCATAGGCGCTGCTGCTGCCCCCCTGAAAGCCCATAGGCATTCTGGTGGAGCCTGTCTTTTACCTCATCCCAAATCGCCGCTCCCCTTAAGCTTTGCTCGACAATTTCATCAAGGACTTTCTTGTTTTTTATTCCATGGATTTTCGGCCCGTAAGCGATATTTTCATAGATGGATTTTGGGAACGGATTTGGTTTTTGAAAAACCATCCCTACCCTGGTCCGCAGATCCTCGACCTTGTATTCCTTGTCGAGAATGTTTCTTTCACGGTAAAGAATTTCTCCTGAAATCCGGACCGTTGGGACCAGCTCAACCATCCTGTTCAATGTTTTGATATAGGTTGATTTGCCGCATCCAGATGGTCCGATGATGGCGGTAACCTCATTTTCGATAATGTCCAAATTGATACTTTTTAACGCGTGTCCATCGCCATACCAAAGATTAAGATCCTGTGTACTATAGACTATATTCTTTTTGCCAATTCCCTGTGCTGATGTTCCATTTATATTTCCTGCTGTAATCCCCATAGGTAGCTCCCTCCAGGCTAAAATCTTTTTTGGAATTTATTTCGGATAATGATTGCAATCGAATTCATCGCAAACAGAACGATTAAAAGGATAACGATCGTTGCCGCTGCCAAGTTTGCATACTCCGCGGTAAGCGCCGAGTCGACTGTCCAATAGTAAATCTGGACGGGCAATACCGTGAATTTATCTAGAATGCCATTCGGAAGCGGTATTAATAGCGCCGGAATGCCAATGACGACCAGCGGCGCTGTTTCGCCTATTGCCCTAGATAACGCAAGAATTACACCGGTCAGAATGCCCGGAAGAGCTGCTGGTAGAACGACATTTTTAATTGTTTGCCATTTTGTCGCTCCCATTCCGTAGGAAGCTTCCCGTAAAAATTGCGGAACAGCCCTAATGGCTTCCTGGCTCGCCACCACAACAACCGGCAATACTAGCAGGGCCATTGTCAACCCTCCGGCAAGAACAACAGAGCCTAAACCAAGCGCCCTGGCAAAAATGGTCAATCCCAAAATTCCGAATACAACGGATGGGACTCCCGCAAGATTGGATATATTAGTCTGGATAAACGACTGAAACTTTCCCTTTTTCGCATATTCCTCAAGGTAAATCGCAGTGCCAACCCCAAGTATCATTGTCGCGGGAGCAACCACTGCCATTAGCCACAACGTACCGTAGATTGCACCAAGTATTCCAGCCCTTTCAGGATCGGTTGACAACTTATTCAGTAAAAAATCCTTGTCGATCCAGCCCATGCTGTCCGAGACCACCCTGTAGATAAGGACGGCCAGGACGGCGGTGCCAAAAAACGTTGCCAGGAGGAAAACCAATCTAGCGATTTTGTTTGCCAAAAGGCGCTTTCCCATTTTCCTCTCAACCACTGTAGTATCAATATATTTCATATTAATATTCCTCCCTGAACCTGCGTGAAACATATTGCGCGACAAGATTCATTATAAGGGTAAACACGAACAGAGTCATTGCCACGGCGTAAAGGCTGTAATACAAAGTTGTCCCGGCAGCAGCTTCCCCTCCGGTAACTTCGACAATATAAGCTGTCATTGTCTGCATGGATTGAGTTACATCAAACGTAAAGTTCTTGGAGCTTCCACTAGCGATAGCCACAATCATCGTTTCCCCGATTGCCCTCGAAATCCCGAGGACGAATGAGGCAATGATTCCGGAAATCGCGGCTGGAACGACAACCTTCCAGGTCACCTCAAGCTTTGTAGCGCCCAAGGCGAGCGCTCCTTCCCTCATTGCATTTGGAACAGCGCTCATAGCATCTTCCGAAAGGGATGCGACCATCGGAATGATCATAATTCCCATCACAATCCCTGGGCTGAGGATATTTGTCGGCTCCAGTCCCGGGATAAATGAACGCAATAAAGGAGTTACAAATGTAAATGCGAAGAACCCATACACGATAGTTGGGATACCCGCGAGAATTTCAAGCATCGGCTTAAGGATTTTCCTCAGTTTTTCTGAAGCATATTCACTCAGGAAGACAGCCGTCATAAGGCCAATCGGAATGGCGACTGCCATGGCAATCGCAGTTGATAATAGTGTGCCCGTCAAAAGCGGCAGCACGCCAAAGACAGCGTCCTTCCCCAGTGGCTTCAACTTCGTTCCGGTAAAAAAGTCAAGAAAAGGTACCTCTTTGAAAAATAATACTGTTTCAGTGAGTAACGTTAAAACGATTCCTATCGTTGTCAACACTGATATGGCTGCAATTCCAAATAATATCCCTGGAATCATTTTTTCAGCAATGGTCCCAACACTGGCCGTTTTTTTCTTTTTTTCTATGAGGCCGCTAATGTCGAGTCTTTTTTCCCCTGTGGTTCTGTCCATTGTAATAACCCCTTTCACCCTAATACTAAACAGGCCGTACTCCTATGCACGGCGAGAAGATGAGGCGAAAAACTCCTCATCTTCCTAGTGCAGCTATAAAGTATTTTTTTATTTTTTCAAACCGTTCAAAGCATCAAGAGCCGCTTGTTTATCTTCATCAGACAGTGGTGCAAAGCCTGTTTCCTTGGCAACTTCTTGTGCATTTTCCATAGTGTAGATTGCATAATCAAGCACTTGAGGCTTTTCTTTTGCATGGTTTACGTTCAAGTATGTGAAAACTGGACGAGTGAATTCCGCATAATCGCCATCTTCCTTGATTGTATCCAGTGACGGTTCAACGGGTCCCTGGCCAAAATCGACATTTACAGCGGAAAGCTTGTCCTTATTGTTATCATAGTAGCCAAAGCCAAAAAATCCGATTGCATTTTTGTCTTTAGAAACAAGGTCCACTAAAGTCGAGTAGTCCTGCTGTAGGTTGATTTTTTCAGGAAGAGCTTGTTCTTCAAGGATTTTTTCGTAAAAGAATTCATATGTTCCGTGGTTTTCATTCGGGCCATATGTTTTAATTGGTTCGTTTGGAAAGTCCGGGCGGACATCGGACCAATTTTTCTTACCTTTGCTTGCTGTAAAGATATCAATGATTTCCTGCTTCGTAAGTTCTTTCGCCCAGTCATTGTCCTTGTTGATAACAATTGTAATCCCATCGAGCGCAACTTTCAATTCCTGTACTTCGATACCCTGTTTTTCAGCTTCTGCTTTTTCTTCATCTTTTATTGAGCGTGAGGCATTGTTGAAATCCGTTCCGTTTTCCACCAGGAATTTTTTAAATCCGGCAGAAGTTCCGGCCCTGCTGACCTCGACAGATACATTTTCCTGTTCACCCATATAGTTTTCGCCCATTTTGGCCATGAACGGAAATACTGTTCCGGAACCATCAATGACGACACTGCCTTCAAGGCCATCAGCATTGTCTTTGCTATCTCCTCCGCAAGCGGCTGCAACAACCATTACCGCGGCAAGCATTAAAACCATTCCAAGCTTTTTGACAAGTTTCATTTCAAGTTTACCCCCTGAGGAAAATGTTTTTTTCTTCCGTGCATGTTCAGAATAAGGCCTTAGTGTTAAAAGGGTTTTAATCGAATGTAAACAATTTGTAAATTTAATAAAAAAACTTACAAACTCAAACCAAGCTAGCTTCGTTGAAACTATAATACTCCCACTTATTTCGAGTATTCACTAAGGTAAATTTATTATTCCCTATACGAATAAAAAAAAACCGCCCCAAATAAGAGACGGTTCTAATAGCCTATTGGCCGGATGCAGCTTGCTGCTCGTTTGCATTTTCATTCGTGTTTTCATTTGCTTCATCGTTCTGCCGGGTTCCGCCAGAGGCACGTTCTTTTTTCAGCTCAAAATAGGTGTCTAGAACTCTTCGACCGATTTCATTGTTGTAGGAAGTGCCATTATTGCCTTGGTAGGCCCATGGAATCAGCACTGACATTGCAATTTCAGGCCGTTCAAAAGGAGCGTAGCTTACAAGGCTCAGGTTCATGACTTGGGGTGGAATCTTTCCAAACTTCTTCCGCTCAAACCCGTCATAAAATGCCTCGGCAGTCCCTGTTTTACCAGCCGGATTATACTGTGCGCTTCCAAATTTCCGCGCCCCTGTACCGTCCCCTTGCATAACCATCCTGAATCCTGTCTGCACGCGTTTAAGCCATTCTTCATTCCCATCCAGCTTATTCAATATTTTCGGCTGAATTTCCTGGATAATCGGGCCAAGCTCGTTTGGTTCCATGACCGGTTCACGTATTTCCTTCACAATATGCGGCTGGATCCTTGTTCCGCCGTTTGCGATTGTGGAAACATATTGAGCAAGCTGCATCGCGGTATACGTGTCATACTGCCCGATTGCTAGATCTAGCTGCTTACCCGGATCAATTTTTCCCGGATAGCCGATGGCCTCATTTGGAAGGTCGATTCCCGTCCTGACGCCTAGACCGAATTGGCCGTATAATCCCCGCATAATATCGAATCCTTCATTTCGGATGCGGAGCGGCTGGTTTGGAGTATAGGATCCATGGCCGATTTTGATCGCAGTATGGAACATATAGACGTTTGATGATATTTGGAGCGCGCGGAGATCATTAATGACACCAAATCCCGTCCTTCTCCATGACCCCTTTGGTTTTGTCCCTTTAATCATCATGGGTACATCAAGGAATTTATCCCCTGGCTTTATTGCTCCACTCTGGAAGCCTGCATATATCGTTGCGCCCTTAACAGTTGAGCCCACGTTATAGGAAGTCGTAAATGTTCCATATGCGTAGTCGCTCATCTCGTACTTGCCTGTTTTCGGGTTTTTCTCAATCTTCTTGCCCGCCATCGTCAGGATTTCACCTGTGTATGGGTTCATTAGGACAACAAAGCCACGGTCAAGGAGCTTGGAGTTGCCGTTCTGTTTTGCTTTCCATAATTCTTCCTCGAGGATTTTTTCAACTTCCTGCTGCAATTCCATATCAATTGTGAGTACGAGGTCCTTACCCCGTTTGCCTTCGGAAACAACTGTCGTCCCAAGGATTTTTCCCGATTTGTCCGTTTTGTTTTTCACCTTGGCTTTTTGGCCTTGCAGTACTTCCTCGTATTGCTTTTCAATATAGCTGATCCCGACGCGGTCATTTCGGCTGTAGTCCCGCGACAAATAATAATCAAGCTGTTCTTTAGGAATACCTTTGTCCGAATTGGTTACATTGCCCAGGATCGTTTTCAGCGTATCGCCGAACGCGTATTGGCGGGTCCAGTCGGTGGTCGTATCGACTCCTGGCAGATCCTCGAGATTTTCACTGACGAGTGCGAATTCCTCGGGGGTTACATTGTCATTTTTTACAATTTGCGGAGATTGGTAATAGCCGGAGTTGAATTCCCGAAAAATCGCCGCTACTTCCAATTCATCCTTTGAAAGGCTGTTGATATCCTCCTCGGTTACTCTCTCGACCTGAAGTTTATAGATGTCTTCATCCTTTAATTCCTTATTTTCATATAAATCCCATTCTTTTTCGGTTATTTTCTCTTTTGCTTCTTTTTTGTGGGTTAACAGCCAAAAATCCTTTTTGTCCCTTTCCTGCAGCTTTTTGGAATCCTTATTTATCAACTTTGCAAGTTTTGTTGCCACCTCTAGCATTTCTTCCTGAGAGGTTCCTTGATATTTGGTATAGGTTATTGCGTTCAGCGGAGAGTTGTCAACAATGATTGTCCCATTCCTGTCGAACATTTTCCCACGAGGAACAGGATTTTTAACGGTTATATCCTCTGTCCGTTCTATCTCCCGCTTAAAGTCATCCCCATATACAATCTGAACGATGCCGAGCCGTAATATCAGCATCGAAAAAAGGACGAACACTGCGAAAAACAACATATTCAGTCTGAAGGGAACATGCGCCTTCTTCTTTTTTTTCTTCGTTACCATGCACTCACACTTCCTTAAAAATTTCGCTAAACCTATTTTATCGGAAAGTGAATACTTTTTCTATCTGGAACTCCCTTCCAACGGCCTAGTTTCCCGTGAGCAGGCGAAAATGAACCTTAAGGCCCAGAGGGGGGCGGTCCTAAGGCGAAGAAAGGTGCACCTTCCTTATAAAGAAATAAATGAAACTATGCCCCGCACCCAAGACAAGGAGGATGGCGGGGATGCTTTTATGCCAGTCAAAAAGGGTTACAGCAACAAGAAATGCCAAGATTGAAACGATTCTACCCATATTCAAAAAAACTTCCCTGACAACAATGTACTCTATCCGCATTTCAGCCGCCTTCCAGCTCCTTCCAATTACATCGTAAGTAATCGACATATACGGAACAAGCAGAATTGGATAGGCCACTGCAATCAGTGCGCCATAAAGCAGGAGTTTTGCAAATGTTACATCCCTGAAAATAAGAAAAACGGCTCCGTACAAAATCAGGCCCCCAAGGAGGATGGCTTTTTTTCGCCTCCTCTTCTTAATTAGCCTGGAAACCGCATAGTAGGCAATAAAGGAAACACCCGAGTTTAGTAAACCGAATGTTCCGAGTGACAACTCGCTCCCTGTTGATAAAAATACATATACTGAAATTACAAATACAAACGTCCCTTCCCTAAGTCCCTGGAAAAGATGGGCGTTTGTAATCAGCCGCCAATTTTGGTTTCGTTTCCTTTCGGACAAAACTTCCTTAAATGAATATTTTCCTTCCGAAGGCCTCCGCTTCATGAAGAAACTGAGGAAAACCGCAAGCGAGAAGAGGGTTAGGGATAGGCTGAAAACAGCCATATAGCCTTTCGTGCCGCCGATTAATGTAATGATGAATCCAGAAGCAATCGGCCCAACCATCCCTCCAACTGAAGAAAGAATTCCGAGAAAGCCATTAAAAAAGTCCCTTGTTTCCGGTTCGGTAATTTCGAATGTTAGGACGTTGAAAGCTAGCCAATAAAAGCCATAGCCAATCCCGAGAAGGCCACCGAGAAGCATGAGCATACGGGATGCACCGGTACCTGCGGCAAGGACCGATAAATAAAACAGCGCAAGAAATATCACGCCAGTGCGCAGGACGATGATCCGGTCGACTTTTTTTGCCCATCTTCCCGCGATAATGAATGTCAGCGGCTGGAGGATGACAATGGAGAGATTATATAAACCAATTTCGGTAAAATCACCCGATTGCTTCCATAGATATATATTCACGAACGAATTGGACAAGGCGACACTTAAAGAATAAAGACCACCCAAGGCTAGCAAAAGCACGAGGTCCCTTGTTACTTTTAGTTCCCCTAGAATCAGTTTTTTTGCCATATGAAAACTCCCTTTTTTCTTAAGGGTAGTCTTCATCATCGGCCCGATTTCTATTCCACCTTAGTTTTAACCCAAAAAGAAAAAAGGCAGAGTTGCTCTGCCTTTCTATCTTTCAAAATTATTTCGCTTCAGTATACCGTTTTAATACTTCATCCCAGTTAACGACATTCCAGAATGTATTAATATATTCCGGACGGCGGTTCTGGTATTTCAGGTAGTACGCATGCTCCCAGACATCTAATCCAAGGATTGGTGTTTTGCCTTCCATCAAAGGAGAGTCCTGGTTAGGTGTGCTTGTAACTTCAAGCTCGCCGTTATTGACAATAAGCCAAGCCCATCCAGAGCCAAACCGGGTAGTCGCGGCTTTTGCAAACTCTTCCTTGAAGGATTCAAGGCTGCCAAATTTACTGTTAATGGCATCCGCCAATTCACCTGTCGGCTCTCCGCCGCCCTCCGGGGATAGGATTTGCCAGAAAAGGCTATGGTTTGCATGGCCTCCCCCATTGTTGCGGACCGCGGTCCTTGCGGATTCAGGTACTGCATCAAGATTGGAAATGACTTCTTCAACTGTTTTTGAGAGAAGTTCTTCATTACCTTCCAGTGCGTTGTTTAGATTGGTTACATATGTGTTATGGTGCTTCGTGTGGTGGATGTTCATTGTTTCCTTATCGATGTGCGGCTCTAGCGCATCATACGCATAAGGCAGCTGCGGCAATTCGAATGCCATGGACAACTCCTCCTATGTAATAGTTTTCTTTTTTGAATATTCCCAAAGCTTTTGCAGCTTTAGATTAGCAAAGTTTTGTTCACGATTCAAATGAAACGCATGCAACTAACGATGCGATTACCGTTAAATTGATTTCATTCATACCATATTTATATTTCTTCACCAAAATTCGGTAAATTGTCAATTTCAGAAATATCCAGCGTTGTCAACGATTTAAGTCATAACAGCCGAAAAATTCTTCCAATAATTGTAAAAGTGATATTGACATGCTGTTAACAATCTTTTTAAATCAAAGTGACGGCACAAAAGGAGTTGCGGATATGCAAGATAACACTATTTCTTTATACAATATGTTGAGCCATTTTTTTGAAGGCCGGGATCCGGTACAGAAGGTAAAGGCTGGGACAGTCTTGTTCCACGAAAGAGATCGCGTCGAGTATATTTACCTCATTCAAAAGGGGAGTGCAGCAATTGGTCGCGTCCACCTAAAAGGAAAGGAATTCATCCTCAAAATCCTCAATGAGAGGGAATTGATTGTTGAATACCAGATGTTCAAGCCATTATCGAGTTACCATTTCTCCGCAAAGGCGTTAACCGACTGCGAAGTAGTCCCTATAAAGCGGGAGCAATTCGAGGAGTTCGTAACGAACGATCCAAATGCCATGTCCGCATTGGTTTCCTGGCTCAGCACCTCTTATCTGAAGGCCCAGATGAAATGCCAGGACCTCATAATGAACGGAAAAAAGGGCGGCCTTTATTCAATTTTAATCCGTCTTTGCAATTCATATGGAGTCCCTACCAAGGACGGAATCCTGATTGACCTTCCCCTTACCCACCAGGAGCTTGCCAACCTGACATACGGGACGAGGGAAGTCATCCAAAGAAGCCTGAAGGAATTAAGGGATAATGGGATAATTTCCTATGATCAGCAAAAGTTCACGGTAAAAAAATTGTCTTATTTGAGGCACGAAGTTGACTGCCAAAACTGCGCCCATGAAATCTGCGGGCTGAATTGAGGAAAGCTTTATTTACCATTATATCCGGCTCCCGCCTTAATCGGGGAGCCGGTGTTTCATTTACATGCCTTCAAACAAGGCTTGCTAAAAGACAAGAAAGAGGAAGTAAGCGACCATCCCCGCCTGGATGACCGTTTTTGCAGCAGCCCCTCCAATAAAACCAATAACAGAGCCGAATCCTATTTTTATACTCTCGTCGAGCCTTTTCCGGTGGATGATTAATTCCGCGGCAATCGCCCCAAGGAATGGCCCAAGGATGATTCCCGCGAATGGCAGGATAAACGGGCCGGCAATAAGCCCAATCGTACTTCCCCAAACAGCCGCCTTCGAACCTCCGTATTTTTTAATTCCAAAAACATTCGCCGCATAGTCGGCACCAAACAACAAAACTGTGAACATTGCCTCGACCGTCCAGAAAAACCAATTGAACGGCTCAAAGGAAACGAAAAACCCGTAAACAAGGAATCCCGCAAAAATAAACAAGACACTTGGAACCACCGGGAAGAATATCCCGACAAACGCGATGATAAACAATAAAATGACGATCGCTAAAATAAACCCTTCCATCTCTAATTGCTCCTTTTTCCAATATAACTTCCTACTACCCCTGTTCCCCTATATTCCAACCATTTCACTCCCGCTTTTTGTGCTTGTGATTACAGATATATAGAGATAAAATGAAAGGGCTGAAACTTGTTAGGGGTGTGTTTTCATGAATGTTTTTAAACAGATGTACAAAAGTTTGTATTCCCCAAGGGACATTGCCATTTACCGGTTTCAGGGGATTGGCAAAACGATTCTCTATGTATTTCTACTGACCTTGCTGTCGGTGCTTCCTACCTTTTACCATTTTAGCATTGCAATTAATAATGGGATACAGGCAGCCGAGGAAATCATGAGGGAAGAACTTCCTGATTTTACGATTAAAAACGGGGAATTGGACTCGGAGAACAAAGTGCCTGTCACGATAGAGCGTGATGGATTTTCAATAACAATCGACCCGACTGGTTCGGTAAGCGGCAAAGATTTGGCGAACACCGGAAACACTTTTGCCTTATTGAAGGATGAGTTCGCACTCGCTGCTGGCGGTAACGTACAGACCTACCCTTATTCGATGATTGATGCAACGGAAGTCGGCAAACAGGATTTCGTTGACTTTTTCGCTTCAATGGATGGCGTAACCTATATCATCCTTCCTATCGCGTTTGTTTTCATTTATCTTGTATCATCCGCGATGAAATTCATTGAAGTCAGTGTCCTGGCCATGATGGGCCTGATTCTTAAGAATATTGGCGGAAGGCGCCTAAATTACGGCCACCTTTGGAGGATGGCCGCATACAGCGTGACAATCTCAACTGTCTTTTTTACAATCATGGAAGCAATCAAAACGCCTGTCCCGAGCGGCTTCCTTATTAACTGGCTCGTTTCCGCGATCGTCCTCTACCTTGCGATCAATGAAACCCCTGCTCCAAAAAAAGCATAATACTGCTTGACCGAAAATAGCAGCTCCCTTCCAGGGGCTGCTTTTTTTGATGAACCGGTCTATTTCCGCTGAAAGGGCATATATATGAAAAAAATCGCGCTGGAGGCCTGTCCCATGAAAAAAATGATTGCAGTCCTTTTCTTTGCCGCCTTGTTTATCAGCATGTATGTTGACTTAACTGCCGGCACACTGACCGTATCTATTGCAGCCCCCCCACCCAAAAGCGTTGAGGCATCAGACATTGGGATATCAAATTTCACCGCAGTGGTGCAGCCCGGGCAGACACTCCTTTCCGTTATTGAAAAAAGGCGCGGCAGCACCCCGAATGTATCCATTGACAAACTGATTGCCGATTTTAAAGCCCTGAATCCAGGGGCTTCCCCTGAACTCCTTCAAATAGGGAAAGAGTACCGGTTCCCTGTTTATGAACGGTAGAAGCTTGCCGAAAAGCACCTTACCTTGTAAGATTGCCCGGGTACTGATAAAATAATGGAGTATTGTTTATTAATCATGTATTTATCCGTACGCAAAAAGGAGCGAACTGCACGTGAATGAAATTATACATCGCACAAAAACACGTCCGGTTAAAGTTGGTAACCTGACCATTGGCGGAAACAACGAGCTTATTATACAGAGCATGACTACAACAAAAACCCACGATGTCGAGGCTACGGTCGCTGAAATTAAAAGGCTTGAAGACGCGGGATGCCAGATTGTACGTGTCGCATGTCCGGATGAGCGGGCCGCCAACGCGATAGCCGAGATCAAAAAAAGGATTAATATCCCCCTTGTAGTCGACATTCACTTCGACTACAAGCTTGCATTAAAAGCAATTGAAGGCGGAGCCGATAAAATAAGGATTAACCCAGGAAATATCGGGAAGCGCGAAAAAGTCGAAGCAGTCGTAAAAGCGGCTAAGGAGCGGGGCATTCCAATCAGGATTGGCGTCAATGCCGGTTCGTTGGAAAAGAAGATTCTTGAGAAATATGGGTATCCAACCGCGGACGGCATGGTTGAAAGCGCGCTTCACCATATTAAAATCCTTGAAGACCTCGATTTCCATGACATCATCGTTTCAATGAAAGCATCAGACGTAAACCTAGCTATTGAAGCGTATAGTAAGGCTGCCAGGGCATTCGATTATCCGCTCCATCTGGGTATTACTGAATCAGGGACGCTTTTCTCTGGTACGGTCAAAAGTGCTGCCGGTCTTGGCGCGTTATTGAACATGGGAATTGGCAACACATTAAGGATATCCCTTAGCGCCGATCCGGTACAGGAAGTCAAAGTCGCCAGGGAACTTTTGAAGGTATTTGGCCTCTCTTCCAATGCCGCAACCCTTATCTCCTGCCCGACATGCGGCAGGATTGAAATCGACCTAATCAGCATTGCCAATGAAGTTGAAGAATATATTTCACAAATCAAAGCACCTATAAAAATCGCTGTTCTTGGCTGCGCCGTTAACGGACCAGGTGAAGCACGCGAAGCGGATATCGGCATTGCGGGTGCCCGCGGCGAAGGACTTCTTTTCCGTCATGGTGAAATTATCCGGAAAGTACCGGAAGAAACAATGGTAGAGGAATTGAAAAAGGAAATTGACGCCATCGCGGAGGAATACTTCCAAAAGCAGGCTCTTGAAAAACAAGGGGTATAACGAATGAGAGGCCCGGCGGTCGCCAGGCCTCTTTTCTATTGCCCCAGTTAAAGCCTAGAAAAAGGGTGTAATAAAGATCCCGATGATAAGAGAAATCGCACCGATGCCGATTGCCCACCCGCCAGATTTTGTCGCTCCTCTTCTCATCGCCAGGAATCCAACTATGATTCCTGCCGCGCCAAGAATGACCGGCATGATGAACAAGGATAAAATCGCCAGCGCTAGCCCTGCGAAACCAAGCATGCCTCCCGCGGTGTCACGGTCCATTTCACGCTGGTCATACCGTTCTTCCATCCTGTTTTGCCGGATTGGGACGGGAGCCGCTAATTCAGCCGCGGTTTCTTCCCGATTATCGTTGTGGACGGCTGATTGAGAAGCTGCTGTGGAACTCACCCCGGGTGTACCGGTAGGTGCCGGAAGCAGCACGACCGATTCCGTAGAGGTTTCTTCGTTATAGTTGGAAGGCTGTCGCTCCCGGCTATAGTTTTCCTGCATCGAGTTGTTGTTATCCCTTGATTGATCGGCCACCTAAAATCCCTCGCTTTCAAAAGGTAGGAGCCTTCTTAGTGTTTGCATGCCCGCTTTTTTTACTATGTCAATCTTTGCATGGACTACACAGAACTGTTTTTTTGGTAAAATAAGATGATGTACATGAGCATTTGCAGACAGAAAGTGACAAAAGGAGTTTTATTCATGAAAAGAATAGGAATTGATATTGATGGGACGGTAACCTCCCCATCAAGCATCTTGCCGTATATAAACAAAGCATTTAACCTGAATGTTACCCTGGAAGATGTTAAAGAATACGACCTTCTCCATCTTGTGGACATTCCGAGGGAGCAATTTGCCAAGTGGTTTGAAGGAGCGGAACCGGAAATTTATAACGGTTCCCCTTTAGCGGAAGGAGCCAGGGAAGTTCTGACAAAGTGGGCAAACCATTATGAACTGTACTTTATTAGCGCGCGTGCATCCCATTTGCTTGATTTGACCAGGCAATGGTTCACCGCCAACGAACTCGCCTACCATCATATCGAACTAATTGGTACACACAACAAAATCGCGACCGCTAAAAAATACGGTGTGGATTTGTTTTTGGAAGACAAGCATGACAACGCTGTTTCCATCCATGAAGAATGTGGTATACCAGTACTATTATTTGACGCTCCGTATAACCGCGATCCAATTCCTGATGGCGTTATCCGGGTAGCAAACTGGCAGGAAGCGAATGAATGGATAAAAAAGCAGATATGCAAAAAAGCCTCTGAATAAAGAGGCTTTTTTTCATACGCATTCAGGGCATTTCCCGTATATTTCAAACTTATGGCCCGATATATCATAGCCGTTAAGGTCTTCACCAAGGCCGTTCATTGGGCAAGTGCCAAGTTCCTTTGTCTTTCCGCACTCCAGACAGATAAAGTGGTGATGGTGCGCTGTCCGGGAGCAAGTGAACCGGAAATGCTTTTCACCGGAAAGGTCCGTCGTTTCCAATATCCCGAGTTCCGCGAATAATGACAGGTTCCTGTAAATAGTATCAAAACTAAGGCCTGGGTATTCCCCTTTGAGCCTCTCAAGTACATCCTTTGCTGTTAAATACTTATTGCTTATTGAAAAAAGCTGGAGCATTTCTTCCCTTTTACCTGTATACTTATATCCTTTTTCCTTTAAAAAATCCAGGGCTTCGTTTACATCCATTCCAATCACCCCTTTGCAAATCTTCTCTTCAAGCCCGCCTTTTTGTAAATAATCGCGCCAACTAAAATTGCAATTGCGAGAAGGACAATCGTTCCCCCGGGAGCCAAATCAAGATAGTATGCGGCGAAGAGGCCGCCTATTACCGAAATTTCCCCAAACGCCACAGATAAAAAGATTGCCTGCTTAAAACCCTTTGCTATCCTCATGCTGGCTGCGACAGGCAGCGTCATGAGCGACGAAACAAGCAGGATCCCGACTATCCTCATGGAGGCCGCAATGACAAGCGCCACCATCACAATGAAAACAAAATGGATCGCCTTTGAGGCGATGCCCGAAGCCTTTGCATGCTCTTCGTCAAACGAAAGCAAAAACAGCTCTTTATACAATAAGACTACGACCGCAAGGACAAACACACTAATTGCGGCTATCGTCCAAACATCGACCCGGCTGACGGCGGTAACGCTACCGAACAAATAGCTGAAAAGGTCCGCATTGAACCCATCAGCGAGCGAGATGAATATTACGCCTATTCCAATCCCACCGGAAAGGATGATTGGAATGGCGAGTTCCTGATAATGTTTATATACGTCCCTAAGCTTTTCGATGAAAAGGGAACCCGCCACCGAAAACGCCATACCCATATATAAAGGATTGATGGCGCCGGAAAGGCCAAGTTTTTTCTCCAAAAGGAGGCTTGCTGCAATGCCGGACAATGTTACATGGCTTAATGCATCTGCGATGAGCGAGAGGCGCCTGACAACAATGAATACCCCCAAAAGAGGAGCGATCACACCGATTAAGGCCCCGGAGAGGAACGTATTCTGCAGAAATTCATAACGAAGGATCCCGCTTATCATCTTCCCGCCTCCCCGTGGTGATGGTGGTTAAGGAGATGGATTCCATGGCCATATATATCCGAGAGCCCGTTTTCAGCCATCTCCTCAAATTCGGCGGCTCCTCCATGAAAATGAAGGTGCTTATTCAGGCAGGCGACATGGGTAACGGTTTCCGAGATTGTTCCAATATCATGCGTTACAAGCAAAAGAGTAATGCCACGCTCCTTATTCAATGTTTCGAGCATGTCATAAAACACATTGACGCGCCTGGTATCTACGCCTACAGTTGGCTCGTCCAGAATAAGCAGTTCAGGATCGCTTACGAGGGCCCTTGCGATAAAAACCCTTTGTTGCTGGCCGCCGGAAAGCTCCCCGATGTTTTTTGCCGAAAATTCAGCCATGCCGACAGATTCCAGGGCTTTATGGACCTTCTGCCAATCACTGCTCCGCATAAAGCTGAACAAGCCGATTTTCCTGGTCAATCCGCTTGAAACCACTTCTTCAACCGTAGCGGGAAACCCCGAATTGAACGAGTTTGCTTTTTGGGAAACATAGCCTATTTTATGCCACTCCGAAAATGAGCCAATTGGTTTTCCAAAAAGGCGGATTTCCCCTTCCTGTGGGGAAAGGAGGCCGAGAATCAGTTTAAGGAGCGTCGACTTTCCTGAGCCATTTGGCCCGACAATTCCAAGGAAAGCCCCTTTTGGAACGGTTAAATTAATATCTTCTAGGACTATTTCCTTCTCATATCGATAAGAAAGCCCCTTTATTTCTATCACTGGCACTGCCATATAATCACCTTATTTTAAGAATCATTCCGATTTACGTTATGTAGTATAACCCAGTTCCCGGATGTTGTAAAGCCGCCTGTCCAGCAAGTACTTTTTTGCACTGTTTTTCCAATATCAACATACATTAGGAAGGGGAGTGATGAGAATGAGGATTTTCGAAAATATTATCAACCACAAAATAAATACCATAACTACGGATGAACTGCTTAATTACGCAAACCAGTTCGAAATTTCCATCAACAAAAACCAGGCAAGCAAGATTGCCTCATACTTAAGAGGGAAACAGGTGAATATTTTTGATAGCGCCCAAAGAGCCTCGATCATTAAGGAAGTCGCCAAAATTGCGGGCCCTGAAACTGCCCGGGAAGTAAATAAGCTTTTTCTTAAATTCACCAGCTGAAAAAATTTGCAGATTCCAAAACAAAATTAAGCCTTCCGCCCGCGCGATACGGACAGAAGGCTTTTCCCGTTTTCATTAAAGCACTTATTTATACATGAACCGGAATCCCCTTCAGGCTTGGGTCAAAAACCTGATTCCTCAGCATTTCGATTTCATGCTTATACGGAGCCTTTTGGTTTTTCTTGTCTTCTCCGACATATGGAGTCTCAAGGATTTTTGGGACATGAATCAATTGCGGATGATGGACAATGCGGCTTAATGCGTCAAAGCCGATATGGCCGTACCCAATATTTTCATGGCGGTCCTTCCTCATCCCGACAGCATTCTTGCTATCGTTAATATGAAGGACTTTAAGCCTGTCAATCCCGATGATTTTATCAAACTTTTCAAGGACGCCGTCAAAGTCGTTTATGATATCATACCCCGCATCATGGGTATGGCATGTATCGAAACAGATGGATAGCTGGTCGTTATAGGTTACCCCGTCAATGATCATCGCCAGCTCTTCGAATGTTTTTCCGCATTCCGACCCTTTACCCGCCATCGTTTCAAGGGCCACCTGGACTTTTTCTTGTCCGGTCAGCACCTCGTTCAATCCTTCGACAATCTTCCGGATCCCTTCTTCCGTTCCCGCGCCAACATGGGCACCGGGATGAAGGACGATTTGGGTTGCGCCGATCGCTTCGGTCCGATCGATTTCAGAGCGCAAAAAGTTCACCCCTAATTCGAAGGTGGCCGGATTCACTATATTCCCGATATTGATGATGTATGGGGCATGGACGATAATTTCTGAAATTCCGTTCTCTTCCATATGCCTTCTGCCAGCCTCGATATTCAATTCCTCAATCTTTTTTCTTCTTGTATTTTGCGGGGCGCCAGTATAAATCATGAATGTATTCGAACCATAGGAGACAGCTTCCTTGCTGGCTGTAAGGAGCATTTCCTTCCCGCTCATTGACACATGGGAGCCAATTTTCAACATGTACCTTTCTCCTTCCGCATGGGGCAACTTTACCCTACTCTATTTCTTTTTGTTCAGCCTGCTTTGCCTCTTCTTTACCTTGGCGATTTCAGCATTCATTTTTTTCTTATAGCCCGGTTTCACCTTGCCGGGCGCCTTAACCATCGACTTGGCCACTTTATCGGTTTCATCTTCCGTTTTCTTTCTCGTTTTCCGCTTGTTGCGGGCCGCAATTTCAACAAGGCCTTCCTTGCCGAAGTCGACATGCTTGAAGGTGATGCCCATTTTTTCTAGCTTGTTGAGGGCATCCTCATCCGATGTATCATACACTGTCAACGCGATTCCGGAATGTCCGGCCCTTGCCGTCCTGCCAACCCTGTGGATATAAAAATCCAAGTCACTCGGCAATTCATAATTGATGACATGGCTGACCCCTTCAATATCTATTCCCCGGGCGGCAAGGTCGGTCGCCACGATATATTGATACTCCAGATCCTGGATTTGCTTCATCATTTTTTTCCGTTCACGGGGGTTGAGGTCGCCATGGACCCTGCCTACTTTCATCCCTTCACCGATAAGGAAATCGGCAACCTCGTCCGCCATTTTTTTAGTGTTCGTAAAAACAATTGCGAGATATGGGTTGAATGCACGCAGGACTTTGGAAACTATTTCTTTTTTGTTTTTATGCCTAGAAGGCAACAGCCAATGCTCAAGATTTTCAGCGGCCTTTTTCTTTGGTTCGATATGGATATATTTTGGGTTTTCCATATACTTTTTTAAAAAAGGCTTCAGCTTCTCGGGAATGGTTGCCGAAAACACTAGCATTTGAAGCTTTTCAGGCATCCTTGAAGCGATTTTGTCCACATCCTCCAAAAAGCCCATATCCAGCATTAAATCTGCTTCATCAATCACGAGTGTTCCGGCTGTATGGACGAACAAAGCCTGTTCCTGTATCAGGTCATTGATGCGGGATGGAGTGCCGACAACGATGTGAGGCTGCACTTTAAGTTTTTCAATTGTTTTTTGTTTGTCCGTACCGCCGATATAATTTCGTATCCTGATTTCTTCAGGACCATCATAAAGTTCGGCCGCCTTTAAAAACTGGTGGTAAATCTGGCTTGCCAGTTCCCTTGTGGGTGCGGTGATTACGGCCTGTACCTCCTGTCGTCCCGGGTCAAGTTTATCCATGATCGGAAGCAGGTAAGAATGTGTTTTACCTGTCCCTGTCCTTGACTGGCCTATCGCGCTTTCTCCCTTTAACGCGGCAGGAATCATTTGTTCCTGGATTTCAGTCGGTTTGGTGAAGCCAAGCGACTCCACTGCTTCTATAAGAAACGGTTTAAGCTTGAATCGATCAAATTGGTTTCCGCTCATATTATTGCTCCTTACGTTCAATTAATGGAACATACTTATCCATCCTGTAATTATAGTAAAGTTTCACTTAAATCTCCACCAGGAATCCCTTTAAATTCATCATTTACAATTTACATGCTTTTCATCACCCGTTCCTTTACGCAGGTTCCTTAACATTTATATAAAAACTGCATAGTTTAAAAAGAGGATATTTTTTTGAAAGGAGACTGTCATGATGCCACCTATGCCGCAAATGCGGAGGCAAGGGGGATTCGGGCGCAACCCAATGGGAAGGCCTCCGTTTGGAAGGCAGCCAGGCTTCCCTGGCCCGCAGCGGCCGCCTTTTATGGGTCCGATGAACCCAATGCAAAGACAGCCGTCAAGGGGGGGAGGGCTACTCGCAAGGCTGTTCGGCAGGTCCGGGGCTGGGGGGGCCGCCGGACGTGGAAGCGCGGCCACAGGTGCCGCCGGAGAAGCAGGGGCGGGGTCCGTCCTGAAGGCTCTCGGTAATCCGGATGCCTTGAACACTTTCCTTGCGAATACCCAAAATGTGCTCAACACCGCCCAGCAATTTGGCCCGCTAATCGAACAATATGGCCCGCTCTTAAGGAATCTGCCGGGGATGTGGAAATTGTATCGCGGCCTTAAAGACACAGACGAAGGCAAAGATGCCACATCGAACGAAGCTTCGGAAAAAAGAAAACAGGACAATGGGAACCAGGTAGCCAAACCGGAAAAAACAGCCGCATCAAACAAGGTTGTTGAAAGCAGGCGAGAAAAAATTCCAGCTCCATCCCAGGGACAATCAGCCGAAAAAGCGAAGGCGGAACCAGCAAGGGGACAATCGAAGCCAAGACTCTTTTATCAATAAACATGCCGGGCGCCGGAATTTGGCGCCTTTTTCCATTATTACTTTTGAATTTTTGCACTTTGAAGTATTTCTCAAAGTCCGATATACTATATACATAGTATTCAAGTCAGACCTTTACAGGAGGCTGTTATGAAAGTCATTAAAATTTCACCGCGCGGCTATTGCTATGGCGTAGTAGACGCCATGGTCATTGCCCGGAACGCGGCTTTAGATAAATCGCTGCCACGTCCTATTTATATCCTGGGCATGATCGTCCATAATAAACATGTCACAGATGCGTTCGCCGAAGAAGGGATTATTACCCTGGACGGCAACAACAGAAGGGAAATACTCGAAAAAGTCGACAAAGGGACGGTTATTTTCACCGCCCATGGTATCTCACCCGAAGTACGCAGCCTGGCGAAGGAAAAGGGGCTTGTCACACTCGACGCCACCTGCCCGGATGTCACAAAGACCCATGAACTGATCCGCGAGAAGGAAGCGGAGGGCTTTAAAGTCATTTACATCGGGAAAAAAGGGCATCCTGAGCCAGAAGGCGCTGTTGGCGTCGCAGCGCCGGGAACTGTCTTCCTTGTTGAAACAGCTGCCGATGTCGACGCGCTTGAAATTGAGCACGACAAAATCATCGTAACGAACCAGACAACGATGAGCCAATGGGATGTAGCTGAAATCATGAAAAGGGTAAAGGAAAAATATCCACATGCCGAAGTGCACAAGGAGATATGCATGGCAACGCAGGTCCGCCAGGAAGCCGTTGCCGAACAGGCGGGTGAAGCGGATGTCCTGATTGTCGTCGGGGATCCAAAAAGTAACAACTCCAACAGGCTCGCCCAGGTTTCTGAAGAAATCGCCGGCACGAAGGCCTATCGGATCGCCGATATTGCGGAGCTTGACCTTGAATGGCTGAAGGACGCCTCCACTGTAGCGGTTACAGCTGGGGCATCGACCCCTACCCCGATTACGAAGGAGGTCATTTCCTTCCTTGAGCAGTATGACCCGGAAGACCCGGGCACCTGGAAGAGAAAAAAGAATGTGCCGCTTTCAAAAATCCTGCCGAAAGTCAAGAATCCCGAAGTGCAAATATAGAATATGAAAACCGGCTGAAAAACAGCCGGTTTTTTATTTTAAATAACCTCGAATGGATTAGTGTCAATGTCAGATGCAAGGATTTCCGCATCGTAGCCCGCATCCGCGCATAATCCCGAAAGGATTGCAGCCAGGCCCTTTTTCATGATTTTTTCAACGTTATGTCCCGGATCCACAATATTCAGCCCAAGCATCAGTGCATCCTGGGCAACATGGTAATAAATATCCCCTGTCACATACACATCCGCTCCACTGAATTTCGCCTGAGAAAAATACTTGTTCCCATCTCCTCCAAGGACGGCCACTTTCTTCACTTTTGCTTCAAGGTCCCCGACAACACGAACGGCTTCCACGCCCAGGTCGGCTTTCACTTTTTCGGCAAATTGGCGGAGGCTCATTTCTTCAATCGTACCAATCCTGCCCAGGCCCAAAGAAGCTCCTTTATTGTCCACTGGGTAAAGGTCATAAGCAGGCTCTTCATAAGGATGAGCCTTAAGCATAGCAGTTACAACCTTTTTAACTAGCCTTTCCGGCAGGATTGTTTCAATTCTCGTTTCTTCAACTTCCTCAATCCTTCCCTGGCTTCCAATGAAAGGATTTGTTCTCTCTCCTGGAAGGAACCGCCCCGTTCCCGAAGCGGAAAAAGAGCAATGGCTATAGTTTCCGATTGCGCCTGCACCTGCATTTCCCATAGCCTCCCTTACAGCGCCGGCATGTGCGTCAGGTACGAAAACGACAAGCTTTTTTAATCTTTCTTCATATGTAGGGACAAGTACTTCAGGTTTCTCAAGGTCCAACGCCGTGGCAAGCATATCATTGACCCCTCCCTGGGCTACATCGAGGTTGGTGTGGGCCGCATAGACGGATATATCATGCTTGATTAATTTTTCGAAAATCCGCCCCTGTGCCGTATCGGTCGCAAGTTTCGCCAATGGCCTGTAAATGGGCGGATGGTGGGCGATAATGAGCTGCACGCCTTTTTCAATGGCTTCATCAACAACCTGCTCAACCAAGTCAAGGGCGACCAAAACCCGGCTGACCGGCCTGTTCAGCTGTCCGACCTGGAGGCCAACCCGGTCTCCTTCCATCGCATATTCCTTCGGTGAAAAAGATTCCATCAGGCCGATCAATTCATGGCCATTTATTTTTTTCATTTTGCAAGTACCTCCTCAACCTTCCTGATTTTCCCCGCCAATTCTTGCTTCTTCCAATCAACTTCCCTGGATGGCTGGGCATTATCCAACTGGGAGAGGACCCTCCGCCAGTTCTCTTTTTCAAGCGACCATTTTTTTAAAAAGGCTGCCTCTTTCCGCTTCAGCAAAAACGGTCCAAATATAAGCCCCAGTTCCAATTCATCATGATATGGGGCTAATGGATCCCCTGTTTCCGCCACCAGGATTTCATAAATCTTGCCATCCTCCTCGAGGATTTCCTCATCTATCAGTTCCCAGCCGTTCCTGTACAGCCACTCCCGGACCGAATTGGCGCCGACATTGGGCTGAAGGATCAGCCTGTTTACACCATCAAGCTTATTTTTACCAGCTTCAAGAATTTCCGAAATGAGCACGCCGCCCATCCCGGCTATCGTAATGCAGTCGGCTTCCCCTGGCTCCAAAACCTCGAGGCCGTCCCCCAGCCTTACTTCAATCATATCCTGAAGGCCGGTTGCCTCTACTTGCCTTTTCGCGGACTTGTAAGGCCCCTCGACCACTTCCCCAGCTATAGCCGAAGTTATTCTCCCCTGTTTTGCCAGGTAGCATGGCAAATAGGCGTGGTCGGAGCCGATATCGGCAACCCTCGCACCATTCGGTATAAACGAAGCAACCTTCTCCAAGCGCATTGATAGTTGTTCTGCATTCAATTTTAAGCACCACTTTTCACTTTGACATTTACTTCTTCAAGTATAGAAAAAGTCCTTCACATATGCAAAGGACACCATAAAAACAAAACGCGAAATGATTTTCTGGTCATTAGCGGAATTCTAATTTTAAATCTGGGGAAATGTTAAAGCTGCCTCCCAGGATGGATGGCAGCTTTCGCAACTAAGTATTATTTCTTGTCGGCGAGCCATTTAGCCATGGCATCGGCTTCGGCTCCTTTTACAAGGCCGCCAGGCATGCTTGTGCCTTTTCCGTTAAGAAGGATGTCCTTAATTCCTGCTTCATCCAGCCTTGAACCGACATCGCTTAGCTTAGGGCCCATTGCCCCCTGGAGATTGTCCCCGTGGCAACTGATGCAGCCAGCGGACTTGTACAGGTCTTCAGGTTTTGCTGCGACCTCAGTCTTTTCGCCGCCCTTCTTATCCCCTTCGGCAACTTCTTTCATGTCGCCCAGACCCTTGAAGGAAAGCAAGAACATTAACCCGATCCCCATTACCATGATTAAAATGAATGGGATTACTGGATTGCGATTCATGAAATACCCCTCCCTTATGTACGAACATGTGTGTAATATACAAACAACTACTATTTTATCTGATTATCGCCGGAAGGAAAAGCATTTAAGTTACTTTTGTCACATTTTATTGCATTGTGGAGCCCACCTGATTTTTTTCAGTGAAAAAATGCCTGATAACACTTGAATTCTATTCTCCCGGCATTTGCAAGAAAATTGAAGGCTGGCTGATAATATTCGCAGCCAGCCTTTTATGAAAAGGTAACATCGCCTTTTTAGCTGCAGCCGATTTCCCTTGCGATCACGATTCGCTGG
Organism: Neobacillus piezotolerans; assembly: GCF_003362805.1. Classification (GTDB taxonomy): domain Bacteria; phylum Bacillota; class Bacilli; order Bacillales; family Cytobacillaceae; genus Bacillus_D; species Bacillus_D piezotolerans. The sequence continues at coordinate 32,435 of NZ_QNQT01000010.1, forward strand.
ATTTCCGATGTCCCTTCCCCGATTTCCAGTAGCTTGGCGTCCCTCATATACCGTTCAACATGATAGTCCTTCATATAACCGTACCCACCGTGGATTTGGACGGCCTGGTCGGTGACTTCCATGCAGATTTCCGAGGCATACAGCTTGCACATCGCCGCTTCCTTCGTAAATGGCTTACCATTGTCTTTTAGCCAAGCGGCTTTGTACACCATCGTCCTGGCCAGCTCGATTTTCAGAGCCATATCCGCCAGTTTGAACTGAATGGCCTGGAATGAAGACAGGGACTTCCCGAACTGCTTCCTTTCTTTCGCATACTGGCTTGCCTTGTCGTACGCCGCCTGCGCGATTCCGACCGCCATCGCACCAATCCCGATCCGCCCTCCATCAAGCGTGATCAGGAACTGCTTGAAGCCTTCGCCCCTTTTCCCAAGGAGATTTTCGGTAGGGACCCTGACGTCTTCCATAACAAGTTCTGTTGTATTGGATGAATGGAGCCCCATTTTTTCATAGTTGTCTATTACTTTAAAACCTTTTGCATCCGTAGGAACAATAATGGCGCTAATTTCCTTGCCTTCTTCGGATTGTCCGGTCACCGCGGTCAGTGCCAGATGCTTAGCATAGCTGGCATTTGTAATAAAGCACTTGCTGCCGTTGATGACCCATTCACCGTTCTCTTCTTTGGCGGATGTCCTTGTGCCGCCCGCGTCTGATCCGGCGTTTGGCTCGGTAAGGCCAAAGGCTCCGAATGATTCACCCGTGCAGATGGGGGCCAGGTACTTCCGTTTTTGCTCCTCGGTGCCGAACATATTTATTGGTGCGCCGCCAAGGGAAATATGGGCTGAATATGTAATTCCCGTAGAGCCGCATGCCCTGCTAAGTTCTTCTGTCACAATAGCGAAACTAATCGTATCCGCGCCGCCCCCGCCGTATTCTTCGGGAAAAGGAAGCCCCATAATGCCCATTTCACCGAGCTTTTTAAATATATCGGCAGGGAACTGCTTCGTCCTGTCCCTCTCTAACGCACCAGGCGCAACTTCCGCATCGGCAAACTCCCTAATTGTCTTTTTTATCATTTCTTGCTCAGCTGTTAAATTGAAATCCATGTATACCCCTCCAAATTGCTATGTATGCGCTTTCTTATCCATTATATGGCCGAGGTAAAATTTTCTCAACATTTATAACTTTTAGAAAAGGGTTTATAATAGAAGTATTCACAAAAGTTAATTTTAGGGCGGTTGCATTTGGATTCCAGTTTAAGTAAAATAAAGCAAATAGAAAAGCAGAAGCTCCGATTAGCCGATATGGACTGAACGGAAGCAACTGCTTATGGTTTTAAAAAACAGCCTGCCTTTCGAAATAGGCAAGCTGCATATCTTTGGGGAGTTCCCCTTTATTCAAGAAAATCTTTCAGGCGTTTGCTTCGGCTTGGATGCCTCAGTTTCCTTAAGGCTTTCGCCTCGATTTGCCTGATGCGTTCCCTTGTTACACCGAAGACCTTGCCGACCTCTTCCAGCGTCCTGGTGCGTCCGTCATCCAGGCCAAACCTGAGCCGCAGTACATTTTCTTCGCGGTCGGTCAGCGTGTCAAGGACATCCTCGAGCTGCTCCTTCAACAATTCGAAAGCGGCATGCTCCGATGGAGAGGTTGCATCCTGATCCTCGATGAAATCACCAAGATGGGAATCGTCTTCTTCCCCAATCGGCGTTTCAAGTGAAACAGGTTCCTGGGCAATCTTGAGGATTTCCCTAACTTTGTCTGGAGTGAGGTCCATATCCTCGGCAATTTCCTCCGGCGTTGGTTCGCGCCCGAGATCCTGAAGCAGCTGCCGTTGGACCCTGATCAGTTTGTTGATCGTTTCAACCATATGGACAGGGATGCGGATTGTCCGGGCCTGGTCCGCGATTGCGCGGGTAATCGCCTGGCGGATCCACCATGTTGCGTACGTACTGAATTTAAAGCCTTTGCGGTAGTCGAATTTTTCAACCGCCTTGATCAGGCCCATGTTCCCTTCCTGAATCAAGTCAAGAAAGAGCATACCGCGGCCAACATATCTTTTGGCGATGCTGACAACGAGCCGGAGGTTTGCTTCGGCTAGGCGGCGTTTCGCTTCTTCATCGCCGGCCTCGATCCGGTTGGCGAGTTCAATTTCCTCTTCGGCGGAAAGCAGGTCGACGCGTCCAATTTCCTTTAAATACATTCGAACTGGGTCGTTGATTTTTACACCGGGAGGGACGCTCAAGTCATTAAGGTCGAATTCCTCGTCATCTTCTTTCGCAAGCTGTGGAACGCTCGAATCCGCCTCTTCGTTATCCCCTATCAGGTCGATTCCCTGGTCGCCAAGGTATTCATAAAATTCATCCATCTGATGGGAATCCAGGTCGTAATTCGCCAGTTTTTCAGCTATATCGTCATAGGCAAGGTGGCCAACTTTTTTACCCAGTGCTGTTAATTGGTCTTTCACTTGTTCAACGGTCAATTCATTCTCGACCTCATTTGACCGTGCTGATTTTTCAGCCATAGGTCCCCCTCCTTCAAAATTCAGGCATATTGCTATCCATTACAATGATTTTTGCAATTCAATTATTTCTTTGCCCAGTTCCATCGCTTTCTGGTAATCCTTCTGGGCATCAGCTTCTTTTTGGAGATTTCGTTTTTCTTTTATTTTTAACAACTTTTGATATTTCAACACCTGATGGATGTAATCATTTAGCTCCTGCTCACCCAATTCCTCATTAAGCGTCATCATTTCGATATCGGCAACCATCCTCCAAAGCTTTTCATCCTTAATATAATTCAGGAACTCTCCCAATTCGAATTGGTCCTTTTCCTCATAGTAACCGAAAAGATATGTGATGATTGCCTGGTGATCGTCATGGTTGAACATAGTGCCTTTAAGCATTTCCTGGATTTTATAGGCATTATCCCTGTCCCTCAGCATATGGGCGATCATCCTGCGCTCCGCGTTGTAATGGGCGGGCTTAAGGCCCGACGAAGCTGCGCGAACCGGCGGCAGTTCCCTCTTTTTGGGGATCCCTTCCTGCCGTCCGCCCTTTTTGGGGGCGTCAGCCGCCATCTGTTGCTTTAAGGCTTCAAGTGACAAAGAAAATTCAGCAGCGAGCTGCCTGAGATAATGGTCTTTTTCTACCGCTTTTTCAAGGCCGCTTATTTCGCTTACTATCTTTTCGATATAGGAAAGCCTATCTCCTTCATTCTGAAGATTTTTTCCTCGACGATAATAATGGAATTTAAAAGACATCAATGTAAGGCTTGCGCCTAAAATGTCGTTCCTGAACTTTTCAGGTCCATATTTCCTTATATAGTCATCGGGGTCGAGGCCATCAGGCATTAAAGCCACTCGGATTTCAATTCCCGCTTCCGCAAGCATTCCGGCTGCTCGGAAAGCCGCTTCAATGCCGGCATTGTCCGAATCATAGCAAATTGTAACAGATTGGGCGTTCCTTCGGATTAGGGAAATATGGTCCTGGGTCAGCGATGTGCCCATTGTGGCGATACCATTTTCCACCCCGGCCCGGTAAGCGGCGATTGCATCGGCAAATCCTTCGAATAGGATGGCATGGTGCTGCCGCCTAATGACCGGTTTTGCCAAGTGAAAGTTATATAGGATTTTGCCTTTATTGAAGATTGGCGTTTCGGGGCTGTTCAGGTACTTGACGTCTTCCTTTCCCAGGGCTCTTCCCGAAAATGCAATCGCTTTTCCATTTTGGTCAAACAACGGGAACATAATTCTATTCCTGAAACGGTCAAAGTACGTCCCATCCTTCTCCCTTTTGATGATGAGGCCCGCTTTTTCCATTTCTTCAGCCTTAAAGCCCCTTTTCTGAAGGAATTCCGTAACGAAATCCCAGGAATCCAGGGCATAGCCAATTTGAAAGGTGTCAATTGACTCCCTTGTAAACCCCCTTGCAAGCAGGTATTCGAGGGCTTCCTGTCCATCCTTTGTATTTACCAGCAAATGGTGGTAAAATTTCTTAAGCAATTCATGGGCTTCAAAATAAGGCTGCAGGCCCGCATGCCTGGCATTTTCCGCTTCTGTGGCGGCTCGGGTGATTCCTAGGTCGATTCCCGTCCTTTCAGCCAGTTTGGAGGCGGCTTCCGCGAATGGCATTCCTTCAAGGTCCATTAAAAATGAAAAAACGTTTCCGCCTGCCCCGCAGCCAAAACAATAATAAATCTGCTTATCGGGAGAAACAGAAAAAGACGGTGAATTTTCTCCATGAAACGGACAAAGGCCAAAGTAATTGCGGCCTTGTTTTTTCAGCTGTACATATTCACCGATAAAATCCACTATATCAACAGATTGCCTAATCTGATTGACTTTTTCTTCGGGGATTCGCTCAGCCATGAAAACAACTCCAGTTAACGTTCTTGGCCGCCGTGAAGGCCTCGGCCAGCACAAACGGACAATACTTCCGCCAGTTTTTCTGCAAAACGGTTCCGTTCCAACTCTGTATACGGAGCCGGGCCCTTTCCGTATATGCCTCTGGCGCGGGCTTTCTTTTTTATATACCGGATGTCAAGGGCCGTCTGGATATCTTTTTCCTCAAATAAAATTCCCTTAGGCGATAGGACATAAACCCCTTTCAGCAGGAGAGTGGAAGCAAGTCCGATATCCTGTGTGACGACAATGTCGCCTTTGGATGTGTGGTTCATAATATAAAGGTCGGCCGCTTCCCGATCCGAATCGACATATTTCCACTCCCACTCCAAATATAGCTCCCTGGACGTATAGTGGGCATGGGAGGCAACGAAAATGGCCGCAACAGAAAAATCGGACGCCAATTGTGCGATCTCCTCTTTAACAGGGCACGAATCCGCATCCACAAACAATGTGGGGCAATTTTTTTCCATACTACTAATTCTACATCCCCCCATGAATTCCTTCTTACCCGGCAAAGATTATCGAAGATTGTGTCGAATTTTTTTCTAACCGTTCCCTTGACTTCTGACAATAAATAGTTTATTCCTTGTAAAGCAAGTCTAAACCTGCAATATGTTCTTTTTTACCACAATTTTTTATTATAGAACATTTTAAACGATTTTGCCATTCATTTATCTCTTTTTTAAAGCAGAAAAATAATGACCGGTAAAAGGAAAACACATGCCCTTATTGGCCATGTGTTTTTTCCCTTATCCTCTTTGAACTTTGCTCAAAATGACATTCGCTGTTTCCTCGACAGCCTTATTTGTTACATCGATTACTGGACAGCCAATCTTTTGGATTACTTTTTCAAAGAATTCAAGTTCTTCCTTGATCCTTGCGATATTCGCATAGCTTGCGCTGTCATTCAACCCAAGTGAAATCAGGCGTTCCCTTCGGATAGTATTTAATTTTTCAGGGCTGATTTTCAAACCGATGCATTTCTCGGCCGGAACCCGGTAAAGTTCCTCAGGAGGGTCAACCTCGGGAACGAGCGGAACATTCGCTACTTTTAGGCGCTTGTGGGCCAAATATTGGGACAAAGGGGTTTTGGAAGTGCGGGAAACGCCGATTAGAATAATATCGGCCTTCATGAGCCCCCTTGGATCCCTTCCATCATCGTATTTGACGGCGAACTCGATTGCTTCGACCTTTTTAAAATAATCCTCATCCAGCTTCCTGACAAGCCCGGGCTCGAACAGCGGTGTCTTGCCTGACAGCTGCTGGATTTGATCCATCAGCGGCCCGATCAAATCTACTGCGTAAATGCCTGCTTCTTCCGCTTTCTCCTTCATATATGCGCGCATCAGCGGCTTTACAAGTGTAAATGCGATCATCCCTTTTTCGAACGCCGCCAGTGAAATAACCTCATCGATATGGTCGGTATCTTCAACATAAGGGAATCTCTTAAGCTTGATATGATTTCCGTTGAATTGGGTGATTGCCGCTTTCGTTACCAGTTCGGCAGTTTCCCCAACCGAATCGGACACTACATAGATTGTTGGCTGGTCCATGGTCGTCTTTTTTCCCCTCTTCCTAAACTTTGCTCATTCCGCGTTTCCAAGGGATACAAAAGCCCTCGTTATGCTGGTTTTCGTAATTCGGCCAATTACTTCAAAGCCCGCTTCCGTTTCCCTGATTACAGGAATCGCATCAATTTGCCTGTCAATCAATTTCATGGCAACGTCGGTGAGTAGGTCTTCCTTCCGGCACACAGTAATATTAGGCATCCTTGTCATGATGATATTGACTGGAAGGGCAGATAGCTCCTGATTTCCAAGGCTTGCCCTGAGCAGATCTTTCCGGGATAGGACCCCGGCAAGAATTGAGTTTTGATCAACTACGAATAAGGTGCCAACATCCTCTAGAAACATCGTAACAATCGCGTCATATACGGAAACATTTTCATTCACAACGACAGGCCTTGATTGGTAGTCGCTCACAAGGATTTTTTGGAGCTTTTCGGAAAGAAGCTGATCCCCGGATTTCCCGGTATAGAAGTAGCCCACCCTCGGCCTGGCGTCAAGAAATCCGGCCATAGTCAAAATCGCCAGATCCGGCCTTAGCGTGGCACGTGTCAGATTCAGCTTTTCGGCAATATGCTCACCTGTAATCGGCCCATTTTCTTTTACTATTTGCAAAATTTGATCCTGCCGTTTATTCAGTTCCAAGTCCCTCACCGCCTATTCACTGTGCTACAAACAATCCATTCTAAAATTGTGTTTTCTCCTTCAGGAATGCTGAAAGCTCCTCAATCGGGATGCGTGTTTGTTCCATTGTATCACGGTCCCTTACGGTTACTTTCCTGTCTTCGGCAGTATCGAAATCGACGGTAATGCAGAAAGGGGTACCGATTTCATCATGGCGGCGGTACCGTTTCCCGATTGAGCCGGCTTCATCGAAGTCGACCATGAATTCTTTGGCGAGGTCAGCGAAGATTTCCCTCGCGGAATCCGATAGCTTTTTCGATAACGGCAAGACAGCCGCCTTGAATGGCGCAAGCGCGGGATGAAGATGCATGACGGTCCTTGACGTTCCATCTTCAAGTTGTTCTTCTTCATAAGCATCAATCAGATAGGCAAGCGTAACCCGGTCGGCGCCAAGCGATGGTTCAATGCAATACGGAACATACTTCTCATTCGTTTCGGGATCAAGATAATGGAAGTCTTCACCTGAAAACTGCATATGCTGCTTCAAATCGTAATCTGTGCGGGATGCGACTCCCCAAAGCTCTCCCCATCCGAAAGGAAACTTGTATTCGAAGTCGGTTGTAGCGTTGCTGTAATGGGAAAGTTCATCGTCGGAATGGTCGCGGAGCCTGAGGTTTTCTTTTTTCATTCCAAGCGAAAGCAGCCATTTCTCAGCGAAATTCTTCCAATAGGCAAACCATTCCAGTTCGGTTCCAGGCTTGCAGAAGAATTCAAGCTCCATTTGCTCAAACTCCCTGGTCCTAAAGGTAAAGTTTCCGGGAGTGATTTCATTGCGGAAGCTTTTGCCGACTTGCGCGATACCAAACGGAAGCTTCTTCCTCATCGTCCTCTGGACATTTTTAAAATTCACAAAAATCCCCTGGGCGGTTTCCGGACGAAGGAAAATTTCGTTCGCGCTTGACTCGGTAACCCCCTGGAATGTCTTGAACATCAAGTTGAACTGGCGGATGCCGGTGAATTCCTTGCTGCCGCAATCAGGGCACGCAATATCATGTTCCTTGATGAGCTCTTCCATTTTTTCAAAAGGAAGGCCGTCGACAACTAATTCAATGCCTTTTTCATCCAGGGCATTTTCAATCAATTTATCCGCCCGATGCCTGGATTTGCACTTCTTGCAGTCGATCATAGGATCATTGAAATTACCGATATGGCCGGAAGCTTCCCAAGTCCTCGGATTCATCAAGATGGCCGCGTCAAGGCCGACATTGTATGGGGATTCCTGAACAAACTTCTTCCACCATGCTTTTTTTATATTGTTTTTCAGTTCCACTCCAAGCGGGCCGTAATCCCAAGTATTCGCTAGCCCGCCATATATTTCGGAACCCGGAAATACAAAGCCCCGGTGTTTTGCATGGGAGACAATTTGGTCCATTGAAACGCTCATTCTACATTTCTCCTTTTTCTTAGTATATGTATTCAGGCGCGAAATAAAAAACTCCCGCCCCTATGCCAATTAAGCATAGGGACGAGAGTTAACCCGCGGTTCCACCCTATTTGCTGCGATGAAAAACAGCCTCTTTGAATGAATGTTGCTCCGGAACGCCTTTCCCAGGTTTCCTGTCTCCGGCTTCCACCATCCCGGATTCGCTTTTACAGGAGCCGCCAGGTACTCTTTTCCTTCTTGGCAACTATAAAATTGACTTTATTAAGATAGTAGCGAAAAAGAACGCTGATGTCAACCCGGTTAAACCATGCCTCTCAGGCTGTCCATTGAATCAAGGAACCTTTTCGACTTGAGGCTCAAGCCCGAGTATTCCTCATAATACGCCGAGATGATTCGCATCAATTCATCCTTAGTCTCTTTCTTCACCGAAATGTTCCCAAGCCGGGAGAGGTCAAAGTAGTAAAACAGCCTGAGGAGCCTTGCCCCCGCCTGGGAAAGTTTAAAATGGTAAGGATCCTTTTCAAGGCAGCGGTGGCATATCAGCCCGCCCTCCCTTATGGAAAAAGAAAAATGCCCGTCTGTGCTGCCACAAACGGCGCATTGATCTAGGATGGGGTAAAGCCCCATCACATTCAGCATTTTCATCTCATAAATGAACATGAGAATTTCCGGATCGTATCCCTCATTTAAATAGTTCAGCGTCTGGTAAAGCAGTTCGAATAAATATGGGTTGGGCTTCCTATCCTCTACTGCCTTATCTGTTAATTCTGCGATATAACTCGCGTAGGCGGTAAGGAAAATATCTTCCCGGATCGATCTCATCGATGAAATGATTTCCCCCTGCTGGAGGCTCCCCATCCCGCTGCCTTTCTGAACGAGGAAATACCCATAGGTCAATAACTGGGTTGCAGCGGACAGCCTGCTCTTCGGCTTCTTCGCACCCCTCGCCATTGCCCCGATTTTGCCCCATTCTCGGGTATAAATCGTAACAACCTTGTTTGTTTCACCGTAATCGGTAGTTCTAATGATGATGCCTTCACATTTTTGCAGCATCCCAGTCACCATCCAGGTATTTAGACAAACTTATGAAACAGGAAAATCTGCTTGCGCTAGCTCTTCGTCGAAATTGCCGGGTATTTCTATTCTTTCCTTCTCCATTTCCTTAAAGAGAAGATATGTGTCAATATTACCTGTCTGACTGAACACTTTCCAGGTAAAATCCAACATGGAAAACCCCATCCTTTCCTTAATAGACTAGCTCTAATCTTCATCCCTGGTTACATTTATCTTAGCCTGCCATTCGAAAAAAATAATGCGAAAATATTGTTAATCGTTTTCTAATACTCATCCTCGCGGAACCCGAATTCACGCAGCCTCGACATTTTGTTGCGCCAATCCTTTTGGACTTTCACCCATAGTTCCAAATACACTTTAGTTCCAAGAAGCTGCTCAATGTCCATTCTAGCCCGCTTCCCGATTTCCTTCAGCATGCCGCCCTGCTTGCCGATAATGATCCCTTTTTGCGAATCCCGCTCCACAATAATTGCGGCCATGACGTGGACCATATCTTTTTTTTCATCCCGCTCCATTTTTTCGATAATGACCGCCAATGAGTGCGGGACTTCTTCCCTCGTCAGGTGGAGCGCTTTTTCCCGGATTAGTTCGGAAACGATGAATCTCTCCGGATGGTCTGTAACCTGGTCGGCAGGATAGAATTGCGGCCCCTCCGGCAGGTATTCCTTTATTTGCCCAAGAAGGCGGTCAACATTGTTTCCTTCCAGCGCGGAGATTGGAACAATCGCTTCAAACGGATGCCTCTCCTGATAATCATCAATAATTCCAAGCAATTGGTCGGGATGGATTTTATCAATTTTATTGATGATTAGAAAAACCGGCGTCTTCACGGACTGAAGCTTTTCAATAATGAATTCCTCGCCTTTTCCAAACCCTTCCTCCGCACTGACCATAAACAGGACAAGGTCGACTCCTTTAAGGGTGTTTTGGGCCACTTTCATCATAAAGTCGCCGAGTCTATGTTTGGGCTTGTGTATGCCCGGTGTATCAATGAAAATAAATTGTGCGTCGTCGAGTGTCAGAACCCCCTGCACCTTATTGCGGGTTGTTTGTGGCTTATCGCTCATAATCGCGATTTTCTGCCCAATCACCCTGTTTAAAAAAGTGGATTTCCCAACATTTGGGCGTCCGATTATCGAGATGAATCCCGATTTATGGCCCTTTTCCACGCTTGTGCCATCTGCCATGCTTGCAATCCTCCGGTATTTAGCGATGAAGGGAAACCCTTCTGCTGTAGTTTCATATTACCTCTTTGTATATTATTAAAACCTTTTTGAAATACATTCCCCCACGGCGGAAATGCCGTTAATGGAATGTTTCTCCTTCCATCTTACCTTAAATTCAGGCGGTTTTCATCCCTGTAAGGATATTTCCCAAAAATAAGTTGGAATTTTCTTAAAATTACTTTTTGTATGAAATGCTTGTTTCGCCATTTTAGCAATTTACGCGGACGATTTCAAATCAGTTTGGCTTTTGAGAGAAAAATAAAAAGGCCAGGACTGTGCCTGCCTTTTCACCTGCCAAAAATTAACGTGATTTTCGGCAAAAAAATGATTGCGCCAATTAATAAGGATAAACATGCATAAACGAGGACAGCCCCAGCGGCGATATCCTTCGCCTGTTTCGCGATCGGGTGAAATTCCTCCGTCACCAGGTCCACCACCCTTTCCACCGCTGTATTCAGCAATTCAAGGGAAAGCATCCCCGCAATCGCCAAAAGGATAAAGAGCCATTCCATTTTCGAAATCGAGAAAAGAATCGAAAGTCCGATGGCGACGGTTCCCGCAAAGATATGGATTTGCAGATTCCTCTCTCTTTTGATTGCCGACCCTATTCCCGAGAGGGCATAGACGAAAGATTTCAAAAGGCGGCCCCCGGGCCCCCTGCCGTTACCTGGTAAGCCCGAATCCATCTAAAATATCCTTTTGAAGCGAAAACATTTCTTTTTCATCCGCTTCTGTTTCATGGTCATATCCGAGAAGATGAAGGAAGCCATGGACCGCAAGGAAACCAAGCTCACGCATAAACGAATGCCCATATTCCTCCGCCTGCTGCATTGTCTTCGGTATGGAAATAATGATATCTCCCAAAACCCTTGGCAAATCCCTTCCGGAAATTTCAATCTCCCCTTCGCCGGGCTCTTCCATTGGGAAAGAGAGGACATCTGTCGGAACATCTTTTTGCCTGTATTCGAGGTTGATTTCCTGAATGCGGTCATTTCCCACAAAAGTCACTGAAACCTCGCTGCCCTCCTCAACATTCATTTGAAGCCCGGCATAATTAAGCAGGCTTTCAAGTTGGGAAATATCCCCATCCGCCACTTCGCCTGTTTCATCCAAAAAATCTATAATCATTTTCATGCATCCACCACCTTTTGTTTTGTCATTTCAGTAGGATATTCAATCCTTGAATGGAAAATCCCTTTCAGCGTTTCACAAAGTGTATGTTCGACCACTTCAATTTCCCTTAGTGTTAAATCACACTCATTCAGCTGCCCGTCCTGCAGCTTGTCCGAAATAATGGAATGGACCAAGGACTCAATTTGCTCCGGAGTGGGCTGCGCCATTGAGCGGACAGCTGCTTCGACACTGTCTGCAATTCCAATAATAGCCGTTTCTTTCGTCTGGGCTTTCGGTCCCGGGTATCGGAAATCCTCTTCATTTACATTCCCTGCTTGCTTGGCCTTATGGTAAAAAAATTTAATCAACGAGGTGCCATGGTGTTGTTCCGCGATATCGATGATTTCTTTGGGCATATGGTGTTTTTTCAACAATGCTGCCCCGTCCGATGCGTGGGCAATGATGATTTGCGCGCTTTTCCCCGGTGACAGACGGTCATGCGGGTTATCCCGGTTGATTTGATTTTCAATGAAAAACAGCGGACGCTTCGTCTTTCCAATATCATGGTAATAGCACCCAACCCTGGCCAGAAGCCCGTTGGCGCCAATCGCCTCACAAGCCGCCTCCGACATATTGGCGACCATTACACTGTGATGGTAAGTCCCGGGTGCCTCTGTAAGAATTTTTTTCAGCAGCGGGTGGTTTGGGTTCGACAGTTCAATCAGCCGCATTGTCGACAGGATGCCAAAACTTGCCTCAAGAAACGGCAATAGGCCGATGGCAAGAACAGCGGAAGCAATGCCGGATACAGCAGCAAAAATAAAAATCAAGCCGTACTCCATCCCGTTATATTGTGTGTTTCTGAGGAATAGCAGCGAGAATATGACGGAAATATTCACAACGGAAACAAAGATGCCCGCCGGAAGTATTTTCGATCTGGCATTGTGGTCCCGCAGAAACAGGGTTGCCGCCAGACCTCCGCACAGAATATATATGCCAGCCGACATGTTCAGCGCACCTGTTGTCTCTTCATTGAATATGATGCTTCCGCAAATCCCCTGAACGATAGCCGTCAGCCAGGCGAGCCTTTCATCAACCAAAATTTTAATAATGATCCCAGCCATCGCGGCCGGAAACAAGGAGCTCACCCCTTCGAACCCAAATTGCTGGAACTGGCTGGCCATTTTCATAAGCAGGATAGAAAACGAAAAAACAATCCCAAAGAGAAGCAAATCTGTTTGCTTTTTATCAGGCTGGATTTTCCGTTCCAAAAAATAATAATAAATCGATGATAAAATAATTACAATCAGGAGAAGGAGGCCGAACAGCGGCTTTTTTGAATCCTGGCTATCCAGAAGGCCTGCAAGCTTTAATTGCCTGTAGATTTCATGGCTGACCAATTCCCCTTCTTCGACAATGACCTGCCCTTCAAGGATTTTGACCGGCTCAACAGTTTCAGCGGTGCGCCTTCTTGCTTCTTCGGTTGCCTGAGGGTCATAAAACTCATTTTGGATAACCGCATACCTTCTCATAAGGATCGCGGCACGTTTCATGCTTGGCCCGAGTGTTGAAAATTTTAATTCTTCTTCAACCTTCTTTTTCGAATTTTCAACTTCGTCGGCCGGAATTGGTTTGCTCATTTCGTTGCTGACCGCAGTTAAAGTGAGGTCTTTGGCAATTGCGAGCTGCCTTTTATCGGCTGACACAAGAGCGGTAAAAACCTCTTCAGGCAAATCGTCTATTACAGCCGGAGTAAGTCTTTCCTTTAACTTTTTTACCTTGTCAGAAACAGGGGGCTCTGTTGCGGCTGGCGCTGGTTCGCTTGATTCACCCTCAGGTGCCGCTTTCTTTTTCTCTTCCTGGATTTCGTCGCTCACCTTAATCGCGGTATCAAAAATTGAAGCGACAAGATCCACCTGGTTCTGGGTATATTCGCTTTTCAGCGTGTATACCCCCTGCACCCGCTCCAGTTCATGTTTGCGCTTCTCCTCCGTGCTTTCTTTATCCTCCACCGTAATTGGGGATACCACTGTCTTCTCGGCGATATTAAATAGCCCTAGCTTCAATTTATCAGGCTTTACATTCCCGTACATTGAAAGGAACAGGATCACCCCAATAAAAGCAAAGAAAAGGATGCGGAAAAAAGTTATATCAAGCAGCCGCTTAATGTTCTGAAACTGGTGCCTAAGCAGATCCATACTGTTCCCCTTTCCCCAAAAAAGGACTCTTACGCTATCTTTTTAAAAAACTCCTGAATTTAGGGGCATCGCTGCCCTTTTAGAAATCATAACAGTTTTCACCTGAACTTTCACTTATAATTCCAGAATTAAGAAGAAAGGGGAAAGGGAAGAACTCCATGTAAATGTTGGGGGCGGAATAAAAAATGCCATTCGAATTGGAAAAAGCCGCCCCAAAAGGAGCAGCCTCTCATTCAGCTTTGCCGTATGCCTCAATGATCCGCCCGACAAGAGGATGCCGGACAACGTCTGCTTGCTCAAGGCGGACGAAGGCGATTCCCCGTACTCCATCGAGAATCTCTTCGGCCGAAAACAATCCGGATTTGGCGCCTTTCGGAAGGTCGACCTGGGTCTTGTCCCCCGTAATGACCATCTTGGATCCAAACCCAAGGCGGGTAAGGAACATTTTCATCTGAGCGTGTGTTGTGTTTTGGGCTTCGTCAAGAATGACGAATGCCTCATCGAGCGTCCGTCCCCTCATATAGGCAAGCGGGGCGATTTCAATGGTGCCGCGCTCTATTAGCCTTAAGGTATGTTCCATGCCCAGTACATCATGGAGGGCATCATAAAGGGGCCTCAAATACGGGTCGACCTTTTCCTTCAGGTCGCCCGGAAGGAAACCGAGGCTTTCCCCCGCTTCAACTGCAGGCCTCGTCAAAATGATCTTGTTTACCGTACCATTTTTCAGGGCAGCCACCGCCATGACAACGGCTAGATAGGTTTTTCCTGTGCCCGCCGGCCCGATCCCGAAAACCATATCATTCTTTTTCATGGCATTGATATAATATCCCTGCCCGATCGTTTTGGCCCTGATCGCTTTTCCTCGCGCGTTTCGGGCGATCTCCTCTTCGAATAAATTCTCGAAGTAGTCAAGTGTCCCTTTCCTCGCAAGCTCGATGGCATAAATGACGTCACGCGGGCCAATGGCAATCCCTTTCCTGATGACATGGATCAGCCTGTCAAGCACAGAGGCGGCCAGCTCGGCGTTTTCGGGAGGCCCGGCCACATGGACAGCCTCGCCTCTCGATATGATCGAAACCTGGAGTTCCTGTTCGAAAATTTTAAGATTTGAATCGGAGTTTCCAAAAAGAGTTACAGCCTCATTTGGATTTTCAAGCTGAAGTTGAATCATTCTTGAATTTTCAGTCATTCATGAGTCTCCTTGGATAATGGGTTGTCCTATCGCGATATTTTCTACAACTGTATAAAGAATTGACAGCTTTACTTTACCATTCGCAATCGAGCTGTGCAAAATTTTTTCACTTTTAATCATAGCATTTTCATCAATGTGTTTTTTTATATCCGTCCTTGCCAACTCGGAAGCCCTTTTAATGGCTTCGCTGCTGGTGTAAATCCTGGTGACTTCTTCACGTTCCCTCATCGTCTTGTTCACATATGCAATAGGAGTCTCCCATTTGATAAGTTTCATTCCCACGGATGTTGTGTCCGTTTCATAGTTCTTGAACTTTGTTTTCCCAAATCCCCAGATTGGAAACTCAACGCCGCCAATCCGCAGGAAATGTTTTTGCTGCTCCCTGCCATTGAAAACCTGGAAGGTAGCGGACAAAGGGAGTACGATTTTTCCCTGGTACAATGTTTCTCCCCAAATCTCGCCTTTAGCCGCCACCGCTTCATACGCGCCTTCCCTTCCGATAAGCCCGGATACAAGGAGCTGCCCGGGTACGACATGGTCATTCACCTGAAAAAGCTTTTGGCCTTTCTCGATAAAATAATTGGTGATGACCGCTTCCTTCTTCGCGATCAGGTGCCGCGGCCCAATTGCCTGAGGGGGTTTCGGCTGCTTTTTTTCAACAACCCTGAAATGGAAAGTCGTTCCCCTAAGTTCAACCCCTACCCAGGTAATTGCTTCAACCCGGTTCGTCAGCTCCTTTTGGATGGTTTCAACGCTCTCGAGGAAAAACATCGCCTTTCCCCGCTTTACCCCAAGCTTGTCCAGTTCCTGACGAATCTTATATTCGGTTTCGGGTTTCGCCCCTTTTATTTCAATACCCCAAACGATATTGGATAACAACATGACTACAAAGAAAAACAAGACGGCGCCAATTAAAAATCCGCTATTCTTAATGAGCCTTTTTAAAAGGAAGGGGGCGCCTTTCCTTCTAATAAAAGATACCTTGCACTCACTGCCCCTCGCAAACTTCCGGATCCTCAATGCGTCGCTAAGTCTCATTGTGAAATGGGCCGCCTCAGGGGAAATCCTTCTCGCATTCCAGATTTGGACCCCGTTCCTCGCCAATACATTCAGGAACCGCTCAATTCCCCTTCCCGTCAACTTTACCGTCACCTTGCCCGTTAAAAATTCCACCCACTGATTTTTCATTTTGACCCCCCGGCATCTTCCTGAATATATATAACCTGGTCAATTTTTCCTTCAAGGAGTATTTCTTCAGGCAAGATTGTTTTAATGACAAATGCTTTCCCTTTTATTAAAAGCTGCCCCTTTTTCAGCAGCAGCCTTAGTTCCCTGTCTGTGAAGGCAAGCAGTCCGCGATGGTTTTCGACATAAATATGGATTTGGCCGATCATTGTAATCCTCGGCAAATCCATCATGACGTCCTGGGGAAGATCCATCTTTGCTGCTACCCATTTTCGGAGGCGCTGGCCCCATTTTTTTGCCATAAAAAAAGAACCTCCTTTCATTTCATATATTTATGAAATGAAAGAAAGTTCTAGCACCTGTTTTTCTATCCAAGCTCTAAAAGCGGGGGAATCCGGCTATCTTTTATAATAAGGCTTTTTTGACCTTGGCGGGCCAAGGATTTCCGCCCATACTACGGCATCTGCGAGATTTTTTTCCGTTACCGGCTCGATGGACAAATTCTCTCCTACACCTTTGCCTGGATTTTGTACAATCCGCCTACCGGTATCCCCGCTCTTTTCCACGGCATTATCCTGTAAAGGAGAAGGGTTTACAGCTTCCCTCGCTGCTTCCCCTTTACCTGAAAGAGTAACGGTTGAAGAATCCTGTCTCCTTGCAGGGCGCCTGTCCATTCCTTTTTGGTCTGGCTTGGCTGCTTCCCCGTACCTTTCCTGAAGCTCACGCGCCAGCTCGGGCAGCCTTCCAGGGCGCCTGTTCTCATCTTTTCCCTTTAATTTCGAAAACATGGAAGAAACAAATGCGATTATAACAAATAATAGGATTGGATTTTCAAAAAGCCTTTCCATTCGGGCCCTCCTTCCCTGCAATCAGCAGTTCCAGGCTGTTACTGGCCATCTTTTTTATCCTTGCCCATTTTTCCGATTGAGCCCCTCATATCGGTGTCCGCGGAAATATTTTTAAAATTCATATAATCCATCACGCCAATATTCCCGGATTTCAAAGCCTCCGCCATCGCCAGCGGCACTTCCGCCTCCGCCTGGACAACCATCGCCCTCATTTCTTCAACCTTTGCCCTCATTTCCTGTTCGCTCGCGACAGCCATTGCGCGACGCTCTTCAGCTTTCGCCTGGGCAATTTTCTTGTCGGCCTCGGCCTGTTCGGTCTGAAGTTCCGCCCCGATATTTTTGCCGATGTCCACATCCGCGATATCAATGGACAGGATTTCAAAAGCAGTTCCGGCGTCAAGCCCTTTCGAAAGAACGGTCTGGGAAATCAGGTCGGGATTTTCAAGTACTTTGCTATGGTTCTCGGAAGATCCAATCGTGGAGACAACGCCTTCCCCCACACGGGCAACAACCGTTTCTTCACCTGCGCCTCCGACTAGCCGGTCAATGTTCGCGCGTACTGTTATCCTAGCTTTTGCCTTCACTTCAATACCGTTCATCGCAACACCGGCAATGAATGGCGTTTCAATAACTTTTGGATTAACGCTCATTTGGACGGCTTCAAGGACATCACGGCCAGCAAGGTCGATTGCCGCGCTTCGTTCGAACGATAGTTCAATATTCGCCCTGTGGGCTGCAATAAGCGCGTTTACGACCCTGTCAACGTTCCCCCCAGCCAAATAGTGGCTCTCAAGCTGGTTCGTCGTGACATTCAAGCCTGCTTTGTGCGCTTTAATAAGCGGGTTGATAACCCTGTGAGGGGTAACCCTTCGCAGCCTCATTCCAACCAGTGTGAAGATGCTCACCCTTACACCAGCGGCAAGCGCGGAAATCCAAAGCATAACCGGAACAAAAGATAGCAATATCCCGAATAAAATGATTGCGACTGCTACAATCGCGATAATAAAAACAGCTTCATTCGTCAAAATCATCAGCCTCCTTATTTCTTTATCTCTCTAACTACGACCCTGGGTCCTTCAACTTCAATTACTTTAACTCTCGCGTTTTGCCCAATAAAGGAGCCTTCCGTCACCACATCGACGCGTTCGCTGCCGAAAATTGCCGTGCCGGCCGGCCGAAGCACGGTCTGCGCGACCCCTTCCTTTCCGATCAGGTCTGTCCTGTTTTCGTTTGAAACATACCCGTCTTCTTTGCGGGCGCTGTCGAACAGGACCATCGAATTAAACAGGGCCATTTTTTTATGGAATACTTTAATAAGCAAAATGAATAACACAATTGAAAACGCCATCGAGATTAGAAGAGAAACCCCGATTTGGAATGTGCTTTCGCCGGCCATGAACAAACTGCCCACCAGCGCCGCAATCCCAAGCGTCCCGGCTACCGCGCCAGGAAGGAAAAATTCAAGAAAAATCAGGATGATGCCCAAGATAAAAAGTGCTAGTGTCCCAAAACCCGCCAGACCGGCCATAAAGTGGCCATAAAAAAACAACAGCAGCGCGGAAAGCCCGATAAGCCCTGGCAAGCCGATCCTTGGTGAAAACAGTTCCAGGACCATCGCCATCCCCGCAATGCACAACAGCACAGTAACAACAATAGGGTCCGTTAAAAATTCAGTCATCGCTATCCTCCTCCCTAAATCCCTGCTCTATTATGTACGCATTACCAGGCTGAAAGTTTCATAACGGGTCAACAAATTTCGTAAACGCTACCATCAATTTTTGAATAAAATTAAAACCGCAGGCTTGCGCCTGCGGCCATTGATGTCAGTTGAATTATGAAAGGTGTTGTTGCACAAGTTTATTCACAAGCGATCCGTCCGCCTTGCCTTTGACTTTCGGCATGATGGCAGCCATCACTTTCCCCATATCCGCTTTGGAACTTGCGCCTGTTTCGGCGATTGTTTCATTTACAATCCCCTCCAGTTCCTCTTCGGAAAGCTGCTGAGGCATGTAAATTTCTACAATCGAAAGTTCCTGGCGCAATTTTTCAACCAGGTCAGGACGACCTGCTTTATCAAATTCATGAAGGGAGTCTTTCCGTTGTTTCATTTCGCGAGAAAGGACAGTCAGCTCTTCTTCTTCCGACAATTCCCTCCCATGCTTAATGGCTTCATTCTGCATGGAAGCTTTAATCATCCGGATGACCGTAAGCTTGTCTTTGTCTTTTGTTTTCATCGCTTGTTTCATGTCATTATTTAAACGCTCGAGAAGACTCATAGGTCCACCCTCTCTTACCACTTACGTTTTCTGGCTGCTTCAGACTTCTTCTTACGCTTGACACTTGGTTTTTCGTAGAATTCGCGCTTTCTTGCTTCTTGGATAGTACCTGACTTAGATACAGTACGTTTAAAGCGTCGAAGAGCATCTTCAAGCGATTCGTTTTTACGAACGACGGTTTTAGACATTCTCTTTCCCTCCCTCCGAACACAACACACTCACATCAAACACATGGAAAACCATGTACTTTGCCATTATAATACAACCTGTTATGAAGGTCAACTGAATTTACATACGTTATAGGGTTAATGTCCATCTTTTTTAAAATAGGCCCGATTTTATAAGGGTAGTTCTTATCCATAAGAGAAAAAAAGAATCATTCTCTCCCGGGACAGGCCATAGACTTGTAAAGGGAGTGGATGCCGTGAAATACATTGTTTTATTTTGTTTATGCATAGGGCTGTTCATTTTTGGAATGACCATAATCAGGATTGGAATGTTTAATATTTCAGGGAATCGGCTCAAAGGGCTGCTCCAGAAATTAACAAGCACCCCTTTGAAGGGCATGGCCACCGGCACACTTGTAACAGCTGTCCTGCAAAGCAGCTCGACCGTCATGGTTCTGGCGATAGGGTTGATTTCCGCCAAAATCCTCACCTTCCCTCAATCGATCGGGATTATTTTGGGGACAAATATTGGGACCACTTTCAAAACAGAATTAATTACATTCGACTTAGGAAAAATTCTCATTCCGGTAGCGGTGGCCGGAGGGATATTCATTCTAGCCAGGAAGGTCGTTTTAAGAAGTACTGGAATGGTCCTCCTTGGCATTGCATCTGTATTTACCGCAATGAAAGGGTTTGAAGCCCTATCACTGCCCCTGGCCTCAGTGGACGCCGTCCATAAGCTGCTATTGTCTTTAAATGAGCATATCCTCGTCGGGATAGCAGCAGGCGCCTGCATGACGGCAATCATCCAATCCAGTACCGCGATGACGGGGATTGCAATGGGGTTCCTTACCTCGGGAATTCTCGGGCTTGAGGCGGGAATCGCAGTCATGCTTGGGGCCAATATTGGTACATGCATCACAGCGCTAATCGCCGCTATTGGAGGCGGCGAGGAAGCGAAGCTTGCCGCATTTGCACACGTATGGCTAAACGTCATTGGCGTCCTGCTCTTTATCCCCCTCATTCCCGTACTTGGGAACCTTGGGCCAGAAATCGCCGGATCGCCTGATGTCCAGCTGGCCCATATCAGCGTCATCTTTAATGTATCCACTTCATTGCTGGCGCTTCCTTTCGCGGAAAGGTTCGGGAGGATGATTATGCACCTCCACGGAAAATAAAAAGCGCTCCCTACCGGATCAGGAAATTGCATTCCGGAATTTTTGAGGTGAAACTCCTCTAAACACAGGAAGGCTGCCCCTCACTTGAAGGGCAGCCTAACATTATTAAACGATCGCTTCCTTTATAGGAGCCTCATCGTCTTCCATCACACGAACAAATTGGCCTTCATTATATGGATAGCCGGCCTTCTCAATTTTGACTTTCACAATTTTTCCAACAAAATCCTCGGAAGCAGGGAATACAACTTTCAGATAGTTGTCGGTATAGCCAACATACAATCCGGATTTGCCGCCTTCCTTGAATTCCTCTTCAGGAATCACTTCAAGCACTTCCCCTTCAAATTGTGACGCATATTCCTTGGCAAGCTGGTCGGATAGGGAAATCAGGCGATGGACGCGCTCATTTTTCACCTCTTCATCAACCTGATCCTCCATACGCGCGGCAGGCGTACCTGTGCGCTTGGAGTATGGGAATACGTGAAGTTCGGAAAATTTATGCTTTTCGATAAAATTGTACGTATCCATGAACTCCTCTTCTGTTTCACCCGGGAAACCGACGATGACATCGGATGTAACAGCAAGGCCTGGAAGTGCTTCCTTCAAACGGTCAAGCCGCTCTCCGAAAAATTCCATCGTATATTTCCTGCGCATCCGTTTCAAAACGGTGTCGGAACCGGATTGAAGCGGGATATGCAGGTGCCGGACGACAAGCTTCGAATCATTGATTACCTGGATGACTTCGTCTGTAATCTGGCTTGCTTCAATCGAAGATATGCGAAGGCGCTTCAACCCTTTAACCTCGGCTTCAAGATCCCTGAGCAGGGCAGCCAGATTATAATCCTTCAGGTCTTCGCCGTAGCCCCCGGTATGGATGCCGGTCAGGACGATTTCCTTATAACCGGCATCGACGAGCTGCTGCGCTTGGCGGATGACTTCCTTCGGATCCCGTGACCTCATAAGGCCTCGGGCCCACGGAATAATGCAAAAGGTGCAGAAGTTGTTGCAGCCCTCCTGGATTTTCAACGATGCGCGCGTCCTGTCGGTAAATGCGGGAACATCCAGCTCCTCATAGACCCGGTTTTTCATGATATTGCGGACGCCGTTGATCGGCTGCCGCTCTTCCTTGTACTGGGCGATGTAGTCCAGCATCTTTACGCGGTCCTGTGTACCGACAACGATATCCACACCCGGAATCGCCATGATTTCAGCAGGTGATGTCTGGGCGTAGCAGCCTGTGACGCAGATGACGGCATCCGGGTTCTTCCTGATCGCCCTGCGGATAACCTGGCGGCTTTTTTTATCGCCAGTGTTCGTGACCGTGCAAGTATTGATTATATATACATCAGAAGAAGACTCGAATTCAACACGTTCGTAGCCTTCCTGTTTGAACAATTGCCAAATTGCTTCAGTTTCATAGTGGTTCACCTTGCATCCAAGAGTATGAAACGCGACTGTAGGCATGTAAACTCACCTCATTAATTCTAAATGATAGGATATCGCCGCCAGCGCATAGAGCGGAGCGGTTTCCGTCCTTAATATTCTCGGTCCAAGACCACATAGCTTAAAACCATGTTCCTTCAGAAGATAAACTTCCCCCTCGGAAAGCCCTCCCTCCGGCCCAAAAATCATCAGCAGGGAATCTCCCGGAGCCATTTTAGAAAGAGTATCGGAGAACACGGATGCTTCCCCGGCCCTGCTCTCTTCTTCATAAGCGACGAGCTTTGCATCATACGTTTCTGATTCCGTGAGCAGTGCGCGAAAATCCACCGGGGCCAAAACCTCAGGCAAAATGTTGCGGTGTGATTGTTCGGCGGCTTCCTTGGCGATTTTTTGCCACCGTTCAGCCTTCTTGCCCGATTTTTTTTCGTCCAGCTTCACGACGGAGCGCGCGGCGGCAAATGGTATGAACTTGTGCGCACCCATTTCTGTACCCTTTTGGATAATCCATTCAAGCTTGTCCCCTTTCGGAAGCCCGCTTGCGATCGCCACGCGGATAGGAAGCTCAGTTGTTCCATCATTCCATTTTACAACGTCCGCGGCTATCGTTTCACCGGTAATTTCTGCAATTTTACATACAGCGCTCCTTCCGCCGGGGCCAACACAAATAATTTGATCCCCTTCCCCCATCCGCATAACCTTCACGATGTGGAAACGGTCATCCCCTTCAAGAATGAAACGGTTCTGTTCCATTTTTTCAACAAAATAGCGCTGCACGAGAAGCACCCCTCTGTAAGCAATATTTCTATTTTACTAAAAGTTTCTAGCAAAGTCACTTTATTTTGAGTGATTTATGGAGTTTTAATTGTTGTGAAATTCAGATATCTGGTAATCCAGTCCTAATAATTTTCCGTTCTGCGTCTTACCATGGGGCATCTTTGGACGAATAGTTCCCGTAATAAAAAAAGCATCCGCCTGGTGAGCGGACGCCTAAAGCTAAAAATTATTTCTTTTGGGCGATAATCGCAACCCAGTCTTCCATTAAAATTGTTTCCACTATTGAAAAACCTTCGTTTATGATAGCATCCTTGACCAAATCTTTTTTAGCCTGAATGATTCCTGAAGCGATGAAAGTGCCTCCCGGCTTTACAACACGGGCCACATCTTCAGTAAACCGTAAAATGACTTCGGCAAGAATATTGGCGACAATGACATCAGCTGAATGATCTTCTATACCGTCAAGAAGGTTGTTCTGGGCAACCGACACCTTCTCCTGGACCTTATTCAGCTTAATATTCAGCTTCGCGGATTTAACAGCCACTTCGTCAAGGTCGTATGCCCTGATATTAGCAGCGCCAAGTAAAGCGGCTGCTATGCTCAGCACTCCCGAACCAGTGCCCACATCGATCACTTCATCCCCTGCTTTTACAGTTCGTTCGAGCGCCTGGATGCACATTACAGTCGTTGGATGGGTTCCCGTACCGAAAGCCATCCCCGGGTCAAGTTCAATAATCAATTCATCGCTACTGACAGGGGTATAATCCTCCCAGGTCGGAACAACCGTGAACCGCTCGGAAATTTTCACGGGATTATAGTACTTTTTCCAGGCGGTAGCCCATTCTTCCTCGTTCACTTCCGATATCGTGACTTTGTTTAACCCGATATCGATATCATGGATGATCAGATTATTGATTGATTCCTTAATGGCATCGACCGTCTCCCCAAGGAAACTGTTTACAGGAAGATATGCCTTTACGATAACACCTTCCTCAGGATAATCCTTTGGATCCAGCTGATAAATTTCCCCGAACTGGTCTTCCCGCTCTTTTATAAGCTCATATGGGTCTTCAATGACAACCCCGCTTGCCCCAGCTTCGTGGAGTATATGGGAAATCGGTTCGACTGCTTCATTAGCCGTATGGATGCTGATTTCAGACCATTTCATCTTGCCTGCCCCACTCTCAATCGCCTTTAAAGGCGCGTTTTACTTTTGAAAAAAAGCTTTCTTCATGCTCACCCAGCGGCACATTTCCGCTCATTTCCGCGAATTCGCGGAGCAACTGTTTTTGTTTGTCAGTCAGTTTTGTCGGTGTGATAATCCTGACAATCACATGCTGGTCGCCTGTCCCGTAGCCCCTGACATTCGGAATCCCTTTGCCGCGCAGGCGGAATTTCGTTCCGGTTTGCGTGCCTGCGGGGATTTTAAGCTTGACTTTTCCGTGCAGCGTCGGGACTTCAATTTCATCTCCAAGCGAAGCCTGAACAAACGTCAATGGCATTTCACAATAAACATCATCGCCATCCCGCTCGAAAAACTCATGCGGCTTAACATGGAAAACAACATATAAATCCCCTGGAGGCCCTCCATTAACACCGGCTTCCCCCTGGCCAGACATCCTTAGCTGCTGCCCATCATCAATCCCGGCCGGGATTTTGACATTGATTTTTCTCCGTTTTCTTACTTTTCCTTCGCCCCCGCATGTAGTGCACTTATGCTTGATTTCCTTTCCAGTTCCATTGCAGTAGGAACAAACCCTGCGGTTAACGATGCGGCCAAATGGCGTATTTTGTTCCACATTGAGCTGGCCCGTTCCATGGCAGTGGCCGCATGTTTCCGGATGCGTCCCCGGTTTCGCGCCAGAACCATGGCACGTCCCGCATGTTTCATCACGCGGAATTTCAATTTCAGCCTCTTTTCCGAAAGCGGCTTCCTCAAATGTCACTGACATTGTATATTGAAGGTCCGCGCCCTGCCTTGGTGCATTTGGGTCGCGCCTTCTTGCTGCTCCGCCGCCAAAAAAGGAATTGAATATATCTTCAAAACCGCCAAAGCCTCCACCAAAATCAGCTCCGCCTCCAAAACCGCCAAATCCCTGGTTCGGATCGGTATGCCCAAACTGGTCATAGTGGGCGCGCTGTTGGTCGTCGCTGAGCGTTTCATATGCCTCTTTTACTTCCTTAAATTTCTCATCGGCATCAGGTTCCTTGTTTACATCAGGATGAAGCTGCTTGG
Organism: Neobacillus piezotolerans; assembly: GCF_003362805.1. GTDB lineage: Bacteria > Bacillota > Bacilli > Bacillales > Cytobacillaceae > Bacillus_D > Bacillus_D piezotolerans. Next base: position 57,374 of record NZ_QNQT01000010.1, read on the forward strand.
AAAGCTTACGGTATGCCTTTTTAATTTCATCCTTTGAGGCACCCTTCCCGACCCCAAGTACTTCATAGTAATCCCTTTTGCTCATCTAACCACTCCCGAAAAATCTCACATAAAAATAATTGTAGCATTCGCATGGATGTTAAACAATATTAAGATATTGCATCGGCCAAGCTTTCCACAGAAAAAGTCAAAGCCGGATAATGTGACTTTGACTTTTCCATGTAAAGAGGAACCTCATGTCGAGACCCTTGCTTTTCTATTGTTTAGTAACAGGCGCTAAACGGCCGCCTTCGCTTTTCTTTGTCCAGCTACGGCGGCCAGCGCCTTGTGTACTTCGGTCTCCTCCTTACGATAAGTCAACATCGGTTCACTCCGTTCACCGTGTTTCCTTTATCTCGTTCGGAGCCCTCCAGTCAATACGGCGCTAAACGGCCGCCTTCGCTTTTCTATTTGTCGTCTTTGATTTCTTCGAATTCGGCGTCAACGACATTGTCGTCTTTCCTGCCTGCGCTGTCAGGCCCTGCATCTTGTCCCTGTTGGGCCTGGGCTTGCTTCGCGGCTTCTTCATAAAGCTTCACGGAAAGGTTTTGGACGATTTCTTGCAGCGCGTCTTTCTTCGTACGCATTTCATCAAGGTCGTTTTTCTCGATTGCTGCCTTTAGGGCATCTTTTGCTTCATTGGCCTTTGCCACATCGGAAGCGTCGACTTTGCCTTCAAGGTCCTTGAGTGTCTTTTCGGTTGTAAAGACGAGCTGGTCTGCCTCGTTGCGCAAATCCGCCTCTTCTTTTGCTTTTTTGTCAGCATCGGCATTCATTTCAGCTTCTTTAACCATGCGCTGAATTTCCTCATCGCTCAGGCCGGTTGAAGACTTAATCGTGATTTGCTGCTCCTTGTTCGTGCCAAGGTCTTTCGCGCGGACATTTACAATCCCGTTCTTATCGATATCAAAAGATACTTCTATTTGAGGGATTCCACGTGGAGCTGGCGGAATATCGGCCAACTGGAAACGTCCGAGCGTTTTATTGTGCGCAGCCATTGGGCGCTCACCTTGAAGGACATGAATATCGACTGCGGTCTGGTTATCAGCTGCAGTAGAGAAAATTTGTGATTTGGAAGTTGGGATTGTCGTATTGCGTTCGATCAGTTTCGTGAATACGCCGCCCATCGTTTCGATACCAAGGGAAAGCGGGGTAACGTCCAGAAGGACAATATCCTTCACGTCACCAGAGATGACGCCGCCCTGAATTGCAGCTCCCATGGCTACGACTTCATCCGGATTTACGCCGCGGTGAGGCTCCTTGCCTGTCGCGCGTTTAATCGCTTCTTGTACGGCAGGAATCCTTGTTGAACCACCTACCAGGATAACCTTATCAATTTCAGAAGCCGACAGCCCGGCATCGCTCAAAGCCTGGCGCGTTGGCCCCATTGTGCGTTCGACAAGATTAGCTGTCAATTCATCAAATTTCGCCCTGCTTAATGTAATATCAAGGTGAAGCGGGCCTGCTGCTCCCGCAGTGATAAATGGCAGGGAAATTTGCGTTGAAGTAACACCGGAAAGGTCTTTCTTCGCTTTTTCAGCCGCATCCTTCAAGCGCTGAACAGCCATTTTATCTTGTGACAAGTCAATCCCGTTTTCCTTTTTAAACTGGTCGACAAGGTAATCAATGATCGCCTGGTCGAAGTCATCGCCGCCGAGGCGGTTATCCCCTGCGGTGGCTTTTACTTCAAATACCCCGTCCCCAAGCTCAAGGATGGATACGTCGAACGTACCTCCTCCAAGGTCGTATACAAGGATTGTCTGGTCTTCTTCCATTTTGTCGAGCCCGTATGCAAGGGCGGCGGCCGTCGGCTCGTTGATGATCCTTTCGACTTCTAGTCCAGCAATGCGGCCCGCATCTTTCGTTGCCTGGCGCTCAGCGTCATTGAAGTATGCCGGAACAGTGATGACAGCCTTCGTAACCTTTTCGCCCAGATAGTCTTCTGCATAGGATTTCAAGTATTGAAGCAGGATCGCGGAAACTTCCTGCGGCGTATACTTTTTCCCTTCAATTTCAACCGTATGGTTTGTACCCATATGCCTCTTGATCGACATGATGGTATTAGCGTTTGTAACAGATTGGCGCTTGGCAACCTCGCCGATTTGGCGCTCGCCGTTTTTGAAAGCCACGACAGAAGGAGTGGTCCGGTTCCCTTCAGGATTCGGGATTACCTTTGGTTCTCCCCCTTCGAGTACAGCAACACAGGAGTTGGTTGTTCCAAGGTCTATACCGATAATTTTGCTCATAATCCTTTTCCTCCAGTTCTATATATGTAGATGGGCAATTATTGATTGACCTTCACCATGGAATGCCGGATTACCCTATCCTTTAGCAAATACCCCTTTTGAAATTCTTCAACCACTGAATTCGGGCTGAAGGAATCATCTTCCACCTGCATGACTGCCTGATGGAAATGCGGGTCGAAAGGCTTGCCTACAGCTTCGATCGGCTCGAGCCCTTCCTTTTTCAGGGCATCCAATAATCCCCTGTAGACCATTTCCATTCCCTGCATGAGGGATTTCGCATGTTCGCCTTCGACTTCCATGTTCAAGGCACGTTCAAAATTGTCCAATGTAGGAAGGATATCTGAAATAAGGCTTTGAGCCCGGTATTTTTCTGCTGCTTCGGAATCCAGCTTCACACGGCGCCGGTAGTTGTCAAAATCGGCCTGAAGCCTAAAGTAACGATTTTCAGCTTCCGCCAGCTTCTGTTCAAGCTCCGCTGCCCTATCTGTTTCCACTTCGGTTTCTACGCTTTCTGCCGTAATTTCTTCTCCTGCGATGGCCTCTTCCGGTTCCATTTCAGGTACCTGGCTTTCAGCATTCTTTTTTTCGTCAGTCAAATTACTCACCTCCCTCAAAGGGACAGCCCACCACATGAAAAAGGGGCGGACCATCCAGTGGGCATTTCCGCCCCATACTCAATATTTCCACTGCTATTTTGTTTGATACAGCCTTGTCAGCGCAGCCGATAAATCCCGGCTCATAATTTTCAGGAGGCTGACAACCCGTGAATACTCCATCCTTGTCGGTCCGAGGATGGCGATGTTCCCAAGCTTTTCATCACCCATGGCATAGGTCGCCGTAATCAGGCTGCAATTTTCCATGGCGGTGTTGTCATTTTCACGGCCAATCCTGATCGTAATCCCGGCCGGGCTTTTCTTAATCAACTCATAAACGGGCTGTTCCTGCTCGATCATGGTCATGAGCGTCCTGATTTTTGCAATATCGTTGAATTCCGGCTGGCTGAGAATATTCGCCTTTCCGCCAAAAAACAGCTTTTCGCTAACCGGCATATCGAATGTATCCGTGATCATCAGGAGCATGCTGTCATAGTTGCTTATGTGCTGGCGGAGAAGGACCGCAACCTCTTTGTAAAGTTTATCCCTGATTTCAGGAAGCGGAACGCCGGAAAGCCTTTCATTAAGGATGTTGACCATTTTTTCAAGTTCGGAGGCATCCACGGATGGAGGCAAGTGAACCATTTTATTTTCGACATGGCCGGTATCGGTGACGATAATGGCGATGGCGGTCTCTTTGTTCAAAGGGACAATCTGAATCTTTTTTAGCTTGTTTTCCTCAACGGCTGGGCCAAGCATGATCGAAGTATAGCTTGTCATTTCGGAAAGAATCATCGCCGACCTTTGTATGATTTTCTCCATTTCAAAGATTCTTTCGGCAAAAATCGATCTAATCATCGAGAGATCCTTCTCGGTAATCGCCTGCGGAGACAATAAATGGTCCACATAATAGCGATATCCCCTTTCCGATGGAACCCGGCCCGAAGATGTATGGGTCTTTTCAATAAAGCCCAACTCTTCAAGGTCAGCCATTTCATTCCGGATTGTGGCCGAGCTGAAAGAAATCTCCCCTTTTTTTGACAAGCTTCTCGAGCCGACAGGCTGCGCTGATCGGATGAATTCGTCAATAATAACCTGAAGTATTAGCAACTGGCGTTCTGTTAACAACGTTCATCACCCCTGTTAGCACTCATTTAACCCGAGTGCTAATTCTACTAATAAAGTATCAAAATGGCCCATTTGTGTCAATCATTAAGAATCAAAAAGATGGTCAATCTTTCATTAAAAACGACTGGAAAACCTCATTCCCCAACATCCTTCCTTTGCGTGTCAGGCGGATGGAAATCCCGTCATCTTCAATCAGGCCATTTTTCGACAAATGGTTGATTTGTCCTCGGAAAATGGCATCGGGGCTTTTCCCGTATTTTCTTTCGAATACTTCTCTCTTGACCCCTTCAGCCATTCTAAGGCCAAGGAACATTTCCTCTTCCATCGCTTCCACATCTGTGACCTTGTTTTCTTCGAGAACAGGAAGCCTCCCTTCATCAAGAGCAGCCATATACCTATTCAGCGGCCCGATGTTTGAACGGCGCGCTTTCCCCAAGTAGCTGTGCGCCCCGGCTCCGAATCCATAATACTCTTCATTTTTCCAGTACGTCAGATTGTGTATGCTTTCATAGCCTTCTTTCGAAAAATTGCTAATCTCATACTGCCGATAGCCATGCAAGGCCATTTCATCCATCAGCAGCTCATACATCGCAGCTTCAACATCCTCTCCAGGAAGCGGCAGCTTTCCTTTTCTCATCAAATTATAAAAAACCGTCTTCGGCTCAATGATGAGGGAATACCCGGAAAAATGGGGAAGTCCAAGGGAAAGCGCCTCGGATAACGTTTCCCTGAAATCTTCAAGCGTTTGCCCTGGAAGTGAATAGATTAAATCGATGGAAATATTTTCAAAACCAGCCTTTTTGGCATCTTCCACCGTTTTGTATACATCCTTCGCCCTGTGGCTCCGCCCTATTTTCTCGAGCAACGCGTCGTTAAAGGACTGGACGCCAAGGCTAAGCCTGTTTACGCCATTATTTTTAAGAATGGTTAGCTTTTCATAGGAAAGGTCGCCGGGATTCCCTTCAAACGTATACTCAATTTCCCTGGCTCTCGGCAAATGGGCGTTAATGGTTTTGCATAGCTTTTCCAGCTGCAAATCGTTCAAGGCTGTAGGCGTGCCGCCTCCGACGAATATGCTTTTCATCGCCCCCGCGGGAAATTGTGCAAGCGTCAGGCCAACCTCCTCATCAAGGGCTTCCAGATATTCATTTACAGGCTGGCCCTGCAGGAAAAATTTATTAAAATCGCAGTAATGGCAAATATGCTGGCAAAATGGAATATGGATATAGGCGGCGGTTGGCGCCGTATAACTCAAATGATTCACGTTTATCACTCCAAAATAAAAAAACATATTAAACCATTATACTACAAGAGGACAAAAAAATAAGAAGCAGGAAACATAAGCTTCCCGCTTCTCTTCTGTCTTTTATAAGGCTTATCTGCAAATGAGATTTATTTCGCAGCCGCACCTTCAACGTTCGGCCTGTTATCTTCCCTGATGAACATAACAGAAATAAGGGCGATTGCAAGAAGGATACCCGCAAAATAGAATCCTGCGTTCAGTGTTCCTGTTTTGTCTGTAAGCCAGCCTGTAATATACGGAGCCAGTATGGAACCGCACATACCGATGAAGTTATATACCCCAAACGCCGTACCCAAAGCATGCTTAGGGGCATTGTCAGCAACAACGGCGACAAGGACTGGGTTGGTGCTAATTTTACCAAAGATACCGTAGCCGATTAGCGCAGCATAAAGGACATACATGCTGTCGAAGGCAACGATCGAAACGATTGCAATGATTGAAAGTGGAATCATAACCAACAGGACCGGACGGCGTTTACCCATTCTGTCAGCAATCCAGCTGAACAGGATGGAACCCGGGATTGCTGCCCATGGAACTAAAGATGATACAACTGCTACTTCTGTTCCTTCAATTCCGCGGGCATGCTGCAGATAATAAGGAATCCAAGTAACAACAACGAAGAAAGCATAGATTGCACAGAAAATTGTAATGTAAGCGAAGATAAGGTTTCTGCTGAAGAGATCTTTAGCCTTTAACTTTTTGCCGCCATTTTCACTTGCTTTCTGCTCTGCTGTTTTTGGTTTGTCTTTAATGACCCACCACATGGCAAGGCCAATTAGCACGACTGGGATCGCAATAACATAGAATGGAGCTCTCCAGCTCATTCCAAGAGTATCAACCGTATAGCTGGAAATGAAATAACCTAATGACAAACCAAAAGCCATACCGCTGTTAATAATCGCGCTGCCCACAGTGATATGCTTTGCCGGAATGGCTTCGGATGAAAGGCCATACTGAGGGCCGTAATAGAAACCTTGGAAAATCCCGACTAGCAGCCAGGCAAACATGAATGTTCCGAATGTTGTCATTGAGCCTGTAACAGCTGCAAGGATACCGAAAAGGATAAAGCCTGGGACCAATACTTTTTTCTTGCCGATCTTATCTCCGAGAATCCCGGAAGGTACGTTCATTCCCGCATAGCCGATGAAGAAGATACTGCTAATTAATCCTAGCTGGGCCGCGGTTAAATTGAATTCTTGCTCGATATTTCCCATAATCGGGTTCAAAATTGCGCGTGTCGCATAGATCGCAATCCAGCCCAAGAAGAAAACCGTTACGATTTTAATCCAATAAGGAATACCCTTTTGGGAGGCTTCCGGGGCCACATTTCGATTTGCACTTTTTTCCATTTTTCCTTCCTCCTGACTTTCTTATGGTGAATTGCCATTAAAAAAATACTATTGCGTCATTCCACTTTCAATATACGGCATAGTGCATTGCAGACGAATAAAATTTGGAAGCCATGGCATTGCAAAAAGATTAAAATCTGTTAAAAAGTTTCGTTCTTTTGCAAAAAACAAAAAATGAGGCCAGATCGATCAAGGAGTAAAATGAAAACATTTATTCCAAAGGCGTAAAAAAACCCGTACTGCGCTAATGCGGTACGGGTTGCCAACCTTTACTCCTGTGGAATGCTCCTAAGCATATATCCCAGGCCTGGGTAGGTTGCGATATAATCTTCTTTTGTGCCGAGGGCGTCCTTAAGCTTTTTCCTGATCCTCGCGATGCCAACGCGCAGGTAATCGATATCATCTCGGTATTGCGGCCCCCAAACTTCGGACAGCAATGTCTCATGGGGAACAACCTTATCAAGGTTCAGGGAAAGGATTTCCATGACGGAATATTCGGTATGGGTTAGCTTGAACTCCTTGTCCCTAATCCAGCAACGGCTGCTGCCCATATCGATGGTCAGTTCCCCGGTCCGGACCACGGATGTCTGGGTCTTCTTCGTTTCTGAATTGGCTGCCGACTGGCTTCTCCGCAAAACGGCATTAACCCTGGCGAAAAGCTCATCAAGCGAAAACGGTTTTGTTAGGTAGTCATCCGCCCCGACATTCAGCCCCTGGACCTTATCCTTCGGGTTGCTCCTTGCTGTCAGCATGATGACCGGAACATCCGAGAACTTTCGCAGTTTCTCCAAAACAAAGAAGCCATCCTGCCCGGGCATCATAATGTCGAGCAGGATCAAATCGGGCGAAATGAGGTCGAACTTCTCGAATAATTCATCACCCGAGGTAACTGTCGAAACTTCATACCCTATCGATTTCAGATTCGCGGATACGAATCTGAGAATTTTCAATTCATCGTCAACAATGCAAATCTTTTGGTTTTTCACCTTATTCTTCTCCTTCCTTTTCAGGAAAATATAACGTAAAGACACTGCCGTTCCCAGGATTGCTTTGGACCTTTATTTTTCCTTCATGGGCTTCCATGATGCCTGTGCAAATCGCAAGGCCAAGTCCCGTTCCGCCAGTCCTCCTTGTCGCCGTTACATCAACCTGATAAAAACGGTTGAAAATCTTCTCCAGCTGGTCATCCGATATGCCAATTCCATTATCAGCCACCGAAATCGTGGTATAGCCTTCTTCCCGGTCGAGGGTAATGACGATTGTCTTTGGGCTTGAATCATTGTACCGAAGCGCATTGGTTATTAAATTGATAAGCACTTGCTGGACGCGCATTTTATCCGCGAAAAATGTAAAGCCTTCCCTAAGCCGGTTATCGAACGTAAGGATGGCATCTTCCGTCAGCTGCTCCGGAATGAGTTCCATGGATAGCTCAATGATGTGGTCGGCGCGGATTGTATTCCGCTCCACATACATTGTACCGGAATCTATTTTTGAAATATCGAGCCAATCATTCACAAGATGTTCAATCCGTTCAATATCCTCGTGGACTCCTTCCAAAATTTCCTGCTTGAATTCTGGATCCCACTCCACTTCGGAACGAAGCAATGTTTCAACGCCGCCTTTAATGGTCGTGATTGGCGTCTTGAATTCGTGGGAGGTCAGCGAAATCAGATTGTTTTTCAACAGGTCGATTTCTTCTTCTTTCGTAATGTCCCGAAGCACGAGCCCTTCGCCAATTTCCTCTTCATCGAGCATGACAGAAAAGTTGTGGAGTAAATAATATTTGGATTTTTTGGATGACTGCTTATACTCAAGCTTCAGTTCCCCTATGTCATCCGCGAAAAAAGCTGTCAAATCTTCCTTATCCACATCGAACAGCAGCAAAAGCCGGTTAAAAACATCGTCGAAATTGGCGAGAACTTTTTCGCCCACTCCAACTTCATCCCCTTGTTTGCCGCTGTCTTCAAGCGAGACCACATTCAGGAAGAATTCATTCACATATTCAACTTCTTTTTGGTTATTCAAAAGCATCAGGCCTTCGGACATACTCTCAAGAACAGCCTTAAGTACGGCATGCTTGTTCCTTGTCTCTTCAAACAGGAACTTGTTCTGGAGCATGACGGCCAGCGAGCCGGCAAATGTACGGAGGAATTCCTGGTCGCTTACAGTGATGGACTGCCTTCCGGAAAGGTCTACCACCAGGAAACCGCGATTATTTTTTTCGATTTGGATTGGTTCCATGTACTGCTGCTCACCAACCATATGGCTGTTTAAATAGTGCATTAAATTTTGGTTTGTGAAGATCCTCCTGTTGGTTACTGCAAGATCGTTAAAACAAACATGGATCGAGTAGTCCATGAATTGTTCAATTTCCTGAAGGCAATATTGAATGAAATGGGCAAGATCCTTATCGGTCGAAACCGAAGTGATTAGTTTATTGACCGCTTTTAGCTCGGAATTCTTCTTTTCGAGAATGCCTGTCCGTTCCTGAACCCTCGCCTCAAGCTCCCTGTTCAGCTTCATCAAACCTCTTTTATTTTTTTCAACTTCGTCAATCATATTATTAAAATAATAGAAAAGCTCTTTCATTTCTTTTGGTCCCTGGATCTTCTGGGGCTTCGAATCCTTTTCCTTAACCCCCTTTGTATAATCCTTAATGTAATCCAGCAGCCTATGGATTGATTTTTCAAGCCTATTCGTTAGGACGAGGGATACGCCAACCATGACGAAAGCTGTAAGAAGAAGGAACACCAGGATGGTCATAATGGCATTCTTATATGTTTTTGTAATTACATCGGTAGGTTTGGCAACCCAGACGGTCCAATTAAGAGGCGAAACTTTTTCATAGGTAATATAAATATTCTCGCTTGGGTCCTTCAGGTTGAAAAAACGGCTTCCCCGATCTGCTTTATTGGAATCGATGTATCCCGCAATCTCGGATTTCGAAAGATTGACAAGCTCCCTCCTAGGATCGAAACGGGGATGGACGATAACATTCTTTTCCTGGTCAATGACTACCGTATACCCTTCTTCTCCAAAGTTCCGCCTTTGGATGTGCTCGCCCAAAGCATTCAAGTCGAGCGCGCCGAGTACATAGCCAATCATTTCCTCCTTTTCATCCAGGAGCGGGGACACAATTGTGACCAGAAGCATGTCGGTTCCTCCCCGGCCATGGAAAACGGGGGAAACAACCGTTTTCTTTGTTTTTAACAATTCCTTATAATACGACCGATCGCTGAAATTGAGATTTCCCCTTTTGGCACCATCGGTATATACTTCCGGATAAAAAACGAGGGATTGGCCCCTTGTGTCGCCGACATACATATTGACGAAACCGGGATAATTCGTCTTTATATCCTTCAGTTGTGATTGAATTGCCTGCATGTCGCCTTCTTTAAAAAGCCGCCCCGCATTCAGTGCTTCGGTCTGGATGACTTTTTTATGTTCCGATACATAATTGCTAATATAATCGGCGAGAAATTTCGTTGTTTTCGACTGGCTCTTTTGATTTTCATTCACCAGCGAAGATAATTGATAGATCTGGAAAACTCCAAGAAACGCAATCGAGAAAAAAGCGATAGTTAAAAAGGAATATATCAGTTCTTTTTTAAATGAGCGGGCTTCCTTCATCTTCCGCCCTCCCCTTTGATAATTAAAAAAAGTGGACACACCCGTTTACGCTTGACAGGACTGGCATGAAACAACTGCTTTAAGCTGCTTCCAAGCGGCTTTGCGGCGAGCTGAGGACAACTTTCCGAACTTACTGTAGTGCAGGAGCCATACAAATTTTTTCATTCTTTTATTAATAAAAAGGCATCCGCCCAAGCTTTAGTGTATAACTAACCCCGGACAGATACCATGTTCTTTTGAAAATGTGCTTATTTTGTAATATGCGTGCCTGCTTTACCTTCCATGGCCAGGTCAGCCTGATCCAGTGAGCAAATGATGGCGCGGCCGCCCTGCTCCGCGAATTTAATGGCAGCCTCCATTTTCGGCCCCATGCTTCCCGCAGAAAATTGGCCATCTTCAACATATCTTTTCGCTTCCTCTAGAGTAACATGAGTCAACGCTTTCTGGTCAGGCTTTCCATAATTTACATAGACATTCTGTACATCCGTCAAAATCATGAATACATCTGATTTAACTTCCTCCGCAAGCCTGAAACCGCTGCGGTCTTTGTCGATGACCGCTTCAATCCCGGTAAGTGTGCCGTCTTCGTTTTTGACGACCGGTATCCCTCCGCCGCCAGCCGCGATAACGATTACGCGGTCATCGGTCAATTTTTTAATAATATCTGAGCCGAGAATCGACTTTGGCATTGGGGAAGCGACAACACGCCTCCAACCACGGCCGGCGTCTTCCTTGACAACCCAGTTCTTTTCCTCGGCAAGTTCCTTCGCTTCTTCTTCCGAGAAGAAAACGCCAATTGGCTTAGAAGGATCCTCGAATGCCGGATCATCCTTTGAAACTTCTGTTTCCGTCAACAGGCTGACAACTGGGTTGTCGAGTCCAAGTTTGCGGAGCTCGTTTTTTAATGTCTGCTCCATCATATAGCCGATAAAACCCTGTGATTCAGCGCTGCACACATCAAGCGGGAATGGAGGAACGACATCCTTCGCTTCCTCATTTTGGCGGAGAATGTTGCCAACCTGAGGCCCGTTTCCGTGGGTTACGATGACAGTATGGCCATTTTTAACGATGCGTGCGATGATTTCGCTGCTTTTTTGGACATTCTGAAGCTGATTTTCATAGGTTGCTTCCTGTTTTGGCTGCAGGATGGCGTTCCCGCCCAATGCGACGACTACCTTTTGTGACATGGATAAATTCCTCCGTTTATTAAGAAAAGCGCAAGCGCCCGTTCAGCGGCGTATGGAGTGGAGGCCCCAATGTTGACTTATCGTAGCGAGGTGACCAAAGCACACTAGGCGCTAGAGCTAGACAAATTTTATACATTCTTATCTTTCAATAAAGGAAAAGAGGAATATTATTGGAGATATTCCTCATTTTCCAGTTGTATTTTCCTAGCTTGTTATTCTTCCGGATCAAACAGGCCCAATTTGATCGCATAGGCTTCCAGTGCTTTTTCAAAGCATCCTATTGGAGCGCGGACGGTTCCCGCGCCAACCTGGCCTACTCCCGCTTTCTTGTGGGCAATGCCGGTGTTGATAACTGGTTCAATCCCGGTTTCGACTACCTTCCTAGCGTCAATCCCTAGGCATGTTCCTTGGAAATCCCATGTTGGAATCGTAAAGTTGCTGTTTTGGTCGATGCAGATTTCCATCATTTCATTGCTAGTGGAAAGTGCGTCCTGGAATCCGCCGGCACCGACAAATCGTGTTACGCCAGGCGCCGCGATCATCGCCATTCCGCCGACTCCAAAAGTTTCAGTAATCGCGCTGTCCCCGATATCCGGGTTGGCGTCGTCCTGGGAATAACCGGTGAAGAAAAGTCCCTGCGGTGTGTTTACGGGAGCGGTAAACCACTCATCGCCCATGCCGCTGATGCGGATTCCGAAATCCTTCCCATTTCGGCACATTGCTGTTACAACTGTACCTTCCTGGATTGTTCTCGCTCCGTCAAGGACAGCCTTGCTAGTTGCCATCATGATATTCAGGAAGAACTGGTCCGTATCGGCAAGGAACTTGATGACTGCTTTTTTGTCATTGTCATCGATGTCCAGCTCAACGATGTACGGGCTGATTTCTTTTAGGAAAATAAGTGAAGCGGCAATGTTCCGCTGGTGGAACTCATCTCCCATCGTAATCGCTTTTGCGATGATAACGTTCATGTTCAGTCCGTTTTCAGTGAGCTTCAGCGCTTTGGAGATGGTTGGTCCCAAAACATTCTGCATCCACTTAAGGCGATTGATAACTTCGTCGGAAAAAGCGCCAAAGCGGAGCACTTTCCCAATTCCTTCGTTCATGATGCAGTAAGCTTCATTTCCTTCAGAACGGTTTTCAACGACGAAAACCGGCATATTCGCGGAGGTGATTCCTCCCATTGGGCCAACGGCGTTGACGTGGTGGCAAGGGATGAATTTCACTTCGCCGTTTTCAAGCGCGCGGACCGCTTCTTCTTCGGTTTCCGCCCAGCCTTCGAAAAGGGAAGCGCCGATGCAGGAGCCCTGCATGGGGCCGGTCATGTCTTCCCACTTGATTGGCGGTCCCGCGTGAAGGAGGACTTTGCCTTCGTTTAATTCTTTAATTTTTTCCTTTGCAGGCACAACATCGACAAGGAATGGAGCTGATCCTGAAATTTTTTCAATAACTGCCTTGTTTGCTTCATCCATAGATTTGTATTGCATGAAGAATCCTCCCAATCATTATAGTTTGGTTACAATCCTGTATAGCAACTTATTTAAGCAGGCTTAAGATTTTCCTCATTTTCGCGTTTCCTCCAGCAACCGGCCTCCAGTCAAACTGAACGACCCGTCCCCCGAAAGCGGTAATTGAATTTGTAAAACTTTTAAGGCCTACGTTAATCACGGCTGGCTTATTGTTCACGAGTGCTTCCATTTCCTTTGAAACTTCAAGGTTGAATCCTCTTGCCGGCACGGCCGATTCAACGTGGGCTTTCTCCACATCGTTAACCTTTTGGCCTACGATGGCAAGCGCGGTGCGAACAGCCTGGTTATTGCTGTCCTTTAAAATGATTCCTGCTTCGGTGAGAAGTTTCTTTTGCTCCTGGTAGTCTTGTGGATCGTTTTCGGTTCCACAGACAGATGCAACGACATGGATCTTCCTGCCTTGTTCTTTTGCATGGGAAACAGCCTTATTAATCGATGGCAACAATGCGCTGGCCATATCATCATGCGATCCGTAGCCAAGAACCAAATCGAGGAGGATGACTGCGGTGTGTTCATCTGCGGCAGCCTCTTCAATAAACCTGGCGCGTGTTTCAGGGTCGATCATTGGGTGTGGCTTTCCTTGGGTGTACTTATCATCACCAAGGTCTACAACAACATGGCCGTCATGCTTTAAGACATAGCCGTCTTCGTTCTTAATATCCGTTCCAAGTCCAAGCGCGTCGGAAATAAGCACAGCAGCCTCAGAGGCAAGGGTACCGCCAGAGTAAAGGCCTTTGATTGCTGTTTGTCCTGGCTTTAGGTCAATATTGTCCACTTCATAGGAGCCGGCATTATAATCCGGTTTTACTTCGTTTCCTTTCGCAAGGTCTACAGCAATCCGCGCGGTTTCTTCCAATGTATATGCTTGATAGACATTTCCTTCATACTGTGCAGGTTTTTCGCCAAGGAAAATCGCGACTACAGGTTTTGAGACAGCTTGAAGCAGGTCGACAACTTCATTGCGGACTTCTTTTGCGGGCGGCTTGGAAATGACACAAATCACCTCAGTTTGCCTGTGGGCTTCCAGAGAGCGGATTCCGTCCATCATCGTGATTGCCCCAACCGGTTCTTTCAAATCGCGCCCGCCGGTGCCGATTGCATGGCTTACGCCTTCGCCAAGGCGGTCAATGATTGCGGTTACTTCCTGGATTCCTGTACCGGAAGCTCCGACAATTCCAATTCTGCCTTTGTTGATAACATTGGCGAAAGCAATCGGGATGCCATCCAGAATGCCTGTACCACAATCCGGACCCATTACAAGAAGGCCTTTTTCATGGGCTTTTTTCTTAAGCCTTACTTCTTCTTCAAGCGAGACGTTATCACTGAAAATGAAGGGGTGCAAGCCCAGATCAAGCGCTTTATCCGCTTCTTCGGCTGCATAAGTTCCAGGAACCGAAATGAGCGCCACAGTCGCTTCCGGAAGCGCCTTTATGGCCCTGTCCCATGTCCTGACTGTTTCAAATTCATTGCCTTTATTCGTCATTGCCTGGTTTTGCAGATATTGTTCAACCTTTTCAAGAACTTCATCAATCTTCTTTTCATCATCCGTGTCGATTACAATCGCCATATCGTTTGGCTGGGCTGCTTCCAATTCTTCAGAGTGCAATCCCGCCGCTTTAAAAATATCTTTGTTCGCAGGCGTTCCCATCATGATCTGCGCCTTGTTGATGCCTTCAGTAGCTGAAATCGCATTTGTCAACAACATGAGGTTGATTGAATCTTGATAGGAATTCTTTTTAATAATCGTATAAATCACTTTTCTATCACCCCGGTTAATAAATTTTAAGCTTATTGCCCTCGAGGCTGGCCGAAAATAGCAAACCAAATAAAAGGACAAACCCTGACTTCATTTGAAGTATAGTCCTTCCAGGATTGCAATCGAATAAAATTGAAATGGGTTACATTGCAAAAATATTAAATTTTTAGCTTTTTTCCTTAATTTAGTGTAAATCATGCTGCTCCGCGATTTCCGAACCGTTCAGAGGAAAAGGTGCGGCGGCATTCACAAAGGACAAAACGGATAATGCCCGCCAAAAAATGAGGTTCATTCGTGGACTTTTGGGAACAGTTTTTCTTGCGGGAAAAAATATCCAGGTTTTCGAGGCACTTATCCGGGTTTTCACGCCACTTATCCGGGTTTTCGGACAACTTATCCGGGTTTGTAATTATCCTGTCACCTTTCCAACTCCCGGCACCCCGGTTACCTACCCATTCAAGGTGGCAATAGGTGAACAAACTGCAAGTTTTATAAGAGCACACACTTCAAAACAGGGCATCTGTTTTTTAAAACTGGCTGGCTCTTCGGCAACTCGCTTGCAAACCCGTGATGAACGAACCCCCTGTTGGAAAAAAACTCGCTTAATCGCATAAAAGCTTCCTTAACCGGAACAAAATGCGCGAGCGCCTTCGAGACACAAAGATCGTGTGTCTCTGCGATGATAATTCTTAGGAGTTTTCCTTGGTGTCCCTGCGATTCTATTTCTGGACAATGTCCGATATTATAGTTGTCCTTACCACAAAAAAAGGCAGGCTCCGCCTAATATGGGCGGATGCCTGCCATCTGATTAACTCTTTACTTTTTAGGGCCGTTGTCATCCATTTTAAGGACGGCCATGAATGCTTCCTGCGGAACTTCAACAGAGCCGACCTGTTTCATCCGCTTTTTCCCTTCCTTCTGCTTCTCAAGAAGCTTCCTCTTCCGGGAAATGTCCCCGCCATAACATTTGGCGAGAACGTTTTTGCGCATTGCCTTTATCGTTGACCTCGCGACAATTTTTTGTCCAATGGCGGCCTGTATTGGCACTTCGAATTGCTGCCTTGGTATCAGATCTTTCAGCTTTTCAACAATTGTCTTTCCCCGTTCATAGGCAAAATCCCTATGGACGATGAAGCTGAGGGCATCAACCTTTTCCGTGTTCAGCAAAATGTCCATTTTGACAAGCTTCGATGGCTTGTAGCCAATCAACTCATAGTCGAAGGAAGCATAGCCCCTCGTATTCGACTTGAGCTGGTCGAAGAAGTCATAAACAATTTCCGCGAGCGGAATTTCATATACAATGCTGACACGATTTTCATCCAGGTACTGCATATCGATGAAAATACCCCTTTTATGCTGGCAAAGTTCCATAATCGCGCCGACATAATCATTTGGGGCCATCATGGTCGCCTTTACATAAGGCTCTTCAACACGGTCGATTTTCTGTGGATCCGGCATATTTGATGGGTTGTCCACATTCAGCTCGGTGCCATCCGTCATAATGACGTGATAAATTACGCTCGGAGCTGTCGTAATCAGGTCGATTTTAAACTCGCGCTCAATACGCTCCTGAATGATTTCCATATGGAGAAGGCCGAGGAATCCGCAACGGAAACCGAATCCAAGCGCCTGGGACGTTTCCGGCTCGAACTGGAGGGCCGCGTCGTTTAATTGGAGTTTTTCAAGGGCTTCACGCAAATCGTTAAACTTTGCGGAATCGATTGGATACAAACCGCAGTAAACCATCGGATTCAATTTACGGTAGCCTGGGAGCGGTTCGGTAACTCCGCCCTTGGCGTTGGTAATCGTGTCACCAACCCTCGTATCGCCCACATTTTTAATCGAAGCGGTAAGGAAGCCGACATCTCCGACTGTCAATTCCTCACGCGCTTCCGCTTTTGGCGCGAACACACCGACTTCGTTTACTTCGAATTCTTTACCGGTAGCCATCATTTTAACTTTATCGCCGACCTTGACCGTTCCGTCGACCACCCTGATATAAGCGACAACGCCGCGGTATGCATCGTAAAGGGAGTCGAAAATCAACGCTTTTAATGGCGCTTCCGGATCTCCTGATGGGGCTGGGACCTGTTTGACAACCTGTTCCAGGATGTCTTCAATTCCGATGCCTGCTTTGGCTGAAGCAAGGACTGCCTCGGAAGCATCGAGTCCAATTACATCTTCAATTTCATTTCGGACCCGCTCCGGGTCGGCACTCGGCAAATCGATTTTATTGATAACCGGAAGGATTTCCAGGTCATTATCTAGGGCAAGATAGACGTTCGCAAGCGTTTGGGCTTCTATCCCCTGCGCCGCATCCACGACAAGGATAGCGCCTTCGCAGGCGGCAAGGCTCCGTGAAACCTCATACGTGAAGTCCACGTGTCCCGGAGTATCGATTAAATGGAAAATATAGTCTTCCCCGTCTTTTGCCTTATATTTCAACTGGACGGCGTTAAGCTTAATCGTAATGCCGCGCTCACGCTCAAGGTCCATGGAGTCAAGCAGCTGGTCCTTCATTTCGCGCGAAGTCAATGCATTTGTTTTTTCCAAAATCCTGTCGGCAAGCGTCGACTTGCCATGGTCAATATGGGCAATGATCGAAAAGTTCCTGATTCTCGACTGCCTTTTCAAACGATCTTCTCTATTCAATGGGGTTCACTCCTGTTTTACGCACATGTAGACTATTTTTGATTATATCAGCACAAAATTCAACTTTCAATGAAAAGTGCGGGGAGCCCCCGAGAGTTGTGCGCAGGTTTAACCATGCAATGGAAATGGCCGGAAAGAATGACTGACCTTACGGTATATCCGAAAGAAAAACAAAAAGCGCCCGTGGTCTATACCCGGACGCAAAAATGGTGCATCACTGTGAAAAAAACTCCAGTATTCCCCGTACCGCTCCTGACAAAACACTGGTCAGTGCCTTGCCCATTGATGAAAAGAAATTGAAGCTGTCCGTTTCTTTCCCATTTCCTTCATTAAAACGGAGGGTCTTTCCATCCCCGCCCATAATGGCGACTTTCAATTCTCCTGGGCCATCTTTTTCAACTGAAACAGGCTGCCTGAAGGCCGGATCCCCATATCCCTTTATACGGCTGATTCCATCATTTGCCGCCTGCATACCCCCAAGGGTCAGAGCGAACATGAGGGCGGTAAGGCCGAGGGCTTTTACTATATAAAGCTTCATGCCGATCCCTCCTACTATTTTTTATCCGCAGGCTGTTCAATGGGGTTTCCTACACTCTCAGCCTGCCAGAAATAATCGGCGAATACATCGGCAAATGCTTCAGCGGAACGGTTAAGCTCCTCGAATGTATTATCGACTCCGCCAAATTCAACGAGGATGGCGTTGCCCGATAAATCCTGGTTGTATTTTCCGTTTGTTCCCTTTCCTTTTTTTACCCACACACCGGTGCTCAGCCCCTTGTAGTTCTTTTCGAGCTGCTCGTGAAGGTCTTTTGCTAATCGCAAATTCTTTTTGTAGTTTGGATTATCGCCGCCGATAATGAATGCCAGCTTTGCATAGGAAGCACCGTTAATTAGTTTGGTTGTGTCTTTTTTCCGTTTTGAATCCCTGTGTATGTCAATATAATATTGTTCCTTGTTCGCAGCCATCGCTTCTTTGACAATATTCCTTGCTTCCGAATACGATTGCTCATATCCCAATTTCTTGGCAAGCAGGTTTTTATTGATGTCTGTTTTATCAACAGTCGTCCCAATACCCCTTGCTTCAAGGCCTTTCTTCAGCACATTCCCGATTTGTGTGACGTTGATTTTTGAATGGTAGGCGCTGTTTGGGTCTTTTACGCCTTTCAAGTAGGGCAAATAAGACTCCCTGTTATGGGAGAAATAAATGAACACGCCCTCTTTCCATCTGGCTGAAGGCGGACTTTCATTGCTGCCGGAGGAAGGAATTTCACTCAGATTCTGAAGCGCCGCTTCCCGTTCCGCCTTCATTATTTCAATTGGCGGAGCTGATTCAATCGGCATATTCGTATAATTTGTCCCTTCCCCCGCGACGGCAATCCAGCTATCGAATAAATAAAAACCAGGCAGCTCCCTCCCCAGCAGGCTCCTCGGATCGTCAAGCTGGATGTTTGCCGAAATGGATAAAAAAAGATTGGCCAACTTAGGGCTGCCCCCTTCTCCCTCCCGGGCCGTGAAATAATGGTTCTCCCACCCCGGAAACTGGAAAAGCAAATCCGTATTTATTTTTCCAGTTGATTGGCCTAAGTCCATGGGATTCTCTCCGCCAAGGGAGGCAAGGAGCCCGCTCGCGGAAAAACTGCCAAAAAGGAAGAGGGCCAGCAGCGCGATTCCCTTTGCCACGCCTGTCCCTGATATTATTAGCGCATTGTTCGATCTATATTTCATCGTCCCACCATCCCGCCGATTGATTCACCAGCGGTTCCAAACAGTCAATGCTTGGAACCCGATTTCTAGTAAATCATATGACGCCGATAGAGTTGGTAGAACCTGATCCTTACCTCGTATAATAGCCCGCGTTCCCTTCATTCACTTCAGTGTGAAGCGCTGAATTCAATCCAGTCGCTATTAAATTCGCCATGTCCTCAATGAATACATCGACTTCTTTTGGAGTGACCATCAGGTTATGCCCGAGCGGGGCAAGCACCTCGTGGATCAGCTGTCGCTTCTCTTCTTCCTCAAGGGTGCCAACAATGCCAAGGAACGTTTTTCTGTGTTCCTCACCAGGCAGGTCTTCGTTTGTCAGTTTTGTCTTTTTCCCAAATGTCATGCCGGCTGGGACGAGCGATCTTGATGGCTTGTTACCTTCCCTCATTTCCTTGCCAAAATGCTTCAGTACAAAATCGATGGCGTCGCTTGTTATGGAAACCGCATCCACGACCGTCGGAACGCCTATCGCTATGACGGGAATGCCTAGCGTTTCCTTGCTGAGTTCTTTCCGCTTGTTACCAACTCCAGAACCGGGATGGATGCCTGTATCAGAGATTTGGATGGTTGAATTGACTCGTTCAATCGACCTCGAAGCGAGCGCATCGATCGCAATTACAAAGCCCGGTTTTGTCTTTGCGACAACCCCGGAAATAATATCGCTTGTTTCTATTCCAGTTAAGCCCATAACACCTGGAGAAAGCGCGCTGACCGAACGGTAGCCTTCCTTGACATTCTCCGGTTGAAGGTCAAAGAGATGCCTCGTCACCAGAAGATTCTCGCAGACGATCGGACCAAGCGCATCGGGCGTAACATTCCAATTCCCAAGGCCGACAACAAGGCATGAGTCTTCCTTCCCAATTCCGGCGCTCTCAAGAAAACCGGCGAATTCATCTGAAAATAATTTCCCTACCCTTTCCTGAAGCTCGGTATCTTGCTGGCGGATGCCGGCCACTTCAATCGTAAGGTATCTACCAGGCTTTTTTCCGACCTGCTTCTGCCCTTCGGGTGTAATTTCCACAAGGGAAACCTTCATCCCATCGACTTCCTTTTCTTTTATGATGACTCCCTCGATCTCCGATACGTTCCGTTCCTGCCCTATTGTACCCTGACTTCCCGCGATAGCCATTTCCCTTGCTTCCACAGCGAGGTCTGTCCTGAGTCCATATTTGCTAACATCAATTGTTTCACTCATGCACGTATGCCCCCAAGTCTATTTAAATTGCCAATTCATGTTACTTTATATATTTTCCAGCCCTCGGGCAATTCATTCAGGCTGTCAAGGAATTTGGTTTTACACAATTTGCAACTGGAGTATTGCAATATGGGCGGGCGTTTGATAGAATATCTTTTGTTCCTATTTATGTTTATGGAAGTGAAAGTCGAGTTCATAGAAGTGTCTCGGGTCTTTTTTTAGGAGGTGAATGGAATGCCAAACATTAAATCTGCTATCAAGCGTGTGAAAACCAACCAAGCTAACAACGCTCAAAATACAGCTGTTAAGTCTACAATGCGTACTGCTGTTAAAAAAGCTGAAGCTGCGATTACAGTTAACGACAGCACTGCTGCGAAGGAAGTTTTTGCCGATGCTGTGAGCAAGCTGGATAAAGCTGCTTCGAAAGGCCTTATCCATAAAAATGCTGCAGCCCGCAAAAAATCCCGCCTTGCAAAGAAAATCAACTCTCTATAAGAGTGAGAAAGCCTGCTTCCCAGAATGGGAGCAGGCTGTTTTTTTATGTCGAATTCCACAAGGTATGCTTCGGCAGCATAGCATCGCACGAAGGAAAAGTGCCCTTCTAAAGGGCGCTTTCACTTTTATTATTACGATGGTCTCCCTAGCTTCATGAGGAACAATTCAACGAGGAGGGATTTATCGGCTCCACCAGTTTTCATAAGATAATCCGCTTCAGCTAGCTGTCCAATCATCCCCGTGAGTTCTTCATCAGAAAACCTGCCCGCTAGCCCCGCCGCCATCTTGACCCTGTAGGGATGGACTTTAAGCAAGCCTGCTATCTGCTGCTGCCCATATCCTTTCCTTGCCAGTTCCTTTATTTGATAAATCAGCCTGAATTGGCCTGCCAATAGGGCGAGAATTTTGATCGGCTCTTCATTCTGCTTGACCAAATCATAATAAATCCGGAGCGCGTCACCCGTTTTTCGCTGGACAACCTTGTCCGTTAAGCTGAATATATTTTGTTCAAGTGATTTCGGTATGAGCATTTCGGCGGTCTGCGCATCAATCCTGCCGCCGGACCCGGCATACAGTGCAAGCTTGTCCAATTCATTCGACAGCATGAAGAGATTGGTTCCGGCAAGCGAGGCAACGATTTCCACCGCCTCCGGATCCATTGTAAACCCCTTGCGTTTCGCCTGTCCGGCAATCCATTGCTTCACTTCGGGTTCCGAAAGCTTTTTTAGCTCGGCGGCTGCCGCAGCCTTCTTTAATTCCTTTGTAACCTTTTTCCTCTCATCCAGCTTTTCATATGGAGCAAAGAACACAAGAATTGTATACGGCGCCGGCTCTTTTAAGTATGCTTCCAGCCTGGCGAGGTTGTGCGTGATTTTTTCCTTTTGCTTTTCCGCGGTTAAAAAGACTGGGTTTTGGACAAAAACAATCTTTTTTTCACCCAAAAAAGGAAACGTTTCCGCATCTTCAATCGCCGCTTCGATAGGCGATTCCTCCATGTCATATGTTGAAAAGTTAAAGTCCCGTTCATCGCCAAGCACCTGTTCAAGCAAAAGCTGGCCAGTTTCCCTCATTAAAAATGATTCTGTCCCAAACAGCAAATAGACAGGGGAAAATTGCTTCGCCTTTATTTGTTTCCATAATTCCATTACCATTATCGCAACTCTCCCAAACGGAAATACGCCTTTCTTCTCTCTCTATCCTAAAGAAGCCCGTCCAATTTTTCAAGCATTCAAAGGGAATCGGGTGCTCCATGGCCCGATCCCCATTTTATATGAACGCCGGCCTGGCAAGCCCCGGGTCTTGTCTTGCCGGCGGAACGCCTTATTGCTTTTATATTTCGCCATGGCCATGTAACTTATTTGTGTTAAGTACTGACAATAAGCAAGCTGGCAGGCAATGCTGGATTTTTTTAATGGGATGGCTTATACTATTATGGAAAATAGGGAGGGGAAGCTTGTGAACGAATTTGAACAAAACGTCCAGAGCAAACGGAACGATGCGATTGATTCAGGGGTTGGCTTCATTGTTTCATTCGGATTTTTCGCAACCATGTTCATTATCGCGACAGTCATCCATGCCATTGGCTCTTAATGGATGCCTTCCAAGGCCGCCCGCCGCGGCCTTTTTATTATGGCCTTAATCCTTGTTAATTTCTTTCGATGGTCCAGTGTATGGCAAATAGGTAGAAAAGGTTCCAGAATTACCGTTAAAAGTGTAGGTAACCGCCCCATGGAGATCTGTTCTAAACACCCTCGCCCCAATCTCTTCAAAGCGCCCCAAGGTTTCAGCATTCGGATGGCCGAAACGGTTTTTTACTCCCGCAGAAATCAGGACTATTTTGGGCCGGTATGTTTCAAGGAATTGTTCCGAAGATGATGTTTTGCTCCCATGATGGCCCGCTTTAAGGACATCGACCCTCAAACTGGGGGCCATTCCGGTAATTTCATTTTCCCCTTTTTCATCCAAGTCTCCGCCAAAAAACCAGCCCTTTCCCCCAAGTATGGTGTAAATGGATAAGGAACCGCCATTCCGCTCCCCTTCGTAGCCTTCTCTTGGTGAAAGAACATGGAAGCTGTATGGTCCCTCTTGCCAATAATCTCCCCGCTCCGCCTCACGGATGTGAATTCCCTTTTCAGCTGCGAGCCGGATAATTGTTCTTTCCAATTCGGATTTTTCCTGTATTGAGGGAATGATGATTTCCTCAATGTCGATTTCAGCCACGACCGCCAAAGCTCCGCCGATATGGTCCATATCGCCGTGTGTCAGGATAAGCTTATCGATTTTCGTAATCCCTTTTGCTTTCAGAAGCGGGATGACTGTATCTTTTCCAGGATCAAAAGCGTTTTTGCGGCGCTGCCATTCCTTTTTCCAAAAATCAACCGCACCGCCTGTATCAATAAGATAGACCCCCTTATGGCTTGGAAGCTCAATCAAAATACTATCGCCCTGGCCTACATCTATCATCGTGATTTCACCTGCGGAAGGAGATTCCCGCATTATTGTCACATGAAGGAGCAAAATTATCACCGGGATGCAAAGAAAGGCGGCTGCCTTTTTTCCGGGCTGCGCTTTTTCCCAAACAACCAGCGAAAAAACAACAGCGGCGCCATAAAACCAGATTAAAGGCAAGCCCATGCGCCCCGGGTTAAGAAGGATAGGGGTTTTAGCCAGGAAAATCGCGAGGCGTTCTGAAAGGATGACCCCCTCATTCACAAAAAAAGCCGCTGATTCCGACAACCTGCCCAGAAAGCTTAAAGGATACAAACTATACACCGCAGGCACCATAAAGAACGAGTAAAGTGGAATGTAGACTAGGTTTGCCGCAGTACCAATGAGCGGTATACCATAAAAATGGAATAAAAGGATCGGAAGTGCGGCAATTTGGGAAACCATCGTCCCGGAAAGCAGCATGGCCGAACCGCCGCCTTGCATCGACTTGAGCGCCCGGCCCGATAATAGAAGGGCAAAGGTTACTGCATACGATAGCTGAAAGCCAGGATCGAACAGGACAAACGAATCGGCGATTAAATAGACCGCGAATGATAGTGACAGAGCATCGGCCGCGCTGACAGGGAAGGATTTAGGCAGGATATTCGCAAGAAGGAGAATCTCGGCCATCAAGACCGATCTGATTACGGAAGGAGACGCTCCCGCGAGGATTGCATACAGAGGCAGGATGAGGATAAGCAAGCCTGAAATTCGTTCACGCGTCGCGCCCATCCGGAGCCCGGCATATAGGGCAAGCCCCGCAAGAATCGTCACCTGCATGCCGGAGATGGCTAAAAGATGGGTGATTCCCAAATTTCTATACGCGGCGCTTACCTCCGTAGTGAACAACGACTGGTCGCCATAAAGGAGTGCGGCGGCAACCGGAACGGTCTCCTTGGGAAGCTGCCCCGACATTCCTTTTATTCCGCTCTCGCGTATCTTGCCGAGTACCTCAATGATGCCAGCAGCAGCTTTGCCGCAATTTCCCAATGGGGCGTAATCCAATTTCACAATCCAATGAATATGGCGCTTGTTTAAATATTCACCGTAATCGAAGGCGCCCGGGTTTCTCCGCATTGAAGGAAGTTCCAATTGCCCTCTCAGGCGGCAGTTTCTTCCGACGAAACTGGCTCTCTCCAGCGCTTCTTTTTCCAGTTCCGTTTTTATTTTATATGATGCAATCACATGCTCACCAGTCTTGTTCTCGACTGCTTCGGCCATAAAGGAATCGCCGTCGATTTTTGCGCCTGCATTGAAACTCAAGAAAAACTCGCTCTCATTTCCGGAAAGCAGCGTCCTGTTTTCGTGGATGGCATTTGAACCAGATTCGAAAAATACAATAAAAATCCCGATTACAATGATTATATCCAGGAATCCAAACTGTTTCGTTTTAATAAGGAAAAAAAGATAAAGGAGGAATGTCAGAAGGATGGGGGTGGGGGGAGTAAACGCGGCTATCGTCCCAAATAGGGCCGCTGGGGCAAGGAGGACGAACTTCCTTTTCATGGTTACCTCCAACTTTATTCAATTTGTATTCTACGGCGTTGCTTTACCTTCACTTCCAATCCACGCATCCGCCGCGAAACGGAGGATGCGCAAATTGAACTATCGGCTTGTTTACTGGGTAAGCGTGGGTGGGGAGGCTATTTTGCTGAAATCAATGACCGTTTCTTTCAGTTCCACCTTCTCCGTCTTTACATTCGCCCTTTGAAAAAGTTCAACCGCATAAGGATGGTTTTTATAATCCGTCGCGAAATAGACCGTTTTAATACCCGCCTGAATAAGCGCCTTGGAACATTGCAGGCAAGGAAAGTGGGTAACGTAAATTTCAGCTCCATCCGTGGGAACGCCAAATTTGGCGCATTGCAGGAGCGCGTTCATTTCAGCGTGGATGGTCCGTACGCAATGATGGTCAATGACATAGCAGCCATGGTCGGTACAATGCTCCCCGCCGGCTATTGAGCCATTGTAGCCGCCGGCAATGATCCGTTTATCCCGTACGATTGTCGCACCTACCGTTAGCCGGGTACATGTGCTTCTTAGAGCCAGCAAATGGCTTTGCGCCATAAAATACTGGTCCCACGAAATTCTATCCATTTCCTTTTCCCCCTTATGCGATGTTCGCTGTTTGTCCTTACCAGTTTACCTTCCTTTATCGGGTAAGGTCAACGGACAGTAACGGAAGATTCGAGCTTTTCGAACGTCTTTTCCCCGATGCCGCTTATTTCCTTTAATTGGGACGGTTCCTTAAAGGGACCGTTTTTTTCACGGTATTCGATGATGGCCTCTGCTTTTGCTGGACCAATTCCCGGTATTTCCTGAAGTGCCGCCGCGTCGGCTTTATTAATGTTGATTTTTCCATCCTCTGTTGAAGCGGGCGTCAGGATGGCCTGCTCCCCTCCTTTTCCTCTTTCGGGTATATAGATGACCATTTCGTCTTCAAGCCTTTGGGCAAAGTTCACCTGGGCGGCATCCGCTTTTTCCGTCAGGCCGCCGGCACGTTCAATCATATCTATGACCCTCTCGTCATTCTCCGCTCGGTAAACCCCCGGTTTTTTCACTTCCCCCTTTACATCGACGAGAATCTGTTCGACTTTCTCCAATGCGACAGCGGCCGGAGATTCCGTCCGTTCCTCCACGACCGGAAAATGTTCCGGGTGCCCCTCCGCCTCCGGGACAGTCCCACGGAGGAAGCTATAATAAAAAAAGATTGCGCATGCGGCAACAGCCGCGGCTAAATAGAGTTTATTCCTAATTAGCCACTCTTTCATTCGAAAACTCTCCTTATGGTATATTTTGCTTGTACAATTCATAAAGTGTAATGGAATTCGTTTGGCCAGGAGGGAATTAATGATGAATATCGGCATTATCGGGACAGGTAATATGGGGCGAATTCTTACAGAAGCCTTTCTTGACAGCAGGGCAATAAAAGCTGAGTCCCTAATGGTCGCCAACAGGACGATGGCGAAAGCATTGGAATTGAAGAAGGTATATCCGGGCATACAGGTTGCCGAAAAGGCCGAAGAAGTTGCCCGTCATTCGGATATGGTCTTTATTTGTGTGAAGCCATTGGAAATCCATTCGCTTCTTGGTAAAATCACCACCCTTCTTACAAAGGAAAAATGCCTTGTTTCCATAACAAGCCCAATTAGTACAGCCCAAATAGAAACCTTGGTGGAGTGCTCCGTGATCAGGGCGATCCCGAGCATTACCAACAGGGCGTTGGCCGGCGCATGTTTAATGACCTATGGGGAAAAATGCGACCCGGAGTGGAAAAAAAGAGTTTTTGATTTACTTTCCAACATTTCGTCGCCAATTGAAATCGAGCAGCAATTTGTTCGTGTCGCTTCCGATATTGTCAGCTGCGGTCCGGCATTTTTCAGCTTCCTTTTGCAGGGATTCATCGAAGCGGCAATCAAAAAAACAGCGATAAACCCGGATACCGCGACGGAACTGGCCAGCGCCATGATAATCGGAATGGGAGAGCTGCTGAGAAAAGGCCATTACACATTGCCGGCTCTTCAGGAAAAGGTTTGTGTGAAAGGCGGTATTACAGGAGAGGGAATAAAGGTTCTTGAAAGTGGGCTTGGAGATTTATTCCATGATCTTCTTGATGCCACCCATGGGAAATTTAAAGAGGATTTAGAAAAAGCGGGAGAACAGTATGCTCCTAACTAATTCACCATCGGGAAAGGTATTTCCTGCTTTTTTTTCAAAAAAAAATGGCCAATTCCCTTTAAAAAGGATTGGCCATTTTTATGGTTATTTTTTTGCGATAAAGAAAATTCGTTCGGAATCCGGTTTTGGTTCGGAATTTGTAAAATCAGCCGTGATGGAAACAGCTTTGAAGCCAACCTCCATGAGCCAGTCCCGATACGTTTCCGGCGGATAGGTCCGCTGATAGTGCATTTCGTCGAAGCGGTCATATCGTCCGTCTGATTCATCAAGGACGAAGAAGCTGATTTCATGCTCGACGCTCAGTGGTTCTTCACCGCTGAAGCTATCCCATATATAGGATACGGAATCGCCATTAAGGGAAAAGGAATGGTTCACAAAACCCCTTTCGATCTTTTGGGGCGAGTGAACATCAAAAACCAGCAGCCCCCCTGGCGCCAGGTGGCTTAAGGCATGGCTGAATGTGCTTTTGACTTCATCCTCTTTCCTTAAATAATTGAGGGAATCGCAGAAAATCCCAATAACCCCATAGCTATCGGGCAATTCGAGCTGGGCCATGTCCTGTTCATAAAACGGGATGGATAAACCGGCTTCCTCCGATTTCGCCCGGGCGACGGAGAGCATATCCGCCGAAAGGTCCACCCCGGTAACGGAAAAGCCGTTCCTCGCGAAGCGGAGCGACAGTTCACCAGTTCCGCAGCCCAAATCCAGAAGGGACTTCTCTCCGCAAGGACCGTATTTTTCCCAGGCGTCAAGCACCAGCCGCACCCAACCATCATACGGCGCTTCTTCCATCAAGCCGTCGTACAGGTAGGCAAAATGTCCGTAACTCATTGATTCAGGACACTCGAAAGGTTTTCGAGAGGAGCATCTCCCCAAAGACGTTCAAGATTGTAATACGTCCGCTCATCGCGGTGGAAAACATGGGCGACAACATCGCCAATATCGATTAACACCCACTTCGCTTCATCCAATCCTTCGATCCTGCGCACGCTATAGCCATTCTCCTCAGCCTTTTCCTTGATTTCCCTGGCGATAGCCTGCACTTGTTTATCGGAATTTCCGTGGCAAATGATAAAGTGGTCGGCGATCAGCGAGATCCCTTTCATATTCAGGGCCAGGATATCCTCAGCCCTTTTGTCATCGGCGGCCTTTACCGCTACTTGTAATAATTCTGTTTTGCTCATTCATCAATCCTCCTGTTTTTGACGAGGTCATTATACGTTAAAAAAGTGTCCGGATACACCGGCTGGTTTTTTTTCATTAAAAATCCAATTGTGTTACGGACAGACTGGATCAGCGCCAGGTCAAGGTTTTTCCCTGCAAGTTCACGTGTTTCCTCTACGCCTGGGAAATTTCTGCCCGGCTCGATATAATCGGCAAGGTAGACAATTTTCTCCAAAAGCGACATCCCCGGCCGGCCGGATGTATGGTAGCGGATGGCATTCAATATTTCCGAATCGGTAATCCCCGCCTCTTTTTCAGCCAGGAAAGCCCCGGCTGGAGCGTGCCAAAGCTCCGGACTGTACTCAAGCAGGTCCTTTGGATAACCGTTTTCCTGAATGATTTTTTTCATTTCATCTTTCGGTCGGAACTTTGCATAATCATGAAAAATCGCGGCCAGCTCCGCCTTTTTTGGATCGGCGCCATACTTCCACGCGAGGCCGATTGTTGTTTCAACCACCCCAAGAGTATGGATATAGCGGTGTTCCGTTAGTTGCCCTTTGACGATTTGCAGTGCTTCTTCACGTTCCATATAATTTATTCTCCCAAATATAACTGATGACGGAATCCGGCAAAAGGTATTGGATTGTTTTGCCTTCATGGAGCCGGTCCCTGATCATGCTTGACGACAAATCAATGGCGGGTACTTCCACTGTTTCAACAGGATATGGCGTTTCCAATGAATAACCCGGGCGCTGGACCCCGACAAAGGCAACCAGCTTTAAAAGCTCGCCGATTTTATGCCATTTAGGCAAATATTCAACCATGTCTGCCCCTATTATAAAATAAAATCGGTGCCCAGGGTATCTCTCTGCAAGGATCCGCATCGTATCATACGTGTAGGATGGCCCCGGCCTTTCCAGTTCCGCCTTTTCCACCTTAAACAATTTATTCCCTGTTATCGCCGCTTCAAGCATGCCAAGCCGGTGTTCATCCGGCGCACCGGCCGCTTTTCTTTTATGGGGAGGTTCCTGGTTCGGCATAAACCATATTTCATCAAGGCCGAGGGAATGGCAAACCTCATTGGCAATGATTAAATGGCCCTGATGCGGCGGGTTGAATGTTCCCCCAAGAATGCCTACTTTTTTCATGAAGCCTCCTCCTTATTATGCCCTATGGGAGCTGGATTTGTTTATTCTCCATCGATTCTTTATAAAGGACAATTGTATTCCCGATTACCTGGACAAGTTCCGCGCCCGTCCCATTAGCCAATTCCTCGGCGACCGTGTCCCTATCTTCGTCACAATTTTGCAGAACGCTAACCTTCATTAATTCCCTCGCTTCAAGGGCATCGGTGATCTGCTTGACCATATTGCTATTCACTCCGCCTTTTCCCACTTGAAAAATAGGGGTAAGATGGTGGGCTTTGGAACGGAGGAACCTTTTTTGTTTTCCTGTTAACATATTGCACCTCCCAGTTGTTTCAGTACGGTTTCACGCATCCTGTCCGCATCCGGCTTGATTCCCGTCCACAATTCGAAAGCGAGGGCGCCTTGATGGACGAACATCCCCAGGCCGTTCAGTGTCTTCGCCCCCCGCTTCCGGGCTTGTTTCAGGAATTCGGTTTCGGCAGGATTGTAAATAATATCGGCGGCATGCACCTTCTTGTTCAGGTTATGAAGCCCAATCGGGCTTTCACCTGTTTCCGGATGCATCCCGACGGAAGTTGTCTGGATGACGATATCATACTCATTGATTCTTTCGGCCGCTTCTTCTGCGGAGAGCGCCCTGGACGGAACGGATAATTGGGATTCCCCTACGAGTGATTCCGCTTTCGATAGGCTTCGATTGCAAATATCAAGCACCAAAGGCCCGGTTTTTTCAAGGGTAAAATAAATTGCCCTTGCCGCGCCGCCCGCGCCTATAACGAGCATGGCCGGATTATCCAGCTGCGGAAAGCCTTCCTCAAGGCTTTTAAGGAATCCGGGGCCGTCCGTATTATAACCGGCGAGGAGGCCATCCCGGTTGACGACTGTGTTGACCGCGCCTATTTCTTTTGCAAGCGGATCGATCCAATCCAAAAGGGGGATAATTTCCGTTTTATACGGAATGGTCACATTAAAGCCCGCCGCCCCAATCGCCTTTAAACCCGTGACTGCTTCAGCCAGCCTTCCCTTTTCCACAAGGAAGGGGTGATAATGGGCATCGATTCCGTACAGGCTGAACAAATCATTGTGCATATGGGGCGAAAGGGAGTGGCCAATCGGATTCCCGATGACGCCAAAAAGCTTTTTCAACACGATTCCCCCTCCGTACCTAAATAAGCGACTTGCGAAGCATCGTCTGGACGCCCCGCGGAACATACGCGGTTACTTTCGCCCCTGGTTCATTGACTGTCACCCAGCCAAGCCCGGAAAAGACGATATCCGTCTTTGGTTCGCGGATTGTATATTCCTGTTTAACGAGTTCGGGAAAAGTATCGAGTTCATCGGTGTTCGGAGGGGTTAGCATTTCCCCCACATGCCGCGCATAAAGGTCATCTGCATTTTCCGTTTTGGTCCGGTGGATGCCAAGGTCGTTGGAAAAATGGCAGACTAGCGCCCTTCTTCCCCCAGCCGTGTAATCAAGCCGCCCAAGGCCGCCGAAAAACAATGTCTGGCCCTCGTTCAGCTGATATATCTTAGGTTTGATTTCTTTTTTCGGTGTAATCACTTTTAGGTCCTGTTTGCCGACATAGTGCGCCATTTGGTGATGATTGATGATTCCCGGTGTATCGATCAGCGATTTACCGTCATCAAGTGGAATTTTAATGATATCAAGGGTTGTGCCGGGAAAGTGAGATGTCGTAATCACATCCTGGCCGCCGGCGACTTCGCGGATGATCCTGTTGATGAACGTGGATTTGCCGACATTCGTACAGCCGACAACGTACACATCCCTCCCCTGCCGGTAGGAATCGATCGCCTCCGCAGCTTCCCTTATATTCTGCCCTTTGGCCGCTGAAATAAGGAACACGTCTTCTGCCTGGAGGCCGAGTTCCTTCGATTCTTGCTTCATCCAATTAATGAGCTTATTGTGCTTTACTGATTTTGGAAGCAGGT
This sequence comes from Neobacillus piezotolerans, assembly GCF_003362805.1. Lineage (GTDB taxonomy): Bacteria > Bacillota > Bacilli > Bacillales > Cytobacillaceae > Bacillus_D > Bacillus_D piezotolerans. Next base: position 88,667 of record NZ_QNQT01000010.1, read on the forward strand.
CCACTTTGTTTCCAACCAGCAGGATTTTATTGTTGCCAGCGAATCGGTGCATGCCGGGAATCCAGCTGCCATTGAAATCGAAAATATCGACGATTTTCACAATCAACGCGTCCGTTTTTCCAATCTGATTCAAAATCTTAAGAAAGTCATCATCGGTCAAGCTAACATCCTGGACCTCATTGTAATGCTTGAGGCGGAAGCAGCGCTGACAAATAATCTGCTCCTTTCCAAGTGAGGAAGCGGGGGCATAGCCAAGCTCACCCGGGAGCTCCGTCTGGATGGCTATTCCGCATCCAATGCAAATTTCACGTTCCGTATCCACATTTAATCCTCCCAATCAATCATTCCTTTTTTCCGGAAAAAATTCAGGATCCTGCGCTCTATTTTACGATTGAACCGAGTAAAAAATCCATCGGTCGACGCGACCGGAACAACAAGAATCGTCTGGAAACCTCCCCGGTTCCCCCCGAAAACATCCGTCAGCAGCTGGTCGCCGATTACCACTGTTTCTTCCCGTTTCAGACCCATCCGAGTGACCGCTTTTCGGAATGCTCGGGTCATCGGTTTACGCGCCTGGAAGATGAAGGGTATCCCCAGCGGATCGGAAAAAGATCTTACCCGCTGCTCATTATTGTTTGAAACGATCGTAACAAGAATATCATTCTTCCGCATTTCATCGAACCACTCAATCAGCTTTGGCGTGGCTTGCGGCCTGTCCCATTCGACAAGGGTATTGTCAAGGTCGGTAATGATCCCTTTGATGCCCTTTTTCTTCAACTGTTCAGGAGTAATTTCAAATACGTTCTTTACATGCTCTGTGGGCAGGAAAAGGTTTAACATCGTAACACCCCGTTTTTATTTCATAAGGTTGGCAATGTTATCATCATAACCAATTTTGCCATAGGTTTCAAAAACATTTTTCCCAATCTTGCTCTTTTGCCTCATTTACCGAAAAAGCTTGGTTTCGCGACCGTTCGATGTCGATATAAAAAAATTGCCGAAAACAGACCAGGATTTCATCCTTGTTCCTGGCTTTTCGTGTAAGGAAATGTCAAAAAAAGAAAATAGCCAGAAAAACTTTTCGACAAATTCAGCGCATACCTAACATGTGGATAACTTTATCAACATTATACCGCTTGCTCTTATAACTTTTTTCCCAATTATAAACAACTTAATCACAGGTTATCCACCGGTGGCTGTGGATAATAAGAACGATTGTTCTGTCCGAATTTTTTTGTTAGATTAAGGTTAACAACAATGAACATACCAATATATGAAGCCAGCGTGTTTTTTAGATATACATTTTAACAGGGGGTGAATTCATGCGCAAATTGTCGGATGATTTGTTGATCGAGTCCTATTTTAAGGCAAGAGAACTGAACCTAAGCCCTGATTTTATTCGTCTTATCGAAAAGGAAATACAAAGACGCTCTTTATCCCATAGAGTCAGGGTATCATCCTGATATGGCCCAGTACGGGCTTTTTTTAATGTCTAGGAAATTATAAAATGGAACCTTGTGGAGTAACTCGAAACAAGTTATTGTAATCCAGCTCCACAAGAAAAGCTGCGGCAGCATAGCATCGCACGAAGGAAAAGTGTTTTTCTTTTCCGAGGAGCGCCTAGCCCCTCGAGGTTATAAGCCAGTTCCCTCCGGAGGGCAGGCCCGTCCTCGGAAATGCTCGCATTTCCTTCGTGCGTGGGCGTATTCAGGGATGCCATTCAGTGTCCTGCGGGCCCCGTCTTATGCTGGTCGGGGCTGACCACTAAGGAAAGCTCCTAAGAATAATCATCGCAGGGACAGGCGGCCTTTGCCTGTCACGAAGGCGCTTGCGCATTTTGTTCTTATATGGAAAAACGGCGCCGCTGATGGCGCCGTTTNCGTATTCAGGGATGCCATTCAGTGTCCTGCGGGCCCCGTCTTATGCTGGTCGGGGCTGACCACTAAGGAAAGCTCCTAAGAATAATCATCGCAGGGACAGGCGGCCTTTGCCTGTCACGAAGGCGCTTGCGCATTTTGTTCTTATATGGAAAAACGGCGCCGCTGATGGCGCCGTTTTCTTATGAACCAGTCCTAAGCGACCCGACTTTCTCCCCCATCCTGATATCAAAGGGGGGCACAAGCGATTGATCCGGAGTAAAGCAGCCTTTTTCAAACAGAAGGACTATTGTAGACCCAAAGCTGAAATAAGCCATTTCACCCCCTTTTTTCAGTTCGGTCCCTGAATGTGTCGTTTCAATGGAATTGACAAACATCGCACCAACCTTGACTACGGCAACCATGCCGGAGGCTGTTTCGATTTCCGAAATCATCCGATAATTTTTTGACAAGGTATCCACGCCATATTTCAGGCCCCACTTATTTACGGGATATGACTTAGCCCCAAGCGCCCACTGCCTTTTCACTTGCCCATCGACCGGGCTATGGATGCGATGGTAGTGGCTTGGGCTTAAATAAAAAATCATGTAGATCCCATCCATGTATTTTTCAGCCGTCGCCATGTCCCCAAGCATGTCGGCAACGGAATAAATTTTCCCTTTTACCTCCATCTCACTATTCGGTTTGATGGTGCCGATGTCTTCTATGACGGCATCGACCGGGCTGACAACGGAAAACTCTCCCTGGTCAACCGGACGGGATCCGGGCTTTAGTTTTCTGATGAATAAGTCGTGCAAGGTTGGGAATTCAGCAAGAGGCTTTTCCATTTCTTCGGTATTAAGCTTGTAGGCCTTGGCAAACCGTGAGACGACCTTCCTGCTTCTCGGAGACCTTGCGAATTTCCTAAGAAATTCCGATGTCCATTTGCCATTTGTCAATTCGATGAATAGCCGGTAGATGGGCTGAAACAATGTACTTACCTCCAATTAGTGTAAATATACTCTTTACGAACCGTCATAAAAGCCTTAAAATGAAAGTAAGATAGGTTAATGATTGAAACCAGCTGACGGATGAGTGTGCATTTTAGGAACTTTGGCCTCTGCCTTTGTTTCTTTCATATACCGGATGTTTCCCTGAAGGGATCCGGATAGACAAAAAGGAGTGAGGAAATGTTTTTATTGGAAGTAGTAGACCAGACAGTCAAAAAACTTAAAACACAAACAGCCAATGTCCTGACGATGATGAATTTGTCGCTGGGTGGTTTTGCAATTATATTTACTATGCACGGAAATTTACGACTAAGCCTTTTGCTCATTTTCATTGCCGCGCTCGCGGACAGGTTCGATGGCATGGTTGCCAGGAAATTCAATATTGAATCCGATTTGGGAAAACAATTGGATTCCATGAGTGATATTATATCATTTGGCGTTGCTCCCGCACTATTAATTTATCAGGGGATTTTATCGGAATTTGGCGGCCCGGGATCGTTTTTCACCATTTTCTTCATCGCCTGCGGCGCTTTCCGCCTCGCGCGGTTTAATATTACGGAGAGCAACGGTTATTTCACAGGGCTCCCAATCACTGCGGCCGGATGCCTTGTTACACTTAGTTTCCTTGCCATCCCTTATGCTCCGCCCCAAATATTCCTGTTCATCGTAATGATACTATCGTTCTTGATGGTAAGCCCATTCAAACTAAGGAAAGTTTAATAAACGAAAAAACCCCCCGGCAGCCTCATCTTGATATTGTCCCCTTTAAGTAGACATTCAAAAAAACCTTCATATA
>NZ_QNQT01000011.1 GCF_003362805.1 Neobacillus piezotolerans
TCCTCAATGTAAAAAACAGCCGCAGGCTGTTTTTTACTTCCGCTCCCGTTTTGTCTTCAACATAGGAAAGGCATCCCGCAGTTTTTCATAGACAAAAATGAATAACGCTGACCAAAGAAAACCAAAAGCATAGCCTCCAAAAATGTCCGAGGGGTAATGCACATTCAATATAATCCTGCTTGCCCCAATCAAAAGGACAACGGCAGCCGCAACGCCGACTATAACCCTCCGCGCAGCAGGATCTTTGTATTCTGTCAGTAGGAAGAACGCGATCATTATGTACAGGATTGAGCTGACCATCGCATGGCCGCTCGGAAAACTAAGGCTTTTCACTTGAACAAGATGCTCTAGCGAAGGCCGTTCCCTTCCAATCAATACCTTCAAAAACTTGTTCAGCTCATTGCCAAACGCAACTGCCAGGGCGAAAATGCCCATTGCGAAATAATCCCTCCGCTTAAACAAAAACCAAACCAGCATAATCAGCGCCGTTATGCCAACACCTTTTTTATCTCCAAGATGCGTGATTGCGATAAATATTGGGTCAAGGGAATCAGGAACATTACTAAACAGCCCCTTGACAACCCGGTCGATTAGCAGATCCCTCCCCTGTATGACTCCTGGCAGGAGGAGCAAAAGAACAACAGCCGATAACACCATAAAAACCACAATATTTTTCTTCTTCAATAGACAACAATCCCCCTAATAATCAGCCCTCGGGGAAAGGTCTCCCTCCAGCACCCTTAACCTATAAGCATTCATCGCGGTTTCTCCCAAATGGCCAAGCAGCTTGTTGTTGGCAATCGCACCGACTACAGCCCCAATGCCGGGGACGAGCTGAAGCATCTTTGCAAGATCGATATAGTCCCGGTATTCCTGCTGGAACTCGCGCCAGTCCATATCCGCAAGCGTCCTTTTCCTCTCCTCCCAATTCTCAATTGTATCAAGCGTTTCAATCCTCGTTTCATCGCTTGAAAATGCCAACTGGAACACATGGAGGATAAATAGCCTTTCTTCATACTCTTCCGTATTAAAGCCATATACGGAAGCAATTTCAAATAAGAATTTCATTTTTATTGTCAGCAGCAAAGGAAAGTCGGCAAGCCCGAGCAAAATTCCCCCGGCGCCTGTACCAGCCCCTTCAATCATCGCAGTCTTTTGGAAGACATTGATTTTTTTCCTGGCCTCATCATCCATTGCCGCAAGGGGCGGCCTCGGTTCAATCGGTTTTTTTGTTGTTATATTTGATCCGGCCAGCGTCGCCTTGACCATACCCTTGATCCCTTCCGTTAATGCCTGATGCACCTTTTCAGGGATAAGCCCGTTGACTTTTGTTTGTGCCTTTTTTGACAGCCGGTTGAAAAGCCCTGAGCGGACAGATAATTTCCGCTTCCAATCGACAACTTCCCCATATACCTTCAATTCATATTCGTTCAACATGCGGACAACCTCTTTTCTGGCGGGAGTAAACCGTCTTAATCACGTTTTTTTTACTGCAGCTTTTTTACGAAAAAACCCACATTTAGGTTTCAACTAGGTCTTCAAAAAAACCCCTTCCATTTGGAAAGGGATCAGTTTTTCAGTTTCCGTACGCTGTAATACCGGACAAAGACAAAGGTGAACAGCGCTCCAGCGGCTAGTGCACCAAGCGCTGGCGCCAATTCTCCCCTGAAGGCGATTGCCGCAGCAAAAATTACCGACTGGACGGCCATCACGAGGCCGAGCACATGCTGAAACGCCGCTTTTTTCGCGCCATCTGGAACCGGGTAGATCGATTCCCATAAGGAGTTTTCATGATGGGAAGCAAGCGGCATAAGCTGAAACCCGGTTAAATAAAGAAATAGCACAGCAAAAAATACTTGTCCCGGCCAATAGGAGATAAGCGCGATGGCTAGCGCGCCAATAACCACAAGCCTGATGGAAAGGCCTAGGTAATCGCCGGAGCGTATAAAAGTCCGTGAAAGCAGATAAAGGGAGGCATGCTTTCCGCCAAACTGGATTTTCGCGAGCAAAAAGTCGAGCCAGCGGCGCCTTTTCACACTTTCCTTAAGATGCGGGACATCCGTGAACATATTCGCAAGCCTGTAAAATGCCATCATCCGCCGCTCCTCGCCGGCAATTAGAGCTTCCCATTTCAATCCTTTGCCCCTTGCCGCAGAAAGGCAATATCCCAGATAGGCGAACATTATTCCGGCAAACGGCACAAGAATAAAAAGGCCATTCCAGCTAAAAAGAAAATAACTGAAGCCTGCATTTAAAATAAAACGGATAAGCTTGTCGGCGGGTATTTTTGCCGAATCCCCCAAAAATGCAACTTTCCACTCCGCGGTGATGTTCCAGGCCTTCAAAGCCAGGAGAATCAGCAAAATCGGCAAAAAGTTCCCAAACCCAGCTTCTGTCGTCCTCGCAAGCAGAGGCATGAACAAGGCAAGCAGCATTAAAAGCACATATCCCTGCAAGGCGCCGCTAGCAACCGCCGAACGGAGAAAATAGCTCCGAAGCCTGTCCTCAAGCGGTAGAAGGAAAACTTTATCCGGTTCTTTTAAAAAATTGTAGACGGGGCTGAACGTAAGCGCCACGCTAAAAACAAGGCCCATGATGATTTCCGTCGGAAAGCCCGGGTCGACTGTTTTCAGCCAGTTTTGATAATAAAACGCGGCTGTTCCCAAAAGGAAAAATAGGACGATGACAATGTGCCCGTTAAAAATATATTTCAGGTACCGGCTCAATTCCTTCATCGTGTTGCCGGCACGTTCCCTCCACAGCTTATTTTCGTCAAACATGGCTTTCTTCCTTTGTCAGCTGAATATAGATATCATCAAGGGTCGCACCCGGCATGGAGAATTCCCGCCTAAGCTCTTCAAGCGTCCCTTTTGCCCGGATTCTGCCTTCATGAAGGATGACGAATTTGTCGCAATACCGTTCTGCGGTCGCCAAAATGTGCGTCGACATTAGGATGCCCGCGCCGTTTTGCTTCATTTTATCCATCAAATCCAAAAGCGACTGGATGCCCAATGGGTCAAGGCCTACAAACGGCTCATCCACGATATAGAGGGACGGCTGGACAAGGAATGCGCAAAGGATCATTGCCTTTTGCTTCATTCCCTTCGAAAAATGGGCCGGAAACCATTTGAACCTTTTCTCCATCCTGAACTCCTTCAAAAGGAGGGGCATCCGTTCCTTATACTGTTCGAGCTTGAGCCCGTACGCCATCGCTGTCAATTCAAGGTGCTCCTCAAGGGTCAGTTCCTCATATAGGATTGGGGTTTCGGGAATGAAAGTAAATTGCTTGCGGTATTCTTCCTTGTTTTCCGTAAAAGACTTGCCGTTAATCCTGATTTCACCTTTATGAGGCTCCATCAGGCCGATAATATGCTTTATGGTTGTACTTTTGCCGGCTCCGTTCAGGCCGATCAGGCCGACGAGCTCCCCGGCCCCGACCTCGAAAAAAACATCCTTCAGGACAGGATTTTTCGTATAGCCGCCTGTAAGTCCGTCAATTGTTAATAAAGACATAGTAAACGCCCTTCCTTGCTTAATACCATCTATTTTAACAAAAAATCCCCTTCTTGCGAAATTTCGGCCATTTTCTATTTGGCTGGACTGGCAACCGATTCCATCTATATTAGGGTCCAATTTGGGCCAATCTATTGATTGAAGGGGAACTAGCTTACAACCAGATTGAAGAGGGGTGTCTGTTAAAGACAGTTTCGATTCAATATAAGCTGCTTTAAAACGTTCAAACCGAGGGGATGGTTGTCTTGCACAGGCCTTTCGACCAAAAACGGCACCGGACCGCCTGATCCGCAGGCGGCATTTTTAAAAAAATGAGGTGTTTACAAAAGAACATCAAACAGCCTTATATGTTGAAGACAACTTATAAGAGTTTGGAGATGGTCATCTTGGACGAATCCGCTTAAGCCTGTACATTTCATTGCCAAATGAGGTGTTTGTTAAAGAAACTTCCTGATTGGACGAAAAAGAAGAAGATTTCCCCTTCCAAGAGGGCGGGATTCCACGCGGATTCCGCCCTTTTTGATTAACTTGCCCTAAACCGGCCAAAATGGTTTTTCCTACTGCGGTTTTATGCTAAAATACGGGAAAACATTGAAGGGTGTGGTATGGCATGGACAATTGCATTTTCTGCAAAATTATTAAAGGAGACATTCCGTCGTCAAAGGTTTATGAGGATGAACATGTCCTCGCATTCCTTGACATCAGCCAGGTTACAAAGGGGCATACGCTTGTCATTCCAAAAGTACATAAAGAAAATATTTACGAACTTACTCCGGAGATCGCGGCGAACCTTTACAAGGCTGTACCGGCTATCGCAAACGCGCTAAAGGAAGAATATTCGCCAATCGGCTTGAACACGCTGAACAATAATGGCGAAAAAGCTGGGCAATCCGTGTTCCATTTCCATTTACATCTACTTCCACGTTACGGACAGGGCGACGGCTTCGGCGCGGTTTGGAAAACGAATGAAAGTGGCTATACAGGCGACGATTTACAAGCGATGGCAAAGGCAATCGCCTCGCACATTCGCTAACCTTGGCATTTTTGCCTGAATTTTCGAAAAAATTAACCCTTTTACCAAAGGAATTAATGTGCTATAATGACAACAAGTTTTTCGCTGCAGGCGACGAGCGCACTGCAGGAGGAACGAAAACAAATTAGCTTAGCAAAGCAGAGGAGAGATGAGAAATGAATACGAAGAACCTGGTGATCCTGTCCCTATTGATTGGAATCGGGGCAGTGCTCCACGCTGTCATCCCGGGAATCGGGAACGGCATGAAGCCGGATATGATGCTGACGATGACGTTCCTTGGGATTATGCTTTTCCCGGATAAAAAGAACGTCCTGCTGGTCGGGATTGTCACAGGCGTGTTATCTGGTTTGACCACTACGTTCCCTGGCGGTTTGGTCCCGAATATCATTGATAAGTTTGTAACGGCGTTTGTGTTTTACCTGATGTTCATTGCACTTAAGAAATTCAGCCAGACTTTGGTGAAGGCAGGCGCATTGACTGCCGTGGGTACGATCGTTTCCGGATCTGTATTCCTTGGCTCAGCGCAATTCCTCGCTGGCCTTCCAGGTTCGATGACATTTGGGGCGCTGTTCGTCGGCATTGTCATTCCTACGATGGTGCTTAACACGATTATTATTGTGATTGTTTACCCAATTGTCCAATCGATTATGAAACGAAGCGGCTATGCACCCGCAAGCCCTGCGATCCAGGAACAAAAATAAAGATGATACATGCCAAGAACCCGGACGATGAGCCGGGTTCTTTTTTTATAGCCAAAAATCTCCATTGCTGATTTTCCATCCTTCTCCATTATCCCAAAAAAACAATCAGCACTCCGAACAAAAGAAAAATGATTGCCCCGGCAGCCAGGGCAACCGCCCTCGCTTTCAGGATCTGTTTTGGTGGGTACATTCCCGGCCTTTTGTAGAGTCCGATATGATACAGGGCCGCCACCGCAAACATTGCCCCAGCCATAAAGAATAAAAGTGCCGCAGCTTTCATCCTAAAAGCCTCCTTTGGCTTTCTTCAAATAAGCGCCTCCAACGTTGTAGTCGGGCGGTACAAAGGTTTAACATTCTCGTTTTGTGCTATTAAAGATTATGGCTGGATTTGTCATGCTATTCTCAAATTGTGTAAAATATAGGAAAGGCAATTTATTTAGAGAGGTGTATAAAATGGGAGCCAAAAGATTCCTTTATGGATTCCTGCTTGGAAGCGCTGCCGCCGGATTGGCCACGCTGTTCACCGCCCCGCAGTCGGGCCGGGAAACAAGGGAAGCCATTAAAACGAATAAAGACATGTTTATCAGCCAATTAAAGGACTTGAAAGCAAGCATTATGGATGTAAAGGAAGCATCGGCACATGCGACAAAAGAAGGCCGTATCCATGTGTCCCACTTCATCCAGGAAGTGAATACCGCAATCGGAAAATGGAAGGCCGAAACACTGCCTCAGCAAATTGAAATCCAAAAGGAACTGGGTGAAATTGAAGCTGCGATCAGCCAACTGGAAACCGAATTGGCTTCCCACCAGTCTGAAAAAAGCGCCAGTAACTAAGAAAAGCGGAAGCGCCCGTTTAGCGCCGTATGGACTGGAGGGAAGCAACTGCCTGAGTTATTTGCCTGAGATTGCTGCAGAAGCGTTCCTTGTGGGGCTAGACAAACTAAAAAATCCTTCTTCTGCAAATGGCGGAAGAAGGAATTTTTTAAAATATATGCTTTTTACGGAAAAAATTATCAATTTCTAAAAATTTAGTAAATTTATATCTTTATTAATTTTTATTTTATTGGCATAATGATAATATAGAAAATAAGAATGATTGGCTTAGCGCCCCTCTTCCCTTAGTTTCAAATTACAGCTTTAAGAATGCGCCCCAAGGTCTCCGCAGGGGAGCCTCGTAAACAACATTTTTTAAGAGGTGAGAAAGAATGGCTGAAAAACAATATAGCATGAAAGAAGCAATGCTCTTTAGCCAGCGAATTGCCCAGTTAAGCAAGGCTTTATGGAAATCGGTCGAGAAAGATTGGCAGCAATGGATCAAACCCTATGATCTCAATATTAATGAACATCATATTTTATGGATTGCCTATCACCTCAACGGTGCGTCGATTTCCGATGTAGCCAAATTCGGGGTAATGCATGTTTCCACAGCTTTCAATTTCTCCAAGAAACTCGAAGAAAGGGGCTTGCTGCAATTTTCCAAAAGGGAAAATGATAAACGCAATACGTATATCAAATTGACCGAGATGGGTGAATCAATCTTGCTTCAATTAATGGAATCGTATGACCCCGGCAGCAATTCGGTCTTTTCGGGGGCGATGCCTTTAAGGGAGCTTTATGGTAAATTCCCGGACATTATTGAAATGATGGCCATCGTCCGCAATATCTATGGCGATGATTTCATGGAGATTTTTGAAAAATCGTTCAATAATATTGAATGCGAATTCACAGAAGAAGAAGGCAAACTACGCAAAAACGGAAAGTCCAGAGAAGTTGTCTAATTACACGAACTTTTTAAATTCAAGCATTAACGAAAGATACACTTTTTCGTTTATGCACGCATAAACGGCATCCCTGGGATTTAGCTTGGATGTCAATAAAGATGAAAATTCGTTGAAAAGCGGATGAAAATTTAAAAAACCTTCCGCTTTTTGTTCTTCCATCCTTTTGTTCATTTCCTCACACAATGAAAAGAACGATTCTGTTTCCTTTTCCGATAGATTATTTTGAACCACTAGTTTCGTAAATTGATGTTCCGTTCCGCCAAGCGCATCCGCCATCAGCCGGAGATGGTACTCAACTGTCCGAAGTCTCTCCGCAATTTCCCTTACATCCATACCAAACCCTCATTTCCCTACCTGTTCCCCTTCTATTATTCACCTTTTCCCGTTTTGGGTAAACCATAATTTAGCCGGATGCCTTGCTAAAACCCGGAATTTGTAACTTTCCTTTTTAAAAATAATTTGATATTGTAAATTAGCATGACATACGCAAGGGGGGAGTCCTCATGAACTACTTTTTTATTATTTTCGCCTTTTTTATCTTATATTCAGTAAATAGGTTAACAACCTCCCTTTGTATCCAAAAGGAAATACCCGAAGAGAACCAGCAAAGGGTTTTTAGGACCATCAATATACTGGTGACAATCCTGTTGATTTCATCTTATGTAGAAGTACTTTTTTCTTAATTTCTAGTTGGCGGATAAACATAATGGAACATGGGGCTTTGCCCGCCTCCATGTCCCCCTTGTTTATAGCCAGGCAGCCCCTACAATAACCAAAAGTATAAAAAGGACGACGATTAAAGCAAAGCCTGCTCCGAAACCTCCGTGGCCCATAACGGCACCTCCTTTACGGAAAGCTACCATATACTATTCCTCTCCTCTGTTTTTGGACATGGGCGGCTGTCCACATTCCATTCTTTATTTTTGGCCCATCCTTCCTTCCTTTTCACGCAAAGTTATTTTTTCCCCAGATTTTTGGCACTCATGTTCATTTATGATATAGTAATGGATGTGGGTTAAAAACCTGCTGGAAATTTACTTTTTAGGAGAGATACATCATGAAAAATGGATGCTTGCCCTCGTTCTCACTGGCGGGGTTATGACCCTTGGCGCTTGCAATAATACGGATAACGGAAACGGCGGAGAAACTGTTGCCGAAACGAAAGCCGGCAATATTACAAAAGATGATATGTATAATTTAATGAAGGACAAGGCTGGAAAGCCGGCTCTTCAACAGCTTGTATACGAGAAGGTCCTTTCCGATAAGTACAAAGTGACCGATGAAGAAGTCAATAAAAAGATTGATGAATTAAAAAAGGACCTTGGCGCCAATTTCGAAGCCGCCATTGCCCAATACGGCTATAATAGCGAGGAAGACCTGAAGGAAACATTCAGGATCGGCCTGCTCCAGGAAAAAGCAGCCCTGAAAGATGTAAAAGCATCCGAAAAGGAAATGAAAGAATACTACGACAACTACAAACCTGAAATCAAGGCCCGCCATATCCTTGTAAAAGATGAAGCAACCGCGAAGACGGTGAAGGAAAAGCTGGACAAAGGCGAAAAGTTTGAGGATCTGGCTAAGGAATACTCGACTGATCCTGGTTCCGCTGCTGAAGGCGGCGAACTCGGCTGGTTCAGGCCTGGCACGGGTAAAATGGTGGAAGAGTTCGATGCCGCAGCGGCCAAGCTGAAAAAGGGTGAAATCAGCGAACCTGTAAAATCCGAATTTGGCTACCACATCATCCAGGTTACTGACATAAAAGAGAAGAAATCGTACGAAGATATGAAAAAAGAAATCGAATATGAAGTAAAATCGAAGAAAGTAACTCCGGAAATGATCAACGAAGCAATGAAGCGTGAGCTGAAGGATGCCAATGTAAAAATCAAGGATAAAGATCTGAAGGACACCTTCGAAACAAGTTCGCAGCAATAAGTCCTGCAAATTGCCAAATGGACGAGCTATATAATGAAAAAACCTGTGCGGAAACAGCTCTGCACAGGTTTTTGTTTTGCTTTATGGTTAAATAATGACTTTTATGCCCCTCATGTACCGTTATCCTGAAAGTCCCCTTCGCTCTTTTTCAAGTTCCAGGCGCCTCATATAAATTTCGCCCTCTTTCTCAATCGTTTCCAATTCAATCTTGCGCTCTTCTTTGCCGGTTTTAACCGCCATTCCTGCGCTTAGCGCGATGCCGGCGATGATTGCATAAATCCAGAGAGGTATTGTCATGTCTACTGCTCCTTTCCCTGTAATGGTTGTCCGCTACTGTATTCATATTTCAGGCCGAGGCGTAATATTCCCATAGGGCGCGGCAACCGGGCAAAAAACTTGATTACCTATCAATCACGGAGTAAAAGTACGTATACGCTTTGGCTCTGGACGGATCAAGGCTGTGCGGCACCTTTTCTGTATTTGAGCAAATCTTTCCCGACAAAAAAAGCCTGTTTCCAGGCTTTTATTTGTGGAATACAGGCTTATAAAATGAGCGGTTATCAAGAGCGTACACCCGTTCAGAAAACTCGCCAGGCTTCACACGCTCAAGGGCGCCATCGAGCATATTCATTTTTGCATCAAGGTTATCAATATAATGGAGAATCTCTGCTTCTTTTATCATCGGCGGTTTTGGGCTTCCCCATTCCGCTTTGCCGTGGTGGGAAAGGACCATATGCTGTAGAATCAGCACTTCCTCCCCTCCAATGCTCAGCTCTTCCGCTGCTTTCCCGATCTCATTTACCATGATAGTAATATGGCCGAGCAAATTGCCCTCAATTGTATATGCAGCCGAAATCGGCCCTGAAAGCTCGAGCACCTTTCCCATATCATGGAGGATAATGCCCGCATACAGCAAATCCCTGTCGAGGCTCGGATACAGATTCGCTATCGCCTTAGCGAGATCCAGCATGCTAACGACGTGGTAGGCAAGCCCGGAAACAAACTCATGGTGGTTCTTTGTAGCGGCCGGGAATTCCATAAATGCATTTTGATGCTTCTTAAGTAAATGGCGGGTAATCCGCTGGATGTTCGGATTCTTCATTTCAAAAATGTACTGGGTCAGCTTGCCGGCCATCTCTTCCCGGCTCAGCGGCGCCGTTTCCAGAAAGTCATCCAGCTTGACCGCATCATGAGGGCCTGACGGGCGGATTTGCCGGATTTTCAGCTGGTTCTTCCCTCTGTAATTCTGGATTTCCCCGGCTACTTTCACGATGCTTTGCGCGCAGTAATTCCTCTCGTCATCCTCCCCGGCATCCCATAGCTTTGCTTCGATCTCTCCGCTTTTATCCTGCAGGACCAGGGTTAGGAATGGTTTCCCATTGCTGGCAATCCCTTTAACCGAGCTTTTTATAAGCAAAAATTGTTCTACCTGTTCCCCGGTCTCGTGTTCTAGTATTTTTTTCCCCATAGTCATAGTCGCTCCTTCCCGTTATCAACACTATACCATACAGCCAAAGGCCGGTTATCCCTGAATATTCGCATGGCTTCTATCAAGAAGATGGACTTGTCCTTCGCCAAAATGCCCCAATAGATGGGAATGGCAGGTGAAAAACAATACCTGTCGCCCATCCATGCCCTTCAGAAGCTCTATCATTCTCTTAGTCCGCAGTCCATCAAAATTAACAAAGCTGTCATCTATTATAAACGGGAACGAAAACTTCTCATAGATTGTTTCGGCAAGAGCAAGCCTTAATGATACATAAACCTGCTCGGTTGTCGCCTGGCTGAGTTCATTCGCCTCAAATCTTGTATGATCTCTCCGCTCTATTAAAAAACCGGTCCCGGACGGGGCGAGGAACAGCCTCGGGTATTGTCCGCCGGTAAGGAAGGCAAGATATTCCCCCGCTTTTTTCAGCAGCCTTGGAAGATGGTATTCCCTGAACCTGCCGGTCGTCCTTTGCAATAGTTCGCCAGCCACTTTATAGACAGCCCATTCTCTTGCTTCCTCTTCAAATTCCGATTTGGCCAGCCTGAAAGAATGAAGCAGTTCCGAATATGTACCTCCTTCTTCCAGCACCTGAATCTCGTAGCGCACCTCGGCCAGCCGCAGTTGGAGCATTTCGATTTCCCGTTTTGCATTTTCCGCTTTTCCATTCAGCTCATGGAGCAGCTCCGGTGCATTTCGAGTAAGAAGAAGCGCCTCGATCTCTTCTTTTCCGAGGATGGAAAAAGAAAGTTCGGTTCGCAATTCATTAAGCCTTGCCTGCTTTTCTTCCAGCTGCATGGCCTGTTTGGCGGCGGCATGGTAATCTTCTTCGTTATCAGCCCCTGCCAGGGAAAAAAGATCCCGGATGGCCTTTTCATGGATTGAGCGTTCCTTTTCAAGCTTTGCCAAATCAAACTCCATTTCCTCGAGCTTCATCGACTTTTCCTTAAGCAGGATGGCCTTCTTTTTCTCCTCTTCAAGCATTGTCTTGGCGGTATGGGCGATTAGGTTTAGATCATTCCCGACCGTTTCAGGAAAAATGCGGCCGAGTTGTTCAGCCCTCATTTCTACTTCCGATTGGCCCCCCTTCAATGTGAGGATTTTTCCCTGAATTCGTTTCTTTTCAAGTATGGCGGTTTTGCACTCTTCAATAATCTTGAATGCCTCGGCCGGCATATGTTTCCCAATCGAACCGCTAATTTTCAGTTCCCTGCATAGCAAGGCTACCTGTTCACGAAGCAATGCTTCTTCCTTTTCCAAATGGTCAAAACGCGCGAGGACTTTTTCATATTGGGCGGTCTGCTGGGTGAAGCGCGCCATCAGGCCGTTCACCTTCATCCTCTCCTGGTCATCCTTTTCAAGCTGCAATGCCGCTGCTTCCGAGTGCCCCGGCTTCATGGAAAGGAGCTCCTCTTCAAGCTGGTTTGCCTTTGCTTTTTGCCGGACAAGTTCTTCGGAAGGCTTTGCTGGCCCCGAAGAAAAAAGGCTTTTCCCAAAAACCGAGGCTGCGATTCCTGCGAAAATGATTCCTGCCCCTAGCACCATCCATTCATCACCCAGGTATCCGTAAATAGCCAAGGCAAGCGCACCGATTATCATCGCCGCGCCGGTTATACGGGATTTGTTCCGGTAGGCTTCATCCCTTTTCACAGCCTCTTCCAGGAGCGAAATCCTTTCCCTGCATGCATCAAGCTGACTGCGGACAGCGTCCTCGGCACCAGCCCGGGCGAGTTTTTCAAAATGGCTTCTCTTATCTTGTGGCAAAAGCTGCTCCCTTGCACCCTTTAATTCCTTTTCAACTTGTTCAAGCCCGGCCTTTTCTTCCTGAAAATCCGCTTCAAGCTGAACTTTAAGCGCGGCTGTCCTTTTTCTTCGTTCATCCGCTTCTTCAGCCTGCTGCTTCAAATAAATATCCGTATTGATTGACGCAATTTCTTCCTCATCAAGCTCGAGATGCAGTTTTCCTTTTGCAATTGCGATGTATTCTTCAAGCTGGGAAAGCCGCTCTTCAAGCTGGGCGGACTCCCTCCTTGACTGGTCATAGGCTGGAACCAGTGCGGAAAGCGCGCCGGCTTCGGCTTCGTTTTCCAAAATTCCTTTATGAAGGACGATGGAATCAACCTCTTTTTGGAGCAGTTCCTTTCGCTCTCTAATCCCTTCGATTTGCAAGGTGTATGGAATTAGCATTTGTTTGGATGCTTCGAGCCTTTCGATGCCCCGCGCCGGGAATTTCACTTCCTCTGTCCGGCCAAGCTCATCGGCCAGCGCCGCCTCCTCGCGGGCAATTCCTTCGATTCGTTCCCATTCCCTCAGTTTTTCTGCTTCCCGGACAAGAACTGGAATCTCTTCAGTATAAGATCTTATGCCCTCCAGGATTGTATCACGTTCCTTAATAAGCTCCCCGTACCTGGCATTTTTCTCTGAGGCTTTCCCAAGTTCCGTTTCGAGTGCCCGAAGGTTTGCCATCCTGGCGTTCAAGGCCGGTTTTTTTCCGGAAGGCTTGAACCGGGCTTCGAGTTCCTTCTGCAACTCAATTTCCGCCTTGGCCAGCCTGTCCGTCCCAAGCGTTCCGGCGGAAAATAAAAACCTGCCGATATCTTCATTTTTCATTTGATGGATATTTTGCAGTCCGTGGAGGTTGAAAGAAAAAACAGCCTGGAACATGTTTTTATCAAAATTCCCGAGCAGGGGTTTTAAAAGTTCTTCCCCTCCGGAGGTTCCATCCTCGAGAAGGACGGTGACATCCCCGGCCGCCTTCCCTTTGACCCTTTCAATTACCACGAGTCCATAATCGGGGTGGCTTAATGAAAGCTTCCCGCCATACCTTCCCCCTCCCTTCGGTTCATAGCGGAGCTCCTGCTGCTGCTTCGTTGGAAAGCCGAACAGGATGCCATGGATGAAAGCCATGATAGTCGATTTTCCCGCCTCATTTTCACCATAGAACACCTGGAAATCCCCTAGGCCGGAAATCGTCCTGTTTTCAAGCTTGCCGTATCCATATATGTGCAGTTCTTCAATTTTCATCGCCAGCCCCCCTATCCTTTTTCCCTAAGGAGATGCACAAGCATGTGCTCCGCCTCTGCGAGGATGCGGTTACCCTCATCTTTTTCAATCCGGGAAAGGTACTTTCTTCCTGGAAGCCTTCCATAGAGGGGTTCGAGCACATCGTTTATATCGTCAAACTTCCCGGCCAACTGAAAGAGTTCATTGTAAAAATCGGATTCCGCCGCGAGCTCTTCCCTTTTCCAGGAAGCTTCCTCCTCAATCGCAACCCGATGGGTCCAGACGAATGAGCTTTCCCCCTCCTCGCCATCCTGGATAAGCTCGGCAAGGCTGCCGTGCAGGCTATCCCATTCACTTCCATCTTCAAGGTTTACATCCTTCAATGTGATCGACAGCAAGACCCCGGTTCCGTTATTTCTCAGCCTTTCCTTCCAATCAAGGCAACGCCGCAGGATCGAATCAAAATCCCGGGCTCCCTTGGCGCTGATTTCAGCTTCTTTCCAAATCACATCAAATGCTTCAATGAAATCAAGTTGGGCTCCGTTCTCTCCTAGCTGGACAAGATAACAGCCCTTTTCGCCCGTTTCCTTCCGGTTTCTGCCCTGAATGTTGCCTGGATAAATGATAGGCGGGTTCTCCGAAAGGACTGCCCGTTTATGGATGTGGCCGAGCGCCCAGTAGTCGAATTGCTTATCGGCCAGCTCTCCGACCGTAAATGGGCAATAGTTGCCATGCTCCGAACTGGATCCGTCGTTACCGTGGAGGATTCCTATATGGAAGTCCCCTCCGATTCTTTTTTCATACGTATGTATTCTTTTTTCCGTGACGTGCCTTGATGGGTAGCTGAACCCGTAAATCCAAACCTCCGCCCCCGATTTCGCCCTATGGCGGACAGCCCCTGTTTCGGTCCCAAAAATATGGACATTGTCCGGCATAGCGATTTTCACCCAAGTCCCTTGTAAGTGGTCATGATTTCCATGAATCGCATAGACAGCGATGTTTTTTTCCAATAACCGCTCCATTTCCGTCCTGAACCTTGATTGTGCCTTAAGGCTCCTGTCGTCCCCGTCATACAGATCACCCGCGAGGATGACAAAATCGACGTCATTCGAGATGGCTGCATCGACGATTTTCCTCAACGCGGCAAATGTGCTTTCACGCAGCCTCTTCAGGATGGGCTGCGGCAACTCCCTCAATCCGGCCATTGGGCTATCCAGATGAAGGTCGGCTGCATGGATGAAACTCACCTTTTTCATAAAAACACCAATCCTTTCATGGCCTCCCTTTATTCGGGCTTCTTTGACGATTTTCTTCCTTCTATTCTATCATCTTAAAAATACGAATGCACGTTCTGTTTCAGCGGTTAAGGCGGCATCTGCGCTTTGGGCGGATTCTTTGCGGAATTTTTTGGGATATGTAAAAATGGAGCTAATTGAATGATCAGGGGGAATCAGCGTGAAAACCTATAAATTGACTGTGTTTGAGAGGGACGGGGAAAAGCTCCTCGACGAATCATTCCAAGCGGAAAACGATGATGCCGCCAAGGAAATTGGCCGGAAAACATTGGAGGAAAAGGAGCTCAATAAAAAGGCCCATCGCTGTACGTCCCCGGCCGGCAAGCTGCTCCTTTTCCATTCATGACAATCCAACTAATGCTAAAAAGGGAAGCCGGATGGCCGGCTTCTTTTTTCACGTGTGGCTTCATATATTGAAATGCCCAAAAGCGGGGAATCCTACCTCCCAATAAAAACCGGTTTTCTTTTTTCGACGAAAGCCCGTATTCCTTCCTTATGGTCCTCGGTTTCCCTCATTTTCCGTTGGGCGTATTTTTCGAGCTCGAGCACTTTCAATAGGTGGGGCCGATTTACCTCGGCAAAAATTTTCTTTGTTTTAATCATCGCCTGGATGGGCTGCCGCAAATACCCGTCGATCCTGTCTTTTAAAGCTGTCTCCAAATCAGCGGCCACCTCATGGATGAGCCCCAGCTTGAACGCCTCTTCCGCAGGCATCGTCTTTCCTTCCCAGATCAATTGCTTCGCTTTCCTTTCCCCGATACTTTTTGATAGGAAAAAATGGGCTCCGCCGTCGGGAATCAATCCGATGCCAATGAAATTCATGGCTATCCTCGCCGTATCACTCGCCAGGATATGGTCCGTTGCCAGCGCGATGCTGAAGCCAAGGCCTACAGCAGGTCCGGAGATGGCGCTGATTGTTATCTTTGGAAGGCTGTGCAGGGTAATTACGAGTTCATTGATGCAATCCATAATGGAGAGGAATTCATATTCGTCTTCAAGGGAGAGCATCGCTTTAATGTCCCCTCCAGAGGAAAATGCCTTATCCGTTCCGGACAGGACAACGATGTCAATCTCATCGGAAACACTGATTTTCTTCAACCTCGAGACAAGACCTTTGATCATCTCCTTATCCAGTGCGTTTAAAGCATCAGGCCTGTTCATTTTGACAGTTGCGACACGCCCAACAACATGGACATCAACTTTTTCAGTAACAAAATTGAATGGCAACTTCAACGCCTCCTTCATAATCCCTTACTTCCATTATAGAGATTGTTCATACTTATAGGTATAATTTTCCTGTGGATTATAAAAGAAAAATCCGGCTTTATGGAGCCGCTCCCCCTGCAAGGGAACAAAACGAGCCCTGCATCAACGCGATGCGGGCTCTTTCTTTTCAGAATATAATTCTTCAAGGATTTTCAGTTTTTCGTTTGTATAATGCTCAAAGCTGTCATTATACGATTTCGGGTCCTTCGGATTGGCAAAGTGGGTAATCGCCCCTGTTTCCGGGTGTACGAATTTACTTGACGCGCCGCACCCAAGCCCGATAATCGACTGCATTTCTTCCATAATGATGATATTATAGATGCTTTCCTGGCCGGGAACCGAATAGCCCACGTTTTCCAGATTGCCGAGAATGTTCTTTTGCCTGTACAAATAATATGGCTCGTAGCCATGTTCCTTTGTCCATTCCTCGGCAAGGTCCATCATCCGTTCAACTTCATCCCGATCCGCTACTTTGTACCGGTTGCGGTTCTTTGTCATTTCCGAAGCACGTTTAAAGGACAGGGTATGGACGGTCAGCGATTCAGGCATTAGTTTTTCGGTTTCGTTAAGCGTGTGTGTAAACTCTTTCGTTCCTTCACCCGGAAGGCCAATGATCAAGTCCATGTTGATGTTGTCCATCCCCATTTCCCTGGCCAGCTTGAACTTCACAACCGTTTCCTCAACCGTATGGTGGCGGCCAATCGCTTTGAGCGTTTCCTGGATATATGACTGGGGATTGACGCTGATCCGATGGATGTCCCACTTTTTCAAAACATCAAGCTTCTCGGGGGTTATCGTATCCGGACGCCCCGCTTCGACCGTAATTTCCCTGATTTCACTTGCATCCGGGAATGAGGCGTACATTTCTTCATAAAGCATATCCATCTCTTCAGCCGTGATGCTCGTCGGAGTCCCGCCGCCGTAATAGACGGTCGTAATTCGGATCCCTTTTTCCTTCAGCCAGGCGCCGATTGCCCTCATCTCATGGTGAAGCCCGCCAAGGAAGGAATCCACCGAGCCTTGCCGGCCGTTGATCGCATACGCCGGGAATGTGCAGTAGGCGCATTTTGTCGGGCAAAACGGGATGCCGATATAGATGCTGACTTCTTTTTTCAAATCATACAAATCCGGAACAGCGGCAAGCTGGCGGTCAACAATCTTCTGCATGAGCCCTGCCTTTTCCGGGGTGATCAAATACTCATCAGCCAGTTCCTTGTGGGCAACCTCAGGTCTTGTTCCGGCTCTCAATTTGCTATGAAGCAGTTTAGTCGGCCGGACCCCGGTCAGGATTCCCCACTTCTGTATGATGCCCGTCATCTCCTGAAGCAATTTCAGGTAAACCTGGGACACGGCATTTTTCACTGCCTTGAATTGTTCCTTTTCCGAAAGGGATGGGTCGACCTCGCCATTGTGCGCCTTATTGACAGGGGCGTCTCCCTCCTTTTCCAAAATACCGGAAACATAGAGGGCCGCGCCATTTTGTTTAATCGTGAATTTTATGGAGAAATCGGCTTCTTCCATTCATTTAAATGAATTTCGGTTTCCTCGAAAAACAGGTTGGCAATAAGTTGCAGCGGCCGTTCCAACCGTTCATCCGACAGGCCGGTAATTGAAATTCGCACATTTATCCACCTTTACATTTTTGCTTACTCTAGTGTACAGAATTGGGTAACCAAGGTCAATATAATGGAAAATCTGCCAATTGGCGATGTTGCTTCGCTAGACTCATTAAAATGGAGTCTTCTTCGCAATATTCAGGCACTGGCTCCTTTGGCTTCAGTCAACATGCCCTAGCCCTATTCCTAGACAATAGCGAAAGGCGGCAAAAGCAGTCCTCACCGCATTTGCCGCCCTTTTATTATTTTTTTAGAATGTTCATTTTCTGCAAAAAGGCGATTGGATGCTGCCTTCTGAAATGCTCCCTTACCATATATGCGACGCCATGCTCGTTTTCTGTTCGGGTTACCCAGTCAGCCGCGCGTTTGACTTCGTACGGGGCATTTCCCATTGCTACCCCAAGCCCCGCGGCCTGGATATATGGAATGTCGTCCGCGCCGTCCCCAATAGCCACTACTTCCTTCAGGCTGATTCCAAGACGGTCACAAATGTAAATCAAGCCCGACAGTTTGGAGACGCCAGCCGGTACAATATCAAGCTTGCCCGGGGCGCTGCATGCCGCTTCTACCTCGTTAAACATGGATTCCACTGCTTTCCGCGCATCTTTTAGATCCTGTTCGGATTCGAAATAAGCTTCAATTTTGGGTGGGGCGACAGGCGTGTCGACCAATGATTCGCTTAACTCGGAAACAAATTGGTGCGAATACGCAAGCGGGTCTCCGGAAGTAAAAATCGCTTTGGCCAGGAGATTATTATTCAATTGAAGCTTGTTCGCGAGCGAAAATTTCTCGTGGACAAGCCGGATTTGGCATTGAAAGCTTTCAAGCAACCGGACAATCTCATATGTTACGTCCTCGCTGATTCTTTTTACGAATTCAGGTTTGTCATAGGCGGTGGATATATAAGCTCCGTGATGGGAGGCGAATAGCCCTTTTAGCTTCAGGGTGCGAGCGGCCTTTTTCGCGGAAGCGTAGTTACGTGAAGTTAGGAGGGTGATATAGACCCCTTTATCCTGGGCGTAACGGATTGCTTCCTTTGTGGTCTTATGAAGTTTCCCGCTGC
Source organism: Neobacillus piezotolerans (assembly GCF_003362805.1). Taxonomy (GTDB): domain Bacteria; phylum Bacillota; class Bacilli; order Bacillales; family Cytobacillaceae; genus Bacillus_D; species Bacillus_D piezotolerans. Next base: position 18,690 of record NZ_QNQT01000011.1, read on the forward strand.
TTTCGAGAAGCGTGCCGTCGATATTTAGAGCAAGCATTCGGTAAATCATGGTGGTGCCCCCTGTCCTCATGGAATCATCCTTATTTCACTTGTATGAAACAAAGGTTTTTTATAGAACAGGCATGCGGAAAAATATTCATAAACGAAAGCGCCAGCCCTTATGGGACTAGCGCCCAATGATATTCCGCAATACAGTTAACGGAGCCTCCCGAGCATGAACCCTCCATTAAAGTGGGTAGGTTCGTATGAAATCATGAAGGCTTTTGGGTAAAACGAGAGAATTAGTTTTTTTAACTTTTGCTCGTTCTTCCGCTTTGCGAGCACCTTCATTACCAGGCGTTTACCATCCTTCCCGTCAGCCACCCAAGAAGTGACGCCATACCCTTTCTCCCGAATTTTTGTGGGGACCGTTAAGTCGGACGAATCCACAATCACTTCCATGACAACATATCCGAGTGCCAGATAACCTTCAATCTTACTGCCTATAAATACCCCTAGGCCCCAGCCAAAGCAATAAGCCGCGATATTCAGGGGCTCATCGAGGTTATCAAGGACAATCGTTAAACCCATCAAGTAAATAAAAACCTCGCCCATTGATATGATGGACGCCAGTAACCTATATCCTTTGATGACAATCATCATCCTTAATGTAAATAAGGAAACATACAAAATATTAATTCCGATAATGGTGAGAATAATAGACGGCATAGTGTTCACCCCGATTGTTAGTAAAAACGCAAATGTTCGATTTCCCTTGGGTGCCTGGTAATTGAATAGCTGCCCTTTTTTGTTAGTATGACAGTGTCTGAATGCCTGTATCCCCCAAGGCCCGGAACGTAAATACCCGGTTCAATCGTGTAGACCATGCCCTCTTCAAGGATGAGGCCATTATCAAATCGCAAGTAAGGTTCTTCGTGCTCCGACAATCCCAATCCGTGGCCGGCGCGATGATTTACATATTCCCCATAACCGGCCTTATCAAAAATCCGGTACGTCGCGATATCCACTTCCTTCGCCGCAATCCCGGGCCGGATCATCTCCATTCCCACTCGCTGGGCTTCAATCGCGAGCTTTAGCAAATCCATTTGCTTTTCAGAAGGCTTCCCAACAAAAAAAGTTCGTTCATTTTCCGCCCTGTAACCATTGAACCATACCTGGCGGCTGTGAATGACAACATCGCCATCCTCGAATCTCCTTGTATTCGAATAAAGATGCGGCATGGCACTCCGCTCAATTCCGGAGCATGTCCAATCCTCATACCCAATCAACTCTCCGGGGTAATCCCTTGTCGCAATTTCAAGCAAGTACGAATCTCCAGCCGAATCGAATTCAAGCTCGCTAATACCAACCCGGGCGTGCTCCATCGACCTTCCGATTGCGTAATCCGAAAGTTGGCCGGCAATTTTAAGAAACTCAATTTCATCGGCGTCTTTTATCGCCCGCATCGCGGTAATCTTTTGGCCGACATCCACCAGGGCAAAGCCGAATTCCTTCAAAAAAATATAGACAGAGGCTGGAAGGCTTGCAATTTCAATCCCGATCCTGGTCCCCCCGGGATATCTCTTTAATAACTTTGTTAAATGACCGAGATAGGAAATTTCCAAATCCTTTAGAGCAATCTGTTCATGGTACACATGGATTTTGTCCACATTCGCTTTTTCCGCCGCATGAAGTTCTTCAAGCCCCGGGATGATTAATTCGGTTTTTTCCTGGCCAATCGCTGTTACAATCGGCCGTGAATAGCTGATTGCCCGAAATCCGCATAAATAGTACTGATTATCCGGTTCCCAGATGAGACTTAGGCTGATTCCCTCTTCCTCCATATATGCCCTCAATCTTTTGACTCTTAAATCCAGCCTCATTAAAACTCCTCCGCCATTGAAACTACCGGTAATCAAAACCGGCAGTCCATAGTTCTATAACACAATACGGCCTTCTTAAACCAAATCACGCGGAATCGCGGTTTTCCAAGTCTTAGTAAACACCTGCTCCTTGCCTTCAAAGGCTGTAAGCTCGTTCATTAGATAAAAGTGCCCCTCATCCGCGGACATGACGCTTACACTCTTAAGGCTTGTCTGCCAATCTCCGCGGCCGACGTCAAGTGTCCATTCACAGCGTACTTCCGCGGAAAGCGGATCGTTTTCTTTTATTGTATAAATGTTCCGGTTCGTGCTCCCATATTCAAGTCCGTTATGCGGCAGGCGGCGAGCACCCTCATCGGAATAGTCGTCGAGAACCCAGACGCCGTTGATCAAATCATTATGGACTTTCCGGCTCCTGCTTTCAACCCTTAAAATTTCCCGTTCCGCGACCGCGGCGGTTTCAGGCGGCCCGAATTCTGGAAGCGACCCATCAAGTTCGCACGGCCGCCTTACCGGCAGAACTAGTTTCGTATTTTCTCCAGGAAATACAGTCAAAGTGGCAGGCTCTGGTGAAGGCCATGCGTGCGGCCAATAGGTTGGCGATAAAGCTATACGCCAGCGGTGCCCTACGGGGAGAACATGGCCGATCGCGTTTAGGCGCACCTTTACCTTATACCTTTCTCCCGGTACAAGAGCGGACGGAAATTCATGGCTTTCTCTGTGGGTTAAATTAAGCATCCCCCAGCTAACCAAGGTAGATTCGCCCGTCGGGGATACATCACACAGCCTTACCGCGAGCAGCGCATAAGGCTTATCTGAAGAAAGCTCCACCTCAACTTCTGGAAAACCGAGGATCTCCATCGGCTCTTTTAGTGGTTCCGAACTAAAACAACTTGACAACCCGTCTTCAAGCCTCTGGTCGGAAGCAAGGTCTCCAGGCTGGCCAAACGGACACCAGACGCCTGCATAGAGGCCGTGCTGCTGAACGCTTGAAACAATAGCTTCTTGAGCTTTTTCCGGGACGGATGCACTCAAGCCGTCTCCTGCAAGCCAGAATTCACTTGGCTTGCTGTTTTCCGATGGCCAGGAATCTTCCGCCACCCAGCGGCCGGGGCGTTCGTCATAATCAACCTGCGGCAGAACGCTCTCCTGCATCCAGGCTCTTAGCATAGGTTCCTCCATAATGCCGGTGTTAATCCCTTTCAGCCAGTGGTCCCACCAGCGGATACATTCCTGCAGAAAGCCGATGGCGGGGCCAGGCACCGCGACTTCCGGATATTCATGCGCCCAAGGGCCAATCAAGCCCTTCCTTGGGCCGGGAAGCCCTTCAAGGAGCCTGAAAATCGCATTCGTATACCCATCGGCCCAGCCGCCGACAGCGAATACCGGGATAGTAATATCAGAATAATCCTCACAGACGGAGCCATGCTTCCAATAAGCGTCCCGGCGTTGATGAAGCATCCATTCCTCGACAAATGGAGGGGTTTTTTCAAGCCGTTCAAGCCAGGACTCGCGCCATGCTTCACCGACAATCGCCGGATCCGCCGGACGCCCATTGTAGACAAGCATCGTCGAAGCCCACCAAAGCATATCCGAGGCGAGCACAGCACCGCCCATATAGTGGACATCATCCGCATAGCGGTCATCCGTGGAACAAAGGGTGATGATCGCCTTGAGTGATGGATGGCGCCTTGCCGCGACCTGGAGGCCATTGAAACCTCCCCATGACTTGCCGATCATGCCAACAGAGCCTGTGGACCATGGCTGTTCGGCAATCCAGCTTAGGACCTCAAGGGCGTCATCCTGCTCTTGGGGCAAATATTCGTCATACAGAATGCCATCAGAATCACCGGAACCACGCATATCCACACGGATGCTCGCATAGCCATGGCCGGCGAAGTACGGGTGGCGGATGGAATCCCTTAACGCCGTAAAGTCATTCTTCCGATATGGGATGTATTCAAGTATCGCCGGCACAGGATTTTGCTCCGCATCCTCCGGCAGCCAGATACGCGCTGAAAGGCGCGTCCCATCGGACATCGAAATCCAAACATGTTCGATTTCGCGGATGTTCCGCGGAAAATCTGTTTTGATTGATAATTGTGAATCGCGTACGTTAAAAACCATTTGTTCCCCTCCAAATATTTCAATAGTATGTAGCTTGTCGGTCACATGAAAGGGGGCACGGCGGACATTGACTGCCCTCCGCGCCCTTTTCTAGAAATGTCCCTGCTGATTAACAGGCTTTATCCTGCTTTTTTTCGAGATTAATATCTTCCCCGCTGGAAGTCGGTGTCCCGTAATCCTGCTTGAGCCATTTTAAAAGTGATACTGTTAGCAGCAGATAAATAAGGATAACCGGTACCGAGACGATGACGGAGGATGTTTGAATGACCTTCAAGCCCCCGATCATCAGCAAAGCAACCGCCATGACAGCGAGGATTCCACCCCAAAGCAGGCGATGCCAGCGCGCGGGTTCCTGCTGGCCGACCAATTCCTTAGTGGCGATCGCCGACAAAATATAGGTTGCCGAGTCGAGAGATGTAGCAAGAAAAATAAATCCTAAAACAACGAAAAAGATTATGACGAGCTTGCTGAGCGGGAGTGTTTTCAGCACCTCGACTATTGCCGCAGGCCCGCCCTTGTCCTCAAGGATTTGAGAGATAGGAAGGATGTCATTCAGCTGGAGATGCATCGCATATCCGCCAAATACTGCGAAATACAGCCAGCTTCCCAGCGATCCCCAAAGCAGGACATAGCTGATTAGTTCCCTTATCGTCCTGCCTTTTGAAATACGAGCTACAAATAGGCCCATGAATGGCGCAGTGGCGGCAAACCATGCCCAGTAAAAGACTGTCCACGCCTGCGGAAATCCTCCTTTTGAAATGGGATCCGTGTAAAAGCTCATTTTGACAATATTCTGGAGCATCATACCGAAGCTGTTTGTAAAGTAAGAGAGAATGAATAATGTGGGGCCCGCTAATAAAACGAAAATCGCAAGCGCCAAGGCGAGATAAACGTTGATGTCGCTCAGTTTCCTGATTCCTTTATAAAGTCCCATATAAGCACTTGAGCAGTAAATGACTGTCCAAATCGCAATGATGATAACACTTAGCATAAGTGATTGCTTAAGTCCAAGGATTTCTCCAATTACAGCGGAAATCATCGGGACCCCAAGCCCAAGGGATGTACCAAGCCCACCGACCAGGCTCCAGATGACCAGGATGTCGATGACTTTTCCTGCCCATCCATCGGCATGCTTTCCTAAAACCCCACGGCAAGCAGTGCTGATTTTCAAAGAGGCATGCTTTTTCACAAAAAAAGAATAGGCAATCGTGACGGTCGGCAGGGCATAAAGCGACCAGGCGGAAATGCCCCAATGGAACATCCCGTATGCAACAGCCCATTCCGCCGCTTCGGCCGAATTCGGCTTAATTCCAAATGGAGGACCCGTATAATAGTAGATTGGTTCCATAATGGACCAGAACATGATGCTTGTCCCCATGCCTGCGCAAAAAAGCATCGATCCCCAACTGAAGTTGGAAAACTCAGGTTTTCCTTCCCCGAGCTTGACGTTTCCATATTTTCCAAAAATCAACCAGACAAGCAGTACAAACAGCCCGGCAGTTAATAATTGAAACGCCCAGTCGAGTTTAAATGTAATTGACGTCATTAAATTATTCAGGACCGGCTCGGCTGATTCCCTGTTTAAAACGAGCAAGAGTGTTGCGGCGACGATAACGATTAATGATGACCAAAATACAATCGGATCAATTTTTACCTTCCCCATTTGTTTCACCTCTTTTTAGTTTTAAATTTCCAACAAAATAATTTCCAAATGCCTCCATCCATGATAAGATTGATTAGAAAATAATCATGATTACTTTTTAGAGTACGATTATATTAACACATAAATTTAAAAGAATACAAATATTCTAAAAACGGTTTATACTATTTTCATAAATACTAGGAGGTTTGGCGTGGATAAGAAGAAAATCCAAATGAGCCGGATGTGGAAATATTTCGTAGAGGCGACAGCAGAGATTATTGAAGAAGAAGGCATAGATAAAGTAACAATCAGGAAGGTCGCCGACAAGGCCGGCTACAACAGCGCGACCATTTATAATTATTTTTCGGAAATCTCGCATTTAATCTTTTTCGCGTCCATGAAATTCCTTAAGCCGTATACCGACGAGGTTCCTCTCTATATGGAGAAAGGGGCCAATCCGCTTGAAAAGTACTTGCTGGCGTGGGAATGCTTTTGCAAGCACTCTTTCCGGAACCCGCAAATTTTCCATGCCGTTTTCATTATGGACCTTGGCGGCCAACCGGAGAAATTGCTTCAGCGGTATTATGAACTTTATCCAAATGAATTGATTAAAATCCCGGAAGATTTGAAACCGATCCTGTTTGAACGGAATATGAGCAAGAGGGGAAGATCGTATCTGGAAGCAGCGCTCAGGGAAGGGTACATACAGGATGAGAACGTCGATGCAATCAATGAAATGACGATTCTCGTCTGGCAGGGGATGCTCACAAATACCCTTAACAATCGGCGGGACTACGAGCCTGATGAAGCGATGCGAATTACAATGAACTATCTTTCCGAAATTGTCAGGAATGAACGGGTTTTCGACTTCAAGGGCAATAAATACAGCTTGGCTGAAAACAGGCAGCCTTAAAAAAGAAAAACATCCCGGCAAACATTGTTTGCCGGGATGGTCTTGTTTATCTGCCAGTTGGATTTCCGTACAATTCTTCAAGCGGCTTCATAATGAGTTGGTTCAACTCGCCAATGACCATCCCCATCCTTTGTTCCGCTTCCATCAGTTTGGAAATGGTGGGATGCTGCTGGACAAGGGCAACCGATTTTTGCGCCTGGTCAACTTCTTCATGGCTGATTTCCTGGCCCATCATCTGCTTTTGCTGAAGGTTCATTTGGATATTCCGGAAGTTTTCGAACATCCTCCGTGCCGAGTCATCGGCATTCACCGCATCATACACCTGCTTTAGCCTTCTGAATTCATCGCTCTGCCTGATCGCTTTTTCAAGTTCATAGGCCGCATCATATAAATTTACTGCCATGGTAACACTCCCTTATTCAATGTGGCATTCCTGTCCACTATACCAAACAGGGCGCGTGAAGGAAATGCCCCGCGAAATACGCCATAACGGTATATCCTATGAAAACAGGATCGCGAATATTCCCTGAAAAACTCCAATCAGTCCGCCGAGAAGCGCGCCAAGATACGTAATCATCTTTAGTTCGCTCTTTGTGATGCCCAGGATCATATCTTCTACCCGCTGGAGTGAAAAGGTTTCCACCTGGGCACGGACAAGCTCCTGTAAATGCAGCTTTTCCATCATCATTTCAATTCTTGAAGTCAGCCAGTCCCCGAGCATAATAACGAGATGAGGCGCCGTCCTTTCAAGGATCGTCTCTTTGTACGAAGCGAGTAGCTGGGAAGCCGGAGCCGACAATAGCTGCTCCGTCCCGGCAAGATTGATCGCATAGCCTTGTAGGGCTGAGACGATTTTTTCCCTGCCGGCCATCGCTTCCAGTTCGGCCGCATCACGCGCAAGAAGTTTTTCCAACTCCTTTTTGAGGATGCTCGTAATCAGGAGATGGGCCCCGTCACTTTTGAAAAACTTGATGATTTCAGGCTGGATTTTATCAGCGATGCTTACATTGCCAAGGACCATCTGAATCATATTGCCTATCATTCCCTTATCCTTGAAAAACTCATCAAACATCGCCTGGATCCGCACCTTGCCCTCATAGCTGGAGAAATAATCCTCCCCTTTTCCAAGGATATAGGCGGTGATCTCCGGAATCTTCCGCTCCGCGCCTTCCAGGAGAGGCTGCGGCAGGATGGCCGCAATCGGCTGGCCGCGGTATTTCCCCATCGCTTTTTCATAAACCCCTTCGACAAACCGCCCGATCCGTTTTTCAATCCGTTCCGTCCCGTCCTTGATTCCCGCCTTTTCAAGCAGGCCATTTATTGTCATATCGGATTCCATAAGCGTCCGGAGTTCCTTTTTGACGAGCTCTGTTATATCCCTCTGAAAATCTTTATCCATGAATTTCGAGCGGATGCTTTCCGGGGTGACCAAATGCTCGACGACCATCCTGCCCATCTGCCGGGCAAGTTCATCCCGCCTTTTCGGAATCAGGCCGGGGGTGAATGGGACCCGCCATTTGCCAATATAAACCGCATTATACGGGCGGAATAACATTTTAATCGCCAAGTGATTCGTAAACCCGCCGATAAGGGCGCCAATCACTACCATAAACAAGATTGTTATAAATATATTCATGATGGATCAACCTTTCCGAAAAATAACACGAACATTTTGTTTGTCCTATACATACGATACTATAACAGTTTTTGCCCATCTTTACCCAAAATTCGCAGGCGCTCACCCTTTTTAATAAAAAATGGGTGATGTTTCTTCCGTGAATGAAATCTTCCCGGAAAAATCGCCTTGTGCGTAAGAAGCAGTTTCTTCCTTCGTGAGGGCAGCTTCCGGATATTCATACGGATTCCGTTGGCGGTTGGTTCCGTTCTTCCTTTTAAAAAAATCCAGCCTTTCAAATAAAAAGGACGTGAGTAAAATGGCAAAGTTTTACCCAGTTGAAACGCTCGACCATGACAAGCCCATTGTTTATTACCCTCCCCGCCTCGGGCCATTGCCCGCGGTCCGGAAGGCGGCATTCGGTTCCGCATCCATGGATGCAGCTATCCTGCCCCACCCAGAGGAAAACGACAGCATCGGAATCAGCAAAACGGTCCTAGAAGGCCTTCATATTCCTGAAGGTGTCGCGAAGTTTGGAATTTTTTTAAATGAAGACACCCTCTTTTTAGGTCCCTTGATCGGCATTTTCACTTCGAACTTAATTGATTCAAGCACCCAGCCCGCTGGGGAAAGGACAAATTCGTTTTCAAAGTTGCTCGATACATGCGGGGCATCCGGTGCTTCAGGCTTTCTGTTTACCGGACAGGGAATTGATTGGGAGAAAAATTTGGTCAAAGGCTATTTTTTTAGCGGAGGAAGTTGGGAGAGCCGGCTTGTCCCTTTTCCAAATGTCGTTTATGACCGGCTGCCGACAAGGAAGAGCGAAAGCAGGCCGGAAAGCAAACTTGCAAAAGAAAGACTTCAAAAAGATTATTTGATCCCTTGGTTCAATCCAGGCTTTTTTAATAAATTGGATATTTTTGAACGCCTGAAGGAAAACCGGCATGCGGAAAAATACTTGCCTGAGACCCATTTGTTCACTTCGGTAACCGAGACCAGGCGCCTGCTCGATAAACATGGTTCCATCTACTTAAAGCCTATTCACGGCACATTGGGCATTGGAATCCGCCAAGTGATCGCCGAATTTCCCGGGTCCACCTGTTATTGCCGCTTCCGGGACCAAACGGGCAGCAACAAATTGCTGAAATTCAATAGCCTTCACGCGCTCACTTCAAAGATGTTCGGCAAACGCGGCCTTAAAAATATCCTGATCCAACAAAGGATCCTCCTTTTAAAAGTGGGCGGCAGGCCAGTTGATTTCAGGGTGCATACGAATAAGGACGGGAAAGGGAAGTGGCAGGTATCCGCCATCGCCGGAAAACAGGCAGGCTTTGGAAGCATCACGACCCATGTCAGAAACGGCGGGGACGTCCATACGCTAAAGGAGCTATTCGGTGAAAAGGATGCGGTTAAATACGAGCGGAAGCTTTCGGAGGCGGCATTGGAGCTTAGCGAAATACTCGAGGAGCGGCTCGAGGGAATCTCAGCTGAATTCGGCTTTGACTTTGGGATTGACCGGGACGGCATTGTCTGGTTATTCGAGGTCAACTCAAAACCAGGCAGGTCGATTTTCCACCACCGGGGAATGCGTAAGTATGAATATCTAACAAGAAAACTGCCCATTGACTATGCCATCCACCTTGCCGAAAAATCCGTCAAAGCACCCGAGGAAATCTATCATTAAAAATGAATCAGGGGACGCATCCAGGCCTCGTTGCGAGGAGAAGGATACGTCCCCTTTTTTCGGTATTCCGGGACTGAAGCAAAAGATACTCCATCACTCTACGTTGTTACACCCAAATCCTGCGGCTGGCAATCTTCCAGGAGACGGAAGAGGCAACGAGCATGATTAGCACATACAGAAAACTTCCATATGGGATGAAGGTGAACAAATAATGGACGCCCATGAAGGCGAACATTGGGATGAGGTAAAGGATGATTTTCCAGCCTTCGCTTTCCTGGCTTGCCTCGAATGATTCCGAAAAAGGCAAGGACCCTTTCAGCAAATACGTGCAGAACACGGTATAGACGATTGCGGCAAGAAAAGCCCCGACTATATCCGGCAGTACGCCAATCCCGAAAATATAACAAAAGATCACACCCGAAATGGCATAGACGGGAAAAAACAGCCTGCTCAGAAAGGCTTTCAGTGTTCCGCTATAAAATGGTGCATATGTTTTTAAAGGCGCGGTCCCGAACAGCCACGAGCCTTTGTAACGGCCTGAGTACTTCAGCATCATGATTGATGTAGGAATGACAATCGCTGCCATGTAAATCGATAAATAGTACTTGCTGTGGACAAGGCTTTCGAAGGAATCCCACCTGATCTGGTTTAATAGGAGAATGAGCGGGACCACCAGCGAAAGGCCGATTGACGGATAGACTTTGAGCCGGAAATCACGTTCCGTTTTCATCATTGCAAGCGCGAACCGGTAAAATGCCCGCTCCTCCCTATCCCGGCACAGCAGCCTTGATGCCACCGTATTTAATGGGGGCACCTTTACCCTGCTCGGACCGCTTCCGGATGAAAGCTTTTGAATCCCGCTTTCAAAGGCCGGCATCTTTTTCACATACAAAGCCCACGCCCACGCCGGCCCCAAAATGGCCAAACTCGCAAACAGGGCAAACTGGGGCGAAGAAACCCCGTTCATCCCAAGTTCGAACAGGGCGCCGAACCAAACCGGCGGAAAGATTGCCTGCCACCAGGCCGGATCGATGGCCCGTTCCATTTCGATCAGTTCGAACGTCCTCCCAACGAGCTGATACCCCAGAGCGAGTGAAACAGACAGGAAAATCTGTACATAGTTAATAATGTCCCGAAGCTTCTCCCCATCAAAGAAACGAAGAATGAAATAATACACCAAAGCCGTTGCAGCCATGATTAGCAAATCGGCGAAAATAAGCGCGGCCATAAGAATAAGGAAAAAGGCCGGCCCATGCCTGAATAGCCCCGCAAGCAATGGCGCGGCCGCCAAAGAGCCTGTCAGGAAGAACAAATAAACGGTAACATGCACTGCGCGGGCAAGGCTGATTGTCTTCCTGCCAACAGGACCGGCCAAAAGAATATTCCGATCCCTCAAATCCAGGAGGACCGACGAAAAGTCGGAGATGAGCGATGTCATGATTAAAAAAATCAAAATGCCGAAAAAGGTTGTCATTTGAAAGAAAAAATGGTTTCCCATCAGAATCAGCGGCACCAGCAGGAGCCCATAAATCGAATAGACCCAAAGCGACTTCATGAAACGGTTCTCGTCTTCATGGCTGTGGTCGCTCTTGTTCCGGGCACCGCCAAGGATGGTCGGCGCCCTCCTTTGGTCCATCGCCAGCTTCAGTGCGAGGATACTCCGCATCATCGGATAATCGGCACCAAGCCGTTCAAACATCCACCTGAACTTATCGAGCACCCTCAACGTCCTTAAATCCTTCAAGGATCACACCTCCCGGACGATTGAAACAAATTCGCCCGCCAGATCCCGGAATTCATCAAAGCCCGTAAGCTGGTTGAAAATCTGTTCCAGGGAACCCTCCGCGCTTTGTTCCTTCAATTGTTCAAAACTTCCATCCGCGACAATTTTTCCGCCGTTAAGCAAAATGATTCTGCTGCTGATTTTTTCGACAACGTCCATGATATGGGAGGAATAGAAAATTGTTTTTCCGCTTGCCGCAAGCTGGGAGAGGATCTCCTTGAAAATCATAACTGAATTCGCATCCAGCCCGCTCAGCGGCTCGTCAAGGAACAGCAGTTCAGGATCATGCAGAAGGCTTGAAATAATCATCACCTTTTGCTTCATCCCTTTTGAAAAAGACGAAATCCGGCTATAGAACACGTTATCTAGGCCAAACGCGCGCATCAGCTTTTTGGCCTTAATTTCCGCTTTTTCAGGGTCCATCCCGTACAGTTCACCCGTAAAGGTCAAGTACTCGATTGCCGTCAGGTTGTCATAAAGCTCGGCAATTTCGGGGACATAGCCTATTTTTCTTTTATACTCATAATCTCCGGATTTAAGCGTTTGCCCGAAAATCTGTATTTCTCCCTGATAGTTTTCCTCCAGGCCGAGGAGCAGCTTGATCGTTGTACTTTTTCCTGCTCCGTTCGGCCCGATATATCCGATGATTTGCCCTCGGGTAACAGTAAGGTCGATTCCCTGCAGCACTGGTTTCGCGCCGTAATTCTTCCGCAAATCTCTCAGTGCCAGGACCACTTCTTCATTATGTAAAATAAAGACCACCCATTTCTGTTAATCTAGGAATAGTTTAACATACGGAATAGTTATTTTTGGAAAAAATACTATGGAAATGGAAAGCCGCACCTAAGAGAGTGTGCGGCGCTTTTCCATTATTAAAAACGCTTTGATCATGAAATAGGTTACCTCATCAGGCAATAGTTCCTTGATAGGCTTCAATCGCTCCCGCCCTGCTTCGGTGACCGCGTTTTCGAGCAGCGGCAAAAACTCTTCTGGAATCAATTTCTCAAAATGAACCGGCATTCCCTGCTGGTGGCAGGTTAATAGATGGTTCTCGACCGTGCTGGCGGCAAGCCCCCGGCTGGCGGCGATTGCTCCAACCGACTGCCCTTCAAGGTGAAGTCGGTGCGTTTCAAGATGGGAGTCACTCGTCGGCTTTGCAGCAGGGCGTTTTTTCGCTGGCCTCGCTTCTTCTGCAAAAACAGGCTCACGGTCTGGATTGTCTGCAAGAAATTTTTGTATCGCCGAAATGAACGGTTCGCCGTACTTTTCAAGTTTATTCGCTCCTACCCCGTTTACTTCAAGGAAATCCTCATCCGATTGGGGCAGCTTCAGGCACATATCCTTCAGCGAAGCATCCGAGAATACGACGAATGGCGGGACATTCGCTGCGTCGGCCAACTGTTTCCTTATAGCCCTTAGTTCCTCAAACAACGGGTCTTCTACCGAAATTTCCACGGATCGGACCGCTGCCTTCCGTGAAATTTGCAGCCTTCCCTGTAAAACTTCCTTCCCCTTGGGCGAAACATAAATGGTCGGGTAGGTTCCATGTTCCACCCCGATAAAGTCCTCGGAAATTAAGAATTCGATAAAGCTTGCCGCATCTTTCGCGGACCAAGTTTCCATAATTCCGTACGTAGAAAGTTTATCAAAGCCAAACTCGGCAATCTTTTTGTTTTGCGATCCTGTCAAAACCTGGGCGGTGAGCGCCTTGCCGAACCGCTGCCCCATCCGGATGATGCAGGAGAGGGCCATTTGCGCTTCTTTAGTAACATCCTCGCTTTCCCTTGAATCGGTGCAATTGCCGCAGCGTCCGCACGGTTCTGTTTCCGTTTCCCCGAAATAGCGGAGAATGTATTCCTGGAGGCAGCTTTCGGTGTGGCAATAGTCCGCCATGCCCTGAAGCTTTTCCAACTCCGAAGCGGACCGGTCCCGCTCGACCGATTGTTCGATCAGGAAACGCTGGACCTGGATATCCTGCGGCGAATAAAGGACGATGCACGAGCTCGGAAGTCCGTCCCGGCCGGCGCGTCCCGCTTCCTGGTAATAGCTCTCCATGTTCCGGGGAAGCTGATAATGAATGACATAGCGGATGTTACTTTTATCGATGCCCATCCCGAATGCGGATGTGGCCACCATAACGGAGGCTTCATCGCGGAGGAAACGCTCCTGCTCGCCAAACCTGTCCGTATCGCTCATTCCGGCATGGTATCGGGAGACCGATATGCCGCCCCTTTTCAGGCTTTCATAAAGCTGGTCGACTGTCTTCCGGGTCGCGGCATAAATAATACCCGTTTCTTTTTCATTCTGCTGTAAAAAGCGTTTCAGAAACTTGCCGCGGTCCTGGCCTTTTATCACGGAAAACGAAAGGTTCTCCCGTTCAAAGCCCGTGATGATCTCATTCCCGATTTCAATGCCTAGCGAGGCGCAAATATCGTCCCGGACAATCGGAGTCGCGGTCGCCGTCAGCGCAAGCTTCACCGGCCGATTGCGAAGACCCTGCGCCATTTTTGCAATATGGCGGTAGCTTGGGCGGAAATCGTGGCCCCACTGGGAAATACAATGCGCTTCATCGACGGCGATAAGCGGGATGTCCATTTTTCCAAGCTGCTCGATAAAATAAGGAGATTCCAGCCGCTCGGGGGCGATATACAATAGCTTGTACCTTCCCGCGAGTGCGTCCTCCATCCGTTCAGCCGCCTCCTGGCTTGAAAGGGAGCTGTTGATGTAGGCCGCATCAATCCCAAGCTGGACAAGGGCGTCGACCTGGTCCTTCATCAGTGAGATAAGCGGGGAAATGACTACGGTCGTACCTTCAAGCATTAGCGCTGGTATTTGGTAACAAACCGATTTACCGCCTCCGGTCGGCATGACGCAAAGAGTGTTTCTGCCTTCCAGCACTGTAGCAATGGCCCGCTCCTGTCCTTCCCTGAATGCCGAATAGCCAAAATACGTTTTTAATAATTCGTTCGCTTTTTGGAGCAAAGCAGGACCCTTCTTTCTTGGTCGCAAAAATACTACGATTTTACCTTCATTATACCGGAAAAACACAAGGTTTTCCCGGTTCGCGTGTATAATTTAGTTGCATAGAATAGAAAAAATGCTGTATCGAAGGAGTTAGTTTCCATGTTCAAAAATAAGCGGGCGCTACCGCTGTTCCTGCTGGCCTGCGTGATGCATGCCGGAACGTTTTTTTACTTTTTTGCGAGGATGATTTCAGACGCTCTCGATGGTTCACACAGGGAATCGATCCTTGATTGGATTCCGCTTGCGGTATTTCTAGCAAGTTTCGGTTTACAGGCTCTTCCGCCATTGCGTTCAGGCTGGAAAGCCGCCCCGGTGAAAATGCTTCTTATGATGGTTTCCCTTTCGGCGGTCCTTGTATGGATTTTCGCGTTTTTAAACCGGCTGTTGGGTTAAGCTGGGGTTTAGTTCATTGATTCAGGCGGTTTAAAGGGCGGCTCATTTCAAAGCTTACCTTTATCGGGGCCGCTCGCTTCTTTCCCCTCGCCCCTTATGTTGCAGTAAGGTACAATTGGGTTGGGGGGATTGCATTGCTGACACATTTTCAATTCAAACCGTTATACAAAAACACGGATATTCCCGGCTGGGAGATTTCATTCTTTTACAAAAAGCTGAAGCGGACCGGACGCTACCTGCAGAACGGAAAAATCGAATGGGGACTGAATGCTCCGGACACAGACGAACAGACTGGTTTGGAAAAGCAGATTCATGAGCTAATGCTGTTCCATGTATACGACCGTTAATGCCGGACCCCTCCGGCATTAACGCATTCTAATGGTTCATTGGTATAATTTAATTAGACGATTTTTTTTAAAATAGGAGAACCCTTATGTTCGAAAAATTGCTGGCGTTATACCCGGGCGCATTAATCACGGAACGCCCACCCGTACCGGGACAGGTAAAATCACATATTTTCCACGATGGGTCCGAACAAAATTGGATTTCCATTCCTGTGGAATCAATCACCCAAAGGGAAGTTGACCTTCTGGGGGCGATTTATGTCAAGGCAGAGGCGCCATCTGAAAATCTTCCTCCCCTTTTGCAGCAATGGAAGGAATATCTTTTTGAAGGCGGCGAGCTGCCTTTAGGCTCTGATGGGGAACCTGTCCGGCTCATCCAATTTGATTTCCAAAGCGATAACCATGACCGCGACGAGCTGGAAACGGCAATTAGTGGGTTTTTCCCTGAAGAAATCCTGATCCTTTGGCAAGGTCCGCAAAGGGCTTTTGCTGTGGACCGCGGTGAATTTTCAGTTGACGAACGGGACCTTGCTTCAATGGCCGGAGCGTTCGAAAGCGATTTTTACATAAAAACGAGGATTTATATCGGAAGGCGGCTACCTGTTTCCGATGCGCTGCCTGGCCAGTTCAGGGAGGAGATGAATTATTTTGAATTTGCGAAAAGGAACATTTCCCCGGATAGCTATTACACTTTTGAAAAGGTTTTCCCTTCCTATGTCGCGTCACTGCTGCCCGGGCCGCTTGCCGAAGCGCTGAACGCTGTTTTCACGGACGCGTTCAGAAGTGACGATGAGATGTTCACAACGGTAAAAGGATTTCTTGAAAACGGATCAAATGCGAGCCTTGCAGCAAAAAAACTGTACATCCACCGCAATACGCTCCAGTACCGTGTCGATAAGTTTACAGATAAGACAGGAGTAAGCCTGAAAGATTTCCATTCCGCCTTCACCGTTTACCTCGCCTGTCTTTTATACGAACGGGACCGGGGAAGAAGTTAGCACCGCCAACATGTTTGGCGGTTTTTTTGTGTTCGATGATACGGACCTTCACACAAAGTTTTTTAAAGAAGGCAACAGAATAGGTCCTACTTAATTACGTTTATTTTACGAACGGCCGGATTTAACCCACCCCATGCACATTGCCCAAAATTGGCGGCCTTATTTTTGTGCAGCCTGTCCATATGGATTTTTCCGCTAATCACGTACACTTAGAGTAGAAGATTTCTTTAAATGGGAGGATTCAAAACATGGCAGAATTGATTCTCGATCACATTTATAAAGTGTACGACAACAAAGTAACTGCAGTTGAAGATTTCAACCTTCATATCAAGGATAAGGAATTCATCGTGTTCGTCGGCCCTTCCGGCTGCGGAAAGTCCACAACGCTCAGGATGATTGCCGGCCTTGAGGAAATTTCCAAAGGGGATTTCTATATCGACGGCAAGCGGGTTAACGATGTTGCCCCGAAAGACCGCGATATCGCGATGGTTTTCCAAAACTACGCGCTTTACCCGCACATGACTGTGTATGATAATATGGCATTCGGCTTGAAACTCCGAAAGATTCCGAAGGCTGAAATTGATAAAAAGGTTAAAGAGGCCGCAAAAATCCTCGGCCTTGAAACCTATCTGAACCGTAAACCGAAAGCTCTTTCCGGCGGTCAGCGCCAGCGTGTCGCCCTTGGCCGCGCGATTGTCCGTGACGCGAAAGTGTTCCTGATGGACGAGCCGCTTTCCAACCTTGATGCGAAGCTGCGCGTCCAGATGCGCGCGGAAATCGCCAAGCTTCACCGCCGCCTTGACACGACGACAATTTACGTAACACACGACCAGACAGAAGCGATGACAATGGCAACCCGCCTTGTTGTTATGAAGGACGGCGTCATCCAGCAGGTTGGCTCCCCTAAAGAGGTATACGAAAAGCCAGCGAACGTGTTTGTCGGCGGCTTTATCGGATCGCCGGCGATGAACTTCTTCCGCGGAACGCTTGAAGATGGCAAATTTGTAATCGGCGATGTGAAAATTGCCGTTCCGGAAGGCAAGATGAAATACCTACGTGAGCAAGGTTTCGTCGGCAAGCCAGTCGTACTTGGCGTCCGCCCTGAGGATATCCATGATGAGCCTGTGTTCATCGACGCTTCCGAAGGTTCAAAAATTACCGCTACCGTTGATGTTTCCGAACTGACAGGTGCGGAGACAATGATTTACTCAAGCCTGGGTGGGCAGGATTTCGTGGCAAGGGTTGATTCCCGCTCCGATATCCATCCGAACGATAAGCTTGACCTGGCATTCGACATGAATAAAGTCCACTTCTTTGATGTTGAAACAGAGCAGCGCATCCGCCCTGCAGGCGAACAATAAGAGCAATGCAAGAGAGCACCGTCCCCGTTGAAGTGGGATGGCGCTCTCTTTTTGTTTTTGCTATTCTTTCTTTTGGCTAAATGGTTTCTTTACGTGTATACAAAAATCAAGGCAGTTTGCCAATCTTCTGGCTTCTTTAGGAGGGAGTTCATTTTATAGCTTTGTGGTTTTTCCTATGCGTGAAACATCCCTGTGAAACAAGAAAATTCGGGGAGTGACAGGCACTGTTCGCTTTTCCTACAGCATATTCGCTGTAAAACACTCCGTGAAACAAGAAAATTCGAGAAGTGACAGGCACTGTTCGCTTTTTGAGTAACCCTTCTATTCTCCTATCAGAATCACGCTATCGGTTCCGCAGGCGGGGCAGCGGTAGAGGTGAGGGCATTGGCGGTTTTTGTAATCGTCCGGTATGCCGTCCTCGAGTTTCATTTGGTCGATAGGCATGTAGGGGCTATAGTCGTCGAAGTAGTCCATGTAGCGCCCCTTTTCTTCCATTAAGTTCGTGCAGTTTTCGCAGTTGACATCCACTTTTTTGAGTCCGTTGCAGACCGGGCAGACTCCCATGGGCAATCCCCTCCCTTTTTGTTTAGTTTTTGCGCCACTGTTGTTTCTATGCAAAATTTCCCTGCTTGGGCTGGAATAACGGCGCGACGATTGTCCAAACTAGATAGTGCGGTAGGATACCAGCCCGAAGAATGGAACGTTTTCGTCTTTGGCACCGTGAAACACTCCCGTGAAACAAGATTTTTCGGGGAGTGACAGGCACTGTTCGCATTTTTACCGGTGGGTTTCAGTGCCGGGCTACTTCGTTTGTTCCGGCGAGCCGGTGCGATTCCGGCCAGCCCAGCCAAAGCAGGATGCCTCCTCATGCCGAGGGGGCATTTTGCATTCAAAGCCTGAAGTGACTCAACTGGATTGATTTTTGTGAACTTCTAGCAGCCAATAATTCCTTTAACCCAAGCCTATACCATATTCTCCGGACGTACCCATTCGTCGAATTCCTTTTCGGTCAGGTAGCCAGTTTTGATGGCCGCCTCTTTCAGGCTTAGGTTTTCGTTGAAGGCTAGTTTGGCGATCTGCGCGGATTTTTCGTAGCCGATGTGCGGATTGAGCGCAGTGACGAGCATGAGCGAGCGTTCCATTTGCGACTGGATGGCTGTTTCATTCGCGGTGATACCCATTGCGCAATTTTTATTGAATGAATCCATTCCATCGGCGAGGAGCCTAACGGATTGGAGGAAGTTATAAATGATGACCGGCTTGAATACATTCAACTCGAAATTACCTTGGCTGGCGGCAAAGCTGATCGTTGCGTCGTTCCCGAATACCTGGCAGACCGCCATTGTCAGCGCCTCGCTTTGAGTCGGATTTACCTTTCCGGGCATGATGGAGCTTCCCGGTTCATTTGCCGGGATTGAGATTTCACCGATACCGCTTCGAGGGCCGCTCGCAAGCCATCTGATATCGTTGGCGATTTTCATCAAATCCGCTGCCAGACCCTTCATCGCGCCATGTACGTATACGAGTTCATCATGGCTTGTCAGCGCATGGAATTTGTTCGCGGATGAACGGAAAGGATGACCAGTTACTCCTGAAATGACCTCGGCGACCTGATCGCCAAATTCCGGTGCCGCATTGATGCCTGTCCCGACCGCAGTTCCGCCGATCGCCAAATCAAGCAGGCTCTTGCTCGCTTCCTTGATCATAGCCGCGCTTTTTTCGAGCATTGTTCGCCAGCCGCTTATTTCCTGTCCCAATGTTAGCGGGGTTGCATCCTGGAGATGGGTGCGGCCGATTTTAATCAGGCTCTCGTAATCCTTTTCCTTTTGGCGGAAGGTTTCTGAAAGCCTTTCAATTGCCGGAAGCAGCGACGAAACAACCTTTCCGTATGCCGCGATGTGCATCGCTGTCGGGAAGGTATCGTTCGAACTTTGTGACATGTTCACATCGTCATTTGGGTGGATTCTGATTTCGCTGCCTTCACTCTCTAGCAGAGCGTTTGCCCTGTTCGCAATGACCTCATTAACGTTCATGTTCGTCTGGGTGCCGCTGCCTGTCTGCCAAACCGCAAGCGGGAAATGGCTGTCGTATTTCCCTTCCAGGATTTCAGCGCTTACATGGAGGATGGCATCCTTCTTTTCGTCGGAGAGTCTACCCGCCGCGTTGTTCACGACTGCAGCTGCAAGCTTGACCGTTGCAAGGCTGTAAATAAGGTCGAGCGGCATTTTTTCCGTACTGATTTTGAAATTCTCCAGGCTTCTTTGAGTTTGGGCGCCCCAATGCTTATCAACCGGGACCTGCACTTCTCCGAGCGTGTCTTTTTCGATACGATAATCCATTTTTCTCCTCCCACTTCTCGCCGCGCTATATGCGGGCTTTTTTGAGCATGGCTCTTACAAATTGTCCAAATGCGTTTTCATTACCTTATTCCATTTTCCCCGTTTTTCTTTTAAAAAGCCAAATAAGGGGTTTTCTTTTTATAAAAAGAAACATTCAGCGGGATTTCGGGTATACATAAGGCAAATGGTAAAATAAAGTGAACCTTCCATCAGCGGTGGTTTTTCGCTGATGGTTAGGTGAACCAATCGGACCTTTACGGGCAGTTGACCCCCCACTTATCCTTTTGTATTCCTCTGAACCTTGAAGTGGGGGTCTTACTGCCCGTTAAGAGTGGGATAAATAAAATAACTTTCCTTGCCCGTATCTTTTTGAAAGCTTCCCCCGTTATAGAGGGCAGAGAGGCAAAAAGGAGTGACGTTGAATGGTTGCCAGCAAGAACACGCCAGCGGAGGAGAAAATCATTGCGGAGAATGAAGAAGAGCAGCTTAAAGGGCTGTGCGACTCCCTGCAGAAGTATTGCCGTTTTCTAGCCAGGAATAAATGGGAAGCAGATGATCTTTTTCAGACTGCGGTCATGAAAGGAATCGAGCATTACCCTCCTAGCCGGCTTTCCGCTCCCCTTTTGAAAAAAATCGCCTACCATCACTGGATTGACCTTGCCAGAAAGGGTCGGAATGAGATTGTCGGGGTTCCCGCAGAAACACCTGAAAAGGAGCACGAGCCCAATAAAAGGCTGGACGCCGTGAATCTCCTGCTTGAAAAGCTGACTCCTAAGCAAGCGGTCATGTTCCTTTTGAAAGAAGGCTTCCGCTATCAGGCCAGCGAAATCGCGGAATTGCTCGATACGACGGAAATGGCGGTAAAGGCCATTCTCCACCGGGCAAAAAACCGATTGGAAAAGGAACGGCATCTCCACGCCGTCGCCCCCCTGCAGCCCGATGAAGACAGGGAACTGATGGAGGAGTTATTTTCGGAAGCGCTCAATAAGGGCGATCCGGCTGTTTTGCTAAAGAATCTCCATAAAATCGCTTCGCTGGCGGAAGTCCGGAAACTGGCACCCCAAAAGCACTCCCGCTCATCTCTCGAATTTTACTGCGTGGCTGCGTAAACCCTTTAGCAAGTGGGTTCCGGTTGCAGCGCGCAATGAGGGAGGATTTCATTTGGCAGCAATTCCATATGTAATTGAACAATCGAGCCGCGGGGAACGGTCCTATGACATTTATTCACGCCTTCTGAAGGATCGGATTGTCATTATCGGAGACGAAATCAACGACCAGGTCGCGAACAGCGTTATTGCGCAGCTGCTGTTTCTGGAGGCTGATAATCCGGAAAAGGATATCTCCATCTACATCAACAGTCCGGGCGGTTCGACATCCGCGGGGTTTGCGATTTTTGACACGATGGAACTTATCAAACCGGAAATCAGCACAATTTGCATCGGCATGGCCGCGTCATTTGGCGCGATGCTACTCCTTGCCGGGACGAAAGGAAAACGATATGCCCTGCCGAACAGCGAAATCATGATCCATCAGCCGCTAGGCGGAGCGCGCGGCCAGGCGACCGAAATCGAAATTTCAGCGCGCCGCATCCTGAAGCTGCGCGAGCATGTCAACGGCATCATCTCCGAACGCACCGGCCAGCCGGTTGAAAAAGTCGCCAAGGACACAGACCGCGATTTCTTCATGAGCGCACAGGAGGCCTTGGAGTACGGGATCATTGATAAAATCATTAGCAAGAAATAGTCTATTCGGCTTAACAACAAGACCCTTTCCGGACAGTGGAAAGGGTCCTTTTTCCAACAAAAAACGGGTCTTTTAATTATTGATGGAACGCGTCGGCATATTGAACGGTTCCGGATACCCCATCAAAAGCTTTCCCGCGAAGCTCCAATGCCATGAAAACTTCATCCGGGACGTTCCACGGCGCTTTAATTCCCCACTGGGATGCTTTTTTAAAACAAAATTTCGGGTAATAATTCGGGTGGCCGAGAACAATTGCCGATTCATAGCCCAGTTCCTTTGCCGTCTTCAACCCTTTATTCACAAGAAGGCGGCCGATTCCAAGGTTCTGGAATTCCGGCAGGACAGAGACAGGCGCGAGTGCCAGCGTTTCGGCGTCCCCAACCTTTGCTTTTGTAAAAAGGATGTGTCCGACCGTTTTTCCAGTCGCTTCATCGACCGCAACAAGCGAGAGTTCCGGGATGAACGCCTTTGACCCACGGAGCCTTTTGACGAGCTGATGCTCTGTCTTGTCACTAATCTCCACATCGGTGAATGCCCTCTTGATTACTTCTTCCACAGCTTGATAATCCGCTTCTTTTTCCTGCCTGATTGAGATGTCCATATAATCCTCCCCTTCCACAATTCCATCTTACCACCTCTTATTTTTTGCAAAAAACTTCTAAATAGGCGATGATTAAAACAGGAATATACGTTCGCAAAAAATTCATGGAGGAAAGCCTATGCAAAAGCACAAGTACCCGCAAAGCTGGGATTTGGACAGCCTTTTTAAAAATTCCGGAGAACTCGCCGGGCACATTACCCATACTGAAAACTTGATTGACAGTTTAGAAGCTGACGTTGAAAAAGCAAAGATACATAATCCGTATGAAACTAAAAAACTGTTGGATTCCCTTGGCGACATCCGCATCCACCTTTCGCAGGCATCTTCGTTTACGACGTGCCTTATCGCGCAAGATCCAAGAGACCCGGAAGCCCTTTCGCTTCAGGGCATTGCCGCCGCTTTGAACGCCCGATATGATAAATCAGAAAAACTTGTCCAAAGCCGGCTGACAACCTTAACGAGCAATGCATGGGAGCAGCTGCTTGAATCAGAAGAGTTCAAGGATTACAGATTCCTTTTAACTGACTGGCGGAAAAAAGCTAAAAGGCAGCTCCCTGAAAAAGAGGAAAAGCTTCTTGCAGATTTAAGTGGTGACGGATACCATGCATGGGGCCAGTTTTACCAGACGCTCATGAGCAGTATTAAACTATCAATCCCTATGGATGGCATGGAAAAGGAAATGTCCGTTGGCCAGGCCATCAATTTGCGTTCCCACCCTGACCGAATTGTAAGAAAAATGGCGCATGATGCCTTGGAAGGTGCCTTGAAGGAAAAAGAGGAGCTTTTCGCGAAAATCCTTAACCACATTGCCGGCTTCCGGCTCGAGATGTATAAAAGCCGGGGCATAGAAAACGTATTGGAGGTCCCTTTGCACGAAAACCGGATTTCAAAGGAAACCCTCGATGCCATGTGGAGCGCCATTACAAATTATAAGGCAGTTTTCGCTGGATATCTTAACCTCAAAGCAAACCTGTTTGGCACTGAAAAACTGGAATCTTATGATTTTTGGGCTCCCTCCACTTCCTCGCATCAAGAGATTCCCTTTGATGAGGCGGCGGATTTGATCACGGAACATTTCGGTACTTTTAGTACGGAAATGAAAGACTTTGCGCGCCATGCTTTTGAAAATGGCTGGATTGAAGCCGAGGACCGCTCCGGAAAAGCAGGCTCCGCCTTTTGCGCAGGCTTCCCATTATCTGGTGAGTCCCGGATTTTCATGACCTACGGCGGCAGGATAACAAATGTATTAACTCTTGCCCACGAACTTGGCCATGCCTTCCATAATCATGCATTAAGACCGATCCGCGGGATGAATCGTTATTACCCATTGAGCCTGGCCGAGACGGCGTCAACATTCTCGGAGTTGGTATTGCTGAATGCAGCTTACGAAAAGGCAGATTGCATGGAGGACAAACGATTCATCCTCGATGAAAAATTAAAGCGGAGTGTCATGAACTTCATGAACATTCACGCTCGTTTCCTATTTGAAGAACGTTTTTTCCGTGAACGAAAAAGTGGGTATGTACCGGCGGAACGGTTGAATAGGCTGATGCAGGAAGCAATGGATGAAGCCTATATGGATTCGTTCGGCAGCCCTTCCGTCCGTTCGTGGATTTGGACGCCGCATTTTTACCTGACAAAATCACCTTTCTACAATTTCCCTTACACGTTTGGTTACCTATTCTCTCAAAGCATCTATGCCGCCGCCAAAACGAAGGGTCCTGAATTTGAGAAAAGCTATAAAAATCTGCTGCGGGATTCAGGGAAAATGACAGCAGAAGAATTGGTAATGGAGCATTTAGGTGAAGATATTACCACACGCGGCTTCTGGGAGAAAGGACTCCAGTTATGTGCGAAGGATGCAGAAGAATTTCTCACCCTAGATAATCGGCTATAAAAAGGGCGTAAGCCGGAGCAAAAAAAACTGCAGACAGCCGTCTGCAGAATCAGGGTTTTGCAATCATATATCCGATATAATAGACGAGGATCATAAGACTGCCGATCGTAAGCGTTACCGAAAACATTTTACAGCACCCCTGTTTGAAATAGTTACTTCCATTCCTAAAATACCATGAATGGCGAGGGGCAAAATCACAATCCAGTGACAGAAAGGTGAATTTTTCATGAACATATGCCTGTTTGGCGCAACAGGGAGGGTCGGCTCGGTCATCCTCGAAAACTGCCTGAACGCCGGTTACGGAGTCCATGCGCTCGTGCGGGATCCAGGAAAACTGAAGCATGCAGGCCCCGGACTGAAAATTTTTAACGGAGATGCCACAAACCCGGACGATGTACGATCCGCGATGAAAGGCTGCGACGCGGTGATTAGCTCGCTGAACACAGGCGCCTCTACTGTCCTTTCCGATTCAATGCCGCATATTGTTTCCACCATGAAGGAAAACGGAATAAGTCGGATCATTATGGTTAGCACAGCCGGCATTACACAGGCACGGACAGCACCCGAACTGTACCGGTTCCAGTCGCCGGAGTCGCGGAGGACAAGCACGAAGGATGCGGAAGAACATTTAAAGGCGTGGCTTATCCTGAAGGATTCGGGCCTGGATTGGACCGCTGTCTGCCCGACGTATTTGCCAGTCGGTGAGCGGCTGGGCACATACAGGGTCGGCAGGGACGTTCTCCCCGAAAATCCGACTTCGATTTCGATTTTTGACACAGGGGACTTTGCGTACAGCCTGCTCGTAAGCGATGACTATCTCCACTGCCGCGCGGCGCTGACTTATTAATTCCATATGGAGCAAAACTCCAACTGAAAACAAAAACCCGACTGACTTACTCCACGGGGCGAGCCCTGTGGGTTCTCACATATAGTTTCTCGCAAGCGTACATGGAGTCAAGCTCCCATCGGCGTTACGCACTAGCTATAGGGGTGAGAACCAACAAACAAGCAGTCTGTTGACCACATTGGCGTTTGTTTTCTTTTCTTTCGAAAATGGAGGCTAAGTCATACCCCCGGATTTGTTTTAAGATATTTTAATGCCGCTATTTAAGACAACTTTACGGTTGTTTATAATTAGTTGAATACATTCGTTATATAATAATAGAAAGTTTTCAAATTCAATTTGACACCGTTCTGGGTCGGGCTTTTGTCCCTCATTGTCTGAACAATAGAGTAAAAAAGCTGAATATAAATCGCGTTGAATTTTAGTTCCATCAGGTAAAACGTGCCATCGTCTCGATAATTGCTTTTTAGTAGTTGTATTTGACATGTGGTCGTATTGAGATGCTTTAAATGTCCACGTATTAATTTCGCTCACTTTTCCGCCCGTTAAGGCAAACCGATATTTGGCTTGTTGAATAAAATAGCCAGGGCTTCGCCTCAAAATACTTTTGCCAAAGCGTTTTCTTCGTTTCCATTTCCCGGTTTTTTCGATTTTGCCATCGTTTTTTGCTTTCTTTTGCAGTCCCTTGATGTTCATGGTTTCGATAATTAATACATCCCCGACGGAACGCAATCGATTAATGTCTTCGTTATGTGCGTACTTTCTGCTTTCAGTTGCTTTTCGGTGCAGGTTGCGTAATTTCTTTTGAGCTTTTTTATATTTCTTTGAAAAGATCCATTCTTTCTTTCCTTTTTTTATCGTTCCGTCGACGTTATAGTTTTTAGGATTCGTTGTCCTTCGAGAACGGTCTAAATACCGTTGAATATTTACAATCTTTCGTTCGGTTTCAAATGTATTCGAAGAGCGTTCGGCTAAATTTTTTAAGAATACCTGGTCTTTTGAAACAATTCCGATGGACTGGGTACCAATGTCCCCGCCAATTCTCCCGGTACCGAGAGTATGGCGGAAAGAGCCGTCCTTTTTACGCTTTGAAACCGGATTTCCTTCCAGTGTGATTTGAACAAAATATCTTATTTTGCCTCTGATTTCTTTTCGTACGATGCGATTGTTGTGAATCCGATATGTAGGAAGGATAGGCTTACCCGCCAAGTGTCGGTCTACATTTATTCGGTCAATTTCTGTACCATTCACCATGTAGTAGTTACGAATATGAGAAAGAGTTTCTGTAATAAATAAATCATTCTGCTTGATTTTCAAAGGGAAGTTCATGCCGTGGTAGCTTACATAGAATTCATTCGTCTTCTTGTTGTGTTTTAAGATTATGCAACGTTCTGCTTGTTTGCCTTGAAAAGTAATGAGATCGCTTTTTTTATAAAAGTATGGTTTTTCTCCATCGCTAAACATTATTTTTTCCATCGTCTTCCACGCCATTTCACAGACAGACCATACCGTCACAGCGTCCAGCAACTGAAACTTCTTTTCTCGCAGTCTTGCACCATACTTTCTGGCAAAATCAAATGTGACATTATGGGAATCCCGCAATTCTGAAAGCTGTTCTTTTAGTTGAGTGAGTTCTTTTTCAAGTAATCTAGCATCATCGGGGGTTTTTGTTAGTTCACACGATATCCAACCGTATCGTTTTAGCAACGTGTAATATTTTTTCGTTCGAGCCATTTGAAGATAGTTTTTGTATAGTTCACCTAATACAGTATTTCGAATGACTCGTAAGTGCTCGCCGATCCGTTTCATTCTGTAGTGCTGCAAAAGCAAAACATCAAGCTCGACCTCGATAATATGAAGGGGAGTATGCATGCTACGAATGACATTCAACACTTTTTTGAATTCCGAAGGCGGATTCTTTTTTCTTGTTTTCTTTTTTTCTTTTGCTGCATTCATTTAAAACATACTCCTTCCTATAAATTTTTTGACTTTTGCGCTTGTGTATATCGTTTCACCGTTGCTTCATTTACCGTGCCAAAAAGAGAATAAAACTTCTTAAAATTAATACTTTTATACGCTTCTATACTAGAAACTTACAATGATTAAAGTGATAAATTCATTTATTTACCACCTAAGTTCCATCAAGTACCAATCCAATTTTATACATTTATTTTACCATTAAGGAACACCTGTTCGCAAGAAAATACTTCTTAAAGTCGCTCAAATAGGATGGTCAAAAGACCATCCTTGAGCGATGCCCTTACATCCACGGGGCAAGCCCGCGTGGTTTTACGGCAATTTCTATAACGGAAAAGTTATTCGGGTTTTTGACATGGATTTCAAACTATTTTGTTTCACCTTTGGCTGTGCCTGAGTTTTTTTGCAAAACCTTCAGACCCGAGCCAATATCGGAAGCCAAAACGTAATTCCGGTCAACAAAAACTCCCCAGATATTCGATTTACTTGGAATGTACACGCCCGTTTCAACCGGTGAAGATGGGTCTGAAATATCAACAGTCCTTACTCCGCCTGAATAATGGGACAAATACAGAGTGTTTCCGTGGACTTTTGGATCATGAACCGTTGCCCCACCAGGAATTTTCTCGGTAAAGTCAGTTCTGAATGTGCTGAGAAGCTTTGGATTTGTCTTATCTTTAATATCATAAATCATTGTATATCCATATGCGGATTCAAAGCCATCCCTTGTCGGGCCGAATACCTCCCTCGTTTCAACAAGGACGTCCCCGCCCTTTGCCAGGTCCATTGAGTGCGCTGCACCCTGCACTTCATTGGCAAAATCGGTCCTGCCAAGATAAACTGGTTGATCCGCATTAGTGATATCAAGAATGATGGTTCCCAAATCCCAATAGGAGAGGAATGCCGTTTTTCCTGTTACATCGGTTTTTACACTATGGGCAAACGCCACACGTTTGACGCCTTCCTCATCCGTCCAATTGTAACCATCATAGTTTTCATTGCTCACTTCGCCGATATAGTCACGCGGGTCAAATTCATAAATGGTTTTCGGCACTGCAGGATTTGAAACATCCACAATGTTTACATCCATTTTTTCACCGTGCGAGTAAAAGTCGGCATAGCAATTCGCTGTCAAGACATAGACGTTATTTCCCTGTACAGTCAAATACAATTCATGGGTTCCCCGCGATCCTGAGGTATCTTCCCAAAAACCGAGTTCTTTTGGCTGAGCGGGATTTGTGACATCATACAAGGCAAAACCGCCCTTAGCATTGGGGTTGTTCCGGTCTACCTTCTGGACGCTTACGGCAGCTAAATCACCTTTAAAATTCGGAGTGTTTACCGATTTTACAATGACTTTTTCCTGCCATGTGCCTGGAATGGCCGCAAAGTAGGAAACTTCAACTGGATTGGAAGGATTCTTCATATCAAAAACCCTTACGCCTCCACCGCCGCCATTTGCGGAATGCGTTCCAAGGTAGGCATAGCCCTTATAGCCGTATACATCTCCTGTTGTATTCTTGACTTCCCGAATTTGCTTCAGGGGGACAGCCGCCACTTCCTTTAAGTTGCCAACATTCTTGCTTCCTTCAAGAAGAGGCACTGACAATTCCACTCCGGCCAAATTCTCCCCTTTTTCTTCTCCGCCTCCAAATTCATCATGGGCAAACACAGCTGTGCCTGTTCCGGAAAATACTAATAGTCCCGCCACCACAGCATTTAGGAAAACTTTTTTCTTCATTCGGATTCCTCCCTTATAATAGAATGGCCATGCAACTATGTATGTCATGATGAACTCACACCAACAGAGTAGTTTTTAATTCTTTTAAAAGGAGTAGTGTGGTTTTATCCATTATAGTGAATATTCAGTCATCTTAAAATCGACTATCTTTCCTGATTTTTTTACAATTACTAGTATTGATTCAGTGATTCTAATTCACTATATTTGTTGGGAAATAGGTAGAATATGACTATAATTCCATGTTGAACCATATAGTTTTTTTGTCCGCCGCCTCTTCCTATACCTAAAACCGAAACGAAAGCCCGCCTTACATGGCGGGCTTTCGTCTATTATACGGCCAGGTTCCCTTTCCCAAATTGGAGCTGGTACATCTGGTAGTAGCGGCCTTTTTGTTCCATCAATTCATCATGATTGCCTTTTTCGACAATTTCGCCCTTATCGAGGACAAGGATTTGGTCGGCATTTCGGATGGTCGATAGCCTGTGGGCGATGATAAACGTTGTCCGCCCTTTCTTAAGGACCTCCATTGCCTCCTGAATGACGGCTTCTGTCTCGCTGTCGATGCTTGAAGTAGCTTCGTCAAGAATTAGAATGGACGGGTCGAATGCGAGCGCCCTTGCAAAAGAAATCAATTGGCGCTGGCCGCTTGAAAATGTGGCGCCTTTTTCGGTGACCGGCTCGTCATAGCCTTTTTCAAGATGTTTGAAGATTTCCTCCGCGCCGACATCGCGAAGCGCTTTTTCGACGCGTTCCCTTGAAATCGAAGGATCGCCGAGGCTGACGTTTGAAGCGATAGTTCCTGTGAACAGATACGGGTCCTGAAGCACAATGCCCATATGGCGGCGCAGCGCGTTGCGGGTGATTGTTTTTACATTCACCCCATCAATGGTGATTGCGCCTTTTTGGCAGTCATAGAACCGGAAGAGCAGGTTCATGATTGAGCTTTTTCCGGAGCCAGTATGCCCGACAAGCGCGACAGTCTCTCCGGGACGCGCTTCGAAATAGATGTTCTTTAGCACCCACTCGTTTTCTTTATAGGCAAAAGACACATTGTCAAACCGGACATTCCCTTTGTAATTCGGTAGGTCGGCTCCATTGTCTTCTTCTTCGGATTCATCCAGCAGCGTGAACACCCTCTCGCCGGCGACCAGTGCCTGCTCCAGGTTCGCAAGCTGGTTGACGACTCCGACGACCGGTTCGAATAGACGGTTGATGTAATCAACGAACGCATACAGCATACCGAGCGAGATGGCCGCCTCCGCGTTCAGCGCTTCACCGCCAAAGTACCAGATGAATGCGACGAAAACAATGTTCCGAAGCACATTGACGAGATTATGGGAAGTCAGGGAATTCAGGTTCAAGAGCTTGTTTTGGTTCCTGAAATGGTCATTGTTCAATTTTTCAAAGTCGGCCCCGGTTTCTTTTTCCCTGCCGAAAGCCTGGATGATGTTCATCCCTTGGATAGACTCGTTGACCATTGCATTGATTTCACTGTTGCGCGACCGGATGATATGGTTGTATTTCGATGCGAACTTCCGGTAAATAAGAATCCACGCATACAGGATTGGCAGAAGCAGCAAGCAGACCGCCGCGAGCTTCGGACTTAGGATGAACAGGGCGATATAGATGCCCCCGATATAGATTGCGCTTGTAAAGAAAGTCGACAGGACGGTCACATATAGCTCCCGTACCGCTTCGGTATCGTTCGTGATTCTCGCGACAACTTTTCCGGCCGGCAAATTATCGAAGAAGCGGACAGGCAGCTTCTGGATATGCGCGAAAACATCCTCGCGCATTTTCTGGATAATCCGGTTGGCCGATTTCTGCAGCGTGAACCTTTGCCAGTATTGGAAAAATGCCGATACGAGCAGAAGGCCGAAATACATTGCAAGCAGGCTAATGATGCGCGGCAGTTCCGGCGCCGAAAACCTCATTACGTCATTCGCAGTTAGCTGCGTTGCCGGATAGCTTTCCGTCCGGCCGTCCTTTTCAATTTTTAGGACGCCATCTTTAAAGCTTCGTTTACCATCCCCGTTTACCTTTTCGCCGACGAAGACAAATTTGGAGCCGGCCTGGAGAATTTGGGCGGGCTTCCCTTTTTCTTCACCAGTTTTAAAATAAGCATCCCTTTTGTAATAGCTGCCTTCAAACTCGACCGCTTCGTTTCCTTTCGATGTTTCGTGCCAGGTCGATTCTATGCCGAGAATATGATTATCAATGACCCGTTTAGCAATGAATGGCCCGGCTAAGTCTGCAGCAGCGGATATGGTGAGCATCGCCAGAGCCGCAAAAATGATCATTTTGAATTGCAGAGCGTATTTAAATAATCTTTTTCCAGTTGTCACAGTGACACTCCCTCCTCCGCGGCCGTTTCAGCAAGCTGGCGTTCGTATTGCTCTTTGTACCAGCCGCCATTTTCCATCAATTCTTCGTGTGTACCTTCTTCAATGATTCGCCCGTTATCAAGCACAATGATCCGGTCAGCATGCTGGACCGCCGACATCCTGTGGGTCGTAATGACATTTGTTTTTCCGGCGCGATCCCTCTGGATATTTTCGATGATTTGCTGTTCTGTTTTGGCGTCAACCGCAGAAAGTGAATCATCCAGAATCAGGATTTCCGGATTCTTAATCATCGCCCGGGCGATTGAAATCCGTTGCTTTTGCCCGCCGGACAAGGAAACGCCCTTTTCGCCGACAAGCGTTTCGAGCCCTTCCGGCAAATTGGCCAAATCCTTCCGGAAGTCCGCCGAGTCGATTGACTGCTGAAGCTCATTTTCACTTGCTTCCTTGTTCCCGAACAAAATGTTCTCGCGGATCGACCTTGAAAAAAGCACATGGTCCTGAGGAACATAGCCAATCCAGCCGCGGACGTCCTCAAGTGGCTGATCCTCAATTGGCACATCCGCAATCGCCAGTCTGCCTTCCCCAGCCGGATATTCGCGTAAAAGCTGCTTGATGAACGTTGTTTTCCCGCTGCCCGTTTTTCCGACAATGCCAAGCGTCTCTCCCTGGTTCAGGCGGACATTTATTTGGGCAAGATTGTCCTGGCTCGAGCTTGGGTAACGGAATGTCACATCATCATAATGGATACTGTCAGGAGATTTGGCGCTAACCGTCTCCTCCTTGTCTTTAACATCCTCCTTGTAAGCGAGGATTTCCTGAACGCGGTCGAGTGATGCATTGCCGCGCTGCATGATGTTAATCAGCTCACCAACGGCAAACATCGGCCAAATCAGCATCCCGAGATACACGTTGAACGAAACAAGGTCACCCAGGGTGATTTGCTGGCTAAAAACCAGCTTCGCACCATAGCCAAGGCCGATCATATAGCTGACTCCGACAAGGATTTTAATCGTAGGGTTAAAGAGCGAATCGATTCTCGCAACGGCGATGTTTTTTTCAAAAAGGCTTTCTGTCATGCTGTGGAATGTCTTTCGCTCTTCCCTTTCCTGGACGTATGCGCGGGTGACACGTATCCCCGCTATTGATTCAAGAACGCGGTCATTCAGTTCGCCGAATGCGTTTTGCGCCTTCATAAATCTACCGTGAACCTTCTTTCCGTACGCATTCATTAGGATCGCCATGATTGGCAGCGGAATGATGGACACGAGCGTCAATTTCCAGCTGATTGTAAACCCCATTGTTAAAAGGATTGTCAGCATCCAGACAGTCGAATCAACTAAAGTGAGGATTCCAAATCCGGCCGTCATGGAAATTGCCTTAATGTCATTCGTCGCCCTTGCCATCAAATCCCCTGTCCGGTTTTTTTCGTAAAATGGCGGCGCCATCCTGAGAAGATGTCGCATAAAATTGCTCCTCAGCTTTCTCTCGACGAGGAATGCCCCACCAAACAGCTTATAGTGCCAAATATACGTGATCGAATAGGATAGGACCGTAACAAGCAAAAGAATCCCGACATAGCGAAGGATGATCTCCCTTGCCATCGCACCTGTCTGGATATCGTCGATTGCCATCCCAATCAATTTCGGCGGCAGGATATCGATAAGCCCCGCGATGGCGAGCAGGATAATCGATACCGTGTACCTTTTCCAATTTTCTTTAAAAAACCAGCTCAATTTTTTCAAAACAGAAAACATGTAAAACCAACTCCTCTTTGTTAGCCGTGCCCCATGCCATTTCAATGATTTTATTCAGAAGACACCAAAAAGGACATACCGCAGCACTGCGATATGTCCCTGAATAATCATCTACTATAGGAGACAAACCATGTTGCGTTCATTCGGAACGCAGCCAAGCCTGCCTGGATAGCTTTGCCTCCTTCAATTAATGGGCGGCAAAGGGCGGAAACAGGGGCAGGGTGCAATTCCATCCATATTCAGCTGTATAACATTTTTCAACAATTCTGAGCATGACGCGCCCCTCCTTTTCCTTTTTACTCCACTCTTAATGGGTCGTTTGGTCCACTTAACCCTCAGCGGAAAACCACCGCTGGGGAAGGTTCACTTTATACTAAGTTAGGTTAACACCAGGACTTGCCGTTTGTCAAACAAAATTCCCAAAAAAGGGTTTATTTTCCGAAAAGAAACCTGTTAGGAAAAAGTGCCTTTTACAATCGCGGTTCCATCACGGACCATCATTCTGCCCATTGCAAAAACATCATTAATCGCAAGGGTTTCCTTGTCTAGTATAACAATGTCTGCATCTTTTCCTTCCGCGATCATCCCTTTGCAAGAAAGCTTCAGGATAGCGGCAGGATTCTGAGTGATGACCCTTAAGGCAATTTCAATTGGGATTCTTTCCTGGACAATCGCATCCCTGACCTCATCGTACAGTGTTGAAACCTTGCCAATCTTCAATCCTAGCAACTCTCCGAATTCATCGAAATCCGGAAGGCTTCCCTGTGCGTCTGAAGTAAACGTAATCTGTGAAATATCGATATGCTGGTCAAGCATCCTTCTCAAGCCGATGGACGGTTTTACTTCCCCTTCATCAAAAAACTTCGGAATCGAGCTCGTTGTGAAGTCGACATACCCGCCCTTTTTCGCAAAGCGGATGCCTTCTTCGAATAGATGGTGGTTCCGGTTAATATGGGTCGGGTAAAACTGCCTGATCGGAATATCCGTCTTTTCGACCACTTCTTCTATTATCTTTAAATGATTATAGCTGTCGCCGACATGCACATTCACGATTCCGCTTTTCCCCGATAATAGTCCGCCAATCCTTGCTGCTGATGCAATTTTCGCCATTTCTTCGGCTGTTGGCTGTGAGGAACGGTGATCCGCAATCGCTACTTCCCCCGCTCCGATTACTTTATCGATCAGGATGATGTCGTCTTCAATTTTACCGGTAAGCGTCTTTAATGGAACCTGATAGGAACCGGTATGGACATAGCAGGTAATGCCTTCTTCATCAAGGGCGCGCGCTTTGGCAATCAGGTTTGTCATTGTCCTAGTTGTTCCGTCGGTACCCAGTACTCCGACGATTGTCGTTACACCCGCGAGGGTCGCATCGGTCAGCTGCAATTCGGGAGTCCGGGTCCGGTAGCTCCCCTCGCCGCCACCTCCGGTAATATGTACATGCGCATCAATAAAACCGGGTACAATATATTTCCCCTCCGCATCGACAACCGTTACAGGGGCGAAATTTTCCGGGACGTCAATTTGGTCGGCGATGCAGCCAATCTTCCGGTCAACGATTAAAAGGTCTTTTTTACCAAGATAATGTGGGGCATAAATTTCCCCGTTTTTAATGAGGGTTAACACTTTGCATTTCTCCTCTCTGGGAACGTACTAGCCACCTCCCTCCTTAGAGGAGAAGGCGGCTCCGCTGTCCTAACTATACCTAAAAGATACCCAGCCGCGCAATTAGGCAAAACCGCATTTAAAAGATGGGCGCATTATTGTGGTTTCAGTGAACATCGGGGTGGGTAAATAAGTACCACAACGTAAAATAGGACAAATGGCAAAGGAGAAAAGAACGATGAAAGAAATCATGTCAGCTAATGTTATTATCCTCAATAGATTCATGATGAAGAAAATGCTTGATATTTTTCAGGCTGCCAAGCAATTCAATGGATCAACTTACCTGTATTGCAGGAATCGGGCAGTCGACGCGGCTAATCTTCCTAAACTCGTCTCTTTCCTATTAACTTTGGAGCCCGGAACGGCCGTGAAAATCATTGCGGAAGGCGAAAACGTCCAGGAGCATCTTGATGGCATCCAGAAAATCTGCACTTCTGAACTCTCGATATTGCGAAAGAGCGAAAAGCGTTTCCTTAATACAAGCGAAACGTTCCAGATTTAGGATGGTACGCCATGATTAGGACTATCCTTACACTGATTGGCGCAATCGTCGTAATTTACTTGCTAATAAATTGGCTGGGCTGACCAGCGGAAACGAGGTGTTCGAAGTGGAAGAAAAGCGCAATGTCGAAGTAAGGAAAGAGGAACATTCCGACAGCTCCCGCGTGGGTAGCACGTTCATCAAGTACGCGGCATACCTGGTCATCTTTTTCGGAGTCCTCTGGTTTTTGATTAACTATATATTGCCGAAGTTTTAAAAGCAGGGCGCGTGCCCTGTTTTTTATTTTGGGGTACACCATTCTTTGGCTACTCTACGAAATTTTTATAGAAAAATGCTGCCATGAATTCTGGCTTATTCAGGCACCGATGCTACGAAAGGTCAAGTCTTTGTACAAACCCATGGCCTCTTTGGACTCACAACCTATGAAAACTTACTTCTGTGTCCAAACATAAGGCAGCTTTGGACTCACAACCTATGAAAACCCACTTTTGTGTCCAAACATGAGGCGGCTTTGGACTCACAACCTTCGAAAACTCACTTTTGTGTCCAAACATAAGCCAGCTTTGGACTCACAAACTATGAAAACACACTTCCGTGTCCAAACATGAGCTGACTCCGGACTCACAACCCCTCTTGTCCCGATAACCAACCTACAGCATTCCAAGCCCAACTTTCAAACCTCGTAACTTCACAAAACGCAAAACAAAATGGCGGGGTTTCCCCCGCCATCCTTCAATCCTTATCCTTACCCTTACCCTTTTCCTTTTTCCCTTTGTCTTTGCCTTTCCCTTTGTCCTTTGTTTTCTTTTCCCATTTTTCTCGTTCTTTTTTAACCCGTTCTTCCCACTTCTTCGCACCGCTGTTCAGTTCATCCCACAGCGCATTGCGTTTCTTCTCTTCCTCGGCACGTTTTCTTTGGGCAATCAATTCATCAATGTGCTGGACATTAAAGCTTGAAGGCGGTGTTCCTGCAAGCGCGCCTTCCATGGATTTGCGGAAAATAACCGCGGCTCCTTCACTGCTAGTTGTTGTCAGGAAATGATTCTTGTCGGTCTTATCGTAACCGACCCAAACCGCCCCGACCAGGTCCGGAGTGTATCCGACAAACCACTGATCTTTAACACCATCAATTCCCGGGATGTCAACTTGGGTGGATCCTGTTTTCCCGGCAATTTCCCGGCCTTCAATCCTGGCTCCTTTACCGGTTCCGTGCTCAACAACCCCGAGCAGCATCGTATTCATCTTGTCGGCCACTTCAGGTGTTGTAACCTTCGTTTTCTGTTCCTTTCTCTCGGCGACCACTTTTCCGGAAGCATCGACAATCCGGACAATCGTATGGGCATCGGCCCTTTCTCCCCGATTGGCAAAAACAGAAAACGCCTCCGCCATATTTTTCGGGGATACCCCTGTATGAAGCCCACCAAGAGCGACGGCAAGGTTACGGTCCTCGTTATCAAGGGGGAGACCGAATTTTTTGATCGATTCAAGGCCTTTTTCAATGCCTAGCTCGTTCAAAAGCCACACTGCAGGGACGTTCTTCGAATCCTTTACGGCTTCATACATTGGAATTTCCCCATCAAACCTGCCGTTGTAGTTGTTCGGTTCATAATCGCCAAACTTCATTTTTTCATCCTTGACCATGTCGGTTATTTTCCAGCCTTCCTCGAGCGCTGGCGTATAGGGAACAATCGGCTTAATGGCTGAGCCTGGCTGCCTTTTCAGCTGGGTCGCGCGGTTGTAGCCCCTGAATACATGCTCGCCGCGGCCGCCAACAAGAGCCCTGATTCCGCCAGATTTCGCATCGACCAGGACCGCGCCGCTTTGGACAAGCTGGTCCTTCCCGGCTGGGAACAGGTAGTCATCCTTATAGGTTGCTTCCACAGCCGCCTGCATTTTAGGATCCATCTCCGTATAGATTTTATAGCCGCCGGTCAAGAGTTCATCCTGTGTAAAACCATACGTTTTAATTGCTTCCTCAAAAACCGCGTCGACATAATAAGGATACTTGCCGTTGAATGGATCCACACTTTTATCCACAAGGGTTACCTTTTCCTGTTTTGCCTTTTCCGCCTCTTCCTTCTTAATGAAGCCATGCTCAACCATCATGCCGAGGACAACATCCCGGCGTTTTATAGCTTTGTCCAGATGCTTGTAAGGATTGAGGGCGGATGGAGCTTTGATGAGCCCGGCAAGTATCGCCGATTCACCAAGCGTAAGCTCCTTTACTTCCTTTCCAAAATACTTTTTCGCAGCACGGTTAATCCCCCACGCACCGTCGCCAAAATAAATGGTGTTTAAATACATTTCGAGTATTTCATCCTTGGAATACTCCTTCTCGATTTCCCTGGCAAGGATTGCTTCCTTTAATTTCCGGGTATACGTCTTCTCGGAATCAAGGATTGCGTTTTTTGTCAGCTGCTGGGTAATGGTGCTTCCCCCCTCAACGACGCCGCCAGCAATCAGATTACGGAAAAAGGCCCGTGAAATTCCAATCAAGTCCACTCCGCCGTGCTTATAAAAACGGTGGTCCTCGATTGCGACAACCGCGTTTTTCATATGCTCCGGAACATCCTTAATTGGCGTCCCTTCACTCTTATTGGCCGTAACCTTGCTAGCCACCTTCTCGTGCACGTCATATATAACGGTCGCCTTGTTCAATTCATTTTTTAACGCGGATATATCGGCGTCCTTCGAGAAAAAGTGAAAAGAGCCCAATAACCCCAAAAACATCGTCGCTAGGGACAGGACGATAACCTGGGTCATATGCCACTTTTTCCAATTTTCGTATAGTCCGCTGAACAATAGCCTTCTCATAATGCCCTCCTGTATGAAAACCTCCTGGTTGTTAGGCCAAGAAACATGGGATGTATAGGGATCATAGTGCCTTTTCTTAGTATCTAATACCCAAGCCGCGGATAATCTACACTCTCCCAGCTCCTGCCCCTTAATGCCTAAGACTTTCGCAAAAAAATAAAAGCATCCGATTTCTCGTATGCTTTTTACCCGGAAAGTCCCGTTTTCGGAATATCCTCCTGATTTAGGCCGTTCATTTCTTTATAAAGGGATTGCATATACATATAGACAATTTGCTTAACTTTATCATCAGCTTCAATTATGTCTAAATGCTGTAGGCATTTCCTAATGGTTGGATGTACCTGTGAACTCATTGCAAATCACCTCATTCCCCTTTTGCAAAAAGGTTCGATGATGTAAAAAGTTTTGTGGGGGTGAAAATGGGAATCTACAATTTTTGCGGAAAAACAAAAAAATGGAATATGTTTAACCGAGAAAGGGTAAATAAAATAGACGCAAGATTCTGAAAATACACTTTTAAAGGAGGAACCCCAATGCCAGTCCAATTCCGAAAAATCATTTTGGCATACGATGGCAGTGATGGGAGTGATAAGGCATTGAACCTTGCTTCGGTCTTGGTTAAAGGGAATACGGAAACTAAATTGACGGTTGTGAATGTCTATGAAGAAAAAATTGAAACGAGGCGTGTAGATATCACAGGGGAATCGCGCCTTGCGCTTCATGGCTACCTCATTGAAGGGATGCCAGCCCCGCCTTCCTCCCTTGGATACAGCCAGGCGCAGCATTCAACTCAAGCAATCATCAGCAATAGTGTCGACCACATCTTCTTTGAAGCAAAAAGGCGACTTGGAGATACAAACGCATCCTTTCGGGTTCTTGAAGGAACTCCAGCTGAAAGCATCTGCGACTACGCCGAAGAAATTGGCGCGGATTTAATCATTATCGGGAGTTCTGGCAAGGGCGGCATTGCCGGGCTGCTTATAGGGAATATCACAGAGAAGGTTTCCAGGCATGCTCCATGCAATGTTCTGATTGCCAAATAAATAAGCCGGGCAAACCGGCTTATTTTCCTCCAGCAAGCTCCCTGAAACGGTGTTTTGCATTTCCTTCGTCAAATGAACTATAAATGCGGTAATGCTTTTCATCCAGAATGCGAAAATGTTTGCTTAAAATATTCTGCTGTAATATATAGCCGTTTTTTCTAATCAGTTCGCGCCACCAAATCTTGCCGCCAAAAGTCTTCCCTCGCCGATAGTCAATTCCTTCCCGGGCTACAGTTTCAAGAACTTCAATTGGTTCGTTTCCAAACAGGAACTGGACCGTCTCTGTTTCGCGGAACAAGGCGCAAACCGCAACGACAGTCGACCATCCCGCAAGGACCCTCCCCTTTTCAATTTGGACAAGTGTCTTTTTTGAGACTCCGATGATATCTGCCATTTTGTCTTGAGTATATCCCGCTTCGGTCCGGATCAGACGAAGCTTTTCGGAAACCATTTCGATAATGTCATCCCTTGTCACAAACAAAACCTTCCTTCATCATTCTTAAGTGTAATTTTACACATAAAAAACTCAAATTAAAAGCGGCAGTTCTTAGAAATTAAAAACTGCTGTCGGAAAACAGCAGTTTTAACCCATTCGTGTATAAAACCAGCATGACAAAAGGAAGCAGCAGCTATTTTTTTGAAGGCGCGCATCCGCCGGCACAGGAATCCTGAATTGAGCAGGCTGCGCATTTCCCTTTTTTCGAGCGGCTGATGAACCTGATTAGCGCCCAGCCCGCATAACCAAAAATAGCGCCTCCGATTACGATGTTTGTGACCATTGCTGTCATCTCCTTCCTGGAATTTATGCCAGGCCAAGTAGTTTTCCGCCCTGGTAGATTACAAGGCACAAAATGTAGGCGATCGCCAAAGCGTACCCGATGGAAAAAGCCGTCCATTTCCTTGAACCGGTTTCTTTATAGATTGTCGCCACGGTTGCCAGGCATGGGATGTAGAGCAAAATGAAAGCCATGAAACTGAATGCCGAAAGCGGCGTAAAGTAGCCTGCCATCAAGCCCTGAAGCTTTGCTTCGGTCGGAGCGAAATAAATGATGTTCATTGTTGAAACGATGGCTTCCTTCGCCAGAAATCCTGTCAGCAGGGAGGCTCCTGCCTGCCATGTGCCAAAGCCGATTGGCTCAAAAAGCGGAGCGAGCAAACCGCCTATCGAAGCCAGGAAGCTGTGGTCCATTTCGACGTCGAGCCCGCCAGGTCCCGCATATGATAAGAGCCAGACAAAAACGGATCCGGCAAAAATGAACGTTCCCGCTTTACGGACAAATCCTTTTCCCTTATCCCATGTACTCCTCCAAAGCGCCCTGAACTGCGGCAGCCGATAAGGAGGGAGTTCGATGACAAACAGCGATGCTTCTGATTTCAGTACTGTGCGCGAAAATATTTTTGCCAATATGAGGGTAATCAAGATGCCAATGATATAAAGGCTCAACACAACGGCCGCCCCATTTGCCGCGAAGAACGCGCCGACAAACAAAGCGTAAACCGGCAGACGGGCCGAGCAGGACATTAACGGCGTCAACAGGATGGTCAGCAGCCTTTCTCTTGGGGTTTCAATTGTCCTTGCCGCCATGATGCCTGGAACATTGCATCCAAATCCAATCATCATCGGAATGAACGCCTTGCCGTTCAAGCCAACGGATTCCATTATCCTATCCATGACAAGCGCGACCCGGGCCATATATCCCGAATCCTCAAGAAGTGAAATAAAGAAAAACAGGATGAAGATCTGCGGGACAAAAACGAGAACCCCGCCTACCCCGGCGATAAGCCCCTGGCTGACAAGGGCATGGAGGAAATCGGATGCACCTGCGGCTGACAATGCCTGGTTCGCCCACGAGGCAAGCGGCCCGGTAATAAAGCCGTCAAGCATATCCGAAAGCGGCGACCCGAGCCAGTCGAAAGTCAGCATGAACATCAAATACATTAACAGCAGGAAGATCGGCATGCCAAGGAACCTGTTTGTAACGATGGCGTCAATCCGTTCTGTAAGCGGAATTGCGGCTCCTTTTCTCCTGACAGCCTCCTCGGTAATTTTCGTAATCGCCTGTTTTCGTTTTTCATAGATGATTTTGGCAACGGACTCTTTCCTGCCCTTTTGCGACAGGGTTTCCTGAAGCCTTTCAACGATGGCGGCAATCCTCGTTCCATCGGCGACCATTGATAAATAATCCGCCACATACCCGTTGCCCTCAAAAAGCTGGAGAGCAAGCCATCTTGGCGAATGCCCGGTTTTACCCTTAACCACTGCTTCCACTTCCAAGATAGCTTCCTCAATTTCCGGCCCATAGTAAACAAGATTCTTTTTGGGCGGTGCAGCATTGCCGGCAGCCGCCAAAGCCTCAAGCCTATCGCAGCCTTTTCCACTTCTGGCGACAACGGGTACG
Source organism: Neobacillus piezotolerans (assembly GCF_003362805.1). Classification (GTDB taxonomy): domain Bacteria; phylum Bacillota; class Bacilli; order Bacillales; family Cytobacillaceae; genus Bacillus_D; species Bacillus_D piezotolerans. The sequence goes on from NZ_QNQT01000011.1 coordinate 60,100, forward strand.
ACCGGGATGCCAAGAAGTGAGGAGAGCTTTTCGGCATCAATGTTGATTCCCCTGTTGCTTGCAACGTCAATCATATTTAGGCCAATTAAAATTGGCTTGCCAAACTCTATTAATTGCAGCGTTAAATGAAGATTCCGTTCAATTTGCGATGCATCCAGAATATTTAGGAGGCGGTCCACCGGCCCCTCAAGGAAGAACCTTGTGACTACCCCTTCATCCCTGGACAGAGGATTGAGTGTATAAATTCCCGGCAAATCGATCAAGCGATCCTTTTTGTTCCGGAAAACCCCGACCTTCTTTTCCACCGTAACACCGCTCCAGTTCCCGACGTACTCGTAAGAACCAGTCAGATTATTAAATAAAGAAGTTTTCCCGGTATTGGGATTGCCGATTAATGCAATTTCCATTTATACCCTCTCCAGTTCGATCCGTTTCGCTTCCTTGCGCCTGATTCCAATACACTGCCCGCATGATTCAATCATGATTGGCCCTCCGAAAGGGAGAATGCACTTTATGCACACTTCGCTTCCTTCCGTTATCCCGAGGTCAAGCAGCCTCCTCCGGACAAGAGAGTCAACCGATGAAATGTCTTTAATCGTCGCTTTTTCCCCTGCTTTCAGTAATTCAAGCATGTATGATCACCCTAACGATTTTAAATGAGAATGATTCTCTTTCTTATACATTTATTTTACCATCCTATAAGGCAGTAATTGGCATACCCTTTGTGAATATTGTGTTAAAAGTAACTTAATGTCCTAAAGTGATTTTCTAAGTAAAATTTTTATGCCGTTTCAAGCTGCTTGTTCTCCGTTTAAACAAATGAGGACACCAAAAAACGCCGGGAAGACCTCCCGGCGGCTTAAAAGGAAGGGGCCTCCCCCTTCCTTCATTTATTATTGAATATTATTAATCGACTTTCCCGGCGCAGTAACGAGCCGCGGCGAAGCCCCAAACACAAGCCCCACGATAATCGCGCAGAAAATCGCATTTGGAAGCATATAGGAACCATTGTATAAAAAAGAAAACAGGGCCACTGGTGTACCAGCGGGTGCCGAATCCGCAAAAAAGACAATGCCTCCGATGAAATGTGCCATGAACCTTAATGTGCTGCCTAACAAGACGCCAACACTCATGTAGGTAAGCCACTTGACCCTTTTATTTTCAATTTTCGCTTTTCGTACAGCGGCTGCAAATATTCCGGCGGTTCCCACCACTGTAAATGCAACCAAATAATCAAGCGCTCCCTGAACCGGGTGAATAATATATGCCTGGCCAAGGACAATTTGCAGAAGCCCAAGCAGGAAGCCGCTTAGAAGGCCTCCCTTCAACCCCCAGCGGTATGCCATTAAAAAGATCGGAACCATTGCGATCGACAGCGATCCTCCTTGCGGCCAGATTTTCAGCGAAAGAAAATTCGCCGCCATATCCAGCAAAAACGCGAGTGCCGTAAATACTGCCACCTCAACCAAAAATAATGTTTTCCTCTTTTGTTCCATTTACGTATCCCCCTTGATTTTCGGGATGAAAACCATGTTTCCACCCATAATTTCCGGGTATCCGCTTGAAACCTTCCTTTTTGATATGGGTGTGCCTTGGAGGCCTTTTGCCCAAATAAAAAAGCAATACAAAGACGCTTTGAAAGGGTTTTGTATTGCCGTTTATTGGCATGCCACATCCCTACGCTAGCGTTAACTAACAGGTTCAAAGGGTCAGAACTCAAAACGTTCACTCTCAGCCGCCCGGGCAGCTCCCCTTGTGGAAGTATTCAATTGATATCCATCTTTACTATACTATTACGGCCCACTTTTGACAACACTAAACACTGTCGGAATAAGGTAAATATCATTGGTAAGCGGGGTATTGATAAGGGTCCGATTAAATCAATAAATCCCCCTTAAAATTTTGCATTGTTGAACTGGAACTCCTATGTTTGATAATGTAGACATTTCACTTTACAGGAGGACAGCCAATGGAAAGAAACAGCCAATTAAAGGCGGGAGAAACAGGCGCGTGGGTCAGCATCATTGCATATATCTTCCTCTCATCCTGCAAACTGGCGGCGGGTAAAATCGGGAATTCTGAAGGTTTAATGGCAGACGGGCTGAATAATTTGACCGATGTGGTTGCCTCCATAGCAGTATTGATTGGATTAAAAATATCTAGAAAACCGCCGGACAAAGATCATCATTATGGTCACTACCGGGCGGAAACAATCGCATCGCTTGTTGCCGCATTTATCATGCTTGGTGTCGGAATCGAGGTATTAATAAACGGAATCCAATCTTTCTTCGAGGGAGACAAACCAGTGCCTGGCTGGCTGGCCGCCTGGACAGCTCTTGGATCGGCTGTGGTCATGTTTGGAGTTTATTCATACAACAAACGCCTCGCCAAAAAAATCAATAGCGCCGCAATCCATGCGGTGGCACAGGACAACCGTTCGGATGCACTTGTCAGCATCGGAGCTCTGGCGGGAATTATCGGTTCGAAAATGGGGATTGTATGGCTGGACATGCTGGCCGCGATAGCTGTCGGGTTTATCATTTGCAAGACTGCCTGGGAAATTTTCCGGGAAGCCTCACACGCCCTTACCGATGGATTCGATATAAGCAAGGTACCTGGACTAAAAGAAACAATTAACTTGACGGCGGGCGTTATAGGGGTTACGGAAATAAAGGCCCGCACCCATGGAAACCAGACACTGATTGAATCAACTATCCTTGTTGAGCCAACCCTCACCATAATTGAAGGGCATGCCATAACCGAAGCCGTTGAAAAAGTTCTGAAAACCAAGCATGGGGTCGGCTATGCGATTATCCACGTAGAACCTTATTCCGGAACAGAGATACAGAATGCGAGGAATGGCCAACCTATAAGCAAAGCAAAAAACCCGGACTTTTAAAAAGTACGGGTTTTTCTTAAGAAGAACAGCAAAATTATTTATCCTGTATAAGGGAATGCCTTTGTTTCGCGCCACTTCTCTCACGCTCTTCCCTGGCCAGTTCCCTTTGCTGACGGCGGCGCTCGCCTTCAGCAACCACAACCGCGCATGAAGCATCCCCAGTAATATTCACTGCTGTCCTGACCATATCAAGCAATCTGTCGATGCCAAGGATCAGTCCGATTCCTTCTACCGGGAGATTGACCGACTGAAGCACCATCGCAAGCATGATCAGCCCGACTCCCGGTACTCCAGCTGTCCCGATACTCGCAAGGACCGCTGTTAAAATTACGGTCAAGATTTGGGTCATACTCAAATCCACATTGTAGACCTGCGCGATGAAAATTGTCGCTACCCCCTGCATGATAGCGGTTCCATCCATATTAATCGTTGCTCCAAGAGGCTGAACAAAACTGGAAATAGGTTCAGGCACCTTAAGATTTCTCCGGGCGGTTTCCATGGAAATCGGTAAAGTTGCATTGCTGCTTGATGTACTGAATGCAACACCCATGGCCGGCGCAAAGCCTTTAAAAAATGCAACTGGATTCATATTGCCAAGAAAATATACAGAGCTTCCATAAGTAAGCACGGCGTGAATGATTAATCCAAGCAGAACGACTATCATATAAACCCCCATCGATTTGATCGCGCTCAAACCCTGGCTCCCAATAGCGGAGGCAATCAATCCAAACGTGCCATACGGTGCAAATTTCATTACAATATTGACAAGGTACATCATAATCTCATTGCCTTGCTCGACGAACCGGTAAAAAGTTTTGGTTTTTTCCCCCAATGCCGTTAAAGCGAGCCCGATGAAAATCGCAAACACAATGACCTGAAGCATATTCCCGCTCGCCAGCGCATCGATGGGGTTTGTGGGAATAATGTTCAGCAGTGTGTCACTGACGGGCGGTGCTTTTTCAGCACTGAATTCCGCGGACTTAGTATCAAACGTTCCAAGATTTCCAGGTTTTATCGTCATGGCGAGGATGAGGCCGATTACAATGGCAATGGCCGTCGTCGCCAAAAAATAAGCTATTGTCTTAAAACCCATTCTTCCAAGCTTCTTGGGATCTCCCAGTCCCGCGACGCCAAGAATGATGGAAAACAGGACAATTGGAACCACAAGCATTGTTATTAAACTAATAAAAATCTTTCCCAGAGGATTAAAAACAAATTTGTTGAGGATGCCGAATGCATCGGGTGCAAACAGATTCAATAATAGCCCAGCTATAGCCCCTGCGAGAAGGCCAATAATAATTTTTGTCGTCAGCTTCATACCTAAACCTCCAATGAAATAATACGCATCATTATTATGATGAGTTTGGACGCCTTGCACTGTATCTCTTTATATGGCACATTTTGTATACGGAGCTTACGGCGTATTATTTTTCTACAAAAATAATTTAAAGATTATTACCCTTTTAAAAACAGGAGTAAACAGGTATGTTTTGGATTTAAGTGTATTAGAAATAAATTAAATGGGGGATTTGAAATGTTTACATTTAAGGTGGATGAGGAAATAGAATTGCAATTATTTCAGCTTAAGGATTGCAAGGAACTATACAGGATGGTCGATACAAACCGAAGCCATTTAAGGGAATGGCTTGGATGGGTGGATGATATGACCAGCCCGTACCAATATGAAACGATCATCCCTGTTTGGCTGAAACAGTTCGCGGATAATAACGGTTTCAACACAGGCATTCGATACCAGGGCGAACTTGTCGGATCCATTGGATTCCATTATATTGATTGGCGAAACAGGCATACCACCATCGGTTATTACCTTGCGAAAAATGCTGTTGGAAAAGGCATCATGACTCGTTCCGTCCGGGCTCTTCTCGATTATGCTTTTTATGAATTGGGCCTGAACCGTGTTGAAATCCGCTGTGGCGAATACAATTTAAAAAGCAGGGCGATTCCCGAACGGCTCGGTTTTACAATAGAAGGAAGAATCAGGGATGGGGAAGCCCTCTATAACAACTTTCACGACTTGATTGTATACGGGATGCTAACGCGTGAATGGAATAATCGTACCGCGTATAAACCTTATTAGAAAAGCGAAAGCGCCCGTTTAGCGCCGTATGGACTGGAGGGAAGCAACTTCTTTGAGTTACTTCCATGCAGCTTTGCGACGAGCTGAAGACAACTTCCCCGAGTTTACTGTGGCGCAGGAGCAACTTGCCCACAGTAAGGAAACACGATAAACGAAGCTACTGCATGCATCACTACTTGAATGGGCATCATTGACAAGCTACGTGGGCTTTGCGACGAGCTGAAGATACGCTTCCGTGAATATGCTATGGCGCAGGAGCATTGGCGAATCGATGTTGACTTATCGTAGCGAGGGAACCGAAGTACACTAGGCGCTGGGTGCTAGAGCTAGACAAATTTTATAAGTACTAATGGTTTTAAAAAAGAACCAGTTATTTTGCTCATACAGCCGCCGCGAAAGCAATAAACTGTTAGGGAATTGGTTTTTGGAGAGTTGCCCGTTGAGGTACGCCATTGGCCAATGGCAGGAGGAGTGAAACTGGTACGTTTGACTGTACAGTTTGTTTTCATTTATAATTATTCTTAAATTTAAATGTCGAGGTGGTAAGATGGGGTTATCTATCGTATTGGCGAACTAGCAAACCGGGCCGGCGTTTCAAAGAGGACGATTGATTACTATACTTCCATCGGACTCCTGAATGCGGAACGGACCCGCTCCAATTACCGGCTGTATGACGAAGACGCTCTCGGGGACCTTAAATATATCGAAGAATGCAAACATATGCATTTTCCGCTTGAAGAGATTAAGAGAAAGCTAGAAATAAGGAAAGCCGGAAAAATTCGCGAGTCGGAAGTTGAAGACCAGGCCTATTCAGTTGCCCAGCAAATGAAACAGCTGCAGGATGATTTAACTGCACTGCTGCCGCTCATTCAAAAACTGGATACACAAAAAAGGGACGTGGTTTCAAAGAACCTGAACGATGAGGGCATTGCCCTGCTTCGGTCCCTGAAGGAATTGACAAGTTGATTTTCTACATTACCAGGAGGTGACTCCTTTACCCGCAAATGCGGGATAAGGAAATTTATTGGACATATTAAACTTGGTTTTAATAGCCATTTTTATTGCTTTGACAGCCTTTTTTGTCGCATCGGAATTTGCGATCATCAGGGTTAGGAGTTCAAGGATTGACCAGTTGATTGAAGAAGGAAGTACAAGCGCAGCCGCAGCAAAAAAAGTGATTATCAATCTTGATGAGTACCTTTCAGCATGCCAGCTTGGGATCACCGTCACGGCGCTCGCCCTTGGATGGATTGCCGAGCCAACCATGGAAAGGATTCTCGAACCAATTTTGCATGGAATGAATGTTTCGGCAGGTGTTTCTAAAGTCCTAACGTTCACGATCGCGTTTGCGGTGATTACGTTCCTGCACGTGGTAGTCGGTGAACTTGCCCCAAAAACATTGGCCATCCAAAAGGCGGAGGCAATCGCACTTTTAACGGCAAGGCCGCTCATCTTCTTTTACAAGCTGATGTATCCTTTCATTTGGGCATTAAATGGTTCCGCGCGCATGACAGTCGGTCTATTCGGCCTCAAGCCCGCGGCTGAAAACGAATTGGCCCACACGGAAGAGGAACTTCGGATTATCCTGTCCGAGAGCTATAAAAGTGGTGAAATAAACCAATCTGAGTTTAAGTATGTGAACAAAATTTTTGAATTCGATAACCGGATCGCAAAAGAGATCATGGTACCAAGGACAGAAATTGTTTCCCTCTCCAAGGATGACACGCTTGAAACCATCCTCGCCACAATAAAAGAGGAAAAATTCACACGCTATCCGGTAATCGATGGCGATAAAGACCATATTATCGGACAAATCAATATTAAGGAAATTTTGACTGACCTTATTGGAGAAGCGAAAATTCCGGATAAAACCATTGAGAGTTACTCTAGGCCGATTATCCGAGTCATTGATACGATCCCTATCCATGACCTGCTTGTCAAAATGCAGAAGGACAGGATTCATATGGCAATCCTGATGGATGAATATGGCGGGACCTCAGGGCTTGTTACCGCCGAAGATATCCTCGAGGAAATCGTTGGCGACATTCGCGACGAATTCGATATGGATGAAGTGCCGATGATCCGTAAAGTAAATGACGGGCATTACATCTTTGATTCAAAAGTGCTTGTCAGTGAAATTAACGATCTGCTTGGCCTGGAAATCCAGGAAGAAGACGTAGATACAATAGGTGGCTGGATCCTGACTGAAAACTTTGAGGCGCGTGAGGGAGACATTATTACCCGCGATTCCTTTGCTTTTAAAATCATTGAAATGGAAGAGCACCACATCCGCTATATAGAAGTAATGAGGCTGGCTGAAGAAGCGGAGCCGGCTATACAACAGGTTCCAATCGCTAATCCAGGAATCCTTTCATAGTAATAACCGAAGGCACCTCCCAATATGTGGGAAGTGCCTTTTTTGTTTTAGAATATGCGACGCTGCGTTTCCCATCTTACTTGGAAACGGCCTATCGGGTATTTTTTAAAATAATCAGGTCTTCTTCTGCTTTGGCAAGCTTGACGAGATGCGAATCAAGCCTCCGGTTTATATGCCTGATTTCCTCGCGGGACGCCCCGGCTGCTGTATCCTTGATTTCCTTTACCGTCTTCAGGATTTCATCCGTCTGCCTTTCTTCAATCCGCAGCAGGGATTCCTTAATATCCGATAAGTCAATTTGGTTGACCGCGACACGGTGCTCGATGCTATCCATCTTCTCAAGCCTCGCAAGCCGTTTTTCAATATTTTCAAGTGTAGCACCGAATGAGTCGAACAGCATTTTTATATCATTTACAGCATTTTGCAGCTGTTTGGTGTTTTCGTCCATTTTGGGTAAGCTCCTTCTCTTTTTTTTCCATTTTACCACCACAACTACTGTTTTAATGTTACAAATTAGAGAAAAAGATGAACGATTCATGAACAGTCCGTTTTGAAGCATTGCGGTGTGAACAATATCATAGTTGCCAAAACCATTAGGAAGTAAGCTTAAACCAGGAAGACTCGTTTCTTTAAAATACTTTTAAAAAGGCTGGTGTTTTGTATGCATTTGGCGTTTGACGATAAGGCTCTTTCCTGGTTTTCCGATGAATTTGGGATAACAGCTCCAATCAGCATCAGGCTTTTTCCGCAATATAATGGATTTGGGATTCAGCACAAAGGGTACAGCCTTGCTTTTTCCGCAGAACCCGCGACCGATCCAAGCTACGCAGCGGAAATGAATGGCCTGACTTTCTATATAGAAGCCAGCGATTTATGGTTTTTCAAGGATACAAAGACATTCCTATTCTTCGATGAGGCGCAAAAAGAACTGGCTGTCAGATATGAAGATGAAGCGAGCGTTATGAATTAGAATTAAAGCCAACTTAAAAAAATCCACCCGGAAGGCAATTGCCTATCCGGGTTGTTTTTTGAAAAAATGGTCTCCATAAAACTCTAAAGAGGGAATTTTTGGAGAAATTATTTTACAAACATTTTGTGAATTGTGTTACAATTAAAATGAAAGTTACATATTTTAACAAAAAAAGAACAATGCAAGGATCTTGCATGTATCACCCTTTACATATAAGAATAATTGCCTCGGAATTTGGTTATCTGTATCAGGATAAGTTTCCGGGGTTCTTTCTTAAAAACAATGAAAGGGGTTGTTCATCATGCACTATGAAAGGCCTTTGGCAACATGGGCCGGAATGACTTTTGATTTATCGATCATCCTAACTAGCACTGCGGCCTCACTCGCAGTATTTATGATTGCCATGCTGTCCGTAAGAAATCTGGAAGAAGGCAAACCCGAAGGAATCCAGAATTTCATGGAATGGGCCACTGAATTTGTCCAAGGTATCATGTCCAATTCAATTGGAGCTTCAAAGAATGTTTTTATCCTATCCACAGGCGTCTCCCTTCTCCTTTATCTTTTCATTTCAAACAGCTTGGGCCTCCCATTTTCCTTTGTAACTGAAGGAGCCCACCCGGTATCCTGGTGGAAGTCTCCTACCGCGGATGCCCATGTGACGATGACACTCGCAATCATGGTCATGGCCTATACTCACTTCATCGACATCCGCATGCGCGGTTTCAAGCATTACTTCCTAAGTTATATTACACCCTTCAAAGCATTTCTTCCCATCAATATCCTTGAGCAGTTTTGTACTACCCTGACGCTTGGACTTCGCCTGTTTGGAAATATTTATGCAGGCGAGGCCATGCTCGCCATTCTCTTGGAGTCGGCGGTGAACGGCATCCTTCCCGCAATCCTGGCCGCGGTGCCACTCCTGGTTTGGCAGGCATTTTGCCTGTTCATCGGGGCTATCCAGGCGTATATTTTCGTGACACTGACGATGGTCTACATTGCACACAGGCTCACATGAAAGGAGGCGGAGAGCCATGGGCGACTTTGAAATTTTTGGCATACCCATCTCGCTTGGGACAATGATTTATCAAGCTCTTATTTTTACAATTCTTGTTTTTTTGATTAAAAAGCTGGCCATGAAAAAGCTGCTGGGTATACTGGAAAACAGGAAAACCTATATAGGGCAGCAGCTAACGATTGCCGAACAATGCAGAAGCGAGGCCGAATTAAAACTAGCTGTTCAGGAAAGCCTTCTAAGCGAGGCAAGGCAGATTAAGTATCGGAGCGAAATAGAAGCCAGGGAAATTCTTGAAAAGGCGGTGGAAGAAGCAAAGGAGATTATTCATTCCGCCAGGGACGAAGCGCGAAGAATCCGGTCGAACCAAAATCAAAACAAGGGGGCTTGAGTTAGATGAAAAGGACCTTCTCTAATAATTTTGGAAGAGTGGCGGAAGATATTGAGCTTGGTCTGGAGGAAAATCTAGTTCATATCCATTATAAAAAAGGTGACCTAGAGAAATCAGCCTGCCTTATAAAAAATGAAGCGAAGCCGCTGATGGAAAGCCTGGCAGATTTTCTTGCAGAAAACAATGTTTCAGATGAATTGAGGGCGGAGGTTTCCTTATTTCTTAATGAAGCCGACAGCCAGAAGGAAAAGGAATGGACTGATTTTACAAACTTCCTTATGAAAGCACTCTCCCTCCATATGGTTTTCGCTTTCACAATCGCGGTTTCAGTGTACATTGGCTATAAAACAGGCGGATTCCTTGACGGTTACTTTTCCTTCTATCCGCTATTCACCCTGATTGGATTGGGAGCCGGCCTGGCTTTTGGCGGATACTCAGCTTATTCCATGGCAATCAAGTATTTTTGGCCTAATGGCGGAAAGCTTGTTAAAGCGAAAGAAAACAAGGACGAATCCCAGAAGGAGTGGCCGATAATTGATGTGGACATCCTTGAAGTAAGAAAAGCAGTCAGGAAATTTTCAGACGAGCTTCCAAAAGGAGTTTACAGGACGATTCTCGTCAATGATGACAATAGCATCGATTTTAGTCAACTTGTCCACATCCTGGGGGGTATCCCCGCAAAAAAGTACTATATGTCAAAGGAAACATACGACTTTTTTGACGAAACGGAAAAGGACATCGCTGCTGAAATGGATAAAGTGCAAAGGGCAGTCGACCTTTATGTCAAAGATAAGCGTGAATACCCGGTGCTTCCATTTGACCACAGCAGGCGGGTTAATTACTATCAGCTCCTTCAGGAACATTATTTAAAGGAACATCCAAAAATCGAGTTTTATATAACCGATTGCGATGGACTGATCACACATAAAAAACCAGCCAGGAAACCAGGGTGAATCCCAGAAATTACCTTTTATTTCATTCCTAATAATCGGCCTCATAACGCTCTGTCAGGTTTGTGGGACTTTTATTTAGGGGATAATGAAAATGTAAACTTCCATGAGGGTGGGAGAATTCGATCCATTTTTCGCACGGAAAACAGATGGATCCATAGGGGATTCCAATCCATAGAAAATCCAGGAATCCAATCTGGTATTTAGGCCAGGATGTATAAGAAGGGAGGGATTGATGATTGTTTAAACAGGTTGAACTTTCAGATTACCATCTTTGGATGTGCCAACAGATAAGAGAAAAACTTGCTGAACGAAACCAAATCTCTCCTCTCGAAATTTTCGACTATACTGAGCGTGACCTGGTTACCATTGCATTGAGCGAGTTGGTATATCAGCTAAACTTAACAGACACCTCGGCTTTGAGGTTGAAATAAAAAAAATATCCATCGTTTTTGTATTTCCCACTCTACAGACGGGGATTGGAGGCCATATAGGCCTTTTTTGCTTTTAAAAAGAAAAGCAACGCCAAAAAAAGCGGCATTGCAATCAGTTTGTTTATATAATTTTTTTGCCGCTTTGTGAAAGGGCGTAATAAATGCCGTACTGGAGGGTTTGGAAGCATTGGAATTTGGACAGGTTGATTTGTGATTGGGTGACGGCCGCCCCAAGTTCAGCGGAAATGCCCACAAGGATTGTTTCAATGCCAATCAGGGAGGCGGCGGAGCCAAGCTTCTGAATAAAATCGAATCCGTATTCTCCCATATCATGATCGTGATCGAGCCCGGTCAGGTCAAGAATCAGGCAATTCGCATTGTATTTGGGGAGATTGAATAACGTTTTGACAAGAAGATTTTCGGATCGGCTTTCGTCGTATTTTCCTATAAGCGGGACGACTACGATGCCATCAAGGACTGGAATAATCGGGGACGAAATTTCCTTTACGAGTTCCTGAAGATCTTTCGTCTTCTCCTCTACCAGGAGTTCAAGTTCCCGTATTTGTTCGGATTCCTTTCTTCTCGCAAGCTGGTGGATATTGCTTGTTACCGTGATTTCCGAAGGGAAATATTCTACCACAGTACATTCGTTGCCGGCCAATTGGTCCTTTATGACCCTGTACCAGATGTTGGTCCCAAGCAGCCCCGTAAATATCCCCGCATAATGGGCTGGCAAATATTTGCCGCTAGTTCTTTTGCCCTGTTCCTTATTGATTTTATGTTCCCAGCTGTCCCTAATTTCAATTGATAGGGTTTTGTCCTCAAGATTAAGGTGTTTGATTTCCGCCTTCCCCCAGCCAGCGGAAGCATATGTATGAGGAATTCTTTTTGAAGCTTCTTCAGGGGAAATTCCACTTTTCGTAAAGTATTCACTGACGACCAACCCCTGCCGAAACCCGGTTGTCTCAAGGACAAGAGCACCGGCTTCCTCTCCGGAAACTTCTTCTATCGTATCAAAGAATATCCTCATCGCAGAAGTAATCCAAAAAAGGACGGCATCTTCCCCTTCAAATATAAATTGGCCATCCCCAAGGTTCCATGCGAAGTCCAGGCCGCCAACATTTATTTCTTGTTTGGCAGTTTGCTTTTCAATAGCCACTTTAGATTGCTCCCCTCTATATTCGGTGGGTAATCAAGATTGTTCCCTTTTAATCTTAACCTACTGTACCTCTTTCTTTGGACCATGTCTAATTAAACGCCTCTCGTTCCCATTGTTTAAAAACACTAAAAACAGCCGCCTGAAATGAGTGCGGCTGTCCGAGTACTAGTCTTTTATTGCGATACGTTTCAATCCTTCCGGCCGCCGGCCATGGTTTTATAAATTTCCACCATTCAGGAAATTAAATACGGATTTTTCTCTGTACCATTCCTTTTAATGGTGCAAGTAATAAACAGCACGGAATTGATGGACGTAATACGGTTTTTAATTGCAAACGCCGTGGCTGCTGGGACAGCCCTCCGCTTGCCTTTCCACTTGGATTGTACTGTGATCGATGCCAAATTTGTCGTGAAGGAGGGTTTGGGCTTCATGAAGCACAGTATCATGGACTCCATCACTCGAGATTGCGATATGGCAGCTCAGCATCGGCATCCCGGAAGTCACAGACCAAATATGCAGGTCATGGACATCTTTTACACATGGAATATTCAAAAGGGCGGCGCGCAGTTTGCCCCCATCGATTTGGGCTGGCGCGCCTTCCATCAGGATATGGAAGGCATCCTTTGTTACCCTCCATCCAGAAATAATAATTAATACCGCGACTGCCACACTTGCTATCGGATCCGCCACTTCCCAGCCAAAGAAATAAATAAGAAGAGCCGCAGCGATTGCCCCAGCAGATCCAAGCATGTCGCCCAGGACGTGCAGGAATGCGCTCCTAACATTCAGATTCTCATCCTTATCCCCCCTCATGAGGATAAAGGCGGCAGCGATATTCACTAAAAGGCCGATAACTGAAATCGTTAGCATACCAAGGCTCTGCACTTCGGGCGGGTTCCTGAAGCGCTGAAACGCTTCAACAAAAATATAGATTGAAATGGCGATCAGTGTAAGGCCATTCAATGCCGCCGCAATAATTTCAAACCTTTTATAGCCATATGTTTTGCCAGGCGTCGATTTCCGTTCTCCAAGCTTTATGGCGAAATAGCTGAGTCCCAAAGCCGCCGCGTCGCTAAGCATATGGCCTGCATCCGAAAGCAGCGCCAGGCTGTTCGTTAGCAGACCGCCCGCCACCTCCACAAACATAAACGAAGAGATTAGGACAAAAGACCAAAGCAGCGCTTTTTTATTTCCTGTATGGTGATGATGGCCGTGTCCATGGCCATGCGAATGGGAATGATGATGATGCCCCATTTGGATTTCCTCCCCAAGTTCTTTCCGCCCGGTCAGATTCCAACCGGATCTGAAGTGAATTATTTTTAGCCGTTCGCACTTTCCAGGATAATTTTTCTCAAGCAAGGCTAGATGACGGCACTTATTGCTTTACCCTTAATAGCCTGAGGCCATTCAATGTGACCAGCAGAGTCGCTCCCATATCGGCGAAAATCGCGATCCACAATGTCAGCCAACCGGGGATAACCAAAAGCAATGCCACAATCTTTATAGCCAGCGAGAACGTGATGTTCTGCTTAATGATCGACAACGCTTTCCTGCTTAGCTGAATAGCGAATGGCAGCTTCCCGAGATCATCGACCATCAGGGCAATATCCGCGGTTTCAATGGCCGTGTCCGTTCCGGCGCCGCCCATCGCGATTCCGACTGTGGCCGCGGCCAGTGCAGGGGCATCATTCATCCCATCACCCACCATGGCGACTTTCCCATATTCCTTGCGTAGCTCCTTAATGATGGAGAGTTTATCCTCAGGCAGGAGTTCCGGCCTGATATCCTTCACTCCGGCAAGGGTACCGATCGCACGCGCCGTTCCCGCATTGTCACCAGTAAGCATAATTGTCCTCTTTATTCCGATGGAATGAAGCCTTTTGATGACTTCCCTGCTGCTCTCCCTGACCTCATCCGCTACACCCACTAAAGCCAGAATCTCTTTTTCGGTAAACAGTGCCATAACCGTCTTAGCTTCATTTTGCAGTGAATTTATGTTTTCCTGAATATAGGAATCGGCTTTTTTCCGGCAAACTTCCGCCATAAAGGATGGGCTGCCGGCGAAATAAGTAATGCCATTCACTTCTCCCATAATTCCCTTTCCCGTTATGGAAGAAAGATTTTCAACCAATAGGTCCTTAAAGGGTACTGAAAGATCTTCCGCCTTTTTTAAAACTGCCGAGGCTAGGGGATGCTGCGATCCGTATTCCAGCCCTGCAAGTATGGAAAGCACCGACAGTTCACTATCCCCTTTCAAGGAAATGACATCGGTAACAGAGGGAACTCCTTTTGTCAGCGTGCCGGTTTTATCAAATGCGATGGCATTGAGCGAGCCTGTCTCCTCAAGGTGAATGCCTCCCTTAATGAGAACACCGTTCCGGGCGGCATTGCCAATTCCGGTTACAATGGAGACAGGCGTTGAAATAACAAGGGCACATGGGCATCCAACAACCAGAACCGATAGGCCTTGGTAGACCCAGTCATTCCACACTCCTCCGAACAGAAGCGGAGGTACGATGGCCACGAGTGCTGCCATTACCATGATCACAGGCGTATAATATTTCGCAAACCGATCTATGAAAGCCTGTGCCGGCGCTTTTTCCGCCTGGGCCTCCTCCACAAGGTGGATAATCTTTGCAATTGCCGTATCCGAGACAAGCTTGGTTACCTTTACTTCAAGGATTCCCTCCTCATTCAAGGTCCCAGCATATACTTCATCATTTTCCTTTTTCTCTACCGGAACGGATTCTCCGGTAATCGGAGCCTGATTAACTGTTGAATGGCCTTTCACCACAATCCCATCCATAGCGAGTTTTTGCCCTGGCTTTACAATCATGATGTCGCCGATTTCTATCTCATCGGCCGGAACCTCCATCGTTACTCCGCCCCGGCGGATCAGTGCTTCTTTAGGAGCGATGTCCATAAGCGAACGGATTGAGGCCCTTGCCTTATCCATCGAAAATTTCTCGAGTTCCTCGCTTATCGCAAACAAGATCACAACCACCGCTCCCTCGCTCCACTCCCCAATAACGGCCGCTCCGATAATCGCAATCGTCATCAGAGTCCTCATGTCGAATTCAAGCCTGAACAAATTTTTCAGGCCGGTCTTAAATAATGGATACCCGCTTATCAGAATGGCGGCAAGAAACGGCAAGACCGCAGCAATGGAATTCTCTACCTCGAGCCATTGCACAGCATATCCAATGAGGACAAAAACCGCCGAAGCGATCACCCTGGCGTATTTTTTTAAAAAAGGCTCCTTTACTGTTTCGGAAACCGACTCTTCCGGTAAAATTTTCAGCCGGTCAAAGGTTCCAGCTTTTTCAATTTCCTCTATGTCCGCCGTTCCAAAAACCGTTACTTTTGAAGCGCCGAAATTGACAGCTGCGTGAGAAACACCATCCAGGTGTTTGACGTTCTTTTCGAACTTCGCCGCACAGCTGGCTCATGAAAGGCCTTCGATCCGGAAAGTCTGTTTAGCTTCGGCCACGCCCAGCCACCTCCTCATGATGTGCAAAGGCAATCTCGATGAGCTGTTTTACATGGTCGTCATCCAGGGAATAATAGACCAGCTTGCCTTCCTTCCTGAATTTCGCGATGCCAAGATTTCGGAGGGTGCGCAGATGGTGGGAAGCAGTCGCAATGGATGAGCCGGCGATATTCGCCACATCGCAGACGCACAGCTCATTTTCAACGGCCAGGGCGTAAGCAATTTTCATCCTCGTATCATCAGATAGGGCCTTAAAGATTTTTGCCACTCCATCGGTGCTTTGGCGCTGCAGCTTTTGTTTAACCCTTTCAACTTTTTCTTTATCAACTGATGCTACTTCACATATATCGTGCTGGGTCATATTCTGCACCTCATTCAAACATTCATTTGAGTATATATTATTCAAATGGGCGTTTGATTGTCAAACTTTTTATTTTTTTTGAAAGGAAAAGGAGCCGGTTCCGCACGGCTCCTTTCTCATCCTTTTAAAAGCTTTACAATTTCTTTTGCCCTTTTCAGGTCGATTCCTTCTACTGGGCTATTGTTTTTCCTAACCGCAGTCCCGAAATGATAATGGCCTGTTTCAACTTTTGAATGGATATCTTTAATATTTTCCTTCGTCAGACCGCCGCCTGCCAGAATGGCAATATGCCCGGCTGCCTCTTTCATTTTGCTCATCACAGCCAAACGGATGTCAAGATCGCCAGTCCCACCTGAAGTTAAAATGCTTGTGATTTCCTTATAATCGGACAGGATCCTTGCTGATTGCGCCGGGTTTGAAGTTCCGTCAATCGCACGGTGAAAAGTTACCTCCATGCCATTGCATTCCAGCAGCAGCCCTTCCAGGGAGGCTCGGTCAATTTCATTTTGTACGTTCACTATTCCTAACACCACCCCATTCGCACCCAGTGACCTGATGGCTTTAATATCATTTTTCATTATCTCGAGGTCATATCCGGAATAGACAAAAGACTGGCTGTGCGGCCTGACCATGACATTTACAGGTATTCCAACATGCCTTGCTACTGCTTCAATCACTGCGTAACTCGGCGTCAAGCCGCCTTCTGTCAAAGCGGATACAAGTTCAATCCTGTCAGCCCCTGATTCCTCGATCAGAAGCGCATCTTCCACTGTTGTCGCAATATATTCAATCAGCATTATTTATCCCTCCTAGCTGCAGGATACCACTTCATGTGTAAAAAAATAAATTTTTTATATACAAACCCATTGACTTACCTGCAAAATGGCGTAATATATCATATTGTATATTCAAATAATCAAATATATAAATATATCAATTAAGGAAGTGTAAGTGTGCTGCAGAAGTTGGCGTTTGACGTAAGATTTAAGAATTACTCCCTTCACTCCTTGCAAAAAGACATTATCTCAGGCATTGTGGTCGGGATAATTGCAATACCGCTTGGAATGGCGTTTGCGATAGCCTCAGGAGTGAAGCCGGAATACGGAATTTACACAACGATCATCGCGGGAATTCTTATTTCATTGCTCGGCGGCTCAAAGTATCAGATTGGCGGCCCTACTGGCGCATTTATACCAATCCTGTTCGGAATTGTCATGGCCTATGGGTTCGAAAATCTCCTGATTGCCGGATTCCTTGCTGGGATCATCCTTTTTTTAATGGGTGTTTTCCGTATGGGCGTATTGATAAAATTCATTCCCCGTCCCGTGACAATAGGTTTCACGGCTGGAATCGCCGTCATTATCTTTTTTGGGCAAATTCCGAATTTCCTCGGGCTTTCAGGCGTTGAACGGCATGAATATTTTTACGATAATCTCAGGGAAATAACGATCCATTTCCATAGCTTGAATATGTATAGTATTGCCACCGCGGCGCTTTGCCTTGTGACCGTTCTGTTCACGCCAAAGCTTTTTCCCAAGGTGCCTGGCCCCCTGATCGGGCTGGTCATTTCAACGCTTGTGGCCACGTATCTTTATCCAGGCCACGTTGCGACTATCGGTTCCACATATGGGGAAATACCAGCCAGGCTGCCGGCGTTCCAATTTCCCGAAATCACTTTGGAGAAAATCCGCCTTCTTATAAAACCGGCATTCATTATCGCCATCCTTGGCGCGATTGAATCGTTATTATCCGCTGTAGTGGCGGATGGGATGAGCGGCGGCAGGCATAATAGCAACCGGGAATTGATGGGCCAGGGCGTGGCCAACATGATCGCACCATTATTCGGCGGAATTCCCGCGACGGGAGCGATTGCGAGGACCGCGACCAATATCAAGAATGGAGCCGTATCCCCGATGTCTGGAATCATCCATGGCCTCGTTGTCCTCGTTATTCTAGTCCTGTTCGCGCCTCATGCTTCGAAAATACCATTGGCAAGCATGGCGCCGATTTTGATGGTGGTCGCATGGAACATGAGCGAGAAAACCGTTTTTTACAATGTACTTAAAACAAAAACGCTTGATTCCCTGATTCTGGTTGTCACTTTCCTTCTTACCGTATTTGTAAATTTAACAGTTGCTGTTGAAGCGGGGATTCTGCTCGCGGTAATTATTTTCACAAAACGGATGAGCGAGTCCCTTGTGACGGCAAAGGTCCTACCCAATGACAATCAGAAGCTTCAGGCCGTGCACCCGCAGGCCGCGGCAGACTCACACGACTGTCCGCAAATCAGCATGTATACGATTGAAGGCCCTCTTTTCTTCGGGGCGGCGCAAACATTTGAACAAACTATATTAAATACAATAAACTATAAGCCGAAGGTACTTATTTTAAGGCTTGGCAAAGTACCATTTATGGATACGACCGGAGAATCGCATTTTTCGAGCATCGTTAAGGACTTCTCTGCCCACGGGCAGGTTTTGATTACGGGAATCCAACCCGGTCCGCTCGAACTGCTGAGGAAAACGGGCTTGTATGATTTCATTGGCGGTGAGCACTTTTTCATCCATACCGGAGACGCTATTAATTTCGCGCTTACTCATGTAAATAAAAGCGAATGTGTGGGTTGCAAACATTTCGCTTTCAGGGAATGCGCCACATTATCAGCCATTAAACAGAAGGCGGGCGAACAAAGGAAGGCCCTTATATAATAGCGGGGGTAAAAAGGGAGGAAACGTATTGGATTTGGAAATGCAAAAATTTAAAGCCGACTTTTTTAAAGCTTTGGCTCATCCTCTAAGGATTCGGATCCTTGAATTGCTTGGGGATGGAGACAAGAGTGTAAATGAAATACAAAGCCTGGCGGGAAGTGAAGGCTCTGCTGTTTCCCAGCAGCTAATGATTTTAAGGACGAAAAATATAGTTACAGGGACAAAGGATGGCAACCGCGTAATTTATTCGCTGCGGGATCCACTGATCATTGAGTTGCTCGCTGTGGCGCGTCAAATTTTTAATAACCACCTCGTCGATGCAATTACTTTACTGGACAAATTCAGCGAGGATAGTGATAAGGCGGAAAATCTCTAGCCCATTAAAAGGTATCGTTTTTAACGCATAGGCCGGACACAGACAGGATGCAGAGATGCAGTCTCTCTTTTAAAAAGCAAAACCTCCCATTTCGGGAGGTTTTTTGTAAGGCATGAATAGAAACTA
Source organism: Neobacillus piezotolerans (assembly GCF_003362805.1). GTDB lineage: Bacteria > Bacillota > Bacilli > Bacillales > Cytobacillaceae > Bacillus_D > Bacillus_D piezotolerans. The sequence goes on from NZ_QNQT01000011.1 coordinate 79,451, forward strand.
AAATAGAATTTACGGACAAGCCATGGAAGTTTATCCTCTTAAAAATCATCTTAATTCTGGCAGTTCTCTACCTACTTCGTAACTTTATTTCCTTAATCGCAACTCTACCATATTTCCATTATGCCAGAAACGTTCTTCGCGGGTAAATTTTGCCCGTGAATGCCCGGTTCCAAAGCTACGGCAAGTCCTGCGACGGTTGCCCGTTCCTCCTACTCGCCCTGTGGTACAACGGCAGCCGGTTTCGCGTTGGCGGCATGTCCTGCGGTGCTGGCCAGTTCCTCCTACACGCCCTGTTGTGCAATGGCGGCCGGTTCCACGGGTCCGGTGCTTCCTCCGGTGGCGGCCAGTTCCTCCTACTCGGCCTGTCGTGCAATGGCGGCCAGTTCCACGGGTCCGATGCTTCCTGCGGCGGCCAGTTCCTCCTACACGCCCTGTTGTACATTGGCGGCCGGTTCCACGGGTCTGATGCTTCCTGCGGCGGCGGCCAGTGGCTCCTATACGCCCTGTTGTGCAATGGCGGCCGGTTCCACGGGTCTGCTGCTTCCTGCGGCGGCCAGTTCCTCCCACTCGGCCTGTCGTGCAATGACGGCTAGTTCTTCCCGTACGGCCAGTCCTGTGATGGTGGCGCTTTTTATGATGGCGTCCCGGACCGTGTGAGCGGCCCGACTTATGATGCCTGCCTGGGCCGTGGGAGCGACCGGATTTGTGATGGCGGTCCGACACACGGCTGCGGCCGGTCCCAACTACTCCGCTTTTTCTGCAAGAGCGCTGGGAACTTGCATTCGAAACGGGTTCCTGGAACAAAAAGTCCTTCATTCCGCGGGAAGTTACATCCTCAACAGCCTTCTGGATATCCCTTTTCCCTAACTTCCTCATAACTTACCCTCCATTTTCATTTTCAGCAGAAGAAATATATGAGTTTACTTCTTCACCCTGTATTACAATGTACGTTTTGTAATTTTCTTTGCTTAGACAAACATACTGCTTTTGTAAAAAATGTACTTTTGTCTAAAGAACTTCTTATTGCCAAAGGACATACGATTTAGGGAGTGCCAAAGGAGGGCTTGAAATGAATTTGCCTACGTTTGATATTTTCATTAAACCTATCGATTTTCGGGAATTAAAATCAGATTTATGGAATGATGACCCAGTCCCCGCTTCATTAAAAATCAATAAAAAAAGAGTTGAAATAGATTTATCGTATCGAGGGTCCCATATAAGAGAGTTTATTAAGAAGTCCTACCATATTTCACTTTTCAATTTCAAGGGGCTAAATGAGCTTCACTTGAACGCGGAATACAAAGACCCTTCCTTGATCCGCAATAAACTTTCGCTTGATTTTTTCACAAGCATTGGCTGCCTGTCCCCCTCTTCAAAGCATGTTTTCCTCTCCATTAACGGTAAGGCAGAAGGCGTTTACCTTCAGCTTGAATCAGTCGACCATAATTTTCTGAAAAAGCGGAACTTGCCCCACGGCCCCATCTTTTACGCCATAAATGACGATGCCAATTTTTCATTGGTCAGCCCCATTGACAACAAGGCAAAAACAGAGCTTTACGCAGGCTATGAGCGAAAAACCGGCTTGAAAAGCGACTCTTTAATTCTCGCTGAATTTATCTATCTATTAAATACAACCGGAAAACAGGAATTTGAAACAACAATCCCAAGCTGGCTTGATATTAAGCAATATTTTAAATGGCTGGCGGGAGTAGTCTGCACCCAGAACTACGATGGCTTCGTCCATAATTATGCCCTCTATCGGAATGAGGGGACCGGTCTTTATGAAATACTTCCATGGGATTATGACGCGACCTGGGGAAGGGATATTAACGGGCTGAAAATGAGGTATGACTATCTCCGGATCGAAGGTTTCAATACATTGACGGCAAGGCTCCTTGATATCGACAAATTCAGAAAACAGTACAAGGAAATCATGAGAGGGATTTTGGATGAAAATTTTACTGTGGAAGCAATTGAACCGCAAATTCATCATCTTCATTCCACTATCCGCCCATACCTGACTCAGGATCCTTATGTACAGGACCGGATAGATATCTTTGACAAAGAGCCTGACTTTATCCTCCAATTTTTAAAAGATAGGCAAAACTATCTTAGAAAACACTTAAAGGACCTTGATTAGGCAAAGTGGAAAACTTTCTTTAAATAGGCCAATTCTTCATAGCATTGAAAGACTAGGTTACGTATATATGGAGTATATCTATCCCCTATGGATAAATGACAAGGAGGAAACAATTTTATGGAAGGAAAAAAAAGAAAGCGCTCTTCGACATCTTCTCCGCTGGATTCCTACCACTCATTTCTAAAATCACTCGTCGGCCAGGAGGTGCAAGTATATAAAGGCGGCCCGGAAAGCAAAAAAGGGAAACTAATGGACGTTCAATCAGACTATATCTGCTTACTCGCACAGGAGAATGAACAGAATAAGGAGAAAAATAAGGAAAAGGAACAAAATAAAGATAAGGATAAAAATCAGCACAAGCCAAGGATTGTCTATTATCGAACCGAACATCTGCAAAGTATCGGCGAGAATACCAAGTCCAATTCCATGCCCCGCTTTCATGAGGAAGAACCTGAAATCTGTGAGTTTCAAAGTGCTGGAAGCTTTAACGAATTAATGCAACATTTTATCAGGAAACATGCGCAAATGAACCTTGGAGGCCCGGAATCTAAGAGTGGCATGGTGCTGGCAGTTTCAGGGTCCTATATCGCCTTATTGACTGAGGATGATGGGGTTGTCTATTACAATATCCACCACATCAAAAGCATTAGTGAATCAACCCAAAAACAAAATGAGGAAAATGACGAACAGGAAGTGCTAATTCCAGATTTTATTGAAGCAGATGATTTTCATGATTTATTCGGAAAGATGAGCCACAAATGGGTGTCTATCAACAGGGGAGGACCTCAAGCGATTGAAGGTGTACTTGTCCAGGGAGTAGGCGGCCATTATACAATTGTCAATAATGATGAGGTTTTAAGAATTAATCCCTTCCATATTAAAAACATAAGCTGCGGTCCAAAAGGCTCCTTTAAAAAAACAAAACAGTCCCACCAAAAATCGTCCAAAGAAGAAAATGAAGAAAACGAAGAATTCGAATCCTCCGATGAAACCAGGTCATTCCAAAGCAAACAAAGGAACCATAAAAGTTCAGACAGAAAAACTTCCAGGAAAACTTCCGGAAGAACTTCAAGCAGTTCTTCAAGCAGTTGCATGGATTTCCGCCACGAAAAAGTTATTAAAACTATTGATTATATTTGGAAGCCCAGATAATCCAGTTCGACCCAGGCATTCTTCCAGATTTGCAGGATGCCTGGGGAACTGTTAGACTGCCAGAAACTTTGTTCCTTAATGCCAAGTGTTTAGAGAGTCTGCCAATTGCCCTCTCTTTTCAGAAAAGGGGAATCAAAAATGAAAAATATATTAGCCTTAATAGGGCAAAAGATAGAAGTTGAGATTTCCGGTAAAACAATATTTCAGGGAGTCCTTATCGATTTAGGCCAGGACATTCTCGTTCTCTTTAATGGAAAGGACTATTTATACATTCCCTTTTCCCACATTCATAATTTGCGGCAAAACGATCAAATAGAGCTTGAATTCGAAGGCGAGCCCCCCGAAATGCCTATAATCGAAGAATCAAAATCGATTTCTTACAGGAAAACCCTGACCAACGCCAAAGGCAAATTCGTCGAAATCTTTGTAACCGGGAACAAGTCCATCCATGGTTATGTCCTTAGTGTCCTGAATGATTATTTTGTCTTTTACTCTCCTATTTATAAAACGATGCTTATCTCCCTAAATCACTTAAAATGGCTTACCCCCTATCAAACCAATACAACGCCTTATACCCTTCCAAATGAAGAACTGCCATTAAAGCCGGTTAGCATTCCCTTGCAGCGCTCATTCGAGGAACAGCTAAAAAAACTGGAAGGAAAATTGGTTGTATTCGATCTTGGTGATCACTCCAATAAAATCGGACTTTTAAAACTGATTAATAACAATATAGCAGAGCTGAACATAGCAAGCGGCGAAACGGTCTTCTGGAAAGTGCCCCATATAAAAATGATTCATTTGCCATAGTTTTTATTAGTCTTCCATCTTGACCTGTCCTGCTTTCGAAGGGCAGGTTTCAAGGCGTTAAAAAGCAAAAGGAATACCTGCCCGCCATTCTTAAAAGCATGCGTGGAGGATATTCCGATTGCTTCTTTCCAAAGGTTATTTTCAATTATAAACCAGTTCAATCCACAAAAATAATATTACTAGTGTGAAAAGGACAGTCGGCGGAATCACCCTTACCGTCACTTTGATATACTCGAACCAGTGAATTCCAACTTTTTCCCTTTTTAATATGTGCATCCACATAAGGGTTGCAAGCGTGCCAATTGGAAGGAATAATGATCCAATATCACTTCCAATGATATTTGCAAGATAGACAGTTTTGATGGTGACTGGATCAAGTCCCATATTAGTGAGTGCCAGTGTGCCTATCATTAATGCTGGGTGGTTATTAAATAGATTGGAAATGATTGAAAGTGTTCCACCCATCACCAAACTGGCATGAAACAGGCTCTTGCTAACGGAACTATGCAAATAGAAGATAAGCATATCGGTCAGCCCGATATTGTGAAGGCCATAAATCAATATATACATTGTGTAGGCAAAGATTAGAATGTGCCATGGGGTCTTGGCCAACATATCCGAGGGTGGAACCTTCAGGTAAGCCCACCTCCATCCCAATAAAATAATTGAACCCAGAACTGCGACAATTTCCATTGGAATACCGAAATAGGAAGCGATGAAGAGCCCCAGCCTGATCATAAAAACAAAGATTAAAATCCCAACCATGATTCGCTTTTGCTTTTTATTTTCCGTGCCCAAAGATTCATCCTGAAGCGGATGGTAAATTTGAAAATCCTTCAAATCGCTTGTAAGTTTGATAGGCGGGATTGTTCGGGGAATATCTTTCCGGAATACAAGGAAAAGCAGTGCCAACAAAAATAGCAAACCCAGTATTCCCGGTATGAACATTAACAGTGTGTGGAGATACAAATCCATTCCTATAATTTTCAAAGCTATTAGATTTACAATATTGCTAACCCCGATCGGCGCGCTTGAAGCGGTGGCGATTAATGCCCCGCTAAGCAAGTACGGGATTTTTTGATGCCTCTTAAGTTTTAGCTTTTTTAAGAGGAGAATCAGGATGGGGGTTGTGATTAAAATACTTCCATCATTGTTGAAAAAGACTGTCATCAGAAAGCAAAATAGATTTGTCAGCCAGAATAGTCTCCTGCCATTTCCTTGTGCTAAATTGGAAAGGACCGCGATTGCCCATTTAAAAAAACCAACACTCTCAAGGACAAGGACCATTACGATTGTTGATATGATGGTAATCGCAGCCCCGCTCACTTTGGAACTGATATCCATTAGATTCGCCAACGTAATATTTCCCCAAATAATGACCGCTATCGCCCCGAATGTTGAAGGAATTGCTTCATTTAACCCTTTAGGCCTCCAGAAAATAAAGAGCATTGTCAAAACAAAAGAACCAATAGTCA
>NZ_QNQT01000012.1 GCF_003362805.1 Neobacillus piezotolerans
TCCAGAAAATAAAGAGCATTGTCAAAACAAAAGAACCAATAGTCACGAACACTTCAGTGCCCATTCTTTATACAATCCTCTCTTTTTTAGAGGTACAATGCTATTTTAAATTTTCCCTCCCTCTTTTATTTCCCTATCTAGGATGTACTGTATGTATACGCAGCTTCGGACAGCCTTGTACTAAACGATTGAACCAATTCTCTTAAAATCAACTCCTATCATCCAAGTACATATACCTATCAATGACAGTTGCCTCCCTTCCATAGACGCTGCAGTCCCGTTTTTTGTAACGCGTTTGTCACACTTGTAATATTTATATTAGTTTTAAAAATTCACTCCATTTCTTAGCATCGTTTCAAGCCTCCCTGTGCCCTCTTTTTTACCGTAAAGGGAAACCCTCGACCTGCTGCCGGGAACGTTAAATTCATGAAAGTAATTATGCCAACGGCTTTATTTACTATCACGAATCCCATCCTTAAATCAAAATTAGTAACATTTCCTTAATAGCCCTGTAATGGATATAGATGGTTAAAACGCTAGAATGGAATAGTACACGATTTAGAAAGTGGGGATGATGGTGGGAAAAGCAATTTGCAGCGTCAAAGATCTTCTTTCCATGTTAGATGAGCTATTAAAGGAGGAATCGACGTTCAGTTGGGACGAATTTTATAGCAAACGTGACCGGAACGTCCCTTTTTTCAGGAACTTTCCTGACGAAAACCTCGTGGGCTATTTTAAAAAAGGGCTTTTAACCTCCGGAATTGCGCTTGAGCTTGGCTGTGGACCGGGACGCAACGCATTTTTTCTTGCCCAACAGGGCTGGAAAGTTGACGCGGTTGATGCGTCGCATGAAGCATTGGAATGGGGAATGGAAAGGGCCAGGAACCAAAAGATCGATGTGAACTTCATCCAAAGCAATATCTTCGAATTAGATGTGGCGGATGGAAATTATGATCTAGTTTATGATTCGGGCTGCTTTCATCACATTCCACCGCACCGGAGGATGAGCTACCTCGAGCTTATTGATAAAGCATTGAAGCCTGGAGGGTACTTCGGACTTACGTGCTTTGTTGAAGGGGGAGAACTTGGCGGCTCCTCCATATCGGATCTAGAAGTTTACAAACTTCGGACAATGCAGGGCGGCCTTGGCTTCACAGAAGAAAAACTGAGGCATATTTTCCGAGATTATGAGGTTATCGAAATAAGAAGAATGAGACAGGCGACTGAGGATGAACGGGTTTTTGGGGTAAACGGGCTTTTGATCGCGCTTTTCAGGAAAAGGAATGCAGCTCATCCAACTATTTGAAGATGATGAAGACGTTTTGAACGTATTTTCCCTTCGAAATGTCTTCATCGAGGATATGAAGGCAGTTTCTTCCCTGGTTAAAATTCGTATTATAAAAGTTAAGGAGTTTTTACTTGCCAACTATAATTGAATCCGATAGCATAGAGACTATATTCAACATATTGATAAAAAATTAAATAACTTAACTATATATTGTATTGCCTTGAGATTGGATGCCGTTAGGCTTAATAGGGAATCCGGTTATATTCCGGAACTGCCCCCGCAACTGTAAATGCAGACGAAATGGACGAACCACTTTACAACGTGCTTTTAAAAGGTGCCTGTAAGGGAAGGGTCCAAAGTAGAACGACGCATGAGTCAGGAGACCTGTCCATCTTCAAGCTGTTTCACTTCCTCGGGGATTGGGAAGATGAAACGATGGCAATCAGAAGGCAGGGTTTCCGTCGTTTCCCCTCTCTTTTGATGTGATCGTTTCATCCGCTCAATTTCATGGGCGGATTTTTTTATTCTAATTTTTTGGAGGGATAGGGTTGAGCAAACAGATGAAGGAAGGATATTCTGGCATCCTTGAAATCGTGGAAGCCGTAGCCGAGGAATACGGATTGGATTGCTCGCAGTTATTAAAAAAGCTGGAGGAAATGGATGTTTCAGAACAGGAAGCGACCCAGCAGTCGCTGTTGTACGCATTGAACAATATCGCAATCGATGTGCCGGACTGGACATTCGCCGCCGCCCGTTTTTACCTTGATCAATTGTATCGTGAAGCGGCAGAAAACCGTGGGTATAATCACCAGATAAAATACGGCGACTTTTACAGTCTAATAACAAAACTCACTGAAATGAACATCTATTCACCCGCACTATTAAACGCTTATTCGAAGCAGGAAATTGAAGAGCTTGCAAACGTAATAGCACCTGAAAGAGATCGGCTTTTCACTTACATAGGATTGTTTTTATTTGCCGACCGCTATCTAGCGAGAGATTACGGCCGCAGCCTGTACGAGCTCCCGCAGGAACGTTTTATGGTCATTGCCATGACACTGATGATGAAAGAAGGAAAGGCGAAAAGGCTCGAACTTGTCAAGGAAGCCTATTGGGCGATGAGCAATCTGTATATGACCGTCGCCACCCCAACCCTCTCAAATGCCGGAAAAAATTACGGTCAGCTGTCTTCCTGTTTTATCGATACTGTTGAGGACTCACTTGATGGCATCTACCTGAACAACTGGGATATCGCCCGCTTGAGCAAGGATGGAGGCGGAATCGGCATTTATTTTGGAAAGGTTCGGGCCCTTGGTTCCGATATTAAAGGCTTCAAAGGCATGTCTTCGGGCGTTGTCCCGTGGATTAGGCTAATCAATGATACAGCTGTTAGCGTTGACCAGCTTGGACAACGGCAAGGCGCGATTGCTATTTACTTAGATATTTTCCATAAGGATATCATGAATGGATTCCTCGATTTAAAAACGAACAATGGGGATGAAAGAAGGAAAGCCCATGATATCTTTACCGGCGTCGCCATTCCTGACCTTTTCATGGAAAAGCTGATGGAGACGGATGAAAACGGCAGAAGCATCGGCGAATGGCATACCTTCTGCCCCCACCAGGTGAAGCAGCTCATGGGCTGGCGGGATCAGGAAGGGCGTCCGCTTGGTCTAGAAGACTTTTATGACGAAAGAGACAGACGGCTTTTCACCGAAAAATATTACGAAGCGGCGAACAATCCGCTGCTCCCCCGAAAAACATACCGTGCGATGGATATTATGGCGAGGATTATGGTCGCACAGCTTGAAACAGGCACCCCTTATATGTTTTACAGGGATGAAGTGAACAGGCAAAACCCAAACAAGCACCTCTCCGGGGAAGGCAGAACTTCTGTATATTGCAGCAATTTATGCACGGAAATTGCCCAGAATATGTCTCCTACAACGATTGTAAATGAATACATGAACGAAGATGGGGACATGGTGATTGTCCGAAGGCCAGGTGATTTTGTCGTCTGTAACCTCTCATCGGTCAATCTATCAAAAGCCGTACCGTTGGAAATCCTTGATAGGCTTATTCCAATTCAGGTGAGAATGCTTGATAATGCAATCGATTTAAATACAATCCCTGTCGGGCAAGCCCAGCTAACGAACAAAAAATTCCGGGCCGTTGGTCTTGGAACATTCGGATGGCACCATCTTCTCGCTATTAGGGGAATCCACTGGGAAAGCGGGGAAGCTGTTGACTATGCGGATAAACTTTATGAAGACATCGCCTACCACACAATATACGCATCAATGGAACTTGCTAAGGAAAAAGGCTACTACAGCAAGTTCCCGGGATCCGAGTGGGAAACAGGTAAATATTTTGAACGCCGGAACTACTCGTCCAAGCGCTGGTCCGAGCTTAAAGAGGAAGTCCGGAAAAATGGCATCCGCAACGGCTGGCTGATGGCGGTTGCCCCGAACTCATCGACTGCCAAAATCGGCGGCTCGACAGATGGAATCGACCCTCTTTATTCCGTTGAATACGCGGAGGAAAAAAAGAATTTCAAATTCAAGGTCACCGCTCCCGATCTGAACCATATTACCTATAGCTTTTACAGGCGGGCCAGGCATGAACTGGACCAGGCATGGAGCATTAGGCAAAATGCGAAAAGGCAGCGCCATATTGACCAGTCGATTAGCTTCAATCTGTACGTAAGGCATGATATTAAGGCAAAAGATTTGCTGAACCTGCATATGGAGGCGTGGAAACAAGGCCTAAAGACCACCTATTATGTACGGAGCACGTCACAGGAGGAAATCCAGGAATGCGAAGCGTGCCATAGCTAATGACGAAAGGAGAACCATGATGGAAATTTATTCACCCTTACAAAAGAGCAAACTATTAAACCACGATGAACCCAACCGCTCAACAGGAATCATTAACGGACATTCATCTGGGCTGCTGAACTGGAATGATATTGCCTATCCGCAAATGTATGATTTGTACCAAACTCTCCTGTCCAACTTTTGGAAGGCCCAGGAAATCAACATGCAAGATGACATTAAGCAATGGGATTCACTTTCGGCTATCGAAAAGGAAATATTCCTCCGGGTTAATACGCAGCTTGCTTCGCTCGACAGCCTGCAAACCCCGACGATGAGCCAAGTGATGGATTATGTAACAGATTCAAGCTTTAAAGCGATTTTTGCGGTCATTTCCCAGCAGGAAGCCGTTCATAATGAATCGTATTCTTATATTTTGAGTTCATTGGTGCCTCTGAGTGAGCAGAATAGAAGGTTCAATGAAGCAAAGGCGGATCCGATTGTCCAAAAAAGGAACCAGCTGATTCTGAATGCTTATGAACAATTCCGGCAAACCCCTTCGCCGCAGCATCTATTTGAGCTTGGGGTCAATTCGATCATTTTGGAGGGAATCTATTTTTACGCGGGGTTCGCATTCTTTTATAATCTAGCGCGACAGCAAAAAATGCTGAAAACAAGCACGATGATCAGCTATATCCAGCGTGATGAAATGCAGCATGCCTATTTTATTTCCCAATTCATCCGGATTCTCCTCGCCGAAAATCCACAACTTAATACAGAAAAGAATGTACAGTATATTTACGGGTCAATCAGTAAAGCGGTTGAGCTTGAAAAGAAGTGGGCAGGCGCAATCCTAAAGGATATTAACGGGATTAATCTTGCTGAATTCGAAGGCTATGTCGAGTATTTGGCCAATAAACGGCTTCGCCAGCTTGGATTAAAAAACCTCTATGAGGACATAGACAATCCGATGCCTTGGATACATGTATTCAGTGATGAAATGATAAACGAAACCAAATCTGATTTTTTCGAACAAAAATCACGCACATATACGAAGGTTACCCAATCAAATGGCTTTGACGAATTGTGATACCAGAATTGGGATTGTCTACACTTCTGTAAGCGGAAATACAAAAGATTTAGCGGAGTGTTTGAAAACCGGTTTTCTACAATGCGGCCTTTCCCCTATCCTTGGTGAAGCTAGAGGGTTCCCATTTGAAAAACTGAAAGACTTCGATGCTATCATAATCGCCACCTACACCTGGGGAAATGGTGAAATTCCCGGCAGTATGCGGCCGGTTTATGAGGCATTTGAACAACAGAATTTAAAAAACATCGTTACAGGGATTGCTGGGACCGGCGACAGATTTTACCCAAACTTTTGCGGAGCGGTGGATGTTTTCAGGGATATGCTGTATGTACGGACAACACTTGCAGCGTCATTGAAGGTTGAACTTGCGCCCCAGGATTCAGATTTCCCCCGTTGCATTCGATTTGTTGAGAGCATTCTTAAACGGCTAGGGCAATAATCAATATGCTTCTCATTATAAGGGCTTAAACATATTCCCCCGCCCACTCAAATATGATGAATAGTGAAATGGAATATGGGGGGGAGAGCATGCAAAATCAGCCGCAATTACCCGGACATGTGAGCAGCGGCCAATTCAGCCAAATGCTGGTGCCGCCAGAATCATTTGCTGCCAGGCCGGAGTCGCTTACAGAGCAAATGTTTGTTGAACGCTCGATAACGGAAAACAGGTTTTGGCTCAGGATTATGAAAGAACACGCTTTGTTCCTTGGAGAAGGATTTAGCCGCAATGATACACAGCTCATTCAACAGGCAGACCGGTTCCATACGTATTTCGAACAGCAGGAACGCAAGGCATATCAAGTCCCAAATAACGTATCACTTGTAAGGAAGTTGAACGAAGAAAGTATTGAATTAGTCAATGGTTTCCGGAATTTCAAAAGAAATCTTCTCATCCTAATCATCAATTGCAAGGTAAGTGGCTTTAACTTTCCTCTGCTCGTTGACCATATCGCACGTGAAGCTGAATATTTTATGAGGACGCTTCAAAAGTTCAATGATGGAATACTGGACCCTATCCAGGACGCGATTATCAGCGAGAATGTCTTTTGGCTAAAAATAATGATGGAACATTCACGCTTTATCTCTGCATTGCTTGATCAATCCGAACGGAATCTCGTCAATGCTGCGCGGAAATTCGGGGATGACTTCGAAGTTTTGCTTAACCAGGCACGTGATGTTGAGTCTATGTTATACCGAAAACAGCCCACTTATCCAATCATTGGAAAATTGAATAAAGACAGCGAAAGTGCGACAACGGAATTAAGGGCGTTCAAGAAAGCGGGATTGGACTTTATCCAGGCTTGCCAAATCCGCAATGTCATTAACCCATTATTGGCGGACCACGTTCTCCGCGAAGCCGACCACTTCCTCTTTATGATTCATATATTGGAGCAAAGGCTGAATGCCAAAAAAATGGCCGAACAGCAAATGTGAATAATCGGAAAAAGCCAACAAATTCTGTTGGCTTTTTCTCTGCATTGAATTCCCCTTTATTTTCCCCGGGTAAACTTTCTTGACCATGCCTTATTTAGTTAAAAACACACAAAACTCTTGCCCTAGACCCACACGACTCCTGGATGTTATGGTTATTTAGGAGTTTAAATTGGGGGATGGATTCGATGGAAGAACAGAAGTATAAAGATTTAAAATTAGGGGAACGTGGTGCGATTATCAGCATCGCGGCCTATATCATACTCTCCTGTTTGAAGCTGCTCATTGGGTATATGAGCGATTCCGAAGCGCTGAAAGCGGATGGTTTAAATAATACGACGGATATCATTGCATCAATCGCAGTTCTGATTGGGCTTAAAATTTCCCAAAAGCCGGCGGATGAAAATCATAAATATGGCCACTGGAAAAGTGAGACGATCGCATCAATGGTAGCTTCCTTTATTATGGGTGCCGTGGGCTTCAAGGTTTTTAGTGACGGATTCACCTCCATGTTTGAAAGCGGCAAAGAGTCCCCGGATATTATTGCGGCTTTCACTGCTCTTATCTCCGCAATCGCTATGTATTTTGTTTACCGGTACAATAGCAGGCTTGCCTTGAAAATTAATAGCAGCTCCGTGATGGCCGCCGCTAAAGACAATCTCTCGGATGCCTGGGCCAGTATTGGAACTGCAATAGGAATTTTCGGTTCCCAACTGAACATGCCCTGGCTGGATACGGTTACAGCAATGGTTGTGGGGCTATTGATTTGTAAGACAGCCTGGGATATTTTCAGACAAGCCTCCCATGAACTGTCAGATGGTTTTGATGAAATGAAGCTCGAAACCTATAAGGAGATTATTTTAAATATTAAAGATGTAAAGGGAATAAAGGAAATTAAGGGCCGGAATTACGGCAATAACGAAGTCATTGATTGCGTGATTCTTGTAAATTCAGCTCTTGGAATCAAAGAGGCCCATGATATCGCAACCCTTGTTGAAAAAATAATGATGGAAGAGCACGGCGTTTACGATGTCCATGTGCATGTTGAACCACTTTGAAGTCATGTCTATTATTTGTTCCATAGAAAAATGCTCAGGACCCTTCCTGAGCATTTTCCTTTCCTATTCATTTGCCCGTTTCGGCGAATCTCTTGATTCTCTCCCCGATTTCATCTCTGACGCGCGTGAAAAATGCCCATTTTTCCGCAACCGTCCCTTCAGCCTTTGCAGGATCATCAAATCCCCAGTGCACCTTGTTTACATGTGGGGGAGTAACTGGGCAATTGTCAGCCGCATGGCCGCAAAGTGTTACAATCAAGTCCGCATTGTTCAGTATCTCATGGTCAATGGTATCCGATGTTTGTTTTGAAATGTCAATTCCGGCTTCCTCCATTGCTTTCACGGCATTCGGGTTTAGGCCATGTGCTTCAAGGCCGGCACTTTTTACTTCCCACTCATCGCTATCCAAATATTTTATGGCCCAGCCTTCCGCCATTTGGCTGCGGCACGAATTCCCTGTACACAAGAAATAAATCGTCTTTTTAGCCATATCGTACACCTGCCTTTTTATAAATGAATTTAAACCGTTTCTGCTTTAAAATACTTCCGTTTGAACCAATAGGCGACATTTACAAGGGCAATCATCACTGGTACTTCTACAAGCGGCCCAATGACTGCAGCGAATGCAATGCCGGAATGGATGCCGAATACTCCCACCGCAACCGCGATTGCAAGTTCAAAGTTATTCGACCCAGCGGTAAAAGCCAGTGTAGTCGTCACGGGATAGCTGGCCCCTATCTTTCTCCCCATAAAGAAGGAGACGAAGAACATAACTATAAAATATATTAATAACGGTATTGCTATTCGTACAACATCAAGAGGAAGGGTTACAATTTTATCCCCTTTGAGCGAAAACATCACAATGATTGTAAACAACAAAGCAAGCAAGGTTACCGGACTTATTTTCGGGATAAAAACTTTCTCGTACCACTGGCGGCCTTTCACTTTCACAAGGATTAACCGCGTCAACATCCCCGAAATAAACGGAATTCCAAGATAAATGAATACTGATTTTGCCACTTCCGCCATCGTGATATCAACAATTGCCCCCTCCAGGCCAATCCATTTGGGGAGAACGGTCACAAAGAAGTAAGCATAAACGGAGAAGAATAACAGCTGGAACACAGAGTTAAACGCAACCAATGCCGCTGCGTATTCTGCATCTCCTTTCGCCAGGTCGTTCCAAACAATGACCATTGCAATACATCTAGCGAGTCCAATGATGATAAGGCCTATCATGTATTCAGGCTTATCAGGCAAGAAAATGATAGCCAATACAAACATAAGCGCGGGGCCAATAATCCAATTTTGAACGAGCGAAAGCCCAAGTACTTTCACATCCTTGAACACACGGCCCATTTCCTCATATCTTACTTTCGCAAGCGGCGGATACATCATCATAATCAATCCGACCGCTAGCGGAAGGGATGTTGTGCCGATCTGCATACTGTTAAGTCCTTCCACAAAACCCGGATAGACATTTCCAAGAAGGATGCCAAGTGCCATGGCGAAGAAAATCCACAGCGTAAGGTATCGATCAAGGAAGGATAACCGCTTTTTTTCAGATCTCATTCCATAATCTCCTATCTGTTCAGCAGCCGCAACGCATTGTTGGGCTGCTTTTAATGATATGTTCCATTTTTTCCGTCTGTTCTGGAACAAATTCCAGGACACTTTCCATAAGAGGATATGCATTGCTGTTTTTATTGAGTGAATAATAAATCCACTGGCCTTTCCGTTCCTCTTTTACAAGGCCGGCATCCTTTAGCTTCCTTAAGTGCTGGCTGATAGATGGCTGGCTCATGTCGAAAACCTCCAAAAGTTCGCATACGCACAGATCACGTATATTCAATAGAGCCATGATGGTTAGCCGTGTCTTGTCCCCAAGAAGCTTTAGGACAAGAGAAGTTTGTTCAATTTCGATTTTGGTATTCAGCATCACGTCATCCTCCATTCACCTAATTAGAATATAATTATTTACTTATATACACAATTGAAAATTGTGACTTTAACATATATTTAACATTTCATTTGTCTTTTGCTATGAATCCATGGGTTAACGACATGAAAATAATCCCCTTAATGATTTTCGTAACGAGTTGGAGTTTTGGATTGTGTCGAAAATTAATCAAAAAAAATTGATTTTATTTGTTGCAATCAGGAAATGATGGGATTATAATACAATTAATCAAAAATATTTGATGAAAAGGAGATGCCAAATGGAAAAGACAATTCCGCTGACCGATGTTTCCCTGCAGGATACTTTTGCAGCTTACGAGCAAAAATTCAAAGCACTCGCCGACCAAAAAAGGCTGCAGATTTTAAACTTGCTTTGCCAGCAGGAATCAATCTGTGTTTGCGATTTAGCGGACATGATCGACATGCAGCAATCAAAGCTATCATACCACTTGAAGATTCTGCTTGACGCCGATTTGATCTTGAAGGAAACGAAAGGCACCTGGAGCTATTACACCATAAACCAAAAGGAAATCAATCACTTGCTGTCACCTGAGTTATGCTGCCTGTTCAGGCCTACGTGCTGTTAGGCCTTCAGGCCCGGATTATAAATCAAGTTTTTTTGATAATTAAATCAACTTTATTTGATTAAGGAGGAATATACAATGACAATGTACGATATTGAACTGATGGTTGAAGTAAAACATCGGGAAATTGAAGAGAACGCAAAGGACGCCTGGAAATATTCCGTTCTGAAGGAAGAAAAAGACCTTTTCCGATTTTTTAAAAAGAAAAAACCGCAAGCAAAGATTCACGATACCCCATGCTTGTGCGAGGCATAGGAGGCTAAGTAATGATGGACTTTTTAAAAAGTTTTCTTGGAATCGCGGCCGAACTGACCATCCTTTTTATTATAATCAGCTTTGTCATCAGCCTCCTTCAAGGCTATATTCCATATGAGAAAATTGAAAGGGAGCTGACTGGAAGCAATAAATTCAGTGCAAGCATCATCGCCATTGTTTTCGCTTTTATCACACCATTTTGCTCTTGTTCCACTATCCCGGTTGTTGTCAACATGCTGAAGAATAGGATTCCATTTTCAATCACAATGGTCTTCCTATTCGCCTCGCCAGTCCTGGATCCAACAATCCTGACAATCATGGGAGTCGTCATGGGATGGAAAGTAACGGTTCTTTACACATTAATCACTTCTATGTTTTCAATTTTAATCGGTTATACGCTCGATAAACTCGGGTTTGAACGATATGTGAAAAATGTTGTGATGAAGGGATATGAGCAATCAAACGAGAAATTCAACTGGAAGTACGCGGTGGGCGAAACACTTTCCCTTATGAAAAGTGTCTACCCTTATTTGCTGATTGGGGCTCTTATCGGGGCGGCGATTCATGGGTTGGTTCCAACACACTTTATCACTGAATGGTTTGGACAGGACAATTGGTGGTTAATACCAATCGCGGCCATCGTGGGCATTCCTTTGTATATTCGTTTATCAAGCATGATCCCAATCTCCCAGATCTTGATTGCAAAAGGTATGGCACTTGGCCCTGTTATGGCGCTCATGATTTCTTCCGCCGGTGCAAGCCTTCCGGAGGTTGTTCTTTTAAAGTCGATCTTCCGCAAACAGCTTGTCATCGCGTTTATTCTTTCTGTCATTACAATGAGCACCGTCTCAGGTTTTATATTCTTCTTGGTTTGATACGACCTTTATATCAAAAATTATTAATTTATACAAGGAGGTGAACAGGAATGCTTGATTTCATTAAGAAATTCCTAGGACAGAACCCAGATGCCGATTGCTGTTCTATAGAAATTACAGAGGTTGAAGATGATCAAAGCAAAGGTGAGCTCTGCTGTAACAGCCAATCCAATAAAAAATGCTGCAAGTAAGGAATTCATTTTGGTACCTATATGTTTTATAGGTGCCTTTTCCTTTTCATTTCGAAATAACCCTTCATTATTCGCAGGCTTTTTCCATTGATGAATTGTGTTGCTTTCGCTCCCTGAGTATTACCTCTTTGTTTTTATCAACTGTTATCACCATATCTGCCATCCCTATAAAAAGGCCATTATCCACTACGCCTGGGATCATATTCAAGTTATTCTCCAATTCATTTGGCGCCAATATTTTTGGACAAGCGCAGTCGAGTATATAGTTCCCGTTGTCTGTAATAAAAGGGGCGCCATTAGCCATTCTTAATTCAGGATGGATTCCGAGCTTTTGAATATGCCTTTTCGTCGCCTTCATCACAAAAGGGACAATTTCGACCGGTAATGGAAAAGAGCCAAGCTGGTCGACCAATTTTGTGGAATCCGCTACAATGATTAATTTCTTTGCAGCTTTGGCAACTATTTTTTCCCTTAATAGCGCACCACCGCCGCCTTTGATTAAATCTAAGCTGCCGCTGACTTCATCAGCGCCATCAATAGCTATATCAATTTGATCTATTTCATCAAATGATGTTAATGGGATGTTCAGTTCTTTTGCTAATTTTTCTGTTTGTACTGATGTTGGAATTCCTTTAATTGATAACCCCTGCTGAACAAGCTTTCCAAGTAAACTCAAGGTGTAAAAAACCGTGGAGCCTGTTCCCAATCCAACTACCATATCCTTCTTTACAAATTCAACTGCTTTTTCTCCTACAGCTTGTTTTTCATTCAAAACTTACACTTCCCCATTAATAAATTCAATAGCAAAAGAGCTAATCAAACAAAATTTGATTAGCTCCATACAACATTATTGATTTGCTTTTTTTACCCACTCCGCAACCATAACGGTGCGTTTTGCCTGGTGTTTAACAGCTGGCTCTGCCTGGGCAGCATCTTTCATTTTCCCATCTTCGCCGACTGAGACACTAGTTCCATATGGATTGCCGCCGGCGCCGAATAATACTGGATCCGTATAGCCTGGAGGTACGATAATTGCTCCCCAGTGCATCATCGACGTATAGAGCGAAAGGATTGTTGCTTCCTGCCCGCCATGAGCATTTTGGGCCGATGTCATCGCACTGACAACTTTGTTAACCGTTTTGCCGGTTGCCCATAATCCTCCTTGAGTATCAAGAAACTGCTTCATTTGGGAAGGCATATTGCCAAATCTTGTCGGAACGCTGAAGATGATTGCATCGGCCCATTCAAGATCGTCAGATGTTACAACCGGAATATCCTTCATTGCTTCCGTCGTGCGCTTCCACACTTCATTTCCCTGTACGACGGATTCAGGGGCCAATTCCTGAACTTTCAATACCCTTACGTCGGCGCCGGCTTCTCTGGCGCCTTCCTCGGCCCACTTCGCAAGCTGTAGGTTTGTGCCACCCATGCTGTAAAAAATGACTGCTAGTTTGACATTTGACAATTTTTCTTCCTCCCTATTTTTTGATTTTCCAAATAATCTGGATAAAAATCCCATCTTCGCATCACCCTTTATTATATTACCCTAATTATTTCTTTTCATTCCAATACCCTTTCGAAACCAATCAGCAGCCGCCTCGACTTCTGATAAAGTCAGTTGATGCCCATGATTTTCCCAATGAACCTCAACCTTTGCATTCGCCTTTTCCAATAACGACTGGAGTTCAGCTGATTCGGTTGGTGAACAGATGGGATCGTTTGTCCCTGCCGCAATGAATACCGACTTTCCTGACAAATCAGGCAGTTCGATGCCACGCAACGGTACCATTGGATGATGGAGGATCGCTCCCTTCAACGCATGCTGGAAATGGAATAATAAACTTGCGGCTATATTGGCTCCATTGGAGTAGCCTATCGCAACGATGTTGCCACGGTCAAACCCATAGTTTTTGGCGGCCTCATCAAGAAATTCATTCAGTTCCTTGGTTCGGAAAATAAGGTCCTCTTCATCGAAAACACCTTCCGCCAATCTCCTGAAGAAACGCGGCATTCCATTTTCCAAAACATTTCCGCGGACACTCAATACAGAAGCCTCATCGTCAATTCTTCCCGCAAGCGGAAGCAAGTCCAATTCATTTCCCCCTGTGCCATGAAGCAAGAGCAAAGTCGGTCTCGTTGCATCTGTCCCTTTGTTAAAAATATGTTTCATTTTTTCTCCCTCCAAAACGAACCTCCACAAGTGGCATGGTTTCTATAAATTCTTTTTTCTTAAAAAGTATACCCTGCTTGGTTAATTCCAATCCGGGCTGAGAAATGAGCCTATTCAGGCCGCTCAATCGAAAAGATCTCACCGACTTTGGCATAATTTGTCCCTGCCAACCGGCTGACAGCGGCCAAGCCCTTTGGATCAATTCTTCCGTTTTCATAAATGTCATGTTCAATATGAAATTGAACAACTCTCCCTATGATCAGGTCGCATCCTGCCGAATTTCCATCACCCAGTTCCAAGGATCGCTCCAATTTACATTCCATCCTAATCTTGGCTTCCTTAACTCCAGGTACTGAAACTCTGACACTATCAACCGGAGTTAAATTTGCCGCCTCAATCTCACTTTGATCAGGGGGGAAGCTTGCCGCTGTAAGA
Organism: Neobacillus piezotolerans; assembly: GCF_003362805.1. Taxonomy (GTDB): domain Bacteria; phylum Bacillota; class Bacilli; order Bacillales; family Cytobacillaceae; genus Bacillus_D; species Bacillus_D piezotolerans. The sequence continues at coordinate 14,150 of NZ_QNQT01000012.1, forward strand.
TTTATTTGTTCAACATTTTGGTCATCAACGATATGAACGACAAACTCCTTGGATTCAATGATGTTCCTAGCAGTATCCTTTTGTCTTCCGCCTTGCCTTTGAATCGACAGGGATATCATCGGGGGATTGGAAGAAACAATGTTAAAGTAACTGAAGGGGGCGCCATTAAGGACCCCCTCATTTGATAAGGTAGTAACGAAAGCAATCGGCCTGGGTATGATACTCCCGATCAGGAACTTGTAATTGTCTCTTTCTGTATTTTTGGATGGATCTATAGAAAGCAATCGTATCACCCTTTTTCTTTAATCAGTCTAAATTCCTGACTTCAAACGGCAGCAGCTTCCGTTCAATTCGTTCCCTTAACTGTTCGTACCGCGAAGGAAGCATCAATTTTCCGCCCATTGTTTCCTGCGACTCATCATGGGCAAATCCGGGAGGGTCCGTCGCGATTTCAAAAAGGATTTCGCCATGTTCCCTGAAATAGATGGCATTGAAATAATTCCTGTCCTGTACAGGCGTTACGCCGTACCCATTTGAAGCAACGTATTTTTGCCAGTCCAATTGATCCTCATCATCGATAGCCCTCCAAGCAATGTGGTGGACAGTCCCTACGCCCATTTGGCCCCGTCCAGTTGGAATTGCTTTTAAATCGATGACATTTCCGATTTCGCCTGAAGAACGGAAGCGGATGAAGTCATCTGCACTGGCAACGAATTCAAGCCCCATAACTCTTTCAAGCAAGTCTGCTGTTTTATCAGGCTGAGCGGAAAAGAGAGTTGCCCCTCCAAATCCCTTAATGGCCACTTCCGGAGTAACCTCGCCGAAAGTCCATTCGTTTAGTTCTCCTTGTTCCCTTTCAACAATCTCAAGGCGCAAGCCATGGGTGTCCTCGAATTGCAGATACTTCTCGCCGAATCGCTCTGTTTTCGTAAATGGAATTTGAAACTTTTCAAGCCTCTTTTCCCAGAACTCCATGGCTCCTGAAGGGACTGCGTAAGAAGTTACCCCTACCTGTCCATCGCCAATTCTTCCTTGGTATGCACCTGCCCATGGGAAGAAGGTAATAATCGTTCCTGGCTGACCGCCGTTATTCCCGAAATAAAGGTGATACGTACCGGGATCATCAAAATTGACGGTTTGCTTAACTAGACGCAAGCCCAGTACTCCTGCATAGAAATCAACGTTTTCCTGAGGATGGCCTACTATAGCTGTAATATGATGGATTCCCATTGTTTTTTTGCTCATTTTTTTCACTCCTAAGGCTAACTATTTGATATTACATTGGGATAAAGCAAATCAAATACCTTTAATTTAAATATCTTTAATTCGAGATAATAATATCACCTGATTTTTAGTATGTCAACACCTTATCATTGAATACAGGACTGACGGAACCAGACACTCTTCCATTTAGGGTTGGAAAATGTGGGAATCAAACTCTTAGATATTCATTCATCTACTGCAGGCGAAAAGAATCTTGCTGTGGATCAGAAATATAAAGGGTACCTTCCAGTCCGGAAGGTACCCTTCACACAATGCTTTAATCTTCATCGCTGCTATTCGTAAACATCCATAAATATTCGGCTAGTTGCAAGACAGATACAAGCGTCGCGGCCACATAAGTTAAAGCAGCGGCATTCAGTACCTTACCTGCCGATCTTTCTTCATTGTTTTTAATGAAGCCCAACTTAATCATGAAATCCTTTGCCCGCTTACTTGCGTTAAATTCAACAGGTAGAGTAATTACCTGAAAAGCAACAGCCGCACTAAACGCAATTATTCCCAACAACAATAACCCCGACAGTTTAAAAAAGAATCCACCAAGCAACAAAAAAGGTGCGACGCCTGAAGAGAAATTCACTACCGGAAATAGTTTGTGCCTTGCGACAAGCATCGGGTAGTTGGTTTTATCCTGAATGGCATGTCCGATTTCATGGCAGGCAACAGACTGGGCCGCCACAGAATTCCCAAAATATACAGGCTCCGATAATCGTACTACTTTAGATATCGGATCATAATGGTCAGTTAATGAACCCTTCACACATTCAATACGTATATGCTGCAAGCCATTTTCGTCCAGCATCCGCCTTGCTGCCTCAGCCCCGGTCAAACCAGATGTTGCAGGAACATTCATATATTTGTTGAAAGTCCCTTTCACCCTGAATTGTGCCCAAAGGCTCAAACCGAAAGCCAGTAAAATTAGGATTGTCCATGGTGTAAAAAACAATGTTCATCTCTCCTTTAAGCATTTAGAACTGGTATATATACGGAGAACGACAGAAAAGGTTTCATAAAAATATTCTTTTAAAATAACAAAATGTCTTTTAAAAGGACTCAAATAGAAAAAAAGATCCTAAGCCAATGGCTTAGGACCCCACTTTTGCGATACTTTCCCTTTTTCTTGCCCTTAAGAATCTCACGAGGTTCAGGATGATTGTCTTTGTTACGGCATAGGTTGGGACAGCAAGCACCATCCCCAACACCCCTGCCAGATTGCCAGCGGCCAATAATATAATGATAATCGTCGCCGGGTGTGTATCCAATGTCTTTCCCAAAATCATCGGGGAGAGGAGATTTCCCTCAATTTGCTGTGCGATCAGGATTACAACAATCACCAGTAAAGCTTTGGTTGGGGAATCAAAAAAAGCTACCAGGACAGCCGGGGTTCCCCCTATGATTGGCCCCACATAGGGGATAATGTTTGTAAAAGCCACGATTAATGCCATGATTAGGGCATAGCGCAAATCGATGATCATATAGCCGATAAATGCCAATGTCCCCACCGACAAGGCCACAATCACCTGTCCCTGGATATACGCCGACAGGGTTTCACCCGTCTCACGGAGAATCTTTAACCCTTCGTCCCGATAATCAATCGGAATAAACTTCGATACTGCTCTCGGGAAATTTTGCCCATCCTTAAACATGTAAAACAATAAAAACGGAACCGTTACTAGTATAATTACAATATTGGTAAGGATGCCAAAAAATCCCTTTAGCCCGTTTGTCAGGGTGTTTGGGAGTGTATTGGCAAATTCAATCAGCCGCTCCTTGCCTGTCTCAATCATTTTCTGCTGCTCTTTCTTAAAGCTTTCGAACTCGGACGACTGGACAACATCATAAATATAATCGCTGGTCTTGGCGGCAATGACGGGAAGGTCATTAGCCAGCTCCGTTGCTTGCTTTGAAACAGCGGGAACCAAATTACTGATCACCAAAACGAGCAGTCCGGCAAACACGGCATATATGATTAAAATGGATGCTGTCCTTGGAAGCTTCTTGCGTTCCAGAAAATTGACGACTGGATTCAGCAGGAAATAAAGGAAACCTGTAATCAATATGGGAAAGAACACGGTCGAAAAAAAGATCCCTATCGGTTTGAAAATAAACGAGATTTTCGTAGCAACAAAAATAATCGTCATAATAAGCAAAATTTGAATCAGCCAAAATTGCAATTTAGATTTAGACAAAGTATGTACCTCTTACATTCAATTTTGGTAAAAGTATATCAAACTCCAGGGCAGATACTCAAGATTAATTGTTCGATGGAATAATTCCTGCTCTGCATGGCCTAATAGAGGGTACAAACCTTTAAACAATTTTCAAATCTTCCCGCTATGAATTCCGCATCGTTCCCCACCCCAAGCAGCAGAGCGGAACCTCTTGTATACTGCCAGTGCAAACCAATGAAGTAAAGAACTTGTAATACCCCTTTGATGTATAGGCAGCCCCTTTTCATAAAAACATGTGGAATGTGAATCCAGCTATAGTCCGACTTAAATCCCGTCGACCAAATGACATTGCTTAACCACTCTAATAGTATATTCCATAATTGCCCTATATTCAAATATTCATTTGAATGTTAAAACAAGAAATTCCGGTTTTGTTTCTCCGCATTTGTGTTCAACAATCAACCCATTAATCAAAAGAAAAGGCAGCATTTCACATGCTGCCCCCATCCCCGCTATAAATATTTTCGATGCACACCCTTCCCGTCATACGTGAACAGCATGCCCCTCTCTTCAATCATCGTTTCAATATGGACTGTCCTGCCCCAAAGCTGATAAATGTATGGAAGCACCTTTTCCAGATACTTCACATCGAGTTCGATTCCTTCAAACCAGTGTTTCAAGTAAAGCTCGCCGTTTTTCATATAATCCCCGTCGTTGACTGTAATGTACGGGAAGCCGCCATTGACGCGCATGCTGACTAGCCGGTCGCGGACCTTCTCCCACTCCTTGTCGACAATCTTGTACTCCTTCCCCTGCTTCTGGAACAAATACATATCTTCACTCATGACAAGGTCCTTGGTCAGATAATTCCTCAGGAATGAAATGTCCGAATCCATCTCCCTTACTTCGAACATTTTCTCCCGGCCGGTACCAGGCTTGACTCCGCGGCGTTTCATTTCATCGGTCGGATTATTGTAGCGCTCTTCAATGTCTTCAAAAATCTTGATGCCCAAATAATACGGGTTGATTCCCGTTTTCGAAGGCTGGACGACCCCGGCGTTCAGCTTGGCGAATTCAATGGCTTCCGAGCTTGTCAAATCCATCTCGCGGATAATCCGCTGGTGCCAGTAGGATGCCCAGCCTTCGTTCATGATTTTCGTCTCAAGCTGAGGCCAGAAATAAAGCATTTCCTCCCTCATCATCGTCAGGATGTCGCGCTGCCAAGGCTCAAGCTCCCTGCTGTACGTTTCAATGAATAGGAGTAGATCCTTTTCGGGCTTCGGAGGGAATTTCCTGGCCCTGTTTTTATTTTTCTGTTTATTTGATGGCTTGTCATCAAGCTTCCAAAGATCATCATAAGGGCTTGGCGGCCGATCCTGGCTTTCCTCTTCTTCCTCATCTTCCATTGACCAGGAAAGCTTCGGCCGCATAAGGGACGGGTCGATGTGTTCATCGATAGCCAGGACGGCATCGAGGAATGTTTCCACTTCTTTTTTTCCATGCGTGATTTCGTAATTGCGGACTCGTTCCGCGGTAGCAGCCATGCTTTCTACCATATCCCGCTTTGTATTTTGGAAACGGACATTGTTCTTGAAGAAATCGCAGTGGGCCAGGACATGGGCAACAATCAATTTATTCTGGATCAAGCTGTTGCTGTCGAGAAGGAAGGCGTAACAGGGATCTGAATTAATGACCAGTTCATAAATCTTGCTGAGGCCAAGGTCATACTGAAGCTTCATCTTGTAAAACTGTTTCCCAAAGCTCCAGTGTGAAAAACGGGTCGGCATTCCGTAGGCGCCAAACGTATAGATGATATCGGCCGGGCAAATTTCGTACCGCATCGGATAAAAGTCAAGGCCGAAGCCGCTAGCGATTTCCGTAATTTCGCCAATCGCTCGCTCCAGCTCTTTCCTGTCCTCGCTGTTCATATGGCTATTCCCCCTTTTCCTCTTACAACAATGTATGAACATACTGGGGGGATAGTTGTATTCTTTTTAAAAAAATCCCAGAAAAAAAGTGTGAAAGCAAATGCTTTACACACTTTGGCAGGCGTTACATAGAGGCACGCTTTTCCCTGTTTACTTCTACCCGCGCATTCCCCATAAAAAAGATTGTTATGGCGGCAACCGCAATGGGAATCATTGTAAGCAGGAATATAAACGTTATCGAGTCCGACATGGCGTTCACGATGATTTCAAGGATGTTGCCGGGAATTCTCGCCCTTCCTTCCCCGCTGAAAATCTCCCGGGGGTCGTTCATGTTCATCATCGGATTGCCAGTACCGGCACCCGGAAACGCAGAAAACGCCTTTTCTAGCTTATTGGTAAAAACATGTGTTTGAATGGTGCCGAAAATCGTGACTCCCAGTGTCATGCCGAACGAACGGAGAAACGAGTTCGTTGAGTTGGCCGATCCCCGGTATTGGAAGGCCAGGTTATTGATGGAGGCGGCCGGAAGAAGCGAAAAGGAAAATCCTGTTCCAAACCCGACAATCACCATATAAATCGTTAAAAGAATTCTTGAAGTGTCGGGAGTCATCGTGCTTAACAAAAACATGCCTGCAGCATAAGCGATGATGGAGACAAACATTAGGTTCTTAAAGCTTGTTTTCGTTTGGAATATCCCGCCGATTATGCTTCCCGCGACTGACCCGAGCATCATCGGAGTCAGGATGAAACCGGCGTTAGTGGCCGACCCTCCATACACAGCCTGCACAAAGATTGGAATGAATACTGCAAGGATAATGAACGTGCCCCCGTACAGGAAAGCAAGGATTTGCGAAGTGGCGAACAGGCGGTTTTTGAACATCCAAAAAGAAATGATTGGCTCTTCAGCTTTACGCTCAATAAGAAAGAAGGCGATAATAAATACGGCAAAGACCGTGAACAAGCCAATAATTTGACCTGAATCCCAACCATACTCCTTTCCGCCCAACTCCAATGCGAACATGAGCGCCACAACGGCCACAACAAGCGTAATGGCCCCCCACCAATCTACCGTTTGCTGGTTATGCTCAAGTGACTCCTTGTAATAAAAAGAGATTAAAGCCAGTGAAACGAGCCCGATAGGAAGGTTAATATAGAAAACCCAATGCCAGCCGATTGAATCGGTAATGAATGCGCCAAGCAGCGGCCCTAGGACGCTGGATAAACCGAAAACCGCGCCTAACAGCCCGGTCATCTTCCCCCGGTTTTCCGGAGGGAAAATATCAAAGACGATCGTAAAGGATATCGGAAGAAGCGCTCCCCCTCCAATTCCCTGAATCGCGCGAAAAATAATCAACTGGTCCATTGTTTGGGCCAGACCGCATAAGCTTGATCCGATTAGGAATACTACTAATCCAAATATAAAAAACCTTTTCCTGCCATACATATCGGACAATTTCCCGTATATCGGCATCCCCGCCATTACGGCTACCATATAGGAGGCAGTTACCCACACAAACTTGTCAAACCCGCCGAGGTTTGAGACAATTGTCCCCATTGCAGTTGCGACAATCGTATTATCCATCGCGGCCATTAAAATTCCGAGCAATAACCCCGTAACAACCAGTTTAAGATTATTTTCCTTAACCACCATGCGTGTTCCGCCTCCCCTCATACTTTTACCTTCTAGCACTCTTCAGCTTAAGCTTATTATGGAAATAAAGACCATGAAAAATTAACTGACTTCATGAATATAATTGAAGTTCCAATCTTCTGTCAAAGTTTTTTCAACGGTTCTTTTGAAAGGGGAATTTATTACGGAATAGGGAGTGGAAGCAATCCATTTTACATACAATGGATATGCTGGAGGATGCCTCAAGATGAGTCATAGTGGTTTTTAGATGATCAGTCCTTACCGAGGCAGGTGAATTTCCGACCGATATAAAACGGTCTTTGCAAAGATTCTCAACACCGTCTCAGATGGATTCCCAACGTAAAAAGGAAGTTCTAAAGACAGCTTCAGGAGGTTTTAAAACGTAAAACGGTCTTTATAGATGTTCTAAAGACCGTTCCAGCTGATTTTCAACATGAAACGGTCATAACTGCAATTTTCTATAGGTCAATAAGGAGCAACAGCATACATCGGCCATATCCTATCCTGGCGCCTTCTTATCTTTCCGGCTCTACCTTCAACGTAAGAAGTTTAGCCGCAGTTAAACTATGTGTAATGATTACCCTGACATAAAAAGATTTGCCCTTCTCCTCAACTTTGAAGCGGAACGTATCGGCAACATCCGATTGATTCACTTTAGACCGGCCAAGGTACTCATACTCCCTGATTGGGTCGCCCGGATAGTCGGCGTTGACAATCGCCATAGCCATCCTTCCATATTTTTCATAGTGTGGTTGTTGCGCTTCAATTTGATCCGGCTGTATCGCCATGAATGCCAGGACGGCAATAAGTACTGCAACCAATTTTTTCATTTTCAGCAGCCCTTTCCTCTTTTCTCAATGTGTAGTGTGGCTCGGAGAAAAAATTCCTATGCATCAAGTTGTGATTCTTATCCTGGCAGTTGTTACAAAGCCTTGCAAACAGCCATCTCCAACATTTTCAGCGTAAACTTTCTCTTAGAACTCCATACACTAATTTCAACTCCTAGCAGGGAGGAGAAAAAATGAATAAACTGGATTACGACAGGGCGCTGTATTATATCCACCGCTCCCAATGGGACAATCTTCTGATCCTTATGGTTCGGACACGGGACCATTTTCTTGCAAAAAAAATCGAGCAATTTCTCCATGCGTACCATTTCGAGCATGACTATTCAGTACTTGAGAAAAAGCTCTATTCCTTGCTCCGCTATATCGACCATGCGGCTGAAATGCCCAAAGGCACACCGCAAGAGCTGCCGGCTTACAGCTTTTCCTGACACGTTCAGGCGAATTCCACCATCATTAATGAAAAGCACGGCCTCCCCGGCCGTGCTCTTTTTACATAAAGTGCTTCGGATAGCATCGATTTCACTCAAAACACTTACTCGCTGACCAGCCCGTTCTTGACTGCGTAGAGGGCCGCCTGGGTCCTGTCTGCCAGCTCAAGCTTTGCGAGGATGCTTGAAACATGGGTCTTGACCGTTTTTTCTGTAATAAAAAGGGAAGAAGAAATTTCTTTGTTGCTCTTTCCGCTTGCGATTTCTTTTAGGACTTCCATTTCCCTTTTTGTCAGCTCACTTAGCAGTTTCCTCGCATCCCTTTTGCTTCCCGAAAGTTGTGATAGCAGCTGGGACGTCGCTTTTGGATGGAGCTGATTCTCTCCCGCGCAAAGCCTTCGAATTGAAGCTGCGAGCTCATCGGGTTCGATGTCCTTCAGCTGATAGCCTGTCGCGCCCGCCTCAATGGCAGGAATTACATGGTTTTGATCGGAAAAGCTTGTCAGGATCATGATTTTCATTTCGGGCTGGCTTTCTTTTATTTTTTCAGTCGCGCTGATTCCATCCATCACCGGCATATCCAGGTCCATCAAAATGATGTCCGGATTCAATTCGGCCGCCATGGCCACGGCTTCCTGCCCGTTTTTTGCTTCCCCGGCGATTTCGAAATCCTCCTGGGTTTTTAAGAAAAAAGCAAGCCCCCTTCGAACGATATTATGGTCATCGGCAATTAAGATTCGAATCCCCATTTCCTCTCCCCTTTTCAAACCGGAATTTGGGCTGCCAGCTCTGTTCCCTGCCCTACCGCGCTTACGATACGCAATTGGCCTCCTAGCGCTTCCACCCGATCCTTCATGCTCTTTAGCCCGAGTGATGGCAGCTCATTCCCCTCTAAATAATGGAATCCACAGCCCGGGTCACTAATTTCAAGCGTAAGACATTTTTGTTTAACGGTTATTTTTATTGAGATTTTTGTTTGCCCTGAATGCTTTTTGCAATTCGCCATTGATTCCTGGCCGATCCGCCAAATGGCTTCTTCAATTTTCCCCGGGAGGTTCAGGACCCCTTTCACCTGGATGTCCAGTTCCAGTCCAAGCATTTGGGCATATCCACGGAGCGCGCTGACGATTCCGTTCTCTAGTCCCTGGGGACGCAATTGCCAAATCAGGGCCCTCATTTCATTCAATGCTTCCTGCGTAAGCTCCTGTATGTACGCAAAAGTCTCCCTCACCTCATCGGATTTTGCCATGGAAGCCCCGCCTTTTGCCGTCAGGCTGACCGAGAACAGCAGCTGGTTTACGGAATCGTGCAAATCCCTTGCAAGCCTGTTCCGTTCCGCGGTGAGGGCAAGTTCCCGTTCCTGCCGGGCAAGCTCAATCCGCTTCAATGATGTACCAATCTGAAGCGCAACCGATTCAAGGAGCGCCAATTCCTCTTGGTCAAAATGCAATTTGTTCGGGGAGCCGACATTCAAAATTCCAAATCTTTCATCCCCGGCCCGTAAAGGAACCGTTGCGTGATGCGTGAGTTCCCCGGTGTCACCAAGATTATTTATGATTGCATCTTCAAGCCTTTTGCATTCCATGATGTTTGTTGCTTTCGAAAGCCTGCCATTCCTGTACTTTTCAATACACCAGCATTCCCCCGCGCACATTGGGGCAAAATTCGAGCGGGATAGCGCTTCGGGGAGATTCTTCTTTGCAGCGAGCCTATAGGTACCATCCCCGCCAATCAAAAAGATCCAGCCGGATTTAAGCCCCGTTACGCCAAGCAATTTTTCCAAAACATCCGATAGGATTTCATCTGTTTCCGTACCTTTATTCAACAGCTCGGCAATTTCCTTTAAAATGCCAAGCTCCTGCAATCTTGACTCCGCCTCCATCCGATTTCCCCCGCCACCGTTTTCTTTCATTATACATTTTTGAGAATAGTTTGCATTGGCCAATTGTCCGGGTAAGGCTACGACAAAAGTCGGAAGCTTTTTAAAGCATGGGGGTACAACTAAACAAGGACGAAAAACCCGGCAAGCCATTCAGGCCGCCGGGTGAGTCCATTACAGTTTTGTATTGACGATATCCATGAACTCTGACTCGATCTGCTTAAGTTTTTTCCTGCTTGCTTCGAGGCTCTTGTCATTGACGCCGAAATAAAACTTGATTTTCGGTTCGGTGCCGGATGGCCTTAGGCAAACCCACGATCCATCCTCAAAGAAATATTTCAGGACATTTGATTTAGGCAGGGCGATTTTTTCCATGCCCGCTGAAGAAATCCGGACACTTTCAAGGTAATCCTCCGAAGAAATCACTGACATACTCGCAATGGTTGAAGGTGGATTGGAGCGGAAGCCAGCCATCATTTTGGCGATTAATTCGGCTCCATCCTTCCCTTTCATCGTCATTGACTGCAATCCTTCCTGGAAATAGCCATACTTCTCAAAAACATTCATCAGGCCGTCATACAGGCTTAAGCCTTTTTCCTTGTAATGCGCGCACACCTCCGCCGACATGAGGGCCGCCTGGACGGCATCCTTGTCGCGGGCGAAATCGCCAATCAGGTAGCCATAGCTTTCCTCATAACCGAACAGGAATGTCCGGTCTCCGGCATTTTCAAATTCATTGATTTTCTCTGCAATGAATTTGAACCCTGTCAGGACATCAATTGTCTCCAATCCATAGGCGTCGGCAATTTTCCGGCCTATTTCGGATGTGACAATCGTTTTCAGGACGACCCCGTTTTTAGGAAGGGTCCCTTTTGCTTTTTTCTGTTCAAGGATATAATCCAAAAGCACAGCCCCGGTCTGATTTCCAGTTAGAACCTCGTATTCGCCATCGTTGTTCTTCACTGCGATGCCAAGCCTGTCCGCGTCCGGGTCTGTGGCGATCAGGATATCCGCATCCACCGCTTTTCCATCGCGGATGGCCAGTTCGAATGCCGCATGCTCCTCAGGATTTGGACTTTTGACCGTTGAAAAGTTTGGATCCGGAAGTTCCTGTTCACGGACGACGTGGACATTTTTATAGCCGAGCGCACCCAAAGCTGCCCTGACTGGCTTGTTGGCCGTCCCATGGAGCGGAGTGAAAACAATCTCGATTGGCGATTCCTCCGCAATCTTCGGATTTTCCGAAATTGTTGCCAGCTTGGTGATATAGGCGCTGTCGATGTCGCTTCCAATTGTCTCAATCAGACCTGCGCGGCGCAGTTCTTCTTCACTTGCCACTTCAATTTGAAGTTCATTGTCAACTTCATTTACCTTCGCGATGACTTCATCCGCACTCTCCGGCGGCAGCTGGCCGCCATCCTCCCCGTATACCTTGTAGCCATTATACTCTGGTGGATTATGGCTTGCTGTTATCACAATGCCTGCCGCCGCGTTCAAGTACCGGACAGCAAATGAAAGCTCAGGCGTTGGGCGCAGCTCATCAAATACATACGCTTTGATGCCTCTTGTCGCCAGCGTCCTCGCCGCCTCCATGGCGAATTCGGGTGACTTATGGCGGGAATCATAGGCAATGGCCACCCCGCGCCTTTTCGCTTCATCGCCCTTCCCCTCTATATAGGAAGCAAGTCCGCTGGATGCCTTTCGAATGGTATAGACATTCATTCGATTTGTGCCGGCACCTATTTCCCCACGCATTCCTCCAGTACCAAACTCAAGGTTTTTATAAAAAGAATCCTCCAGCAGCTTGTCATTTTGCTTCATTGACTCCAATTCTGCCTTTAACTCTAAATCCATCTCTGTAAACTCTATCCATTTTGCTGCTTTTTGTTTCCAGTCCATTGCAAATTCCTCCGCTTCTCAATAGCTATCTTTTCATTTTCACCTAACCGAAAAGGCCGCTATTCTTATACAAACTCTATTCTATCGGGTTGCCTCCCGATTTTCCACAATCGTCAATTTTCGACCTTGTCACAGGATTGTACAAAATTAAATTTTTCCCTTAATATATTGAAAAGAGGTGAAGAATAATGAAAAAGGACAACCGGGAGAATGTTTTATTTTTTGCATGGGCCGTCTCCATACTGGCGATGTTCGGCAGCCTGTACTTCTCGGAAATCAGGAAGTATGAACCGTGCGAACTCTGCTGGTACCAGCGCATCCTCATGTACCCGCTGGCCCTCCAGCTTGGCATTGCCATCGTAAAAAAGGATTACCGGTTTGCCTTATACAGCGGGTGGATGTCAGCGATCGGCATATTGGTTTCCGCCTATCATTATTCCCTGCAGAAGCTTCCTTTCATGGCTGAAGCTGCCCCTGCGTGCGGAAGGGTGCCATGCACGGGCCAATACATTAACTGGCTTGGTTTCATTACCATTCCATTCCTCGCCCTAACGGCGTTTACACTTATTTTTCTATGCAGCATAATCATTTTAAAAAGAAACAAGGGGGAACAAGCATAATGAAGAAAGTTCTCATCTTTCTCGGGGTCGTTGTCTTACTCTTTATTGGCACGGCTTATTTGACAAATAAACAGAATGAAGAAAAAGCTAGCGGGAAAAATCCGTATGGCGATAAGCAGCTTTACCCGGAAACAATCGCCCAGTTGGACGACCCAAACTACCAAAACATTATCACGCTTGATAATCTTGAAAAGAAGCTAGCCAACCAAGAGGATTTGACCGTTTATTTTTATAGCCCAACATGCCCGCACTGTAAAAAAGTGACACCAATCCTGATGCCGCTCGCGAAGAAATTGGGCGTAGATATCTTACAGCTGAATGTGCTTGAATACGATTCGGCATGGGATGAATTCGCTATCGAAGGCACCCCGACGCTGGTACGGTTTGAAAATGGCAAAGAAACAGCAAGAATTGTCGGAGAACAGGATAAGGGGCGTTTTCAGGAATGGTTGGAGGAAAATGCCAAGGAATAACGGCTTAAAGAACAAAAACGCCTGCTGGCTAGCAGGCGTTTTTGTCATGAATGGTAAATCAAACGAGAAGCTGATTGGCCGCGGGTGCAAACACACTAAAAATGGAATCGGCGCATTTTCGCCCTGGCAGGAAGGAATCGAACCCAAACGGAAAAAAAAGGCCATAGTAACGGAGATTTTCGGCATTTTTCAAAAAAAGCGCCCTGTGATGGTCAATGGGTTTGGGTGATTCAAGGATGGAAATCAGTGTTTGCAGGCTTGCCATGACATAGAAGGCATCACGTAACGTTCCGTAGGCGTCCTGGCTGCTTTCATTATGTAGCACTCCAAGCCTTTCAAATTCTTTAATTTCCCGATCGGAAAAATACCTTGGCATTATGCCTGAGTAAAAATACTTGATCAAATCACCGATTTCTTCCTCCTGGCCAGGCGTCGAGGCAAAAACGATTTTCACGGAAAGACCACCTTTGTTACAATTGTAATACTGACGTAATATATCCTAAGAATAGCACATTCAGAACTGTAAATAGGATGGTAATTTCATCCACATACATCCAAAAGTGGGAACAGAAAGGAGCGTACATATGCTGCATACCAAAAGAGCGGGAAATTACCTTGAATTGGCAATTCCCGATGCCTGGGATGGAATAAAAACCGCGCAGATTTTCAAGGAAAAATGGGGGGTTCCGAAAAAAATCGCCCACAATTTCAGGATGGAAGGCAAAGTTCTTTTGAAGGGTACAAAAGTGGATTGGGAAACACCATTGCCTAAGGGAACTAAAATCCATATCTTGCTATTCGGGGACGAGCTTCCAGAAATTCAGCCCTTTTTCATGGAATTGGGCATTCTTTATGAGGACAGCCATTTGCTGATTATCAATAAGCCGCCCTATATCAATACCCATCCAAACTCCCCCGGGGACAACGAAACGCTTGTCAATGGGGTTTCCGCCTACCTCCAGGCTTCGGGGGACGGCGGATCCATCCAGCAAATCCATCGCCTTGACCGTGATACATCCGGGGCTATCCTATTCGCCAAGCATCCTCTAGCTGGCGCCATTCTTGACAGGATGCTGGAGGAACGGGCGATCAAAAGGACTTATATCGCTGGAGTCCAGGGAACCGGCCTGAAGAGAATGGGGACGATCAAAGAACCGATTGGAAGGGACCGCCACCATGCAACCCGGAGGAGAGTATCAAAAACAGGCCAGGTAGCCGTAACCCATTATAAAGTTTTAAAAGCTGACCATGAAAAAGGGTTGACATTGGTTTCCTGCTGGCTTGAGACAGGCAGGACCCACCAAATCCGGGTCCATTTCAGCCATATGGGGCACCCATTGGCCGGGGACTTACTTTATGGGGGCAAACCAATTTTTAAACGGCAGGCCCTCCACTCGGCAAAGGTGGAATTTAACCATCCCATTACACTTGAAAAAATTGTTGTGTATGCTCCGTTCCCGGACGAGCTGGCGATGTTCAAAGGCATTGATTTGGAGAAGATTTAAGCGATAATCAGGTTCTTCTAATTTCCCACACAAAAAAAGGCCTCCCATATAGGGAGGCCCCGCTGATTATTAATGATTTGACCTTCGGAAGCTTTTCATAATCAGGCTTAGCAGGAAAACAAGGATTACTGCTCCAATTATGGCCGGAATTATTGCAAAGTCCGCTACTACAGGACCCCAGTCACCGAAAATCGCTGTACCCAACCATGCGCCTACGAAACCTGCAATAATATTACCTATAATTCCGCCCGGAACATCCCTGCCTACGATCATCCCTGCTAGCCAACCGATGATTCCTCCAATAATTAATGCCCAAAGAAAACTCATTTAAATTCACTCCTTGAAAAGTAGTTGTTTTGTATAGTGCGCCTTTGTATTCCGGCTGCTGCAGCCACAAACAGCTTTGGTGTAACATCTGGGACGCCTTCGCCCGCTGTTGTTTTTCCTAACTGTTTGTACCATTAAAATACCCCCATTTTATTAAAATAAACACAATCAATTTTTCTCCATATCAAGGGGCAATATAACAGTTCCTACTAAAAAAAGCCGCCGAGGGCTCGGCAGGCTAGAAATCATGCAGTGTACGGCAATTAAAAAGCGAAATTGTCCGGATCCGCCCCAAAGCGCGTGCCCGCATCCAGTTTGTTAATTAAATCCATGTCATTCATTAAAAGTTCAAAATCGAATATATCTGCGTTCTCCTTTAGTCTGGAAGGTGTTATAGACTTTGGAATGACTGCTACGCCATTTTGCAAATGCCAGCGAAGTATGACTTGCGCGGGCGATTTTCCATATTTTTCAGCGATAGCCGTAAGGATTGGGTCAGCGAGGATTCTTCCTCTCGCAAGGGGTGACCAAGCCTGGACAAGAATATCATTTTTTTCACAAAACTGCCTAAGTTCCTTTTGGGCAAGTACGGGGTGAAGTTCAACCTGATTGACAGCCGGCTTTAGCTTGCTTTGCCCCATTACATCCTCAAGATGGTGGATATTGAAATTGCTGACTCCGATAGCACGTACTTTGCCTTCCTCATAAATCTTTTCAAGTGCTCTCCAAGTATCCATATATTTTCCCTTTACCGGCCAGTGAACCAGGTATAAGTCAATATACTCAAGCCCCAGTCTCCTGAGGCTCGTTTCAAAAGCCTTCATAGTTGAATCGTAACCTTGGTCGCTGTTCCATACTTTTGTCGTGATAAAAATGTCTTCGCGCGGCAATCCGCTTTCGCGTATAGCCCGGCCGACTCCCTCTTCATTCTGATAAAGCGCCGCCGTATCAATCAGCCTGTAACCCAGTCTGAGCGCTTCGGCAACAACCCCTTCAACTTGGGCTCCTTCCTCTACCTTATAAACGCCAAGCCCAAAATACGGTATGACAACTCCATTGTGCAGCTTTGCAGTTTCGTTTATTGAATCCATTTAATCACCCTCCTTGTACCTTATACAGATTTTACATTCAATGTCCGGGAGTTGCACACTATATAGAAGGAACTTTTCCCTGCCTGGATAGTTTTATTGCTTAAATGGAGGATATATTTAAAGAAGGAATTGCTTTACTAAATTGAAAAACTCAAATGTTTTCTACCGGAAATGTTAAGTTTTTGTAAATAAAACGTAAAGTACTTTTCAATTGCTTCATATTTAATTTACAATAATTCAGCTTGGCACAATTATGAAAACGCAATAATAAACGGGGGTAATCCATGATGGCTTTTAAAAAGAATGACAAGTTCACAGCCCTTCTTAGTGAAATTGCCGCGAACCTAAAAGAAAGCACCAATTATTTTACAGACTATAAGCTGAAAAACGTTAGCGACCTAAAGACTTTTTCGGAAAGTATGAAAGAGTATGAATCCAAAGGCGATACGTATATCCATTCTGTCATCAAGGAACTGAATGATGCTTTCATTACGCCAATTGAAAGGGAAGACATCCTTCATCTATCCAACAGCATGGATGATGTTCTTGACGGTCTGGAGCATTGCGCTGCACTTTTCGAAATGTATTCCATAACGGATGCAGATGATTATATGCTGCAATTTACTTCGGCTATCCAGAGCAGTGTCATTGAAATTGAGAAGGCCATAACCCTTCTTGCGGCAAAAAAACTGCTTCAAATCCGTGAGCATGCAATCGCCATTAAAGATTATGAGTCTAAATGCGATGGAATCTTAAGGCAGTCAATCAAGCATTTATTCTCCGTTGAAAAGGATCCAATCCGCATTATCCAATACAAAGAGATTTACGAAACACTGGAAGACATCGCGGACAGCTGCCAGGGCGTTGCGAACACTCTCGAAACCATTATCATGAAAAATGCCTAAGGAGCTAAACGATGGATTATATATTTATCTTAACCATAGCTATTGTAATTTTGGCTCTTGCGTTTGATTTCATTAACGGTTTTCATGATACGGCAAATGCAATCGCCACTTCGGTGTCGACCAAGGCATTAAGGCCGCGGCATGCGATCATCCTGGCTGCCGTCATGAACTTCGTCGGCGCGATGACCTTCACCGGGGTCGCAAAAACAATTACAAAGGATATTGTGGACCCATTCACCCTTCAGAATGGTACTGTCGTGATTATGGCAGCCCTCCTGTCGGGAATTACATGGAACCTTCTCACCTGGTATTTTGGAATCCCGAGCAGCTCTTCTCACACATTAATCGGTTCGATCGCGGGGGCGGCAATTGCCTCTTCCGGGTTCAGTATAATTGAATACAAGGGTTTCCTGAAAATTCTCCAAGCCTTGATTTTCTCACCGATTCTGGCTTTTGTCGTAGGTTATATTGTTTATTCGATTTTTAAATTCGTTTTTAAGGATGCGAACCTGACCAAAACCAACCGGAACTTCAGGATGATCCAGATTGGGACGGCAGCGCTTCAGTCCTATACCCATGGAACCAACGATGCCCAGAAGGCAATGGGTATCATAACGATGGCCCTGATTGCTAATGGATACGTCCAATCTTCGGATATCCCGTTCTGGGTACAGTTAGCCTGCGCAACTGCGATGGGCCTTGGAACATCAATCGGCGGCTGGAAAATCATCAAGACTGTCGGCGGGAAAATTATGAAAATCAGGCCAATCAATGGAGTCGCTGCCGACCTGACCGGCGCTATGATTATCTTTGGGGCAACCTATATCCATTTACCTGTCAGTACGACACACGTTATCTCTTCCGGTATCCTCGGTGTGGGGGCTTCCCATCGCCTAAAAGGGGTAAAATGGGGGACGGCCCAAACGATGCTCCTAACATGGGTCATCACTTTGCCAATATCAGCGGCCATTGCGGCAACTTTCTTTTACATCCTTAATGCACTTTTGCCTAACTTCTAATATAGTAAAAAGGGGCCTTCCAACTGGTAAAGGCCCCTTTCCTTATTGATAAATCGCTAACTTAAATGCAGCTTTTTGCCATCTATTTTTACAATCGGTTCGGTAATGACACAGTCTATGTGGACTCCCGCTTCATTCATACCGCCGAACGGTTTGTTGCTGCCAAAGGCGATATGGACCGTACCATATACCTTTTCATCTTCCAGGACATTGCCGGTCAACCTTGCCTTTTTATTGGTGCCAATCCCGAATTCCGCGATAATCCTGCCGTTCCCGTCACCCAGAATTTCGAGCAAGCGCTTTCCTTCTTCTCCGGCCGCGTCCGTCAATCTACCATTTTCTACCGTTAATAAAACAGGTTCGCTCACGACACCAATACCCGCAATAGATCCGTCGACCAATATTGTTCCATTCGCAGAATCCTCGATAGGAGCGATATAACTCTCCCCTGACGGAAGATTCCCTGACTCCCCCTTATTTCGAAAGACGCCTGTGCTTGGAATACCCTGGCGCCCTTTAATGGAAAAAGTCAAACTGGAATTGCCTTTCGAAATGGTTACAGATTCTCCCTCATGAAGTAGCTGGCAGTATTCATTGGTAAGCCTTTCGACTTCCGAATAGTCCGCTGTGATGGCACCTTCCTGCAGCATGTCCATTGTTATTCCAGGCATTGTCGCCACCCGAGCCCCAGCGGACGACGCTTCCTTCCTTGCTTTTGTATGAGTAAGGGAGTGATGTGTAATGCAAAGGACTACGTCCGCTGCTTTCATTGCATCTGCAACGGCCTGCGGGGGTTCCTCGCCGGACTTTTTTCGTGTCATCATCTTCATCAGCATCGTTTCATTTCCCAGTGAAGCCGCCGCTTCATAAAAAACATTTGCAACTTCGTTTGAATCAGGATCCGAAACAACTATTATTTGTTCATTTTCCTGAATGCTTAAATTTGATTTCAAAATTGATTTGGCTGTTTCAAGTAAATCCGACAATTTCCCATCCTCCTGCCTCTAAACTTTTAATTTCAGTTGATACCTTTCTATGACACTGCGAACCTCATCCCTTGCAGCCATTAGCAATGGAAGGTATTCGTTCACTTTATCATCCGTCATCCTGTAAACTGGGCCAGAAACGGTAATGGAACCAATGATTTCTCCCCGGTCAAACAGTGGAACGGCGACAGCAATAACATCAGAAGTGTATTCCCCTTGGCTTTTCGCCCATCCTCGTTCCCTGATATGTTCAAGTTCCGCTTTAAGCTCATCGGGGTTTGTCATCGTCGTTTTCGTATATTTCACCAAATCGGAATGGATGACTTCTTCAATGAAATCCTGAGGCATATAGGACAAAATGGTCCGATAGGAAGCGCCAACATATAAAGGGGCCCTGCTTCCCGCGGTGACAGAAAATTTCACCTTGTTTTCCGGTTCCACCACATCAAGTGTAACGGCCTCATTCCTGTCTAAGACTGTCAAAAAAATTGATTCACCGGTTTTGTCCCGAAGCCGTTCCAGGATCGGACGAATTAAATTCGTTACATTAAGGCTCTCATACATAATCATGCCTAACTCCCATGTTGCATAGCCAAGGGAATATTTTTTTGTTTCCTTATCCTTTGAAATAAACCTATTTTTCTCTAACGTTTCAAGGATGCGGTAAATATTCGTATGGTTCAGGCCCATTTCATTGGCGAGTTCCCGCCCTCCCCAAACTGGCCGCTCTTTTGTAAACATCCTCAAGACTTTCAATGCCAAATCCAATGTTTTTAGCACATAGTTCCTCCCCCTTCAAAACCATTCGGCAATTCCCATTACATCTCTAATTCTGGTAAAAAGCAATCGTTTTTTCAATAATAAACAGTTATCCCGCCAATCTCCAAGGGAGGGAATGGTTTGGACAGGATAACTGCATGGAAATACAAGCCAGTATTATTATAACTCGGCTGCTTTACCCTATTTATTTTCATAAAGAAAATCGATAACCGCGGCGGCGTACACTTTCGCGCAGCGGACGATGTCTTCCACTTGTACCTTCTCATTGTAACCATGGATGCTTGGGAGATAGGCTGGCCCGTATTGCAGCACAGGGATATCATACTCCCTGAAGTGGCGCGCGTCGCTGCTAGCCCATTGCATGACTCCGTACGCATTTTCCCCAGTAACGAATGTAATGTTATCAACAATGGAGCGGCAGACTGGATCCTCGGCGGATGTGTGGTTTGCATTGCTCCTGAAGCCGAATTGACGGATTTCATAACGGATGCCAAGCCCATCAAGTTCTTTTTTCAGGTAAGCGGTAACCTCATCCTGTGTGACGCCGAATGGAAGGCGGCAGTCAACCTGGACCTTACAGCTCTCTGGAATGACATTGGATTTTGTACCGCCCTGGATTGTGCCAACATTGACCGTAATTCGCTCGAGTACAGGCTGGAACTTCTCCCGGTCCTCTTCCACTTCTCGCATATACCGTTGGGAAACTTCGATTAAGCCTTTTACCTCTTCAGGAATGGTGATTTTCATATCCCATAATGACCTGATTTTTTCAATCGCCTCGATCGCATCGACAATGGCATTGCCGCCCGCGACCGGGGATAAACTGCCGTGTCCAGGTGTGCCGAAGACTTCCAGCTCAAACCAGTAGGAGCCCTTTTGCCCGATGGTCGGATTCAGAGGGGAAGATGGTTCCGCAATCAGGCAGCCATCACCTTTTACTAATCCCTTTTCAAGCAGCCACGGAACACCAAATTCCCCACCTGTTTCTTCATCAGGAACGATTGCCAATGTCAGCTTTCCTGGCAGGTCGATATTTAAACGTTTTAATAACGCAAAGGCGAATATGATGCCCCCCAGTCCGGCTTTCATATCACTCGCTCCCCTTCCAAGGAGCCAGCCATCCACTACTTCACCAGAGAATGGATCAAAGTCCCACTTTGAACGATCTCCGGCTGGAACAACATCAGTATGGCCGCAATAAATCAAATGCTTCCCTTCTTCGATTCCGATGCTGGAAATTAAATTGAACATTTTGTCTGCCGATTCATGCCATTCTGTTTTAAGACCATATTTGCCTAAATATCCTTCGATAAATTTAGAAATTTCCGTTGAGTCACCCGGGGGGTTTTCACTCGGGATTTTTATCAAAGAACCGCAAAGCTCGATCAATTCATCCTTCCTGGATTCTACCTCATCGATTAATTGCTGCTTCAACGTAGTCAAATCGCTCATCCCAATGCCACCTGATTTCCTTTAGTTTGCAAGTGATCCATTTTTCCGTACAATGCCTCCAGACGTGAAAACTCTTCCGCATCATAGAATGAGCATTTGTTTTCGCCATAAAGCTTGGCAACTTCAATGACAAAACGGACTGCCTGCTCAACATCCGCTGGATGGGTCGCGCCTGTTCCGCAGCCAGCAACCGCTGTTTCGGTTGTAATGGCCACGCCGACCACCGGGCTCTTGGTCGCGACTGCGGGCTGAAGGATGCTATTTACGTGATAGACGCCATTTCCGTAAGGGGTGATGTCCTGGGTTGTAATCGGCAATGTTACCGGCAGGATCCCGGCTGATTGGGTATAAATATGAAGCAGGTCGCTGCTTATTTTCAAAATGTATCCTTCTTTAACTGTAGGAGTAATCGCAAAGCCTTTATGGTTTGTGATTATATTTCCTTTGGTAGTATCAATCGATAGGATGGCATCCATTTCTTCTGTCACTTCATATTGATTCATTGTCAGGATATCTACTGGTGAATCCATGAATGGAACCGGGTCATGCGGCAGTGTTGGCGCAGTCGGGCAAATATGGGTGGTCAGGATAATATCTCCCTTAAGCTTGTCTCCTTTTCCCGCCATATCAAGAATTTTTCCCGCGGCGGCTATACAGGACAAGGCGCCGTCCCCATCAGAAACAAATCCCTTTACTTCAGGGCGCGCGCCGATTCCTCCAAGGCGGCCTATGATCCCTAAAGTTGGAGCTGTACCCCCTTTTGACTTCCCGTCTACTCCAGCGATCACAATTTTAACAAAATCGGTTGACCCGGCTTTTCCCTCGACGGTTTGGACGGTAATATCCGCTTCAGGGGAAATTCCTTCAATGTATGCTTTAATATCGTTTCCTGTTACATTGATGTTGTCCATTACTTCCAAAACTTCAATAACATGCTTCAATGACATAGTTGAATTCCTCCAAAATTATGATTGGTATAGATGGCAGGCAACCTGCTGCCGTGCATCCTGCTGTTCCAATTCGGGCACGGCAGTTTTGCAAATTTCCATCGCGAATGGGCACCTCTTGTGGAAATGGCAGCCCGGCGGCGGATTAACAGGGCTTGGCACATCGCCCTTAAGGATAATTCTTTCTTTTTTCTCATAAGGGCTTTCTGTCGGTACTGCAGACAGCAAGGCTTTTGTATATGGATGGAGCGGATTTTCATAAATTTCCTTATATGTGCCAATCTCGACAATCTTGCCAAGGTACATTACCGCGATCCTGTCGCACATATATCTCACCACATTCAAATCGTGGGAGATAAAAATGTAGGTCAAGCCGAACTCTTCCTGTAAATCCTTGAGAAGATTAATTACCTGTGCCTGAACGGATACATCGAGGGCGGAAACAGGTTCATCGCATATGATTACATCAGGGTTCAAAGCCAGAGCGCGGGCAATATTGATGCGCTGGCGCTGGCCGCCTGAAAATTCGTGCGGATACCGGTCTGCGTGGTAGCTGCTTAAGCCCACTACTTCAAGGAGCTCCATGACCCGTTCATTCCTGGATTTCCTGTCTCCGACACGATGGATTTCCAATGGCTCTGATAACAGCTGCCGGATCGTTTTCCGCGGGTCTAGCGAAGCATATGGGTTTTGGAAAACCATTTGAATCGATTTTCTTGAATCACGCAGGTCTTTTTCAGCCAGGTTAGCCAAATCCTGGCCTTTAAAAAGAACCTTCCCGTCAGTCGGGCGTATCAGCTGGTTGATCAATCTCGCCATTGTCGACTTCCCGCATCCTGATTCCCCGACAATTCCGAGCGTTTCGCCAGGATAGACATCAAAGCTGACACCGTCAACAGCTTTCACGCTTTGTGTTGATTTCTTAAAAGGAAGCGGATTGCTGATGGGGAAATGCTTCTTGATATTTTCTACCTTTAAAATTGCATCAGCCATGGTATGCCTTCTCCTTTCTCTTCAGCCCTTCGTCACTGGTTTGGAAATGACAGGAAGCAAAGTGGCTGTCTTCAACCTCAACGAGCTTCGGCCTTACCGTATGGCAAATCTCCTGGGCGTAGGGGCATCTGGCGGCAAAATGGCAGCCAGGGATTTCCTGCCTCAAATCAGGAGGCGTCCCCGGAATGGCTGAAAGCTTATCGCCCTCGCCAACTTCGCTTGTAATTTGTGAATCAAGCAACCCCCAAGTATAAGGGTGTAGGGGATTATCGAATATATCTTTAACACTTCCGGATTCAACCGTATTGCCGGCATACATGACAATGACCTTGTCGCACATTTCCCATACGACTCCCAAATCATGGGTAATCATAATGATGGAGGTGCCGATTGTCTCCTGGAGGTTTCTCATCAAATCCAAAATTTGCGCCTGAACCGTTACGTCCAAGGCAGTTGTCGGTTCATCAGCAATTAACAATTTAGGATTGCAGGCAAGGGCGATTGCAATCATGACCCTCTGCCTCATTCCTCCAGAAAATTCATGGGGATACATATCGATCCGTTTTTCTGCTTCAGGGATTCCAACAAGCTTTAACATGTTGATTGCTTCCTGTTTCGCTTCTTTTTTCGATACCTTACGATGGGCCCTGATCACCTCAATGATCTGGTTCCCTACTGTATAGACAGGATTCAGGCTTGTAATTGGATCCTGGAATATCATCGAGATTTCATTGCCTCTTACAGAACGCATTTCTTTTTCCGTCAGGGATAATAAATCCTTGCCTTCAAAAAGGATTTTCCCTCCTGCAATTTTTCCAGGCGGGCTTGGGATCAAGCGGAGCAGGGCAGTTGCAGTAACACTCTTCCCCGAACCGGATTCTCCTACGATGCCCAGCGTCTCTTTTCTATTTAAAGCAAAGCTGACTCCATTCACTGCTTTTACAATGGAAGAAGAGGAACGGAAGTGCACCTCCAAATCTTCGACTTTTACTAAATAATCCGACATGTCTTTCACCTCCGGCTATTAAACTTTCATTTTTGGATCGAGCGCGTCACGCAATCCATCACCAAACAAATTTATGCCGAGAACAGTCAGCAGAATGGCAAGTCCCGAGAATGTTGCCATATGAGGGCTTAAAACCAAAAAGTCCTTTCCGTCTTTCAGGATGCTTCCCCAGGAAGCGGTTGGAGGCTGAACCCCAAGTCCAAGAAAACTAAGAGCCGCTTCAGATACTATTGCCCCGGCAACGCTCATTGTCCCATATACAATCAAGGGAGCGAGGCAGTTGGGCAGAACGTGCTGGAACAGAATCCGTGAATGGGTCGCTCCGAGCGATCTTGTCACTTCGATGAATTCCTCTTCTTTTACGCTTAAAACTTGTCCACGGACGATCCTTCCAAAGCCGGGGACATTGGCGATTCCTATGGCAATAATGACATTTATCAGCCCCTGCCCAAGGACCGTCATCAAGGTAATCGCAAGGAGAATAAATGGAAACGCAAATAATCCATCCATCGTCCTCATAATGATTGAATCAAGCCTGCCTCCGAAATAGCCGGACAATAGTCCAAGTAGGGTTCCGAAAAAAGCTCCGAAAACTACAGCCGAAACACCGACTATCAAAGAAATTCTTGCTCCATATATAAGGCGGCTCAACAAATCCCTGCCATAGTTATCCGTTCCAAGCAGATGCCCCTTTGAACCAGGTACAGCGAGGGAATTGGCGACATCCATCTTATTGGGATGGTATGGGGCGAGGAGCGGAGCGAAAATAGCAACGAAAACCATCACGGCGATAATTGTCAGCCCCATGGCAGCCAGCCGGTTTCTTATCAGCTTTTTAAAAATTCCCGCTTCCTTTTTAACATGGATTTGGTTTGGCTGAGCCGGTGAAACTGAACTTTGTATTCCAGCCATTTATTTGCTGCCTCCTTTACCTGAAGAGTAATTTACTCTCGGATTCACAACTTTGTACATGATATCCACGAGCAGGTTCACAAGCACAAAGATTACCGCTATAAAAAGGACGGTTCCCTGAACGACAACAAAGTCCCTTTTATCGATCGCATCAACAATCAAACGCCCCATTCCCGGCCAGCTGAAGATCGTTTCTGTCAGCACCGCCCCACCAAGCAGGGCCGATATTTGCATGCCGAGGACGGTTAACAGCGGAGTCAGCGCATTTTTAAAGGCATGCTTGCAAATAACAATGAATTCACTTAACCCTTTGGAACGGGCTGTTTTAATATAGTCATGCGAAATGACTTCAAGCATGCTGGAGCGGGTAATCCGCGCGAACGTGGCCATCGGGATTGTCGCTAGCGTAATGCTCGGCAAAACAAGGTGCTTTAAAAATGGGATGATGCCTTCGCTCATATCCCCCATTCCTGTTGCAGGAAACCAGCCAAGGTTGACACTGAAATAAAGGACAAGCATAACCCCTAGCCAAAAGATGGGCATCGAAACCCCTATTAAGGAAACGAGCATAACAGCATAGTCCAAGAACGAGTTTTGCCTAGAAGCAGAAATGATGCCCGCTGGAACGCCTATTAGGAAAGCAATGATCAGGGCGCTGATGGCAAGAATAAGGGTGTTTGGAAAGCGTTCGAGGATTAATTGGACAACCGGCTCATTGTAGGTGAGGGAAACCCCAAAATTACCAGTTAACAAATCACCTAAATATTGAAAAAATTGAACATATAAAGGTTCATTCAATCCCAGGCTTTCCCTCATTGCTTTAATATCTTCCACACTCGCCTGGGGCCCGAGCATGACTGCCGCGGGATCTCCGGGAATCATCCGAGTGATGATAAAGACTATTACTGCCACGACAAAAATAGTGGGTACAAAGTCAATGAATCTTCTAATTATATATTTCCCCATAAGCAGCCTCCTATTATTTCACTATTTGAAACAGTGATTCATTAAATGAATTAAAAATAAGTTTAGCACCGTGATAATTAATTGTAAATATTGAATTGCTTTAAAAGAAAATGTTTTTAAAATATTTTAAATACTTGTTTACACCAATTTTTTATTGTGATAAATTTGTTTTTAAATTCATTATCTGAATTGATGATTCACTATTCGAAACAACAGGAAGGAGCTTATCGATGAAAAAAAGGTTTAGCAGTCGTCTTTTCTTTTTGGTCCTCACTGTAGCCATTCTTGCTTTGAGTGCCTGCTCTTCAGGTAGCAGTACGGCCACTACGTCCTCTTCAGGCGGCGAAAAAAACGCTGCCTCGGGAAAACCGCAGGATGGGGGCACATTACGGATCGGCCTTTCAGCCAATCCGAAAACGCTGGACCCAATTAAATATACAGGCCTATATGAATCACAGGTCATGCTTCAAATTGGGGATACACTTGTTGTTTACAATAAGGAACTAAGTGAATTTGTTCCTTCACTGGCGACAGAATGGTCAGTTTCCGATGATATGAAAGTATATAATTTCAAACTCCGTGACGACGTATACTTCCAACCTGGCAAATATCAGGACGGAAGAAAAATGACAGCCGAGGATGTAAAGTACAGCCTTGAACGTTCCGCGAAAGAATCCGCCATGAACCGCCTCCGTGGCGTCGAAAGCGTTGAAGTAGTAGGGGAAAACGAGGTCGCAATCCATTTGAGCGAGCCAAATGCGGCGCTGCTGGCAATGCTGACTGACGGGGGGAACCTAATTGTCCCTAAAGAAGAAGTAGAAGGCTGGGGAGATTCTTTTGGGAGCCATTTAGTAGGAACCGGTCCTTTCCAAATCAAGGATTGGAAAAAAGATTCCCAAGTAAAGCTAGTAAGGCATGAAAAGTATTGGGGTGAAAAGCCGCATTTGGACGGCGTGAATTTCAGCATCATTCCTGAACCAAATACGATGACAAACTCGCTCCGTTCCGGCGACCTTGATATTGGAATGGACATTAAAGGCCAAAACCGGGAGTTGGTTAAGGTGGATGCCAACCTGGAATTGCAGTCCACCCCTTCTCTTGCCATTACCTACCTGGATTTAAACAATAAAAAAGGCCCAACAGCTGACCCTAAAGTACGGGAAGCTATTTACAAGGCAACGAATGTAGAGGAAATTGTAAAAGGAGTCAATAAATGGGGCGGAGCGGAAAAATCCTATATGCCGCTTCCAAAAGGTTCATGGGGTTACAGCAAAGACCTTGAAAAACTTACTCCGACATACGATCCAAAAGCAGCGAAAAAGCTTTTAGCTGAAGCAGGCTATCCAGAAGGGTTCAAAACGGAACTCTACTTGGCCGAAGGACGGGTTCCATACGGAACGATTTTCCAAAATCAAATGAAGGAAAACCTCAATATCGATGTTGAACTGAAAGTTGTTGAATGGGGAACTTACAGTGACACTGTTGCGAAAGGAAACGCGCCGATGTCAATTGGCGGATGGACATGGTACCCAGATCCATATTTCTTCCTGTACCAATTGTTCCACACTGACCAGATTGGCGCTCTCGGAAACGGAAAAGGCTACTCGAATCCCGAAGTCGATTCTCTTTTGAACCGTGCAACCTCTGAAACAGTCGACCAGAACGAACGCGCGAAGCTTTACCAACAGGCCCTTGAAATTATTATGAAGGAAGTACCAAGGGTTGAGCTTGAGACAATGGACGCTACAGCAGGCGTAAACAAAAAAGTACATGGCTTCGAAGTCTCACCTGATTCCTCCATTAAAATTGTCTCTCCTAACGGAACCAACGTTTGGTTGGAATAAAGAAAAGCGGAAACGCCCGTTTAGCGCCGTATGGACTGGAGGGCTCCGATGGAGATAAAGGAAACACGATGAGCGAATGCGAATCGATGTTGACTTATCGTAGCGAGGGGACCGAAGTACACTAGGCGCTGGGCGGTGGAGCTAGACAAATTTTAATCATTTTTTATTCGGAAAAGTAGAGAGGGAAATCTCTCTGCTTTTCTTTATTTTAAACGGAAAGAAGGCATAATCCATGTCAATGACCGCCATTGTTAACGCCAATGTTTATAACAGACTTACTGGTGAGTTTACAAAAAAGACCGTCCTGATTGAAGATCAATCAATCTCTTCAATCCTCCCTCCCTCCTCCCCTTTGCCGGATTGCGAAAAAATTGATGCTTCCAACCTATATATGACCCCTGGCTTCATCGACACCTGCTCGCAAATTGGCTTGAAGGAAACCGGCGTCCGCTGGGAAGGCAATGATGGATACGAGCCTAATGTTGAAAATGGATTCAACCTGGAAGTAGTCGACGGCATTTATCCATTTGATCAGGCATTTGATGATGCGGTTTCTTCAGGAGTAACCGCGGCCCATATCGTTTCCTCCCCCGAAGCCATTGTCGGGGCAAAAACTTCGGTTATCCATACCCATGGGGCAACAGTGGATGAAATGGTATTGAAAAAAAACTTCGGCTTCTCCTTCTCCATGGGAGATGTGCCAAAATATGCTTTTTGGGGCAGGACAAAAACTCCGCTCACCCGCATGGGGATTGCGAAAAAAATCCGTGAATCATTAAAAGCCCTCCGGCTACAATACAATTTGGAGGAAACGCCTATTTTCATCCGCTCCCACCGAGCTGATGATATCGCCACCGCCTTTCGGATTGCCGGAGAATTCGGCCTCCATGTTAACCTTGTGCATGGGACGGAATTACCGCTTGTAGCGGGAGTGCCATCAGGCGCTTCCTATTCTGTTGTTGCCGGGCCATGCTTTCAGCCAATGGACAGAGGTGAACTAAAGAACCTCGACCCATCGCTGTTTCGTTCTCTTTTTGAAAAACAGGTTCCCTATACTTTTTCAACAGACCATCCAACCAGTTCGGTTACCCATCTGCAGCTTGAAGGCGCTTTGGCCCTAAAGGCCGGAGTACCCGAAAAAACCATTTTAAACGGCCTGACTTTTGATGCCGCCAGGCTTTTGAAAATTGACCATAAAACCGGAAGCATTGAAGAAGGGTTATTAGCTGATATCGCCCTTTGGAATAA
This sequence comes from Neobacillus piezotolerans, assembly GCF_003362805.1. Lineage (GTDB taxonomy): Bacteria > Bacillota > Bacilli > Bacillales > Cytobacillaceae > Bacillus_D > Bacillus_D piezotolerans. The sequence continues at coordinate 43,309 of NZ_QNQT01000012.1, forward strand.
GCATCCCCTTGATTTAACAGCCCGGGCTGTGCGTACGTTTATAAAAGGCAAAGAAGTTTACAGGTGGGAGTGATATCGATGCTTACAATTTTTCGTGGTGCTGAAATTTACACAATGAATAATGGCAATACCGTTCTGTCCAACGCCGATTTATGGATTAAGGACGGAAAGATTATAAAGGCCGGGACAAATACGGACATTCCTTCCGATGCCAGGATAGAAAATGTCGCCGGGATGGTTATCACCCCCGGCTTGATTGACATCCATACCCATGTCGGCATTTGGGGTGAAATTGACGAACATGTCAATGATGCCTGTGAATATTCCGAGCCATTTACACCCTTAATGGATGCGATCGATGGCATCAATACAAACCATTTCTCATTCCAGCTGGCGAGGAAAGGCGGCGTAACCACCATACAAACCGGAACGGGCAGCGCCAACCCGATTGGCGGGGTCTGGAGCATTCTCAAAACAGGCGGTTCCTCGCTTGAAGACATGCTGATTGTCAAAAGGAGCGGGTTGAAGGGCGCGCTTGGGGAAAATCCGAAAAATGTGTTTGGACAATCCTATAATAAAACTCCTCTCACTAGGATGGGGGTTGCGCAAATCATCCGTGATGGCTTCCAGCAAGCTGTTAACCTTTCAGCCGGGGAACGGACAACCCATATGGCTGAACGGACGGAACTCAGCCCATTTATTGAGGTTTTGGAAGGGAAAATGCCGCTCCACCTTCATTGCCACCGCGCTGATGATATTGCCACCGCTATACGGATTGCAAAGGAGTTCAATATCCAGTTGTCACTTGAGCATTGCACAGAAGGCCATCTAATGCTAGATGCGATAAAGGAAAGCGGCGCCAGCGTCACGCTTGGGCCATTTATGCTTCCTTCTACAAAATACGAAACGAGGAATTCAACGCCAGCCGCACCAAAACTGTTCCATGATGCGGGAATTCCCTTTGCCATCATGACGGATCATCCGTTCATTCCAATTCACTATTTAATCCTGTGCGCGGCCGAGGCGGTTAAATTCGGGCTAAATGAAATGGACGCGCTGAGAAGCATCACAAGTGAAGCGGCGCGGCGCGTTGGCATCCAGGACCGCGTCGGTTCCATCGAAGCCGGAAAGGATGCCGACTTTGTCATCTGGTCTCGCCACCCATTCGACAGCCGCTCAAATATTTTGGCCACTTATATCAACGGCAATGAAGCCTATGTTAAAAAGGGGTGACTGTGATGCCGAAAATGGTCGGAGTAATTACAATCGGGCAGACGCCAAGGGTCGATATGATCCAGGATATCAGGAAGCACCTTCCGGAAGGGACCAGAATTTTGGAAAAGGGGGTCCTTGATGGAAAAACAGTCAAAGAAATTCAGGAACTTTTGCCGGAAGAAGGACATACAGTCCTCATTTCCCGAATGCGGAACGGGGAAAGCGCGACAATGGCAAAAGAAAAGGTCATTCCCATCATCCAAGGATTGGTAGATGAACTGCATAGGGAAGGAGTTTCCCTCATTATCCTGGCATGCACAGGCAAATTCCCATTATTCAAAAGTGAAATCCCGATTATTTATCCGGACCATTTACTTAATTTTGCTGTTAAAGGATTGCTGAGAGAGGGGCCGCTAGCTGTAATTGTTCCCCTCCCGGAGCAGGGCGGCGCGATTATCGATAAATGGAAAGAGGCCGGCTTTCATGCCATCCACGCCGACAGCTCTCCTTATGAATTCAGTAAAGAAAACATGATAGAGGCTGTAAGGAGGCTTGACCGCTTTCCCGCCATGGCTATTGTCCTTGATTGCATGGGCTATACCGAGGAGATGAAATCCATTGCCCAGGCCCATACCACAAAGCCCGTCATCCTGTCCCGGAGCGTCATATTCGGTCTAGCCGGGGAACTCATTTAAACAAAGAAAAGGCATCTTCATTTGTTGAAGATGCCCTCTTTTCGTTATTAAGCCTCAACCAATACCTTCTTTTTCAAAAGCTCTTTCCCTGCAATTCCAGGGTCCGTCATTTCAAATGGATGAAGGATGGCGTCAAGTTCAGCCTCGGTTAATACCTGTTTTTCGATACAAAGCTCACGGACCGATTTGCCAGTCTCTATGGCTTCCTTCGCAATGGCGGCGGCGGTTTCGTATCCGACATGCGGGTTGATAGCGGTAATGATGCCAACACTGTTATTGACATACTCCTCGAGCCTTTCCCGATTGGCCTCAATCCCCTCAAGGCAATACTTGCGGAATACATCAAAGACATTCGTCATAATCTTAATCGATTGCAGGAGATTGAAGACAAGAACAGGTTCCATCACATTCAACTCGAATTGGCCCGCTTCCGATGCTAGACAGATCGTATGGTCGTTCCCGATAACCTGGAATGCCACCTGGTTCAGAACCTCAGCCATTACCGGATTTACTTTGCCTGGCATGATGGACGAGCCCGGTTGGCGCGGCGGCAGCTTGATTTCCCCAAGGCCCGCCCTCGGTCCGGACGCCATCATCCTCAGGTCATTCGCAACCTTTGACATATTCATCATGCATACTTTTAGCGCGGCCGATACTTCAAGATAGCAATCCGTGTTTTGTGTCGCATCTACGAGATGTTCAGCCTTTTCAAGTGGAAGACCGCTGTTTTGGGCAAGGTAGCCGACAACTTTTTCAATATAGGCAGGATCGGCATTCAAGCCGGTCCCAACTGCTGTCGCCCCCATATTAACTTCGTAAAGATGCCGCCGTGAATTCCTGACTCTTTCAATATCCCGCCAGAGCACACGCGCATATGCCTGGAATTCCTGTCCAAGCCTGATTGGAACGGCGTCCTGCAAATGCGTCCTGCCCATTTTGATAACATCGTCAAATTCCTTCGCTTTTTCAACAAATGTTCCCTGAAGCGATTCCATATTTTCCAAGAGGCCTTCAAGTGAAGAGAGTACGGCAATATGGATTGCGGTTGGAAACGCATCATTTGTCGACTGCGCCATATTTACATGCGTATTCGGGCTAATATAGTGATAGCTGCCCTTTGGCTTCCCAAGCAGTTCAAGGGCCCGGTTGGCAATTACCTCGTTCGCATTCATGTTTACCGATGTACCCGCGCCTCCCTGGATTGGGTCGACGATAAACTGGTCATGCCATTTCCCTTCAACTACTTCATCCGAGGCAGCAATGATTGCGCTGGCAATTTCGCCATCCAGCTGGCCTGTATCCCTGCTGGCCATGGCCGCCGATTTTTTTACGACTGCCATCGATTTAATTAGGCTTGAATCGATTGTATAGCCAGTGATCGGGAAATTTTCTACCGCCCGCATCGTTTGAACCCCGTAATAGGCTTCAATTGGCACTTCCTTTTCCCCAAGGAAGTCTTTTTCGATACGGTATTCTTTCTTCATGTCCATTATTTACGCCCCTTTATTAGTCCCTTCCCATCATAAATCCCTAAACACATCTATTATACCTTAAATAAGGTTAGAAAATCAGGAACATTCAATGACATTTAGCCCCTTTTTAAAGGGCTGCATGCATGTTATTTTTTTAATTAACTTGTTTCGTGGAAAAGCGAATTTGTGAAGTTTTTTTGTACTTTCTGACTAATCCCCCTTTTTCCCGGATTAAAATCGTCGATGGAAGGGAAGCGTTTTAAAAAAAGCCCAAGTTGGAGGTTTTCATGTCACAAGAAAATACTAAAAAGAATTATATCATTCCCGCGCCAGTGAACCAGGAATTTTTCGAACAGCCCACCCTGTTGCTCGCCCGTTCCCTGCTGGGATGCATTTTGGCAAAGGAGACGCGTGATGGCCTTGCAGGCGGGTATATCGTTGAAACAGAAGCTTATATTGGCCCTGGCGACAAAGCGGCCCATAGTTACCTCAACAGGCGGACAAAAAGAACAGAAGTGATGTTTGGCGAATCCGGATTGGCCTATACGTATGTGATGCATACGCACTGCCTCGTCAATGTAGTGAGCGGGGGAATAGGCAAGCCTGAGGCGGTCCTCATTAGGGCTGTCGAACCTGTTTACGGGGAAGGGCTCATGCATGAACGAAGGGGCGTTGACCAAACCATTAAACTGACAAGCGGACCAGGGAAGCTGACAAAGGCTCTTGGCATCACGATGGAGGACTATGGAAGAAGATTGACGGAACCGCCGCTTTTCATCGCAAAAGGAATTGGTCCCGAATCCATTTCCACAGGGACAAGAATCGGGATCGGCAACTCTGGTGAAGCAAAGGACTATCCATGGCGGTTTTGGATTACGGGAAATCCATTTGTTTCAAAATAGTCTTTAATAATTGAAAAGCCGGCAAGACTACGCTGCCGGCTTTGTTATTATGCTATTCGAGGTCTTTTGGAAGGAATGCCCCTGGCAAAATATCCTCTGAGCGGACGCGTAAAACTTCACCCTTCAAATTGGTGAGGATAATATCCACTTCCGGCCCGCACAACTCCGCGATTACCTGACGGCAGGCGCCGCATGGCGAACATGGCCTGTCTGTGTCGGCGACAATGGCAATTGCTTTAAACTCGGTAATCCCTTCGGACACCGCTTTGAAAATCGCTGTCCGCTCGGCGCAATTGGTCATTGAGTAGGCGGCATTTTCAATATTGCAGCCCCGGAATACCTGGCCATCCTTAGATAATAGAGCCGCTCCCACCGCGAATTTGGAATAAGGAATATACGCAAACTCCCTGGCTTTTATCGCTTCCTGGATTAATTCCTTCTCATTCAATGTGTCCACTCCCTGTTTGCTAGCTTTGCAAAACCCTTATTAACCAATCATATACGACACCGCCGAAATAAACACCAAACACACCAACTACTGCTGAAAAAACTGGGGGCGCGGGCAAAGGCAGCTTAATGAACTTGAACAGGAGCCCAACAACCATGCCTCCCACCAGCGCCAATATGATTTCTTTCATTTTATCCCTCATTATTATTACAAATTAGTAAGAACTGTCGGAAGTTTCCCCTTTTACGATTGCGATTCCTGAGCTTGCGCCAATTCTCGTTGCTCCCGCCTCAATCAGCTTAAGGGCGACTTCCCTGCCCCTGACGCCTCCGGACGCCTTGACGCCGATTTCAGGCCCGACCACGGAACGCATGAGCCGGATATCCGCTTCATTCGCCCCTCCGGTGGAAAATCCGGTTGAGGTTTTTACGAAGTCCGCTCCTGCCTTCACCGCAAGCCCACAGGCCTTTTCTTTTTCTTCATCGGTCAGAAGCGCTGTCTCGATAATGACCTTCGTAAGCGCCTTTCCTTTTGCCGCTTCGACAACCGCCTGGATATCGCGCTCGACCAATTCATAGTCTTTATCTTTCAAAGCGCCTATGTTGATAACCATATCCACTTCGGTGGCGCCGTTTTCGATCGCGTTCTTTGTTTCGAAGGCTTTCGTTTCAGGGGTGTTTGCCCCGAGCGGGAAACCAATAACCGTACATACTTTCACTTCCGGTGTACCAGCGAGCAGCTCTGCCGCTGTTTTTACCCAGGTAGGATTTACACATACCGAGGCGAATTTATATTCCTTTGCTTCCTCAGCGAGCTTTGTAATTTCCGCTTTCGTTGCATTTGCTTTCAATAATGTATGATCAATCATGCCTGCAATGTTTTGAGACATATCCATTCCTCCTTTTTTCCACTTTAACTATAACAAAACAACCGAACATTTGTAAAATCAAACTTGAACAAATGTAACACGTTTTATTCCTGGTCTACTTTATCAAGCAGGAATTGGGCGGTAAAGTGGTCGGTAACAAGTACATTTGCGTAGTGCCCTTTCAATGCTCCATGGATTCCTTCAACTTTATTTTGCCCTCCGGCCACCAGAATGGAGTGCTCCTTCTTCTTCAATTCCTCAAGCTCAATCCCAAGCGTGCGGTCATTCAGGCTTTCATTACAGATATTTCCGTCCCGGTCAAAAAATCTAGAGCAAATATCCCCGGCCGCCCTCCCGTACAGGGAATCCAAATCACTTTCCGAGAAATAGCCAAGCTGGAAAAGAAGTGATTCCTCCTTGACAGGGCCAATCGTGAACAGCGCGATGTTCGCCTGCTTGCCAAGGTCAAGGATCCTTTTGATATGCCTGTCAGCCTCCATTGCCTGCTTCACCACGGGATGGTCGACTATTGCCGGAAGCGGAAGATAATGTGGAGCCGTATTGAACGCTTTCCCGAACAAATAGAGGATTTCGGAAGCATACGTATTCGTCTCGGAATGGCTCACCCCGCCTTTTAGCTGTACTACGTTTACATTGTTTACCGCTTTTTGTTTCAATTCGACCGCCGCATGGTAAATCGTCGTTCCCCAAGTAACTCCGATAATATCGCCGTCCGCGACGATCTCATGGAGATAACCGGCCGCCGCTTCGCCAAGAAATGTTTTAATGATTGTCCCTTCATACTGTGGAACAGAGACCACAATCGCTTTTTTCAGGCCGAATTTTCTCTCCAGCGCTTCAGCCAGGCTTTCCACGTTTTCCATCGGGTCCTTAATCGTTATTTGGACAATGCCCTCCGACTTTGCAGCCTGCAGAAGCCTTGAGACTGTCGGCCTGGAAACACCAAGCACTTTTGCGATATCATGTTGATTGTAGTCAAGAAGATAATAAAGCTTGGCCGCTTCTATTATTTTGGACAATTTCTCTTTTTCCACACATATCACCTGCATCCTGTATCATGCCTCCATTTTACCAAAAAAACAATCATTTGACAGGCAGTTCTTCCTCTGCGGTTTGGCGTGCTGCCGTGATGGATATGGAAGTTGGGGGAATTGAGAAAAGTGTCTAATAGTTAGCTAATGCAAAAAGTAAAATCATAAAAGGCAGGAACTTGGAGAGTTGAAGAGGAGGTAGGGACTGTGGGACGGCTGGGAAGATTTGCGGGCAAATATAAATATTCGATGCTGGCGGTCTGGGTGGCGGCGATTGTTTTTTTCGCCATTTTCGCATTTAAGCTGCCATCAGTTTTAAGCGGCAACGGCTTTGAATACGATGGTGAATATAAACAGACGAGGAACATTCTCGAAAAGGATTTTGGCCAGCCTGAATCGACCATCATTCTCCTTTTTGAGAAAAGCCAGGATGTTCCTGATGAAAAATGGCATGCATTTATTGAAGATACGTTTACCAGGCTTGAAAACTACAAGCCCGCTTCAGGGCTGATCTCCCCGTTTAAAATGGATGGAATGATGAAAGGGAATTACGCGTATGGAATCGTTACATTTGACAAGGATGCCGGAAGCCTTGCAGATGAGATACGCGAGCTTGAGCCATTCCTTAAGGATAAGAATGGGCTGAGTGTAAAAATGACCGGGGAACCGGTTATCGTAAGGGACCTCAATGAGGCTAGCCAAAAGGATCTGGCCCGGGCCGAAATGATTGGCCTGCCAATCGCCCTTGTTGTCCTTATCCTTGCTTTTGGCGGGCTCATCGCTGCTTCGGTTCCATTGATTATTGGTATCGTTTCTATTTTGATGACCATGGGGATTGTTTACTTCTTCAGCCATATTACGGATTTATCAATTTTTATTTTAAATATTGTTCCGATGATCGGGCTCGCGTTGAGCATCGACTTTGCGCTGTTAATCATTAATCGCTATAAGGAAGAGCTGAGGACGAAATCGGTCTCGGAAAGTATTGAGGTGACTATCGCAACAGCGGGCCGGTCGATTGTTTTTTCCGCGTTATGCGTCTTTATCGGCCTTTCGGGATTACTTTTTATCCAGATAGATATTTTCCAGAATGTCGCCCTTGGCGGGATGATTGTCGTTTTCGTATCGGCGCTTTGCGCAATTACCTTCCTGCCTGCATTCCTTTCCCTCCTTGGCCGAAAAATCAACAAATTTACAATAATAAAGCCGAAGAAAAATCGAAAGAGCGGCTGGCATTCATTTGCGGATTCGGTTATGAAGTATCCGGTTGTGATGATGATTGCCGCCCTTGTAATCTTGCTTACGGCACTCATCCCTGTAAAAGATATGCATTTGACGATACCCGGGACAAATTCGCTTCCGAAAAATTACGAATCACGCGCGGCTTACGAGACGTTCCAGAAAGAATTCCAGCCTGAAGGAAAACGCGATTACCAAACCATAACGGTCATCCTTGAATCCGAAGGCAATATGGCGGAAGAAATGAATCTGTATGCGGTAAGCAAAGCAATTGACAAATTCGGGGGCAGCAAGCTGGTCGATTCAGTGGAGTCCATCTTTACGGCCGCTGGCGTATCCACCGCAAAGGAGTATGCACAGGCAAAAATGCTTTCGGCTGCCGACCCTGCCAGGCTTGCCAAGCTTGAACAGTTGGAAGGGCACTTTATTAAAGGCGACAAAATGCTTGTAAAAGTATATTTAAAAACCGGCCAGCACTCGGATAAAGCCCGGAAATGGGTACGGGATTGGGCGGAAAAGGAATACGGGTTGAAAGCTTATTTTGGAGGTAGCATTAAGTTCGAACAGGAAAACTTCGATGAAATTTTTCAAAAGGCGCCTTATGGCCTGATTCTCATTGTGATTTCAACGTTCTTCATCCTGATGTTCGCATTCAGGTCAATCCTGATACCATTGAAAGCCATTTTAATGAATATGCTCAGCCTTGGGGCAACCTTCGGCATCGTCGTTTATATTTTCCAGGAGGGCCATTTGGGGGCTGACCCGGCCGATATCGCATTGATACTTCCGGTGTTTGTTTTCTCGCTCGTCTTTGGCCTATCCATGGACTATGAAGTATTCCTGATTTCCCGTATCCAGGAATACTATCTTGAAACGGGGGACAATAGCAAGGCGACAATCCTCGGCCTAACGACTACAAGCAAAATTATCACATCCGCCGCGGCGATTATGATTGTCGTTACAGGCGCTTTTGCTTTCACGGGCGTTATGCCGGTAAAACAGCTTGGGGTCGGGATTGCGATTGCCATCTTTATCGACGCCACCCTCATCCGGATGGTATTGGTGCCATCGCTCATGAAACTGCTCGGCGACTGGAACTGGTGGTTCTTTGGCAGAGGAAAGAAGGCTCCGATTCGCGAAAAGGCATAGCCTCGCTTAGAACGAAACCAAGCAAAAGGTGCCAGGCCCATATCCAGGGTCTGGCACCTTTTTGAATTAAATATCCTTCGCATACTCCGGTGACGGAACTTTTGTTAAAACCACATACAGGCTGACGGGCTCGCTGCCGCTGTTTTTAAATGCGAACATTTCCTCCCCGCCGCAATGGACCACATCATTTGCCACAGCCTCATGCTCCACTCCATCTATCGTAAACGTTCCAGAACCGCCCTTAACTAGGAGAAACACTTCCGTCCCGGGATGCTTATGGGGCGGAAGCTGCTGCCCAGGGGTGAAGTTCAAGACAAAAGCAGTGCTCTCACCTTTTTTAAAAATAACCCTCTTTGTAAATTTTTCGCTGCTATATTCCATGAATTGTGACAATGAATGTTTGTCCATGCCATAAGCCTCCTAAAGTTTTTGTTGTTCTGATTCAATCATAAATGAAAATCATTTTCAATTAAGTGAGGTGAATCACGCTTTAAGAAAAAAATATTCGCAAACACTTCCAAACGGCGGAACAAAAGGTTTTGAAAGTTATATGTAGTGAAAGCTCAAGGAACAAATTCATTTCAATGGCTGAAGTCAATTATGAACGTTGCATTCCACTTGTGGTGCCGAAGGAAGGATGGCCGTTGCTGTTGGGGCTCTAAATCGTCTTTTAGTGACCGAAGGAAGAGATGAGCACAGCTGTTTGGGCACTAAATTTCCTTCAAAAAAGCCGGAGCCGCTCTCCGCGGATCCGGCTTTCTCTGGTTATTTAATGGAGGCTTCCTGGACTATGGCGGCTCCTTTTGCCAAGGCAAGCCTGTTCAGGTCGATTAAATGGTGTTTATCCGCTGAGAGGACTTTTCTCAACGATTCAATAAGCGAATCATACGAAAGGATACCCGTTGCCTCGATAAACGCGCCAAGCAGCACCATATTGGCCACTCTGCCGTTCCCCAGCCCGTTTGCAATGCCGGTCGCGTCGATTTCCAAAGACCGGATATCGGTCCGCCCGCTCTTGCCCGCGACAAGCGAACTATTCGTTATCAGAAGCCCGCCCGTCCTTACCTTCGGCTCAAACTTTTCATACGAAGGAAGGTTTAGGACAATCGCCGCGGAAGGTGAGCTTACAAGGGGGGAGCCAACCGGTTCATCGCTGATCACGACAGCGCAGTTCGCAGTCCCGCCACGCTGCTCCGGGCCATACGAAGGGAGCCAGGATACATATTTTCCTTCATGCAAACCGGAATGGGCAAGCAATTGGCCCATCGACATAATCCCCTGCCCGCCAAATCCCGCAATGATAATTTCTTCAAGCATGTTCAATTCCCTCCCTTGTAAATGCCAAGAGGGTAAACCGGGATCATGCTATCCTTAACCCAGTCAAGCGATTCATGTGGGTCCAGGCCCCAGTTTGTCGGGCACGTGGACAGGACTTCGACCATCGAGAATCCAAGCCCTTTCTTTTGAGTATCAAATGCCCGCCTGATCGCTTTTTTGGCTTTGATTATATTCGGGACGTCATGGGAAGAAACCCGTTCAATGTAAGCGGCGCCGTCCAATGTCGCAATCATTTCACTCACCCGGATTGGCGACCCTTGAAGGCGTGGATCACGGCCGAATGGGCTTGTTGCCGTTTTTTGCCCAATAAGCGTTGTCGGGGCCATTTGCCCACCCGTCATTCCGTAAATGGCATTGTTCACAAAAATTACGGTGATGTTCTCGCCGCGCGCGGCTGCGTGGATGACTTCGCTGATTCCAATCGAAGCAAGGTCGCCATCCCCCTGGTACGTAAACACAAACCGGTCTGGCAGCACCCTCTTGATTCCAGTAGCCACCGCGGGCGCCCTGCCATGCGCGGCCTGGGTCATATCGCAATTGAAATATTCATAGGAAAGAACGGAACAGCCAACGGATGCCACCCCCACGGTATCTTCAAGGATCCCCATTTCCTCCAGCACTTCCCCGACCATCCTGTGGATAATTCCGTGGGTGCATCCCGGGCAGTAATGAGTCGGGTTTTCAGTCAGCCCCGTTGTCTTTTCAAAGACAGTCTTCATGCTCATACGGCAACCCTCCCTGCCAGCTCGGCGATTTTCGCGAAAATCTCTTCTTGGGTCGGGACAACCCCTCCGGTCCGCCCATAAAACTCCACAGGAGCGCGCCCTTCAACAGCGAGGCGGACATCCTCTACCATTTGCCCAGCGCTCATTTCGACAGACAAGAAAGCTTTCACGCAGTCCCTTGTTTCATGGAAAGGCTGGACCGGGAAAGGCCATAAGGAAATCGGGCGGATCAGCCCAACCTTGATTCCCTGCCGCCGCGCTTTATTAACTGCATTCATTGCAATCCTGGCCACCGTGCCAAAGGCAGCCACAATAAATTCGGCGTCATCTGTTAAGTACTCCTCGTACCGGACCTCATTTTCCCTGATGACAGCAAATTTTTTCTGGAGCCTGATATTGCGCGCCTCAAGGGCATGGGCGTCAAGGTCAAGCGATGAGATGACCCTCCGATCCCCGTCCCCCCGGGTACCTGTCGTCGCCCACTCCTTGGGAACATCCGTCCGTTCCGACCGTTCGCCAAATTCAACTGGTTCCATCATTTGTCCAAGCATCCCGTCGCCCAATACAATTACCGGGGTCCGGTACCGTTCTGCCATATCGAAGGCATCCTGTGTCAGGTCTACTATTTCCTGGAGACTTGACGGCGCAAGGACAGGTGTATAATAATCTCCATGTCCGCCTCCCTTTGTCACCTGAAAATAATCGGATTGGGCTGGCTGGATATTGCCAAGCCCAGGCCCGCCACGTACAACATTCACAACAACCGCGGGGAGCTCCGCCCCAACAAGATAAGAGATTCCCTCTTGTTTAAGGCTGAATCCCGGGCTTGACGACGAAGTCATTACCCTAACTCCAGTACACGCGGCGCCGTACACCATATTGATTGCCGCCACTTCGCTTTCAGCCTGAAGGAACAGGCCGCCTACTTCCGGAAGCCGCCTTGCCATATAGGCAACAAGTTCGCTCTGGGGGGTAATCGGGTATCCGAAGAAATATTTGCAACCGGCATGGACAGCCGCCTCCGCAATAACTTCATTGCCTTTCATAAGTACTTTTCCCATAGTTATTCCCCTTTCCTAGCACATAGGAAAATGATTATGCTTCTATAAATCTGTACTTGCCACCCTATACGGTCCGCTTCTTCTTTTCCGGACGATAGACGGTTATGACCCCATCCGGGCAAATTTGGCCGCATTTCGCGCAGCTAATGCATTTTTCCTGCTCTATAACTGTTGCGGGGCGATAGCCTTTTCCATTCAGGTAATCTGCCAGGAAGATAATTGTTTCCGGGCAAACCTGCACACAAAGGCTGCAGGATTTACAATACGCCTCATTAAAAACGACTCTTCTTTCCATTTCGCATCCTCCTCATTCCCATGGCAATTTCATAAACCGGTCAATGATAAAAATGTCTTCCCTCCCGCCAAAAACACCGATTCCATCCATGTTCCTTGAAACTGCTGTCGCAACAACCGGAATCCCAAGTTGATCCGCTGCCATACGGGCAAGGAACTCCCCATTTAAAATAGTTTCAGGCGTGGTTTCGCTGCCGAGATTCGTGTTGTTTATAATGCCCGTGACCGGAAGCCTCGCTGCTTTCTCAATTCCTTTTATTGACTCGATAATTCCATCCAAGGTACTCACATATGGTCTGTTCGCGTTAAGAACGAACATCAACTTCGCCCCAATATCCTTCCATTCATGATAATATTGGCCAAGCACAGTCGCGCCGTCCTTTTCACCACCGGCATCAATGATGATCTTGTAGGATGGATCATGGATTACCCGGTAGATTTCCCCGGATACCACCGGGAGGTCAGAGGAAGCAAGCCTTGCTGACGGACCAATCAATTCGATTCCGTTTTCGTTTAAAATGGCGGCGGCGTCCCTGGACCTGAAATATGGATTGATTACATCCAAATCGGCAATCGCAACCTTTTTATGCACCTTGCGTTCCTGAAGGGCCAGGTTTAGGGCAAGCTCTGTCTTTCCGCTTCCAAAATGCCCTGCCAAAATCGTAATCCTCGTTTCGTTTCTCATTGTCGTTCCAACTTTCTCGATTTTTGTAAACGCTTACAAAATATCTCCGGGAAATCCAGCCACTGCCATTATAAAACATGCTATTGCATTCTGGCTTTGACCTTTGTCACACCAGCGAAGGCGCTTTTCAAAAAGAAAACGGGCCCTTCCGCAAAAGGTCCCGCTTTCTATTTTTAATATGCAGACAATTAGTTAACTCATGAAAGAAAGGATTACTTTTTGCGGAATATCAAAAGATGTTTCCGACTTTTTTCTCAACTGTCCGCATGATGGCATTTCAAAAGAAAACTCAACGACTTCCCCAGGAATGATGCCGTCTTCCTTCAATTTTTCGAACACTCGCTGCATGGCGTCATCAGTTAGAATTTTTTCATTCGTTCCGATTTCCTGGAAGCATTCGACACAGGTTTCGACGATGTTTTCATCAATCCGTTCCTCTGCGAAGACAAGCTTGCCGCCAGCCAAATTCTCAACTTCCCTATTTTCCAGTTCAATGATTGTGGTAATATTCATTTCCTGCACCTCCGCTATTTGTATAGGTCCATTATAAAAAAACTCCTGGATGTTGTTTTCCTTTCATCACGAAATTCGCATAATCTTCATATGTTTGTGGCGAATTTCTGTCATTTTTGTAAAGCGATTCAAAATGCCTCCCATCCTACTTGATTTTCAATATTATTAGGCCGAAAAACAAAGTAGATATAAATGAAAAAAGGAAGGCCCTTTTCCACTGGGCCTTCCTTAATCAAACTGGCAGGAAGCTACTTTCAATAAAAGAGAATGCCTTGTCCGCCTCCAACGGCTTGCTTATGAAATATCCCTGAGTATAATTACATGTACTCGTCCCAAGGAACTTCATCTGTTCACGCGTCTCGACACCTTCGGCTACCACCTTCAGCCTAAGGCTGTGCGCAAGATTTATGATAGCGGAAGCAATTGAGGCATCCGTATTATCACGTTCAAGATTCATTATGAAAGAACGGTCTATTTTTAGTACATCGATCGGAAAATGCTTTAAATAGCTCAACGATGAAAAACCCGTTCCGAAATCGTCAATCGCTATCGTAACCCCAAGCGACTTTAGGTTGGACAACACTTCGGCCGCCCTTTCAGGATTATGCATGACTGTTCCTTCCGTAAGTTCCAACTCTAGTGCATATGGCGGAAGGCCAGTTTCCTCAAGGATTCCGGCAATCAATTTTTCGAGATTTTGCTTACGGAATTGATGCGGGGACAGATTCACACTGATCGATAAATGTTCATAGCCGAGATTATGCCACTCCCGGCATTGCCTGCAGGCTTCCCGGAGGACCCATTCCCCCAGCGGTACGATTAGACCCGTTTCTTCGGCTATAGTGATGAACTCACCAGGATAAAGGATCTTTCCTTCCCGGTTCCAGCGTACTAGCGCTTCAAATCCATAAATTTCATTTGATTGCAGGTTAAGCTTTGGCTGGTAATGGAGCACAAAGCTCCTTGTTTCAAGTGCCTGCCTCAGTTTTATTTCTTTTGTCATCCTTTCGACGGCCTTCGCATCCATCGATGGCTCATAAAGCCGATAGCCGTTCCGCCCATTCTCTTTTGATTTGTACATCGCCAAATCCGCATTCCTAAGGAGCATATTCATTTCGCAGCCGCCCCGTGGACTGATGCTGATTCCAATGCTTGTCGTCATCATGATTTTGCTCCCATTAATTTGGAAGGGCTGTTTCATGATTTGGATGATTTTTTCGCTTGCGACGAAAGTCTCTTCATCGGCTTCCACGTCAGGCATGAGCACGACAAATTCATCGCCGCCGAACCGGGCGACAATATTGCCCTGTGAGCAAACCGCGTGAAGCCTTGCAGCTACTTCTTTTAGCAGTTTATCCCCCGCATGGTGCCCCATGCTGTCATTGATTACTTTAAAATGATCCAAATCAAGGAGCAGGATTCCAAGTTTCCTCTGGGCGGCCCTTTGGAAATACTCTTTTATAAAGGACTCGATGTACCATCTGTTCGGAAGGCCTGTCAAGGCGTCATGAAAGGCCATATGCTTAATGGCTTCCTCTGACTTTTTCCTGTCACGTATATCCCGGCAAAGCGCCAGGAATTTTTGCTTTTCACCAATTTGGATAAGCCGGAAATTAATATCCACTGGGATTTCCCTTCCATCAACGGCGGCCATCCTGTCCTCGAAATGCAGGGAATGATTGTTTTCCATCCCCTTCAGCATTTCTTCCATTTTTGAGGAAGGATTCCAAAGATATGCCTGGCATTCATGGCGAGCAATTTATCCTGTTCATATCCCAGCAATTCGGCAGCCGCGGAGTTGACATTTACAAATTCCCCGTTTAGCCCGATCAGAAAGAAACAGTCCGCGGCCTGGTCGACCACGTTCCTGAACTTTTCCTCACTCTCCCTGAGTTTTTGCTCCATCGCTACCCGATCGGTAATATCCAGGCCGAATCCAAGTAAAAAGTCCTCATTTTCCGCCCGAATGATTGTTTTTCCGGTATACATGACTCTTTCTTCACCCCGGAAGCCAACTGGGACTTCCTTTGAAATCAATTTTCGCTGCCGCCAAATCTCCAAGTCATCGGCCCTGTTAATTTCGGCAATGTGCCGCGGAAAAAAATCAAAGACCGTTTTTCCAATCAACTCATCAAGTTCCATTCCCTGGACCCTCAGTACTTCCGCGTTACCGAACAACGTCCTGCCGGCCCTGTCTTCCAGGAAAATATTGAGTGGCAGGGCATTGAGGATATTCAGTTTAATCGACTCGCTCATCCGGAGTTTTTGAGCAAGTTCCTTTTCCTTAGCCTCTAATTCTTGCACACGCTTAAGATGTTCCAAATAATCCGCCTTGATTTTCTCAATCGTCTCCATCCCTGCTATCCTTCCCAGTCCATATATAACCCGGCTTCTCCCTAATTCCCTACCTATTTCCACATTGAAGTGCCAGGGTCGGATTATATTGCCGATCCCATTTCAAACAAAAGAAAAGGCCACTGAAGATTCCATACCAATATTTTATAATGGCGTCCGCCGCGAGAGAGTATTGTTGGTAAAAAATTCATAAATTTGTCGTTTCTTTTTGGCTGTTTAGTGCATTTGTTGCATACCTTGCCATGAAAAAAGCCGGTCCGGGATTCCTGCCGGCCGGCTTAAGATCAATAGGGCATTATCTGGCAGTCCCTAATTCGACTGTCACTTTTTGTTTTTGGCCTCCTCTGTAAATTGTTACCGATACGCGCTCCCCCTCTTTCGCATCTTTAAACAGGAAGCTGCGCAAGTCAATGACTGTCCGGATTTTTTTCCCTTCAATAGCGGTAATTACATCGTATTTCTTTATTCCCGCCCTCTCAGCCGGTGAATCCGGGCTAACTTCCATGACAACTACGCCTTTTGTTACATGATTAGGAAGATTAAGCGGGTCCTTCCAATACTGGGAAGGGATATCCTGCAGCGACACTGGCGCGACCCCTATGAATGGGCGGCGCACCTCTCCATACTTTTCGAGGCTTTCAATGACAGGGGCTGCGGCATGGACCGGGATAGCAAAACCGATTCCCTCTACCTCTTCCAAGGCTATTTTGGCCGAGTTGATGCCAATCAGCTGGCCGTTGATGTCAATCAAAGCTCCGCCGCTGTTTCCCGGGTTTATGGCCGCATCCGTTTGAATAACTTCTGTCTGCCAGTCGACTTCCCCATTTTGGTCAATGTCCACAGGCATCGTCCTCGCCACGGAGCTAATGACCCCTTTCGTTACAGTGCCTTCAAGGAAGCCAAGCGGGTTCCCGATTGCTATGGCGGAAGCGCCTGGCTGTAAATCTTCTGAATCCCCTATTTCAATTACATCATTTACCCCTTCCCCGTCAACGGTGATAACCGCCAAATCTGTCATCGGGTCGGAGCCCAGCAATTTTGCCTTCAGCTTTTTGCCGTCTGGAAGGGTTGCCTCAAGCTGGGTTGCTTTATCAACAACATGGTGATTCGTAATAATGAAAGCCTTCGAATCTTCTTTTTTATAGATTACTCCGGAACCAGACCCTGCCTTTGAAGGCAACGAGCCATCAAACATGCTTCCTCCCTGATAATTGGTGATGCTGACAACCGCACCCTTCGCCTTTTTGACCGCCGCTGTCACTTCCGTTTCACGGTTATCATCATCGGCATGGACCGTGGACGATAACTCAACAGGTGAATCCGTATTTGTGAAATTCCCAGGTAAAATTTTTACAATAAGCAAAATAAACATAATCCCGGCTGCCATTCCCGCCAGTCCGGGGAATAACCATCTTTTCCATGATTCCCCGCCCTTGAATTCCATACAATCGCTCCCCTCTAAAGTTGGTAAACCGCCGCCATCCGCGGCAGTGGGTTTATCTTTCTGTTTTCCTCTCTTGCATGGGGGACAAACTGATAGTTTCTTCCATACCGGGACCTTGTGTTTTTTATTTTATTTAAATATAATTTTAGAAAAGCATTTTTTTAAAATTACAAAAGCTTTCATTATTTTTTAACATTGGGAGATGGGGATTTTGACAAATCAAGCATTGCTTGCCATCGGAATTTTCCTGGTTGCATACGCATTTATCGTAACCGAGAAAATCCATAGGACAATCATCGCGATGGCCGGGGGCATCGCCATGGTCCTCCTAGGCATACTGAATCAGGAAACAGCGCTTCACCACATCGACTTTAACACCCTTGGGCTGCTGACAGGAATGATGATCATCGTCGCCATTACAGCTGAAACCGGCTTGTTCCGCTATCTGGCAATCTGGGCGGCGAAAAAAGTAAAGGGCGACCCATTGAAGCTCCTACTTGTATTAGGGCTGATTACAGCTGTGGCTTCTGCGTTTTTAGACAATGTCACGACGGTCCTTCTTATCGTACCTGTCACGTTCAGCATCACAAGGCAGCTGAAAGTGAACCCGATGCCCTACCTCATTACACAAATTATCGCCTCCAATATCGGAGGCACCGCGACGCTTATTGGCGACCCGCCGAACATTATGCTTGGAAGCGCCGTCAAGGAGCTGACATTTTCAGCGTTCATTGTCAACCTGGCGCCGATTTCGTTTGTCATATTGATTGTGAATCTCGCCATTCTCGCCCTCCTTTATCGAAAGTCACTAAAGACAACGGAAGAGCTGAAAGCCGGCATTATGAACCTCGATGAAAAAGCGGAAATTACCGATACTGTCCTACTGAAAAAGTCGCTATTCGCCCTTGGAGCAACAATTTTGGGCTTTTTCCTTCACCAGTTCATCCATGTGGAAAACGCGACAATTGCTTTGGCAGGCGCTTTCCTGCTTCTGCTTTTGACAGGCGAGCATTATCTTGAGGACTCGATGAAAAAAGTCGAGTGGCTAACCATCTTTTTCTTTATCGGGCTGTTCGTCCTCGTTGGGGGCTTGATGGAAACAGGCGTTATATCACTCTTGGCCGAGAAATCAATGGATGTGACCGGCGGAGATGTAACTGCGACGGCGCTTCTGATTTTATGGGTGAGTGCCATCGCTTCCGCGTTCATCGACAATATCCCGTTTGTCGCGACAATGATCCCGATGATTAAGGACATGGGCTCAATGGGTATCACCAACCTCGAACCGCTTTGGTGGAGCCTAGCTCTTGGCGCATGCCTTGGCGGGAACGGGACCTTGATCGGCGCGAGCGCCAATGTGATTGTAGCGGGCATGGCCGCGAAAGAAAAACACCCTATTTCTTTTATGAAATTCCTGGTTATCGCATTCCCGCTTATGCTGTTGAGCATCGCTATTTGCACGGTGTATGTTTATGTAAGGTATCTTTTATAGATGGAGGGAAACCGCGATGGAACTGGTTTACACGTACGATCAAAAACGTCTGGATATCCGGGAGAAGCGAGATGGAGAGGATTTTGAATTTACAATTATATTTACCGACCAGGCTCTTGAAAAGCAATTTAATGCCGTCCGCGACTACTTTTACGGAAATGACGATCTCACGGATGCATATTTTTATAAGAGCATCGACAAACAGGCGACAGTCTCCCTGAAGCAAGAATACTATACTGAATTCCTTCTCCAGCTTTTTAAAAACAAGTTGATTTTATCGCTGTTGTGGAAGTAGCAAGAAGCCGGGCGCTGCAATTTTAGCGCCCGGCTTCCTTTTTTAATAGAAGCATATATTCATTTTCAAGTGTTTTTAGAGGCGCGTCGTATAAATGCCTTTCATCCGATGTTTTGTATACGTTCCTTGAAAGCAATTCTTCGATCAATTTTTCTTTCCTCTTTTCGACCATTTCTGTTAACCTTGCCACTTTCCTTCTCCTTTCCGTTGGATTTTACTAAAAACACCTCTCCCATTAAGGAAGAGGTTGCTTGTTGGTATGCGTTGCTCTCCTTATCTCTCAGGGATGCCCCTGCTGGAATTGGCACAGTGCCCAAGGGCCTGCTGCCGAGGCTTCAAAGGGCCATTCCCTCCACCTCTCTTGATAAGAACGTTATTCAGTTTTTGGAGTATATCCCTCTCCGCAGCCCGATGTAAAAAGTATAAGCGCCCGTTCAGCATAATATAGGCCTAAGCTGTCCCGCCGCTGGGTGCTGGAGATAAACAAAAAAACCCTTCTCGATAAAAAGAGGGCGGCATCCGTTCTCTTCCTATCTTTCGGGCAAATGCCCGCAGGAATTGGCACAGTACCTAAGATGGCCTGTTGCCGAGGCTTCAAAGGGCCGTTCCCTCCACCTCTCTTGATAAGAAATATATGCGATTTCATCTACCTTAACGCATTGCTTCGGGAAAGTCAATTGCATTTTCCAAATCGGGGCGAAAGATGCGCCTTCGCCCTTCGTCCTGGATTAATGATGGTGGTGTCCGCCTTTGGTTGGGTTTGTAATTAAAAATTCCTCACGCGGGACGTAGAAATACTGAATCCAGACCCCGTCCAAATATTCCTCCCTCGAATCGAGGATAATGTCGATATCCTTGTCGGTTTTTACAACCTCATCATGTTCCTTCGGAGTATCGAGCACCAGGTCATAGTGGGCATGGTCTCCATGCATATGTGTAATGATCACTCGGAACAGTTGGCCATCCCCGGCAGTTTTAAGCATTTCCTTCATGACTTTCGCGGCATTGCGGTTAATCTTCACTTTCATGTCCAGCAGCTCCTTTTATGCGGAATTTTAATTATGATAGCTCTTCAGTTTCAAACAATGTTGGATTCCAACCTGTATTCAACGATTGCTTTGACGCCCATAGATTGCCAAGCAGCCTCGGGACCATTTGGTTTGACGGCAGCTGATTGTGCTCCTCAAAATATACGTAATAGAGCAGGTAGAGGAACGCATTCGTTTTAAGATGGATATCGTTAAAATATGGTCCATTCTCGGTTACCGTCGCGAATGATCTCGTTTCAGTCCCGGCAATATACCGTGTTTCTTTCCCTTCGAATGTATTCCTCAAAAAATGGATGTTTCCAATTACCGTTGGATCGTCCTCGCCGTCCGTATTCGCAAGCCTTGCCTGCAGTTCCGGAGGATACTCATTTAGACTTCTCACCCTTACACTCGTATGGGCGTACGCCTTGTCAAATCCTTCATTCTTTGGAATGAGCCCTTCCTCTTCAAGCAGGCTTACAAGCGGAAGGGTTGTCCCCTCCTCGACATAGGCGGGCCTTGCTGATTGCCTGGCCCATTTCAAACCCGATAAACGTTTCGATGTAAAAAAGGTCATAAAGTACCAATTCCCGAAATCATCTTCAGCTAGCCGTATGACGGGTTTCCCGGGGTGCCTGAAAATGCGGAACTTGTCCGCCTTATCAAACATGAATGGATCAGGACGCGATTTTTCCCAGCTAGCCAGGTATGTACTCAAGGGTTTCCCGACTGGAACAGCTATATGAATATAGTAGACAAACATCGTACACACTCCCGGGTAAAAGCAGTCTCCTCCTACCATTCCCGGATGCCGGCCTTTTTACACCTTTACTTTATGTTCCTGCCCTTAATCGTTACAAAAAGGCCTTTATAATACGTTTCCGTTTTTTCAATCCGGATGCCGGCCCTTTCTATTTTGGAAACAGTGTTCCTGTTCAGGTTGCAGCCCCCGCATACCTTCCGCCACGCTGGATTAAGGAGTTCCTGCATTTTCGCAAGGGCAGGCTGCGGCATTTTCACATGCTCGAAAAACAATAGCGGCGCGCCCGGTTTTGATACCCTAAGGATTTCCTTCAACGCCTGTTCCGGGTCCGGGATTGTACAGAACACAAGCGTGGCAACTGCCGCATCAAAGGTATTGTCAGCAAATTCAAGCCGTTCGGCAAATTGCCGGTGGACATGGATGGGCACTTCCGCCTGGCTAATCCTGCGGGCGGCCCTATCAATCATGTAGGTGTCCGGCTCGATGGCGTCAATCCTTTCTGCTTGTGAGTAAAGCGGAAAGTTGATGCCCGAGCCGGAGCCAATTTCCAGCACTCTTCCTGTTGCTCTATCAAGCAAGCTTTTCCTTATTCCTTTAAACGTTCCATTCTCTAAACCTTTCATTCCCCCATCGTACAGGGCCGCGAACCATTTTCCCATTATCCATTCCCCTTGCCGTCCCCCGAGCGTTCATCCAAAACGATTTCCACACTGTTTTCCGGAAAAGCGGTCGGCGATTGCCCGGTAATTTCATCAAATGGCGTATAAGCCGGCGTGCTGACTTTCTTTCTGAAAAAAGCCTTATAGAACGAAATCGCAACAATCACAACGATCCCAATTGAAAAAACAACCGGCAAAAAAGCCATCTTCCATCCCCCTCACTATTTTAAAACATACGCAGCGAGCACGCTCTGAAGCTCATAAATGTTCAGGCTTTTGTTGAACTGCTTCTGAATGGGCTCAGTGCTGCCGGAAATCCAGATTTTCAGCTCGGCGTCAAGGTCAAAGCTGCCCGCGGTCTCAATGCTGAAATGCGTAATGCTCCGGTAGGGGATGGAGTGGTACTCCGTCTTTTTCCCTGTAATCCCCTGCTTGTCGACAAGGATCAGCCGCCTGTTGGTGAAAATGAACATATCCCGTACAAGCCGGTATGCCTTTTCAATCGCCTCACCCGGCGCCAGTACTTTCGCGTACTCTTTTTGAACCTCGGCAAGGCTCACTTCCGAGGCATTTCCCATTAATCCATCCAAAAATCCCATCGTTATTCCCTCCTTGTGAATTAAAAAGGTAGTCTAAATCTATTTTCAGTAAATCCTTCCCCGCCATATACCCTCTCGGTGTAAATTAATTCTCCATCTCCCATTAGGAGGACGGTCGAGCACCTCGTCCCATACCCCTCGCTCCTGATAAAGAGTGGTGAAAGGACCTTTTCCCATTCAAGCCCGATTCCTGTATCCGGAAGATCCGCGTCAGGGGCGGGTTCCGCATCCCGCAGGAGGGTGAACAATTCCTCCTCCAACTCTTCAGAATCCCGCTTAAGGAGCTCATCAAGGGCGCTTTTGCCGCGAACAACCTTTGGCCAAGGCGTGTTGAGAAGATGGTTGCTTACCCCATGGATCCCTGGCTCCACTTCCCGGGCCACCCCCTCCATATTTGAGAAGTAATAAAGGCTTTTCCCATCGTCCGCAAGCAAATTATAGCCAGGGTACAATCCACCCTTTGCATCCAGGCCAGCCATATATTCTCCTGAACGCATCCCACTTTTTAAAAAGCTAGCCACAAGCTCGCCTCGGGACAGCTTTCCGGCGGCATTCATTTGTTTTGGGTCCCGGTAATTCGTCAACGCCGCAAACCGGCCGTCCGTGCTAACCCCCATCCATGTCCCCATCTTTTCAAGATCACGTCCGGCAAGGATATTCGGCTCATCCTCCCAAAAATGGGCGGCTGCCGTAGGCCGTGCATAGCTCTCATCCCGATTGGCCGCCACAATCAGCCTGTAGCGCGGATGGGCTTTATACGCGAATACTATGAGGCACACACATTCCGCCTCCCCTCAAATTCCTTACCCCAATAGTATCCCATTTTGGTAAGGAATGTATCATGTTTTTACTCGAGCCCGGCAATACTAAAGGATATTGACCTGTATGAGGTGAAAACGGATGAAACGAAAATGGATTATCGGGCTAAGCACTCTTTTTGTCATCTTCATGGCTATCCTGTTTCTTTATTATTTTAAAAAAGGGGACAACTCCAGATGGCAAGTCGCCTTAGGAGGGATAGGCGTAAGCGCATTGCCGCTGCTCCTCCTTTTCGCCAAAAGGAATCCATTCAATCTTCCGCTTATATTCGGCTATTATGTCGCCATTCTCTGCACAATCTATCTTGGTTCGATTGCGTCCTTCTACTTAAAGCATAAATGGTGGGATTCAACCATTCATTTCTATAAAGGAATCCTTGTCGGTTTAATTGGTATTGCCCTTTATAAGCTTTGGATCCCCGGCAGTGCCAGGAAAGCCGTATCACGGCCAATCCTCTTCTTATTTATCTTTTCGCTCGCGGTTTCGTCGAGTGTACTTTGGGAAATATATGAATTTACAGGGGACCAGATTTTCACCCATACAATGCAGCGCGGCGGCAACAAGGACACGATGTTCGACCTGCTCGCCGGGACGGGCGGCGGCCTTCTTGCCGGGATTTATGCCGCCGCTAGAAAGGCACAATTGTAGAGGAGGCGGTTAAATGGGCCGCAAGCTTGTTATTATTTTTAGTTTGATTTATGTGGTGTTCATGGCCTGGCTCGCTTTCCGTTTCCATGCCGAAAACGATTCATTCCGGTTTTCCGTGGCCGCAGCCGGAATTGGCTGCGGAGCGGTTCCGCTTATCCTTGGCTTTTTTTTCAAATGGAAATTCAATCTCCCTCTTGTCCTATCCTATCTTATTTTCCTTTTTGGTTCGCAATACCTAGGATCCATAAGGGGATGGTATGGCCTTGGCTGGTGGGATACTTTCCTACACGCGATAAGCGGAGCGATTCTCGCGTTTGCCGGGGTCGCATTGTATGAAAGGATGATTCACAGGGACGCGGGAAGCCTGATTTCACCTTGGTTCGTCTTCCTGTTCGTCTTCACCTTTGCCGTATTTGGAGGCGTCGTGTGGGAAATCTATGAATTCAGCTCAGACCAGTTTTTTGGAATGGACCTGCAAGGAGGCGGCAACAAGGATACGATGACAGACTTGATCGCCGATACCCTTGGCGGCCTCGCTGTCGGCATATGGTCCGGAATCAGGACCAAAATCAGGAAAAGCTAATGCCGTATGATAGAATTGAAAAAGCCAGCGTTTGCTGGCTTTTGAAAGTATATGAATGTATAAAATGTTTCTAGCTACAGCGCTAAACGGACGCTTCCGCTTTTTTTAATCACGCGTATTTCTTTCCTTCCTCATTGGAGAAGAAGCTTCTCATCGCGTTAAAGACATCCGATTTTTGTTTAAGGATATAATGCCTGAACTTCTCATTTTTAATATTTTTGTAGGCGGTCATTAATGTGGAATGACGGTTATACTGATTGACCTCGCCATAGCCGAACATATTCGAAACCTTCATCAATTCTTCGACAAGCTTGACACATCTGGCATTGTCGGATGTCAGGTTATCCCCATCCGAGAAATGGAATGGATAGATGTTGAACTTTACAGGGTCATATTTATTCTGGATCAGTTCAAGCGCCTTCCGGTAGGCGGAAGAGCAGATTGTCCCTCCGCTTTCACCTTTTGAAAAGAAATCTTCCTCTGTTACAACCTTTGCCTCTGTATGATGGGCAATGAATTCAATTTCGACCGTTTCGTATTTGGTCCTTAGGAAACGGGTCATCCAGAAAAAGAAGCTCCTCGCCATATACTTTTCCCACAGGCCCATCGAGCCGCTCGTATCCATCATCGCAAGGACAACGGCTTTGGAATCCGGTTTGATGATTTCATTCCAAGTCTTGAATTTCAGGTCTTCATTGTAAATTGGATGGAACGCCGGCTTGCCATGCATCGCATTTCGCTTGAATGCAGACATCATTGTCCTTTTTTTATCGATATTCCCCATCAAGCCTGTTTTTCTAATATCATTGAACTCAATATGTTCAACAACATGCTCTTCCTGCTCCTTCCTTTTCAGGTTCGGCAGTTCAAGCTGCTTGAACAGGGCTTCCTCGAGCTCCATCATCGACACTTCCGCCTCAAAATAGTCTTCACCCGCCTGGTCGCCTGCACCTTGGCCTTTTCCGGGCCCTTTCTTGTCGCCCGAACTGTCACGGGCAACGACATCGCCTACCTTGGACTTGCCATTTCCCTGGCCGACATGCTTGTTTTTATCATAGTTATAACGAATTTTGTATTCATCTAATGAACGAATTGGTATTTTAACAACATCGCGGCCATTTGACATAATAATACTTTCCTCGGTAATCAAGTCTGGAAGATTGTTGCGGATCGCCTCCTGGACTTTTTCCTGATGCCGTTGCTGGTCATCTTGGCCTTTTCGGTGGAGGGACCAATCTTCCTTTGAGATCACAAAATGGTGATTGTTCTCATCGATCATTCCAAACCCCTCCCTTATTCAATTTCTTGCGTAACCCTTGGCCTTTCGTCTTTGGCTCCATAACACTTCAGTTATATTGATTACTCTATCCTATGCCATACCTGTGGATAATTTACAAATTATTTCGAAAATTGTCCCCGGAAGATTTTAGGGAAAAGGATTGACAGTTTGGTTAGAATCCTTTTTTTAGCATGGAGGTCTATTATCCTTGATTGTTGATTTCCACTCCGGGGACATGCTTTCCGCGGGGCGGACCGTGGAGCCTCCTCGGCGTCCTAGACGCCTGTGGGGTCTCCACGTGCCGCTGCATCCCGCCGGAGTCAGTCCCCTCCGTTTCAATCAACTTCGTTAAAAATCAACACTCACCTTTAACTGAGCCTTTAGCTAAAGAAAAATAAAAATCCTCCGCCATTTTAGCGGAGGAAGTCATCCTTTTTTTCATGCTGAATTGGATCCGGCTTTTTCCCGTACTCTTCTTTCAGTTCCTTACCAGTCCTACGGTTCTCCATTTGTTTGCCAAGATTTTTTATATCGTCCATATCGGGCGCCATTGACCCATTTTCCGGCTGATAGTCTTTATCCAGCCCCACGTTTTTTTCCTTTTTATCCATCGGTTTCACCTCTACCGTCCTTTTTCCCCGAAATGATTTCATATAAACTAAGAGCCGGAAAAAGTATCCGGCTCTTTCATATAGAGAATTTAACGGTTCAAGAGGCTTCCGACATATCTGAGCAATTCGTTCGCTGAGGTGGAATTGTAGCCGTGCTCATCAATGAGGCGGGCCACAACATCGTTGATTTTCTTCAACTGCTGCTCATCCGGCGTCTTGGAGGAGGTGGTGATTTTAACGACATCTTTCAAATCGGCAAACAGCTTTTTCTGGATGGCTTCCCGAAGGCGATCGTGCGAATTGTAATCAAACCGTTTCCCTTTCCTTGCATATGCCGAAATTCGGATCAAGACTTCTTCGCGGAACGCCTTTTTAGCATTTTCCGAAATGCCGATCTGTTCTTCTATCGACCTCATCAGCTTTTCATCAGGCGATATTTCTTCGCCTGTCAGCGGATCGCGGAGCTTCGCCTTATTGCAGTATGCCTCGACATTATCAAGGTAATTGTCCATCAGTGTTTTTGCCGACTCTTCATACGAATAAACGAACGCTTTCTGGACTTCCTTTTTCGCGATCGTGTCATACTCTTTCCGGGCAAGTGAAATGTAATTCATATACTTTTCACGGAGTTCGGCCGTAATCGATGGGTGCTGATCCAATCCATCCTTCAAGGAACGGAGCACATCGAGCGCGTTGATCGACGCCACTTCTTTGCGGATAATTGTCGACGAGATGCGGTTAATGACATAGCGCGGATCGATACCGCTCATCCCTTCATCCTGGTATTCCTTTTTCAGTTCATCGACATCCGCCTTGTTGTAGCCTTCAACGTTTTCCCCGTCATATAGCCTCATTTTTTTCACCAGGTCAATATCACCCTTTTTCGGTTCCTTAAGCCTGGTAAGGATCGTGAACATCGCGGCTACCTTCAATGTGTGCGGCGCGATATGCACATCGGCGACATCGCTTTCCCTGATCATTTTTTCATAAATGCGCTCTTCCTGGGAAACTTTAAGGTTATAAGGAATCGGCATGACAATAATCCTTGAATGGAGCGCCTCATTTTTCTTATTTGAAATGAACGAACGGTATTCTGTTTCATTAGTGTGCGCGACAATCAGTTCATCCGCGCTGATCAGCGCGAACCTTCCCGCCTTGAAATTCCCTTCCTGTGTCAATGACAGCAGATGCCAGAGGAACTTTTCATCGCATTTCAGCATTTCCTGGAACTCCATCATTCCCCGGTTCGCCTTGTTCAGTTCGCCGTCGAACCGGTAGGCGCGCGGGTCGGATTCCGAGCCATATTCGGCGATTGTCGAGAAATCGATGCTGCCGGTCAAATCGGCAATATCCTGCGACTTCGGATCGGAAGGGCTGAATGTCCCAATCCCGATCCTCCTGTCCTCCGAAAAGAAAATCCGCTCTACTTGGACGTCCTCAATCCTGCCTCCATATTCCTGTTCAAGCCGCATCATGTTAAGCGGGGATAGATTCCCTTCAATCCGGATTCCATATTCCTCATAAAAATCCTTCCGCAAATAATGCGGGATGAGATGAAGCGGGTCCTCGTGCATCGGGCAGCCCTTTATCGCGAAAACGGCGCCATGGTCAGTGTGGGAATAGGCTTCCAGCCCCCTCTTCAACATTGTAACAAGCGTCGATTTTCCGCCGCTTACCGGACCCATCAACAACAAAATCCGTTTGCGGACATCGAGCCGTTTTGCGGCGGGGTGGAAGTATTCCTCTACCAGCCTCTCAAGTGCCTCTTCAAGGCCAAAAAGCTGCTGATTGAAAAATTCATATGTCTTTTTGCCTTTTTCCTTCGCAATCCCGGCATCTTTGATCATATTATAAACCCGGGAATGGGCGGATTGGGCAACCCATGGCTTTTCTTTTAAAAGCTGCAAATACTCGCCAAAGGTGCCTTCCCAGCGCAGTTTTTCTTCCTCTTCTCTGTACATCTCGATTTTCCTTAAAATATCCATATAATAATGTCCTCCCCTGGTCGCTAAAAATCAGAGACGATTACTATACTCTATGCGGGCATCGATTTGAACATGCAAAAGGGCGTGGAGGAAAAATCTGGCCGGTTTCTGCGAGAAAAAATCTGGTATATTCATTTTCAGAACGGTTCAGTTAGGCTATAATGGATTTGTATGTCAAATTGATTCGATTTTCCAGGACAAAGGGGGCTTACATAACATGCGTCTGCTATTAATATTGGGTGTCACCGCTGCATTCCTCGCAGCCATCTTCACGTCCGGATACAATGATAAGCCGGGTTCGAACAGCAAATAAAAGGGAAACAAAAAGCTGCCTTCACACCGGCAGCTTTTTTACGTTATTTTAAATCGATCTTATTTTTGGTGACGAATTCCTTCATATACAGTCTGCTTTTCTTCTCAAGCATGCCGGCGATTTGGCTGCTCCACGTATCCCGGCGTTTCCCCGAAGTCCGTTCCTCGTAATAGGCGGAAATCTCCCTGTCGTATTCTTCAAGCCCATTCATATAAACAGTAAGATCCTGTTCATAGCCGTCTTCATGGTACACATGGCTGAATGGCAGCCGTGGCTTTTTCCCAGGATCCTGCGCTGGATAGCCGACAGCCATTCCGAATAGAGGAATGACCCGTTCAGGCGTCGATAATACTTCCTGCACCTCTTCCAAATTGTTGCGGAGGCCGCCGATATAACAAATGCCAAGGCCCATCGACTCGGCGGCAACGGCAGCGTTTTGCGCCGCAAGCGCGGCATCGATTACAGCAACCATGAATTTTTCGGTGCTTTCCAATGAATCGAGCACCTCCCTGCCTTCCTGTTCGCCGATGAGGCTATGCCTGTACAAATCCGCGCAAAACACAAAAAAATGTCCGTTGTTTTCAACATACGACTGGTTTCCAGAAATCGCGGACAGCCTGCGCTTCTTCTCCGCATCCTTTATCCCTATGATGGAATATGCCTGGATGAAGCTCGACGTTGAAGCGGATTGGGCGCACTGGACTATCGTTTTGATTTGTTCATCCGATAATGGCTTGTCTTCGAATTTCCTGATCGACCTGTGGCCAAGGATTGTAGAAATGGTTTCATTCATGGATAACGCTCCCTTGCTATGATTTAAATGGAGTTGGGATAGTTAAAAAACAAGAAAAAGGCCTGTCTGGCAGGCCTACATCAATCCGGGATAGTTTTGCTGCCTCAATGCTTCATAAACCAGGATTGCCGCTGTATTTGACAGATTCAATGAACGGATATGCCCGTTCATCGGGATGCGCAGGCATCTTTCCCTATTCGCTTCGATTACTTCTTTTGGAAGGCCTGTCGTTTCCTTGCCAAAAATAAAATAATAGTCCTTCTCCGGATGGCTGAAATCAAAGGAAGAAAACGACTTCTCGCCAAACTTTGTTATATAGAAAAATTCCCCTCCGGCGGCTGAGCGGAAAAAATCATCAAGCGAGTCGTGATAGACAAGCTTTACATGCTCCCAGTAGTCGAGCCCCGCCCGTTTAAGCTGCTTATCATCCGTCGAAAAGCCAAGCGGCCGGATTAAATGAAGCCAGGCGCCAGTACCGGCACAAGTCCTTGAAATATTCCCGGTATTCGCCGGGATAAGCGGCTCGTATAATACAACATGCACTGCCAAGATGTTTCACCCCATACTTTACTTAACCGGAGCCTGTTTGCGGGCTCCGCGGTTCTTTGCTGATATATTCCACTCCGTTATTATACCACTCAGCCTTTTGCTTACAACCATTCGCGATTGTCATCGACAATCGAATAAAATTTATACTTGATTTTCGGGGTATAGGCCGAGGAATCCGTGTATTCCCAATACCGCATCCGGCTGTTGTACGTATGGGCGTTCACAAGCGGCATTCCGTAGCCGTCTTTGGCGACAACAATCGTATTATGGTCGAAACGGCCATCGCCCTGGAAATCATAACAAATGACATCACCTGGTATCAGTTCATCGGGACTTCCCACTTCCCTCGCTTTAAGGCCTGCCTTCGAACCAGCCAAATACCACCGTAATGAATTTGCCACCGCCCAGCTATAACTATAGTTCTGGCCCCGCATCCACCACCCCTGCCCTCGGTTCGGATAGCCCCGCATCGGCGCTCCGCCAGCGTAAAGGCATTGCGAAATATAATTCGTGCAATCGACATCGAATTTCCTAAAAGCGGGGTTGTGTGAATTCCACCAGCGTTCGGCGTATTGGACGGCCTTCCTACGATCATAAACGTAGGAGGAACGTACTCCGCCATCAAGCTCCAGAACGGATAAATCACCGGAAAAAGCCGCTTCCAACAAATCCGGGACTACCTCCCCATCTTCTTCAAGGATCCCCCGAAGGAAGCTTGCCTCCCTTACCTCGACTTCTTCTTCGAGATAAAGATGTTCCTTTTGCTTAATCAAGTGCTGAAAATGCACTTCATATATAACGGCCTGCCTCTCCCCGTTAAACTGCTGCCTAAGTATTTTCCCACGCGCGTATGTTTTGACGATTTCCGCGTTCCGGTCGGCGCATGCCTGGATTTTCCTTTCATCCTTTTCGTCCATAAGCCGTCCGGCCTTATCCGCCACAAATTCCTTGATCCTCTTTTCAAGCAATGCCTGAAGCGCATCCCGCATAGCCTCCGCCCCCTTTCCTACCATACATATGAAGCGGGGTTGAAGTTTAGTTTTAAAACATGAGGACGCCGGTACAGAAACGAAAAAAAAGGATGGCACCTTGGCCATCCTCATTCCTCGATCATGCTGATTCCTTTCTCTATCTCCGCAAGCACATCCGCATCCTTTTCCACTGCCCTAGCTTTTTCCAAGATAAACGACGCATCCGCGCCGCCGATTTTTCCAAGCGCCCAGGCCGCCGTTCCCCGCATGACAGGCCGCGGATCCTTTTCAACAACCTCTTTCAGATCTTCAACCGCTGTTTCATCCTTGAAGTGGGCTAACGCGATGATGGCATTGCGCTGAATCGGCTTTTTGCCCCGCCAAGAACCGGCAACTTTGCCGAAACGCTCCTTAAAGTCACGGTTGCTGATTGTCAGAATTGGCTTCAATAGCGGTTTTGCGGTTTCCGGATCTGGCTCCATTTCCTGATGGAAGTGGTAGTCCCTTCCTTTGTTTTCGGGGCACGCCGTCTGGCATGAATCACAGCCATAGATCCGGTTCCCGATTTTATCCCGAAATTCCTCCGGGATAAACCCTTTCGTCTGTGTTAAAAAAGCGATGCATCGCTGTGCGTTGAGCTGGCCACCCTGGACAAGCGCGCCGGTCGGGCAGGCGTCCAGGCATTTCGTGCATGTCCCGCACTTATCCTCCATTGGCATGTCCGGCTCAAACGGAATGCTTGTAATCATTTCCCCAAGGTATACATACGAACCAAATTCAGGGGTAATAATCGAACAGTTTTTTCCGCTCCAGCCGATGCCGGCCCGTTCCGCTACGGCGCGGTCGGCGAGTTCACCCGTATCGACCATTGACTTAAGCCTCGCTCCGGGAACCCTTTCAGCCAGGAATGCCTCAAGCTTTGCGAGCTTGTCCCGGAGGATATGATGGTAGTCAAGGCCCCATGATGCACGGGCAAATATCCCTCGGCGCGCGCCTTTCTTGCTTTCAACCCTGACGGACATTTTCGAAGGATAAGCGAGGGCGATGGCAATAATCGAGCGCGGCTTTTCCAGCAATAAGGCGGGGTTGGTCCGCTTTTCGATAACCGGCTCTTCAAAGCCCGACTGGTAGCCAAGCTCCTGCTGGCGGATCAACCTATTCTTCAGCTCACCAAATGGATCGGCTGTCGTAAAACCGATTTTATCAATCCCGATTTCCTTGCTATAGGCAATAAGGTCTTCCTTTAACTGGCGGTAATCCATGTCCACTCCTCCTTCCTGTCAGGATTCTATATAAAAGGTTGGTAAATTCAATTGCTGCATCATTATATGATAAACTATTTTCAGGTAAATTTGGAGGTGTATTACTTGGAAATCAGCATTTCAAAAGAACTTTCCGAACAGATTCCTGGATTCAAACTAGGGATCATTCAATACAGGAACATCACTGTCGGCGAATCGCCGCAAATGGTAAAGGGAAGGCTGCAGCTTTTTCAGGAATCAATATACTTTGACCTCGAGGACAGGAATGTCACCGACCTGGAAGGGATAAAGGAATGGCGGGCCATTTTTAAAAAGACCGGCAAGGATCCAAACCGATACAGGCACTCCGCAGAAGCTCTCTACCGCAGGGTCCAAAGGCAAAACTATCTCTCTTCAGTGCAAAGCGCGATTGATTTAAATAATTTCTTTTCACTTCAATATCAGGTGCCAATCGGTATATACGATGCGGAGAAACTAGAAGGCCGTATTGAAATCAGGATTGGCAGGGATTGCGAAAAGTACGTCGGACTGAACGGAAGGCCGAACTCACTGGAAAACCTAATCGTTTCCGCAGACGCAAAAGGGCCGTTCGGAAGCCCGTTTGTCGATTCGGACAGGGCGCCAGTCACACCGGAAACAAGGGACGCCTTACAAATCGTTTATCACCGACCTTCCCTCTCGAGTGAAGAAGCGGGGAAACTGACCAAGTCCCTTATGGACATGTTCATCCAGGTTCATGGCGGAGACGCTTTTTATGAAATAATTGAGTAGAGAAATTGTTGATTTTGCATTTGAAGAATCAATTGAAGGATGGCGGCAGGGGTTGATTTTTGCACTTCAAAAACAAGCTCAATGTGTCATTAGTGAACACTCACATTTCCAGCTTAGGGGGGCCGGATGCTTGCAAGAAGCTAGATAGAAGCGGGAATTCCCTCTGAAAACTTGACAGGTTTCCCTTCGCTAAATTAAAAAACGCAATGCCTCGTCTTATGCGAAACACTGCGTTAGTAAACAAAGTTAGTTTGGAGCGGGTGATGGGAATCGAACCCACGACATCAGCTTGGAAGGCTGGAGTTTTACCATTAAACTACACCCGCAAAGTTGACTTTTAGCGGATTTTGTCGAAAGAACAATATTTATATTACTCTTTGTTGACAAAAGTGTCAATACTATTTCGTGAAAATTTTTTTGGTTAATATAGTGCAATTCTTTTTCAGATTAAGTTTAACAAAATACCGATAAATTGCTGAATAAGGTTCGTATCCTCCCTCTAGAGAAAAGGGGAATTCTTCCGGAAAGCTATTGTATCCAAGCAAAAATGTTCGCAAAAAACCCATCAGGCAGAGGAAAAGCCTCCTGATGGGTTTTTATCATCAAGTCATAAGTATGTTTACATTGTTATTAATCAAAAGGATATTTCTGCACTCCATTCACTGGGCTGCCCTTTACTGTGGCAGGAGAATTATGCATCGAACCTTCACCAACTACAAATGGTTCCGAAGACTTATCTCCCCCACGGATAAAAACATCTTTATACCCCTCACTAGATAAATCAAGGAAAGCTCCCGGCGCAACCAGTTTTCCATTGCCTGTAACTTTTAAATCCTCCTCAGTTACAGCTCCGGCACCGCTTGGCTTGTTTGCAACATAGCAATAATGGGCAGAAGCCACTGCAGCCGTTGAGAAAGTAAAGACAGAAGACAGGACTAGGATACGGACTAAACTTTTTCGTTTTTTAGCCATAAAAAAAATCCCTCACATTCTTCTAATTTAAAGAACGATTTGTTCTTCAATAAGAATTATAAGGGTTTTCACTATGGAAAACAATTAAATGTTTTCCACCTGTAAAATATTTATTTTCCATTCCTTTAAAAAGAAGTACATTATAATTATTTCTTGCCTTGGCGGTATAAATCGAATGTCTTGTACCCTTGTGATAGAATATCCACCATTTGTTCCATGCGTTTTTCGCGAGTTTTCAGCTGCTTCGCGGAAAAAATATATCTGGCCCAATCCCTTTGATAACCAGGGGTCAAATCCTTATATATCGCAAGCTCATTAGGATGAGCAGCCAATAATAATTCGATGTCTTTTACGTTCTCCTCATAATCGCCTACAGATTGGCTCGCAGCTGTTGACTTTTGAGCTTTCTTTTTCTCACGCTTCAGTCCG
Source organism: Neobacillus piezotolerans (assembly GCF_003362805.1). Taxonomy (GTDB): domain Bacteria; phylum Bacillota; class Bacilli; order Bacillales; family Cytobacillaceae; genus Bacillus_D; species Bacillus_D piezotolerans. The sequence continues at coordinate 77,585 of NZ_QNQT01000012.1, forward strand.
ACAACAGTGAACACATCATCCATACTCACCATACGCGAAAACTTCAAATCGCTGTCGCCCACATACCCATCTTCACCGACTTTCATTGCCGGAAAAATTTCATCCCGGTGCACAAAGGTTTCGAATCGTTTGTTGCCTTTTTTCGGATAGGCGAAAAACAGGTAGCCTTTTTCAAGCAATTGCTGTTCCTTAATTATGTTTTGTGTTTGGTTGACCATTTCGTCAATCGTTTCCACAAAGACGAAAATAGCATCATGGTCGCCGGTTAATTCGGTTTTGTACCCATGAAACAAATCATAGTCGGCAGGTTGATTAAGAACGGCCATATTCGTATACTTGTCCAATTTCAATTTATTGATGATAGTCATAATTGCTCCTTACTCCTTATTGGTCCGCGGGCTTGATCCGATTTATTTGTGAACCCCATTCTATTTCTACGACATTTATAAATGTCCAATTCACAGGCACCAACACAGCGTGATAACTCTTCACAATAATCCTATCATCCAGCGTTTAGCAGAATCAAGCCTGCACTCATGTTGATGTAGTGTAGTGTTTTCTTTCCTTTCAATAAAGAATACGGTTTCCCCACAATTGACTTGGTTTTGTATATCCCGTAAACTTCTATTAATTCTATTACAGAGTAATTATAGATGGAAAGGAGAATAATGATGATGAAGGAAAGAGCATCTACATCCAGCCCCTCCCCAAAGGAGATGGCTGTGTCATTTCTACAGCTAGTCGTATCAGGAAAAATCCGCGAAGCATATCAAGAATATATAGCTGACGAGTTTCGCCACCATAACCCTTACTTCCCCGGCGATGCAGATTCTCTCATGGCTGCTATGGAAGAAAATGCAGTCCAAAGCCCTCAAAAAACTCTTGAGGTAAAACTTGCAGTGCATGAAAGGGACATTGTTGTCGTTCATTCCCATATAAAGCAGAAACCAAATGATCCTGGAGCTGTTGTTGTACATATCTTCCGTTTCAAGGATGACAAGATTGTTGAATTATGGGATGTTGGCCAACCAGTACCTGAAGATTCCCCAAATGAAAACGGGATTTTCTAGACGGGATTAAAAACCCCTAATTAGAAAAAAATGAAAAGGCAAGCAGCCTGAATGGTTGCTTGCCTTCCGTTTGAAAATCAATTTTTATTTTCTCGGATTACCGTTGTTGCCATTACTGCCCACTTTAACTGTGTTAGACGCTGCGTTTCCTGCATTGTCCACGGCAATGACTTCAACAGTTTGGCCGTTTTTCACTGGCTCCTCGAGCACGAAGGAAGTTTCCCCATTTACAAATGGATTTTCCGTGGCGAGTTCTCCGTCAACTTTTACATACCAGTAGGCAACGCCGCTTGTTTTATCGGAAACATCTACCGCAACAGTTTTTCCGTCTTTCCCAAGTGTGGTCTTTAGCTTTGGCGTCGTGACGTCAAGCTTAACTGGGAAAGTTACAATTTGCGGTTTGGCGCCTTCATAATCAAGCGTAGCTTTTACTTGCAAGTAGTATTGGCCTTCTGGTGCCATCTTGCCATTATGCATTTTACCATCCCATGTCCAGTCAGAGAATAGGTAGTACATGGCTCCTCTGCCGCCGTCATAGTAATTTTTACGTACAAATTCTTCGGATGCAATTTCTTTTACTACCTTGCCATCAGCATTCAATACATTTAGCCTGAATTCTTTTGCGTTTCGGAGCAGGGAAAGAATATAAGTAGCACTATCGTTTTTCCCGTCTCCATTTGGCGAAATGGCAATCAAATTAGGGTTAAGGTCGCCAGTTGCCTGGTCAACGCCTAAATAATTGTACTTGCCGCCTCCAACATGTGTCATAACGCCTGTGTATCCGTAATAGGACATTGGATCCCAAGCTGGAGTGTCAAGGATTGGAGCCGCATTCCAGTCGCCTTTAAAGCCGACATAAGGGACAACCAAATCTGGGTTTGTATCAGTTGGGTCGGTTAGTTTAACGAATCCTTCCAGCCAGTAACCGTTTGTGAAATAGGATTTTAAAGTTGCATCCCAGCCACTGACATCAACAGAAACTTCAAACGTTGTTTTGCCTTTTGCAGCCACTTCTATAGTGCTTTCAGAAGTACCGTTTACTGTCGTGATTGCGCCTAGATTCAGTGCACCGAATTGGTTAGGGACTGATACAAATAGACCACCCCCTGCATTTACAGGAGAATCTGTTTGGGCACTCGCGCTAACTTTGTATGTTACCGCTTTGTCAGAGTAGTTTTCCGCGGTTAACGCAAACGTTGCCACATTGTTCTTTACTTCTTTCAGGGCAACCTTTGCTTCACCCGTTTTAGAGTCAGCCACGGATACAGGTGTTGATAATGCTGCATGAAGCTGCATTAGGCCAGCCCCCTGACGGCGTGGAGATACAGGTGCTTTTCCAAATACAACTGGATTGGCGGTGTTTAATAAGAATTTCTTCGCAAGCTTGGATCGATCCGCGCCTTGAAGTCCGAACTCATTATCCACTCTTTCAAGAACCAGTGCAGAACCACCAGACACGTGCGGAGCTGCCATTGATGTACCGCTCATAATCTGGTATTCGTTATGATCAGCAGTAGAGTAAATTTGTCCGCCTGGAGCAGTGATTTCCGGTTTGAAATCAAGGCTAGGCGTGATGCCCCACGATGTGAAGTCGCTCATCTTGCCTGCATTACTGTTTGGTACGGTCATCTTACCGCCGTCGAAGTTTACAGTAACAGTTTTGTCAGCTTGAAGGGCAGCCGCAAAGCGATCCCCATCCTTCTTTAACATGAACAATTGTGGAATTGTAATCGCGGCATCGGTAGCCATATTAACAGTTCCATCTGCATTGTTGTAAATGATTACTCCGGCAGCACCGGCATTTTGGGCATTAATTGCTTTTTCAGTAAACGTAATTCCCCCGCGTTGGATTAACGCAAATTTACCTTCCAAATCTTTTCCTTCAAGCTGATCAGGCTTTCCTAATCCTCCATAAACCAATTCAAAGCTGGTCCCCACTTCAGGAGCATTCTGTCCAGCAGATAGGAACATTACTTGTTCAGCATTACCTCCATCAACTGAAACGTTTGCCGCATCTACATCCATGTGTGTGTTTTCGTAGGAAGCGACAGAAATGGAATCTTTGGATACGCTCGGTGAACCAACTACCCCATAATCAGGATTTGAAGCGTATGGGTGGAAATAGCCATTTGCAAAGTAAGTTGAGTTACCTGCAGAAATGGACATCACCACTCCGTTGTCCACAGCTCGTGTTACCGCCTGCTGTTCAGGTGAGTTCGCATCTACGAACCCGGCAGTGGAACCGAGGCTCATATTCAATACATCAGCGCCAAGCTTAATTGCATCATCAATCGCTTTAATATAAATATCGCCCCAAGTAGACGGCTGCTCTTCGCCAAAAACGCGTAAAGCAAGTATTTGCGCTTCAGGAGCAACGCCTTTAATGCCGCCATTTTCTTCGTCACCGTTTGCGGCAACGGTTCCGGCTACGTGCATACCGTGCATGCCTGTCGTTGCATTGCCATCAAGAGTGTTATCGTTATTGTCCATGTAGTTCCAGCCATATGGGACCTTGTCATTAAAATACTTTCCTGGAAGGCTTGACTCGGCGATTTCATTTTCTACCGCACCTTTGGACAATTTAGCCGATGAAGAATCAGTTAAAAGGAAGTCTTTATGCGACGGGTCAACCCCGGAGTCAATGATCCCGACTACCATGCCTTCCCCTTTATAGCCGAAATCACGCCAAGCGTCCTGGGCTTCAACAAGCTCTTTACTGTACTTCATATCCGGCTTTTCAGCTGGAAGTTGGTACTCGTTTGCAAGGTATACTTGCTTTACCTCTGGCACTTCCTTGATTTTTTCAATATCACTGAATTTTACTACTGCGCTAAACCCGTTTACGATCGCATTGAATTCCTGCTCGTATTTAATGCCGAGTTTTTTACCGTTGATATTATCCTTTGCAGCCTTTTGTTTGTCTTTCGCTGCCTTTTCCAGCTGCTTACGCTCAGCTTTGGCCAGCTTATCGTACTTTACACCTTTATTTGTTGCCGTTTCAACAGGCGCGTTGCCATCTAGCTCAACAATAACGCGAACCTCTTTGTCCGGGTCAATTCCCTGGTGGTCAGTTGCTGTAAGATTTGTTTTTGAAAGCGTCGGTTTATGTAAATCCAATTGTTCCGGTGTAAAATTATCTATGGAAGCAAACCCACTGCTTCCAAAAGCTAGCAGAAAAACAAATAATATTGCAGTAATTCTTTTACTCATCATTCTTTTAGTCATGTCCTTCCCCCTAATTGTTTTTAAAAAAATAATAGAGAATATCCTCCTTCCGCATTATTCGCTGAAAACACTAAATTTTCAGTATAATCTTACTATACTAAATTCCTATTTTCGGTGGTAGCGTAAAAAGTCATAGGACTTTAGTTCGAGGGAGCTATTGGTAAGCTCGGAAATTAGAGGTAAATGCCGAAAAAGGACAAATTTAGGTGAATTCAATGGGTTTTTGGAACAATAATCGGTATTTGAAGTGCTAACTTACAAGAAAAAAGGGGAAATTATTCGAAAAATTTTTAAGAGTAGTAGTGAAAAGGATTTCGGAAATAGGTATTTTGGCATGAGGTATCTTATTAAAATTTAAATAGAAACCTCTAACTTACTATCTAGGTAGATAAAGTGGTCGTTGAGCAAGATTCACTCTTTAAAATCATAATAAATATAAAAAAAA
>NZ_QNQT01000013.1 GCF_003362805.1 Neobacillus piezotolerans
AATGGACCTTTTTTAAAAGTGTCCATTATTCGGGTTATAGTTCAATCACTCTGGGCAGTCCTTTTTAACATCGTTTTAGGTTCCAGTAGGGTAGCCGCTTTTCAGGATGGTCATGAAAGTGAACCAGCCGAAAACAAGGAGTGTCGCAACGGCAAAAAATAGTCCGAGGAAATTTTTATTTTTTAATGCAGTAAATGAACTATATCCCGCCAGTAAAGTAACAAGCGCGAAAATAATAACAAGCCCTATTTTAAGCATAATTTAAAGCCCCCTTTACCCTTTAGTCTATGGGCGGAAAAGCCCAGCCCCATTATGTAGCAAAACGTTTCCATTCGACTTCAATTCTATAGTTTTTTATCAGATTTGTCGAGCATTAGTGTACAATAAAGCTATCACACCTGCAACAGGAGGTTTTCAGATGAATTGGTTTCCGGTCCCTCTTGGCGGCCTGCAGACAAATTGCTATGTGCTTTACAGTGAAGACCGCAAGTGCATTATTTTTGATCCCGGGGAAGAGGCGAATAAACTCATCAATATACTTTCGGGAAAAAAACTCGAGCCTGCGGCAATCATGCTTACACACGCCCATTTCGACCATATAGGAGCGGTCGATCCTATCAGGGACCGTTATCGGATCCCTGTTTATCTTCATGAAAGGGAAGCGAAATGGCTCGGCGATCCTGCCCTGAATGGGTCAGGATTATTTCCAGTCGGGCCGCCGGTAAGGGTGAGGCATGCAGAACATTTAATTAAAAATGAAGGACGAATGGAACTAGACGGCTTTGAATTTGATATTTTCGAAACGCCTGGACATTCACCGGGTAGCGTCTCGTATTATTTTTCCGAAAATGGCCTTGTGGTCTCAGGCGATGCGCTATTCATGGGAAGCATCGGGAGGACGGATCTGCCGGGAGGAAACGAGAAGGAACTGATGAAAAGCATCCATTCAAAACTATTATCCCTGCCTGAGGACACGATCGTTTTGCCAGGCCATGGCCCTGTGACGACGATTGAGGATGAAATGGATTCGAATCCGTTCCTCCATGGGTTTGGATCAAAGCCTTAACATTTGGAAAACGATTAGGGGGACCGGTATGCTTGCTTATCTCAAGGAAGTAATCGAAAAATCACAAAATGGGCTTATTTCCTATGCCGACTATATTGGTATGGCTCTGTATCATCCTGTCGATGGCTATTATATGCGGGATTCGGAAAAAATCGGCCGGTCAGGCGATTTTATTACATCCAGCAATGTCTCGGATATTTTCGGCGGCATTTTTTCAAAGTGGTTTGCACGTCTCGTCGAAGTCCATGGGCTTGTTCCTGCCGTTTGTGAAATCGGCGGGGGGAACGGCCGTTTTGCGAAGGCCTTCATCGAAGAGTGGAAAAACCATTCCAATGAAAACCTTGCCTATACAATCATTGAGGCAAGCCCTTTTCATCAGAAATTGCAGCGCGAGACGCTCGATGGTTTTTCCGGTTTCTCACAAGCCGTTGGGATTGACAGCATCCGGCAATTCAAAGGCCTTGTATTTTCGAATGAATTATTTGATGCCTTGCCAGTCCATGTTGTAGAAAATCATCAAGGGACACTCATGGAGGCGATGGTAGGCATCGCGGGCGGCAGGCTTTATGAAAAACTCGTACCGCTTGAGAATGCGAAGATATACTCTTTTCTAGAGGATAATGGGTTTGCCCTTAAGGAAGGGCAGCGGATAGAAGTTCCATTGGCTATGGAGGAAATGGTGAAGGCCATTTCAATTGCCCTCGATGAAGGAATTGTCGCCACCGTCGATTACGGCTATACGACGGAGGAGTGGATGATGCCCGAAAGGAGAAGCGGGAGCCTGCGGGGATATAAAAACCATCAAATGATGGATGATATACTTGAGAATCCAGGAACGATGGATATAACCTCGCACATCCATTTTGATGCCCTTGCAAAGGCGGGGGAGAATAATGGCCTTGAAACGCTTTTGAAGCTAAGGCAGGATGAATTCCTACTTTCCGCGGGAATCCTGGCGGAACTTGAGGAACACTATGATCCGAACCCGTTTTCGGAGAGGAGCAGGCGCAATCGGGCAATAAGGAGCCTCGTTCTTCCTTCCGGTATGAGTCCCTCCTTTCATGTTCTTATCCAGCAAAAGGGGCGGAAGCTTAATTCCGGAAGTATTTTTCCATAAAAAACCGCCGGGGAAATGCCTCCCCGGCGGTTTTTTGAGCATATTAGGAATTAATGGCCTCCGCCTAATGGCATCATGAAGGTAGTCCAGTAGGTGAATCCAGCAAAGAAGATTGTCAAATATGCCCCAAAAACGTACATATACATGCGTTCGGATAATTTAAGATAGCTTAAAAGAACAAAGAATCCGGTCTGCGCCAGGAAAAGCAGGGATGTTTTTGGCATATGCCCCAAGTAAAACATCACTGTGAAAATCCCGGTCCAGAAGCCGAGCACCCTGTACATTCGCTCCATATGTAACCCTCCCTTTTACCCGCAATACCATCGTACCATATTATAAGATAAAAGAGAGGGAAAAGTAAACCATCATCTACCAAGTTAATTCGTTACATATGCCTGGTAGGTGCAAGTGTCGCATCCATTGGCTATATTCTGGTGCTCAATCAATTCGGCGGATTGGAATAATGCTTCAAACATGCCTTTCAAAAATTCATGATGCATACTGCATACAGCTTCGGAATGGTCCACAGCGACTTCCTTGAATGGGCAATTGAAGATTTGGAAAAAAATCTTTGTCTGATCGCCATTCACCTCGAACTCCGGATAAAAGCCCGCGAGTGTGGCAGCGCTTTTCAAGACGCCAAGTTTTTGATCAAAATCCATTTCCAGCCCGGCCTGCTGTCTTTTGGCGATTTCCTGTTCCATAATTTCCGTTCCGAAACGTTTCCCGGTCATAAACAATGCCTTTTTGCCTTCTTCACCCAAACTTAGCATGGTCTGGATTGCAACTTTTGATAGCAGCATATAGTCGCGGTAAGGAAAGTGGAGCTGGATAACATCGTCGGAAAGCCTGTATAACCTGCTTGGCCTGCCGCCCTTACCGGTTTTTTTCGTTTCGGATGCCAGCATATTGACATCCTCGAGTTTGGTAAGATGAAGGCGCGCGACGTTAGGATGGATATTGAAATTGTCTGCTACCTCCTGGACAGTTACTTCCTGGTGGCGTTTAGTGATGTATTGATAGATGTAATACCTGGTTGGATCGGATAAAACGTTCGTTATTTTTAATGTTTGCTCCATTATGGTTCACCTCGGACCCCTCAATTTATTCCATTATAATACAGCACAAATCCCATTGGAATGAGGTTAACAATGTTAACACTATATGTTTGGAAAGTGTTCACAAATGACCTATTGTCATTCGATAAACATTATACAAAACATGTACAAATCATATACGATATTTCTGTCAATACTCGTTTTCTGAACATTTCCCTTTAATTCTACTTTTTCACCAAGGGTTATAGTAGAAAAGTATTTAATCATACGTACAGTAGGCCATATTAACTCTATTAGTGGCTTGTTAACAAAAAATTCATAAATTTCAGTTCGATAAAATTAGAATTATTTGGGAAGAACTGTATAATAAAAGTGAAAGGTGGTGTTATCCATTACGAGTGCCATAGAATCACTCGCCGACAGAATCATCGCGAATGCAGTCGAGCATCATGCGACAGATATCCACATTCTCCCCCGCAAGGAAGATACATTGATTCAATTCCGCATTACCAACAAACTAAGCCCGCGCATGTCCCTTCCAAAAGATGAATGTGACAGGCTCATATCCCATTTTAAGTTTACCGCCCATATGGATATAGGAGAACGTCGAAGGCCGCAAAGCGGTGCTGTATTGGCCAATGTCAATGGCCGTTCGTTTGGGCTACGCCTCTCGACACTTCCGTCCAATAACCGGGAAAGCATGGTCATCCGGTTACTGCCCCAGCATGATAAATATTCCTTCGACAGATTGTCCCTCTTCCCGGATATGGCAAAAAAATTGCTGAACCTTCTAAAGCACTCCCATGGCATGATTATCCTAACAGGGCCGACTGGGAGCGGCAAAACCACAACCCTTTATTCCCTTCTTAATGAAACGGCAAGCAAATACCAGCGAAGCGTAATTACCCTTGAGGATCCAATTGAAAAGGAATGCGGCACCGTCCTTCAGGTTCAGGTGAATGAAAAAGCCGGCGTAACGTATGCGGCTGGCCTTAAGGCAATCCTTAGGCACGATCCCGACATCATCATGGTAGGTGAAATACGCGACGCAGAAACAGCCCGGGTTGCGGTAAGGGCCGCCTTGACGGGGCACCTGGTCCTCACAACAATGCATACGCGGGACTCGCCGGGGGCAATCCACAGGCTCCATGAATTCGGCGTGAACTGGCTTGAGGTTGAACAAACGCTTGTCGCTGTCACGGCGCAGCGGATTGTCGAACTTAACTGCCCTTTTTGCGGCGGGGAATGCCCGCCATATTGCCATTCAACCGGGGTTAGGAAAAGGGCCAGTGTATTTGAACTTCTGTCCGGAAAAGCCCTTGAAGCAGCGATCCGTTCATCAAGGGGTGAAGCGGTGCGGGTGGAATACCCAACGTTGGGCAAGGCAATCAGGAAGGGAATCGCACTCGGATATATTAAATATTCGGAATATGAAAGGCTGGTATTTTCCCATGAGGAAACGTAAATGGCCATTAAAGGAACAGGCGGAATTCCTTAAAAAGGCGGGGGAGCTTCTTCAAAGGGGATACCACATGTCGGAAGCGATTGAATCTTTATCGTTCCAGCTTCATGGAACTCGCAAACAGGATTTGGTCGATTGTATGGCCCTGCTTAAAACCGGCGTTCCTTTCCACAAGGCTCTTGAAGAAATGGGATTTAACAAGGAGCTTTCGGGATATGTTTTTTTCGCAGAAAAGCACGGGAACGTCGCGGAGGCTGTCCTGGAGGGGAGCAATGCGCTGCTCAATCGGGACAGGGATGCCAGGAAGCTTATGAAACTCATGTACTATCCGCTCTTATTGCTCGCTTTCACAAGTATCCTGCTATTTTTTGTCCAGAACTCACTCCTGCCCCGTTTTTCGCTTTTATTTGATTCCATGGGACTTGAAGAGAACCTTTTCACTTTCATTGTCTCTGCTTTTGGACAAGCGCTTCCCATTGTGATGGGAGGTGCGGCGGCCGCGATTTTCGCAGGCTTCATTCTTCAACAATTTTGGTTCAAGTCACTCCCACCCCTTGCCCAAAGAAAACTCCTCATTCGTGTTCCATTTGCCGGGAACCTGCTAAGAATCCTCCACACCCATTATTTCTCCATTCAATTGTGCTATTTGCTATCGGGCGGGCTATCTGTCTTCGAAGCACTTTCATTCTTCGTGGAAAATAAGGAACAAGAATTTTACAGCGACACGGCTTCACTGATTAAGGAACAGCTTGCAGGCGGTGAAAGGCTCGAGACAATCCTTGCATCACTGCCTTTTTTTGAAAGGGAGTTCCCGTGGGTTGTCCGCCACGGGCAGGAAAACGGCAGGCTGGGGGAAGAACTGCGTCTTTACAGCAAGAACTGCCTTGCCAAGCTGGAGGGAAAAGTCGAAAAAATAACCAGGGCAATCCAGCCGGTTATGTTCCTGGTGATAGCATTGCTGGTTGTTTGCATATACATGGCGATTTTACTGCCGATGTTTCACATGCTTGACGGTATTTAAGAAGGAGGAGAAAAAATGAAACGCATCCTTAAAAATAATCGAGGTTTTACATTGATTGAAATGATGGTCGTCATGCTTATCATATCTGTTCTTCTTGTCATCACCATCCCGAATATCACAAAGCATAATCAAAATATCAATACCAAAGGCTGTGATGCGTACAAAAAGATGGTCCAAGCCCAGGTACAGGCATTTGAACTCGAAAAAGGGAAATATCCTTCTTCGATGGCCGAACTTATATCAGAAGGCTATTTGCCTGATAAAGCTGGCGGCTGCCCTGGCGGGAAAACGAAACTGTCAATCGGCCCGAATGGTGAGGTAATCGAAACCACGGAAGTAACTATGGCCCAATGATAGCGTCCGAAAAGGGTTTTACCATGGCAGAGGCCCTAATAGTGCTGGCGGGATTTCTAGTCATTTCCGTAGCCAGCCTTGCTTCAGCGGTACCTTTATATGAAACAGCAAGGAAAGATGCTTTCTTCAATACCCTGAAAGCGGATCTGTATTATTCCCAGCTTTACGCCATTTCACATCAGCGTGAAGTGACGGTGAATATCGTCAGGGATAAAAACTATTATTACTCGCACGAAAGATTCGATATGCCTTTCGTCACGGAGCGCCGGTACTCAGGGGAAATCGATATAACAAAAGGATCGATGCCACTATCATTTAAATTCCTTGGAGATGGGAATGTAAACCTTTTTGGCTCTTTTTATATCCTTATCAAGGATGAGAAATACAAAATGACTATCCAGATTGGCCGGGGAAGATTTTATGTTGCGGCAGAGTAGAGGTTTTTTCTTGGCTGAAATGCTTTTATCATTGGCCGCACTCGGAATAGCCGCTTTATTCCTTATACCCGCAATCTCATTTATCTGGGAGAAGGGCGAGCGTGCCAGCGTGGAGAAAAACTCCAGGCAGATGATGTATACGGAGCTGATCAGAAGTGCGGCTGAAGGAGCAGACCCGATTTCCATTACGGAAAAAATCGGCGGGACGGTATATAAGCTCTACATAAAATCAAATGGTGATGGAAGCAGGGAGGTATGCGTTACCTATGAACATCCAGCAGCGGGAACCGGAACGGTTTGCGGGTATTTGGAATGATAAAGGATTAAGCCTTGCCGAAATGGTCATCGCACTCGCAGCTTTTTGCATCATTGCTTTTTTGCTCGTCCCTTCCGTTTCCGTTATTAAAAGCAACAGGGAACTAGCAAGCAACAGGCTGCAGGAAATGGAATGGGATGTTTTTTTAAACCAGGCAAAAAAGGAACTGAGGGTATGCGGTTCCGTCGATGTGCTGTCAGGAAAGCTCGTCATGAAAAATGGCAAGGACACGATTATATATGAAAAGTATGGAAGCATGCTTAGGAGAAGGGTAAACCTTACCGGCCACGAGGTTCTGTTCCAGAATATCGCCTCTGTTACATTCATCCGGAATGGACAGGCTATCACGATTTCAATGAAGGATATCAAAGGCAAGGAATACAAAGGGAGCATCCATTCATTCGTAAATTGGGAGGGCGGCTAATGGCAAATAGCAAAGGAGGATTCACTTATCCGCTTACGCTTGCGGTTCTTCTCGCAATCTCTGTTACTCTCGCCGCGGCATCGGAACTTTTGTTAATTGAAAGCAGGATGGCAAAGGAAACCGAATCCATCATGCTGCAAGAGTATTATATGGTGTCCTCCCTTAAAAAAATTGAAAAATCCATGCAGGAAGGTGTTTTAGCTGGAGGAAGCCATTCCTACCGGAGAGGCGTGGCGGCGTATTCCGTCTCCCCGGCAACGCCAGGGGTGCTGAAAATCACCATTTCCGTCAGAGTGGACGGCGGCATTCCGGTTGAAGGATATGGTTATTATGACAGCACGCTTAAAAGAATGGTAAAATGGATGGAAAAAAACTAACGGAGCTGGACATGCGAACTATTTTTTTAATCGGATTCATGGGATCGGGCAAATCAACTGTAGGGCGGCTCTTGGCTGAAAGGCTAGGCGTGCGGTTCATCGATACGGATGAAGAAATTGCCGAAAAGGAAGGGAAAAGCATAAACGAGATATTCGCGGAAGATGGCGAAGCCTATTTTAGGGAATTGGAAACCGCATTGCTAACGGGCCTTCCGGAAAGCAATGCCGTAGTGGGGACAGGCGGGGGAGTTCCCCTTAAAGAAATCAACCGGGTTGTTATGAAAGAAAAAGGGATTGCCGTTTTTCTGGACGCCCCCGCAGATGTCATCCTTTCGAGGCTTATTTACGACCAATCGCGCCCTCTCCTGAAAGGCGACAAGGATAAGGAAATCCGCGAGAGGTTAAGCATAAGAATGCCAATTTACCTGGAAATAGCTGATATCAGGATTTCCACAAGCGGGAAAACGCCAGAAGAAATCATTGGCGAGCTTATCGCCTGTTTCAAAGAACGAGGGATGGGGCATACTTGCTAGCAGGGAAATGAAAGCAGGTGCTCGCTATGAAAACCAATGACTTTGTCCATTATATAGCCCAGTCATTCGTAAAATATGTTGATCAGCCCAAAGATGAACGAAAGAGAATCCGCACCGCCAAAAAGGAGGGCAGGGCCTCCCTTTGGTATAGGTGGTTCGGCATTTTGCCCTACATCGTCTATCTTGGAGTGAAAAGGAAAAAACAATGAGAAGCGGCAGCTTCTCATTGTTTTTTTTGACAATTCAGCTGCTTCCCTCCAGTCCATACGGCGCTAAACGGGCGCATGCGCTTTTCTTATCAAATTGCATCTTCCTTCAGGTAGAAAAGTCCTCCGTTTACGAGGGATATGGCTACCTTTGGTTCGTACTGCTCCCGCAAGGCTGTTTTTTCAGTTCGGTAGCTTTCCGAATCATCCACTGTTAAACCTTCATAAAAATGGTCTAGAAGGTGCTCGTCTTTTGCCCATCTTTCATGGGCAGCATCCGCCCAGCTGTGATCCTCTTGCTCGATACCCGACCTTAAGTAATTCTCCACCCTGACAAAGCCGCTTTTTGGCTTTATTAATGGGGAAATTGTATAGGAGTAGTCAGGTATTTTCGGTGTCAGAGGGATGGATAGCAGCTTTTCATGAAACCCTTCAACAATTCTGCCATTAATCAAATGTAGTCCAACAGACCTCAAGACATCCCTTTTTCGGTCGCATGTATACGAGACATTCACATTCAGGCAAAGCCATGGAAGAAGTGGAGTTTTCATTCCCGACGTATGGGAGTGGTATTGCCGGGTGAACCGCGCCAGTTTTTTTGACGATTCAAAAATTTGGTGGAGGCGGGGTGACCCAAAATGAATCTGTTCCCCTTTTAATTCCGGTGGTGATTTTTCCGGGTCGGTAATGAATGTAACCGACATCGGGTTTGGGACTCCGCCTGTCTTTTCTAAATAATGCCAATAAAAAGGCCGGTTCATCAGCTCCTTGTCGATCTCTTCGGTGAGCTGTATTGTTAAGTGGCCAGGTGATTGCCCAGAGACCTCGCAATCGTTCGCCCTGAAATATTCTAAGAGAAATTTATGGATTTCCTCCTGCAGCATGCTGAGTCCCCTCCCTGAAACCATTTGCGAATTCAATCATCGAAGCCAGGTTTTCCATCTTGATCCTCATTTCTCCTTCCGTGAGGGAATGCCCGAAAATATCTGCCAAATGATCTTCCATATTCCCCAATTCGAATTTTGCCAGGATATCGTCCAGCTCGCCTATAACCTTTTCGAACAAATGGATTTTTTCATATAAGAGCTTCAGGACATGCTCTTCCATCGTGTCCTTGACAGCAAAATTATAAATCATGACATCCTTTTCCTGGCCGAGCCGATGGATACGGCCAATTCTCTGCTCAAGCCGCATCGGGTTCCAAGGGAGATCAAAATTGATGATGTGGCTGCAAAACTGCAGGTTGATCCCTTCCCCGCCAGCCTCGGTTGCGATTAGCACTTGCGCATGTTTTTGGAACAGTTCCTTCATCCAGTCCTTTTTGCCTCTTTTAAACCCTCCGCGGAACGGTACAGAGCTGATTCCGTGCTGCTTCAGGAACCATTGCAAATAGAGTTGGGTAGCCCGATATTCTGTGAAGATGATTACCTTGTCCTCGATTTTTTTAATCAATTCAAGCGCCTTTTCCGCTTTTGAGTTCCGCTCCACCTGGTTGACAAGTTCAATTAGACCATTGATTCTTTCTTCATATTTGCCTGAAGGGCCATCCTTCCGGAGAAGCATATTTTTAAGGGTGTAATAGACAGCCTCCCTGCTGCTGCATGCTTCGCGCTGCAGAGTAATGAGCGAGAACGCGCTTGTGCCGCCCAAATCCAAGGAAGAACGCAAATCCGAAATGCCATCGTACAAGTTCCGCTCCGTGGCGGAAAATTCAATCGGTATGGTTTGGACATGGCGTTTGGTCCATTCGATGCCCGTATCTCCGCGACGGTTGCGGATCATGACTTTGTTGACGAGTTCCTTCAAATTGGCATCGTCTGCAACGGTGCGGGAATCTTTCCGGTATTTATCAAAAAAAGAAGATTCGTTGCCGAGGTGGCCAGGCTTAAGAAGCGATACAAGATTGAAAATTTCCTCAACTTTATTCTGAATCGGCGTTGCTGTCAGCAGCAGGCAGAATTTCTTTTTCAAGTTCTGGACAAATTCGTAATTTTTCGTTTTGTTATTTTTCAATTTGTGCGCCTCATCAATAATTACCATGTCGTAGTTTTGTTTATATACGATATCCCTGTGCGGGACTCTTTTGGCTGTGTCAATCGATGACACAACCACGTCGCACTGTTCCCAAACATACGATTTTTTTTGCGTTACCGCGGGGATATGGAATTTTGAATTCAATTCAATCGCCCATTGGGTAACAAGGGAAGCGGGGACGAGGATCAGCACTTTGCGGACCAGCCTCCGGATCATATATTCCTTTAAGATTAATCCTGCCTCAATCGTTTTGCCGAGGCCAACTTCATCCGCGAGAATTGCTTTCCCATTCATATTTTCCACTACTTGCTTCGCGGCTTCTAGCTGGTGAGGGAGAGGGGTGAGTCCGGGAAGATATTTTGGCGCCTGCAGCCCTTCGAATTCCGGGATGGCTAGATGCTGTTCTGCGGCTGCGGCAAGTTTGTAAAGATCCCAGCTGCCCCATGGGCCGTCATGGCCGATCCTTTGCAGGAAATCGTCGTGCCAGGACCCATCGATTTCAATTTGAACAGGCATGGCGATTAACCCCTTTCCAAAAAGTTTAAGAGAATTCCCTCCAGGAATTGTAATCGTTTTCTTTTTTGAATCATCAGGGTCAATACCACCCATAAAACCGTTGCCCTAACGATGTGTTTAATGATAGGATGAAGATAGTTTTAAAAGTTTCAATAAATGCAATATTTTCTCCGCTCCCACTTGTTTCCCGCCCAGCAGGAAGGCATTTTTGGGACACCTTCACGTTGAAGGGAGGCCTATGGGCCAAGGGTGCGCATTTTTGTGCCATGACGAGTATCCCGAAACTTGAAGTTTCGCTGAATGTTAGTATGGCCCGTTTGAAAAATATTATAATAGCGGATGATAACAAGGGGAGAGACTACGCCAGTAGCGCCGAAGGAGCAAGCAGACATGCGAATCTCTCAGGCAAAAGAACCCTTGTTGGACGCGGCTCTGGAGAGCGCTTTACATAGGATGAAGCCACCAAAGGGGAAAACCTGCTTCAGGTAAACTTTCAGGTGAAAGGACAGAGACCTCTCTTACATTCAAGGGAGGATTCTGTCCTTTTTTGCTGATTAATGCTTTTTGGCAAAAAGGAAGCGAATGGGAAATCAGGCCACGGGAGTGCTTGGGGTTCTAGGGGGAAATTTGCGGCTTGTGAAGGAGAATTCCAGTAAAGGGGGATTATTGATGTCGGAACTGAAACGGACGCCGTTATTCGATGTTTACAAGCAATACGGCGGGAAGACGATTGATTTTGGCGGTTGGGAATTACCGGTCCAATTTTCGGGGATTAAGGAAGAGCATGAAGCTGTCAGGACAAGGGCGGGCTTATTCGATGTTTCCCATATGGGTGAAATTGAAGTCAAAGGGCCCGACAGCCTGAAGTTTTTACAAAAAATGATGTCAAACGATGTTTCAAAGGTTCAGGACGGTGCCGCGCAATATACAGCGATGTGCTATGAAAACGGCGGAACGGTTGATGATTTGCTTATATACAAAATGGGGGCGGACCACTATCTGCTGGTCGTCAACGCTTCCAATACGGATAAGGATTATAAATGGCTTAAGGACCATCTTGAAGGTAACGTAACGATGGAAAATCTTTCTGACAATACCGCCCAGTTGGCCATCCAAGGCCCGCTTGCCGAGAGTGTCCTTCAAAAGCTTGCAGGCCAAGATAATCTATCCGATATCGGGTTTTTCAAATTTAAAGACTCTGTTGACCTTAATGGAGCCAAAGCCCTCGTATCGAGGACAGGCTATACGGGAGAAGATGGCTTTGAAATCTACTGCGACCCCGCCGATGTGGTAAAGCTTTGGAATGGCATCCTTGAAGCAGGTAAGGATGAAGGGGTGCTTCCATGCGGACTTGGGGCCCGTGACACCCTTCGATTCGAAGCGAACCTTGCCCTTTACGGACAGGAATTGTCACCTGAGATTTCACCGCTTGAAGCAGGAGTCGGCTTTGCCGTAAAGCTAAACAAGGAAGATAACTTCATTGGCAAGGAAGCCCTCAAGCAGCAAAAGGATAATGGTGTACCAAGGAAAATTGCCGGAATTGAAATGATTGACAGGGGCATTCCAAGGCATGGATATCCGGTATATTCAGGCGGCGAATTGATTGGTGAGGTTACCACCGGAACGCAGTCCCCAACCTTGAAAAAGAATATCGGACTTGTTCTGGTCAAAACCGCGTTTGCCGAATTGGACAACGAAGTGGAAGTTGAGATCCGAGGGAAAAAGCTGAAAGCGAAAATAGTGCCAATCCCTTTTTACAAAAGGGATAAGAAATAATTAGGGGGAAATCCTGATGAAACACCGCTATTTACCGATGACGGAACAAGACAAGGCGGAAATGCTTGAAACGATCGGCGTCAATTCCGTCGATGAGCTGTTCAATGATATCCCTGAGAAGGTCCGCTTCCAGGGCGAATACAATATCAAACCTGCCAAATCAGAAACAGCCCTTATGAAGGAACTCGCCGTGCTTGCCGGCAAAAACGCCGACTTTAAGAGCCACGCATCTTTCCTTGGAGCGGGAGTGTATGACCATTATATGCCGGTCATTGTCGACCATGTCCTTTCCCGTTCCGAATTCTATACTGCCTATACCCCTTACCAGCCGGAAATTTCCCAGGGGGAATTGCAGGCGATTTTTGAATTTCAGACAATGATCAGCGAGCTCACTGGCATGGATGTCGCGAACTCGTCGATGTATGACGGCGGGACCGCCCTTGCGGAAGCCGCCATGCTGAGCGCCGCGCAAACTCGCAGGAAGAAAATCCTGATTTCTGATGCAGTGCATCCGGAATCACGCGAGGTTGTA
Source organism: Neobacillus piezotolerans (assembly GCF_003362805.1). GTDB lineage: Bacteria > Bacillota > Bacilli > Bacillales > Cytobacillaceae > Bacillus_D > Bacillus_D piezotolerans. Next base: position 13,230 of record NZ_QNQT01000013.1, read on the forward strand.
AAAACATATGCGAAGGGACAGTACATTGATGTAGTGGAAATCCCATCCAAGGACGGCTTGACCGACCTTGATGCCATGAAGGAGCTGACGGGTGGGGATATCGCAGCTGTTATCGTCCAGTATCCAAACTTCTTCGGCAGAATTGAGCCGCTGAAAGAAATTGAAGAAATCACACATGAGCATAAATCGATGTTTGTTGTCTCGAGCAACCCGCTTGCATTGGGCGTGCTAACGCCTCCGGGCAAGTTCGGCGCGGATATCGTCGTGGGAGACGCGCAGCCGTTTGGGATCCCCGCGGCGTTTGGCGGCCCTCACTGCGGATATTTCGCTGTAACTGAAAAATTGATGAGGAAGGTTCCAGGAAGGCTTGTCGGCCAGACCCATGACGATCAGGGGCGCCGCGGATTCGTGTTGACCCTGCAAGCCCGCGAGCAGCATATCCGCCGTGATAAGGCGACATCAAATATCTGTTCGAACCAGGCTTTGAACGCGCTTGCCGCGTCTGTCGCGATGACCGCCCTCGGCAAAAAAGGCGTGAGGGACATGGCTGCGGCAAATATCCAAAAGGCGCACTATGCAAAAAAAGCACTGAAGGAAAATGGCATCGAAATCGTCATGGATGGGCCGTCCTTCAATGAATTTGTCATCAAGCTCAATAAACCGGTCAAGGAAATCAACCAGGCGCTCCTGCAAAAAGGAATCATCGGGGGCTATGACCTGGGCCGTGATTACGGGGATTTGGCCGGGCATATGCTTGTCGCTGTAACGGAGCAGAGGACGAAGGAAGAAATTGATACTTTTGCTAAGGAATTGGGGGATCTACATGCATAACCAGGACCAGCAGCTAATTTTCGAGATAAGCAAACCAGGCCGCATCGGCTACAGCCTGCCGGAAATGGATGTGCCCGAGCTTGATTTGAACGGTCTACTCCCGGTTGGCTATGTACGTGAGGAAGAGCCGAACCTTCCGGAAGTATCCGAACTCGATATTATGCGCCACTATACCGCGCTATCAAAGCGCAACCACGGCGTCGATTCAGGCTTTTATCCGCTGGGATCATGCACGATGAAATACAATCCGAAAATTAACGAAAATGTTGCCAGGTACAGCGGTTTCGCCCATATCCATCCGCTCCAGGACGAAAGTTCCGTCCAGGGCGCGCTTGGTTTGATGTACGACCTGCAGCAGCATTTGATCGAAATTACCGGCATGGATGAAGTTACACTCCAGCCTGCCGCCGGCGCGCACGGGGAATGGACCGGACTGATGATGATCCGCGCATTCCATGAAGCCAACAATGATGTAAAGCGGACAAAGGTAATTGTTCCCGATTCCGCCCACGGAACCAATCCAGCTTCGGCAACCGTCGCCGGTCTTGAAACCGTTACGGTTAAATCAAATGAGAACGGCCTTGTTGACCTTGAAGACCTTCGCAGGGTTGTAGGCGAAGATACGGCGGCACTCATGCTGACAAACCCGAATACATTGGGGCTGTTTGAAGAAAACATCCTCGAGATGGCAGAAATCGTCCATGGTGCGGGAGGAAAGCTTTATTATGACGGCGCCAACTTGAACGCGGTCCTTTCGAAGGCCCGGCCTGGCGATATGGGATTCGATGTCGTCCACCTCAACCTGCATAAGACATTTACAGGCCCACATGGTGGCGGCGGACCGGGTTCCGGCCCTGTCGGCGTTAAAGCGGACCTGATTCCGTTCCTGCCAAAACCGGTAGTGACAAAGCGCGGCGACGAGTATGTATTCGATTATGACAGGCCTCAATCAATCGGCCGTGTCAAACCGTTCTACGGGAACTTCGGCATCAATGTCCGCGCATACACGTATATCCGGTCGATGGGTCCTGATGGGCTTAAAGCTGTTACTGAGTATGCGGTATTGAATGCGAATTACATGATGAGAAGGCTGCAGCCTCATTTTGATCTTCCGTTCGACCGCCATTGCAAGCACGAATTCGTATTGAGCGGCCGCAGACAGAAAAAACTTGGGGTGCGTACTCTCGATATCGCGAAGAGGCTCCTGGATTTCGGCTACCATCCGCCAACCATCTACTTCCCACTTAATGTGGAGGAGTGCATTATGATTGAGCCGACCGAAACGGAATCGAAGGAAACCCTCGATGGATTCATTGACACAATGATCCAGATCGCAAAGGAAGCGGAAGAAAATCCTGAAATCGTCCAGGAAGCCCCGCACACGACCGTTGTCGGAAGGCTGGATGAAACAACTGCGGCAAGGAAACCGGTACTGCGTTACCGCCCTGAATAATAGAAGGTCGCATGCGCTGGGCACTTCAAGGAAAAGAAAAACACTTTTCCTTCGAGAGATGCCATGCTTAGAGAGCGTTCCTTGTTTTATACATTTTTGAATATCAAAAGGAAAGCCCGCACATCGTAAAAATGTGCGGGCTTTTCCATGCAAATGAGACTGAGGTTTTTACATTTAACAAAAGGTGATTTCCCCAAATACAAAAGGCCACCTGCATTACTGCAAGGGCCCTCGCACTATTTTTTCGCTTTAATTTTTCCGGACCATTTCTTAAATCCGCCTTCAAGCTGGCTTAAATCTTTGTAGCCTTTCCGATAAAGGAATTGCGCTGCACGGCTGCTGCGCATTCCGCTTTGGCAATATAAATAAACAGGCAGGTCAGGACGAATTTCCTTCATGCGTGTTTTCAATTGGGATAGCGGGATGTTCCTTGCGCCCAGGATATGGCCTGCATCGAATTCATTCGCTTCGCGTACATCAATCAGCTGCGCTTTCCGGTAACCCGCACGGAACTCGTCCTCTGAAAGTGTTTTGACAATTTTGCGCTGATAGAGCCACATGATGACCGAGTATACGATGAAACCGGCAATCATAACTAGCATAAAATACAATGGACTCACGTTAAAGTACCCCTTTCAAGCTTTGCTGCAACAACAAGTACTATTATATAAGCCAAAGCTTGGTACAGTAAAGGGCAATTCCCAAATTCTTTTTCTGCTGGGCTTTTTGGCAATTCATACTGCTAGGATTATCAGTTTCATTCTGATAGACTAAAACACGGCGCAAGTACTAGTTAACCAGTAAAGAAGGGCTGTTATGAAGGAAAAATGGTATTTCATTGATTCAGGGGCTAGTTCTCCCTCCTTTAACATGGCACTCGACGAAGCAATGCTGGAGTGGCATAGCGAGGGGAAAATCCCGCCTGTGGTGCGTTTTTACGGCTGGAACCCAGCGACACTGTCAATCGGTTATTTCCAAAAAGCTGAAAAGGAAATTAATATGGAGGCGGTCCGTCGACTCGGTCTTGGCTTTGTCAGGAGGCCGACAGGAGGCAGGGGTGTCCTGCACGATAATGAGCTTACATATAGTGTGATTGTATCCGAAGGCCATCCGAAAATGCCGGCTTCAGTAACCGAGGCCTATCGAGTCATTTCCGAGGGGATCCTGCATGGGTTCAGGAATTTAGGCCTCGACGCTAATTTTTCGATTCCAAAAACGGAGGAAGAGAAGGATTCGCTCAAAAATCCAAGGTCGTCCAACTGCTTTGACGCCCCAAGCTGGTATGAGCTTGTTGTCGAAGGACGCAAGGTTGCCGGGAGTGCACAGACAAGGCAGAAGGGGGTTATCCTCCAGCACGGCTCCATTTTATTGGATCTTGATGAAGAAAAGCTCTTTTCCTTATTCCGTTACCCGAATGAAAGGGTGAAGGAAAGGATGATGGCTTCCTTCAAAAAAAAAGCTGTAACGATTAATGAAGTCAGCAAAAAGCCAGTCAGCCTGGCAGAAGCGAAATCCGCATTCAAAAATGGGTTTGAAACCGGGCTTGGCATTGAATTGGTCCCATATGATCTTAGCGAGGAGCAACGTTTGCAAGTCGAAAAACTTGCTTTGGACGTTTATGAGAACGATGAATGGAATTTTAGAAGATAGGGAGCGGAATGCCGCTCTTTTTCCGTTTGATTGGAAAACCCTTCCTGTTCTCTATTGAATTATTCCTCTAAAGAGCAACCTTCGAAATATGTCAAAATTAATAATCTCATGTAGAAATTCCTGCAAAATCTCTCATTATCTTCGTTTTTTAAGTGATTTTGATTTTGACAAAATTTTATTCTTTTGCCTTATACCCAATATATAGTGGTGCTAAAAATATTTTAGGCACTATATATTGATTTTGGGGGTTTCGGTATGATAGGTTAAGGGTATTCCAATTAAACAACTGGACCTAACATAACAGCAAAGAATTCGACAAATGAGGAATGAGAAAATTTGGACAAGGAGATGCGATCATGTCAGTTGCGTTAAGAAAAAAACTAAATATTGATTTTGATAGGCTGAATGAGGATATCAGGTTATTCCCGCAGGTTCATCCTGTTACGCCGGATATGCACATTACCCACAAAGGTGTTTCCCGCCTGGTCATGCTGGACAGGTACACATTCAAGGACACCGAAAAGATTACACTGACAAAAGGCGATTTCGTCGTTCTGACAGTGAAGGAAGACCCTAAATTCCCGGCAAGGGGACTGGGTTACATCCTTGAAATCGACTGGGAAAAGAAACAAGCCCAGGTGATGGTCGATGAGGAGTTCCGCGGGGTTCTTGACACTCCGGAGGAAATCACCACCGGAGTAATTACAAGGTCCTTGGATGTGATTGAAAAGCCTCTTGAAATCTTTTATGAGCAGATCGCGCTAAGAAACGCTACAGGCCTTGCATCGGTTGAAAAAACAGAAGAAAAAAGGCTCGAGTGGTTCAACAAGTTTTATGAAGAGCTCGTGAACATGAATTTCATTCCGGCGGGACGTGTGCTTTACGGGGCAGGAGCCGGCACGGATGTAACGTTCTTCAATTGCTACGTCATGCCATTTGTGCAGGATTCGCGGGAAGGAATTTCCGACCACAGGAAGCAAGTCATGGAAATTATGAGCCGCGGAGGCGGAGTCGGAACGAACGGTTCAACCCTAAGGCCGCGTGCGACACTAGCCAGAGGGGTAAACGGAAAATCTTCCGGTTCGGTATCCTGGCTCGATGACATCGCCAAGCTGACACATCTCGTTGAGCAAGGTGGGTCAAGACGTGGTGAAGAAGTGCCTCGTCTATAAATAAACCTCGTGAATTGCTGGGAACTCTTTACATGGCTTGCTGGCTACAACGCAACTGGAAACGGTAAGCGTGAATGCTTGAAAACAGCGAGTGGATAAAGACAATCAGCAGCCAAGCTCCTAAGTTCTAAAGAATAGGGAGAAGGTCCAACGACCATCGAAACCACGCTTTATGCGGAAGGGAGTAGAGTAGGGGCCAAGCGGTTTCCGAAGTGCGAGGGTACTCTTGTAGTGCAAGATATGGTCTGAACTCTAAGGTGACTTAGAGAGTTGAAGTAGCGATTCAACGCAACATAGTTGGCCCAGATGATCATGCTAGCGGATTGGCATCCGGATATCATTGAATTCATTATTTCGAAAATGCAAAACCCAAGGATCCTTAGGTTCCTGATTGAAAACACAACCGATGATTGGATACAGAAGCAGGCGAAAAACAAACTTAAGTTCACCCCGCTTACAGAGCAGGAAAAGGCAATGTACCAAGGAATCATCAATTATAAACATATCCCAGGCTATGGCGGGTTCAGTGAAAGGATCATAGCCGATGCGGAAGAAAAGCTTGCTGAAGGCGGAAATTACACCGTCCACAATCCTGAGTTTTTAACAGGGGCAAACATTTCCGTTACCCTTACAAAGGAATTCATGGAAGCAGTTGAAAACGACGCTGAATATGAACTTCGTTTCCCGGCAGTCGAAAGCTACGCCGAGGAAACGATGAAAATTTATAACGAAGAATGGCATAAAGTCGGAGATGTCCGCGAGTGGGAAAAAATAGGCTATAAAGTCCGTACTTATAAAAAGATTAAAGCGAAAGAACTTTGGAACCTGATTAACATATGCGCCACTTATTCGGCCGAGCCGGGAATCTTCTTTATCGACAATGCCAATGACATGACAAACGCCCAGGCATATGGGCAAAAAGTAGTTGCAACCAACCCGTGTGGTGAGCAGCCTCTCGCACCATATTCCGTCTGCAACTTGGCTGCCGTAAACTTGGCGGCGATGGCGGACAAAGAAACAAAGACAGTGAACTTTGAAAAACTGAAGAAAACAGTCGCTACTGGCGTAAGGATGCAGGACAACGTTATTGACTCGACTCCATACTTCCTCGAAGCCAACAAGAAACAAGCCCTTGGCGAACGCCGTGTAGGACTTGGAGTAATGGGCCTTCACGATCTATTAATTTATTGTGAAACAGAGTACGGATCCGAAGAGGGAAACAAACTTGTTGATAAAGTTTTCGAAACCATTGCAGTAACCGCATATAAAACTTCCGTCGAATTGGCGAAGGAAAAAGGAAGCTTCCCATTCCTTGTTGGCCAAACAGATGAGGAAACGAACCGCCTAAGGAAGGCATTCACTGAAACAGGTTTTATGCAAAAAATGCCTGAAGAAGTCAGGGAAACCATTTTGGAAAATGGAATCCGAAACTCGCATTTATTGACTGTTGCTCCCACGGGATCTACTGGAACCATGGTTGGGGTTTCTACAGGATTGGAACCGTATTTTTCCTTTTCTTACTTCCGTAGCGGAAGGCTTGGCAAGTTCATCGAAGTTAAAGCGGATATTGTAAGCGAATTTTTAGAAAAGAATCCAGAAGCGGATCCGGAGAACCTTCCTCACTGGTTTGTGACCGCCATGGAACTTGCTCCTGAAGCGCATGCGGATGTGCAATGCGTCATCCAGCGCTGGATTGACAGCTCCATCAGCAAAACGGTCAACGCGCCTAAGGGCTACAGCGTTGAACAGGTGGAAAAAGTGTACGAGCGCCTTTACAAAGGCGGAGCCAAGGGCGGGACGGTCTATGTCGACGGATCGCGTGATTCCCAGGTGCTTACCCTAAAGGCTGAAGAAAACACAGTTGAAGATTCGGTTGAGCTGAAACAGAAACACAAGCAGCATGTTGTCCTTGTCGACACGATCAGCGACCTTCGCTCCACCGATGTCACAATTGGCTCGGAAGTCGGCAACACATGCCCGGTATGCCGCAAAGGGAAAGTAAAAGAAATCGGCGGCTGCAACACATGCACAAATTGCAACGCCCAGCTGAAATGCGGTCTATAATTTAATCAACAGGAGGATGGAAAAATTTTTCCGTCCTCTTTTTTTGTTTCCTGCCTTTCTTTTGCCAATACTACTTTAAATAGAGTTGACCAAAAGAAAGGAGCCGAGTAATGAAACCGTTCATGCCGCAATTGGTTTATATTGAGCCTCAAGCCTTGGAATATCCGCTTGGCCGTGAACTGAAGGAAAAATTTGAGGGCATGGGGATTGAAATCCGGGAAACGACTTCCCATAACCAGGTCCGGGGCATTCCAGGGAACAATGAACTGCAGCAGTACCGGAACGCGAAATCGACATTGGTTGTAGGTGTCAGGAGAACGCTGAAATTCGACACCTCGAAACCGTCGGCCGAGTACGCCATCCCCCTTGCGACTGGCTGCATGGGCCATTGCCATTACTGCTACTTACAGACAACGCTTGGTTCAAAGCCCTATATTCGGACGTACGTCAACTTGGACGAAATTTTCGAGCAGGCGCAAAAATACATGGATGAGCGCGCCCCGGAAATCACCCGATTTGAAGCTGCCTGTACATCGGATATTGTCGGAATCGACCATTTGACGCATTCCCTTAAAAAAGCCATCGAGTTTATCGGAAAGACTGAATTTGGGCAATTGCGGTTCGTGACAAAATACCATCATGTCGACCATTTGCTCGATGCGGAGCATAATGGCAAAACCCGTTTCAGATTCAGCGTAAACTCCCGGTATGTCATCAAAAACTTTGAACCTGGCACTTCCTCTTTTGATGAAAGGCTTGAAGCGGCAAGGAAAGTGGCCAACGCCGGTTATCCGCTCGGATTTATCGTCGCTCCGATTTACCGGCATGAAGGCTGGGAGGAAGGCTACCAGGAGCTGTTTGAACGGCTCAGGGCGGCGCTTGATGGTGTTTTCATCAACAAGCTTTCATTTGAAATGATTCAGCACCGGTTCACGAAGCCGGCGAAAAATGTCATCCTGAAGCGGTACCCGAAAACAAAACTTGAAATGGATGAAGAAAAACGGAAATATAAATGGGGACGTTACGGGATTGGCAAATATGTTTACCCGACGGAAGAAGCCGCGGAACTTGAAAGGACAATCCGTGGATACATTAGCGAATATTTCCCCGAAGCCGAAGTGCAGTACTTTACGTGAACAATTGCCATTTGTGAAAATTTTCAATTTGTCCACAGTACTATATTGGCAGGAAGCCGCTTAAAGATGTAGGAGGACTACATCGACGGGAGTGGCTTCCATGCTGATAGATGGAGTTTTTTCCGGTGGCGGCATAAAAGGATTCGCGCTGGTTGGCGCCTGCGAAGCGATCGAAAGGCGGGGCTTCAGGTTTTGCAGGGTTGCGGGGACAAGCGCCGGTTCTATAGTGGCGAGCCTAATTTCCGCGGGATATTCAAGTGGGGAGATGCATGCCCTGCTTGACGAACTGGACCTTTCAGATTTATTGGACTCAAGGAAATTGCTTATCCCGGGCCCGGTGACAAAATGGATCCTCTTGTATCGGAAATTGGGCTTATATAAAGGGGAAGCGCTTGAAAATTGGCTTGCTGAAACACTTGCCTTAAAGGGATTAAGGACATTCGGTGACCTTCCCCCGGATGCGCTTCGAGTCGTGGCTTCCGACCTGACAAACGGAAAGATGATCATCCTTCCCGATGATCTACCGAAATACGGGCTATCACCAACAACTTTCCCGGTAGCGAAGGCTGTTAGGATGAGCTGCAGCATCCCTTATTTTTTTGAACCGGTAAAGCTTGCAGCGGAGGGAGGGAAAAATATTATCGTTGACGGAGGGGTGCTGAGCAATTTTCCAATGTGGCTTTTTGACAGGGAAAACGTAAAAAAGGTCAGGCCGGTCCTTGGAATCCAGCTGAGCCATGAACCAGAGAACCATCCACAGCACAAAATCAAAAATGCCATCCAGCTTTTTGAGGCATTGTTTGAAACAATGAAAGATGCGCATGACGCGAGATATATTTCAAGGAAACACGCGAAAAACATCATTTTCATTCCAACAGCAGGAGTGGCCTCCACGGAGTTTGGGTTGACAGCGGAGAAAAAAGAAAAGCTGATTAGCCATGGCCGGCAATGCGCGGAGACCTTTTTTAGAAAATGGAGCTATTAATCTAAAAAGAAAAACCGGATTTCCTAAAAGGAAGCCCGGTTTTTCTTCTTGCCTTTTTTGCCTTCTATGACCGTCAGGTGAGCCGCCGCTTTCTTTTTCGGCTTCCTTAATGATGCGAGTGAACCATGGATGACATTGCGCCCGGCAGAGTCGTTTTTATGTCCGTTCCGTTTTCTGGATTCCCTGGCAGCCTTGAGGAATGCCCGTTGCTCTTTCCTTGCGGGACCGGGGCCGGCGCCAATAAATCGGCGGAAAATTAAATATACAATAAAGCTGATCAGGGCAATGAGTGCGATTCTCCGGATAAAGCCTACGGGATTATCAACGAGCATCCCGACCATGCCAATCGCCGCCAAAAGTATAAGTGCGCCTGCAAAAAGAACGGATTTCCGTTTTTTCAAGATAGCCACCTCCCTAAGAGCATCATAAGCATATTCCCCCAATTTTAAACACGCGCTAGAAGGAATTTAGACAATTTCTTCTGTTGCTTTTTGTGTTTCACTATCCTTTTCCATTTTTAGAAGTTCTTTAAACGAGAGGATGGCGATTTCCGCCTGGCTGTCGTCAGGTTCTTTTGTTGTCAAAAGCTGAAGCCAGAGCCCGGGAAGCCCGAGCCACCTGAGGATAGGAACATCACGGAGCTTATTTGTAAGCTGAAGGACTTCGAAAGAGATTCCAAGCACGACAGGGATAAGCGCGAGACGGTTTAATAGGCGGACCCACAATGGTTCTGCCGGAACAAGCATGTAGACGAACACACCGACAATAACCGTAAATAAAATAAAGCTTGAACCGCATCGGTAATGAAGGCGTGAGCTGGACTGGACGTTTTTAACAGTCAGCTCCAATCCGCTTTCGAAACAGTTGATTACTTTATGCTCCGCCCCATGGTATTGGAATACCCTTTTTACGAGAGGGGTAAGCGATACAGTATATATATATGCAAGAAGCAGGATCAGTTTGATAAGGCCTTCGATTAGGACCTGGGCGGGACGGCCTGGAAAAATCGGTGATGCCAGGTGGGCCAGGAAGGCGGGAATGAGCGTGAAAAGGAATTTCCCGAAAAGAAAGGAGATAACCCCCACTGCCGCGACGCCAAGATACATGGAGAGCTTGGACGTTTCCTGCTTTTCAATTAATTCATCGTCCTTCGGGTCTATATCATAGCGTTCAGTTGAAAAATTCAGGTGTTTTGAGCCGTTCGCGCTTGCTTCCACGATTGCGGCGATTCCCCGGAGAAAAGGGATTTTCTTCAAGGAAGCGACAAACGGGTGGGTTTTGCGGGGCAACCGGAAATAATCGACCGATCCATCTTTCCGCCGGACTGCTGTAACATAGTGATATTTTCCGCCAAACATCACCCCTTCGACGACCGCTTGCCCTCCGTATATTGGTTTTTTTTCATTTGCCATTCTTACACCAACCTAATCATGAAGTTGCACACTCAGCTGCAGGCTGGATGTACTTGCCTATATTTTACTAGAAAAACGCTAAAACAACTAGGTTTGACTTTCCTTTTCCGACTAAAAATCTGCTTATCATGAAGGAAAAATGGATTAACCGTACATACTATGCCAGACAAATGAACTCTTTTAAAAAAGGATTGGTAACAATGGAAAACAATAATGTTAAGGAAAATAAGGGTTTATCCGGTGATAACGGATTTGGAAAGCTCGTTTTGCTAACCGGCTTGTGGGGAGGTTTAATCTGGAGTTTCATCGGCCAAATAGGCTATTATTTTCATTTTACTAAAATTGCCCCCAGGGTGGTCCTCGGTCCATGGGCGCTTGGGTCGTGGAAAAATGGCTGGTTGGGAACATTGGTCGCAATTGTCCTGATTGGGATTGTTTCAATTGGGGCTTCCTTTATTTATGCAGCGTTGTTAAAGAAAAGGGATGGGCTGCTTTCTGGCATCATATATGGGGTTCTTTTGTTCCTGCTTATTTTTTTCCTTTTAAATCCGATGTTTCCCGGAATTTCGCCTTTTGGTGCGATTGATAAAAATACATTGGTAACTTCCATTTGCCTGTTCATCCTTTACGGCGTTTTCATCGGGTATTCGATTTCCTGGGACTATCGTAATCGGGGGGAGTCCTGAAAAGTATCCCAGTAGGAGAATGGACCGGAGTATGATAGAATGATTTAGAAAATAATGCCCCGGCTTAGGGGCAAATTCAAGATTTGGGGAAATCGGATTATGAAGAAATTTTTGCTGTTAAATGGGCCGAATTTGAACATGCTTGGTAAACGGGAACCCGGAGTCTATGGGCAGGGGACATTGAAAGACGTCGAGTCCGCCGTTGCCAATCTTGCCGCCGCCAATGGGGCGGAGGTTGAGTGCAGGCAATCGAATCATGAAGGAACCCTTGTCGACTGGCTTCAGGAAGCGGAAGAAGCCGGGTTTACGGGGGTTATTTTTAATCCGGGCGCATATACACACTATAGCTATGCGATTCGGGATGCGATTGCAGGAATCCGGGTCCCTGTTATCGAAGTACATATATCGAATATCCATGCACGGGAAAATTTCAGGCATACTTCTGTTACGGCTGCTGTTTGCCGCGGGCAAATTAGCGGTTTGGGCGCAAAAGGATATGAACTTGCCTTAATTGCCCTGATGGAAATGGAGAAGGAGAGGGAACTGTAATGTCAAAACTGGAGAAACTGAGGAATGAGTTCGGCAAATTAGGAATTGACGGAATGCTGATTACGAGCGGGTTTAACCGCCGTTATATCTCCAATTTCACTGGGTCTGCCGGCGCTGTTTTGATTAGCGGGGAAAAGGCATTTTTTATTACCGATTTCAGGTATGTTGAACAGGCATCGAATCAATGCGAGGGCTTTGAAGTTGTAAAGCACGGTGGCACGATGCAGGAAGAAGTTGCCCAGCAGGCAAAGCGACTGGGAATAACAAAGCTTGGCTTTGAGCAAAATCATGTTACATATGCGCTGTATAAGTCGTATGAAAAGGTTTATGAAGGAGAACTCGTTCCGGTCGATGGTGCGATTGAAAAGTTGCGCTTGATTAAGACGGATGCAGAGATTAAGATATTAAAGGAAGCAGCGGGCATTGCAGATGCTGCGTTTACACATATCCTGGAGTTTATCCGTCCGGGCAAAACAGAACTTGAAGTTTCAAATGAGCTTGAATTTTTCATGCGGAAGGCTGGAGCCTCTTCCTCTTCTTTTGATATCATCGTCGCTTCTGGCCACCGTTCGGCTTTGCCTCATGGGGTCGCCAGCGATAAAGTGATCGAGACTGGCGATTTTGTAACTCTTGATTTTGGTGCCTATTATAAAGGGTATGTATCTGATATAACCAGGACCGTTTCGGTGGGTGCCGCTGACCAGAAGTTAAGGGATATCTATGATATTGTGCTTGAAGCCCAGCTTCGCGGCATGGCCGGCATTAAGCCAGGCATGACAGGCAAGGAAGCCGATGCGCTAACCCGCAACCTTATTTCCGAAAAGGGCTATGGCGAACATTTTGGCCATTCCACTGGCCATGGCATCGGGCTTGAAGTCCATGAAGGGCCGTCCCTGTCAAGGATTTCCGAGACGATCCTTGAACCGGGCATGGTTGTCACCGTGGAACCAGGCATTTATATTCCTGGGCTTGGCGGCGTACGTATCGAGGATGATACTGTGATAACGCTTGACCACAATGAATCCCTTACGCACTCAACGAAGGAACTGATCATTCTTTAAGGAACTAGGAGGAACACAAATGATTTCAGTTAACGATTTCCGTACAGGGCTAACGATCGAGGTAGACGGTGGCATTTGGCGGGTTATGGATTTCCAGCATGTCAAACCGGGAAAAGGCGCGGCTTTTGTCCGTTCAAAACTTCGCAATCTCCGCACAGGCAATGTGAATGAAAAAACATTCCGAGCCGGGGAGAAAGTCGCGAAAGCTCAAATTGACAATCGCAGGATGCAATATCTTTATGCAAGCGGCGAGCAGCACATTTTCATGGACAATGAATCCTATGAGCAAATCGAGCTGCCAGCAAGCGTGATTGAATACGAATTAAAATTCCTTCAGGAAAACATGGAAGTTTCCATTATGATGTACCATGGAGAAACACTCGGTGTTGAACTTCCGAATACAGTTGAACTTGAAGTAACTGAAACAGAGCCGGGAATCAAGGGAGATACAGCTTCCGGCGGTTCCAAACCGGCTACAATGGAAACTGGCCTTGTTGTCCATGTGCCATTTTTCGTAAACCAGGGTGACCGTCTGATCATTAATACGACAGATGGCAGCTATGTATCACGCGCGTAATTCCCGATAAAAAATTAAAATGAATCCGGCCCCGCTATATGGGAGCCGGATTTTTTCATTTCCTGCCAGAGGTACCCTTAGTATATTTCAAAAATTTTATTCTTCTGTTCCATCAAATCATGTGCCATCGTTAACAAAGTGTTCGCGTATTCTGCTAAGTTTCTGCATATTTATTTTTTATATTAACTGTAAGCCGGATAAAAAGGAGAATGTACAATGAACATGACTCACTATATGGGATTGCTAGCGGATAACCAGCCCTGGAACCTGCTCATTTTTATGGCAGCGGTCGTCATTCTCGCGGAAACGATCGCCATAACAGAGCTTGGAATACTATTTACAGGCAGTTACAATGGCAGGTTACGGAAAGTTAACAAAATCTCGAGCATAATAGCTGGTATTTATTTCTCCGGCATCTTTGTTTATTTGATGAAAAATGCGTGGCTGCCTCTTACCCTGAACGGTGGATGGCATGGATGGATCGATTTTGTCGCGGTAACTTTTTATCTCCTTGGTATAGTCCCATTGCTCGGAATGGCCCTGCTTGATATGGGAATCGTCATGAAAAATAGCCCTGAACGAAGAAAAATGAAGCTGCATGTTTCATTCGTCGGGCTTTTCCTCATAGTGGCCCATGTAGCGATGATTTTTGGCATGCTCGACCCGACGCTAGGCGGCGGGCACGATATGCACAATATGTAAACCCCAAGGCCGGCTGCATCGGTAACCCCGATAGCCGGCCTTTTTTGGATTTTGTATTTCTATAAGAGGCGCTAACCGGGCGCCTACGCATTTCTATTTGTCCAGCTCCGGCGCCCAGCGCCTAGTGTACTTCGGTCCCCTCGCTACGATAAGTCAACATCGGGGACCTCCAGTCCATACGGCGCTAACCGGGCGCCTACGCTTTTCTATTTGTCCAGCTCCGGCGCCCAGCGCCTAGTGTACTTCGGTCCCCTCGCTACGATAAGTCAACATTGATTCGCTTAGGCTCATCGTGTTTCCTTTATCTCCATCGGGGTCCTCCAGTCCATACGGCGCTAAACGGGCGCCTACGCTTTTCTTTTAAGCATAAACTTATGAAGATATTGTGAAGATTTCCATTTGTAATTATGAACATTTTTTTAAAACCGGCTAGGGTAACTAGTAATCGTCCGCTAGGGGGGACTACAATGAACATAATCAATCGTAATCAAGTGGGAAATGTGATTATTGGTGTGGCGGCCAGCCATATGCCGGTATTCCCGTTGCCCCCAGAATAAGGGAGGCTCCATGCCTGATGGAAAAACTGAAAGTATTAATCGTCGACGTAAATTATATGTTCCTGAAAGGGCTTGAAACAATCCTGAATGAGGAGCCAACCCTGGAACTGGTAGGGGAAGCGCGAACCGGCTGCGAGGCCTTGTCAATGGCCGTCTCCCTGAAGCCGGATGTAATCCTTATGGATGTAAACATGCCCTCCGAAGACGGAATCGGGATCATGAAACAGCTGGTAGCGGATTTGCCGGAGAGCAATATCCTTGTTCTGTCCGTGGACAACAATGAAGAAGGTATGATGGAGGCGCTTCGATACGGGGCAAAAGGCTATTTACTGAAAAGCCTGCTGCCAAATGAACTGCTTGCATTCATCCACATGGCCAGCAGGGGCGAATATGTCATTTCGGGACCAATAGCGAAGGAAATCATCTCTAATATCACCAAGTTCCCTAACCCATTAGTTTCGGGGAATTCCGTTCCGAAAAGCAATATGTTAACAAGAAGGGAAAAGGAGATTCTTTCCGAAGTCATAAAAGGAATGACAAACCGCCAGATCGCATGCACTCTTTTTATCTCGGAAAATACTGTTAAGAACCATATACGAAATATCATGGAGAAGCTTCATATGAATAACCGCGCCCAGGTAGCTGCCTTTGCTCTCCAGGAAGGATGGCTGCAGAAAACTGTATAGTATGCAACCCGGGGTGGGAGAGCCACGGTTATTTTTAAAATGTTATGATGAAAAATTGATAGAAAAGGGCTTTGGCCATGCCGCCTCTTCGGGGCCAAAGAAATGGTGCTGCCATGAAAAAGAAAGTGTTGATTGGTTTCTATATTCTCATCGTGCTCATTGGGCTGGCTGTTTTCATGACGGCTAATGGGTTCCAGGGAAAGAATGCCCAAGCTGTCCAGGCGGGTGAAAAGGTCTATAAGCAGCAATGCGCCATTTGCCATGGGGATAATGGAAAAGGAGAAGGCGCTAATGCAGGGACATCCTTAAACAGCCAAGTATTTTTAAGTTCCGCCAGTGATGACGATCTCGTCAATTATATAGCAGAGGGAAGGCCGGAAGCGGCCATGCCCGCGTATGGGCCGAGGCTCAGCAAAGAAGAGTTGAAAAATGTGGTTGCCTTTATCCGCGACTGGCAAAAAGGAGAAATGAAATTTGATGTCCCGGATCCCATCGCCGGAAATGCCGAAACCGGTGAAAAGATCTACAAAAGGTCCTGTATCCAATGCCACGGGGAAGGAGGAGCAGGAAAACCGAAGATGGGGACGGTACTTGCCCATCCTAATTACCTAAAATACTCCACCGATCAACAAATCTGGATCAACACGGCCTATGGCCGGGAAAATACCAGGATGGCCCCATCGCTAAAAGGGCTTGATGGGGTCCGCCAATTAAGCAAAAAGGATATTTCCGATGTTGTAGCGTATATCCGTTCCCTTGAAAAAGAAGAATAAAAGAAACCCCTGCCGATTTCGCCGGGGTTTCTTTTACTGATCAATTTCTCCTGTCCAGGCGTTCATACCGCCCTCCATATTGATAACCTTGAACCCCTTTGAAGCCAGAAGATCGCTTGCTTGTTGGGAACGGTTTCCGCTTCTGCAAACAATAAGATAGACTTCCTCTTTGTCCAGATTTTCCGCCAGGCCGTCGAGGACCTGCAGGGGAATAAGTTCGGCACCTGGAATATGGCCGCCATTGTATTCATCCGGGGTTCTGACATCAAGAATTTTTACCTCATTTTTAGTAACCAGCTTCAATGCTTCATCCACTGAAACCGTTTCATACTTCGCAGCGCCACATCCCGCCAGAAGAATTGCAATAAAAAGGAACAAAAACTTCTTCAAATTACTCACGCCCTCCTAAGTTGATTATAAGCCAGAAATAAGAACTGGTACATTGGATACCGCGGAAGAAAAAACTTGTTTCGCTCATGTTTAACAAAAAAGTCAAAAACATGATTACCGGTAAAAAACAATAGGCTTTATAGTTATCTTAGAACCGAAGAATA
This sequence comes from Neobacillus piezotolerans, assembly GCF_003362805.1. Lineage (GTDB taxonomy): Bacteria > Bacillota > Bacilli > Bacillales > Cytobacillaceae > Bacillus_D > Bacillus_D piezotolerans. The sequence continues at coordinate 30,078 of NZ_QNQT01000013.1, forward strand.
TGGAAATTTTTTTGCCCTGGGTACCTGGAAATCTATTTTCTGTATTCATAACAATACGATTGTTAAGAATTTCACAAATAGTTAATAAAGCAATATTTGGTGGAAAATAGCGTCCATTATACAGCTGCTTGGGTAAGGGGTTATTTGTGAACAAATTATGTTGTTTTTTTGTCCAAACCGCAACGTTTTCCCCCCTTTAACAAAATGTTCAAGAGTGCCTCAACAATTGGGTTACTGCGTCGATTATATTTATTCCAAAGAGGACTATAGTGAAAAATAGTACGTTCTAGTCATATGTTTTTCACTTGCCGAGGAGGACTACTATGCTGAAAAAAATGATTGCTTTTTTACTGATTGCTTCGTCCGGTATCTATATTGCCGATTCCGGCGTAAAAGCGGAAGGAAATTTTTCTCCAGAGCAATTTCCATACAAGGAAATGCAGATCCAGGTAATGCCTGAATTCGATTATCCAGAAAATTGGCCAAAAGAAGAACCGTCCCTATTGGTGGGACAGTACGGAACAATTACGAATAAAACCGGCCAGGATTTCAGCGGAAAGGTTGAAGTACCCGTACCGGCCAAGGAGAAAAATTTCCAGGTTTACCTCGTTGCGGAATTTCCAAGCGATGATAAACCGGAAGTCCAGCGGCCATACGAAGTTGATAAAGAAAAAGGCGTTATCTCCTTTACCCCGCAAAACCCGATAAAGAAAGATGCTGTTTATAAGTTTGTTGTCGAATATTATTCCAATCCCATTGAAGTGGGGGATATGAAAAGCTTTACCTATGAATATACGGCTCCGGCAAGCATTGAAGCACTCGATGTCATAGTATACGCACCTTTGAAATCAACCGATATCACACTCGAGCCAAAGCCCGCCAGCACGCAAAAAAGCGATTACGGGGAACAGATCGCCTTTTATCAAGTAAAGGCAGCCGAAAAAGGAAGTTCTTATAAATACAACGTATCCTACAAAAAAGAAGGCAACGCTTCAACTCTCTCAATGATTAATAAAAACAAGGCGCCGAATGACGAAAACCATAATGGCACAACAGCAACTGACCAGGTCACGGCAAACAGCGGAGGGAACGGCGGGGACAATAACCGGCCAATCATCGGGGCAGCCGGGGGAGTCATCATCGGCGCATCCATCATCATTGCCGGAATGTTTGTGTTCTTTGGGTTAAGAAACAAGAAAGAAAACAAGAAAAATACGGCTCAGAACAAGAAGGAAAAAGGCGGGAAGGCGCCGCAAAAACAAAAGATGAAACCATCAAACGACGAAGAAATCAAGGAACTCCGAAAAAAGCTATTAAATGGGAAAATAGACCAGGAAACGTACAATGAACAAGTAAAAAAATTAATTTAAGGGGGAGAAGGTAATGAAAAAAAATACGATCGTTATGCTTGGCGGGTTTATTATCGCGGGGGCAATTGTCTTTCTCTTAATGGCCGCGACTCCCGGATCGAGCGGAGTGGAACTTACCTTAAAAGATTTGCTCGCCAGCCAGGAACAGCATAAAGATGACTTTGTCACTGTGGAAGGATTGCTCATCGAAGACTCAATCAAATGGAACGCCGATAAAATTGAACTTAAATTCGATGTGAAAGACAACGAAGGCAATGTCATGCATGTGGTCCACAATGGGGTAAGGCCAGACAATTTTTCGGAAGGGGTCATTACAATCCTCCAGGGAGCTCCGACCGGAAAAAACACATTTGTCGCGGAAACCGTAAAGACCAGGTGCCCATCGAAGTATGAAGGCGAAGATATGAAGAACTATGACCCTGAAAAACATAAGGATAAGTTAAATAAAAAGCCTTCCAGCGAAGAGTAGAGGCCAAAACTAAAGAAGGTGGAGACAAATGTATTTATTCGCGAATGCAACAATCTATATTGGCCTTGCCCTTGCCGTGTATGGCTTGCTTGTGACAACTTACGGGATTGCCGTTAAGAGGCAAAAGCTGATAAACAGCGGAAAAGGGGCGGTGCTCGGATTATTCATCAGCGCCTCGCTGGCCATGCTTTCATTATTCTATTTGTTAGGAACATCACAGTTCCAATATCAATATGTCAACGATTATACAAGCAGCGAGCTTCCGATTATTTATAAGCTTACCGCCCTTTGGGCTGGAAATGCCGGGTCGCTCCTCCTTTGGACGTTCTTTCTGACACTTTATATTGTAATGATCGTATTCTCCCGGAAAATGAAAGGGAATCCCATGATTCCCTATATCATGTCAATCTTGCTTGGGAACGCTGTTTTCTTCTTCCTGATTCTCGGGTTTGTCGCAAAGCCATTTGCGATTTTGCCAGATGTGCCGCTCGAAGGAAAAGGCTTGAATCCAATGCTCCAGAATCCGGGAATGATTATTCATCCTCTTACGCTTTATCTGGGCTATGTAGGTCTGGCGGTACCGTTCGCATTCGCGATGGCCGCGTTGATTCTAAAAAATATGGACGATTTTTGGATCAAGATGACAAGAAGATGGACCATCATTGCATGGCTGTTTTTAAGCCTCGGGAATATTTTCGGCGGCCAATGGGCTTATGTGGAGCTTGGTTGGGGCGGATACTGGGCATGGGATCCCGTTGAGAATGCTTCCTTCATGCCATGGCTGACAGCAACGGCCTTCCTGCATTCGGTCATGATCCAGGAACGCAAGAACATGTTGAAGGTATGGAATATTAGCTTAATCATAATCTCTTATGCTCTCACTCTCTTTGGAACCTTCCTTGTACGAAGCGGTGTCCTTACATCCGTCCATGCATTCGCAAACTCAAATCTGGGTTTATACTTCCTGATTTTCATGGGAGTGGCCGTCATTGGCGCGATGTATGTCCTGATGAGCCGCTACAATCTGATCAAGCGGAGCGCAGGAGAGTTCAACTCTTTCGTTTCAAAGGAAAGCTCTTTCTTAATCAATAACCTATTGCTTGTCGGATCCGCATTCGCTGTATTCTGGGGAACCATCTTCCCGCTCGTATCTGAAGCGGTAAGGGGAACAAAAGTAACAGTCGGCATACCATTTTTTAACGCGGTCCAGGCGCCCATCCTTCTGTCCATGATGTTTGTCATGGCTGTCTGTCCGCTTCTTGCATGGCAAAGATCATCATTGAAAAACCTGAAGAAAAACTTCCTGATACCCGCCATCCTCGCTGTGGCCGCGATGGCGCTGATGGTTGTCCTCGGCATCCAAAAGGCATGGGCCGTCATCGGCTATGGGGTCATTATCCTACTTTTGATAACACACTATCTTGAATTTTACAGAGGCGTAAAAGCAAGAAGGAAAATGACGAATGAAAACGTGCCTGTCGCGCTTTACAGGCTAATGACAAAAAACCGGCGCCGCTATGGCGGGTATATCGTGCATTTGGGAATCGCCTTCATTGCGCTTGGAATCATCGGGTCACAGAACTATGACCATGAAACAATGAAAACAATTCCGATTGGCCAGTCGATAGAAATAGACGATTATAGGATCAATTATGACAAACTTGATCAAAAATCCGAAGGCATCAATGATATTGTGTATGCCGACCTGACGATATTCAAAAATGGGAAACGCCTAGGAAGCTATGAGGTGGAAAAAGTATTCTACGGAAACTGGGATCAGCCGTCCTCGGAAGTAGCCCTTATTTCAAGCGCCAAGGAAGACCTTTATATCATTCTCAGCGCGTGGGAAGATGACGGAAGGGCAACCTTCATAGTAAAGGTCATCCCAATGATGACTTGGATGTGGTTCGGTTCATTCCTTATTGTGGCTGGTTCGATATTCGCAGTCTGGAATGGCAGATTCCAGGGCACAACTCCAAGGTATACGGGCGCTTCAAGGGAGGTTGCTTAATATGCGAAAGAAACTATATTCAGCTATCCTGCTGGCCGTGATCCTTGTCCAGGCAGCAGCGTTCCCGGCTTTTGCAAAGGAATTTGATTACAAATCGAAGGAATTCAAGGCTGTCGCATCACAATTTTCCTGTACTTGCGGGTGCGGCCAGGACCATTATGAATGCGACCCGAATACGTGCAACCTGACTGTTGAGTTCAAAAAAGACCTTGTTGATATGATGAACAAGGGCATGGATAAAGATGAAATCCGCGCTTACTATATTGGCATTTACGGAGAAGAAATCCTGACAGCTCCGGAAAAAGAAGGCTTCAGCCTGACAGCATGGGTCCTACCATTTGTCGCACTTGGGGGAGCGGGCACAGCACTGGTTTTTGTTATCCGGAAGTGGGTCAGAAAGAAAGGCCAGGCAAACGGACAAATTGAAGAAGAGACTGGGCGGGACGAAGTGGAAAGTGAAATTCTTTCATCAATCATTGATGAGGAACGAAAAAAGTATCTTTAGGATGTGAACAGAATGGAAGGCATTTCAATCATTTCAATGCTCCTGACCGCAGTGTTTGCGCTTGGCTGCCTCTACCTGGTGCTGATGCCGCTTTTCAAGGAAGAATCATTCCTTGACCATACAAGGAAAAGCCAGTCCAACGGTGCAACAAAAGAAGCATTGCTTACAACATTGAATGAAATAGAGTTTGAATTCAAAATGGATAAACTTTCTGAAAGCGACTACCGCCAGTTAAAAAGGCAATACGAGAGCCAGGTGGCGAAGCTTATGCGTGAGGAAGAAACTCCCTCTCAAAAAGCAATTGATAGTGACCTAATGGCTGAAGTGGAACGGGAAATCGAAGCTTCCATGCAGAAAAGGAAAAAGGGGGATGGAAAGTGATTAAGAAAATCACGTTATTCCTCCTCGGCCTCCTGATGCTTGCGCCCGTTGGAGCCAGCGCCGCCGCCGAATCAAAAATCATGATTGATATGCACTACCTGGTCGTAAGCCCGGCGGAGGATGGGTCGACGAATATGATGAACATGGTGAATTACACCAATACGGATCCTTCGGAATATAAGGGTGACGGGAAAAGCGGCGCGGTACTTACCGTGACATTGCCGGAAGGCAGCACGAGCCTTAATTTTCTTGATGGAAAAATCGCCATGGAACAAACAGAAAAGGGTTTTATTACAACTGACCCAATACCGGGAGGCCAGACAATCGTCCTTCCATACAGCTACCGGATGCCGGCGGGCAAAGAAATTAATCTTACCTTTGACTACCCGGCCCAAATCATGCAGGTGCTTGTACCGGAAGGGATGGGCAGCATTGAATTCAAGGGCGCCGAAGCAACCAATCAGGGATTGTTCAATTTTGAAGATCAGAAGTATGTAGGGTACAGTGTAGAATCCATACCTGCAAACGAGCCAGTCATAATGATTTACAACAAGGACATTCAGCCAAAGGTGGACGAAGCAAACCAGGCAGGAGCGGATAAGGGAAAAGAAAACGTAGTAACGAAGCAATCACCCGCGTTTCACAATCCCGGCCATTTGCGGATGTGGTATCAATCGCCTTTAAAAAGCTTCAACCCACATGTTTTAATGATCGTCCTAGCTGCCATCCTAATCGCTGGAATCTCCTATTTTTCCTATTTCCGCCTCAAGAACCGGGCGGAGGCAGAAAGGCTGGAAAATGACGCGGATGAGAAAGCCTTTAAGCTACTCATGGCTAAGCAAAATACGATAATGGACAAAATCCTTGAATTGGAGGATACCTATGGGAATGGGCTCCTCACCGAAGAGGAATACAATGCCAAAATCGATGCCTACAAACAGCATCTTGTAAAAGTGAAGCTGGGACTAAGAAGGTTCGTAGAGTAACAGCCGAGCGGGAGGGTCTCTGTGTGATAGAAATAAAAAAACTGATGAAGCAGGCGGACAATAAAACGATTCTTAAGGGGATTGACCTCTCCATTAAAAAAGGGGAAACGGTCGGCATCCTCGGTCCAAATGGAGCAGGAAAAAGCACGCTTTTAAAGGTGCTGGCCACCCTTGTTAAACCGTCTTCGGGAGAAGTGGCGGTTGGCGGATATGATTTGAAGAAGAATCCGGGGGAAATAAAGAGGCTGTTCGGATATCTTCCCCATTCAAGCCTGCTCTATGACCACTATTCTCCTCTTGAAAACCTTGTTTTTTTCGCAAAAATCTATGGTGTAAAGAATCCGGAAGAGAGGGCGGTCCAGCTCGTCAAGGAAGTGGGATTATCGTTTTTCCTGAACGATCCTGTCAAAAACTTTTCACGGGGGATGATTCAAAGAATCGCAATCGCACGGGCGATTATCCATGAACCTTCCATCCTGCTTCTTGATGAGCCGCACACCGGGCTTGACCAAGGGGCGATTGGCATCCTGAACAATGTTATTCTTTCGATGAAGGAAAATGGAGCCACCATCTTAATGGTCACCCATGATTTCAAACAGGCGGCGGAACTATGCGACAGGATTGTGATTGTCAAAAATGGAAAAATAGCCGACGATTTCATCCTGCGGAATCGCAACATCACTACACTGAATGAGAAATATTCGCACCAGGTGGAGGGAGTATCATGAATATTTTCAGGCCTGCCCTCTTAATCGCATCAAAAGAATTAAAATCGGAATTGAAAACAAAACAAGTACTGGCAACGATGCTTATATTTGCGGGCCTTGTCATCCTGATTTTCAGCATAGCCTTCGACCCACAGAACAATTTTACAAAAGCGGTCGTTCCCGGGGTAATATGGGTCATCATTGTTTTTTCCGGAATACTTGGGCTGAACAGGTCGTTTATTTCCGAACAAAGAAACGATACGATGCAAGGGCTCCTCATAGCGCCGATTGAAGCTTCGGGCATCTATCTTGGAAAAATGCTCGCCAATTTTGCGATGATGCTGATTGTTGAAATCGTTTCCCTGCCGTTTTTATTCCTTCTTTTCGATTTTAAATATATGGGAAGCTTTCCATATTTCATCCTCGTCCTTTTTATAGGCAGTTTCGGTTTTATTGCGATTGGAACATTCCTTGCGGCTTTGGCGGCGAATTCGAAAAGCAGCGAGATGCTATTGCCTCTCCTGCTGTTTCCAATAACAAGCCCGATATTGATTGGGGCCGTCCAGTCGACGAAGATCATTTTAACCAATATAGAGAAGCTGCCAACGGCCATTGCGTGGATGCAGCTCATAGGGGCGTATGATGTTATTTTCTTTGTCCTTTGCTTTTTGTTAATAGACTATGTGTTGGAGGTATAGGTGATGAGCGTAAATATTGAGAAGCAGCACCAGCCGCTCGCCAAGCCGGGGGCGGCCGCGATCGGCAAACCGGTGATGCCGAAAATCCTTTTCGGCGCAACCGTTGTATCCGTACTCGCTGCAATTTACCTTATTTTTATGTATGCGAAGATTGAAGTAACGATGGGAGCTGTCCAAAAGATATTCTATATCCATGTCGCATCAGCCTGGACAGGGTTCCTTGCATTTTTCGTAACATTTGTTTCCAGTATTTTATACTTGTTTAAAAGAAAACGGATTTTTGATACGTATGCATTCGTCTCAGCTGAAATCGGGGTGGTTTTCACAACAATCGTCCTTACAACTGGCCCCATTTGGGCAAAATCATCATGGAACACATGGTGGGCGTGGGAACCGCGCCTGACTACGACTCTTGTCCTTTGGTTTATCTACATGGCTTATATTATGATTCATCAAATGGATGGAGTTTGGGAGAAGAAAGCCCGCCTGGCGGCCGTATTCGGAATCATCGGTTTCGCGGATGTACCGATTGTATGGTTTGCCATCCGCTGGTGGAATTCAAAGTTCCATCCAATCGTTTTCGGTGAAGGGCCTTCCCAAAAGGGCGGCGGCATAGACGATACCATGCTCGTTGCCCTGCTTGCGACCATCACAGCACTGACTTTCTTTTACACATATTTACTAAATAAAGGTGTAACCCTTGAGAATATGAAAATTAAAGTCTCAAACTATAAAGAAAAGATAAGGGAATCTATTGAAAATTAGGAGGAAACTAAAATGGAATACATGTATGCGGCCTATTCAGTAGCCTGGATTGTCATTTTCTCGTATCTGGTGATTTTGGGAAAACGCCAAAGCAAGCTTAAGAAGGAAATTGAATTTTTAAAACTCCACGATAAGTAAGGATTTTCATGGCCGGTGAGGACATGTGGCCGGAAACCGCCGTTTCTGTGGATTCGAGCAATTTGGATTTGGAGGAAATACCATGATGCAGGAAGAAATCAAGGAAAAAACGGAAGAGGCCCAGACAGGCGACTTGACCAAATCAGCATCGTTAAACAAAAAGATAATAAAGCTTACCATTCTCTTGCTGGCAATCGGGATGTTTGGCTACTTTTCCTACACGATGGCGAATAAAGCGGACATCCCGCGGCAAGGGGATCCGGCTCCTAAATTTGAACTTGAAAACCTTGATGGGGATATGGCCAGCCTATCAGATTATGAAGGAAAGGTTGTCGTCCTGAATTATTTTGCAACCTGGTGTGTTCCATGTGTGGATGAAGCTCCTGAACTTGAAGCCTTTTCAAGGGAATATGGTGATAAATATAAATTGCTCATCATCGATAGGGGTGAAACCCGCGACAGGGTGAAAAAGTTTATTAAAAAGCACGATACCGGCTCATCAACTTATTTATTCGATTATAATTCAAAGGTTTCCAAAATGTATGGCGTGCTTAAGCAGCCTGAAACATTCGTAATCGATAAAAAAGGTGTCATTCGCGAATACATCCAGGGGCCAATTACGAAAATGGAACTATATAATCTTGTCAGTAAGTATGAATAAAGGATTAAGCTCTTCGGGGCTTAATCCTTTTTCTTCGTCCATGAAAATAGTAAGTGAACCTATTGGATAACTGGAATAAGTGGTTGTAATCGAGCTCCACAAGCGTAATCTTAGGATTCATAATCTTGGCACAAAGAAACTTTCAACGATTCCTTTTGCCAATATATACTTGAGCATTATCGTTTACATGCCATCAAAAATGTAGTCGGAGGTGACCGAAGCTTCAATTGTAAGTTTCCCGGGCTGGATTTGCGTGGTCGAAACGCCTTTGACCATAGGTGTATGGTATTCATGGACTGGTCTCGGAAAGTCATTTCCTTCTATGACTGAAACGGGAACTGGATTTAATTTAACACCAAGCGCCGTGCTGATGGTTTTCGCCTTTTCATATGCGTTTTGTACAGCAAGCGCAAGGGCTTCCCTGTAATAGGCATCATGTTGGCTTGTGATAAATTGAATGTCCGAAACATAATTGGCGCCGTTTCTTACGGCAGTATCCACAATAGTCCCAGCCTTTTCAAGATCGGTAACCCTTACCTGAAGGAGATGGGTAACTTTATATCCCCGGAAAATTTGCATTCCCTCTTTGTAGTCATACATGGACTCTATTCTGTAATCGGAAGTACGAATATTCTCTGCTGGAATCCCGAGGCCCAGCAAGGCGTTGACAATCCTCGATGATTCCCGCGCATTCTGCTGCTGCCCGGAAACCAGGTCCTTTTCCTCCGTAGATACCCCGACAACAACTGTGGCGGTATCGGGCCTTATCGTTACGGTTCCTTCTCCCCTGACCCTGATTTTTTTATCCACAAATTCTCCTTGTCTATCAACTGCCATTCCAAATCAACCTCCCCTTGGAAATTCCGCTCTTCCCAATAGAAATGTACGGGAATTTTTGTGAAAAAATGACCTTCCCGCAAATTCCATTGTATCTGAAATAAGCGAAACAAGTCATATCAGGCCTGTACAGGCATACATTTTAACAATGGAACAAGCTTTTGGGAGGTGTATGCCAATGGACTTTATGAAAGTGTTTTTGCCCAATGCAGTTGCGAATGCTATCGAGGGCATCCCTTCAGCAGATAGAGCGAAAGTCGAGGAAATCAGGATTAGAATCAATAGGCCGATTGAAGTGACTGTCAGGGGAGCCCCTTTGTTCCTTCCGTATATAACAAAGCAGGAGGACGCGGACTTGCTTTTGCAAAAAATTAGCCAGCATTCCATTTATGCCATGGACGAAGAGTTGATGAGGGGGTATATCACAATCGCGGGCGGGCACAGGGTCGGGCTGGCCGGAAAAGTAATCCTTGAAGGCGGAAAGGTGAGGGCCATCAGGGATGTATCGTCGTTCAATGTAAGGATTGCAAGGGAAAAGATCGGGATTGCGGTCCCTTTGATCCCTTTTTTACACACGAAGGGAAGCTGGGCCCATACATTGATTATCGGCCCTCCCCAAACAGGAAAGACTACACTTTTAAGGGATATCGCAAGGCTCATTTCAAGCGGCCATGATTATGGAGGGCTTGCTGCCAGGAAGGTTGGCATCGTTGATGAACGGTCTGAAATTGCCGGATGTGTAAACGGCGTTCCCCAGCTAACATTCGGAAACCGAGTCGATGTACTCGACTGTTGCCCGAAAGCGGAAGGAATCATGATGCTGATCAGGTCGATGAGCCCTGATGTGATCATCGCGGATGAAATCGGCCGGAGGGAGGACGCGGAAGCAATCGAGGAAGCAGTCCATTCAGGAATTAAAATCATTACGACAGTCCACGGCGGTTCACTGGAGGAAATAAGAAACAGGCCGACATTAAATGGAATTATCGGCACCCGCATATTTGAAAGATATCTCATTCTTGGCCGGAGTAAAGGGCCGGGAACAATCAGCCAAATCCTTGATGGCGCGGGGACTCCTCTCGCCGGAAAAGTGAAGGTGATGTAAATGGTGAAATTGTTGGGAGCCCTTTTTATTTTATCGGCTACAACTTGGACGGGCTTTGAATTTTCACGCCACCTCAGCGAACGGCCAAAGCAACTCCGCCAACTGAAATCGGCCCTGCAATCCCTAGAAGCCGAAATCATGTATGGCCACACCCCTTTACATGAGGCAGCGAGGAGGCTTTCCATACAGCTCCCTAAGCCTTTGTCGTTTTTATTCGAAACATTTGGGTCAAAGCTTACCCAGACGGAAACCACGGTTAAGGATGCCTGGGAGGCAAGCCTTAGGGAAGTTTGGAAGATCACCGCCCTTGGGGAAGGGGAGCTTGAAATCATGGTTCAATTCGGGGAAACACTTGGAAGGCATGACCGTTTTTCCCAGCAAAAGCAAATCCAGCTCACGCTTACCCATTTGGAAAGGGAGGAATCGGAAGCGCGGGATCGGCAGTCTAAATATGAAAAAATGCTGAAAAGCCTCGGCGTCCTTTCCGGATTGCTGCTCATCATCGTATTGATTTAGGGGGGATTGGAATGGGATTGGAAGTTGACATCATTTTTAAAATCGCCGGGGTTGGCATTGTTGTAGCCTTTTTGCATACAGTCCTTGACCAGGTTGGGAAAAAGGAGTATGCGCAATGGGTCACGTTGTTCGGGTTTATTTATATCCTGTTCCAGGTAGCCGTCATCGTCGATGGCCTTTTTCAAAAAATCAAGTCGGTCTTTTTGTTCCAATAGAGGGGAGGGCTATCCAATTGAGATTTTAAAAATTGTCGGCATTTCCCTTACAGCCACCTTCCTGGCGATGATACTAAAGGAACAGAAGCCGAATTTTGCGTTTCTCCTTATCCTATTTACCGGTTGCATGATTTTCCTTTTCCTCGTGGATAAAATCTATGAAATTATCGCGATGATTGAACGGATTGCCGCGAATGCGAAGGTGAATCTTGTCTATGTCGAGACAATCCTGAAAATTATCGGAATTGCCTATATAGCTGAATTCGCGGCCCAGGTCACCAAGGATGCCGGCCAGGGCGCAATTGCCTCGAAAATTGAACTTGGAGGAAAAATCATCATCCTCGCGATGGCCATTCCCATTTTGACCGTCCTGATTGAAACGATCATCAAGCTTTTACCAAATTAGCCGAAGGGCCCCGTATTGCCGAGGTGGAAACATGAAGCAATTTACTTGCCAGGCCGCAGTAGCATTCCTATTCATCTTTTTTGTATTTTTGCCTGAAGCACACGCGTCTCCTACAGCCAAGCCGGCGCTTTCTGATGAATTGGCCGATGCACAGCTGGAATCGATCGACATGTCGGAACTGATGGGTTTTTGGAATGGCATTTCGGATAAGTATGGAGGATTTCTGCCGGAAAGCCAGAAAGGGAGCCTTTATGATTTTCTTAAGGGTGACAAACAGTTTTCTCTTAAAGAGTGGGGGAAGGGATTTTTGAAATTTGCTTTCCAGGAATTCATAGCCAATGGCAAGCTCCTTGGTTCCCTGATCCTGCTAACTGTTTTTAGCATGTTTTTGCAATCACTGCAAAATTCCTTCGAAAAAAGCACGATTAGCAAGGCGGCGTATGCAATCGTATTTATGGTTCTTGTTATCCTCGCATTGAACAGCTTCCATATCGTAATTGAATTTGCCAATGAAACAATCAGGACTATGACGTCGTTTATCCTGGCGCTCATTCCTCTTCTGCTTGGATTGATTGCTTCATCCGGGGGGGTTGTCTCAGCCGCGTTCTTTCATCCAGTCGTCCTTTTCCTGATGAACACGAGTGGTGTGCTCATTGAGCATATCGTCCTGCCACTTTTGTTTCTATCGGCTTTGCTTAGCATTGTAAGCGCCATGTCCGACCAATATAAGGTGACCCAGCTCGCAAACCTGCTGCGAAACTGGAGCATCGGCCTTTTGGGTATTTTTCTCACCGTTTTTCTTGGCGTTCTGTCCGTACAGGGAGCTTCGACCGCAGTGTCGGATGGCATCGCGATCAGAACCGCGAAATTTGTGACCGGGAACTTTGTGCCGGTAATTGGGAGAGCGTTTACTGACGCGGCCGATACAGTCATTGGAGCATCGGTGCTTTTGAAAAATACAGTTGGGCTAGCCGGGGTGGCCATTTTGCTCATCATCGCGGCTTTCCCCGCTATTAAAATCCTGATGATTGCGTTCATCTACAAATTTGCGGCCGCGATCCTGCAGCCATTAGGCGGCGGCCCGATTACCTCCTGCCTTGACACGGTCGGCAAAAGCATCATCTACGTATTTGCTTCTCTTGGGATTGTCTCCCTAATGTTCTTCCTATGCATCACCGTAATAGTGGCGGCTGGAAATATAACGATGATGATGAGGTAAAAGGAGGAATCGGCATGGGATTTTTAATAGAGTGGGTTACCAATATCATTATTTTCATTCTGTTGGCAACAGTCATTGATATGCTTTTGCCGAACTCTTCCATGCAAAAATATACGAAGATGGTGACCGGCCTTCTTCTGATCGCGGTGCTCCTGGGCCCCGTGCTAAAGATAATATCAGGGGATTTTGAAAATGCAATCCTCTCGCTTCCAGCATTGCAGGAGGCGGGCGGAATGGAAAATAGCAAAAAATTAATAGAAATGAAGAAAAAAGAAATACAAGCGTCCCAGCAAGCATATATTTTAGAACAAATGGCTGTCCGACTGAAAAAGGAGGCCGAGGAGGAGTTGATGGAACGGTATGGTTTCCGGATTGCCGGGGTTGAAATAGATGCCGGAAAAAAGGACGGGCAGGGCATTCCGAATTCCATTAAAAAGGTAGCGGTACTGCTTACAGATCGGGAAGATAGCCGGCATGCCAGGACGGTCGAAGCCGTCGTCATCAGCGTATCATCCCCGGCCAAGAAAAATGTCAATGAAGAACTGCGGCAATCGGTAGCCTCATTTTTAGCGGAAAAATGGAGTGTCCCTGAAAGTTCGCTGGAGGTTGCCATCGAAGGGGGGTGACGAGGGTGGTGAAAAATAAACACAGCCCGGTTGAATGGCTGAAAAACAGGCTGTTTGGCGGACAGCCGGCGGAAAAAAAGACGAAGTACCAGTATATGGCCCTTGTGCTCTGTATCGGGGCCGCCTTTATGCTGATTGGCAATTTGTTTTTTCCAGCAGGGAAGGACAGCGAAACCGTTCTTGAAACAACCGCCGTACAAAACGGTGGGGATGTCGCTGCATTTGGACAAAAACAAACGTCAAGAAAATCAGCCTTGACCGATTATGAAAAAGTTTATGAAAGCCAGCTGAAGGATGCCCTTGAGGACATGCTTGGGGTGGGAGAAGCAACCGTGATGGTCAACCTGGATTCCACCGAGTCGAAGGTTCTGGAAAAAAATACCGTTACAAAAAGGCAAATGACAAATGAACGCGACCGTGATGGAGGGACAAGGGAAGTCGAGGATGCTTCAGTCGACGAACAGCTAGTCATCATCCGTAATGGCGAAAAAGAAGAACCGATCGTCCTTGAAACAAAAAAACCGGAAATACGCGGAGTTCTTGTCGTTGCCAAGGGTGCGGATAACATAGAAGTGAAGAAACGGATCATTGAAGCGGTCACCAGGGCGCTCGGGGTGCCAAGCCATAGGGTCGCGGTGATGGCCCAAAAAAATTAAGGGGGAAAAAAGAATGCTATTGAAAAAACAGACCGTTTGGCTTTTGACGATGCTAAGCCTGGTTATCGTTTTATCGGTTTATTATATTACATCGGAACCGCAGGGTGAGGATAATTTCGCCGCTGCCGGCGAAAAGGCAAAGGATGGGAAGAGCGAGAAAAAGCAGGCTGCAACAGCTGAAACGGATGGTAAAACAGTCATTACCGAAGCTTCGGCGGATGAAGGTTTTGCAACAATGCGCCTAAAGCTGACCGACCAGCGCAATGAAATGAAGGAAGAACTTGAAGCTTTGGTTGGGACCACCAACCTTCCTGAGAGCAAGAGAAGCGAATACCTTGATAAAATAGATGAATTGAAAGAAATCGGATACAAGGAAGAAATCCTTGAAACGCTGCTAAAATCGACAATGGGCTATGAGGACGCGCTTGTTATGGCTGACGGCGGAAATGTCAGGGTTACTGTTAAATCGAAAAACGGGCATTCCGCGCAAGCAGCCAACGAAATCATCCAGCTTGTAAGGAACGAAATCGGCTCAATGGCGGTCACTGCCGTGGAATTCAAACCAGCAAAGTAACAGCATGTAATCCGGAGGTTATTTCCTTTATGTTCCTCTGATAATTATTCCTGGAAGACTCCCTGTGCCGAGCGCGGATCAATAACAATATAAGAACCACACTTCGTGGTGAAGAACCAATCAATGAAAAGCCGGCAAATTGCTCGGCTTTTTCTAATTAAATAAACAGTTTCCAACTGCGTGGCGGCGAGGTTTTATTTTTCCCGCAAAAAAGTTTACAATAATAGAGTGGATGTTGTACCATGTTTCAATATTGAATTTTGATAAGGTATTATCGTATAGTATTAATATCTAGTCATAATTACTAAGGAGTGCTGAAACTGTGTTAAAAGTACAGGAAATTCGTGAAATAATTAAACTAATAGACCAATCAAGCATTGATGAATTTGTTTATGAAACAGAAGGATCCAAAATCAAAATGAAAAAACATGCCCAGGAGGTAGCTGTCCAACAGCAGCCGATACAGGTAGTCCAGGCAGTTCCTGCCCAAGCCCAGGCAGCCCCGGCAGTCCAGGCCACGGCTCCAGCCCCTGCGCCGCAGGCTCCCGCAAAACCGGCTGAAACTCCTGTGGAGAACAGCCAGGAAGGCCTTCATAAAATTGTTTCCCCGATGGTTGGGACTTTCTATCAATCCCCTTCACCTGATGCCGATGCATATGTGAAGCCGGGTTCAAAAGTAACCCCTGACTCAATTGTATGCATCGTCGAAGCCATGAAGCTCTTCAACGAAATTGAAGCGGAAGTTAGCGGAGAGATTGTTGAAATCCTTGTCAAAGATGGGCAGCTAGTCGAGTACGGCCAGCCGTTATTCCTTGTAAAAGCGGCCGGGGAGAGATAAGAAGCATGATTAAAAAAATATTGATAGCAAACAGGGGGGAAATCGCGGTTAGGGTTGTCCGCGCCTGCCGCGACCTAGGCATTGAATCGGTTGCCGTTTATTCCGAAGCGGACCGCGAATCCCTTCATGTACAGCTGGCAGACGAAGCATAT
Organism: Neobacillus piezotolerans; assembly: GCF_003362805.1. Taxonomy (GTDB): domain Bacteria; phylum Bacillota; class Bacilli; order Bacillales; family Cytobacillaceae; genus Bacillus_D; species Bacillus_D piezotolerans. The sequence goes on from NZ_QNQT01000013.1 coordinate 45,913, forward strand.
TGTATTGGTCCTACTTCATCAAAGGAAAGTTACTTGAATTTTACAAATATCATTTCGGTAGCGAAGCTCACAGGCTGTGATGCCATTCATCCTGGCTACGGCTTCCTGGCCGAAAACGCCGCCTTTGCGGAGCTATGCCGTGAAGTCAATATCATCTTTATCGGTCCTAGCCCCGAAGCAATCAGCAAGATGGGCACAAAAGATGTTGCCCGCGAAACGATGCGGGAAGCAGGGGTACCGATTGTTCCCGGTTCTGCCGGCATAATTAAGGATATTGATGACGCCATTGAAATCGCCGGGCAAATCGGCTATCCGGTCATCATTAAAGCGACTGCGGGCGGAGGCGGAAAAGGCATCCGGATCGCAAGGGATGAGCAGGATCTCATTAAAGGGATTAACATCACCCAACAGGAAGCAATGACTGCGTTCGGCAATCCTGGAGTCTATCTTGAAAAGTTCATTGAAGACTTCCGCCATGTGGAAATCCAGGTTTTGGCCGATTCCCATGGGAACACAATCCATCTTGGCGAAAGGGACTGTTCCATCCAGCGGCGCCTCCAAAAGCTGCTGGAAGAGACGCCATCGCCCGCGCTTGATTCCGAAATGCGTGAAGAGATGGGAAATGCCGCGGTCAAGGCTGCAAAAGCGGTTGATTATACAGGCGCTGGTACGGTAGAATTTATTTATGATTACCGTGACAGGAAATTTTATTTCATGGAAATGAATACACGGATCCAGGTTGAACATCCGGTTACTGAAATGGTAACGGGAGTCGATCTTATTAAAGAGCAAATCAAGGTTGCTTCAGGCGAAAAACTGGGCATGAACCAGGAGGATGTAACATTTACAGGCTGGTCCATCGAATGCCGGATCAATGCCGAAAATCCTGAAAAGAATTTCATGCCGTCCGCTGGAAGAATCAAAATGTATCTCCCTCCTGGCGGAATTGGAGTTAGGGTTGATTCAGCCGCGTATCCGGGGTATACAATTCCCCCTTATTATGATTCAATGATAGCGAAAGTCATCACGTATGGAAGCACCCGCGAAGAGGCGATTGCCCGTATGAAAAGGGCTCTTTCGGAATTCGTCGTCGAAGGCATCCATACTACGATTCCTTTCCACCTAAGGCTTCTTGATCATGAGAAATTCGTGGGTGGGGAATTCAATACAAAGTTCCTTGAGCTGTATGAAGTGATGAAATCCTAGATCTACCTGGAGGTGTCTGGAATGTATGAAAACAGTGTTTTGGAAATGAATGAAGGCATGGGCGGGCATGGCAAGGTGGAAATCGCGCCCGAGGTTATCGAAGTAATCGCCGGAATTGCAGCATCCGAGGTTGAGGGCGTTTCCTCCATGAGGGGAAATTTTGCCACTGGGGTCGTTGAACGCCTAGGCAAGAAGAACCATGGCAAAGGCATTAAAGTTGAACTGACGGATTCAGGAATCAAGGTTGACGTATTCTGTACGATGAAATTTGGCGTTTCCATCCCTGCTGTGGCGCAAAAAGTCCAGGATAATATCCGCCAAACACTTCTGAATATGACAGCGCTTGAAGCCGAAGAAGTCAATATTCATATTGTCGGCATCCAGTTTGAGAATCAGAAACAGGAAACTCCGGAAATCGAACAGGAAATGTAATCAGGCGATGGCCGGGGTGTAAAATAAAAAAGGGGGAACCGGGGCAACCTTGCTGCTGGTTCCTTTTTTTGCTCGTTCGCACTGCATTCGGAAGAGGATTATGCTATTATTTCCTTGGGGGAATCCGAACAATTCATACTTGGAAAATGTGCGAAATTTGTCCGAATTGTATTTATCTTTCTAAAAGGAGCTAATTGTATAATGAAGAGAAGGACAGCAAGAGAAAAGGCACTTCAGGCGCTTTTTCAAATCGATGTAAGTGAGGCTGACCCGGCGTCTGCAATCGAGCATGTGCTTGAAGGTGAAGCCCCCGATCCGTATCTATCCAGGCTGGTGAACGGCGCGGTCGAACAAAAGCAGGACATTGACGGGCTTATTGGCAAAAATCTTGAAAAATGGTCAATGGAAAGGCTGGCCGCGGTTGACAGGAACCTGCTTAGGCTAGGTGTGTATGAATTGAAATATTGCTCTGATGAAGTGCCTGCCAATGTGGTTTTGGATGAGGCTATCGAAATAGCCAAGCTTTATGGAGATGATCAATCGAGCAAATTCATTAATGGTGTCCTATCAAAGGTAAAACAGGAATTGGTTTAACTTTTGGTCATGATGGTCTTCTCTGCGACTAAGGAGGAATCGGGATGGTAGCAAAAGTAATCGACGGGAAAGAGATTGCGAAGAAAAAAAGGCAGGAAATTGCAAGTGAAGTCCGGGCGCTAAAAGAAGAAAACATTTTTCCGGGGCTTGCGGTCGTACTTGTCGGAAACAACCATGCTTCAAAGACGTATGTCAACAATAAGGAGAAGGCGTGCAGGGAGGCCGGGATTGAATCATTCCTTATCGCCCTCCCTGAAGAAGTAAGCCAGGAGGAGCTGCTTCGGGAAATCGCCGAGCTGAATAAGCGCGAAGATGTCCATGGCATTCTCGTCCAGCTTCCTTTGCCGGACCATATCGAAGAAAAAAAGGTGATCGAAGCCATCTCACCGGAAAAGGATGTGGATGGGTTCCACCCATTGAATATCGGCAGGATGATGACGGGCCAGGATTCATTCCTTCCCTGCACACCATATGGCGTAATGGTCATGCTTGAGGAAACTGGGATTGAAGTATCCGGCAAGCATGTCGTTATTGTAGGAAGGAGCAATATTGTCGGCAAGCCCGCGGGACAGCTTTTCCTGAATAAAAATGCGACTGTTACATATTGCCATTCGAGAACGAAGGATCTGGAATACCATACAAAACAGGCGGATATCGTTGTCGCGGCTCTCGGGAAGCCGAACTTTATCCGTTCGAACCATATTAAAGAAGGCGCTACGGTCATTGATGTAGGAATCAACAGGGATGAACATGAAAAACTTTGCGGCGATGTACATCCGGAAGTCGCTGAAAAAGCAGCCTATTTGACTCCGGTTCCTGGGGGAGTCGGCCCAATGACAATAACCATGCTCCTTTTTAACACCTTGAAGGCTGCAAGGCAGTCAAAAGCTCTTAGCAAAGCATAAGCCCGGAAAGTATTCCGGATTTTCATTCGATCAATAATTTGCCCTGGTCCATTGAAGTTGGATTTCTTGCCCGTGACGGATGGGGAATCTAAACTTATAATGGAATAGGGCGTTTTTCTTTTATAAAAGTTAGTTGGTACTTCATCGAATGTTTGTATAGATGATTGGAGCGGAAGGTGCCGACTCCTCGAAAACGCTAACGCGTTTCCTTCGTGCGTGGGCAAATTCGAAGATGCCATTCAGTGTCCTGCGGGAAAAGCTGGCCAGGGGAGACCCCGCAGGCATGTGTTTAGCCGAGGAGGCTGCCGGACTGCCCGCGGAAAGCGAAGCGCCTGTAGCGTAAATCACAAATTTACAAATGCATCACATAAATTTCCAGAAGAAAGTATGGCAGGGAGTTTTAATCATGCAGGAAACAAACCGTTATGTAACCGTTACTGCACTGACGAAATACATAAAACGAAAATTTGATGCCGACCCGCATCTCCAGGATATTTTTATCAAGGGTGAAATATCAAACCTTAAACAGCACTCCAGCGGACATATTTACCTCACCCTTAAGGATGAACGGTCGAGAATCCTCGCTGTTATGTTCGCGGGCAACGCACGGGCGATGAAATTCGCGCCGGAAAATGGAATGAAAGTCATCGTTAGAGGCGAAATTTCTGTTTATGAAGCAAGCGGCCAATACCAGGTTTATATCAAGGAAATGAAACCGGACGGAATTGGAGAGCTATTCCTCGCCTATGAGCAGCTTAAGAAGAAGCTGGAAGCGGAAGGCCTGTTCCGACGGGACAGGAAAAAACCCCTTCCGCCATTCCCGAAGACAATTGGTATAATAACTTCTCCGACAGGTGCCGCGATACGGGACATCATAACCACAATTAAAAGGCGCTATCCGATTGGAAAAATGATCGTGTACCCTGCTCTCGTCCAGGGTGACAATGCGGGAAAATCAATCGCCGAAGCAATCCGGAAGGCGAATATGGCTGGTGATATCGATGTCCTGATTGTCGGAAGGGGCGGCGGCTCGATTGAGGAGCTATGGGCCTTCAATGAAGAACAGGTCGCAAGAGCGATTTTCTCTTCCGCCATCCCGGTCATTTCAGCTGTAGGCCACGAAACGGATTTTACCATCTCTGACTATGTGGCTGATTTGCGGGCGCCAACACCAACCGGGGCCGCCGAGCTTGCCGTCCCTCACATTGAGGAACTGCTGGAGCGCGTCCTTCAGCGTCAGACAAGGCTTATTAGGGCCATGAAGGAGAGGCTAAGCTTTCAAAAAGGCCGCTTTGAGCGGATCCAGCGATCTTACGCGTTCCGCTACCCCCGCCGCCTGTATGAACAAAAGCTTGAACAACTGGACAGGCTGACGGAAAACCTATACCGGGGCGCCGGACGGCTTGCGTTAGTAAAAGAAGAACAATACGGCAATTTAGCGAGGCGGCTGAAAAGGAATAACCCCGTTCAGCTTCTCAGCCAGGCCGGGCAAAGGCATGAACGTTCCGAAAAGGAACTGCTAAGGGCGATGAATCAAATCCTTCTCGGGAAAAAAGCGGAATTCGGCCGGGCCCTTGCTTCTTTCGAGGCGCTCAATCCACTGAAAATCATGGAACGGGGCTACAGCCTTGCATATACGGAAGATAACCGGTTGATCAAACAGATTGGACAGGTAGAACGGAATGACAGAGTGACTATCCAGTTAACGGATGGAAGCCTTTTATGCAGGATAGAGGACAAACGGGAGGTCGATAAAAATGGCTGAGGAAAAAAAGCTGACTTTTGAACAAGCCATGGACGAGCTTGAACGAATTGTGGAACGGCTTGAGGAAGGGGATGTTCCCCTGGAGGAGGCGATTTCCTTCTACAAGGAAGGAATGGAGCTTTCAAAATTGTGCCATGATAAGCTGAAAAATGTTGAAGAACAATTGGCCCAAATTATCACTGAAGACGGGCGGAAAGAAAGTTTTTCCATTGATGGGGAGGAATAGAAGTGGGGAAAGGACTTTTGGACGAAGCGACATTTAAATACAGGCAGCTGTTGGAGGAAGAACTCCGTTCATCAGTCCGGAAGCTGGAAGCGCCGGCTTCACTAAAGGAAGCCATGCTGTATTCACTAGAAGCAGGCGGGAAGAGAATCAGGCCCTTGCTTGTCTTCGCAGCGATGGACGCCTTCGGGAGGAATCCCGAGGAGGGAGTGGCCGCCGCAGCCGCAATCGAAATGGTCCATACGTATTCGCTGATTCATGATGATCTTCCGAGCATGGACGATGACGACCTAAGAAGGGGAAAACCAACGAATCATAAAGTATTTGGGGAAGCAATGGCCATTCTGGCAGGCGATGCCCTATTAACTTACAGTTTTGAACTCCTTGGAAATATGCGGGCCAGCGCGGACGCCAAACTTAGGCTTGTAATGGGTTTGGCAAAAGCCGCTGGGGCTTCCGGAATGGTAGGAGGGCAGGCTGCTGACATGGAAGGCGAGGATAAAGAGCTGACACTCGAACAGCTCGAAGCCATCCATATTAATAAAACAGGCAGGCTTCTTACTTTCAGTGTCCTCGCCGGCGCCATATTGTCGGATGCCGATGAGGAGAAGATTGGAATGCTTACCCGGTTCGCTTTCCACCTTGGCCTTGCGTTCCAGATTCGGGATGATATCCTCGACCTGGAAGGGGAAGTCGGCACGATAGGAAAACCTGTTGGAAGTGATACCGCCAATCACAAAAGCACCTATCCAAAGCTCCTAACACTAGAAGGGGCGAAGAATGCACTTGAATCCCACATTCAACGGGCGAAGGATGAACTTGAGCAAACAGGGCTTGAGACAACCCTGCTCCTTGAAATTACCGAGCTGATCGCCACGAGAAACCATTAAGCGAGCCAATTTGAGCGGCAAGCCTAAATATGGTACAATCGAGCATAAAGTTAACACTGACCCTGTTGCCGTTATCACGACCGTGCTAGCGGCATATTTTTTACTCGGTAAAGCGGGAGCGGAATTAGGGAAATAATAGGTTAAATTTCGATATTTCCTTGAGGATTCCTCCCGTTCCTTTATAATAAAAGGGGTTAATGTAATTTTGGCGAATATGCAATGAAAGCGAGTGATCCTAATTGGATCTGACATCCATAAAAGATCCATCCTTTCTTAAAGGGATGACAAACCAGCAACTTGAAAAGTTAAGCAAGGATATCCGCCGGTTTCTAATCGAGAAACTATCGGTTACGGGTGGGCATATCGGCCCTAACCTGGGGGTGGTGGAATTAACAATCGCCCTTCATAAAGCGTTCAACAGCCCGAAGGATAAAATCATATGGGATGTCGGACATCAGTCCTATGTCCATAAAATCCTCACTGGCCGGGCGTGTGAATTTGACACCTTAAGGCAATTTAAAGGGCTTTGCGGTTTTCCAAAACGTTCCGAAAGCGAGCATGATGTATGGGAAACCGGCCATAGTTCCACGTCGCTTTCGGCAGCGATGGGGATGGCTATCGCGCGAGACCTGAAAAAAGAAAAAAGCTATATCCTTCCGGTAATTGGTGATGGCGCGTTAACGGGAGGCATGGCCCTTGAGGCGCTGAATCATATTGGCCATGAAAAGAAAAATATGATCGTTATCCTGAATGACAATGAAATGTCCATTGCCCCAAACGTAGGGGCGCTTCACAATGTTCTTGGAAGGCTAAGGACTTCCGGGAAGTATAACGGGGTAAAAGACGAACTCGAGCTTCTTCTAAAGAAGATTCCAGCAGTGGGCGGCGTGCTTGCGGCGACTGCCGAAAGAGTAAAAGACAGCCTGAAGTATATGCTTGTTTCGGGCATGTTTTTTGAGGAATTGGGTTTTACCTATCTTGGACCGGTGGATGGCCATAATTTTGAAGATTTATTTGAAAATATCGCCTTTGCCAAGAAAACCGAAGGGCCAGTCATAATACATGTAATTACAAAAAAGGGGAAGGGCTACCATCCAGCGGAATCGGATAAAATCGGTACATGGCACGGTACTGGGCCTTATAAAACTGAAACCGGCGATTTCGTCAAGCCATCCTTTTCTCCTCCATCATGGAGCGGGCTTGTCAGCGAAACAGTCCGCAAAATCGCCAGGACCGATAATCGGGTCGTGGCTATCACCCCTGCTATGCCTGTCGGATCAAAGCTGGAAGGGTTCGCCAAGGAATTCCCTGACAGGATGTTTGACGTCGGAATTGCAGAACAGCACGCGGCAACAGTCGCTGCTGGGCTGGCTTCACAGAATATGAAGCCTTTTCTCGCTATTTATTCCACCTTCCTGCAGCGGGCCTATGATCAGGTTGTCCACGATATTTGCAGGCAAAATCTGAATGTGTTCATCGGTATAGACCGGGCTGGGCTGGTAGGCGCAGATGGGGAAACCCATCAAGGCGTATTCGATATCGCCTTTCTCCGCCACGTCCCGAACCTTGTGCTCATGATGCCAAAGGATGAAAACGAAGGCCAGCATATGGTTTACACCGCGTTATCTTATGACGATGGGCCAATCGCCATGAGATTTCCGCGCGGCAATGGAATCGGGGTCCAAATGGATGATTCATTCAAGGCCATTCCAATAGGAACTTGGGAAGTATTGAAGGACGGCCGCGATGCCGCCATTCTCACTTTCGGCACGACAATTCCAATGGCAATGGAAGCCGCAGCCGAAATGGAAAATAAGGGCATTTCCGTTAAGGTGGTAAATGCCAGATTCATTAAGCCGCTCGATGAGGAAATGCTTGCAGGTATCCTTGAGGATGGCATGCCGATCCTTACAATTGAGGAAGCCGTCCTGCAAGGGGGATTCGGCAGCAGCGTCATCGAATTCGCGCATGACCATGGATATTTTAAAAATGTTATTGACCGGATGGGGATTCCGGATAAATTCATCGAGCATGGCAGCGTCGACAAGCTGCTTGATGAAATCGGCTTTACAGTCGATTCAGCCATCAGCCGCCTGTCAATACTTGCGGCGAAGAAGCAGCAGAGGGCGTAGAGCATGAAAGCGAAAAAAGAACGGCTTGATGTCCTGCTTGTCGAAAGAGGACTTGCGGAGACACGCGAAAAAGCGAAGCGCGCTATTATGGCGGGCCTTGTGTATACAAACGAACAACGGCTTGATAAACCCGGTGAAAAAATAAGCATCGATTCGCCGTTGGCCATCAAAGGGAACGTCCTTCCTTATGTAAGCAGGGGCGGGCTGAAGCTAGAAAAAGCCCTGCGGGTTTTCAATGTTGATGTAACAGGCAAAACGATGCTGGATATCGGTTCTTCGACCGGAGGCTTCACGGATTGCGCGCTCCAGAATGGCGCCAAAATGTCCTATGCGCTGGATGTCGGCTATAATCAGCTTGCCTGGAAGCTCCGCCAGGATGAACGGGTTGTTGTGATGGAGCGGACGAATTTCCGCTACGTCACTCCCGCCGACCTTAAAGAAGGGATGCCTGATTTCGCGACCATCGATGTATCATTCATTTCCCTTTCCCTTATCCTGCCGGTGCTAGCGACATTGCTGGTACCATCAAGTGATGTGATTGCGCTTGTAAAACCCCAATTCGAGGCCGGGCGGGACCAGGTGGGGAAAAAGGGGATTGTACGGGATGAAAAGGTCCATATCGCGGTGCTCGATAAAACAATCCGGCTTGCCCTGGATTCGGGTTTCAATGCGGCCAGCCTTTCATGGTCCCCGATTACAGGAGGAGACGGAAATATCGAATTTCTCCTCCACCTAAGATGGGAAGGGGAAGGTATGGGAGGAAAAAACCTTCTTGCCGTCACTCCGGAAGAAGTCGTCAAAGCGGCCCACGCTGACCTGAAAACTAAACACAGGGAAGAAGAAGGATAGGCAATCGCTTATCCTTTTCTTTTCCTTTGCGGCAAGTTTACGTTTTTGGTAAAGAATCATTGTACAAGGAAGCTGAAATCGGCTAACATATGTGTAGAACCGACAATTTTTTTAAGATGACGCTTATGTTTTGATCGCCTAATGGAGTGATAAAAATGAACAAAGGCCAACGCCATATTAAAATCAGGGAAATCATTGCAAATAATGATATCGAAACCCAGGATGAGCTTGTTGATGAACTGAAAAGCCAAGGGGTGAACGTTACCCAGGCAACCGTTTCCCGGGATATTAAAGAACTCCATCTTGTCAAGGTGCCTCTGTTGGATGGTAGGTATAAATACAGCCTTCCCGCCGATCAGCGCTTCAATCCGCTCCAAAAATTGAAACGCGCCCTCATGGATGCGTTCGTTAGGATTGATTCGGCCGGCCATTTGCTCGTCATGAAAACACTTCCGGGAAATGCGATGTCGATAGGTGTTCTGATTGATAATCTCGATTGGGACGATATTCTCGGGACAATCTGCGGAGATGATACAATTTTAATCATTTGCAGGACCCCCGAAGATACCGATATCATTACAGACAGGTTCCTTGAAATGCTTTAGGTGGGGGAATGCTACTTGTTAACGGAACTATCCATAAAGAATTTTGCGATTATCGAGGCCCTTTCAGTTTCTTTCTCAAAGGGCCTGACTGTTTTGACCGGGGAAACCGGCGCTGGGAAATCGATTATCATTGATGCGATCCATCTACTTGTTGGCGGCAGGGGTTCGTCGGAATTTGTCCGCCACGGAGAGGATAAAGCGGAGATTGAAGGGCTGTTCCTTCTCGATGACACAAAACACCCATGTTTTTCGAAAACGGCCGAGTATGGTATTGATATGGAAGATTCGATGGTCGTCCTGCGGCGGGATATTAACCAGAACGGGAAAAGTGTGTGCAGGGTTAATGGGAAGCTTGTAACATTATCTGTTTTAAGGGAAATTGGAGGGACCCTCGTCGACATACATGGGCAGCATGAACACCAGGAACTTATGAATGAAGCCCTTCACTTGTCATTGCTCGACCAATTCGGCAATAATGGCATCCAGCATGTCCTCAAATCATACCAGCGTGTTTTCGGGGAATATGAGGAAACGATAGGCAAACTCCGCAGGCTCAGTGAAAATGAGCAGCAAATGGCCCATAGGCTGGATTTGATTCAATTCCAATACGAGGAAATCAGCAACGCAAACCTTAAAAAGGCTGAAGACGAAGAACTGGCTGAAGAGAAACAGAGGCTCGTCAATTTCGAAAAAATATTCGAATCTGTCCAATCAAGTTATAACGCGCTTAAGGGAGACTCCCGCGCGCTCGACTGGGCAGGCGAGGCAATGGGTATGCTTGAAGGCGCCGCAGCCCTTGACCCGGACTACAAAGAAACGTTCGAAGCGATATCGAACAGCTATTACATGCTGGAAGATGCCGCATCAAATCTCCGAAACAAATTGGATATCCTTGAATATGACCCGGAAAGACTGAATGAAATCGAGGCCCGGCTGACAGAAATCAATCAATTGAAGCGGAAATATGGGAAAACCATCCCTGAAATCCTCTTATATGCGGAAAAAATACATGCTGAAATTGATGCGCTCCAAAATAAAGAAACCCATATCGGGAATCTTGAAAAGCAACTTTCCGAATTTAAAAAACAGCTTTCAAAAGAGGCTTCCGAATTAACATCTGTTAGGAAAAAGTGGGCCGAAAAACTGGAAAAACTGATCCATAAGGAATTGAAGGACCTATACATGGCCAAAACTGTATTTGAAATCCGTTTCTTAGAGGAAGGTCCACATTATACGAGGATGGGCGCGGACAAAGTGGAATTTTTCATTTCGACAAACCCGGGCGAGCCGTTAAAACCGCTTTCCAAGGTTGCGTCCGGCGGTGAATTGTCGCGTATTATGCTTGCCCTTAAGAGCATTTTCTCGAAACATCAGGGAGTGACTTCAATTATATTCGATGAGGTTGATACTGGTGTAAGCGGAAGGGTGGCCCAGGCAATAGCTGAAAAAATCTCCCGTGTCGCAGCCGGCTCGCAGGTTCTCTGCATCTCCCACCTTCCGCAGGTGGCGGCGATGGCGGATACCCATCTGCTCATTTCGAAGGTAACAAAAGGCGGAAGGACGAAAACAACCGTCGTCCCTTTGAACGAAGTGGAAAAAGTTGCAGAGATTGGCCGGATGATATCAGGGGTCGAAATAACCGATTTAACGAAGGAACATGCGAAAGAGTTGCTGGTTCTCGCCGCGAAAATCAAAAATACATGAAATGCTATCCAGTATGGGTAGCTTTTTTATTTGCCTGTGGGTTATAAATGCTTCGCAACCCGGCAAAATTATAACTGTAGCCATTTTTACAGGACAGCAACCGAAGCGAGGAGAGTGAGGTATTTGAATAAAAAAATGCTGAGAAAAATAATCGGTGGAATTCTCCTTGTTTCAATCATCGCTTTAGCAAGCTGGAAGCCATTTCAGATGTATTTAGAAATTCCAAGGCAAATTACCGTTTTCCAGGGTGAGAAGGTTTCTTTTGGAAAGGCTTCCGCCGTGTTCGCTGCAGTGGCGGCGAGCCCTGAAACGATTGTGCTTAATCAGACCGATCACCTTGTCTCCGTGTCGGCAAAGGAATCGGGAAAAAGTGAAGTAATCCTCGACCTGGCGGGTTTTCCAATTAAAAAGGTCGATGTGAATGTTTTGAAAGGGTTCAGGGTTTATCCAGGAGGGCAGTCAATTGGAGTTAAATTAAATACAGTTGGCGTCCTAGTGGTCGGCCATCATCAAGTTGAGACAGAAAAAGGCAGAAAATCTCCTGGAGAATTGTCAGGGATAAAAGTTGGCGATATCATTACTGAAATTAACGGGCAGAAAATTGAAAAAATGTCCGATGTCTCTCCTTTCGTCCAGGAGGCGGGGAAGAACGGAAAGCCCTTGAACATCCTGATTTCCAGGGAAAAGGGAAAGTTTAAGGCCGAACTCTTGCCTCTTAGGGAAAAAGGGGCATCCAATTATAAACTTGGGCTTTACATCCGAGACTCAGCTGCCGGAATTGGTACAATGACGTTCTATCATCCAGATTCAAAAAAATACGGGGCGCTTGGCCATGTCATATCAGATATGGATACGAAAAAGCCGATTGTCGTTGAGGACGGGCAGATTGTCAGGTCAACTGTAACAGCCATTGAAAAAGGAAGCAACGGCAATCCAGGCGAAAAACTTGCAAGATTTTCAGACGACAAAGAAATAATTGGAAATATAAACAAAAACAGCCCATTTGGCATATTTGGGAAGTTAAACCGTGATATCGAAAACGACATTTTGGATAAACCGCTTCCTATCGCATTATCCCATCAGGTCAAAGAAGGACCTGCCAAAATCTTGACGGTCGTGGATAACGATAAAGTGGAGATGTTCAATATTGAAATCGTCAGCACAATCCCGCAGAAGTTCCCGGCTACAAAGGGGATGGTCATTAAAGTGACGGATCCAAGACTCTTGGCTAAAACAGGTGGAATTGTCCAAGGGATGAGCGGAAGCCCAATCATCCAGTCTGGGAAGATCGTCGGGGCAGTCACCCATGTATTTGTAAACGACCCGACATCGGGCTATGGCGTCCATATTGAATGGATGCTAACGGAAGCGGGAATTGATATATATCAAAAGCCGGAATCAAAAGCAAGCTGATATGGTTCCGGAACACAATCTGGCCCTTTTTAAGGGGCCTTTTTGTTTAGGGTGAGCCTAACAGGATATACAATAAATAAAGATTTTTCGACAAGTTTGAAAAGAAACCCGAAAATGGTCGAAAAACGGAGAAAAATAAAGAAATTACCTTTTTTCGTGGGTTTTTTAAGAAAATTTTATTGGTTCGCAGGATTTCCTGTTGCATTGTCGAATTTGTCATTTAGAATAGAAAATAGGTTATACCGAACATGAATCTTTTATGGAATCCAAGGAGGTAACTGGGAGTGAAAAAAATCAAAGTTTGTGTGGTGGATGATAATAGGGAATTGGTAGGTCTTCTAGATGAGTACATATCTTCTCAAGAAGACATGGAGGTCGCCGGGATTGCCCATAACGGCCAAGAGTGCCTTGAAATGCTTGAAGAAGTGAATCCCGATGTTCTTGTATTGGATATTATTATGCCCCATCTCGACGGGCTTGCGGTTTTGGAAAGGATGCGCGAATCGAAAAACGGACCGATGCCGAATGTTATTATGCTGACCGCTTTTGGCCAGGAAGATGTTACGAAGAAAGCGGTTGAATTAGGGGCATCCTATTTTATCCTAAAGCCGTTTGATATGGAAATGTTAGGAAACCACATCCGTACCGTCAATGGAAAAACAAGTATAACGCGAAAAGGGCATACTTCCGGATTCCGAAGCAATTCCGACCAAAAGCCGAAAAACCTTGACGCCAGCATTACATCCATCATCCATGAAATCGGGGTCCCGGCCCATATTAAGGGGTACCTTTATCTCCGTGAGGCAATTTCCATGGTATACAATGATATTGAACTCCTTGGTTCCATCACAAAAGTCCTGTATCCGGATATTGCGAAAAAATACAACACGACCGCCAGCAGGGTGGAACGGGCCATCCGACATGCAATCGAAGTGGCCTGGAGCAGGGGAAACATCGATTCCATTTCGTCATTGTTCGGTTATACGGTCAGCATGTCGAAAGCAAAGCCAACAAATTCGGAATTCATTGCGATGGTCGCTGACAAATTGCGCCTTGAGCACAAGGCTTCATAGCAAGGCACCGGCCTGATGGTATGTTTGTTCATCCCTCTTCACAATTCGTGAAGGGGGATTTTTACGAAAAAATAGGAAAGGGAGCTCCCTTTCCTATTTTTTTTTGAACCTTTCCTGAACCTTATTTCGTTTTCGATCCCGATAAAGGATAAACCCGGCAACGAATCCAAGCCCCAGGATAAATAAAATAAATCCTAAAAGAAATTGGAGCCACAGATGGGAAAACGGCGGCTGCAATCTCCCGAACACCATATCGCGCATTAGTTTTATTCCATAGGCTGCCAAAAACCCGGGAATAAGCATTACAACGAGGGCTGCTATACGCTTCATGCCAACATTCCTTCCCCGCACTTCTATAAAATTGTGCCTCAGAAAAATCATAGTCCAAGAACCAGATTTGTCAAGAACCATGAGAAAAGCTACAATTATAATGAAAAAGGTTGCATGCACTTTTAACGAAACATGAAATTATTTGCCGGGAAAGCGGTAAACCATTCATGAAGGGGGCATGGGGTTGCCAAATGCAATGATTATTGGTGCGGGCAAGGGCGGAACCGCCATCCTTAAAATGCTGAAGGAAGCGGAAGTGCTTGATGTCAAGGCTGTCATTGACAGGTACGAAGACGCTCCGGGAATTGTACTTGCGCAAGAGGCGGGGATTCCAACTGGAACTGATTGGAGAGCGTTCCTGGATAAAAAAATTGATATCATTTTCGAGGTTACGGGGAACCCGGAAGTTTTTCCGGAATTGAGGGAAGCGGCAGGCCGAGAGTCAATTCTTGTTCCGGGAAGCGTTGCTTTTTTAATTTCCACCTTGATGGAAGAAAAAGAAGACTTGATTGAGCGCCTTAAAAATGAATCGTATAAACATGATTTAATTTTTAACTCGACGGACGATGGAATGGTTGTCATTAATAGGGACGGGATTGTTACCCTTCTCAACAGGCGCGCGTCCGAAATGGTCAATTACACCCATAAAAAAGCAGCCGGGAAACATATATGGGAGGTTATTCCTTCGAGCAGGCTGCCCATCGTGATGGAAACCCGGAGGATAGAAGCAAACCAGGAGATGGTCCTCGAAAACGGCGTGAAAATTATTACAACGAGAATTCCGATTATAGATGGAAGCGGAGTGCTGATCGGGGCTTTTGCTGTATTCAAAGATATTTCGGAAGTTGTCCGCCTTGCTGAGGAAATTACGAATTTAAAGGAAATTCAGACGATGCTTGAAGCGATTATCCAATCCAGCGATGACGCGATATCGGTTGTCGATGAAGAAGGGCGTGGAATTCTTGTAAACCCCGCATATAACCGGATAACGGGCCTAAGCAGGGAACAGGTAATCGGCCAGCCGGCCACAGCCGATATTTCCGAAGGGGAAAGCATGCATATGAGGGTGTTGACAACCCGAAGACCAGTGCGCGGTGTCCCGATGCGTGTTGGTCCGAATAAAAAGGAAGTCATTGTAAATGTGGCACCTATCATTGTTGAGGGAAAGCTAAAGGGGAGCGTTGGCGTTATCCATGATATGTCCGAGATCAAATCCTTGAACAGGGAATTAACGAGGGCCCGTCAAATTATCCGGACGCTCGAAGCAAAATATTCCTTTGAGGATATTATCGGGCAATCCGAAGAGATGCTCCTTGCAATTGAACAGGCCAAACTTGCCGCTAAAACGCCGGCAACCGTCCTGCTGAGGGGGGAATCCGGCACAGGAAAAGAATTATTCGCCCACGCCATCCACAATGCGAGCGACCGGCGCTTCAATAAGTTTGTGAGGGTCAATTGCGCCGCCTTGTCGGAAACCCTTTTGGAAAGCGAACTGTTTGGTTATGAAGAAGGGGCTTTTTCCGGGGCGAAAAGGGGCGGGAAACGAGGGCTGTTCGAAGAGGCAAACAACGGAAGCATTTTTCTTGATGAGATTGGCGAACTGTCCGTGAATACGCAGGCCAAGCTGCTGCGTGTCCTGCAGGAAAGGGAAATTATACGGGTTGGCGGGACAAAGCCGGTGCCAATCAATGTTAGAATTATCGCCGCCACGAATGTCAATCTGGAAAAAGGGATTGCGTCAGGTACTTTCCGGGAGGATCTATACTACAGAATCAACCGGCTGCCTATCCATATTCCCCCTTTAAGGAATCGAAAAGAAGAAATACCGCTTTTGTGTGAAAGGCTGATCCAAAAAATCAACCAGGATTATGGAAGAAATGTGGAAGGGGTAACAGATGCCGCGATTCTTCGCCTACAGGAATACGGCTGGCCTGGAAATGTCCGGGAGCTCGAAAATATCCTTGGCAGGGCGATTATTTATATGGGATACAATGAAACGATTATAGAAGGAAAACATCTGCCCGAGCTGAAAAACAAGGAAGCAGTGCGCCAGGAATGCATTGGGGTTCCTGAAGATGAAATTGAATCATCATCCCTTGCAGACCTGATGGATCGTTATGAAGCGGAAATTATTATCCGGACGATGGAACGGACAAAAGGGAATAAAACGAAAGCCGCAAAGCTGCTTGGACTGTCGATCAGAAATTTGTATTATAAGCTTGAAAAATACAAACTTGAAAATTAAAGCATGCAATAATTTGCATGCACTGCACTTTTTTGCAAGGAAAACTGGCATGTAGAGCAGTGCGGTTATTTCGGGGAATATTTTAGCCAACTGATATTCTCTTTTTTAACGGCATCGTATAAGATTTTCGTGCTTCTATTGTGGTAAGCTACAATTTGGCATGGAACTTGCATGTTAGGATAACGGGAATGAGTTACCCATTAAAGGGGATGATTGCACATAATGTTTCTTGAAGCGTTAATCGGCAGAGCGGCAGAAAACGGCAAAAAAACAGTGGCAGTTGCTGCAGCGGGGGATCACGAAGTACTTGATGCAGTTTGCATGGCCACAAAACGTAATTTGGCAAATTTCCTTCTGTACGGGGACCGTGGCCAGATTGAATCCATGATTGCCCCTCCGCCGGATAGTTCAATCAGTATCATACACAGCCCAAATCCGCAAAAAGCCGCGGAAGAAGCAGTAAAGGCGGTAAGCAGCGGACGTGCGAATGTTTTAATGAAAGGGAACGTTCAGACCTCCGCTCTTTTAAAGGCGGTCCTGAACAAGGAATTCGGCCTTAGGACAGGAAAAATCCTGTCTCATACAGCAGCCTTTGAAATTGATGGATATGACAGGCTGATTTTTGTTACTGACGCGGGAATGAACATTGCCCCCGATTTGGAACAAAAAGCCGGGATTATAAAAAATGCGGTGGAATTGGCGAATTCGCTCGGGATTAAAAATCCAAAGGTAGCGCCCTTGTGCGCGGTTGAAACAGTGAATCCCGCCATGCAGGCGACTTTGGATGCAGCTTCGTTGTCGGCTATGAACAGGCGGGGTCAAATCAGCGGCTGCACCGTGGACGGGCCTCTTGCGCTTGACAATGCGGTGTCCTTGCTTGCCGCGGAGCACAAAGGAATTTCAGGTGATGTCGCTGGTAAAGCGGATATTCTTCTCGTTCCGACAATCGAAACGGGAAATGTCCTTTATAAGTCACTTGTGTATTTTGCGAAAGCAAGAGTCGGTGCGGTCATCTGCGGTGCGAAAGCGCCCATTATCCTTACTTCAAGGTCCGATTCTTCTGAAAGCAAGCTTTACTCACTCGCTCTGGCACTATGCTCTGTGCCTGCACAAAATTGAGATTAGGGAGGAAATTGAAATGGAACTCTTTAAATATTTGGAACAGTATGATTACGAACAGGTAGTTTTCTGCCAGGATAAGCAATCCGGGTTAAAAGCGATTATTGCCATCCATGACACGACTCTTGGTCCGGCTCTTGGCGGGACAAGAATGTGGACATATGAATCAGAAGAAGCGGCAATTGAGGATGCCCTCCGCCTCGCTCGTGGAATGACATATAAAAATGCGGCGGCTGGTTTAAACCTTGGCGGCGGGAAAACTGTCATCATAGGCGATCCGCGTAAAGATAAGAATGAGGAATTGTTCCGTGCTTTCGGAAGGTATGTCCAGGGCTTGAATGGCCGTTACATAACTGCTGAAGATGTCGGCACGACTGTTGCCGATATGGATTTAATCCATGAAGAAACAGACTATGTCACTGGAATTTCCCCTGCGTTCGGATCTTCGGGAAATCCATCCCCAGCTACTGCTTATGGAGTATTCAGGGGAATGAAGGCTGCCGCCAAGGAAGCTTATGGTTCGGATTCCCTTGAGGGAAAAACAGTTGCCATCCAGGGAGTGGGGAATGTGGCCTACAATCTTTGCCGCCACCTTTATGAAGAAGGTGCCAGGTTGATTGTTACCGATATAAATAAAGAAGCAGTTCAAAGGGCTGTTGAAGAGTTCGGGGCGAAGGCTGTGGAACCGGATGAAATTTACGGAGTCGATTGTGACATTTACGCCCCATGTGCGCTCGGTGCTGTCATAAATGATGAGACAATTCCGCAATTAAAGGCAAAGGTGATTGCGGGATCGGCGAATAACCAGCTGAAGGATACACGCCATGGGGACTTAATCCATGAACTGGGTATTATATATGCTCCGGATTATGTCATCAATGCAGGCGGCGTTATCAATGTAGCTGACGAACTTTATGGCTATAACCATGAGCGGGCTATGAAAAAAATTGAAACGATTTATTCCAACATCGAAAAAGTCATTGAAATCGCAAAGCGCGATGGAATTCCTACCTACAAGGCAGCGGACAGGATGGCGGAGGAGCGGATTGAAAGAATGCGCAATTCCCGAAGCCAATTCCTTCAAAACGGCCACCATATCCTGAGCAGGCGTTAACGGCCGTTCAAACTAAACCATCAGCGGAAAAAACGCCGCCGATGGAAGTTTCACTTTACCAGCTTTTCTGGAGGTCCTCAATGGAGCAAAACAAAGACTATCGGATCCTGGTAATCAATCCAGGCTCAACATCCACGAAAATCGGCATCTTTGATAATGAGCGGCCGGTACTCGAAAAGACGATTCGCCATGAATCTGAAACAATTACTTCCTTTGAGAGCATCATCGATCAATATGCATTCCGCAAAGAGACGATTCTGGAAACGCTTGATAATGAAGGGATCAATTTATCAAAATTAAGCGCCGTCTGCGGGCGAGGCGGATTGCTTCGCCCTATCGAAGGCGGTACATATTCGGTCAATAGCGCGATGCTTGAAGACTTGAGAAACGGCTATTCCGGCCAGCATGCCTCCAATCTTGGCGGAATCATCGCCCATGAGATAGCGATGGGGCTGAATATCCCGGCATTTATCGTCGATCCTGTCGTCGTAGATGAACTGGAGAATCTCGCAAGGGTTTCCGGATTTTCGTTAATAGAGAGAAAGAGCATCTTTCATGCCCTTAACCAGAAAGCCGTGGCTAGAAGGGTGGCAAAGGAACTGGGCAAAAGCTATTTCGACCTTAATTTAATCGTTGTCCATATGGGCGGAGGCATAACGGTTGGCGCACATAAGGGCGGCAGGGTCATCGATGTGAACAACGGGCTGCACGGAGATGGACCATTCAGCCCGGAACGCGCGGGCACAGTTCCGGTTGGCGACCTTGTCAGCTTGTGTTTTTCGGGAGAATACTTCCGGGATGAAATAATGAAAAAGCTTGTCGGACAGGGAGGGCTAATCGGCTACCTTGGAACAAGCGACGCCGTTCAGGTTGAAAAAATGATAGAAAAAGGAAACGGGAAAGCGAAGCTTGTGTATGAAGCGATGGCTTACCAGGTCGCCAAGGAAATCGGGGCCGCCAGCGCGGTCCTTGCGGGGAAGGTCGATGCGATCATCCTGACAGGCGGGCTCGCATATGGAAAATCATTTGTTAAGTCGATAACTGAACGGATCAACTGGATTTCGGATGTAATAGTCCAACCAGGAGAAAATGAACTCCAGGCCCTAGCTGAAGGCGCGCTGCGCGTCCTTCGGGGCGAAGAGGAAGCCAAAGTCTACCCGAATCCGGGAAAAGTTCATACAGCAACTATTTAACAGGGGGCAAAACCAATGGCTCAGGAATATGATTTGGTCATTCTAGGCGGGGGCACCGGAGGCTATGTGGCCGCTATCCGCGCCTCGCAATTAGGCCTAAAGACAGCGATTGTTGAAAAAGGAAAGCTCGGAGGGACGTGCCTCCATAACGGCTGCATCCCTTCCAAAGCCCTGCTTAGGAGCGCCGAGGTTTATGCCACGGCTAAAAAAAGCGAGCAATTTGGCGTATTCGCTTCGGATGTTACCTTTGATTTCGGCAAAGTCCAAGAACGCAAGGAATCAATTGTATCCCAGCTGCATAAAGGGGTCCAGCACCTCATGAAACAGGGGAAGATCGATGTTTATGAAGGTACGGGAAGAATTCTCGGCCCATCCATCTTCTCACCGATGCCGGGAACGATATCGGTCGAAATGAATGATGGTTCGGATAATGAAATGCTCATACCGAAAAATGTTGTTGTCGCTACCGGGTCAAGGCCCCGTTCTTTGCCAGGCCTTGAAATCGACGGGGAATTTGTCCTTTCCTCGGACGAGGCGCTTAAAATGGAATCCCTGCCTTCTTCCATTATCATCGTAGGCGGAGGGGTTATCGGTATTGAGTGGGCCTCCATGCTTTGCGATTTCGGGGTTGAAGTGACTGTGCTCGAATACGCTCCGCGGATCATTCCGACCGAGGACCATGACGTATCAAAGGAAATGCAGCGCCTCATGAAAAAACGGGGAGTCAAGATTGTTACCGGAGCGAAGGTGCTGCCTGACACGCTTGCAACAGGTGAAGGCGTCACAATTTCCGCCGAAGTGAAGGATGCTGTCAAGGAATACAAGGCCGATAAACTCCTTGTATCCGTAGGCCGGCAGGCGAATATCGAAGGCATCGGCCTTGAAAACACGGAAATTGAAATTGAAAAAGGCTTCATTAAAACAAATGAATTTTTCCAAACGAAAGAATCCCATATCTATGCTGTTGGGGATGTAATCGGAGGGCTTCAGCTCGCCCATGTGGCTTCCCACGAGGGAATTGTCGCCGTGGAGCATATCGCGGGAAAAGACCCGCAGCCGATTGATTACACAATGGTTTCAAAATGCATTTACAGCCACCCCGAAGCAGCCAGCGTCGGCTTGACCGAAGCGGAGGCGAAGGAACTAGGCCACAAAGTAAAGACTGGAAAATTCTCGTTTAGGGCAATCGGCAAGGCGCTTGTTTTCGGGGAGTCGGACGGCTTCGTCAAAATCGTCGCCGACGAAGAAACAAACGACCTGCTTGGCGTCCATATGATCGGCCCGCATGTGACGGATATGATTTCCGAAGCCGGGCTTGCAAAGGTGCTGGATGCGACCCCATGGGAAATCGCCCACACAATCCATCCGCACCCAACACTGTCGGAGGCTATTGGGGAAGCCGCTCTAGCAGTCGATGGAAGGGCGCTCCATTCCTAAATTCCATTCTTGGAAACGGGATGGCTCGTTTGCTTCTTGCTTAATTCTAATATTTGGGAGGTATGTGTTCATGGCAGAAAATCGCCACCATTCATTGGGACTAAGCGACGAAAAAGTACTGGAAATGTACGAAACAATGCTTATGTCCAGGCGCTTGGACGAACGGATGTGGCTCTTGAACCGTTCGGGAAAAATACCATTTGTAATTTCGTGCCAGGGGCAGGAGGCCGCGCAGGTTGGCGCAGCATTCGCACTGGACAGGGAGAAGGATTATGTCCTCCCTTACTACAGGGATATGGGGGTTGTCCTCACATTTGGGATGACGCCGACGGAATTGATGCTTTCGGGATTCGCGAAAGCGGAAGACCCTAACTCAGGCGGACGCCAAATGCCGGGCCACTTCGGGCAAAAGAAAAACCGCATCGTGACCGGCTCATCCCCGGTTACAACCCAGGTGCCGCATGCGGTAGGGATAGCGCTCGCCGGCAAAATGGAAAAGAAGGACTTTTTAACTTTTGTAACTTTCGGCGAAGGTTCATCCAACCAGGGAGATTTCCACGAAGGCGCGAATTTCGCTGGCGTCCATAAACTGCCTGTCATTTTTATGTGCGAAAACAACAAATATGCCATTTCCGTGCCGATTGAAAAGCAGCTGGCCTGCGAAAATGTATCCGATAGGGCGATTGGCTACGGCATGCCGGGGATTACAGTGGATGGAAACGACCCGCTCGAGGTTTACAAGGTTGTTAAAGAAGCTGCTGACCGCGCCCGCCGCGGCGAAGGGCCAACGCTTGTCGAAACCATTACGTACCGGCTAACGGCCCATTCATCGGATGATGATGACAGGGTCTACCGCGCCCCGGATGAAGTTGCCGACGCAAAGACAAAGGACCCGATTATTACATTCGGCGCCTACCTAAAAGAAACTGGCGTCATGGATGATGAAGTGGAAAAGAAAATCAACGACCGGATTATGAAACAAGTAAATGAAGCGACGGAATATGCCGAGAATGCGCCATATGCAAATCCGGAAGACGCGCTTAAATATGTCTATGCGGAAAGTCAGGGGGATGCATAAATGGCGGTAATTTCTTATATTGATGCAGTCACAATGGCGATACGTGAAGAGATGGAAAGGGATCCAAGGGTATTCGTCCTGGGCGAGGACGTCGGACGCAAAGGCGGCGTCTTTAAGGCGACTCACGGATTGTATGAAAAGTTCGGCGAGGAACGCGTCATTGATACGCCTTTAGCTGAATCTGCAATTGCCGGTGTTGGCATTGGAGCGGCGATGTATGGCATGCGCCCGATTGCCGAGATGCAATTCGCGGATTTCATCATGCCCGCTGTCAACCAGATTATTTCAGAGGCTGCCAGGATCCGGTACCGATCCAATAATGACTGGAGCTGCCCGATTGTCATTCGCGCGCCATATGGCGGCGGAGTCCACGGCGCCTTGTACCATTCGCAATCGGTAGAAGCGGTGTTTGCGAACCAGCCCGGCTTGAAAATCGTCATGCCATCCACCCCTTATGATGTGAAGGGTCTGTTGAAGGCGGCGATCCGCGACGAGGATCCGGTTTTGTTTTTTGAACATAAACGGGCATATCGCCTCATAAAAGGCGAGGTTCCGGAAGACGATTACACGTTGCCAATCGGCAAGGCGGATGTTAAGAGGGAAGGGGAAGACATTACCGTCATTACGTACGGCCTATGCGTCCATTTCGCCCTCCAGGCAGCCGAA
Organism: Neobacillus piezotolerans; assembly: GCF_003362805.1. Classification (GTDB taxonomy): domain Bacteria; phylum Bacillota; class Bacilli; order Bacillales; family Cytobacillaceae; genus Bacillus_D; species Bacillus_D piezotolerans. The sequence continues at coordinate 68,886 of NZ_QNQT01000013.1, forward strand.
AAACTTGCGAAGGATGGCATCTCTGCCCATATCCTCGATTTGAGGACGGTTTATCCGCTTGATAAAGAGGCTATCATTGAGGCTGCCTCCAAAACCGGAAAAGTCCTCCTTGTCACAGAAGACAATAAGGAAGGCAGCATTATGAGCGAAGTGTCGGCGATTATTGCGGAACATTGCCTATTCGATCTCGATGCGCCGATCAAAAGGCTGGCGGGTCCGGATGTTCCAGCGATGCCTTATTCCCCGACTATGGAGAAGTTCTTTATGATCAATCCTGAAAAGGTTGAAAAAGCCATGCGGGAGCTCGCTGAATTTTAATTCCGGGTTCCTGAATATGTTTGAAGGAGTGACCTCACTTGGCAGTTGAACAAATTAAAATGCCGCAGCTGGGAGAAAGTGTAACAGAAGGCACGATAAGCAAATGGCTTGTATCTCCCGGTGACAAAGTCAATAAATATGATCCGCTTGCAGAGGTCATGACAGATAAAGTAAATGCCGAAATCCCGTCTTCTTTTGAAGGGACAATAAAGGAATTGGTTGCCGGGGAGGGCGACACCCTCGCGGTAGGCGAGACTATCTGTACAATTGAAGTCGGCGGCGCGGAAGAAGCTACCACCGCATCTGCTCCGGCAGCTTCAGCAAATATTGCTGTGGATAAAGCCGAGCAAGCTGCTGAGTCTGTATCGGGTGAACAAAACGGAAACAGACCGCGCTATTCACCAGCCGTCCTGAAGCTATCGCAGGAACATGGAATCGACCTCGGCCAGGTGAAGGGTACCGGTGCTGGCGGGCGAATTACACGCAAGGATCTTTTGAAATTGATCGAATCCGGAAATATTCCGGCAGCGGGTGACCAAAAAGCCGAACCGCTTAGCAGCCAGACGCCTGCTGCTCAGGTTTCCGGGCAAGCCATTCAGGAATCTAAGCCAGCCGCGGCAGCGCCGGTAATCGTTCCTTCCATGCCTGGCGATATCGAAATACCTGTAACTGGGGTAAGGAAAGCAATCGCGGCCAATATGCTGAGAAGCAAGCATGAGGCACCGCACGCCTGGACGATGGTTGAGGTTGATGCGACCGGCCTGGTTGAATACCGCAACTCCATTAAGGATGATTTTAAAAAGAAGGAAGGTTTCAACCTTACATTCTTCGCGTTTTTCGTAAAAGCAGTCGCCCAGGCGCTGAAGGAATTCCCGCAAATCAATTCAATGTGGGCAGGAGACAAGATCCTCCAAAAGAAGGATATCAATATTTCAATCGCGGTAGCGACAGAGGATGCGCTTTTCGTCCCTGTCATCAAGCATGCTGATGAAAAGACGATCAAAGGCATCGCCCGTGAAATAACCGAGCTGGCCGGAAAAGCCCGGGGCGGCAAGCTGACAATGGATGAAATGCAGGGAGGCACCTTCACGGTCAACAACACAGGCTCATTCGGTTCGGTGCAGTCCATGGGAATCATCAACTATCCACAGGCTGCAATCCTTCAGGTAGAATCGATTGTCAAACGCCCTGTTGTGATGAATAACGGCATGATTGCCGTAAGGGATATGGTGAACCTGTGCATGTCGCTCGACCACCGTGTGCTGGACGGCCTTATTTGCGGAAGGTTCCTGCAGCGGGTCAAGGAGATTATCGAAAATACCTCAAAGTCGAATACGTCCGTTTATTAAGGAAAATTGCAAGCCCGCTTCCGGTTGGAGGCGGGTTTTCAACTGGGCTTGCCATTCGTTTTTGCGTAAAGCGGAGACGGGTTCCGCGTTGCCTCAATATAGACGCTATAATACAATAAAAGCAGCGGATTTTTTAATTTAGGAACGGAAGCGAAAGGGGGGAATGTCTCCGCGTGCGGGGGCAAAGAGTATGGGGATGGACAAAATCATGGCTTATCGCTTTTCCGAAACAACCATGGCTGATTGGAAAAATAAAGCTGAACAAGCCTTAAAAGGCAAATCAACCGATACGTTGAACAGCCGTACATATGAATCGATAATTTTGAAACCGCTTTACACACGTGAGGATTGTGTAAATGCCGGCTATCCCGGGAGCCCCGATTTTAGGCGGGGGATCAATCCGCCTGGTTACAGGGACAGGAAATGGCATATTGCACAGCAAATTTCCTGGGATTCCGCCGACGAATTATCGCGTAAGCTCAAGGATGCCTTTTCAAAAGGGCAGACCTCGATTTCTTTTAAAATGAAGGAGGGGTTTGAGCGGGATGCGGCCATCGCATCTTACGGATTTTCGGAGAACCATCCGTACGCGATCGATGCCGGAAGCGGCCAAGCAGCCTTTCTCTCGGCTTTGGATGAAGCTGATCGAACTGCCGGTTTAACTGGATATATCGGGTTTGACCCGTTGGCCGAATTCGCGATAAGGAACGGAGACAAACCTCTCGACTTAGGAGATTATGCGGAAACCATTACGGGGGCAGCCGTGAAGCATACGAATCTTAGGACGGTTCTGGTTGATGCGGGTGTTTATCATAACGGAGGGGCGAATGCCGTCCAGGAACTGGCAGCAGCGGCGGCTTCGGGTGTTTTTTATATTGAAAGGCTCCTTGAGGCGGGCATGGATATTGATTCGATTTTTACAAAAATCGTCTTCTCTTTCGCAACAGGCGCGAATTTCTTCATGGAAATCGCGAAGTTCCGGGCAGCGAGGATTATCTGGGATAGAATCGGAGAACTTTATGGAGCTGTTGAACCCGTCCGCGGCATGGTTATCGCAGCACAAACTTCCCAGTTTACAAAAACGCTGTATGACCCGCATGTGAATCTTCTTCGCGCCGGGAATGAAGCGTTTGCCGCGGTGCTTGGCGGCGTCCAGTATCTACATGTTGAGCCGTTCGATTCGCTCGAGGGTGCAACTCCCCTTTCTGAACGGATAGCAAGGAATATCCAGCTCATTCTTCAGGAAGAAGCCTATCTCGATAAAGTTGCCGATCCCGCTGGAGGGTCATGGTATGTTGAAGAACTGACCGAGCAATTGGCTGAAAAGGCTTGGGAGCTTTTTGTAAAAATAGACTCGCTCGGAGGCATGCATGCAGTGCTGGCGACAGGATGGCTCAAAAAGGAAATTGGGGCCACGCTTGACCAAAGGATGTCGGACGCAAAAACGAGAAAGCAAAGCATCGTCGGCACGAACGTATATGCGAATCTTGCCGAAACTGCGAAGGCAATCCCAGAGCAAAGGGATGTTTGGGAACATGGAATCCGGGGAACGCGGCTATCAATTCCCTTTGAGGAACTGCGCCTGAAAACAGCCGCGCTTGAAAAATCAGGGCAAAAGGCTTCAGTGGGCCTCATTTGCCTCGGAAGTCTGAAAGAAAGCAAGGCGCGCGCGGACTTTGTGGAAGGCTTCGTGGCCCCAGGCGGCATAAGGGCGGGCCGGAGCGGGGTGGTCGTGTCCCTGGATGATGCAGAAGAGTTTATAGCCGAAACAGGGTTCCCCCGTTATTGCTTTTGCTCCACGGATGAGCGTTATAAGGAAGATGGACTTGGGATTTTAACAGAATTGAAGAGGCGCCACCCGGGGATTTTGTTTTACCTTGCCGGGCAGCCTGGGGAAAAAGACGAATGGCTTGAGGCGGGCCTAACTGATTTTATCCATATAAAAAGCAATTGCCATGACTTTTTGGCGAATGTGATTGCTGAAATGGAGGCTGCAGCTAATGACTAAAAAGCCTGATTTTCAAACGGTGGACCTATTCGGGACAGACCGCCCTACCAGAAAAGAAGAATGGAAGGCTAAGGTTGAAAAGCTTGCTGGGGAACAAATCGACCGCCTTCTGTTTGAAACGAATGAAGCAATCGGCCTGAAGCCCGTATATACAGAAGACGATCTTAACGGACTCGAACACCTCGATGGAAAGCCGGGTCTGCCGCCTTTTACACGAGGGCCATATCCAACCATGTATGTGAACAGGCCGTGGACCGTGCGCCAGTATGCAGGTTTTTCAACGGCTGAAGAAAGCAACGCCTTTTACAGAAGAAATCTGGCGATGGGGCAAAAAGGGCTGTCTGTAGCATTTGACCTCGCGACCCACCGCGGCTATGATTCCGACCATCCGCGAGTTGTCGGCGATGTCGGCAAGGCCGGGGTTGCGATTGATTCCGTCCTCGATATGAAAATCCTCTTCAACGGGATTCCGCTAGACCAAATGTCCGTATCGATGACGATGAACGGGGCCGTCCTGCCTGTTCTCGCATTCTACATTGTAACGGCTGAGGAACAGGGGGTAAGCAGGGAGCAGCTTTCAGGGACAATCCAGAATGATATTTTAAAAGAATACATGGTCCGGAACACGTATATTTATCCGCCAGAGATGTCGATGAAGATTATCGCGGATATCTTTGCCTATACATCCAGGCACATGCCGAAATTCAATTCGATTTCAATTTCCGGCTATCATATGCAAGAAGCGGGAGCGCCGGCTGATATTGAACTCGCCTATACGCTCGCGGACGGGCTTGAATATGTCAGGACCGGTTTGAAGGCCGGCATTGATATTGACTCGTTCGCCCCAAGGCTCAGTTTTTTCTGGGGAATCGGCATGAATTATTTCATGGAAGTCGCGAAGATGAGGGCGGCACGCTTCATCTGGGCAAAAATGATGAAGGAATTCAATCCGAAGAATGAAAAATCACTGGCGCTCAGGACTCATTCGCAAACGTCCGGCTGGAGCCTGACCGAGCAGGATCCCTTCAATAATGTAATGCGGACTTTCCTTGAGGCCCATGCCGCGGCAATGGGGCATACACAGTCGCTGCACACGAACGCCCTTGATGAAGCGATCGCGCTGCCGACAGACTTTTCGGCGCGGATCGCCCGCAATACGCAGCTTTTCCTGCAGGAGGAAACCGAGATTACAAAAGTCATTGATCCGTGGGGCGGTTCCTACTATGTTGAAGCACTGACAGCTGAATTGATCAAGCGGGCAACCGCCCATATTGACGAGGTGGAAGCGCTTGGCGGCATGGCAAAAGCGATTGAGACCGGCCTGCCGAAAATGAAAATCGAAGAGGCAGCCGCAAGAAGGCAGGCCCAAATCGATTCCGGCAAGGAAACAATCGTCGGTGTCAACAAATACAGGCTTGACCAGGAAGAGCCGCTGGAAATCCTCGATATCGACAACACGGCTGTCCGGAACAAGCAGATTGAGAGATTGAATCAATTAAAAGCGGACCGGGATGTGAGGGCTGTCGAAGCAGCACTAACCGCCCTTGAGGAGGCTGCTCGTTCTGGCAAAGGCAACCTGCTTGAATTTGCTGTTGAAGCTGCGAGGGCGAGGGCCAGCCTAGGTGAGATATCGGATTCGATTGAAAAAGCGGCCGGCCGCCATCGCGCAGCCATCCGTTCCGTTAGCGGGATTTACAGCTCCGCATTTTCAAATGAAGAAGAGATCGCCAGGGTCAAGGAAATGGCCGATGGATTCCTTGAAAATGAAGGAAGAAGGCCAAGGATTCTAATCGCGAAAATGGGCCAGGATGGCCATGACCGAGGCGCGAAGGTCATTTCGACCGCTTTCGCCGACCTTGGTTTTGACGTGGACATCGGTCCGCTGTTCCAAACCCCTGCCGAAACCGCGATGCAGGCGGTTGAAAACGATGTCCATGTGGTCGGCTTCAGTTCCCTTGCAGCCGGACATAAAACCCTTCTGCCGCAGCTTGTCGAGGAACTTAGGAAACTTGGCAGGCCGGACATTCTCGTCGTTGTCGGCGGGGTAATTCCGGCTCAGGATTATGCGTATTTATATGACCACGGCGCCGCTGCCATCTTCGGGCCGGGCACCGTCATCCCGGTCGCCGCCCAAAAAGTGATCAAGTCGATTTACGAATCACTCGGATACGAGGAAGTAGAGCATTGATGGGTAAGGATTTTGGAAAAGGGGATGGCGGGAAAGTGTTCCGTAAAAAAGTCGGTTCCTCGCTATCGATAGAAAGCCTCGCCAGCGGAATCCTTGCCGGGGAAAGAAGCGCATTGGCCCGCGGCATCACGCTTGTGGAAAGCAATGCGGGCCATCACTTCAAGGAAGCCCAGGCGCTTTTGCAAAAATTGCTCCCTCATAGCGGCAACTCGGTCCGAATCGGCATTACCGGTGTTCCCGGAGCGGGCAAAAGCACAATTATAGAAGCATTCGGTTCCTATCTTTGCGGGCTAGGCCATAAAGTTGCCGTCCTTGCCGTCGACCCAAGTTCAACGGTGAGCGGCGGCAGCATCCTTGGCGACAAAACGAGGATGGAAAATCTGTCGCGCGAACCGAACGCCTTCATCCGGCCCTCTCCTTCAGGCGGAAAGCTAGGCGGGGTCCATCGGAAAACGAGGGAGTCGATGCTGTTATGCGAGGCGGCTGGGTTCGATGTCATCCTCGTAGAAACGGTCGGGGTAGGTCAAAGTGAAACGGCTGTCAGGGGAATGGTCGATTTTTTCATGCTCCTTGTCCTTACCGGCGCTGGCGACGAGCTGCAAGGCATGAAAAAAGGCATTTTGGAGCTTGCTGATGCCATCGTGGTGAACAAGGCTGACGGGACGAACGAGCATCTCGCGGAACAGACGCGAATGGAATACAAGCGAATCCTCCATTTCCTGCAAGCGGCGACTCCTGGCTGGAACACCCGGGCGCTTGCATGCTCGGCTTTGACCCATAAAGGAATACCGGAAATTTGGTCGGTAATCGGCGAATTCAAGGAGGCGGCAGAACTGTCCGGTGTGTTTGCGGAAAGGCGTAGGTCGCAAATGCTTGACTGGTTCCACACGGTCATCTCCGACCAGCTCCACTACAGTTTTTATCAAAACGAAAGTGTTAGGCAACTGTTGCCCGCGCTGGAGAGCGATATCCTGGGTGGGAGAAAGACCGCAGCAAGCGCCGCAGAACAGCTTTTTGAGGTGTTTTATAGGCGGGGAGAGTAGAACCCAAAAGCAATTTGGTCAACAAGTGTACAATTTGAAGAATAACATAAGCAAGTTTTCAATTAGATTAAACTGCATTGGGAAGCGGGGCGTGGTACCCGCTTCTTTTTGTTAGGTTTTAAGGGAATTTTCAAGTGTGTATGGATTTTTAGCCGGCAGAAAATGTTAACAAAACGTTCACCGCAATTCGTCATTATTTTTAATAAAATGGGCTTTAAGAACAGGAAAGGAAGTGGCTTATGTTTCTAAAAAAGAGAACGGAACCCGAGGAATTATTGATTTTGAAGCATTTGGATAATCGAATGGAACTGGCACTGAGTGACAGGAAGCGATTATCCAATTTGCAACGGGGATTCGAAGGGGAAGTGCAGTTTGACCTCCTTGCGAAAAATATCGTCGAAGAGCGGTATATCCTTAATGACTTGCGGCTGGAAGTCAACAATTCCGAACTGCAAATTGATTCGTTTATCATTTCAAAAGGTATTACGTACCTGTTGGATGTGAAAAATTTTTATGGCGATTTTTACATTGACGGCGACAAATTTATCTCCATTAAAACCGGGGAGGAATACAAAAACCCTCTTGACCAGCTAAAAAGAAGCGCGCTGCTCCTCCGCCAAATTTTCAATTACTACAACCTCAATTACCTCATCGAACCATACGTCATCTTCATCAATCCTGAATTCACCTTGTACCAAGCCCCAATGGATCAACCAATCATCCACCCAACACAGGCTAACAGATTTATCAGGGAGCTAAATGAAACGCCATCCAGGCTCAATGATAGCGATTAGAAACTCGCGCAAACTTTGCTTTCCATGCATCAAACCAAAAACCGGTTCCAGAAGCTGCCCGACTATCGGTATGAGCAGCTAAGGAAGGGGATGTTTTGCGGGGAGTGCGGATGTTTATTTTCGATTATTGACCATCTTGACCTCGTATGCAGGAATTGCGGCAAACACGAAAAGTCCGAGTCCGCTATATTGCGGCATACTGAGGAGTTTAAGCTGCTGTTTCCGGAGCGTAAGATTACGACGAGCGGTATACATGAATGGTGTAATATTGATTTGGCTAAGCGGACCATCAGTAGAACATTAAAAAAGAATTATAGGTTAGTAGGAAGTACAAGTAATACCTATTTTATTTAATCGCTGCTTAAAAGTGGGACGTTATTTTATTTCGATACAAATTAGTAAATAGTTTTTACAAAAAACTAATACCAGATGTCTGGACAGCAAAGTACATTCTCGAGGGGTGCGGCTCCAAAGATACCCGATGTTTGGACAGCAAAGTACATTCTGGAGGGGTGCGTGTCCAAAGATACCCGATGGTTGGACAGCAAAGTACATTCTCGAGGGCTCCGTGTCCAAAGAAGCGCGATGTTTGGACAGCAAAGTGCAATCGCGAGGGATCCGTGTCCAAAGATGCCCGATGTTTGGACCGCAAAGTGCAATCTCGAGGGCTCCGTGTCCGAAGATGCCCAATGTTTGGACTGCAAAGTGCAATCTCGAGGGCTCCGTGTCCAAAGATACCCGATGTTTGGACAGCAAAGTGCAATCTCGAGGGCTCCGTGTCCAAAGAAGCCCGATAGTTTGGACGCCAAATTGAAATTTTAATGGGAAAATTGAGGCAGTTGCGATTGTCCACGCCAAAAAAAAGCGGATAGCACATATGCGCTATCCAAAAATTAGGGAGTTTAGGGGTATGGATCTAGCTGTAGTTCTACCTTTCCCCGTACTGGAAAGAAATAAACCTGTCTGCCATAAATTTCTCTTTAATTGAAAACATGTTCCACACGCTGTATGATAGAAATATACATTTTTAAGTAAACAGGGAGTGATTCCATTGAATATGAATTTTAATTTATTTATGAATGACGTGGTTAACCAGGCACGGCAGGAAATTTCCGCTGCCGGGTATTCGGAGTTGAAAACTCCGGAAGAGGTGGAGGAAGCGCTTAGCCGCAAAGGAACAACTCTTGTGATGATTAATTCCGTTTGCGGATGTGCGGGGGGAATTGCCAGGCCGGCTGCGGCGCATGCGATTCATTATGATAAGCGCCCAGACCACCTCGTGACCGTTTTTGCCGGTCAGGATAAGGAAGCCACCGAAAAGGCGAGAGGCTATTTTACTGGCTATCCGCCATCCTCGCCATCGTTCGCGCTGTTAAAGGACGGGAAAATATGCACGATGATTGAACGCCATGATATTGAAGGATTTGACCCAATGAATGTCGTCCATAAGCTTCAGCAAAGCTTTGACGAGTACTGCGAAGAGCTTTAACGCTTCCAGGATAGACCAATTTCGAATTTAATAATTAAAAATGGCCTGTTGTGCTCTGGCACGGCAGGCCTTTTTTTATATTCCCGACAGTTTCCCGGAAGTGGAATTTTATAAAAGGCCGTCCTGACGGCTTTCTTTAAATTGGTAATGTTATTTTTAAAAAATATATTGCATAATTATTTAATCGTGTTAAAATTCATTAATGTGAATAATTATTACCTCGATGTTTTTCTGTAAGCGGAGATTTTTCCTGCTCAAAAAGGGTAGTAATAATGAAGAGAAAAAATTTTCAGTAAACTAGGGAGGACAATTCGATGAAAAAAAACATTATTTTATTTTTAAGCGCAATCCTGCTCGCAGGCATTCTTTCTGCCTGCGGAACGAAGAAGGATGATGCGAAAACCGGGGGCGGAGGAGAAGATAAGAAAACACTCATCATGGCTACGTCAGCTGATTACCCGCCGTTTGAATACATCGATACTGACAAAAGCGATGAAATTATTGGTTTTGACGTGGACTTGGCCAAAGCTCTAGCCGGGAAATTGGGATACGAGCTACAAGTTAAGGACATGGACTTCAACGGGCTTGTCCAGGGGCTTAAATCCGGCCAGGCAGACCTTGTGCTAGCGGGTATGACCCCAACTGAAGACCGTAAGAAAAATGTGGATTTCACCGATATCTATTATACTGCTTCCCATATGATTGTGACGAAAAAGGACAGCGGCATTAAATCCATTGAAGACCTCGAAGGGAAGACTGTCGGCGTCCAGCTAGGGTCGATCCAGGAAGGAAAAGCAAAGGAAATCCAAAAAGAAGTGAAAATCAAAATTGAAGACAGAAACAGGATTCCTGACCTAATCCAGGAAATTAAATCCGGCCGATTTGACGCCGCCATCATTGAAGACACAGTCGCCAAGGGCTTCTTTAAACACGAAAAAGACCTTGAAGGCTTCACCCTTTCCGATGACCCGGAAGAAGCGGGCTCCGCAATCGCATTTCCTAAGAACAGCGAACTGACTGAGAAATTCAACCAAGAGCTGCAAAAGATGAAAGAGAATGGCGAGCTTGAAAAACTGGTTGTTAAATGGTTTGGCGGGGAAGAATAAAGGGAAAGCATGTGAACGTTCAGGAGGCATGTCCTCTCTGAACGTTTTTACAGTTGATATGGAGAGGAATGTTTAGCATGGAATTGGATTTCGGGCAGATTGTCCCTTCTATTCCGTATATTTTGGAAGGGATCCTGGTAACGCTCCGGATTGTTTTAATCGCGGGTGTACTCGGATTCGCATTCGGGATTGTTTTATCACTTTTTAAAATCAGTTCATTTAAGCCGCTTGGCTGGCTGGCGGACGCCTATACTAGCATTTTTAGGGGAACGCCGCTCGTCCTTCAGCTCATGCTCATCTATTTTGGCTCCCCTCAAATCCTAGGATTTCAAATCGAGCCTTATACAGCCGCTATCATTTCATTCGCTCTTAACTCGGCTGCTTATATTTCCGAAATCATTCGTGCCGGGATTCTTGCTGTCGACAAAGGGCAGAGGGAAGCAGCCTTGGCGCTTGGCGTCCCTTACAGGCAAATGATGTGGGACATCATCCTTCCGCAGGCATTAAAAAATATTCTTCCAGCCCTTATGAATGAATTTATTACATTAACGAAGGAATCCGCGATTGTCACAACAATCGGGGTCATGGATATTATGCGCCGTTCGTATCAGGTAGGGGCCCAATATTATTCATACTTTGAACCTCTCATTGTTGCCGGCTTGATTTATTATCTCATGGTCATCATTCTGACATTCCTTGGCAAGCTGGTAGAAAGGAGGATGAGGCGCGGTGATTAAAGTTGAGGATTTGCGCAAAAATTTCGGGAAGCTTGAAGTCCTGAAAGGGATTACGACTTCCATTAAAGAACGCGAAGTAGTCGCGATTATCGGCCCGTCCGGTTCAGGGAAGTCGACGTTCCTTCGCTGCATGAATATGCTCGAGGTGCCTACAAGCGGGCGCATCTGGATCGGTTCAAGCGAGATTACGGACAAGAAGACAAATATCAATAAAGTCCGAGAAAATGTCGGCATGGTGTTCCAACATTTTCATTTATTCCCGCATAAGACGGTCCTGCAAAATTTGACGTACGGGCCGATGAAGGTAAAAGGATTATCAAAAGCCGAGGCGGAAAAAATCGGCTATGAACTGCTTGAGCGGGTTGGCCTGTTTGAAAAAGCGGGAGAATATCCCGGCCGCCTTTCCGGAGGGCAAAAACAGCGGGTCGCGATTGCGAGGGCGCTCGCGATGAAGCCGGAAGTCATGCTGTTCGACGAACCGACATCGGCTCTCGACCCTGAAATGGTAAAGGAAGTTCTTGAGGTCATGAAGTCTTTGGCGCACACTGGGATGACCATGGCAATCGTCACGCATGAAATGGGCTTTGCACGTGAAGTTGCTGACAGGGTTCTGTTCCTTGATGGCGGCGTCCTTGTCGAAGACGCGGCACCAGAGCAATTTTTCTCAAACCCGAAAAGCAAAAGGGCGCAGGAGTTCTTGCAAAAAATGCTTTAATAAGGATATGCTAGGAAAAGATGGTCGTGATGATCATCTTTTTCATTTGCTTTTCTGCAGGGAGGGGATTGACCATGAAATTCAGGATTGGCTACCGGACGCTTAAAACCGCGGTTGGCACGGCTGCGGCGATTATCATTGCCCAGCAGCTTGGAGTCGATAACTTTGCTTCTGCCGGAATCCTGACAATCCTCTGCATCAAGCCGACGCAAAGGAAATCGCTCAGGGCCGCGTGGGACAGGTTTCTCGCATGCATTATGGCAATGCCGTTTTCCGCGTTCTTTTTTGAAGTGATTGCCTATCATCCGCTAGTCATTGGGATTTTGCTATTTTTCTTTATTCCTACGATTGTGATGCTGAAGGCCAAGGATGGAGTTGTGACGAGTTCAGTTATCATCCTACATATTTATTCAGCTGGCCACATTACAAAAGGTATCATTTTTAATGAAATCATTGTCATTATGGTCGGGATAGGGGTGGCGCTCCTGATGAATCTGTATATGCCAAGCCTGGATAAAAAGCTTTATGAATATAGCAGCAGGATAGAAGGCAATTTTAGGATAATTTTTATGGAGATCGCAAAATACCTGCGGACGAATGAGAGCACCTGGGATGGAAAGGAAATCCCCGAAACCGCGAAGCTATTGAATGAAGCGAAATCTCTCGCCTTCCGTGATGTCGAGAATCATTTGGTCAGGGAAGAAAACTTGTATTATCACTATTTTACGATGAGGGAAAAACAGTTTGAAATCATCGAGCGCATTTTGCCAATTTCGGCTTCGCTAACCTTTACGGTTGAACAAAGCAGGATGATGGCCGATTTTATCGATGAGTTATGCGAGAACATCCATTCCGGCAATACGGCGTACATTTATCTTGAGAAATTGAGGAAATTGAATAAAGAGTTCGAAGGAATGGAACTGCCAAAAACGAGGGAAGAATTTGTGGCCAGGGCTGCTCTCGTCCAACTGGGCAATGAGTTTGAGGATTACCTGCTTATTAAAAGTTCCTTTAAGGGAATCAGGGGGCCAGAAAAGAAGAATCGAAGCGGGGCTGTTGGCGCAAACTAGGGAAAAAGGGCAAGGGTGGTTTAAATGGCAAATTTTCTTGCGATGCTGTTATCTGTCCTGTTTGTTTCCCCAATTTGGCCGCTTGGGCCAAACCCGCTACCAGGAGATACGTTTATCATCGTCAATAAAAAGACAAATGAGATGGCTTTTATCGATGACAACAGGGTCCAGACGGTCCTTTCGGTCGGTACGGGCAAAAGTGCCGGCCTTACTCCGGAAGGGCTGTTCACCATAACGGTAAAGGCAGAAAACCCTTATTACCGGAAGAAGGATATTCCAGGGTCAAGCCCGGCAAATCCTTTGGGAACGAGATGGATTGGATTTGACGCCAAAGGGACGGATGGAAGGATTTACGGGCTCCATGGAACCAATGATCCTGCTTCAATCGGCAAGTATGTTTCCCAAGGGTGCATCAGGCTGCAAAATGAAGGGATCGAGTCGCTCTACCCCTTCATTCCGCTCGGCACGAAAATTTTGATTACATCGACTAATCGCCCCTTTACGGAATTGGCGGTTGAATATGGGGCCATAAGGTAGGAAAAAGGGACCGTCCAAAAATGAACTATGCCCTATAAAGTGGACAGTGAAATAAAAAGGCCT
>NZ_QNQT01000014.1 GCF_003362805.1 Neobacillus piezotolerans
TATATGAAGGTTTTTTTGAATGTCTACTTAAAGGGGACAATATCAGTTCCAACATGGAGCCAGCTTTTTCGTTTTAAGGCGTTAACTAATATGCAAAGAAGTTAATGATTATATATGTTTTATTAGTACTTTACTTTTGTTCCACTGTTAGGATCAAATATCCATTCGTTATTAGCAGGCTTCGCGCAGCTATTGTTAGGAAGGGGATATGCTATTAATTTTGTCTTAGTGGAGTCCAGCTTGTATGAGTTTCCATAAACGCAGATAGAATAGGCATTTCCTGTTAAAGCAATATCATTTTCAAAAATCGCATCGCCTACAATCGTAATGGATGCTGCCCCCTGCAAAGACAGATTGGTAAAGTATGTATCTCCATTTACAGTCAAATTCCTGCTGCCTTCTATGATAACAGGCTTATTGAAATAAGTGGAAGAAGGATAAGTTAAAGTCTTAGCTTTATATGTTTTACTGGTGTCATGATTTACAGGATTCGTTTCTACTTTTGAATAATAGGATGATGATGGTTTGGGTTGTCCTTCTTTATTTGTAGTAGCATTTTTTTGTATAGTAAAATGCCCTGTTACCTTTGAGATTTCTGTATCTGACTGTCCCACGCTCTCAAATGTGACAATAAGCGAATTGGATTGCTTATCCATGGACTTAAAATTTATTTTGAAAGTATTATTACTGGAATCGACTTCAACAGCTGGTAAACTGACATTCAATTTACCAAGAAGCATATTATAAAATTTTGTATCAAAAAGTGATTGTTCTTTGGCGGCTTCGGCATTTGCTGCTGCTATATGCTTCGTAAGAATCCCCTGATAAAACGTTACCCCCATTTCCGCCAGGTCTGTCGCTTTATTTATTTTATCTGTTTTGTTTAGCTGAGCTCTTGTAGAAAGAGTCAAGCCGCTTAAAGAAAGGGCAAAAATCATCGTAATCGTTATTATGATCAGTACTAATATTAACGTATAGCCTTTTTCATTCCTCAAGCTTATCTACCCCTTAATACTGCTTAATAATTGTACTCATTTCAAGATACTTGCCTTGTTTATTGGTTATTTTGAGATAAACAAATAGAGGATCTTTGGGGTAAATTGTTTTTTCGCCAGTAAATTCTGCATTATCCAGTTTAAGATCGATCAATATTCCTTCGCTTTGCAATGGAGTGAGACTTGTTGAGGATTTACCTATGTATGCTTTTTGGGAAGCAGGATCATTTTTAATAATATACGTTTCTATATTGCTTAAATCAATAGAGTGAAGTTCCTGCTTTGTATGGTAACTTTTTAAGGTTGCTAGTATGATATTTGCCTGCTGATTCAATGTAACCGTTTCAGATATGTTTTTGTAATTTTTATTTGAGTTTAGTAGAACTCCATAAATAACAGAAGAAATGATCATTAAAATTGTAATTCCTGCTAAAAGTTCAATTAATGTTATACCTTTTTCATTTCTCATGGCTCACCTGCGAATATAGGTATAGGTTTCAGAGGTGTTACCAGGACCGGCAGGATCCTGAACAATAATTTTAAACATAATCAAATTCTCAGCACTATTATTTGTTACAGTTGCCCTAACGTTGTAATCAGATCCGGATGATTCATCTATTAATTTCTCGACTTCAATTTGATTAAGTGTTTTTGTTCCATTTAAAACAAAGCCTCTCCCATCAATTATGTTGTTCTCCATCAAATCCTGTTTTGTAACATTTAATTCAATTAAATTGACAATTTTTTGCGCGGTTTGCACTGTGTCGAGTTTGTATTCGTTTTTTTTGGCGAAAAGGGCTGATTGGGTAAAAAAGCCCAGGAAGGAAGTCAGGATTATGGAGAGCAGCACAATGGATAGGAGCACCTCCAGTAAAGTGAATCCTCCTTGTTTTTGTAAAGTTTTCATCTTTCTTGCACCCCACCCTCTTTTTCTCAACCTAGGTTTATTATACAATAAGTAAATAGTGGATAAATGTCATTTTCTCAGATTTTACCGGTTTATTTGAAATATTTTGAAAAAATAATTGGCAGTTTTAGAGGAAATCGGGGGTTTTTCAATGCAACTTTTGTTTGGCCTGGCTTCGCTTCTCATCCTTTTGCCGGTTTTGTATTTTCTTCCCCTAGGTATGACGTCCAAAGGGAAAGTGGTACTTGCTTTAACCGCGGCGGTTTTTGCAATGGCAGCGATGTATTACTCCGAAGTCGTGCCTTTATGGCAAAGCGCCGTCCTCGTTATTGCGATAGTGGGAGTAACTTCTCTTATTTATGGCCGAAAACTCGGATCTTTCTTTAATGTCCCTGACAGAATTGATGGAATATCGTTTTTACACAATGAAAAAGAAAAGAGTTCACCAAGTTTTAATAATAATGAGCCATTGGAACCAATGGATTTAGATGTCGTTCCAAAGGACTATAAGAAACAAACGCTTGCTGGACCTGTGCAAGACGAAATTCAAATAACTGAACTTCTTGCCGAAACGAAGCATGAAGAGATTGAAGCAATTGGACTTTCAGGAAACACCGACGTGATTCTTCCGGTTTTCGAAAACGATGAACTTGAACCACTCACTCCCTTATCCACCGAACACCTGGAGGTACAGGAAGAAACTGGCTTCCTGGATGACCTAGATATGTTTGGGGATTTTGAGGAACTATTTGAAAAATCAATTCCGGCTTCCCCATTTGTTGATGGTTCGGTTCTTCCATTTGAAGAACGTGATTTGGAAATACTTATCGATAGCGAGGATGCGGTGTCCCCAGTCGGTGATTTCGATAAAATGGACAATGGCCCTGAACAAGGCAAAGAACAATATGACTACCTCACCGCGTTGCTCGAGACGGCTGCAAGTATCGAACAAGAGAAAGCAGAGGGTCCGGGGAATGGCTAGGCCTATTTTTGCCCAATTGGGAAAGGGCGGTTTTGCATGAAAAAGAATCAGCAGGCATTAAAAATATTTGTTGTCCTCATTTTGAGCACTGCATATGTTTTCGGGTTTTCACAGTACGGGCCAAAGGCATTTGGCAAGTTGTTCGCGGCCGAAAAAGGCTATCTTCCTGGAACCGCTGTCGGAAGTATCAGCCTCGAAGGCAAGAGCCCGACAGAAGCGCTCACCCTGCTTCAGGACGCAATCGCGGGATGGCAAGCAAACGCAACCTATAAACTTCATTATAAAGAAAAAACAGTAGACCTTGAGATTGATAGATTTAAATTCGATACGGCAGGCACCATCTCCTCGCTAGTCGACGGAAGGCAGAATGCTGTCGAAGTGGGCCTAGACGATCAGACGATAATCGAATGGATTGAAAAAATCTCCCCCGTTTTGATCGGGGAGGAAATCGACCTGAAGAACTTGGGAGAGAAGCTCACAGAGCCAGCCAGGACGCTTTCTTCCGGAGCCGTTTCATTGGCGCTAGATGGATTTTTTGCAAACGCGGGAGATGACCAGGGAGTTATCGCGTCCGGTGCGGTCGATGTAGAGGAGCATTCCTATGAACTTGAAATGGCTGTAAAAGAACTTGCTGCAATAAAGATTGAAGGAAATTCGGAGTTTTCGCTGAACGGAGCCATTGAAAGCAAAGGAATCAACGGCCTTTCGCCTATGGCGCAGAGCATGCTTGCGACATCCGCTTATATCGCGGTGCTGCAGACGAATTTTGAGATAGTCGAACGGAACATCAGCAAGGAACTTCCTGATTTCGCGAAGCTGGGTTCCGAGGCGTTCGCAGACCCGCCAGCGGGAAAGGATTTCATTTTCAAAAATCCGAATGTGTACCCATTCGAACTTACATTTACTTTTAACGGAAAAAAATTGACGGCTGAAATTAAAGGAAGCAAATTCCTTTATGAATACAAGGCTGTCGCCGACGGGGAAGAAACGTTCCAGCCCAGGGTGATCAAACAATTCAGCCCATATTTAAAATCTGGTCAGGTGAGGATTACCGAAGAAGGAAGGCCGGGGTCAATTATTAAAATTTACCGGGAAATCTACAGCCAGGGAAATCTCCTTGATACACAGTTCATCGGTGAAGATTATTATTCGCCAGTCCATCGTGTTGAAGTGCATGCCCTGCCAGCAGGCGAGACCCAACAACAAGGTGAAGCATCGGCAGAATCACCGGCAGGAAATGTAGAATCACCACCTCCCGCTGATGGAAACAGCCAGCAAGACCCATCGATGCCAGAGGAAAACGAGCCGGTACTAACTCCAGGCCAGCAGGATTCCATTCCTGATCCGAACGACGATGGAGCGCTATGGGGAAAGCCGAATGAAGTTCCGAAATAAAATCAGGTGAGCAGGGATAGTTATGATTAGAACGAAAAAACGGCTGGGTGATTTGCTGATTGAAGCAGGCCTTATCACGGAGGATCAGCTTCAGGCAGCCCTTGCACAAAAAGCTCCCCGGCAGCGTCTTGGGGAAGCGCTCGTCCAGCGCGGCACCATTACAGAGCATCAATTGATTGAAGTGTTGGAGGTTCAGCTCGGGATACCTCATATCAGCTTGTTCAGTTATCCATTTGACAAGAAGCTTTTTAATCTTGTTTCTAAGGAAATGGCTCGGAGACACCTTGTCATACCGCTTAAGAAAGACGGGGACAAGCTGTTTATCGCGATGTCGGACCCATTGGATTTCCTCGCTATCGATGACTTAAGGCTTTCCACAGGTTTTCAAATTGAAGCGGCCATCGCGACGAGAGATGACATTGTCAGGGCCATTAATAAATATTACAACACGGACGATGCGCTCGAGGAGTTCCTCGGCGACCTGCCTTCGAAAGATGTTGCCAGTGAAGTTGATGTAACAGATATTGATTCGCCTATTGTCCGGCTTGTCAATATGCTGCTTTCAAACGCCGCCTCTCAAAAGGCGAGCGACATCCACATCGACCCACAGGAAACGAAAGTGGTCGTCAGGTACCGGATTGACGGGGTCCTTAGAGTAGAACGGGTCCTTCCGAAAAGCATGCAAAATGTCTTGGCGGCAAGGATCAAAATTATGGCGAACCTGGATATAACGGAATACCGCATACCACAGGATGGCAGGATCAAAGTCAACCTTGATTTTCACCCGATCGACCTCAGGGTATCGACCCTTCCGACTGTCTTCGGCGAAAAAATCGTTATGCGTCTAATGGATATGGGAAGCACGCTGAATGATCTGGCAAAGCTTGGCTTCAACCAGCTGAATTTTAAGAGATTCAACGATATGATTGAAAAACCGACAGGGATTGTCCTGATCACAGGACCGACCGGCTCGGGAAAATCGTCGACTCTCTATGCGGCCCTGAACAGGCTGAACAGAGAGGAAGTCAATATTATTACAATTGAGGATCCGGTCGAGTACCAGCTCGAGGGCATCAACCAGATCCAGGTGAACCAGAATGTCGGAATGACGTTCGCGGCCGGTTTGCGCTCCATTCTCCGCCAGGACCCGAATATCGTCATGGTTGGGGAAATCCGCGACAAAGAAACGGTCGATGTCGCCATCAGAGCCTCGCTGACAGGCCACCTTGTCCTAAGCACACTTCATACGAATGATTCGCTTGGCACGATTACACGCCTTGTGGATATGGGAGTCGAGCCGTTCATGGTCGCATCCGCGCTTAGCGGAGTTGTGGCGCAGCGCCTCGTCAGGAAGGTTTGCCGGGATTGCGCGGAAACGGTCGAGCCGTCAAAGCGTGAAATCGACATTTTCCAAAGGCGTGGGATTAGAATTGAAAAAGTGCCGCGCGGGCGGGGCTGCTCATCATGCAATATGACGGGCTACAAAGGCAGGATCGCCCTCCATGAAGTACTGGTCATCAATGACGAACTCCGCCGGGCGATAATGGACGGGGAAACGTTCCAGGTACTCCGTGATATTGCAGTGAAGAACAGGACGATCTTCCTCATCGATGATGGCCTTCTAAAAATAAAACAAGGGTTGACGACAACGGAAGAAGTGCTGAGGGTAGCCATTCTTGAATAGGAGACGCGCAAATGAAGGAAAAAATTGACCTGATATTAAGGGCCGCGTTTGAACATAAATCATCCGATATCCACCTGACCGTGGGCATCCCTCCCGTTTTCCGGATTAACGGGGAACTGAGGAAGTACGGAAAAGAACCGTTGCTGCCTCAAGACACGGAAGGGATGGCAAAGTCGATTGTTCCAGCTGATAAGTGGGACGCCTTCAAGGAACGCGGCGAACTCGATTTTTCATATAGCATTGCCGGGCTGTCCAGGTTCCGTGTCAATACGTATCACCAGCGGAATTGCATCGCTATGGCGCTCAGGACAGTCCCAACCAAGATTCCCACGATTGACGAAATAGGGATGCCGGATACGCTGCATAAGCTTGCCGAAAAACCGCAGGGTCTTGTGCTGGTAACGGGCCCAACCGGCAGCGGGAAATCGACGACGCTTGCTTCGATGATCCATTATATGAACCAAACGATGCGAAAGCACATTATTACGCTTGAAGATCCGATTGAGTACCTCCATAAGCATGGGAATTCGATCATTGACCAGCGTGAAGTCGGGATGGATACTGGAAATTTCGCGAACGGGCTCCGCGCGGCGCTTCGGCAGGACCCGGATGTCATCCTGGTTGGGGAAATGAGAGACTTGGAGACAATCCAGACGGCAATTACAGCAGCGGAAACCGGCCACCTTGTGCTCGCCACTTTGCACACATCAAGTGCCCCAGCGACAATCAACCGGATTCTGGATGTGTTTCCTCCGGGGCAGCAGGCGCAGATCCGGATCCAGCTGGCATCGGTCCTGGTGGGAATTGTTTCGCAGCGCCTGTTTCCGACCTCCGATAAAAGGGGAAGGAAGGCAGCGACCGAAATCATGATCAACAATCCGGCAATCGCCAACCTGATCCGCAACGAAAAAGTCCATCAGATTCCAAGCGTCATGCAGACATCGCGCGCACTCGGGATGCACACGCTTGAATCGAACATTAAAGAACTGATTGAAAAAGGCTTTATCCAAAGAGAAGTGGCGGAGCCATTTTTGCAGGAGATGGTATAAGGATGGCCAGATTTAAATACGCGGGCCGCGACCGGAAAGGCGCACGCGAAGGAACCATCAACGCGGTCTCGAAACGCGAAGCGCTCCTAAAGCTGAAAGAGGAAGGCGTCCGGGTCGTCGACATTTCCGAGATGCCGGAAACACTCCTCACGAAGGAGATTACAATAGGAAACCCAGTCAAGCTTGAGCATTTTGTCATCTATATCCGCCAGTTCGCCACACTCCTGAAAGCCGGGGTTACCGTTGTGGATGCGACCCAGATCCTGGCTTCGCAGACGGAAAGCAATCATCTTAAAAAGGCGCTGATTGCCGTTGAATCCGAGCTGCGGGAAGGACATCCGCTTTCACAGGCTGTGACAAAGCATAAAAAAATCTTCGTCCCAATGTTTGTCAATATGATCAGGGCCGGGGAGGTTGGCGGTAATCTCGATGAAACGCTCGAACGGCTTGCCGACCATTTCGAAAAGCAGCACCATACAAGGCAAAAGATTGTTTCGGCGTTAACCTATCCCGCTGTGATTGGAATCCTTGCCATCGGGGTCGTTATATTCCTGCTGACAACAATTGTTCCGACATTCGTCACGATGTTTGATGACCTCGGAGGAGAACTTCCGGCAATCACCCGCTTTGTGCTCGCTGCGAGTGGGTTCGTCCAGGGCTGGTGGTGGCTGCTGCTATTGATCGTTGTTTTGATTGTTGGCGGCATAGTGGCAATTCGGAGGAAAAAGGAAACGAAGTACTATTTGGATTACGCCCTGCTGCGGATGCCGATTTTCGGAAAGCTTTTGCAAAAAGCCGTCCTTGCGAGGATGACGAGGACATTAAGTTCTTTGTTCTCCAGTTCCGTCCCAATTCTCCAGGCAATGACAATTGTTGAAAACGTTGTTGAAAATGAAGTCATTGCCCGTGTGATACGGGAATCCCGGGACTCTCTTGAAAAAGGTCAGTCGATGACGATTCCTATGGAGAAACACTGGGCGTTCCCGCCGCTTGTGACCCAAATGGTTGTAATTGGCGAGCAGACCGGTTCCCTCGATTCGATGCTTTCAAAAGTCGCGGAATTTTATGAGAAAGAAGTCGATATCGGCACTGACAAATTGAAATCTTTGATCGAGCCGCTGATGATTGTCGTCCTCGCCGGCCTTGTCGGAACGATTGTGACAAGCATAATGGTGCCAATGTTCGAAATGTTCAATCAATTTGATAAAAAATACTAAAAACAGACGTATTTCTTCCAAAAATTTGTACTTTTGACAGCAATCCCTGTTGTATAATAGGAGAGAACTAATATCATAGGTTCACAAACCAAAACTATATAAGGAGTGGGGAGAATGTTTAAACAACTTGGCAAAAAACTGAAAGACCAACGCGGCTTGACACTAATTGAATTGCTCGCGGTAATTGTTATATTGGGGATTATTGCGGCGATTGCGGTTCCGTCGATTGGTAGTCTGATTGATAATACAAAGAAGGATGCGCATATTGCAAATGCTCAGCAAATGGTGAGTTCTACTAAATTAGCAATGGCTACAGATTCTTCGTTACAAACTGGTACAGTTTATGTAACTTTAGGATATTTGGTTGCTAACAATTATATTGATTCATTTAAGGATCCAGATAATACCACTTATGCAACTGGGGGGAATACAAATTTTGGTTCGCTTACAGAAACAGATAAAAAATCTTGGGTGAAAGTTGAAAACGGAAAAGTCACTTTGGTGAAATTAGTAAATGATAATCGAGGAGTACAGTCAACTACTAAAGAGGGTATTGATCCAAAGAATATTACTAGGAATGATGTTAGATAGTTAAATGGTTCTGATTACATGTTTATTGTTTTTATACGGCATCACCCTAGGCTCCTTCTTTAACGTAGTCGGACTGCGGGTGCCTGAAGGACAATCCATCGTCAAGCCGCGCTCTGCCTGCCCGAATTGCAGGCAGCATCTGCGGGCGCGTGATCTTGTTCCGGTATTTTCATATGTAATCCTTCGGGGGAAATGCCGCGGCTGTGGGACGCGGATTTCCCCTGTTTACCCGATAACCGAGCTGCTGACAGGCGTCCTTTTTGCACTGGCTCCAATCGTTCTCGGCTGGTCATGGGAGCTTGTCGTCACCTGGACGCTCATTTCCCTGTTTATGATCATTTTTGTGTCGGATATCCACTATATGATCATCCCTGATAAAGTATTGCTTGTGTTTGCAGGGATTTTTTTATTTGAAAGATTGCTATGGCCGCTGACGCCATGGTGGGATTCCCTGCTCGGCGCGGCAGTCGGCTTTGTCCTGCTCCTATTGATCGCTCTTGTGAGCAAGGGTGGAATGGGCGGAGGCGATATAAAGCTGTTCGCTGTCATAGGGTTCGCGGTCGGAACGAAGCTTGTCTTGCTTTCTTTCCTGTTTGCGACGTTGTGCGGGGCGGTTTTTGGAGTCATTGGCCTAATGCTCAGGCTCGTAAAGCGGCGCCAGCCGATACCGTTCGGCCCATTTATCGGGCTTGGGTCACTGGTAGCTTATTTTTACGGTCCAAAAATCATTGACTGGTATTTCACCTTTTTTTATTAGGATTATAAGAAAGTGCAGATTTCCTGGAGCCGCGGCGATGCTCCGGGTTTGATGATTTATATAGATAAGGGGTATTATCAATGGCCTTTTCCCTTTCCTTCGGCAACAAACGGATTATTAACCTTATATTCAACGACCACTCCATCCGCTACCTGGAGCTAAAAAGCGTCAACCCGCCAATTGCGTTAAAGTGGGGGGAACGTTTCCTTCCGCCAGGGATTATTTCTGATGGGAAAATAACAGACGGCGAAACACTCGCAACCATTCTTGATGAATGCATTGAAGAATGGAAGGTTCAGAGGCGGCAGGTGAACTTTATCGTCCCTGACCCGCTAGTCATCATCCGTAAGATAGCCATCCCCATGGATATCCAGGAGGACGAGTTGAAAAGCCATCTGTATATGGAGCTTGGTTCAAGCATCCATCTCCCCTTCGAAGACCCGGTTTTCGACGTTTACCCTCTCGGTGAAAAAGATGGAAAAAAGGAACTTCTCCTATTCGCGTCACCCGAGAAATTTGTGATGGAATACGCGGGAGTCCTGTCAGGATTGAAGCTTCAGCCGGTAGCGGCGGATATTTCCCCGCTCGCCCTTTACCGGATTTACTATATGATGGATAAAGCACAAAGGGAAGAAACCCTTTTTACGGCCCACATCAATCTGACAAGCGTCAGTATGTGTGTGTTCGAAGGGCATATCCCATTCTTTATGCGGCAGTTTCCGCTCGACTTTGACTTGGACAAGTGGGACGTCCGCCGCGACCGGTCAAGCGGTTGTGAATACGTTTTTAAAGGCGATTCCGCTGAACTCAGAAACCAGTTTTCATCCATTTACAGCGAAATGGGTAAGCTGATGGACTTTTACCGGTATTCAGTTTCCGGGGGAGTTAAAGGAGTAACAAAGATCCTGCTTGACGGCGACCATCCGATGCTTGACAAAATCCACAAGGACCTTGGCGAGCAATTTGGCTTGCCTGTTGTGACATTGCCTTCCGAGGCGATCCATAACGGACGGAACCGGATTCTACCTCCAAGCCATACGCTGGCGCTTGGCCTGGCTTTGAAAGAGGTGAAATAATGCTGATCGATATTAACCTGCTCCCGAAAAAGGAGCGAAAAAGCTCGGGCATTATTTTTACCAGCTTGGCCTTTGCCGCATTATTCCTTGCGGTTGGCGGATTCCTGTACTGGCAGGGGGCCACTCTTAAAAACGAAATCGCGGTGGTTGAAAATCGAATTGATACGACGAAAAAAATCGCCGCGCTTGAAGAAAGAAAGGCGAACGAGGTCGTATCTGCGGATTCCGCCTTTAAGCTTTCACAGGGTATCGAATGGGCTGAACAATACACGATACCATCCGTTCCGGTCATGAAGGAATTCACGAAAATGTTGCCGGAGCGCGGCTATATACTGACTTATGCCTATCAGGAAACAGGGCAGCTGGCGCTGACGGTCCAATTTGATTCAAGCCGTGAAGCCGCCTATTTCCTTAACAGGCTGAATAAGTCGAACTGGGTCAAAGATGCTGATTTATCCAGCCTTTCCGCCGCTGGAAACGGAGAGGAACAGATAGCTGATGCGACTGGCGCGGTAAAGGCTGCCTCAAGCCTGAACAAAAAGGAATATCTGCCTCGCTATACCGGGCAATTCCAGATCACCCTTAACAAAGATGTTATAAAGACGGCTATCCAAGAGGAAGGGGAGGATGGCTCATGAGGCTTAATTCAACCAACAAACATAAATGGGTCGCGGCTGTCCTTGGCCTGTTCCTGATAGCATTTGGGGCTGGAGCCTATTTTTTAAGCATCCAGCCGTTAAAAGATAACCTTCAGCTGAAAAAGGAAAGCCTGAAAACAGAAGAACAGCTCCTCTCCATCATTCAAGGACGGGAAAAGGAAACCGAGAATTATTCTTCAGTGAGCTCGACGCAAATGCAACACAAAATACCCGTCAATCCCCTTGTCGAGCAGATGATTCTTGATATGGAAAAAGCCGAGGTAGTCTCGGGTTCGAAGATTCTTTCGATGGCCTTCGCGAAAGATAGCGATATAGCCGCACAAGAGGAAGCCGCTACGGGAGAAACCGTGCCTCAAGGGGAAACCGGGGGCTCAGCCCAATCCGGCGAAATCATGAATGAAGGAGTTAACCAGGAAGGCCAGGCAGAAGGAACCCAGGCCCCTCCAAAATCGGTCATCCAAGTTCCGGATGGCGTCAAAAAAGTGACCGTCCAGCTTTCTGTCGAATCACCGGGATACCCGGAACTCGAAAAATTTGTCTCAACACTTGAAAGCACGAAGCGGATTTCCATGATCGAGTCGATCAGCTATACAGGCGGCGCGGAAATTACTTCCCTGCAGCAAAAGGATGAGCCTCTTAAATTCAGCATCACAGTTTCCGCCTTTTATATGCCAGAGTTAAAGGACCTGGCCCAGCAGCTTCCGGATATAGGCGCTCCTGAGCCGGCGGGAAAACGGAACCCACTTTCCTCTTTCATCGGTGAAGAGCCCGAAAAAGATACGACTGAAAATTAAATCGTTTATTGGCGAAAGCATCTGATAACAAGGCGACAAAAACCTTGTTATTTTTTTTTGCCCCTGTGATAGGATGGAAAAAACCAGCCGTCGGCAAAAGGGGAGCTGATTGTGGACAAGCAGAAAAACAATACAATAAAGGTGAAATTAAATAATGAATCCAGGCCTGTCGTCGAAAAACCAAGAAAGGACAGCCAACCGGTAATGGAACCGATCATCACGGAGGACGAGCCGGCTCACGAAGAAGCCGCCGCCGCAGTTGATGCTGGCGAAGAAGCTTTTGATTGGATCCTTCCGGAAGGAGAACCTATTGAGCAGGGGAAAATAATTATAAATGAAGCGTCGGATACAGCATCCATTTATCCAAAGCAATCCGGCGGAACGAAACGGAAAAGCGGTTTTCCAAACAAACCCGCGCTTCTAACTATTGTATTCGCCATTATGGTGGGGGTGGGCCTTGGAGCCGGCATGCTTAAACTGGTCTTTATCGACAAAGAAGCTACGTCAGCCATCAATCCGGCGGGGGAGGAAACAACCAGCCAAGACGATGAAACAAAGCCTTCCGCTACTGCGACCGAGGTGCCCAATCTCTCGGCGTTTGTCGTCCAGGAGGGGATTTACTCGTCGACTGAATTCGCAGAAACTGCCAGAAAAAATCTTGAAGAAAAAGGGATTCCCGCGGCCATCCTGGATAAGGGTGGACAGGCGATGCTTCTTGCCGGGATTGCCGGAAGCATCGAAAGCGCGAAGGGAATCGGCGAACAGCTAACGGAGAAGGGGATCGCCATTTACGCAAAGGAAATTTCCATCACCGCGCGCCAAAAAGAAAACGTAACAGCCGAGGAAAAACAATTCCTCTCCGGCGCCCCGGAACTTTTCGGGAAAGCAAGCCTCATGTCTGGCTTGGCGATGGAAGGCAAGTCGGCCGGGGGAACGGCGGACGTGCTAAAAGAACTTAATGCAATTGATGCCTCGAAATTCCAGAACCCAAATATAAAAACCCTATACAGCGACCTGGCGGAAGCCGCCCGGAATCTTGAAGCGTACGAAAAATCGGGAAACAAGCAAACGGCGATGGCAGCCCAAACCCATCTCCTCAATTTTATTGCGAAGTATCAAGCGTTTTAATAAGTATCTGAACAATGTTAGCGCCTGGGCTTAAACCCTGGCGTTTTTTTAATTCGCGAATCCGCCATCATCCGCATCAAATTGACAGGAGATGCATAAGAAGCAAAAAGTTTCGCCACTTTAACCATTAGAAATTGTTTGCCGGGCGGAAGTTTGATACGATTAATCTGTATCTCCCCAAACCGAGCAAAAAGAAAGGTGATTGCATGCCGAACCTCATTTTAGCCTCTTCATCTCCACGAAGAAAAGAACTTCTGGAAAATCTCCAATTGAAATTCCGAATTCACAGCTCAGATGTCGACGAAAGCTTCGAACCGGGGACGTCCCCGAAAGATATCGTCATGGGCCTTGCCGAGCGGAAGGCAAAGGCCGTGTTTGCCGAATATCCGGATGCTTTTGTTATTGGCTCCGATACAATCGTGGTCTGTGATGGCGCCATTTTGGGCAAGCCATCCGGCCGCCGGGAGGCAATCGTGATGCTGAAGCAATTATCCGGCAGGACGCACCAGGTGTTTACCGGGGTTGCCATTGCCAGTCCTGGCGGCATCACCCGTTTTTACGAAAAGACCGAAGTTCAATTTTGGGAGTTGTCGGACAGGGAAATCGAGTTTTATGCAGATAGCGGGGAACCTTTCGACAAGGCTGGCGCCTACGGAATCCAGGGGCTTGGCAGCATGCTTGTCAAACGGATCGACGGGGATTATTTCGCCGTCATGGGCCTTCCTGTATCGCGCACCGTCCGTGAGCTTAAGCATGCCGGTTATCCGCTTCCCTTTTAAACTAATTCACTCTATTAAAGATTGAATTTGGAGCGAAAAGCTACACTTGTTAAATGGCTTTTCCGCTGTTGGCGTTTTTCCCGCTCCCATGCTCCCTAAACTCCAGGGAGGAATAAGATTGACTGCCAATACACTGATGATCCGTGACTATCCCCAGGAAGAACGGCCGCGGGAACGCTTTATCGCAGGCGGGCCAGCAAGCCTTTCAAACCATGAACTGATTGCGCTTTTGCTCCGCACCGGAACAAAGGATGAATCAGTCCTTCAGCTGTCCAACCGCCTTCTGTCCCATTTTGAAGGATTGAGGCTTTTAAAAGCCGCGTCACTCGAGGAAATTACCGCGATAAAAGGAATCGGAACCGCCAAGGCGATTCTGCTGATGGCCGCGCTTGAGCTGGGAAGCCGCGTCGCCAACCTGGCGAATAATGACCGCTATGTCATCAGGTCGCCGGAAGACGGCGCGAACTATGTAATGAATGAAATGCGCTTCCTGAGCCAGGAGCATTTTGTTTGCCTCTATCTCAACACGAAAAACCAGGTGCTCCACAAACAGACAATCTTCATCGGCAGCCTGAACGCATCGATAGTCCATCCGCGCGAGGTTTTCAAGGAAGCGTTCCGGCGTTCAGCGGCCTCCATCATTTGCGTCCATAACCATCCATCCGGTGACCCTGCTCCTAGTCGGGAAGACATCGAAGTGACAAAGAGGCTGTCCGAGTGCGGAAAGATTATTGGCATCGATTTGCTCGACCATCTCATCATCGGCGAAAATAAATTCGTTAGCCTGAAGGAAAAAGGGTATTTGTAACACTATGCTTTTATTTGACGTTGCGATATAATATTGTTTATGATTTTTCCTGGCACAGCCTTGCAAAAATCGAATGACTAACGAAAACCGCTGCTTATTATTAATAAAATGAATCGGCTCGAAATTGACTGCATTTTTGCATGGGAAAGGGAGATACAAGTATGTTTGGAATCGGGACTAGAGACCTTGGCATTGATTTGGGGACTGCCAACACACTTATATATGTAAAAGGAAAGGGCATCGTTCTGAGGGAACCTTCCGTTGTTGCCCTTCAAATGGATACAAAGCACATTGTAGCTGTCGGGAATGACGCAAAAAATATGATCGGTCGCACGCCAGGAAATATCGTGGCTTTAAGGCCGATGAAGGACGGCGTCATCGCCGATTATGAAACGACCGCGACAATGATGAAGCATTACATAAAAATGGCGATGAAAAACAAAAGCCCATGGGGCGGGAAAC
Source organism: Neobacillus piezotolerans (assembly GCF_003362805.1). Taxonomy (GTDB): domain Bacteria; phylum Bacillota; class Bacilli; order Bacillales; family Cytobacillaceae; genus Bacillus_D; species Bacillus_D piezotolerans. The sequence goes on from NZ_QNQT01000014.1 coordinate 15,284, forward strand.
CGTACATCATGGTATGTGTTCCATCCGGCATCACGGCCGTCGAACAGCGCGCCGTAATTGATGCGACAAAGCAGGCTGGCGCAAGGGACGCATTCCCGATTGAAGAGCCGTTCGCGGCGGCAATCGGAGCGAACCTTCCTGTCTGGGAGCCGACCGGAAGCATGGTAGTTGATATCGGGGGCGGAACGACCGAGGTGGCGATCATTTCGCTAGGCGGCATCGTGACGAGCCAATCGATCCGGATCGCCGGGGACGAAATGGATGAAGCAATCATCCAATACATCCGGAAGACGTATAACCTGATGATCGGGGACCGCACCGCCGAGATTATAAAGATGGAAATCGGGTCCGCCGGGACGCCGGAGGGCATTGATAATATGGAAATCCGTGGCCGCGACCTTCTTACAGGCCTGCCGAAAACGATTGAAATCACGGCGGAAGAAATCGCCTCCGCGCTCCATGATACCGTTTATGCGATTGTCGAAGCCGTAAAAAATACCCTTGAAAAGACCCCGCCTGAGCTTGCCGCGGATATCATGGACCGTGGAATTGTCTTGACCGGAGGGGGGGCACTCCTAAGGAATATTGACAAGGTAATCGGCGAAGAAACGAATATGCCGGTTCTGATAGCGGAAAATCCGCTCGATTGCGTTGCGATCGGGACAGGGAAGGCACTTGACCATATCAATCTGTTTAAAAACAAGCCAAGGGATTCCCGTTAAATGTTTGTAAATCGAGGTGTCGAACATGCCCCAGTCTTTTTTGAATAAACGCCTCATTATTTTGCTTGTAAGTATCATCATTCTTGTAGCATTGATCGGATTTTCTTTAAGGGAGCGCGACAAACTATCCTGGCCGGAGCAATTCGTAAAAGACAGCACCGGCTGGGTCCAGTCGCTTATCTCAAGGCCGGTGCAGTACGTTGCCGGTTTTTTTGAAAATGTTGGCGACCTTCAAGATACATACAACGAAAATAAAGAGCTTAAATCTCGGGTGGAAGATATGGTCCGTCTTGAATCCGAAGCGTACAAGTTGAAAAAAGAGAACGAGGAACTCCGCAAGATTCTTGGGAAAAAGGAGTCGCTTCGGGATTCAGAGACAGTCCACGCGGCGGTCATCGGCCGCAATCCGGACCGCTGGAATGAATTAATCATCATTAACAAAGGCACGGCTGATAATATCGGCAAGAACATGGCAGTCATCACCTCCGAAGGGCTGATTGGCAAAATCAAAAACGCCAATGATTTCACATCGACGGTCCAGCTCCTGAGCGCGATGGATCCGAAAAACAGGATTTCAGTTGTGACTCAAGGGAAATCGGAAGTTTACGGCTTTGTCGAAGGGTACGACGAAGAGAAAAAGCTGCTGAAGGTAAAAAAAATCCCGTATGAAGCAAAAGTCGAAAAAGGGCAGACAGTCATAACATCCGGGCTTGGGGGTGTCTTCCCTGCCGGCCTGCTTGTCGGCAAAGTAGTCGAAGTGGAACCAGACCAATACGGCCTGAACCAAATTGCGCTTGTTGAGCCTGGCGCGAACTTCTATGACATCAGTGATGTGATTGTCGTCAAAAGGCTGATGACTCAGCCTGATAAAGCGGAGATGGTGGACGATAAGGAGGAAGAATTGTGAACCGTTTCTTTCTCCCTCTTTTGTTGTTCGTTTTTTTTACAGTTGAAAGCATTTTTGTCCAGCTTCTGCCATCGGAATTTTTCTATGGAAAGTGGATCCTTGTGCCAAGGTTCCTGATTGTAGCCCTTTTGCTGCTTTCTATTTACGGATCACTAAAGCACGCGATTCTGTACGGATTCGCTTTCGGGTTGCTCTTTGATATCGTCTATACGGAAATCATCGGAATTTATTTATTCCTTTTCCCTCTTACAATCTATTTGGTTATGAGGGCCATGAAGGTGCTTCAGGCAAACGCCCTGGTCGTGACGCTCGCCATTTTGGCCGGGATCGCTTTGCTGGAACTGGTAATCTATAAAATGAACAGCTTCCTTCATATTACCGACATCAGTTTGAAGGAATTTGCCGATATGAGGCTGCTGCCGACCTTATGCCTGAATCTCATTTTCATTGCCGCAGCCTTTTACCCGCTCAAGCGATATTATGAAAAATTGGTGGAACGGGAAATCCTTTCTTAAAGGAATTTTGGCAGTGGATGTCGAATAAATAGAGGAAGGCCGCACGAATAGCCCGGCCTTCAGGGGAAAGGTCCATCCGCGTGTTTTTGACAATTGAGGTGAAGTACGGCCATGAATAAAGTGCAAAACGTAATGATTAAAGGGACAAAGGATGGCATTACGCTGTTCCTCGACGATCTCTGTTCCTATGATGACCTGAAGCGCGAACTAGCGGGAAAGCTTTCGGCGCAGCAGCAAAGGGATGGGGAATCGAACCTTCTGCATGTAAAGGTGAACACGGGGAACCGATATTTGACAGAGGCCCAAAGGGATGAAATCGTCGCACTCATCAGCGAAAGAAAATACCTAGTGGTGGATGCGATCGACTCGAATGTCCTTACGAAGGAAGAAGCGGAAGCGCGGAGGAAACAGGAATCGGTGACCACAGTGTCGAAAATGATCCGGTCCGGCCAGGTGCTTGAGGTGCCCGGCGACCTGCTCCTGATCGGCGATGTGAATCCTGGCGGAATCGTGATGGCAGGCGGCAATATTTTCATCATGGGCATCCTGAAGGGAATTGCCCATGCGGGATGTCATGGCAACCGGGAAGCGGTTATTGCGGCTTCGGTAATGAAGCCATCACAGCTGCGGATCAGCCATTATTTGACGACCACCGCGGAAAATCCGGGAAATGATAGCCAGCGCGATATGGAGTGCGCATACATAAATGAAACGAATGAGATTGTTTTTGACAGGCTGCAGGCTCTATCGGGCATACGGCCAGGATTAAGCAGATTTGAAGGAGGGCGTTAACGTGGGAGAAGCAATGGTAATCACATCCGGGAAGGGCGGCGTCGGCAAAACGACGACTTCTGCTAATTTGGGCACCGCCCTGGCACTGCTGGGGAAAAAGGTTTGCCTGGTTGATACGGATATCGGCCTCCGGAATCTCGATGTAGTCATGGGACTCGAAAACAGGATCATTTACGACCTTGTCGATGTCGCTGCCGGGCGGTGCAAGATGCACCAGGCCCTTGTAAAGGATAAGCGGTTCGATGGCCTTTTGTATTTGCTCCCGGCAGCGCAGACGGAGGACAAGACGGCTGTCACGCCGGAGCAGGTAAAAGGCCTGATTGAAACACTGAAGCAGGATTTCGACTATATTATCATCGATTGCCCCGCGGGAATTGAACACGGTTACAAGAATGCGATTGCCGGCGCGGACAAGGCCATTGTGGTCACAACTCCGGAAAAGTCAGCGGTACGCGATGCCGACAGGATTATTGGCCTTCTGGAAAAAGAAGAAACTATTGAGCCCCCAAGGCTGATCATCAACCGGATCCGCCCGCACATGATGCGCAACGGCGAAACGATGGATGTTGATGACATTACTGAGCATTTATCGATTGAATTGCTAGGGATCGTCGCCGACGATGATGAAGTCATCAAGGCCTCCCATTACGGGGAGCCCATTGCCATGAACCCGAACAGCAAGGCTTCCATCGCCTACCGCAACATCGCGCGCAGGATTCTTGGCGAATCCATCCCGCTCCAGCAGCTTGAGGAAGAACACAAAGGTGTGTTAACAAAGATTAAAAGATTCTTCGGAGTCCGTTCATAGATTTTTAGAATAAGAGAATTTTTCGTCCCGCCACTTGCGCGGGGCTTTTTTTATGTGAAAATCGCCCTTGCCAGGCGCGCGCGGGTCCCAATGGAGAAGAGGCTTGTCATACAGGAGGCAGCTCGTTCATAGACTTGTACAAAAAGGGACAAAAGGGCTGGTGGGGTACATGTCAAACAGGGAGGAAATCCGGAAACGGATTGCCAAACGGAAAAAGGAAAGGGGCTTGCACAACCGGAAAACAACCGGAAGCAAACCGGCCGCCTGGCTTATGGATGAAGAAAAATACGGTATGAACGACCTTGTATCCTTTGAAGGAGGACCTGAGGAAGGCCATCCGCTCTTTCGGAAAGAAGTGTTCTTTTTAAAGCTGCTGAGCTCCGCGGTCCTATTCCTCGCGATCGCCATTGCATTCCGGAGCGAATCGCCTGCCCTGGAACCAGTTAAAAATTTGGTCGTTAAAGGGTTGAGCCAGGATTTCCAATTCGCATGGGCAAGCAAATGGTACGAGGACACGTTCGGAAAGCCGCTCGCCCTTCTTCCGGAAGCGCAGGAAGAAAGCGGGTCCCGCCAGGATTTTTCCGTTCCAGCATTGGGCAAAATCCTGGAGAATTTTGAAAAAAACGGCCAGGGCATCATGATTGAGACGGAAAAGGAGGCACCAATCGAGGCTATTAACGCAGGGTTTGTCACGTTCGCGGGGATTAAGGAGGGTATCGGAAAAACGGTCGTTGTCCAGCATGCCGATAAAACGGAGTCGTGGTACGGGAACCTCGATGCGATTGAGGTGGGGCTGTATGATTACATCGATAAAAAAAAGGTTATTGGAACAGTCGGCCCGGGCTCGGATGAACTGAAGGGCGAATTTTATTTCGCGATAAAAAAGGGCGGGGATTTCATCGATCCGATCCAGGTGATCCGCTTTGAATAAAGCTGTTTCCCTCCTTAAGCTCATCCATATTCATCCACTGCTTTGGCTTGCGGCGGCAACGGCTGCATTCACGGCACATTTCCTCGAGCTTTGCCTGCTTCTGGTCATTATTTTTATCCATGAAATGGGGCATGCGGTTGCGGCGTGGCGCTATTCCTGGCGGATAAAAAGGATTTCTCTCCTGCCCTTCGGAGGCGTCGCCGAAATGGATGAACACGGAAACAGGCCATTGAAGGAAGAAGCGATTGTCATCCTCGCCGGGCCGGCCCAGCACATCTGGATGATGGCCGCTGCCCTTCTGCTCAATACATACGGCCTTATTCCGGAGCAAACGTATGAATTGTTTTTAAAATACAATCTGATGATCCTCGTATTCAATCTATTCCCGGTTTGGCCGCTCGATGGGGGAAAGCTTCTTTTTCTTTTCCTCTCTACGTGGAGGCCGTTCCCCGAGGCACACCAGTGGACGCTCATTTGCTCGTTTGTTTCCCTGACGTTGTTTTCATTTGGAACGCTGATCACCGTTCCGCTCCATCTGAATATTTGGTTCGTCGCCGCTTTTCTATACCTCTCCCTTTATCTTGAATGGAAGCAGCGCCATTATGTATTCATCAGGTTCCTGCTCGAGCGGTATTATGGGAATTCCGGTTCCGCTTTTTTGGCACTGACGCCAATCAAAGTGGAGGAGACGGAGGGCATCCTCAACGTTCTATCAAAATTCCGACGTGGCTGCAAGCATTCAATCGTTGTAGGAGGCGCAGGACGCGACAAAGGCATACTTGATGAAAATGAGGTTCTCCATTTCTTTTTTTACGAAAAAAAGACTGGCGGAAAAATTGGCGACCTCTTTTATGCATATTAGATAGCGTTCCCCGGAATCCTGGCGAACGCTTTTTTTTGCGTCTATAATGGAGGAAGGAAATTGAGAAGCGGGGAATACATGTGGACAAATTGATCATCAACAGCGGCGCGAGGGAAAAACGGGCCGCTTTATTCCATAATGGGAAAATCGAACAACTCAAAATCGCGAGGGCCGAGGGGCAATCGCTTGTCGGAAGCATCTTCCTTGGCATTGTCACAAAAGTCCTTCCAGGCATGAATGCCGCGTTCATCGACATCGGAACAGGAAAGAACGCCTATCTCCACAGGGACTCACTGGCCGATTACGCCCAGTCGGAAGCTTTGGATAGGCAGAAGAGAAGCATCTCGTCCTTCGTCAGGCAAGGGGAACGCCTGCTTGTCCAGGCCGAAAAAGACGAAGCGGGAACAAAAGGCGCGAAGGTGACCGGAATCATCGAAGTGCCTGGCGAAAATCTTGTGTACATGCCTTCAGGGAACTATATCGCCATTTCGAAAAAAATCGCTGATCCTACCCGGCGGGAAGAACTGCGCGGGTTGGGCGAAAAGATAAAAGTGGGTGCTGAGGGAATTCTCTTCCGAACGTCTGCGGGGAATGTTCCAGATTCAAAGCTGATTGAAGAAATTGATGGACTCCGGGCCGAAGCGGGAGAGCTTTTCCAGAAAGCCTCCTCGTTAAAAAAGGCGGGGGTTGTAGCCGAAAGGGATCCGTTTATTGAACAACTTGTCCCGCTCATCGAAAAAATGGCCGGCGGGGAAGTTGTAGCGGATGATCCCGGCATTTTAAATCTATTAAAGAAGCGGGCTGCGTCGGGGGATGGCGAGCCAAAGTACAGTTATTATTCCGGGAAGGAAAATATATTTGCGCTTCATGGGGCCGACCAGGAAATCGGGAAGCTCATGAAGAGGGTTGTCTGGCTAGAGAACGGCGCGTACTTGTTGGTGGAGGAAACGGAAACGCTGACCGCGATCGACGTCAACACCGGGAAATTTTCAGGGAAGAGGAGCCTTGATGAAACGGTTTTAAAAACGAATTTGCTGGCGGCCTCTGAAGCCGCGAGGCAAATCAGGTTGCGGGACCTCGCGGGAATCATCCTTATCGACTTTATCGATATGAAAACGGAAGACGAACGGGCTAAGGTTGCGGCGAAAATGGCGGATAAATTGCGGAAGGACGGAAGGAGGACAAGGGTTGTCGGGTTCACATCACTAGGAATCCTTCAAATTACGAGAAAAAGGCTAGGCCCGTCGCTTTCCGGCACGCTTGCAACAAAATGCCCTTCCTGCGAAGGAACTGGATGGATTTCGAGTCCTGAAACCGAGGCTTTCAGGCTTGAACGGGAACTTTGGGAACATAGGGGGACGCTTGACGAGGCGGTGCTGGTTGAAACAAGCCCCGAAGTGAAGGTTGTTTTCGAAGGTGACGGGAAAGTGCATCTGAAGCGGATTGAGGAGTCGCTCGGTTTTAAGATTCTCATCGCGCCGGTCGAATCCGCCGTTCATTTTTACACGATCAGGCAGTTTGGGGACGCGGATGAATTAAGGAAGAAAGCCGACAATACGTATTGACACTATCAGCCTAATTGTGATAGTATTTTCATGTTATGTTTGTAGCGCACCCGTGCTACAACCGCTCAGGAGCAGGCCTTAAGCTTTTGCCACGCGCAAAACGCCTGTGATGGCGAGTCTTAGACTATGAGGAGGTGCAAGTTCATGTACGCAATTATCGAAACTGGCGGTAAGCAAATCCGTGTAGAAGAAGGCCAAGCCATCTACATCGAAAAGCTGAACGCGGAAGCAGGCGAAACAGTTACTTTTGACAAAGTTCTTTTCGTAGGCGGAGAAAACGTGAAAGTTGGAAGCCCGGTTGTTGAAGGAGCTTCTGTAACAGCTACTGTTGAAAAGCAGGGCCGCGCGAAGAAAATCATTGTTTTCAAGTACAAGGCGAAGAAAAACTATCGCAAGAAGCAAGGTCATCGCCAGCCGTACACTAAAGTTGTCATCGGCAAAATCAACGCGTAAGGCGTGATTGGATGATTGATGCTGTAATTTACCGAAATGACTCTGGCTTGATTCAGTCGTTTTCAATTTCTGGGCATGCATTTTTTGCAAAACGGGGCAAGGACATTGTCTGTGCAGGCGTTTCCGCCATAGCCGTTGGGACAATTAATGCTATCCATGAAATTACAGGTGTTACTCCCGAAATAGAGAATGGTGAGGGGTTGCTCCGCTGCGTGATTCCGGGAAATCTTCCGGCACAGGAGCATGATAGAATCCAGATCCTTCTTGAAGGGATGTACTACTCATTGAAAACGATCGAGGAAGAGTACGGAAAGCACATACGGATTACCTTCAAAAACCAGGAGGTGGAATAAATGTTATTGAAATTGGATCTTCAATTGTTTGCTTCCAAAAAGGGAGTAGGTTCTACAAAGAACGGCCGTGACTCCATCTCTAAGCGCCTTGGCGCTAAGCGTGCGGATGGCCAGTTCGTCACAGGTGGATCAATCCTGTACCGCCAGCGCGGCACTAAGATCTATCCAGGTGAAAACGTAGGCCGCGGCGGAGACGACACTCTTTTCGCGAAAGTTGACGGCGTTGTGAAGTTCGAACGCATGGGACGCGACCGCAAAAAAGTAAGTGTTTATCCAGCAGCAGCTCAAGAAGCTTAAGTTTGAATTCTTAATGGAAACTCTAGCCTCCACGGCTGGAGTTTTCTTTTTTTCCTAAAAGGTAATAGTTGATACATAACAGGATTTTCCGGGATAGGCCATATTTGCATACGCGGAAATGTTTTTTTGTTATACTATGGGCAAACAGCAACGGGTACAAGGAGTAGTATATGGAGAAAAATTGGGATGTTGTCGAAGTCCTCAGGCATTCCCGCCATGATTGGCTTAATCGCCTGCAGCTTATAAAAGGGAATCTTGATTTGAACCGAGTAGACCGCGCCAAAGCCATTGTTGACCAAATTATCATCGAAACACAGCACGAGTCAAAACTATCTAATCTTAAAATGCCATTGTTCGCTGCACTATTGCTGACGGCGAACTGGGGAAAGCACCTTTTTCAGCTTGACTATGAGGTGCTTCACGAAACGGAAACAAAGCCTGTGAATGAAGGCGAAATCACAAATTGGACTTCCTCGTTTTTTTCAGTGTTGGACCGTTCCCTGGAAGCGTTCCAGGAAAACAGCCTCTCGGTCTGCATCGATCAGGTGAAGGATGGAATTCGTTTCTTTTTCGATTTTAGCGGAATAATAACAGAAACCATGCTGCTGAAAGAGTTTTTGGAGCATTCGGGAAAAACGGACGTTACAATCGGAAGTTTTTCGGACACGGAGCTTTCCGTAGAGGTGTTCATGCCGTTTCGCTGACGGAAAGGGAATGAAGATGTATTTGCAGCACGACGGGAGGAAATAAAATGTTTGTTGATCAGGTGAAAATATATGTAAAAGGCGGGGACGGAGGCGACGGGATGGTTGCCTTCCGCCGTGAAAAATATGTGCCGAAGGGCGGACCGGCCGGCGGGGACGGCGGCTCGGGCGCGAATGTCGTCTTTGAAGTGGAGGAAGGCCTCAGCACTTTGATGGACTTCCGCTATCAGCGACATTTTAAAGCGCCGCGCGGGGAACATGGCATGTCGAAGAACCAGCATGGAAAAAATGCGAAGGACATGGTCGTCAAAGTTCCTCCGGGCACAGTCGTTTACGACGAAGAAACGAATGAAATCATCGCCGACCTGGTCGAACACGGCCAGACCGCGGTTATCGCAAGGGGCGGCCGCGGCGGGCGCGGGAACTCCCGATTCGCGACGCCTGCCAATCCGGCGCCGGAGCTTTCCGAAAAAGGGGAGCCTGGCCAAGAGCGGAATGTCATCCTTGAACTGAAACTGCTTGCCGATGTTGGCCTTGTAGGCTTTCCGAGTGTTGGAAAATCAACGCTTCTGTCTGTCGTATCATCCGCGAAGCCGAAAATCGCCGAATATCATTTTACGACGATTGTTCCAAACCTGGGTGTCGTTGAAACGGAAGACGGCAGAAGCTTCGTCATGGCGGACCTTCCCGGCCTGATTGAGGGAGCCCACCAGGGAGTTGGGCTTGGCCATCAGTTCCTAAGGCATATCGAAAGGACAAGGGTCATTGTCCATGTTATTGATATGGCGGCGACAGAGGGGCGCGACCCGGTTGATGATTACCAAAAAATCAATGATGAATTGAAGCAATACAACCTAAGGCTGACGGAACGTCCGCAGATCATCGTCGCCAATAAAATGGACATGCCGGAAGCGGAGGAAAACCTGGAGAAGTTCAAGGATCAATTGAAGGAAGATTTCCCTGTTTTTCCGATTTCGGCTATCACCAGGCAAGGGCTTCGCGATTTGCTGTTCGCGATTGCGGATAAAATTGCCGAAACGCCGGAATTCCCGCTTTACGAAGAGGCGCTCGAGGATACGAGTGTCAACAGGGTTGTCTATAAGCATGAGAAGGAAGAACAGGAGTTTAAAATTACGAGGGACCCGGATGGCGCCTATGTCATTTCCGGCGACAGCGTAGAACGGCTCTTCAAGATGACCGATTTTTCCCGCGAGGAATCGGTTCGCCGTTTTGCCCGCCAGCTCCGCGGCATGGGAGTCGACCAGGCGCTGCGTGAAAGAGGAGCGAAGGACGGCGATACTGTCAGGCTGCTTGAGTTTGAATTTGAATTTGTTGAGTAATGTTCGGGCTGAAGAGGTGGCGCAATGAAAACAAACCGTTTTGATAAGAAATTTTACCTGGTCAGGGAAGATGTCCTGCCTGATGTTATGAAAAAGACAATGGAAGCAAAGGAACTTCTGGATAGGGGAAAGGCGGAATCGGTCGGCGAAGCAGCCGCCATCGTCGATTTGAGCAGGAGCGCGTTTTACAAGTACCGCGATACAGTTTTTCCTTTCTCCTCGATTGTCAAGGAAAGGCTAATTACACTTTTCTTTCATCTTGAGGACCGCTCGGGCGCCCTTTCGCGCCTGCTTTCGCTTGTGGCCGAGGCTGGCTGCAATGTTTTGACAATCCATCAGACGATTCCTCTTCAAGGCATGGCGAATGTTACCATCTCGTTGAATATTTCGCAAATCCAGGGTGAGATAGAAAATCTGCTCGAAAAACTCAGGAGCCTCGATTATGTTGAAAAGGTAGAAGTCGTCGGAACGGGAGCATAGCCCCTGTTTATTTGGAAAGGCGCTCGGCAATTTTTTGTCGCGCGCCTTTTTGTTGTTCTGGGAACCACCAGCGTGCCGTTCCTTGCCTCCAGCGTCAATCAAGATATTAGGGCTGGGCGTTGGAAGGTCATGTGTCTAAAGTTGCCCAATGTTTGGACAGCAAAGTGAATTTTCAAGGGATGTCTGTCCAAAGTTGCCCTGCGTTTGGACAGCAAAGTGACTAATATCAACCAGACCAAAACAAAAATCCCCATGCACACGCATGGGGATTAATACGACATCAGCTTATTTCAAACAGGTAACCGGCTTTTTGGAGGGCGGCCTCCGCCTTTTTAAGCGCCTGCTCAGACGGGGCCGACAAGGTGTGAAGATGATACCCGCCAGTCAATTCAGACAAAAAAGCCGCTTTCGTTTTCCGGATTTTTTCTATAAACTGCTTTACCTCCTGGCGGTTCGAGACCATGATCGATGCGGTCAAGTCCCCGTAAACCGGATGCTCGATTTTTACATCTTTGACGGTAACGCCTTCATCCACGACCAACAGCAATTCTTCCTCCGTCTTGCCGGGGGGATGAAAGCATGCAACCGTTTTTTCGAAGACCGGAGAGTGCGCTGAGTGCCTTAAATACAGGTAACCCTGGCTTGTCGCGATAATTGGTTCATTTTTTGCCTTCAAAAGGGTGATGTCGCCAACGATAATCTGCCTGCTGACCTTGGCGGCTGACGCCAGCTCGCTTCCTGTGATTGGCGCGTTGCTATTTTTCAAAAGGGAAAGCAGCATTTGCCTCCGCTCCTCCCCGAGGAGTTTCTTTTCCTCTCCCATATGTACCACTCCAGTAACTGTTTATTTCGCTTCCATTATATTATCACATTTACGGGCCGGACAGCGACAGCACAGGGCATCCCGTCATAAACGATGAGCCCATGGCATAACTTTTTATGTAGATTGTTAGCAATTTGCCCACACGCACATACACTATATGGACTTATGCCATAGGAGGGAAATCAGAGTGAAAATCCATATCGTACAGAAAGGGGATACTCTTTGGAAGATCGCCAAGAAGTACGGCGTGAATTTTGAAGAGCTGAAGAAACTAAATTCACAGCTCAGCAATCCTGATATGATTATGCCCGGTATGAAAATAAAAGTTCCGTCAGGGGGAGGCACGGTAAAGAAGGAATCATCCCCTGGGGGCGCCGCCATTCATCTCGGCGTAAAAAAGGAAGTGCCAGTCGCTGAGCACCCGTTCGCCAATCTGAAAGCGCCGCAGCCGGAAGAATCGCCCGATGTTCCGGTGCCGGTACAGCCAATCGCAAAGGAAGCACCCGTTGTCCCCTACACCCCGAAAATGCCCCAGCAGACCATCCAGGAAGTAGATATAGAAAACTATCTAATAAACATTGCTGCCCCGAAAAAAGAGGTTCCAATTAAAAAGGAAGCACCAATTAAAGCGGTTCCGATTAAAAAGGAAATGCCGATTAAAGAAGTTCCGATTAAAAAGGAAATGCCGATTAAAGAAGTTCCGATTAAAAAGGANAATCAAAGAGGTTCCGATTAAAAAGGAAGTTCCGATTCAGCCAAAAAAGGAAATCCCGCTTCCTCCAAAAAAGGAAGTTCCAATCAAAGCGGTAAAGGAGCAACCGGTCCTTCCGATAAAAGAAGTTCCAGCACCACCGCCTGTACAGCCAAAGGTTGAAATACCGATCAAGACTCCATTGCCCGTACCAGCGCCGGCCATGCCTGTTTACCAGGAACAGCCACTAATGTACGAGGAATATTGTTTTCCGGTAACACCGGTGATGCCTGGCGTTTGTTATCCATGCCCTGTGCCATGTCCGCCAATGCCTGAAGCCATTTTACCAGAGGCTGTTTGCCCGCCTTATCCTGTAGTTCAGGGCGCAATGTATGATCCGTGTTATCCCGGTCCACAGGTGCAAGGGGTAATGCAGGTTGACCCTTGCTATCCTCAGCCAGTGGTCCAGGGCTCCATGTATGAGGGGCAGCCGTTCATGATGGGAAATGAACCGCCGATGGTGGCAGGTACAATGTATACGCACCAGTATGAGTCGGAATCTTCATCCTCATCTTCCATGCCGTTGCTTAACCAGATGGCCCACGGGCAGCAGCCGTATGGGCAGTTCGCAGGATTTGGAGGACAGCCATATAGCCATGGCAATCCAGACGGGTTCATGCAATCGCCTTATCCGGGCCAGCCAATGTATGCCGATCCGCCGCCAGCAGGCCAGCAGTTGTATATGCAGCCAAATCCCGCTGAAATGCCGCAGACTGCTTACGGACAGCAAATACCTGGCTTTATGGGCCAGCAGCTTCCTTATGCACAGCATGTGCCGGGGGCAGGATATATAGAAGATGAATCTCCTATTGGCTATGGCGTAAATCCATACCAGCAGTCGCCTTACGGTGCACAGATGCCATACGGGCCAACAGTTCCTTCCGCGGGCCAACAATTCCCAGTAGGGGGAGTCCAGCCGATGTACGGCGAGCAGGTTCCGATGGGCGGACAAATGCCAGTCGGCCAGCAGTTCCCGATGACCGAGGGCCAGCCGATATACGGCGAGCAGGTTCCAATGGGAGGACGGATGCCATACGGCCAGCAGTTCCCAATGTACGGTGGGCAGATTCCAATGGGGGGGCAAATGCCATACGGTCAGCAATTCCCAATGTACGGCGGGCAGCCAATGTACGGCGGTCAGGTTCCGATGGAAGGCCAAATGCCATACGGCCAGCAGATGCCAATGGGAGGCCAAATGCCATACGGCCAGCAGATGCCAATGGGAGGCCAAATGCCATACGGCCAGCAGATGCCAATGGGAGGCCAAATGCCATACGGCCAGCAAATGCCAATGGGCGGCCAGCCCATGTTTGGCCAGCCTTACCCCGGAAGCGGCCAGCAAATGCCGATGATGGGGCAATTTGGTCAAGGCATGCAACCCTTTGGAGGCCAGCAGCTTCCGACCCTAGGGGGCCAGATGCCATATGGCGAACAACAGATGGGAACACAACTGCCAGGCCAGGCTGGTACGCAAACCGGCCAACCGCAGCAAAGGGAACTGGACATGCGGGAAGTGCCTGAAAGGGAAATGGATCCGTCCATTCCAAGGATTTTCGCACCGCCGCTTCCATTTGCACAGCGGCCGTTCATGCACCCATATGGAATAGGCCCATCCAGGCCCGGCCAATTCGGATTCGCCGATGAAAGCCAGGATTAGGGGGAGAGGGCCGCAGGGAGACGATGAGTTAACAAATCGTCTCCTCTCTTATTTAAAAAAGTATTTTCCTGGAAATGTCCGCGAAATCATTCAACTTCGGCCCACCGTCTATTATGTACGGACCTCGGCGGGAGAGTTTATTATAAAAGGCTACTCCTCTTTCAATCGCTTAATCCTCCAGGAGAATTTTACAGAGCTTCTAAAAACCCATGGCTTCCGGGACACGTATTCGTATTTGCGTCCCTGCAGGAAAGAGCCTTTTTATGCAAATGGATTGTATTTTGGTTTTATCGAGTACATTCCTCCTCATTTTAAACAATTTACATTTCAAACGGAGTCTGACCGCGCGGAGGGCTTAAAAGTCCTCAAGAAATTTCATCATGTTACTGAAAAGATAGCCGGTGCCTACAACCTCTCAATTCCTTTTGCGAATCAAATCGGAAAATGGGAAGAACGGTTCGCCCGGTTTTCCGCCAACTCGCATGTTATTTCATCTATTCTCGGCGCGGAAATCTATGATGAAATACTTGGCTGGGCGGACTGGGGACTTAACGGGATGAAAAGGCGGGAAGCAATTTTTTCCAAGGGGACGCAGGCAATCCTCCACGGTGATGTCGCCCACCATAATTTTTTGAGGTCACGGAATGGCAGGGTGAATCTTATTGATTTTGACCTTATTTCTATTGGCCCTCCCGTCCTCGATTATCTTCAGTATGCCAACAGGATCCTCCCTTTCATGGGATGGTCGTTCGGTGCGCTTTCAGAATGCGATGGAATCAAAGATTTTTTGAATGAGGTAGCCTTTTTGCATGCCCTTGTTTATCCGACGGATATTTTACGGGAATGGAACAGGATCCTGAAAGGGGGAAGTTTACTGGATGGGATGAAAGCGGAACCGGTAAAGGAGATGACGATGCACCGGTATTCCGCCAGGAGGAAATTTATAAAGTCCATTCAAGCAATGGTAAAATAACCATAAATCAAATTTACGCGGCAAGGCTCGAGGCTTTGCCCCGTTTTAAAATATGAACCATGTGAAAAAAGAGGACAGGCTGAAACGCTAATAGAGTCTTTTGGAATCGTTTTTCTGCTTCTTTCCCTTTTTTAGAAGCCTGTTCGCCAAAGGGTCTTGCGGAGGCAGAATCAAAGATTGATGATATTACTTTTTGAAAGGATAATCAGCCGAAACCGGGAAATGCTAAAAAAGAATTACCACACAAAGGTTTAAGACCAGGAAGAGGTGGGCGAAATGAAGCGAAAATCAGCATTAGCGGCGGCTGTATTCTTCATCGTTCTGTTTGGAGGGCTCATTTGCCCGGAAAGTATAACATTTGCGGCGGATGGAATGCCCAATAAGCACGCAGTCGGCCGGCAGGAACCTCTTCGCTTAAAGGTTACCCTAGAAAAAGTGTATGTCGACATGGAAATCAGCCAGGAGCAGCTTATTGAAACGGCCTCATCCTGGGAGGAATTCTGGACAAAGTATGAAGGCTGGACAGCAATTGATATCGGCAGCGATTCCGTTGTGCTGAGGAGGCAGGTTGAGGATATTTCCCCTTTGCTGAAGGCGAACGGCTATTTCGGGCTGAACGGGGAAGGGGTATTGGCCATCTTCAATGGCAAGCCGCCCTATTCGCAAATCATCCAGTCCTTTTTCCAAATTGATGTCGGGAAGCTTGAAAGCAGAAAACAAGCGGAACTTCGAAAGGGAATCCCGATAAAGACCAAGGATAGATATGTGGAAGTTCTCGAGAGCTTCAAGCCCTATTCCACGAGTGAAACCAGGCATGAATAACTGGGGATGGACAATTGGTGGAGTAAAAAAAGCGGCTAATAGATAAAAAAGGACCAGGCTGAAATTCGGCCCGGTCCTTCTGTTTTTGTAAAAAATTATTGCTCAACGCTTGTGACAACATACTGGCCATCTTTCAATTCAACGGAGTATGTTGCGCCCTTATCTGTTTTAATCGTACCTTTGTCAGCGTCGCCTTCAATTGTAACATCCTTCTGCGTTGTGCCCGCAATAGGATTCGTAAAGAATGGGTCGGCTTTTACGATGATTTGACCTTCAGGAGTCTTTTCCCCTGTGGAATAGTGCTCTGAAATTTGTTTCGCGACATCTTCACTGTAGTACTTTGTCAAGAATGTTTCGGCAGCCGCTTCGTCAGCAAAAGTAGCGTTTAGAAGTGGAGTTCCGTCTTCAGCCGCGTCATGCGCATAAACAGTATCAACCTTGTTTTCTGCCATACGGACTGCATTGTACATTTTTGTTTTAGCCTGGTCAGTAAGCTCGGACTTGTTTTCTTCTTTATTTTTATCCTCTGCACCTTTCGAGCTATCCTTGTCGGAACAGCCGACAACCGCGAAAGCCAGAGTGAAAACAGTCAGCAAAGCTAATAATTTTTTCATTTGCTAATAACCCCCAATCTGAAAATTAAAACCTTTCTTATTATAGGGAAATAATGATTGTGAAGCAACCATTTTGTTCAGGTTCCTTAAAATAGTATGGTAGAATGGAGTACAGCAAGAAAGAGGAGAGAGAGCAGTGTTTGATTTTATCAGTGGGAAGGTGGACTACGTATTTCCTGAATACATAGTCATTGAAAATTCGGGTATTGGCTGGCAAATTGCCACTCCGAACCCATTTGCTTACGCGGGGAAGACTGGAACTGTGGTCACTGTTTACGTTTATCATTATGTGCGCCAGGATGTAATGGGCTTATTTGGGTTTTCATCACGGGAGGAAAAAACCCTTTTCACCAAACTTTTAAGCGTTTCGGGCATCGGGCCCAAAGGCGCGCTTGCCATCCTGGCGTTCGGGGAACCTGTGCAGGTTGTCCAGGCGATCGAGAATGAGGATGAAGCCTTCCTCGTCAAATTTCCGGGAGTGGGGAAAAAGACAGCACGCCAAATGATTCTTGATCTAAAAGGAAAACTTCAACATATTACTCCAAACCTGTTCCCGGACCTGTTCAACCCCGAAGCAGGGCAGCCTGTTCCAGGCACCGGCTCATGGGAGTTCGAGGAAGCGGTTCTCGCGCTTAAGGCGCTTGGCTACTCAGACCGGGAAATTAATAAAATTTCGCCTGAATTAAAGAAAGAGAATCTTTCAACGGACCAATACATTAAAAAAGCGCTGCAAAGGCTTTTAAAGTAGGGTGATCGAGATGGATGAAAGAGTTGTTTCAAGTGAAGCCGATCAGCAGGACGCCGTATTTGAAACAAGCCTGAGGCCCCAAACATTGTCACAGTATATCGGGCAGGATAAGGTCAAGGCCAATCTGGAAGTATTCATTCGCGCGGCGCGGATGCGGGGGGAAACGCTTGACCATGTCCTCCTGTACGGGCCTCCGGGGCTTGGTAAGACAACCCTGGCTGCGATTATTGCCAATGAAATGGGGGTAAAGCTTAGAACAACCTCAGGCCCGGCAATTGAGCGCCCTGGCGACCTCGCAGCCATCCTGACGGCGCTTGAACCCGGCGACG
This sequence comes from Neobacillus piezotolerans, assembly GCF_003362805.1. Classification (GTDB taxonomy): domain Bacteria; phylum Bacillota; class Bacilli; order Bacillales; family Cytobacillaceae; genus Bacillus_D; species Bacillus_D piezotolerans. Next base: position 32,730 of record NZ_QNQT01000014.1, read on the forward strand.
TCCTGTTCATTGATGAGATTCACAGGCTGCCAAGGGCGATTGAAGAAGTCCTTTATCCGGCAATGGAAGACTTTTGCCTGGACATCGTCATTGGAAAAGGCCCTGAAGCGCGGTCGATCCGCCTTGACCTGCCTCCATTCACGCTTGTAGGCGCCACCACGAAGGCGGGCTCGATTTCCGCTCCACTGAGGGACCGATTTGGAGTTTTGGCTCGGCTCGAGTATTATAGGGAAGAACAGCTGAAAGAAATAGTGGAACGGACTGCTGAAATCCTGAATACCGATATCTCGGGTCAGGCAGCAACCGAAATTGCCAGGAGGTCCCGCGGGACGCCCAGGATTGCCAACAGGCTGCTCCGCCGTGTACGTGATTTTGCCCAGGTAAGGGGAAACGGGGACATTGACCTTCCTATGGCTGTTGAGGCGCTCGAGCTGCTCCAGGTGGACAGGCTTGGCCTTGACCACATCGATCATAAGCTTTTAACCGGAATCATTGAAAAATTCCGGGGCGGTCCGGTCGGGCTCGATACGATTGCCGCGACGATTGGTGAGGAGTCCGATACGATTGAAGATGTTTATGAACCTTACCTTCTGCAAATCGGGTTTTTACAGAGGACGCCAAGAGGCAGGGTCGTCACTGATTTGGTTTATCGCCATTTCCATATGGAGGTGCCAAAAAAATGACCGGATTATCAAAAATGCTGATGGTGATCGGTGCGGTTATTTTTATGATTGGCCTTTTGATGCCGATTTTGAAGCTTGGCCGTCTGCCGGGTGATATTTTGATTAAAAAAGGGAATACTACCTTTTATTTCCCGGTTGTCACGTCCATTGTGCTGAGCATTGTTCTATCGCTCATTTTCTATATTGCGGGCAGGTTCAGGTAAACAGACCTGCCCTTCATTTTAAGACGTTAGGGTGTAACGAATGAAAGTTGATATATTTGATTTTCACCTGCCCGAGGAGCTTATCGCGCAAACGCCTCTTGAAAGCAGGTCCGACAGCAGGCTTATGGTGCTTGATAAAGTAACAGGCGCCATAAAACATGAAATCTTCAAAAACATTAAAGGCTATTTTCAAAAAGGGGACTGCCTAGTCCTTAACGATACAAAAGTGCTGCCGGCGAGGCTGTACGGCGCGAAAAAAGATACCGGTGCCAAGATTGAAATCCTTCTTTTGAAACAGCTGGACGGTGATAAATGGGAAACGCTGGCCAAGCCTGCAAAAAGAATCAAGGTCGGAACCGAAATCGACTTTGGGGATGGTCTGCTGACCGCGGTATGCACCGGGGAGGCGGAACATGGCGGCAGGTTACTTGAATTCAAGTATAACGGGATATTTTATGAGCTGCTCGAACAGCTAGGTGAAATGCCGCTTCCTCCATATATCAAAGAACAGCTTGAGGATAGGGACCGCTACCAGACCGTTTTCGCGAAGGAGCGCGGTTCAGCGGCGGCGCCGACGGCAGGGCTCCATTTCACCGAGGAACTCCTTGATGAAATCAGGGAAATTGGCGTGAATATCGCATTTATCACACTTCACGTTGGTCTTGGGACATTCAGGCCTGTCAGTGTGGACGATGTCCAGGAACACGACATGCATTCGGAGTTTTACATCGTATCCGAAGGCACAGCAAAGCTCCTGAATGAAACGAGGCGAAATGGCGGCAGGATTATAACGGTCGGAACCACCTCCACACGGACTCTTGAAACGGTGGCATCCGAACACAATGGGCAGTTTGCGGCATCGAGCGGCTGGACGAGCATTTTTATCTACCCGGGCTACGAGTTCAAGGCAATTGATGGAATGATCACAAACTTCCATTTGCCGAAATCGACACTTATTATGCTTGTCAGCGCACTTGCCGGAAGGGAAAATGTCCTCCATGCCTATGAGACGGCTGTCAGGGAGCGTTACCGGTTCTTCAGTTTTGGCGACGCCATGCTGATTTTATAAACATTTTTGCCCAGGGGTTTGCCGTTTTCCAGTCCATCCGGCATGTCATGTGCCAAAAGACTGCGTAGGGATTTCCCCAAGGAAGGAGATTTTGCTTTGGCTGCAATTACATATGAATTAATAAAAACATGCAAACAGACCGGTGCGAGGCTAGGTAGGGTCCATACTCCGCACGGCAGCTTCGAGACCCCTGTCTTTATGCCGGTTGGTACATTGGCGACGGTGAAAACGATGTCTCCCGAGGAATTGAAGGAAATGGGAGCGAAAATCATCCTTAGCAATACGTACCATCTATGGCTCCGGCCGGGCCATGAGATTGTCCGTGAAGCGGGAGGCCTCCATAATTTCATGAACTGGGACAGGGCGATCCTGACTGACTCCGGAGGATTCCAGGTGTTCTCATTAAGCGAATTCCGGAAGATCGAGGAGGAGGGAGTCCATTTCAGGAATCATCTGAATGGGGATAAACTGTTCTTGTCTCCGGAAAAGGCGATGGAAATCCAGAACGCCCTTGGGTCGGATATCATGATGGCCTTTGATGAATGCCCGCCGTTCCCTGCAACCCATGAATATATGAAAAAGTCGGTGGAGCGAACGTCACGATGGGCCGAGCGCTGCTTGAATGCGCATCAGCGGCCAGAAGACCAGGGGTTGTTCGGAATCGTCCAGGGCGGCGAATTCGAAGATCTGCGTAAACAAAGCGCCAGCGACCTGGTAAGCCTTGATTTCCCTGGGTACGCGATTGGCGGACTATCGGTCGGGGAACCGAAGGATGTCATGAATCGTGTCCTGGAATTTACAACCCCGCTTCTCCCGTCCAATAAACCAAGGTATCTGATGGGGGTAGGTTCGCCTGATTCCCTGATTGACGGGGCAATCCGGGGCGTGGATATGTTTGACTGCGTACTTCCGACACGGATCGCCAGGAACGGAACGCTTATGACAAGCAATGGAAGGCTCGTCGTCAAGAATGCGAAATATGCCCGTGATTTTGGGCCTATTGATGAGAACTGCAGCTGCTATACATGCCGGAATTACAGCAGGGCCTACATTCGCCATTTGATTAGATGTGACGAAACATTCGGAATTCGGCTTACATCTTATCATAATCTACATTTTCTGATAGAATTGATGGAGCAAGTCAGACAGGCAATCAGGGAAGACCGTCTGGGGGACTTCAGGGAAGAATATTTTGAGCGTTATGGCTTCAATAAGCCGGATGCGAAAAATTTCTAAATAGATGTCATCGAAAGGAGGGAAACACACATGGCAGGAGGAGGATTACTTGGTACAGTAGGACCGTTAATATTAATGTTTGTCCTATTTTACTTTCTCTTGATTCGTCCGCAGCAAAAGCGCCAAAAGGCAGTCCAGCAAATGCAAAGCGAACTCAAAAAAGGTGACCGCGTTGTAACAATCGGGGGCCTGCACGGGTTTGTTGATTCATTGGATGAGGACAAGGTCGTCATTCGCTGTGGAGATGGAAGCAGACTTACATATGATCGTTCGGCAATCCGTGATGTTCACGCTTCTGAAACAGCAAACAGCTAATAGAAAAGCGGAAGCTCCCGTTTAGCGCCGTATGGACTCGAGGGCCCCGATGTTGACTTATCGTAGCGAGGGGACCGAAGCACACTAGGTGCTGGGCGCAGGAGCTGGACAAACACATACAAAAAGGCATTCCTTCGTAACAAGGAATGCCTTTTGTGTCTTTTAGAAACCGTTATTCATAGCCTCTTAAATCAGGAAGCCGTCCTTTTCGGCGAAGAAATGTTCACCCCGAGGATTCCGCCCATCATCGCGATGAGGATATAACAAATATGATAAACGATTTGTTGCCCGTCAAATAGTCTGTCATACCCCAAGTACTGAAACAAAAATACAATCAGCGAATAAATCAGGCCGGTCATGCCGCCCAGGAGCCATCCCCTTTCGCCAACTTTACCGCCCGCGAGGAATCCCCCGCCAAACAGGCCAATAAACGACATAGCTGTAATGATATACTCGAGCGACAACTCACGAACAGAAGTAAATCTTAAAATTAACGAAAAAATAAGCGAACTGATCAACGCGAACACAAAAATGAAGATCAGTCCAAATACGATTCCTCTCCCAACGCCCCTGTTCTCGATTTTCATCCTCCCCTTTCGCCCCAGCCGCCATGGGCCAAGTCTTTGCCTAGTACAAGCATATTCACAAAGAAAAAAATTAGAATTCGAATTTGTCGGTAGTGGAAAAAAATACCGTACTTTTTTTGGCTTTTGTGAAAAGAATAAGGGTATCGAGAACCAGGAGGCGTCTATATGGCTCATCATTGGGAGATTCTGTTCCGGACTGTCCTTTTATATCTCCTTATCATTGTTACATTCCGATTAATGGGGAAAAGGGAAGTAGGGGAGCTTAGCGTCATTGATCTGGTCGTGACCATCATGTTAGCTGAAATCGCTTCAATGGCAATTGAAAATACGGATGACCATCTCATCCATTCCCTTATTCCGATTTTTGCAATTGTTATCCTGCAAATCCTCTTTTCCTTTATTTCACTAAAAAGCAAAAGATTCAGGGATTTGCTTGATGGAAGGCCATCGATCATCATTAATAGGGGTACCATTGATGAAAAGACGATGAAAAAACAACGCTATAATTTCGACGACTTGCTTGTCCAGCTGAGGGAAAAGAACATCCGGAATATTTCCGATGTTGAATTCGCTATTCTCGAGTCTTCAGGTAAGCTTTCCGTTTTTAAAAAGGAGCCCCAAAAGAAAAAAAAGAAGTCTTCCCAAGGGGACATCACAATGCCGCTTATTATCGACGGGGTTATCCAGGAAGAAAACCTCCGCAGGATCAACAAGACAAGCTTTTGGCTCCGGCAAGAATTAAAGAAGCAGGGAGCATCCGAAATAAAGAAGATTTCATTCTGCAGTTATGACCAGGGAGAATTTTATATCGACAAAAAGGATGAAAGCTAAAAGGCTGGCGTCAGGAAACAAAACTGGCTGCCAGCCTTTTTTATTTTCCCCTCTAAAATGACAGTCTGGAAAGGAACGGGCCGATGTACGGAATCCGTTTCAGTTCGGCCGGGCGGATCAGTTTCAGGAAAAGGACGAGGATTATGTAAATCACGGCCATACTGGCTGACGAAAGTAATACCCGGTACAATATCGATGTGCCTCCTATGAGATTTACATAAATGAAATAGCCTGCATATCCTGAAATGCCAATCGCGAGAAAAGCTTTCAAATAGTCCAGTACGTAAAAAGAGAATGAAATCTTTTTTAAAACCGTCGCGAAATGCAGCAGAGTGACGAGTACGAAGCCGGTGATGATCCCCAGCGCGGCGCCTTTTATCCCAAAAGATGGCTGGGATGCCAGGACAAAAATGACAGCTGTTTTGACGACAGCGCCTATCAGGCTATTGATCATCGCCGCTTTCGCAAGGTTTAACGCCTGCAGCGCGGCCTGAAGAGGACCTTGATAATAGTAGAATAAAAAGAACGGCGCCATTAGCCTGATGAACTGCGCGCCATTTTCTGAACCGTACATAAGGACCATAAGCGGCTCAGCCAAAACATAGAGCATCGCCACAGAGATGCCGCCGGTCAGAAATGCGAACCGGAGGGACTGCTGGAGCCTGTATTCAATCAATTTTCCGTCATTCTTTGAGTTGGCCTCGCTAATCGCCGGGACAAGCGATGTCGCGAGGGAATACGTGATAAAAGATGGCAGAAGGAGCAATGGCATGGCAAAGCCGGTGAGCGCGCCATACTGCTTTGTCGCGACCGCGGCAGCAATGCCGGCAAGCCCAAGGCTGTGCGAGACGACGATGGGTTCAAAAAACCAGGAGATCGACCCGATTAGCCTGCTGCCGGTAGTCGGGACGGCAACATTCATAAGTTCCCTGAATGGCTGCCTCCCAGAACGGACAAATTTGAAAAAGTCTGTTCTAAGACGGAATTTTTTCTTCAGTTTGAAAGCCGCCATTAAATAGCATAAAGATACTATCTCGCCAATCACCGCAGAAAGCATCGCACCCGCGGCGGCGTATTCAATTCCATACGGAAGAAACGCCTTTGTCATGACCGCTATAAGCACTATTCTAAAAAATTGCTCAAGAATTTGCGAATAAGCGGCAGGCTTCATGTTTTGCCGCCCCTGAAAATAGCCGCGCAAAACCGATGAAACCGCAATGACCGGCACGACGGGGGCAATAGCAATTAGTGGGTAGAATGTCCTGTTGTCCGTGAACAGCGTCTCGGCAAGCCAGGGCGCCAGCAAGATAAGGGCGGGAGTGAAAATCGCCGATAGCGTAAGGGTGGTTGCCAGGGAGACTACTAGTATCTTTTTTATTTTCGCATATTCTCCCCGCGCTTCGGCTTCGGCAATATTTTTTGAGATTGCGACGGGAAGGCCGAACTGGGTGATGGTGATGACCAGGACAAGGGATGGATAGGCCATCATATACAGCCCGACTCCTTCCTCGCCGATGAAGCGGGCAATCGCGATCCTGTTTATGAAGCCAAGCACCCTCGTTATAAAGCCTGCCAAGAGCAGGATTGCTGTCCCTTTTAAAAACTTCGACATTCGTTTCCCACCTTCTCAAAATAGTGGATTTCATATACAATTAACTATATGCAGCGAGATGGACAAGAAGACACGCCGATGGATGAAAAAGAAGACAAACAGCCGCAGGAGGGCCAAATGGAAAACGGGCATGTTTATGATCATTACCGGGGAACACTAGCTCCTGTCCTTGAAAGCAAGCTGGATGAATTCCGGCTGCTTGGGAACGATTCAATCAGCGCGGAGGAGCTTTGGAGGTATCTCGTCAAGAAAAAGTGGAAAAAGGACAAAGGGGAAAAGCTGTTCCACCAGATTGTCCAGGATATCCTAACCGTAAAAATGAGTGATTTCATCAGCTTCGCTACGATGGAAACGTATAAAGAATCGCCCTTTTCCCTTGATAATGAAGAAGAGTGGAAAGAGCTGCTGAAATAGCCGTGATGGCGGCTCCGCCAAAATCGCGGAGTCCTCTGCATTTTTTGGAGGCAAGGCAGCTACAGACGCTGATTTTTAGCGAGTTTTCCAATTTTAGCAAATTGACAGGCTTTTGCCGATAATTCATAATGAGAATATTGGTTAAAAGTAGCAAATGGCACTGTGCATGGAATTGAAGGAGGAACTACTGAATGGTTAAGCGCAACAGGATTGTGGCATTTATCCTTATCATCGCCCTTGTTGGAAGTCTGATAGGCGCCACATCACTAAACATCTTGAAAGATATAAAACTCGGCCTCGATTTGCAGGGCGGATTCGAAATCCTTTACCAGGTCAAGCCTGCCAAGAAGGGGCAGAAGATTGACAAAAAGGCTCTCGCTGATACAGCGGAAGCTCTGGACAGGCGTGTCAACGCGCTTGGCGTGAGCGAGCCGAACATCCAAATCGAAGGTACAGACAGGATCAGGGTCCAGCTTGCAGGTGTTACAGACCAGGCAAAGGCCCGTGAAATCCTGTCGACAGAAGCTAACCTGACATTCCGGGATGCAGATGACAAAATAATGATGGACGGTTCCGACCTTGCGGAGGGCGGCGCCAAGCAGACATTTGATGAAAACGGGAAGCCAAGCGTTTCCCTGAAGCTAAAAAGCGCGGACAAATTCCGGAAAGTAACAGAGGAAATTGTCAATAAGGCGCCAGATAACTATCTCGTCATCTGGCTTGATTTTGAAGAAGGAAAGGACTCCTTCAAGGAAGAAGTGAGGAAGCAGGATCCGAAATTCATTTCGGCCCCTGCAGTTTCGAACATCTTTAACCAAAATACCGTTTCTATCGTCGGCCAGTTCACGCCTGAAGAAGCAAACACATTGGCTAGCCTTCTGAACGCGGGCGCGCTTCCTGTAAAACTGGACGAAATTTATTCGACATCGGTTGGCGCCAAATTCGGTGAGCAGGCAATGGATAAAACGGTATTCGCAGGTATTATCGGCATTTTGGCAATCTTCCTGTTTATGATCGCGTACTACCGTTTCCCAGGATTCATCGCGACCATTACACTAACGGTCTATATGTATTTGACTGTTCTTGTCTTTGATTGGCTGAATGTCGTCCTGACGCTTCCTGGTATCGCAGCCCTCATCCTGGGCGTCGGGATGGCGGTTGACGCGAACATCATCACCTATGAACGGATCAAGGAAGAAATCAAGGTCGGAAAATCAATCAAGGCCGCATTCAAGGCCGGAAATGAAAACTCCTTCTCGGCGATTACCGACGCTAACCTGACGACTCTCCTTGCAGCTGCAGTTCTGTTCTTCTATGGGACAAGCTCGGTAAAAGGATTTGCGACAGGCTTGATCATTGGTATTCTTGGAAGCTTCTTCACAAACGTGTATTTGTCAAGATGGCTGCTTGGCCTATGGGTCAACAGCGGCTTCCTGAATAAGAAACCGGGCTGGTTCGGCGTGAAAAAGAGCGAAATTTACAGCCTTGACCAAAATGTTGATACACTTGAGCTTCCAACGAAATTCGACCGTTTCGATTTCGTTAAAAACAGGAGGGTCTTTTTCATCGCCTCCAGTGCCCTTACAATTATCGGGATTATCATCCTTCTCATCTTTAGGCTTAACCTTGGCATCGATTTTACGAGCGGGACAAGGGTTGATATTCTTTCAGCCAAACCGCTAACAACTGAAAAAGTGGCTTCAGAGCTTAAAAAGGCCGGCTTTGAAACCGATGATATTGTTATTTCCGGTGATAAGAAAAATATTGGTGTAGCACGGTTCAAGAAGGACTTCACAAAAGATGAGGTTACCAAGCTGAAAACGGAAATGCATAAAGTGTTCGGCGAAGACCCGACTGTAAACAGCGTTTCCCCGACTGTCGGCAAGGAGCTGGCGAAAAATGCCATGAAAGCCCTGTTGATTGCTTGCTTGGGTCTGATTCTGTTTGTTGCCTTCCGTTTCGAACTGCCGATGGGTGTTTCGGCGATTATCGGGCTACTGTTTGCAGCATTCTTTATCTTCCCGCTGTTCAGCATCATCCGCTGGGAAGTGGATATTACGTTTATCGCAGCGGTCCTTACGGTTGTTGGTTATGCCATCAACGATACCATCGTTACCTTTGACCGAATGCGCGAAAATATGCAGAAACGGCGCCGCCTGAAAACATCCCAGGAAATTACCGACGTCGTCAATACGAGCATCAGGCAGACGCTTGGCCGTTCCGTCAACACGGTTCTCATGGTCGCTCTATCCGTTGTGGCGCTTCTGATTTTCGGAAGCGAATCAATCCGGAGCTTCTCCCTCGCCTTGCTTGTCGGTTTGATTGTCGGTACGTATTCATCGATTTTCATTGCGGCCCAAATTTGGGTAGAGTGGAAAAACAGAGAACTAAAGAAAAAAGGCGTCCTGATCACATACAAGGAAAAGAAAAAATATTCCGATCAGCCGCAAGTATAATATCAGTTAAGCCGCAGGGGAACCTGCGGCTTTTTCATCCGGATTTATTGATGGTGGCGTACGAAAATCCGGTTTGGTTGTCAGAATCAACCGGGATATGTGACAGCAAATGGCGATGATTTGTAATCTTAAAAAACTCGCGAACCAGCAGCCAGACTTGTTCATTTATCAACCTTCATCCCGCTAATATGGTTGAGGCTGCCTCCTTTTCTGGTTGTTTAGATTTTGGCAGTCCTGTATAATAGAAAAGTTGAGGGGTGAACGATTTGCTGAATTCAAAAACTAGATGGATTGTCCGCGAATCCAACGAAAGCATTGCAACTAAATTGGCGGCGGAATTAAATATTTCTCACCTTGTTTCCTCAATGCTTGTTAACCGGGGGCTGGATACTGTTGAAGCTGCGCGGCCTTTTTTATTTGACGGGGAAAAATTCCATGACCCGTTCCTGCTAAAAGGAATGGATGTGGCAGTTTCCCGGATCAGAAGGGCGATTGATAGCCAGGAGCCGGTTTTAATATATGGCGATTATGATGCCGATGGGGTAAGCAGCACTACGGTTTTAATGACTGCGCTAAAAGAATTGGGCGCGAACGCAGATTATTACATACCAGACAGGTTTACGGAAGGCTACGGCCCGAATGAGGCAGCCTTCAGGAAAGCGGCTGAAAATGGTTTTAAACTGATCATTACTGTGGATACCGGCATATCCGGCGTCCATGAAGCCGATGTTGCGAGGGAACTGGGCGTCGATTTGATTATTACTGACCATCACGAGCCGGGGCCGGTCCTTCCAGATGCGCTTGCCATTATCCATCCAAAACTGCCCGACAGCGTTTACCCGTTCAGGGACCTTGCTGGAGTCGGGGTCGCTTTCAAGCTAGCCCATGCCCTGTACGGAGAGGCGCCGGACCATATACTAGAAATCGCGGCAATCGGTACGATCGCGGATCTTGTTTCTCTCAAAGGAGAAAACAGGCTGATTGCAAAAGCCGGGATTGAAAGACTGAAAGTGACCCGAAATATTGGGATAAAGGCTATTTTCAAGTGCGCCGGAGTTGAACCGTCCACAATTAACGAAGAAACAATCGGCTTTTCACTTGCCCCGAGAATTAATGCTGTCGGCAGGCTTGAGCATGCGAGCATGGCCGTTAAACTGCTTTTGACAGACGACAAAACGGAAGCGATTATGCTTGCTCAGGAAATGGACAGCCTGAACAGGGAACGGCAGGCAATTGTCCAGGAAATCACTGAAGAAGCAATCAAACAGGTTGAAGAACAATTCCCGCCTGATACGAATAAAGTCCTTGTTGTCGGCAAAGAAGGCTGGAACGCCGGAGTCATTGGAATTGTCGCATCAAGGCTTGTTGAGAAGTATTACAGGCCAGTCATTGTCCTCAGTTTGGACAACGGAAAAGGCCTAGCGAAAGGTTCTGCCAGGAGCATCCCAGGCTTTGACCTGTTCAAAAACCTATCTGAATGCAGGGATATCCTCCCGCATTTCGGCGGACATCCTATGGCCGCGGGGATGACATTGGAGCTGGATGATGTGGGTGATTTACGCATAAGGCTGAACGAACTGGCGGCGCGTCAAATGACCGACGAAGACTTTGTTCCGGTGCTCCAGCTGGACGCCGAAATATCAATATCGGAAGTGAATCTTGGCGTTCTTGAAGAACTTCTAATGCTCGCTCCTTTCGGGATAGATAACCCGAAACCAAGGATATCGATTGAAGATGCCGCGATTTCTTCGCTTCGGAGGATTGGCAGCGACAGCACCCATTTGAAACTGACGCTATCGAATGGGGAATCAACGCTAGATGGCATCGGGTTTGGTCTCGGACCTTTGGCGGACCATATTTCCCCTTCTTCAAAAATTGCCGTGGCGGGGGAGCTGTCCATAAATGAATGGAACAATATCCGAAAGCCCCAGCTTATGCTGCAGGATCTCGCCATCCGGAATTGGCAGCTGTTTGATTTCAGAGGGGCAAGGACGATTGCAGCTCTTAAAGGAAAACTTCCTGCTGGTAAGAAGACGTTCATAGTTTTTAACGAGGCGAATCTTATGGAGGCCGAAAAGCAGTGTGAAGGTAACGATATTGTCCACATAGTGACTTTTGAAGATGCGCGTGCGGCCAGAATAGATGGGGCTTCCATCGTCCTTGTTGATTTGCCGCCTTCCAGGGAAATCATCAATGAGCTCTTGAAAGGTAAATCGCCTGCGCGAATCTATGCGGTATTTTACCAGGAAACGAGTGATTTTTTCAGTACAATGCCAAGCAGGGAGCATTTCAAGTGGTACTACGCTTTCCTTCTGAAAAATTCACCGTTCGATATCTCTCGCTACGGCAGCCAGCTTGCGAGGAAAAAGGGCTGGACAAAAGAGACGATCGATTTTATGTCCGAGGTGTTTTTTGAGCTGGAGTTTGTTACAATAAACAATGGATTCATTTCCATTTTAAAACCAACATCAAAGCGCGATCTGACCGAGTCGGTTGCGTATCAAACCAAGCATGCACATTTCGCTCTTGAAAGGGATTTGCTCTACTCATCCTATGAGCAGCTAAGGAGCTGGTTCTCCGATATCCTGAAGGAGCCTGTTGAAAATGAGGAGGCACTAAAAGAATGGATTTAAAACAATTTGTCACCATCGTACCAGACTGGCCAAAACCTGGCATAAACTTTAAGGACATCACCACCCTCATGGATAATGGGGAAGCTTATAAATATGCGACAGACCAGATCGTTGAATATGCGCGTGAAAAGGAAATCGACCTTATTGTCGGACCGGAAGCCCGGGGATTTATCATCGGATGCCCGGTAGCCTATTCGCTTGGAGTCGGTTTCGCGCCTGTAAGGAAAGAAGGCAAGCTTCCGCGCGAGACAATCAAGGTGAGCTACGGCCTTGAATATGGGAAGGACGTTCTGACAATCCACAAAGATGCCATCAAACCAGGGCAGCGCGTCCTGATTACAGACGACCTTCTTGCCACCGGAGGTACGATCGAAGCGACGATCAAGCTGGTCGAGGAACTTGGCGGCGTCGTTGCCGGCATCGCATTCCTAATTGAATTGAGCTATCTGGATGGCCGCGAAAAGCTTAAAGGATACGATATTTTGACTTTGATGAAATACTAGGAAAGGGAGCACTCAAACGGGTGCTCTCTTGATTTTATTGACTTGTGTGGAAGATAAACCCATTCGCTCTTCTGGTGGAGGGCCACTTTAAGCCGGGGTTTTCCGGTAAATTATTGCCATAAAGGAAAAATCCCGCGCAATCCCTTTACATCTCTGTGTTTTTTCTCGATAATAGTAACAATCATTATAATTTTTTCATAGAACTGATGCAAAGGCCGCCTCAAGGCATGAGAGCGATTTTTGCAAAAGAAAATCTTTTTCATTACGAAACAAAGGTGATTTCATGGCGAACGATCAGGTGCTAACCGCCGAGCAAGTCATCGACAAGACGAAGGCCTATTTGAACGAGGAGCATGTCGCGCTTGTAAGCAAAGCGTATGAATATGCCGCTTGGGCCCATCGTGACCAGTTCCGGAAATCCGGGGAACCGTACATAATCCATCCGATTCAGGTGGCGGGCATTCTTGCCGATCTTGAGATGGATCCCGCGACGGTTGCCGCAGGTTTCCTGCATGATGTCGTGGAAGATACGGCCGTATCGCTTAAGGACATCGAAACTGAGTTTAACGATGAAGTGGCTATGCTTGTTGATGGCGTGACGAAGCTGGGAAAAATTAAATATAAATCGCATGAGGAACAGCAGGCGGAGAACCATCGGAAAATGTTTGTTGCGATGGCCCAGGATATCAGGGTCATTTTAATAAAGCTGGCGGACCGCCTCCACAACATGAGGACGCTGAAGCATCTTCCTTTTGAAAAGCAGCAGCGGATAGCCAATGAAACATTGGAAATCTTCGCTCCGCTCGCCCACAGGCTCGGTATTTCGAAAATCAAGTGGGAGCTTGAAGACACCGCGCTCAGGTACCTGAATCCGCAGCAATATTACCGGATTGTCAACCTGATGAAGAAAAAGCGCGCCGAGCGGGAGCAGTATCTTGATGAGGTCATCGAGGAAGTAAAGGAGCGGGTCAGGGAAGTTTCCATCAAGGCGGAAATTTCGGGGCGCCCGAAGCATATTTACAGCATTTATCGCAAGATGGTCCTGCAGAACAAGCAGTTCAGTGAAATTTATGATTTGCTCGCTGTACGGATTGTCGTCAATAGCATTAAGGACTGCTATGCGGTGCTTGGGATCATCCATACGTGCTGGAAGCCAATGCCCGGCAGGTTCAAAGACTATATCGCTATGCCGAAGCCGAATATGTACCAGTCCCTTCACACTACAGTCATTGGCCCGAAAGGCGACCCTCTTGAAGTCCAGATCAGGACGACAGAGATGCACCGGATTGCCGAGTTCGGGATTGCCGCCCACTGGGCATACAAGGAAGGAAAGAACATCAATGAAAGTTCATCCTTTGACCAAAAGCTGACATGGTTCAGGAACATCCTTGAGTTCCAAAATGATACGGCCAATGCCGAAGAGTTTATGGAGTCGCTTAAAATCGACCTATTTTCCGATATGGTATTCATTTTTACTCCAAAAGGGGATGTAATTGAACTTCCAGCCGGATCGGTGCCGATCGATTTTGCCTACCGGATTCACTCCGAAATCGGGAACAAAACGATTGGCGCGAAGGTTAACGGGAAAATGGTCACACTTGATTACAAGCTGAAGACCGGGGATATAATTGAAATTTTAACATCCAAACATTCCTACGGCCCTAGCCAGGACTGGCTCAAGCTAGCCCAGACTTCCCAGGCGAAAAATAAAATCCGCCAATTTTTCAAAAAGCAGCGGCGTGATGAAAATATCGACAAAGGGCGGGAATTGGTCGAAAAAGAAATACGCTCGATGAATTTCGATTTGAAAGAAATTCTGACAACGGAAAATATCAAGAAGGTTGCCGAAAAATTCAACTTCATGAATGAAGAGGATATGTTCGCTGCCGTCGGTTACAACGGCGTAACCGCCCTTCAGGTCGCGAACAGGCTGACGGAAAAATGGCGGAAAAAGCGCGACCAGGAGCAGGAAGCGACGATTGCAACCGCGCTGACCGATTTGAAGACCCCGCCTCAGGTTGTCAAAAAGCGTGATTCCGGGGTAAGAGTTGCCGGAATCGACAACTTGCTTATCAGGTTGTCGAAATGCTGCAATCCTGTACCGGGTGATGAAATTATCGGGTTTATCACCAAAGGACGCGGAGTTTCTGTCCATAGGGCAGATTGCCCGAATATCGATACGGCTGAAGACCAGTCAAGGCTGATTCCGGTAGAATGGGAGTCTTCATTCAACGATCGGAAAGAATACAATGTCGAAATTGAAATCTCCGGGTATGACCGCCGCGGGCTTCTGAATGAAGTTCTTCAGGCTGTAAATGAGACGAAGACAGACATTACAGCAGTATCGGGAAGGTCCGACCGGAATAAAATGGCGACGATACTAATGACAATTGCGATCCATAATGTGGCCCATTTGCAGAAGGTCGTCGACAGGATCAAACAAATACCGGATATTTATTCGGTCCGCAGGATTATGAACTAAGGAGTTTCACAATGAGAGCAGTCGTACAAAGAAGCAGGGAAGCGAGCGTAACGGTTGGCGGAGAGACAGTTGGCGAAATTGCCAAAGGGCTTGTCGTCCTTCTTGGTGTGACCCATGACGACACAGAGAAAGACGCGGCGTTTTTGGCCGACAAGATTGCGAACCTGAGGATTTACGAGGATGAAAGCGGAAAGATGAACCTTTCCCTTCTTGACGTGGGCGGGGATATCCTGTCCGTTTCCCAGTTTACGCTTTACGGGGACTGCCGGAAGGGGCGCCGGCCGAATTACATGGCCGCCGCGAAGCCGGACTATGCGAACACGCTTTACGAGGTGTTCAATTCCCTCCTGCGTGAGAAAGGGATCAAAGTGGAAACCGGCCGGTTCGGGGCGATGATGGATGTCAGCCTCATCAATGACGGCCCGGTCACCCTGATCATTGATAGCCATGCATAAATAAAACCCGCCATGTTGGATTGGCGGGTGTTTTTGTCCTTTTAAAAATCCCCTTTGTGCAAGGGGATTTTTTCTTAAACCTAAAAGGAAATGTAGTTCGACAAGCGTGTGCCGCTTACTTCTCTTTAAAATATCTTGCTAGCCCATCGACGATGCCGGTGGATGCGGCTTCCTGGAATTGATTTGAGAGGACGGCCATTTCTTCTTCGGCGTTGCTTAGGTAGCCGAGTTCAATGAGCGCGGCTGCCTGCTTGTTTTCCCTGATAACATGATAATCTCCAAACCTTGCCCCACGGCTATAGGACTTGGTGGAGCTTGAGGCGGATGCCTGAAGGGCGCCAGCGAGCCCTTTTTGATAGGAATGGTAATAGTATGTAGTCATTCCTCTCACGCTCCGGTCATAGTTGGAATCATAGTGGATGCTTATGAATGCGTCGGCTCCATGGTAATGGGCCGTGCCAACCCGCGATGGAAGCGAGAGATATGTATCCCTGTCCCTGGTCATAATAACCTTGGCGCCTTTTGCAGCAAGCTTGTTGGATACAAGCGCCGCGGTTTTTAACGTAAGCCCCTTTTCAAATGTTCCTCTGACCCCTGTGGTGCCATTGTCTATGCCTCCATGGCCTGGATCAATGACGATTACCTTGTTTTTTAGGTGTGCTTCCCCGCCGGATTTGTTTATTTGCGGAACAGTACCTGATACCTCGACGATCCAGCCTGCGATATAACCCGACTGACCGCCTTTTAATTCAATTTCATACCAGCTGCCCGATATATTTTTAATTTTGAATTCGGAGCCTTTGTTTGCCCTGGCGACGACTTTTGAATCCAGTGAAGGCTTTTGGCGGATGTTTGTGCCATCATAAAGGATGGCTGCCCAGCTTTCCTTGACTTCCTGGGGAGCGGGGGTATTTCCTTCGGCGGCTTTTTCGAGGTACCAGCCTGCGACCCAGCCAATCTTGCCTGGCGAAAACTCGATTTTTGCCCAGTTATTCACTTCCTCCAGGATGATGAAAGTTTTCCCTTTGTTGACAGTGGAGATGATTTTGCCGCTCAGGGAGCCTTCGCTTCGGACGCTTAAGGCTGTCGCCGTGACGGTTCCCAAGACGCCTGAAGGCTTTTGTTCGGCCGGAGGCGCGTCTCCTGGTTGTGATGAAAGGAATTCGGAGCTGACCCAGCCCTTTTTCCCTGAAAAAGTGATAAGCGCCCACCCGTTGCCTTCTGAGATAACTTCGACTTTGGCGCCATTGGCCAATTTGCCAATAAGTTCGCTTGAAAGTGACGGTTCGGAACGGACATTCAGGAAGTCGGCGTTCACGGTTTTAACCTGTAGTGGATTATTTTGGGTTTCCCCATTTTGTTCCTTAACGGGGCTTTCTGCCTTTCCAGCCACTTGAAGGAATTGCGCCGAAACCCATCCATTCCCGGATTTGCTTGCAATCCTTGCCCATTCGCCGGATTTTTCGAGCACTTCGGCGGCTTGTCCTTTTACAAGATAGCCGACAATGCCATAACCTGTACCCGGTCCTTTTCTGATCCTTAAATTATCCACGGACGATGCAGCGGATACGTTATCGCTTTTCATCGTCAATAGCCATTCAGCCGCCCAGCCAGTCCCGCCTGAAGGCAGCTGAAGCTGAACCCATTCATCCGATTGGCCCAAAACTGTAAACCTGGCGCCTTTTTTTACAGTGTCGACCACTTTATAGCTAAGGCCCGGCCCGCTTCGGATATTGAGGTTGTCCACGGCTGCGGCGGCAGTTTGGCCGGCAGAGGCTTCCTTTAAGGGGAACAATGTTCCGATTAGCAGTATGCAGCATGCTAGCAGCAAATAAATCCGTTTTTCCATTCGCACCCTCCTATCCTATCATTCTATTTTAGCCGAAAGTTTGGATAATTTCATCCGTTTATCCTTTTTTGGAAAAATTAGCGGTTGGGAAAAAACACCCCCTTATTCTGATACATTTTTCCGAAAGTGGGGAGACTAGTAAAATAAAACCTGTACTGGAGGATGGAACGGATGAGGTATAGCGATAAAGGAATGCATGCGAACACTGGGAGCAAAGGGATTTTCGGCGTCGACTTTCATGATTTTCTTGAAAAGGAGCAGCATTCGGGCACATTTGAACTCGCCAGTGAATTCGGCCTCACAATCAGGGATGTCCGGAAATTGAAGAAACATCTGGAGCGTTCCTAATACAGTATTGACATCTGCCGTTTGGCTCATTATTATAATAGAAAGCACAGGCCAAAAAGCCTTGGCTAATGTACATAATAAGAGAACCGATGATGGAGCATAGTAATTAAGCCATAAATCATGGCCAGAGAGGAATTGCCCCAGGCTGAAAGCAATTCCGCATGACGGTTTAATGAATGAACACTCCGTAGGTTTCTCCCTGAACTGACAGTAGGGGAGAACGTCGCAGGCGTTAACTGTAAAAGAGGGAGCCCCGCTTTTTGGGCTTCAATTAGGGTGGCACCACGGGAATCCAAAACTCTCGTCCCTTGTTTAGAAATAAACAGGGGAGGGGAGTTTTTTATATTTTTACAGGAATGGAGCGGGGTTAAAAACCCATACCACATACAAAAGGAGGAATACCCATGTCGATCAATATCCCGAGGGGGACACAGGATATTTTACCAGGCGAGGTTGAAACGTGGCAGTTGATTGAGGACGCGGCAAAGAGGCTTTGCCGGCTGTATCAATATCAGGAAATCAGGACGCCGATTTTCGAGCATACCGAGCTATTCAGCCGCGGGGTTGGAGATTCAACCGATATCGTCCAGAAGGAAATGTATACATTCGAAGACAGGGGCGGGCGCAGCATTACGCTCAGGCCTGAAGGGACAGCCGCTGTTGTCCGGGCATTTGTGGAAAAGAAGATGTTCGGCAATCCCGACCAGCCGGTAAAGCTATATTATATGGGGCCGATGTTCCGTTATGAACGCCCACAGGCAGGCCGTTTCCGGCAATTCGTCCAGTTTGGCGTCGAGGCGCTCGGAAGCAATGACCCGGCAATCGATGCGGAAGTGATTTCATTGGCTATGAACCTATACGGCGAACTTGGCCTGAAAAAACTGAAACTGGTCCTGAACAGCCTTGGCGATCCCGAAAGCAGGAAAGCGCACAGGGATGCGCTCGTCAGCCATTTTAAGCCGCGGATTGGCGAATTTTGCGGAGACTGCCAGAACAGGCTTGAGAAAAATCCGCTGCGAATCCTTGATTGCAAAAAGGATCGCGACCATGAACTTATGAAAACGGCGCCTTCAATTATTGAATACCTTAACGAAGGCTCAAGGGATTATTTTGAAAAGGTTAAGGAATACCTCGGCCAACTCGGCATTTCGTTCGAAGTCGACCCGAAGCTTGTAAGAGGCCTTGATTACTACAATCATACAGCATTTGAGATTATGAGTGACGCAGAGGGTTTTGGCGCGATTACAACATTATGCGGCGGCGGCCGGTATAACGGGCTTGCCGAAGAAATTGGCGGTCCGGAAACTCCAGGAATCGGTTTCGCGATGAGCATTGAAAGGTTCATTGCGGCGCTTGAAGCAGAAAAAGTCAGCCTGCCGGTGGAAAAGAAAATCGACTGCTACCTTGTCTCGTTAGGGGACAGGGCGAAGGATTATACTGTCGGCCTGCTGCAGGAACTCCGCAAACTGGGAGTTTCCGCAGAGCGCGATTACCTCGGCCGGAAGCTGAAGGCCCAGTTCAAGGCCGCCGACAGGCTGAACGCCCGTTTTGTAGCAGTCCTTGGCGAGGATGAACTTGATAAAGGCGTAATCAATCTTAAGAATATGGAAACCGGTGACCAGGAGGAAGTCGAACTAGCTTCCTTTGTTGAAAAATTCCGGGAACAGCAGGGGTAAGGAGGAAACAGTATGTATGGCAGAAGTTATTTTTGCGGTGAAGTTCCTGAATCCGCGATTGGCGAAAAGGTATTTTTAAAAGGGTGGGTCCAGAAAAGGCGCGACCTCGGCGGGCTGATCTTCATTGACCTGCGTGACCGGACAGGAATTGTCCAGGTTGTTTTCAACCCTGATTTATCCCAGGAGGCGCTTGCCACAGCGGAAAAAATCCGCAACGAGTACGTCCTTGATATCCGCGGCACGGTTGTCGCGAGGGAAGAAGGGACAATCAACGAAAATATTGCTACCGGAAAAATCGAAATCCAGGCTGAAAGTGTCGCAATTATCAATGAAGCAAAAACACCTCCGTTTGTCATATCGGACCGGACAGATGCTTCCGAGGATGTTCGCTTGAAATACAGGTATTTGGATTTCCGCCGCCCGGTTATCTTTGAAACGCTGAAAATGCGCCACAATGTGACGAAGGCGATCCGTGACTTCCTCGATGGCGAGGGTTTCCTTGACATTGAAACGCCGATTTTGACGAAGAGCACCCCAGAAGGAGCGCGCGACTATTTAGTCCCAAGCCGTGTCCATCCTGGTGAGTTCTACGCGCTTCCGCAGTCGCCTCAGCTTTTCAAGCAGCTATTGATGGTTGGCGGCGTCGAGCGATATTACCAGATCGCCCGCTGCTTCCGCGACGAGGACCTTCGCGCGGACCGGCAGCCGGAGTTTACACAGATCGATATTGAAACTAGCTTTATGAGCCAGGACGACATCATCGCGATGATGGAAAGAATGATGTCCAAGCTAATGAAGGAAGTAAAGGGAATCGAGGTTCCCGCGGAATTCCCGCGCATGCGCTACGAGGAAGCGATGACCCGCTATGGTTCCGACAAGCCGGATACACGCTTTGAACTGGAGCTGAAAGATCTTTCCGAAGTTGTTGCAGGCTGCGGCTTCAAGGTATTCGCGGCCGCGGTTGAAAATGGCGGACAGGTAAAGGCAATCAATGTAAAAGGCGCTGCCGACAAGTATTCTCGTAAAGACATCGATGCGCTTGGTGAATTCGCGGCTGTTTATGGCGCGAAAGGCCTTGCCTGGCTGAAGGTTGAAGCTGACGGATTGAAGGGGCCGATTGCAAAATTCTTCTCCCCTGAAGAAGCTGAAGCAATCAGCAAGGTAGTGGAGGCTGAAATGGGAGACCTTCTCTTGTTCGTCGCCGATAAAAAATCTGTCGTCGCGGATGCGCTAGGGGCGCTAAGGCTGAAACTTGGGAAAGACCTCGGCCTGATCGACCAGGGCAAATTCAATTTCCTCTGGATTACCGACTGGCCGCTGCTTGAGTATTCGGAAGAGGATGGCCGTTATTATGCGGCGCACCATCCGTTCACAATGCCATTCAGGGAAGACCTTGCCCTGCTTGACGAAGAACCGTCCAAAGTCCGCGCCCAAGCGTACGACCTAGTGTTGAACGGTTATGAGCTTGGCGGAGGATCGCTGCGAATTTTTGAACGGGACATCCAGGAAAAAATGTTCGAGGTGCTTGGCTTTACGCAGGAAGAAGCAAAGGAACAATTCGGATTCCTGCTTGAAGCGTTCGAATACGGAACACCTCCGCATGGCGGAATCGCGCTTGGACTCGACAGGCTTGTCATGCTCCTTGCTGGAAGCACCAACCTTCGCGATACGATTGCGTTCCCGAAGACCGCTTCGGCAAGCGACCTATTGACGAATGCACCAGGAGAGGTAAGCACCGCCCAGCTTGAAGAGCTTCACCTTGCTTTGAAAATGGAGAAAAGCGAGTAGCCTAAAGTTGGGAAAATTCTTCCGCCCGCTTCCGAAAAAAGGGGGCAGAGGAAGAAAATGGACGATGGCTTGTTTCTTGAAAAATATTCAGATTTTTGATATGATGTAATCAATTAAGAAGAGTCCTGAAGTGTACGTTGCATCGCCTAAATGTTTTGACCGAACATTTTTTCTTCGGGAGTCTGAGTTTCACGGCTGCGCACATGCCCCATACCCGGGGACTTGCAATAGCAGTGAACAGGACACCCACCTGCTTTATGCGGGCCAAAACGAAGGAAATTGGCAACGGCACAAGTTTGGGACTCTTCTGCCTTGTTTAAAGCTATCATTTCAAGCCCCCTGGCGGGAATGCCGGGGGCTTTTTGGTGTCCGCCATGAAGTGCGGTCCGGCTGGCATGGACCCATTTTTACAAAAGCGGGGTTTGGAATTGCACTCGATACGGCCAGTAATTGTGGCGGAAATTTGACAGTTTTCGATAACTCTTGAAAAGTGGGGGATAAATCCAAAAAAATTTTCGATATTCTCCAAAAAGTGGGCGATAAAAGAAAAAAATTTTCGATATCGGCCCGGATTTTTGAATATCGAGGATGGACTGTCACTTGGGTGCGTACTTCTTTAACATTTGCTTGCTATTAAATGAGGTATGTTATATATTTTTACGGGTAAAAGATACATACGAAACAGTGAAACTGAAATTGGAGTGAGGAGCATGCTGCATCAATTTTCACGGAATGAGCTTGCAATTGGCCGGGAAGGCTTGGATATTTTGAAAAACAGCACGGTGATGGTGCTTGGAATCGGGGGAGTCGGGTCGTTTTCGGCTGAAGCGCTGGCAAGGTCAGGAGTCGGACGTCTGATTCTGATTGACAAGGATGTCGTAGATATTACGAACGTGAACAGGCAGGTTATCGCACTACTGTCGACCGTCGGGAAACCAAAAGCGGACCTGATGAAGGAGCGGATTGCCGACATCAACCCGGACTGCGAGGTTATTTCGCTTAAAATGTTTTATACTGAGGAAACGTATGAAGAAGTTTTCGCGTACCAGCCGGATTTCGTCATCGATGCGTCAGATACAATTGTGTATAAAATCCATCTAATCAAAGAGTGCCAGAAGCGGGGAATCCCGATCATTTCAAGCATGGGGGCGGCCAATAAAATGGATCCGACGCGCTTCATGATTGCCGATATTTTCAAGACCCATACCGATCCGATAGCGAAGGTCATTAGGACAAAGCTGAGGAAGGAAGGCATCAGGAAGGGAATCCCAGTCGTGTTTTCCGATGAGAGCCCGATTGTCATCCGCGAAGATGTCCGGAAAGTGGTTGGGAATGACAAGGCGGAAATCCGGAAAGCGCAAATGCCACCGTCTTCCAACGCTTTCGTACCTTCAGTCGCGGGGCTTATCATGGCGAGCTATGTGGTCCGCGAGCTGTTGAAGGATATTAAGATTGAACGTGTCGCCGATGCCGGGGAGAAGTGATTGCCGGCAGGTTTCCGTAATTAAATACGAATAGTAAAATCCCCCGGCCGCTAACCGCACCGGGGGATTTTATGTTGCTAATAAAATGATAAAATACAACCTTGCTTCCCAAGGCGCTTCCGCATCTTGGAATTGGGAAAATTTTTGCGGCGAGTTGCCTTTTTGGGACATTTTTCGGCAATTTTATTTTTTCCCAATCAATTTTTCATAGACAGAGGCGAAGGCCTGTTCGAATTTGCTGTTCTTTTTCGGGACATAATATTTTTTGTTTTTTATTCTGTCAGGCAAATATTGCTGGGGGACCCAGCCCGATTCATAATCATGCGGATAAAGGTAATCGATGCCGCGCCCCAGTTCTTTCGCTCCCTTGTAATGGGCATCCTTGAGGTGGTCGGGAACTTCCCCTGAAATGCCTTTTCTGATATCGGCGAGCGCCGAGTCAATCGCCATGATGGCCGAGTTCGATTTCGGAGAAAGGCAAAGCTCGATGACTGCATTGGCAAGGGGGATCCGCGCTTCGGGAAAGCCGATGCGCTCTGCGGTTTCGATGGCGGCAAGCGTCCGGGCCCCAGCCTGCGGATTGGCGAGTCCGACATCTTCATAAGCAATCACCAGGAGCCGCCGCGCGATGCTTGGAAGGTCGCCGGCTTCAATCAGCCTTCCCAGATAATGAAGTGCCGCGTTCGCATCGCTGCCGCGGATGGACTTTTGAAATCCGGACAGCACATCGTAATGGGCGTCGCCGTCCTTATCGTGGACGAAGCTTTTCTTCTGGAGGCATTCTTCGGCAGTCTCAAGGTCGATATGGATAATTCCATTTTCGTCCGGCTCGGTCGACAGGGCTGCAAGCTCAACCGCATTCAGGGAGCTTCGGACATCGCCGCCCGCCCCTTTTGCAAAATGCTCGAGCGCATCGCTGTCCATCTCGATTTTCATGGTACCGAGGCCGCGCTCTTCGTCTTCCAATGCCCTGAAAATCGCTTTTTTGATATCATCCGGTTCGAGCGGCTTCAGTTCAAAAATCTGGCATCTGCTTCGGATGGCCGGGTTGATGCTATGGTATGGGTTGCTTGTCGTCGCACCGATCATTGTGATCATCCCGTTTTCGAGATACGGGAGGAGGAAGTCCTGCTTCGCCTTGTCAAGGCGGTGCACTTCGTCTAGAAGGAGGATGACTTTTCCCGACATTTTCGCTTCGGCGGCGACAATTTCCATGTCTTTCTTATTATTTGTAACGGCGTTCAGCGTCCTAAATGCGTAGCGGGTGCTGCCGGCTATCGCACTTGCAATCGAGGTTTTCCCGATGCCTGGCGGGCCGTACAGAATCATCGAGGATAACTGTTTCGCCTTGACCATTCTTGATATGATTTTTCCCTCGCCGACGAGATGCTCCTGCCCGCAGACTTCTTCCAATGTCCTGGGGCGCATTCTATAAGCGAGCGGTTTTTGCTGCATCATTGTCCATCTCTCCAATTTGCATGTCTATCTAATAGTGTATCATGCTGGCGGCAGGGCGACCAAGGCTGAATGATTGAGGGTAATGCATAATGCCTCCCATTGTGCTATAATTTGAAAAGCC
Organism: Neobacillus piezotolerans; assembly: GCF_003362805.1. Classification (GTDB taxonomy): domain Bacteria; phylum Bacillota; class Bacilli; order Bacillales; family Cytobacillaceae; genus Bacillus_D; species Bacillus_D piezotolerans. The sequence continues at coordinate 56,933 of NZ_QNQT01000014.1, forward strand.
TATCAGCTTACTATGGATTACCCGGTGAGATTATTTTTCAACAGCAAAGGAGTACTTCGATGCTCAGGAAAAGGAAGGGGCAAATCGGACCGCGGTTCGCGGTTTATACATTCGGGCTTCTGGTCATGTCCCTTGGGGTAGTATTGCTTATCAAAAGCGGCTCCGGCGCTTCGCCCTGGGATGTATTCCATGTCGGCCTTTACAATCATTTCGGCTTAACGGTCGGAAGCTGGTCAATCATTGCCGGGTTCGCGATACTTGCGGCCGCCACGATTATTTCACGCGAATTTCCCCATGTCGGGGCTTTTTTGAATATGCTCTTTGTTGGGGTTTTTATTGATATATTCATGCTGATTCCGTTCCTCCGGGAGCCTGCGGGGATCATTGGCCAAATTGGCATGTTCACCATCGGCCTGCTTTTTATGGGGTATGGGATGGGGCTATATATTTCTGCCAGCCTTGGAACTGGTCCACGGGACAGCCTAATGGCCGCGATTGTTGGAAAGACTGGCTGGAAGGTGCGGAATGTCAGGGGCGCGATCGAATTGGCCGTGCTCCTGATTGGCTGGGAGCTTGGCGGCCCGGTAAGCTGGGGGACAATCGCTTTTTGCATAGCGATCGGACCGCTTGCCGGGATTGCCCTCCCGCAATGTTTCACCTTGACTGACGTGATTTTGGAAAAAATAAAAGGCACAGCGAAACCAAAAGAGACTTTGCCGATGGATAGGAGTTCGGGAATATGAGGATTTCAACGAAAGGGCGTTACGGACTTACAATCATGATCGAGCTTGCGAAAAACCATGGTGAAGGGCCTGTTTCCCTTAAGGCGATCGCTCAGGCAAATGACCTGTCAGAGCATTACCTTGAACAATTGATTGCCCCATTAAGGAATGCCGGCCTGGTCAAAAGCATAAGAGGCGCTTATGGTGGTTACTTGCTAGGCAGGGAGCCGGGAGAAATTACGTCCGGGGATATTATCCGGGTCCTGGAGGGGCCGATAACGCCGGTTGAAGGAATAGAAGATGAGGAGCCGGCGAAAAGGGAGCTTTGGATTAGGATCAGGGATGCGATCAAGGACGTCCTTGACAGCACGACGCTTGAGGATTTGGCCAACCATACAGAAGATGGCGGCCAGGATTCTTATATGTTTTATATATAATGGAACAATAGTAAATAGATTTAAACGATGAAAGGTGATAACATGGAACGGATTTATTTGGACCATGCCGCCACTTCCCCAATGCACCCGAAGGTAATTGAAAGGATGGCGGAGGCGATGGGAACGCTGTTTGGAAACCCATCGAGCATCCACTCCTTCGGCAGGGAAGCGAGGCGTCAGCTTGATGAAGCGAGGCAGGCAATCGCGTCCAGCATCGGAGCCAAAGCGAACGATATTATTTTTACCAGCGGAGGAACCGAAGCGGACAATTTGGCCATTTTGGGAGCAGCGGAGGCTTCAAGCAATAAAGGCAAGCATATCATTACATCATTAACTGAGCACCATGCTGTCCTGCACACATGCGAGAAGCTTGAAAAGCTTGGCTTTGAAGTGACGTATTTGCCTGTTGATGAGGCGGGCCGGATTTCCGTTTCCGATGTTGAAAAGGCATTACGTGACGATACGATCCTTGTGACGATCATGTATGCGAACAATGAAGTCGGGACCATTCAGCCGATTGAAGAAATCGGGCGGCTGCTTGAAGGACATCAGGCGCTGTTCCATACCGACGCCGTCCAGGCCTACGGCATGCTGGAGCTCGATGTCAATAAAATCGGAGTGGACATGCTGTCTGTGTCCGCGCATAAGGTGAACGGGCCAAAAGGGATCGGGTTCCTTTTTGCAAAAGAAGGTGTAAAGCTTTCCCCACGGACGTTCGGAGGCGAACAGGAACGCAAGCGCCGCGCCGGAACAGAAAACCTCGTATCCATCGAGGGTTTCAAGGAAGCGGTAACGGTTATGCGCGAGAACTTGCCGAAAAAGGCGGAAGAATGTTTACGCCTGAAAAAAATGTTCATTAAGATTCTGGAGGAAGAATCTGTAACATTCCAATTGAACGGCTCGCTTGCCGATTCGCTTCCGCATATAGTAAACTTGAGTTTTCCAGGGACAAATGTTGAAGCGATGCTCGTCAACTTGGACCTTGCCGGGATAGCCGCTTCGAGCGGTTCGGCCTGCACCGCGGGCTCGATTGAACCGTCGCACGTGCTCGTTGCCATGTTCGGCAAAGAATCGGACCGGATTGTGAATTCCATCCGGTTCAGCTTCGGGCTAGGCACGACCGAAGAGGCGATCGAGAAGGCCGCCAGGGAAACCGCGAGGATTGTCAACAGGCTCCGCCGCTAAGCGGGCATCTATTCGTTTGTTTTCGAGGGAATTTTTAAAAATACGATCAGGCCGGGCTTTAACCCGGCCTTTCTATAAAGTGTGGTGAATCAGGATGGAAAAGAAAGACCCTAAAAATACACGTGTTGTCGTCGGCATGTCTGGTGGAGTGGATTCATCCGTGGCGGCGCTTCTTTTAAAAGAAAAAGGCTACGACGTCATTGGCATTTTCATGAAAAACTGGGATGACACCGACGAAAACGGCGTCTGCACAGCGACCGAGGATTACGAAGATGTCATCCGGGTCTGCAACCAAATCGGCATACCCTATTATGCCGTCAATTTTGAAAAACAATATTGGGACAAAGTGTTCACCTACTTCCTTGACGAATACAAGGCTGGCAGGACGCCGAACCCCGATGTAATGTGCAACAAGGAAATCAAGTTCAAGGCGTTCCTTGAGCATGCGTTGCAGCTTGGCGCGGATTATCTTGCGACCGGGCATTATGCTCAGGTGGAATTCAGGGACGGCGAATACAAAATGCTTCGCGGTCTTGATGAAAACAAGGACCAGACCTATTTCCTGAACCAGCTGACACAGGCGCAGCTGAGCAAAGTTATGTTCCCGATTGGCAGCCTTGAAAAGTCCGATGTCCGGAAGCTTGCAGCGGAGGCTGGCCTTGCCACCGCGACGAAAAAGGACAGCACGGGCATCTGTTTTATTGGCGAACGGAATTTCAAGGAGTTCCTTGGCCAATACCTTCCTGCCCAGCCTGGCAACATGGAAACGATGGACGGCCAAGTGAAAGGAAGGCATGACGGGCTGATGTATTACACGATCGGCCAGCGCCACGGTCTCGGCATCGGCGGACAGGGTGACCCGTGGTTTGTAATTGGAAAGGATTTAAAGCGGAATGTACTATACGTCGGACAAGGGTTCCACAATGAACTGCTTTATTCCGATTCCATTTTCGCCGACAATGTCAGCTGGGTTTCCGATGAGCAGAATACCGGTGAATTCGAATGCACCGCGAAATTCCGCTACCGCCAAGAGGATAACAAGGTTACAGTACGCCTGCTGGAAGGCAACAGGGTTCAGGTATTGTTCCATGAGCCAATCCGTGCCGTCACCCCAGGACAGGCAGTTGTCTTTTACAACGGGGATGAATGCCTCGGCGGCGGGACAATTGACGATGTTTACCGGAATGGACAAAAGCTTGAGTATGTAGAATAGCATCACGACGGATGCAAAAGCCATTACACCCGATTCCCTTATAGGGGAGCCGGGTGTTTTTTGTGGTCAAGTGTGGATAGGGCGAACTTGGCTAATTTACCCCTCAACGAATCGCAAAATACGGAGAAAATCAGTGGCGGATTGTGGTATACTTTCACGTGACGGAGAGTGATAAAAAAATGGATAAGAACCTCAAAGGAATAGAATTGATGCAGGCCGGAAACTGGGAAGAAGCAGCCATGGCCTTTAATGAAGCAATTGAGGAAAATCCGGGGGATCCGGTCGCATACATTAATTTTGGCAATCTTCTTGCTGTGACGGGCGATGAAGTGCGGGCGTTGAAATTTTTCCAACACGCGCTTGAACTGGATGAAAACGCCGCGGCGGCCTACTACAGTATGGGGACAATTCACTACAACAATAAGCAATTCAATCACGCAAAAGCGATGTTTGAGGCCGCTATGAAAAAAGGGCTCGACACGGCTGACAATTACTTTATGCTCGGTATGTCGATCGCCGAGCTGGGAAATAAGCGGCTCGCACTTCCATACTTGCAGCGGAGCACGGAGCTTGAGCCGGATGATGTGGATGCGCGCTTCCAATACGGCCTTTGCCTCGCGGAAGAAGGCATGATCGACCTGGCTATCCTGCAGTTTGAGGAGTGCATCAGCCTTGCGCCAGACCATGCCGACGGCTATTACAATCTGGGGGTCGCGTTCGCTTTCAAGGAAGAGACGGGCAAGGCGCTTGACATGCTGGATAAGGCTTTAAAAATTGATTCCGGCCATGAGATGGCCCTCAGTGTCAAAAATTTCATAGAGGATGCACTGAAAAAAGACAATTAACATGAATACTGATGCCGTTTGGACGATTTTTTGGAAAGGAGGGATGGGTTATGGACCAGCAGGATTCTCTTGACCTGTTTTCGGAGCAGGGGAAGTTTGTTAAAGGAAGGCCAATCGTAACGATTTTCCACAATGAAACGAACCTGTATACAGTCGCAAGAATCAGGGTTGATGATACGAATGACACGTATGAAGACAGGGAAGCGGTGGTCACCGGCTACTTTCCGAAGCTCCATGACCAGGAAACCTACCTTTTCTTTGGCGAATTCAAGGATCATCCTAAATTTGGCCTTCAATTCCAGGCAACCCATTTCCGGAAGGATATCCCGCAGTCCAAGCAGGGGGTAATTGCGTATTTATCTAGTGAGATTTTCAAGGGAATCGGCCGAAAAACGGCGGAAAGCATTGTTGAAGTCCTGGGGGAAAATGCAATTTCCCGGATTTTGAACGAGCCATCGCTTCTTGATTCCGTCCCGAGGCTTGCACCGGATAAAGCGAAAATGCTTTATGATACGCTGATGGAACACCAGGGGCTGGAGCAGGTCATGGTCGCCCTGAACCAATATGGATTCGGGCCACAGCTTTCGATGAAAATCTACCAGGTTTACAAAGAAGCGACGATTGACATCATCCAGAAGAATCCTTATCAGCTTGTTGAGGATATCGAGGGCATCGGCTTCGGACGGGCAGATGAGCTTGGATACCAGCTCGGCATTTCAGGCAGCCATCCGGACCGGATCAAGGCCGCGTGCCTGTACACGCTTGAAACCGAAAGCATGCAGACCGGGCACGTTTATCTTGAGGCGCGCGACCTGCTGGAAAAAGTAAAGACGCTTCTTGAGGAAAATCAGCGGGATATTATTGATTACGAGGTTATCACCACCGAGCTCATCAAACTTGAGGAGGAAGGCAAGGTAGCGGGAGAAGGCCAGCGCGTCTATTTGCCATCCCTCTATTTTTCGGAGAAAGGGCTTGTTACAAATATAAAAAAGATTCTCGAACAAAAAGAATACAGCGCCCAGTTTCCGGAATCGGAATTCCTGCTCGCGCTTGGCGATCTTGAGGAACGGCTCGGTGTGGAGTATGCCCCTTCCCAAAAGGAGGCCATCCAGACAGCGATCCAGTCGCCGATGATGATCCTGACAGGCGGGCCGGGAACCGGGAAAACAACTGTCATCAAAGGGATTGTTGAGCTATATGCGGAACTTCACGGCTGCTCGCTCGACCCTAAGGATTATATGAAAAAAGACGAAGCTTTTCCTATTCTTCTCGCTGCTCCGACAGGAAGGGCTGCAAAACGGATGAGCGAATCGACGGGCCTGCCGGCAGTCACCATCCACAGGCTCCTTGGATTCAACGGCAGTGAAGGATTCAGCCATGATGAAGAGTCGGCGCTTGAAGGAAAGCTGTTGATTGTCGATGAAACTTCGATGGTCGATATCTGGCTAGCGCATCAGCTGTTCAAGGCGCTCCCCGAATCAATCCAGGTCATTCTTGTCGGCGATGAGGACCAGCTCCCTTCTGTCGGACCTGGGCAGGTGCTGAAGGATTTGCTCCGTTCGGAACGGATTCCGACGGTAAGATTGACGGATATTTACAGGCAGGCGGAAGGTTCGTCCATCATCCGCCTGGCCCATGAAATCAAAAACGGCAGCCTTCCTGCCGATCTTTCCGCCCCTCAGCCTGACAGGTCGTTCATTAAATGCAATGGAAACCAGATTGCCCAGGTTGTCGAGAAGGTTGCCGCCAACGCCCGAAAAAAAGGCTACCACGCAAGGGATATCCAGGTGCTCGCTCCCATGTATAAAGGACCCGCCGGAATCGACAGGCTGAATGTCCTCCTGCAGGAATTATTCAATCCGAATCCAGACGGCAAAAGGAAAGAGCTTGCGTTTGGCGATGTGAAATACAGAATCGGCGACAAGGTGCTGCAGCTGGTCAACCAGCCGGAAAGCAATGTATTCAATGGCGATATCGGGGAAATTGTTTCGATTTTTTATGCAAAGGAAAATACGGAAAAACAGGATATGGCCATCATTTCGTTTGATGGAATCGAAGTGACGTATACCCGTCAGGATTTAAACCAAATCACCCATGCGTATTGCTGTTCCGTCCATAAAGCTCAGGGAAGCGAATTTCCGATTGTCATATTGCCGGTTACCCGCAGTTATTACCGGATGCTGCGCAGGAATCTAATTTACACAGCGATTACCCGCAGCAGGCAGTTCCTTATCCTTTGCGGCGAGGAAGATGCATTTCGGCTAGGAGTGGAACGGAACGACGAACAGACGAGGCAGACAACGCTTGCTGAAAACCTAATTGATGCGATTGTTATCGAAGCAGAGGATACCAGAGGGAATGAGTTGGCTCTTGATAGTTCCGATCCGGCCGCTGAAAATGAGGTTTTGGAAGAACGCATTCCTTATGGCAAGGCGTCGCTTGAAGAAACGCTCATGGACGCTGATCCTCTCATCGGTATGGAAAACGTTACCCCTTATGATTTCATGTGATTTGCCGGAAACTATGAACCAAGGTCCCGGATTTTTAGGGATTGCGGCCCGTCTTGGGTAACATCTTCCGGAAGGCGGGAGAAAATCTTGAGGACATTTGGATTAATGAAAGGCCTTCCCGTCATTTCAGAAAAGAGCGGGGAACATCTCGGTGCTGTTTTGGATTTGGTTATCGAGGGGGATAAGGTGCTTGGGGTCCTTGTAAAAAAAGGAACCTTCCTAAAGCAGGCACAGTTTCTGGCAATCGGTTCAATCATATCGATTGGGCCGGACGGAATCATTATCCCGACTTCCGGCTGCCTTGAGCGGAATGGAAAAGATAAAGAAGGTTTTACACTTTCCCATCATAGCCCGCTTGCCGGAAAAATGGTCCTGTCGGAGGAAGGCGATTCACTGGGGCTCTTGAATGACGTATATTTTTTGGAAGAAGTGGGCACAATCGTAGGGTACGAACTATCGGATGGATTCTTTTCGGACCTGCAGGACGGCAAAAAAGTCATTAAACCAGGCGGCCCGCCGGCAATAGGAAAAGATGCCATCATCGTAAATCCCGACACTACGTGAGGTGCCTTTCCTATGTTCAGTTGTCCAAACTGCCAAAGCAAGGATATTGGCAAAATCGGCATCAATCAGTATTATTGCTGGAACTGCTTTATTGAGCTGTCGCTTGCAAAAGGGCTCATCCATACCCACCAGGTCGAAGAGGATGGAACCTTGAGTTCGCTTGATGATCTTTTCGATGAAAATGAACGCCGCTATTCTAGCTGAAAGCCGGGGCCCGAATCCCGGCTTTTTTGGTTTTCTGGAAGGTGCGTAAATTGGGATGGTGAAAAAGTGGCGGAGATTGGGCAAATTCTTGAAAAGGAGTCGCTCAAATTTTGTTTGAGTGACATCGCTCAGGCAAAATCCTAAAAGGAAGTCACTCAAACCCCGTTGAGTGACATTGTCAGCGTAAAAATCAAAAAGGAAGTCACTCAAACCCCGTTGAGTGACATTGTCAGCGTAAAAATCAAAAAGGAAGTCACTCAAACCCCGTTGAGTGACATTGTCAGGGCAAAAAACAAAAAGGAAGTCACTTAAACCCCGTTGAGTGACATTGTCAGCGTAAAAATCAAAAAGGAAGTCACTCAAATCCTGTTGAGTGACATTGTCGGGGAAAAAATCAAAAAGGAAGTCACTCAAACCCCGTTGAGTGACATTGTCAGCGTAAAAATCAAAAAGGAAGTCACTCAAATCCTGTTGAGTGACATTGTCGGGGAAAAAATCAAAAAGTAAGTCACTCAAACCCCGTTGACCCAATTGAGCGGCAAAGCCAGATTCGTAAAATGTGTCACATAAGTGACATAAATGCCATGTGATTAAACACCAATTCCCCTGCTCCCCCCACGCGAAAAATATCCCAAAATTAACAAGGCATAAACGCGCCACTTCCTTCAAAAACTAGCGGGGAAGGAGGCGCGCAATGATGAACATCCAAATGAAATGGGTTTACCGGATTGCTTTTTTCCTCCTGCTGCTGTCGACGCTTTTCGTATTGATGAAGCTTAAACCCTTCTGGATTCCAGCAGCGCGGGTATTGGGTCATTTGCTGGTTCCCTTTCTGACGGCGGGATTTATTACATATTTGCTCCATCCGGTGGTGGAGAAGCTGCATGCCCGGGGCGTCCACAGGGGTATCGCCGTTTTGCTTATTTATATTGTTTTTTTCGGGGGACTTGGGCTCGCCCTTTACAAGGGGATACCGGCTTTAATGTCACAAATACAGGAACTTTCCGCAAGTGCCCCGGATTTTGCCGACCACTATAGAGGAATGATTGCCAGCCTTGAGGAAAAAACGAAAAAATGGCCAGAAGGCATGCAGGAGAGGGTCGACCGGGGGATTACAGGTGCCGAAGAAAGAGTTAACAGCCTTTTTGATATCGTCCTCGGTGGGCTCGCTGGTTTTGCCGATTCTATCCTGACAATCATGGTCATCCCGTTTATGGCTTTTTATATGCTAAAGGATTATTCCTTGCTGAAACGGGCTTCGTGGTATATGACTCCGAAAAAATGGCGCAGGCAGGGAATCCGGTTTCTCCATGATGTCGATGAATCGCTAGGAGGCTATATCCGGGGCCAGCTTTTGGTCTGCACGATCATGGGCCTGATCTCCTCACTCCTGTTCTGGTTGTTCGGGCTTCGTTTTCCGCTTTTGCTCGGGCTTGTGGTCGCCCTTACAAACGTCATTCCTTATTTCGGTCCGATCATCGGGGCGATTCCGGCTGTCGTGATTGCGGCTTCCTCCTCCGCCAAATTGATTTTCATTACCCTGGCGATCGTGTTTACCCTGCAATTTTTCGAAGGCAATATATTGTCGCCCTACATCGTTGGGAAAAGCCTTCATATGCATCCATTGCTAATTATTCTGGCCCTGCTTGCCGGCGGTGAAATAGGGGGGATAGCCGGGCTGATTTTTGCGGTGCCTGTCCTGGCCATTTTGAAAGTTGCCGCCCTGCATGCAATTGCCGTTTTCGCAGGCGGCCACCGCTGACACTAAAAACTCATTTTAACTGAATTGACAAACTTGTTTCGCATCGCTATAATGCATCCTATAGATGATTTACCATCGGAAAAAATGTTGATGGATCGAGTATGTCATCCGGAATCCAACCGCATTCCGCGGACAGAGAGGGCTTCCATGGCTGGAAGGAGCCCGGGGTGAAAGATGGCAGAAGGCTAATCCTGAGTGCAGCTAACCACTGCCGTTATGCCGCGTTAAGGCAGCATTGAGAGATGGGCGAATGTTTCGCTCATAATCAGGGTGGTACCGCGAGGCAAAGCTCTCGTCCCTGTCCAGGGATGAGGGCTTTTTTGTGTTCAATTTTCAAAAATTATATGGGAGGCATTACAATGAAACAACTGACAGGTTCTCAGATCAGGAAAATGTTTTTGGACTTTTTCCAGGAAAAAAACCACCACGTCGAGCCAAGTGCATCGCTTGTCCCGCATGACGACCCGTCCCTTCTGTGGATAAACAGCGGCGTGGCGACCCTTAAGAAATATTTTGACGGACGGGTGATACCGGAAAATCCACGCATCACCAATGCCCAGAAGTCAATTCGTACCAATGATATCGAAAATGTCGGAAAAACCGCGCGCCACCATACTTTCTTTGAAATGCTCGGAAACTTTTCGATTGGCGAGTATTTTAAGGAAGAAGCAATCGAGTGGGCATGGGAATTCCTCACTTTCGAAAAGTGGATGGGCTTTGATCAGGAAAAATTGTCCGTTACAGTCCATCCGGAAGACCATGAAGCATACGAATATTGGAATAAGAAGATTGGGATTCCGGCAGAACGGATCATACGCCTGGAGGGGAATTTCTGGGATATTGGTGAAGGCCCAAGCGGCCCAAATACGGAAATTTTCTATGACAGGGGACCGGAGTATGGGGATGACCAAAACGATCCGGAACTTTACCCAGGCGGGGAAAATGACCGCTATCTTGAAGTTTGGAACCTAGTGTTTTCCCAGTTCAACCACAACCCGGATGGGACATATACCCCGCTGCCGAAGAAAAATATCGATACCGGAATGGGGCTTGAGAGGATGGCTTCCGTTGTCCAGAATGTCCCGACCAACTTTGACACCGACTTGTTCATGCCGATCATCAGGGCGACCGAAGAAATCTCCGGTGCAAAATATGGCGAGTCAAAGGAAACGGATGTTGCATTCAAGGTTATCGCGGACCATATCCGCACTGTTTCATTTGCGATTGGCGACGGCGCGCTTCCATCAAATGAAGGGCGCGGCTATGTTTTGAGGCGTCTGCTTCGCCGCGCGGTCCGGTACGCGAAGCAAATCGGCATCAACCGGCCTTTCATGTATGAACTGGTTCCGGTTGTCGGTGAAATCATGCACGATTTCTATCCTGAAGTGAAGGATAAACAGGAATTTATCCAAAAGGTCATTAAAAATGAAGAGGAACGCTTCCATGAAACCCTGCATGAAGGCCTCGCAATCCTCGAATCTGTCATTAAAAAAGAAAAAGAGAAGGGCAGCTCGGTCATTTCCGGGGCTGACGTGTTCAGGCTCTATGACACATACGGATTCCCGGTTGAACTGACTGAAGAGTATGCGGAAGAAAGCGGCATGACCGTTGACCACAATGGCTTTGAAGCTGAAATGGAAGCTCAAAGGGAACGCGCGCGCTCAGCAAGACAGGATGTGGAGTCGATGCAGGTCCAGAGCGGCGTTCTTGGTGAAATAAAAGATGAAAGCGTCTTTGTCGGCTATGACCAGCTTGAAACGCAGGCGGCAGTACTTTCCATAATAAAAGACGGTGAACTGGCCGAAGAGGCTTCAGCCGGGGAGGAAGTCCAATTCATTCTCGATAAGACACCATTCTATGCCGAGAGCGGCGGACAGATCGCCGACCAGGGATATGTCATCGGGGATGGGGTAAAGGTATTTGTAAAGGATGTTAAAAAAGCTCCAAATGGCCAAAACCTCCACCGGGCAATCATTGAAGAAGGCACATTTAAAAAAGGCCAGCAGGTAGCCGCGGCGGTTAACCGGGAAAATAGGGAGAAAATCATTAAAAACCATACTGCCACCCACCTGTTGCACCAGGCGTTGAAGGATGTCCTTGGAACGCACGTCAACCAGGCAGGCTCCCTCGTTGAGGCCGACCGCCTGCGCTTTGACTTCTCTCATTTCGGACAGGTAAAGCCGGAAGAACTGGAACAAGTCGAAAAAATCGTCAATGAAAAAATTTGGCAAAACATTGCCGTCGATATATCCCTTAAGCCAATTGATGAAGCGAAGGCAATGGGCGCGATGGCGCTTTTCGGCGAAAAATACGGGGATATTGTCCGCGTCGTGAAAGTGGGCGACTATAGCCTTGAATTGTGCGGCGGCTGCCACGTTCAGAATACGGCTATTATTGGCCTGTTTAAAATCGCGGCTGAGAGCGGCATTGGCGCGGGAATAAGAAGGATTGAAGCCGTTACCGGCGAGGGAGCGTACGGGCTGTTGAACAGCCAGGTTGACTTATTGAAGGAAGCCGCCGAAAAGCTGAAAGCGAACCCGAAAGATATTGCAACAAGGATCGACGGCCTTCTTTCCGAGATGAAGCATCTCCAGCGCGAAAATGAATCGCTGTCTGCGAGGTTGGCCAACATTGAAGCAGGGAACCTTTCGTCAAAGGCCAAGGAAGTAAACGGAGTGACACTTCTTTCCGCGAGCGTACAGGGGCAGGATATGGCAGGGCTCCGTGGGATGGCAGATGATCTGAAGCAAAAGCTTGGCTCGGCTGTCATCGTCCTTGGAAGCGCGAATGAAGGAAAGGTTAATCTGATCGCGGCCGTGACTGAAGACTTGCTTGGCAAAGGATACCATGCCGGCAAGCTTGTAAAGGAAGTAGCGGCACGATGCGGGGGCAGCGGCGGAGGCCGCCCGGATATGGCCCAAGCCGGGGGAAAAGATCCGTCGAAACTTGATGGCGCGCTCCAGTATGCGGAGGAATGGGTTAAATCAATTTGATAATCATGGCAATTAGTGTAGAATAAACATGTTACAACCTAATTTCCAAAGGCGAGGTGCATGCAATGAGCTCATTGGACAAAACGATGAGATTCAATTTTCCTGAAGAGCCATTTGAACATGATGTAGATGAAGTCCTTTTCCAGGTGCACGAAGCGCTTCAGGAAAAAGGGTACAACCCAATCAACCAGATTGTCGGCTACCTTTTGTCGGGCGACCCTGCATACATCCCGCGCCATAAGGATGCCCGCAACATCATCAGGAAGCTCGAGCGGGATGAAATCATTGAAGTGCTCGTGAAATTTTATCTGAAGCAAAAGCGCGGAGGCTAATCATGCGTATTATGGGATTGGACGTGGGCTCTAAAACAGTCGGCGTCGCCCTCAGCGATGAATTTGGATGGACCGCGCAAGGTCTGGAAACAATTAAGATCGATGAGGAAAAAAACGAGTTTGGATTTGAACGTTTAGGCCAATTACTAAAAGAGTATGGCGTCGAGCAGGTAGTCATCGGCCTGCCAAAAAATATGAATGGAACGATTGGCCCCCGGGCCGAGGCGAGCAAACGCTTTGCGGAAGAGGTGGAAAGACTCTTTTCCGTGCCAACCGTCCTTTGGGACGAGCGCCTGACCACGATGGCCGCGGAACGCGTTTTGCTTGAAGCGGATGTGAGCCGGAAAAAGCGTAAAAAAGTCATCGATAAGATGGCTGCCACGATGATCTTGCAAGGATATCTTGATAGTAAAAAGTGAAGGGTGAAGAAAATGGAACACGGCGATAACCAAATTGTAGTAGTAGACGAAAACGGCAACGAACAATTATACGAAATCCTTTATACATTTGAATCAGAGGAGTTCGACAAATCCTACGTCCTGTACTATGCGGCGGGAGCGGATGACAGCGAAGATGAGGAAATTGAAATCCATGCTTCCTCCTTTGTCCCTGGGGCTGAAGGAAAAGCAGGCGACCTGCTTCCAATCGAAACGGATGAAGAGTGGGACATGATTGAGGAAGTGCTGAATACGTTCCTTGATGAACAGGAAGACCACGAAGACTAACAAAATTCAGGAGCCGGCATGCCGGCTCTTTTTTTTTCATATTCGCACCAGTGCAGGCGAAATTGACAAGGTAATACAACTTATGCTGAAATGGAGACGGCGGTTTTTTAGTATAATGGTGTATAATAGTCAAAATGCAGAGACCAATTCACAATGGAAGGCAGGTCCTGTCGAAAACAGGGGGGAAGCGGAATGACTGCTGATAATAAAAATACAAAAAGGGATATAATCCGCAAAAAAATGATCGAACATCAGAGCGAAGCCAAAATTGTCAGGAAAATCGTCCTGTCCATCACGCTTGCATTCATCATACTCGTTTGCTTAATCGGCGGCGGAGGCTATTTGTATGTAAAGTCAGCCTTACAGCCTGTCGACCCATCCAGCAAGGAAATCAGGGAAGTCACCATTCCGATAGGTTCCTCGGTGTCCGGGATTGCCCAAACCCTTGAAAAGAATGGAATTATTAAAAATGCCCGTATATTCAAGTATTATGTCAAGTTCAAAAACGAGTCTGGTTTCATGGCCGGGGACTATAAGATGACGCCTTCGATGACGATGCCGGAAATCATTAAAAGCCTAAAAACCGGCAAGGTGGTCCTAAAGGAAAAGCACAGGCTTGCGGTGCCGGAAGGGAAACAGCTAGCTGAAATCGCCGGCCTTATCGCGAAAGTTACAGGGCAAACCCAGGAAGCTGTGTTCCAAAGGCTTAACGACCGCGAATTCGTGGCTGGGCTTATGGCGAAATACCCTGATCTGTTAACGAGTGAAATTCTTGGAGAGAAAGTCAAATATCCGCTTGAAGGGTACTTATTCCCGGCGACCTATCCAATTTCCAAGGAAAAGCCCTCGGTAGACGAGTTGGTAATTGTTATGCTGGAAAAAACAAAAGCAATGATTTCCCCTTATTCAGAACTCATGAAAGAAAAGAAAATAACCCCCCATCAGCTTTTGACGATGGCTTCCCTGATTGAGGAAGAGGCGACGAAAAAAGCAGATCGCCATAAAATTTCAAGTGTTTTCTACAATAGGATTGAGGCGGGAATGCCTCTTCAAACAGACCCGACTGTCCTCTACGCCCAGGGAAAACATAAGGATAGGGTCCTTTATAAAGACCTTGAGGTCGATTCCCCATACAACACGTATAAATATGCGGGGCTTCCGCCCGGGCCAATTGCCAATGCCGGAAAGATGTCCATCGAAGCGGCATTGAACCCCGAGGCTACAAGTTTTTACTACTTCTTGGCTTCGAAGGATGGAGAGGTCCATTTTTCAAAAACGCTTCAGGAACATAATCAATTGAAGGCCAAGTATATAACAAACAACAATTAAGGCAATGGCGGGGAAAAGTCGTAGATTTTCCCCGTTTTTTGTGGTAAAATTGTTCAAGTGTTTTATAACAGCCCGGGGGAAACCCCCTGACATTACGGAATACGTTTCAGGAAATGGGGAGCTCCCCCATGAACATAAACAATAGCGTCCATTACGGCAAGCCGGCTTAGCCCACAATGCATACTTTTTATGCATCTTGCTGTGAACGCTATTTTTTCGTGTTTAAAAGAAGAACATGCCAGAATAATTCGGAGTGGTCATTGTGTTGGACGAAAAGCTTCAAACATATTTAGACAGCCTGATTCCCGCCCGGACCGGTTTATTCGCCGAAATGGAGGCTTACGCGAAAGAATTCCATGTTCCTATTATGGAGCCGTCCGGAATGGAAGCCCTCCTCCAGATACTAAGGATCCATAATCCAAAAACAATACTTGAAATCGGGACTGCCATCGGCTATTCGGCTCTCCGTATGGCAGAGGCCCTTCCTGAAGCGAAGATTATCACAATCGAGCGGGACGAGGAGCGCTACCGGGAGGCCGAGAAAAATGTCGAAGCCGCGGGAGCATCTGGCAGGGTTGAGCTCCTGCTCGGCGATGCCTTGGAAGCCGCCGGCGAAGTTGGGCCATTCGCGCCATTTGATGCGATATTCATTGATGCGGCCAAAGGGCAATACCAAAAGTTCTTTTCCCTTTATGCGCCACTTTTACGTGCCGGGGGAATCATGGTTACGGATAATGTCCTTTTCAAAGGGCTTGTGTATGGCCGGGAAGCAGAAAGCGGAAGGCTTGTGAAACTGGCCGAAAAAATACAGGGCTACAATAGTTGGCTTACAGGGCTTGAGGACTATGCGACAACAATTATCCCTGTTGGCGACGGAGTGGCAATCAGCTATAAAAAGAGGTGAAGGGAATGAAGAAACCGGAATTGCTCGTAACGCCGACAAGCATCCAGGATATTGCGCCGCTTTCCGATGCCGGGGCGGATGCCTTTGTCGTTGGCGAAGAAAGATACGCCCTTAGGCTTGCCGGTGAATTCAGCCGGGAAGACGTTCGGGAAGCAATCAGGATTGCCCATTCAAAAGGGAAAAAAGTGTATGTGTCGATGAATGGCATTTTCCACAACGAAAAGGTTGAAGAATTGGGGGACTACCTGGCTTTTGCGAGTGAGGCAGGGGCGGATGCTGTGATTTTTGGGGATCCGGCTGTTTTGTTGGCGGCTCGCGAAACCGCGCCAAATTTGAAACTCCACTGGAACACCGAAACAACCGCGACGAACTGGTACACATGCAACTATTGGGGCAGGAAAGGCGCGAAAAGGGCGGTTCTCGCGAGGGAGATCAATATGGATGCAATTCTTGAAATAAAGGAAAACTCCGAGGTTGAAATCGAAGTACAGGTCCATGGGATGAGTTGCATGTTCCAATCAAAGCGGTCATTGCTGGGCAACTATTTCCTCTATCAGGGCAAGGAGATGGAGATTGAAAACCGCAGGCTTGAAAAGGACATGTTCCTCCATGATATAGAACGCGGGAATAAGTATCCTATCTTTGAAGACTCGAACGGGACCCATATTATGAGCCCGAATGACATATGCATGATCGATGAACTGCAGGACATGCTTGAAGCCGGAGTAGACTCGTTCAAAATAGACGGGATATTGAAGGCGCCAGGCTATATTGCCGAAGTAACAAGCCTTTACAGAAATGCGATTGACCTTTACTTTGAAGATCCGGATAAGTACGAAGACGTAAAGGGCGAACTTCTTGAAAAAATCGAAGAAATACAGCCACAATCCAGGCCGCTTGATACGGGATTCTTCTTTAAGGAAACGGTGTATTAAAAATAGGAGGTAGTTGGCCGTGAGCGCTGTAAAGGATAAAATATCAGAAATCATTGATGGCAAGCGGGTAATTGTCAAAAAGCCCGAACTGCTTGCCCCAGCTGGCAACCTCGAAAAGCTGAAAATCGCCGTCCATTACGGAGCGGACGCGGTCTTTATCGGCGGCCAGGAATATGGCCTCCGTTCGAACGCGGATAATTTCACTTTTGAGGAAATGAAAGAGGGCGTGGAATTCGCGAAAAAATATGGCGCGAAAATCTATGTGACAACCAATATTTTTGCCCATAACGAAAATATTGACGGGCTAGAAGACTATTTGTCTGGGCTTAAAGAAGCGGGAGTGGCCGGAATCATTGTCGCCGATCCTCTCATCATCGAAACATGCCGCAGGGTAGCACCGGAAATTGAAGTGCATCTGAGCACCCAGCAATCCCTTTCCAACTGGAAAGCTGTCCAGTTTTGGAAGGAAGAAGGGCTTGAGCGTGTCGTCCTTGCCCGTGAGACGAGTGCGGAAGAGATTCGCGAGATGAAAGAAAAGGTTGACATTGAAATTGAAACGTTCATCCATGGAGCGATGTGCATTGCTTATTCAGGACGCTGCACACTCAGCAACCATATGACCGCCAGGGATTCGAACAGGGGCGGATGCTGCCAGTCATGCCGCTGGGATTATGATTTGTACAGGCGGGATGGCGAAGGGGAAGCCGCGCTTTTTGACGGGGACGATTCGCCTTTTGCGATGAGCCCGAAAGATTTGAACCTCCTTCAATCCATTCCGAAAATGATTGAAATTGGCATTGACAGCCTTAAAATTGAAGGCAGGATGAAATCAATCCACTATATCGCAACGGTCGTAAGTGTTTACCGGAAAGTGATCGACGCGTACTGCGCGGACCCGGACAACTTCTCGATCAGGCAGGAATGGATCGACGAGCTCGATAAGTGTGCGAACAGGGAAACGGCACCAGCCTTCTTTGAGGGCGTGCCTGGGTATAAAGAGCAAATGTTTGGCAATCATAGCAAAAAGACAAGATTTGATTTCGCCGGCCTTGTCCTTGATTATGACAGCGAGTCGAAAATCGTGACCCTGCAGCAGCGGAATTTTTTCAAACCGGGTGATGAAATTGAGTTTTTCGGCCCTGAAATCGAAAACTTTAATGCTGTGATCGAAAAAATTTGGGATGAAAAAGGGAACGAGCTGGATGCGGCCCGCCACCCTTTGCAAATCGTAAAATTCCAGCTGGACAGGCAGGTATACCCGAACAACATGATGCGGAAGGAGAACTAACATGGAGCGCAAACCAGTTGTCATCGGGGTGGCCGGAGGGTCCGGATCGGGCAAAACGTCCGTTACAAAAGCGATTTTTGATAGCTTTAAGGGCCATTCAATCCTGATGATCGAACAGGATTATTATTACAAAGACCAGAGCAGCGTTCCATTTGAAGATCGCCTTAAAACAAACTATGACCACCCGCTTGCTTTTGATAATGACCTGCTGATCGAGCATTTAAAAACGCTCCTCAGCCGGGAACCAATCGAAAAGCCGGTCTACGATTACTCACTTCACACGAGATCGAAAGAAGTGATCCATGTCGAGCCAAAAGATGTCATTATTTTGGAAGGAATCCTTATTCTTGAGGATGAGAGGCTCCGCAATCTGATGGATATCAAGCTGTTTGTCGATACAGATGCGGATATCCGAATTTTGAGGAGGCTCCAGCGCGATATTAAGGAGCGGGGGAGGACGGTGGACTCGGTAATCGACCAATATGTCAATGTGGTGAGGCCGATGCATAATCAGTTTATCGAGCCGACCAAGCGCTATGCCGATGTCATCATTCCCGAAGGCGGGCATAATCATGTTGCGATTGATTTAATGGTAACAAAAATTCAAACTATTCTTGAACAAAAGTCTATTTTATGACACAATAGCATAGAAATAGTAAACAAAATGGAAATTCATTTCCGCGAGTCCAAAGCGGGGAGCCCGCCTGTTTCATGGGAGGCGGTTCCAAGCTTTGTGAACAGCGGTTTTTCCGGACATTAAGGAGAGGCGGCCTTGTACAGGCTGGCCTCCTTTTATAGGAGCGGGAAACGCTTTCCTTACATAAGAAAAAGAAAATAATTGATTGTACAGAATTGAAGGAGTGAATACATTGGCAACAGAGAAAGTATTTCCAATGACACAGGCTGGAAAAGATAAATTGGTCCAGGAGCTTGAACAATTAAAGACAGTAAAGCGGAAAGAAGTCGTGGAGCGCATTAAAATCGCGCGCAGCTTCGGCGACTTGTCCGAGAACTCGGAATACGATTCCGCAAAGGAAGAGCAGGCGTTTGTTGAAGGCCGCATCACCACGCTAGAAAATATGATCAGGAACGCCAAAATCATCGAAGAAAGCGAGATTGCCGGCGACTCTGTCACTCTCGGAAGGAACGTTACATTCATGGAGCTTCCGGATGGGGATGAAGAAACTTACACGATTGTGGGCAGCGCGGAAGCTGACCCGTTTGAAGGGAAAATTTCGAATGATTCACCGATCGCCAAAAGCCTCATGGGCAAAAAAGTCGGCGATACGGTGTCTGTCCAAACACCAGGCGGCGAAATGACAGTAAAAATTACATCCATTAAATAGGTATCAAACACGCGTTTGAAATTTAGGCATCTCGTCAAAGCTTTTGACGAGGTGTTTTTTTATGTGGAAAAAACGATTGGCTTCAATGACTGTAATCGGTATAATTGCATTTTTTCTATTGTTTTGCCGCCTTGCGCAAATACAATTGATCCAGCCCGAGAACTTTTCAAGCCGGCATGTCAACCTGCTTGAAGAGAGTGTCAGGCAAAGGGCCCAAACAGCCCCTTTGGATGACGGCAGAGGGTCCATTCTTGACCGAAATGGCATTTCGATAGGACACAAGGCGGCATCGGTCCTGATTCTATTTCCTTTTTTAAAAAACATCAGTTGGGAATCCGCGAAGGTCGCAGTGATAATCGGGATATCAGAGGAGGATTTGCTTGAAAGCGTTAAACAGGCGAAACAGCCGTTCGCCTATGGGACGCCCGAACCTATCGAATTATCCAGCCGTGAAGTTTCCAAAATTAATGCCCTTAAAATACCCGGTGTCTTTGCAGCGCGGCGGAAGATAAAGGAAGAAGAAATCCCGGCAAGCCAGTTGCTAGGGGTTGTGGGACAAAATGAGCGCGAGATGAGAAAGCGCTATCCGGACAGCGGCCTACCCAGCCGTACCCCAATCGGAGTATCAGGACTCGAAAAGCGTTTCGATCCTTTTTTGATCGGTGAGGGGGATTCCAGCCTCGTCTATCATGTGGATGGCCAAGGAAAGCCGTTGTTTGGAGCGAATGTAAGGCTAAAAGGAGAGAAGAACCCTTTTTATCCTGCAAATATCCGAACGACAATCGACCTGGATATACAAAGGAAGGCAGAACAGCTTGCAGACAGCCATGGCATCAAAAAAGGTGGAATTGTTCTTCTCGATATTGAGACAAACAGCATCCTCGCGCTCGTTTCGCGCCCCGGGGCACAATCGGGCAGCCCATTCGCGAGTGGGGGCAACCAGATGCTCAAGGAACAAATCATGGGCTCTGTTTTTAAAACGGCGGTTGCCGCCGCGGCTATTGAAAATGGTTTGGATGATTCCTCACGCCTATTCGACTGCAGCCGAAAAATTAATGGAGAACCCGATACGGCCCATAACTATGGAATGGTGAATTTCTCTGATAGCTTTGCGATTAGCTGCAATTACACATTTGCAAAGCTTGCGAGGGAGCTGAAGGCAATCGATCCCGGCTTGATTGAGGAGTATGCCGCCATGCTTTCCCTGACAGGTGGGGTAGGATGGGAAGGGGATGTGTTCCATTTTCCGCATTTCCGCCAGCTGGATGGAGAGGAGGGCGGGCGCGTCTTTTTAAAAGAAACCGAGAGGATGGATGACAATTTTGTTTCGCTGACAGGAATTGGCCAAAAAGAGGTCAGGGCGACTCCGCTGGCAGTGGCAAATATGATGGCGACAATCGCGAGGAATGGAGAAAAGCAGCATGTCAGGGCTGTTTCCGCCATTGAATATAAAAACGGAACAACAATGTATGAGTTTCCGCAAACGCCTCTAGTGGGGAAAACGGTTTCTGAGGGTACGGCGCGGAAGCTTCAGCAGCTTTTGAGGCATGTCGTGGAGGATAGCCGAGGAACTGGCAGATGGTTTTCCTCCCTCCCTTATCAGGTGGCAGGGAAATCCGGAACAGCCGAAACAGGAAAGTTTGTGGGGAAGGAGCAGCTTCATAACAAATGGTTCGCGGGGTATTTCCCTTATGGAAAACCAAAGTTTGCGCTTGTCGCGGTCAACCTGGATGTTAAGGGAAACGAAGGAGGCGTTAACCCGCTTTTTGCCGATATTGTAAACTTTTTGTATAGCCGGGGTAACCATGAATGAGAAAAAGGTTATTCCTTCATCTTTCCCGTTTCTCATGATAGAATAATGTCAATCTTGCTTAGGGAGGCCTAGCCAATGGATCATGATTTTTCGAATAAATCACGTTTGCGATACAGAGCTAAACGAAAAAAGACCAATATCATTTTAAATAGCTTAATTGCAATTGTAATTCTTTTAATCCTTGCTGTCGGTTTTTCAATATTCGCGGGAAACGATGATGCTGCGCCGAAAAATCCGGACAAAGCGGAAACTGGCCAAAAAGCCGGCAACACGGAAAAAGGGGATACTGGCGGTGACACCGCTGGCGGCGCATCACAAGATTCCTCCGATGCCGATTCTTCAGCTGATACGGATGACGAAAGCCAGACGGCTGAAGAAAATGTGGATGAGGCCGATGAGCCGGTTGTAACAGAGGGTGGAAGCTCCGAGAATGTCAAAAGGACAATTGAAAATCCGGGGTGGAAACCTGTCGGCACAAGCCAATCCGGTGACC
Source organism: Neobacillus piezotolerans (assembly GCF_003362805.1). GTDB lineage: Bacteria > Bacillota > Bacilli > Bacillales > Cytobacillaceae > Bacillus_D > Bacillus_D piezotolerans. Next base: position 78,533 of record NZ_QNQT01000014.1, read on the forward strand.
ATCAGGTAACCATCGACAGCAGTTCTCCCGATTGGGATGAAATGCACTCCGCGCTTGCCTATGCCATTGGGACGGACAAAGGGAATATGACAACATGGTGGCTTGAAAGGGACAAAAGCAAAGAAGGCGGGGCAATTGGAACTGTCACGGCGAAAGGAAGCGATCAGGCCTACCGTGTATATATCGAGTGGGTTGATGGTGAAGGCTATAAGCCTGTGAAGGTCGAAGAATTGTATGAAAATGATAAAAAATAAAAAATAGCAGGCTGAAGCCCTGCTATTTTTTTAGCTTAAAATGGACGGCCGCAGAGTAATACGTTTTCCCTTCCTCACTCACATGCATTTGGTGTGAAACCGAATGGACGCGCAGCATAATCGCCTTATTTACTTCAATCTGGGTTGCAATCTTCTTTTCGATGGTTTTCAGATCAGCTGCCTCAAAAAATTCAATTTTATCCTCAATCAAATCAAACTGCAGATTCACCGGAATCCCTCCCTTGTTTTATCCCTCTATTTTAGCTTTACATTTGGCAAGGTGGCAATCCGCCTGTTGAAGAATACGAAAGGATATGGTAAATTGGGAACAAGGTTCATTTTAATTCATAGTATGTCAATAGGAATTGTGTGTTTAAAAGTTTGAACATATGGAGCGTGGATATAAATGGGCAGGGAATTTCTTGATTTATTCGAGGTGTGGGCGGAATCCTATGATGAAAGTGTCGAGGGGCATGATAAAGAGTATGAAGAAGTATTCAGGCATTACAGCAGGATTCTTAATACAGTAGCGGAACGGTCCCACGGGCATGTAATCGAGTTCGGAGTCGGTACAGGGAACCTGACCGCAAGGATTTTGGACCGTGGGCTGAAGGTCACCGGAATCGAGCCCTCTCCGGCAATGAGGAAGATAGCCGAGGCAAAACTGCCAGGAAAGGCACAAATCCACGATGGCGATTTCCTAACCTTTCCGGAAGTTGAAAACCCGGATACACTTGTAAGCACTTACGCCTTTCACCATCTGACCGACGAGGAAAAGCGGGAGGCTATAGGCCTTTATGGAAAACTTTTGCCGAACGGTGGTAAAATAGTATTTGCGGATACAATGTATGAATCTGCCGAAGCATTCAAAGATGCGATTGATAAGGCGAAAGAAAATGGCTTCCATAACCTGGCCGCGGATTTGGAAAGGGAATATTACACGACCATTCCCATCCTGAAGGCGATGCTTGAAGAAAATGGCTTTCGTGCCAGCTTTTCGAGATGCAACGACTTTGTCTGGCTGATGGAAGGTGAAAAATTTTAAAAAAGAGAGGTTTCATGATGAAAATTGCCATTATTGGAGCGATGGAGCAAGAAGTCGCATTATTAAGGAGCCATATTGAAGGAAAAACCCGCGAGGTGATCGCCGGCTGTGAATTCACTTCTGGGAACATGGATGGGGCCGAAGTGGTCCTTCTCCGTTCCGGGATTGGAAAGGTGAATGCGGCGATGTCGACCGCGATCCTATTGGAAAGGTTCAAACCCGACTGCGTCATCAACACGGGTTCGGCGGGCGGGTTCGATCCTTCCCTTGAAGTTGGCGACGCGGTCATTTCGACCGAGGTGCGCCACCACGATGTGGATGTCACCGCATTTGGCTATGAATATGGACAGGTTCCCGAGCTGCCACCCGCTTTTATAGCGGATGAGAAGCTTGTTGCGGTTGCGGAAGCCGCAGCTGGTGAAATTGAGGATATCCAGATTGTCAAAGGGATGATAGCGACAGGCGATTCTTTTATGCAAGATCCGGAGAGGGTTGAATTTGTCAGGACTAAATTCACCGGGCTTCAGGCGGTTGAAATGGAAGCCGCCGCGATTGCGCAGGTTGCACATCAATTCAATGTCCCGTTTGTCATCATCCGTTCACTTTCTGATATAGCGGGAAAGGAATCAAATGTATCCTTTGACCAATTCCTTCATAAAGCGGCCCTCCATTCGGCAACGCTTGTCATGAAAATGGTATCTGCCCTTAAATAGAAGAGGGATAGGGGGAGGAAAATGAAGGTTTATAGCAGCGTCCATGAATTGATTGGCAATACACCCATTGTCGAAATAAAATCCTTTCCGCTTCCGGACGGGGTCAGGATTTTTGCTAAGCTTGAGTTCCTGAACCCCGGCGGAAGCGTCAAGGACAGGCTCGGAATTGAATTGCTCCGTGATGCGTTCGAGAGCGGAAAATTGAAGGAAGGCGGAACGGTCATTGAGCCGACCGCGGGAAATACGGGCATCGGCCTAGCCCTCGCCGCGATTAACAGAGGGGTCCAGGTGATTTTTTGCGTCCCAGCGAAATTCAGCCTGGAAAAGCAAGAGCTGATGAAAGCGCTTGGTGCCAAGGTAATCCATACCCCAACCGAAGAAGGCATGAAGGGCGCGATTAAAAAAGCGCAGGAACTGCTTGAAGAAATTCCCGGCTCGTACTGCCCGCAGCAGTTTGCCAACCCGGCGAATCCGGAAACATACTACAAAACCCTAGGCCCCGAGCTTTGGGCGCAAATGGATGGGGAAATCGGCGTATTTGTAGCGGGCGCGGGAACGGGAGGGACCTTTATGGGAACCGCCCGTTACCTGAAGGAAAAAAAGAAGGACATTAAAACCGTCATTGTGGAGCCTGAGGGTTCCATCCTTAATGGGGGTGAGTCCGGCCCGCATAAAACAGAGGGCATTGGCATGGAATTCCTTCCGGGTTATATGGACACTTCCTATTTTGATGCTATCCATACTGTCCTTGATGAAGATGCTTTCGGCCTTGTCAAGGAACTGGCCGCCAAAGAAGGGCTGCTAGTCGGCAGTTCATCAGGGGCCGCTTTCCATGCTGCGCTTCAAGAAGCCAAAACAGCGGCGCAGGGAACAAATATCCTCGTTATTTTTCCAGATGGAAGCGAGCGGTACTTAAGTAAAAAAATCTATGAAGGCGGGATATGAATTGAAAAGGAAAACGAAAATGATTCACGGTGGCATTCCGATCGATCCATTCACGGGTGCCGTTTCCGTACCAATTTACCAGGTTAGCACATACAAGCAGGAGGGCGTAGGGGGCCATAAAGGCTTTGAATACTCCAGGACCGGCAACCCGACAAGGCATGCCCTTGAAGAGCTAATTAAAGA
>NZ_QNQT01000015.1 GCF_003362805.1 Neobacillus piezotolerans
GGACCTTTTTTAAAAGTGTCCATTATTCGGGTTATAGTTCAAAATGGATGGTCCCTTTCAATTTTCTAAAAAAATTTGATGTATAAAATTTGCCTTTCTCCTGCCGCTTATAAAAATGAAGATAATCCGAGCAGGAGTGTTGAGGCGAGCATGGCGAACAGCATCAGGTAGACGATGATCTTTCTGGATTTCCGGTTATTCATATAAATTCTCCTCCCTAGATGAGTTATGGGATACTATTATTGTACCGGGAAAAAGGGCTATGGACAACCTTCCAAACTGGGAAGGATTTATGACACTTTTAGGAGAATACAATAATTGTCGAAATTTTAGGGGAAACCGGTGCGAGTTCCGGTAAACGGATAGCCGCCATTTTAAAAGGGGATGAAACGATGATCAAGAAAGTGGACCATATTGGGATTGCGGTCAAATCTTTAAAGGAAGCGCTTCCTTTTTATACAGATGTCCTGAAGCTCCCGCTTTTGGGAATCGAAGAGGTGGAGAGCGAGAAAGTCGTTGTCGCTTTCCTTGACGCAGGGGGAACAAAGCTTGAACTCCTTGAACCTTCGTCATCCGATAGCCCGATTGCGAAGCATATTGAAAAAAGGGGGGAAGGCATCCATCATGTCGCTTTCGGAGTTACGTCGATCAAGGACAGGATTAACGAAATGAAGGAGAGCGGGATCCGCATGCTCCAGGATGAACCGAAGCCGGGCGCGGGCGGGGCGCAGGTTGCTTTCATGCACCCAAAATCGACCGGCGGGGTTTTATATGAGTTTTGCGAGAAGAAAGGGATGGAGAACTAAATGGCTGACATTTTTGAAAAAATCAACGAACTTTACGATAAACGACGCGAAATCGAGATGGGAGGCGGGGACGAAAAAATTGCCCGGCAGCATGGAAAGGGGAAGCTGACAGCGCGGGAGAGGATTGCGCTGCTTATTGATGAAGGATCGTTTGTGGAATTGAATCCGTTCATCGAGCACAGGACCACTGATTTTGGAATGGACAGGCAGAAAGGGCCGGGCGACGGTGTTGTGACAGGCTATGGTAAAATCAACGGCCGGCCAGTTTATGTATTTTCACAGGATTTCACTGTGTTCGGCGGGGCGCTCGGCGAGATGCACGCGAAGAAAATCGCCCACCTGATGGACCTGGCCGCAAATAACGGGGCGCCGGTGATCGGATTGAACGATTCGGGTGGTGCGAGGATCCAGGAAGGCGTCGTCTCGCTTGACGGGTATGGACAAATTTTTTACCGGAACGCGATTTACTCGGGGGTAGTGCCCCAAATCTCCGTCATAATGGGCCCTTGCGCGGGCGGAGCGGTCTATTCTCCTGCCATCACGGATTTTGTCTTTATGGTTGAAGGCACAAGCCAGATGTTTATTACGGGACCAAAAGTCATCGAAACGGTGACAGGCGAAAAGATTTCGCCGGAAGACCTTGGCGGTGCGAAAGTGCACAATTCCATTTCCGGCAATGCCCATTTTATGGGTAAAACTGAAGAAGAGGTTCTTGAATCCGTGCGGAAGCTATTAAGCTATCTGCCCCAAAACTCTAGGGAGAAGCCCCCGCACGCCGAAACAGAAGATACAGGGGATGATTATCGCGCGGACCTGGTTGACTGCATTCCATTTGATCCAATTAGGCCGTATGATGTGCGGATTGTCATCGATCACGTAGTTGATGAAGGAAGTTTTATGGAAATCCACAGTGATTTCGCGAAAAACATTGTCGTTGGGCTTGCCAGAATCAAAGGGGATACGGTCGGGCTTGTTTGCAATCAGCCAAAGGTAATGGCCGGCGGGCTGGATATCAATTCTTCCGATAAGGCTTCCCGATTCATAAGGTTCTGTGATTCCTTCAATATCCCGATTATCACCTTTGAGGACGTCACCGGGTTTTTCCCTGGTGTTAAGCAGGAGCACGGCGGCATCATCCGGCACGGAGCGAAAATACTGTATGCTTATTCTGAAGCGACAGTGCCGAAGCTGACGGTTATTTTAAGGAAAGCATACGGCGGCGCGTACGTTGCCCTCAACAGCAAATCGATTGGCGCCGACCTCGTTTTCGCATGGCCGAATGCGGAAATCGCCGTAATGGGGCCACAGGGAGCGGCGAACATTATTTTCGCGAAAGAAATCGAAAACAGTCCGGATCCCGAAAAAGTCCGCCAGCAGAAAATAGAGGAGTACCGCCAAAAATTCGCGAATCCTTATGTAGCTGCCGCGAGGGGGATGGTTGACGATGTCATCGACCCGCGGGAAACAAGAATCAAGCTGATACAAGCCCTTGAAATGCTCAAAAACAAAAACGAAACACGCCCTTCGAAAAAGCACGGAAACATTCCACTTTAAACCGGGATGTTGATGATGGAGCACATGGAAAGGTATACTAAAATAGCGAGTACATATTTAGTTGACGGAGGTTTGAAGGATGATTAACAACGAACGGTTGTTGAATGAATTTTTGGAGCTTGTCCAAATTGATTCCGAAACAAAATTCGAGGCGAACATCGCAAAGATACTGAAAGAAAAATTTTCAACGCTTGGGCTGGATGTTTTTGAGGATGACACAACTTCCATTACCGGGCACGGAGCGGGGAACTTGATTTGCACCCTGCGGGCCACCAAGGATGGGGTGGACCCGATTTATTTTACGAGCCATATGGACACAGTCACTCCCGGGAACGGTGTAAAGCCTTCGATTAAGGATGGCTATGTGGTGACGGACGGGACGACAATCCTTGGCGCTGACGATAAAGCGGGCCTTGCCGCCATGTTCGAATTGATCCGCGTCCTGAAGGAACAATCAATTCCGCATGGCGAAATCCAATTTATTATCACCGTTGGGGAAGAGTCCGGGTTAATGGGCGCAAAGGCGCTTGACCCATCGAAAATAACCGCTAAATACGGCTATGCGCTTGACAGCGACGGCAAAGTGGGAAATGTGATCGTTGCCGCGCCTACCCAGGCCCGAATCAACGCGGTCATTTACGGGAAGACGGCGCATGCAGGAGTCGCCCCGGAAAAGGGCGTTTCCGCGATTACGATTGCTGCCAAGGCAATTGCGAAGATGCCGCTTGGCCGAATCGACAGCGAAACGACGGCGAATATTGGCCGGTTCGCGGGCGGGCAGGCGACAAATATCGTCTGTGACCGTGTCGATATTCTTGCCGAGGCAAGATCGCTTGTTTCAGAAAAAATGGAAGCGCAGGCTGCAAAAATGAAGGAAGCATTTGAAACGGTTGCCGAACAAATGGGGGGCAAGGCTGAAGTAGAGGTACAAGTCATGTATCCCGGCTTTAAGTTTGCCGAGGGCGATCATGTTGTCGAGGTAGCCAGGAAAGCTGCCGCAAAGATAGGCCGAAGCTGCGAGCTCCAGCAAAGCGGGGGAGGCAGTGATGCGAACGTAATTGCCGGATTTGGAATCCCGACTGTCAACCTGGCCGTTGGCTATGAGGATATCCATACAACAAATGAGCGCATGCCGATTGAAGAGCTCGGCAAGCTTGCTGAAATGACGGTCGCGATTGTCAAGGAAGTAGCTAATCAATAATCTTTTCGTGCAAAAAGGGGACCCGGCATAAAAACGCCGTGGTCCCCTTTCATTTTATTTTGATTAGCTCTTCACAAGATAAGCCTCCAGAATATCCAGCTGCCTGTTGCCTGTTCCAAAGGCGCGCATGCCGCTGTGGGTATTCATTCCTTACCAGTTCCTCGGCTCAACGCTTTCGAGTTCAGTTGTTACACTCGTTTCACTGCCCGAGGTGTCTTTGATATAATACGATTTCTTAACGATCCCGAGCCCGGGGGCCCAACAGTTTTGCACGATGCTTCCATCCTCGCCGATTTTTTCGAGGATGATCGCCTTGGATATTGTTCCGTATGGGACTGTTATGATGGCATTCAAATCTTTTACGGTCCATCCTTCGAACTGTTGATTTAACCTTAGTTGACTCGGCAACACGAGCCTTGGTTTAAAAGCCGGTTTGAACTTCTTGATATCAGGCGGATTTTCGGAATAGTATTCAGGCTCTTCGTACACTATTGAAACTCCCTCTTTTCCCAGCCCGTAAATCCTAAGGACGCTTGTTCCGCCGTTTTCGGTCACCGATGCGAAGAATTCCCCTTCCCTGGAAAATATCCTTTCAACCTCGGCCGCATATTCATTTCCTGTTCCTTTAAACATTTTTATTTGATTGGGCGAGGGCAGATAGGCGGCTGTTTGGATTGGATTTCCCGTACCATTCTCAGTTCCGTCTTTGCCTGTACCAGTTCCCGCTCCGCCTTCCTTTCCGGTTCCCGCTCCATCTTGATCAGTGGTTTTTCCTTCGCTTGGCCGATCCTTGCCATTAATGCCATGATTGGATTCATTCGTATTTTCGGCCTGATTTGGATTTTCAAAAAATCCGCAGCCGGCTAAAAGTAAAAGCGCGGCAATTATAGCCATCCACCTTCCCATAACCATCACTTCCTTGCCGGAATATACAGCTACATTTATTTGACGTATTTTATGCTAGTACGTTTCGTTAATAGTACTAAATAGGCGGCCAAACCACAAATCGACGGGGAAAAACGGGTAATGGGGATGCGGCAAAACCTGGTTTTTGCTAAACTAAAGGAAGAAGGGACGGGTTGATGGCCATGAAGGAAATGTATCCGAAAAAAGGAAGGGTCATTTTGCATGTGGATATGAATAGTTTTTATGCTTCGGTGGAAGCGGCACATGACTCATCCCTAAAGGGGAAACCCCTGGCCATCGCCGGCAATCCTGAGGAACGGCGCGGAATCATCGTAACATGCAGCTATGAGGCGAGGAAAATGGGAGTCCGGACGACTATGCCCCTGTGGGAGGCAAGAAAACTTTGCCCGCAGCTGATTGTCATGCGGCCGAACTTCGACCGTTACCGGGCTGCTTCAACGGCGATGTTTGAGATACTTGCCCAATTTACCCAGCTCGTCGAACCGGTGTCGATTGACGAAGGGTATATGGATATTACGGATAGCTATGAACTTGGGAGCCCGCTTGAAATCGCGGAGACTATTCAAAAGCGGATTATGGCGCAGCTCGACTTGCCATGCAGCATCGGGATCGCCCCGAATAAATTTCTCGCCAAAACTGCTTCGGATATGAAAAAGCCGATGGGAATCACCGTCCTCCGGAAACGGGATATTCCGACTGTTCTCTGGCCGAGGCCCGTCAGTGATATGCACGGGGTGGGGGCGAAAACAGCCGAGAAGCTAAAAGGTATCGGGATTGAAACAATCGGGTCGCTCGCCTCCGCCAATGAAATTCAGCTGAAGATGCTCCTCGGGATCAACGGGCTCAGGCTGAAAGACCGCGCAAATGGAATTGACCCGAGGCATGTGGATCCTGAAGCTGTTTCCGATTTTAAGAGCATTGGCAATTCCACGACGCTGCCAAGGGATATCGCGAACCAGCATGAGCTTTTTGAGGTGCTTGGTAGCCTTGCGGATAAAGTGGCGGCAAGATTGAAAAGGAAACAGGTTGTCGCCAATTCGCTTTCCATCACAATCCGGTATAAGGACAGGAAAACGGTTAACCGCGGCAGGAAGCTAGCGAATCCTGTAGCGGGAAAGGAAGAAATACTGCAATTGGCCAAACAGCTGCTTGTAACAAACTGGAACGGCGATCCTGTCAGGCTGCTCGGTATAACCGGAGCGGATCTCGCCGGAGCCGAAGAGGCCGTCAAACAACTCGATTTGTTTTCCTATGAAAAGGAAGCGAAAAAGGAACCGCTTTATAAAACCTTGTCTGTACTGAAGGAAAAATACGGGAAAAACATCATTGCCAATGCAGGGTCGAAAACGGAAACCGATGCTAATAAAGGAACGCAAACAAGCTTTAACAAGGATTTCCTGCGCGGGTTCAGGCCCGGGATGAAGGGGAATGAAGCTGAATAAGAAAGAGGATATAAGCTACTAAATGTAAAAATGCCGCCCGGTTTGTGGACGGCATTTTATTTGTCGTTTTCATACAATTGTACATCAAAAGAATATAACGTTATTTCGAACGAAATAAACCACCTTAAATGCCGGAAGGCCCCGCGGTCGGTTGCTGTTCAGGCTCTAAATCTTCCTTTAGTCAGGCTTCTTAATGGATTCGGACAGGGCCCGGCCTGCTCAGTTGATCCCTTCCAAAAGCAATATCCTCGCCGGCGCCGCATCGGTTCCCTGTAGCTTTATCGGCGCGGCAACCATGAAATACTCTCCTTGCGCAACGTCCTTCAGGCGGAGCCCTTCAATGATGATGATGTCCCGCCCCATCAGGGCTTTGTGGGTTGGATGGCCTTCCTGGGCGCGTTCAATCCCAAGCGCATCAATTCCCACGCCTGCTATTCCGATTTCGGCAAGCCGTTCGGCTGCGTCGCTTGCGACAAAGATAAAGTCAAAATTGAATTCCTTGTCAAAGGAGTTTTTAGTTTTAAACAGGACANCATGGGTAAGGTCGAAAACCTTGCAGTTCCTGACAAGCTCCTCGATCGAAATCGTTTCAAAGGTTTTTCCTTCATTCATCATGTGGAGCGGGGCGTCAATATGCGTACCTGTGTGAACATCAAGGCTGAGCCTTGATTCAGTTACATGTGCATTTGTTACGGTTTCAAGCTTCGGCTGTTTTTCAGGCTTGTTTTTATAAACCGGCATTCCTTCGAATATCGGCGCGGTAATATCATGGATCTTCATCTTTTCCCCTCCGGTCCTAGCATCTTTCTACTTTAAGGTCGCGTACGCGCCACCAGAAGAACCCGTCTTTCGACAAGAGTTCATCTGCGGCGGCCGGGCCCCTTGAACCTGGCTCGTAGTTCGGGAAGCTCTCGTCTTTCGTACTCTCCCACGCATCGGAAATCTTATCGACAAAACTCCATGAAAGGGCAACTTCATCCCAGTGCGCGAAGTTAGTGGCGTCGCCGCGCATGCAATCATAAAGAAGCAATTCATAGGCTTCCGGTGTGTTCATTTCATTGATCGCGTTATTTGCAAAACTTAATTTCACTTCCGTTGCATCCATCCCCTGGCCCGCCTTTTTGGCGTTCAGGTGGAGGGTAATCCCTTCCTCCGGCTGAATATGGATGACGAGTAGATTGGGATTCAACGGTTTATTAGGCTGGTAATACAGGTTCATCGGTACATCCTTGAATTGGACGATGATTTTCGTCGATTTCGCTCCAAGGCGCTTTCCAGTCCTTATATAAAAAGGGACGCCCGCCCAGCGTTGGTTGTCAATCATAAGCTTTCCTGCAACATACGTTTCCGTATTGGAGTTTTTATCGACATTCGGTTCATCCCTATAAGAGGGAACTTCTTTGCCGTCCAGCGTCCCAGCGCCGTATTGGCCGCGGACGAAATAGTTGGATACTTCTTCGCCTTCGATTGTACGGAGGGAACGGAATACCCTGATTTTTTCCGAGCGGATTTCATCGGTGGTCAGTTTGATTGGCGGTTCCATTGCCAGCAGCGCGACCATTTGGAGCATGTGATTTTGGACCATATCCCTTAGCGCCCCGCTCGTTTCATAATAGCGCCCGCGCTCCTCAACCCCAAGCGTTTCGCTTGATGTAACCTGGATGTTGGAGATATACCGGTTGTTCCAGAGAGGCTCAAAAAGCGCGTTCGCGAACCGGATGACTTCTATGTTCTGGACCATCTGCTTGCCGAGGTAATGGTCAATCCGGTAAACCTCATCCTCACTGAAGGCGGTACGGATCTGTTCATTCAGTTCGATGGCCGACTCAAGGTCATGGCCAAATGGCTTTTCAATGACAAGGCGTTTGAAGCCCTGAACGTCGGTCAGGCCATCCGATTTAAGATGAAGGGCGATAGGGCCGAAAAATTCGGGTGCCATCGCGAGATAAAAAATTCTGTTGCCCCCAAGCCCGTAATGGTTGTCCAGTTCCTTAGCCATCCCTTTTAATGCCGCGTATGAAGCCGAGTCTGTGACATCGTGCGAATGGTAATAAAAGTGTGAAGCGAATTCGGCGATGCCTCCAGCATTTTCGCCGGCTTCAACGACGGATTTTTTAACATTCTCCTGAAATTGCTCATTTGTAAGCGGCCTCCTTGCGACGCCGATTACAGCGAACCGATCGGATAAAAGCCCTTTTCGGAACAGCCTGTATAAGGACGGAAACAGCTTCCGGTTCGCGAGGTCCCCCGTGGCACCGAATATCATGATCAATGATTTTTGTTCTCCATTTTGTGACAAGGATGAAAACCCCTTTACGAAAAAATTTTCCGAATTCAGAATATCTGTTCAAATACAAACTGTAGCCTTTTCTTCCATATTTCGCAAATGATTCGCAATTCACACGTCTTTTTCCTGGGAGCCGGAAGCCATGCGGTATAAAGGGGGCAGGATGCGTGAAGTATGGTATAGTAATAAAAAAACAGTCCTTTATCCTGACCCCAACCGATTTACGCCAGGATAAAGGTTTTTTGGAAAAGAAAGAGGTTTTTACGTTGGAATTATTATTCCTTGGAACAGGGGCGGGCATTCCCGCGAAGCTTCGGAATGTGACATCCATGGCGCTGAAACTCCTTGAAGAGCGTGGAAGCGTCTGGCTGTTTGACTGCGGGGAAGCGACACAGCATCAAATCCTCCATACCTCCCTAAAGCCGCGCCGGATTGAGAAAATATTCATCACTCATTTGCATGGCGACCATATTTATGGCCTTCCCGGGCTTTTATCGAGCCGCTCTTTCCAGGGGGGCGAATCCGAGGTTGAAGTGTTCGGGCCAAAGGGAATCGGGCTATATCTTAAAACAAGCCTGTCAATCAGCGGTTCGTACTTAAAATATCCAATAAAGATTACTGAGGTTGAAGAAGGGATAGTTTTCGATGATGGGCAATTCAGGGTCGAAGCCCTTCTGCTTGACCACGGAATTCCTTCCTACGGCTATCGGATAACCGAAGCGGACAGGCCAGGCACATTGCTCGCCGGCAAGCTGGAAGAGGCGGGGATTCCCCCTGGCCCGATTTATAAAAAAATTAAAAGCGGTGAAAAGGTTACGCTTGCGGATGGCTCCGTACTTGATCCCGCCGCCTTCCTTGGCCCGCGCCAAAAAGGGCGGATTGTTTCCATCCTTGGCGATACCCGTTACTGTGAAAACGCGATTGAACTTGCAAGGGATGCAGATCTTGTCGTCCATGAAGCGACGTTCGCCGCCGGCGAGGAAGAAATGGCGCATGAGTATTTCCATTCGACAACCTCCCAGGCTGCCGACGTCGCGATAAATGGAGGGGCGAAAAGGCTTTGCCTAACCCACATCAGCTCCCGCTATGACCGTCTTGCCTCTAAGGCGCTTCTCGAGGAGGCGCGGAGGTTTTTCGCAAATACGGAACTTGCTGAAGACTTTAAAGAAATTGCTATCCCTATGCCTCAGCCGTAAAGTGCCTGGCCCGATTTTGCGGGCCGGGTTCTTTTTAAGAAAAGCCGCGACAACAAGGGGCTTAGCGTATTTTACATGCCAGTCGAACCCCACCCCATTTTAGCCGCAATTATACTATCATTTAAACCGCTATTTTTTCCTGAACGCCTTCCAGGCAGATTTCATGGCTGCATAGTTGCCAATCGCGGCGTATCCGTAAAACCAGCCCATGAACAATCCTGCGAGCAGGCTGGAAGGGTGGCTGACCAGGACGGAAAACAGGAAGCCGGAAATGACCGCCACGGCGGGGACGAATTGTTTTGGCATCCTGAAATAGAGTTTAAGGATTTGGGTGATTATCATGATAGCTGGGACCGCAATCAGGGTGTCCCAAACGTTTGTATAGATTACAGGGAAGTCCACTTCGATCCTCCTCCCGGCAATGGGCTTCTTTTTAGTTTGCGCTATCGGCAGGGAATCAACCAATATCTCTTGGTAGCTGGGCATTCGAGGATATTTTTGGGAAGGAAGGGTAAAAACTCGGAAGTTTCCGCTTAACTTTTGGGAGGAAGGGGTATAGGGAATGGAAAACTACTTCTGGGAGGGATCATCATGGAAGCGTTCATCCTCATCGGCACGTTTATGTTTATTATGGGATCGCTAGTCCTGCTGTTGAGCGGCATTATCAGTTTCTTTTTTCCAAGAGTCCATTTTTTATACATATTAGGCATAAGCGGACTGGCAGGGCTTGTTTTTGGAATTTTCCTTGAATTGGGTGGGCTGGCGTTTTTCGCAGCGGTCTTCAATGTTTTTTTGTCAGGGATTGCCATCGGGCTGGCGAAATACGGCCTTTATTTAAAATCGAAAACCGACTTTGAGGCTGAGAGACTGTTTAATTAAATGAATGGGCGCCTTCCGTTTTGGAAAGGCGCCCTGTTTCTTTTATATCGTTATTTCCATCCGCGTTCGTATTGCTTAGGCGGTTCGATTTCGACCCCGAGCTCTTTTGCCGCGGCTCGAGGCCAGTATGGATCCCGAAGGAATTCACGGCCAATCAGGATGAGGTCCGCGCGTTCATTTTGCAGAATTTCTTCAGCCTGTACGCCCGATGTAATGAGGCCGACCGCGCCGGTGGCGATTTCGGCTCCATCACGTATTGTTTCGGAATATTTCACCTGATATCCAGGATACACGTTAATCCTCGCAGGGACCACCGCGCCTGAACTTACATCAATCAAGTCGACGCCCTGCTCCTTCATCCATTTTGCAAACTGTACATAATCCTCTGGAGTTAAGCCATCCTCATGATAATCGTGGGCAGATACCCTAACGAACAGCGGGCCGTTCCATACGGTTTTGACGGCTTCGATGGTCTCTCGGAGGAAGCGGTAGCGGTTTTCAGCCGATCCACCGTACTCATCCGTGCGCGTGTTCGAAAGTGGGGAAAGGAACTCATTGATCAGGTAGCCATGGGCCCCATGGAGTTCAATTACATCCAAGCCGGCTTTTCTGGAACGCTCAGCCCCTTTCCTGAAGGCCTCAATCGTTTCGTCTATTTCCCGTTTTGTCATTTCTTTTGGGGTTTTTGATTTCTCATTAAACGCGATTGCCGATGGTGCGAGGATTTCGCCTTCAAGGACTGCTTTCCTCCCGGCATGGGCAAGCTGAATCCCAATTGCTGAGCCGTGTTCCTTCATAAGGCCGGCGAGCTCCTTCAGGCCTTCGATATGATCATCGTTCCAAATGCCAAGATCATTCGGTGAAATCCTGCCCTGCGCCGTCACTGCCGTTGCCTCGAGGATGATTAGGCCTGCCTGTCCGACCGCCCTGCTCGTATAATGAGTCCGGTGCCAGTTCTCGACCATGCCATCCTCATTGGGGCATGAATACATGCACATCGGCGACATCACAATCCTGTTCTTCAACGTAACTCCCTTAACCGTAAACGGAGTAAACAACTTTGCTCCCATCAAATCCAGCCTCCTTAGTAAGACGAGTGAAGCAGTGGATGCATCCGGTACTTCACTTGAAATAGAGTATCTTTATTTGCCACATTTAGTATAGCAAAGCGTTTCCCTCTTTTTAAAATTTACGGCTTGCGCAATTCCTTCAGGCTGTACTTCGTCCCCCGCCAAATAATTCCGCCGCGCCTGAAGGTCAAGTAGCTTGCCCGGATGATGCTGTAAATGAAGATGGATGCCGTCAGCGGGAACGCTATGAACAAGACAGGAGAAAACCGGGTCATTTTTTTCAAAACAAGGAAATAAAGCGCCGTAATTCCGATGATATTTCCCATGCTTAACAAGAAAACAACTTTATCCGGAATGAACAGGGTAAAAAACGGCAGCACCTGTGAGGCAAATGTTCCGAATACCGCGAAGGCGACCATCGACAGGCGGTAATGAAGGCCCGCGAATGTGTTTTTCTCAAGGCCGCCCAGCGCCTCCCCAAGTGTTCCGTACCATTCCACCTCAAGTAAATCCAGAGCGCTTACGATCCGCTGTTTCCTCCCGGCCCGCTTCATTTTCATGCCAAGCTGAAGGTCATCGTCGGGCCTCATTTTAATCGCTTCATGGGTTCCGAACGATTCGTAACCTTCTTTCGAAACGAGGTTAAAGGCGCCAATCCCAATCCCGTTTTTTGATTTTGGATTGTTTGCCGACCAAGGCCGCTTGTAATAGGAGAAGCCGAACAGGAAAAAGGCGACGAACGATTTTAGCCAGAAGCCGTTTGCTTTCATGTTCGGCGCGGCAGTCATATGGTCAAGGCTGTTCCTTTTGAAATAACCGAGTGCTTTGGCGAAAGCCTCTTCATGGTACTCAACGTCCGCGTCAGTGAATAAAATCCTTTCTCCATTAGCGGCACGATATCCTTTGTAAAGCGCATGGTTTTTTCCAAGCCAGCCTTCGGGCAAATCGGTAATATGAAGGACACGTACCCTGGGGTCAACCGCTTTTAACTCTTCCATAGCTCCGCCGGTCCCGTCGGTTGACCGGTCATTGACCAGGATCCACTCGGCATTCCTGTAAGTCTGCCGCAATTGGCTGAGGACGCTCTTCCTTATATGCGCTTCTTCATTTTTCGCCGCTACAACGACTGAAAGAAGGGGGCCATCCCTAAGTGGAGGTTCATCCTCAAGCCGGTCAAGCGTTTTAAAACCTATAATCGCATCGATAAGGAAGACAATCCAAATAATCAAACTAAGGGATAATAAAAATATCAGCATCGTATAATCTCCGCCTGAACTTTTTCTCCATTGTACCATTTTGTGGCGCGCCAGCAGGGGAAGAGTGGAGCAGGGGACGTGCCCCCATGCTATATTGCGCAGGCCAACTAATTCCTCGTGCTTGCCTATTTTGGTTTTTAGCCGTGTAATTATGCGGAAATAATGACAATATGTGCCTGAATCGATAAACTAAAAGGAAAGGCGTCTGCCGAATTTGCGGGTCTCTATTTGAAAATAATGTTGCGAGGGAATAGACATGGCTGAATGGAATGGAACGATCGCGAAAATCACGCTTCCAACCCCGTTTGCGGTTGGGGATGTTAATGTATACGCAGTAAAAGGCGACAGGCTCGCCCTTTTCGACGTGGGGCCGAAAACAGATGAGGCTTGGGATTTATTGAAATACCAGCTTTCCGAGCTTGGCCTCGTCCCGGAGGATATTGAGATGGTTGTCTTGACCCACGACCACCCTGACCACGCCGGGCTTCTTGATTATTTTCCAAAATCGCTCGAGGTTTATGGGCATCCTTTAAATGAAAGATGGATCAACCGGACAGATGAATTCATGGCCGCACATGACCGTTTTTACCTTGGTCTGTTCACGGAATTCGGAATTCCGGAAACATATCAAAAGCTTGCCGGCCAGCTGAAAAAGTCGCTTAAATACTCCTGCAGCCGTTCGCTCACAGGAGAAATAATGGAGGGGGACCGGGTTCCTGGATTGCCGGACTGGCAGGTTATCGAGACGCCGGGCCATGCGCAAAGCCATATCACCCTGTACAGGGAGCAGGATGGGGTGCTTATTGCCGGTGACCATATACTTGCCCATATCTCACCGAATCCTTTGCTTGAGCCGCCGATTGCCAAAGGAATTGAGCGCCCGCGCCCCCAGCTTCAATACAACCGGTCACTCGCAAAACTGCGCGACTACCCGGCCGGGCTTGTGTATACCGGGCATGGGGCGAATGTTTCGAGGCTGCCTGAACTGATTGAAAGAAGGCTAACCCGCCAGCACGAACGGGCAATGAGTGTGAAAAAAATGCTTGAGGATGGACCGAAAACGGTGTTCGATTTATGCCGGCAGCTGTTCCCCGCCGCATTTGAGCGCGAACTCGGCCTGACTTTGTCTGAAACGGCCGGCCAGGTCGATTATTTGCTATCCCTTGGTGAAATCGAGCCGGTTCAAGATGGGAAAATAAAGTATTTTAAAATCAGGTGAGGTGAACTGCTGTGGGGCGTTTGACTGGAAAAAATATTGTTATTACCGGGGCTTCGGGAGGAATCGGCGCCGAAATTGCCAGACAGGCCGCCGCGAATGGAGCAAATCTCGCACTGCTTGCGAGAAGTGCCGATAAGCTCGAGAGGCTGAAGGGGGAGCTTGAGTCTGCCTACAACAGCAAGGTTTTCATCCATAAGCTTGATGTATCTGACACTGACCAGGTCGAAGCGGCATTCGCCCGTATCTATGAGGAAATGGGCGACATCGACATTCTTGTCAACAATGCAGGGTTTGGCATTTTCCGCCTGGCTTATGAAGCGGATATCGACGAAATCAAGTCGATGTTCGATGTGAATGTCATTGGCCTGATGGCTTGCACCAGCGCCGTTCTGCCAAAAATGAGGGCCCGCCGGTCGGGGCATATCATTAATATCGCTTCGCAGGCAGGAAAAATCGCCACGCCAAAATCGAGCGTGTATTCGGCAACAAAACATGCGGTCCTTGGCTATACGAACAGCCTGAGGATGGAGATGTCCGATTTCAATGTCCATGTCACTTCGGTCAACCCAGGGCCGATTGAAACGAATTTCTTTACTATCGCCGATGAGAGCGGGTCGTATGTGAAAAACGTAAAGCGCTGGATGCTAAAACCGGAATATGTTGCCAAAAAAGTTGTCGGCAGCATGGTGAAGCCGGTCCGTGAAATCAACCTGCCCGGCTGGATGAATGCTGGCAGCGTCTTCTACGCGCTGTTCCCAAGGCTGTTCGAACTGCTTGGAAAAAAGGCTTTTAACCAAAAATAATCCATCTCATAAAAAACGCCCATTCGCTTTCCTGAATGGGCGTTTTTACAATATGTGCACAGGCAAAATAACAGGTGAGGCTTAATTTTTCCCGGCCTCAGCCGCCGATTCGAGCTTCCACTCAAACCATCTGCCGTGGCCGTCGGTTATGGCGGCGAGCTGATGGCGTTTTTGCCCTCCGATGAAGGAATCCAAATGAAGATTCCCATCATCCATATTGTTATAGAGATGGAAAACATCACGGCTTTTTGCGATGCGTTCAATATTTTCAAGGAGTTTCAGCTTAGCTTCAGGCGGCATTTGATTGGCCACATGCGTATGGAACATAACGATAGCGGATCCTCTGGGAATCCTTCCTATTAATTCGGGAAGAATCTCCACGCCATCGCCTTCAATAAAACTAATTTTTCCCCGATTGGCTTTCATGCATTGCACGGCTTCCTCGAATAATTCCCTCCTGTCACGGTGCTCCGGCCAGATGAGAGCCTTCATCCATTGAGAATCCTCGTCCTTTGTTACATCATTGATTTGCAAATCCAGTCCGTAGCGGTCGGTTACCGGGGCTATCGGCTTATTGAAAACCGGTTGCACATCCCCTTTAACCCCAGCGTGTATTTTCACTTCGGCGCCTTTGCTGCCATACACAATGCCATCCCCGTACGTATAGCTGTAATGGTCCCAAAGCAGCTGGAATCCGGCGCTTGTGCCAATTTCAATAAGAGCCAGCGGCCGGGCAGCCAGTTCATGTATGTAATTGAATAGGGGAAAGAGGTAGGCGCAGCGCCTTACTTCATTTGTCTGGACCAGCCTTGTTTCGAGAAGCTCGATTATTTGAGTCCGGTTCTGAAGACAAAAGTGTTTAAAATGGGTGAATGCCGCTTCGACCGGCCGCGGTGCCTGTTCAATACTTGCATAAAAGCCTCCTAACTGATGATTCGCTCCTTTCAGCAGCAGATAATGGACAGCGCCAAATAAAAGATTTGGCACCGGCTGTCCTTTTCGGGCATGCGAACTTAGTTCAAGGAGTTCGGGATCTCCGGCAATTTCCTTCGAAAGCTGTTCGTACAGCGGGCTTGATCCCTTGCATTCCTTCTCGGCAAACGCCTTAAAACGGTTTGATAGAAACTTAAGGTCCATCTTTTCTCCTCACTTTGTCGTTTTGGAAAAATCTCCTTATAAGAGAGAAAGGGTTTTCCTTTACTGTTAGCGAATCAAGGTTATAGCTGGAAAAGGATTTTTTGAGCTAGATGTTGAGCTGCAATTGCTCAACGCTGTTCCAACTCTTTTTCGATTTCCTCATTTGAAACCTTTGGCCGTTTCTCAGGCTCAATCTTTAAATGCTTCATAATGAGATTTAATTTGTGTTTGATAGTTGATAGGCTGAATGCTACGTAAACCATCCAAAGCCCAATCAGGACGAACCAAACCATATACATACCCCTTGCCTTTTTGAATATAAGTATAGCGCCTTTAGAGGATTTGTGCAGGGGAATTTTGACAGGGGGGATTTATATTCGCATTTCCGAATTTCATCCAATTCTATACAATTTGAGAATTAAGCAGAAGCAAATTTTCCGCAATCTTGAGGATATAGGCTCAAGGAAAAAGTTTGCCGTGCGCATGTCGAATGAAACCTTGCCCTTTCCCTGTAAAAAACATCAATCCCTCCTGAAAAGGAAACTCGGCGACAGCGACCCGAGGCTTCAGGAAAACAAAATCGTCAACATTTCAATTGCCTCAAAAGCAATCGACGGGATTGTTATCGGCCCCGGAGAGACGTTTTCCTTCTGGAAGCTAGTAGGCCAACCTTCAGCTGAAAGGGGGTATATTGAGGGAATGCTTCTGTCGATGGGAGAAGTAAAGACGGGGATTGGCGGTGGAGTGTGCCAGCTCGCCAACCTCCTTTACTGGATGGCGCTCCATACCCCGCTGCAGGTTGTGGAAAGGCATCACCACAGCTTTGACCCGTTTCCCGATGAAGGAAGGGTCCTGCCTTTCGGGAGTGGGGCGGGGGTTTTTTATAACTATGTTGATTTGCGGTTTCACAATCCAACAAGCCAGCCTTTTCAAATCAAAGTCCGGCTGACTGACAAACATCTGAAAGGTTCCATCCATACTGACCGCCAGTGGCCATTAGCTTATCACATTGAGGAGCGGGACCATAAATTTTTGCAAAAGGACGGAAGGAATTACCGGCAAAATGAAATTTGGAGAAAGAAAGTGGACAAGGCGACAGGCAGTTATGTTGGAGAGGAATTGCTCATTAGAAATTTTTCCGAAGTAAAATACGAGGTGGATTCCGCGCTGATTGAGATGGCTTAGAAGGCCCGTCCAGGCGAGCTGATTTCGGATTGTCTGGGAACAAAGCGGAAAAATCAAAAGAGTATCGGCGACCCGATACTCTTTTTGTTTAGTTGGAAGGAAGCTCAACCTCATCAAGGAACTCCGCAACTGTTTTCCTATACTCCTTGGGCTGTTCCCGATAAGGCGAATGCGCGCTATTTTCAAAAATATGCAGCTTCGCGCCTGGCACAAGGCTGCTGAAATAGCTGGTCGACTCCGGTGTCGCTTCGTCAAAACGCCCGCATAGAAAAAGCGATGGAACCCGCAGTTCATTGAGCCTCGGCGTGCAGTCGAATTCCTTCAGGTTTCCGGTTACGCAAAATTCGGAAGGGCCCCACATGGTGTTGTAAACTTCCAGGTTGGCGAGTTGTGATGTTATTTCCCGTTCCTCCGGGCTGATTTCAATCCGGCAGACGAAGTTTTTGGCAAATACCCGCATTGCCTGTTGGTATTCTTCTGAATCGGTCGTGCCGTCCGCCTCGCACCGGGCGATGACCGCCTGGGTTTCTTCCGGCAGCTCTTTTAAAAGGCGCTCCTGGTCTTTTGCCCAACGGGGTGCGTCAAGGCAAGGGCTTGAGAAAATGGCGCTTTTCACGCCGTCCGGCTTTGTCAGCAAATAAGCCGCGAGTAATGTCGTTCCCCACGAGTGCCCGAGGATGTGTACTTCATTCAACCCCAATTGTTCGCGCACCTGTCCAAGCTCTTCGACATAGCGATTGAGGTTCCACAGCGCTTTGTCCGTCGGGCCTTTTGAACGCCCGGCGCCAAGCTGGTCATAGTACACAACAGTCCGGCCTGTATATTCGGCAAGCTTGTCCAGCCGCTGCAAGGCATAGCAGGAAGAACCCGGCCCTCCGTGCAAAACCAATAATGGGGCCGCGGTGGCCTCCCCTTTTACCCGTCGGTACCATACCTTCCCGCCTGTTACGTCCACAAAACCTTCTTCAATCTTCACAATTTTTCTCCCCCTTAAACTTTTAGGCTTTATTCATAATGCGAATCAGTTCTTCCGTCATTTCCTCGACAAGCTCCGGGCGCCCGTGGAACTGGGCGGGCGTATTTTGGAACAGTTCGATTTTCCATTCGCCGTCCTGTTTTGCCGCCACCAATGTCTGGTGGGCGTTCAGTTCAGGCGCGAGCTCTTTTTTTCCGGGAGGGACCATGCCGGCTATTGCCCGCAACATGGCCGCATCCGCGCCAAACATCCGGATTTCCTTTACCTTTTTTATAAAAGGCGGGGTTGGGTGGCTGGCGAATATAGGAGCTGTATGGGCCAGGACTTCCTGCGGTCCTGTCGCCACGCTTCCATCAAAGCCGATCATTACGCCATTCCCGGCGAACAGGCATGCCATTCCCTTCGCATCCCGTTTGTTCCATGCTTCAATCAATGCTTCGTAAAGTAATTGTACCGCCGACTGTTCCATCTTTTTGGCCTCCATTTCTTTTTCAACCTGTTAAAAATTCATAGACGATGTCATTTACGATGTCGTGCATATGTGCCTCCGGTTCTGCTTCTTTCAGCCTATACAACCGTTCGCCAATGTCATTCACATCACGTTCGCCGAGCGGCTGGCTTTCATCGCCGTAATATTGCTTCAGGCAGTTTTTTATCATTTTTTTCACCAGTTTTTCGTCCATGAAAAGCACCTCAAGGCTTATTATAGCTCTTTTCCAAAGCATCCTGAAATGGTAACGGACCCTTTTTTTATAAAACCTGTCGTAAAATTTCCATTGAATACGAACGCATATTCGCTTAATATATGGGTATAATGATACGGAACAGATGTTCTTATTTTGAGGAAGGAAGGAGGGAAATTTCGTGGTCGATTACAGCACATTGCCGCACCACAAAGTTCTTTGCGTCGATATGAAGAGCTTTTACGCCAGCTGCGCGGCGGTTATGGAAGGGCTTGATCCGCTTGGCTGCTATCTTGCTGTAGTCGGCGATAAAGGACGGGAAGGAAGCGTCGTTCTCGCCGCTTCGCCGCTTTTAAAAAAAGAATTTGGCATCAAAACCGGATCGCGCAAATTTGAAATCCCAAAAGATCCGAAAATCAAAGTCGTCGAACCGAAGATGGGCATGTTTCTGAGGATTTCGACCGAAATCAGCCGCGTCTTCCACCGCTACGTCCCGAAGGAAGCCATCCATACATACAGTGTCGATGAAAGCTTCATCAAAGTGGACGGAGCCGAAAATCTTTGGGGGGACGCGATAACAATCGCGCAAAAAATAAAAGATGACATCGAACGGGAATTCCAGCTTCCATGCGCGATTGGCATTGGGCCGAATATGCTCCTGTCAAAGCTTTGCCTTGACCTTGAAGCCAAGAAGCACGGAATCGCCGAATGGACGTATGAAGATGTCCAAACAAAGCTTTGGCACGTCTCGCCGCTTAGGGAAATGTGGGGAATCGGCCGGCGGGTTGAAAGGACGCTCAATGGAATGGGGATTTTCACGGTCGGCCAGCTTGCCCGTTATGACCTTGAGACGCTTGAGAAAAAATTCGGCATCATGGGCAATCAGCTCTACTACCATGCCTGGGGTGTCGATTTATCGGAAATGGGCGCGCCAATCATCGAAGGGCAGATCAGTTTCGGCAAAAGCCAAATTCTCCTTAGGGATTATAAGGACGAGGAAGAAATTAAACACGTCATCCTCGAAATGTGCGAGGAGGTGGCTCGCCGGGCACGGACGCATCGGAAGGCGGGCAGGACGATCACGCTCGGCATCGGCTACAGCCAGGATGAATTCGGGGGCGGGTTCCACCGCGCAAAGACGGTTGCCGAGCCGACAAACGTGACGATGGATATTTACCGGGTCTGCCTGGAGCTGTTCCACCGGCATTATTCCGGCAAAACCGTCCGTCAGATTTCCATTTCGCTTGGGAATATCGTCGATGATGTTGAGCTGCAGATGAGCCTTTTTGACATGGGCGCGGGCAAAAGAAGGGACCTCGGCTATGTGGTTGACCGCATCCGCAGCCGCTTCGGGTCAGGGGCGCTGCTCCGGGCCGTTTCGTATACAGCAGCGGGAACCGCCAAGCACCGCGCATCGCTCCTCGGCGGGCATAAGAAGTAACCAGGAAAGAGGGGGAAGAAGATGATTCGCGACCGCGGCAGAATAAAATGGACATCCATGATGCTTCCCGAGCATGTGAAAATGCTCAGAGACTGGGTGAAGGAGGATTCGTACGAACAAAAAACGGAACTCGACGAGCAGCAGCTCGAATTGATGAATGAAACGCTTGCCGAAGCGATGGAATTTAACCAGGCGGTGGCGATTACCCACTACCGCCGCCACAACTATGAAATTTGTATCGGAAACATCCACTATTGGGACGAACTCGCCCACAAGCTCCACCTCATTGACTCCTCGGGCACAGCCCGCATCATCCCCGTCGAAAACATCGCCGACATCCGGCTCGCTGACAAATAGCCGCCGCCGCAGGCAAAGACAAGCAGGTTCCCAACGAGAGCCTGCCTGGCTGTTGGGAATCAGCTGCAATCATCTATAAATAAATGGGTTTGGGTGTTCCCCTCTAAATAAAATCACATAGAAAATAGTCTGTGAATTGAGTGGTCTTGAGTTTTAGTCAGCATCAAGGTATAAACGATGCTTGCCACAATGAATACACTTAAATAGATACCCCTGGAAACTCGGATCTGGATTATATTTAAACTCAGGCAACTTCAAAATGAATCCTCCTAATTGGCAATTGATCTTATAAAATGAATTTTACTTTAATTTATTTGAATTCACCTTAAAAATCATCTTGAATTCCTCCAAAACTCTGATAGGATAATTTTAACAAAAGCCAAAGGTGGGGTGCTTGATGGAAATCGAAACGGTTTACGCGGACTTGCCAAAACTGGAAACGGAAAGGCTGATTTTGCGCAAAGTGACGATGAATGATGCAGAGGACATGTTCGCCTACGGTTCCGATGAAGAGGTCGCAAGGTACGTGACATGGGATAAGCATAACACGATTGAAGACACCCGATCCTTCATCGATTTCGTGCTTGGTAAATATGAAAACAAACAGCTTGCTCCATGGGCGATTGAGTCCAAGGAAACGGGAAGGATGATTGGAACAATCGACTTTGTATCTTGGCAGCCAAGGCACAACAGCGCGGAAATCGGTTATGTCATTGCCCGGGACCAATGGGGAAAAGGAATCACGACGGAGGCCGCCTCGGAGCTCATTAAATTTGGTTTTGAACATATGGAGCTTGTCCGTATCCAGGCAAGATGTTTCATCGAAAACATCGGCTCGGCAAGGGTTATGGAAAAAGTGGGCATGTCGTTTGAAGGGGTTAACAGGAAAGCCGCGTTCATCAAAGGAAAGCACCGCGATTTGAAAATATATGCGATCCTCAAGGAAGACTTTGCGTATTTGCAAAAGAAGCATATGGAAGAAGCTGTCTAGTAAGGAGAAAAAACATGATCAGGCCGATTGACATTACGAATGAAAACGAAGCGCTCGACGTGCTGCGTATCCAGCTTCCGTCCTATCAAGTGGAGGCGGAGTTGATAGATTTTTACGGCATTCCTGCTTTGAACGACACAGCTGAGACGCTAATGAAGTCTGGTGAAACATTTTACGGCTATTATGAAAATGGCAGTCTGTGCGGGGCTATTTCGTTTAAAAAAGAAAATGGGACGATTGATATCCATCGGCTGATGGTCCATCCAGATCATTTCCGGAAAGGAATCGCCCGGCAGCTATTGCACTCGCTAGTACAAAACAATCGGGAGGAAAAACGATTGATTGTATCAACTGGAGCCAATAACACACCCGCTGTTCGTTTTTACGAGCAAAGTGGATTCCAGAAAACAGCGGAAGACATAATTGCTGGAACTCTTGCGATAGCGCGTTTTGAAAAGCAAGGAACCGATAGGATGGAAGAGGGGGATGAGGATCGGAACGATTAACTGGATTGTTTTCCTGTGGCAGCTGTCAATGGCGGTAGCAATTTTGACTCTTTTCTACGGCCTTTTGGCAAAATCAAGAATTTCCCTGTCGGTAAGCTTTGTCACATCCCTTCCGATTGCCTATTACTTTTTCGGAGCGAATAACTTATTGAAATTGGTTGCGCTCGCTCCTATTGCAATCATTGTGGCGATTATTTTTTTAAGGAAAAAAAGGAGTAGGACCGCTGACAGTTGACCTCGATGGGAAAGCGGAAAAGATAACCTTCATGCAAAATAGCCGGAGCCCCGCTTGACTAGGCGGTGCTGCCGGCTTTTTGTTTTAATTGAATCAATTAAGTCCCATGTGGAACGGTCAGTCAATTTCCTTTATTGTTTTCCCGTATTTCAGGACAGTGTAAACCGCCTTGCCATCACTCGGGTTGTCTTTCCCATATTCGATCGGCAGCAAGGCAAAAAAAATAAAATAGACCGAAAAATACACAAACTGGTAGAAAAATAAGTGTTTCGGCCATATATCGAGATGGATGAGCGAGTTTACAATTAAAATGGAGATGGCATTAAAGATGATGCCTCCCGCATAAATAACAGCGTATTTCCAACGGGATTCATTTTTTATTTCGGTATATTGGCAGGAAGCATCGACAAAGTACAGGCTATGAACGTGAAAAGTGCCAACTGAAAAGAGTTTCCGCCCCCTGCCCATTGTTAATACTGGCTTGCCCCCAAAAAGGACGACAAAGAAAGTATGTCCGGAGGCATGAACGAAGGATGTTAAAGGCAAAACGATAAAGAACGCCCAAACAAACGTAATCATATCATTCCAGGAAAACATGCTCTCACCTCAATATAAAAGCTTCACAAGGCTTTTACCTCAAGGGGAACAGCTCAAACGTGCCAATATCTTCTACCGGCAAGCAAAATAGAAGGCACCGGCCATAATGGCGGGTGCCTAGAAGTTAGTTGTCATAAATTATTGGCCGGCTGTTTCTTCCGGTGCGCGGACCTGGGATTCAAATTGCCCCTTATGCGTGCCGTCGCAGTACGGCTTGTTTGAGGAGAGGCCGCAGCGGCAGAGCGAAAAGGCAGGCTTTGATGGATAGGCATTTCCCTGGCCATCAAGCAGTTCGACATCCCCGGTAATCCTCAGCGATCCATTGTCGTTTACTTTGATTTGTACTTTTGACATTGTTATTCCCCCTTGAAATTATTCTCTTTGATGGTAGATGGTAAGAGTGAAAAATGCAAATTTTTTCAAAAATCCCTTTAAAATGATGGTCCCGGCATTCCTAATTGCGGTTGCCTCACAAAAGATTCAAGGAATTCATCGACTGCTTTTTCATATTCTTTCCGATTTTCATTGAATGACTGGGCGTGGAGCCCGCTTTCAGCCATAAACAGCATTTTGGGTCCCTTTTTCTTTTCATACAGCGCTTCAGTCATATATGGGAGAATGAAATCGTCTTTGGCGCTATGGATGAACAGAATTGGGTGCCTGATATTATCAATCACTGAAATTGGGGAAACCTCTCGGATTGAATAGTTGTCACGGAAGCGAAGGAAAACATCCGCAAGCGGCAGAAGCATACCGGCTGGCAAATTCATCTCCTCTTTCAGGCGGTAGGCGAGCTGTTCCTTGAAATCGGAAAAAGGGCAATCGGCAATATAAAAATCCGCCCCGTCCTCAAGCATTCCGGCATAAAGGAGCATCGTCGCGGCACCCATCGATTCGCCGTGGATTCCAAGAAGGAGCCCAGGCCCGATTTCATTTTTCAGCCAATCGACGACCGCCTTCAGGTCGAACTTTTCATAATGGCCGTAGCTCGTAGTCTTGCCGCCGGATTCCCCGTGGCGGCGGTGGTCGAAAATCAGTACATTGAAACCACGGGACAAAAATAAATTCATATATTTAATCGAGTTGAATTTATTTTCGGTCACCCCGTGGCTGATGATTACATAGCGGTTTGTCTCATGCGGTTCGGCGAGTACGCCCTTAAGTTCGTATCCAAAGGGGGAGGGGATGAGCACATCCCTTTTTTTCAGAGCCTCATAATCTGTGTCAATAATCCTGCCAGCTACACGTTCGCGGTTCAGGATGAACTCGTCCTCTTTTTTCTTCATGTACATAAGCCGATTTGTAAAATAAACGCCCACAGCGGCAACAATTGTAAGCAGCGATGCTAAAAAGCGTAATGCTTTGCGCAAAAGGATCCCTCCGGTGTAAATTTGCTTTCTTTCATTATTTTACCACTCACTCCAGTTTAAAACACCGATGCATAGAAAAAAGCCGCCCGTTGGGAACGGCTTCCACTCATTGTTTGGAATTTTGCCTGTTTGTAGGATGCGTTTCTTTTTCCAAATCCTCGCGGGCGATCATTTGCCTTCCATCCTTAGCGGAGGGCTGGCCTTTCTGGCTGTATCCTTTATCGCGTTTCTTGCTCATCGTCCATGGCTCCCTTCATCTCATTACTTATAAGATGGACCCGGGAAGGAGGGCTTATGCACCGGCGGAGGCATGCATGTTGAAATAAGTGCTTTCGATAGGCCTGCTGACATGGGGGCGGACGATTTCAACCGCATCCATCAGGCGGTCAAGCGCAATGCCGGTCTTGATTCCCATCCGTTCAAGCATGTAAACGACGTCTTCTGTTGCGACATTCCCGGTTGCGCCCGGTGCGAACGGACATCCGCCCAGGCCGCCGGCAGACGTATCGAATCGGTCGATGCCTGCCTGCATGGATGCAAGGATGTTGGCGAGCGCGAGTTTCCTTGTATCGTGGAAATGGGCGGTCAGAAGGATTCCGGGAATAATCGCTTTTAATTGTGCAAAAAGCGAATGGGCTTCCGTTGGCACGGCCATGCCGATTGTATCAGCAACACTCAGTTCGTCCACGCCCGCCTCCGCAAAATCGGCGCAAAGCCTCAGTGTATCAGCTTCCGGAATTTTTCCTTCATACGGGCAATGCCAAGCTGTCGAAATGCACGCCCTTACAAAATAGCCCTTTTCCTTTAAATCGGCGATAAGCGGGCGAAGTTCCTCCATGCTTTCTGCCGTTGTCTTATTTATATTCTTTTTGTTGAATGTATTGCTGACGCCGACGAAAACGGCAACGGCCCTGCAATTGGTTTCTTCGAGCCGTTCAATTCCTTTTTTATTCGGCGCGAGGACGATGGAACGCCCGGGTGCATCGTAGCAAGCGCTTACAATTTCCGCCGCATCCGCCATTTGCGGGACCCATTTTGGTGAAACAAACGAGGTTAGTTCCATTTCCCGAATCCCTGAATCCCGAAGCGCGTGGATGAATTGGCCTTTGACTTCCGTCGGTACAAAGCCTTTTTCATTCTGCAGACCGTCCCTCGGGCCAACTTCAATAATTGTTACGTTTTCAGGCAATTTAATTGCCATAAAACTCCCCCTCCATTCATACTA
This sequence comes from Neobacillus piezotolerans, assembly GCF_003362805.1. Lineage (GTDB taxonomy): Bacteria > Bacillota > Bacilli > Bacillales > Cytobacillaceae > Bacillus_D > Bacillus_D piezotolerans. Next base: position 25,344 of record NZ_QNQT01000015.1, read on the forward strand.
ATTTTAAGTGAAATTTTTTAAAAAATGCAAGTAATGGATTAATTTTGACAAATTTAAAGGATTTTCGCACATCCAACGAGAAATAGGTAAGGAAACCAAAGTGGAAAGGGGCAAGAAAAATGGAACGGACAGAAGTAGTCATCGTCGCGGCAGCGAGGACCGCAATCGGAAGCTTTAATGGCACCCTTAAGGGCATATCGGCTCCCGAACTTGGGGCGACAGCCATTAAAGGCGCGCTCGAGCAGGCGGGCTTGAAACCGGAGCAAGTGGATGAAGTCATCCTCGGAAATGTCCTGCAGGCGGGACTTGGCCAAAACCCGGCGCGCCAGGCGGCGATTAAGGCCGGTATTCCTGAAAGCGCTTCCTCTATGACCATTAACAAAGTATGCGGATCGGGGTTGAAGGCGGTCCACCTTGCCGCTCAGGCAATCATCGCGGGCGATGCCGATATCGTTGTGGCGGGCGGCATGGAAAATATGAGCCAGGCGCCATACATTTTGAAAAATGCCAGGGACGGCTTTAAAATGGGCGACCAAAAGCTTGTCGACAGCATGGTCAGCGACGGGCTCTGGTGCGCATTCAATGATTACCATATGGGCATCACAGCCGAAAATCTGTGCGACAGGTACGGATTGACCAGGGAGGAACAGGATGCTTTCGCGGCGGCGAGCCAGGAAAAAGCGGCGCGTGCCATCGAGGAAGGAAAATTCAAGGATGAAATTGTTCCGGTACATATTCCGCAGCGGAAAGGTGAACCAATCGTTTTTGATACGGATGAATATCCGAAAAAGGGAACAACCGCAGAAAAGTTGGCCGGACTCAGGGCGGCATTTAAAAAGGACGGCAGCGTGACAGCCGGAAATGCATCGGGAATTAATGACGGCGCCGCGGTTGTGATCGTGATGAGCAGGGCGAAGGCGGAAGAGCTTGGCGTAAAGCCTCTCGTTGCGATCAAAGGAAACGGCAACGCCGGCGTCGATCCAAGCGTCATGGGAATCGGGCCGGTCGAGGCGGTCAGGAAGGCGCTTAGAAAAGCGGGAACCTCCATGGAAGAAATCGACCTGATTGAAGCAAATGAAGCGTTCGCGGCCCAGTCGCTCGCCGTCAGCCGCGATTTGGAATTAGATTCCGCAAAGGTCAATGTGAACGGCGGGGCGATTGCGCTTGGCCATCCGATCGGAGCGAGCGGGGCACGGATTCTGGTAACACTGATCCACGAAATGAAACGCCGTGGCGCGAAACAAGGCCTTGCGACGCTTTGCATTGGCGGCGGCCAAGGCGTTGCGACCGTTGTTGAACTCGTTTAATATTTGCGGATGAAAGGAGAATTTTTATGAAAAGGATTTGTAATTCGTTTCAGGAGGCTGTAGCGGATATCCAGGACGGAGCTACGCTGATGGTTGGCGGTTTCGGCCTTTGCGGAATACCGGAAAACCTGATTCTCGCACTAGTAGACAAGGGTGTAAAAGATTTAACGGTTATCTCCAACAACTGTGGAATTGACGAGTGGGGACTAGGCCTTCTTTTACAAAACAGGCAAATCAAAAAGATGGTCGGTTCGTATGTCGGCGAGAACAAGGAATTTGAACGCCAGGTGCTTGCAGGCGAACTGGAAGTTGAATTGCTGCCGCAAGGGTCGCTTGCGGAGAAAATCCGGGCAGGGGGAGCAGGGATTCCCGCATTTTATACACCTGCGGGAGTTGGAACCCCGATTGCGGACGGTAAGGAAGTACGGGTGTTCAATGGAAAGGAATATTTGCTTGAAGAAGCATTGGTAGCGGATTTCAGCCTTGTCAGGGCGTGGAAAGGCGATAAAATGGGAAACCTTGTGTACCGGAAAACAGCGAGGAACTTCAATCCGATGATTGCCGCGGCTGGAAAGGTGACGATTGCGGAAGTGGAAAACCTTGTTGGAATCGGGGAACTCGACGCCAATGGCATCCATACGCCGAGCATTTATGTCCAGGCGATTATCCAGGGTGACCAGGAAAAGCGGATTGAGCGGCTGACAGTCAGGAAATAGGGGAAAGGAGAGACAGGAATGTCCAACGATAAAGCAAATGTACGCGAAAAGATTGCAATAAGGGCAGAGCGCGAGATTCAGGACGGCTACTATGTGAATCTTGGAATCGGGATGCCCACGCTTGTGGCAAACTATATTTCCGACAATAAGCAGGTTGTCCTCCAATCGGAAAACGGGCTGCTGGGCATTGGGCCTTATCCGCATGAAGAGGAAGCGGACGCAGACCTGATCAATGCGGGGAAAGAAACGGTAACAGCGATTCCAGGAGCGGCTTATTTTGACAGCGCCGAGTCATTCGCGATGATCCGCGGAGGCCATGTCGACATCGCCATCCTCGGCGGAATGGAAGTTTCAGAGAATGGCGACCTTGCAAACTGGATGATTCCCGGCAAAATGATCAAGGGTATGGGCGGCGCGATGGATCTTGTCCACGGCGCAAGGAAAATCATCGTTATCATGGAGCACACGAACAAAAAAGGAGAGTCCAAGGTCCTGAAGGAATGCACCCTGCCTCTGACCGGTAAAGGGGTCGTTACCCGGATAATAACAGAACGGGCGGTTATGGATGTAACCGAATCGGGATTGAAGCTTGTTGAAGTGGCTGAGGGTTATAGCATTGAGGATGTGGTTAACTCTACTGAAGCGAGCCTTGATACAAGCGGGGACGTCGCGCTTAACGCATTTTAATTGAAACTGGCGGGGGCCTTTGCGCCTCCGCCTTTTTGTATGGAAAAAGTGTTGTATAATGAGACTATAGAACTTGCCCGTAAAACTACTGGGCTCGCCCCGTGGGGCAAGTCAGCTGCTTAGAGGAGAGATGACCAATGGCAAAGAAAAGGCAGCCGCAAAAGGCGCAGCCGAAAAAAGAAGACAAACCGCTTACACTTGGGGATATGCTCAATCAGGATTTAGTCAATAAGCTGAAGAACCGCCAGCAGGAACTGAAAGCGGAAGAAGCGCGCAAGGCGGAAGAGGAAGAAGTACGCAAACGCGAGGAGCGCAGGCTGAGGGAGAAAAATAAAAGCTTCGAGGATCTTTTGAACGAAAGCGGCATGAACTGGAAGGAATTCAAGTAGTGAAGCCGCCGCGAAAAGTCGAAGTTGAGCCATATAAGGAAGGGTGGCCGGAAAGGTTCACCGAAGAAGCGGCTATTTTAATAGAAGCATTGGCCTCCGATCGTGCCGTTTTCCATCATATCGGCAGTACCTCGGTGCCTGGGTTGAACGCCAAGCCAATCATTGATATTTTGGCGGAGGCCGATTCACTCGGTTTTTTCGACGAGGCCGTTGATAAGCTTCGTTTGGCCGGCTATGAGCCGAGGGGTGAAAACGGAATTCCCGGCCGCCGCTATTTCATTAAATATGATTCAAATGGTGAAAGGGTTGTCCATCTCCATGCCTTTGAAAAAGGCAGCCAGCAAATCATACGGCATCTTGCGTTCCGTGATTATTTACGGGTACATCCTTTGCGGGCCGCCCAATATGGCAAAGTGAAGGAAACCGCGGCCGCGATGTTCCCGAATGATATCAGTTCATACATCGATTATAAAGAAAAGACAGTGCTCGAAATCGAAAAGGAAGCATTGGAATGGGCCGGCATCCGTGAATAGATGCCGGCTTTCAGTTCATTACCTATGCTCAGCATAAACATTCGCTTTTGTCAGTTCCCTGATTAGGATGATTTCTTCCTTTGAGAGCGGCTCCCCCCGGACGGCGCTGGCGTTTTTCCTGACCTGCTCGAGGCTGCTTGCCCCAGCGACGACAGCCGCCACTGCGGGATGCGAAAGGTTATAGAGCAGCGCGGCTTCCTCGAGCGGGCGGGAAGCAAGTTTTTCTTTTAACAAAGGCAGCAGCCTTTCAAGGTCAGCAAGGCTGTAATCCAGATATCCTTTTCCGGAAGCCTTTTCGAGCATTTTCTCGGATAAAAGCCCCTTGGCGACAGGCCCGCGAGTGACTGCGCTAATTCCTTCCCTTTGGAGGACTGTCAGAATTTCCTCTTCCGGCCGCCTGTCGAGCATGCTGTATTGCACCATGACGGAGGCAATTCCCGACTTTGCCGCATACTCCCTGACCACGTTTGGCCGGATGGATGAGATGCCGTAGTAACGGATCAGGCCATCAGCTTTCAAATCCTCAAATGCTTCGATTGTTTCATCGATTGGATCGTCAATCGTTCCCCCGTGTAACTGATACAAATCAATATAATCGGTCCCGAGCCGTTTCAGGCTTCCTTTGACAGCTTCTTTTATATGTTTTTTGGACGGATCCCAGCTCCAGCCGGATTTATCTTCGTTCCAGCGATTGCCCGCTTTAGTGGCGAGGATAACTTTATCGCGGCGCCCCTTCAGGCATTCGCCGACAATTTTTTCATTTTCGCCAAAATCATACAAATCCGCCGTGTCAAAATAATTAATGCCTTCGTCCAAAGCGGCATCAATAATCGAGCGAGCCTTGTCCAAATCCGTGCCAAGCGACATGCAGCCGAGTCCGAGCATGCTCACATTCAAATCCGAATTGCCGAGCCTGTTTTTGTTCACTTCGATCAACTCCTTTGGGTCCTATTCTACCCAAAGTGTTTGGCGGGCGGCAAACTGGATGCCTGTCCCAATACACAGTGAGGTTCAGCGTAATCCGGAACGCCTCTCAGCTTCCGATTTGACTAGTTCCGCGACAGTCATGTACAAGGTGCTGCACTCCTTGAGGATATAACGGATTTCCGACGCCTTTCCTGTAAGAACAAACCCTTTCGCATGTATGTAAGCTTTCATGAGTGAACTCCCCCAATTAAAGTATGATAAAATGTATGAACACTAAAATTGGAATAGAACAGGAGTGGCTTAGATGGGAAGGCTTGAAGAAAAAACAATCAGCACCAAAGAAATTTTCAAAGGGAAAATCATTTCTTTACAGGTCGAAGATGTTGAACTGCCAAACGGGAAAACGTCCAAGCGGGAAATCGTCAAGCACCCAGGCGCCGTAGCAGTCATTGCGGTGACCGATGATAAAAAAATCGTGCTTGTGGAGCAGTACCGGAAAGCGATGGAAAGGACGCTGGTCGAAATACCAGCCGGAAAGCTTGAGAAGGGTGAGGACCCAGCCGAATGCGCGCGCCGCGAGCTTGAAGAAGAAACAGGATACGAATGCAAGGAAATGGAATGGCTCGTTTCCTTCTATACGTCACCTGGCTTCGCAGACGAAATCGTGCATCTCTATGTCGCGAAAGGCTTGTCCCAAAAGGAGGATGCGGCCGGGCTTGACGAAGATGAATTCGTAAACGTTGAAGAAGTGGCACTCGAGGAAGCAATTGCTTACGTAAGGGAAAAGAAGATTTATGATGCCAAGACAGCCTACGCCATTCAATACCTTCAGCTGCAGGAGGCTTTGAAAAGGTAATGGCCCGTTACTTCGCGGATCTTCATATACATATAGGCCGGACAAAGAGTGGACGGCCTGTTAAGATAACGGGTGCAAAATCGCTGACATTTTCAAACATCATCAGCCATGCGCGGAATGAAAAAGGGCTTGATATGATTGGCATTATCGACTGCCACTCGCCGGAGGTCATCGAGGAGATAGAAGGCCTGATTGAATCCGGTGAAATGGCCGAACAGGCAGGAGGGGGCCTTCTGTATGGAGGAATGGCGGTCATCCACGGGTCCGAACTCGAAATTTACGATGAACAGTGCAAAGGCCCAATCCATGTTCTTTGTTTTATGCCAAGCCTGGCATCCATGAAGGAATTCTCCGCCTGGCTGTCATCGCGGATGAAAAACGTCAACCTAAGCTCACAGCGAATTTACACAACGGGCCGAGAGTTGCAGGAAATAGTGAAACAGCTGGGCGGACTTTTCATTCCGGCCCATGTATTTACGCCATTCAAGAGCCTTTATGGAAAAGGAGTCGAAAAATCATTGGAGGAAGTGTTCAACCCCGATATGATTGATGGTGTTGAGCTTGGTTTAAGTTCGGATACAGTGATGGCGGACGGTATGGCAGAATTGCACCGCTACCCGTTCTTAACGAATTCCGATGCCCACTCGCTTGCCAAAATAGCACGGGAATACCAGGCAATTGAAATGGTTGAACCGTCATTTTCTGAACTTTCTCTAGCACTTAAAGGTGAAAACGGTAGGGGAATAATTGCAAATTATGGGCTCGACCCGCTCCTCGGAAAATACCATAGAACTGTATGCGCCGAGTGCCTGGCGCCAGCAGGGGCCGAAGGGAAGCCATGCGGGGAATGCGGTTCGCTGAAAACCGTCAAAGGAGTAGCCGATCGCATTTCCGAGCTTTCTGACGCGAAAAGTCAACCTAAAGGCCGTCCGCCTTATATCCACCAGGTTCCCCTTGAATTTATTCCCGGCCTCGGCCCGAAGATGCTTCAAAAATTGTTATGGCATTTCGGAACGGAGATGGCCATCCTTCATGAAGTTCCACTCGGGGCGATGGAAAAAGTCATTCCTGAAAAGCTCGCGCGGTTGATTATCCTGGCAAGGGAAGGACAGCTTTCACTCTCAGCAGGCGGTGGAGGAAAATACGGAAAAGTAGAGTACTAAAGACTGTCATGGGCATCCTTTTTTACAAGTCATATCGATAATGGACTGGCATACAATGGTATAAACCGTCCTAGGGGGAAATGCCATGAAAAAACGTATGAACCAGTCCGTCGCAGCAGCATATTTGGGCGAGCACTCCTCAGTTTTCCTGTTCGTATCCATCCTTTTTATGATGGGGGTCATTTTCGGGGCCATAATAGTGAACAGCATGAGCTATGACCAAAAAGAAGATCTTTTTTATTATTTATCGCAGTTTTTCAGCCAAATTGCCACTGGCAAGACGGAGGCGTCCGGAGAGCTATTCCTGCAGAGCCTCCTTCATAACAGCAAATTTATCGCACTGATGTGGGTGCTCGGCATCTCGATTATCGGATTGCCGGTCATCCTCATTCTTCTCTTCATAAAAGGTATGGTTGTCGGATTCACGGTAGGCTTTCTTGTTAGCCAAATGGGCTGGAAAGGGTTCGTCTTCGCGTTTGTTTCCGTCCTTCCGCAAAATGTGATTATCATCCCAGTATTTATCGGAATGGCGGCTATATCAATTGTATTTTCATTCAAGATGGTCGGCAGGCAATTCACAAAAAAGTTAAGCCAGCCAATCCTGCCTGTTTTTTGGCGGTACATTCTCCTGCTGGGAGCGGCAATTGTCCTCCTTGCGCTGGCCTCGGGCATTGAGGCCTATTTGTCACCGGGATTTATGAAAGCTCTTGCCGGTAAAGTGAATTGATAATCACTCCCAGCTAATAATAATTACAATCTGCTGTTTATAATTATTTTAGTTTTTTTCTCGCATCCTATCTGATATAATGAGAAAGGACAGTTGCGAGGGAGGACGAACGGATGGAAACCAGGATCGAAAGAATAAAAAAACAGCTGCATTCATCGAGCTACAAGCTTACTCCGCAGCGAGAAGCTACCGTTCGGGTTTTACTGGAAAATGAGGAAGACCATTTGAGTGCTGAGGATGTCTATCTTCTTGTAAAGGAAAAGTCTCCGGAAATTGGATTGGCAACTGTTTACCGGACATTGGAATTGCTTACTGAATTGAAAATCGTCGATAAAATAAACTTTGGGGACGGCGTTTCCAGATATGACCTTCGCCAGGAAGGGGCCGCCCATTTCCATCACCACCTTGTCTGCATCGAGTGCGGCGCGGTTGATGAAATCCAGGAAGACCTTCTTGAAGACGTTGAGGAAATTGTTGAGAGGCGCTGGAATTTTAAAATAAAAGACCATAGGCTTACATTCCATGGCATTTGCCATCGCTGCCAGGACAAGGAAGAGCCGGCGGAAGAATAAGCAGTTTCCGGGATGCAATTAAAAAATGAAAATATACACGATGCCCACCCTTCTCCCGTGAAGGGTTTTTTGTTTTTTGACTATGTTAAATGTTCATTTTAAAAAAGATCGATTGCGACGGAAGACGCCGCCTCCCGCGGAGTGCAGCGGAAAGAGACGAAGAGGACGAGTGATACTTTCATCGAGGTGGCGGAGGGAGACTAGTGATTAATTACCCATGAAATTTTGGAAAAGTAGTAGGTGTCAGACGCTTACTAGTGAATTTTACAAATTACTAGTGAATTCAACTTTCCAAACGCTTGATTTGATGCCTGAGGAAACCCTTTTCCAACAACTCAAACCAGTCGTAAGCATAATCAATACTAAAAGGATAGCGTTCCCCCTGATTTTTCCAGGTATAATTATGACCAATTTGGGCATACCCTGTACTAAAAACCTGAAGATTCGGGGGAGCAGCCATGTTAGTATTTTGCCGGGCCCTATTTAGCGCCCTTAAAGTCATGATCCTGTTCATAGCCTGCACGTTCCTCTTCTATTATGGTATGATGTGGGTACATGAAGAATATCAGAATTACCACCGGTACGATAAACCGAAAGGGGCAGCGGTAAAGGTGTCCAACCAATCGGATTCCGGCAATCCAGATTGGCTTGACCGACTGTTGTTGTTCTATATGAGCGGGGAGTAATGCAACATGTTGGAAGACCATTTGAAAGATTTTATCCACTTTTTACTTGTAGAAAAAGGACTATCGGAGAATACGATGATATCCTACGAGCGGGATCTGAAACATTATTTACGCCATTTGAAAACTATCCAGTCTATCACTGAGATTGAAGATGTTCAGCGAGCCCATATTCTTCAGTTTATTGGGGAATTAAAGAATGAGGGGAAGTCGTCTAAAACAATAGCGAGGCATATTGCCTCAATTCGGTCCTTCCATCAGTTTTTGCTGAGGGACAGAGCCGCAAGCCATGACCCAACCGTCCACATCGAAACCCCAAAGCTTGAAAGGAACCTGCCAAAGGTGCTTAGCATGGAAGATGTGGAAACGCTTCTTGAAGCGCCAAAAGGAACAGGCCATTTCGGGCTTAGGGATAAAGCAATGCTCGAAATTTTATATGCGACAGGAATACGGGTGAGCGAACTGATCGGACTCAATTTGGACGACCTTCATTTGAATATGGGGTTCCTGAGGTGCATAGGAAAAGGAAATAAAGAGCGGATTATTCCGGTCGGCAGAACCGCAACGGAAGCTTTGGAGCGCTACCTGGAAACAGGCCGCCCGAAATTTCCGCGCCAAAAGCCAAGGGAAGACGCTCTTTTCCTTAATCACCAGGGAAAGAGGCTTACACGCCAGGGATTTTGGAAAATACTTAAAAAGCTTGCTTCCGATGCAGGAATAGAAAAGGACCTTACCCCTCACACGCTCCGCCATTCATTTGCGACCCATCTTCTTGAAAATGGGGCGGACTTAAGGGCGGTCCAGGAAATGCTGGGCCATTCGGATATTTCGACGACCCAGATTTATACTCATGTAACCAAAGTCAGGCTAAGGGATGTATACAGTAAATTTCATCCAAGAGCTTGATAGAATACGAGAACGGAGCCGGGCAATTTTTGTCCGGCTTCGCTCGCTCCGCCTATAAAAAATTCCTATTGTTTTTCTTGTATTTTTACAGCCATTTAGTAAAATAAAGATGTCAGACTTCTGACGTTTTTTCTATGATTAAAGGATTTACCTAAGGGGTAAACTAGCTTTGCTATTGTGGTCTCCATAAAGAAGGAGGGATTTTGAATGGGCAAGACACCTCAATTTAAAAGGATTTTTCTAATTGTGATGGACTCAGTCGGGATAGGCGAAGCACCTGACGCCGAAAAATTCGGCGATAAAGGTGCGGATACTTTCGGCCATATAGCTGAAGCTATGAATGGCTTGAATATGCCGAATATGGAAAAGCTTGGCCTAAGCAATATCCGGGAAATTAAAGGAATAGAGAAACAGCAACAGCCGCTTGCCTATTTTACAAAAATGCAGGAAGCGTCGAACGGGAAGGATACGATGACAGGCCATTGGGAAATCATGGGCCTCAATATTCAGACTCCATTCCGTGTATTTCCAGAAGGATTCCCTGATGAATTGCTTTCCGACCTTGAAGCAAAAACCGGAAGAAAAATTATAGGGAACAAGCCGGCGAGCGGAACCGCCATCCTCGATGAATTGGGCAAGGAACATATGGAAACCGGCGCGCTGATCGTTTATACATCGGCCGATTCTGTTTTGCAAATCGCCGCGCACGAAGAGATTGTATCGCTCGATGAGTTATATAATATTTGTGAGATCGCAAGGGAATTGACCCTTGATGAAAAATATATGGTTGGACGAATCATCGCTCGGCCGTTTATCGGGGAACCCGGCAATTTCAAGAGGACTGCGAACAGGCATGATTATGCCTTGAAGCCTTTTGGCCGGACAGTCATGAACGAATTGAAGGATTCAGGTTTTGATGTCCTTGCAATTGGGAAGATATCCGATATTTATGATGGGGAAGGCGTAACAAAATCCCTTCGGACCGTATCGAATATGGATGGTATGGATAAGCTGGCAGACACTCTGGGAATGGACTTTACAGGCTTGAGCTTTTTGAATTTGGTCGATTTTGATGCGCTTTATGGGCACCGGCGCGATCCGGAAGGCTATGGCAAGGCGCTTGAGGAATACGATGCCCGTTTGCCGGAAGTGTTTGAAAAACTGAATGATGATGATTTATTGATCATCACGGCGGACCATGGGAACGATCCGGTCCATCCGGGAACGGACCATACCCGCGAATACGTGCCGCTTCTCGTCTATTCGAAGAGAATGGACGGGGGAAATGAGCTTGCGGTGAGGAAAACTTTTGCGGATATCGGAGCAACTGTAGCGGAAAACTTTGGCGTCAAGATGCCTGAACATGGGGAAAGCTTCCTCGGGGATTTAAAATAACCGCGCTGTGGATGAAAAATTGAGGGAAAGCTTCCGGATTCCGAAAGCTAGCCCTATTGTAGTTAAGGGCTTGGCAAAATAACTTACCAGTGGTGATTTCAATGAGAATGGTAGATTTAATCGAGAAAAAGCGTGACGGTCTGGAACTGTCAACGGAGGAAATAAACTATATTATTGAAGGCTATACAAACGGCTCCATACCTGATTATCAAATGAGTGCGCTAACAATGGCGATTTTTTATAAAGGTATGACTGAAAAAGAACGAGCCGATTTGACGATGGCGATGGCTGAGTCAGGTGACCAAATTGACCTATCAGAAATTGAAGGGATTAAAGTCGATAAGCATTCGACCGGCGGTGTCGGCGATACAACCACACTTGTGGTTGGCCCACTTGTCGCCGCTGTGGGAGTTCCGGTCGCAAAAATGTCTGGGCGGGGGCTTGGACATACCGGCGGAACAGTCGATAAGCTGGAATCGGTCGAAGGCTTTCATGTTGAGATTGAAAATTTAGAATTTATCGACCTTGTAAACAGGAACAAAATAGCTGTCATCGGCCAAAGCGGCAATTTGACTCCAGCAGACAAAAAGCTTTACGCGCTTCGGGATGTAACCGCTACTGTCGATAGCATTCCTTTAATTGCAAGCTCGATCATGAGCAAAAAAATCGCTGCTGGGGCCGATGCCATAGTCCTTGACGTAAAAACCGGCGCCGGGGCTTTTATGAAGACACTTGAAGACTCGAAAGAACTCGCTAAGGCAATGGTCCGCATCGGAAACAATGTCGGCCGGAAAACGATGGCCGTCATTTCCGATATGAGCCAGCCGCTTGGATACGCAATCGGCAATGCTCTTGAAGTCAGGGAAGCAATCGATACATTAAAAGGGGAAGGGCCAAAGGATTTGACCGAATTAAGCCTAACCCTGGGAAGCCATATGGTTTACCTTGCCGGTAAGGCTGAATCCCTTTCAGAAGCACGCGAGAAGCTTGAAAGAGCAATTAAGGATGGAAGCGCGCTAGAAAAAATGAAAGTATTCCTAAGCGCGCAGGGTGGAGATGCCTCTATCGTGGATAATCCTGACCGCCTTCCAAAGGCCAGCTATATTCATGAACTTGAGGCGAAAGAAGACGGCTTCGTATCGGAAATTGTCGCCGATGAGGTGGGGACTGCCGCAATGGTCCTTGGAGCCGGCCGCGCGACAAAAGAATCCGAGATCGATTTGGCTGTCGGAATCATTTTAAAGAAAAAAATTGGCGATAAGGTTCAAAAAGGAGAATCACTCGCAGCAATCCACAGCAACTTCGAAAATGTCGAGGAAGTGAAGGAAATGCTTTACCGCAGCATTAAGCTTTCAGACACTGCGAAAGAGAAGCCGACTCTGATATACGGTGAAATAACAGAATAAGAAAACATTCAAGAGGCGCTCCAGATGGGCGCCTCTTTTTTTGTGCATTTTTGTATAAAACGACCATTTATGGAAATGATGGAGGCTATAAAGAATGGAGGGTTATGCATATGAAACGATTGAGTTCACTGCTTCTTGCTGGACTGTTAGCCATAACACTGGTTTCACCGGAGGCATCCGCACAAGAAACTAAGACCGCCGATCTCGCCCAGGAGGTTAAATCGGCCATTCTGATCGAGAGGGACACAGGGACGGTCCTATATGAAAAAAACAGCCGCGAACCCCTTCCGCCTGCCAGCATGACAAAGGTTATGACCATGCTGCTGATTATGGAAGCCCTGGATGAGGGAAAGCTTGGCATTAATGAAAAAATACGTGCAAGCGAGTATGCCGCTTCGATGGGTGGTTCCCAAATTTTCCTTGAAGCGGGCGAAGAAATGACGACGCGTGAATTGCTGAAGGGGATAGCCATTGGTTCGGGCAATGATGCATCCGTCGCCATGGCGGAAAGGATCGCGGGTTCCGAAGAAGCATTTGTGGACAGGATGAATAAGAAGGCGAAGGAACTTGGCCTGAAGAATACGCTTTTCAAAAATACGACCGGGCTGCCGGCAGAAGGCCATATAAGCACGGCCGCCGATATGGCAGTCATGGCGAAAGAACTACTAAAATACGAGGATATAACAAAGTATACGGGCATGTATGAAGCGTATCTGCGTGAGAATACGGACAAAAAATTCTGGCTGGTCAATACGAATAAATTGGTCCGTTTCTATCCGGGAGTAGATGGCCTGAAAACAGGTTTTACATCGGAAGCAAAATATTGCTTGACTGCAACTGCCCAAAAGAACGGAATGAGGGTCATCGCCGTTGTCTTTGGTGCTCCGACCTCAAAGGCGAGAAACGCCCAGGTTTCAAAAATGTTTGATTATGCCTTCGGACATTATGAGACCCATCCGCTATACCAAAGGAATATCGCTGTTGGGGAAGCGAAGGTAAGCAAGGGCAGCATTAAAAAAATCGAAGCGGTAACGAGCGAGCCTATTTCAGTCCTGACCAAAAAGGGAGAAAAAATAGATGACATCAAAAAGGTCATCAAAATCAGTAAAAACCTGAAAGCCCCACTCCAAAAAGGGGAGAAAGTAGGCACAATCAGGTTGATGAAAGATGGCAGGGTTCTGCAGGAAAGGGATTTGGTCGCAAGCAGGAATGTTGGCGAAGCTGGCTGGTGGACGCTTTACAAAAGATCGATGGGAATGTTCACAAAAGCAGGGAAGTGAAGCTCTGTCGAATCCAAAATGTTTTCCACTACCTTTAGCGAATTGCCACTAGTTTTGTCTATGTTGAAGGATTTGCCAGTGTGAATATCGAATTGAACTCACTGTAAGGCGGCTCGCTCAATTCATGGCGGGCTAAATTGGCCGGTATTCCGGACAATTGCCGGAGAAACAAATTAGGAGGCCGGAGACAGTGAGTCTGAACATCGAAATGGAAGTTATAAGCGAAGTATTATGCATCCGGTTAAGCGGTGAACTTGACCACCATACCGCTGACGGGCTGCGATCCCAGGCAACGGAGGCTATTGAAAGGCAAGGCATCCGCCATATTGTCATGAACCTCGAAGGGCTGACATTCATGGATAGTTCCGGTCTGGGTGTCATTTTGGGAAGATATAAACAGCTCAAGCAGCTTCACGGGGAACTGGTCGTTTGCTCCGCCACCGCGGCGGTGGAAAGATTGCTGGACATGTCGGGTTTATTCAAAATTATCAGGATGGAACCAACGGAAGCCAACGCGCTTCAGAGATTGGGGGTTGCCTGATGAGGAACGAAATGAACCTTAAATTCATGGCGCTTAGCCAAAATGAATCTTTCGCAAGGGTAACTGTTGCCGCGTTCATCGCCCAGCTTGATCCGACGATGGATCAGTTGACAGAAATTAAAACGGTTGTTTCTGAAGCTGTTACGAACGCGATTATCCATGGTTATGACAATGATCCGAATGGTATCGTTTATATTGATGTAGCGATTGAAGCTGAATCGGTGGAAATCACCATTAAAGATAAAGGGAATGGGATCGCGGATATCGAAGAGGCGCGCCAGCCGCTATTTACAACAAAGCCGGAGCTCGAGAGATCGGGTATGGGCTTTACGATTATGGAAAACTTCATGGACGAGGTTGACATTCATTCCGAGCAGGGAAAAGGCACGGAAATCAGGTTACGGAAGAATTTATCCCGAAGCAAGATGCTTTGCAATTAAGGAGACCGCCTATGGACGTAGAGGTCAAAAAAGAAAGCACCCAGCCGTTTCTAAAAGACCATGAGGTAAAGGAATTAATTAAGAGAAGCCATGATGGCGATGAACAGGCACGCGATACGATCGTTGAAAAGAACATGAGGCTTGTATGGTCGGTTGTCCAGCGGTTTTTGAACCGGGGCTATGACCCAGACGATCTTTTCCAGATCGGCTGTATCGGCCTTTTAAAATCTGTGGACAAATTCGATTTGTCCTATGATGTTAAATTCTCCACTTATGCGGTTCCGATGATTATCGGGGAGATACAAAGGTTCATCCGGGACGATGGAACAGTAAAAGTAAGCCGCTCCCTAAAGGAGACCGGAAATAAAATACGCAGGGCGAAAGATGAGCTATCCAAAACGCTCGGCCGGGTTCCGACTGTCAATGAATTATCCGCCCACCTGGGGATTATGCCGGAAGAAATCATCCTTGCCCAGGAGGCTTCACGCGCACCGGCTTCAATTCATGAAACAGTGTATGAAAACGACGGTGACCCGATTACTCTCCTGGACCAAATCGATGATGGAAACGACGGAAAATGGTTTGATAAAATCGCATTGAAAGAGGCGATTGAGGAACTGGATGAAAGGGAGAAACTGATTGTTTATTTACGGTATTACAAAGACCAGACGCAATCAGAAGTAGCCCAGCGCCTAGGGATATCCCAAGTGCAGGTATCCCGCCTGGAAAAGAAAATATTGCAGCAAATGAAAAACCATATGGATATTTAATCCGTGTGGTTTTTTTTATGGTTCTTCACCACAAAAAGTGGTTTCGCAAATGTTGATTTAAGCTACACAAAGGAAAGCTTCCAAGAATAATCATCGCAGGGACAGGCGGTTTTTGTCTGTCGCGAGGCGCTTCGCTTTCCGCGGGCAGTCAAGCAGCTACGAAAGTAACTCCAAGAAAAGCATCTTGGATAAGCTTCGTGTAGCTTTGCGACGAGCTGAAGTTAAGCATCCTTGAATAATCTTTGGCGCAGGAGCACAATGGAGCCTCCTCGGCGAAACCCATGCCTGCGGGGTCTCCCCTGGCCAGCTTTTCCCGCAGGAGTCTGCGCGCCTTTCGCTCCAATCAACATTTACATCTGGCATTTTATCCTAAACAAGCACTTATGGTGAAGAACCATTTTTATTCCCAAAAGTACATGTTTTTCCCATGCCGAGGCAATTATTGCCTTTCATTAAGGGAGCGGGATTCAACCATACTAGCAATACAAGGAAATCTATGTCTGGAAGTGAGTGTTTTGGAAAAAACAGTCTATATCCGCATGAGGAACAGGATATTTGCAAGCCAGGGACAGGAAATCAGAATTGGGGATATCGCGCAGGTTCTCGCCCCCGAAGGCATGGAGCGGGCGATTAAGGAATTGTCCATCCACCAAATTACGAAAAGGGATAGTAATTTCGTTGTCATCGATGCCATGAAGGTAATAAAAAAAATAACTGGTTTGTTTCAAGGAGCCGATATCCAGGCCATCGGGCCGGCCCAGACCCTGATTGAAGTAAATATTGAAAAAAGGCGTGTGCTTTCATTGCCTTTTTTCATCCTAATATGGTTATTGCTGTTTTTCGGGTCGGCGATGGCCATCATGAATTTCCATGATGATGTCAGCATGAAGGACGTTCAGGCCAAGCTGTACACTATTATTACAGGGGAAGTTGACGAATCCCCCCTGTTATTCCAAATCCCTTATTCCCTTGGGTTGGGGATGGGAATGGTCTTGTTTTTCAATCACATATTTAAGAAGCGGATCAATGAGGAACCCAGCCCACTGGAGGTCGAAATGTTCAATTACCAGCAGTCAATGGATAATTACGTTATGATTCACGAAAACCAGGAGAGTATGAAGCGCCTTGACGACGATTGAGGTCATTATAACAATATTTATTGCCGTTAGCGGCGGGCTAGCGGTGGGTTCCGGATTCGTGGCATTTTTGACTGTACTTGGCATCATACCGCGCCTTGCCCAAATATCAAAAACCACAGACAAGGCAGTCTTGTATGAAGCGGCCATTATCATTGGCACTATGGCTGGAATCTACGGCGGCCTTCGGGACCCGGTGGTGGGAATTTCCCCGTTATTCCTTATTCCAATGGGCCTTGCAGGGGGGCTTTTTGTAGGCATGATCGCCGGCGCCCTGGCTGAGGTCCTTAATGTAATTCCAATCCTAGCCAAAAGACTCAACATTGATGGGAAAATCATTACATTGCTTATGGCTGTTGTTTTTGGGAAGATTTTTGGTTCACTCTTTCAATGGCTATATTTTGTTAAACGCTAATCGTGCAGGAAAGGAGGGGGGGCTGAATGCCAAGGAAGGTAATTTTGATTACCGATGGCGATGAGTATGCTAGAAAGGCTGTCGAACACGTAGCGGCGGAAATTGGAGGCCGATGCATTTCCCTGTCTTCGGGGAACCCTTCCTCGCTTGGAGGGCCGGATATTGTCAGCCTTATCAAGAAAGCTGAAAAGGATCCGGTTTTAGTCATGTTTGACGATAGCGGATTAATAGGGGAAGGCCCGGGCGAGGCGGCTTTGAAATATGTCGCGACCCACCCTGAAATAGAGGTGTTGGGCATTGTGGCGGTTGCCTCCAACACGCATATGGCCGAATGGACGCGTGTTGACGTCTGCATAGACCGTTTTGGGGAATTAACGCCCAAAGGGGTTGATAAATTCGGCGTTCAGGAAATGGAATTCGGGAGAATATACGGGGACACGGTTTATTGCCTTGATAGCCTGAATGCGCCAATCGTTGTTGGAATAGGGGACATCGGAAAAATGGCGCGCAGGGATCATTATGCTTTGGGCGCACCGATTACGAAAAAAGCGGTTGAGATTATTCTCGAAAGGAGCGGTTGCTATGATCAGCAAGAATGAGGAGAAAACGCTGCTGCCAAAATCCCTTGAGGAAATCGAAACCTATATGAAGGAACATGCAGGATTGGGCAAAAGCTTTGACCTTGGCGTCCGGAAACTCAAGGTGCTCAGGAAGGGCGTTCATTTTTATTATGTAAACGGCCTGTGTGATACAGCTTTTATCATCGAGATTATTGAAACACTTGATGAACTCAATGATAGTAAAAAAATGGTGTCTGGCATTGTCCAATACCTGGAGCAAAATATCGTCCATCAATCGGTTTCAAGGGTTTATTCGATCGAGGATTTTGTAACCGCGGTCCTTTCCGGCCTGATTGTATTCGTAATGGAAGGTGAAGGGGTCGGCTTGTCCGTCGATACGAGAGGTTACCCCGGCAGGCAGCCGCAAGAGCCGGATACTGAAAAAGTTGTCAGGGGTTCAAGGGATGGCTTTGTCGAAAATATCGTCCTGAACACCGCACTGACGAGAAGGAGAATACGTGATGAGCGGCTCCGCTTTGAACTTATGCACATCGGCTTAAGGTCAAAAACCGATGTCGCGATTGGCTATATCGAAAATGTGGCTAATCCGGGGCTTGTGGACAAGGTTAGGAAAGAGCTTAAGGCAATCGAAGTTGACGGCCTTCCAATGGCGGATAAGACAGTCGAGGAGTTCATCGTGAAACAAGGGTTTAATCCGTATCCGCTTGTTCGATATACGGAAAGGGCGGATGTTGCTTCCGTCCACTTGCTGGAGGGGCATGTCCTTATTTATGTCGACACTTCACCAAGCGTCATCATTGCCCCTGCAACCTATTTCCATCATGTCCAGCATGCCGAGGAATACCGGCAATCACCGGCGGTGGGAACTTTCGTTCGCTGGACAAGGTTTTTAGGAATCCTTTCTTCCATCTTGCTTCTTCCGCTCTGGTATTTATTTGTTTTGGAGCCAGGGCTGCTCCCGGAAAAATTAGCTTATATAGGGCCGAACGAAAAAAGCAGCATTCCGGTTTTCATCCAGCTGCTTCTTGCGGACCTTGGCATCGAATTCCTCCGCATCGCCGCCATCCATACTCCTACTCCGTTATCCACGGCAATGGGCTTAATCGCGGCTGTGCTCATCGGACAGATTGCGGTTGATGTCGGCCTATTTTTGCCGGAGGTTATCCTATATGTAGCAGTCTCGGGAATTGGCACTTTTGCCACGCCAAGTTACGAGCTGAGCGTCGCGAATAAAATTGCCAGGTTCATGTTGCTGATTATCGTCGCTCTTTTCCATACACCTGGTTTTATCATTGGAATAACGGTTTACCTGCTGCTCTTAATCCGGATTAAATCATTCGGCATTCCGTATATGTGGCCATTTATCCCTTTCGATCCGAAAGCGTGCATACAAATATTGATTCGAAGGGCCGTTCCGGGCGCCATTCTACGCCCTAAAATCATGCATGCAGACAATCGTTCCCGCCAATCATCGAAGTAGTGGAAATGCATTGCGGAAAGGAGATGGATATGCTAAAGTAATTTTTAATAAAAAGGACGGGCTTATTCGTTTTTGGACAGTACCAGCCAAGGGCCTGTCCTTTTCTTTACCCGAATGCCCAAAACAGACATGATTTGACGCCATTTTTTACAGAGAGAGGGATTTCATGCATTTTCATGGGACTATTGGAGTAAATCAAGCGGGGAACCTGGAAATTGGGGGGGTGGACGCCATTGAATTGGCGAACCGTTATGGCACCCCGCTTTATGTATATGATGTCGCACTGATAAGGGAACGGGCAAGGGGATTTAAGCGGGAATTCGAAAAGCATGGAGTAAAGGCGCAGGTTGCTTATGCAAGCAAGGCGTTTTCAACAATTGCAATGACCCAGCTGGCCGCAGAGGAAGGGCTGTCTCTTGATGTTGTTTCAGGTGGGGAGCTTTATACCGCCCGGGCAGCCGGATTCCCCGTTGAGAAGATTCATTTTCATGGGAACAACAAGAGCAGGGAAGAACTGGAAATGGCTATTGATGTTGGAATTGGCTGCGTTGTAGTCGATAATTTCCATGAACTCGCCCTCCTGAAGGACATTTGCGCCGAAAAGCAGGCAAAGGCTTCTATCCTTCTCCGGGTTACTCCCGGAATTGAAGCCCACACCCATGACTACATCCTTACCGGGCAGGAAGATTCAAAATTCGGCTTTGATTTGCAGAATGGGCAGGCGGAACTTGCTTTGAAAACCGCGCTGGATGATTCACATTTTGAAGTTCTTGGCGTGCATTGCCACATTGGTTCTCAAATATTTGAAACAACAGGCTTTATCCTGGCTGCCAAGAAAATTGTCGAAAAACTGGCGTATTGGAAAAATTCCTATTCTTTTAAAACAAAGGTCCTAAATCTTGGCGGAGGCTTTGGAATCAGGTACACAGACGAAGACAGGCCCCTTCCGCCATCGGCCTACGTGAGTGAAATCATAACCGAGGTAAAAAGCCTGGCAGCTTCACATTCAATGGAAATGCCTGAAATATGGATCGAGCCTGGCCGCTCGCTTGTGGGCGATGCGGGAATAACCTTGTACAAAACAGGTTCGACCAAGGAAGTTCCCGGGGTCAGGAAGTACCTTGCTGTCGACGGGGGCATGAGCGATAACATCAGGCCTGCCCTCTACCAGGCAAAATATGAGGCCGTTCTCGCATCAAGGCCGCTCGCTGAGGCTAAAGAAACAGTCTCGATCGCCGGTAAATGCTGCGAGTCCGGAGATATGCTCATTTGGGATCTGCCGCTGCCGGATTCCGGGAAACAAGAAATTCTAGCGGTATTTTGCACAGGTGCATACGGATACTCAATGGCGAACAATTATAACAGGCTGCCTCGCCCAGCGGTAGTGTTTGCCGAAAATGGCGAGGCCGCGCTCGTTGTCAAAAGGGAGACCTATGAAGACCTCCTTCAGCATGATCTCCCATATCTATCTTCCGTTAAGAAAGAAACTGCCCGCAAATAGGGCAGTTTTTTTGTTGGAATTTTTAAAAAACAAGTTCAAGTATGTCTTTGATTCAATCATTATCGTACTCTATTATCCTATTCGAAAAATGAGCGGATGACATCGGCGATGCTTTTGAAGAACTTTTTCAGGCTCGCCAATATTCCATGTCCTTCTTCTGAATCAAGGAATTTTGTAAATTGGTCCTTCGCCTTGTCGAGCTGGTCCCCGACCTGGCCCCAGTCGATATTCAAATCCTGGAGTTTTTTAAAGAGGGCTGTCAGTGAATTGAGTTCTTCACTGCTTAACTCAACCTTGAGCTCCTTGGCCTGCTCTTCAATCAGAGCTTTAAGTTCCGCTTCGTCCTTCGGTTTATCCTTTGCGATTTCTTCCTTTACCTTCGCAATTAAGGCTGACGCGTTTTCCTTGCCAATTGAATCGCCAAGTTTCGCGGTTTCGACCATTTCCTCGTTCGCAGCCTGTTTTATATTCTCGGGTATCGTTTCATTGGCTGAAATTTCATAGGCTTTAATAATCCCTGTAAGTGCAGCAGTCCCCGAAACGGCAACCGGCGCGGTGATGTAAATGCTGGCATCTTTCACCCCGGCTGTCATGAGGGCATTCAGATACATTTCATCCGTTACCCAGGTAATGTTTTTTGTTTTGACTGTAAGGCCAGTATCCTTCTTATTAACCGTTGTGGCGGAAGAAGAAATCGCCCTCGTGCCGATCATCGTTTTTGGTACGTATTTCCCCAAATATTGATGCTCTTCCTCATTTGACACAGTTATTACCTCTACGCCAGAGGGAGCGCCCATTTCTTTTAATAGTGCCTCTTTTTGCGCTTCGGACAGGTTTTCGCCCAATGTCACAATCATGTCACCCTCGGCCAAATCCGCGGAAACAGCAAAAGGCATTGTAAAAACGAAAGCAGCAGCAAAACAACAAAGAAACTTTTTCATAGTATCCTCCGTAGTATCGTTTAATTTTCCAATAGGCAACCCTTTGGGTCTAATTTGCCAACCCTTGAAATCCCGGTGGGCAGGGGGTATGGATAAAAGTTAGATAATAGTGTAGAATTGTTGGCATTGGCATCCATTTTAGTGGAGGTGGGACCAAATGCCGAATAAAAACAACCTTGTGCTCCTGTTGGGGCTATTGGCCTTCGCGATGATTTGGGGCATCATTTACTGGGCGTTTATCGCGTGACTGTTGGAATAAAACATTGCCTGCCGCCATCCTTCCCTGTTGCGGTTGCCCCGGTGAGCAAAATTATGTATGATTAACGATAGCGTAACTTCGGGGGACAATATACATATACTAATCAAAACCATTCAATCCAAATAATATGGTGCAGGAATGGGCCTATAACTATAATGAGGGATCAAAATGTTAATTCGCTATAAAAAACAATTTGAAAAAATCGCTATGGGGCTTTTGTCTTTTATGCCCGGCGAAAAAGATATTAAGAAATTGCAGCAATCGATGAAACAATACGAAACTGCTGAAGGGTGGCAGCTTTTCCTTTGGAAGGAAGAAGACATTACCGGTTTGATAGGCATTGTCCATACAAGCGACGAAACAGCAGAAATCCAGCATATTTCCGTAAATCCATCCCATCGTTCCCAAGGAATTGGGCGGGCGATGATTGCCGGCATCCGGGAGTTGTTTCCGGAAAAAAAGATCGAAGCGAATGAATTGACCGCTCCGTTTTTGGAAAAGTGTTCACATGATGAAAGCGCGGGAAGTGAGGTTTAATCACTTCCCGCGTTTTGTTTTTTCCGCTCAAGGGCCTCTACCCTTTCAGAAATAACCATGGACCGATCACGGATTTTGTGGCGGTCGATAATGCTGGCTGGCGGATGGCAAGAGTCATCGCACCATACAGCCCCTTTTACGCGGCATGCCTGGATGCAAAGCTCTTCAAGTTTGCTATCCTTGATTGGAATAGTGAATCCTGTATATTCTTTTTCTTCCTTTACCCTCGAAATGAGCCCATCTAATCGTGATAATAATTTTTTTTCATCAATTCCAAGAGAAATAAGGGCCTTCTCCCCGCCGGAAAAAATGGACCTGGCTTTTGCAAGGGTTTTAGTCGCACCGGCTATATTTTGTCTCCGATAATGGTAACAGCCAACCGCCAGTTGGATGAAACCAACCCATATGGAATCCCTATTTCCTTTGTCAATTTCTTTCCAATATTCCTCCAGTATTTCATGGCATTCAAAGTAATCCCTGTCGCCATGGAAATGAGCCAGATAGTTGATAAATGCATCAGGATACATGCCAATCCTCCCGCAGTTTGGTTGGTCTAAACACAGTTTACCACAAAGGGACGCCAAAGAGCCCGCAAGGCAATTGCGGGCTCCTTCGCGCTTGTTTCAGGCCTTTGATTAGTACCAGGCGGCACCAACAATGACCAGCAGAATGAATAGGACAACGATTAAAGCAAAACCTGCTCCAAAACCGCAGCGTACTCCATCTCCCATACTATAACCTCCTATTGGTTAGGTATCTTTTCCATACATGCTATGAAGGAGCCGTGCATTATGTCTGGGCGAATATCCTTTTTATCTGTTTTTCTTGTTCTGCCAAAATCATCCTATCGGGATCCGTTTGAAAAATTCTTGTTGGAATAACCTTTTTCAATCCTCTATACTAGTAATAGTTTATCAACGCTAAACGGGGAGGAATGGGTCCGGATTAGAGGTTTTGGATGAAAAAGAGACCCGGTTCGTCCTGATGGCCATGTGCGGCTGTTTGTACCCGTTCAGTCATATGAAAATACAAAAGAAATTTTGGTGAAAAATTTATGCATTATAATGTGAAGCTCGATACATTCGAGGGGCCGCTTGATCTGCTGCTCCACTTAATCAATTCTCTCGAGATTGATATTTATGACATTCCGGTCGCTCAGATAACAGAGCAATACCTTCTATATATCCATACCATGAAAGAACTGGAACTCGACCTGGCTAGTGAATACCTTGTTATGGCTGCGACCCTTTTAGCAATTAAAAGCAAGATGCTCCTGCCCAAGCAGGAAGAGGAGTTGTTTGAAGAGGGTTTTGAAACCGGCTTTGAAGAGGATCCGCGCAACGAACTCGTCGAAAGGCTAATCGAGTATAAAAAGTTTAAGGAAGCGGCGCTGGATTTAAAGGGATTCGAGGAAGAACGGAGCTTGATTTATACGAAAGCGCCAAGCGACCTATCCGAGTTCCAGAAAGAAGCAATCACGCAGAGAGCGCTCGCTCCCTCAGTATCGCTTTATGATATGCTAGGCGCGCTCCAAAAGCTAATGAGGAGAAAGCGCCTGCAAAAACCACTTGCCACAAAAATTGCCCGCCAGGAAATCTCGATTGAAAAAAGGATGGATGAAATCCTTGTCCTATTGAGAGATAAGGCAGTTCCGACCGATTTCTTTGATTTGTTCCCTGTTCCGGAAAAAGAATATATAGTCGTTACGTTCCTGGCGGTCCTCGAGCTAATGAAACGGAATGAGATTATCGCGGAACAAATGGAGAATTTCGGCGGGATTCAAATCATTCCCGCAAGGAAAGGAGCGGCCGCAGTTGGATATTATTAATTACCATAGCATTCTTGAAAGCCTATTATTCGCCGCGGGGGATGAAGGTCTAACCATCAAGCAAATCGCCGAAGCCATGGAGGTGGACGAGCCAAGGGCATCGGAATTGGTCGGGGAATTAAAAGACAAGCTCGAGAACGACCCTTCACGCGGCCTGATCGTCATACTATTGGCGGGAACGGTACAGCTGGGCACAAAGAAAGACAATGCGCCATATCTGCAAAAACTACTTGAATCGCCAGGCACCGCCAGCCTTTCACAGGCGGCGCTGGAAACACTAGCTATAATCGCCTACAAACAGCCCATCACCAGAGCGGAAATTGAGGAGATAAGGGGCGTAAAAACGGAGAGGCCACTGCAGACATTAATGTCAAAAGCACTTATCAAAGAAGCTGGCCGGGCAGAAGGATCGGGGAGGGCATACCTGTATGGGACTACAAAAGAATTTCTTGATTACTTTGGGCTAAAAAGCCTGGAAGAGCTGCCGCCGCTTCCTGAAAAGAACGAAGAAGAATTCATCCAGGAAGAAGCCGACCTGTTTTTTGGAAAATTCCAGGGACAGGAGTGAAGCGGGCGTAGTCCTATTATTCCCACTTGCATTCCATGAAGCAGGAAAGTCCGTAAGCCCCAGTAATGTGTTAAAATGGAAATATGAATGATGATAAGGAGAGGGAAGCCGGCATGATCATTAAAAAGAGCATTGGATACGAACTTGAAAAGGAAAAGTCGAATACATCCGAAGACTTTTTTAACAGGAGTGAACTTACATATATTGACGGGGGCCAGGAAAAAACGCTCCATGTGCTGTATCTCCGTTTTTTTGATGAAATATTCTCTGAATTTGTTCCATTCGATAATGATCCGTTATTCAGCGCTGGTGGCAAAGACGTCTACTTTAAGGATTTGGTGGCACTTGCCTGCATGATAAAAAACCCCGGATTGCGCAGCCGAAAAAGGCTTTACCTTCACACACAAAAGGAGTTCGCCTCCTATTTCAAAGATATCGATTATTCGAAGGTTCAGGGAATCTATGAATCGCTTGAATCAAAGGGGAGCTTTGAACTGAATTCCCCGCTCGAATTTGTACTCCAGAACAATTAAGCATAAAAAATTCAATATCTATCAAACTGAAACAGGGGCAACCCTGTTTTATTTTTTACTTTCCCCGCCGCTGGGTTTTTGAAATCCCCCTTTGTTGTTTAGGTCATATTGGACGGGTCCCGGCATAAACTTGTACAAATACAAGTAGGAGAGCGAACCCGCAATGAAAATATTCAGACGACCAGCCACCACCATTCTTATTATTTTCCTAATGTTTGGCGTTGTCCCGGCACGTCCCGCTGCAGCATTCTCGGTAAGCGGGCAAGCGGCGGTATTAATGGAGCAAAAAACAGGGCGTGTTTTATTTGAAAAAAGCCCTCATACCAAGATGCGGATCGCAAGCATAACGAAAATCATGACCGCGATTCTCGCCATTGAATCCGGAAAGATGGACCGTTATGTCAAGGTAAGCGAGCGCGCGGTCCGGACAGAGGGGTCGTCGATTTATTTGAAGCCCGGGGAACGAATCACCCTTAAGGATCTTGTTTATGGCCTTATGCTGCGCTCAGGAAATGACGCGGCCGCCGCGATTGCCGAATTTGTTGGGGGAAGTGAAGAGGGTTTCGCTTTCTTGATGAATCAGAAAGCATCGGAAATTGGTATGTACAATACTGTGTTTTCCAATCCGCACGGGCTTGATAACAAAGAAAACCATTTTTCAACGGCATATGATATGGCGCTGCTGACCAGGTATGCCATGAACAATGAGGTATTTAGAAAGATTTCCGGGACAAAAATCCATCGTGCGCCGAACCCGGAGGAAGTTTGGGACAGGGAATGGAGGAATAAAAACCGCCTCCTTTCGATGTACCCTTTTTGTACCGGGGGCAAGACTGGCTATACTAAGCGCGCGAAAAGGACACTCGTGACCACAGCGAAAAAGGGGGATATGGAACTGATTGCCGTTACCCTTAACGCTCCGAGTGACTGGAAGGACCATATCGGCATGTTCGAATCAGGTTTTGGGACTTTTGATATGGCGGAAATAATCCCAAAAGGAACAATCAAGCTTGATAGAGAGCCTTACCGGAATGGCAGCCTCTATATTACAAATCCCGTTTTATTCCCCGCGACCGAGAGTGAAATCGGCAAGTTTTCTGTTGATTACAAGCTGAAAAATCCGAAGGGAGGCAAGTTTTCGGGAGAGGTTGTCAACGGGCGGGCTGCAGCCGGGAAAGCCGTCATTTATCTTGATGGCAGGGCTGTCAAATCTGTTCCAATCCTTTTTAAGCCGCACGAAAAAAAGAAGACCGGATATCTTGGCAGCTTCAAACGGTTAATATCAAAAGCGATTGGTTTAAAAAGCAATGGTTAATTATATATGGGTCATCCTCACCCTTATTGGGATTGTTTTTGCCATGTTCAACGGTACGATGCATGAGGTGAACCAGGCCATATTTCAAGGTGCGAAAGACGCCGTAACACTTTGCATAGGATTGGTGAGCATCCTGGTTTTTTGGCTCGGAATGATGAAAATCGCCGAAGAATCCGGCATTTTGAAAATGCTGGCCAAACTTTTCAAACCGATTATCAGGCCCCTTTTTCCAGAAGTACCAGCCAACCATCCCGCCATGGGATACATCATGTCCAATATTATCGCCAATATGTTCGGCCTCGGCAATGCGGCCACTCCTTTAGGTTTAAAAGCGATGGAACAATTGCAGTCACTGAACAATAAAAAAGATATGGCGAGCCGCTCTATGGTTACCTTCCTAGCGATCAATACAGCGAGTGTGACCATATTGCCAACGACCGTAATCGCAATCCGTTTAAATTACAATTCTGCTTCGCCAGCGGAAATCGTTGTTCCTACCTTGATTACTACAGCACTATCGGCGATCGCCGCTATCATGATAGACCGGTATTTTTATTGGCGAAGAAGCCGTAAAGGATGATGAGATGGGAACAATCGCAGCAATTTCACTTTGGTTTATCCCTTTAATAATTGCCTCCATCCTAATAGTTGGAACACTGAAGCGCGTTCCAACGTATGAAAGCTTTGTAGAGGGTGGGAAGGAAGGCATAAAAATCGCTGTATCAATTATTCCTTTCCTGGTCGGCATGCTGGTTGCCGTCTCCATTTTCAGGGCTTCAGGGGCACTCGATGCATTGACAGGCTGGATAAGGCCAGGGTTAACGAATTTGGGGCTGCCACCTGAAATTGTCCCGCTCGCCTTAATCCGGCCAATTTCAGGTACCGCGGCACTCGGCATGACGAGCGACCTCATTGCCACGTACGGGCCGGATTCATTCCCGGGACGCCTCGCATCAATCCTCCAGGGAAGCACTGATACCACCTTCTATGTCCTTACTGTTTATTTCGGTTCCGTCGGAATCCGAAAAATGGGCGATGCGTTGAAAGTCGGCCTTCTTGCGGATATAGTTGGAATCTTCATCGCAATTTTTGTCGCCCTCCTTGTCTTTTGATTTTATGGCTGCACGCCTTTCGGAAAACCATCGCTGATGGAAGGTTCACTTTGCCCCACACTTAAGGGACAGTAAGCCCAAAAGGGCAACTGTCCCTAAAGGTCCGATAAGTTCACCTAACCATCAGAGGAAAAACCACCTCTGATGGAAGGTTCACTTTACCAAAAAAGTTTACAGAACCCGCCTTTCATACGAATGGCGGGTTTTTGTAGTTCGCCTTTAGGGTCAGGGCTTTTGGAAATAGGTTCTGAAACTTTGAAATCAGGCGGAATTGTGTCATAATTCATTAGAAAACAATTTCACTATAACAAACAGGAAATTATTGAGGTGGCATAGATGGAACGGTTGCAAAAGGTGATCGCCCGGGCGGGGATCGCATCAAGAAGGAAAGCTGAAGACCTGATAAAGGAAGGAAAAGTCAAGGTGAATGGCAAGGTCATTACGGAGCTGGGGGTAAAGGTGTCTCCTTCGGACCGCGTGGAAGTGGAAGAAGTCCAGATTGAACGGGAGGAACCGGTTTATTTCCTATTTTATAAACCTCGTGGAGTCATCTCGACGGTCAAGGATGAAAAGGGCAGGAAAGCTGTCACGGATTTCTTCCCGGATATTAAGGAAAGGATTTTTCCGATAGGGCGGCTGGATTATGATACTTCTGGCCTTCTGCTTCTGACGAACGATGGGGATTTCGCGAATTTGCTTATGCATCCGAGGAGTGAAATTGACAAGGTGTACGTGGCAAAGACAGAAGGGATTCCTCAAAGGGAAGCCCTAAGGAAGCTGGAAAAGGGGATTAAACTGGAGGATGGGAAAACGGCGCCAGCCAAGGTGAAAATGCTTTCTGGTGATAAAAAGAAGCAAACCGCCATCATCGAGATTGCCATTCATGAAGGCAGGAACAGGCAGGTAAGGCGCATGTTCGAGGCAATTGGACACCCCGTATCCAAGCTGAAGCGTGAACGTTATGGTTTCTTGACTCTTGGCGGATTGAAAGCCGGCGAAATGCGGGAACTGACGCCCCATGAGGTAAAGCAGCTAAGGGCCCTCGCAATGAAAACGGAGAAGAAGAATTCATAAATCTGTCACAATTTCCAAAACGTTTGCACAGTGGCCATGTTGAAAAGTGTTATAATTTATCAGACATCAATATATTTGGGGGAACAGCAATGAAAAAACGGCGGTTGGCAATGAGGACAGCCATTCTGGTGCTTTTGGTCGCAGCCGTAGTCTATACCCTTTACGCGAATTTCACTAAAGAAGAACGCACGAGGGCCGCAGCCGGCGATATGGCGCCTGATTTTGTCCTTACAGATCTTGAGGGAAACAAACATAGGCTATCGGATTATAGAGGCCAGGGAGTGTTCCTTAATTTTTGGGGTACGTGGTGCAAACCATGTGAAAAGGAAATGCCATTTATCAATAATCAATATTTGCAGTTTAAAGACAGAGGGGTACAGGTGCTTGCTGTCAATATAAACGAATCGAATGTGGCCGTAAGCAGTTTTTCGGAGAAGTATGGGCTTAAGTTCCCAATTTTGCTGGATAAGGAAAGCCAGGTTATGAACGCATACGGCGTCGGCCAGCTTCCAGCGACCTTCCTTGTGGACAAGGACGGGAAAATAATTAAATACCATACTGGCCAGCTGACGGAGCAAACGATTAAGCAATTCATGGAAAGCATCGAACCTTAAAGAAATAGGGAGTTTTTAAAATGATGGATGTTAAGTGTGAGTGCGGCCATGTGAATCCACATGGCACGGTGCTGTGCGAGGCTTGCGGAAAGGGGCTCGACGAAACGGCCGCTGCTGAAAAGCTGCATGACATGCGCTACGAAGGAAGCTCCCGGCGTTCGCAGACTTATAACAAAACCATAATTGATAAGATCTGGAACTTTTTTTCTTCCGTAAAGGTAGGGGTATGGCTCATCGTCATCACCTTAGTCGCATCTGCTATCGGAACGATTCTGCCCCAGGAAATGTACATACCGCCAATCATGCCGCCGGATGAGTATTATGCGGACCAGTATGGGTGGCTGGGGAAAGTCTATTATGCACTTGGCTTCCATAATATGTACAGTTCCTGGTGGTACCTAATCCTAATTGCGATGATCGGCATCTCGCTTGTCATTTGCAGCCTTGACCGGGTCATCCCACTGTACAGGGCGCTAAAGGCGCAGCGGGTAATCCGGAATGACGGATTTTTAAAAAAGCAGCGGGTATTCGGGATTACTGAAAACGCAGCCAGCGATTCGACTGTTGGGAAAGTGAAAAAGAACCTGGAATCAAAAAATTATAAGGTCCGTGAAGAGGACGGGAACCTGCTTGCCGAAAAAGGCCGGTTCTCCAGATGGGGCCCTTACGTTAATCATGTCGGCCTGATTATCTTTTTGATTGGCGGCATGCTTCGCTTTGTACCTGGAATGTACATTGACAAAGTCCTTTGGATCCGGGAAGGGGAAACGAAGGCAATACCGGGTACCGAAAATGAGTACTATCTAAAAAACAATAAATTCATTCTTGAAGTTTACGACAAGGATAAAGATGACCAGGTGTTCAGGGAGGCACTTGAAAGGGCCGGAACTGTCGCGAAGACGTACCAATCAGATGTCGTCCTATACAAAAAATCGTCCGAGTCCCTTCCAGGCGAAAAGCCTAAGCTTGTAAAATTGAAAGACTACGAGATTAAAGTCAACGAACCTTTGAAATTCGAAGGGTTTGCCCTATATCAGGTTGATTATAAGCTCGATGAATTAAACACCATGTCATTCTCTCTTGCCGAAAAGGACACAGGAAAAACTTTCGGTGACATAAAAATAGATTTGTATGAGCCGAAAAAAAACTATGACCTTGGAAATGGCTATAAAGTCCGGCTTTTAGGCTATTATCCTGATTTCGAATTTGGTGAAGACGGGGAGCCGGACACAAAGTCACGTATCCCCAATAATCCAGCATTTGTGTTTAAGATGACCACCCCGGACAAACCGGAAGGGGAAGTCAGCTTCGCCGCAATCAGGCAAACGATCGAGCCGGAAGGAAACAATAAGTATAAAATGGAATTCAGGGCTGTCGAAACGAAGAATGTGACCGCCCTTACCGTAAGGAAAGACAGGACCCTATGGCTGATTGCGCTCGGAGGCATCATATTCATGATCGGTGTCATCCAGGGGGCCTACTGGAACCATAGGCGGATTTGGATCCAGAAGAGAAACGGTGATATTTGGGTGGCCGCACATACGAATAAAAACTGGCATGGGCTAAAGCGTGAAATTGAAATGGTCCTTGCAGATACAACAATTAAAGTTCCTGAAGACCAGCTTCAGGAAAGCAAACCGGAAGGAGAGGCGGAACTTGGCGGCACTAAGCAGTAATTTGCTTTTCATAGCTTTTGTTTTATACCTTGTAGCCACGCTGCTGTTCGGCGGGGCGATTAAATCGGAAAGAAACAGCAAATGGGGATTCCTCGCAATAACAACAGCGATTGCGGGTTTCCTCGCCCAGCTTGGCTATTTCATCACGAGATGGATTGCCGCTGGCCACGCGCCGGTAAGCAATCTGTTTGAGTTTACAACGTTTTTTGGAATGGCACTTGTCGGCGCTTTCATTTTCATTTATTTTATTTATAAATCCAATTTACTTGGCCTTTTTACTATGCCAGTTGCCCTTTTGGTCATTGCCTATGCAAGCATGTTCCCAAGGGAAATAAGCCCGCTCATCCCCGCTTTGAAAAGCTATTGGCTGCATATCCACGTTACAACCGCAGCGATTGGGGAAGCAATCCTGGCTGTCAGTTTTGCCGCCGGGCTGATTTATCTGCTGAAGGTTATCGACCAATCAGTTTCAAGCAAAAGAACATTCTGGCTTGAAACAATCATGTTCTCAATGGTATGTGTGCTTGGTTTCATAGCGGTTTCCATTGGGTTTTCATCCGCCGGGTATGAAGCGAAGTTCAATTGGGTGGAAAAGTCCAGGAAGGAAGCAGTTGCGGTATATCACCTTCCAGCCCTTGTCGGCCCCCATGAAGGTGAACTTCTGACAGAAGGAGCATTCAAACCGCTGGTTGAAATGCCAGCCATAATCAATGCAAAGAAATTGAATACGGTAATATGGTCCCTTTTTGGCGGGGCAATACTTTACGGATTGTTAAGGCTGTTCCTTCGTAAAAGGATATCGGCGGCACTTCAGCCACTTGTTAAAAGCATAAATCTTGATTTGATTGATGAAGTAAGCTATCGTTCCGTCCTGATTGGTTTTCCGGTGTTCACGCTTGGCGCGTTGATTTTTGCGATGATTTGGGCGCAGATTGCCTGGACTAGGTTCTGGGGCTGGGATCCGAAGGAAGTGTGGGCGCTTATTACGTGGCTATTCTATGCCGCCTTCCTTCATTTAAGGCTTTCGAAAGGCTGGCATGGCGAAAAATCCGCCTGGCTCGCTGTAATCGGATTTGCCATCATTATGTTCAATCTAGTGGCCGTCAATCTGGTTATTGCCGGGTTGCACTCCTACGCTGGTTCATAAAGAAAGAATCAGGATAAAAAGCTTCATCATTGGTATGTTGTATTTTTAGCCAAGGAGCATCAGAATACGAGATTGCTTAACCCCTCGCTCCTTGGCCATTATTTATAAAGCCCCGCATGCAGATGCAGAGGCTTGTACTATTTGGCAATATTCAAACTATTTTGTAAAATATTTGCATGGGGGGATTATTTATGGAAAAAGACGTTAAAATTTTGGTTGTTGATGATGAGGAACGTATCCGCAGGCTTTTGAAAATGTATCTAGAGCGTGAGGACTTTTTGATCGATGAGGCGGAGGACGGCAATGAAGCTTTGGCCAAAGCTCTTGCCAATGATTATGACGTTATCCTCCTCGATTTGATGATGCCTGGAAAAGATGGCATCGAGGTATGCCGGGACCTAAGGGAAAAAAAATCTACGCCAGTCATCATGCTTACCGCAAAAGGTGAAGAAGTAAACCGCGTACAGGGCTTTGAAGTCGGAACGGATGATTATATTGTGAAGCCTTTCAGCCCGCGTGAGGTAGTCCTAAGGGTCAAAGCGCTCCTTCGACGTTCATCACAGACGAGCTATCTGGCAACAGATACCGTAACAAAGGACGTAATTGTATTCCCGCATCTCACAATCGATAATGATGCCCATCGAGTCACCGCTGATGGAAGGGAAGTCAGCCTGACTCCTAAGGAATACGAATTGCTCTATTTCCTAGCTAAATCCCCGGATAAAGTATTTGACAGGGAACAGCTTTTAAAAGAGGTCTGGCATTATGAATTCTTTGGCGACCTCCGGACAGTTGATACCCATGTTAAGCGCCTGCGGGAAAAACTGAACAAAGTATCCGAGCAGGCTGCCCGAATGATCGTGACAGTGTGGGGAGTGGGGTATAAGTTCGAGGTCGTGAATGAATGATCCTGCTTAGAAGCGTCGTAGGTAAACTCTGGTTTACCATCCTTTTGCTTGTTTCCTTTGTCCTTTTTATCTTGACAGTCATGCTGCTCGAATTCTTCGAGAATTACAGCATTATGGAAACAAGAACAAAAATGACCGATACAGCCGAGAAGATCGCCCATGTCCTGGTAAAGCACAAAAATGATGATATTAGTGTCGGCCTGGAAATATCTTGGGAAATACTTGATCACAACACAAAAGCAGTTATCATAAAAAAACAAGATGAAGTGTATTATTCACCCAATACGGATTCCGACAATAGGCTAAGCCTTACCGATATCTACAATGATCCGGATTTATCAAAAGTTATTAAAGAAGGAAAAACCGCAAGGAAGGTTTCCGCCCTTACCCTAAATGATAAGGAAGATGGCGCAGACTATTCAATCATCGGTGTCCCTTTGAGGATTTCAGGCAAGGAAAGCGGAGCGGTTTTTGTTTATCAATCGCTTAGTGTTGTAAAGGAAACAACGAGGTCAACAACAAAATTCATTCTCCTGGTCGCGGGTGTAGCTATAGTCCTTACAACAATTTTCGCCTTTTTCCTTTCAACGCGGATCACTGCTCCGCTTAGAAAGATGAGGGAAGCAGCTTTTGAAGTTGCGAGAGGTAAATTTGATACCAAAGTACCAATCTTGACAAATGATGAAATTGGCGAGCTAGCGACCGCGTTCAACCAGATGGGCAGGCAGCTGAAATTCAATATGAACGCCCTTAACCAGGAAAAAGAACAGCTTGCGAGCATCCTTAGTTCAATGGCGGACGGTGTTATTACGTTCAACAGGGATGGGACTATCCTGATTACGAATCCACCTGCTGAACGATTCCTGCAAAACTGGTATTACGATAAAGGAGCAGGTGCAGGGGGTACAGGAGAAATCCCTTCCAAAGTCATGGAACTGTTCCAGCAGGCCGTGGACACGGAAAGAGAACAGGTAGGCGAATTATCTATGATGGGAAGGCATTGGGTCATTCTTGTCACTCCGCTTTACAGCTCAAAATTTATTCGAGGCGCGGTCGCCGTGGTAAGGGATATGACCGAGGAACGGAAGCTTGATAAGCTTCGAAAAGATTTCATTGCAAACGTATCCCATGAATTGCGGACGCCAATTTCCATGCTGCAGGGCTATAGCGAGGCGATAGTGGATGATATTGCGGGTACGGACGAAGAGAAAAAGGAAATGGCCAAGGTCATATATGATGAATCATTGAGGATGGGAAGGCTTGTCAATGAATTGCTTGACCTCTCACGCCTTGAAGCGGGCCAAATACAGCTTCATGTTGAAGAAATCGACATCTATTCGTTTATCGGCAAGATCATTCGGAAGTTTCAGGGGCTCGCAAAGGAAAATGAGATCCATCTAACCTATGGGACAAACAATCCTGATTATTATTTTCCGCTTGACCCGGACAGAATTGAGCAGGTCTTGATAAACCTGATCGATAACGCCATACGGCATACGCCAAAGGACGGCATTGTGGATGTGGTTGTCCATGGCGATGAACGAGGCCTTCAAATCCAGGTGGCTGACTCAGGTTCAGGAATTCCTGAGGAGGATCTTCCATTTGTTTTTGAAAGATTCTATAAGGCAGACAAAGCAAGGACCCGCGGCCGGGCAGGGACTGGCCTAGGCCTTGCCATTGTAAAAAATATTATCGAGGCCCATAAAGGACACATTTCCGTCCAGAGCAAGGTTGGCCAAGGAACGACATTTTCCTTCTTTATTCCTCGAAAATAAGCGTTATGGAAAGAACTTTGACGTTTAATCTTGTTACATGGGAAACAATTGGCCTGCACGTAAGTGGTGCAGGCCATTTTTGTGTCCTCAAGGAAAGTATAAAATTGAAACTTGTGGATAACTCGAAAAAATTCCCGTAATCCAGATTCAGTGCTAAGCCCCTCAGCCGGTTCCCTCGGGAGGGAAGAAAATCCTTCGGGCTCTGTTTATGCTGTCGGGGCTGGCCAAAGCGCTTCCGTATTTTGTTCTTTTATGCAGAAAAAACGATTTGTCAACGTTTTGAATAAAATGAAATATATTTGTAACATTTTCCTTTCATTTTATTGCCAAAAAGACTATATTTAAAGGTGTAACTTTATTTGGCGAATGCCGTCTAAAACAATGAACGGGGAGGAAAAGTGAATGGACTCCGTTTTTACTGAACTTTATAAAAAATACCATCAGGATGTTTTCCAGTTTCTTTTTTATATGGTCCGCAGTAAGGAACAAGCTGAAGATTTGGTTCAGGAAGTGTATATCCGCGTTTTAAAATCGTATTCGCGTTTTGAAGGGAAGAGCAGCGAGAAAACATGGCTTTTTTCAATAGCCCGCAACGTTGCCATCGACCATTTCCGCAAGCAGAAAGGCTGGAAACAAAAGCTGCTTGATAAATTCGACTGGTCGGCCGCACAGGTAAAGGACCATCAGCCTTTGCCGGATGAAATCGCCATCCAAAGGGAAGAAGTCCAGGGAATGTTTAAAAGCCTTGATGTTTGCACAGTCGACCAACGGGCTGTCATCATCATGAGATACTTGCACGAATTGTCGATTACGGAAACAGCCAGCGCATTGGGCTGGACCGAGAGCAAGGTTAAAACAACTCAGCATCGGGCCATCAAAATATTGAAAGCCCAAATGGAAACGCTTTTTGAAACGGAGGGGTATTTGGATGAACAAGCGAGGGTGGAGCGATAAGCAGATTGAAGACTGCCTAAGATTTTTGCCCAAAGTAACTGACGATCGCGACCCGCGGGACATATATCAGAATATGTCCAGGAAAATAAAGCAAAAACGAAAGAAAGCAATGATAATGCCGGGGTTTGCCGCGGTGGCGGCCGCACTTCTGATTTTCCTGCTAATCTCGCCGGAAGCATTTAAAGAAAAGCCAGGGAAACAGGTTGCTTTGGAAGAAAAGCAGGACCCGGATACTTCAGCAACCGCCAATTTGAGTGACCAGTCAGGAATTGCCGCTAAAAAGGGCCCAGCAGGCAATGCGGATGAAAATCAGACCTTTGGGATTCTCTCAATGGATCAATCGAAAGCAAGTGCAACTGCCCTCTACGAAGACGAGGTAGCTGAAAACCAGGCTCCCGTAACCGTTTGGGTGCCTTCGAAGGATGTCAATTACCTTGTGCCGGTTACCGTCACAGTCCCTAAGGACAACGGACAGAACTGGCTCGATCATCTTAACTTCGCACTGGCCAGCCTAAAAGAGGCGGAATGGGGCCTTAACGACTATTATCCGCTTAATGCGAAACTTGCGCTCGAGGGAGAGGAAACCCTTGTAGTCGATGTACCGGCCGGGCATCAGTTTGGATTGGGTACAAATACAGAAGCATTCCTAATGGATTCCCTAAATGAAAATATTACCTCGAATAGTACGGTTACCAAGATAAAATTTATGACGGATGGACACCCGGGTATTGAACTTCAACATATGGGACCTAAAACTTTAGTACCGGTTGAAAGGAAAGAGAACAGGGCGTATTTCTTTGTCCGCACGGAAGGCCGCGAGCAGCCTTACTTGGTGCCATCTCGAGAGCAATACCGTGATGTTTCAAAAGCGCTTGATGTGATGAAAACCGGCAGCGGGGACGGCGTTTACCTTGCATCGATACCTTCTTCCCTTGAAATCAAGGAAATAGCGGCTGATGGAGATAGGCTGTCACTGACGCTCGCAGATAATGTCGCTCTTGAAAATAGCCCCGAAAACCAGCAATCTTTCGAAGCCATCCTGATGGCCGCAAAAGAATTTGGTTTCAAGGAAGTAAAAGTAGAAAACGCGCCAATCGCGCAATTGGGGCCGTTCATACTGGCTGAGGAGAACAGAGTGCCAATCGGCCCGAACAAAATGCATATTCAATAACCCAAAAGCCTGCCGGCCGGCAGGCTTTTTGTTTTTCGCAGTCTCTGGATATTTTTAGGTAATGCCTCTTTTATGAATAACATACGTGAAATCTCCAGATTAT
Source organism: Neobacillus piezotolerans (assembly GCF_003362805.1). Classification (GTDB taxonomy): domain Bacteria; phylum Bacillota; class Bacilli; order Bacillales; family Cytobacillaceae; genus Bacillus_D; species Bacillus_D piezotolerans. The sequence continues at coordinate 62,270 of NZ_QNQT01000015.1, forward strand.
AACAAATGTGCCTTTTCGGTTCTATCTTTGGAAAAAAAGGCATAATGTGTTTTGGACGTTAATGCTTAAGGAGGCAGACAATCATGAAGGACTATATATTGAGGTTTTTAATAGCTGGGGTAATGGCAGTATGCATTTTTCTGTTGTTCCTGGGAGGCAGACAGGCAAACGCGGAAGGACCGGCCACGGACAAGAGGGAACAAATGTTGTGGACATGGCCGGCTGAAGGGGTTATTTCCGATACGTTCGGCACCCGGAGCGGCCGCCATAAGGGAATTGATATTGCTGGAAGCCGTGGATCTGCCGTAAAAGCGGCTTTGGAAGGAAAAGTGATAAAGTCATATTTGTCATCTACATATGGAAATGCGGTTCTGATCGAGCACCCGAATGGATATGTGACGGTTTATGCCCACCTGGACAAAAGGTTGGCGGATGAAGGGGATGAGGTAAGAAAAGGGGAAAAGATTGGGACAATGGGCAATACCGGATATTCCACCGGCGTACACCTCCATTTTGAAATACATCAATCGCAATGGACGTATCAGAAGGAAAACGCAATAAACCCCGTTGCCATGTTTGGCAGTATGAAAGAGGGGGATTTTATAGCGGCGGCGCATAATAGCGGTGAGCCCGCTGAAGTGAATCAGCCAGCAAAAACAATGACTGCTGCAGCCGCAAACAAGGAGAACTCTGTCCATTTCGTAAAAAAAGGTGACACCCTCTGGGATATAGCCATATTATACGGAATGGAAGTTAGTGAGCTGATGGACACGAATGGGCTCGATACAATTACAATTTTCCCGGGTCAGGAACTGCAGCTCGACAAATGGGAGCCAGAGCCGTTCCCTAAAGGAAGCGCCGTACTTAATTAAATTGCCAAGTTAATGGCAGTACAATTGGTATTTCGATAAAGGGAATTCGGAACATAGATGTTCACAAATTCAACACAGATCATTGTGGGCTTAAATGCTTTCCAAGAGGGGAGTTTTTCAGTATAATAAATTAGTAAACTAAATATTGTCTATCTTCGGGGCTGGGTGAAATTCCCGACCGGCGGTGATAAGCTTTTGCTTTAGCCCGCGAGCCGCTGCTTTGCGGCAGGATTTGGTGCGATTCCAAAGCCGACAGTATAGTCTGGATGGGAGAAGATGGAGGTTCTGCAGGCGTTCAAAACATTGTTCTTTTGGACGTTTATTAAGCATGCCTTTGTAAATCACTCCCTCAAGCTGCCGGGCTTGGGGGTTTTCTTTGCGATGGAATGCTTATGCTGAATCTTTCTTCTTTAGTGATGGACACAAAAGGAGAGAGGAAAATTGAAGAAACTTACTTTGAAGGCCATGGTAGCAATTGGAATGCTAAGCAGCATATCTTATATCCTTATGCTGTTGAATTTCCCGCTGCCTGTGTTCCCGAATTTCCTGCTGATCGACTTCAGCGACATCCCGGCATTAATCGCGGCATTGGTGTTTGGCCCTGTAGCGGGAATATTGGTTGAGTTGATTAAAAACCTGCTCGACTATTTCATGACAGGAAGCCAGACAGGGGTCCCTGTCGGCCACATTGCGAATTTTACCGCAGGAGTCCTTTTCATCCTGCCAACCTATTTCGTCTACAAGAAGATTAAAACAAAAACGGGATTGTCAATCGCTCTTGTGGCGGGGACAGTCATTATGGCCGTTCTCATGAGCGTCCTGAACTATTACATTATCCTGCCCGCCTATACCCTGTTTTTGAACGCGCCGGCAATGGCAGATGCGGAAGCGCGCAAGCTCGTGGTTATGGCAATTTTGCCTTTTAATATCTTGAAGGGCGCGATTGTTTCATTGTTGTTCATCCCTTTATATATCAGAATGAACGGTTGGTTCAACAGGCAGGCGTCCATATAATAAAAATAAATAACTTTTCAAAAGGCAGCGGCAAAAAAAGCCGCTGCTTCTTTGTTTGTGCATCAGACAATATAAAATCCCCGCCGGTTATGGCGGGGATATGTAATACCTGTATTATTCGAACTTCGTTGGATTGCCGTCGAACGGTTCGTCGGCCACTTTAATTGAGTCAGTCGGGCAGCCTTCAAAAGCGTCCATCATGTCGTCAATCAGAACATCCGGAATTTCAACGATGCCTTCGTTGTCATCAAGTGTTACATAAGCGATACCTTCATCATCATAATCATAAATGTCTGGTGCCGCAGCGCCGCAAGCCCCGCAAGCGATGCAAGTTTCTTTGTCTACAATCGTATACTTTGCCATGAAAAACCCTCCCGTTGGTTTAAACGATTCTTTAACTGATAAACTGGAAACGCATACTGCATTTCTATTGTAAAAAAGAATTGGAAACTTTTCAATAGATATTGCACTGATAATACTTTTCATTGAAACAGACTTTCGATATTATTCCCTAAATTCTACCGATGTACGACACATTTTCATGGTAAAATAGATTGAACCTTCAATAAATGTATGTTATACACGAAAAAACGAGAAAAAATATAAACGAAATAATGGTGAGTAACATGCGAAATTCCAATGAGAAGGCTGATGTCCAATATTTCGAAGTAATAATTCTATATTCCCTTTCACGATTAAAAGGTGAACGGACAATTTATTCAATCTACCATCTGCTTAAAGGCAAAAAATCCGCTCAAACCATCCAGGACGCGCATTTGTTTTCCCTTACCGCTTTATTTATGGCATACGAAGGGGTAAAGAGGGAGAGTCTTGAAGAGTCGATCCGGACGCTACAGGACAAGGGGTTAATCCTAGAAACGGCCCCGAAGCGTTATATTCTTTCCGTCAAAGGAACAGAATGCCTGGAATGGGAATTGTCCAAAAACCCGATTCCTCTTGAACTTCAGGGGTGGAAATACCATTTTGCATCCCAGTTTCTCTGGGAAAGGTTATCGCTCCTTGTCCAGGTGTGTTCCCACATCTCGATGAAGGAAACACGTTATGTGCCTATCCAAAAAAAGCGCCGGACCCAGCTTTGGATAAAAAACTTCGTTGGGAATATGGGACCCGGTCAGAGAGCGGTGCTTCCTGTCGAATTATTTAAGGAGCTTACCTTGGCATTGGAGGAACTTGAACAACAAATAAAACCCGACATACTTGTCCTGAGGCTGACAGGCTATCAATCTGCCGGCATGACAGAGCAGCAGGCCGCAATGGAGCTTGGGATGGACGAGTTCCGTTTTCATTTGGAATTCCTTGCTATCCTGCATGCATTAGCAAAAACAGCGGATAGGCGCAAGGAGAAATTCCCGCTCCTTTCTAGACTTTTAGCCGGGGAGGATGGAGGAAGGGGCAGCTTGACACAGACATCCAGGCAAACTTTAAAGCTATTAAATAAAGGATTGCAAATTGATTCCATCGCCGCTGCTCGAGGGTTAAAGAGAAGTACAATCGAAGACCATATTGTCGAGATAGCTTTGAATGTTCCCGGCTTTTTGATAGAACCATACGTTACGGCCGAGGAACAGGAAAAACTTTTCCTCATTGCAGAGAATGCATCAACCAGGCAGCTTAGGGAACTGCGGGATTTATCCGGAGGGCTCTCCTATTTTAAAATACGGCTCGTATTGGCGAAGTTTGGTGAACTATAATGCTTGAACAAACACTTTATACTTATTTTGGTTATTCTTCCTTCCGCCCCGGGCAGAAGGAAGTGGTGATGTCCCTTTTGAATGGCGCGGATACGCTTGCCATGCTGCCGACCGGCACCGGGAAATCTTTGTGTTTCCAATTGCCGGGCTACATATTGGAAGGAGCAGTCATAATTGTTTCGCCGCTGCTCTCGCTTATGCAGGACCAGGTCGAACAGATGATGAAAAGGGGAGAAAAGAGGGTCGTGGCGTTAAATTCATTTTTATCGCCCATTGAAAAAAAAGAGGCACTTTCAATGCTCCATCACTATAAATTTATTTATCTATCGCCGGAGATGCTTGGTTTTCCTCATATAATCGAAAGGTTAAAAGAAATTCCTATCTCCTTGCTTGCAATCGACGAAGCCCATTGCATTTCACAGTGGGGCTATGACTTCCGTCCGGATTATCTTAAGCTCGGAAACTTCCGGGAAAGCTTGCGCAATCCTTTGACCCTTGCTTTAACAGCAACAGCCACCCCTGAAGTCAGGGATGATATTGCGGGAAAGTTGATGATAGAAAAGGCCACGCGAATCGAAACAAGCATCGATCGGCCGAATATTTCATTTCATATTGAAAAACTTGAAAGCCTAACCGAAAAAAACGGCAGGGCCCTTTATTGGGTAAAGGAATTAAAGCAGCCCGGCATAATTTATTTTTCCAGCAAGAAAGCCGCTGAACAAACCGCCGCCTATTTCAGGGACAATGGCGTTACAAAAGCGATGGCTTATCATGCGGGAATGGATATGGAACAGAGAGTATTGATCCAGCAACAATTTCTTAACGGCCAGCTGGATGTCATCTGTGCGACAAGCGCGTTCGGGATGGGGATCAATAAGGAAAACGTCCGCTATGTCATCCATTACCACATGCCGATGCAAATTGAATCCTATCTTCAAGAGATTGGCAGGGCGGGCAGGGATGGCGATCCTTCCACCGCGATCCTTCTTTATTCAGAAGGTGATGAACAGCTTCAGTACCATCTCGCTGCAAGCGAACTGCCTTCTCCCGATCAGTTGGAAGTATTCTTTTCCTCTCTCGGCTCGAATACATCCCAATTTGACTCTCCATTCGAATTGGAACAAGCGGCTTGTGCCAGCGGGTTATCGGAAAACCAATGGCGGTGGCTTGCCAGCTGTCTTGGCGGGCAACAAGAGGTTCAAATTCCGATACTAAAAAAAGAGCTTGATGCATATGTAAAGGGAAGGAATTGCGCGAAAATGGAAAATATCCGACGCATGCTCGAATGGATTGGCGCGCCAGGCTGCCTTCGAAATTATTTTTTGCGCTATTTTCAAGAACCTGAACTTAAATCAGGCGGAATGCTTTGCTGTGATAACTGCGGGCTAGACATGGACGTGTACAAAAAGGGAGATTCGGGTATTCCGGTTCAGGGAAAAGTGAAAAGCTGGAAGGAAAGGCTGTCCGGACTATTATTGGGTGAAACATATGATGAATAGGCAAAGGCAGCTAATCGGGCAGCTAACTGACAGGGAATTGCTTTTCCATTTATATTTGACGCAATTAATCCTCCTGGCGATTTCGGGTGTTTTGGGCTGGATTTTTTTTGAAAAGGGCCATATTATAGGGCTGTTTGACTGGCGGGATGCCGCCGTCTGGAAGATTGGCATTCCCGCCGGCCTCGCTGTAGTCATATTGGACCTTTTTCTTATGAAGGCCCTGCCATCCTCCTATTTTGATGATGGCGGGCTGAATGAAAAAATTTTCACGAATAGAAGCTTTCCCCATATCGCCTTTATTGCAGCGGTTGTCGCGCTAAGTGAGGAAATCCTCTTTCGGGGGATTATTCAGGAAAAAACAGGGCTTGTTATCGCAAGCATTATTTTTGCAATCATCCACTACCGATACCTTTTTAACTGGTTTCTGTTTATAAATATAGTGGCTCTCAGTTTTCTTATCGGGGCATTGTATAGCTGGACCGGAAACCTGGCCGTTACGGCAGCCATGCATTTTACAATTGATTTCCTCCTGGGGATTGTGCTGAAAATTAGGAGTAGACAAGGAGGTTAATAGTATGAAAAAGGGAGATCCGTATCTTGAACAGGTTGAAAAACACAGACAAAAAATTGAGAGGGTCAGGACGGAAACCGGCGAGCCAGCAAAACTGCCGCCAAGGTCAAGGGTACATCAAAATAAGAAACAGAAAACAAGCCTAAAGCTTAAATATCCGGTCATCCGCTTGCTTGTCCTGTTCTTTATATTGCTTCCACTAACTGTTTTCGCGGTCATATCAAGCCTGGAGGGAAACAAATCGGCAGGCTCCACGGAAAAAGGCGGCATTGAGACAGTGAATTTTGAAGATAATGATCAGAACGAAGAGGTTCAAACGTCCCCTGATGAGGAAACAAGCAAGGAGCAGGACCAGGATGAAGGAGCTTCCGAGCCGGAAACTTCTAGGGAAGATAGTGAAAAAGAAGAAACTCCGGTTCTATCAGGGAGTACCGCTTCCTCTGAAGGGAAGGACTCCCCGGCAAACGAATCAGCGCCTGATAAAGAATCCAGCGTGTCCCATGGGGCAAATCCGGAGGGGAACAATAGCCAGGATAGCGGTGCATCACACGAATCGGTGAAATACCATACCGTCAAACCCGGAGAAACATTATTCAGGATCGCAATGATGTACTTTAAGTCGCAGGATGGGATAGGAAAAATCAGGGAAGCGAATGGAATCGTAGAAAATGAAATCAAAGTGGGACAGACTTTGAAAATACCGATGAACTAACAGCCGTGCATACGGCTGTTTTTATTTATCCAAATCCATACGGTCACATAATAAACGGGACAGGCACATACATTGTAGAAGGTTCATCCTATAAAAACCGAGAATGGTGAGGCCAATGCCATGGAATGGGAGGGGAAGGATGGAGAACCCAATCAAAATGCTCGACCACAGGACCGACAATGCTACTAGGCAAATGCTCGAAAATGTAGTGAAAAGAAAAAAGAAATTCGAAAAAGCGAAATCGAGGCATCATATGGCCATATTCGCTACCCTTGGAATGGCTGCCGCATTTTTGGCTTATCTTTATGCCACAGTTGTCCACGATTATTCCTATTCGTTCTATGCGATGTTTTCGGCATTTGTCCGAAAAAACGCCAGCCTCTATTTTCTGGTGGGAACAGTTTCGCTTTACGGAATGATGATCCTTTTAAAAGAACAACGTGATAAAAAGGAAAAAGAATACCATGATCTTAGATGTGAAATCGTTGACAGGAGCAAAGATCTTTGGAAAAAGGAAGATGAATGGAAATCAAGGCATCTCGTCTTTGAAATGATGAAAAAAGAGTATGATATCAACCTGTACCATGAAAAAAA
>NZ_QNQT01000016.1 GCF_003362805.1 Neobacillus piezotolerans
AGTTGGGGCCTTGCCCCTGTGAGAGTAGGACGCTGCCGGGCAAAAATGGAAGGCAACCTGAAATGGGTTGCCTTTTTTGGTGTGCAAAGACCAATAATTTCATAAGCGACAAAGAATAGGCTAAAACCTAAAACGGTATCGCTCAAATCTTTGTTTGCCTATCGAAAACTCGAATGGAGTGCCAACATCCAACACAACCAATCCTCCGCTTCCCTCGCTAAATGATCCTTTCCATCCAAGCATAAAAAACCCGCACTCAATACCTTTCGCATGAAATATATTGAAAAATATAAAAACTCTACTCAGCGCTGTTTAGTTTTCCGAAACTGGGGTAGAAGAAAAAACCCCCTTTGCAAAAGCCTCCCAAAAGGTTTTGCGCTAGCAGTAATTGGAGAAAATAACAGTGACCAAAAAAATTGCAACTACATAACCGCATCATGTATAATTAATGTCAAATATAGTCAAAGTCAGTAGGGGGTGGCAAGTTGAGAAATATCTCTGACATCATCGAAAATTACTTGAAACAGGTCTTGGAGCTAAGCGATGAGGACCTTGTTGAAATAAGGAGAAGTGAGATAGCTGATAAATTTCAATGCGTCCCTTCCCAAATTAATTATGTAATCAACACAAGGTTTACTATCGAGCGAGGATATTTGGTGGAAAGCAAGCGTGGAGGCGGCGGCTATATACGAATTATGAAGGTCCAGTCAAATGACCACGCCCACTTACTCGACCATGTGCTTTCACTTATACAGGACCAAGTCAGCCAAAGCAAAGCGGAGGGTATCATCGTCCGGTTAATAGAGGAAAAAGTTATCTCCGAACGAGAAGCAAAAATTATGCTGAGCGTCATTGACAGGTCAATCTTGTTTATTGACCTTCCCTACAGGGATGAATTAAGGGCGCGGATGCTAAAAGCGATGCTGACAACACTGAAATATAAATAGAAAAAAGGGCGTATTCGCGCCGCATACACGTTTAAGAAGGTGAGAAGATGATTTGCGAAGAATGCAACCAAAGGCCGGCAACGATGCACTTTACAAAAATCCTGAACGGCCAGAAAACTGAATTCCATCTTTGCGAGCATTGTGCACGGGAAAAGGGCGATTTGTTTATGATGAATGGAGGGGCTGGATTTTCAATTAACAATCTGCTCGCAGGCCTCCTGAATTTCGATAAAGGCTACCAGCAACCAGGCCACGAGGCATTTAATAGGGAAGAAGTCATTCAATGTCCTAATTGTGGAATGACTTTTCCCCAGTTTGTCAAAGTTGGCAGGTTTGGATGCGCTCAGTGCTATAAGACGTTTTCGGCCCAGCTGCAGCCAATATTAAAGAGGCTCCATGGGGGAAATTGGACCCATAATGGGAAAATACCAGAGCGGGTCGGAGGGACGCTTCATCTTCGAAAAAAACTTGAAGAGTCCAAGCGGAAGCTAAAGGAACTCATATCCCTGGAGGAGTTTGAAAAGGCAGCTGAAATCCGGGACGAAATCAGGGCGCTTGAAAACCTGATGGAAGGCACGGCCGGAGGGGGGAACTAACATGTCTTTTGAGAACTTTTTAAATCACGCAGTAAGCTCCTGGATGAATGAGGAAGGCCCTGAAGCGGATATTGTTCTCAGTTCAAGGATTAGGCTTGCGCGCAATCTAGAAGAATACAAATTTCCAGCACTTATTACAAATGAAGAAGGGCAGGCCATTATTTCGAAACTCAAGGAAATGGTGGAGGGGCCGGGGCTTACAGCTTTCGGCAAACTTGAACTTCTTTCAATGCACGAGCTTCAGCCCCTGCAAAAAAGGGTTCTAGTCGAAAAGCATTTAATTAGTCCACACCTCGCTGAGGATTCTCCTTTCGGCGCATGCCTGCTTTCCGAGAATGAAGAGATAAGCGTAATGGTTAATGAGGAGGACCATATCAGGATACAATGCCTCTTCCCCGGCCTCCAGCTAACAAAAGCGCTCGAAGCGGCAAATGTTATTGATGATTGGCTGGAAGGGAATATAAAATATGCTTTCAATGAGGATCTTGGGTATTTGACCAGCTGCCCCACAAACGTGGGAACCGGCTTGAGGGCATCAGTAATGATGCATCTTCCCGGGCTTATCTTGACGCAGCAAATAAATGCGATTATTCCCGCTATAAATCAGCTCGGCCTTGTGGTAAGGGGGATTTATGGGGAAGGAAGCGAAGCGCTCGGCAATATTTTTCAAATATCCAACCAAATTACCCTTGGAAAATCGGAAGAAGATATTGTTGACGACTTGATTAGCGTGGTCGGGCAGCTGATCGCTCAAGAAAGATCGGCACGCGAGGCCTTGGAAAAGACATCCCGCATACAATTGGAAGACCGGGTATTTAGGTCATTCGGGATCCTTTCGAACAGTAGAATTATTGAAACAAAAGAGGCTGCCCGGTGTTTATCGGATGTTAGGCTGGGAATTGATATGGGGTATATAAAAAATATATCCAGGACGATATTGAATGAGCTCATGATTTTGACGCAGCCGGGATTCCTCCAGCAATATGCGGGCGGTCCATTGAGGCCGGAAGAAAGGGACATACGGCGTGCCGGCCTGATCAGGGAACGGTTAAAGCTGGAAATCGATAATAGATGAGGAGGAAACGACGATGATGTTTGGGCGTTTTACAGAAAGGGCTCAGAAAGTGCTTGCGCTGGCCCAGGAAGAGGCAATCCGCCTCGGCCACAATAATATTGGAACTGAACATATTTTGCTCGGCCTCGTCCGGGAGGGAGATGGAATTGCTGCAAAGGCCCTTTATGGGCTTGGCCTGGGAGCGGAAAAGATCCAGAATGAGGTTGAAACGCTTATCGGCAGGGGCCAGGAGGTTCCCCAGACAATTCATTACACTCCAAGGGCGAAAAAGGTAATTGAACTCTCCATGGATGAAGCCCGTAAACTCGGCCATTCCTACGTTGGCACAGAGCATATCCTGCTCGGCCTCATCCGTGAAGGCGAAGGTGTTGCGGCAAGGGTATTAAACAATCTTGGAGTGAGCCTTAACAAAGCGCGGCAACAAGTCCTTCAGCTCCTGGGCAGCAATGAATCCGGGGGTCATCCTGGCAGTACTTCTGTCAGTGCCAACACACCGACGCTAGACAGCCTGGCAAGGGATTTGACTGTTATTGCGAGGGAAGGCAGCCTTGACCCTGTCATCGGACGCAGCAAGGAAATTCAGCGTGTAATCGAGGTGCTCAGCCGCAGGACAAAAAACAACCCTGTGTTGATAGGGGAGCCGGGAGTTGGGAAAACCGCGATAGCCGAAGGGCTTGCCCAGCAAATCGTGAATAATGAGGTACCCGAAATCCTCCGCGATAAGCGTGTCATGACTCTTGATATGGGAACGGTCGTTGCGGGAACAAAATACCGCGGTGAATTTGAAGACCGCCTGAAGAAGGTTATGGATGAAATAAGGCAGGCGGGAAATATTATTTTGTTTATCGATGAATTGCATACATTGATTGGCGCGGGTGGCGCGGAAGGCGCGATTGACGCCTCCAATATCCTGAAGCCATCGCTTGCAAGAGGGGAGCTGCAATGTATCGGTGCAACTACACTTGATGAATATCGGAAATACATTGAAAAAGACGCGGCCCTTGAAAGGCGCTTTCAGCCAATCCGGGTTGATGAGCCAACAGCGGATGAGTCCATCCAGATTCTTCAAGGCTTGCGGGACCGATACGAAGCCCATCACAGGGTGACAATTACCGATGAGGCGATTGAAGCAGCGGTCAAACTTTCCGATAGGTATATTTCTGACCGGTTCCTACCGGATAAAGCCATTGACTTAATTGACGAAGCTGGTTCCAAGGTAAGGCTCCGTTCCTATACAACGCCACCTAACTTAAAGGAGCTTGAAGTAAAGCTTGAAGAGGTAAGAAAAGAAAAAGATGCGGCCGTACAGAGCCAGGAGTTTGAAAAAGCGGCTTCTTTGAGGGATACGGAACAGCGGCTACGCGAACAGCTTGAAGAAACAAAGAAAAGCTGGAAAGAGCAGCAAGGCAAGGAAAACAGCGAGGTCACAGTTGAAGATATCGCGCATGTTGTTTCCAGCTGGACAGGAATTCCGGTTTCAAAGCTCGCGGAAACAGAAACCCAAAAGCTTTTGAATCTTGAAGAAATCCTTCATTCCAGGGTAATTGGGCAGGAAGAAGCGGTTAAAGCAGTTTCGAAAGCAGTCCGCCGCGCGCGTGCCGGATTGAAGGATCCAAAACGTCCGATCGGCTCGTTCATTTTTCTTGGCCCAACAGGGGTGGGAAAGACCGAACTTGCACGGGCGCTTGCCGAAGCGATGTTTGGCGATGAAGATGCCATGATCCGGATCGATATGTCGGAATACATGGAGAAGCATTCCACCTCAAGGCTGGTTGGTTCTCCTCCGGGATATGTCGGGTATGAGGAAGGCGGGCAGCTTACAGAAAAGGTTCGCCGTAAACCGTACTCCGTTGTTCTACTGGATGAAATAGAAAAGGCACATCCTGATGTCTTCAATATTCTGCTGCAAGTATTGGAGGATGGGCGCCTGACTGATTCCAAAGGACGGACAGTCGACTTTAGGAATACTGTGCTGATCATGACATCCAACGTCGGTGCGGAAGCTTTGAAAAGAAACAAATATGTAGGCTTTAATATCCAGGATGGTGAACAGGATTACAAGGATATGAAGGGAAAGGTCATGGAAGAGCTGAAAAAAGCATTCCGTCCCGAATTCCTTAACAGGATTGATGAAATTATCGTCTTCCATTCCCTTGAAAGGAAACATCTTCAGGAAATTGTTACCCTCCTTTCCGACCAGCTTGTAAAACGGTTGAAAGAGCAAGACATTACACTGGAGTTAACGGATACCGCCAAGGAGAAAATTTCTCAGGAAGGCTATGATCCTGAATACGGCGCAAGGCCGCTACGCAGGGCTATCCAGAAGCACATTGAAGACCGCCTTTCGGAAGAGTTGCTAAAAGGTACATTATTGACCGGCCAGCATGTTATAATTGATGTAGATAATGGCGAGTTCACTGTGAAAACAGCGGCAAAGGATCCTGTAGGGTAAATCTGCCGCAGTTAGGATAGCATCAATCAAGGAGGTTCACGCTTATTTATCTGGCGGTACCTCCTTGATTTTTTTCCGGATTGGGGTGCCTTGTGTAAAAATAGTAAAAGCGATGGAGAGGGCAAGCGATGGCAAAGCGTAAAACGAAATTTATGTGCACGAATTGCGGATACGAGTCGCCCAAATGGATGGGAAAATGCCCTGGCTGCGGGGAATGGAACAAGATGGTGGAAGAGGTTGAACCCGCTTCGTCGGGAAGGAGGGGCGCTTTCGCCCACTCCGAAGGTTCCGCGGTCTCTTCTAAGGCGATGCCGATTACAGCGGTTGAAACAATTAGTGAGCCAAGGATTTATACCGACATGGCTGAATTGAACAGGGTGCTTGGAGGCGGGGTTGTCAAAGGGTCGCTCGTATTGATTGGCGGAGACCCTGGGATCGGTAAATCGACCCTTCTCCTACAAGTATCATCCCAACTGTCGAATAAAGGGCATAAAGTTCTGTATATATCAGGGGAAGAGTCGCTTCGGCAGACAAAACTGCGGGCGGAGAGGCTGGGAGTTGCTTCGGACAATCTTCTGGTGTACTCTGAAACCAACCTTGAAGAAATCAGCAGAACAATTGAACAAACCGCTCCTGAATTTGTAATCGTCGATTCAATCCAGACCGTTTTTCACCCTGAGGTCACTTCGGCGCCCGGCAGCGTTTCGCAGGTGCGCGAGTGTACAGCGGAGCTGATGAGGATCGGAAAAACCAAGGGGGTAGCCATATTCATTGTCGGCCATGTCACAAAGGAAGGCAATATCGCGGGGCCGCGTTTGCTGGAGCATATGGTGGATACCGTCCTTTATTTCGAAGGCGAACGGCATCATACGTACAGGATTCTCAGGGCTGTTAAAAACCGGTTCGGATCGACAAATGAAATGGGTATTTTTGAAATGAAGGAAGCGGGCCTGGAGGAAGTCGAGAACCCGTCAGAAATTTTCCTTGAGGAGCGTTCGCGTGGCGCTGCAGGGTCCACGGTGGTGGCATCAATGGAAGGGACAAGGCCGGTGCTCGTTGAAATACAGGCGCTTATCTCACCGACAAGCTTTGGGAACCCCAGAAGGATGGCCACGGGGATTGACCATAACAGGGTTCCGCTTTTAATGGCTGTCCTGGAAAAACGAGTGGGCATGCTCCTCCAAAACCAGGATGCCTATTTAAAGGTGGCCGGAGGAGTCAAATTGGATGAACCGGCGATAGACCTTGCTGTTGCGGTCAGCATTGCATCCAGTTTTCGCGATAAACCGACAAGGCCGACCGATTGTATTATAGGCGAAGTTGGGCTGACCGGAGAGGTAAGGCGAGTATCAAGGATTGAGCAGCGGGTCCAGGAAGCGGCCAAGCTTGGTTTTGAGCGGGTCATCCTGCCGGCAAACAACCTGGGGGGCTGGACAGGCCCTAGAGGATTGGAGCTAATAGGAGTATCCACTGTCAGTGAAGCGCTCAGGGCAGCGCTTGGGGAATAGTATGAGATGACTTGTTTTAAGGGCCGGCGCCTCAAGGCGGTCATGCTCGGAAAAAAGCTTTTTCCTGGAAATTTGTCGTGGCAATTGAGGTTTCATTTCCGGGTTTTTGTTTATAATGATTAAAAGGAGGTGAGGGAATGTTAAAACGAATCGTTCAGGCGTGTTTTCTTATTACCGGAGGAACGCTTGGGATCTTTTTAATTCCGCCATTATTGAATATTATAGGGGCTGACGGAATATCATTTTTGAACAATTCCTATATGGCAGCCATCCTAGGTGCACTTATTTTTTATTTTCTTACTTTTTGGGCAGTTGAGTATGTAATAGATTTTGTTAAATGGGTTGAAGATACCCTTGTTAGGGTTCCTGTTACGGATGTTCTTTTTGGCAGCCTGGGACTTACTTTTGGCCTGATTGTCGCATTCCTGGTCGGCTTTGCCCTGAATGCGATTGAAGTCCCGGTGCTCAATACAGTCGCACCGATTCTTCTTACCCTTCTTTTTGGGTATCTCGGTTTCCAGGTCGGCTTCAAAAAACGTGATGAAATGATGAATCTTTTCACGAGCAAGAAGAAAAAGGCCGCGGAAGAGGACCAGGAGAAGGCAGCTGCCCATTCTCTTAAAATATTGGATACTAGTGTCATCATTGACGGGCGCATCGCGGATATTTGCCAGACGGGCTTCCTGGAAGGAACAATTGTCATTCCCCGATTTGTCCTCGAAGAACTCCAGCATATCGCCGATTCATCGGATGTACTGAAGCGCAACAGGGGGCGGCGCGGCCTGGATATCTTAAACCGCATCCAAAAGGAAATTTCCATTAATGTGGAAATAAGCGAAGCCGATTTCGATGATATTCAGGAAGTCGACAGCAAGCTTGTGAAACTCGCAAAGGAAACAGGCGGGATTTTGGTTACAAATGATTTTAACCTGAATAAGGTGAGCGAGTTCCAGAACGTCTCGGTCCTTAATATCAATGACCTTGCCAATGCGGTCAAGCCGGTTGTCCTTCCGGGCGAAGAACTTAGCGTCCAGGTCATAAAGGATGGCAAGGAGCACCACCAGGGTGTCGCATATCTGGATGATGGCACGATGATTGTCGTCGAGGAAGGCCGTGAATATATCGGCAAGAGAATCGATGTCATGGTCACAAGTGTCCTTCAGACATCCGCAGGGCGGATGATTTTCGCAAAGCCAAAGCTTTATGAGAAAGCATTGTAAATCCGTGGCCCATATCGGCATTGGAGTACTATAATAACTGGGGTTTTTCATATGAAGTATACAGTGATCCTTCCGGCGGCGGGCCGGGGGAAACGGATGGGGGCTGGGATCAATAAGCTTTTGCTTGAACTCGACGGCGTTCCCGTCCTTATCCATACGCTTTTGGTATTTGAAAATGATGAAAATTGCAAGGCCATGATCCTGGCGGTTAATCCGGACGAGCGGGATGAGATGGAAGGCCTTCTGAATCGGTATAAAATCAAAAAGCCGGTCAAGTTTGCCCTGGGAGGGGCGGAACGCCAGCAAAGCGTCTTCAACGGCTTAAAGGAGGCGGGCGGCGAGGGCCTTGTCCTTGTCCATGATGCTGCCCGACCGTTCATTACAAAAAGCCTTATCGGCAGGCTGGCGGAAGCGGCGGAACGGGATGGAGCCGCCATTTTGGCGGTACCGGTAAAGGATACAGTAAAAAAGGCAATAGGAAATCATGTCGCGGAAACAATTGAACGTTCCAGCTTGTGGGCGGTCCAAACCCCACAAGCTTTTCGTATTTCGGTGCTGCTTGAAGCGCACGAAAGGGCAGGGCAGGATAGTTTCCTCGGGACGGACGATGCGAGCCTTGTGGAACGGCTGCCGCATCCGGTAGCAATCGTTCAAGGCGATTACAATAATATAAAGCTGACAACGAGGGAAGACCTTGTTTTTGCCGAGGCGATTTTAAGGCAGCGCGACCGCCAGAACATATAAAAGGTATTGTGCAAAACTAGTATTTAACTTTAAAGGAGATACGGATATGTTTCGGATTGGACAGGGATTTGATGTGCATCAGCTGGTGGAAGGCCGCCCGCTCATTATTGGTGGGATAATTATCCCTTATGAAAAAGGGCTTTTGGGCCATTCGGATGCGGATGTTCTTTTGCATACCGTGGCGGATGCCTGCCTGGGGGCAATCGGTGAAGGGGATATCGGAAGGCATTTCCCGGATACGGACGAGGCGTTCAAGGATGCCGATTCCGCGAAATTGCTCGAGCAGGTATGGAAGATGGTTAAAGAACAAGGATATGAACTATGCAATGCCGATTGCACCATTATTGCGCAAAAGCCGAAAATGGCTCCCTATGTAGGGGAGATG
Organism: Neobacillus piezotolerans; assembly: GCF_003362805.1. Taxonomy (GTDB): domain Bacteria; phylum Bacillota; class Bacilli; order Bacillales; family Cytobacillaceae; genus Bacillus_D; species Bacillus_D piezotolerans. The sequence continues at coordinate 8,928 of NZ_QNQT01000016.1, forward strand.
AAGAAAAGGATCGCGGATTTGCTGGAAGCAGATCCGAGCCGAATCAATGTAAAAGCCACGACGACCGAGAAACTTGGATTTACTGGACGGGGTGAAGGGATTGCCTCCCAGGTGGCAGTTCTGCTGCAAAAAAGGAACGGTTAAGGGCCCTCTGGTCTTCCTGCATTTGATTCACAGTGGTAAAATGGAGCATGAAGTAAAATCAGCAGCACGTTTAGGAGGATTTTTATGTCAAATACAGTTCGAGTGCGGTATGCGCCAAGCCCGACAGGACATTTACATATTGGAAACGCCCGTACAGCTTTATTCAATTACTTGTTTGCGCGCAGCCAGGGCGGCAAGTTTATTATCCGAATCGAGGATACGGACAAGAAGCGCAATATTGAGGGCGGAGAAGAAAGCCAGCTGAAATATTTAAAGTGGCTGGGGATGGATTGGGATGAAAGCGTCGATAAAGATGGCGGCTTCGGCCCTTACAGGCAGTCCGAGCGGAATGATATTTACCGGGAATATTACACAAAGCTTATTGAGGAAGGCCATGCTTACAAATGCTACTGCACCGAGGAAGAACTTGAAGCCGAGCGCGAGGAACAGTCAGCCCGCGGCGAAACGCCACATTATACAGGCAAGTGCAGGAATCTGACGGATGAAGAGCGGAATCGCCTTGAAGGCGAAGGAAGGCAGCCGAGCATTCGCCTCAAAGTTCCTGCCGGAAAAACGTATACCTTCAATGACATTGTAAAGGGTGAAGTATCCTTTGAATCTGAGGGTATGGGCGATTGGGTCATGATTAAAAAAGACGGTACGCCGACTTACAATTTCGCGGTTGCGATCGATGACCATCTGATGGAAATCACCCACGTCCTTCGCGGTGATGACCATATTTCAAACACGCCGAAGCAGCTCATGGTTTATGAAGCACTTGGCTGGGAAGCTCCGATCTTTGGACATATGACGCTTATTGTCAATGAAAGCCGCAAGAAATTGAGCAAGCGGGATGAATCGATTATTCAATTTATTGAACAATACGAGGAGTTAGGCTATTTGCCGGAAGCGCTGTTCAACTTTATCGGCCTGCTTGGATGGTCGCCGGCAGGAGAAGAAGAAATATTTTCAAAAGAAGAATTCATAGAGATATTTGATCCCGCGAGGCTTTCGAAATCTCCGGCCCTTTTCGATAAGCAAAAGCTTGCCTGGATGAACAACCAGTATATGAAAAAAGCCGATTTGGACAGGCTTGTGGCCATTTCCTTGCCTCATCTTGTCAAGGCGGGGCTGGTCGAACCGGAATTAAACGGGCAGGATAAAGAGTGGGTTGTCAGCCTTATCGCCCTTTTCCAGGAAAAAATGAGCTATGGCGCTGAAATTGTCGAAATGTCGGATATTTTCTTCCGTGATGATATCAATCCGGATCAGGAGGCAAAAGAGGTCCTTGCTGAGGAGCAGGTGCCGGAAGTGATGAAAGCCTTCCTTGATGAAATTGGCAAACTTGACGAATTTAAGGCGGAAGGCATCCAGGCTGCGATGAAAGCCGTGCAGAAATCGACCGGCCATAAAGGAAAGAAGCTTTTCATGCCTATCCGCGCGGCTGTTACGGGCCAGACACATGGACCGGACTTGCCGAAAACAATTGAATTACTGGGCAGGGAAAAAATTCAAAAGAGATTGAACGATTTAATTAGTTAACAATTGGTCTAAAATGGTATATAGTATGAGTAATCCTATAGCTACAAATCAAAGACGGGGAAAAGTAGAAAAACGAAGCTTGAAAGAGAGAACCATCATCGGCTGAAAGTGGTTTAAGCCTCTCGATTTTTTGAAATGCACCCCTGAGTCCCTCCCGAACCGGCGCTGGCCGCAGTAGGCGAAGGGCGGTACCTGCCGTTACCAGGTTTTAAGTTGGGGCCTTGAAAGGATTAGGCCCAAACAGAGTGGAACCGCGCACAAGCGTCTCTGTCTTTATGGCAGGGGCGTTTTTTAATTGTCTTGGAAGAATCATTTCATTTCCTTTGCAGGGAGGGGAAAAAATGTTCAAAACCTTGAAGGAAGACATCGATGTGGTGTTCGAGCAGGATCCGGCCGCAAGGAGCACATTTGAGGTAGTCCTGACTTATTCCGGATTGCATGCCATTTGGGCCCATCGAATCGCCCATGCATTATTTAAACGGAAATTTTTCTTTATGGCTCGTTTAGTTTCGCAAATCAGCCGTTTTTTTACCGGGATCGAAATACATCCGGGCGCCAAGATTGGCCGCCGCTTCTTCATTGACCACGGAATGGGTGTAGTCATTGGTGAAACATGTGAAATCGGGGATAATGTAACTGTATATCAGGGAGTTACTCTTGGCGGGACAGGAAAGGAAAAAGGAAAACGCCATCCAACCATCCGCGACAACGCCTTGATTGCGGCTGGCGCCAAGGTGCTCGGTTCGATTATAATCGGGGAACATGCAAAAGTAGGCGCGGGTTCGGTTGTCCTGAAGGATGTTCCTGCCCATTCAACCGTTGTCGGCATACCAGGTAAAATTGTCATCCAAAACGGGGTGAAAGTCGGCAAAAGGCTGGATCATACGGATTTGCCGGATCCAACCGGCGACCGTTTCAAAGAGCTTGAAAAGGAAATTGCCATGTTGAAAGAAGAATTGGATGCAATCAAATTGAAGGGAGCCAGATGATATGGCCATTCAGCTTTATAATACATTAACACGAAAAAAAGAAGCGTTTGTTCCGCTTGAAGAAGGAAAGGTAAAAATGTATGTATGCGGCCCTACCGTATACAACTATATCCATATAGGAAACTCCCGTCCGGCCATTGTATTCGATACAGTCAGGCGGTACTTGGAATTCCGCGGATATGACGTAAATTATATCTCGAATTTCACAGATGTTGATGACAAGCTTATAAGGGCGGCAAAGGAACTTGGCGAGGACGTTCCTACAATCGCTGACCGATTCATCGACGCCTATTTTGAAGACGTTACGGCACTCGGCTGCAAAAAGGCTGACGTTCACCCGAGGGTGACGGAAAGCATGGATATTATCATTGAGTTCATTTCGGCATTAATCGACAAAGGCTATGCGTACGAAGCTAATGGAGATGTGTATTTCCGGACAAGGAAATTTGATGGCTATGGAAAACTTTCACACCAATCGATCGATGAACTGAAAGTCGGCGCACGGATCGAACGCGGCGAGAAGAAACAGGACGCCCTTGATTTCGTCCTTTGGAAAGCGGCGAAGGAAGGCGAAATTTATTGGGAAAGCCCTTGGGGCCAAGGACGTCCGGGGTGGCATATCGAATGCTCGGCCATGGCGAAGAAATACCTTGGAGATACGATCGATATTCATGCGGGCGGCCAGGATTTGGCGTTCCCACACCATGAAAACGAGATTGCGCAGTCAGAAGCGCTTACCGGAAAGACGTTTGCGCGCTATTGGATGCATAACGGCTATATAAACATAGACAATGAAAAAATGTCGAAATCGCTCGGCAATTTCGTCCTCGTCCATGACATTATTAAAAAACATGATCCACAGGTCCTCCGATTCTTTATGCTGTCGGTCCATTACCGGAATCCGATCAACTACAGTGAGGAGCTGCTAGAAAACACTAAAGCAGCATTGGAAAGGCTGAAGACATCCTACCAAAACCTGAAGCACAGGAGGGAAGCAAGTACAGGGCTTACAGACGATAACGGCCATTGGTTACAGCAAATTGACGGCTTCAGGGAGCAATTCATCAAGGAAATGGATGACGATTTTAATACAGCCAACGCAGTTTCGGTCCTGTTTGACCTCTCGAAATTAGCTAATCAGTACCTAATGGAAAAGACTACGGCTGTCGAGGTTATTGACCGTTTTACAAATGAGTTTGAAGTGCTTTTTGAGGTGCTTGGGCTGAAACTTGGCGATGAAGAACTGCTTGATGAAGAAATTGAAGCGCTGATTGAAAAGAGGAACCAAGCCAGGAAAGACAGGAACTTCAAGTTATCGGATGAAATCAGGGACCAACTGAAAGACATGGACATCATTCTTGAAGATACGCCTCAAGGTACGAGATGGAAAAGAGGCTGACCTATGCTCCATTATGAAACAAATATTGATGAAAAACAGTTGAACAGCCTTGCGCTGGCCTATATGGGGGATGCGGTGCTTGAAGTCTATGTCAGGCGCCATCTCCTTCAAAAAGGTACGGTCAAACCGCACCGCCTCCATGTGGAAGCGACAAAATACGTGTCCGCGAAAGCCCAGTCACAAATACTTTTTAGCTTTATGGATGAAGGTTTGCTTTCCGAAGAAGAAATGGCAGTGGTGAAAAGGGGCCGGAATGCAAAATCAGGTTCGGTACCGAAAAATACGGATGTCGTAACCTATAGGCATAGCACCGCCTTCGAGGCGCTAATTGGTTCCCTTTATTTATCGGGCGCCACAGAACGGCTTGAAGAGCTTGTTGAAAATGCATTTGAGTTTGTAGAGGGCAGGAAAGGTAGGGTTAAGGATGAGTGAGGATACAATCATTGGCAAAAATCCCGTCCTGGAAGCATTAAGGTCGAAGCGGGACATCAACAAAATCCTGATCGCCGAGGGCTCTCAGCGCGGTCAAATGCAGCAAATTACTGAACTGGCCAAGGAAGCGAACGTCATTGTCCAATATGTGCCAAAGAAGAAAATCGACCAGCTGTCCGATGGGAACCATCAGGGGGTGCTGGCATATGTTGCGGCTTATCAATATGCCGAAGTAGACGACCTTTTTGACGCGGCAAAAAAGAAAGGCGAGGAGCCATTTTTTCTGCTTCTTGATGAGATTGAGGATCCCCATAACCTCGGCTCGATTATGAGGACTGCCGATGCAGTGGGCGCCCATGGCATCATCATACCGAAGCGGAGGGCGGTAGGGCTTACTTCGACAGTAGCGAAAGCATCGACCGGGGCGATTGAATATATTCCGGTCGCCCGGGTAACAAATCTCGCGCGGACAATTGATGAATTGAAAGAGCGAGGCGTATGGATCGCGGGAACAGATGCGAAAGGAAGCGTCGATTATCGGAAACAGGATTTCACTATGCCGCTTGGGCTGGTCATTGGAAGCGAAGGAAGGGGTATGGGAAGGCTGATCCGTGAGAAATGCGATTTCCTTGTCCACTTGCCAATGGCCGGGAAAGTAACGTCACTGAATGCTTCTGTGGCGGCGGCGTTGCTCATGTATGAGGTATACCGCAGGCGCCATCCGCTTGAGGGATAGGAATGGATATCCTTTTAGTTGACGGCTACAACATTATCGGCGCCTGGCCGGAACTTAGGGAATTGAAGGCCCGGGACCTGGCGGCTGCCAGGGACAGGCTGATCGAATTGATGGCGGAATACCAGGGATTCTCAGGTTACCGGGTTATTGTTGTCTTTGACGCGCACTATGTGCAAGGGATAGAGAAAAAGTTTAAAAACCATAAGGTTGAGGTCATTTTCACGCGCGAGAATGAATCAGCGGATGAAAGGATTGAGAAGCTGGCGGTCAAATTAGGAAATCGAAAAACGCAGATTCATGTGGCCACCTCGGATTTTACTGAACAATGGGTCATTTTTGGCCAAGGTGCATTAAGGAAGTCAGCGCGTGAGCTTCTTATCGAAATGGCTGGCGTCGAAAAAAAGATAGAAAAAAGTGTAAAGAAAATCCAGGAAAAGAAGCCCGTAACAAGGGTTCAAATTAGCGAAGAGTTGGCAGAAATTTTCGAAAAGTGGCGCAGAGGCGAAAAATGAACATTGACGCTTAAAAAATACCTACTGTATAATATTTCTAACTATGCATGTACATGCGAGGGGGATCTCAGTGAGTGTGGATGTAAGGTCAAGGGCAGGCGATGAGTTTCTGATTATGGAAGATGAAGAGATCGTTTATTTGGTGCACGGCGGCAACAGCGAAGCCCTGGATTACCTGATCCACAAGTATCGCAATTTTGTCAGGGCCAAAGCGAGGTCCTATTTCCTTATTGGCGCGGACAAAGAAGACATAGTCCAGGAAGGCATGATTGGTCTATATAAGGCAATCCGGGATTTTCGTGACGACAAACTCACATCCTTCAAGGCATTTGCGGAGCTTTGCATTACGAGGCAAATTATTACGGCGATCAAAACGGCCACGAGGCAAAAGCATATCCCATTGAATTCCTACGTTTCATTGGACAAGCCGATATTTGACGACGAATCCGACCGGACCCTAATGGACGTCCTCAGCGGCACGAAGGCGATGGACCCGGAGCAGCTTATCATTAACCAGGAAGAATTCGACCATATCGAAATAAAAATGAGCGAGCTTCTTAGCGACCTGGAGAGGAAAGTTCTAGCCCTTTACCTCGACGGCCAGTCGTACCAGGAAATTTCCGAAGAGCTGAACCGGCATGTAAAATCGATTGATAACGCACTCCAACGGGTTAAGAGGAAGCTGGAGCGCTATCTTGAAATCCGGGAATATTCCCATTAGGCCCCGTCAAGTTTGTCTTTTGTTGAAGGCCCTTTACAGTGCTTATTGACAGTTACTGGTGGGCATGATACAGTTTTAAGGACAAAAAACTGGCAGCAGGTGACGAAATGACAAAAAAAGCAGTCCTTGCCTGTTCCGTTTGCGGTTCGCGAAATTATTCGACTGCGGCAAGCAGCCAGGCCAGGGAAGAACGTCTTGAACTAAAAAAGTACTGTAAAACCTGCAATGCTTCCACGGTCCACAAAGAAACCAGGTAGGATGGCAGGATTCGCATACAGGATAGATGGAGGTCACAAACAATGCAGCGCATAACGAATTTTTTTCGCGATATCTCTCGTGAAATGAGGAAAGTCAGCTGGCCGAAGAGGGACGAGCTTACACGTTATACGATTACGGTTATCACAACAGTAGCAATCTTTGCCGTATTCTTTGCGGTTGTCGATCTTGGCATTTCAAAGCTGATTCGATTAATTCTTGAATAAACCCACCCTGTTCATGGTATAATGGGAAATAATGCAGGAAATTTCTACAAAGCCCGGTTTAACGGGTTTTTTCATTTGGTGTTAGAAAAGCGGAAGCAGCCGTTTAGCGCCGTATGGACTGGAGGGAAGCAACTTCTATGAGTTACTTCCTTGCAGCTTTGCGACGAGCTGAAGACAACTTCCCCGAATTTGCTGTGGCGCAGGAGCACCTTGCCCACAGTAAAGGAAACACGGTGAGCGAAAGCGAATCGATGTTGACTTATCGTAGCGAGGGGACCGAAGTACACTAGGCGCTGGCTGCTGTAGCTGGACAAAAAAATGCGAAAGCAGCCGTTTAGCGATGTATGGCGAAAAAGAAAATGCAGGGAGGGACGGACATTTAGTCCTTTGAAATGGAAAAGAACTGGTATGTGGTCCATACTTATTCCGGTTACGAAAATAAAGTAAAGACGAACCTCGAAAAACGCGTCGAATCGATGGGTATGCAGGATAAAATTTTTCGTGTGGTCGTTCCGGAAGAAGAAGAAACGGATTTCAAAAATGGCAAAAAGAAAACGGTCAAGCGGAAGGTGTTCCCTGGTTATGTGCTAGTTGAGATCGTCATGACAGATGACTCCTGGTATGTTGTCCGGAATACGCCAGGGGTAACTGGCTTCGTCGGTTCGGCGGGATCAGGCTCAAAACCAACCCCGCTGCTTCCCGAAGAAGTTGCGGTCATCTTGAAGAGGATGGGCGTGGAAGAAAAGCGTGTCGATGTCAATTTTGAAATCGGCGAAACTGTCAGGGTCAAGGAAGGTCCGTTCACGGACATGACCGGAACCATTGAAGAAATGGATAAAACGAAATCAAAACTGCGGGTGCTCGTCGATATGTTCGGCCGCGATACGCCGGTTGAACTCGATTTTTCACAGATCGATAAATTATAATTGGTTGCAGCCGCGCGAGAAAAACAAAAGAAAAATTAACTGAAAGTGTAAAATAGCTTGAAATCAACCGTGAAAAGTGGTAACATTTCAAAGGTCAGTATGTCTTGGACAGGAAAAACCGGACATTTGTCAAGTTCTTTATGCGAATAAAGGCTTTTATAATGAGTGGGAGGGGGATACCCCTATTACCACATCACGGACTTTTTAAGGAGGTGTGTCTCGTGGCTAAAAAAGTAATTAAGGTAGTTAAATTGCAAATCCCTGCTGGTAAAGCTAACCCGGCGCCACCGGTTGGTCCTGCATTGGGTCAAGCTGGTGTAAACATCATGGGATTCTGTAAGGAATTTAACGCACGTACAGCGGACCAGGCGGGTCTGATCATTCCTGTTGAAATTACGGTTTTTGAAGACCGTTCCTTTACATTTATTACGAAAACTCCTCCAGCTGCAGTTCTTTTGAAAGTAGCAGCCGGAATCCAGTCTGGTTCAGGCCAGCCTAACCGTAATAAAGTAGCAACAGTTAAGCGCGACAAGGTGCGCGAGATTGCTGAACAGAAAATGCCTGACCTGAATGCGGCCAGCGTTGAAGCAGCAATGCGCATGGTCGAAGGTACAGCGCGCAGCATGGGCATCACGATCGAAGACTAATCCATGCTGACTGTTAAGGTAAGATGGGGTTGCGTAGCTGATTTATCACACGCAACCTTTGTTCTGTAAGGCGGAAGTTGAGCGGGATGAAATCCGGCTCCGACGCCGGGAACAAGGCGCTTATGCCTTTTCACGTGGGAGGTCCATTCCGTTATAACCACAAATCAAGGAGGAAATTTAACATGGCTAAGAAAAGCAGAAAGTATCAAGAAGCCGCTAAGCTTGTCGATCGTACGAAAGCTTATCCGGTAAATGAAGCGATTGAGCTTGCAAAGAAAACAAACTACGCAAAATTCGATGCGACTGTCGAAGTGGCTTTCCGTCTTGGAGTAGATCCGAAGAAAGCTGACCAGCAAATCCGCGGAGCGGTAGTCCTTCCTAACGGAACTGGTAAAACCCAGCGCGTCCTCGTTTTCGCAAAAGGCGAAAAAGCGAAGGAAGCAGAAGCTGCTGGCGCAGATTATGTTGGCGATGCTGAATATATCAACAAAATCCAACAGGGCTGGTTCGAATTCGATGTAATCGTTGCGACACCTGACATGATGGGTGAAGTTGGTAAGCTTGGTCGGACGCTTGGACCAAAAGGCTTAATGCCAAACCCTAAAACCGGCACGGTTACATTCGATGTAACTAAAGCGGTTAACGAAATCAAGGCTGGTAAAGTAGAATACCGCGTTGACAGGGCTGGTATCATCCACGTTCCTATCGGCAAAGTATCTTTCGAAGATGTAAAGCTTGTTGAAAACTTCAAGACCATTTTCGACACAATGGTGAAAGTTAAGCCGGCTGCCGCTAAAGGAACTTACATGAAGAGTGTAACAGTATCTTCTACAATGGGACCTGGCGTGAAAGTTGACCCGGCTTCCGTAACAGCGAAATAATTATTGACAAATGATTTCAAGTTTGTTAACATTACTTCTGTTGTTTTAAATGAATACATTTGTACCGAAGACAGCAGGTGCTGATCCCAGCTTAAACAGCCTGCCGAGGGAATGCGATAGAATTAGCCCATAAAACGGCTTGTTGTATTATGCCTCCATGTCCTTCGGATATGGAGGCTTTTATTTGCCCGGTATAAATGCAGAAATCTATAGGAGGTGTAATTATGAGCAGCGCTATCGAACAAAAGAAATTGATCGTCGATGAAATCGCCGGTAAATTGAAAAACAGCGTAACATCCGTAGTTGTAGACTACCGCGGCCTGAACGTTGCGGAAGTAACTGAACTTCGTAAACAGCTTCGTGAAGCTGGTGTCGAATTCAAAGTTTACAAAAACTCGATGACCCGCCGTGCGGCAGAAGCTTCCGACCTTGCCGGCCTTAACGAATCGTTGACTGGTCCTAACGCTATTGCGTTCAGTGCGGAAGATGTAGTTGCTCCAGCGAAAATCATCAATGATTTCGCGAAGAAGAACGACGCTTTGGAAATCAAAGCAGGTATCATTGAAGGAACCGTTGCTACTGCTGACGAAATCAAGGCACTTGCGGAACTTCCATCCCGCGAAGGATTGCTTTCCATGCTACTCAGCGTGCTTCAAGCTCCTATCCGCAACCTTGCTCTTGCTACAAAAGCTGTTGCAGAGCAAAAAGAAGAACAAGGCGCGTAAGCTGACCGTTTTCGCTTTACAATAAAACCCAAACAAATTTGAGGAGGAAATTTACAATGACTAAAGAACAAATCATTGAAGCAGTCAAATCCATGACTGTTCTAGAACTTAACGACCTAGTAAAAGCTATCGAAGAAGAATTCGGCGTAACTGCAGCTGCTCCTGTAGCTATGGTTGGCGGCGGCGCTGGCCCAGTTGCTGAAGAGCAAACTGAATTTGATGTAATCCTTGCATCTGCAGGCGACCAAAAAATCAAGGTTATCAAGGTTGTTCGTGAAATCACTGGACTTGGCCTTAAAGAAGCAAAAGACCTTGTTGACAACACTCCGAAGCCAATCAAAGAAGGCGTTTCTAAAGAAGATGCTGAAGCTATCAAAGCTAAGCTTGATGAAGTTGGAGCTAACGTCGAAGTTAAGTAATCAACCTATAAGAAAGCTCGCTGCATAAGCGGGCTTTTTTCTGCTTTCCTTGGAGGTGGAAATAATGGCGGATCATTATTACTCACGGAAACCGCATACCGAAAGCGCGCCAAAGCACTGGGATTATACGCTTAGGAATGTCCGTTTCCGATTTAAATCCGATAGCGGGGTTTTTTCGAAAAATGAAGTTGATTTCGGGTCAAGGCTGCTTATCGAAACATTCGCATTGCCGGAAACGGCCGGGCCGATTCTTGATGTTGGCTGTGGCTATGGGCCGATCGGGCTTGCGATAGCCAGGCAATACCCTGACCGCACCATACATATGGTCGATGTAAATGAGAGGGCGCTGGAGCTGGCGAAAGAAAATGCGAAAGCGAATGGAGTGGAGAATGTCATTGTTTATGAAAGTGACAGGCTGACCGGGGTGGAAGAGACCGGTTTTTCCGCAATCCTAACGAATCCTCCTATACGCGCGGGCAAAAAAACCGTCCATGATATTTTCGTGCAAGCGAAGGAGAAGCTGGCTGCTCTAGGTGAGCTTTGGGTGGTTATTCAAAAAAAGCAGGGAGCACCATCCGCCCTGGATAAGCTGAATGAGCTATTTGGGGAAGTTGAGGTAGTCGATAAGGAAAAGGGATACTTCATTATTAAGGCAAAAAATATTTGACTCGAAAATGCCGCTATGTTAATATTATAAAATGCCATTATCATATTTCTGGTACTATTCCCGATTGTCAAGCTTTTTTTGCAAAAAGGATAAAACTTTCTGTGAATAAAGAAACGGAACCCTTTTTGTATAAAATTGGTATAGGAAGGAAAAGATGACAAAATAATAGGTGATAATGTGAAAAATGCGGTTTTTGAGTTGAAAAACCCTTTTTCTTTTTTGTCTGTTGCGGGACAGAAGTCCGGCATCAGGCTCTAAATAGATTTAAAATACAACTCTTGATTTGAGGGGTGAATCAGTTGACAGGTCAACTAGTTCAGTATGGACGACACCGCCAACGAAGAAGTTACGCGCGAATCAGTGAAGTTTTAGAATTACCAAATCTTATTGAAATCCAAACCTCTTCTTATCAATGGTTTCTTGATGAGGGACTGCGTGAAATGTTCCAGGATATTTCACCGATTGAAGACTTTACTGGTAACCTATCTCTAGAATTTATTGATTATAGCCTTGGCGATCCGAAATATTCCGTTGAGGAATCAAAGGAACGGGATGTTACATATGCGGCACCACTGCGTGTAAAAGTACGTCTCGTCAACAAAGAAACAGGGGAAGTTAAAGACCAGGATGTTTTCATGGGCGATTTCCCGCTGATGACTGAAACAGGCACCTTTGTCATTAATGGTGCGGAACGTGTCATCGTTTCCCAGCTAGTTCGCTCCCCGAGCGTTTATTATAGCGGGAAAGTGGACAAAAACGGGAAAAAAGGTTTTACAGCCACCGTTATACCGAACCGCGGCGCTTGGCTAGAATATGAAACAGATGCCAAGGATGTCGTATACGTAAGGATAGATCGTACCCGGAAGCTGCCAGTTACGGTTCTTTTGCGTGCACTCGGGTTCGGCTCTGATCAAGAAATCATCGATCTCATTGGCGACAATGAGTATATCCGCAATACACTTGAAAAAGACAATACCGACAGCATTGAAAAAGCGCTGCTCGAAATCTATGAAAGGCTTCGCCCAGGCGAACCGCCGACTGTAGAAAACGCCAAAAGCCTGCTCGTTTCGCGTTTCTTCGATCCTAAACGCTATGACCTGGCAAGTGTAGGGCGCTACAAAATCAATAAAAAACTTCATATTAAAAACCGTCTGTTTGGCCAGCGGCTTGCTGAAGCATTGGTGGATCCGGAAACCGGTGAAATTATCGCTGAGGTGGGCACACTGCTCGACCGCAGGAATCTTGACCGGCTCATTCCCCACCTAGAAAAGAACATCAACATGTACAGCTACCAGCCTGGAGGCGGAGTTGTTGATGGGGACATTGTCCTGCAGGGAATCAAGATTTTCGCGCCGACGGATGATAACGAAAAAGTAATTAATGTCTTAAGCAATGCTTATGTTCCGGAACAGGTGAAGAACATCAGCCCGGCCGATATCATTGCTTCGATCAGCTATTTCTTCAATCTGCTTCATGGAGTAGGTGACACTGACGATATCGACCACCTTGGGAACCGCCGTTTGCGTTCTGTAGGTGAATTGCTGCAAAACCAATTCCGAATTGGCCTTTCAAGGATGGAACGGGTTGTACGTGAAAGGATGTCGATCCAGGATACTGCGACCATCACTCCGCAGCAGTTGATCAATATCCGTCCGGTTATCGCTTCGATTAAAGAGTTCTTTGGAAGCTCCCAGCTTTCCCAGTTCATGGACCAGACCAACCCTCTTGCCGAACTGACGCATAAACGCCGTCTTTCCGCGCTTGGACCAGGTGGTTTGACACGTGAGCGCGCGGGCTTTGAAGTGCGTGACGTCCACTATTCACACTATGGGCGCATGTGTCCGATTGAAACGCCAGAGGGACCGAACATCGGACTAATCAACTCGCTTTCGTCTTATGCCAAGGTAAACCGCTTTGGCTTTATTGAAACGCCATACCGCCGGGTAGACCCTGAAACCGGGAAAGTGACCGATCGCATCGATTACCTGACCGCGGATGAAGAAGACCTTTATGTAGTGGCCCAGGCGAACGCAAGGCTTGATGAAGACGGGTCGTTTATCGATGCCGACATCGTGGCGCGTTTCCGAAGCGACAATACGGTAGTACCCCGTGAACGAGTCGATTACATGGATGTATCACCGAAACAGGTTGTTTCCGCGGCAACCGCCTGCATTCCGTTCCTAGAAAATGATGACTCCAACCGCGCCCTCATGGGAGCGAACATGCAGCGCCAGGCTGTTCCATTGATGCAGCCGGAAGCTCCAAGAGTTGGTACTGGGATGGAGCACGTTTCAGCGAAAGATTCCGGCGCCGCTGTCATTTGCAAGCACGAAGGAATCGTCGAACATGTGGAAGCCCGCGAAGTTTGGGTCCGCCGCGTAAAAGATATAGATGGCCAGGAAGTAAAAGGCGACCTGGATAAATACAGGATGCTTAAATTTATCCGTTCCAACCAGGGAACCTGCTACAACCAGCGCCCGATTGTTTCCGTAGGCGACAGGGTGACAAAAGGTGAAATCCTTGCCGACGGGCCGTCGATGGAAAAGGGCGAATTGGCGCTTGGCCGGAACGTACTTGTCGCATTCCTGAACTGGGATGGCTACAATTACGAGGACGCCATCATCATGAGTGAGCGCCTTGTTAAGGATGATGTGTATACATCCATCCATATTGAAGAATATGAATCCGAGTCCCGCGATACAAAGCTGGGGCCTGAAGAAATAACACGCGATATTCCGAACGTAGGGGAAGACGCGTTAAGAAATCTTGATGAACGCGGAATCATCCGCACTGGAGCCGAAGTTAAGGATGGCGACTTGCTTGTTGGTAAGGTTACGCCTAAAGGGGTAACCGAACTGACAGCGGAAGAACGCCTGCTTCATGCAATCTTTGGCGAAAAAGCACGTGAAGTAAGGGATACCTCCCTCCGTGTTCCTCACGGCGGCGGAGGAATTGTCCTGGATGTTAAAGTGTTCAACCGTGAAGACGGTGATGAGCTTCCTCCGGGCGTTAACCAGCTCGTCCGTGTATATATCGTCCAGAAGCGTAAAATCTCTGAAGGGGATAAAATGGCCGGACGCCACGGAAACAAAGGGGTTATTTCCCGAATCCTTCCTGAAGAAGATATGCCGTATCTTCCGGACGGCTCACCTGTGGATATCATGCTTAACCCGCTGGGCGTACCTTCGCGTATGAACATCGGGCAGGTGCTTGAACTCCATCTTGGAATGGCAGCGAGGGCGCTTGGCATCCATGTTGCTTCGCCGGTATTCGACGGTGCGACTGAGGAAGACGTATGGGCGACAATCGAAGAAGCCGGCATGGCGCGCGACGCGAAGACGGTTCTCTATGACGGCCGTACTGGCGAGCCGTTCGATAATAGGGTATCAGTCGGCGTCATGTACATGATTAAGCTAGCCCATATGGTTGACGATAAATTGCACGCCCGTTCCACTGGCCCATACTCTCTCGTTACACAGCAGCCGCTCGGCGGAAAAGCCCAGTTTGGCGGACAGCGTTTCGGGGAAATGGAGGTTTGGGCGCTTGAAGCTTATGGCGCCGCCTATACGCTTCAGGAAATCCTTACCGTCAAATCCGATGACGTCGTCGGCCGTGTGAAAACATACGAAGCAATCGTAAAAGGCGAGAACGTACCTGAACCTGGCGTTCCTGAGTCGTTCAAAGTATTGATTAAAGAACTTCAGAGCCTTGGGCTAGATGTGAAAATCCTGTCCGGCGATGAAGAGGAAATAGAAATGCGCGACCTTGAAGACGAAGATGATATGCAGCAGGTAGATACATTGACAATTGCTCCTGAAGCACAAAGCTTCGAGTCTGAAAAAGTGGGATCAAAAGAGTAACAAGAAAAGCGTTAGCGTTGGAGCTAGACAATTCTCGAAAAGAATAAGCTTTTCTGGTTTTAACCATAACCGCCCGGGCGCCATGCGCGTCCGGATTCCGGTTTTGTCAGCTACAGGGTAAAACCTGGAGATTAAAAGGGAGGTAGGCCCCTTGCTGGATGTTAATAATTTTGAGTATATGAAAATCGGCCTTGCGTCACCAGATAAAATCCGTTCATGGTCTTTCGGTGAAGTCAAGAAGCCGGAAACAATCAACTATCGTACATTAAAGCCAGAAAAAGACGGCCTTTTCTGCGAAAGGATTTTCGGCCCTACAAAGGACTGGGAGTGCCATTGCGGAAAATACAAGCGCGTCCGTTATAAGGGCGTCGTCTGTGACCGATGCGGCGTTGAAGTGACACGCGCGAAAGTTCGCCGCGAACGGATGGGCCATATCGAACTTGCCGCGCCAGTTTCCCATATTTGGTACTTCAAAGGAATCCCGAGCAGGATGGGTCTCGTCCTAGACATGTCACCCCGCGCCCTGGAAGAAGTAATCTACTTCGCTTCCTATGTGGTAACGGATGCAGGGGATACAGCCCTTGAAAAGAAACAGCTTTTATCCGAAAAAGAATACCGGGCATACCGGGAAAAGTATGGCAACAAATTCCAGGCTTCCATGGGCGCAGAAGCGATCCGGAAGCTCCTTCAGGATATTGACCTTAATAAAGAGGCTGATTCCCTGAAAGAGGAATTAAGGACGGCCCAGGGCCAAAGGCGTACACGCGCGATCAAACGCCTGGAAGTCCTTGAAGCTTTCCGTGGGTCTGGAAATGAGCCATCCTGGATGGTTCTTGATGTTCTCCCGGTCATTCCGCCGGAACTTCGTCCAATGGTCCAACTCGATGGCGGCCGTTTTGCCACATCCGACCTGAATGACCTTTACCGCCGTGTCATTAACAGGAATAACCGCTTGAAGCGCCTGCTAGATCTTGGCGCGCCAAGCATCATTGTACAAAATGAAAAGCGGATGCTGCAGGAAGCCGTCGACGCGCTTATCGACAACGGCCGCCGTGGACGTCCTGTAACAGGACCGGGGAACC
This sequence comes from Neobacillus piezotolerans, assembly GCF_003362805.1. Taxonomy (GTDB): domain Bacteria; phylum Bacillota; class Bacilli; order Bacillales; family Cytobacillaceae; genus Bacillus_D; species Bacillus_D piezotolerans. The sequence goes on from NZ_QNQT01000016.1 coordinate 25,092, forward strand.
GTCCATTGAAGTCCCTTTCACACATGCTGAAGGGTAAGCAGGGGCGCTTCCGCCAAAACCTACTTGGTAAGCGTGTTGACTATTCAGGCCGTTCGGTTATCGTCGTAGGACCGAACCTGAAGATGTACCAATGCGGGCTGCCAAAGGAAATGGCGCTGGAATTGTTCAAGCCATTTGTCATGAAAGAACTTGTTGAAAAGGGCCTTGCCCATAATATTAAATCCGCAAAGCGGAAAATCGAGCGCGTACAGCCCGAGGTCTGGGATGTGCTAGAAGAAGTAATCCGTGAGCATCCAGTCCTATTGAACCGCGCACCGACGCTCCACAGGCTGGGCATCCAGGCGTTTGAACCGACACTTGTAGAAGGACGGGCAATCCGCCTCCATCCGCTCGTATGTACTGCGTATAACGCGGACTTCGACGGCGACCAGATGGCGGTGCACGTACCGCTGTCAGCCGAGGCTCAGGCAGAAGCACGCCTATTAATGCTTGCGGCGCAAAACATCCTTAACCCTAAGGATGGCAAGCCGGTCGTAACGCCATCCCAGGACATGGTGTTGGGGAACTACTACCTGACATTGGAACGCGAAGGCGCGATCGGCGAAGGGATGGTCTTCAAGGATACGAACGAAGCGCTCATCGCCTACCAAAATGGCTTTGTACACTTGCATACACGGGTTGCCGTAAGTGCAGGTTCTCTTAACAATGAAACATTTACCGAAGAGCAGAACCAGCAGCTCTTGCTGACGACAGTCGGAAAGCTTATTTTCAACGAAATCCTGCCGAAGTCGTTCCCGTACATCAATGAACCGACAAAGCACAACCTCGAAGTGAAAACTCCGGAAAAGTATTTTGTTGAAAAGGGCGCTGACATTCATGCGCTTATTAAGGAAATGCCGCTTGTTGAACCGTTTAAGAAGAAAATCCTCGGAAACATTATCGCCGAGGTATTCAAACGCTTCAAAATCACCGAAACTTCGAAAATGCTTGACCGTATGAAGGACCTTGGCTTTAAGTATTCGACTAAGGCTGGAATCACGGTTGGTGTTGCTGATATCGTCGTACTTGGTGAAAAAGAAGAAATCCTCGCGGACGCCCAAAGCAGGGTTGACAATGTACAGAAGCAGTTCAGACGCGGTTTGATCACCGAAGACGAACGCTATGACCGTGTCATCTCCATCTGGAGCCAGGCGAAGGATACCATTCAGGGCAAGCTGATGCAGTCACTGAATAAGACTAACCCAATCTTCATGATGAGCGATTCCGGAGCGCGTGGTAACGCGTCCAACTTCACTCAGCTTGCCGGTATGCGCGGTATGATGGCCAACCCGGCAGGGCGGATTATCGAATTGCCAATCAAATCGTCCTTCCGAGAAGGATTGACGGTATTGGAATACTTCATTTCCACACACGGTGCGCGTAAAGGCCTTGCCGATACGGCGCTTAAAACAGCTGACTCGGGTTACCTGACACGCCGCCTTGTCGACGTTGCACAGGATGTCATCGTCCGGGAAGACGATTGCGGAACGGACCGCGGTTTACGAATCCGCGCATTGAAGGATGGCACCGAAGTCATCGAAGCGCTTGACGAGCGCCTAATCGGCCGTTATGCAAGAAGGAACATCAAGCATCCTGAAACAGGTGAAATCATCGTACCGGAAAACGGCTTGATAACGGAAGATCTTGCTGTAGAGGTTACTAACGCCGGCATCGAGGAAGTTCAAATCCGCTCGGCATTTACGTGCAACACACGTCATGGCGTATGTAAGAAGTGTTATGGCCGCAACCTTGCGACAGGCCAGGAAGTCGAAGTGGGCGAAGCGGTTGGGATTATCGCCGCCCAGTCAATCGGTGAACCGGGAACCCAGCTTACGATGCGTACATTCCATACGGGCGGTGTAGCAGGGGACGATATCACCCAAGGTTTGCCGCGTATCCAGGAACTTTTCGAAGCGCGGAACCCGAAAGGGCAGGCTGTCATTGCCGAATTGGAAGGTGTCGTAGTCGGCATCAACGAAGGGCGTGACCGCCAGCAGGAAATCGTTGTCCAAGGTGAAGTCGAATCAAGGACTTATACAGCGCCGTACACTGCAAGGCTCAAGGTTCAAGTCAACGACAGGGTAGAACGTGGGCAGGACCTGACTGAGGGATCGATTGACCCGAAAGAGCTTCTTAAAGTCACTGATGTGGGAACTGTTCAGGAATACTTGCTGCGTGAAGTGCAGAAAGTTTACCGGATGCAGGGCGTTGAAATCGGCGACAAGCACATTGAGGTCATGGTGCGCCAGATGCTGCGCAAAATCAGGATTATCGATGCGGGTGAAACCGATGTCCTTCCGGGCATGCTTCTTGATATCCACCAGTTCACGGACGCGAATGAAAAAGCATTGCTGAACGGCAAAATGCCGGCAACCGGTCGTCCGGTCCTTCTTGGTATCACGAAGGCTTCACTTGAAACGGATTCCTTCCTTTCAGCGGCATCCTTCCAGGAAACGACAAGGGTGCTTACAGACGCTGCCATCAAAGGCAAGCGCGACGAGCTTCTCGGCCTGAAGGAAAATGTCATTATCGGAAAGCTTATTCCTGCCGGAACAGGCATGACGCGTTACCGCAAGGCGGAACCGGTCATCCGGGAGGAAGAAGAAGGCATTACAATCGAATAAACGGGGAACCTTTCCCTTATATTCAGAAACGGCACCAGACAAAAGCCTGGTGCCGTTTTTTAAGAGTTTTTGGCTATGTTATACGATGTTTATATCTTTGGAAGCTTTCTTTGTGAAGTGGAAATCAATAGACGAATTTCACATAGCCATTTTTAAAAAAATACGCAAGATTAGTTGACATCCATTATTCATGATGGTAATATAGCAAAGGTGCTCCTATTCACCTGTAACTTTGGAGGATATGAACGATGTCTTACGAAAAAGTTTTGCAGGCCAGGAAACTCCTGATAGGAACTAAACAGGCAGTCAGAGCGCTTGAAGACGGTACCGCCAGTGAACTGGTTGTCGCTTCGGATGCGGATCCGGAACTAACGGACGCAGCCGTTGAAGCGGCGAAGAGACACGGCATACCTGTGCTGCGGGTCGATTCGATGAAAAAGCTCGGCAAGGCCAGCGGCATTAAAGTGGGAACTTCTGCTGTCGCAATAATCCGTTGAAAACTGTTTTTGCAGATGCTGCTGCAAGAACTTTGTTTTTGCCAAAAAAAGAACCACCTGGATGTGTGGGTCTACAAATGTTGTGAAGGGAGGAAAAAACATGCCTACAATTAACCAATTAGTGCGCAAGCCTCGTAAATCCACTGAGGAAACATCGAAATCTCCTGCGCTTAATAAAGGTTACAACAGCTTCAAGAAATCACAAACGAACGTATCATCTCCACAAAAACGCGGTGTTTGCACCCGTGTTGGTACGATGACTCCTAAGAAACCAAACTCAGCGCTCCGTAAATATGCTCGTGTGCGCTTGACTAACGGTATCGAGGTAACTGCCTACATCCCTGGTATCGGCCACAACCTTCAAGAGCACAGTGTTGTTCTTATCCGTGGAGGCCGTGTAAAGGACTTACCGGGTGTTCGTTACCACATCGTGCGTGGCGCTCTTGATACGGCTGGTGTTAACAACCGTATGCAAGGCCGTTCCAAATACGGTACGAAGCGTCCAAAAGCACCGAAAAAATAATAACCTTATCCTAAATAGAAGATTTTCTGAAAGGAGGAAAAAATATGCCTCGTAAAGGTCCTGTAGCAAAAAGAGACGTTTTGCCAGATCCGCTTTACAATTCAAAGCTAGTTACCCGCCTGATCAACAAAATGATGATCGACGGTAAGAGAGGTACATCCCAGGCGATTCTTTATAATGCATTCGATATCATCCGTGAGCGTTCAGGTAAAGAACCAATGGAAGTGTTTGATGCAGCCCTGAAGAACATCATGCCTGTTCTTGAAGTTAGAGCCCGCCGTGTAGGTGGCGCGAACTACCAGGTTCCAGTTGAGGTGCGCCCTGACCGACGCACTACACTTGGACTTCGCTGGTTGGTAAACTACGCAAGGCTTCGCGGCGAAAAGACAATGGAACAGCGTCTTGCCAATGAAATCCTTGATGCAGCAAACAACTCAGGCGCGTCTGTCAAGAAGCGTGAAGATACACACAAAATGGCTGAAGCCAACAAAGCATTCGCTCACTACCGCTGGTAAAATAAAGCGGTATAGGCACCCACTATGGGTCCTAAGCCAGACAAGCTATATAAACGGATACCGAGCCGGGCGATGTTCCCGGCTTCAGGTCCAGTTATTGATGTAGCTTCCAGCCGGATCTTTAAAACACTCATACAAGGAAGGAGAAAGACCCAATGGCAAGAGAGTTCTCCTTGGATAAAACCCGTAATATCGGCATCATGGCCCATATCGATGCGGGAAAAACAACTACAACAGAACGCGTCCTTTATTACACTGGACGTATCCATAAAATTGGTGAAACTCACGAAGGCGCTGCGCAAATGGACTGGATGGAGCAGGAACAGGAACGTGGTATCACAATCACGTCCGCTGCAACAACCGCCCAATGGAAAGGCCATCGCGTAAACATCATTGACACACCAGGACACGTAGACTTCACAGTTGAGGTTGAGCGTTCCCTTCGTGTACTTGATGGTGCGGTAGCTGTCCTCGATGCCCAGTCAGGCGTTGAGCCTCAAACTGAAACAGTTTGGCGCCAGGCTACTACTTATGGAGTTCCACGGGTAGTATTCGTTAACAAAATGGACAAGATCGGTGCCGACTTCCTATATTCTGTAGGAACATTGCATGACCGCCTTCAGGCTAATGCGCATCCGATCCAACTTCCAATCGGTGCTGAAGATCAATTCGAAGGAATCATTGACCTTGTGGAAATGAAAGCAACTTTCTACGGCAATGACCTTGGAACTGATATTGATGTCCGTGAAATTCCAGAAGAGTACCGCGCTCAAGCAGAAGAATATCGCGAAAAGCTTGTTGAAGCGGTTGCGGAGCTTGACGAAGAACTCATGGAAAAATATCTTGGCGGGGAAGAGCTTACAATTGAAGAAATTAAAGCTGCCATCCGTAAAGGTACAACTTCTGTTGAATTCTACCCTGTTATCTGCGGTTCCGCATTTAAAAACAAGGGTGTTCAATTAATGCTTGATGCTGTAATCGACTATCTTCCATCTCCTCTAGACGTACCTGCAATCAAAGGTCACGCTCCTGGCGACGAAGATGAAGTTGTTGAAAAGCATTCAAGCGACGAAGAGCCATTCGCAGCTCTTGCGTTTAAAGTTATGACCGACCCTTATGTTGGTAAATTAACATTCTTCCGTGTTTACTCCGGTACTTTGGAATCTGGATCTTATGTCCAGAACTCCACTAAAGGAAAGCGTGAGCGCGTAGGACGTATCCTTCAAATGCACGCCAATAGCCGCCAAGAAATCTCCAAGGTTTACGCAGGCGATATTGCTGCTGCAGTTGGTTTGAAAGATACAACAACAGGTGACACTCTGTGTGATGACAAGAGCCCAGTTATTCTTGAATCCATGCAGTTCCCTGAGCCGGTAATCCAGCTATCCGTGGAGCCTAAGTCAAAAGCGGACCAGGACAAAATGTCCACTGCATTGCAAAAGCTTCAGGAAGAAGATCCAACCTTCCGTGCGCACACTGACCAGGAAACTGGACAAGTTATCATCGCCGGTATGGGTGAGCTTCACCTGGATATCCTTGTTGACCGTATGCGCCGTGAATTCAAGGTAGAAGCAAACGTGGGTGCTCCTCAGGTTGCCTACCGTGAAACTTTCCGTGAGTCTGCACAGGTTGAGGGTAAATTCGCCCGTCAATCCGGTGGACGCGGTCAATACGGACACGTTTGGATCGAATTCTCTCCAAACGAAGAAGGAAAAGGCTTCGAGTTCGAAAACGGAATCGTCGGCGGTGTCGTTCCTCGTGAATACGTGCCAGCCGTACAAGCAGGTCTAGAAGATGCTCTCGAAAGAGGCGTTCTTGCCGGCTATCCATTAGTAGATATCAAAGCTAGGCTGTTTGATGGATCTTACCATGATGTTGACTCCTCTGAAATGGCGTTTAAAATCGCCGCTTCCATGGCGCTTAAGAATGCGGCTTCCAAGTGTAAGCCTGTAATCCTAGAGCCAGTCATGAAGGTTGAGGTTGTCATTCCTGAGGAATACCTCGGTGACATCATGGGGCAAATCACATCCCGCCGCGGACGTGTTGAAGGTATGGACGCGCGTGGAAATGCGCAGGTAGTCCGTGCGATGGTTCCACTTTCAGAAATGTTCGGTTACGCAACTTCCCTTCGTTCAAGCACACAGGGGCGCGGAGTGTTCTCAATGCACTTCGACCACTACGAAGAAGTTCCTAAATCGATCTCTGAAGAAATCATCAAAAAAAATAAAGGTGAATAATTGATTTTCGCCTTTCAATCAAGTATAACTACTATGTAAGCATAGGCTGGGTTTGGCTTGCCAAACTCAGCCCCTAACAATACTTAACTTTTTAAAATTAAAGGAGGAAATTCCTAATGGGTAAAGCTAAATTTGACCGTTCCAAGCCACACGTTAACATTGGAACAATCGGTCACGTTGACCATGGTAAAACTACTTTGACTGCAGCAATCACAACTGTACTTGCAAAAGCAGGCGGCGGTGAAGCGCGCGGCTACGATCAAATCGACAACGCTCCAGAAGAAAAAGAGCGTGGAATTACTATCTCAACTTCCCACGTTGAGTATGAAACTGCTAACCGCCACTATGCGCACGTTGACTGCCCAGGACACGCCGACTATGTTAAAAACATGATCACTGGCGCTGCCCAAATGGACGGCGGTATCCTTGTAGTATCCGCAACTGACGGCCCAATGCCGCAAACACGCGAGCACATTCTTCTTTCCCGTCAGGTAGGCGTTCCTTACCTTGTTGTATTCATGAACAAGTGCGACATGGTAGACGACGAAGAACTTCTTGAGTTGGTTGAAATGGAAATCCGCGACCTTCTAACTGAATATGAGTTCCCTGGCGATGACACTCCAGTTATCAAAGGTTCTGCTCTTAAAGCTCTTGAAGGCGATTCTGCTTGGGAAGCAAAAATCATCGAACTTATGGATGCTGTTGACAGCTACATCCCAACTCCAACACGTGACACTGAAAAACCTTTCATGATGCCTGTTGAGGACGTATTCTCAATCACTGGCCGTGGAACAGTTGCTACTGGACGCGTAGAGCGCGGACAAGTTAAAGTTGGTGACGTTGTTGAAATCGTTGGTTTCACTGAAGAGCCAAAATCTACAACTGTAACAGGCGTTGAAATGTTCCGTAAGCTTCTTGACTATGCAGAAGCTGGAGACAACATTGGTGCCCTTCTTCGTGGCGTAGCGCGTGAAGAAATCGAGCGTGGACAGGTTTTGGCTAAGCCAAAGTCCATCACTCCACACACAAAGTTCAAAGCGGAAGTTTATGTTTTGTCTAAAGAAGAAGGTGGACGTCATACTCCATTCTTCACTAACTACCGCCCACAATTCTATTTCCGTACTTCTGACATTACAGGTATCTGTAACCTTCCAGAAGGCGTAGAAATGGTTATGCCTGGCGACAACATCGAAATGTCAGTAGAGCTAATCGCTCCAGTTGCGATCGAAGAAGGAACAAAGTTCTCTATTCGTGAAGGCGGCCGTACAGTAGGCGCTGGCGTTGTTGCTTCAATCGTTGAATAATAATTAAACAAGAAGCGGATGGGTGACGACCCATCCGCTTTTATTTTTACCGACAAAATCCGAGTTTCTTCTATAATATAACTAAATGGCAAAAGGCGTTGGGCCAGTGTGGGTGGAAAAAACATGAAATCCCGACTATGCTCCAAAAAAACATTGCAATCACTGCATGATGCCGCTATAATATTAAAAGTGTGCGAAACATAAAAAACCCATGAATGTTATTGCGTTTAGGCGGTGTTTTATGTATAATAGACAATGTTGGTCTTTGACTGCGATGATGTGAGAGGTTGCTGACACACCCGGCCGCTTTGCCATGGCGAGTGTGCAGGAGATTTTCACGGAGAATGTCTATTTTCAAAATAGGCGAAAAGGAGGGAAAAATAATGGCAAAACAAAAAATTCGTATCCGATTAAAAGCGTATGATCACAGGATCCTGGATCAGTCCGCGGAAAAAATCGTTGAAACAGCCAAGCGTTCCGGTGCAGCAGTGTCTGGCCCGATCCCGCTTCCAACTGAAAAGACGGTTTACACAATCCTTCGTGCGGTCCATAAGTACAAGGATTCCCGTGAGCAATTCGAGATGCGTACACACAAGCGTCTGATCGACATTGTGAACCCAACTCCACAAACAGTTGATTCACTTATGCGTTTAGACCTGCCGTCCGGCGTAGACATCGAAATCAAACTATAAACGACCATAAAACAAATTATTTCAGGAGGTGTGACGAATGACCAAAGGAATCTTAGGAAGAAAGATTGGTATGACTCAAGTATTTGCTGAGAACGGCGATTTAATCCCTGTTACAGTTATTGAGGCAGCGGCCAACGTTGTCCTTCAAAAGAAGACGATCGAAAGCGATGGCTACGAAGCTATCCAGGTCGGTTTTGAGGACAAGCGTGAAAAGCTTGCCAACAAGCCTGAAAAAGGGCATGTAGCTAAAGCGAATACTGCTCCTAAGCGCTTCGTTCGCGAATTCCGCGGAGTAGACTTGGCAGCATTTGAAGTTGGTCAGGAAGTCAAAGTTGATATTTTTGCAGAAGGCGACATCGTGGATGTTACTGGAGTATCGAAAGGTAAAGGATTCCAGGGTTCAATTAAGCGCCACGGACAATCCCGCGGCCCAATGGCCCACGGTTCCCGCTACCATCGCCGCCCAGGTTCCATGGGACCAGTTGCCCCGAACCGCGTATTCAAAGGCAAAGCATTGCCAGGACGCATGGGTGGAGAAGTAGTTACAGTTCAAAACCTTGAAATTGTAAAAGTAGATACAGATCGCAACCTGCTTCTAGTGAAAGGCAACGTGCCTGGAGCAAGAAAAGCGTTGATCAAAATTAAAAGTGCGGTAAAAGCATAGGACTTCTTAAGAAAGGAGGAACAAAGGAATGCCTAAAGTAGCATTGTTTAACCAAAACGGTTCCCAAGTTGGGGAAATCGAACTTAATGATACAGTTTTCGGCATTGAGCCAAACCAGCATGTGCTTTTCGAAGCGATACTGATGCAAAGGGCTTCAATGCGCCAGGGAACACACAAAACAAAAATTCGTTCCGAAGTATCCGGCGGCGGACGCAAGCCATGGAGACAAAAAGGAACAGGCCGTGCGCGCCAAGGATCAATCCGCTCACCACAATGGAAAGGCGGCGGTACAGTTTTCGGTCCGGTACCACGCAGCTACAGCTACAAATTGCCAAGGAAGGTACGCCGCCTTGCAATTAAATCAGCCCTTTCCACAAAGGTGCTTGAAGAAAACATCCTGGTACTTGAAAGCCTTGCTTTCGATGCGCCAAAAACAAAAGATTTCGTAAACGTCCTAAAAGGACTTTCCGTAGAAAAGAAAGCACTTGTTGTAACTGCTGACCTTGATGAGAACGTAGCATTGTCTGCAAGGAACATTCCTGGCGTTACAGTAGTAGCAGCCAACGGCATCAGTGTCGTGGATGTCCTTAATCATGATAAGCTAATCATCACCAAAGCAGCGGTTGAAAAAGTAGAGGAGGTGCTTGCATAATGGATGCACGCGATGTTATTAAGCGCCCCGTTATCACCGAACGTTCTACTGATTTGATGGCTGAAAAGAAATACACGTTCGAAGTTGACGTAAGAGCCAATAAAACACAAGTAAAAGACGCTGTTGAAAAAATCTTTGGCGTTGATGTTGAGAAAGTAAACATCATGAACTACAAAGGTAAGTTCAAGCGCATGGGCAAATTCGGCGGATACACAAACAAACGCCGCAAGGCTATTGTTAAGCTGACTGCCGACAGCAAAGAAATCGAAATTTTTGAATCCTAGAATTTTAACTAGAAGAGGAGGGAATAGAAATGGCGATTAAAAAGTACAAACCTACCTCTAACGGTCGTCGCGGCATGACAGTTTCTGATTTCGCTGAAATCACAACTAGCACACCGGAGAAGTCCTTGTTGGCTCCGCTGACAAGAAAAGGCGGCCGTAACAACCAAGGTAAGTTAACTGTTCGTCATCAAGGTGGCGGCCATAAGCGTCAATACCGTCTAATCGACTTTAAACGCGACAAAGATGGCATTCCAGGACGCGTTGCCACTATCGAATATGATCCAAACCGTTCAGCAAACATTGCACTAATCAACTATGTGGATGGGGAAAAGCGTTACATCCTTGCACCTAAAAACCTTAAGGTAGGCATGGAAGTAATGTCCGGCCCAGACGCTGATATCAAAACAGGAAACGCGCTGCCACTAGCGAACATCCCTGTTGGTACAGTTGTCCACAACATCGAGCTTAAGCCTGGAAAAGGCGGCCAATTGGTCCGTTCCGCAGGTACATCTGCACAGGTCCTTGGTAAGGAAGGCAAATACGTATTGGTTCGTTTGACTTCTGGTGAGGTCCGCATGATCCTTGCGACATGCCGCGCTTCCATCGGCCAAGTTGGAAACGAACAACACGAATTGATCAACATCGGTAAAGCAGGACGTTCCCGCTGGTTAGGCAAGCGCCCGACAGTCCGCGGATCTGTTATGAACCCGAATGATCACCCACACGGTGGTGGTGAAGGACGTTCTCCAATCGGACGTAAATCACCAATGTCTCCTTGGGGCAAACCAACCCTTGGACGCAAGACTCGTAAGAAAAAGAACAAGTCCGATAAATTCATTGTACGACGCCGTAAAAAATAACGTGATTGAGCTACGGTTCAGATACAGAACCGTAGAACGGTCTCGAAGGGAGGTACCCTCATGGGTCGCAGTTTGAAAAAAGGACCTTTTGTTGATGATCATCTATTGAAAAAGGTCGAAAACCTTGGTGCTGACAGCAAGCATGTAATCAAAACTTGGTCACGCCGTTCAACAATTTTCCCACAATTCATCGGCCACACAATCGCTGTGTACGATGGACGGAAACATGTTCCAGTTTATGTCACAGAAGACATGGTAGGACACAAGCTTGGAGAATTCGCTCCAACACGTGCTTATAAAGGCCATGGCAATGACGATAAGAAAACCAGACGTTAATGAGAGGAGGGCATCACATCATGCAAGCTAAAGCTGTTGCAAGAACAGTCCGTATTGCTCCTCGTAAAGCTCGTTTAGTCGTAGATTTAATTCGAGGAAAGCAAGTTGGCGAAGCGGTAGCCATTTTAACTTTGACTCCGAAGGCTGCTTCTCCAATCGTTGAAAAAGTGTTGAAATCTGCTATGGCAAACGCAGAACACAATTATGAAATGGACGTTAACAATCTTGTGGTTGAGCAAGCATTCGTTGACGAAGGGCCGACACTGAAGCGTTTCCGCCCGCGTGCGCAAGGCCGTGCCAGCGCAATCAACAAGCGCACGAGCCACATCACAATCGTTCTATCAGAAAAGAAGGAGGGATAATTAGTGGGTCAAAAAGTAAATCCAGTCGGTTTGCGTATCGGCATCATCAAAGATTGGGAATCCAAGTGGTACGCAGGCAAAGACTTCGCTGATCTTCTTCATGAAGATATTAAAGTTCGCGAATACATCCAGAAGCGCCTTAAAGACGCGTCTGTATCCAAAGTAGAAATCGAACGCGCTGCAAACCGTGTTAACGTTACTGTACACACTGCGAAGCCAGGTATGGTAATCGGTAAAGGCGGTACAGAAGTTGAAGCACTTCGTAAAGCGTTGAACCAGCTTACTGGCAAGCGTGTCCACATTAATATCCTTGAAATCAAAAAGGCTGACATCGATGCAAAGCTAGTTGCTGAAAACATCGCTCGCCAGCTAGAAAACCGTGTATCTTTCCGCCGTGCACAGAAGCAAGTTATCCAACGTGCGATGCGCGCGGGAGCAAAAGGTATCAAAACAATGGTATCCGGCCGTCTTGGCGGTGCAGATATCGCTCGTTCTGAACACTACAGCGAAGGAACTGTTCCCCTTCATACACTTCGTGCAGACATCGACTATGCAACTGCAGAAGCAGATACTACTTACGGCAAGCTTGGCGTAAAAGTATGGATTTATAAGGGTGAGGTCCTTCCAACGAAGAAGAAAACCGAGGAAGGAGGCAAATAATCATGTTATTGCCTAAGCGTGTAAAATACCGCCGTGTGCACCGTGGAAAAATGCGCGGTCAAGCAAAAGGCGGAACTGAAGTAACTTTTGGTGAATTCGGTTTGCAGGCAACTGAAGCCTCCTGGATCACAAACCGCCAAATTGAATCTGCCCGTATCGCGATGACTCGTTACATGAAGCGTGGCGGTAAAGTTTGGATTAAAATTTTCCCACACAAGCCATATACTGCAAAGCCTCTAGAAGTACGGATGGGTTCCGGTAAAGGTTCTCCTGAAGGCTGGGTAGCAGTTGTTAAGCCTGGCAAGATTATGTTTGAAATTGCCGGCGTTTCTGAAGAAATCGCACGTGAGGCGCTACGCCTTGCCGCGCACAAGCTTCCAGTTAAGTGCAAGTTTGTAAAACGAGAAGAAATTGGTGGTGAATCAAATGAAAGCTAATGAACTTCGTGACCTTACCACTGCCGAACTAGAACAAAAAGTCAAGTCATTAAAAGAAGAACTTTTCAATCTTCGCTTTCAATTGGCGACTGGACAGCTTGAAAACACTGCCCGCATCAGGGAAGTGCGCAAGTCTATCGCTCGTATGAAAACTGTTGTCCGTGAAAGAGAAATCGGCGTTAACAATCGATAATTGAGAGGAGGTCCGCCTAATGAGCGAACGCAACCAACGCAAAGTTTACACCGGACGCGTGGTATCCGACAAAATGGATAAGACTGTTACTGTTCTTGTCGAGACACACAAAAAGCATCCTCTTTATGGTAAACGCGTAAAATACTCTAAAAAGTTTAAGGCGCATGATGAGCAAAATCAGGCTAAGATCGGTGATATTGTACGCATCATGGAAACTCGCCCACTTTCGGCTACAAAACGCTTCCGCCTTGTAGAAGTAATTGAAAAAGCAGTTATTATTTAATTGTTCGGATAAGCTTTCATCCGAAGGGAGGTTACACGCATGATTCAACAGGAAACACGTTTAAAAGTTGCTGACAACTCTGGTGCCCGTGAGGTTCTGACAATTAAAGTGCTTGGTGGCTCCGGCCGCAAAACTGCAGGCATTGGCGATGTGATCGTCTGCACAGTGAAACAAGCAACACCAGGTGGCGTTGTTAAAAAAGGTGACGTTGTTAAGGCAGTTATCGTACGGACTAAGAGCGGTGCACGCCGTCCAGACGGAACTTACATCAAGTTTGACGAAAACGCATGTGTAATTATCCGTGATGACAAGAGCCCACGCGGAACGCGTATTTTCGGGCCAGTTGCACGCGAACTGCGCGACAGCAATTTCATGAAAATCATTTCCCTTGCTCCAGAAGTACTTTAATTAGCAGTACTTTCAATAAACCAATCTTAAATGCCTTTAAGGAGGTGCGCACAGATGCACGTAAAAAAAGGTGACAAAGTAATGGTCATCTCTGGCAAGGATAAAGGCAAAACAGGTACAATCCTGGAAGCTTATCCGAAACAAAGCCGTGTCCTTGTTGAGGGAGTCAACATCGTCAAGAAGCACTCAAAGCCTTCTCAAGCGAATCCCCAAGGTGGCATCAGCAGCCAGGAAGCACCTGTACACGTATCAAACGTCATGCCAATCGACAAATCCGGCAAACCAAGCCGTGTAGGACATAAAACCGTTGGTGGCAAAAAAGTACGCGTAACAAAATCCGGTGAAGTATTAGATAAATAGTTCATGAAGAAGGGAGGTACAATAGATGAACCGCCTAAAGGAAAAGTATGTTAAAGAGATCACTCCTGCTCTAGTGAGCAAGTTCAACTATAAATCTGTAATGCAGGTTCCAAAAGTAGAGAAAATCGTTGTAAACATGGGTGTTGGCGATGCAGTCGCGAATGCAAAAGCCCTGGACAATGCTGTTGAGGAACTTACAAGCATCACTGGCCAAAAGCCAGTCGTTACCCGCGCGAAAAAGTCTATCGCTGGCTTCCGCCTTCGTGAAGGCATGCCAATCGGAGCGAAAGTTACTTTACGCGGAGAGCGCATGTACGAATTCCTGGACAAATTAATTTCAGTCTCTCTGCCACGTGTGCGTGACTTCCGCGGTATTTCCAAGAAAGCATTCGATGGCCGCGGCAACTACACTCTTGGTGTGAAAGAACAATTGATCTTCCCTGAAATTGATTACGATAAAGTAAGCAAAGTCCGTGGAATGGATATCGTTATTGTTACGACAGCCAACACTGATGAAGAAGCACGTGAACTTTTAACTCAGTTTGGAATGCCGTTCCAGAAGTAATCTATTAATAAGGGAGGCGAAAACGTGGCTAAAAAGTCAATGATTGCGAAGCAAAAACGCACGCCTAAATATAAGGTGCAAGAGTATACCCGCTGCGAACGCTGTGGCCGTCCACACTCTGTATACCGCAAATTTAAGCTTTGCCGTATTTGTTTCCGTGAATTAGCATACAAAGGCCAGATTCCTGGTGTGAAAAAAGCTAGCTGGTAAACCCCAAGTCTGGGAAGGAGGTAAAAATAATGGTCATGACAGATCCAATTGCAGATATGCTTACCCGCATCCGTAATGCGAACATGGTTCGCCATGAAAAGCTGGAAGTACCTGCTTCCAATATCAAAAAAGAAATCGCTGAAATCCTGAAGCGTGAAGGTTTCGTGCGTGATGTAGAGCTGATTGAAGACAATAAGCAAGGCATCATCCGTATCTTCCTTAAGTACGGTGCAAACAACGAGCGCGTTATCACTGGCCTCAAGAGGATTTCCAAGCCTGGCCTTCGTGTTTATGCAAAATCAACAGAAGTGCCTCGCGTATTGAACGGCCTTGGAATCGCCCTTGTTTCAACATCACAGGGTGTCGTTACTGATAAAGAAGCCCGTGCAAAGCAAATTGGCGGAGAAGTATTAGCATACATCTGGTAAGAAAGTTTCTGAATGAATGGAGGTGCACTAAATGTCTCGCATAGGAAAAAAACCAATCGAAATTCCAGCAGGAGTTGCGGTTACTCTAGATAAAAACACTGTTACAGTTAAAGGACCGAAAGGCGAGTTGGTTCGTTCTTTCAGCCCAGAAATCAGCATCCTCGTAGAAGACAATACTGTTACGATTACACGCCCATCCGATGCTAAAGAAATCCGTGCATTGCATGGCACAACACGCGCCGTACTTGCCAACATGGTTGAAGGTGTGTCCAAGGGCTTCGAAAAAGGCCTTGAGTTAGTAGGGGTTGGTTACCGTGCTTCCAAGCAGGGCAACAAACTTGTACTTAACGTTGGATATTCCCATCCGGTTGAAATCGAGCCTGAAAAGGGACTTGAAATCGAAGTGCCTGCAAATACAAAGGTAATCGTTAGAGGCTACGACAAAGAACGTGTCGGAGCACTTGCTGCAAACATCCGTGGCGTCCGTCCTCCAGAGCCTTACAAAGGCAAAGGGATTCGCTATGAAGGCGAAGTTGTCCGCCGTAAGGAAGGTAAAAAAGGTAAGTAATGCCGCATAGTAATACGAAAGGAGTGACGTAAATGATTACGAAGCTTGATAAAAACGTGAGCCGTAAGAAAAGACATGCACGCGTCCGTTCTAAGCTTAGCGGAACAGCTGCCCGTCCCCGTCTGAATGTGTTTCGTTCCAACAAACACATCTACGCTCAGTTAATCGACGATGTGAACGGAGTTACTCTAGCGAGTGCTTCGACAATGGATAAAGATTTCGGATCTGAAGTTTCCGGAAACAAAGATGCTGCGCAAAAAGTCGGAGAGCTTATTGCGAAGCGCGGAGTCGAAAAAGGCATCACTTCAGTAGTCTTTGACCGCGGAGGGTACCTCTACCATGGCCGCATTCAAGTACTTGCTGATGCTGCCCGCGAAAACGGCTTGCAATTTTAATAGACAAAGGAGGGACACACAAAGATGCGTCGCATTGATCCAAACAAACTTGAACTTGAAGAACGCGTAGTTACGGTCAACCGTGTTGCGAAGGTTGTTAAAGGCGGACGCCGTTTCCGTTTCACTGCTCTTGTCGTAGTAGGAGATAAAAATGGCCATGTCGGTTTCGGCACTGGTAAAGCACAGGAAGTTCCTGATGCAATCCGTAAGGCAATCGAAGATGCAAAGAAAAACCTGGTTTCCGTGCCGATGGTTGGAACGACTATCCCCCATCAGGTAATCGGCCGCTTCGGAGCTGGCGAAATCCTTTTGAAGCCTGCTTATGAAGGTACAGGAGTTATCGCTGGCGGACCTGTCCGTGCGGTACTTGAACTTGCGGGTATTTCCGACATCCTCTCAAAATCGCTTGGAACGAACACGCCAATCAACGTAGTTCGCGCTACTATTGACGGCATTAAGCAACTTAAGCGTGCTGAAGATGTTGCGAAACTTCGCGGAAAATCAGTAGAAGAACTGTTAGGATAAGGGAGGGAAATCAAATGGCTAACAAATTGCAAATTACCCTCACTAAAAGCGTAATCGGCCGTCCACAGGACCAGCGCGAAACAGTTAAGGCTCTCGGCTTGCGAAAAGTGAACCAGACAGTTGAGCAACAGGACAACGCGGCTATCCGCGGAATGATCAATAAGGTTGCCCACCTTGTTTCGGTTAAAGAACAATAAACGATTCATTCTTTCTTAAGGAGGTGCCCAAATGAAACTTCATGAATTAATGCCAGCAGAAGGCTCCCGCAAAGAGCGCAAGCGTAAAGGCCGCGGTATCGGATCCGGCAACGGAAAAACTGCAGGTAAGGGACATAAGGGTCAAAAAGCCCGTTCCGGTGGCGGTGTACGCCTAGGATTCGAGGGTGGACAGACGCCTTTATTCCGCCGTTTGCCAAAACGTGGATTCACGAACATCAACCGCAAGGAATATGCGATTGTAAACCTTGATGCCCTGAACAGCTTTGAAGACGGTACAGAAGTAACTCCAGAACTTCTTATCGAAACTGGCCTTGTCAGGAATGAAAAAGCAGGAATCAAGATTCTTGCAAAAGGGAACGTTGAGAAAAAATTGACTGTAAAAGCTCACAAATTTTCCTCTGCTGCCAAGGAAGCAATCGAAGCTGCCGGTGGAAACACTGAGGTGATTTAATGTTCCGGACAATCTCCAATTTTATGCGCGTGGGTGAAATAAGGAATAAAATTCTATTCACCCTTTTGATGTTATTAATCTTCCGTATCGGAACTTTTATTCCGGTTCCAAATGTCAATGCTGATATACTCAAAGCCCAGGATCAATTCAGTGTATTCGGAGTACTGAATACATTTGGAGGAGGGGCATTGAAAAACTTCTCCATTCTTGCAATGGGCATCATGCCTTATATCACTGCTTCAATCATCATCCAGCTTTTGCAGATGGATGTTGTGCCGAAGTTCACAGAGTGGTCAAAGCAAGGGGATGCGGGAAGAAGGAAGCTTGCCCAATTTACCCGTTATTTCACAATCGTGCTTGGATTTATCCAGGCTTTAGGCATGTCCTACGGGTTTAACAACATGGCGCAGGGCCAGTTGATTGAAAGCTCTGGAATCGGAACGTACTTGCTGATCGCGACAGTCCTGACAGCCGGTACGGCCTTCTTAATGTGGCTCGGTGAGCAAATCACGGCAAAAGGTGTAGGTAACGGGATCTCAATCATCATCTTCGCAGGAATTGCAGCCGGAATTCCGACTACTGTCAACCAAATTTACATTCAGCAGTTCCAGGATGTAAAAGATGACTTGTTCATCCGCATTCTGACTGTTCTCCTTATTGTTCTGGCTGTCATCGCCATTGTTGTTGGCGTAATCTTCATCCAGCAGGCAACAAGGAAAATTCCAATCCAATATGCAAAAAGGATGACCGCGGGACGTACGCCGGTTGGCGGCCAGTCCACTCATATGCCGTTGAAAGTTAACGCGGCTGGGGTTATCCCGGTCATTTTCGCAGTATCATTCATAATTACGCCAAAGACGATTGCATCCTTTTTTCCAACAAATGATGTGACGCTTTGGATCCAACGGGTATTTGATTATACCCACCCAATCGGGATGGTGCTATATGCAGCATTGATCATCGCGTTTACGTATTTCTATGCGTTTATCCAAGTGAATCCGGAACAGGCAGCAGAAAACCTGCAGAAGCAGAGCGGCTATATTCCAGGAATTCGCCCAGGCAAACCAACACAGGAATACTTCACACGGGTGCTCTATCGCCTGACATTTGTCGGAGCGATCTTCCTGGCAGTGATCGCTGTCCTTCCAGTTGTTTTTATCCAGGTGGCAAACCTTCCGCAATCAGCGCAAATTGGCGGTACGAGCCTTCTGATCGTGGTAGGGGTCGCGCTTGAAACGATGAAACAGCTTGAAGCCCAGCTGGTCAAACGCCATTACAAAGGCTTTATTAAGTAAGGTTGGTTTTGGGGACGCTAAGTTCCCTAAAACCACTTAATCCCCAAGGGGGTAAGTGAATGAACTTAGTATTAATGGGTCTGCCGGGTGCGGGAAAAGGCACTCAGGCGGAAAAAATCGTAGAACAGTATGGAATCCCCCATATCTCAACTGGAGATATGTTCCGCGCCGCCATGAAGGAAGGTACGGAATTGGGGCTGAAGGCAAAGGCCTACATGGATGAAGGGGCTCTTGTCCCGGATGAAGTGACGATTGGCATTGTTCGCGAAAGGCTAAGCAAGGAAGACTGTGAAAATGGCTTCTTGCTAGACGGTTTCCCAAGGACCGTTCCCCAGGCTGAAGCTCTTGAAAGCATCCTGGAAGGGCTAAACAAAAAAATAGACTTTGTGCTCAACATTGATGTCGACCAGTCCATTTTAATGGAACGCCTGACAGGCCGCCGTATTTGCAAAAATTGCGGTGCGACCTACCATCTTGTTTTCAATCCTCCGGCTGTTGAGGGAGTTTGCGACCGCTGCGGCGGAGAGCTTTATCAAAGGGCGGACGATAACGCAGATACCGTCCAGAACAGGCTTGACGTGAACATAAAGCAATCGAAGCCATTGCTTGATTTCTACACTGAAAAAGGCTACTTGCGCAATATCGATGGACAGCGTGAAATCTCCGAGGTTTTTGCTGACATCCAGACATTGCTTGGGGGCTTGAAATAATGATCATTTGCAAAACGCCCCGTGAGCTGGAAATCATGCGAGAAGCGGGCAGGATTGTGGCGTTGACCCATGAAGAGCTAAAGAAACATATAGCTCCGGGGATTACCACGAATGAACTGGACCGCATTGCAGAACAAGTAATCCGCAAATACGATGCGATTCCATCTTTTAAAGGGTACAACGGTTTTACCGGAAGCATTTGCGCTTCTGTCAATGAAGAACTTGTGCACGGTATACCAGGGGACCGGATCTTAAAAGAGGGAGATATCATCAGCATCGATATCGGAGCCAAATACAACGGTTATCACGGTGACTCGGCCTGGACCTATCCGGTCGGCAAAATAGACGGGGAAACATCCCGCCTTTTGGAAGTGACGGAACAGTCCCTGTATAAAGGGCTGGAAGAGGCTAAGCCAGGCGAACGTCTCACAAACATCTCGCATGCAATTCAGGTGTATGTGGAAGAAAACGGTTTTTCAATCGTGCGCGAGTATGTAGGCCACGGTGTCGGGCAAGACTTACATGAGGAACCTCAGGTTCCGCATTATGGACCGCCAAACAAAGGCCCTCGGCTCAGGCCTGGCATGGTGCTGGCAGTTGAACCGATGGTAAATGCGGGCAGCCGGTATGTAAAAACACTGGCTGACGATTGGACAGTTGTAACAGTTGATGGCAAATACTGCGCCCATTTTGAACATACGATTGCCATTACGGAGGCAGGCTTTGAAATTCTCACAAAACTGTGATGGAATTCCTGGCCCTGTTCCGGGTCAAATCGCTCTTGTTAAAAGCGGACGCGGCGCTGGCCTGTATGTTATAATTATAAAGTTGGCTGATGAGCATTCAGTTCTTGTCGCTGATGGCGGGAAGCTTAAAAACACTCGCCCGAAGAGAAAGAATATACGTCATCTCCAACTGGTTGACCGCATAGCTCCGGAAGTTTATGACAGTATCATCGAGACAGGCAGCGTGACGAATGGAAAGCTGCGCTTCGCACTTACAAGGTTTTTAAATGAACGCCTGACAGATGAAGAGAAGGGAGACGAATTCGATGGCTAAAGATGATGTAATTGAAATTGAAGGCAAGGTAATTGAAACTTTGCCAAACGCCATGTTTAAGGTAGAATTAGAAAATGGCCATACGATCCTTGCCCACGTTTCAGGCAAGATCCGTATGCACTTCATCAGGATTCTGCCTGGCGATAAAGTAACAGTGGAGCTATCCCCATACGACTTAACACGCGGCAGGATTACCTACCGCTTCAAATAAGCCGATTGCACTCCGTACTGCTAAGGAGGTTAGGATAATGAAAGTCAGACCATCTGTAAAACCGATCTGCGAAAAGTGCAAAGTTATCCGCAGACGCGGGAAAGTTATGGTTATTTGTGAAAACCCTAAACATAAACAAAAACAAGGTTAATAAAGAAGGAGGTGCGTTAACTTATGGCACGTATTGCTGGTGTAGATATTCCGCGTGAAAAACGTGTGGTTATCTCTTTAACTTACATCTATGGTATCGGTAAAAACACTGCACAAAAGGTCCTTGCCGAAGCGGGCGTTTCCGAAAACACTCGTGTACGCGATCTGACTGAAGACGAATTGAACAAGATTCGTGACATCGTTGACAAGCTGAAAGTGGAAGGTGACCTTCGCCGTGAAGTTTCACTTAACATTAAGCGCCTGATGGAAATCGGAAGCTACCGTGGTTTGCGCCATCGCCGTGGGTTGCCTGTTCGTGGACAAAACACGAAGAACAATGCCCGTACGCGTAAAGGCCCACGTAAAACTGTAGCGAACAAGAAGAAGTAATCAGTAAAGGAGGTACTTACAAATGGCACGTAAAACTAATACTCGCAAACGCCGTGTGAGAAAGAATATCGAATCCGGTATCGCTCACATTCGCTCAACATTTAACAATACGATTGTTACCATCACCGATGTACATGGTAATGCTATTTCCTGGTCAAGTGCAGGTGCGCTTGGATTTAAGGGTTCCCGCAAATCCACTCCATACGCTGCGCAAATGGCTGCTGAAACTGCTGCCAAGACATCAATGGAACATGGCTTGAAAACTCTTGAAGTAACTGTAAAAGGCCCTGGCGCCGGACGTGAAGCTGCCATCCGTGCTCTTCAGGCTGCAGGTCTTGAAGTTACTGCAATCAAAGACGTTACACCAGTTCCGCATAATGGTTGCCGTCCGCCAAAACGCCGTCGTGTGTAATTTTTCTGTATAGAAATTGTATCCCTGTCTATAATGGGATATGATACCATTTTTCGTTCATGCAGAATCAATATTCCAGTTGTTGTGCACAAACAGGGACGAATACAGGGGGAATTTCGGTTGGGCAATGACCGGCCGGGTTTTCGACGTTTTGAAGGAGGGTATATTTGATGATCGAAATAGAAAAACCAAAAATCGAAACGGTTGAGATCAGCGATGATGCCAAATACGGGAAGTTCGTCGTAGAGCCACTTGAGCGTGGATATGGTACAACTCTGGGTAACTCCTTACGTCGTATCCTACTATCATCACTCCCAGGTGCTGCGGTTACATCGATCCAGGTAGATGGTGTACTTCATGAGTTTTCAACAATTGAAGGCGTCGTTGAGGATGTCACATCCATTATCTTAAACATTAAGAAAATCGCACTGAAAATATACTCCGATGAAGAAAAAACGCTTGAAATCGATGTGAAAGGCGAAGGCCAGGTCAAGGCGGGCGATATCACCCATGACAGTGATGTTGAAATCCTGAACTCTGATCTCCATATTGCCACATTAGGTTCAAACGGACATCTTCGCATGCGGCTGACTGCAAAGCGCGGACGCGGTTATACGCCAGCTGACCAGAATAAGAGAGAAGACCAGCCGATCGGCGTTATTCCGATTGACTCGATCTACACTCCGGTTTCCCGTGTGTCCTACCAGGTGGAAAATACACGTGTTGGGCAAATGACCAACTACGATAAATTGACATTCGACGTATGGACAGACGGCAGCACAGGTCCACAGGAAGCTATCGCATTCGGAGCAAAGATTTTGACTGAGCATTTGAATATCTTTGTCGGATTGACCGATGAAGCGCAAAATGCCGAAATCATGATTGAAAAAGAAGAAGACCAAAAAGAAAAAGTCCTCGAAATGACGATTGAAGAACTCGACCTATCGGTTCGTTCTTACAACTGCCTGAAGCGCGCGGGAATCAATACTGTCCAGGAACTTGCCAACAAGACCGAGGAAGATATGATGAAGGTGCGCAACCTTGGCCGCAAATCGCTCGAGGAAGTTAAAGCGAAACTAGAAGAGCTTGGATTGGGACTGCGCAAGGACGACTAGTCCGGCAAAGCCAGCAAGCCTTTACTGACTTCAACAAAGGAGGGAACCCTTCATGGCATACAGGAAATTAGGCCGCACAAGCGCCCAGCGTAAAGCGATGCTTCGTGACCTTACAACTGACCTAATTATTAACGAACGTATCCAGACAACTGAAACACGTGCGAAGGAACTGCGTTCTGTTGTAGAAAAGATGATCACTCTTGGAAAGCGCGGAGATTTGCATGCACGCCGCCAGGCAGCCGCTTACATCCGCAACGAAGTAGCAGACGTCGAAAACAACACCGATGCACTACAAAAATTGTTTGCTGACATCGCTCCTCGTTACACAGAGCGCCAAGGTGGATACACTCGCATCATGAAAATTGGTCCTCGCCGCGGCGACGGTGCACCAATGGTCATCATCGAGCTAGTTTAATACACCGTTAAGAAGGCAAGGGACAGTTTCATGAAACTTGTTTCTTGCCTTTTTTACAAGAAAAGCGAAAGCGGCCTCCGCTGGAGCTAGACCGAAGAAAAGCGAAAGTGCCCGTTGAACGGCGCCGGAGCTGGCCAGAAGAAAAGCGGAATCCTCCGCTTTCAGGATGAAATGAATAGTTTTGCCGCACAAGCCAAAAAGAGCGTTACGATGGGCAGGAATATCGAAAAGATGACCGGTGGGCCGGGTTTGGCCCAACTCCCGGAAGATTGCAGTATCCCTTTGCATAAAAGCCTGCATTCTTTTCCTGTCCCGTCTAGCTCATGCACCCCTCCCGTTTCTCAAAAAGAAACCCTGTATTGCATCAGATCCTGGATCTGAAGGGGGGCGGGGTGCAGGCTTTTTTTGCTTTTGTGGAGTAATATTCGAGCAGAGAGAGAAAAGGCGAGCCGAGAGGAGGATGGCCCGGTGAAAAAACCGATTATCAGGCTTGAGAATGTATCGTTCCAATATAGCAACGCGGATAAATATGCAATCGAGGATGTCAGCTTTGAAGTGTATGAAGGTGAATGGCTTGCGATCGTGGGGCATAACGGGTCTGGGAAATCCACAATGGCCCGGCTGTTGAATGGGCTGCAATATCCGCAAAAAGGAACCATTATTGTTGGAGGAATGCCGCTCGGAGAACAAACAGTCTGGGATATCCGCAAAAAACTCGGAATGGTTTTCCAAAACCCGGACAATCAATTTGTCGGGACGACTGTAAAGGATGATGTGGCTTTTGGTTTGGAAAACAACGGCATCCCGCAGGAGGAAATGGCCGTCCGAGTGCCGGAAGCTTTGGCGAAGGTTAAAATGGAACAATTTCTTGATCAAGAGCCGCACCATCTTTCCGGCGGGCAAAAGCAAAGGGTGGCGATTGCAGGGGTTTTAGCGCTAAGGCCATCCATCATCATTTTGGATGAAGCAACCTCGATGCTTGACCCAAGAGGACGGGAAGAAGTACTTGAAACGGTAAGGCTTTTGAAAGATGAGGAATCCTTAACCGTTATATCGATAACACATGACCTTGATGAAGCCGCGAAGGCTGACAGGATAATTGTCATGAACAAGGGCAAGGTTTACCGTGAGGGTACTCCGGAGGAAATATTCGCGCTTGACGAAGAACTTGTCTCTCTCGGCCTTGATATTCCGTTTGCGGTTAAAATGGGGAAGGCTTTAGCCGGAAAAGGGGTAAACTTGCCGAAAAATTATTTGTCTGAAGAAGAGTTGGTGACGGAACTATGGACATCTCACTCAAAGATATAGAGTACAAGTACCAGGCGGGCACACCATTTGAAAGGCTGGCTGTAAGTGATGTCTCAATAGAAATCCCGAAAGGCACTTATCTGGCCATCATAGGGCATACCGGATCTGGCAAATCGACTGTCCTTCAGCATCTAAACGGCCTGCTCCAGCCGACTGCTGGAAGCGTCACGATCGGGGACCGGACCATACAGGCGGGAAAAAAAGAAAAGAACCTGAAGGCGGTCCGGCAAAAGGTCGGGATTGTCTTCCAATTCCCTGAACATCAGCTTTTTGAGGAAACGGTGGAAAAAGACATTTGCTTCGGGCCAATGAACTTCGGCGTATCGGAAGCTGAAGCAAAGGAAAGGGCAAGGGTTGCCATCAGCCAGGTAGGCCTTGGAGAAGACATTTTACAGAAGTCACCCTTCGATTTATCCGGAGGTCAAATGCGGCGTGTCGCCATTGCAGGGGTCCTGGCAATGGAGCCTGAAGTGATTGTACTTGATGAACCAACCGCAGGATTGGACCCTCGCGGAAGGAAAGAAATTATGGATATGTTTTACCGTCTTCACCAGGACAGGGGGCTGTCGACTATATTGGTAACGCACAGCATGGAGGATGCCGCTCGCTATGCGGATAAAATCGCCATACTGCACCAGGGCAGGACGGTTAGAATCGGGACGCCTGAAGAAATTTTTTCAAATCCGGCTGAACTGGTCTCGCTAGGCCTTGATGTACCTGAAGCCGTGCGCTTCCAGCTAAAGTGGGAAGAAAAAATGGGCGTTAAACTTGGCAGGACCTATTTGACAATAGAAGAGCTGGCCGATGCGCTTGCCGGGTATAACGGGGGTGGCCAGCCATGATGGAGAAAATGATTTTTGGGCGCTATGTCCCTGCCGATTCAGCGGTCCACCAAATGGACCCACGGTCAAAACTAATTCTCGTCTTTGCCTTTGTCGGCATTGTATTCATTGCGAATAATGTCCTAACATACGTATTGCTGGGCCTTTATACATTTTATTTGCTGGGATTGTCGAAAATCCCATTCAGGTTCCTTTATGAGGGACTGAAACCGATTTTTTTCCTTGTCATTTTTACGCTGCTCCTCCATCTGTTTTTGACAAGAGAAGGGGAAGTTGTCGTTGATCTTGGGTTTATGAAAATATACGAAGGAGGAATCAGGCAAGGGATATTTATCTCGATGCGGTTTTTCTTCCTCATTCTAGTCACATCCCTATTGACATTGACAACAACTCCTATCGAGATTACAGATGGCCTGGAAGTGCTGTTGAACCCATTGAAGAAAATCCGCTTCCCAGTCCATGAAATGGCATTGATGATGTCGATTTCCCTGCGGTTCATTCCGACCCTTATGCAGGAAACGGATAAAATCATGAAAGCCCAGACGGCGCGTGGAGTCGAGTTTGCGAGTGGGCCGATCAAGGAACGTGTTAAAGCAATTATTCCGCTTTTAATTCCATTGTTTGTAAGTTCATTCAAACGGGCCGAGGATTTGGCGACAGCTATGGAAGCAAGGGGCTACAAGGGCGGCGAGGGAAGGACGCGGTTCCGCCAGCTGCACTGGAAGCCGCTTGATACACTGCAAATCGGCCTGCTTTTGCTTCTGGCCATTGCCCTTGTTCTCCTAAGGTCCTGATGGAGGGTAGACATGCAACGGTATAAATGCATAGTTTCGTATGATGGGACAGGCTTTGCCGGCTATCAAGTCCAGCCTGGAAAGCGTACAGTACAGGGAGAAATCGAAGCCGTCCTGAAAAAAATTCATAAAGGTGAAGCGGTCAAGATCACAGCTTCAGGAAGGACCGACGCTGGCGTCCATGCGAAAGGGCAGGTCATCCATTTTGACTCTTCCCTTCCCATTCCGCCCGACCGCTGGCCACAAGCTTTAAATTCCATGCTTGGCGGGGAAATCGCGATCCTCTCGGTTGAAAAGGTGACCCCGTCCTTCCACGCGCGCTTCGATGCGGCCGGGAAGGAGTACCGCTATATTCTTTATCTCGGTAAACAGAAAAACCCGTTTAACCGGAATTATGCATACCATTACCCGTTTCCACTTGATATGGCGAAAATGGAGGAAGCGGCCCGGCATCTTATTGGAACGTATGATTTCTCAAGCTTTTGCGCTTCCAATACGGAAGTGGCCGATAAAGTAAGGACGATTACCGGTATTTGCTTTAAGAAGGAAGATGATTGCCTAGTCCTGAGTTTCAGGGGAAATGGGTTTCTGTATAATATGGTCAGAATTCTTACAGGGACGCTGATTGAGGTTGGCACAGGCGCCAGGGAACCCGCGGATATTCCTGCCCTTGTTTCGGCCAGGGACAGGAGGCTCGCGGGAAAAACCGCCCCGGCGCACGGCCTGTATCTTTGGGAAGTATTTTATGAGGATTCGGGTGAAGAAAGTAAAACAACTAAACCTGGTGTATAATATTTTCTTGACAATATGCCCGCAAGCATTTATTATATCATATGTATGTATTTTAATCCCACGATAAAGCCCCGGAAAGCCTCATCGTGATTAAGAATATATGAACATGAACTTGATGCGCAAAGCCATTCCTGCGCCGCTCCCGGAACAGAGCCGGCACCATGGATAAACGGTTAGAAGCGCGAACCAATATTTTTCGGATTTAATTAGGAGGGAAACCCATGCGTACAACATTTATGGCGAACGCCAACAATATCGAGCGTAAATGGTACGTAGTTGATGCTGAAGGCAAAACTCTTGGACGCCTTGCTTCCGAAGTTGCAGCAATTCTACGTGGAAAAAACAAACCAACTTTCACACCGCATGTTGATACTGGTGACAATGTAATCATCTTGAATGCTTCCAAGGTCCATTTGACTGGAAACAAGCTTCATGACAAAATCTACTACCGCCACACCCAGCATCCAGGCGGCCTTAAGCAAAGGACTGCACTTGAAATGCGCACTAACTATGCTGAGAAAATGATCGAGCTTGCTATTAAAGGCATGCTTCCAAAAAATTCTCTTGGCCGTCAAATGTTCAAAAAGCTGCACGTTTATGCAGGCACCGAGCATCCGCACCAAGCACAAAAACCAGAAGTTTACGAACTTCGCGGATAATAAAGGGAGGGTATTAACTTGGCACAAGTTCAATATATCGGCACAGGCCGTCGTAAAAGCTCCGTTGCCCGCGTACGTCTAGTTCCAGGCAATGGACAAATCCTAATCAATGATCGTGAAATCACTAACTACATCCCGTTCGAAGCGTTGCGTGAAGTTGTTAAGCAGCCGCTTGTTGCTACTGAAACTCTTGGCAGCTACAACATCCTTGTAAACGTTAAGGGCGGCGGCTACACTGGCCAAGCTGGCGCTATCCGCCACGGCATTGCACGCGCATTGCTGCAAGCTGACCCAGAATTCCGTCCAACTCTTAAGCGCGCAGGCCTTCTTACTCGTGACGCCCGCATGAAAGAGCGTAAGAAATACGGTCTTAAAGGCGCACGTAGGGCTCCTCAGTTCTCGAAGCGTTAATATCGTTTTTATATCAATGTCTACAGGCTATCCCCTCTACGGTGGGATAGCCTGTTTTTGTTTTATTAAAAGGTGTGATTGTAAATGGAATGCACCTATGTGGATGACAGGCACAATCAGTAGTTATGGAAAAACAAGAATGAGTTAATTAAATATAAAACAGTAGTATGACGATTGGAGCGGAAGGCGCGAAGACTCCTCGTAAATGCTACGCATTTCCTTCGTGCGTGGGTAATTTCAGGGATGCCATTCAATGTCCTGCGGGAAAAGCTGGCCAGGGGAGACCCCGCAGGCATGGGTTTCGCCGAGGAGGCTCCCGGACTGCCCGCGGAAAGCGAAGTGCCTGTAGCGTAAATAAAGAATTCAAGAAAACCACTCTTTGTAGTGAAGAACCTAAAAAAGACCTGTAAACCTTAGATCGGTTACAGATCTTTTCGTTTATTGCTACTTTTTCACAATATAGGTCTCACCCAGAATTTCCTTAGCCTCGTAAGTTAACAGTGTCAATTCCTTTTCAATGAATGAGTTAACATCTGATTGTTCGATATCATACATGACTTCAATTTCTTTGGAAAATAAGAGTTTTTCCTCTTCAAGCAAAGCAGAAAGAGATGGCTGTTGTTTTGGTTTTAGTTCTTCCAGATTCAGAACTTGTTTTAAACCGTCAACATAGTATTCAAACGGACGGCCCCCAACGATTTTCACCCCTTTATTTTCCTCATTGATCATGATAATGGTTGGGAAACCCCTTGCTCCCAGGCTTCTGGTAAGAGCAAAATCTTCATTCAATAATTGTTGTCCAACGAGTTGTTCAGCTTCATTTACAATGGCTTTCCCATCAAGTCCAAGTTTATTTACGATTTCAATCATAACGGATGGTTCAGAAATATTTTGATTAAATGCGAAAAGTGCTTCCCGCGCGCGGCGCAAAAATTCAAATGCCATAGCTTCATTATGGTTTTTTTGAATGATCTTAAATACACGAGAAGGCGGGTAGGAAGATTGCACTGGATTATCAATCATTAAAGTCCCATCGATTGGCATCCTTGAATATTCTCCAACTTCCCTCCAGTGGCCCGCAACATCGGCGGGTTTATAAATGCCGTTCGCAGGGTCGATAGGTCCGTCATGCCACTTTTCCAGCAAACCGCCCATAACTGTATGAAAGTTAAAATAATCACCATACTGCTTTATAAAACGGCGCAGCACGGGTTCAATCGCCCAGCAATGGGAACAAATCGGATCCGTCACATAATAAAGGGTAATGGTTTTTTCTGGTATGCTAAAATCAATAATCTCCATATCCTCTTCCTCAGCCACTCCGCAAATGCCGGTTTCCAAATCACAAATCATGTTATTATTTTTCAATTCAATTTTCCTCCTTTGTTTTAAGAAACGCCTTATATTTTCTGGGGCAAAGTTGAAAATTTGCCTTACAATTGAATCTTAAGTCATAATGAACATGACCAACACCAATAGTTCCGCGGTTTTGTCGTTTATACAACACATTGAAGAAATTGTTTAGAAAGTAGGCGTGGAAAACAAATGATTCAATCAAAGACGGACCCCCGAGTGCTGCGTACTCGCAAATTAATAATGGATTCTTTCATTGACCTTTCAGGAGAAAAGGAATTTAAGGATATTACTGTTAAGGATATTACCTCCAAGGCTTTGATTAATCGCGCCACATTCTATTATCATTTTGAGGATATATATGACTTATTGGAAAAGGTATTATCAGAAGTATTGTTAGTTAATTTGGATTGTAATTACTACCAGAATAACGGGTTGAATGAAGAGGCTTTGGTTAACATTTTCAAGGCGATCACGAATTTTCAAAAGTCCTTATCCACTCGTTGCCATAGAGGATATGAAGATACCATTGCCCGAATTATAAGGGAACAGCTTGAAGTCATTTTTTATAAACTACTGTTAAAACAACGTCCAACTGAAGAAAAGCAATCCTTAAAGGTTACCGCTGTCATGCTGAGTTGGGGTATTTACGGGGCTTCTGTTGAATGGCGGAGAAATAGCAAAGAGGTATCCCCCGAGGAATTTATTAAATCTGCAATTCCCTATATATTGTCGGGAAGTAATTTTGGATCTGCAAACTAACTTGAAAGATCGACCTTTACAGGCTATCTCATTTGTGATGAGAAAGCCTGTTTTTGTGTTGAGGAAGCTAGTGAATAACGACCATACGCCCGGTCGATTCTTCCATAAAAGGCTTAAATAGGATAAGACCTTTTAATTGATAAATTTTTCATTAGATATATAATTAAAATATACTATCAATTAAAGATATTTTAATTAAAGATATTTTACTGGGTGATATTTTGTTAACAGGGGTATACAATCATTCCAAATATCTTACGATAGTATGTGTTTTATTAAGAAAAGTACAACAAGGGAGGATAATCATCATGAGCAATCGTTTTGAAGGCAAAGTCGTATTAATTACAGGTGCGGGATCTGGATTAGGCCAAGCCGCTGCTTTACAAGTAGCAAAGGAAGGCGCGAAACTTTCTCTCGTTGATTTAAACGCTGCTTCATTAGAAGAAACAAAAAGTAAAGTGCTGGAAGTTGCACCAAACTCAGAAGTATTGCGTATCACTGCAAATGTTGCAGATGAAAAAGCAGTTGAAAACTATGTAAACGAAACGGTTGAAAAATTCGGGAAAATCGATGGTTTCTTCAACAACGCAGGGATTGAAGGAAAACAAAACCTAACAGAGGATTTTGGCATTGATGAATTCCAAAAAGTAGTAAGTGTCAATTTAAATGGTGTGTTTTATGGTTTAAAACACGTATTGAAAGTCATGAGAGAACAAGGATTTGGCTCGGTTGTGAATACGGCTTCCGTTGGTGGTATTCGTGGGGTAGGAAACCAATCTGGTTATGCGGCCAGTAAACACGGCGTCGTCGGATTAACAAGAAACTCAGGAATTGAGTATGGCCAATACGGAATCAGCATCAAAGCTATTGCACCAGGCGCAATCATGACGCCAATGGTAGAAGGTTCATTAAAACAAATGGATCCGGACAATTGGGAAGAAGTAGGGAAACAATTTGTTGAGCCAAACCCAATGAAACGCTTCGGTAAACCGGAAGAAGTGGGATATTTAGTGGCATTCCTGCTGTCCGACCAAGCCAACTTCATTAACGCAGCCGTTATTCCAATCGATGGTGGACAATCTTATAAATATTAATGTCGAAAACATGTAGTAAATGAATAAAAATTTGAAGAGGGATTCCTTTTGATAAAGAAATCCTGAGTGAAAAGTATCTACAGAGGAAGGCAGGTCTATTTGTTGGAAAATAGGCCTGCCTTTCTTTTATCTGTGGTTTAAATGAATTTTCTCAGTGCGATAATGGCTCCGAGATGGATTCCTTCGTGGTAAATTGTCCGCACAAGCACTTGGGCGATGGTATGCATGCCGGATTCGGTTTCCGGGAAAGTCTCCTCAAGCCTGTCCCCGTATGTCGCCTCAATCCACTCCGGCTGGCCGGCAAGTAGCTGCTTCAATTCCTCAAGGGAAGGTGGCTGGCTTGTCCAACTCGCAGGGCTAGTTCCAAAACCGAACCAATCGTTGAACCCTTCCGGGATCTCAATCGGCTCTTTTGTGAGATGTTTAATCCAAAGCAATTGGTCCAAGTAAATATGGCCAAGGTTCCAGCGTATATTATTGTTGAATCCTGCTGGAACGATATCGGCGGCTTCCTCTGAAATATCGGCTACGCAGCCAAGTGTACCTTCCCGGTAATCCTTCAACTGGTTAAATAGAACTTCATGTTCTTTTTTCATAAAAAATCCCCCTTAAAAAGTCTGTCTATTCTGATTTTAAAATACAGCATTGCTAATTCGTTGTAAAACTGGAAAGCGAATCAACCCTTTTCCCGGTATTCTCGTCGAGTCGTGGATAAACACTAGGACAAAGAGGTGAAATCAGTGAATGTCATTACAACCTTTAATGAAAAAAGGCGGGAAAAACAGATTAAATATGAACGTTCTGTCCTAAGGGACCTTTCAATAAATGAATTGAAGAAACGAGTGCAGGACCATTTTGGCGCGACAAGGCTTCCTCACGGACTAATGCAAAATCCGGGTATCCAGGAAGCGTGCTATGATGTGGCGCTCGAAGCATACCTGCTTGGGGCGCAGTTCAGCAAATTTGGTTACCGCGGAGAGAAAGCTGAGCTGGCAATTGAGAGATGTGAACCTGAAGAAACACACCTGATTGATACCCTGTTCAATTTCCTTTTGTATTGGGGAGGAGGGGAGGAAGGGTATTACAGTGAGTCCCTTTATTTCAGCTGTGAACAATACGTAAGGAAATGGTGGCTTGATGGGTTTGAAAAAGGCATGCGCCGCCAGAAGCTCCGCCTCCACTAAGAACCCCATTCCTGTTCTAATTCCTGTTTTCCGGCCATATAGTGGAATGGAAAAGGACAGGCAAGGGGATGGGTGGAGTGTCGATTAAAAGAGTGAAGAGGGCAGCCTTTGCAATTGGGCTGATCATGTTATTCTTTATTATCCAATATGATTTTTCTGAAAATCACTCCTGGAATTCATGGCATCTGCCGCTGTCCGGGAAAGTGATCCTGCTGGATCCCGGGCATGGGGGACCGGATGGAGGAGCGGGCGAAAGGCCAATGCAGGAAAAGGATATCGCCCTGAACATATCCCTGAAACTGCGTGATTTCCTTCAGCAGCAAGGCGCGATTGTCATCATGACTAGGGACACGGACAAAGATTTGGCGCCCCCGGACATGAAGGGCTACAGCCGCAGGAAGACAGTCGACTTAAAGGAAAGGCTCAAAATAATCAATGAGTCTGAAGCCGATTTTTTTGTCAGTATCCATTTAAATGCGATTCCTGGCCCGCAATGGAGCGGAGCACAAACTTTTTATAGTTCCAAAGAAAAGGAAAACAAAAAAGCTGCCAGGCTCATTCAACAGGAACTAAGGACAAACCTTGAGAATACTACAAGAAGGGAAAAGCCGCATAACACTGTGTTTATTCTAAAGAATGCGGAAATACCTGGGGTCCTTGTGGAAGCGGGATTCCTTTCAAATCCAGTAGAGAAAGCGAACTTGGAGCGTGATTCATACCAGGAAATGGTGGCAGCCTCCATTTATAAGGGAATCAACCGATTTTTTACTGAACGATAAGTGGGGAGGGCATAGCCTTCTCCTCTTTTGATTTCATTGTCAAATAGTGAAATAAAAAAAACGGGGTGTGCGCCATTTAACAGCCTAGCCTGGCCGTATGCTATAATATAAAGACATGCCGGCAACGTTTGGCAATAACCAAATCAATAAGGCGGGTGCTTTAGTAGATGATTACAGAGGCTATCGTACGGGAAGTATTGAGCGGTTTACAGGAACCATTTTTACATAAATCGCTGGGTGAACTGAATGCCATCGAGGAAATTAAGGTGAAGGAAGAAAAGAACCATGTCAGTGTGAAAGTTTTGATTGCCAAGACCGGCACAGCCGAACAGCTCCAGCTTCAGACTGAAATTGTTAACGCTTTAAAAAACCAGGGAGCGTCGACTGTCGGTATTCGCTTCAGCCAGCTTCCTGAAGAGGAATTGGCGAAGCATCGCGCTTCGATGGAAGACGCCGGTGATCTTGGGTTATTGGCTCCGGGAAGCAAAACCACGTTCATCGCGATTGCGAGTGGAAAGGGAGGCGTAGGGAAATCGACCGTTTCCGTCAACCTTGCTGTTTCACTGGCGCGTCTTGGTAAAAAAGTCGGCCTGATTGACGCCGATATATATGGATTCAGTGTTCCTGATATGATGGGCATTACCGAACGGCCACTGATTAAGGATGAGAAAATCCTTCCGGTGGAACGGTTTGGGGTAAAAGTCATTTCAATGGGATTCTTTGTTGAGGACAATGCCCCGATCATCTGGCGCGGCCCAATGCTTGGTAAAATGCTGAACAGCTTCTTTGAGGAAGTTAATTGGGGAGAACTTGATTACCTGCTCCTTGACCTGCCTCCAGGGACAGGCGATGTAGCGCTTGATGTCCATTCCATGCTTCCTTCCTGCAAGGAAATCATCGTTACGACTCCGCATCCTACTGCCGCATTTGTTGCTGCCAGGGCAGGCGCCATGGCATTAAGGACAGAACATGAAATTTTGGGCGTTATTGAAAACATGGCGTACTTTGAAAGCAAGGCGTCCGGCGAACGGGAGTATATTTTCGGAAAAGGCGGCGGAGAAAAACTTGCCGAGGCACTAAATACTGAGATTCTTGGCCAGTTGCCGCTAGGTCAGCCGGATATGGATGAAACGGATTTTGCTCCTTCTGTTTACCAGGAGGATCACAAAATAGGGACTGTTTATTTGCAAATAGCCGATAAAGTCATCAACAAATTGAATAATTAAAACCAAAGCCTCTCCGTAACCCGGAAGAGGCTTTTTCAAACTGGTTACGAATCTCCTTTGCCTCCTCCTCCACCGCCTCCTTCTCCTCCGCCTTGTCCGCCACCTTTGTCGCCTTTCGTGGCCTCCTTTGCCGCCTGTAAAAGAAGGTCTTGCATTTCAGCTTTAAACAGAGGGCTTTGCATCGATTCAGCTATTACGGCCTGAAGGTAGAGCCGGAATTCCTTACCTTTTAAGGCATCTGCCATTTCTTTTTGCATTTCAGGCTCCTTAAAAACCTCAACCATCATCGCCCGATACTCCGGATCTTTCATCAAGTCCTTTAAAAGCTTCTCGTTTTCGGTTTTCATGCTCTTCGCCAAGGCTGAAGCCATCTTTGGGTCTTTAAGCGAATTCTTCCAAAAATCCGTTCCTTCCTTGGAAACCAATGTTTTTTGGATTGTATCAGAAACTACGGACTGGTCCATGATCATTTGCTTTTTAATGTTATCGTCAGTCATTATTTCATGGATTGCTTTTTTGCCATCATCCGTATGGAGGATATCGACAAGCATTTTTTTCGTTTCCTCGTAATTCAATTTACTCTCAACCTGGCTGGACCCGGCCGCACAGCCAGAAACCACGGTAATTGTCCCAATAAAAAGCAATATAAATACCTTTTTCATTCCCGATAGCTCCCTTCAAAGAATGGCACTTATCCTTAGAATGAAGAAAAATACATGTAATTATTCGCTCAATCGGAATGCCTGGATTTTTCCGGCTCCGGTTGGTACAATGAAGTGAAACTGCCATTGGCATTAAGTCTTTGTGCTTTTGGCTAGCAGAAAAAGAATGCAATGCTGGGGGAAAAATTGTGACTAGCCGTAATTGGGTTAAACTATTCATCAACACTTCAATGATTGGGGCAATTGTAACTGTTATTACCGGTTTTATTGTCCGCTGGGACGAATTTGAACCGTTGTTTACCGATGTTGACTTCCTGGAAATCTTATCAGTCCTCATTTGGCTCGTCGGAGTGGGATTGATATTCAGCTTATTGAGCCAAATGGGTTTCTTTGCTTATTTGACCGTTCATCGTTTCGGCTTGGGAATTTTTAAATCGGTACGGCTGTGGAATGGCGTTCAGGCCGTCATTTTGGCATTTGTCCTATTTGATTTAATTTACTTAAGGTATATTTCTTTTGCAAAAGAAGGAGAAGGGACGGTTTCCTACGTAATTCCGGCCCTGGTTGTTTTCGCCGCAGGACTCGTGGCAGCGTGGCTAAAGATGAGGCAGACAAACAAAGAGGCGTTCATTCCCGCGCTATTTTTCATGGTAGTCGGGACCGTCATAGAATGGGTTCCTGTACTCCGGGTAAATGAAGGTAGCTGGTTTTACCTTATGCTGATTCCTTTGCTAGTCTGTAACGGCTATCAGCTGCTTGTCCTTCACAAACTGAATGAAAAGTCGCTTGAAGAGCGGAAGAAGATGCAGGAGAAAAAAACTCGACAAGAAACAAAACAACTCAAGCCGTCCAAATAGGACGGCTTGTTTTTTTATCTAACTTCTTCGGTTTTCGCTTCGCCATTGGCGATCATCTCGGAAACCGTAACGAACTTTAGGCCCCGTGCCTGCAAGTCTTTAATGATGCCCGGAAGTGCTTTTGCAGTTTGCTTTGCCGAATCCGAAGCATGTAGGAGGATAATGTCGCCTGCGCCAGCTTTTTGAATGTTGCCCTGTATTTTTTTGATGCCAGGGTTGGTCCAATCTTTCGAATCAATACTCCAATGTACGACAGTGAATCCAAATCTTTCGGCAATTTTCAACGTTCGTTTGTCAAAATGCCCTGTAGGGGCGCGAACCAGTGATAATTTCTTTATATTCAATTTACCAAAAGCAGTCTGCGCTTTGGCAAGATCTTTCCGAATCGCCCCCTCCTCAATAGCCGTATAATCCTCGTACCCGTAACCGAGGATGCCGATTTCATAGCCGAGTTTTGAAATTCTGCTTACAAGGTCCGGATGCCGTTCAGCCCAGGCGCCGGATAAAAAGAAGGTTGCTGATTTTACGTTCTCTTTTTCCAGAACATCCAATATGGGCGCCGCCTTTTCATCTCCCCAGCCAATATTAAATGTCAAGGCAATATCCTTTTCCCCTTTGAATACCGCCTTTGGGCCATCCTTTGTAGAAAATACCGGAACCTGGACCAGATTCTCCATATAAACAATCCATGCTGTAAATAAAGCTGACACGATTATCAAAAAGGCCTGTTTTAAACGCTTTCCGTTTAAAATAACAAAGAAATCCACTTTCATTCCCCCGTCCAAAGGTTTCCTTGTCCTATACCTATGAACAATAATCCCCAGATATGAATCCCAAGTTCAGCATAGAATAGAACTTTTTGGTAAACCATAATGTGCAAATCCATGCCAGGAGTGGTTCGTGTATGATTGGTTTGCTTGTCAATGCGAAGGAAGCGAAGGAACTTGAGTATCTCCTTAAAAGGGAAATGGAAGAAATTCTGTTTGATTTAGACGACGAGAGAATAGACCATATTGCTAAAAAGGCAATGGAAGAACGATATAAAATTTTATTTATGCTTTTCAGGAGAATAGCCCAGCCGGCGGAATGCATGAAGTATATAAGGAAAAAGAGTATTAGAACCTGATGGCCTATAGGTTCTCCTGTGAAGGTGATGATTCCATTTATGTAGTCCGACAGGTTAGTTTAAATTTATATTGACTTTGTATTGTTATCTTGGTATATTAAAAAACGTCGCTGAAAGGCAATTGCCGGGCGAAAGAAATAAAGAAGGCAATTACCGAGTAAAAAAGTTGTTGACTATATAAAAACAACATGGTATATTAAGAAAGTCGCCTCTCGGCGATACGCTGTAAAATTGCTCTTTGAAAACTAAACAAACAAGCGTCAACAAACAATA
>NZ_QNQT01000017.1 GCF_003362805.1 Neobacillus piezotolerans
CATCAGCTTGGAAGGCTGGAGTTTTACCATTAAACTACACCCGCATATAATATATCCCGAATGGTCGGGAAGACAGGATTCGAACCTGCGACCCCTTGGTCCCAAACCAAGTGCTCTACCAAGCTGAGCTACTTCCCGTAATATGGCGCGCCCGAAAGGAGTCGAACCCATAACCTTCTGATCCGTAGTCAGACGCTCTATCCAATTGAGCTACGGGCGCACATTTCGAAAACGACCTAATTAATATTACACGCACCAATGTTGTTTGTCAACATTTTTTTGGTGCGGCCGAGAGGACTTGAACCTCCACGGGGTTGCCCCCACTAGGCCCTCAACCTAGCGCGTCTGCCATTCCGCCACGACCGCATTTTGTAAAACAGCGACAAGATTAATCATACCACTCATTATTAAGTTTCGCAACTGGTATTTTGTGGTGCGGGTGAAGGGAGTCGAGCCCCCACGCCTCGCGGCGCCAGATCCTAAGTCTGGTGCGTCTGCCAATTCCGCCACGCCCGCATATTAAATGGTGAGCCATGAAGGACTCGAACCTTCGACCCTCTGATTAAAAGTCAGATGCTCTACCGACTGAGCTAATGGCTCGTATTAAGAATAGTTCACTAAAACTTATAAGCATCTAGCCGTGTGCTCCGTGGTTCTTTCGTTCCACTCCGCAACTCGCAGCGGATTCATAGAAGCGCTGCTCGTCTCTACCGACTGAGCTAATGGCTCGTTTTAAAAAATGGCTGGGCTAGCTGGATTCGAACCAACGAATGACGGAGTCAAAGTCCGTTGCCTTACCGCTTGGCTATAGCCCAATGAATAAAAGTGACCCCTACGGGATTCGAACCCGTGTTACCGCCGTGAAAGGGCGGTGTCTTAACCGCTTGACCAAGGGGCCATTATTATAAAATCCGAACGGAGAAGGAGGGATTTGAACCCTCGCGCCGGTTACCCGACCTACACCCTTAGCAGGGGCGCCTCTTCAGCCTCTGGAGTACTTCCCCAAAATTAATGGCTCCGCAGGTAGGACTCGAACCTACGACCGATCGGTTAACAGCCGATTGCTCTACCACTGAGCTACTGCGGAATAATAAAATTGATCTATACATAATAATTGCGTTATGTGTCCCCGCCTCAGTAAGCCTATGCAAGCTGTGGCTCGGCGTGTACAACTCACAGCTTATTCAGGGAGTGATGCTCGTCTCTACCACTGAGCTACTGCGGAATAATAAAATGGATCTATACATAATGATTGCGTTATGTGTCCCCGCCTCAGTAAGCCTATGCAAGCTGTGGCTCGGCGTGTACAACTCACAGCTTATTCAGGGAGTGATGCTCGTCTCTACCACTGAGCTACTGCGGAATAATAAAATTGATCTATACACAATGCTATCATTCTGTGTCCCCGCCTCAGTAAGCCTATGCAAGCTGCGGATCGGCGTGTACAACTCGCAGCCTATTCAGGTGAGTGATGCTCGTCTCTACCACTGAGCTACTGCGGAATAATAAAATTGATCTATACATAATGATTGCGTTATGTGTCCCCGCCTAAGCAAGCCAAAGCCAGCTGTGACTGGGTTTTACCGTCCAGGAAGTTTGTTGTTCCTTCCGTCGACTCTTACCATTATAATGACGGCTCACCTTAATGTCAAGAAAGATAAATAGATAATTTTTGGCTATGCTGCCATCGTTATCAGGCATCATTTTCTTTTACTTTACGCAGTTTTCCCCTGCATTTTCCGCACACATATCTGGCTGTATTTATGCTGCGCCTTCTTTTAAAAACAATTCCGCAGCCCGAGCATTCATAGACAATAATCTTCTTGCTTTTATTCGTTGCCCCGCTTTCAGGAAGCTGGCCGCAGAATCTTGGCGCCCCTACTTTTTTCAACAGGGCCCTGAAATCCGCGTCCCTATGCTTATATCCTTTTCCGCGGAGGTGAAGGTGGTAGTGGCATAATTCATGTTTAATGATGCCGATCATTTCTTCATACCCCAGCTGTTCCAAATAACGTTTGTTTATTTCAATGTCATGGCTTTTCAGGAGATACCGGCCGCCTGTCGTCCGCAGCCTGGGATTGAAAACAGCTTTGTGAAGGAAGGGCAGGCCAAATTGCTCTTGTGAAATTTTTTCAGTCAATTCCTGAAGCTCCTGGTTTTCCATTGGCCATATACCTCTCTCCCTGTAGAACATGACAACCTATTATAGCATAAAATGAAAAAACATTATGGTACCCGGGGAGTGGACTTCAATGCCGACATGGTTTCAAAATAGGATGAGGCGGGCATTTTACGAAAAAAACCGATATCAGATTAAGCTGCTTAACCAATGCTGGTTCTTCTATCGAAAAAAGAATCCTTCCTAATCTAACAAGTGATTCCCCTCCCGCCTTTCCTTTTAAAAAAGACGTGCCGAGTTTCCAGGCACGCCGTTTTGCGTTGTACTTCCTACATAGCCAACTCCCGTGATGGGCGCAAAGCCATATCCCTATTCATTCCCTTTCGCGGCTTCAGGTTGGATCATCGTTAGGGAGACACGGCCTTTTTGCTTATCGACTGAATCAACCCACACAGTCACGACATCACCGACTGAAACGATGTCAAGGGGATGCTTGACAAATTGCTTCCTTAGCTTGCTTATATGCACAAGCCCATCCTGCTTAACGCCGATATCTACAAAGGCTCCAAAATCGACAACGTTCCTTACTGTCCCCTGAAGTTCCATTCCAGGCAGTAAATCCTCGAGTTTTAACACATCTTTTTTCAGGAGTGGCGCATCCAGTTCATCACGGGGATCCCGTTCAGGCCGGATGAGTGCGTCGATGATGTCCTTCAACGTTATTTCCCCAATTGCAAGTTCTTCAGCCGCTTTTCCGTGATCAAGCTGCCCCAATGCTTCTTTCAGCCTTCCGCTTCCAAGGTCTTTTGTCGTAAAGCCTTGGCTAGCAAGAAGTTTTTTCACCGCGCTGTAATTTTCAGGATGGATGCCCGTCCGATCAAGCGGATCTGTCCCATCAAGGATGCGCAGGAATCCGATGGCCTGCTCATACGTCTTGGCGCCAAGGCGCGGGATTTTCTTCAATTGCGAACGGCTGACGAATTTCCCTTCTTCTTCCCGCTGTTTTACAATGTTCGCGGCTGTTGTTTTTGTAAGCCCGGCTACATATTGGAGCAACGAAGGTGAAGCGGTGTTCACATTCACCCCAACCTGGTTAACTGCCGTTTCTACGACAAAATGGAGCGATTCCGACAGCCTCTTTTGCGAAACGTCATGCTGGTACTGGCCGACTCCAACAGATTTAGGATCAATTTTCACAAGCTCGGCCAGCGGGTCCTGCAGACGCCTTCCTATCGAAACCGCACTCCGCTCTTCTACCTGCAAGTGCGGGAATTCCTCCCGGGCAATGTCCGAAGCGGAGTATACACTTGCTCCAGCCTCATTGACAATCAAATAGAATATTTCACGGTTCACTTCTTTTAGAATATCCGCGACAAATTGCTCTGTTTCCCTTGAAGCTGTCCCATTCCCGATTGCAACCATCTCAACTTCATAGTCTGATAAAATTGCCGTGAATTTATCTTTTGCTTCGCGTCGTTTTGAAACTGGAGGATGAGGATAGATAACATCGATTTTCAGCACTTTGCCGGTATCATCGATGGCAGCGAGCTTGCATCCTGTCCGGTACGCAGGGTCGACTGCCAGTACCACTTTTCCCTTCAGCGGCGGCTGAAGCAGCAACTTCCGAAGGTTTTCAGCAAAAATATGTATGGCCTGCTCCTCGGCCTTTTCAGTCAGCTCATTACGGATTTCCCTCTCGATCGATGGCTGGATGAGCCTTTTGTAGCCATCTTCAATTGCTTCCGCAGCCACAGGGGCGGATGGGGAATGATGTTTTACAATCCATTTTCTTGTTAGATAGTTCATGATTGAATCAGTCGCGGTTTTAATCCCGACGCGCAAAATTTCATCCTTTTCCCCACGGTTCAGGGCAAGGATTCGATGCGGGACGATTTTACTGACAGGCTCTTCATATTCGTAGTACATTTCAAAAACTTTCTTTTCATCCTTTTCGGCGTCCTTTGCTACCGAGACAACCGTGCCAGTTTTGAACGTTTCTTTTCGGATCCACTTCCTGCTTTCCGCATCATCCGAAACGCGTTCGGCTATTATATCCTTAGCTCCGGATATCGCATCTTCAATTGAGAGGACATCCTTTTCTTCCGATATAAATTCTTTCGCCTTGTCTTCAACGGAATTGGCCGAAAAGGTGAGAATCCAGTCCGCCAATGGCTCAAGCCCCTTTTCCTTCGCGACCGTCGCCTTCGTGCGGCGCTTTTGCTTGTACGGC
Source organism: Neobacillus piezotolerans (assembly GCF_003362805.1). Classification (GTDB taxonomy): domain Bacteria; phylum Bacillota; class Bacilli; order Bacillales; family Cytobacillaceae; genus Bacillus_D; species Bacillus_D piezotolerans. The sequence continues at coordinate 4,350 of NZ_QNQT01000017.1, forward strand.
CTATATAGATCCTCCAGCTCCTGGAGCTTTGTTGCTATTTCTATTTGTTTAGCCAATTCGCCAGTGAGTTTTCCCTGCTCAGAAATGGAGCGAAGGATTTCTTCCTTCCGCTGGCCGAGACTTTGCAAGTATTGCCATCTTTCCATGATGTTGCGAATTTGAACTTCATCAAGCGCGCCTGTCTGTTCTTTCCGATAACGGGCGATGAAAGGGACTGTGTTTCCTTCATTGACGAGCGACATGACATTTTGGACCTGCTTGAGCGACAGGCTCTGTTCCTTGGCAATTAGTTTTGAAAATTCATCGTGCTTTGTGATTGTTTCATTCACTTAACGATTCCTCCACTCATTCTTGCTTCCTTTTCCATTGTATCAAACTATCGGGATTGGAAGAAACATCGCGGCAGCCGCTAAATGGCAAAATAGTGTGTAGGGAATGTTCCGGTCATCCATGGGCATGGGCCCATTTTTAAAAAAATAAAAGAGCCTGCATTATTGCAGGCTCCCGATGATGAATGTCGCGTCATCTGATTTCGTTGGATATTTTCGTATTATTTCGTCGGCGATCATGGCGACAGGGAAAAGGCCCTTTAGGAGGGCTTTCACTCCCTGAAAGTCATATCCATCCGAGAAAATCAGGAATTTGGAGTGGGGGTCATAGGAAAAGCGCTGTGTATGGTAAGTTTGCGGTTTTCCAGACAAGTAGCCGGTGACTGGCAGCGGATAGGTCAGCTTTCCTTTTGAGGAATACAAAAAGAAGCGGATGTTTCCTACGCAGCTGTACACAAACTCCCTTGCTTGGAAATAGACTTTTAGAACGGAAACCGCGGCTCCCCTTTTATTGGCAAGGGCATCGTTGCAAAATTTCATTAAAGTTTCTACGTCTTCATGGTGGTTTGCTTCCACTGCCAGGACCACCGCATTCGATGCTTCATAGGCGTATTGGCCGCTGCCAAGGCCGTCGGCGAGCACACATACGAAATACTCATCGGTTGCAATGAAGAAGTAGCTGTCCCCGCATTGGGTTTTTCCTTCTTTGGCTGTTTGATGCGCATAAACCTCAATGTTGTTTTTTACAAGATGGTTCATGAAAGACACTCCGAGTTATTGGCCTCCGCATGGATCGCTTCCTGAAGCTTTTTAATTGCCCGCCTCTGCAAGCGGGATACATGCATTTGGGATATGCCGAGCTTATCGCCCGCATCCTTTTGGCTCATATTCTCCAGGTAGGTGTACTGGATGATTTTCTTTTCACGGTCATTCAGGACATGGAGGACTTTTTCAAGGACAAGCCTCTGGTTAATTTTTTCATATCCTTCGTCCACACTGCCGACGATATCAAGCAGGGTGACAGTGCCTCCGTCTGAATCCGCTTCGATCGAATGGTCGACAGAAAGCGCCTGGTAGCTTTTACCCATTTCCATCGCTTCAAGGACTTCTTCCTCGGTTACCTCGAGGGCTTCAGCAATTTCATTTACCTTTGGGGAACGGTGGAGCGTGGTGGTTAGTTCCTCGACAGTTGTTTTGATTTTCGGGCCAAGCTCCTTGATCCTTCTTGGAACATGGACACTCCATGTCTTATCCCTCAGGAATCGTTTTATTTCCCCGATGATGGTCGGTACCGCGAACGCTTCGAAACTTTTCCCGAACGATTCGTCATATCTTCTGATTGCACCAAGAAGGCCGATCATCCCTACTTGAAAAATATCTTCATGGAAGGAACGCCCTTTGGAATATTTACGCGCGATTGTTTCAACAAGGTTTTTATAGTGAAGGACCAGCTGCTCCTGGGCATAGTCATCCTGATGGAGCTGATACGCTTTGATGAGGTCGTTTATTTCCTGTTTCCCTGAGGAGTTAGGTTGAGATTGTTTCGACATCCGTCTCCACCTGCTCTCCTTCGAGGTACTTTGTCATAAAGACCGTAACACCTTCTTTATGGTGAATCCTTACTTCATCCATAAGCGTTTCAATCAGGTAAAGCCCTAAGCCTCCTTCACGCAAAAACTCCACGGAATCATTGTCTTCATAACGGCCAAGGCCCTGCCTGGCAGATTCGAAGTCAAAACTTTGCCCGTTGTCAGCAACCATCACTTCAAGCCGGTCCGCGTAAAGGCCGAAACCGACAATCACTTCGCCATGGTCCTTGTTTTTGTATGCATGCTGGACCGCATTGGTACACGCTTCACTTGTTGCTATCTTCAAATCTTCCAAATCATCGTATGAAAACCCCATCCGGCTTGCAATGCCGGAAAGTGTAAGGCGAATGACTCCTACATATTCGGGCTTAGCCGGGATTCTCATTTCAATATAGTCAAACGCCTGGCTCATTGCACTCCACCCTCTATCTGGCTGTTGATATCTATGATGTCAGCCAGACCTGTAATTTCAAAAAGTCTGATTAACCGTTCCGAAAGCCCGACCAGCTTGAATTCGCCGTTGTGGCCGCGGACCGATTTGAATACCCCGACGATGACCCCAAGGCCCGTACTGTCCATATAGGATACCTCGGAAAGGTCGATTACCATTTTGACTCCTTCTTTTTCCGAAAGCGGGAAAACCGCTTCACGGAGCTTTGGAGCTGTGTAGGCGTCTATCTCACCGTTCACATATATTTCAACAAAATCATTGGATTCGTTCACATCTAATTTGATGTCCACATTGACCCACCCCTTGTCTATTTACTTACCGCTTAGTCACTTTACCCGTTTTCGCGGCTGTTAAACGCTCCTTTTCAGGATAATCAGAGTAAAATCATCCCTTAATTGGAAATCCTGGAGCCTTTCAAGGTCTTTGTAAATATTGTTCACGATTTCCTGCGCATTTAGATGGATATACTTCCGGATATAGCCAATAAGGGCATCCCTTTCAAGGAATCCCTCTTCCGTCCGGCATTCCGTCACTCCATCCGACATCAGGATGATCATATCACCCGGATTGATATGGCGTTCAAACTGCTGATACTTCGTTTTTTTGTCAATGCCCAAAAGAAGTCCCTTCGCTTCCATTTCCGTAAATTCGGCTGTTTCGGCATTATAGTAAAATCCCGGTTCATGTCCGGCTGAGGAATAATAAAAAATATGATTGCCTGGATTGTACATTCCGTAAAACATCGTGATGAACATACTTGGATCCACGTTTTGTTCAACGACCCTGTTCAGGCTTTCAAGAACCATATGCGGCGCATGCCTGTTTTCCGGTAGGCTGTCCATCGCATATTTAATCATCGACATGCACAGCGCGGCCGGGATTCCCTTTCCGATGACATCGGCTATCGCAACGTTCACGCAATGGTTGTCATCCTCGACAAAGTGGAAATAATCGCCGTTCATGTGCCTTGCCGGAACGCTGATCGCCCCGATATCCATCCCTTCTACTTCCGGAATGGAAGTTCCTAGGAGTGTTTGCTGGACATTCGCAGCTATTTCCATTTCGGTTCGGTATTCCATTTGCTTGTTTCTTAGGCTTTGGTGTTCCCTGTAGGCAAGCCCGTAACCGACCATTACTTCTAAAAGGACGTCAAAAGAATGGATTACACTTTCAGGTACGCTGGGATAAAGGTCAAGCAAGAGGCTTTTGTGAAGGCTTACGATTTCCTCGGGGGAAATTTTCTTCTCTATCAGTTCCCTGCTAAACTTCTGCCCTTGGTACAAGGTTTGCTCGGATTGGTCATTCAGGTAGTCGATTAAAATTTCTCGGTACTTCGATTCCATTCTTTCCCGCAAATCCATCATTCTTCCCCCTAACGGAGCCATTTCACTGCTCTAATATCCGTTCCCTTTCCAGGCGAAGAGAGGATGTCGAATTCATCCATTAGCCGTTTCACTCCAGGAAGGCCAGCTCCAAGGCCACCGGAAGTCGAAAAGCCGTCCTCCATAACCTGCCTGATATCATTGATGCCGGGACCGCTGTCCACAGCAATTACCTTAAGGCCTGATTTCGGGCCATCATAAATCTTCTCTATGCAAATTTGCCCTTGGCCTGCATATAAGTAAATATTTCTAGCCAGCTCACTTATTGCGGTTGTAATTCTTGCCTGGTCCACCGTGCCGAACCCAAGCTCTTTGGCAACATTGCGGCCTAGCTGGCGGGCAGCCACAATGTCCCACTCATTTAGGATCTTTACACAGGATTGGATGCTCATTTAGCTAATCCCCCAATTCCTGTTGTAATTTCTCCAAACCTTTTTCTAAGTCTAATGCCGTTAGGACATCTTCCAATCCAATTCCCAGTTCAATCAGCGTAATTGCAACCGCAGGCTGGATCCCCGTAATAACGACCTTGGCTCCCATCAGTTTGGACATGCTAATGACATCGCCAAGCACCTTGGCGATAAAGGAGTCGATAAAATCGATCGAGGTAATATCTATAACAACCCCATTGGCGCTCGTTTCGTGGATTTTATGGAGCAAATCCTCCTGAAATTGGAGGGCTGTCTGATCGTCCAACTCCCATTGAATGGAAACAAGCAAGCAATCGTGCAGCTTTAAAATAGGTATTCTCATTCTCATTTTGCACCCTCCACCTTTATAATTTTCCGATTGGTCAATTCCAGGGCGGCTTCAACGCCTTTTTTTAATGTATTTTTAGTGGTGAATTGATTAAGGTCAATCCCAAGGTTGACGATGGTTTGCGCAATCTCGGGCCTGATGCCGACAAGCATGCATTTCGCGCCAACGAGGCGCACGGCCTCGGCAGCCTGGATTATATGGTGGGCGACCATCGTATCGACAACCGGCACCCCTGTTATATCGATCAACACTACTTCGGATCCGTGCTTGACCACGCCTGTCAAAAGGTTTTCCATAATCTGCTTGGCGCGTTCCGTGTCGATGGTTCCTACCAACGGCATAACCGTAATTTTCTCAAAGACAGGAATCAGCGGCGCCGACAGTTCCTGGAGGGCGATTTTCTGAAGCGAAACGGTCCTCTCCCAGGTCCTTGAATAAATATCGACCACTTCGTTTTGCAGCGGGCTGATCCAGCGGTCAAACGCATAGACAACAGCCATCTGGTTTTCATCGGTGACATAGCCTTTTTTCTGCATGCCTTCAAAAACCATTTTGCTGAATGTCCTGACGCCTTCTATGACAAAATGAAGCGGCCAGCCAAGCCTTACCACTTTTTCGGCAAATTCGCTCAGCTTTGCGCGAAACTCATCTTTCGAACCCCCAAGGCTTGAGCCAATGAGATCGATAAACTCAGAGCTTGTCCCGTTAAAGACTTGTTCGGATACAAGCTTTAACACCCGCTCGTCCGCTTCGGTCTTCATCCTTTCGGTCCATTCATTTGCAAGCTCGCTCTTTTGTGCTCTCACATAGTCCAATATTAGGTTCTCCATTAGTCCTCCCCATCTTTTCGGGACGCTTCTCTTTTATATTTTGTCCTAAAAAGCCATATTCGTTTTAATTTGTCAAAAAACCTTCAAATATCTCTATCTTATCTCAATTAAATGATAACAATTATAAACAGTCAATTCCAAACTATCTGTTTTATTACGCGTACCAATAAATTCTCAACGACTATGTTATTTACCCAAATTAAACCCGGGTTAAACCGTTATTTTCAAAAAAATAAAAAGGCAGGCCCCCTCTGTGGAGCCTGCCTGAATCAGAATGTTCATATGAGGTGGTTATGTAGAATACGCCCATAAAGAGCGTAGTTGGTTAAAACTCGATAAGACCCAGGCTAATCTGCAAAGCTTCATCCACTTTTTCCATCATCTCGTCATCAAGATGGGTAATCTTATCCGTCAGTCTCTGTTTATCGATTGTACGGATCTGTTCCAGCAGGATGACTGAATCCCGTTCAAAACCATAACGCTTCGCATCGATTTCAACATGGGTTGGCAGCTTTGCCTTTTGGATTTGCGCCGTGATCGCCGCAATGATTACTGTGGGACTAAACCGATTCCCGATGTCGTTCTGGATGACAAGTACAGGCCGGACGCCGCCTTGTTCGGAACCAACAACCGGGGATAGGTCCGCAAAATAAACGTCACCACGTTTAACAATCAAAGGATTATCCTCCGCTTACAAGACGTTCAACAGTGTGTTCCGCCTCATATTCTGCGAGGAATGCTTCCGATGCAATCGTCAAGTTGATTTTGGCCATTTCCATGTAGCCCCGCCTCATGGCTTCGCGAATCTGTCTCTTTTTCTTTTCGCGTAAATAAGCCTTTGTTGCCTGGTAAATAAATTCGCTGCGGTTCACATTCTCAAGCTTTACGATTCCGTCCAACTCGGTTAAAAGATGTTGCGGCAATTTTACCAGGATTTCCGTTGTTGCGCCAGTCTCTGACACAAGCTACACCTCCACCATCACTTTAAAGACCGTTTATTCCGCTACTAATAGCGGGAAAAGCCATTTCTCTTTTTTAATAGGCATTTTTATCCTTGCCGGCTTTGAGCTGGACAAGAAGTTGCCATATTTTCTACCAGTTTTAATAATACCATGATTTGCTGGGCTTGCAAAGCCAATTCCGTAATCAACATGTAGTATTGGCAAAAAATTTCGGTTTTAATCCATTAATTCGCCAACAAATTGTTTCGAAGCCCTAGCATTTCCCCGTCTTTTTTATACAGGCGAGGGACCCTGTTTGAAATGATGCACGGAATTTCATAGTTGATTGTTTCAAGGTTGCTTGCGATTTCGTCTATTCCGACAAATTCTTCTCCCTGCCTCCCAATCAATATGACCTCCGTGCCAGGCGGCGCATATTCCTCCAGCCTGACCATGCATTGGTCCATGCAAATCCGGCCGACAATCGGCGACCTCTTCCCTCCGACAAGGACTTCCTGGCCTTGAAGCTTCCTGATCCATCCATCGGCGTAGCCAATCGGTATCGTCGCAATCCATTCATCGCCAGGCGCTTCATATGTTGCGCCATAGCTGACTTTTTCGCCTTTTTTCAGTTTCTTGATTTGGACGATCCGCGAGTGGAGCGAAAATGCTTCTTTCAGGTTTCCAGGCACCTCGGGTTTCATTTCAGGAGAGGGGGAGAGCCCGTACATTGCAATACCTAACCTGATTGCATTGAACCTAGCTTCAGGGAACCTGATTGCCGCTGCACTATTGCTTGCATGGATGAGGCTCGGGCGCACGCTAAGCACGCCGAGTAAACGTTCGAATTCCTCGAGCTGATAATGGAAATAGTCCGTACCGGTTTCATCCGCTGTTGCAAAGTGGGTATATGCCCCTTCAAGCTTGAACCTTTCATCATTTTGGATGAACGATTCCGCGGTTTTCAAATCTCCTTCCTCCCTGAAGCCGATCCGCCCCATCCCCGTATCCACTTTTAGATGAATGGATAGATCATATTCACCGAGATGGTCCGAGGCTTCATTGAGCCAATCAAAACTGAAGGCTGTGACCGTCAACCGGTTCGCGGCGGCCACTTTGACGTCTTCCGGCCTTGTCGCCCCAAGGATTAAAATCGGGGCGTCAATCCCTTTTTTCCTTAAAGCCAGGGCCTCGTCCAAAAAGGCAACGGCCAAATATTCCGCTCCGGCGGCGAGTGCGGTTTCCGCGACTTCCACACCGCCATGCCCATATGCGTTGGCTTTTACGACAGCAATGACCTTAACCCCTTTTGGTAAAAGACCCCTGACTGATAAGATATTTTGTTCGATGTGGCCCAAATCAATTTCGGCCCATGTATCCCTGTAGAAAAGGCCTTCCTTTTCCATTCCGTCACTTCCCTGGCAATCGATTCGTTTTTTCTAATTAAATCATTTTATCATAAAGGGGGCCTGCCTCCTTAAAAAAAAGGAATGGTATCTTCAGCCAATCCTTCCAGAAAGAAAAGCGCAGGCGCCCGTTGGAAAAGAAAAACGCATTTCCTTCTTTCAATGTAATGTTGCCAAATCATACCTTGCGCAACTGGACAAATTTCATGCATTATCATGAATGCAAAAAGCGGACCCATTACCGGGCCCGCCTGCAACAATCGGGTAGTTTCTTATTTTGACATTTCACCCTCCACTGTCCTCGCAATGGAAGCCATTTCATCCATTGTCAGATCATTGGAGGCTATCATATAGTCGACGCCGTCCTGGGTCCAGGTCAGCGAGTGGTTTGTAATCGCTCCGATCGTAAAGCCGAGGTCGACCGGTTCGCCGTTTACTTCCATTGGGTACGATGCCAAAGCAGGTTCAGCAATCCTTTTTTCCTGGACTAGCGTAAACGTTTTGGCTCCGCCGTATGTTAAAATGACCCTTCTTCCATCCTCGATCGCAACCTCTTTTTCCTTTTGAAGGGAAACTCCTTCAATGTCTTTAGCTGGGTATTTTACTGTAAAGGAGGTGTCCTGCTTGCCCGCTTCAGCCATTACAGGCGTTCCAAGCTGAGCCCTTGTCATATTTTTCTTCATTTCGAAATCATCCTTGTTAAAGCTGGCATTCAATTTCACTTTGGAAAATTCAACCGTTACAAGTGCGTTCCTGTCTGAGTCCATGACCCTGACCATTGCGGGTGAAAGATCCTTTTTATTCAATTTGATTTCCTGTGTTGGAAGCATATGGTTGTTTTGATACCGGGTCTTAGTTTCAAACACATAGTATTCCTTTGTGGATGAGAATTTCGCTTCTTTATCGGCTACTATATCCTTTATGAGTGATTCATACAGGTAGGCCTGGCTGCTGTTTTTTGGCCAGTCGCTTTGGAATTTGAAGCTTTTCTTCAACGCCGGCGTTAGGACAAAAACCCCATCGTCATTTCTGAGAATCATCTGGCTTTGGTCCTTTTTGGCATTTTTCAGATTTACACGATAATAGGTGGGATCTTTATGCCAAATTTCCACTTTATACACTTGCGGCTTGGCACCCATTGATAGTGTCATGGTTGCATTTGCTTTATACCCCGACAGCTTTTCCAGTTTACCCGCAAGCTGCTCCCGGACGGACTCCTGCGATTTCGGACCACAGGCGGACAGGGCCAAAACAGCCAGCAACCCGGCAATAACGAGCAATACCTTTTTCCTCATTCCTTCAACCCCTTCTTTTCTCATATCATCGTTTTGGAAAGCGGCATCCGGTCGCCCTGCTGCCTGTCTTCCCCGTGTCATTACGAATATATGAGACAACCATGGACAATATGTTAACGAATGGATTGAATTATGGGATACCCATTTAGGAAGCAAAAAAAGAAGAGCGAATTCAGCTCTCCTCGATGACAACATGCGCAGCCGCATATTCTTTTGTATGGGTGATGGATAAGTGGGCCTTCACCTTTTCCGGGCGGACGAAATACGGTTTTCCAAGTTCGTCTTTTCCTACCTCGATATCCTGGAAAGATAGCGAGGCGCCAATGCCGGTTCCGAGAGCTTTGGCAAAAGCCTCTTTCGCCGCGAACCTGCCCGCCAGGTATTCAGCCCTTCTTCTTGTCGGCAATAAGCTGTACTCCTCATTCTCCCTGCCGGCCAATACACGGCCGGGAAAACGCTCTTGCCTTTCAATAAGTTCCTTGATCCGGCCAATTTCAATTAAATCGATTCCAATCCCTTTTATCATTGTCCAACTTCCTTCTAACAGCTAATTTGCAAGCATACGATTTACCTGAATGGATTTGCATGCGACTTCCGGCTAAGATGATAGTATCGCATAATTTTGCACGCATAGGAGGAGCCCCATGTTTACGAGAACCGAAAGCTTTGGCCAATTCATCCGTTATTATCCGCTTGTATCTGCAATTGTCGCCATCAATCTATTTTTTTATCTGGCGACCATTCTTCCTATTTTTCCAAACTATTGGTTCATTTCAACCTTTACAGGGGTAAATCTTTATATCGCCGAGGGGGAACTTTGGAGGCTTGTCACCCCAATATTCATGCATGCAGGATTTTCCCATGTGCTGTTCAACAGCTTTTCGCTTGTCCTTTTTGGCCCTGGCCTCGAGAAAATGCTTGGCGGCGTGAAGTTTTTGGCCGTCTATTTCGTATCCGGCATCGCGGCCAATTTCGCGACTTATATTCTTGAACCGATGACCTTCAGCCATGTTGGGTCGAGCGGGGCTATCTTCGGATTGTTCGGTTATTATATCGCGATTGTTTTGCTTCGAAAAAAAGGGATGTCCCGCCAAGACAGCCAGTTGATCCTCACAATAGCCGCCATCAGTGTCGTCATGACTTTTCTACAGCCTAACATCAATATTACCGCCCATCTTTTCGGGCTTTTGGCGGGGTTCCTGCTTGGTGCGGGCATGGGCCGCAAATAACGGAAACAGCACGAGCCCCCTGATTGGTTCACCTGTTTATTCAGTTGAACGGGAGTACCACCTGTAAATCTCCATGGCGTCCGCCAATTCGATGTCCAGTACCATGCCCCCGGCAACTCCGGAGCCGGACTTGGTAAAAGCATCAATCCTGGCGAGTTTCATTCTCCTTTGAAAATAGTTTTCTTTTATGTCAATTGATTGGATTTTATTTTTTTGGATATACACTGTTGTGGTACCCAAAATTCTCTTCCTAAGGGAAAGCTGTTCACCTTTTATTCCCCAGCCAGCGGCCCTAAACCTGGCATACGCTAAGATTGCCGAGACGGCTGGCACAAGCAGAGCGAGACTTCCCCACGGCTGGAAAAAACCAGCCACAATTCCGGCGGGCGGTATAGTAAAAATCAAGTACCGAAACAAATATCTTTTTAACGACCTGCCGGGGAGCGGGGTAAGATTTGTGTTAAACTCATAATTCAGCAGATGCCCAGCGAATATCTCTTCAATTTGTTCAAGTTTTACAAGCGGCAGGAGCATGATCCGGGAACTGTTTTTATCAAGGACAGATCCTCCGGCGCTATCGACGTGGACAGCGGCATACCCAAGGAGCTCCCTGAGCGGATTTTGTGTAATCCGCACGGCCTGGATCCGTTTAAGCGGGATGGTTATTTTCTTTTTTTCCAAAAGCCCCCGCAAAACAATCAACTCCTCTTCCGTTTTCATAATCGAGTAATTCCCATACTTCACCATCATCCCCGCGATTGCCAAAAACCAGGCGGCGAGCAAGGAGAAGAATACAAGGATACTGATAAAAACCGCTCCATTTGAAGCAAGCTGCTCAAAGCTTTTAAAAACCCTTTTATATGGAATGAATTCTTCGAATTGAAAGAAGAAGGCAAGCAAAGCTGAAATGACCACACCCGCTCCCCCCGAAGTGGAACCCATGAGGAACAGGCTTGATAGGGGCATTGTATAAATTGCCCCTCTAACCTCCTGGAAACCTGCCAGGTCTTTGGTGATGGCTTTATCCGCCTTTCCGGCCGCGATGGCTTCCTCCAGGAGCGCGGCATCCTGTTTTGTGATTGCCGACAGTACAGCCTCGGAGCCCTCCATTCCGGCTCCGCCTCCCGCCGTCTCTATTTTTATTTGTACAAGGCCGAACGGGCGCTGCAAAATCCCTTCTGTCCGATCCACGCTTTGAATTCTTTCCAATGGTATGTATCTTTTCTTCCTAACGAAGACCCCATACTCAAGCCGGAGTTCATTCCCTTCCACCCTATAGGTAAAACGAAACCACGATAAAACGCCTGCTATCAGAGCCGTAATAACGCCCAAGACAGCGGCGGAATAATAAAAAACATCAAGCTCGGACTTTGACCCTAAAAAGAGGAAAGCCGCGAACGGGACAATCAATCCTTTTATTTGCCTGATGGCGTTGACTGCGGCAGCGACGGGATGAAGCCTCTTCGGTTCAAACATCATCTTCCGCCACCCTTGCTAGCCTTGAAATTTTCATCCTTAATGATTCCGCTTCCTCTTCTTCAACGGCTGGTATTTCATGAATCGTGGCTGCCGTGGATACCATCACAGTGGAGAGCCCATACCTGCGTAAAATTGGCCCTTGGAATGTTTCGACGTGCTGAATTCTCGCCATTGGAACAAGAGATCGCCTGATGACAAATATCCCGTACTGGAGCTCGATCTCCTGCTCCCTTACTTCATAGCGCCAACGCTTCCATCTTAAAGGCGGCAACACCAAAACCATAAAAACAGTGGCTGTCAGCGCAATCAGGCAGAGTGTTGCGGGAATCCAAAGCGGCCATCCAAATATACGAGAAAGAACGGCAACGAAGGCCGCTGGAACCCAGACGAACAATGTGCCAAGCGCTCCGGATATGCGCCAAACAATGAGCGCCTTGCGCGAAATTCGATTTTCCGGCAGTGAAATCATCTTTATCCTCCGATTCCCTTCTTCTTCTGCCTTCAGTATACCGAAGGAATCGCCGGGCTGCATCCGGAAGATGGACTACTTGATCCTGAATGAAGCCTGATCGATGATTTCAATCGAAGCCTCTTTCCTTAAATCCTTCATAAGCTTGAACAAGGCGGCATCTTTTTCCTTGGCCTCTATCATACAATCGATCTCAGGCACCGACCCTTTTACTTTCCGCAAAAATTCCAGGAACATCCGGGAATCGATATACCCCGCGTGGGCCCTGAACTCTTTTTCTGACTTTGGGCTCGAAATATGCATTTTAATGGGGAGGGGTGAAAATGACCATGTGCGCACCACCCTCTCCCACTCTTCCTCCCATCCCTCGCCGCCATTATGGGCCAGGTGGTGATGGTAATCAAAAACACAAGGGATGCCCAGCTTTTCACACAAATATAGGGCCTCTTTTATGGTAAAGGTCGTATCATCATTTTCAAGCATAATCATTTCCTGCAATTTCCTCGGGAGATAACCCCAATTGTGAATGAACATTTCCAATGCTTTTTCTTTATCTTTATACCCCCCGCCAATGTGGATGACACAGCGGTGCAAAGGGGGGATGCCCATTTCCTTTAACATACGGTAATGCATCGAAAGTGTCTGGATGGTCGTTTTTAGAATATCCTGCTTATTCGTATTCAGGACGACAAAATGGTCCGGATGGAAATCGATACGGGCCGGGTGCTCCCTCAAAAAGGCCGCAATATCCTTAAACCCCTCCTCAAGTGGGGATATGTAATCCCAATCGGTTAATTCCTCATGGTTCGCGAGTGGAATGAGCCGCGAGCTAAACCGGAAAAAGCGGATGTCATTAGCCAAATTATGCCGAAGCAGCCGGAGGCAATTCGCAAGGTTGGAAAGGGCAATCCGTTCCAGCTTCCGGATTGCGGCTTCCCTGTCTTTAAGCCGCTTGAATTGGGCGAACGTCATGGTCTGTGATGGGGAGCAGTGCTTAACAAGCGTGCTCATCGCGACATATCCAAGCCTGACTACCGTCATTTCACAACCCTCCAATATAATGGTTACTATTATTTTGGCCGCAAAAACTGAAATCCGCTCTCCCAAAAGAAACTGGAAACAAAAAACACAGGCTCCCAAAAAACGGGACCCTGTGTCTTGAAAGGTTACTGTTTATTAAAGCTGCGCGGCTTTCCGCCAGTGCGCTTTTCGTATGGGCGCTTTTCGCCGCCGTAGCGGCCAGAGCCTTTGCGGCGGTCATAGCCGCCTTTGGAATCTCCGCGGCCGCCACGGTTGAATGGCTTTCGGTCACGGTCCCTTCTTTGTGGAAGAGGCGATTCCTCAGTCAGTTTGACAGGAGTTTGGTCTGGCTCCTTCGTCAGCATCTTCAACACAGCTGCAACAACTGTCGAAGCATCATGGTTCTCAAGAAGCTCAGCCGCAGCTTGCTTGTAGTATTGAAGGTTATTGGACTCAATTGTTTGTTCAATCCGCTCGACAACCGCTTTTTGCTGCCCTTCAAGCGCTTCATCAAGGGTTGGCGGCTTCATCCGTTCCATCTTGCGCTTCGTTGTCCTCTCGACTACTGCCAGATAAGACTTTTCACGCGGCGTGATGAATGTTAAAGCAACGCCTGTTTTACCCGCGCGGCCTGTCCGTCCAATCCTATGGACATATGACTCGGGATCCTGCGGGATATCAAAATTGTATACGTGGGTAACGCCTGAAATATCGAGTCCGCGCGCGGCAACATCTGTCGCTACCAGGACATCGATGGAACCTTCCTTGAATTTCCTTAACACGGAAATACGTTTTGCCTGTGTTAGGTCTCCATGGATTCCTTCAGCTGTATAGCCCCTGAGCGTCAACGCCTCGGCAAGCTCATCAACACGGCGCTTTGTCCGGCCGAATACGATGGCCAGTTCCGGCGATTGGATATCAAGAAGCCTTGTCAGGACATCGAATTTATTCTTTTCCTGCACTTCCAGATAATACTGTTCAATTGATGGAACAGTCATTTCCTTCGCTTTTACACGGACAATTTGCGGGTTTTTCATGAACTTCTCGGCCATTCTCTGAATAGGTGCCGGCATAGTGGCAGAGAACAGCAGTGTTTGGCGCTCGGCAGGAATCTCGGCGAGGATTGTTTCAATATCTTCAATGAAGCCCATGTTCAGCATTTCATCCGCTTCATCAAGAATGGCTGTATGAACCTGGTCAAGTCGCATTGTCTTTCTGTTGATATGGTCGAGGATACGCCCAGGAGTACCAACAATGATATGCGGGCCTTTTTTCAATGAACGGATTTGGCGGCTGATGTCCTGGCCTCCATAAATAGGAAGCACCTGAATCCGTTTGCCAGCACCGATTTTATAAAGTTCCTCGGAAACCTGGATGGCAAGCTCACGGGTTGGGGCAATGATGATTCCCTGGATGGCATGGTTGGAAGGGTTGATTTTTTCAACGAGCGGAATCCCAAAGGCAGCGGTTTTCCCTGTTCCAGTTTGGGCCTGCCCGATAAGGTCTTTGTTTTCCATGCTCAACGGAATGGTTTCCGCCTGGATTGGCGTTGCCTCTTCAAAGCCCATTTTAAGGACAGCTTTTAGGGTTTGTTGGCTGATGCCTAAATCTTCAAACTTGGTCAATGTTTTCATTCTCCTTCATGTGTACCTGTAAATATAGTTTATACGTGCAGAAAAACGTCCCGAATTCACATAAGAGCACTGTTCCGTTTTCAATTCCCTATTTTAGCAAAAAAAAGACATTCTCCCAAAGGAGTATGCCCTGATATGACAACCTTTTAGACACGTTGGTGCTTATCATACCATTTCCAGCCGGATATTGCAATTAAGCAAACCTGCGCTAACAGGATTCAGGCAGGGCGGGTATTCCCTCCAGAAAGTCGTCTACCTGGGAAAAAAGGGCAGTTCTTTCCCGGCAGTGGCAAATATGGTGGGCTGATTCTTTTATATAGGATAGCTGCTTTTTCTCCGACGATATTGATTCATACAGGAATTCTGCGCTCTTCGGAGGTACCAATCCATCGCTCTCCCCCTGGGCAATAAAGGTTGGGGTTTTGATCAGGGACAACTGCGGCCGGATGAAACCGACCAGCTTCCTGAATTGCAGGGCAGCGGACAATGGGGTTTCGGTTATTTTTCGTTTATAGCGCAAAAATAATTCATTTTCCTCCAAAGTTCCGTTAATCAGATCCCGGGCCATTTCCCTCAGCTCAGCAGCCATCTGCCTTGGATTAAGGTAATAAGCAGCGGCGCTGAGAAGGACCAGCTTATCCACTTTGTAATTCGCCGCAAGGTATCCGGCAATCAGCCCGCCCATTGAAAAGCCGATCACATATACCTGATCGCACTGTTCAGCCAACTCCAGATATTCCTTTTCAGCGCAGGAGATCCATTCGTTGAATTTTATTCCGCGAAGGGAAAGGGTTTCACCGTGCCCCGGCAAAGTCGGTATCCGGAAAGCCCACCCGGGATGCATGCTTTTAAGATAGTCCGCGAGCGGTTCTACTTCATACGGAGCCCCGGTAAAACCATGGATGAATAAACAGCCTATCATACCTGATCACTCCGGTTGCTAGTTGAATGATGATGCGTTAACGGTTTCCTTCTTTTTGAAGGGAGGCGACTACTTCTTCCAATTTCATTCCCCTTGAAGCTTTAACCAAAACCAGTGTATGGGAATCCGTATGTTTTTTTACTTCCCTGCTTAGCATTTCCTTGTCTTCGAATGCATAAACCCTCTCTTGCCCCAATACCTTCCTCGCACCTTCTGCAATCAGGGAACCTAGCTTTCCATAAGTAAAGACGAGGTCAATCTTCCCCGGGTCAAGCATTTCACCAATTTTAAGATGGTATTCCTTCTCGAGCGGTCCTAATTCCAACATATCCCCCAACACAAGAACCTTCTTCGCGTACCCGCCTAAATTGGCGACAAGCTCAATCGCCGCACTCATCGAAGTCGGACTTGCATTATAGGCATCGTTGATGATTTTTTCCCCGTTCCGCCCTTCCGAAAGCTCCATCCTCATCTGCGTAAGCGTTACGGATTTCAAGCCAACCTTCATTTCCTCGAATGACAAAGAGAAGTGGCGGGCGACAAGCATGGCCGCCAGCGCATTCATAATATTGTGCGTTCCGAGGACTGGCAGATAAAAACGCCCATCCGAAAGGTTCACCCTGAATTCATTCCCATGCGCGGATTGGGTAATTTCTACAGGGTATATAGTATTTGATTCACCACGGCCAAACGTTTGCAGCAGATAATGGCCGTCATTTCCGGAAACCCTTTCCATCAGGAGCGGCTCGTCCCCATTCATGACCGCGACTCCGCCTTCCTTCAGGCCCTCGAGAATTTCAAGCTTTGCTTCGGCGATTCCTTCCCTTGACCCGAGATCGAGCAAGTGGGACTCTCCAATATTCGTAATAATGACAGCCTCGGGGTTTGCCAGCCTGGTTAAAAATGAAATTTCGCCGCGGCTGCTCATACCCATTTCAAGGACAGCGATATCCGTGTCCTCATCCAAATTCAGGACTGTCAGTGGAAGGCCGAGATGGTTATTATAGTTGCCTTCCGTTTTTTGCACTTTGTATTTTACCGAGAGCAGGCTTGCAGCCATATCCTTAGTGGTTGTTTTTCCGTTGCTGCCTGTTATCCCCACTACTTTTACGCCAAGCTGGCGGCGGTAGGTTCTAGCCAGTTCCTGAAGCGCTTCAAGGCAATTGTCAACAATTAGAAGCGGAAGGCCTTGCGGCGGATTCGGTACATCTTTCTGCCAAAGGGCTGCTGCGGCGCCTTTTTCAATCGCGCTTTCCACATATTCATGCCCATCAACCTTTTCACCTTTAAACGGGATGAATAAATTGCCTTTTCGTATTTTACGGGTATCGATGCAAACTCCGCTTATCCTTGACTCACCAAAGGGTGAGGCATCGTTCAGGACGGAAATCATTTTTGTGATTTCATTTATCGTTTTCCGAATCAATCGGATTACCTCCTACTTAGAACGCAAAATGGCCCAATGTATCATCAATCGCCATAAAAAGGACACTGCTCCTGCCGTGTCCCGCCCGCCATTTTCCTAAAATGTATATTTGATGCTTTGTTTTTCCGCATGCCTTTCAAGGGCCAGGCTAACCAGCCTCTCAATAAGCTCCGGATATTCCACTCCGGTATGTTTCCAAAGAAGCGGGAACATGCTGACTGGAGTGAAACCAGGCATTGTATTCACTTCATTGATCAAGACGGTTCCATTTTCGGCCAGGAAGAAGTCCGCCCTTACAAGCCCCGAGCAATCAAGGGCCTTGAAGGCTTTGACCGCCATTTCCTTGATCCGCTCGTACGCCGCGCCGTCAATATCCGCCGGTATGATGAGAGCTGTGTCCCCATCCTCGTATTTTGCTTTATAATCATAAAAGTCGGTTTTTGGGACGATTTCACCGGCAACCGAAACGTCCGGATTGTCGTTGCCTAGAACGCCGACTTCTATTTCCCTTGCGGTGACACCCACTTCAACAATTACCTTCCTGTCAAAGAGGAACGCTTCCCCAAACGCTTGCTCCAACTCCGCACGGTTCCGGCATTTGCTGATTCCGACGCTTGAACCAAGATTAGCGGGCTTCACGAAGCATGGATACCCAAGCTTTTGCTCAACTTTCTCATAAGCTCCGGCCTTATCAGCCTCCCACTCACTGCGGATGAAGGAAGTGTAATCGACCTGGGCAAGGCCTGCTTCGGCGAAAATATTTTTCATAATCACTTTATCCATGCCCGCCGCGGACGCGAGCACACCGTTCCCAACATAAGGAAGGTTGAGCAATTCCAAAAGCCCCTGCACAGTCCCGTCCTCCCCATTCGGCCCATGCAATAGCGGGAAAATCACGTCAAGTCCGCCATCACTTTGCGGTCCGGCAAAAATAGCCGGGGCAAGCTTGCCTTCTTCCGATTCCGGGGAAAATTCCAACTCTTTTACAGAGCTGACCGGCCCCTGAAGCTGCGGGCCTTTTACCCACCTTCCTTCTTCAGTTATATAGATTGGATAAATATTGAATTTTTCAACATCAAGCGCCTTGATTACAGCCATGGCGGTTTGCAAAGAAACTTTATGCTCCGCGGATTTTCCGCCATATAATAACCCCAGTTTTGTTTTCATGCGATAACCTCCGTAAATTAATGCCCTCAAGCAAATCATGGGCAATTTTTTCTGCTATATGAATCTGGCTTTCCTATTTTACCACCACGGAAAGGAAGATAGGTAAGATATCGTATTGTTTCTTATCAGTTTATGAAGGCGGCGGCCCGGCCAAAAACCAATCAACTGGAATATTGCCATTCCCAATACCGAAAAGCTTTTTAAAAACTTGCTTTATGGCTTTTTCCCTTTTTGGCTGGTGTATGCAAAAATAATCCTTTTCGGACCGCCAATCCTTTTATGTAGCCGGATGGAATGCGAAGGGCTGCCAGCTTGATAACGCCCGTCTGGATTAACTAACGAACAATCGCCAATCCTTTGTTTTTTTATCAAAAACGAGTTTCGCATGGCACGGTTTTCTGACAGACCTCCCATACGCTTCCGCCATGTCGTCCATGTTCGCAAAATCGCCGACGATCCAGATGGGGATTTCGACCCTGCCCCTTTGGGTATCGGCATCCCTGATTGAAATGCAGATACCTTCCTTCATAAATGACGTAAGGGGGAGAAGCAGCTCCTTGTTTACGATTGGATAAGAACGTTTTTTCCTGATGCCGAAAAGGGTTTTCTCCACTTTCAAATCGCCAAGCTTTAAAGGAATGACATTGCTCAGCATGGTGAAAAAGTCCAGCAGATTTCGATAATACGTCTTATTGAACCAGCCATCGTCATGGGCAAGGTAAACAAACCGGTTGCCAAGCTGATTATAAAAAGGAGGCTTTAAATGCTGTTTGATGTGTCCAAGATAGAGCAATTCCGCAAGGTCCTGGCCGTTCAGTTCATTGAGCCCTTCCTCTTCGTCAAAATCGACCCAGCAGAAGTCCCCATAGCCATTTACATCTTCACGGGCAAGCTTTTCTATCTTATCCCTAGGTACATATTCAAGCCTTGTATGGCGGTTGAATTCCCCATCATCGAATTGGTGTTTCAATAAAAGGAGATGATTTGCAAAGCCTGAAAAAGCAGCGGCGAATTCACTGAATTCGATGCCGCAGGACATAACATATTGGGCTTGCTGATTTAAATGGACATAGATGAGGTCGCGTAAGTCCCGACTATGCTTTTTCAAAGGCATACTCCTCCAATCTGAATTAAAGTTCCCTACCCATCATAACAAAATCCGGGAGAAAATTCGCATTTCAATTCGTTTACAAAAACACATGTTTAATCCTAAAACAAAAGGTGCCCCTGAGCCGTTTGCCTATTTACCCGAAATTTTGGGAATCCTGTGACAGAACAAATTCCAAACCGCCTTTTTTCGGTTTTTATTTTCAAATCACCGCCAATTTTCATATAATGAAACATGGCAGCGAGGCTGCTGGAAAGGAGCGTGAGCGCATGATTAAGAACATGACAGGGGATCAGATTACCCTTCAGGTAATCAAAGCCATCAAAGAAAACAAAAAGAAGGACTTCGAAGCGATTCTTGATGAACTCCAGCCTTATGACGTGGCCAAGCTTTATGAAAGCTTTCCGGAAAAACACAAGACACGCTTCCTCCTTTTCCTGAACCCGCATCTTCTCGCCGATTTACTCGAGGAGCTTGACACAGATGAGCAGCATGAAGTACTGAATAAACTGGGGATAGAAAAGACAAGCAAAGTCCTTGACCTAATGGATAATGACGACCTTGCCTCCCTCCTTGAAGAGCTATCGCCAGAAAGAATAACCGCGCTCCTGTCCGGGATGAAAAAAGAAGAGTCGAAAATCGTCCGGGATATCATGAACTATCCGCCGGAAACAGCGGGTAGGCTAATGACAAACCGGTTTGTCTGGATCCGGAATTACTATACAGTCCGGGAAGCAGTCGGCAAGCTCAAGTCATTTGCCGATTTTGCCGAAACCCTCAATTATTTATATGTAATCGATGAACAAAGGCGACTCGTGGGCGTAGTTTCCTACCGAGACCTGCTTATTGCCGACGCGGATGAGGCCATTAATACTATTATGTACGAACGGGTCATTTCCGTATCCGATATGATGGACCAGGAAGAAGTTGCAAGGATGATTGAACGGTATGACTTCATGGCCATACCAGTCGTGAATGCTGAAAATGTACTTGTTGGAATCGTGACCGTCGACGATATTATCGACGTTGTGATCCAGGAGGCGAACGAAGACATCGAAAAACTTTCGGCCTCTGGTAAATCAATCGACTTTGACACAAAGGCATTCGTTGCCGCATATAGGAGGCTTCCCTGGCTCATACTTCTCCTGTTTATAGGTCTGGTCTCGGGAAAAATCATCAGTTCCTATTCAGAAACGTTAGAAAAAGCAGTTTCACTCGCATTCTTCATGCCAATGATTTCCGGCATGACCGGGAATACCGGGACACAGTCGCTTGCCGTTGTCGTCCGTGGGCTGATTTCGAACGATATTGATAAAAAGGTTATCACCCGCCTGATCGGAAGGGAACTTGGAGTCGGCCTGATCATTGGCTTAACGTGCTCCATCCTTATTTCTGTTATCGCCTATGTCTGGCAGGGCAACTTCATACTAGGCATTGTCGTGGGAAGCTCACTTTTCCTGACATTGATTATCGGGACACTCGCGGGAACGGTCATTCCTATCGTCCTCTATCATTTTAAAATAGACCCGGCCGTCGCTTCAGGGCCTCTGATTACAACGCTGAACGATATTTTTTCCCTCATCACCTATTTCGGAATCGCGACATTGTTCATACACAAGCTAATGTAAAGGGGCATCCGCCCCTTTTTTTGTATTATTTTATGGGGCGATGGCGAATAAGTGGTGTTTTAACACGTTAATTAACACAGGGGTTTCAAGGTATACCTCCCCATCCGTATCAGCATCCATCGCTCCTGCCGTATGAATTGCAATCTTCCTTCCGCTGCAATGGAGCAGTTCATTCGCCGGGCCGCCATCAGGGAGTGTAACATCCGTAGCCAATATTTCTTTCACAAGCGCCAAACTCGTATTCTTGATAATAAAAATATTCGCCTTTCCGTCATCAATTTCAATATTTTGGAATGGCAGCTCATTTGTCCCGATATACCGCCCGTTCGCGGCTAGGACCATAACCGCTTCCCCGGCAAAGCGCTCCCCGTCACAGTCAATCGTATACCGGAATGGCTCCATCTCCCTCATTGTTCTCATGGCGCTTAAATAATAACTTACCTTCCCTAGAAGCGCTTTCTCGGATCCTTTTATATTATTGGACGCCTCCGCCACGAGTCCGATCCCTAAAAAATTCAGGGCGTACTGGCCATTGATTTCCATGGCGTCAATCGGAATGGGGGTTCCCGAAAGAATCGCCTCCGCGGCTTTTTGGATATCCTGCGGGATGCCGAGAGTCCTTGCGAAATCATTGCATGTCCCTCCTGGCAAAATGGCCAGCAGCGGCCGTTTCTCAAGCGGGCAAAGGCCATTAATGCCTTCATGGACAGTTCCATCCCCTCCAAGGATGATGGCAAGGTCCGCCCACTCACCATATTTCGAGCAAAGCTCCTGGGCATGGCCTGGCCGTTCCGTTTTTAAAAGCAACAGTTCTTCTATTCCGGGGCTCAGAATCGGGATGCATTCACCCAGCGCTTTCCTTATACTCTTCTGGCCCGCGTTGCCGTTGTAAATCAGGACCGCCCGTTTAAAAGTGGCCATGCCCCTCTCCTCCTCATGATGATTTCCATTTCCATTTTCATTCCTATACCCACCTTCTCCCTCCGTGCTAACATTCCCAAAAAAGTTAACAGTTTAGCCAGTTCGTTGTCGGGTATATCACCAATATCCCGAATATATCGAAAATCAGAAGGAGTGAAGAATATTGGAAAATAACTATCAATTTTGGAGCGGCTGGGATCGGATCGTGTACAGCCTTCCCGATTTCCTCGTCGCGCTTGCCGTTCTTCTTATCGGCTGGTTTATTGCAAAGGCGATTGAAAAAGGCGTATACAAAGCATTGCTTAAATCGAATCTCGACAATCGCTTGTTTGCATCCGCTACGGACAAGAAATTTTCGTCGGAAAAAATTATCAGCAAGGTCATCTATTATCTGCTCTTAGTGTTCGTTTTCATCCTATTCTTCAACATTCTTGGATTGAACATTATTGCCGGGCCGCTTGTAGCCATGCTTACAGCGATAACCTCAGCGATTCCGAGCCTGTTAAAGGCAGCGCTCATCCTGGCGGTTGCATGGCTTTTGGCTACCGGTTTAAGTTACTTGATTAAAAAAGGCGGCCGGACACTGAGGGTCCACCAATTGGCCCAGAAGCTGAACATCACAAAAGATAGCGAAGGGCCCGGCCAGCTCGCAGACAGAATCGCCAAGATTGTATTTTACCTAGTCTTGCTCATGTTCCTTCCGGGAGTGCTCGCCGCGCTTAATATCCACGGCATCTCCGAACCTTTTTCCAATATGCTCGGCAGCATGCTCTCCTTCCTGCCAAAGCTATTCTCCGCCGCCCTGATTATCCTGGTCGGCTGGTTCATCGCTAAGCTTGTCCGCGATATTGTCACCAATCTGCTCCAAGGGATTGGCTTGGAAAGGCTAGTTGAACGGTTTGGCGCGAAACGGCTGTTTGAAGGAACAAGCCTATCCTCGGTAATCGGGACAATCGCTTTTGTCCTAATCCTTATTCCGACTGTCATCGCAGCGCTCGAACGGCTTGATTTAAAAGGGATTTCCACTCCTGCCATCCATATGCTGAATGATGTCCTGGCGATGATCCCGAATATTATTGTCGCCATCCTAATGGTGCTTGTTGGCATCTGGATTGGGAAATGGGTAAATAGCTTTGTTTCAGGATTGCTCGACAGAGCCGGTTTCAACGGCTTCCTGAGAGGAATTGGAATTGGGAAAGGCGCGGCCGCGACAGTATCTTTATCAAAGATTGTTGGGACAGTCGCGCAAGTACTCATTGTTCTGCTGTTCACAGTTGAAGCACTGAACCTAGTCGGCCTGGATTTCCTAGTTACGCTAGCCACCGGTGTGATTGCCTACTTGCCAAATGTGCTTGCGGCGGTAATTATTTTGATGGTTGGTCTTTGGGTCGGCAACTTTGTCAAAAATCTTCTGGCAAGCATGCTTCAGGGCCCACATTATGGCCTGCTTTCCTCTGTAGCGAAATATGCAGTCATTGCCATTTCGATTTTCATGGCACTGGACCAGCTTGGGGTTGCCGCTTCCATCGTCAATGCCGCCTTTATTTTGACATTGGGAGGCCTCGCTCTCGCATTCGGTCTTTCCTTCGGCCTTGGGGGCCGGGAGTTCGCGGCAAAATATCTCGCGCGCTTCGACCAAAAGCTTGAACAGACAACGGTTGTAAAACCACCCGCGGGTAAGGGCGAATTTCAGATGGGTACTGGTGGGCAGCCAGGGAACCAAATGAATCCAGGCGGGCAACCGGGACCAAACAATCAAAACAAACCATTCACCGACCCAAACAACCATAACCCGAATGACCCCGATAATCCTTTTCATAACCTGTAAGAATGTAAAACCACTGCCGGAGCACTTCAGGCAGTGGTTTTTTTAAAATAGCTTTTGAAAACGAATAAAGAAAAATCCCTTTACAGCGCTAACCGTTTCGGTACAAAGATCCTGCAGATTTCAATCAAACGTTTGATTGAAATCCCCGGACAATTTCACAATAATTTCTTCACATAGCCTGTGGGTTTCCAGTGCGTCAAAAGCGGAAATTTTCGGAGAGGTTCCGGTCCGGACCGCTTGAAGAAAATCATTCACCATCTCGGGAAAGCCACGCTTTACAAGCGTTTCTTCCCAATCATTCCCGCGAATTTCAGTTTCTTCAATGCCTTTCGATACAATTAACCTTGATAAGTTATATGCTGTCCGTTTTTCCAAAGGGCCCATCACTGCCGCGATTTCTTCCATAGTTCCATTGTCCCTGTTCATAATCCCAATCGCGGTTCCCATTCGTGAGACGAGCTGGACAACGGCATGGCAGAGTTTTCCCCCCTCTTGCCTTCCGTTTACAATAACCTTGTCTATTGGATAAGGAAACAGGAAGCGAATGGTGTCCACCACATGGATAAAATCATCGTATATGAAGGAGCGGATCTCTCCAGGAAGTGAGTGACGATTTTTCTGGACAATGACCATATTGGGTTGGGCCACTTCCTTTAATGCCCGGATTGCCGGGGCGTATCGCCTGTTAAATCCAACCATTAATATCAGCTTCCGCTCATTTGCGAGCCGGACAAGTCCTTCAGCCTCGGATAATTGGTCGGTAATCGGTTTGTCAACAAATACATGGATATCCCGCTGCAGAAGCTCACGGACAATTGCGGCGTGCGATTCGGTTGAAGAATGGACGAACGCCGCCGATATTCCGCTCTCAAGTAAATCCTCCAGCCTGGCATAACGCCGGGTAAACCTGTGCTTGTCACCAAGAGCGTCCAGCTTTTTCACGTTCCTCGTATGGAGATGGAATTGAACTCCATCCATTTTCCCGTAAATAGGCAAATACGCTTTTTGGGCGATATCGCCGAGCCCGATGACCCCTATCTGCATTTTATACCCCTCCCGCTTTCATCCTTTTTCATCCCTACCATACTCCCTTTTCCATTTTTCAGGCAAGCGAAGGCCGTAATTGTATCTCTCCCCATTCTGAGATAAACTAGAATACGATATTACTATTAAGCAGGTGCGACATGAAAGAGTTTATTTTTAGTATATTGACTGCCCTGTCCGAACTCGGATATTTCGGGATTGCCCTCGGCCTCATGATTGAAATCATCCCGAGTGAAATTGTCCTTGGCTATGGCGGGTATATGATTTCACAGGGGACGATCAATTTTCCGCTCGCGGTGGTTGCCGGGACAATCGGCGGCACTTTTGCCCAGCTGTTCCTGTATTGGGCCGGTTATTACGGGGGCCGTCCATTTCTCGAGAAGTACGGAAAGTATGTATTCATCAATCGCCACCACATTGATTTATCCGAAGAATGGTTCAAAAAATATGGCGCGGGCGTCATCTTTTCCGCCAGATTCATTCCAGTTGTAAGGCATGCGATCTCCATTCCGGCAGGCATTTCGAAAATGCCCGTGTCAAAGTTCATCCTTTACACTGTCGCGGCAGTCGTTCCATGGACAATCTTCTTCCTTTATCTTGGAGTTGTCCTAGGTGAAAACTGGGCGAATATTAAGGAAGTCGCACAGCCATATGTCCTTCCGGCACTAGGGGCCGCCATCGTCCTCGGCGCTGTCTACATTTACATTAAACGAAAAAAATGATCGATTGCCGGACTCCCGGCATTTTTTTTTGCAAAAAAAAATATGTCGAATGCTTAAAATTGTCCCTGTTTTGTCACAAAATTCAACAGAAAACCTGTTAAAGTAAAATCATCCCTTTTTATCATTTCACAAATCCCCCAAGGCATTGGATTGCCTCCCACAATCCCTCATGCCAAAATTGTTTTTTTTCTGACATCTTTTGCTGCTCATCACACTGCCGTATATTTACATTGACTTGAATTTTTCCGGAATTTAAAATGAAGAATATGTTTTTTTCGAAGGTGCAACTTACGAGCAAAGGGGATAGATCTATGAAAAGAATAGGTTTGGCTTGGCAAATCCTGATTGGCCTTATTTTCGGTATCGCCATTGGGGCTGTTTTTTACGGAAATCCATCTGTACAGGCTTATTTACAGCCAATTGGTACTATTTTTATACGCCTTATTAAAATGATTGTCGTGCCAATCGTCATTTCCAGTATCATTGTTGGTGTCGCCGGGGTAGGCGATATTAAAAAACTTGGAAAATTGGGCGGCAAAACCCTCCTCTATTTTGAGGTTATCACGACAATCGCCATTTTGGTCGGATTGCTTTCGGCTAATATTTTCCATCCTGGAACAGGGATTGATATGGGCTCCCTCACTAAAGGCGATATCGGCAGCTATATGTCCACGACAGAAGAGGTTAAAAGCCATAGCATGGCCGATACGTTCGTAAACATAGTTCCTACTAATATTATTGATTCCCTTGCAAGAGGCGATATGCTCGCCATCATCTTTTTCTCCGTGTTCTTTGGCCTTGGTGTAGCCGCAATTGGCGAAAAGGGGAAACCCGTCCTGGCATTTTTCCAGGGCACTGCTGATGCGATGTTTTATGTTACGAATCAAATTATGAAGTTTGCTCCTTTCGGGGTTTTCGCGTTGATTGGCGTTACTGTCTCCAAATTCGGGGTCAGTTCCCTCATTCCGCTCAGCAAACTCTTATTAATTACCTATGGAACGATGATTTTCTTCGTGTTAGTCATCCTTGGTTTAACTGCCAGGTTATTTGGAATCAACATCTTCCATCTGTTTACAATCCTTAAGGACGAGCTGATCCTTGCCTATTCTACGGCCAGTTCGGAAACAGTCCTGCCAAAGCTGATGGAAAAAATGGAGAAGTTCGGCTGCCCGAAAGCCATCACATCTTTTGTTATCCCGACAGGCTACTCCTTTAACCTGGACGGGTCAACCCTTTATCAGGCTCTCGCGGCAATCTTCATTGCACAGATGTATGGCATCGATCTCAGCATCAGCCAGCAGCTTTCGCTTTTGCTAGTATTAATGGTGACATCCAAAGGGATTGCCGGTGTTCCAGGAGTATCATTCGTCGTCCTTTTGGCGACACTCGGAACGGTGGGCATCCCGCTTGAAGGGCTCGCGTTTATCGCTGGTATCGATAGGATCCTTGACATGGCCAGGACAGCAGTGAATGTTGTCGGCAACTCGCTTGCCGCCATTGTCATGTCGAAGTGGGAAAAGCAATACGACGAAACCAAGGCTGCTGCATACCTTGCAGAAGTCAAAGATGGCCAACCAGCAACTCTATAATTTCTCTTATGGGCTGCCCTTATTAAATGGGGCAGCCTTTATTTTTTTAAAAAAAATCCATCCTTATGTTTAAGGATGGATTTTGGGTGGTATATGGAATATGTTTGTGATGAAAATTGGCCAAGTTAATTAAGCCATTTTATAATTTTTACATACGTTCCCTTACCCTCGGCTGTCTCGATAGAGAATTCATCGGCCATTCTCTTGATGGCGGGAAGCCCGGCCCCAAGGCTGCCAGAGGTTGAATAGCCTTGTTCCATCGCCCGGTTTACGTTTAAAATTCCTGGCCCGCAATCGACGGCATGGATTTTAACGCCTTTCGACCCGTTAGGGCCTTTAACCGTTTCGATGGAAATATAGCCTTGTCCGGCATATTTATAGATATTGCGCGAGAGCTCGGAAATAAGTGTAATGATGCGGGATTGGTCGAATGCGCTGAAACCAAGGCCATGTGAAAATTCACGCGCTATCCGCCTGGCTGACATAATGTCATCCTCTGTCTTTATTTTAATACTTGACTTGTCCGGAAAATGTCCTTGCAACAGGCAATCCTGGCTGATTTCTTTTGTAATTTCAAAAACCTCCACCATTGATTCCCCCTTATAGAATAAGCCAGAAAGGCCTTGCAAATCCTTCCTGGCTTATTGGCGGTGTTTTCCATGTACCTCGCCGTACCTTTTGGCAGAATTTTATATAAATAAAAACGGGATTTTTCGATAGGAAATCTGTGAAAAACGCCTATTTTTCGTGCGTTTTTACTCTTTCAGTATACTGGAAAACCTTACAAATAACCACAGGAATAAAATCCTACTCCGATTTTCCCAACTTTTTTCCCGCCAAATCCCCATAAATTGCCTTTATACGGGACCTCGTTGTGCTGGTTAATATTTTCTTATGAAAATATTAACTCAATTCCATTGTATTTGTTGTCAGAAAATGAAGAATAAGATTGGTTTTTTCCAAATATCTTTCGCCAAGGAGCAACATGTTTCCCAGGGCAGCCAGACAATTAAAGTTGCCAAGTCCCTTCCCGTTTTGCTAATAATATTTATAGAGATTTACTTCGCCATACGGCAAACGGTATATAAGCCGTGAAAAAATAGGAGGTGTAGCCCTGCGTTTCAGGGCATTCCATTGATAGTATTTAATTTGCTGCTTGTTTTCATTTTAATTGCATTGACAGCTTTTTTTGTCACCACAGAATTCGCGATTGTCAAAGTAAGGAGCTCAAGAATTGATCAATTAATTGAAGAAAACAGGAAAGGGGCAAAGGCGGCAAAACATGTCATCACGCATTTGGATGAGTATTTATCCGCTTGCCAGCTCGGCATCACCATTACTGCCCTGGGCCTCGGCTGGCTCGGCGAACCGACTGTCATGGCTTTGCTGGAACCCGTGTTTAAAAACCTTAATGTCACCGGGTCAGTTTCACATATTTTGTCATTCGGGATTGCGTTCGCTTTCATCACCTTCCTGCATGTGGTTGTAGGAGAACTCGCCCCGAAAACTTTTGCCATCCAGAAGGCCGAGGCAGTCGCTTTGCTCTTTGCCAGGCCGATTATTACCTTTTACAAAGTCATGTACCCTTTTATATGGGCACTGAATGGTTCGGCACGATTCCTTGTCGGGCTTTTCGGCTTAAAGCCAGCCTCCGAAAATGAGCTCGCCCACTCCGAGGAGGAACTGAGGATCATCATTTCCGAAAGTTACGAAAAAGGGGAAATCAACCAATCTGAATTAACCTATGTTAATAATATTTTCGAATTCGATAATAGGATCGCAAAGGAAATCATGGTCCCCCGAACTGAAATAGTCACCTTTTCCATCGATGACAGCATGGAGGAAATCCTTGAAACCATCCGCCGTGAAAAATACACGCGCTACCCAGTTGTTAACGGTGATAAAGACAATGTCGCCGGTATGGTCAACATCAAGGAAATCCTGACCGCGACCTTAAAACCCGATGCGCTAAAAGAAAAGCCGCTTACGAATTTTATTAAACCGGTCATCCATGTTATCGAAACAATCCCGATTCACGAACTTCTTGTTAAGCTCCAAAAAGAGCGGACCCATATGGCCATTTTGGTCGATGAATATGGAGGAACCGCCGGCCTCGTGACGGTCGAGGACATTTTAGAGGAAATCGTCGGCGAAATCCGTGATGAATTTGATGCCGATGAAGTTGCCGATATAAGGAAAATTAAAGAAGGCCATTACATTATGAGCGGGAAGGTGCTCCTTGAGGATGTAAATGATATCCTTGGGATTGCCCTTCCCGAAGAAGATATCGATACATTGGGAGGCTGGATTCTTTCCCATACGTACGACGTGAAAATTGGCGACGTCCTGAACCAGGAAGGATATGCCTTTAAAGTCAATGATATTGATGGGCATCAAATCCTTTATGTGGAAATCAGGCAGACTGAGCCGAAGCCTCCGGCCGGGACTCCAGGACTTGAAGAACAATAAACAAAAAGAACCTTTCCTCCACCGGAAAGGTTCTTTTGTACTTATAGGATTTGACACAATATGGCTGTGTTGATATCCGCCATGGGCAAGGCTTACTCGTGAACCCCCAGGTGAATTTCATTCCCCGACGGGTCCTTTACAGTCCAATTTTCGCTTACAGGGAAGCCGAGATTTTCAAGTTTACCCACTGCCTTATTCCTTTTCTCTTCGCCCGGAAACATAATAGAGAACTGTTTCAGGCCTGCACTATTTGCCGCGGCAGGCGGAGCCCCTACCCCATTCCAAGTATTGAGGCCTAAATGATGGTGGTATCCTCCTGTAGACATAAATAAAGCCTGCGGATAGCGGCTTACAAGATCAAAGCCCAAGCCTTCTCCGTAAAATTTCCTTGTCTCCGTTAAATCGGAAACGTGCAGATGGATATGCCCCATAATCGTCTCAGCGGGCATTCCTTCCCATTTGCTCTGCCCCGCTTCCGCGAGAATGCCTTGAGCGTCTATCTGATTTGTAGCCATCTCAACTTCATTGCCGGCCCATTTCCACACAGAAGAAGGACGGTCCGTATAGATTTCAATTCCATTCCCATCCGGATCGTCCAAATAGATTGCTTCACTGACGAGATGGTCCGCCGCTCCAATCGGATATCCGAGCTCAAGAATGTGGCGCAAAAATTTTCCCAACTCAAAACGGCTTGGCAAAAGCAGCGCAAAATGGTATAGGCCCGCTGTTCTCGGCTGTTTTGGAACGGCATTTTCCGGCTGCTCAAGCGTCAGAATGGGTTTCTTTCCGCTTCCAAGCACCGCCTTCATGCCTGATTGCTCCAGCACGTCAAAGCCAATGATCCGCTTATAAAACTCCAGTGATCTTCCGAGATCCTGCACTTTTATATGGACATTACCGATAAATGTATTGGGTGGCCGATGAAACTTCATTTCCATCCCTTACCCTCCTTTTTATACTTTTGGTACAACCGTGATAGTATCCAAGCGATTGTCTGCAAAATACTATATTCCCTTGTTTCCATTTCATTAGTCTTTAATTAATTCCCCTTCATCATGCAACTAACCTTCCGAATTCCTATTTTAAGAAATATGTCGAAATTATTTACCAAAAAATTCTTGTGTTCTAATTTTTTAGAACGTATAATCATTTTAAATCGAAATAGAAAGTTAGATTGGGGAGAAAAAATTCCATGGAACCAAAAATAATGGAAATCAATCTGGAACAGCAGAAGCTGATTTCAACCTCGCTAAGAGTAAAAATCATTTACTTATTATGCGAAGTTCCTATGACAGCCAAACAGGTTGCCGATGAACTCGGAAAAACCGCGGGGAGCATCCATTACCATATTCAGCAGCTTTATAAAGGGGGAATCCTCGAACTAGTTGAAACAAGGGAAAACAAGGGAATTGTGGAAAAATACTACCGTTCCAAAGCCACCCACTTTAATTTAAACACCAATGACCCCGCCCGAAAAGGGATTCGTACAAAAGGAATCAGCCTGGAATTTTCGGATGAGGAATTGCAAGAGTTTGAAGAGGAATATGACAGCCTCCTTGAAAAATGGCTAAAGAAAACCGTCGCGCATAAGGAAGGGCGTACATCCTATACGCTTTCACTCGAATTCAAAAAGGAACTGACCGGAGAGGACGTGTAATGCATGGAACATGCTGTCAAAAGAAATCTATTTCTCTTTGTTCCCGCCAAAATAATCGCGGTTCTTGGTTCATCGATTTACAGCTTTGCGATTGGGCTGTATATTCTGAGCCAGACTGGTTCGGCGCTTAATTTCTCCATCACGCTTTTAATGGGAAGCATCCCAAGGATTGTCTTATCACCCCTGGCTGGCACAGTTGCCGACCGCTTTGACCGGAAAAAAATAATTATCCTGACCGATTTCGCTTGTGCCGCCTGGCTCGGCATTGTGTTCGCCCTTTTTACATTCGTTACGAAAGAAATATGGCTTCTCTATTTGGCGACCGCCGTCCTCACATCCCTCAACACGTTTTACTCAACAGCGGTAACCTCAACCATCTATAACATGGTTGGCCCGGACCATCTTCAGAAGGCGATGTCGCTTAACCAGACAGCAGTATCTTTATCAAATATTCTTGGTCCGGTCCTTGGAGGCGCGCTATTCGGTTTATTCCCTGTCAATTCCTTCATGGCCATTAACGTCGCCGCATTCACCATTTCCGGGATATTCAGCCTGTTCATTAACTACCACCTGTTCGCGGAGAAAAAGGAAAAACGAGAAAGCAATGGATTTTTCCATGATTTAAAGGAAGGTTTCACATATGTCAAAAATGAATCATTTATCAAGAACATTGTATTTTTTGCGATCGGACTGAACTTCTGGTTCGCCGCCGCCCCAATCGCGCTTCCATACATTGTTATGGTCGTCCGGAAAATGCCTTCCTACCAGCTGGGCATCATTGAAGGCGCTTTCTCCGTGGGTACATTGCTTCTCGCCATTATCCTTTCGGTCCGCCCTGAAATCAAAAGAAAGGACCGGGCCATCCTCGGCGGAGTTGCGGGCATGTCGGTTACGATTATCTTATTCGGGCTTCCGAGCCTGCCAGCCGCAGCGGGGATATCAAATAGTTTCATCTTCATTTATATGATTATCCTTGCATTAATCATGTCTTCCCTTGGCATGGTCATTAATATGCCCATATTCGTCCTGCTCCAAAAGAAGACGCCCGACGAGCTGCGAGGCCGGGTCATGTCCCTCCTGGAGGCCGGAGCGGGCGGGATGATGCCAATTGGACTTGTCCTTTTCGGATTCCTTTTTGAAAAGGTTCCATCTTGGCTCTTGATGGGGGTCAGCGGAGGCTGTGTCCTTCTCCTTGTAGCATACCATGTTTATAAAAGGACATTCGCAACCCATTTGGAAGAGGAACCCAAACCAGAAAAAAAAGCAGTTCCCGCGCACTCCGGAACCTGATCCCGAATACACCAAAGCGCCGGCAAAATCCGGCGCTTTTTTTAATGCGTTTTTTCAAATGGCAATCGGTTAATACTGCGGAATTGGCCAGGCGGGATCGCCCTAGGTAAGAGTAACCCGGTTCTTCCCCTCTTTTTTGGAAGTATACTGCGCCTTGTCAGCCCGGTCCAATAATGAGGCGATGGTATCCCCTTGCTGGTAGCCTGTAATTCCAAAACTCGATGTTACCCGGCCCGCTATCGCAAATTTATGCTTTTCGATCCTTTTCCTCAACGTTTCAGCAATCAAGGCAGCTGACTCTTCCTCTTCCTTTACTATCAGGATGAATTCCTCGCCTCCCCATCTGCCAAATAAGCGGTCCGGACTTATACAGTCCTTAATGAGAAAAACAAACTCCTTTAATACAGCATCTCCAACGTGGTGCCCGAATTGGTCGTTGATAGTCTTAAAATTATCAATGTCAAAAAAGATAATTGAAAAACCTTCTTTGTTATTGTCCGATCCCCTGATATGGCTGTTCAGCCACTCATCGATTTGATAGCGGTTGGCAATCCCGGTCAATGAATCGGTATAGGCCTCACGTTTTGCAACAGCCAACTGTGAATAGACCCCGACCAAATGGTGGGTAAAATACAAGACTACAATATAAACGATATTCGCCATGTAAAACTGAAAAAGAGAGTCGATTTCCTCCGCATTATACCTTCCTGCATTCACGGCACCTGGCACAATCGTAATTGCTAGAACAACCAAAGCAAACAAAAGGGCGTGCTTGTTCTTGAGTGTTAAAAAGATATACATCATAAAGATTGGCATCCATATAATAAAATCCCCCAGTGAATCATGCCTTTCCTCCAAGAGGACATTATAGACGGCATCATAAAATGTGATTATGTGGTAAAGCGTCACAAGGATCAGGTTTGATAGTTCTACAAACCGAATGGCCCGATTCCTGTATAACAAGAACCAGCTGATACTGAACCAGCCGATTAACACTGAATTAGTAACCAAGCCAAGAAGGTACTCTGCCTTCGCGTTATTCTGCAAATAGTTATTCAAGATAAGCGAAACGAGAACACAAGGAACAACCCATAAATAAATTGCCCGTTTTAACGCATAAAGCGACTTATACTGTCCATCCATTAAGCTGCCTCCATGCCCCTGTTTTTTCTGCCTAATCCTTTAATATGATGTATGTATATTACTTAAATAGTAGGCGGAAAGACCTATAAATACAATAGGGATTTTCCTGTTTTTATCCAAAATCCACCAAAAGCTTCAGGGGCAGATTATTTATGTATACAATCCCCTTTATCGTAATTCCAAATTAGTTTCCTTCCTGTTAAGGAAGTGATTTATTCCACGGTAAAAATAGGCATTAACAGTGAAACAAGGTATGATGGGTTTGAAAGGGAGGGATTTCATGGAAGCGTTGTTTCGGTATAACTGGATGGTCAGAGACGAATGGTATCGCTGGTGCGAAGGCGTGAGCGAGGAGGATCTGCTTGCGGAACGGACCGGCGGGGTTGGGGGAATCCTGAAAACCCTTTTCCATATTATTGATGTGGAATGGAGCTGGTTCCGCATTATTCAAGGGAAGTCAGATTTCCAGGAAAAATTTGAAGACTTTAACACACTTCAAAAAGTAAGGGAGCTTGATGCAAAGTTCCATGTAGAGGTGGAAGAATTCATCAGGAACTGGGACTCCAGTATGGAAAACAACCTGTACCAAGAGACTGAACCGGACGGTCGAATTGTGACCGATACATGGGGCGAGGTCATGCGCCATGTAATTGCGCACGAAATACACCATATTGGCCAATTATCGGTTTGGGCAAGGGAAATCGGAAAGAAGCCGGTATCCGCCAATTTTATCGGCCGTGGGCTTCTGCCGGCAAAAACTTCTGAGTAATAGCAAAAGGCATCGGATCTTCAGATGCCTTTTGCTTTAATCAACCTTCTTTGGCCAGAAACTGTATTTGCCGAGGATGGTTATCAGTGCTGGAATCTCAATCGGGCGGACGATGAACGTATCCTACAGCCCTTTGAAACCATACTTCTCCAATACCTTCATGGACTCATTCCCTATTAGATATTCGTAAAATTCCGTTGCTTCCTTCAGGTGGCGGCTGTCCTTAATAATGCCAAGCGGGTAGATGATCGGTCCATGTGAGTCCTCTCCAGCCGTCTCGGCAATCTCGACTTTTTTGGAGGCCATCGCATCGGTTTTATATACTATACCAGCGTCGACATTGGCCGTTTCAACATACGTAAGCACCTGTCGGACATCCTTGGCGAAGACAACCTTTCCTCCAACCGCATCCCAGACTCCGAGATGTTCAAGGGTCTCCATTGCATATTTCCCAGCTGGTACCGATTCCGGCGTCCCAATCGAAATCTTATCCGCTTTCTCCAGCTCCTCAAATGTACGGATGGTTTTCTGTGCATTTTTCGGAACCACCAGAACAAGTTCGTTTCCTACCAGATTGGTCCTTTTTTCAATCAGCCCATCCTTCTCGAGCTTGTCCATTTTATCTGCGGCTGCCGAAAAAAAGGCGTCAACAGGGGCCCCTTGGGAAATTTGCTGCTGCAATGCCCCTGAAGAGCCAAAGTTATAGTTTATTTTAATACCCTCATGTTCCTTTTCAAAATTAGAGGCGATTTCATTCAAGGCGTCCTGCAGGCTCGCGGCCGCCGAGACGGTCAGCTCGATTTGTTTTTCTTCAGGCTTCCCTTTTTCAGCGCAGCCCGCAGCCGTCAATATTAAAAGCAGTAACGCAATCAAACTATTGAATTTTCTCACACACTATCTTCCTTCCTAGGCATTTATCCGTCAACAATATTTAAATTGGAACCACTTAAAAAGGTTGCCGATCCTCTAACTAGTACTCTCCATTATACCTTACAGCACATCGCTTTTTTCGATAGCAAGCCTTTTTCACAAAGGTTTCAAAAATTTAAAAACGCCTGGCGAACCAAGCGCTTTTAGTTTATCTCTTAGTCTAAAGCTTTTTCTCATAGCACGAACATTCATGAACCCTTTTAAAGCGTCCCTGTATATCCTCTTTCTTCTCGCCAACATAATGGCCGTATGCCTGAACTAGATGAAAGTCTGGAAGGCTGCTGCTCAAAGCCTGCCTCATTTCCTCTTTCCCACCCATATACACTTGAAGGTACGAATCGACCTTTTGGAATCGATTTTTCACATACCAATCATTTACCCAATCATCATCCCTTGTCCATGCCTCAAGTCGGTTTAGGCTATTCACCCTTGCGAATTTTTCCGCTTCAAGCAATAACTGTTTCCCGATGCCCTGTCTCCGAAAATCCGGATGGACGGCAATATGCCATATCATACCGCCTAAACCCGTCCCTCTTGAACACACCGTACTTTCCTTAATCTCATATTCAACATCGATTAATCCGATTACCTGTCCATTCTCTATCGCAACAAGTTCAATTGAGGGATTATCATATACTTCTTTTTCCCTTAAAACATTTTCATAATAGGCTGTGTCCAAAAACGCCAGCACCCTGCAGCGCACCCAGCCTGTCTCATCGCCTGATCGATATGGCCTGATTTCCATTTGATCCGCCTCCGAATATTTTCATCTAAATAACGAACTCCATAAATAAAGGCCTTCGTCCGAATCACGAAGGCCTTTTAGTATACTCAATCTCTTGCAAATTAATTTTTCCTAGTTTGAGGGGTATGGACCAACGCGATTCGAATCACAGATATAAATTTCATAGTTTTCATGGCAATCCCCTCCTTTTCAACTATTTCCTTACAAGTTTTATTGTATGTTTTTCCCTGTTAAAAGTAAACTCCCTTATACATTTATCCGGACAATGTACCGGGAGAAGGTGATCGGCAGCCCAGCAGGGGTGGAGTTCTTTTCAAAAATCCTCGTTATTTCCGGCAGGTTTTCTTCAATCATTCGTTTATAAATACTTGGCTTTTGGCCAAAACAGCGCCACTTTATTACATCAAGTGGGGTGTGTAAATATTCCGTCGCCTCTATATGATCAAACTCCGCTGAAGAAAAGCTTCCTGCTTCAAGGCGTTTCCTAATCAGATCAAGGATTGGTGTACCCTCTTTTTTTTCAAAAAAGGTTGGAAATAGTAGAGGCAGCTCCATCCCAAGGTCGTCACCGGGGTGAAGGCCAAGCACAGTTCCTCCCTCCTTAACTGCTTTTTTTAAAAAAGGATATGCGGATGTCGGCCCTTTACGAATATAGGCGCAATCAAATGGTCCCTTCTCAACTGGTAATCCATGCTTTGAATTCCCTGTCACAAAGGAGACATTCGCCCGTTTCTTTTTATTTCCGGCAGCGGTGAACGTTTCCGTTGCATCAACGCCAACAATCTCCTTTGCAAACGCCGCGCACTGGTGCGTGAATTCCCCATCACCGCACCCTATATCGAGGACTTCTTTATCTTTTACCATCTTCAAAACTTCCGCATCGAAAATAGACTCTCCATTCGGCTGCGATACCGTGGAATTCCACGTGTACCGATATTGGCCTTCCATGTTTCCAATCTGTTTGTACCATTCCATGGAATGTGGCGGAAGCCAGTCCGAAAGAGTGGCTGGGTCTGTCAGCACGAATTTTCCTCCCTTTTTAAACAGGCAGTAATGCCAAGCTATTAAGATTTAAGATGAGCGTTTTGGAAATTTTTGTAATATGTATTTATATTTACAACAATTGATATAATTATTATATAATTCAGAAAATGTACTTCAAGAATGGCCTACTTAACCCTTTTAAAGGAGTTGGTTAAATGAGACATGTGGACAAAAGCGGCAAAGCCATCGTATTGGCTTCCTTATTCCTTAGTGTGGCGGTCAATCTCCTTATCTTGCCGTTAAGCATTTATATAGGGAATTTACCAACCAATCCACCAACCGATACCACCTCAGGCTTTATGTTGCGCTTCCTTTTGGTTCAGTTCCTCCCGTTACTCTGGCTTGGTATAAGCATTTGCCACTGGAGGAAAGGGTTAAAAGCCGAACGCAATCCTATTCTATAATTCCACTTGTAATTGGCGCCAGGCACTCTTTTAGAGAAGGCAGGCGCCCATTTACTTTATCTCTTCTTTCCTGCCTTTCCCGAATTCAATCAAACGTTTGATTGAATTCCCACAAAAGGGTTTTCAGCACTATAGTTTAGAAAAATCCCCAACCATATTTTGAAACTCTTCACGTTCTTCAAGGAACGGCGCATGGTTGCTTTTTTGAAAAATATAAAGCTTGGAATTCGGTATCAGCTCAGCTATTTCCTTTGAAAAATCAACTGGGCACTGCGAATCATGCTCTCCGCAAAAGACAATAGCCGGAATGCGTATTTGCCTAATTCTCTCTCTACTATCATAAGCAGGTAGCTCAGTATAAGAATAATAGTCCAGCCGGTTTGGAACGACCTTTCCGCTACTTGGTTTTGAAAAGTACTCTTCAAATTTCCCCGGATTATAAAGCGACATTTCGGTCCATTCCCTGCCCGCGTTCATCCTTTCCTCCCTCGAAGATTCCGCTGATTTAAGGGTTGAAAGCAGTTCTTTTAGGCGAGGGTTAAGGGGATTGTTTCCACAATAGATGCTTCCGCTATGCTCCATATAACCCCTCGACGCCGAAGCCCCGCCCACCATGACTTTTGTTAAGGAATCGGGAAACGAGGAAGCGTAAACCAAGCCAAGCATCCCTCCGGTCGAATGTCCGGCAAAGCTCCACTTTTCGAAATTCAAGGCGCTTCTTAATGCTTCCAAATCAAGGACATTCTTCCATGCTCAGTTCTTTCTCATTGCAAACTTTGCTGGAATTGCCAGCCTCCTTTAAGTTCACAAGATAGACTTTGAACGACTGGATGAACATATCAGCGAAGTAGTTGCCCCGTTCATTGAATTCACTGTACAAATGCGTTATGCAGAGCGGCTCCCCGCTTCCGCAAACAAATATTTCAAATGTCCCTCTCTCTGTGCTAACAAGCTCCCTTTGCCACATAGTTACCTCCACCACAAGTTATACCTTTACTTATTCTCGTTATGGAGGGATTATCCTTTAAAGAGAGGCAGCCGAAAACAAAAACCCGCCCATAGACGAGTAAGTAGTAACAGTTATATTTTTTAAAAGAAGTTCCTATTTAGCCATTGTAGTCGTAGATCTTTTTAGGTCCTCCTCGGCCCGGTTATCGTCACCATTATTCTTATAGGCAATCGCTCGCGCTTCGTATGCCCTGGCGATTCCCGGAAGATTCCCGATTTCTGTAAGGATGGCAATTGCCCTGGTTGCATACTCGATAATTTCTTCGTTGGCCGCAGATACCATGCCCTTGTTTCCCAAATCCGCGAGAATGATCCAATACCAGCCCACCCCCTGCTTATGGTCAGCCGACTCCTCTAAAAACATCTGACAGAAATTTCGTTGAGCTAATGATAAAGATTAGAAAGGGTTGCTTCGAAATGTTTCATCTACTTTTCGCAGCCCTTAACTGTTGTTTTCCAGAAAAAAACTCAACTCAAAAAGCAATTCACACGAAACATGTAGTAAACACAAAGAAAGCCTGTTATAATGGACACTTGCTCAAAAATGAAGTCTGTGTGAGAATTTTTTTCAACTGCGTGAAGAACGCCGTCAGTTGAGCCAAAGCAGCCTTCAAATCCATATCAACTTGGTTTAAACCGGTTTTTTTGGTACATACTTGAGTTAATAAATATTTATCTAAAAGGGGAATACATCATGAGCGGCTATAACGCAGTATCAGCAAAAAATACAGAAAATGCTCCAAACGGTAACGGTCTATATTCACAATCTGTAGCTTTCTCCCATTACAACAATCTTTCAGCTCAATTACCTATCGAACCCAAAACTGGTCAATTGGTAGCTGGTGGTATAAAAGAGCAAGCTGAACAGTGCTTTAAAAATATCAAGGCAATTGCAGACAGCATCGATCATGTTATGAGCGATATTGTTAGAATCACGGTATTCGTTAAGAATATTAAAGATGTAGACGCTGTAGACGAAGTTTATAAAACATTCTTCCCGACTTATGTTCCCGCACGTACAACAGTTGCAGTCGCAGACCTTCCTAAGGGTGCATCTGTTCAGATTGAAGCGCTTGTTTCGCATGGCGAAGGTACAATTCCGAACGCACCACAAGCAGGCGACCTTATCAAGCTTACCAACAACACGTCAAATGCACCAATCAGCCCGCTATCTTCACAGACTGTATCGTTCTCTCACTATAATAACCTTACTGCTCAGCTGCCGATCGATCCAAAGACTGGCCGTTTGGTTGTTGGCGATGTTAAAGAGCAGACTGCACAGTGCTTGAAAAACATCAAGGCAATTTTAGAAAGTATCGACGTTCCATTTGACGATATCGTTAAAATCAACGTTTTCCTTACAGACTTGGCTGATACTGAAGCTGTAAATGAAGTTTACTCTAGGTTCTTCCCGGATTCAGCGATTGCTAGGGCTGTGGCTTACGTCCCTGCACGTACAACAGTTCAAGCTGCTGCTTTACCTTTGGGTGCTTCTGTTCAAATCGAAGCAGTCGTGTCGCACGGTGACGGTACACCTCCACAGGCGATCGAAGACAGACACGGCATTGTCATCTGGGCGAACAATACTGACAACGCACCAAAGAATTCTCTATCTACACAAACTGTAGCGTTCTCTCATTACAATCACCTTTCAGCTCAATTACCTTTGGATCCAAAAACAGGTGAATTGGTAGCTGGCGGTGTAAAAGAGCAGACTGAACAGTGCTTGAAGAATATCAAGGCAATTGTAGAAAGCATCGACCATGTTTTGGAAGATGTCGTTAAAGTGAATATCTTCGTTAAAAATA
This sequence comes from Neobacillus piezotolerans, assembly GCF_003362805.1. GTDB lineage: Bacteria > Bacillota > Bacilli > Bacillales > Cytobacillaceae > Bacillus_D > Bacillus_D piezotolerans. The sequence continues at coordinate 44,785 of NZ_QNQT01000017.1, forward strand.
TTGAAGATATTGAAGCTGTAGACGAAGCTTACAAAACATTCTTCCCACAAGGTACTCCTGCACGTAGAGTAGTTGGCGTATCAGCTTTACCTGAAGATGCTTTGATCCAAATTGATGCGATTGTATCAAATGCTGAAGGAACACCTCGAAAAGCATAACAGGCATTTGTTTGTAAAACAGGAACTAGCAAGATTACTTGTTAATCCGAAATTGCTTATCCTATTCATAAAAAGGGCTGTCTCAAATGAAAATTGAGACAGCCTTCCTTTTTTAACAGAGCAGATGAAATAGCATCGAAATTATAGCCGATTACGGCAGAAATTTTGATAACCTGCCTATTCGTTCTTTCCTCCCCCTCATCGCTCTCCCACCCCCTCAAAACCCTTGTGGTTCTAGCGCTCTTTCCCCTTTTCTCTCCTTCCGTTACTTTTTCTTCTGTTATTAAGTCTTCCCCAAAACCTCGATTTTCGCCCTCTTAGTTCCGTTCTGGCCTATAACAAATATTCTGCCAATGTTAAAGAGTTCTTCCCGTAATGGCCCTTATTGGTCGAGAGATTGAAGAGATATTGGACAAAGAAAAAAGACTGGACCACTATTGGATCCAGCCCGAATTTTTATTGAGTTACCAATTGAATACATATGTTCTGCCTGCTCTTTTTTCTTCTCGCTCTTTCCTCTAATGTACCAACTATTTAACAGTAGGTACCGACTTTTTAGCAGAGGAAGAAGAAAGTGACAGGCTAATAATTTACTACCGTTGTGAGTTCCAAACTACTCCACTGTAACGGATTTTGCCAAATTCCTTGGCTTGTCGACGTCACAATCGCGGTGCAGGGCCGCATAGTAAGCCAAAAGCTGCAAAGGTATAACAGAGATAAGCGGTGTGAGCTGTTCATGAACGACTGGCAGGACGAATGTATCTTCGTCTGTTTCCAGCCCTTTCATGGAAATGATGCAAGGATTGGCTCCGCGGGCTGCCACTTCCTTGACGTTGCCGCGAATGCTCAGATTTACGTTTTCCTGGGTGGCTAGGGCGATGACCGGGGTTCCTTCCTCAATCAGGGCGATGGTGCCGTGCTTCAGCTCGCCGCCTGCAAAGCCTTCCGCCTGGATGTAGGAAATCTCCTTAAGCTTTAGGGCACCTTCGAGGCACACATAATAGTCGACTGCCCTTCCAATAAAGAAAGCGTTCCTTGTGACAGTCAGGAATTCCCGAGCGATGTGCTCCATGATTTCCTTTGAATCGCACAGTGCTTCCATAGCATTCGCCACAATGCCCAGCTCCTGGACGAGATCGAAGCCGATTTCGCGGCCGCGGCTCTTCGCTGAAACTTCGGCAACAATAGCGAGGACAGCCAGCTGGGCTGTGTACGCCTTCGTGGATGCAACGGCGATTTCAGGGCCGGCATGGAGCAGAAGCGTATAATCTGCTTCACGGGAAAGCGTCGAGCCCGGAACGTTCGTGATTGTCAGGGCCGGATAACCCATTTCCTTTACCTGTACAAGGACGGCGCGGCTGTCGGCTGTCTCACCGCTTTGAGAAATGAAAACAAACAGCGGCTTTTCGGACAGGATCGGCATATTATAGCCGAACTCGGACGAAATATGGACCTCGACCGGTATTCCTGCGAGCTTTTCAATCATTTGCTTACCGACAAGCCCCGCATGGTAGGAAGTACCCGCGGCAATAATATAAACCCTGTCAGCTGCAGTGATGGCCTCAACGATTTCGCTATCAATCGATAAGCCGCCGTTTTTATCCTGGTATTTCTGGATAATTTTACGCATGACAAGCGGCTGCTCGTCAATCTCTTTCAGCATATAGTGAGGGTAAGTGCCCTTTTCGATATCACTTGCATCAAGCTCGGCCTTGTATGGCGAGCGGCTGATAGTTTCGCCCTTCAGATTCTGGATTGTCACTTCATCCTTCTTTACGATGACAATTTCCTTATCCATTAGCTCTACAAATTGATCGGTTACCTGAAGCATCGCCATTGCGTCGCTGGCGACAACATTGAACATATCGCCAAGGCCTACAAGCAGCGGGCTCTTGTTTTTCGCGACATAGATGGTTTCGTTGTCTTCCTCATCGAGCAAAGCAAGTGCATACGAACCCTTAAGAAGGGTAAGCGTCTTGCAGAACGCCTCAAGCGTGCTCAGGCCCTCATTCGCAAAAAGGTCGATCATCTGGACGATGACTTCCGTATCTGTATCGCTTTGTAGCTCGACACCCTGCAAATAATCGCGCTGAAGCTCCGAATAGTTCTCGATTACACCGTTATGGACGAGTGTAAACCTGCTCGTGCCGCTCCTGTGTGGATGGGCGTTCCTGGTGCTTGGCGCGCCATGGGTTGCCCAGCGGGTATGGCCAATTCCGGCATTCGCGATGACGGATGTGTCAACGATTTTCCTCAGATCCGCAATCCGGCCCTTTTCCTTGAATACCTGAACGCCTTCGTTGCTCATGACAGCGATTCCCGCAGAATCATAACCACGGTATTCAAGCTTTTCAAGGCCTTTCAGCAAAATTTCTTTTGAATCTTTATTTCCTATATATCCAACGATTCCACACATATTCTAGTCCTCCTGTTGCAAAGAGGGCAAGACCGTGCCGAGGGCAAAGCTTGCCCCCTTATCTCCGTATTGTTCTCTATTAGGATGCCTTGGCAAATCATCCTTTATGAGTGCGCAGCTTGCGTCCCTTTGTCCATTGAGTCGCCTCAATGATTTAAGGAGCAATTTTCGGCCGTGCGCTGCGGCCGGGAGGCATCCGCCGAAACATTCGATAAACCTCCACCTCGTCAACTAACCCCTTCTTCGTCCAGGTTAGTTCTGGCGCTTTTATAACTTTGCAAACCCCTGTCCACCTTTCTATTCTTGAATAAATTGGAATTTTTTTCAAAACTATTTAGCAAACAAGCAGTTTACATGTTACATGAAGATAGTGTATGCGTCAAGATGAAGAGTTCCTTGTTTTTTACCCAGGGAGATTGGACTAAAAACTGCTTGGATGATAATAAAATATGCATAAGGGAACACTTCCGTTCCCTTATGCATTGGATAAGCACTACTCCTTTAGACCCATTTCTGCTTCTACTACCGTTGCAATCCGGTTGACATAGTCCCTGCACAGATCCTCTGTCGGAGCTTCCGCCATGACCCGCACAAGTGGCTCTGTCCCCGATGGACGGACAAGGATGCGCCCGTTTCCAGCCATCTCCGTTTCAACCTGGGTAATGATTTCTTTTACTTTGTCATTGTCGGTAACATGGTATTTGTCTGTTACCCGGATGTTGACAAGGATTTGCGGGAATTTCTGGATTTCGTTCGCCAGCTCGGATAGCGGCTTCTTTGTCGCTTTCATGATATTCACAAGCTGAAGGCCGGTCAAAAGCCCATCACCGGTTGTATTGTAATCAAGGAAAATGATATGCCCCGACTGTTCTCCGCCAAGATTGTAACCATTCTTCTTCATTTCCTCAACGACATAGCGGTCGCCAACTGCTGTCTGGACGCTTTGAATGCCGTTCCTCTCTAGCCCTTTATAAAATCCAAGGTTGCTCATAACGGTTGATACGACCGTAGAGTGCTTCAGCCTGTTTTGTTCCTTTAAATACTTGCCGCAAATGTACATGATTTGGTCGCCATCCACGACAGCTCCGTTTTCATCAATTGCAATGACTCGGTCTCCATCTCCGTCAAATGCAAGCCCGATGTCCGCATCCTTTTCCTTTACAAAAGCAGCCAGTGCCTCTGGATGGGTGGATCCGACTCCCGCGTTAATATTCAGGCCGTTTGGCGAAGCTCCCATCGTTGATAGGTCTGCTTCAAGATCGGCAAACAGATGGGTTGCCAGAGAAGATGTCGCCCCGTGCGCGCAATCAAGCGCGATATGGATGCCGGAAAAGTCTTCATCAACCGTTTGTTTAAGGTATTGCAGATATTTCTGTCCACCCTCAAAATAGTCATTCACAAGGCCAAGGCTGGCACCCACTGGACGGGGAAGGTTGTCCTCCGGCAAGTCCATCAGCTGTTCAATTTCATTTTCCTGTTCATCGGAAAGTTTGAATCCATCCGGACCAAAGAATTTAATTCCGTTATCTTCAACAGGATTGTGCGAAGCTGAAATCATTACGCCCGCCTGCGCTCCCAAAGCCTTGGTTAGATATGCTACTCCAGGAGTGGAGATAACGCCAAGCCTCATTACCTCAGCTCCAATCGAAAGGAGGCCAGCGACAAGCGCACCCTCAAGCATATGGCCGGATATGCGGGTATCACGCCCGATAATCACTTTTGGCCTCTCTTTGTCTTTCGTGAGGACGAATCCCCCAAACCTTCCCAATTTAAAAGCAAGTTCCGGTGTCAGTTCGCTGTTGGCGACACCCCGTACTCCATCGGTCCCGAAATATTTTCCCATTCTACAATCGCTCCTTCTACTGAATCCACATCAAATGGTGGTTATGCATCTGTTTTTGTTATTGTAATGGTAGCCGTTGTTTTGGCCATCCTCCAGGAAACATCTTTAGGCCCGTCGACCTCTATGTCAACATCATGATCGCCTTCATCCAAACCCGTAAGTTCAACAAAAAGCCGGAAGTCGGAAGGTCCGATCGAATCTATTTTATCGGCTGGACCATAGACAAGCAGGCTTGTATTTCCGCCCTCCGGGTCTTTGAAAACAACCTTTTGATCGGGGGAAAGGCCCCTGATGCTCACCGGGATGGAAGAAATCTGCTTTTCCTCTTCATCAGATCGTACCTTGACAGTTACTTTGACAAGTTCAGGAGAAACCTTTTTAATTCCTTCCGAAATGATAACCGGAACAGTTACCGTTCCGCTCTCTTTTATTTTGCTTAAATCTACCTCTGCCCTTACTGCCTTTGTGGCGGCAAGGACGTCCTCATCGGCGGTGATGACAGCTTCCTTCACATCGGCGTCAATTGATTCAAGTACCAGTCCGTCTGGCAGGGAGCCCTTTTGGACGATATTGATCGGCACCTGCTTCGTCAAGCTTTTGATTGGAATGGTCACTTCTACCGAATCAGGTTCAACAATGACACTGAGTTTGTTCAGTTCTCTGTCAAATACCCGTATTTTTGCATCCCTTGTTGTGGTTTGTTCAATTGGCCTCTTCAAATCAACAGTGGCTTTTACATAGGTGATGCTGTCAATGATATCCCTCGCGCCGGTGATCTTCACTTTATCCGGGTTAACCTTTGGCGATGACGCCGCGAACCCGTCTTTTACCATTGAGGTGTTGTACTCGGGTTCGACACTGAATTCCTTCGTTATTCTCTCCTGGATTGAAATATTCACCGTTGATGGAGAAACCACCGCATCCAGTTTATCAGATAAATCGCGAACCTTCAGTTTAACAGACCTGTTCCCAATCTGGGCCCCCTCGAGGTCCACATACACTTCAAAATTCCTCAATGCTTTAGCATTTTGGACGTGGCTCTTCGGCCCGGTAATTTTTAGGTTCACTGTATCGGGTATCCCCGTTACGATGAGATTTTTTGTATCATAATACGCATTGACGGGAACATCTTTTATCGTTTCCGCCGTCTCATCGCCCGGTACGTAAAATTCATTCGGCTTCTTTCCTTCGGTTGCCGGTACAGAGGAATAAAGCAGGAATGCGAGCAACAGGGCGACAACTTTTACAAACCAGCTGTGATCCAGCATTTTATCCATTTTTCTTCATCCTCCAATTCCAAAGGGTTGAAGATGTTGTTTTTCCCCTGTCTTTTCCTACAATTTCATTGTTTATCATATCCTTGAAGGTATCCATGCTTAAATCCCGGTACAACTCCCCGTTCTTTGTAAGCGAGATGCTTCCTGTTTCCTCGGACACAACGATGGTGATGCTATCGGTCACCTCGCTGATTCCGAGCGCTGCTCTATGCCTTGTCCCGAGCTCCTTCGAAATGAACGGGCTCTCCGATAATGGCAGGTAACATGCGGCTGCGGCTACATTATTTTTTTGCAAGATAACAGCCCCATCATGCAGAGGCGTATTCGGAATAAAAATATTGATTAACAGCTCTGAAGAAATCTTCCCATCAAGCCGGATGCCTGTTTCAATATAGTCAGTCATCCCTGTTTCCCGCTCAATTGAAATAAGAGCCCCAATTCTCCGCTTCGCCATATAATCGGTGGCCTTGAAAATGGCGGACGCCGTTTTTTCGAGTTCTTCCTCTTCCTGCCCGCTGCTTCTCGAAAAAAACCGTCCGCGGCCGAGCTGTTCAAGCGCTCTTCTTAATTCAGGCTGAAATATGATGATGATTGCGAGGAAACCCCATGTAATAATGTTGTCCACAATCCAGCTTAATGTCCTTAAATCAAAAAAGTCGCTGAGTACCTTCACTATTAGAATGACAAAGATCCCTTTTAAAAGCTGGACCGCCTTTGTCCCTTTTATTAACATAATCAGTTTATAGACGACGTACCAGACGATGGCAATGTCGACTATGCTGGCCAAAGATTTAAAAAGTGAAAAATCTCCAAAAGACATTGGTTTTCCTCCGGTCGTATATTTAAGGAAAAGAGCCGAAAAACCAGCCCTTATTAAAGTGAAAAAGCATATGTCCGAATGCCTGATGCATCCGGCAACTTGGTGCCAGCTTCGTTTTGAAAAAAATACTAACAATTCAATATCATATGTAACTTTCTCATTATACCATAAAATGATTCAGAACGAGGAGTGCTGTGCCAAACGCAAATCGTTCCCTCGGTAGGCCGATAACAAAAATAAGCCACCGATGTGGCTTATTTTTTGTCAGGCTCCTTTTTGCCATCCAGGCTTACAAGTTCTGTTGCCGTTTTTTTAATATGATACCAAATCCAATCGAAGGCGCGGTCGACCTCTTCTATTTTCCCCGTCACATTTCCCGCGGAAGCAAGGTATTGTTCCCCGTTTATTACAGTGACATTACCCTGAACTTCCCCTTCAATTTTTATATCGCCATTTTTTACAATAAGGTCCCCTTTTACAACCTTACCTGCCGGGACAATTACTGTATGGTCCTTAACGACGACCTGGCCAGCGTTAGTGGTCGAGAATTCACGGTCACTATCCCAGGCAGAGAAAAGACTGCCAGCCATTAGGAAAATAAAGACCGCGGCCGCTGTAACAAACGGGTGCCGCTTCATCCAGCGCTGCATTCCAATCTTTTTCTTTTCCTTGGGCAACTTTGCCATAACCGATTGGGTAAAATTATCAGGAGCATGGACATTGGCGGTACTACGAATAAGGGCAACCGTCTTCTTCATTTCATGGAAGACGGTCTGGCAGGCTTTGCACGTGCCCAAATGATCCTTTAATACCTGTTCATGCTCTGGATCTAAATCGTCATCAAGATATTCATGCATATAAACAATTATTTCCTCAGGACAGTTCACATTATTCACCTCTTATACATGTCGTAATTGTTTCCTTAATGCTTCCCGCCCTCGATGAATCCTGGTTTTTACCGTACCAAGGGGCAAATCGAGTATTTCACTTATTTCGTTAAGCGACAATTCTTCGATATATTTCAGGACAATGACTGACCTGTATTTTTCGGGCAGCTTCACTATTTCCCCCTGGATGGTCTCCTGAAGTTCCATCATCTCTACCTCTTTTTCAGGAAGGGGGGAATCAGATGGGATCCTGGAATAGAGGGTCAGTCCTTCCGTTCCGGCCATCTCGGCATCTAAATAATAATCCGGCTTTTTTTTACGGATTCTGTCAATACAGAGATTGGTCGCAATCCTGTACAGCCATGTCGAGAATTTATATTCCTGGTTATAGCTGTTAATATTGACATATGCCCTGATAAAGGCTTCCTGGGCGATTTCTTCTGCCTCATGCCTGTTCCCAAGCATCCTGTATCCCAGCTGGTACAGTTTATCCTTGTACAGCTCGACAATCTCGGCAAATGCATCCTGGTCGCCTTTTTTTATTTGTTTTATTCTTTTTTTGACAAGAGCATCCAATGTTTTACCTCCGCCTCCAATTGCGGCTATGCGATAGTACGAACCGCTTGCAAAAAGGTTTCATTTATTTAAAAACAATTTTAACAAAATCTTACCATATATCTATCTCTGAGGTTTGAAATTATGAAAGAACGGAGATAAAAATAGTAACTTTGAGAAAGGAATTGGTACCCATGCATTGTCAGCTATCCCGTCTGGCCAGGGAAATTGAAACATCCCGGAGAGAAATGGTCCAGCTTGCTTCCAAAGCATCCCTTACAGACAGAAACGTAATCGAGGCCAGCACCAAACTGGACTCTTTGCTGAACACATACCATCTCATGATTAATCAAAAATAAATTAAGTTCGTAATCCATTTAAAAAGCCAGCTGCTACTCATCAAAGTGACAGCTGGTTTCTTGTTTTTTACAATATTGCCCTTACAAAAGCTTCTCGCCGAATAGAGATCCCATCAGTTCCACAGCTACTTTTGCCGTTTTGTTCCGTTCATCAAGAATAGGATTCACCTCAACAAATTCCGCTGAAGTAATCAAGTTGGCTTCGGCCAGCATTTCCATCGCCAGGTGGCTTTCCCGGTAGGTGATTCCGCCAAATACAGGAGTTCCTACCCCGGGTGCATCCTGGGGATCGAGCCCGTCTAAATCGAGAGACAAATGGACTCCGTCCGTCCTGTTTTTAAGATAGGCAATTGTCTCCTCCATTACTTTTGCCATGCCCATTCGATCAATTTCATGCATTGTATAAACTTTAATGCCTTTTTCCTTAATCAGGTCCTTTTCTCCCTCATCAAGCGCCCTCGCGCCAATAATGACAATATTCTCCGGGCTAACTTTAGGGCAGTAGCCGCCTAGTTCCGTCAGCATTTTATGCCCGATTCCCATGCTGACCGCAAGAGGCATGCCGTGGATGTTCCCGGAAGGCGACGTGTCAGCCGTATTTAAATCACCATGCGCGTCATACCAAATGACGCCAAGGTTCTTATAATGTTTGGAAACGCCAGCCAATGTGCCAATTGCTATGCTATGGTCGCCCCCAAGGACTAGCGGAAACCAACCCCTTTGCACAACTTTATCCACTTCTTCGGCGAGCTTGCCATTCTTCTCAGTAACAAGTTCAAGATTCCTTAACTTGGACTCCCTGTCGATGACAACCTCGGGCCTTCCGACAGGTATATCCCCCAAATCCTCTATTTCATCAAACAATGTTTTCAGCCGTTCGACAACTTCAGCATAGCGGATTGCACTTGGACCCATATCCACTCCCCTTCGCAACTGCCCAAGGTCCATTGGCATTCCAATAATGGACAACTTTTTCATTTTAAACTCCCCCTTTATTACATATTGTAACCGCTTGCTTTCCACTGACTCAACTCGACAAACCTTTGAATATATATACAGGATCGCGGGTAAGCTTAATACTTTTTTGTACTTTAAAATGGAAGCAGAATTGTTGCTTTCCCGATCTAATCTCTTTGTCGCACAACGCAATTTTGAGTGAAATCCTTCGCGCATTTTAACTTTACTGACTTTACTCATCTGGATTTGCTTATCCATCAAAACCTAGTGAACAACAAAACACAGGCCGGAGTATCTAAAGTTTTTAAAAGAACAAAAAAGCCTTAAATCCAAATGGATTTAAGGCAAAAAGGTCTTTATGTAAGATGTGATGGTGGAGCCTAGCGGGATCGAACCGCTGACCTCCTGCGTGCAAAGCAGGCGCTCTCCCAGCTGAGCTAAGGCCCCGGATGGAGCGGAAGACGGGGTTCGAACCCGCGACCCCCACCTTGGCAAGGTGGTGTTCTACCACTGAACTACTTCCGCGTATATGAATACTATACTACAAAAGGTTCATTTAAACAACAAAATGAGCCATGAAGGACTCGAACCTTCGACCCTCTGATTAAAAGTCAGATGCTCTACCGACTGAGCTAATGGCTCGATATGGGATAAAGTCCCCTAAAATTAAAATTAGTAAGTCAAATGCTTCGCAATTCATAGCTAATTTATAAAGCTATGCTCGTTGCTCTAAATAAAAAAAGACTGGGCTAGCTGGATTCGAACCAACGAATGACGGAGTCAAAGTCCGTTGCCTTACCGCTTGGCTATAGCCCAATAATATTATTGTCCCCGAAACCGGAGTGCTCATACAACATAAAAAGAACATACATAGTATAGCTCTTTTCGTTTGAACCTATTCAGGAAATGGTGGTGGGGGACGGATTCGAACCGCCGAACCCTGAGGGAGCGGATTTACAGTCCGCCGCGTTTAGCCACTTCGCTACCCCACCGAAAAAATGGTGCCGGCTAGAGGACTTGAACCCCCAACCTACTGATTACAAGTCAGTTGCTCTACCAATTGAGCTAAACCGGCATAATAGAATACTATTAAAATTTATGGTGGAGGATGACGGGATCGAACCGCCGACCCTCTGCTTGTAAGGCAGATGCTCTCCCAGCTGAGCTAATCCTCCATATAAATGGTGACCCCTACGGGATTCGAACCCGTGTTACCGCCGTGAAAGGGCGGTGTCTTAACCGCTTGACCAAGGGGCCTTCATAAAAATAAGCTTCCAAGCGGGCTCGAACCGCTGACCTCTTCCTTACCATGGAAGTGCTCTACCTACTGAGCTATGGAAGCATTATTCCAAATTTTTAAAAGTGGCTCCGCAGGTAGGACTCGAACCTACGACCGATCGGTTAACAGCCGATTGCTCTACCACTGAGCTACTGCGGAATAATTAGTATATCTATACTCCAGTATTGCAATTGTGTTCCCGCCTCAGGAAGACCCGCAAGAAGCGGCTCGGCGTGCACAACTCGCAGCTTATTCGTGGCAGGGATGCTCGTCTCTACCACTGAGCTACTGCGGAATAGTATGAAATTCATACTCTGTTGTGAACCTAATAATCATAGCCCGGCAGCGTCCTACTCTCACAGGGGCAAGGCCCCAACTACCATCGGCGCTGAGAAGCTTAACTTCCGTGTTCGGTATGGGAACGGGTGTGGCCTTCTCGCCATAACTGCCAGACAATGAATTAGACATATTCTATTATAATGCCTTTTCAGGTTTTTTCAAGAGAAATTTCATTCCCTCAAAACTGGATAAGAAGAAGAAGTTTGGAAGAACA
>NZ_QNQT01000018.1 GCF_003362805.1 Neobacillus piezotolerans
TGTTTGTTGACGCTTGTTTGTTTAGTTTTCAAAGAGCAATTATTAACGCCGCCTCTCAAAGGCGACTTTATTATTCTACCAGGTTGTTAACCTGAAGTCAACAAGTTTTTTTAATTTCTTTCTTGTTGGCTTGTTGCCGTCGCAGCAACATTTACAAATATAACACCTTTAATTATACCTTGCAACAGTTTTTTTCTTTATTCACTTAAGATTAATATCCCAAATTTGTATCTTTCCCCCACTCGGTTAAAATTCCTTTTGCCCGAAGCATGTATATATAAGCCTCGGTCCAGGCATACGGCAAAATAAAAACGCCAGCTCCGGTAAAGGCAGCTGGCGTTTCGGCTTTCTATCTTATTATAACCCCGCCACCGGAATAATAACATTCGGTTAGCACTACGAAGCGAGCGGCTGTGACTTTCAGCGGATTTGTCCGTATTATTTATGCCTCATTAGCGGGAACAGCAGAACGTCACGGATCGATGGGGAATTGGTCAGCAGCATGACAATCCTGTCAATCCCAATTCCGAGCCCACCTGTTGGCGGCATTCCATATTCAAGGGCCTCGATGAAATCCTCATCCATTTCATGCGCTTCATCATTCCCTTGTTCACGCTCTTTCAGCTGCGCTTCAAAGCGTTCCCTTTGGTCAATCGGGTCGTTCAGTTCCGTAAAGGCATTGGCATGCTCACGGGCTACGATGAATAATTCAAAACGGTCTGTAAACCGCGGATCTTCCTCGTTCTTTTTCGCAAGTGGGGAAATTTCCACAGGGTGCCCATAAATGAAAGTAGGCTGAATAAGCTTTTCTTCAACTTTTTGCTCAAAGAATTCATTGACGATATGCCCGTACAGCATATGCTCGGTAATTTCGACCCCGTGCTCCTTCGCGAGTGCCCGAGCTTCTTCTACACTCATTTCTTTCCAGAAGTCGGCCCCTGTGTGTTCTTTAATGGCGTCGACCATATGAAGCCTCTTCCATTCCGGTTCAAGATTGACCTCATAATCACCATACTTGACGAGGGTGGTTCCCAAAACTTCGCGGGCGACATGGGCAATCAGATTTTCAGTGAGTTTCATGATGTCTTTATAGTCCGCATATGCTTCATAAAGTTCAATCATTGTAAATTCCGGGTTATGCCTGGTTGAGACCCCTTCATTCCTGAAAACGCGGCCGATTTCATATACTTTTTCCAAACCTCCGACAATTAGCCGCTTCAAATGGAGCTCAATGGCTATCCGCATGAACAATTCCATATCAAGCGCGTTGTGGTGGGTGATGAACGGGCGGGCGGATGCTCCTCCGGCAATTGAATGCATCATTGGAGTTTCGACCTCTAGGTAGCCCTTTTCATCAAGATAACGGCGCATCGATTGGAGGATTAGGCTTCGCATCACAAAGGTAGCTTTGCTTTCATCACTCATGATCAGGTCAAGGTAACGCTGGCGATAGCGCTGCTCAACATCTTTTAGGCCATGGAACTTATCAGGCAGCGGACGCAGGGCCTTTGTCAGGAATGTATATTCAGTAACTTTTATGGATAGCTCGCCTACCTGTGTTTTGAAGAGCGTGCCTGTAACCCCGATGATGTCGCCCAGGTCAGTTGAATTGAACAGATCATACTGGCTGTCGCCGACTTCATCCTTCCGGACATAAATCTGGATTTGGCCGGTTAAATCTTTTAAATGCGCGAAACCGGCTTTTCCTTTTCCGCGTTTCGTCATAACACGGCCTGCAAGGGAAACGGAAACCTCTTTCGTTTCAAGCTCTTCCTTGTCGAGGCCGCCGTATTGTTCAATAAGCGACTTCGCTGTTGCATTGCGATCGAATTTTTTGCCGAATGGGTCTATCCCTTTCTGGCGCATTTCATTCATTTTTTCCCTTCTGACCAGCAGCTGGTCATTTAATTCCTCTTGGCTCATCTGTTTTCAGCTCCCTATTTATATAGTGCGGTATGTGCCCGCGCTAGTTTTTAACATTTAAGTACTTTTATGCAGTTTAGACAATTTCGCATAAAAAGAGACATTAGTACCATTGTACACAAACTTTCTGCAAGGGACATAATAAAAATAACAAAAATACAACAAAGACTGCCAGATTTTTTACTGGCAGCCTTTCCTTATTGGATGGACGGAGCGCTTTTGTCGGCTTTCCGGCATTAATCTTGCATTTCTAATTATCCGACGGTTGCCTGGCTTTCCATTTCCTCCGCTTCGGCAACGAGGCCGTTCAATACTACAACAAGGTCCTCCCTTGTATTGCATTCGTTGATGGCAGTGCGGGCCCTCGCATTTCCCTTGATCCCCTTTAAATACCATGCGGCGTGCTTACGCATTTCGCGGACAGCGACGTTTTCGTTCTTTAGGGCAATCAGGCGGTCAAGGTGCAGGATGCACACATCCATTTTTTCGCGAACGGATGGTTCTCCCATAAGTTCGCCTGTTTCAAGGTACTTAACGGTCCGATAAATCATCCAAGGATTCCCGAGAGCTGCGCGGCCAATCATCACGCCATCGACGCCGGTCTCTTCAAGCATCCTCTTGGCATCCTGAGGGGTCTCAACATCCCCATTGCCAATGATAGGGATGTTAACCGACTGCTTCACTTCACGGATGATATCCCAGTTCGCTTTGCCTTCGTACATTTGGACACGTGTGCGCCCATGGAGGGCAATGGCCTTGCCGCCGGCACGTTCGACCGCGCGGGCGTTCTTCACCGCAAAAATATGCTGGTCATCCCAACCTATCCTTATTTTGACGGTAACCGGCTTTTCCACGGCATCCACCACAGCGGAAACCATCTCATATATTTTGTCGGGATCCAGAAGCCATTTCGCCCCTGCGTCACATTTTGTGATTTTAGGGACCGGGCATCCCATATTTATATCGATAATATCGGCATTAGTATTTTTGTCAACGAATCTCGCGGCCTCGACCAGCGTGTCTTTTTCGCCTCCGAAAATCTGAAGGCTGAGCGGCTTTTCGCGCTCATCTATATAGAGCATGTTCATTGTCTTCTCGTTCTTGAAAAGAATGCCCTTGTCACTGACCATTTCAGCGCAGACAAGGCCCGCCCCAAATTCCTTTACAGTGAGCCGGAAAGCCGAGTTGCAAACACCGGCCATTGGCGCCAGTACAACTGGATTCTTCATAATAATATCGCCAATTTTCAACATTTTAACGGCCTCCCTTTCTAAAACATGTATGTTTACTCCTCAGGCGGAGCAATATCTTCTATGCTGACACGCAGCACTTGCGAGGCTTTCCTCAGAATATCGGCGGGCGGCATCCGGTTTCCTCTTTCGATTTCGCCAAGTACGGAGACTGACACTCCAAGCTCTTTCGAAAAGCTATCCTGGGTGTATCCTTTTAATTTTCTGAAAGCACGAATCCGTCTTCCCCATTTATCCGCTTCCATATCCGTACTCCTTTTTTATCAGGCAAACGATCCACCAAAACTCCAAGAGGTTCGCTTTTGCCTGGAAGATGAATATTTCCGGCAACTTCATACAAAGGCACAAGCACAAACGCACGTTCCGCCATCCGGGGATGGGGAATATAAAGCTTCTCTGTTTCAATATTTTCTTGGTTAAAGAGAAGAATGTCAAGGTCTATTGTCCGCGGCCCCCATCTCAGCTCCCTTTTTCTCCCAAGTGAATGTTCAGCCTTTTGGCATACATCAAGCAGTTCGTACGGGGACAAATCAGTTGTCAATTCGACCACCATATTTAAAAACATGTCCTGGTCTTCATAACCAACTGGATCCGTTTCGTACACGGAGGAACAATTTACCATATTTATGGATGGGTGGCTATCCAGTAAACGGACCGCGGCCAGAAGGTTCTGTAAGCGGTCGCCAATATTTGAACCCAGCGATAGGAATGCTTTGTGAACCATTTACCTTCTCCTTGTAATCTCCGCCGCTACCGACTCGTAATGGCCGGGAATCGGGGGATCGGGCTTAATGACCTTGACCGTTGCTTCCTCAATGAGCGAAAACTCCTGAAGAATCCTTGAGGCAATCCTTTCGGCAACCGCCTCTATTAATTTATACGGCTTGCCTTCGACGACCTCTTTGGAAACCCGGTAAAGGTCGGCATAGTTAACAGACGATTCAAGATTATCCGTTTCTCCCGCGTCCCTTAAATCGAGGGAAACCGCAAGATCTACGATAAATCGCTGGCCCAATTTTGTTTCCTCAGGGAATACGCCATGATACCCATAGAATTCCATTTTATTTACGTGAATTTTATCCATCCGCTCTCCCCCTTCCCATCAGAGCATCCATCATTTTCGCCATCCTTGCCATTTCCTTTACATCATGAATGCGAATTATTTGGCAGCCCTTTTGGATTCCATAGCAAACTGTCGCGCCCGTTCCTTCCATTCTTTCTTCAGGCGGCAAATCAAGTATAGTGCCAATGAATCTCTTGCGTGATGTCCCGAGTAAGACCGGGTAGCCCAAGGCGACGAGTGTATCGAGGTTTTGCATCATTTCGATATTTTCCTTGAGATCCTTGGCAAAACCAATCCCTGGATCAAGAATGATTTGTGAATCCTTTACTCCCGCCTCTTTTGCAATCCGTATGCTTTCGTAAAGGTCTGAAAACACATCCCGTGTGAAGATTTCATAATCGCGGTTGTCCCGGTTATGCATAAGGATGATTGGAGCGTTAAATTCTGCTGCGGCTTTTGCGATATCCGGCTCAGCCTTTGCCCCCCAAATATCGTTTACGATATGGGCGCCTGCCATCAACGACTGCCTTGCGACCTCTGCTTTGTATGTATCCACCGATATCGGCACATCAAGTTCCTTTCTCAACGCCTCAATAACCGGGATGACCCTTTCCAGTTCTTCCTCAAGGGAAACCGGTTCGTGGCCAGGTCGGGTTGATTCGCCTCCGATGTCAATGATGTCGGCCCCGTACTCTACCATTTCACGGGCATGAGCAACCGCGCGGTCGGCCGCATTGAATTTTCCCCCATCCGAGAATGAGTCCGGGGTCACATTCAATATCCCCATTACAATTGTCTTTTTGCCATAATCAAGTACATGGTTTCCGCAAATGATCTTTCCATTTCCATTACTCATTTTTCATCCTCCGTTCCGATTTCTCTCATGGTGTAAAATGATTCGCGGCAGGCGGCATACCTGCCGTGCAAATAACGGGCTAGATGCCCATTCATACCTTCAAATTTAGCATCCCCAATCCTTGGGCAGGCGACAATTTCCTGGATTGAGTTCGTAAAAAATACTTCATCCGCCAAAAGAAGCTCATCGAGAGGGTAAAACCCTTCGCGTACTTCGATTCCGGATTTCATGGCCAATTCCATGACAAACCCGCGGGTAACCCCGGACAGTATCCCCGTTTCCAACGAGGGAGTAAAGAGGATGCCTCCCTTGGCCCAGAATATATTGGAGACGATTCCTTCCGCAATATAGCCTTCCCTTGTCAGGAAAATCCCTTCCATCCCTGGTGAGTTGCGGATTTCCCGCCAAGCGAGTAGATTATTCAAATAATGATGCGATTTTAGCCGTTCGCGCCCCTCGGGTGTATTCCTGTTGAGTGACAGGATTTTTCCGCCCTTTTCCTGCAATCGGCCAGCCGGAGGGAGCGGCTTGGAAAAAACAAGCACTTCCGGTGATTCATAAGGTTCGGAGCGAAGGCCGATTTCGCCAATCCCGGCCGATACATTAAAACGGATATAGGCATCGGAATAGCCATTCGCCGATAGGAGTTCCTTTACCGCGCCTTCCGCTTCATCCCGGGTTACTTTTTTGCCGATCTCTAGCAATTCAAGCCCCGCATTCAACCTTTCAATATGGTCGTCCAGCAAAAAGCAATGGCCTCCGTAGACCCTGAAGGTTTCAAATAGTCCCACTCCATACAGAAAGCCATGGTCAAATGGGCTAATTACCGCTTCTTCTTTTTTGACAAGAATGCCGTTATGCCATATGTACATTACTGTTTCCCCGCCTTAATAGTATGGGCGGCGACGAAATTAGCGAGCAGCTGTTTCCCAGGGCCTGTCATAATGGACTCAGGATGGAATTGGACTCCTTCAATTGCCATCGTTTTATGGCGAAGAGCCATGATTTCCCCTTCTTCCGTCCAAGCCGAAATCTCGAGGCATCCGGGAAACGTTTCTCTTTTAACAATTAGGGAATGGTAGCGGGTTGCCTGAAACGGATTGGGAATTCCTTCAAAAATCGTCTTCCCATCATGGTGGATGGGCGATGTTTTTCCATGCATTAGCCGTTCCGCGCGGACAACGTCTCCGCCGAACACCTGGGCGATTGCCTGATGGCCAAGGCAAACGCCAAAGATGGGAATTTTGCCGGCAAAATAGGAAATTGCCTCAAGGCTTATCCCGGCTTCAGTCGGGCTGCAAGGCCCCGGTGAAATCATCAGGATTGACGGACTGGCCTTTTCGATATCTTCCAAGGTAACTTCATCATTCCGCTTTACTGACAATTCTTCTCCAAGCTCGCCCAAATACTGGACAAGATTAAAGGTAAAGGAATCATAGTTATCAATCATATAGATCATTTGCTGTCACCCGTTTCCGCAAGCTCTTTCGCTTTCCATAGCGCCCTTGCTTTTTTCAAAGACTCTTTATATTCATATTTCGGATTTGAGTCGATGACGATCCCGGCTCCCGCCTGGACATGGGCCTGTCCGTCTTTTACAAGCATCGTCCGGATCATGATGTTAAGCTCGAGGTCCCCGTTAAAGCCAATCCAACCAAGCGAACCGGTGTATGGGCCGCGCCGTGACGGTTCAAGCTCTTCGATAATCTCCATCGTCCTAACCTTTGGCGCCCCAGTAATTGTACCGCCAGGGAAAACCGCGTCAATTAAATCGAAGCCATCTTTATCACGGGTGATTTTCCCCCGGACATTCGAAACAATATGCATGACATGCGAGTATTTTTCAATGACCATGAATTCATTCACTTCCACCGATCCATAGGCACTGACCCTGCCGATGTCATTCCGTTCCAGGTCAACGAGCATCACATGCTCGGCGCGTTCCTTTTCACTTTCTATCAATTCATTGGCCAAACGCTGGTCCTCTTCTTCATTCTCTCCTCTGGATCTTGTACCGGCAATCGGGCGTGTGCTGATTTCGTCCCCCAGCTTTTTGACAAGAAGCTCAGGCGATCCGCTTACAAGCTGAAACTCGGGAGTATGGAAATATCCCATATACGGGGATGGATTCACTTCGCGAAGCTTTTCGTACACCTGCAGCGCAGGAATGCCGATTGGCTTCGTCTGTCTGACAGAAAGGTTTACCTGGAATACATCACCCGCCGAGATGTATTCCCTAACCCTTTCGACCGCCTCCATAAAATCCGTTTCTCCAATGGATACTTCCCTTTCCTCGACGGCACCGGTATCCGTCTGTTTCTCTCGACCGGCACCGGCCCCATTCCACCTTGCTTCCCATTCCTCAATTCGTTCCGCGAGCCCTTCAGTGTTTTCCTCGTCATAAAGGAAGTACATACTTAGAGTATTTTCATGCAAATCAAGGACAAACCATTCTTTATGAAGCAGGAAATAGACATCCGGGACGTTAAGCTCATCCTTTGCCAGATTCGGAAGTTTTTCAATGTACCTTGCATAATCATAGCTTATGTACCCGATTGCTCCGCCTGTGGCAAGGGGAGCCGTCGACTCCGCCTTAAGATTGAAACTAGCCATATAGGATTTCAGCCCATGAAGCGGGTTTCCTTCAACCACAGCAGCGGGTTTTCCTTCTTCAATGATCTCAAGGCTATTCCAGCCATTTGACTTGGCAATTGCGTAGGGATGAAAGGCCGCTATGCTGTAGCGCCCGCCCCGGCCGCTTTCCAAAAGGACATGATGGCTGGCTTCACTTGAAATTTGTTTATATTGCTGAAAAAACTTATCCGCGGACAAGTTGATTTTTTTGATATGGACGTCTTTCCCCAAATAACTCACTCCCATTTTCCCGTATCTTCTACATCATACAAGAAGTGAGCCAATGAAAAAAGCATGAGCCGCAAAGTTGCGCCCATGCTTAAAAATCGAATGTTCTACTCTTCAAATTGGAAAAGAGGAGTGCTTAAGTAACGTTCGCCGTTGCTTGGGATAATTGCCAGGACTTTTTTGCCTTTTCCAAGTTCTTTCGCAACCTTCAGCGCCGCGTAAATAGCCGCGCCGGATGAAATCCCTCCGAGAATGCCTTCTTCCTTCGCCGCGCGGCGGGCATAATCGAATGCCTGCTCGTTTTCAACCTTGATGATTTCATCATAAATGTTTGTGTCAAGGATATCCGGTACGAATCCCGCGCCGATTCCCTGGATTTTATGCGGGCCAGGTTTTCCGCCAGATAGGACAGGTGAATCGGATGGCTCTACCGCATAGATTTTAATGTCCGGGTAGGCCTCGCGAAGCACCTCGCCCGCGCCGGTAATCGTTCCGCCTGTTCCAATCCCCGAAATAAACCCATCAAGTTGGCCGCCCATTTGCTCGACGATTTCCTTTCCGGTTGTCCTTCTGTGGACTTCAGGGTTTGCTTCGTTTTTGAACTGCTGCGGCATGAAATAGCCATTTTCCTTTGCAAGCTCCTCGGCCTTGCGGATTGCTCCGCCCATTCCTTCAGGCCCTGGGGTCAAGACAAGTTCCGCTCCATAAGCGCGGAGCAAGTTGCGGCGCTCCATGCTCATTGTTTCGGGCATTACGAGGATGGCCTTATAACCTTTTGCGGCCGCAATCATCGCCAGGCCAATGCCTGTATTGCCGCTTGTTGGTTCGATTATAGTATCCCCTTGCTTTAAATCGCCTTTCTCTTCAGCGGCTTCAATCATCGCCAAAGCAATCCTGTCCTTTACGCTGCTTCCCGGATTCATGTATTCCAGCTTTAAATAAACTTCTGCGCTGTTCTCCTCCACAAGCCGGTTCAGCTTAACAATCGGTGTGTTGCCCACTAGTTCGGCAATCGAGTTTGCGACACTTGCCATTCGTCCCACTCCTTATTCCGAGTATTTTTATTGGTTTTATATAGAATGTAACAATTCGCCTGGAAACTGTCAATATTTTAGTTTCCCCAAATCCAAGGGCAAAAAACAGAAAAAAGGCTTCGCATAGCCAATGTATGCAAAGCCTTCCCAATTTTGAAGAATATTTTTAAAATAAGGCTCCTGGAATCGGGTCAATAGCACACACGCCTATTTTCCAAAAAACCAGTCCACTCCCGCTTCATCCCAAAGCGCCGCCGCGGAAGGAGGCGTTCCAAGCTGGGCAAGTGCTATCTGCCTCCGGATTTCATGCTTTACTTCTTTATACGAATATTTCTTTTCAGCTATTTTTTCATGAAGCTTTATAATCGCATAACCTTCGCCGATTTTAATCGGCTTGCTCCAATGGCCGATTTTAAGCTTTTGCGCAGTTTGGGTATATTCATCGGGATAGCGTTCATCCCCCGCCTGGATAAAGCCGATGTCTCCGCCTTCCCCGGCAGTGAATTCATCTTCGGACCTTTCCCTGGCAAGCGTTTCGAATCCCGAACCGCCTTCAAGTTCCTTAATGGCCTGGTCCGCTTCGTCTTTCGTTTTGATTACAATATGGGATAGGCGGTAAGCTGCAGGGACATCATAAAGAGTTTTGTTTTTTTCAAAATAGCTTTTCATCTCGGATTCGGATACAACCGCATCCTTTGTTAAAATTTCTTCAAGTAAAAGCGAGAGTTCGATTTGCTTTCTCCATCTCTCCAAATCTTCACCCTTGCTTGAAGACGACCCGCCATAAGCAGTCTGGAACATCCTAAGCTCCCTTTCCACATCTGCTTTTGGGACGGTAATTTTGTATTTCTTGGCCATTTGGCTGACGACTTCCCTGTCAACTAAATCCCTCAGCGTATCTTTGCCGTAGCGCGCTTCCAACTCATTCAGCCATTCTTCCCTCGAAATGGTGTCCTTCCCGACTTTCGCGACCGTTTCACTATCTTTATGGAAACCGGAAGCCGTTTCAGACCTGGACAAAAAATAGAAGAAAGTTAGGGCATTCAGGACAACTAAAGCAGCAATCACCAACCATAATTCCCTTGTTTTCATTTTCCCTCTCCCGATATAGAGCCTTACTTCGCTTCTCTCTTCAGCGCTTCAAGCTCTTCTTTTGAAAAATGATATTTTTCATTGCAAAAATGGCAATGGGCTTCCGCCATTCCATCCTCTTCGATCATGTCTGAAATTTCGGACTGCCCGAGCGATACGATAGCGTCCGAGAATCGTTCTTTGGAGCAAGTGCATTCAAAGCGGACTGGCATCTTTTCGAGGATCGAAAGCTCGTCCTTTCCAAACAACTCTATAAGAATTTCTTCCGGAGTCAATCCTTGCTGGATCATTTTTGAAATTGGTGTAATCGTTTTGAGGCGCTCCTCTATCCGGGAAATTGTTTCATCACTCGTTCCCGGCATAAGCTGAAAAATAAAACCGCCAGCTGCCAATATTGTGTTGTCCGGGTTGACAAGTACGCCTACCCCCACAGAGGAAGGAACCTGTTCAGATGAAGCAAAGTAATAGGTGAAATCCTCGCCTAACTCTCCCGATACAATAGGAACCGATCCGCTGAAAAAATCCCTCAACCCAAGGTCCTTCACGATCGTAAGGGTGCCGTCTGTACCAACCGCCCGCCTGACATCAAGCTTGCCCTGTTCATTTAGGTCAAAATGGGTTTGCGGGTTGCTCACATAGCCCCTAACCGTCCCTTTTGCATTGCTGTCGACAAGGATGTTCCCGATAGGGCCTCCACCCTGTATTTTAATCGTCAGTTTATCTTCGCCCTTCAGCATGGCGCCCATCATCAAACCTGCTGTCATCGCCCGGCCAAGCGCCGCTGACGCTGTCGGCCATGTATAATGCCTGCGTTGTGCTTCCGCCACCGTTTCTGTGCTTCTGACGGCGTATGCCCTGATTTGGCCGCCATAGGCCAGTGCTTTTACTAGATAGTCATTCATACTTTTGCTCCTTTCTCGCTGGTCGTTCTCGAAGCTGTCGGACAAAGCCCGCAAGCTCAAAAGGACTCGTCAGGCAACACTTCAGCCTGGTAAGCCCTCCTTTATGATTCATGCCTGTTTAGTGTATCCATATTACGCTTATAGATTAAATGCAGCCCTTTTAAGGTCAAAAATGGATCAACGATGTCAATGATTTTTGATTCCTCGGCAATCAAATTGGAGAGGCCTCCCGTTGCAATGACCGTCGGCATCTTGGAACTATTGGCCATCATCCGTTTCACTATGCCTTCAACCTGGCCGACATACCCATACACAATCCCAGCCTGCATGGCAGCAACGGTATTTTTGCCTATAATTCCTTCCGGCCTCGCTATTTCAATCCGCGGAAGTTTTGCGGCCCGTGAATAGAGTGCTTCAGTCGAAATGCCGACGCCGGGAGCAATCGCCCCGCCCATATACTGTTTATGCTCGTTTACGTAGCAATAGGTTGTAGCGGTGCCGAAATCGACAATGATTAGCGGGCTCCCATATTCATGGATGGCTGCGACCGCATTCACAATCCTGTCAGCCCCCACTTCCCTCGGATTTTCATATTTTATGTCAAGGCCCGTCTTTATGCCAGGGCCGACAATCAAAGGTTTAAGCCTGAAATACTTCGAGCACATTCTTTCAAGCGAAAACATAATTGGCGGAACGACAGAGGATATAATAATTCCTTCAATATCGCCAAAAGAAAGGTCCGAATGGTCAAATAGGGACTTAATCAGCATTCCGTATTCGTCTTCAGACCTATTCCGGTTTGTTTCAATCCGCCAATGGTGGAGAAGTTCCTCCCCCTTATATACCCCTAAAACGATATTTGTATTTCCCACATCAAATACGAAGATCAATTGACTCACCACTCCATGGAATTTAACCAGGACCGAAAAGCCCCTTTATCGTAAAGCGGCCTCACTGCCCAAGTTTGCAGGTTTACTGAAAACATCATATCACAAACCATTTCGGGATAGAAAAGGCCAAGCGCCCCATTTCGCATAAAAAATCCGGTTTTGTTTTTTGGTTAAACAAGAAGGGCGCCGCTGAAATGAGCGGCGCCCTGCAGGTGGCTTAAGTTATTTTTCCTCATCCCTATTTTCTTCAGGCTTGAGAATGGTTGTTTTTGGAGTCCCTGAATTGCCTTCGTCTTCCTTTTTGCCTGAAATGTTGATAATCACATCATCAAGTGTGTTCTTGATTTCGGCGGGAGTCGAGTTGGCGGGAACTTTTCCGTCCGGAAGCCTTCCGTGGTCAACCAAGTGCTTGATGCCTTCAGCATCGAGTGTTTCCACTTCAAGAAGCGTATTGGCAATCAAGTCGAGCTTGTCACGGTTTTCCGTCAGGATCGTCTTCGCGCGTTCATAGGACTGTTTAATGAAGTTCTGGATTTCCATATCAATCTCATAGGCGATCTTGTCGGAATAGTTTTGTTCATTGTGTAGATCGCGCCCAAGGAATACCTGTCCGCCCTGAGGCTGTCCGAACTGCAGCGGTCCGAGCTTGTCGCTCATGCCGTATTCGGTAACCATTTTCCTTGCGATTCCGGTTGCCCTTTGGAAGTCGTTATGCGCTCCGGTGCTCACTTCGCCAAACACGATTTCTTCGGCGACGCGTCCTCCGAGAAGGCCGGTAATTTTATCAAGAAGCTCCGGCTTTGTCATGAAATAGCGGTCTTCCTTAGGAAGCATGACTGCATATCCGCCAGCCTGGCCGCGCGGGACAATCGTTACCTTGTGGACCATTTCAGCTTCATCCAGCATGATGCCGATGACTGTGTGGCCAGCTTCGTGGAAAGCGACAATCCTGCGTTCTTTTTCGGATATGACACGGCTTTTCTTGGCCGGTCCCGCAATGACGCGGTCCGTTGCTTCGTCAATATCGATCATATCAATTTTCTTTTTATTTTGGCGGGCCGCGACTAGCGCCGCCTCATTCAGTAAGTTCTCAAGATCCGCGCCGGAGAATCCCGGAGTACGCATCGCAATGCTTTTTAGATTGACAGACTCATCAAGCGGTTTATTCCGCGCATGGACTTTAAGAACCGCTTCCCTGCCCCTTACATCCGGACGGTCAACTGTGATCTGGCGGTCAAAACGGCCAGGACGCAGAAGTGCTGGGTCGAGGATATCTGGGCGGTTGGTCGCCGCGATGATAATAATTCCTTCATTTGCCCCGAAGCCGTCCATTTCTACAAGGAGCTGGTTCAGGGTCTGCTCGCGCTCATCATGGCCGCCGCCAAGTCCGGCGCCGCGCTGGCGTCCGACCGCATCAATCTCATCGATAAAGATGATGCACGGAGCATTTTTCTTTGCAGTTTCAAACAAATCACGGACACGGGACGCACCCACGCCGACAAACATCTCAACGAAATCGGAACCGCTGATCGAGAAGAACGGCACGCCTGCTTCCCCGGCTACCGCACGGGCCAGCAGCGTTTTACCGGTTCCCGGAGGGCCGACAAGCAGGACGCCCTTTGGAATCCTCGCGCCAAGCTCGGAAAACTTGCGGGGATCCTTCAGGAATTCAACTACTTCAACCAATTCCTGCTTTTCTTCATCCGCTCCCGCTACGTCCTTGAAGCGGACTTTTTTCTTGTCATCGTTATAAAGCCTCGCCTTGCTTTTCCCAAAGTTCATGACACGGCTTCCGCCGCCCTGCGCTTGGTTTAGCAAGAAGAAGAAAAGAATGAAAATGATTACAAACGGGATAATGGATGTAAAGAAAGTGACCCAGCCGCTTGTTTCTTTCGCAGGCATCGCCTCGATCTTCATATTGGGAACCGCTTCGTCAATACGGCTCAGCATCCGTTCGCTGTTCGGGACATATGTCAGGAAGAATTTGTCCTTGTCTGCATTTTTAAGCTGGCCGCGAACCTCATAAACGCCACGCTCCGGCTGCAGGGTGACCGACTTTATTTCACCTTTTTCTAAATGGGAAATAAACTGGTCGTACGATATATGATCCGTTGGTTCATTGTTCCCGTTAAAAAAGCTAACGACGCCAATGATAACCAAAAATATCAATAAATAAAAGATGGTGTTGCGGAATATCCGATTCATCCCTTACCTCCTCCCACGGTGGAAAACAGTATATAAAATAGTAGCATATTCATGATGCCGCTTCAACCAAAGTGCTTGAAGCATGCACGATTCACTTAAAAGTTTTGCCTATTCCGCCTTATTGTACACTTCCGGCTTCAAAACCCCTATATATGGAAGGTTTCGGTACTTTTCCGCATAGTCCAGCCCATACCCGACAACAAAGGCATCCGGAACTTTGAACCCCACGTATTCAGCGTTAATATCAACCTTTCTTCCAGACGGCTTATCAAGCAGGGTGACAATTTTAATGGATTTCGCTTTCCTGTAGCGGAACAGTTCAACAAGATAGCTGAGTGTCAGGCCGCTGTCAATGATATCTTCGATGATCAACAGGTGCCTTCCCTCCACGGATGTATCCAGGTCCTTCAGGATTTTCACTTCACCGGAAGAAACCGTCGAATTCCCGTAGCTGGAAACATCCATAAAATCCATTTCAAGATAGCAATCCATCTTTTTAAGGAGATCGCCCATAAAAGGCATCGCCCCTTTTAAAACTCCGATTGCCAGCGGGAATTTATCCTGATAATCTTCCGTCAGACGGGCTCCCAGTTCCTTGACTTTCTCCTGGATATCGTCTTCAGAAATCAGGATTTTTTCAATATCGTTTCTCATTTTACATGTGCCCCCCAGATGTAGGTTTCTTATTATATAAAAGCTTCAGATAGCCATCCCGGGGGTTCCCCGCGGAATCCAGGGCGGATTTCTTCAGCCCGGGCAGCCAGACGATTCGGCCGGCGCTATCCATTATGACAGGCCATGTTTCCCGTTCGGAAACCGGTACCTTGTTATCAATGAAGATGTCCTTCAGCTTCCTTGTGCCTTCCATTCCCTTCAGCGTCATCCTGTCTCCATTTTCCTTTGTCCTTATGATAAGCGGGAATGATACTTCGGATACGGGCAAATATGAGCATCCCGGCCCGGCACCTTGTTCAGCGTCCAACGCCAGCTCAATTGAGACTACCGCGCCAGTGGGCAGCACCGCTTTCCCAGGATGGTCCATTTCAATCCTGAATGCCATCTTCTCAAGACGCCCAAAATGGATAATACACTCAGAGTAGGAACGGGTGACGTTTAATCCGCCGGGGAAATTCAGCTTTCCGGATGGATGAGGACGGTTCAGCAGGGAAATCACTTGATCAATATGTACGGCAGCCAGAGAATCATGCTTTCCTTCATAAAGATAGTTTAATATTAGTTGAATACCTCTTCTTTGTAAAGGCATTGGCATCCCAAGAAAAGCCAGTATATCCAGTACTACTTTCCCTCTTTCCCTGCTTTTAATTACTGTAACCATCCGGCTGGCAGCCAATTCCTCCAAATACGCTTCATCGCTCTCAATCTCCTCACTAAAACGCTGAAAATGTTCGTGCGCATGGGGATTTTCCTTTTTTAAAAAAGGAAGGAGTGTCTTCCGGAAGCGGTTCCTGCTATAAACATCTTTTTGATTGCTTGGGTCGATGCGGTACTCGATGCCTTTTCTGCGGCAATAATCGAGGATTTCTTCCCTGGACGATCCGAGAAACGGGCGGATGATCAATCCGTTTTGGAAGGGCCTCATAAACGGAATGCCAGCCCTCCCTCTCCCCGTAGTGCCCCGATTCAGGCGCATCAGGATTGTTTCCATCTGGTCATCGCCGTGGTGGGCCAGGGCAAGAAAGGTATATCGGCGCTTCTCCATCTGTTCCCGAAAGAAACCGTACCTTGCATCCCTGGCGGCTTCCTGGCTGTTTTTTCCGGTAAGGCTGATTAATTCAGGGACATTCACCCTTGCCATCTCAAAAGGTATTCCGCGCCCCTCGCAATAGTTTTTCACAAAAAGAGCGTCTCCAAGCGATTCATCCCCGCGGAACATATGATCGACATGGGCCGCGGCAAGTTCCATCCCCAAACTATTTTTTCTCTCCCATAAATAATGGAGTAAAGCCATCGAGTCGGGGCCGCCTGAAACGCCAACAAGGATGCTGGCGCCTTTCAAGGAAACCGATTTCCTCTTTAAAATTGCCTCAGTTTTTTCCTCAAGCATGTTAATTCTTCCTTAAAATGAATGATTAGGCCCGCCCTAAAGGCGGCAAGCTTTGTTTTATACGATTAAAACGAATAAAGGTTTCACTTATTACAACTTCGTCACAATTTTTGCTTGTGAAAATAGGAACAAAACAATCAAGACAATTGTACAACAATATAGACAAGATAAAGAAGTGCCATGAATGAAATTACATAAAACGTTTCTCTTTTCCCACTATTTTTTTTATTTTTACCAGGGGAATGGCGCTTTAACGGCTGAGTGGACGAAGGTGCCTTTGAAGCAGAAACCGTGCTTTCCGGCTTTGGGGGAGCGATACATCCGAGCAGTTCGTTTCTCATTTCCCTGGCGGAGGCATATTTGCCCAGGAGCGCGCTTGACAAGACATGCTCATAGGGTAGGAGTTCCTCCTTATTACGGACAGCCGTTAACAATTGCCCAATTCCCCCCTCCGCTTTCCGGAAATTCCCCTTATGTGCGGCAGCGACCATAACCATCGCAACAGCAAATAGGTCATAGGATGGTTCGGCTTTTCTTGATCCCAGGCCCCAATAACCCCGATCATAAAATTCGGTATATTCTTTGATGGCCCTGCCAATTTTTGTAGTCCCTCCTACGTCAATGCAGCGTATTCTCGGCGGGGGGCCTGTGACAATCAGGTTTTCCGGCTTCAAATCCCCGAACACCCATCCGCTTTTATGTAGAAGGTCCAAGTCATTTAATAGCTGGAGCAATAGGACATGCATCCATTCCCTTCCTTTATAAGAAAGGAATTGCTGAAGTCCCGGCCCTTTTATGTATTCCATTACATAAAAACTGAACCTGCCTTCCGGGGAAATCCAATCATCAACATCAAGCAGCAAAGGCCCAAGGGCATGGCCCCGGGCCTTGGCGAAAGACTGTAGGACATTGACCTCCGAAGTAATCGAGACCCCATTGCCGCTGATTTTCAAAGCGGCTTCCGTGTTGCCTTTTTTAACAAGATAAACGACTCCATTCGCGCCATTGCCCAATTCTTTCACAAGGACATATTCATTCCTGTGCCACTTCCCTGCTATGACTGCCCCGGGCCTGAATCTACATGGACTCTTCGAAGAAGGATTCATCATTTTCAGCCAAAAGTCTCCTTAACGCGCTTTTTTCATTGAACATACGGATTGCCTCCCGGATGGCAGGGCCTGTCGGGGTAATCCCACCGGCTGCCAGCATCGGGAAGATGGAGCTAATTGATTCCAGCCTTGGCGTCCAATTAAGGATAACGTCGGTTTCTCCTCGTTTCCCGGGAAATACTAACACGGAAAATTGATTTTTCCCTGAACGGGCATTCAAACTTAGCGAAAGGTCGAGCAAGGCTTCCTTGACTGTCGGTAACTTATGTTTCATGCTCGCGCTCACATCGACAAGAACCAGCACCTCTAAATCAACAGACTCTCCAAGCTCATCGACAACTTCAAGGACTTCTCCCCTTTGTTCCGGAGGGAGGTCTTCGAGTGTTTTCGAACTTCCGAAAATTTGCCTTAATTCCTGATTTACCACTCCCTGCAGGGTTTGCGTCATTGCTTTCCTCGTTACCATTTGGACCGTTTGCGACAATTGCTCGGAAAAGACCACCTGGCTCACACCGCCTCCGGACAGGGCAATCCCCTCGATTTCCTTCATCCCCTGTCCATCAATTGTATCCTTCTCAATCACGCCGATGACATTGACCGTGACGCCTTGTTCCTTTGCGAGGGCCGCCATTGCGATTGGATCTTCCCCCTGATTGGAACACCCATCGGTAATTACTAAAAGCTGCCTGATTGTCCCTGTATTCATCCCATCTCCTCCAATCGTTAAATGTTACCATTTTCGACGCAATAGGAGGTATTTATACCAACTCCCCTTAGGCCTGCTTCTTTTTGATTCCGTGAACAGGAATTGAGGCCCACTTGGGGGTGTTGTGCTTTATTTTTGCGACAGCCACAGTCATATCGTCCTCGATTTTGTTCGACCTGGAGCGGATGACTTCTTCCATTATCAAATCTGCCACTTCCTGCGGATCCTCAGTCTCAAGTTCATTGATTTTGCGTTTCATCCACATTTCATAATTCCCAACATGCTTTGGCCCTTCGAAAACGCCGTCACTCATCATGATTAATAAATCGCCTGCCTTAAGCTGCTCGCTCACGACATCGACATCGAAGTCCTGTACGATTCCCATCGGAAGATTGTTAGCCTGTATTTTCATTACCTTTCTCCCGCGTTTTATGAAACTTGGGGTTGAACCGATTTTCAGGAATTTTGCCGAAGCATTTTGCAAGTCAATGACAGCAAGGTCGAGTGTTGAAAATATTTCATCCGTTGTCCTTAAGGCGAGGACGGAGTTTACTGATTTAATGGCCACCTTTTCTTCAATGCCAGACTGGAGGATTTGCTGAAGGAGTTTGAGCGTTTCCCGGCTTTCGACCTGGGCTCGCTCGCCATTCCCCATTCCATCGCTGATAGCGACGGCGTATTTCCCGCTTCCAAGTTCCATTGTCGAAAAACTGTCCCCGGAAACCAATCCGCCACCTTTGGCGGCATATGCCACGCCTGTTTCCACGATGAATGTTTTCGCTGACCGAAAAGTAGCCTGGCAAGTACTATGTGGAAAGGCGCCGCATTCCTCCGAATTGACAATAATGGTTTCGCCGAGTATGTCGGACAGCATCGGGGCAATCAGTTTTTCACACTCACCATGCCCATTGCAATAGGGGATTGCCATATCGATATCCACATTCCCTGGTTCAAGGCTATAAATCTCCACATGTTCAATTTGCAGGCCGAAATCCTGGATCGCCTCCATAATCTGCTCCTCCTGTTTATGGAGGTTTTCACGTTCGCGCTGGATTTCCTTCGCGAAATCACCCATCACTTCCGAAACCCCGAGAAGCTGGTCAGCGACGAGGCGCCTGCTTTCCTTTACTTGTTTTTTCAGCTTTTGGTTTGCCTGGTAAACAGCGAGTTCCTGATGGATTGCTTCGGTTACCTTCTTCGGCCTGGAGCAGAGTTTTTCCCATTCACGGGCCAGCTTTGGCGGAATCGTTGCCTTTGACTGGTCCATTTGAAGCATAATTTCTTCCATATAGCCATATGTTGTAGTAAAGTTCCTTGTCCAGCAATGCTCCTTTTTAAAACAAGTCTGGCAAGTCTTTTCAGCAACATTGCTTAAAAAGAAATCCAATTCCTTTTCTTCTTCGCCCAAATCGTCTTCATGGTGGGAAAAGCTTTTCGAAAGCGCTTCAAACACATTTGAAAACTGTGCTACCCGTTTTGCGGTGACATCCCGCATTTTCCTCATATATTTTTGCTGTTCTGCTGTGTGTTCCGGGGTCCCCGGTATGTACTTTGCAATTCTTGCGGTTAAAGATGTGGGGGTCAGGAAAAAAAGCAGGATTGCGGCCGAGGTTTCCAGCATGGTGGACTCGAGGCTAATGCCGGTTTCGCCATACATCCCAATTAAAAGGGTTGCTACAAGAAGCCCAAGCGAAACGCCAGCCTTCTTCCCTTCTTTCAGCAAACCGCCGAGTACGCCTGAAAATGCCAAAAGGCTCATATGGGAAAAACTCGAAACATTCGCCAGGCTGAAAATAAGGCCTGTGACAACTCCGACGGTTGAGCCAACCGCCGCACCCGCGATAAGGGAAAACAGGAGGACCAAATATCTGGACATCACATGTTCAATCGACAAACCATAAACGATCCATCCGATTGTTCCGGTCATAATGGAGGCAAGGAGGATAATCAAAGAGACAATTTCTTCTGTTTTAAGAGGCTGTTTCCGTTTATTGGCTGTGACCAATGGCACGCTCTGCATAAAAATCAATGAAAGGACGAAGGCAAGGATTCCTTCTATACCGGCCATTACCAAATCGTAAACTGAAAGGGTCTCCGCTTGTATAAAGCGTTCAGCAATCCTTCCGGCAAACAGCAAACCGCCGATATAATAAGGGATTGCCCTGGCCTGGTTCCCCACCCATTTCCTGGTGGGCCTGTAGACCGCCAAAAACAGGAAAACCATGGCGAAAGTCGATGCCGCATGTCCCACCGAGATGGTTACAGCACCGGCGACAAGGCCAAAAAGCGCCAGCGGGGCCCGTTCCATTTTTATAAAATATACCGCGGCGAAAAAGGGGAGGCTAAAAGGCGCCAACTTTGCCAGTATCAAAGCGCGTCCTAGCAAAAAACCGACAAGGACAAGGAAATACCCCTTTTTCAAAATCAGCTTTTCCGCCTTGGACCGCAGTTTTCCAAACGCCTCCGCCAAACCCCATTTAGGACGGATGCCGGATCCTGTTACATGGTCCATTACTGTTTGTTCTGCCCTTTCCAATAAAACACACTCCCCCGTCGTCTGGTTATTGTGCTTCATTATAAAGGGACAAGCATCCAAACATTGTCAAAATCTAGATGGTCAACCATGGAATTCTTCGACGCATTTCACACCGGCCGCCACGGTTGGGCAAAAGCTGCCAGACAAATCCATCAGTCAATTTCAAAAAATGTATTGACACTCTATTTCAAACTATGTATCATATAATTTGTGCTTTAAAATGGCGGTGTAGCTCAGCTGGCTAGAGCGTACGGTTCATACCCGTAAGGTCGGGGGTTCGATCCCCTCCGCCGCTATACATCTTTTCCAAACAATAATTTGTTTGGCAGCAAAGGCCTTCCCTTTTGGGGAAGGCCTTTTTATTTTCGGGAATAGGATGATTCCCGCATTTCGATTCTACATCAGATAGTATGCTTTTTTCTTAATGTTGTTGTTCTCCGCTCCTCGACAACCTACAGAGTTTAAAGGAATAAACCAGCACTTATGATGAAAATCCCGCTTGATTTATAGAGGCACATGCAGGACCGGAGACAACAAAACAGGCAGAACCCATCGGGCCTGCCTGGTATAATAAATATCGGTTGATAAGCAGCAACAAGTCAGCCTCTTCTGGCCCCTCTACCACCACGTTTTGATTCGGTGTTCCGTTTCAGGGAAGATAAGCGGTCTTCGCTATCTTTGAGGAATTTGGCCATTTTCGATTCAAAATTCTCCGGCCTTGCATTCCGGTCATTTGCCCTTCCTTGGCGAGGACGAGGCGTGTAAGACCTTTGCGGTTCAGGACGGTCCTTGGCTTTTTTTATGGAGAGGCCAATCTTCCCATCCTTTTCAACATTGATGACTTTTACCTCAACCATATCGCCAACCTTCAAGTGATCATTGATATCCTTGACGTAATTATCAGCGACCTCACTGATATGGACTAATCCTGTTGAACCTTCCGGCAGCTCGACGAACGCTCCGAAATTAGTGATCCCTGTTACCTTTCCTTGTAACTTGCTGCCTACTTCGATTGACATAAAAAGAAACTTCCTCCTTAAAAATATAAAAAAAATCAGTCTTGCTATATATTATACCTAAGTTTTAAAATAAGTGTCAACAAGAGTGCCCTGCATCATTTTTCCTTCTTCTTGTTACCTTCCGGTATGTTGAAGATTATCTCACCCTTGTCGGAGAGAAAGTATTCCTTCCTTGCCAGCTTTGCGATATAGTCATCATCATTGAGCTTAATGATTTCCTCGTTCAGGATATCCCGTTCCCGTTCAAGCCCGGCAAGCTTCTGCTCAAGCTTTTCTTTTTCCGCCTTTTTCTCATCCAAAGCTGCCGCGCGCGAATAGATGGAAGAAACAGTAAAGTAAATTAAAAGGGCCGCCAATAAGGCAAATGCAGCGAGCCTCCTCGCCAATGCCTTACGTTTCCTGGAAGCCGCTTCTTCCGAATAATATTGAGATTCAGCATAGCTATTGCGAATCCTGGCCACGTTTCGATTCTTCGATGCTTCCAAAGGCTCTCTCCCCCTTAGTCCTCTTTTTTATTCCACCTGATTACCCGTTTATAAACATCCCGTGCTTTTAAAAGAATTCCTGTCCCACTATTATATAACTTCTTTGCTGGTATTTTAATCCCTTTCGGCAAAAGTTTCCACAAGAATGTAAATATTTTTTCCAGCGGGAGCAAAATTAACATCCGGATGAGAAAATAGACGATTCTTAACAGGAGGCGGAGCAGTGATAGGATTGCTTTCATGAGGATCAAAACCAAAGCGATTGCAAATTGGATAAGGCCGGTGACCGGCTTGAAAATAAGAAGCCGGACCGTTTTTGCTAAAAAGCGTCCGGCCGTTACCGCGGCGTTTATTACCCGGTCAAGAATCCACAAATAGGCCCCTTTCAACAAGGCTTGGTACGCGGCAAAACCACAGAGCAGGGCGAGAAAAATATAGAACCTGATTTCTCCCTTATTGACGTGGAAAAGGACATAAAAAACAATGAGCGCCTGGACAACCCAAAAAAGGATATCATTTACAAAGGTGATCCAGCTTTTTCGATTCTTGCGGTTCAAAAAACGGTGGTACGTATCCAGCATTGCCCCGAATGCCGCCCCGGCCGAAACCATCGCCGCCATTGTTAAAAACTGTACCGAGAGGGTCATCGGAATAACTTGCTAAAGAATCCTTTAGCTTTGTCTCCATGCTGTTCATCAAGATATACAAGTTCAAACACCTTTCCTTTAATGGAAACGACTCCTTTATCGACATCAAGGTTCTTCATCTGCAGATTCTGTCCTTTTATCGACAAAAAGCCCATCGCCGTTTCCAAAAGGAATTCCTCGTTGTCGAAGCTTTCCACCTGTTTGACTCCAGTAATATCAAGCAGCTTTCGCCCTCTCATGATGACATCATGATCAGGCGCCGCCCCTTTGTTTGTTGCGTTTTGATCATAATATTGATTCATTGTTCATCCCCCGAATCACATTGTACATGCTATTTTTGTACATACTATGATTTTTCGGGATTAAATAGAACAAGCCTCACCCTTCGGATTGCGCCTTTTCTTCCTTCAAGATCGTATACATTTCCGCCGCTTCATCCTTGCGGGATGTTTCCTGTATCCGGTCCACCCTTGCCGTTACAATTCGCTGGCCAAAACGGATTGTCAATTCATCCCCTACTTTAACAGTTGTGCTCGCCTTTGCCTGGGTGCCGTTCACCAGAATCCTACCCTGGTCAGATACTTCCTTGGCAAGCGTCCTTCTCTTAATAATTCGGGAAACTTTCAGGTATTTATCAAGCCTCATGATTCTTCCCCCTATCCATTCATGTTCTAAAGCCCGTTTTTCTTGGCGTCATCCCAATACCGGTCAAGCTCCTCAAGGGAGTGGTCTTCGAT
The DNA here is from genome assembly GCF_003362805.1 of Neobacillus piezotolerans. GTDB lineage: Bacteria > Bacillota > Bacilli > Bacillales > Cytobacillaceae > Bacillus_D > Bacillus_D piezotolerans. The sequence continues at coordinate 23,382 of NZ_QNQT01000018.1, forward strand.
TGCCCGGCCGCTTTCCTTTACCATCTCTTCAATGAAACGGAAACGGCGGACGAATTTATCATTCGTTTCTGTAAGTGCTTCTTCCGGATGGATGCCGAGGAACCTTGCTACATTTACAAAAGCAAACAATAGATCGCCGAATTCCTTTTTTGCAAGCGCCAGTCCTGCTTCATTTTTTAATTCAGCCTCGAACTCCTGTAATTCTTCCTTAACCTTCTCGAAAGCAGGGCCGATTTCCTGCCAGTCAAATCCGGCTTTTGCCGCCTTTTTTTGCAATTCAAATGCCCTTATAAGAGCTGGGAATGATTTTGGTATCCCGTCCAGGAGGGAATCCTTCCTTACACCCTTCTTTTCCTGCGCCTTAATCTCCTGCCAGTTTGCGACAACCTCTTCCGCTGTATCCGCGGATCGGGATCCGAACACATGCGGATGCCTTCTGACCATTTTGCTTGAAATCGATTCGATAACATCATTGACAGTAAAATATCCGTCATCCTCGCCAATTTGCGCATGCAGCATAACCTGTAGAAGGACATCGCCAAGTTCCTCGATCAGATGGTCAATGTCCCCGCTGTCAATCGCTTCAATAACTTCATATGTTTCTTCAAGCAAATATTTTTTCAAAGACGCATGAGTTTGTTCCTTATCCCATGGGCAGCCGTTCGGGCCCCTTAAAACCGCGATAATCTCCCTCAGTTTGGAAAAATCCCGCATAAGGAGTTCCTCTTCCTTTACTGGTGGGACATACAAGGTAACTAGATTATGTATTTCTGTTTTATGGTCCAGTTCATAAAGAGGCAGTTTTTCTATTTTTTCTTCGGAACTTCCAGCCGCAGTTACGATATAAACCTCATATTCATCCGGCAGGCGCTCCATTAGGGTAAGCTTCACATCCGATGCGATCAACCGGTCATAAACCTGGCTGATGAACATATGCTGGCCCAACTGTAGTTGATTGGCCTTAAGGGCTGTGGCGTCAAGAAGCTGGAAGCCTTCCACAGGATCTATCCTTAAAGCAAGGAACAACGCATCGAGAAAGCTTTGCCCCCCTCCGAACGTAATCTCAATCCCCGCTTGCTTCTCCTGTTCTTCAAGAAGGAGCTGGACTGTCCGTTCCGCAACGAGCGGATGGCCTGGCACGGCGTATACAACCGGCCCTAGTGACGCCTGGGCTAGCAGTGTATCCCGAATTTCTTCGTAGACCGCTTCAAATGAATCATGTTTTTCATAGATGGAATCAAAGGAGGTATAGGAGAATCCCTCGTTCTCAAGCTCCCGTACGACAGGATGTTCCTTGGTCCTTAGGAAGACCCTTCCCCTCTGCTTTAATTTTTTGTAAACTCCAAGCGGCATGGCATCCAAGTCAGCTGAGCCGAGGCCAATGATTTCAATTTCTTTTTTCATACTTTCTGCTCCTATCTTTTATGCAGCATTAATAGTAGTTTGCTTCCGAACGGAAACAGCGCGAGATCTTCCGCCCGGAAAACCCCGCTCCTGACGATCGCCCATGCGTAAATGAATGCTCCAAATACACTGGACCCAACCGCCTGTATGGCCGCGGCAGACCGCTCGCCGCCCATCCCGTATAAAAAGTCAGTGCCAGCGAGGAAAAACTTTAAAAATATCAGCATTGCGGCGAGGGCAATGCCCGTTTTCTTAAAAAACCCCCAAATGAAAACCCTCCCGCCCATGCTGCTTTTTAACAGAAGGACAGCCGCAATGGCAATCCCACACAACGTAATCACCGTTGCCCATGCCGCCCCAAGTGTCCCGAATTTAGGAACCAAGGCTAGGTTTAGGAAGTACTTTAACGGAAAACCCAAAACGATTGCCGCTGCTGGCTTTAGCAAGACCCCACGGCCCTGCAGTATCGACGCCGCGGCTGAGATGAGGGAAGCAAAAAAGATGGCAAGGCTCAATACCGTTAGCACCGCGGTGCCTTTCGCATTTTCAAAAAGCATGATATTGGCGGGCCTTGCAATCATCCAAAGCCCTGCGGCCGCGCCTGCCCCCATCACGGCGGTTACCTGCATCGCAAGCCTTATCTTTTGGGCCAGGAAGGCTTTGTCACGCGTTAGCCTGCTGCTCGCGATAAGGGGAACAACAGATAACGAAATAGCCGAGGCCGCCGCGAGGCCAAGTTGAATAAGGGGCTGTCCGCGGTCGAAAACACCCTTCATTTCTTTCGCCGTTTCGGGGGCAGTGCCATTGCCGACAAGGAGGGAATACAAGTTTAATGCATCGCCCAGTTGAATGAAAACCATAAGCAGGCTTGTCGTGCAGATGGCGAGGCCCTGCAGTCCCAATATGTTGCCCGCATGTTTTATTTCTTTTAGGCGGGGCGTCTTAAGCCTGCCCGAAACCGCGCCTAGCAGATCCTGATTCCTTTTCCGGAAAAACAACGCCAGTAAACACAGTGAAAAAATTCCCCCTGTAATGGACCCAAGCATGGCTCCGGCCCCGACATAATACAAGGAGAAGCCCTGGCTGGTGAACAGGACTGCAACCGCAAGAATGGTCGCTACCCGGATCACCTGCTCGCCAATTTGGGAAGCAGCCGTAGGAACCATGTCTCCCTTACCTTGAAAATATCCCCTCAGAACAGAGATTGGCGGGAACAAGACAAATACAACCGAAATGACCTTGATTAGTAAAGACAGGCCGGGGTCTCCCATCAAATTTGCTATAAATTCCGAACCTAAATAAAGCACCCCGAAGCAAAACAACCCGAAGAGCTGGAGGATGATATACGATGCCGCAAGAAGCCGGCCGCCCCGCTCTCCCCGCTCAGCATAAAGCTTTGACAGGACGACCGGGAAACCAGTCGTGGCCAGGGCCATTGCAATTCCGTAAAACGGGTATACTTGCTGATAAATATAGAAGCCGATATCCCCGGCAATATTTTGGAATGGGATTCGGTAACCAGCACTTAATAATTTTGTTGCCATAGCGGCAGCCGCCAGGATGAAGGCTCCCTTGAAAAGATTTTTAGCCTGCTTTACCGGCTCCATCGCAGTCTCCTTCATAAAAGAATTCGACAACTATTATAGCATACGCCCTCCCCGTTGTTACGAAACACCAAATTAAAAAAGAAAGGCTGTGCCCGTATCGGGCCAGCCCTTTCCTACTTTATTGTTCCATTTGCCTTGCAAGGAAGCCAGCCGCCGTTTCAACCGCCTTTTGCTCCACTTCCCCAAGTGTACCTTCTTTAGCAAAAATGATGACTGCTCCAATTGGATCACCATTTGCGATAATTGGCCCAATTGTGTAGGAAGAAACCGATTCCTCATTGCCATCGACCAGTTCAATCGAACCTTGCTGGGTGACAAGGACTGAAGAACGGTCTTCCATTGTCTTTTCAACCAATTCCCCAATGTTCTTATTCAGGAAATCCTTTTTGGATCCGCCCGCCACCGCGATGTATGTGTCACGGTCACAAATTAATACTGGATTTCCAAGGCTGTCATAAAGCGCTTCACCATATTCCTTGGCAAAATCACTCAACTCGCTAATAGGTGAATACTTTTTCAGGATTACTTCTCCATCACGGTCGACGAAAATTTCCAATGGATCCCCTTCCCGAATGCGGAGGGTTCTGCGGATTTCCTTTGGAATTACAACACGACCCAAATCATCGATTCGACGAACTATACCTGTTGCTTTCATCCAATGTTGCCTCACTTTCATCTGATGATTGAAATTGGTGATACTTTTTTCCTATTGGTGATAGCATCACCAAGTTTGAACTTAGTATCCTTCATATGGAAAGTTCTATTCATTGGCGAATAGGATTTTATTAGTGTTAATAAAACTTCCAGAATAGGATAAAGATGCCAATAAATTTTTCCGGCTACATTATGAAATACCCAAGTTAATACGTGCTGAAACCTGAATTCCGATTAATTAAGCCTTATTTAAAGGGTTATTTCTTCCCTTTTTTATTCCTGGCGTCGTCCAAACCCCTGGCAATTTCATAGATGGCATGCAGCCACCTCGAAGTTTCCTCACCTCGTATATTCAGGGTAATCCAGAACTTCTTTCCATCCATTCCGAATCCTGCGCGCCTCCCGTAAGGAAACGTAACAGACACGATGGCATCCCCAGGTATTTCCGAGCTTCCTTTCTCATTTAAAAGGATGGTGATTGTATCCTTTACCTGCTTTATGGATTCCACCCCAGCATTCAAGGCATGGATTTTTATTTCAGCAACATTGAACAGGTAGCTAACCTCATCCGGATACTCGCCAAATCGGTCCTTCAATTCTTCTTCAAGCTCATTCAGATCTTCAATTCCATCGATTCCTCTGAACCGTTTGTACATTTCGATCTTCTGGTGGCCATCCCCTATATAGGCATCCGGTATATAGGCATCTATTTCCAGGTCAATTTCGACAGTCGGCCTTTCTACTTCGCTTTGCTTTCCTTGCCTCTCTTCAATTGCTTCCTTCAGCATTTGCGAATAAAGATCGAATCCCACGGAATCGATAAAGCCGTGCTGCTGCGCGCCCAGAAGGTTGCCAGCACCCCTGATTGAAAGATCGCGCATCGCAATTTTAAAACCTGACCCAAGTTCAGTAAACTCCTTAATCGCATGAAGCCGCTTTTCGGCTACTTCCGTAAGGACCTTGTCCTTCCGGTAGGTAAAATAAGCATACGCAATCCTGTTCGATCGGCCAACACGTCCCCTAAGCTGGTAAAGCTGCGACAGGCCCATCCTGTCGGCATCGTGGACAATCAAGGTATTGACGTTTGGAATATCGACGCCTGTTTCAATAATGGTCGTGCTGACAAGGACATCGAATTCGCCCGCAAGGAAGCTGATCATTACGGACTCCAGCTCGTTTTCCGTCATTTGGCCGTGGGCATACGTTACCCGGGCATCCGGTACAAGCATGGAAATTTCCTCGGCCTTCCGTTCAATATCTTCGACCCGGTTATACAGGAAGTAAACCTGCCCATCCCTCGCCAATTCACGTTCAATGGCTTCTTTTACAAGCATCCCATTGTATTCCATCACATAGGTTTGAATTGGGAACCTGTTTTCCGGCGGAGTTTCGATAACCGACAAATCACGGACGCCAAGCATAGACATATGGAGTGTCCTTGGAATCGGCGTTGCGGTCAATGTTAACACATCAACATTGGTTTTTAGCTGCTTGATTTTTTCTTTATGAGTGACACCGAACCGTTGTTCTTCATCAATAATCAATAAGCCAATGTCCCGGTAAACGACATCTTTTGATAAGAGTCTGTGCGTGCCGACGACTATGTCGACGGTCCCCGCTTTCAGCCCTTTAATCGTTTCCGTTTGTTGCTTCCTGGAGCGGAAACGGCTCAAAAGGCCAATATTAATCGGATAATCCTGGAACCTTTCCCTGATTGTTTCATAATGCTGCTGGGCGAGAATTGTCGTTGGGACAAGGAAAGCGACTTGTTTTCCATCGGCAATCGCCTTGAAGGCAGCCCGGATGGCAACCTCTGTCTTCCCATATCCCACATCACCGCAAAGCAGGCGATCCATCGGCCGCGGCTTTTCCATATCCCGCTTGATTTCATGGATGGAACGCAGCTGATCCTCTGTTTCCTGGTAAGGGAAGGTAGAATCGAATTCCCTCTGCATATCGCCGTCGGGGCTAAAGGCATAACCGACGGCCGCCTCCCTCTCGGCATAAAGCTTAATTAAATCATCCGCAATATCCTGGACAGATGATTGAACTTTTTTCTTTACGCGTTTCCAGTCGCTGCCCCCAAGCTTATAGATCTTTGGTTCTTTTCCTTCCGAGCCAACATACTTCTGGACAAGGTCAATCTGGTCAACGGGAACGTAGAGCTTGTCTGTCCCCTGATAGCGGATATGGAGATAGTCTTTATGGAGCCCGTTAATGACAAGCGTCTCGATGCCAAGGTATTTCCCAATACCGTGATTGACATGGACGACGTAGTCGCCGATTTTCAATTCAGAGTAACTTTTGATCCGCTCCGCGTTTGACAACTTTTGGCGCTGGCGGGATTTTCTCGGGCGCTTGCTGAAAAGCTCTTCTTCAGTAATCACCGCGATTTTCTGCAAAGGGAGCTCAAATCCCCCCTGAAGGCTTCCATGCATGATTAGGACGCTGCCAGGGATTAGATCGGCATCCCCGCTTGCCATTCCTGCTTCGATGCCATAGTCCTCGAGTACTCTCTGAAGCTTTCCAACCCGCTCGGAATCCGCGCCAAGGAATAAGACCGTGTAGCCCCCCTTCCTCCAACGCTCCATCTCCGACTTTAGGAGATGCATTTGGCCATGGAAATTTTGCATCTGCCTTGAGGAAATATTAATGATATTCTGCGGGCTTGTATTGGCGACATGGCGAAGAAACAGGGATAGGTAAAGGACCGGGAAAGCTTTTCTTTGGAAAAGGTCTTGAATATGGTGGGATAAGGATAGTCCTTGAATAATTTTCCCTTCGCTTAACAGCGATGTATACCACTCAGCCTCTTCCCTGTCGAGCGAATCGTTCATTTCCTGGACCCTGCTGATTTCATCGATTACAATCAATCCATTTTCAGGGAGGTAATCTAGTAAACTAGCTGGATGTTCATAGGCAATCGAGGCATACTTGAATAGCTGGTCAGGACGCTGGCCATTATTAAGCTGCTCCAATTCAAAGGAGATGTTCTGCGACATCTGAAGCTTGGCTTTATCATCCTTGACGGCCTTCAGGCTTTTTGCCAATCCTTCCTGTAGCTTCTGGGAAATCCGTAAAAAGTCCGCTTTATCAAGCGGCAATTCTGTCGCAGGGCCAATCAATGCTTCCGTCACTTTGTCCCTTGAACGCTGGTCTTCAAGAGAGAAGGTCCTAATTGATTCTACTTCTGTATCAAATAGCTCTATTCGGATTGGGTTGGTTTCCGTAAGCGGAAATATATCGATAATTCCGCCCCTCACACTGAATTCACCCGGCGTCGAAACCATATCGGATCTGACATAGCCCATTTTTACAAAGGCCTCGAGAGCATTGTCTATATCAAGTTCATGATCCCTGCTTACCCTGAACTGATATTCCGCCCACACTTCCTTAGGGGGAAGGATTTTCCTCAACCCGGCTGCCGGGACAATTAAAATGCCTTTACCGCCTCGGCTCCAGTCATTAAGCACTTCAATCCTTTGAGCCCTTAACTCGGGGCTTGCGATGCTCATTTCCGCGGCGATCAATTCATTGGCGGGGAATAAGTATACTTCCCGTTCCAATAAAAGGCTGGAAATGTCATCATAAAGCTTTTGGGCCTGAAGGAGGTTATGGGTGACGAGAAGGATTGGCCTTTCCGTCTGCCTGTAAATCGCCGCCGCGAGGACGGTCCGGGATGAGCCGGATAAACCTGCGACCAGCTGTTCCTTTAAGCCGCCATCCACTCCGCTAATAAGCGATTGTATGTCTTCCTGCTGAAGAAACAGCTCTTTTAATCCTTCCATTCCATTCCCTCCTTCCTTAGCTCCTCTGGATGCTTTTCCTTGTTCTCCAAAACTCATTTATTTTACTCCTATCATATAGAAACAGAAAAATGCTTTGGAACTTACTCCAAAGCCTGATTAATGAATCAAGTAATCATATTGATGTAGACTCGGGTCTTTTTCAAGTGATTCCTGGCAATCCTCACATATGGACTTTATTTGTATATCACCATTTTGCTGATATGAAACCATCGCGGCCCTTTCCCGCCCGTTAAGCGCATGAAGACCGAGCATCACAGAGTCCGCCGACGTCCGGTCAATCGAACCGAGCGCTGTGCCGCAATGGCGGCAAATATAATGGATCGACAATCAATTCCCTCCTAACATAAGCCGTATCCATAGTATGGACGGCGCGGGAAAAGATTATTCATTTCCTCCATTTTATTGCCTTTCCTCCATGGCAATGCCTGCCTACTGGTTATATTCGTTCATAACTTGCAAAAAGGGCTTTTCAAACCATGCTTCACAGGCGGCAGCGCTTTTCTCGACGGCTTCCGCCATCAGCGGTTCCTCTTCCTTCCTGAACCGTCCCAGGACATAGTCGGGCACAGCCATGCCGGCTGGCGGCCTGCTAATCCCAATCCTGATCCTGTTGAAGTCGGCCGTTCCAAGATGGGCGATCGTTGATTTGATGCCATTATGGCCGCCCGGGCTCCCTTTTTGGCGGAGGCGGATTTTTCCGGCAGGGAGGTCAAGATCATCATAAATCACAAGGACGTCCTCTGTGTCGATTTTATAAAAATCCATGGCCGCACGGATGGATTCGCCTGACAGATTCATATATGTAAGGGGCATCAGGAGCATTACCTTTTCACCTTTATAGTGGCCAATCCCGAAAATGCCTTTGTGTTTGAATTGGTCCAGTGGAATGCCCAGCCGGCCGGCAAGCCTCTCAATCACTTCAAAACCGATGTTATGCCTCGTGCCCTCATACTGCCTTCCGGGATTCCCCAAACCGACAATCAACTTCACAACTGATTCCCCCGTTCCAAAATCATAAAAGACGTAACCTTAATTGCTAAGGCTACGTCTGGCAACCTATTCTTCCGAAGCTTCGGTCTCCCGTCCTTCTTCATTTTCCGGTACTCCGCCATCCTGCTGTTCGCCGCTATCAATTTCCTCTTCAACTTTTGGCGGAAGGATGGAAGCGACAACTTCATCTTCTTCGTGGTTAATAAGGTACTTTCCATCAGTGTTCAAATCAGCGATTGTAATTGTCTCCCCAACCTGCAGATTTGTAATATCCACTTCGATTGATGGAGGGATATTCGCCGGAGTGCTTGTAATGGATACGGTAAACAATGGCTGCTGCAAAATGCCTCCATCCTTTACCCCCGGGGCGTCCCCGACAAGTGCGACGTTCACATCCACATTGATTTTGGATGACTTGTCAACCGCCAGGAAGTCGGCATGGGTAATTTCATTGTTGATGACATCCTTTTGGTATTCCGTCAGGACGACATCCTGCTTTTGTCCCTCTACATCCAGCGAAATGATTCCGTTCCTGCCAACCTGCTTGATGGTTTTGGCAAATTCAGCCGCGCTTACGTAAACTGGCACACTTTCAACCTTTGACCCGTAAACCACAGCCGGGATATTGCCCTCCCTCCGTAATTTCCTGACTGATACCTTTTTCTCTCCGCCGCGGTTCTTTGCCTGTAAAACTGTACTCATGAATTTATCCCCTTCCATTTCTCATTTGGTTCTCTCTAAAAAAGTGCCCCAAAAAAGGTCGGTCTAAACGCATTCAGTTCATCTAATAGGTGAAAACCTGCTAAAACGCGAGGAAAAGGCCCTGCCCGAAACGGGGGACCCTCTCAACAGATTAATCAAACAATGTGCTTACTGATTGCTCCTCATGCACCCTGATGATTGCTTCACCGATAAGCGGGGCTACTGACAGAGTTGTAATCTTAGGAATCTTCTTTTCGTCCTTAAGCTCAATTGTATTCGTAACAACCAATTCCTTGATTTTCGAATTTTGGATCCGTTCAATTGCCGGGCCGGAAAGGACCGGATGTGTGCAACACGCATATACATCCGCGGCGCCATTTTCAATGAGCGCGTTCGCGGCAAGGGTAATGGTGCCGGCCGTATCAATAATATCATCAATCAAAATCGCTACTTTGCCTTCAATATGTCCGACTATATTCATTACTTCGGCAACATTCGGGCGCGGGCGGCGCTTGTCAATAATCGCGATTGGCGCTTTTAGGCGTTCAGCCATCTTCCTGGCGCGGGTAACACCACCATGGTCAGGGGACACAATGACGATATCGCCATTCAGGTCCCTGTTCCTGAAATGCTCAGACAAGATTGGCACACCCATCAAATGATCGATCGGGATATCGAAAAATCCCTGGATTTGAGGCGCATGCAAATCAAATGTAATAACGCGGGTAGCGCCAGCCGTTTCAAGCAGGTTTGCTACAAGCTTTGCTGTAATCGGCTCACGGGCGCGCGCTTTCCTGTCCTGGCGCGCATAACCATAGTAAGGCATAACAATATTGATTGTCTTCGCAGACGCCCGTTTCAAAGCATCGATCATGATAAGCAATTCCATAATATTTTCATTCACTGGAGCGCTCGTCGATTGAATGACATACACATCGCAGCCGCGGATGCTCTCTTCGATATTAATCTGGATTTCGCCGTCACTGAAACGGGTAACGGAACATTTTCCGAGTTCGACACCGATTACTTTCGCAATCTCATCGGCCAGCGGGAAGTTTGAGTTTAGGCTGAACACCTTTAAATTCGGATCTAGGTATTGATTTGACATGATGGCCTCCAATTGATTATTTCCTTATATTAAGTTTTTGGACATAGTTTTCTTTGTTTACCTGCCGCGCCCTTGCCAGGGACAATGCATCCGGAGGCACATTTTCCGTAATGGTGGAACCCGCTGCGACATAGGCCCCTTTTCCGATTGTCACCGGGGCTACCAGGTTGGAATTGCAGCCGATAAATACCCCATCCTCTATTTTTGTCAAAAACTTGTTTTTGCCATCATAGTTGACGGTAATGGAGCCGCAGCCGATATTTACATCCCGGCCAACCTCCGCATCCCCGATATAGCTTAAGTGGGACGCCTTGCTGGAATCGCCGATCACGGCCTTCTTTATTTCTACGAAATTCCCAATTTTCACGTCATTGCCAAGAGCTGAATCCGGCCGGATATGGGCGAACGGACCGATATTGACATTTGAACCAATCGAACTTTTAAAGGCTGCCGACTGGCGGATAACCGTTTTGTTCCCAATTTCACATGAATCTATTTCAGTATTCGGCCCGATTATGCATTCCTCGCCGATAACCGTTGTTCCGCTAAGAATGGTTCCCGGGTAAATGAGGGTGTCCCGGCCGATTTCAATATCAACGCCGATGTAAGTATTGGCTGGATCAATGAGTGTGACCCCGTTCCTCATATGAATCTCATTAATGCGCTCCCTCATAAGCCGCTCAGCTTCGGAAAGGGCGACCCGATCGTTAACCCCAAGCGTTTCATCAGGATTTTCCGCCAGGTACGCGGTGACTGTTTCACCCTGCCCCTTGAGGATTTCAATGACGTCCGGCAAATAGTATTCTCCTTGAGAGTTTTCATTTGAAACGCTCTGGAGTGCTTCAAACAGGGCTTTATTGTCAAAGCAATACGTTCCGGTATTTATCTCCGTTATGGCGCGTTCTTCCTCGCTCGCATCTTTATGCTCAACAATTTTTTCGACATGCCCGCTCGTATTCCGAACAACACGGCCGTATCCAGCGGGATTATCCATATCGGCGGTCAGGACGGTAGCCTTGGCGGAATGTTCGGTGTGATGCCTGAACAATTCCTCCATCGTTTCTGCCCGGATGAGCGGCGTGTCACCGCACACAACCAGGGTTGTCCCTTCCCGGCCTTCCAATAGCGAAGCCGCCTGCATGACTGCGTGGGCTGTGCCTAACTGCTGGTCCTGAAGCGCATATTTACATTTTTCCCCGAGCATTTCTTTTACCTGCTCAGCCCCATGGCCGACAACAGCCACTATTTCTTCAACGGAAAGATTTGATATCTGGTCAACCACATGTTCTACCATTGGCTTACCGCATACAGGGTGAAGTACTTTATAAAGTTTCGATTTCATACGTGTCCCCTGGCCGGCAGCCAGAATGACAGCAAAACGGTTCGACATGGCCATGCCTCCAATATTCTTTTATATAAAACAGAATTACGTTTCGATCTTCCAGGCACCCGCCGCGCAACAACATGCTACTAGCCCGCGCGATTGCGCATTTTCTTTTTGAATAGAGGGGGATTTTCCAGGAAATCCTTTAGAAGGCATCCCCATCCCAGGCTAAGGCAGGATGAAAAAACACCCTGCCGGCGGCTGCACTTTATCCAATTTAAAATATTAACGTAAATGGGCGCCCATTTCAAGAATACTGGAGGAATGTATAAAATTGACACAAGATGTGGATTCCGGGGGACAACAGGGGCTTGGACAAAACGAAAAAAGAGCCTGACTTTCGAAGTAGGCCCTCGTTGCGGTATTCTTAGGAAGCTCCGGCTTCTTCAAATTCTACTTCTAATTCTCCAAGACGGTGGTACTCGGCCAGAACTGCTTCCTGAATCTTCCCGCGGGTTCCGGAATTGATCGGATGGGCAATATCACGGAATTCCCCGTCCGGAGTCCGCTTGCTTGGCATTGCCACGAACAAGCCATTGTTGCCATCGATCACACGGATATCATGGACGACAAATTCATTGTCGAGCGTTATTGATGCAATCGCTCTCATTCGCCCTTCTGTGTTTACCCGCCGCAATCTTACGTCTGTCACTTCCATTTGTTCACACCCTTTTCCCTTGAAAAATAAATTCCTACTACCATATTCGCCAGATGTTGTTCAATTCCTTCTTTATTTTAAGATTTTTTTGAAAAATAAGGGCAAATTAGTGAACTTTTGATAAAAGTGGGAATTTTTGTATATAAAGGTGCCTGGATTGTTTATTTTACAAGGGCGACAACTTCAATTTCAACAAGCGCGTCCTTTGGAAGCCTCGCTACCTCGACCGTTGACCTGGCTGGTTTATGTACAGGAAAATAATCCGCGTATACTTCATTCAAAGCCGCGAAATCATCCATGTTTTTTATAAAGACAGTTGTTTTCACGACAGTTTCAAAAGACGCCCCCGCGGCCGATAATACAGCCTCCAGATTTTGAAAAACCTGCCTTGCCTGGGCTACGATATCGCCTTCCACCATCGTCCCTTCAGGCGTTAGGGGAATTTGGCCAGAGCTGTAAAACATATTATTGACGATGATGCCTTGCGAATAAGGGCCAATTGCCGCGGGCGCTTTTTGTGTTTGGACACTTTCCATTTTTACTCCTCCATCCCATTTCTGTTAAAATAATTTCCTTCCTTTACTTTAATCCTTTTTTCCCTTACATCCACATCGGCGAGCTGGACAAGCGAAATATATTCATCGACGAGCCTTTCCTCGATTTTCTCCGATTCAACAAGCACCGCGATACCCGCAACCGACGCATTGAACTCTTCAAGTAGGCTGACCATCCCGACCACCGTTCCGCCGGCCTTCATGAAGTCATCGACAATCAGAACCTTTGATCCTTCCGCAAGACTGCGCTTTGAAAGGAGCATCGTTTGGATCCGTTTTGCCGATCCGGATACATAGTTGATACTGACTGTCGGGCCTTCCGTAACTTTGCTGTCGCGCCTTACAATGACAACTGGCACGTTCAGCTGGGTAGCGACCGCGTATGCAAGAGGAATGCCCTTCGTTGCAACCGTCATAACAACATCAATTTTAGCAGATGCATAGGCTGAAGCGATAATTTTCCCCGCGGTCTCGACAATCGACGGATTTCCAAGAATATCCGCCAAATACAAGTACCCGCCTGGAAGCAGGCGGTCAGGCGTGGCGATCAATTCACAAAGCTCTTTAATATAATGCTTCGCGTGGCTATCACTGATTTTAACCAGGAATTTAACTCCCCCGGCAGCCCCCGGCACTGTTTGGAGGGTTCCCACCCCCCTTTCTTCAAATGTTTCTTTAATAATGGCCAAATCCTCGCTTATCGATGATTTAGCCGAGGAATACCGTTCCGCGAAAAAGGTAAGCGGTACCAGTTCGCGGGGCCGTTCAAGCAGGTAATGAGTCATGTCTATTAGGCGTTCACTGCGGCGAAATTTCATGGAAACCTCCAAATACCGAATGTTTTACTTTAATGTAACATAAATGTACGGATTTATTCAAGGTGGCGCTCACCCAGCATCCTCACCGCGAAAACCTGTCCACAAAAGCCCCGCAGACCATTATAAATCCTGTTCAGCCGGGAGTCGTGCCTCACCAGGCCAAATACCGTTGGCCCACTCCCGCTCATTAGGACGGCATCCGCCCCGAATCGCTTCATTTGATCTTTGATTTGTGCAACATTCGGGTAATGCTTCAGCGTAACTTCTTCCAGGACATTGCCGACATTCCCGCAAACCCCCTCGTAATCCTTTTCCCGGATTGCCTGGATCATCGCTTTTGTATCGGGATGGACAATCCCTGAAAGGTCGAGTTTCTTATAAACATCCGCTGTCGAAACCCCTATATGCGGTTTAGCCAGAATCACCCAGCATGTCGGAGGGGCGGGAAGTTCTTCAATCCGTTCTCCCCTGCCGGTCGCAAGCGCAGTTCCCCCGTAAACACAAAATGAAACATCCGAGCCGATTTCCGCGCCCAGAACGGCCAGTTCATCGAGGGATAACCCAAGTCCCCATAATTTATTCAGACCTCTTAGGGCGGCCGCCGCATCACTGCTTCCGCCCGCAAGCCCGGCCGCGACGGGAATCACTTTTTCAATTGAAATTGTAACGCCTTCTTTTACATCAAAACGATCCTTTAAAAGCTTAGCTGCCTGATAGGCAAGATTCCGTTCATCATCCGGGACATACCGGCTTTGGGATTGAATCCGTATTTGGCCATCCTCCGATTGCGACAGTTCGAGACGGTCGGCAAGGTCGATAGTCGTCATAATCATTTCTACTTCATGATAGCCATCCGGCCGTTTGTGCAATACATCAAGCGACAGGTTAATCTTTGCTGGGGCTTTGACTAAAAGCTTCACTGAGGTCCACCTACTTTTAAATGTTCCAGCTGGCGCGCCACCCGGCCACTCCCCGGATAAATTGACGCATCTTTTTTCATTGCCGGGATGCACAAGCAATCCCTTTTAGGCCATGACTGGACAATTCCCATCTGTTTTTGTCCTATTTTACCACAAAAACAATCCGATAAGACCTCTGTTTCCCGAACTACAGGTAAAAATGTAATTAGGCCGGGATAATCCCGGCCTGCCGCGCTGCAAGTGTTATTTTATACGAATGGCCCGCTGGCCCGGTTTCACGCCGGCCGTTTTTGAATACCAGAGTGTTCCCGGCTCTTCCAGATGTTCTTCTTTTTTCAGCAAGCTGCCGGCTTCTTCCGTTCCCGAAGTGAGCCGGCCAAGCTTTTTATACATAAGCCCGCCTGCCATAAGCAGGTTTCCCAGCCTGTTAAGACGCAGAGGCTTCATCCTCGGCCGCCCTGGAGAAGCTGCTGCTCCGCCAGTTCGATTGCGCGCTTTACCATGTTGCCAGCGTCACGCGCCCTTATGCCGCCCCAGCCTTCTTTTTCAACGACATCATAGAAACCTAGGTCCTTTGCAAGTTCTTCTTTAAAACGGTCAGACATTACACCACGTCTTCTTGCCATTATAAAACCCCTTCCGGCAGCCGCGGCATTCTTAGTATGCTGGCTAACCAGCCATTTCATCATTCCTTATCTTGTCAGAAAAGCGCAAGCGCCCGTTTAGCGTATAAAAAGCAAAAACAGCGGCATGAATCGCCGCTGTCCTGCAAAAAATTGTATCTAGCTTAGTGCCGCCTGTCCTGCTGTTTCTTCATAAAAGGTGATTTCGACTGTTTCTGTCAGTACATCCGCATAGCTGTAAGAAACACGTTCAAATGCATTTTCTTCCTGATCCAGTTCAATAACAAATACTGATGGGTATGTCTCCGCCAGGACGCCAGACCGTTCAATCGTCTTTCTGCGGCCTCCGTTGGCTTTAAGCAAGAGCCTTTTACCCAAATTTGAATCCAGAGCCTTTTTAATATCGGCAAGTGTTTTTGGCATTCGGTCCACCTCACTGTGTAAAGTATAACACGCTGACATAAAATTGTCAAAGAAAAAACATAAATTATATCAGTCCCAGAAAAAGATTGTCAATATTTTTTGTTCTTCTTTTTTCTATAAATTTCAACAAGCGTTAGTTTTACCTATCGACAGCTTTTTATGTAATGGGAAGTTTTACAAACAAAAGAAAAATAAGCCTCTTATTAAGGCTTATTCCCCCTCCTGCGCGTATTCCGGACGGTAGGGCATTCCGGTCCTTAAAACGCCCTTTGTTTCTATTCCTCCCAGCCCCTTCTCACCCGTAAGCGTGTTCCTTAAAACATCCCATACGTGGATCCGCTCCATGAACGGGGTGAAGCTGATTTTCGCAACGATATAAACCGGATCAAGAGCATGGATATTAATCCGTGAAGGCGAGCTGGCAAAATTCGCCCCGGCGGTTATGAGCGATTCAAAATGTGACTGGCACGCCCCGGCAAATATTACGAGCTGGTCGAGGCTGGGAACCTTCCTCCTCGCCTCCTTGACAGTCTCGACAAATTGTTTGGAGTGGCGATATGCATTGAGGTCGCTCTTTTTCCCTTTTGCCTTCGAATAGGCGTCATGACCGGTTACGACCAGGATATCGGGCCGGTAATAATCAAGGAACCCGCTAATCCGTTCAGGCATCTCCTTCTCGCTGCAATGGATTCCAAATACGGGAATCCCAATCTTTTCATAAAGCGCCAGGCATTTTTTTAAATACGTTTGATCCCCGTCAAGATGCAGCACCTTGCCGGGAATTTGAAAATAGTTCGTTAGATTGGCATAACCGCCTGTCGCCTGATATTCCTGCCTTTGCTTCAGCAAGGTTACATCCTGGCGGAAAAGCTCGAGGGATTGTTCCTCCTTGGAACGGTATTCATTTGTTAGCTTTTGCATTTCGGCCATGCCCATGACTATTAAATCCTCGATGGGGGCGTCTGCCGCCAGCCGAATATATTCCCCATAAAGATAAGCAACCTGCCGGCCATCCTTCTCCACGATATCAATTACCCTGAAAAGGATGTCACAGTTATACGAACGCCTGCCGACGATATCCATTTTCTTTATAGCCACAGAATTCACCCCAATAGGTTTCTTCCATAAGCTATGCGGATACAAAACAACAGGTGACTATCGCCCTTTTCCGGCGCGGTGGGCGAGAATCAGCTGAAAGCAGGAAGAAGCGCTTCACTTAAGCGCGCAAACTCTTCAAGGGACAGTGTTTCCCCTCTCCTGGATGGCTCAATGCCCGCCTTCTCAAGCGCCGCCGTTATCGCATCCTTTTGCTCTTTCCCTCTTTCAAGCTGGCTCGTAAGGTTGTTCAGGATTGTTTTCCGCCGCTGTGCGAATGCGGCCCTTGTAATTTTAAAGAAAAACTCTTCATTGGTGACCGTTACGGCAGGTTTACTTCTTACGTTTAGGCGAATGACAGCAGAATCAACATTCGGCTGCGGGACAAAGACCGTTTTTGGGACGATCATGACTGTTTCAGCCTCTGTGTAATACTGGACGGCTATGGATAGCGACCCATAGTCCTTGGAGCCCGGTACTGCCGAAATCCTGTCCGCGACTTCCTTTTGGAGCATTACGACAATTGCCCGGACAGGAAGTTTGTCCTCCAGGATTTTCATGATGATTGGCGTCGTCACATAATAAGGCAAATTCGCCGCGACAACCAGATCCATTCCTGGGGTGAACTCTTCCCTGATAACCTCCGCCGCGTCAGCCTTCAAAAAATCACTGTGTATGACCTTTACATTCGGATACGGAGATAGGGTGTCCTCAAGGATCGGCAAAAGGCGCTGATCGATTTCAAACGCCAACGTCTTCCTGCTCGCCTTTGCAAGCTGCTCGGTAAGCGCCCCAATGCCCGGTCCAATTTCAATTGTTCCCGTCTCACTTGTTATGCCTGCCGCATCTACGATTTTCCGTAATATATTCGTATCGATCAAGAAGTTTTGCCCAAGGCTCTTCTTGAACGAAAAGCCGTATTTCTCAAGTATGGCCCTTGTCCTTAATGGGGTTGCTATATCTTTATCCATTTTTGTCCTCCTGCTGGATTGCTTTTAATGCCCCGGCAAATTGGCTGCCGCTGATTTGGAACATTTTTAGCCGTTTGTGGAGCTGTTTTCCATTCGTATACCCGATTTTAAGGATTTTTCCCAGCCTAGCCCTTTTCTCGCTTGCCCCGGGTCCGCCAATCAGCCCGGCATCCATCAAATCCTCCTGGGTTATTTCCTCGGCCGCCTCTTCATTTGTCAACTGCGCGTCCTTTAACGCGATCCGGATTGCTTCCGGTTCTGCGTGCTCAACTCCGATCCCCCGCCCTCGCCGCTCTCTCGCCTCTTCTTTAGGCAAAAATGCGTGCTTGCAGCCCGGAACCTTCCGTGCTATTTCATGGCGGATTTTTTCACCCGGAAAATCAGGGTCCGTAAATATGATTACTCCCCTTTTTTCTTTCGCGAGCCTTATTTTTTCTATTGTTTCCTCATTCAAGGCTGAACCGTTCGTTTCAATTGTATCCGCTTCTACAGCCCTCTTGATTGCCGTAGTGTCATCTTTGCCTTCTACGACGATGATTTCCTTTATTTTCATTGCGTCCTCCATCGTATATGGAAATAAAACTTAATCTTTTTGAAAAAATATTGAAACCAAACTGTAACCTTTTCCGTCTAAATAAGTAGTAAAGGATTTACGTCCTTAAGTATAAGTAATTTCGGGGACAAAAACAAAATGCAGAGGTTGGCCCCCTGCATTTATGTATGCGTTGCTAATTCAAAATTTTAATCTTCACTTTCCTTGTTCCCCAACGATAGGCATCGGATAAATCAGGGAAAAAGACGTCGATTTTATGTCCTTTTATCGCCGACCCTTTATCGGCCGCGATGGCGTATCCGTATCCTTCAACATATACTTTTGAACCTAACGGGATGACCCTCGGATCCACGGCAATTACTTTTACGTGCGGATTCGCGCGGAGATTGATTCCTGTCGCGGTCGTGCCGGAACAGCCATTGCAGCTAGCCGTATAAGCCGTCGAGGATACATATAGCTCTTGACCACCGGCAGGAGCGGCGCCCCTTGAAACCTGGGCGACAAGGACCTTTGTACCAACAGCCACAACTTTATCCTGTTTGGCCCGGACTGTTTTTTCACTTATAAGCTTACGGGTGACCTCTTTGCCATTTTCGCGGACAACTTCAAACTTCTTAGAGCGAAGCCCTTCTTTCCCTTCGTTGACAACCTTCTTTTTACCTTTTGCCAGTTTGGCATCCTTCTTTGTGACCACGGCAAACTGAATTGGTTCTTCCACTACATCGGTGACTTTTTCTACTCGAATGACCTTTATCACGGCATTTGGTTTTACCTTATCCTGCAAGGAAGGTTCAACTCGATCAAATTTATTTAGTGTAATGCCTTGCTGTTTTAAAAAGTCAGCGACCGTAGCCGAAGTGGACCACACTTTTTGTTCTTTCTTGGTGCCATCGATTAAGCTTAAATTAAGGGCTTTCTTGATTTCAATGCTCATTTTGTCGCTGATCGGCTCTTGCGGTTTTACTGAAATATGGTCTTGTGCTATCAACGCTATCTTCTGCTCGTTAAGGAGCTCCCCAACCGTGTCGGCTGTAGTCCATACCGTTTTCTTCTCGTTATCTTTGACAATTTCAACCTGCTTCGCTTTCTTCCAGACGATTTCAAGATTGTTTTTCACCTTGGTCCCGACTGGAGGAAACAAATAGTCATTTGAGTTGACCTTTATGTTCAACTCCCTGAATAGATCTTCCACGGTTCCGGCCCGGGTTTCAACCATCTTTTCCTTGCCGTTGATCGTCAAGGCGACAGTGCTTTTTGACCCTTCATAAAAAAGGAACCCGAGGGTAGTCATGAAAACTAGGAAACTGGCAAAAAATATCGCCACTTTTTTCCTACTCAATGACGTTGGAAACAGGCTTTTCATGTTTATGGATCCGATGAAAAACGCCTCCTTTTCTTGGAGTGATTATATAGAACCATATTGCCGGCTGTCAACTCTGGCACATTTCCGAAGGTAGTTCTAATTATGCACATCCCTCCTGAAAAAGCAAAGAATAACTTATCGACATGTTCATCCTATGCAGAAAAGGAGACTTGTAGAACTTTTTGTTTTTATTTAAAAAATGGACAAACTTTCTTTCAATTCGACACCATCTTCTATCAGCTTATGCCGAATAATCGCATAGCATTTTCGGTTGTGGCTTTTGCAACTTCTTCAAACGAAATTCCTTTAATCCTGGCAATTTCTTCAGCGACGAGCTTGACATAGCCTGGTTCATTGCGCTTTCCCCTGTGTGGGTGCGGAGTAAGGTAAGGGCAGTCAGTTTCAATCAGCAGCCTGTCGAGCGGCAGCTCAGCCGCTACTTCCTTCGGCTTAACCGCATTTTTAAACGTTACCGGCCCGCCAAGTGAAATATAAAAGTTCATATCCACGCATTGCCTGGCAATTTCCACGCTCCCGCTATAGCAGTGCATAATGCCCCCGACCTCTGACGCACCTTCCTCTTTAAGGATCTCCACAATATCGGCTGTCGCCTCCCTGTTATGGATGACAATCGGCAATTTCACTTTTTTGGCCAGCCTGATTTGTTTTCTGAACACTTCCTTCTGGATATCCCTGGGTGATTTGTCCCAGTGATAATCCAAGCCCATCTCACCAAGGGCGACAACCTTGGAATGCGCCGCGAGCTCCTCAATCCATGAGAGGTCCTCATCCGTCATGTCGATAGCATCAACCGGGTGCCAGCCGATACATGCATAAATGAAATCATGGGTTTCAGCTAGCCCGATGGCTTTCTCGATTGTTGGCCGATCAAATCCGACAACGACAATTTTGCCGACTCCATTCTCCTTCGCCCGGGTTATTACTTCTTCCACATCTTCCTCATACTGCTCAGCGTTCAAGTGCGCGTGGGTATCTATCAGCATGCCGCCACTTCCTTTCCTGTCATTACCTCTTGTTATATACGGAAAAGGGAATGCACCGGCTGCTGGTCGGCGGGCATTCCCCATCGTTTTTTTGTTGGTTACTTAATTTTTGTCCCGTTTGGCAGGTCCTGGTCAACCGATGCCAATGAAAGTGTTCCGTCTGTTTTTCCTGCGAGGATCATTCCCTGGGACAATTCGCCACGTAATTTAACAGGCTTGAGATTGGTTACGCAAATGACCTTTCTGCCTATTAATTCTTCGGGTTTGTAGTACTCGGCGATTCCGGATACAACCTGGCGCTTTTCATACCCGAGGTCGAGCTGCAGCTTCAAAAGCTTATCAGCCTTCTTCACCTGCTCCGCATGGAGTACTTCGGCGATCCTTAAATCGATTTTCATAAACTCATCGATTGAGATTTCTTCTGTTTCAGGCGCTTCTTCTTTCTTTTCTTCCCGTTTTTGTTCCGGTTCGGGAGCAGGCGCTGCCGGGCCCTGCATTTCCGCTTTTATAAATTCGACCTCTTCCGCAATTTCGAGACGCGGGAACAAAGGATTTCCTTTCGATACTTTTGTCCCGGCCGGAATAATACCGAATTCGGATAGGCTCTCCCATGACTTCAGGGAGTCGCCCGCAATCCCTAGCTGTTCAAAAATCTGCTGCGGGGAGCGTGTCAGGAATGGCTGTAATAGGACCGCGATCCTCCGTAGTGATTCGGCTAAGTGCGCCATTACGGAACCAAGTTCAGCTTTACGCTCCTCGTCCTTGGCTATTGCCCAAGGCTGGGTTTCGTCAATGTATTTATTGGAACGGCTTACTAACTGCCAAACCGATGAAAGGGCTACGGAAAACTCCATTTTTTCCATCGCTTCCTCATACTTCGAGACAGCCTCCCTATTGGCTGAGAGGAGGCTCTCGTCATACTCTGTGACAGAGCCCGCGTAAGCCGGTATCTCTCCATCAAAGTATTTGTCGATCATGGCTACTGTACGGTTAAGAAGGTTCCCCAGGTCATTAGCCAGGTCGAAATTGATCCGTTCAACAAAACCTTCCGGAGTGAAAACGCCGTCCGAGCCAAACGGAACCTCACGCAGGAGGTAATACCTTAAGGCGTCAAGCCCGTACCTGTCAATCAATGTGACAGGGTTTACGACATTCCCTNAGAGGGAGCCCCAAAGCCATAAGCATGATTGGCCAATAAATCGTATGGAAACGGACAATTTCCTTTCCGACCAAATGGACGTCGGCTGGCCAATATTTCCTGTATTTCGAATCATCTTCGCTTCCATAGCCCAACGCTGTAATATAGTTGGACAAGGCGTCTATCCAAACATAAATAACATGCTTCGGGTTGCCGGGCACCTTGATGCCCCAATCGAACGTAGTCCTTGAAACAGCAAGATCCTCGAGCCCTGGTTTAATGAAATTGTTGATCATTTCATTTTTTCGAGATTCAGGCTGGATAAAGTCTGGATTATCTTCGTAATATTTGAGAAGCCTATCTGCATATTTGCTCATCCGGAAAAAATACGATTCTTCCTTGACCTTCTCAACGGGGCGACCGCAATCAGGGCAATTCCCTTCAACAAGCTGCCTGTCCGTATAAAAGGACTCGCATGGCGTACAATACCAGCCTTCATATTCATCGAGATAAATATCACCCTGTTCGACAAGCTGGGCAAAAAGCTTGTCGACCGATTTTTTATGCCTGTCCTGCGTTGTTCTGATAAAATCATCATAGGAAATATCAAGTTTTTTCCAAAGCTCTTGGATGCCTGATACAATCCCATCCACATACTGCTGAGGTGTCAGCCCTTCTTCTTCAGCTTTTCGCTGAATCTTCTGGCCGTGTTCGTCCGTACCAGTCAAATACATCACATCATAGCCGCGAAGCCGCTTGTACCGGGCCATCGCATCCCCGGCAACCGTCGTATACGCATGCCCAATATGCAAATTACCGCTCGGGTAGTAAATGGGGGTTGTCAGATAAAACGTTTTATCTCTCTTTTCCATCGAGATCCCTCCTTCATATATACCTATCGCCCAAAGGCCGTTGAGGTCATTATTGCCTTTTCTTTTCAGCTTCTATCAACAAAATATACCGAAAATCCAATTTTTCTGCAATATAATTGACCCCTTGCCATTCAAGGCGGGAAAAACTTTTCTTTTCTATCCCTATAAAAAACTCAAGTGTGTCGAATAGTATGTTGTTTGCTTGCTGAGGATTAAAAAAAAGATTTTGTCGAAATTTGCGTTTTTCGTTTTTTTTATTATACTAGTAAAGTGTTACTTAATTTTTTCCTGTTTTTTCAATAAAAATATATATTTTCAGAAAACATTGATGCAGCAGGGTTTTTTTAATACCCAAAACTTGTTAATCCTTTTTTCACGATAAATTGATTGACGAATTTGGGAATCGCTGGTATTATAAAATTATTAAAAAAATTGTCGAATAATGACGAATGATGTATTATTAGAGAATCTTTTTTAAAAATGGGAGGAGAAGCATTACATGAAATCTACTGGTATTGTACGTAAAGTTGACGAACTCGGCCGGGTGGTCATTCCTATCGAACTAAGACGCACACTTGGCATCGCAGAAAAAGACGCTCTTGAAATCTATGTAGACGATGAGCGCATCATCCTGAAAAAATACAAGCCTAACATGACTTGCCAAGTCACAGGCGAGGTTTCCGATGACAACGTGTCACTGGCAGATGGCAAGCTAATCCTTAGCCGTGAAGGCGCAGAACAGCTATTGAAAGAAATCGAATCTGTATTCAGCAAATAATTTTCAAAAGGCTTCCCCAACAAAAGGGGAAGCCTTTTTTACACTAATCGATTCTGTCTACTCTACATGATATTCCCTGTAAATATCGCGCTTGCTTAGGCCCCGGTCTTTTGCTGCTTTTTTTATTGCATCCTTTGAGGCAAGGTTTTCAGCCGAAATATAGTAGTTGACATGTTCTTCGATGGACATGGCTTCCCACCATGGCGAATCTTCCGATACCGTTTCCTTCCCGCCCTCAAGAACAAGGCAAAATTCCCCCCGGACCTCCCCGCTCCCGCACCAGTCAATGGCTTCCTCAACGGTTCCACGGATAAATTCCTCGAATTTTTTCGTCAGTTCCCTGCAAAGGACTATTCTCCGGTTTCCCAATATCTCAAGGATGAGGCTGAGCGTTTCCTTCAGGCGGTGGGGTGATTCATAGAGGATGATGGTTGCCGATTGTTTTTTTAACTCTTCCAGTTCATTTTTCTTCTCCTTGCGCTGCCTGTTCAGGAAACCATAGAAATAAAACGGCTGCGGCGGCAGCCCGGATGCAATGAGTGAAGTGAGGGCCGCGTTTGCTCCCGGGAGCGAAACGACTGCGATATTTTCCTTTATTGCCATAACGATAATGTCGTATCCCGGGTCTGAAATCGCCGGCATGCCCGCATCGCTGACCAAAGCTATTTTCTCGCCTTTAATCAGCCTTTCCAGCAATTTTTCCCCGCTTGCTTCTTTGTTGTGTTCATGGTAACTGACGACTGGAGTTTCTATTTCAAAATAATTACACAGTTTCTTTGTATTTCGGGTATCCTCTGCCGCGATAACCGCCGCTTCCTTGAGGAGGCGGATTGCGCGAAAACTCATATCCTCCAAATTTCCGATTGGGGTTGGAACGAGGTAAAGGATTCCCTTATGATTTTCATTTTCAAAGCTCTTCTGCTGCTGCATCCGCACATTCCCCTTCCGTTGCCAAATACTCTTCCTTTTTTGCCCTTGAAAGCTGTTTGAAGCGGTATTCTGCCCGCATTGCTTCGGTCTTTGTTTGAAAGGCCCGGGCAAAAACAAGCTCAACCGGCCCGCGGCCCCTAGTATATTTGGCTCCTTTCCCCTCATTATGAAGCCTGACCCTTCGTTCGAGGTCAGTTGTATAGCCTCCATAATAACTTCCATCCCGGCATTGCAATACATAGAAATAATGTTCAGTTTCTTCCATATAAAATCTCTCGCACTTCAGGTGTGTATTCATTATTTCCATCATAAACAATAAGAGGCGGAAGGATTTTCAGGCCTGGCTGCCCATCCTTTATCGCTTCCACAAGCATGGTATTCGCCTCCTTGCCCTCCTTGGGGTAAACGAATTTCAGCCGTTTCGGCTCAAGCCGGTATTTCCTCATTAGCTCAATCATATCGTTCAGCCGTTCAGGCCGGTGAACAAAAGCAACCTTTCCACCCGCCTTGGCAAGTGCCGCGGATACACGGATTGTATCCTCAAGCGTGCATAGGATTTCATGCCGGGCAATCGCGAAATGTTCATTCTCATTGATTTCAGAGGCTGGCGGCGTTTTAAAGTAGGGCGGATTGCAGGTAACCACATCAAATTTTCCATAGCCAAGCCTTGAGGGCATATCCTTCAAATCGCCGTGAATCATCTCCAGGCGGCTTTCCAGGCCGTTATAGGCGATACTCCTTACAGCCATATCATAGAGCCGCTCCTGGATTTCCACGCCTGTAATCCGCCCCTTCGTCCTTTTGCTGAGGAAAAGAGGAATCACGCCATTGCCGCTGCATAAATCAATGAGGTTCCCTTTTTGAATCGGAACATAGACAAATCGTGACAGCAGGACCGCGTCGAGGGAAAAGGAAAATACCGTCGGGCTTTGAATGATCCTCAAATTTTCAGCAAGCAAATAATCGAGCCGCTCATCATCTTTTAAATCGGCCATTGTCTACCTCCCACGTCCACAAAAAGGCCTTCCCGCTAAAAGGAAGGCTTTATTTTTTATTCAAAAATGACAGGCAAAACAGGCAGTCGCCTTCTTTGCGCAGGCTTCCGAAATGCAAATTGCAAATATGGAACCCCTCCTGGTAAAGGCGGGCCAAATTGTCATAGCCTTCACCAATGTCCAAGGTCCTGGTTTCTGACGCTCCTGCTTTTTTCCCTTTTTTACCCGAATCTTCCGCCTGTTCCGGCGTATTTTCGAGGCGCTTGCGCAGGAGCTCATTTTCAAGTTTCAGCGAATGATTCTCTTCCAGTATTTCTGCCAGATGCTGCTTTAATTCACCCAGCTGCTGGTAAAGGTTGCCGATTTGAATTTCCATTGAACCAACTGATTCAAAAATTTCCTTCTTATCCACGTATTCCACCTCATCAGTCTGTGGATGGTATTGAAAAAGCACCTTCTTTTAGGATTTCGTCGAGGGTAAACTCAAGCACCCTTTCCTGCTCCTTTATTTCAACCTGGAGAATGCGCTCCAGAATATTCAACCCAACAACTTTCCCTCTTCCCAGCGGCGTCGTAATCACTTCACCAAGATCCGGAAGAAGGTCTTTCGCTGTTTCGTATTCATCATTTTCATATTTCAGGCAGCACATGAGGCGGCCGCATAGACCTGAAATTTTGGTGGGATTCAGTGAAAGATTCTGGTCCTTCGCCATCTTGATTGAAACCGGGTCAAAGTCTCCAAGGAAGGTCGAGCAGCAAAGCATCCTTCCGCAAGGGCCTATTCCCCCCAGCATTTTCGCTTCATCCCTTACACCGATTTGCCTTAATTCGATCCTTGTCCTGAAAATGGACGCAAGGTCTTTGACCAGTTCCCTGAAATCTACACGGCCATCGGCGGTAAAATAAAAAATAACCTTGTTTCTGTCAAATGTATATTCTACATCGACAAGCTTCATATCAAGCTGGTGACCGTCTACCTTTTCACAGCAAACGTCATAAGCTTCCTTCGCAGCCACCTTGTTTTCCTCAACAATAAGCTTATCCTTTTGATCCGCTATCCGCACAACCTTTTTCAAAGGAAGGACAACATCATGCTCGTCCACTTGTTTGCGGGCGATGACAACCTTGCCGAATTCAACACCGCGGACGGTTTCGACAATGACATAGTCATCCTTTTCTATAGGCAGATCTCCGGGATCGAAGTAATATATTTTTCCCGCTTTTTTAAAGCGGACTCCGACTACATCATACAAATGATGATCCCTCCTGCAATTTTAACACGAGCTGTTCCATCAGAAGCTGGGGGTTCATATTGGCATGAAGCCTGCGCTTGGCCTCAAGAACCGCCGCCATCTGATCAGGCAAGCTCCGTGTCCGGGTTTGAAGGGCAAATTGCTCAAGCCGACCAGATTCCTTCTTAAAAACAATTTGCTCCTGTTTACCCAACTGTATATATAATAAGTCCTTAAGTACGAGAAGTAGAAGATCCAGGCCGCGGTCAATCTGTTCTTTCTCTTTAAAATGCTGGAACCATTCCCCCTGGAGCGCGACCATTGCCTCCAGCGGATTCTTTTTAAGCATTTCATATAATTTTACCACTATTTTTTGGGCTTGTGCAAACCAATCCTGTGCATTTAGTTCCAACGCCTCATGAACATTATTTGTCAATTGGGCAAGAAGAGGAGCAGAGTCCGGGCCGATCCCGTTTTCAACAAGCTGTTTTATAAAAAATTCAGGCGAAAGAGGACGAAAAGTTATGATTTGGCAGCGTGACAGGATCGTCGGCAACATTTGCTGGGGATTCTCGGTAAGCAGGAGCGCCACGGTCTGGGCTCCTGGTTCTTCAAGGAACTTCAGCAGCGAATTGGATGCACCTGTTGACATTTTTTCCGCATCATCAATCACATACATTTTTCGGGAGGATTCCATCCCTTTTTTCGAGAACTCTTCCTGCAGTTCCTTAATTTGCTGTTTTTTAATCGAGAGGCCATCCGGTTCAACCCAGTGGACATCAGGATGGTTGCCGCTATTAATCCGCTTGCAGTTCAGGCAAGCTTCGCAAGGCTTGAAGCCATCAATTGGATTTTCACAGAAAAGCGCTTTTGATAAGAGCTTGGCCGCATCCTTTTTCCCCGTTCCCCGCATGCCCTCAAACAAATAGGCATGGGCGACCCGGCTTTTTTGTATACTGTTTTTCATCATTTTCAGTGCCGCGGGCTGAATTTGTTCAAGCCCGTCCCATGTCATTGCCATCGGCCTCACCTGCTTATGCTTCAATGTAT
Source organism: Neobacillus piezotolerans (assembly GCF_003362805.1). Taxonomy (GTDB): domain Bacteria; phylum Bacillota; class Bacilli; order Bacillales; family Cytobacillaceae; genus Bacillus_D; species Bacillus_D piezotolerans. The sequence continues at coordinate 51,017 of NZ_QNQT01000018.1, forward strand.
CCCGCCACTTATGGGCTACCATCAGCGTATAACCACCGCTGATGGTAGTTTCATTTATTGAAAGGAGGAAGGCGCCTTTTTGAAAAAAGGGGCCTTCCTATAATAGCGGTATGTTAAAATTGCAAAAATTGCTCAATCGGTAGGACAAAGACGGTTGCTCCGCCAACCTCGACTTCAACCGGGTAAGGAACATAAGAATCCGCATTTCCTCCCATAGGCGAAACCGGCGCCACAAGCTGGTCCCTTGCTTTACAGTTGATCCTGATAATCTCCAACGCCTTTTCCACTCTGGCGTCATCCGTACCAATCATAAAGGTTGTATTTCCCGATTTTAGAAAGCCTCCCGTTGTAGCAAGCTTGGTCGCCCTGAAATTATGTTCAACGAGTGCGTTTGACAGCCTGTTGCTATCCTGGTCCTGCACCACCGCAATAATTAACTTCATTCTTTCAACCTCCTTTTTTTGATTGGTACCCTATACTTTCTTCATTATAACAGGATTTCCTGCTTCCCACATGATTTGTGAAGGCGGAATTTATTCGCAGCAAAAAAACCTCCCTATTTCAAAGGGAGGATTTCCTGTATTTTTGCCAATGCGGCTGTAAAGACTTCCTCCATTGGCAGAGAGGCGTCAATCATTGCAATCCTGTCCGGGAACCGTTCCAATAGAAGATGGTAACCTTCCCTTACTTTTTGATGGAAATCAAGTTCTTCCAAGTCCAGGCGGTTCACTTCGCGTCCTTTGTGCCTATCAATCCGCGCCAATCCTTCTTCAGGGGCGATATCAAAATAAATGGTCAAGTCAGGCATCATCGTTTCAATTGCAAATTCATTAATCTTGTAGACCTCATCGATACCCAATCCACGGGCATACCCTTGATATGCAAGCGAACTGTCGACAAAACGGTCGCAAAGGACGATTGCGCCTGCCTCCAATGCGGGCCTTACCTTTTCCACCAGATGCTGCCTTCTTGCCGCCGCATAAAGCAGCGCTTCTGTACGAGGATCCATGGCGGTATTTTCCGGCTCCAATATAACCCTTCTAATTTGTTCGGCGATGTCAATCCCGCCTGGCTCTCTGGTAATAAGTGTTTTAATTCCCATTTCTTTTAAATGTTCATCCAAAAGGTTCAGAACTGTTGTTTTACCCGCACCTTCTGGCCCTTCAGTTGTAATAAATAATCCTTTTCTCATTGCGACCTCCAATTTCCATGCTTTATCTATAGATGAGAATCTCTCCGTCCTTAAGCCGTTCCCCGCCTTGAAAGCGGGAACCTGATTGAATTAGCTGAGTGAGCCTCCGTAGTACCGGTTCACTGATCCGTTCCCCTTTCAGTAAAAGCGGAATCCCGGGCGGATAAGGAACAATCGTCTCTGCCATTATCATTCCCTTTGCATTTTCAAGTTTTACAGGTTGAATTTGAAGGCTGTCCATCATCCGATATGAAAGGGCGAGCTGTGAAAGATCCCCTCCCCTGGAAGATTCGTCAGTCTCTTTTTGGACCGGAGCGTAATCATAGAGTAACTCTTTAATTTTTTTCACTGTATTCAAAAACGGGTAGGGCATTCCCTCTTTCAAAAGGGGGAGGACAAACAAAACATTGCTGGGGTCGGCAAGCTCTGTAAAAATGCCCTCATGCTCAAGAAGCTGCTGTATTTCAAAGCCATTGAGGCGGCACGCACTCTGGATCACAACTTTCAGAGGATCGGTTTTCCCTTCTTCGGTCAACACCCGTATCTGCGGGATTTGGTCCAGTTCCTCCCTGAATTGCTGAATTTTCTTAAAAAGGATCGCGAAATCTCTTCGATTAAAAGTTCCGAGATAGGCTCGCGCCAAATCCAATGAAGCCAGAAGAGGATAGGATGGACTGCTAGACTGGAGCACTTGCAGATAGTCTTTTACCCGGCCGAGATTGACCAGCCCGCTATTGAAATGGAGGAATGACCCCATTGTCATTGCGGGAAGGGTTTTATGGGCTGAGTGGACAACAAGGTCCGCTCCCAGGGCAACCGCTGATACAGGGAACCCTTCCGCGGCAATGAAGTGTGCTCCGTGCGCCTCATCAACGAGGACCGGGATACCATTTTGGTGGGCAACTTCAATAATCTCAGCGATAGGGTCCGCAATCCCGTAATAATTAGGGTATGTAAGGACAATCGCTTTTAAATCGGGAAAACGTACTATAGCCCGTTTGGCAGCCTCAGTATCCAGCCCGCCGGCCACCTTCCAATCACCATTAAAAATGGGCTCTATGAAAACAGGGTCGGCTTTGGCGAGGCGCAGGGCATTTATAATCGACTTGTGGCAATTCCGCTGAACAAGGATTTTGTCCCCTTCGCCGCAAACAGATAAAATCATCGTAAGATTCCCAACAGTGGAACCATTCACGAGAAAAAAACTTTCTTGTACTCCGTACAGTTTTGCCAAAAGCAGTGCCCCATCCGCAATCACGCCCTCTGGTGAATGGAGATCATCCAGTCCTGATAGTTCTGTGGCATCGAGTTTTAGGATTTCCTCAAAAAAAGCCCCTCCAATTATATTTTGGACAGATCCGTATTTATGGCCCGGCACATGAAAGGATACCGGATTTTTCTTTGCATGTTCCATCAATGCATTATATATAGGTGAATTTTGCTGATTCATAATTTTCTCCCGGGTAAAGATAAGTCTCATCCATTTTATCAAACTAAATGGGTTTGGGGATATTGATCCAAAAAAATAAAGCCCTGACAGGACTTTTATGAGAGTATTTGTGGTTCGGCCGCTTTCCTAAGTTGTTTTAAATAATATCTATATTTAGGGTCGTTCGTTTCAGTTGAGATCATTTCCCTTTCGCATTCCGAGCAAATAAAAGATGTGTAAAGATGTATACCCTGCGCTTTGTTTTTCTCGCAAACTACACATAATTCCTTATAATAATTTCCCGCAGGCTGATGATTCACTTCTCCCACCTCCATACCCCTTATTGTTCCCACCAGCCGAGATTTGTATACACTTTTTCGAATTGTCGCGCTGACTACTGTTCCTAGTGTATGTGCAATTGCCCAATTCGGTGTATGTCTTACCGGACTTTTAAGGAATTTTTGTCTCGAGTAAACCTGGTTTTATTCATTTAAGGAATTTTTGACTCAGGTAATCCTGGTTTTATCCATTGAATGTAAGCTGAGCAGATGGTTTTAGCTATCTGGCGTCTCGTTTAAGTTGTTTTATATCAGATAAGCCTTATCTTTTTGATGGTTAACACTCGTGGATTCCAAGGTATGTAAGGTTTTGCGAACACCAAAAAAGGCAACCCAATTCAGGTTGCCTTCCATTTTGCCCGGCAGCGTCCTACTCTCACAG
>NZ_QNQT01000019.1 GCF_003362805.1 Neobacillus piezotolerans
TGTGAGAGTAGGACGCTGCCGGGCTATACCATATACTTTTATGGTAGTGGAAAACAAAACAATTTTTTATCGTCGCGGGGTGGAGCAGTTCGGTAGCTCGTCGGGCTCCTAACCCGAAGGTCGCAGGTTCAAATCCTGCCCCCGCAATATGGTCCGGTAGTTCAGTTGGTTAGAATGCCTGCCTGTCACGCAGGAGGTCGCGGGTTCGAGTCCCGTCCGGACCGCCATTTAGTTTCATAGTTTACAATGAAAAAACGAAACCAAGTTTCGTCTTTTTTTGTTTTTGGGATGCCACGGTCAGAGAAACTGTGGTATTTTTCGTGTATGGAAAAGAATGTCACTCAAACCCCATTTGTGTGACATTTAAAGGTAAAAACCCGGCGTGAATGTCACTCAAACTTCATTTGCGTGACATTTAAGGGTAAAAACCCGGCGTGGATGTCACCCAAATCCCATTTGCGTGACATATGAGGGGAAAAATCCGGCGTGGATGTCACTCAAACTTCATTTGTGTGCCATTTAAAGGTAAAAACCCTGCGTGAATGTCACTCAAACCCCATTTGCGTGACATATGAGGGTAAAAACCCGGCGTGAATGTCACTCATACTTCATTTGCGTGACATTTAAGGGTAAAAACCCGGTGTGGATGTCACTCAAATCCCATTTGCGTGACATATGAGGGTAAAAATCCGGCGTGGATGTCACTCAAACTTCATTTGTGTGACATTTAAAGGTAAAAACCCTGCGTGAATGTCACTCAACCCCATTTTGCTTAACATAAGTACTCCTCTCTCAGCTGCAAGGCGCCTTTCACTATTTATTCAGCGCAGTATTTTCATTAAAAACAATAAAGTTTTCTCCTGATTATTAGTACTTTTATGATGTATCCCCAAGCTTAAAAACCATCCTCACTGTAAAGCCCATTCCAGATTCCTAAAAACACCCCAAGGCACTTTTGCCCATTCCTCAAAAATCATGTAAACTACATAATGTAGACAAATCCTTAGGAGGCATCCTAAGGGTTTTCTAAGGTATGGGACAGGGCTCCGCTTTCAAGCGTAATCTAGTCCAAAGCAGACACGATAAACGGGACCCGATCCCTGGTTTACAGGCAACCACTGGCTCGAACTTTCAAAACACAGTATATCAAAATCAATCCTTTTAAAAGGTGATCAAATGAAACCACTTGAATATAAATCTTCGTCGGCGGAAGATACACTTAATTTTGCCGAAAGGCTAGGGGCCATGCTAAAGCCAGGAGATGTTTTGACACTGGAAGGCGATCTTGGTGCGGGAAAAACTACATTTACCAAGGGCCTGGCTTTAGGGCTTGGAATAAAGAGGATGGTCAACAGCCCGACATTTACTATTATTAAGGAATACCATGGCAGGCTGCCATTGTATCATATGGATGTTTACAGGCTCGGGGATGAGGGCGAGGACTTGGGTTTTGACGAATATTTCGAAGGCGACGGGGTCACGGTAGTTGAATGGGCGCATTTGATCGCCGAGCAGCTGCCCGTGGCCCGGCTTGAGATTCAGTTGTACCATGAACCGGACGGCGGCAGGAAGATCGTTTTCCAGCCTAAGGGAATAAGGTACGAGCGATTATGTGAGGAGTTTTTAAATGAGAATCTTGGCAATTGATACGTCAAATTATCCGCTTGGTGTAGCTGTTATCGATGGGGATAAAGTGGTCGCGGAATACATTACGAATGTGAAACGGAACCACTCGGTCAGAATTATGCCAGCCATTGAAGCGGCTATGAAAGAGGCTGAGTTAAGCCCTTCCGATTTGAATAAAATAGTTGTAGCTGAAGGCCCAGGTTCCTATACAGGGGTCAGGATTGGCGTGACAGTCGCCAAAACATTGGCGTGGACATTGGGTATTCCTCTATCAGGTGTATCCAGCCTTAAGGTGCTTGCGATGGCTGGCAGGTATTTTCAAGGGTACATCGCTCCCATTTTTGATGCCAGGAGAGGCCAAGTGTATACGGGGCTTTATAAATTTGAAAATGGCCGGCTGGCGGTTGTCGAATCTGACCGGCTTGCCATGATGGATGACTGGGCGGAAAAGCTCGCCGACTTACAAGAGAAAACCTTGTTTGTCGGTAACGATGTTTCCTTGCATTTAGAAACAATCAGTGGAAAAATGGGCGAAAAGGCGGTTATCTCCGCTACAGCCGAAAGAAATCCGCGTCCAGCAGAACTCGCGTTTCTTGGGAAAAACAAACCGGATGCTGATGTCCATTCGTTTGTCCCGAATTATATACGCCTGGCGGAAGCGGAAGCAAAATGGCTTGAAGCAAGGAGTCGGTCACATGAATAACCACGCGGCTGAAAGCAATGGAGTATTTACTTTCAGGTTTATGCGGGAAGAGGATATTGACCAAATCCTGATTGTTGAGCATGAATCGTTTACACTGCCATGGAGCAGGGAAGCATTTTACAATGAATTGAATCATAATCAATACGCTGTTTATATTGTGCTCGAAGATGACGGGAAAATCATTGGCTATGGCGGGGTATGGATTGTGCTGGATGAGGCGCATATCACCAATATAGCTATCTTGCCTCAGTACCGGGGCAGGAAGCTTGGCGAAGCGCTCTTGAAAAAAGTGCTGGAAGTGGCCATGGAGAAGGGCGCGGAGACTGCAACCCTTGAAGTTCGGGTATCCAACACGCCAGCCCGGTCACTGTACAGAAAGATGGGATTCCAGGAAGGCGGTATAAGAAAAAAGTATTATACCGACAACCAGGAAGACGGAATTGTTATGTGGGTGAAATTATGAGTAAAGACCAATTGATCTTGGGAATTGAGACAAGCTGTGATGAGACAGCGGTAGCAATTGTAAGGAATGGCCGGGAAATCGCTGCAAATGTCGTGGCTTCCCAAATCGAAAGCCATAAGCGTTTCGGGGGGGTTGTACCTGAAATTGCATCCCGGCACCATGTGGAAGAAATAACAATCGTTCTTGAAGAAGCTTTAAAGCAGGCGGATGCCGCTTTGGAAGACATTGATGCAATCGCCGTTACGGAAGGACCAGGGCTTGTAGGGGCGCTGCTCATCGGAGTGAATGCGGCAAAGGCTATCGCGTTTGCCCACCAAAAGCCGCTTGTACCTGTCCATCATATTGCCGGGCATATCTATGCGAACAGACTGCTGACAGAGATGAAGTTCCCGCTTTTGGCCTTGGTTGTATCCGGCGGACATACCGAACTGGTTTATATGAAGGAACATGGCCATTTTGAAGTCATCGGGGAAACGCGGGATGACGCGGCGGGTGAGGCTTACGATAAAGTAGCGAGAGTCCTGGATATGCCGTACCCGGGCGGCCCCCATATTGACCGGTTGGCGCATGAAGGCACGGCAGTTATACCACTGCCGCGTGCATGGCTTGAAGAGGGTTCCTATGATTTCAGTTTTAGCGGCTTAAAATCGGCGGTGATCAATACTGTCCATAATGCGGAACAACGCGGTGAAACTATTGCCCCGGAAGACCTGGCGGCAAGCTTTCAGGAGAGTGTCATAGAAGTATTGGTTGAAAAAACTGTCCGCGCGGCGGCTGAGTATCGTGTCGGGCAAGTGCTCCTAGCGGGAGGAGTGGCAGCGAACAAGGGGCTGAGGAAAGCGCTTGAAGATGCGTTTGGGACAAGAGGAGATATCGAGCTTGTCATTCCGCCTTTGTCCCTTTGCACGGACAACGCGGCCATGATTGCCGCCGCTGGAAGTGTAATGTTTGAAAAAGGTGTTCGTGGAAGTCTGGCTTTAAATGCAAACCCAGGGTTGGATATTGAAAAATACAATTAAGAAATGAGGGCCGCGAGGAAATATCGCGGCCCTTTTTGAATTGTGGATAAAAAAATCCCGGATCAATCCTCTTTGTGGATAAGCACGTGTGTTCTTGTTGATGATGTGGATAAAATAAGGTGGTTTTGTGGATAAAGTGGATAAGTCCGTTGATAACTGCTATACCAGCGGTTTTATTGTGAATAAAAATGTGGAAAAGCGCAGGGAAGCCCTGCGCTTTTATTCAGCGAGTTCCGCCCATTGTTCCAAGAGCTGGTCCAATTCCTGGCGGGCACTATCATTTTGGTTGTTAATAACCAATACCCTTTCGTGGTCCTGGTAAACATCGGGATCACAAAGAAGGCTTTCATTTTCTTCAATGAGTGCTTCAAGTTCTTCAATGCGCGATTCAATCTCTTCCAGCCTCCGCTTTCTTTGCCGCTCCAGCTTTTTTGATTCTTTGTCCTGCTGAAAAGTATTTTTGGAAGAGGTTGTTTCAACGGAGGATGCAGATGCGGCTTTTTGTATGGCTTCGAGCTCCGCGATTTCCTGTTTCTTTTCAAGAAAATAGTCATAATCGCCGAGGTATTCCACGCAGCCATCCGTTCCGAGTTCCAAAACCTTTGTGGCTATCCTGTTGATAAAATAACGGTCATGGGAGACGAACAGGATTGTGCCTGGATAATCGATAAGCGCGTTTTCAAGTACTTCCTTGCTGTCAAGGTCAAGGTGGTTTGTCGGTTCGTCAAGGATAAGGAAATTTGCCTTTTGGAGCATTAACTTGGCGAGGGCAAGACGCGCTTTTTCACCGCCGCTCAACGTGGAAACAGGTTTGAGGACATCATCTCCAGAGAAAAGGAAGTTGCCAAGAACTGTCCGAATCTCTTTTTCGCTTTTCAACGGGTAGTCATCCCAAAGTTCATTCAAAACTCGTTTGCTAGACCTGAGATTGGCCTGCTCCTGGTCGTAATAGCCTATCATTACGTTTGTTCCATAGCGGATAGAGCCTGAATGAGCCGGAAGGTTTTTAATAATCGTCTTGAGCAAGGTGGATTTCCCAATCCCGTTTGGGCCAACAAGTGCGATGCTGTCCCCTTTTGTAATTGAAAAAGAGATGTTGGCGGCAACCGAGGTTTCGTATCCGATCGCCAGGGAATCAGCTTGCAAAACATCATTTCCGCTTTGCCGTTCGATATCAAACGAGAAGGTGGCTGATTTTTCATCTCCGGATGGGCGATCCATCAGATCCATTTTCTCAAGTTTTTTCCTCCGGCTTTGTGCTCGCTTCGTCGTTGAGGCCCTTGCAAGGTTTCGCTGGATGAAATCCTGTAGTTTTGCGACTTCTTCCTGCTGTTTTTCGTATTGCTTCAGGTCACGTTCATAGTTTTCAGCCTTCTGCACAAGGTAGGAACTGTAATTGCCGACAAAACGCTGAATTTGGCGGCGCGAAAGTTCATATACCTGGTTGACGACCTTGTCGAGGAAATATCGGTCATGGGAAACGATTAAAATCGCGCCATGGTAACTTTGCAAGTAACCCTCAAGCCAGGAAAGAGTTTCAATATCCAGGTGGTTCGTAGGCTCGTCCAAAATAAGGATATCGGGTTTCCCAAGCAGCAGCTTTCCTAGCGCCAAACGCGTTTTCTGGCCGCCGCTCAAGCTTGATATGCTCGTTGAATAATCAAAGGTATGGAAATTGAGTCCATGAAGCACGGAACGGATGTCCGCTTCGTACTGATAGCCACCCATCTCCTTGTATTGGACCTGGAGTGTATCGTATTCCTTTAGCACTCTGTCATATTTCCCGGAATCGCTTATTACGGCCGGGTCGGCCATTTGCTGTTCAAGCTCCCTGAGTGAATCCTCCAGCTTTCGGACTGGTTCGAAAACCTTCAGCATTTCATCCCAAATTGACAAAGCGGATTCAAGGCCTGTATTTTGCGCTAGGTATCCGATTGTGACATCCTTCGGTTTAATGATATCCCCGCCATCATGGCCGATATGGCCGGCGATAATTTTAAGAAGTGTCGATTTACCCGCTCCATTCCTGCCCACGAGAGCGACCCGGTCCCTGTTTTGAAGTTCAAGCTTTATATTCGATAAAATTAATTCGGCGCCGTAGTATTTTTCAAGTTGGTTTACTTGAAGCAAAATCATTCTTTTCACCCCATTACTATCTTCAGTTTAACGTATATGGGTTTGCTCGGCAATGAAGTAAAGTGCCCGGAGTTTTAATCTTCCAAGGGAGGGGAAAAAAGGACCGAAGCATGCATTTTTCTTGAAAAATTACCGGGTTACTATTGTGAAAAGCTTAAAAATGCAGCAACATATGTGAAACATGGAACAAAGGTCATACACAATTGCCGGAAAATAGTGTATGATTTTTATAAATCAAAGTACTGAGTTTATGAATGATTAGTAAAACGGCCAGATCCCATTCGGGAAAGCGGGATCTACCCTCCAGGGGGTTCCGTTTTTGTGAAAGGAGTATTTAGGATGGCTGAATTCACGCATTTCAATGATGAAGGCAGGGCGAAAATGGTTGATGTCAGCGATAAGCCAGAAACCGCCAGGACAGCGATTGCCCACTCAAGCATAACAGTGAATCACGATATTTTCGAAAAAATATCAAACAATGAGATGAAAAAGGGTGATGTGCTGGCCGTCGCCCAGGTAGCCGCTGTCATGGCAGCAAAGAAAACGTGGGAAATCATCCCGATGTGCCACCCAATCCCGCTGACAGGTGTGGACATCGCTTTCCGGTGGGAAGAGGAAGAAGCAGGCCATAAGCTGATGATTTCTGCATCCGTGAAGACGAAAGGAAATACAGGCGTGGAAATGGAAGCGCTCACTGCAGCCTCCGTTTGTGCGTTAACCATATACGATATGTGCAAAGCCGTCGATAAAGGGATGGTTATCGGCCCTACCTATCTTGTTGAAAAAACAGGCGGCAAGAACGGAGATTTTAAAAGGGAAAAAGAGGTTCAATAAAAGGGTTGGTCGCGAGTGGCCAGAGGGCCCGCGAGACAAAATTAAACCAGGGCAGGGGATCAATGGATGAATGAAACAATAAAAATACCGCAGGCAACAGCCAAAAGACTGCCGCTATATTACCGATTTTTAAAAAATTTGCATTCCTCCGGGAAGCAAAGGGTTTCATCCGCCGAACTTAGCGATGCTGTAAAGGTGGACTCGGCAACAATCCGCAGGGATTTTTCCTACTTCGGAGCCCTTGGGAAAAAAGGCTATGGCTACAACGTGAACTACCTGCTCGGATTCTTCAGGAAGACGCTTGACCAGGATGAGCTTACGAAAGTCGCCCTAATCGGGGTCGGAAATCTGGGGACAGCCTTTTTGAACTACAATTTCCTGAAGAACAACAATACAAAAATAGAAGTGGCCTTTGATGTCGATCCCGATAAAGTTGGAACGAAAATCGGGGATGTCCCGATCCACAGCCTGGATGACCTTGAAGCATACCTAAATAATGACAATGTTACGGTCGCCATTTTGACCGTACCTGCATCTGTCGCCCAGCCGATCACCGACCGGCTTGTTAAAACGAATGTGAAAGGGATATTGAACTTCACGCCGGCAAGGCTGAATGTCCCGCGTTCCATTCGTGTCCATCACATTGACCTCGCAGTTGAATTACAGTCTTTGATCTACTTCCTGAAAAATTATCCGGGAACCGATTTTTCCGAAGAAGAAGCGGAAGGAGCAGAAAAGTGAGCCTTTAGGGGGCTCACTTTTTTTGGGTGCGTTTGAGTTTGTAATGGAAATTGATCATCCGTAACCCAGCCCCTAAATCAAAGGTTGCAAGGATGACAAGAAGATAGGAAAAGAATCCCCAGCCTTCGTCCCTAACACTCCCAACCGCAAAATACGTAAACAGGATTCCGAGCAGGAGGTACAAGATGCCGGAAAACAATGGTGATTGCCTCATAAAAACCCTCCGATAAAGTTTTGCAGCTGTTCTGCTTCACGCAGGAATTTCTCGATCTCCTCACGATAAACGCTCTGCATCAAAACAACAAGCGTATTCATTGTGACGTGGGCGATGATCGGAACAATGATTCTCTTTGTCCGGACATAAAGGTAAGCGAATGTGAATCCAATTGCCGAGTAGATCAGGATATGTTCAAATTCCATGTGAGCGGCGGCAAAGATGACCGAACTGATCAATGCCGAAATAAAGAAATTAAAGCGCTTGTGAAGGCTGCCGAAAATGATTTTCCTGAATACGATTTCCTCAAGGATAGGGCCGATGACCGAACTGATGATCATGACCGCAGGGAAATTGTCAATCATCCTCATGATGGATCGCGTATTGTCAGAACCCATTTTAATCCCAAGCAGCTGTTCCACAATGGCAGCGGCCCATTGGGCGAAAAGAGCAAGGAAAATCCCGCCAACAGCCCAGCCAATGGAAACTGGCAAATTGGACGCGTTCCTGTTTTGAAGCGAGCTCGCCATTTCCTTTCTCAGGAGGAACAGCGTAATCAGGAATGCCAAAACAAAGCTGATCATGAGCCAGTAATTCAAGGCGTACATCTGCACTTCCTGGGGACTGTTCCCGGAGCGGGCAAGGACGATTGCCAGAAGAGGCACCCCTACCAGGCTCGAAAGCTGCATGATGATATATACAATAAGAATCCAACCGTATTCACGTTTCAAAATGGCAAGCTCCTTTTTACTTTTTGCATCACTTTTCATTCTACTCACAAAGACAAACTTATTTCAATTCAGAAACCTTCCTGCATAGCATTTGCCAAAGCGGAAATACTCATAAGGTTGATTTTTTTAAAAAAATTCATGGTTCATACTTGCAAAAAAAACGGGTTTTCATTATTATAATAATTGTGTTAGCACTCGTTGAGATAGAGTGCTAATAAGCGACTACATAAACCATTTGAGGAGGTTGTTTAATTTGTTAAGACCACTTGGCGATCGCATTATCATTGAGCTTGTTGAGTCTGAAGAAAAGACTGCAAGCGGCATTGTTTTGCCTGACACTGCAAAGGAAAAGCCGCAGGAGGGCAAAGTTGTTGCGGTAGGTTCCGGCCGTGTACTCGACAGCGGCGAGCGTGTAGCTCCGGAAGTATCTGTCGGCGACCGTATTATCTTCTCAAAATATGCCGGTACGGAAGTAAAGTACCAGGGAACAGAATACCTCATCCTTCGCGAAAGCGATATCCATGCCGTAATTGGCGAATAATGCCTGAACATACTTAGGGCGCATACCCAAATTTAATCGACTTGAGGAGGTTTTTGAACAATGGCAAAAGACATTAAGTTCAGTGAAGACGCGCGCCGCGCAATGCTTCGCGGTGTAGATGCTCTTGCAAATGCTGTAAAAGTTACGCTTGGGCCTAAAGGGCGCAACGTTGTACTAGAGAAAAAATTTGGTTCACCGCTTATCACAAATGACGGTGTTACAATCGCGAAAGAAATCGAGCTTGAAGACGCATTCGAAAACATGGGCGCGAAGCTTGTTGCCGAAGTCGCGAGCAAAACAAACGATGTTGCCGGTGACGGTACAACGACAGCGACTGTCCTAGCACAGGCAATGATTCGTGAAGGCCTGAAGAACGTAACTGCAGGTGCGAACCCTATGGTCCTTCGCAAGGGGATTGAAAAAGCGACAAAGGTTGCCGTTGAAGAACTAAAAGCTATTTCCAAGCCAATCGAAGGAAAAGAATCCATCGCCCAGGTTGCTGCGATTTCCGCTGACAACCCAGAAGTTGGCCAATTGATCGCCGAAGCAATGGAGCGCGTTGGCAACGATGGTGTTATTACGATTGAAGAATCAAAAGGTTTCGCTACAGAACTTGATGTAGTAGAAGGTATGCAATTCGACCGCGGTTATGCTTCTCCATACATGGTTACTGATTCCGAGAAAATGGAAGCGGTCCTTGATAATCCATATATCCTGATCACTGACAAGAAAATTTCCAGCATCCAGGAAATCCTTCCTGTCCTTGAGCAGGTTGTCCAGCAAGGCAAGCCGCTATTGCTGATTGCCGAGGATGTTGAAGGTGAAGCGCTTGCTACATTGGTAGTCAACAAGCTTCGCGGAACATTCAACGCGGTTGCAGTTAAGGCTCCTGGCTTTGGCGACCGCCGCAAAGCAATGCTTGAAGACATCGCTGCCCTTACAGGTGCGGAAGTAATCACTGAAGAGCTTGGCCGCGACCTTAAATCCGCGACAATCCAATCTCTAGGCCGCGCTTCCAAAGTTGTTGTTTCCAAAGAGAACACAACAATCGTCGAAGGCGCTGGAGACTCCGCGGCAATCGCTGCGCGCGTCAACCAAATCCGTGTCCAGCTGGAAGAAACAACTTCCGAATTCGACCGTGAAAAGCTTCAGGAGCGCCTTGCGAAATTGGCTGGCGGCGTAGCTGTCATCAAGGTCGGCGCTGCTACTGAAACTGAATTGAAAGAGCGCAAGCTTCGCATCGAAGACGCCCTGAACTCAACACGTGCTGCTGTTGAAGAAGGTATCGTTTCCGGTGGTGGCGTCGCCCTCTTGAACGTATACAACAAAGTTGCTGAAATTCAGGGTGAAGGCGATGAGCAAACAGGCGTGAACATCGTGCTGCGCGCTATGGAAGAGCCTGTCCGCACAATCGCGCAAAACGCTGGCCTTGAAGGCTCTGTCATCGTTGACCGCCTGAAGCGCGAACAAATCGGCACTGGCTTCAACGCTGCTACTGGCGAGTGGGTGAACATGATTGAAGCCGGTATCGTCGATCCAACAAAGGTTACACGTTCCGCGCTCCAAAACGCTGCATCCGTTGCGGCTATGTTCCTGACAACCGAAGCAGTTGTCGCTGACAAGCCTGAGGAAAACAAAGGCGGCGGCATGCCTGACATGGGCATGGGCGGAATGGGCGGCATGATGTAATTAGTGTGTTAAAACCTTGTTATATGCTTGTCTAGTCCTTGGAATCGTCCTCGTTTTATAAAGAACAGGGCAACCCATGACTAAAAAGCTAACGATAGGAGAAAGGTCTTTCATCAGTTTGCTAAACTGTTGGGAGGCCTTTTCTTCCGTATTGGCAGTCATGTGAGCATAAATAATAAAAAATGAACAAACTCTAATCTATCGGGAGATTAGAGTTTTTACACTTCAAATCTAATTGTGTTAGTTGCTGCTAATGATCATCTTATTTTTTTCATGACCCCTTTCATGCCACGGGGAGATTCCACAACAGTTAATCATTTTGTCGATTAGGGACAATTCTTGCTCACCTTTATCCCATCAGCCACCTTCAACTCATCTCCTTCAATGCCGTCGAAAATGTTTTTCATTATACAGAGGTTTTTCCCGGCATCGATCCTGATGCCATTGGCGGCCTGTCGAATGACGTTGTCCTTGATCTTGATTTCTGCCGGGATTCCTTTGCCCCGTCCGTCAGCACCCTTGTCCTTGACAAGGCGGATTGCCGAGAACTTATCAGTCCCTCCAGTGATGTGGTTACCGTGCAATTTTGTGCCTGGCGCATTACGGAGCTCAATGCCGACCCGCGAATCATCTCCAGCGGTGATCCTGTTGTCCTCAATGAGGGTGTCAGGAGTTCCCAGGATGACAAGGACTCCCTGGCGGTTTCCAATCAAGTCGTTGGAGTGCACCCAGTTTCCAGGACCTGAGGCATCATGCTTGTTCTTTGCCCCGCCGGAATTGCCGAGCGCGATGCCCGCCTTTTTCCCGCCGATTACCTTGTTGTCCCGTATTTCGTTTAGGTATTCACCCTCGCCGTGTAGGTCGATTGCATCGAGGATGCTGCCGGTGATGGTGTTCTTCGCCACCAGATTGTTGTGCGTGGGGAACTGAAGCAGAATGGCATGCCGCAAATGCTTTCCATCGAAGGTATTGCCGATTACGACGTTGTGTCGAGAATCGTTGGCGGCATTTGGGTCGCGCTGATCCGCTGAGCCCTCGATAGCAATTCCATAGCCCTGTCCTCCGGGGCCAACGGCAGTTGCCTCACTTACCGAGTTTTTAGTCAGGGTCACTTCACGGCTGGCTTTAACGGAGATCCCGTGGCGTTTGAACCTGCGAATGCCTACGTTCTCCACGAGGATCCGGGAGCTGGCCTTCCCTTTGTGAGCTCCGAGGTAGATCCCGTACATAGGACCTCCACCCACGTCGCCGTTATCGGGGTCTTCGCCGAGTGGTCCCTTATAACGGGAGGTAATGGTGAAATCAGCGATGATGACGTCGTGGACACCGGAGCCGCGAATCACCCGGCTATCATCCTCACCATCGAAGGAGGTCAGCAGCACAGTGCTCGCCTGACCCTCGCCCCGCAGCTCCACGCCGCTGCGCAACACGATGTTCGCCGACTTGTCGGCCGGGTCAGTGGTGCGCAGGTCATACGTACCGGCCGGCAGTAAAACCTCGTCACCCGGCTTTGCCGCTTCAAGCGCCTTCCTGATGGCTGCCGCGTCGTCTTTTGAATCCGGATCCGGATCTGCCCCAAAGTGCGTGACGTCCAGAGTCCTGCCCTTGGCCGGACGCGGCGTCGGCACCTCGATTGGCTTGCCGGAGCGGTCCACCAAGCCAGGGGCCTGCCAGTCGCCGAAATCGGACGGGGCTTGTTCCACTGCTTCATCGCTCTCGACTCGCTTGTCAGGTTCCTCCACGGTGCATGCGGTCAAGAGGACCACCAGGCCAAGAACCGCCCACCTCGAATCCGCCAAACCCCGCCGGCTGTTCCGAATTGATTTCTTTATCAAACTTCTCACGTCCTTATACTGGAAATTTTTTCATTCCTCACGTCGCCTATGGAGAAAAGGAGAAAAGCGGTGAGCATACTCGCTCACCGCCTTTGGGATGTTTCGACGACCTCTGCTGGTCGACGGCATCATCCCATGACCAGAGGCCTATTACTTAGAGTTTCCCTTTCTCTTGTTGTTGCCTTTTCCATTATTTCTTGCCGAGTTTGAAGTTCAACGGAATGTCCTTTGCCAACGGAGTGTCTGCTGAGGAACCACCGACATGTACGCGGTACTTTCCGTCAGCGGTTGCCCACACGCCGTCAGCCCAGTTCGCCAGGTTGTCCGGTTCTTTCGGAATAAAATAAGAGAACGGGTGGTTGGAGTCTGCCTCGTTAATCCTTAATGTCACCGTCTTTCTCTCACCTGGCTTAAGGTCGACCTTCTCAAAGTTTACAAGCCGCTTGCTTGGCTCCCCCGCCTCGTTCGGCAGGGTTAAGTAGACCTGTGCCGCTTCTTTACCTGCAACCTTACCAGTGTTCGTAACGGTAAAGGACACGTCAATACCGGACAACGAGCCTTTGTTGCCGCGAACTCTCTTCACCTTAAGGCCGTCATATTTGAAGGTCGTGTACGATAGACCGTATCCGAAAGGGAAGACCGGCTTTACATTGTTGGCCTCGTACCAGCGGTAACCCATCTTCAGGCCTTCGGTGTACTGGGCAATCAGCTGTTGGGAACCGTTCCCGTACGGGCCTGGGCCACCAGGCTTGCCGGTGTCTTGACGAGTTCCCGGGTACTGTTTCTCGGTTGCGAAAGCGGCCTCCCGAGCTTTAGCACCAAACGTCATAGGCAACTTTCCGGAAGGATTGACCTTCCCGTAGAGTAGATTGGCGACAGCATTGCCGTCTTCCATGCCCGGGTACCACGCCTCGAGTACGGCTGGAACCTGATTCAACCAAGGCATGAGCACTGTACCGGAGGTCTTCAGGATCACGGCAGTGTTCTTCGCGTTTGCCTTCAGGACCGCATCGATCAGCGGCTCCTGCTTCACCTGATTGATAGCCGGGAAGCCGAGTGTCTGGCGGTCGATGGTCTCACCCGGGGTGTCGCCGACCATAAGCAGCACGATGTCGGACTGTGAGGCCAGTTTGGCTGCGGCCTGCGGGTCACGGCCATCGTTGTACGTCACCTTGGTGTTGTAGCCCAGCTCCTTAATAACGTTTTCCAAGCCCTGCTTTGGGGTGACCGTGTAAGGGGTCACGACGTTCTCGTTGTTTACTCTAATGGAGCGCGGGGACATCTTGGCTATACCGGCGAACCAATCGACGCCGATCAGCGCAATCGACTTCGGCTTGCCATCAAGTGGCAGGAAGCCGTTTTCGTTCTTCAACAGCACGGCCCCTTCCTCGGCCATCTTCCGAGCGCTCGCACCATTTACCTTCGCATCGACGATTTCCGGTAGGAACTTGCTGAAAGGCTTATCCATATGGCCGAATTCGATCATTTTGATGTACCGTGGACGAAGCAGATTGTCAATGTCGTTCTCCGTGATCTGACCCGAATCAAGGGCCTTCTTGATTTTCGCCTGGGTGTAGTATTGCGGTGCCCAGTCGAGCTCGACGTTCGTACCCGCCTTAATAGCAGAGACCGTGTTATGAATTGCGCGACGGTCACTCATGACATAACCTTTGAAGCCCCACTTTTTGCGCAAAGCATCCTGAAGCAGTTCAGAGCTGTCACAGGCAAAGGTTCCATTGACATCCGGGAACGAGCACATCACAGAGGCTGGATTAGCATCCTTTGCGGCCATCTCGAAGGGCAGCATATACAGCTCGTTCATAGCACGTGAGGGAACCTGTACACCCATCGTCCATCTCTCAGTTTCCTGCTCGTTGCCTGCTAGATGCTTAAGCTGGACCTGGACCCCCTGGCCCTGGATTCCCTTGACCTGCTGGGTTGCTAGTGTACCTGTAAGGTATGGGTCCTCACTAAAGTACTCATAGTTCCGGCCATTGTACGGGTGACGCACGAGATTCATGCCCGGTCCGAGCATCACGTGATGTGCAAAGGCCCGGGTCTCCTGGCCAAGGATCCGACCGGCCTCATTGTTTAGCTTACGGTTGAAAGTCGCGGCCATGGCCAGGGTGGACGGCAGGCCCGTCGCCAATGGATCATTGTGACACGATCCGCCCTTCACCCCCGTACCACCGTTGGTCATGCGGATTGTGGGGATACCTAGTTCATCGATGCCACGGATTTGCCGGCCGGTGTCCTGCCACTCACATCCGGGCAAAGTGCCCTGGGGCTCGAATACTCCGTTCATATACTTGCTGGAACCTCTCCTGTTGATGACGACGGTCTCACCGGTGTTGTTCTCATTGAAGCGCGAGATGACGATTTGCTGCATCTTCTGTTCGATCGTCATCGCATCAAGAAGCAGCTCGGTACGCTTCTCGGCGGAGAGCTTGGTATTCATCCAGGGCCTGTTCCCTTGTGTTCCACCTTTCTCCGCAAAAGTAGGCATTACGACCGTAGCCATGAAGATTATTGCTGTCAAAAAAATTGTAACCGTTCGTTTTATCATCTTACTATCTCCCTTACTATTCTATGTAGTGCGTTAGTTTTGAAATTTTTCCCTTGCTATCTATAATGTCTTTTAGTTTTGAAATAATTCGTTAAACATCTCCATTTCTAAAATTAAAAAATGATGGATCGCTTATTCCAAATCGCAAAATTTCTGAAGCTGAATTGTTGAATTATATTGTCTTTCCAAATAAAAAAGCAGGAACTCATTCACAGAATTCCCACTGTCTTTTTTTACTATTTTCTTCTCTTTGTATAGGAAATCACATGCATATTGACAAAAAAATGATGGCAAAATAAAAAAAGTGGAAAACAAAGGAGGGTTATTATGAAACGAATAGCTTTAGTTTCGGTTGCATTATCAGCTTTGGTCCTTTCAGCCTGCGGTGTTAATAATGATGGCTCAAATGATAACAATAGACATAAGGCTAATATAAATAATGTTAACAATGATACAAAAGGGACGAAGGTTGAAGACCAAATTGAGAATAAAATTGTTTCAATGAATGAAGTTGATAAGTCGAATGTTACTATAAAAAATAATAATGCTTATGTAGCTGTACAACTCAAAAATAACAATAATGATCTTTCCAAGGACGTTGCACAAAGAATAGCGGATCAAGCAAAAGCGATTGACCCTGATATTGAAAATGTATATATCTCAGTTAACCCAGATGCCTCAGTTAACCCCAATGATCGAATGAATGATTTTTCAAATGACAGCCAATGGACATCCAATTGAAGGGTTTTCAACAAAACAGGCGGCATGGTTAACCCTTGATATGAATGGCTTTTTGAGTAATGTAAGAGTGTTTTGCTAACATTTTGTTAACAAAGAGGATTATAATAGAGGCTTCTCATTAGTTGAGCGAACTTATGGGAAGCTTCTTTTTTTCATTTCTTAAACGGAGGAAGTCATATGCAATTCGTTAATAATCTACTTTTGAATATGGAACTAGATCCAAAATTAGTAAAACCTCTTGCGATTATTATCAAGATTTTGCTAATAGGGATAATCTGTATTGCAGCCAATTTTTTTTCAAAGAAAATAGTGATGAAGGTCATTGCTCGGATTGTTACAAACTCCAAAGTCAGGTGGGGTAAAATCATTTTGGATAGAAAAGTTTTCCGAAAGTTATCCCATATTGTTCCGGCGATCATCATTTATTCGTTTGCTCCAACCTTTCCAACCTTTGAATCGACGATCGAAAAACTGGCCATTACCTATATCATTATTGTAGGGTTAGTGTTTATTCAAAGCTTAATTAATGCACTGAATGATATTTATCAAACATTTGAAATATCCAAGGTTAAGCCGATTAAGGGCTATCTTCAGGTTGTTAACATTATTATCATGACTGTAGGGTTCATCCTAGTGATCTCGAACCTGATAGGGGAAAGCCCTCTTATTCTATTAAGTGGGATTGGTGCTCTTTCGGCAGTGTTGATGTTAGTATTTAAAGATTCGTTATTAGGGCTGGTGGCAGGAATTCAATTGACGGCCAATGATATGGTTCGGGTTGGTGACTGGATTGAAATGCCAAAGTATGGTGCGGATGGTGATGTTATTGATATCTCCCTAAATACCGTAAAGGTCCAGAATTTCGACAAAACGATTACGATGTTACCAAGTTATGCTCTTATTTCCGACTCTTTTATAAACTGGAGAGGGATGCAAAGCTCAGGCGGCCGGCGAATCAAGCGCTCCTTGTATATCGATACGAGCAGTATCACGTTTTGCACCGAGGAAATGATTAAGAGATTTATAAAAGTTCATTACCTTTCAGACTACATAATTCAAAAGGAAAGGGAAATTACTGAGTACAATGAAAAAAATGAAATCGACCGAAACAATCCTGTGAATGGAAGGGCCCTAACGAATATCGGTGTTTTTCGGGCGTATATCAGTAATTACCTTAAGAATCACAATGGAATCAATCAGAATATGACTTTAATGGTTAGACAGCTGGCACATAGTGAACACGGGTTGCCTTTAGAAATTTATGCATTTACCAATTCCGTACAGTGGGCAGTGTATGAAACTGTGCAATCTGATATTTTTGACCATCTCTTTGCCGTTGCGCCAGAGTTTGGAATTAGAGTATTCCAGAATCCATCTGGGGCTGATTTGAGAAACATGGCAGGGCAATCGAACAAGACAGAATTAATTGAAAAGAGAAACTATTGAGATATATTAAATCCGAACCAATTCTGACTGTAAAAAAAACACAATAGTATATTGACAGTTGAAATTTCCGATGATACTATGAGTGAGTAAAAATTAAATATTATTCTCGTATAATATTGGGGATATGGCCCGAAAGTTTCTACCAAGCTGCCGTAAATAGCTTGACTACGAGGTTGTGTATATATAATGGGGATAAACGTCTATTTTTATTTCCTTTATCTACCTTCCTGATGTCAAGCACCGGTATTTTACTCGGTGCTTTTTTTAATTTTTACACAAATAACAATTCACCTAGAAAAACAGGGAGGGTCATTTTAATGACAAAAGTTTCAAAGAAACTAGCATTGGTATTATTCATAGCTTTAATGACTGTTGTTATGGCAGCGTGCGGCAATAGCGCGGATAAGGAAAAGGAAGCTAACGCTGGATCAGATAAAGACGGTTTGAAAATTGCCATTGTAACAAGTCCTTCAGGCGTTGATGATGGCAGCTTTAATGAAGATAACTATAACGGTATCCTAAGCTTTATCGAAAAGCATCCAGATGCGACAGTAAAGGCTGTGAAAGAAGAAACTGGCGACCCTGCCGCAGCTGTACAAGCGGTTGCTGATATTGTGGCGGATTATGATGTAATCGTAACACCTGGGTTCCAATTTGCTGGAGTTTCAAGCATTGCTGTGGAAAATCCTGATAAAATGTTTATTTTAAATGACTCTGAGCCCGCACCTGTTGGTGACCAAAAAGAATTCGATAATATTTATGCGATGAATTTCGCTGAACAAGAAAGTGGCTTTTTTGCAGGAATGGCTGCGGCTCTTGAAACAAAAACAAATAAAGTAGCGGTTGTAAACGGCATCGCCTATCCTTCGAATGTCAATTATCAATTTGGCTTTGAATCAGGCGTGAATTATGCTAATAAGGTTTTTGGGAAAAAAGTTGAACTTGTTGAATTATCCGGTTATGCGGGAACTGATGTAACAGGTGCTGATGTTGGCGGCAATTATGCGGGATCCTTTGCGGATGAAGCAACTGGTAAAGTGATCGGAAATGCGTTAATCAAACAAGGTACGGATATCATCTTTGTCGCGGCAGGCGGTACTGGCAACGGTGTATTCACAGCAGTCAAGGAAGCCAAAAACGACGTGAAAGTAATTGGTGTCGATGTGGACCAATTCGATGACGGTAAAAATGGTTCTGAAAATATCGTATTAACATCTGCGGTAAAATTCATGAGCATGAATATCGAAAAGACATTGAATTCTGTTGTGGATGGCAGCTTTAAAGGCGGAAACGTTGTTCTTTACGCTGATACAGATTCAACTGGTTTTATAAAAGAAGAAGGCCGCCATCAATTATCTGAGGATACTCTTAATAAATTGAATGAAGCTTACAAGTTAGTACAAGATGGTGCAATCGTACCTGCATCCAATTTCAATGGCCATACGCCAGAAAAGTTTCCTGGTTTATAACATTAAATAGTAATTATGAAGACTACTAGAAGTTTATCATTCCCTTAACCCTAGGGAATGATGAACTTCTTTTAACTTACTTTTCCAGACGAAGGAGACGCATATGTCTGATTATATTGTAGAAATGAAACATATAACCAAACGATTTCCTGGAATAGTGGCAAATGATGATGTATCCATTGGCATAAAAAAAGGGGAAATCTTTGCCTTGCTAGGGGAGAATGGTGCAGGTAAATCAACTTTAATGAGCATGCTGAGCGGCATGTATGAACCGGATGAAGGAGAAATCTTTATCCGGGGTGAGAAGGTTGAAATTAGCTCACCCAATCATGCCGCAAAGCTTAACATAGGAATGGTCCATCAGCATTTTAAGCTCGTTTCCGATTATACGATAACTGAGAATATCATTTTGGGAGTCGAGCCAATCAAAAAATTGGCAGGTCTTTTTCCATATGTAGATATTCGAAATGCCAATCGTAAAATTGAAGAACTATCGAAAAACTTCGGACTGGAAGTAGATCCTACGAAAAAAATAGACGATCTGACTGTTTCCATGCAGCAACGGGTGGAAATTTTAAAGGTGCTTTATCGTGAAGCGGAAATCCTAATTTTCGATGAACCGACCGCAGTCTTGACGCCACAGGAAATTGAGTTCCTGCTCGGTATTATCGAGGGCCTGCGAAAAGGTGGGAAAACAATCGTCTTAATCACTCATAAGCTTGAGGAAATCAAAAAAGTAGCCGATCGATGTGCTGTGTTGAACAAAGGCAAATTAGTTGATGTGTTGGATGTAAAGGAAACATCTACCCAACAAATGGCCCGGCTCATGGTCGGACGGGAAGTAAATTTTAAATCTGATAAAGCTCCAGCAGTAGTGAAAGAGGAAGTATTGAAGGTAGAACATTTAACCATTAAAAATGAAGATGGGTTCGAGGTAGTAAAGGATGTATCCTTTACCATCCATGGCGGTGAAATTTTTGCCATTGCGGGAGTCGCGGATAATGGCCAAGTTGAGATTGCTGATGCCATTGCTGGATTAACAAAGGTTAGCGGCGGGAAAGTATCCCTCCAAGGTAAGGACATTACGAATGAACGTATAAGAAACAGAACAGAAATTGGAATATCGTATATACCCGAGGATCGACAAAGATTTGGGCTTGTGTTGGATTTTGATTTATCTACGAATTTGGCATTAAAGCAATATTATCAGGAGCCGTTTTGCAGTAAGGGTATCCTGGATAAAGACGAAATTGACCAATTTGGCAGCAAATTGATTGATAAATATGATATCCGAAGTGGGCAAGGGATTAAGACCCAAGTTCGTTCGATGAGCGGCGGCAATCAGCAAAAAGCAATAATTGCTCGCGAAATCGAATTACAATCACCGCTGATGATTTTCGTTCAGCCAACGCGAGGAGTCGATATTGGCGCGATTGAAAATATCCATAACATGATGATTCAAGAACGGGATAAAGGAAAAGCAATCTTGCTCGTTTCATTGGAGTTGGATGAAATCATGAATGTTGCGGATACGATTGGAGTTATCTATAATGGCCAATTTCAAAAAATCGCCAGCAGTGATTCGTTAACGACAAATGAAGTTGGCGAATATATGATGGGGGCAAAACATGAATAAAGATAGTAAAAGAAAAAGCTTACGTCATAGTCTTCTTTGGCCAATAAGCAATGAGAAATGGCAGCCTATCTCAATTCCACTAGTCTCCATCCTTATAAGTTTTTTTGCAGCGGCCCTCGTTATTCTTTTCATTGGCAAAAACCCCCTGCAGGCATATTACAACCTGCTCCAAGGGGCAGGAATCATGCCAAAGCCTTCTTATGCCGGCTATAAAAGCATGGTGACTGACTTTTTGAGTTTGCTAAACGCGATGACGCCGCTCGTGTTCGCAAGTCTTGCCGTTGCTGTTGCATTCAGGGCGGGACTATTTAATATTGGGGTTTCCGGCCAAATGCTCACCTCTGGTTTTTTAGCAACGATTATCGTCGGGTACAGTGGTTTGGATGCGATATTGGCAAAGCCGCTTGTACTTGTAATCGGAATTCTTGCTGGAGGTATGATGGGCGGATTAGTAGGCTGGCTAAAATATAAATTCAACATTAATGAAGTCGTATCTACGATTATGCTGAATTATATTGCTCAATATGTGATAAGCTTTTTTATTCACATGTATTTTATTGATCCAGTTTCAAGGCAATCCAGGTATATTGACGAAGCGGCAAGGCTGACTTTAGTGAATGTCGAGATAGCCAACTTGAAAATGGATATTCCATTGGGCTTTATTTTAGCCATTTTAACTGCTATTATAATTAAATTTGTCATGGACAAAACAGTGGTTGGTTTTGAAATTAAAGCGGTAGGTTCCAACCGGAATGCGGCAAAATATGCAGGGATTAATGTTGGTAGAAATACAGTCCTCGCCATGGTTATGTCAGGCGGTCTGGCTGGCCTTGCCGGAGTCACGTATTATTTGGGTTATTTTTCTTCCATACAGCCAAAGGTTTTATCAAGTATCGGGTTTGACTCGATTGCAGTGTCACTGTTAGGAAACTCTCATCCAATTGGCGTTATATTTTCATCCTTTTTAGTATCGATTATTGACCAGGGAAGCACGTATATGAGTTCACAAGCGGGGATCAGGCAAGAAATTTCATCAGTTATCATCGGGCTAATCCTATTGTTCAGTGCATGTGGTGCTTATATGAAACATAAAGTCAGCCGCTTGAAGGAAAAAGAAGTTGAACGAAAGGAGAATGAATCATAATGGATACAATTATTATTGATGGATTATCCTTCGCTCTGCCTCTTTTTATAATCGCAATAGGCGGCATATACAGTGAAAAGAGCGGCATTACCAATTTGGCGCTTGAAGGCTTTCAAGGATTTGGCGCGTTCATCGGGGCTCTGTCAGCCGTACTGATCGCAAATGCTACTGGAAGGGATATACAAGACCTAGTTTACGTGGCGTTTCTATTTTCGATGATTGGCGGAATGATGTTTTCAATTATACATGCTGTCCTAAGTATTAAGTTTAAGGCAGACCAAGTAATCAGTGGTGTTGTAATTAACATTTTGGCGTTGGCACTGACAACGTTCTTAACGACCCAAATAAATGCATTAGTATTCGGGTCGGCTTCGGACAAGTTTCGATTAGGTGTTTCGGAGCGGTTTACAATTGAAGGTTTAGCCAATATCCCAGTGATTGGCGCGGTATTCACAAAAGTGTACCCATTTGAAGTGATTATCATCGTGATTGCCTTTTTTGCTTGGTATCTTTTATATAAAACGAAATTTGGCATGCGCCTTAGAGCAGCCGGGGAGAATCCCCATGCGGTTGACGCGGCAGGGGTAGATGTATCTAAAATCAGATTTTCCGCCGTTCTGATCTCGGGTCTGTTGGCAGGTCTTGGCGGCATGTGTTTTGCCTACTCCATTTCCGCCAACTTTTCTTCAAATATTTATATGGGATATGGATTCTTGGCGATTGCCGCATTGATTTTCGGGAATTGGAGGATTCTCCCTACCTTGGCGGCCTGCCTTTTATTCGGGTTTGCAAAATCCGGGGGCTCGTTTATCGCCCAGTCAATGGCGTTGCCAAGTAGTTACACAGATTTATTCATGATTTTGCCGTATGTATTAACATTATTGTTATTGGTCTTTTTCTCTAAATCAAATCGCGCCCCAAGGGCACTTGGAGAAATTTATGATAAAGGAAAGAGATAGAAAAAAACATACGAGCGGCAGGATGTAAGCAACATCATAAAAGGAAATTCGGCTTTAAAAACAATACTGGTAAATCCAGAAGGCCTCCCTCCAGTCTTTTTGATTGGCGGAGGCCTTTTTGATTGGTTGTCCTCTATTTTCCTCTACTTTCCTTGAATTTTCCCCGTGCCGATTTATAACTATTTAAGCGGTTAAAGATAAATCCTTGCATCAGGTTAACTCGGTTTACTTCCAAAAGGGTATTTCACTAAGATTTGAGATTCTTTACACAAAGACTATTCTATTCCTGAAGCTAATAAGGATAATAACTTTTTATATCCATTGTAATAAGAACTTGGGTCAGCAATATGGGGGTTGCGTTCTCTAGTTGTGTTTGGACCCACATACAAATTTACCGCTTCTTGTGATAGTGGAAACTGATCTGCTAAGTCCGCATAAACACTTTTAATTCTTTCCGAACCTAAAAATGTCCACCACCCTATGGTAAACGTTCCAGATAATTCATATGGCCCGTAACCATCATTACCGGTAGTGTTATATTTCCATCGGAACATCCCGTTATGGCCATTCATGTAATTCGTAAGTCTATAATAAGGGGTTTCATTAGTTGGCGGTACCAATACCTTATCAAAGAATTGTTTTTCTAAACCACTTAGGACTTTTTCGAAAAATAATTTCTCATTTGTTTGATTCCCAAACGATTGGGCAAAACTATTTATCCATAATGGAAAGCGGTGTGAGTGGGAGGAGTCTTGAACAATATCCATGACTTTTTTCTTTTCCTCACTTACTTTATTTTTATCTTCATAGCCTGCAAAAACATAATCAGGATGATCCGTCCAAACCCCCACCTGGAATAGCCATCTTCCCTCAGCATCAAAATGACTCTCATTTTTAAAAACACGATAAGTGACACTGGAGATTTCCTCCAGGGTTGGTTCGTTTTTAAAGTATTGTTTTAAATCTGCGGCAATAGCCATTGTGAATAATTCCTCATCAATGATTGCCCGATAATAGCTAGGTTTAACTTCTGTATTTTCAATTTTCCACAATAACCGCTCTTCCATTCCATTTTTAAAGGGTTTCCTTCCCCACTGCCATGCAGGGGTTTCCCATATGTTTTTAATTTCTGATAGTAAGAAGTTGGCCAAGTAATCCACATTCGACTCATTAATCACCGGACTATTACTGGATTCCGCTAAAACTATGTATCTGCTCAACAAATAATAGTATTGTAAGGTTGCTAAACGATTACCATCCTCATTAATATCAAGAGTCTCTATTCCACTCTTGGTGAAGTTGCCAAAATGTTTTTCAAAGTCTCTCATGAGTTTAGGATCTTCATTTTGATAAGCATAATGGAGTGGTACCATCAAAAAATGACCTGAGTCATAAATATCCCTCTCTAGCCACAAATCATCCTTCAAATAGTCCTTCACTGTAACCTTCCACAATTCACTTATATAATCGCTATTCTCATATGGTTTTTTTTCAGCATTGGGCCTTTCTTTGCCAATGCCCACATTTGTACAACCGGCTAATAACATAATTATAACAAGTAACCCCCATGCTTTTTTCATAATATACTCCTTCCTATATTTTTCGCTAATCACATTAGGACGTTATTTCATTACATAGCCAATATTTTCCCCTTTTATTCTATAAATCTTAAATTGGTTATTTTATAATGCTCCGTTGGTACCTTTAATAGAAAGATAGTGTTAATCGTAATAGTCTGAATTACTCCTTCGCAAAAGGAGCCCAGTCCATATAGCTATAATTTGCTATTAGTGCCATCCCGTTTATTTAAATTGACTTCTAACCTATGTAATTGTAAAATCTGCGTAATCGGTTACACATTAATGGAAGTGATAAGATGGCGTCTATCAAAGAAGTTGCGAAACACGCGGGTGTGTCAGTGGCGACTGTATCCCGGGTCCTGAATGATAAAGGATATGTGAGTGAGGAAGCACGGAAAAGGGTTCAGAAGGCGATAGCCAATCTGGATTACAGGCCGAATGCGGTGGCGCGGAGCCTTTTTAAAAAGACGTCCAAAACGATTGGGCTCCTGGTCCCGGATATCGTGAACCCCTTCTTCCCGGAACTTGCAAGGGCGGTTGAGGATACACTTTCCCGGCATGGCTACACCGTAATCTTGTGCAACACGGATGAAAGCAAGGAGAAAGAACAGGCTTACCTTGAAATGATGATGCAGAAATATATTGACGGACTGATTGTCGCGACGAATACGCTTACCGCTGCCCAGGTGACAAAGTACAATATCCCGGTGGTCAGCATTGACCGGAAAATCAGCAAAGAGCTCCCGGGCATTATGGTTGAAAATAAGAAAGGCGCCAGCATGGCTGTCAGATTTTTAAAGAAAAAAGGGAGGAAACGGATTGCCCATTTACGCGGCCCAAGCTATATTCCAAATGCCGTCGAGCGCTGTGCGGGGTATCTTGAGGTGGTTGGCGAAGAGCCTTGGTTCAAGGAAAGCTACATTGCAGAGGGCAATTACGATATGACAATGTCCATTGAATCGACGATCCGGCTCCTAAATATGCACCCAGATATCGATGCAATCTTTGCAGGGAATGATGTTAGCGCGATTGGAGCAATAAAAGCAATCCACAAACTCGGGAAACATGTCCCTAGGGATATCGCGGTTGTGGGATTTGACGGAATCATGTTGTCAGAGGCGACGACCCCTGAACTGACAACGATCGCTCAGCCGATTTATGAACTTGGGGAAATAGCGTCTGCCACTCTTATAAAAATAATTGAACAGCAGGCAGATGATCAGACTCTTTATACATTGCCTGTCCAGCTTATAGAAAGGCAATCAACTTAAAACGGGTGAAAAATAAAAAGAAGCCGGCATTCTTTTCCAATTCAGAAAAGAAGTCGGCTTTTCTATGTGCTAAAAGTGAGGGATTGGCGGGTGTACCGGCTGCCTGCATTCTTCGGCCTTAGCTGCGGAGATGATGATGTCGACGGCCACTTAGAACGTCGTTTTCATCGTTGGTTTTAAAGCAACACTTGGAAAATTCCCGATTCTCGATAGGGTTGCCGAATTCTCGCTCATTTTCTGGTTCGGCTTCGGCCAAAATCGGAGCAAACTCATTGCAGAAGAAACGGTGTTCCCTGCGGAAATCTTTACAAGTAAACCTGGACATGTTCTTTCCCCCTTTGCATCAATCTGCTATAGGGTATGCGGAAATTGACCGGTTGGACAAGGCATTCGCATTAGGACAAACACCCTGAATTTTAGTATTAACTCAACTTTTGCATTTTTAAAATCAAATTCCTCATTATTCCGCTGGAGCAACAATCCCCATCGGCATGATTGTAAATTTTGGATTTCGAAAATCAATGCCCAAATTGCATTCCATTTAAGATAAAAAAGTTTGAAGGCATCGTCCTTTGAAAAAATGAATTATTACCCGAAGAACAAAATAATTAAACAAAAACGCGGCGAATTTTCCGATTAACAATTATTAGAAAAATAATTACAAAGTGCTAATTATTTTTACAATTTTTACATTTTATAGGGCTGAAGTAATAGGTTTTGCTAATTGAGCTTGTACTTAACCAGTCGAAAAAACACATTACACTAGGAGTATCATCCCGTTTTTTCGTGTGGGATGTTTTTTTATCTAGTTCAATAATCATAGGCGTTCTTCAGCGTAAAAGGGGTAAAATTGACAGCTTTGTGAACAGATGTTACTAAATTAATAATGGAAATTAAAAAAAACAGTTGAATTTATGTTTGTCCGCGTTGAAATGGCGGTAAATAAGAGAGGTAAATATATCCAATTTTTATAAAATGAGAAAAAAGAACCCTAGGGTAGGAGAGAAGATGCAGAATGTTAGAGTCTAAGAGAAGAGCGATTATATTTTTTGTATTAGCCTTATTATTGGCCTTGATTGCTGGATTCCTTGTATTGAAGAAAGTCCAGGCGCTAAATTCGGATCTTGGAACCATGGCCGAGGTATTCGTGGCGAGGGAAGACATTAGCTCAAGGACGCTCATTACTCCAAACAACGTTAAGAAGGAAGAAATCCCGCGAAAGTACCTTCGAAGCTATCATGTTGTGGATGTTAGGGAATTGCAAAATAAGGTGTCTGTGGTGCCTTTGTCCAAAGGGGACATCATTACGAAAAACGTCCTGAAGCAAGCCTCGGCGGTTGTGGAGGAAAATAATAGATTAATAACTCTCATGAGCTCGGATAGGGTCTTTTTCGATGAACCTCTTGAGGCTTTGGATCGGGTGGACATAATCGTTTCTCATAAGTTTGACAGTGAGGAAAAGACGGAAATTTTCATGAAGGACGTCAAGGTGGCTCGTGTTGCGAAACGGAAGAATGAGTTCCAAGGGGTACAGGTCGAGGTGCCGCTTGAAAAAGCTCCTGAACTGATACATATGCAAAATTACTCGGACAGCGTACGAATCGTCAAAGCGAATGTAGGCAAAGAAGAAATGAATCAAGGCGCAACCCAAGGGGAAAAACCGACGGATGGCAAAGATACGATTCAGGTCCCGGCTAAACCGCCGGCGGTACAGCAGAAGCCTCCTGCCCAGCAGCAAAAGCCTGCAGCCAAACCGGCCCAGCCTGCCGGGAATAACCCTCCTTCAAAGGAAAAACCCGCAACTGGCGAGAAGCCTCCCGGAACTTAAGGGGAATAAGGTGGTTCTATATTCATAGATAAGCATGTGACGGAGGAGACGGTATGAGTAAAGAAACAAAGCTGTTCATTATCGGAGAAGAGAATGGCTTATACAATACAGTGAAAGAAGCGTTGGCGGAATTTGAACTTGTTTTTATCGAAGCTCAAAATTATCTGGCGGAATTGAAAAGGCACGAACCGCAAATCGCGATTGTGTTAAAAAATGGCTTTGAGTCGCCAGTGGACTTAATTCACTCTTTAATAAAGGAGTTTCCGGCGGTGTCCATTTTATTCATACATGACCTGCAGGATTTTCAATTGCTGCGTGATGTCACACGGGCAGGCGCCATGGATTACCTCGTCATTCCAGACGAAATCAATGTCCTGACAGATCGGGTTCAGAGCCTGGCTGCCCAGACAAGGACGAAGTCAGAAGCTGCTGTTTCGGCGGGAAGCTTTAAACGGGGGAGGGGACAGGTGCTTGCCTTTTACAGCGGAAAAGGCGGAAGCGGAAAGACCTTCCTTAGCACCGCGTTTGCCCAGACCTTGAAATTAGAATCAACCGCCCAAGTCATTTATATTGATTTGAACTTGCAATACGGCGGTGCAGAGACCTTTTTGGGAATTGACAGCAATCGCTCACTCATTGATCTGAAGCCGGTCATTCACGAGATCAACGAACACCATATCCGCAATGTCTCGGAGAAAGAAGGCTTCTCTAAGTTGGAAATCTTGATTAGCCCTAAGGATGCCGAACTGGCAGAGTCCGTGGATGAAGAATATATTACCCGCCTGCTCAGGGCCTGCCGCAGAAGTTACGACTTCATTATTGTCGACATCCCGTCGGCTATGGATGAACGAAGTTACGCCGTGTTGACAGAAGCGGATAGAATCTTTTATGTCATGAATTTGAATACCCCTTCCATCAAAGTGCTTAAGCACGTGGAGGAATTGTTCCAGCGGCTCGGCATTGTCACAGAGGATAGGTTGGAAATCATCCTTAATGAAACAGGGAAGGAAAACGAGCTCTCCAAGAAAGACATCGAAAGGTTTGTGAAATATCCTGTCCGCGCAGAGGTTCGCCGCGACCTTAAGGGTGTGCAGGCTGCGGTGAATCAAGGGAAACCTGTCCGGAAGGAACCAAAAGAGAAGAAGTTGATCCCAGCAGCAAAGGATGTACAAAAATGGGTCGTTTCCATGTTGAAATAAAGGAAAATGACTTTTTAATCCAGCTACAGCGCCTAGCCCCTCGAGGTCATAAGCCGGTTCCCTCCGGAGGGCAGGCCCGTCCTCGGAAATGCCCGCATTTCCTTCGTGCGTGGGCGAATTCAGGGATGCCCATTCAGTGTCCTGCGGGCCCCGTCTTATGCTGGTCGGGGCTGCCCAAGGCGCTTCCGCA
This sequence comes from Neobacillus piezotolerans, assembly GCF_003362805.1. Taxonomy (GTDB): domain Bacteria; phylum Bacillota; class Bacilli; order Bacillales; family Cytobacillaceae; genus Bacillus_D; species Bacillus_D piezotolerans. Next base: position 28,562 of record NZ_QNQT01000019.1, read on the forward strand.
TTTTGTTAAGGAGGTGTGATGATGTCGCTTTTCCAAAGAAAAACTACAGCCAAGCCAAAGCTTGAGGCGGTACCGGAAGTCGTTGAATCCTATGTGAATCCTTATATCGACGAATTGGTAGAGCATTACAAGACGAGGCTTTTGACTGAAACCAACTTAGAACATTTAACAAGCCTGACGGAAGGGGAAAAACGCCTTCAGATTGAACGGCTGATTAACCAATTCATGGCTGAGGAAAAGGTCGTCATCCCCCGCCACGAAAAGGAGACATTGCTGTCGCGCCTGATTGATGAAAGCGTCGGCTTTGGCCCGCTTGAAGCTCTTTTGAATGACGACAGCATTACCGAGATTTTGGTGAATGGCCCAAAGGAAGTTTTCATTGAGAGGAAAGGGCGGCTCGAGAGGTCGGATATATCCTTTCGCGATGAATCCCATGTACGGCATATCATCGATCGGGTGGTAGCTCCGCTTGGGCGCCGTGTCGATGAAAGCTCTCCGATGGTTGACGCCAGGCTGCCAGACGGAAGCCGTGTCAATGCGGTCATCCCTCCCATCAGCCTGAACGGTACGCTGATTTCGATCCGGAAATTCCGGAAAACGCCTTTTGAAATGAAGGATTTAATGGATTTTGGATCATTTACTGAAGAGATGTCGATTTTCCTGCAGGCCATTGTGGAAGCGAAAATGAGCATTTTGATTTCAGGAGGAACAGGAAGCGGAAAAACCACCCTGCTGAATGCAGTGGCAAAAGCCATTCCCGTTCATGAACGTGTTATCACGATTGAAGATTCCGCAGAGCTTCGGCTCAATCGCGCAAGCGTGGTAGGGATGGAGGCCCGCCCTCCGAACGTGGAGGGCACCGGGGAAGTGACAATACGCCAACTGGTCAAAAACGCCTTGCGGATGAGGCCGGATCGTATCATCGTCGGGGAGGTTCGCGGCCCGGAAGCCTTCGACATGCTTCAGGCAATGAACACTGGACATGAAGGTTCATTGACCACTGTCCATGCCAACTCGCCACAGGATGCCATCAACCGTGTCGAAGGGATGGTCGTCATGGCTGGGATGGACCTGCCAATACATATCATTCGTGAATACATTGTCGGTGCGCTTGATTTCATTATCCAGGCAGAACGTTTGAGCGATGGTTCCCGAAGAATTACGAATATCGCGGAAGTCTTTGTAAATGAGGCGGGAAAAGTCGAGGTCCTCCCAATTTTTGAATTTAGGAGAACAGGAATTGGGGAAGGGGGCAAAGTGCTCGGAATCCATACTGCTACCGGTATTCGCCCTAGATGCCTGGATAAGCTTCGTGTTTACGGAATCAATCTTGATGACAGCATGTTTGATCCGAAAGGAGGTGCAGGCCTTGGCCACAAGCATAGCTATACTTTATAGCGTTGCCGTCCTGCTTGGACTATGGGGGAGTTACTTCTTTCTAGGCTACCGCTCCCAGCAAAGGGAATGGAAACAACGGGTCAATCAGTGGTTTCCTGAAGAGAGAAGGAAAAGCAAAATCAGTGTACTCGGTGACAAGTTCGACCGGTCCCAATCGGCCGAGCCGCTTGCGCAGAAACTGCAGAACGCCAATGTGGCCCTGCTCCCATCGGAATATGTTGGTGTTCACATCCTAGGTTTCCTTGCCCTGTTTGTCTTGCTTTTCAACGTCTTCAACGTGCCGCCGTTTGTCAGTATGCTTGTTTCACTGCTGGTTTTATACATTGCTCATTACTTGCTGTTTTTCATTAGGAAAAATAAATATGAAGAGCGCTTCAACGAGCAACTTGCAGAAATCTGCCGTTTGCTCGGCAATGCAGCGAGGTCAGGCCTGACTATCAACCAGGGGCTTGAAATAGTGGCCAGGGAAGTACCCGCGCCTGCCGGACCGGAATTTAGCAGGATTGTGAACGAGCTTAAACTGGGCGTTCCGATTGAAACAGCATTAAGGAGTGTCCAAAAGCGGAACAAGTCAAGGGAATTCCAGCTTTTCATCGCCACAATCCTGATTCAGAAAAAGACAGGCGGAAACCTGGCAGCGACGCTAGAATCAATGGGACATACGCTTGAAGATCGTAAAGTACTGACACAGACCATCAAAACAATGACCTCGGAGCAGCGCTATATCTCGCTCATCATTCCGGCGATGCCCGTTTTCATCCTGCTCATGATGAACAACATCATTGAAGGTTTCACGGATCCCCTTTGGACTGGGCCGGGATTGATCATCTTAGTCCTCTTTCTGACAGGGCTTTTGATCTCCTTTGTCCTGATCAGAAAAATCACGAACATTAGGGTGTAATTATGGATGCATACATCATATTAGCGGTCATTCTGTTTTGGCTCATGTTTGGACTCTCAATCCGCCACTTCTCCTTGTACATCCGGGAGAAAAGAGTGCTGATTGAACACATTTCAGACGTCACATACACAGATGCCTTCGAAAAGAAGGCGAAGAAGAAAAGCAGGCGGGCGGTCTGGTTCCAGAAGATGACGAAATACGCTGATGAATTTTCTGACCTGGGCCAGCGAATCAACTTTTTCAGCGAGAATGCCGATGTGGCGGAGTGGCTCCGTAAGTCGGGCAATCCGTATCAGCTTACAGTCGAACGTTTTCAAGGATTGAAGTTATTCCTGCTCGTTGTTGGGTTTTTTGCCGGAATGATTTCCTTAATTATTGGACTTCCGTTTTCTCAGTATGCGGTTATTTTCAATCCGCTCCTTGGGTATTTCTTGCCAATCATTATCATTCGCCAGCAGGCGAAAAAAAGGCAAGAAGCACTCCGAAGGGATTTGCCGGATTTCCTGGACACCATTAGTACCAGCCTTCAAGCGGGCGTCAGCCTGGATCAAGCTTTAAGGGAGGTGATCCGTTTCTTCGACGGACCTTTAAGGGAAGAGTTTTCGCGGTTCAATTATGAAATCGATCTTGGCGTTCCAAGGGAAACCGCCTACCGCAATCTGCTTGAAAGAAACGACAATCAAGAATTTCAAGGGCTGATTAAGTCGCTTTTGCAGGGGTTGAAACTCGGAGTGCCGATTGCGACGACCTTTAAGGTTCAAGCGGAGGACATGAGGCAGCTTCGGGAAGAGCAAGTGAAGGAGCTAGCTGCCAAAGCATCCCCGAAGGTAACTTTGGTTACCACATTTCTTGTAGCGCCTGTCTCCATTTTAATGATAGCGGGCCTGATGCTTTTGAACTTGATTTATGGAGAAAACAGTATTTTTAAATTATTTAATTTTTAATTATATGGAGGTAATGAAAATGAAAAAACTTACACAATGGTACGTAGCGGCAACAACGAAGCTTGACAGCATGGTGCGCAATGAGCGCGGTTCCCAGACATTGGAATGGATTGGAATCGCAGCGGTTGTCGTCATCGTGGTCGGGCTTATTTCAACGGCATTTGGAGAAGATAAAGAATTCGGCAAATCTGTTCTGAAGAAATTCACAGGCATGATTGATCAAATTGGCGGTGGAAGATAAGCCACTGTGGAACTAGTGGTTTACTAACAAGTAACTTTGATAAGTTCCAAAAAGGAGTTCTAAATAGTGAAAAAGTTGTTGATGCTGATTCTCATCGGTGCATCTATATCATTAACTGGATGTGTTGAGAAAGAAGATAACGTAACAAAAAAAGAAAAGCCTGCCGGGCAAGAGACCAAAAATTCCAGCAAACAGGATGAGGATGTAGCAGTCGGGAAAGAAACAGACTCATTCTTTGCAGACTTGCCCAAGGTTCCAGAAACGACTGCCGAGCTGATACATCAGCCAGCAGGCAAATTTGCCACGAAGGAAGTCCTGTCGGATGAAGTTGAAGCTGAGGTAATTAAAGAAATTAAGGATCTTCCTCCGCTTAAAGAAGATGCGGCGGAGGAAGATTATCAGAAATATTTTCAGTATGTTTATTCCTTGGTGGCTGAAGACTTTGACAATCCGCAGGACTTGATCAACAAATGGGAATTTTCCGCTTCGGGGAATCCTGATATGCCGAATTCTAAGTTTCAATTTAAAGAAAACTATAATGTAGAAGTAATTCTGGATTCAAGCGGGAGTATGGCCCAAAAAATTGGCGGAAAGACGCGGATGGAACTTGCCAAGGAAGCAATCACAAATTTCCTTTCCAGCCTGCCTGAGGAAGCCAATGTTTCACTAAGGGTATACGGCCATAAAGGTACAGGAAGCGATTCGGATAAAGCGGCTTCTTGCGGAGCAATCGAACATGTCTATGGGTTTTCAAAATACGATGCAGGAAAATTCTCGGCAGCTTTGGATAAATTCAAGCCTAGCGGCTGGACGCCTGTAGCGGATTCTCTTGAATCATCCAAGCAAGCTTTTGGAAAATTCGATGCCAAAACAAACACAAACCTGATTTATTTGGTGTCAGACGGCATTGAAACATGTGATGGCGATCCTGTGGCAGTCGCAAAATCCTTCGCGGATTCGAATATCTCCCCCATTATCAACGTCATCGGATTTGAAGCTGATCAAAAAGCCCAGCAGCAGCTGAAAGAAGTAGCGAAAAGCGCGAATGGCATCTATACAACAGTCAATAGCCAGGAGCAACTCGAACAAGAGTTTGAACGTGCGCAGGAGGTCCTCAAAAGATGGGAGGAATGGAAGCACGATTCATTAAGGGATGCGGATGCTCAAAGGGTTGACAACAATTTCGATATTTTAGGCTTTTCCAACGATTGGGGCTATAAACAGGATAGCCAAAGGCTGAACGTGAACCATGCCCTTTATATTCTTAAGGATGAAAAGAAAATTACTCATAACCAGATGGAAAAATTGAGAGGGATTAGTTTTAAGCAGGACGAACTCGTGCAAAAGGCTCAGGATGAAATCAATGAGACTCTTAAGGCGCTCAATCTTAAGAGTATAGAAGAGCTGAAGAAACAGATTAATGAAAAATATAATTCTAGCACTCAAAATTAGAATACTGACAATCAGGATTTCGATGTGGCGGTATACCAAAGTGACTGGCATGGCCACATCGTTCCTTTCCAATCCTTTTCTGCCTTCCCTCCCCCGCTGGATGATTCAGGCTACGGTTCCACAAAGGAAATGATCGGGAAGGAAGCATGTTGGTTTATTTTTGAGTCTTGCAATTAGAATTCAGACGGATTATTCGTGTTTTAAAAAAACACATGAGTGAGGACTTCCAGGTATTTGCTGCATATGTGGGGAAAGTGGGGAGGACAGTGCAAAAAAAGTTAATTAGTAGAATGGCTGCCATTTTTGCGATTGCTTTCGTGCTCTTTCAATCGTTCTCCATTCCGGTTCTGGCGGCCACCATCAAACCGTGGAGCGGGAATCCTTGGACAGGGGACTCATGGGAAGGGAACCCATGGAGTGGAAACAAACTGAAATGGGAAGGTGACCCGTGGGAAGGGCAAGGTACAAAAGGGAATTCATGGACAGGAGATTTAACGGATCCTGGAAACCCTTGGTCTGGTACAGATTGGTCCAGTATCCCATGGTATCTTGATCCATGGTCTGCAGAGGGCTGGACAGCTAACGGCTGGAACGCAAATGGATGGACTGCTGACAGCTGGGCGGCTAATGGCTGGAATGCGAATGGATGGACTGCTGACAGCTGGGCGGCTAATGGCTGGAATGCAAACGGATGGAATGGTGACAGTTGGGCGGCTAATGGCTGGACTGCAAACGGCTGGACCGCTAACGGGTGGACAGCTAATGGCTGGACCTCGAATGGGTGGCAAGGCAATATCCCTGTGATTGGCGGCGGTTGGTCCGGAAACAGCTGGAATGTGACTCCGAACAATCCCGGCGGAGCCAACAAAGGAAATGTTCCTATTCCTTATGTGATTCCGAATAATGGCGGATTCATGCCATATACATTGCCAAATCCACCAGGTAAGAATGGTGAAGGCCCTTCCAAATACAGTGGGTATGACTGGTTCAAATTTGGCATGAAGGACGTCGGGACTGGCTCTTATTCACTCATGAAGGAACAACAAATCAATTTTTCAAATCTAAAGAAATGGAGTCCCCAATCAAAGGAATTTTATCTGGAACTATTAAAAGCCTCCTATAAATTTTCCGCCAAAGATATAGACCTTCTCGAAGTGGGGCCAGCGGGGCTTGATGTGCCAAAGACTTTCTTGGATTATAAAAATAACTTAAATAATGCAAATACAGCTTATGGAGTCGGACTAAACAAAGTTGCGCTCGGATTAGCGAACCCTCAGGATGCCATCAATAATTTCAAGGGCACCGACCTAGCAACAATAAGGGGACAAATTCTAACGGCGGGACAACAAGCTTTTAATAAAGCAGCTCAATTTAAGAATCTAGCGCCTTTAGGAAGGCTGAATGTTGTCTCTGCGGCTGTAGGGGCGGGATTTTCCGGAATCGATACAGGAAGAAACATTTGGGATTTACACAAAGCGAAAAATTCCGCAGAAAAATTAAAGGCCAATTCCAGTTTAAACCAGAGTTCAGGTGAACTTCTGAGGACTGTAGGGACCGGTATTGCCATGTTTCCTGGCGGACAGGTCGTTGGTGGCGCATTGATTTCTTCCGGGGCTGCCCTGTGGGCGGGAGGGACCTTAGTGAAACACTGGCCTACGATTAAAAATGCCCCTGGAAATCTGGCGAATAGAGTAAAAAGCGGATTGAAGAAATTGAAAGGCTTTTTCTCCTGACCTCCATGGAGAAAACAATGCAAGAATTTATATTGCCTGATTCGGCAGAAAAAATAAAAGGTTCCTAGAAAGGTTACGCATACATGTGTCCCCAAATGTTCAAACAAGAAAAAATGCTTCAGAAGAAGCTGGGCAACAAGAACTTTAAAGACAAGAATGCGGCAATTGAGGAGAAGGATTAAGATGTTTCTTTCATTCAGAGATGCTTTCAGGTTATACACGGGGAGGTTCGAGGGAGTACTGCTGCTCTCCCTCACCATCGTCCTGCCGCTATTGCTGGGCATTTGGTTTTTAAATAATATTGTTTACTTTTTTGTATTTGACGAATTTACGTCTGCGATTGCCGATTTTTATTACATCTTCCTCACTTTTTCAGTCCTGATGATTGCTCAAGTTCCGTTCATCGAGATGGTCAAGAGCTATGCTGAGGAGGGAGATTATAAGTATAGGAATATTTATTATGCATTCTTTACTACCGCCTTTTCCATTTTCTTGTTTGCCATCGCTGTTTCTTTAGCTGCAACGGTAGGGACTATGTTCTTTATCATTCCGGGCCTTATCCTGCTGGTTTTCTTTTTTACGGCCCCCTATGAATCTGTTATGAGCGGCAAGTCAATCTGGAAATCGATAAAGCCTTCTTTCACTTTTGCGAAGAAGAAATTCTTCCCGCTGCTTTCCATTATTTTGTTTATTTCTCTAGTGGAAATCATCATAGGATGGATCGGAATGTATGTCATTTATTCAGTCACTGCCTCGCTGCTCGCCCAGATTACTGTGCAAATGCTGTTGAACCTCGTCTTTTTTCCATTCCTCAGCATTTGGATAGCTTTCTACTATCTGTCCTGGAAGGAGGGGCATCAACTTGCTCCTGAAGTTCGCTAGCGTCATCAGAGAATCGATTTGTTCAAGCCGGGCAGCCAGCATACTTAAAGAAGATAGGGGATCGTCAACCATTGAGTTCCTCGGGATATTGCCGATTGTCATTATCGTCCTATCGGTTATGTGGCAGATGATTGTCGGCGTTCATGGGGTAGTTGTTGCGCAATCGGCAGTCAATGAAGCGGCTAAAGTCTATTCCATTACAGAAGATGCGCTGGAAGCGAGCAAAGCGGCCGAGAACATCGTCTCGACGGCGAGCGGGTATTTGAGCCTTGCGGGAGCGCCAATTGAAGGAACGGGAGATTATGATCCGAAATTCACTGCCAAGGTGAATGTCGATATTAGGCTCGTGTTCCTTCCAGAGAAGTTGTTTGGCGGCACTACTCCTTCTGTCACCTATACAACTGAAGCCACAGGCCGGGTGATCAAATGAGTAGGGTAAAAGAGCTGCTCAGGCAGGAGGACGGCAATACAGCCCTTTTCCTCATGGGGATGATTGGGATCATGATGATCATGTTTGTTTTTGTCCTCAACCTTGCCCAGGTTTTTGCCGTAAAGGAACAGGCTAACACGACTTCACAGCAGGCAAGCCTCGCCGCAACCTCTGTCCTCTACAACAGGATTTGGGAAAAAATCAAGGATCATTCGGATGTGCCAGCGCCAGTGCCTGTGCCAGTGCCTGTTATTTTAGAAACGATCGAAGAAAAAGTCGATAAAAGAATAATGGATTTGAACAGTGACCCGCGCTTTTCAAAATTCAGCGACAATGAAATCCGTCTTGAAGCGATTGACCAGGTCGTAACAGAGGAACTGGATAAGCCGCAAGGGAGAATTTTCCTGAAACCAAAAATTGAAGCAGAACTGCCATATGCCTTAAGGGAAATGGAAGATGCCGCCAGGGAAACTATACTGGCCAATGGGGGAAATACCTCGGAGGCTAAGCTTTTCATCAAGGATAATCAAATCCATGTAAAAGCATCCAATACCGTGGAAGGAACGGCTTATGGGAAGTTTTTTGGTGATTTAAACGAAAAGCTTTTTCAGGAATCAGCTGGCCCTGAAGTGAAATTTCTTGAAAAATTCTCTGGATACGAAGGATATGAAGCCTCAATTGATTAAAAGGTGTGCCAGAGGCCATATAAATCGGAAAAATAACTTGAATCAAATTCAGCCAAGAAGAAATGAGGAAGCTTGATTCTCCAACGTATCAAGCTTTTTCCTGCATATATGGACAGCCAGACATTTTAGCCCAATAAAATATAGAGAAGGATTGGAGGTTGTGGTGTGTACAAACGCCTGAGACGGACTGTTGCTGTATTGTCCATTTGCTTAATTTGGGCTATTGGAATGATGCCGGTGGCTACTTTTGCTGAAGTGAAGCCTTGGAAGGGGAACCCTTGGGAAGGCACCCCCTGGGAAGGAAACCCGTGGGAAGGGGAAACTTGGGAAGGGGAGACATGGGAAGGCGAATCATGGGAAGGTAATTCAGGGGAAAATCCTGGAGGAACCGGACCGGGTAGCCAGAATTCAAACTATCCTGGAGGAACCGGACCAGGTGGCCAGGATCCAAACAATCCTGGAGGAACGGGAACGAATGGCAACGATCCAAACAATCCTAACGGGACTCCGGATGGAAACACAGGCCCGTGGACGCCTGGGCAAAATGGCGACAATCCTGAAGGGAACGGGCCAGGGGCTCCCGGCCAGGAACCAGGAGCCCCAGGAATACCTGAATTTGGTCCCAACAGCCCCTACCAACAGAGCAAACTACTGGGCTGGCAATTTTATGCCGGTAAAATTGCAGGAATCGGTTTCACATCGGCAACCAGTTTATTAGCTTATCAAAATGGCCATCGTTTGCTTAGAGTCATAGACGGTGCGACCGGTCAAACGACAAACTACCTAGCAACCGGAACGAAAAAACTGACGGTGCCAGCCAATGCCCCCTGGTATAAAAAAGCGACCGTGCCTGTTCAGAATTTCCTGATGGAAATAGGACGAAACGGCAAAAAGGTGAAGGATGCCTCTGTCAAAAAGACTTTTAATCTGCTGCCAGGGAAGAAAGAATTGAGGGTGCTTCCGCCAAACAACCATTATGTAAACCCGGGGTCCGCTTTTAAGCACAGGCTTGCTAAAGGGGGCGGATGGGCAATCAACAGTGGTTTTGCCATCTATGGTGCCTATAAGCAGCATGGCTTTGGAAATACCGATTTTGTAGCAACAGCCGTTACGGAAACTGCTTTCAGCGTCGGTGCAGCCGCAGCGGGTTCCGCCATAGGAACCATGATTGCTGGTGCGGCGATTGGTTCTTCGGTGCCCGTTGTGGGAACGATTATTGGTGCCTTTGCAGGAATAGCCATAGGATTTGCGCTTGAAACAAATGTGGGCAGAAAAGTGAAGGATTTTGTCCGAACAAATGTGAAAAAAGGATTGGACAAAGGGGTTTCCTTGGCGAAAAAAGGCTGGTCGGTGGTGAAGGGCTGGTTTGGTGGTTAATTGCAGCCCTGCTCCAACACCCTACGCAGTTCAGGAGGTTTTTTATGGTTTTATCTAGGTTGTTTATCGCGATTTGTACAGGAATATTCCTTTCAGCTGGTTTTGGCTATGTTACGTTTTATCTTCCGTTTTTAAATAATCTTTTTGGGGTAATGGTGTGCCTGGCGGTTACGTATATAGCCGCCGGGCTCCTCAGTGCCTGGGCTTGGGAATCTGGCCCTTATATGGCAGCCACGATTACGGGCGCTGTGGTATGTTTGTTCAATTATTTTTTCATGGTCCTTCTCGTGGCGGGGGATATGATTTTCACCCCAGACATCTTTGGCCTCTCCCTCTTATTGGCCATTATGTTCAGCAACCTGGGTGCCTTGATTTTTAAAAGCAGGAAAAGGAAACGAGAGGGGGCCAGTGCATGGCATTAAATACCCATCCATCGGTGGAAGACGAAGCCCTTTATCAAGGGAGTTTCTTAAGGCCTAGTATCCGCATGGCTCCAGTCTGGCTGACCGTTCTCTTAAGCATATTGACCTTAGGAATTTATTACCCTTACTGGCTGCTTAAAAGGAGGGATGAGGTGAATAGGCTTGCGGGGAAAAAAATCATACATAAATGGGTTCCGTGGCTCGTATTGATTTTGTATTCAGTTTCCGCGCTGGTTTTTACGATTGGACCGTTCTTCCTAAATGAAATTGCCATCATGCTTTATGAGTATATCGATAACTTAATTACTGTCTTTGGGGTTTCGTGCATAATCTGGTATTCTTTTAGAATAAGAGAAGTGCTTTTGGAAAAGATGGAGGATGAATCAATTAATGGCATCTTGACATTTTTTCTAACCATTTGGTACTTGCAGTATAAAATCAACAAGATGGAATAATGAATAAAATATTTTCAAAAAAACCAGTAACTTGAAAGAGCTGGAAGTGACTATTTCTGGAGGTGACGAAATGAATTTAGGACCGTATTGGGAGGACCCGCTTGCGAACAATGTCATCCCATCTGTAATCCTCCCTCTCATAACAATTTTTTCCTTTATGTTCTATCCGGAGAAAAGTGATACTGCTGTAATAGTTGGCCTCATCGCCAGTTTGGTGTTGGTCGCTGCCTCTGTAATCACCAAAGTGAAGAACCTCCAATATTATTTGAACTGGCGTCTTGGAGTCATGATGCTATTCATCGATTCCGCGATGATATTCATGGCGCTGACCATCTCCAGGGCGTACGGCAAATTCCTTCCTTGTATACTATTGCTGTTACTAATGCTGATAGCGATTGTATTAAGCCATAAATTTGCCGAAAGATATTTGGATGAACTTCATTCTCCAAAGACTAAATTAGGCAAAATGATCATCTTGATCGGATTCATCGGAAGCGGTGGAGGAGCAATGATTGGCTATATTTCCACCCAGACAATTGGCGCACATATCGCAGCCCCTATCATATTCATAGTTGCGCTCATTGTCGTGGGCTTCATTCACGCCCGCTTCCAGCTTGTGGCCATCGAAAAAAAATACGAAGCCTTCGACAGGTAGAATCTACCGATCGAAGGTTTATTCGTTTGTTGGGGGAATTTGATGAGCAAACACTACGGTAAATTAGTTGTGTTCATGTTTTGCTTCGCATTGATGGCTGGCTGTCAGCAGGATAAGGAAGCAGCCAAAAAACCCGCCAAGGAAGAACAGGCGGTAAAAGCTGAGGGAAAAGAAACTCCCAAACAGCAGCCAGATGAAAGAAGCAGCACGTTTAGTTCTGATGCTCCAGAACTGCCTGCCAATCTTGAAGGAGCCCTCAAGTATACTGCCGGTAAATTTTCGGCTAAAGAAACGAAAGACCTGGATGATGAGGTAAAAGCTGAATTAAGCACTGTCCCGAAGTTCCCTGAAAACGCGGATGAGGAACAGTATGATACTCTCATCAGGTACCTTTATTCTCTTTATAAACGCGATTATGTGGACCCGAGGGAAGCGTTAAAGGCCCAGCAGGTGGGAGCGGCGCCGGCTTCCCAGGATGCTCCTGCAGAAAAAGGGACATATAATGTTGAAGTTATTCTCGATTCAAGCGGAAGCATGGCCAATAAAATGGGATTAAAAACCAGGATGGAGCTGGCCAAGGAAGCAATCCGTAAATTTGCCGCATCCCTGCCTAAGGAAGCCAATATCAGCCTCCGTGTGTATGGCCATAAAGGAACAGGGGCCGAGAAAGATAAACAGCTTTCCTGTGGGTCCAATGAGCTGGTTTACAGCCCGCAATCCTTCAATGCATCCGGACTTGACACTGCGTTAGGAAAGTTCAAACCAGCTGGGTGGACGCCTCTTGCCGGGGCAATCAAGGCGGCCCAAGATGACCTTGCAGCCTACAAAGGCAAGGAGAATAAAAACATCATTTATATTGTCAGTGACGGAATCGAAACATGCGGTGGGAATCCCGTGGCAGCCGCGGAAAGCTTGAAGGCTTCCGGAATTGACCCGGTAGTGAATATCATCGGGTTTGACGTGAATGCCAAAGATGCCGAGCAGCTGCACAGCATTGCAAAAGCGGCAGGCGGCATATACAAGAATGTTCAAAACCAGGATCAGCTGCAGAATGAATTCCAAAAATCAATTCAAGAATCATTGGATTGGATTAATTGGAAGAATAAAGAATCGTTAAATGCTCTGACCAAATCTAATAATCAAATGCTGGATATTTATGGACTGACGAATGAATGGAGAGCAAAAATTCGCCAAGAACAGTATTTAGTCCAGTTTTCCCTCGTAGAACTGGATAGCCAGGGCAAAATTACAAATAAACAAAACTATGAAATCTTTGAGCGGGCAAAGGGATTTTTCAACAAAGAGATCGAGCTTGTAGATGAATTGGAGAAAACACTCATTCAGTCCACGAAACAGGATTTGGATACGACTTTAAAGCAAATCGACAGTATTTATGAGCAAAATGTCTCCCAGAAATAAAGGGTGGGGACCTAGAATATAAAAATAATAAACCAGGCTGCCGGGCAGCCTGGTTTATTTTAAAAATGCTGATGGTAGGTTTTCGTACTGGCCCTGTAGGCATCAAGCAAAATGACGACGGCGGAAATCATATGCATGACCATGCCGACAAAAGGAATCCAGCCAATTACCGAAGTAATCAAACCAATAATATTCCCTGCCTTGGTTTCATCTTCCCTGACCGCAAACACAATCGTGACAATATGCAGGATGGCCATCAAAAATAAAGGCGTCCAGGCTGTCGAAAGAATGATTATGCCGCCGAGGACAGGAATTCCCAGCAGTGCCTCAAGGCCGCCGGTAATCCATTTTAAGATGGTTGAAGTTCTCATTTTTATTTCCCCTCTTTTCTTTGTTAACTATTCTTTACGATCGAGCCTTTAAAAAAGATTCATACTAGCCGGATTTTCTTAAGCCTTTTCCATGACAATGAATTCGATTTCCCCCCTGTAAAAGCGCATAGCTTCCTGGAAGCCAGCTTTCCGGTAAAGGCGGACTGCCCTATCATTAAATGCCGCAACTGTAAGCCTGAAGGGTACCCCAGGAAGTTCCCCTTGTAAATGGTCCAGGATACTTAAAAAGAAGGCAAAGCCAAACCCTTTTCCAGTCAATTCGGGTTTCATTCCAAGGCCCAAATCGATAAAGCCATCGGAATAAGCTCCAAATTTTTCTCCAGCCGGCACCTGTGCCGACACTCCTATACAGAAAAATCCGGTCAGCGAGCCATCCGGACCTATAACAGCATAATAAGGGTGTTCCATTAACTCCTTTATCCCTTCAGGAGAGTCGGAACTGTTGTAAAAGTCATAGGGGGGTTCGTACTTCCAGCTTACTATCTTGGTGGCGTATTGCTCATTCATTTTGTCTATTATCAGTTCCATATTAATCTCCTTAAAAATCCCTCATTCTTTTTTCAAATAATTTGAAACTTTTTACCAGTCGATTCCGTCATATAATGACGGGGTTTCTAACATATTTGTAAAGAATACAGGTATTTGACAGAATTTATAGAATTATCCTATATATGTTAAACTTACTATATGGCCTGTAAAACATCAATCTATGAATTCAGGAGGAAGGATATGTCGCATGATATTATGAATCTTAATATTGAGAGAATACTGGCAAATATTGAAAAAGTCATGACTGGTAAAAGGAATGTTGCGGAATTAAGCCTTGTTGCTTTGCTTGCCGAAGGGCATGTCTTGCTTGAAGACGTCCCAGGTGTAGGGAAAACGATGATGGTACGCGCGCTTGCGAAGTCGGTTGGCGCCTCTTTCAGGAGGATTCAATTCACTCCTGACCTGCTGCCGTCGGATGTGACTGGCGTTTCGATTTACAACCCGAAAGAAATGGAGTTCCAATTTCGCCCCGGTCCGATTATGGGCAATATTATCCTTGCCGATGAAATAAACCGGACATCGCCGAAAACACAGTCGGCCCTTCTTGAAGGGATGGAGGAGAGCAGTGTCACCATTGACGGGGTAACCCACCGCCTGGAGAAACCATTTTTCGTCATGGCAACCCAGAACCCAATTGAATATGAAGGAACGTATCCACTTCCGGAAGCCCAGCTCGACCGCTTCCTGCTTAAAATGAAGATGGGGTATCCGGAAGTCCATGAAGAAGTGGAAGTCCTGAATAGGGCCCAGAAAACCCCTCCAATTGAAGAACTGGAACCTGTTGTCAGCCTTGAAGAGCTAAGGGCCCTTCAATCCGAAATAAAAAATGTTTTTGTAGAGGATACCATCAAAAGGTATATTGTTGATATTTCCAACCGGACACGAGTCCATGAAAATGTGTACCTTGGCGCAAGCCCGCGTGGATCAATCGGATTGATGAAGGCCGCGCAGGCATATGCCTTTATATGCGGCCGCGACTTTGTCCTCCCGGATGATATACAATATCTGGCTCCGTTTGTCCTATCCCACAGGATTATCCTAAAGTCGGAGGCTAAATTTGAAGGGATCACCGCCGAGGAAATTATCAGCCGGATTGTCGCCAGGGTGCCGGTGCCGGTTCAAAGGCTTGTGAAGTAAATGAAAGAAAAATTTCGAGCGATTAACCAAATATGGAAGCTGGTTATCCTTATTCTTCTTATTGCCATTGCGTTCAGCTACGCGATGTTCCAAGGGGGATTTGTCAGCTGGTTTTTGTTCTACAGCTTTCTTCCCTTTGCGGCCTATTCACTCGCGGTTTCTTTTTATCCGGTGCAGGAAGGGATTATAGCGGAAAGGCAATTGCCCAAGCATGAATTTGTTGCGGGCGAACCTTTAAAAGTACGAACCATTTTAAAAAGGGGCAAGGCATTCCCGCTTTTCTATCTGCTTGCGGAGGAGAAGCTAAGCGGCTCGTTGAATCACGCCGTTTCTCATGGACAAACCAAATCCCTGCTTTTTCCGGGCTTCTCCAAGGAACTAATATTTGATTATATGATTGAGGAACTTCCCCGCGGCGAGCATACGTTTCAATCAATAAAGCTCAAGACCGGAGACCTTCTAGGTTTGATTGAAAGGGAGACGAACTCCAATTCGGAAGACAGGATTCTTGTTTATCCGGCTTACACGGAATTATTATACCGCCCTTTTGAAAATCATTATGACCAGGGAGCCGCCGCTTCCAGGGAAAGGGTCCAGCGGGATACAACGATGGCAATCGGGGTCCGTGACTACCAGCCGGGTGACCGCTTTTCCTGGATTAATTGGAAAGCTTCAGCTAAGCGCAATGAAATTATGACAAAGGAATTCGAACAAAGGCAATCACACGACGTCCTGATTGTCATGGACTGCGCGCCGGATCGCCATTTTGAAGCGATCGTTTCCTTTACCGCTTCAATTGCGAGGGCAATCCTGAAAAAAGGAGCCCAGGCCGGGCTTCTATCGGTCAGCAAAGAAAGGGCTTCTTTTCCGGTAAGGGGAGGAGAAGGCCAGCTGCAGCAAATCTTTTACCATCTGGCCAAAGTGCAGCCAGCCTGTGCAGTGCCGATTGAGGCTGTGTTGGAAGCGGAAACCTTTTATTCGGGCCAAAATATGACGATGATGATTGTCACATCAAGCCTTACGAGGTCCCTTATTGAAAAAGCCGGTTTGCTTGGCCATAAAAAGGGGATGGTCACGGTATTCTTGATTAAAGATGAAGGGGAATCCCCGACAAACGAGGAATTGGCATTGAAAGCAATGGGAATCACCCGTGGCGTCAGGGTGATGCTTGTGCATGAAAACCAATTTGATTCGGCATTCTCGGAGGTGAGCTTGCGATGAGCGGGAAGATGGACAAACTTGATTTAAGCGCTGTGCTCCTCTACGGATTCGGATTCCTGCTCATTTGGGAATGGCTCAGGCCACTGGATGAACTGACAGATACAGATAATATTGAAGTCTTTATCATATTCCTAGTCATCGCGTTTGCATCATCCATTTTCCAGCTTGGCAGGGCCCTGCAATTCTTCATTAAAAGCTTTTATATCCTATATGCCATTCACCGATTTTACTTTGAAGGAAGTTTTTTCAGCCTCAGCTGGGTGGGCAGCCTGCTTGCTGATATTAAAGTAAACATTGGCCTTTTATTTAGCCAGGATTACCAGCAGCTTACAAATGTCTTCAGGACCATTCTTTTCTTTGTTCTTTTGTGGTTAATGGTTTATCTTATTCACTATTGGCTGTTGAACAGGCGCCGAATATTTTTATTTTTCCTAATGACCATCATCTATATTACAGTCCTGGATACGTTCACGGCTTATGAAGGGAATGGGGCAATTGTCAGGACAGTGGTCGCTGGGTTCGCGGTCATGGGGATGCTTACGTTTTTCCGGCTTTCCGGAAGAGAATCCGCTGGTGAGGGAAAATGGTACATACGGAAATGGGCGGCCGCCCTGGCGGGAATGATCGCTTTCAGTACAGCGGTCGGCTTTGCCGCTCCAAAAGCCGAACCAATTTGGCCAGATCCGGTCCCATTTTTAAAATCGTTGAATGAAAATGCCGGAAGCGGGACAGGAGGAGTTTCCCGGATTGGTTACGGGGCGAATGATTCCAGGCTTGGCGGCCCGTTTTTACCTGATAATACAATCGTGTTCCGGGCGGATGCCGAAACCCGCCATTATTGGCGAGTAGAAACGAAGGACGTCTATACCGGGAAAGGGTGGATTTTGTCTGAAATCGTAAATGGCGGTGTTGGTTTTACCTACGATGACCCTGTTCCGCTTGAAGGATATCCCGATGAGGTGAAGAAAAAGGAATACGGTTCCAAAGTTATTATGTATTTAGAGTACCCTCACCTTGTCTATCCGCAAGGCGTCAAACAAATCCTGGCGCAGGGGCAAGTCTCCTTCCGCCTAAATACGGCGACTGAAAAAATCCAGGCGATGGAACCGTGGAACGAGCCGGCCGTGCTCGATAAATATGGTTTCGTATATGATCAGCCGGCATTTAAATTGGAAGAATTGAGATGGGCCAATGGCTCCGATTACGGCGGAACTGATGAGGAATTTATTAAGCGTTATACCCAGCTGCCTGAAAGCCTTCCGTCAAGGGTAAAGGATCTTGCAAATGAAATCGCTGGGGAAAAAGAGAACTGGTATGACAAAGCCAGGGCCATCGAGAATTACTTCGACCGAAGCGAATTCACTTACGACCAAAAAGATGTCGCGGTACCGCGCAATAATGAGGATTATGTGGATCAGTTCCTGTTCGATACAAAAACGGGATACTGCGATAATTTTTCAACATCGATGGTCGTCATGCTCAGGAGCCTCGGAATACCTGCCCGGTGGGTAAAGGGCTATACGCATGGCGAATTGAAGTCATTTGGTGATGGCGATTCGAAGAAAAAGCTTTATGAAATAACCAACAATAATGCCCATTCATGGGTAGAAGCATACTTTCCGAACCTCGGTTGGATCCCGTTTGAGCCGACAAAAGGGTTTACGAATAATATACAAATCGATTATGAAACGACAAGCAACCCTTCCAACAATCCTGCTTCACCTGGCTCTTCCCAAAACGACCCGAATAATCCGGATCGCCAAAACAAACTGGAAGATATCGATTCAATCCCGAAGCAGGTAAAAGCGGAAACAAGCGTTTTGAAGAAATTCACGCTCTTTTTCAAAAAGGAATGGAAAAAGCTTGCAGTAGGAGTGGCAGCCTTAATCGGTGCGGTATGGTTCGCATACAGCAAACGGGGAAGGTGGCTTCCGTACTATCTAATTTACAGATATAAGCTTACCCAAAAGGATGAGCAATTCGGAAAAGCGTATCTAACCCTCCTAAAGCAGCTGCAGCGGTACGGCCTCCCAAGGCAGGATGGCCAGACACTCCGTAATTACGCGGGTTATGTGGACAGTTTCTTCTCGACGCGGGAAATGGGAAAGCTGACATCAAGGTACGAGCATTTCCTATACAGGAGGGAAATGCCTGAAGGAACGTGGAAGGAAACAAAAGAATTGTGGGAAAATTTAATTAAAAAAACAATCTCTTGACCGGAAATTTGCGTACGGATAAAATGATTAAATAACTGAATCTGTACTTACCCTTCATATATCCTCGATGATATGGATCGAAAGTCTCTACCGGGCCGCCGTAAATGGCCTGACTATGAAGGCAGCAATTTCGTGGGATATTTTTGCCATAAAAAATCGGAATTCTGCCTTCTTTTTATATTAAAAGGGGGCAAGTCCGGTTTTTTTTATTGGGGAAATGCTTTATGAGTATACTAATTAAGAGAAAGAGGTGGAGAACTTGTCTGGTAAAACAGAACTTCATAACCAGGAAATGATCGTGGTTCTCGATTTCGGGAGCCAGTACAACCAATTGATTACAAGAAGGATCCGGGAATTTGGCGTGTATAGTGAATTGCATCCGCACACCATTACCGCCGAAGAAATCAAGGCGATGAATCCAAAGGGGATTATTTTCTCCGGTGGACCGAACAGTGTGTACGATGAAAATTCGTTCCGCTGTGATGAAAGAATTTTTGATCTTGGCATTCCTGTCCTTGGAATTTGCTATGGCATGCAATTAATGGCTGTCCACTTTGGTGGCTCAGTCGAAAAGGCAAAGAACAGGGAGTATGGCAAGGCTGCCATCGCGGTCGGCAATGAAACAGCTTTGTTCAAGGGGCTGCCGGAAAGCCAGGTAGTCTGGATGAGCCACGGCGACCTCGTAACGGCTGTTCCTCCTGGATTTACGGCGGATGCAGATAGCCCGTCATGCCCAATTTCCTCCATGAGCGATGAAGGCAGAAAACTGTATGGAGTTCAATTCCATCCGGAAGTACGCCATTCCGTCCATGGAAATGAATTGCTGAAAAACTTTGTCCTCGGTGTTTGTGGGTGCAGCGGCAACTGGTCGATGGAAAACTTTATTGAAATTGAAATGGAAAAGATCCGCGCGGCAGTAGGCGATAAAAAGGTTCTCTGCGCACTGAGCGGCGGCGTTGATTCCTCCGTAGTGGCGGTCCTTATCCATAAAGCGATCGGCGACCAGCTGACCTGTATCTTCGTGGATCACGGCTTGCTACGAAAAGGCGAAGCCGAGCAGGTTATGAAAACTTTCGCGGATGGTTTCCATATGAATGTCATTAAAGTGGACGCCCGGGAACGTTTCATGGAAAAGCTGCGCGGCGTTTCAGATCCTGAGAAAAAGCGGAAAATCATCGGCAATGAATTTATTTATGTCTTTGACGATGAATCACATAAACTGGAAGGCATTGAATTCCTCGCGCAGGGAACGCTTTATACGGATATTATCGAAAGTGGGACAGCAACAGCGCAAACAATCAAATCACACCATAATGTCGGCGGCCTTCCGGAGGATATGCAGTTCAAGCTCATCGAGCCGCTTAATACCCTCTTTAAGGATGAGGTCCGGGCATTGGGGACCGAGCTTGGCATTCCTGATGAAATTGTCTGGAGGCAGCCATTCCCGGGACCTGGCCTTGGTATCCGTGTTCTTGGTGAAATCACTGAGGACAAGCTGGAGATTGTCCGTGAATCTGATGCGATTTTGCGTGAGGAAGTACGAAATGCGGGACTTGAGCGTGAAATCTGGCAATACTTCACTGTCCTCCCTGATATCCGCAGTGTCGGCGTCATGGGAGATACCCGGACATACGACCATACGATCGGCATCCGGGCAGTTACTTCAATTGACGGGATGACCTCGGATTGGGCCCGTATTCCATGGGACGTACTTGAAACCATTTCAACAAGGATCGTAAATGAGGTTCCGCATGTGAACCGAGTCGTGTATGACATTACATCCAAGCCGCCTGCTACAATCGAGTGGGAATAAAATGCTTTGTTGTCGAACGATTGTAAGAAAAAAACGTCGAATGTTCGTATTTTTTGTTGACGTTGAGACGTACGGCTGTTAAAATGAGAACGTACTAATTGTGGATTTTTAATTTTGCTTCGTATAATACTGGGGATATGGCCCAGAAGTTTCTACCGAGCTGCCGTAAATAGCTTGACTACGAAGTATGTAAGAATAAAGGGCGTTTTTTCGTCCGTTTATTCATGCATGCTTCATGTCAGCGCCCCGGCAACTCGTGCCGGGGCGCTTTTGTGTTCCTGGATTTAGAGAGAGAGCTTTCGAAAAGCCAACCAACTTTCTAGGGGGATTTATATGAAGAAGTACTTTATGTTTGAGGAACTTGGTACTAATTATCGCCGTGAAATTATCGGCGGGCTAACCACATTCCTGGCGATGGCTTACATTCTTGTGGTCAATCCGCTCACATTAACACTCGCCAATGTGGATGGGCTTCCTGATGAAGTAAGAATGAACCATGGAGCTGTATTTGTTGCAACTGCGCTTGCAGCTGCTGTAGGTTCGATTATCATGGGTCTGATCGGAAAATATCCGATAGCTTTGGCCCCTGGCATGGGCTTGAATGCGTTTTTTGCATATTCCGTTGTCCTTGGCCACGGAGCTTCATGGCAGCATGCGCTGGCCGCAGTATTTATCTCAAGTGTATTTTTCCTATTGCTGACCATTTCGGGACTGCGTGAAAAACTGATTAATGCCATCCCGGTTGAACTTAAATACGCAGTTGGCGCCGGAATCGGATTGTTCATCACATTTGTCGGTTTAATCAATGCAAAAATCATTGTTAAAAATGAAGCAACACTCGTTGGCCTTGGCCACTTGGGAAATCCTGAAACACTTTTGGCAATCTTCGGTCTGTTGATTACTGTTATTATGATGACCAGGGGCGTCAAGGGAGCGGTCTTCTACGGAATGATCGTTACTGTTATCGCGGGCATTGCCTTTAATCTTATCGATCCGCCTGCGAAAATTGTCGATCAGGTTCCTAGCATGGAACCGACATTCGGAGCTTTGTTTTCTTCCTTTAATGACAGTTCGTTTTACACAGCCGCAATGCTCGGTATAATCCTTACTTTCCTGTTCGTTGATTTCTTTGATAACGCTGGTACGCTCGTGGCTGTCGCGAACCAGGCCGGCCTTATGAAAGACAACAAGCTTCCCCGCGCTGGTCGCGCGCTGTTTGCCGATTCGATTGCTTCGATGGTTGGATCCATTTTTGGTACATCCACGACAACGTCCTACATCGAATCGAGTGCCGGGGTAGCGTCTGGTGCCCGGTCGGGATTTGCCGCGCTGGTTACCGCATTGTGCTTTATCCTTGCGCTCTTCTTTTATCCGCTTCTATCCATCGTAACAGCGCCGGTGACAGCTCCAGCCTTGATCATTGTCGGTGTCCTGATGGTTTCATCTATTGGGAATATCGATTGGAAACGATTTGAAATCGCTGTTCCTTCATTCCTGACAATCATTGCAATGCCGCTATCCTATAGCATTGCAACGGGAATCGCGGCAGGTTTTATCTTCTATCCGATTACCATGCTTGTAGCTGGCCGCCGGAAGGATATCCATCCGATTATGTACTTGTTCTTTGTCATCTTCCTTCTATATTTTATATTCCTTACAGAATAGAGGGGAAAAAGGATTGGCTGCTGCAGCCAATCCTTTTTTTATGGCCTGATTAACCATACAATACGGTTCTGTACTTATTATAGAAGGAAGTAGTGAAAAACGGAGAAGTTTGGGTATTTGTAGGAATAAATTGGAAATATAAATCTGGTTGACGAAAGAAAGGGCGCGGTGGTATTATAGATGAACAACGAAGCTTCCATTCCTTTTTTCAAATTGTTTTAAATAAATGATTGACATTCGAATGGTTGCAAGGTATAATAAGAAAGTTGCTCAATCAACAAGCTTTTTAGCAGTTAAGGATTTTGAAAAAAGTTGTTGACAAAGCGCTTTTGAAAATGTTATACTAGAATAGTTGTTTAAATGAATATTGTTCCTTGAAAACTAAACAAACAAGCGTCAACAAACAATAAT
>NZ_QNQT01000002.1 GCF_003362805.1 Neobacillus piezotolerans
TTATTGTTTGTTGACGCTTGTTTGTTTAGTTTTCAAAGAGCAATTGTCGCTTAACGGCGACTTTAATAATATACCATATCGGTTAGCTTCCGTCAACACTTTTTATAAACTTTTCAACTTGTCCGTGTTAACAACTCAAGCCGACCTTTGTGATTATATCAGCATCCTAGTAATCAGGCAATACCTTTTAAAACAGAAAGTTATTTCAGATAATTCATTTCTATAAATTCAGGAAAAAAAGGAACGGGAAGCCAATTCCCGGCTTCCCGCTTTTGTTTAATGTTTGGCTTCGAACTTATTCTTCGCCGCTTTCTTCATCTGAAGTTTGTTCCAGATCCCCGGCAGGCTCATCCAATTCGACAACCTCAGTTACCGTAATATTTTCATCTGTATGCGTTGCTTCCACGGCCGCGCCGGAAAAGCCTGATTCATCTTCTGGCTTTTCTCCTTCTTCTTCTTCTTCCCTCTCTACTTTCGCAACCGTTGCAACACTTTCATTATCTTTAATATTAATTAGCTTTACGCCAATTGTGTTACGGCCAACCTTCGAAATGCTGTCGACAGGTATACGGATAAGCACGCCGCCAGTCGTTATAAGCATAAGGTCTTCTTCACCGGTAACAGTTTTCATTGAAACAAGGTCACCATTCCGTTCAGTTACGTTTGCGGTTTTAATCCCTTTTCCTCCACGCCCCTGAATCCGGTATTCGGCTGCGGCTGTGCGCTTTCCGTATCCTTTTTGGGTTACGACAAGGACATCCGTGCCCTCTTCAAGGACCTCCATCCCAATCACTTCATCATCCTGATCGAGCGTAATCCCTTTTACACCTGTTGCTGTCCTTCCCATCGTCCTTACATCGGTTTCCGGGAAACGGATTTGCATTCCTTTTTTCGTGGCTATGACGATTTCTTTACTTCCGTCAGTAAGCCGGACAGAAATCAATTCATCGCCCTCACGCAAGTTCAGTGCAATAAGGCCATTGTTTCGGATATGGGCAAATGAAGTAAGTGGCGAACGTTTCGATATTCCTTCCTTTGTCGTAAAGAAGAGGAACCAATCATCGACAAATTCATCAATTGGGATTATCGCGTTGACCCATTCACCTTTTTCAATGCCCAGGAGGTTAATGATAGGTATTCCTTTTGCCGTACGGCTGAATTCCGGAATTTCATAACCTTTCGCCCGGTATACCTTCCCCTTATTCGTAAAGAAGAGGATTGTATCATGGGTTGACGTTGTAATCAGTTGTTCAACAAAGTCATCCTCATTCGTACCCATTCCCTGGATTCCCCGGCCACCGCGTTTTTGGGCGCGATAGGTTGAAACCGGCAGGCGTTTGATGTAGCCATTGTGGGTAAGGGTAAGTACAACTGTTTCGCGTGGAATCAGGTCTTCATCCTCGATGTTTTCAATTCCGCCGGCAACGATTTCCGTGCGCCTTTTATCGTTGAAACGCTCCTTGATTTCGAGCAATTCTTCACGGATGATTTCAAGGATTTTCTCCTCATCGGCAAGGATTGCTTTCAATTCTGCGATCAATGCCATCAGGCTTTGGAATTCTTCCTCGATCTTTTCCCTTTCCAGGCCGGTAAGCCGCTGAAGCCTCATATCAAGGATTGCCTGCGCCTGCTTTTCGGAAAGGTTGAATGTGGACATCAAGCCGTCCTTTGCGATATCGGTTGTTCTTGAATTACGGATAAGAGTTATGACCGCATCCAGATTGTCCAGGGCGATGCGCAGCCCTTCGAGGATATGCGCCCTCGCTTCAGCTTTGCCAAGCTCATATTCCGTCCTGCGGCGGATAACAACCTGCTGGTGGTTTAGATAGTACTTTAAGCATTGTTTCAGATTCAAAACTTTTGGTTCGCCATCGACGAGTGCGAGGACGTTGATTCCAAAGCTTGTTTGAAGCGCGGTCTGTTTGTACAAATTGTTCAAAACGACATTCGCGTTCGCATCTTTTCTGACCTCAATGTAAATACGCATTCCGTTTCGGTCGGATTCGTCACGCAGGTCTGTGATTCCGTCAATCCTTTTGTCACGTACCAGCTCGGCGATTTTCTCAATCAGCCTTGCCTTGTTTACCTGATATGGCAATTCATTTACAATGATGACTTCTTTTCCATTCTTCAGCTGTTCAATTTCCACTTTAGCACGAAGAGTGATTGAACCCCGGCCGCTTTCATATGCTTTTCGGATACCGCTGCGCCCTATGATAATTCCGCCAGTCGGGAAATCAGGGCCAGGAATCGTCTCCATCAATTCCTGGACAGTAATATCCGGGTCTTTGCTGACGGCCAATACGCCATCTATTACCTCACCAAGCTGGTGTGGAGGGATATTCGTCGCCATTCCAACAGCAATCCCTGTCGTGCCATTCACGAGCAAATTCGGGAAACGGGCTGGAAGGACTACAGGCTCTTTTTCCTCTCCATCATAGTTATCCTGATAGTCAATGGTATCTTTATTGATATCCCTTAGAAGTTCCATTGAAATTTTGGACATTCTGGATTCTGTGTAACGCATAGCCGCTGCCGAGTCGCCGTCAACCGAACCAAAGTTTCCATGTCCATCCACGAGCATATATCGGTAGTTGAAATCCTGTGCCATACGTACCATTGTTTCATACACGGCGGAATCACCATGGGGATGGTATTTACCAATTACATCCCCAACAATACGCGCGGACTTTTTATATGGTTTGTCTGAATGCATTCCAAGGTCGTGCATCGCATAGAGGATACGGCGGTGTACCGGTTTCAGTCCATCCCGGACATCAGGAAGGGCACGTGAAACAATAACACTCATTGCATAGTCCAGGAAGGATGATTTCATTTCCTGGCTAATATTTATTTCCCTTATTCGGGGGTTTTCAAAATCAGCCATCAGATTACCTCCATTAGGGGTTGGCCACTTTTTTAGCACACAGGCCCAAAACCCTAAATTAATTACAAAAGCAGGATAGATCCTATCTATCCTGGCTTTTAAGTTGATGTATCACCGAGATGGGGACTATCCGGATTAGATATCCAGGTTTTTCACATAAAGGGCGTTTTCCTCGATAAAGTTCCTGCGGGGCTCCACCTTGTCGCCCATAAGGATTTCAAATGTCTCATCGGCTTCGATCGCGTCACTTAGGTTCACCTGGAGAAGGGTCCTGGTCTCTGGGTTCATAGTTGTCTCCCAAAGCTGGTCAGGGTTCATTTCCCCAAGACCCTTATATCGCTGGATATTTGGCCTTGGCGTCGCCGGCAGCCCACCCATTATTTCCTCCAATTGCTTTTCATTATAAGCGTATTCGATGCGTTTGCCTTGCTGGATTTTATACAGCGGCGGCTGTGCGATATAAATATAGCCCGACTCGATGATCTGCCGCATATAACGATAAAAGAACGTCAATAATAAGGTTCGGATATGGGCACCGTCGACATCCGCATCTGTCATGATGACAATTTTGTGGTATCTTGCCTTGCTGATGTCGAAGTCTTCGCCAATCCCAGTACCGACGGCAGTAATGATCGCCCTTACTTCGTTATTGGACAGGATTTTATCAAGCCTTGATTTTTCGACATTCAAAATTTTTCCGCGAAGCGGGAGGATTGCCTGAAAATGGCGGTCACGGCCTTGTTTGGCAGAACCTCCTGCAGAGTCACCCTCAACAATATAGATTTCGCTTTCGGAAGGATCTTTTGATGAGCAGTCAGCAAGCTTGCCTGGAAGGCTCGAAACTTCAAGCGCACTCTTTCTGCGTGTCAACTCGCGTGCTTTTTTCGCGGCGAGCCTCGCACGGGCAGCCATAAGCCCTTTTTCGACGATTTTCCTTGCGACAATAGGGTTTTCCAGCATGAATTTATCAAACTGGTCCGCAAATACGGCATCGGTTACCGCGCGAACTTCCGAGTTGCCAAGCTTTGTTTTTGTTTGGCCTTCGAATTGCGGATCGGGATGCTTGATGGAAACAATGGCGGTCAGTCCTTCACGAACGTCTTCCCCAGACAGATTCGTATCGGCTTCCTTAAAAATTCCGCTCCTGCGGGCATAATCATTGATAACCCTGGTTAACGCGGTTTTGAACCCGAATTCATGGGTACCGCCTTCATAGGTATGGATGTTATTTGCAAAAGAATAAAGGTTTCCTGTATAGCCATCATTGTACTGCATGGCAACTTCCACCGTGATGCCATCGCGGCCGCCTTCCATATAGATCGGCTCGTCATGGATTACTTCCTTTGTTCGGTTCAAATGCTCAACATAAGATTTGATTCCGCCTTCATAATGGTACTCATTCGACTTGTTTTCTACACGTTTATCCTCAATGGAGATGTTAATTCCCCGATTAAGGAATGCCAGCTCCCGAAGCCTGTTCGCAAGTACATCGTATTCATATTCAAGCGTTTCAGTAAAAATTTCCGGATCCGGCTTGAAATGGATGGTCGTACCTGTCCTCTCGGTCTCGCCAATCTCTTTCAAATCGGCGACTGGAACGCCGCGTTCATATTTCTGATAATAGATCTTGCCGTCCCGGTGGACAAAAACCTCAAGAAAAGTAGACAGGGCGTTTACAACTGAAGCACCGACACCGTGCAGACCGCCTGATACTTTATATCCTCCGCCGCCGAATTTCCCGCCGGCATGCAGCACTGTAAGGATAACCTCAACCGCGGGCCTGCCCATTTTCTCCTGGATTCCGACTGGAATGCCGCGGCCGTTATCTATGACGGTAATGCTATTATCTTCTTCAATTATGACTTTGATTTTATCACAATAGCCGGCCAGCGCTTCATCTATGCTATTATCGACAATTTCCCAGACAAGATGGTGCAAACCCTTGCTGGCTGTCGAGCCGATGTACATCCCCGGCCGTTTCCTAACAGCCTCCAGGCCTTCAAGTACCTGGATTTGACTGGCATCATACGATTGTTCTTTCATTTCTTGATCCATTGCCAAACCGCTCACCTGCTCTTTCATTGCATTTGCCTTGCTGATCTATGTTAAGTTCATATCAAAAGTCCTGAATGCCCATCCGGGCTGAACGTTTTTTTAATGTGGTTGAGGCAAGTGGGGATAAATAAATATTTTTCCCGGTAACCACGACCGACTTGAAGGGGCCTTTTGATAAATTAATCGCTGCGCCCGATTCAGCCAATCCTGAAGCCCCGGCACTGCCCTTATCAATAATCGCAATGATTTCATTTACCCTGACCATATGGTCTTCCCCGATGTGAATATACATAGGACCGCCTCAATTCCTGCGTATTATCTCCCCTGAATTGACAATGAAGGTTGATGCTTCCTTGATCGTCTGGTGGTCAATTCCTTCCACACTTGTAGTCGTCACAAATGTTTGGACCTTCCCAAGGATTGTATTAAGGAGGTGGGATTGCCGATGGTCGTCGAGCTCTGACAGGACATCATCCAATAAAAGGATTGGATATTCGCCTATCTCGGAGTGTATAAGCTCAATCTCGGCCAGCTTTACGGATAATGCGGTTGTCCGCTGCTGGCCCTGGGATCCGAAGGTTTGTACATCGCGCCCGTTCACATGAAACAGGACATCATCCCTATGAGGCCCAAAAAGGGTTGTTCCCCGTTCAATTTCCCTGGCTTTCACCTTTGTAAATTTATCTTCAAATACCTCTATCATTTTCGACAAATCCTGGCCTTCTAATACATTGACAGAGGGGGAATAGTGTATTTCCAGTGTTTCAATACCTCTTGAAATGCCTTTGTGGAGGGGCTGGGCCCACGTCTCAAGGATCCTGAGGAATTCAAACCGTTTCGCGGTGATTTTGACCGCTGCCTGGATAAATTGTTCAGTGAGGATATCTAGCATTGTCTCGTCACTGGTTTTCTTGATTTGCAGCATTTTCAAATAGTGGTTGCGCTGCTGCAGGATTTTCAAATACTGGCTGACACCGTGCAAATAGACAGGTGAAACCTGTCCGATCTCCATATCTATAAAACGCCGGCGGACCTGTGGGCTGCCTTTGACAAGGTTCAGGTCTTCAGGCGCGAACATTACAACATTCATGTTCCCGACATACTGGCTCAGCCTTTGCTGCTCGATATGGTTGCACCAGGCCTTTTTGCCTTTTTTGGAGATAACGAGCTGCATAGGGAGAGAGCCGTGTTTTCTTTTTATACGCCCTTCTATTTTAGCATAATCCTCATCCCAGCGAATAAGATCTTTATCATTTGATGTCCGATGGGATTTGGCCATGGCGAGTACATAAACCGATTCCATTAGATTTGTTTTCCCCTGGGCATTTTCACCAAGGATCACATTCACCTTGTTTTCAAAGTCAATTTCAAGGCTGTCATAATTCCGGTAATTTTTTAATGCCAACTTTTCAATATACATGTCAACATCCCTTAAGCCTGTCCAAGGGTAAATTCACCAAAGCCCGGAATGGACACTCTGTCTCCAGCCCTGAGTTTTCTGCCTCTTCTTTGATCCTGCTCCCCATTGATAAACACTTCATGTTCTCCAAGGAACCATTTGGCCATTCCGCCAGTCTGAATAATGTCAGCGAGCTTAAGAAACTGGCCCAGCGTGATGTATTCCGTATCGATTTTTATCTCAACCGGCATTTTCCTCACTCATTTCTAAAAGAAAATTGGCATATTCTTTAACCTGGATCAGCCCAACCCAAAGGGAGGTTGAGCATTTCCATTTTGAAGTATCTAATACTTTATTTTACTAAAAAAACAGTGAAGATACAAAGAATACTAAGAATTAGCAAGATTCTTAGCGTTTTTTAAGGCTTTTTTTGGTGAATTGGCCTTTTGGCGTTCTTTATAAGGTCTCTTTTTTAGAAAAGGAAGCTGCCAGTCACCCGGCAGCTCCTCTTCACAAATTATTTGCAATTAGTAAGTTCTAACTGGAAGGATCAGCTGCAGCGTTGACTCGTCGTGAAGTGGACGGATGACGAACGGCCTCATCGCTCCTGTAAAACTAACTTTGATATCTGTCCCTTCAAGGGCTTTCAAGGCGTCCATCATATATTTTGCACTAAAGGAAATTTTTAATTCCTCTCCCTCGACAGACTGGCTTTGGATTTCTTCAACTACCTTACCGATTTCCGGGGTATTGGAAGAAACTTCAACGATGCCATCTGTAAGAGTCGAGAATTTCACAACATTGTTCCGCCCTTCTTTTGCAAGCAGCGAAGCCCTGTCGATCGCATGGAGGAAATCCTTTGTATGGACGACTACATCTGTTTTGCTGTCCTGCGGAATGAGCCTGGATGTGTCAGGATAATTCCCTTCAAGAAGCCTTGAGAAAAAGAGCAGGTTTTTTGCTTTGAATAACACCTGGTTATCCGTAATAACGATATCGATCGGCTCATTTGTATCAGCAATGATTTTGCTAAGTTCATTCAGGCTCTTACCTGGAATGACAACATTATAGGAATCATTGTTTTCCGTTTCAACATGTGCCTTACGCATAGCGAGGCGGTGCGAATCTGTTGCAATACAGATAAGCTGGTTGTTTTCGGCCTTCCAGTTTACACCTGTCAAGATAGGCCTTGTTTCCGAAACGGAGACCGCGAAAACGGTCTGCCTGATCATCGCCTTTAGCAAATCGGCAGGGATTCGGAATTTGTTCTTTTCCTCAACCTGCGGCAGGTGTGGATATTCTTCCGCATCCAGGCCATTAAGATTGAATTCAGACTTGCCAGATCGGATGACAGTCTGAAGGTGGTTTTGTACTTCGATTTCGACCGTATCGGTAGGAAGCTTCTTGACAATTTCGCTGAAGAATTTTGCCTGAAGAACAATTGCCCCGTGCTGTTTGATCTCAACGATTTCATCGCCATTTTCTTCTTTAGGGATGAACGATTCAATGGAGATATCGGAATCGCTTCCTGTCAAGGTAACTCCTTCTGCTCCCGCAACAATTTTTATCCCAGTCAGGATTGGAATCGTCGTTCTTGATGTAACGGCCTTCATTACATCGTTTACGCTTTGGACAAGATGGTCGCGCTGGATACTGAATTTCATTTTTCTTCCCCCGATTCACGTTAAAATTTTTTGATTAAATTTATAATATAAGTTCTTTTAAAAAACAGTAGAAGTACTAGTAGGGCCTGTGGGTTTGTGGATAACTGTCTTATTCAAAGGAAAGACAGTCTATCCACATGTGGACAGACTGTGTGCAACTTCAACGGAGTTATTCACAATTAGGCTAAACTTTCAACATCTCGTTTAGCTCTTTAACCTGCTTTTGGAGCTGTGCATCGGTTGCCAGTAGCTTTGAAATCTTTTCATGGGCATGGATGACCGTCGTATGATCCCTGCCTCCGAATTCTTCTCCGATTTTCGGAAGTGAGAAATCAGTAAGTTCACGGGACAAGTACATTGCTACCTGTCGAGGGAACGCCACGGATTTGGTCCGTTTTTTCGCTTTGAAGTCCTCGAGTTTTATGTTAAATTGCTGGCCGACAGCCTTTTGGATATCAAGGATCGTGACAATTTTGGGTTTCGAGCTAGGAATAATATCTTTGAGCGCCTCGGCTGCGAGGTCTGCGTTAATATCCTTGTTTATTAAAGAAGAGTAGGCGACAACCCGGATAAGGGCGCCTTCAAGTTCCCTAATGTTCGAGTCGATCTGGTTCGCGATATAAAGCATTACTTCATTCGGGATATCAAGGCCTTCCGCCTTTGCTTTCTTGCGCAGGATTGCAATCCTTGTCTCCAGGTCGGGAGGAGTAATGTCGGTAATCAATCCCCATTCAAACCGGGAGCGGAGCCTGTCCTCAAGAGTCGGAATTTCTTTTGGTGGCCGGTCACTTGAAATGATGATTTGCTTACTTTCTTCGTGCAAAGTGTTGAATGTATGGAAGAATTCTTCCTGGGTTGATTCTTTTCCGGCAAGGAATTGGATATCATCAATCAGCAATACATCGACTTTTCGATATTTATTGCGAAATTCAATCGCCTTGTTGTCACGGATTGAATTGATGAATTCATTTGTGAATTTTTCGGAAGATAAATAAACCACTTTCGCGGATGGGTTATGTTCAAGGACGTAATGCCCGATTGCATGCATCAAGTGAGTTTTGCCAAGCCCGACCCCTCCGTAGATAAACAGGGGATTGTAAGCTTTCGCGGGCGCTTCCGCAACCGCGAGCGAAGCAGCGTGTGCAAAACGGTTTCCCGATCCAATAACAAACGTGTCGAACGTATATTTCGGATTAAGCATCGTTTGCGGGATATCATTATTTTCTTCCTCTTTTTTGAACTTCTTTTTAGGCAAATGAAGTTCGGGCTCTTCATCATTCTTTACCTGTGGAATGATGAACTTTACCTCCAGCTCTTCACCGGTGATGTCATATAGGATTTCGGATATTAATTGGGCGTACCGTTCTTCGAGCCAGTCGCGCGCGAATTCATTCGGGGCCGTTACTACAAGTGTATTACCCTGGAGCAAATGCGCTTTGGTCGATTTAAGCCATGTATCGAAGCTCGGCTTACTGATTTTCGTCTCAATTGTAGCGAGCGCCGCATTCCATAAGTCCGATATATTTTCCAACTCGTTTCCCTCCCTCTTTTAGTCTCTTTTACTATCACTTATGGCCTTTCTCCTATGTTTGATGAATATTTGGGTTGCGTTATACAAGCTGTATAACGGGGTTGAATAAATATTCAAGATGATGGATTTGTGGAAAAACATATTATAAGGAAAGAATAAGAGGTTTCGACAATATCCCCTGCTTGTGGACAAGTTTTTACAATGAGGATGGATAACCTGTCCACAACTTATCCACAATCTGTGGACATCTAGATTATCCACATTGATTTATTAGAAGTGAAAACACAACTATAATAACAAAAAAAAGTAAGCGGCGCAATGGGTTTTCGTAATTATCCACAAGAAACGCGTTTATCCAGGTTTTATTTATCCACAACATTAGGGTATGTGAAAATCCTGTCAATAAGCAAGGGAGAAGGCAAAAATTCTGTCGGAATTTATCCACAGGAATAAAAGTGGGCGTGTTTGCTTTAAAAAAGCTGAGGAGGATAGAAAGGCTGCATGAATCTGATCTTTCAATTTTTGTCTGGAAGTTGTTTGAAATCCGAATCAGTAGTTGACAACTTCCCGGATGCATCACTATAATAATTAAGACTGTCTTTACCAAGCGTAAATTAAAAGCAAGCTAGACTGTCCATATAAGCAATTCCTCAGGGAGGTGTAAGACGATGAAAAGGACGTACCAGCCAAAGAAAAGGAAGCATAGCAAAGTACACGGGTTCCGCAGCCGCATGAGCTCAGCGAACGGCCGCAAAGTTCTAGCGCGCCGCCGCCAAAAAGGAAGAAAAGTATTATCAGCTTAGGCCACTGACCGTCTCAGTGGTCTTTTTTCTATTGAAAACAAAGTCGATTTTCTTCGGGCTCACCCTAAAACCACTCTCGGCTCTAAAATGAGCCGCGCGGATTTAAAATCGGCCTTCATGCTTCCTTAGCAGCCGTTCGAATAGCGGCCGGCTGCTAAGGAGAGGATGAAACTTAGAGGCGGCGGCCATCAGTGGGCGCGGATGGAAGGTGAAGTCATGAAAAAGGAATTTAGAATTAAAAAAAATAATGATTTCCAGGCAGTATTTAAGAAGGGCAGATCAACTGCGAACAGGCAGTTCATCGTTTATGTCCTAAAAAAGGAAGGGCAGGCCTCATTCCGGATCGGCCTATCTGTCAGCAAAAAAATAGGAAACGCGGTTACCCGGAATAGGATCAAGCGATACATAAGGCAATCCTTTTTTGAGATGAAGGAAGGCCTCACCGAAGGAAACGATTATGTTATCATTGCCAGGAAGCCCGCGGCGGAAATGGATTTTTTCGAGGTGAAAAAGAGCCTCGCCCATGTCCTTAAGCTCGCAAAAGTATTAAAGAGGAATTTTCCTGTCGACAATGATTTGTGAGAACACGTTTTTTCCTGATTCCATAGATTTTGAAAGCACTTCCTTTAAAAAAATGATAGAATAATTCAGATAGCATGTCCTGGAAATTATGGGATGATTTAAATAAATTCACATACCCATCCGCTTAAGGAGGAAATTTCGGTTGAGTAAGCGAAAAATACTGTATATAGGATTATTTTTATTGGTTCTTCTGCTGACAGGATGTACTGAGGTGAATAAGCCAATTACCGCTGAAAGCACAGGTTTTTGGAACGAGTACATTGTCTACCCGCTCTCCTGGCTTATTACTGAAGGAGCGCATATTTTGTGGGGAAGCTTCGGGCTTTCCATCATTGTCGTAACCATCTTGATCCGTTTGGCAATCCTGCCATTGATGATCAAACAAACAAGAAGTTCAAAAGCGATGCAGGCCCTACAGCCGGAAATGCAGGCTTTGCGTGAAAAATACAGCTCAAAGGACCAGAAGACACAGCAGAAACTCCAGCAGGAAACTATGGCCCTGTTCCAGAAACATGGCGTCAACCCGCTTGCGGGATGTTTCCCTATCTTGGTCCAGATGCCGATTCTTATTGGTTTTTACCATGCGATTTCCAGGACAGCGGAAATAAAGGAACACAATTTCCTTTGGTTCGACCTTGGAGATAAGGATCCTTACTACATTTTGCCGATTATCGCCGGTATTACAACATTCATTCAGCAAAAAATGATGATGGCTGGAACGGAAGGCAATCCGCAAATGCAGATGATGCTTTACATGATGCCGATCATGATCCTGATTTTCGCCATCAACTTCCCGGCGGCCCTTTCCTTGTACTGGGTGGTGGGGAACTTGTTCATGATTGTCCAGACGTATTTCATTAAAGGGCCGGACCTGAAGAAGGCTTCAGCCACCGGCGGCGCGGGGGGAGCAAAGAAGTGAAACAGATAACTGCTAGCGGGCAAACCGTAGATGAAGCAGTCCAATCAGCACTAGCTCAGTTGAATGCACCAAAAGACCGCACAGAAATAGAAATTGTCGATGAGGGGAAAAAAGGCATTTTCGGCTTTTTTGGATCAAGGCCGGCTGTTGTAAAAGTCACCCTCAAACCCGATCCAATCGAAGAAGCAAAAAAATTCCTTTCCCAGGTAAGCGAGCAGATGGGCGCGCCCATTGAAATCGAAGCAAACAGGGAAGGAAAGCATGTAACGTTCGTGATGTCAGGAGAAAAAATCGCGTTATTGATAGGGAAGAGGGGACAGACCCTCAACTCCCTCCAATATTTGACGCAGCTGGTCATCAACCGTTTTTCGGAACAATATCTTACAGTTATCCTTGATGCGGAAGATTACAGGAACCGCCGCAATGAAACGCTGATCCAATTGGCGCAGCGCCTTGCACAAAAAGCCGTGAAAACAGGGAAAACGGTCACACTAGAACCGATGCCATCCTACGAACGGAAAGTCATCCATACCGCTCTTTCCGAAAATAGCAGGGTAAAGACGTATTCCGATGGCACAGAGCCTCACAGGCACATCGTGATTACGCCAAACCGGCATTAAGAATTGAATATTTCCGCGAAATTCCGCCTCCAACTCTGGAGGCGGGATTTTTTTGCGCAAAAAAATCCCTTGATAGTAGATTTGGCTATGCCTTTATTGTTATTCACATGTGGATAAGTTAAAATAATACATGTTCATTTGGCGTGTTTGTGGATAAATGTGTTTTTTGAAAAGGGACAGTATGCTATTCTGTTATTTTGGGGATAACGAAATCCGTTGGTGTTTCGCTGGTGGTTAAATGAGCCAATCGGACCTTTAGCGATAGTTGGCCTAAAGGGCTTACTGTCCTTTGAGCGTGGGATTAAGATACGGGAGATAAACAATAGATGAATTTGTCAGGAAAAGAGGTGGAAACATGGAATTTGATACAATTGCGGCAATTTCGACTCCAATGGGCGAGGGAGCAATCGCGATTGTGAGGCTGAGCGGGGATGATGCCTTTAAAATCGCAGATAGACTGTTCAGAAGCCCTTCCGGAAAGCTGCTGAGCAATGTCGCGTCCCATACGATCCATTATGGGCATCTTATTGATCCTATGACAGAGGAAACAGTCGAGGAAGTAATGGTTTCCGCAATGAGGGGGCCAAAAACATTTACGAAAGAGGATGTAATTGAGATTAACTGCCACGGCGGATTGGTTTCGGTCAACCGTGTGCTCCAGCTCGTGTTGAATAATGGGGCAAGGTTAGCGGAACCGGGAGAGTTTACGAAACGGGCATTTCTAAATGGGAGAATTGACCTTTCCCAGGCGGAAGCTGTCATGGACTTGATACGGGCCAAGACGGACCGGGCGATGAGCGTGGCGCTTGGCCAAATGGAAGGGCGCCTGTCCCGATTGATCAAGAAGCTGCGGCAAGAAATTCTTGAGACTCTGGCCCATGTGGAAGTGAACATCGATTATCCTGAATATGATGATGTGGAAGAAATGACGCACACAATGCTGCTTGAGAAATCAGGCTATGTACGGGAAGAACTTCAAAAGCTTTTACAAACATCTCAACAGGGTAAAATACTAAGGGAGGGTCTTTCTACTGTCATTGTAGGCAGGCCGAACGTAGGGAAATCTTCCCTCCTGAATAGCCTTGCTCAGGAAAACAAAGCAATTGTCACAGATATCCCGGGTACAACAAGGGATGTCATTGAGGAATATGTAAATGTCCGGGGAGTTCCCCTTCGCCTGCTCGATACGGCGGGAATCAGGGAGACAGAAGACATTGTCGAAAAAATCGGCGTGGAAAGGTCGCGGCAGGTCCTAAAGGAAGCGGATTTAATATTGCTCGTGCTGAACAATTCCGACCAGCTAACAGATGAAGACCGGAATATCTTTAAAGCTGTTGAAGGAATGGACGCCATTATCATCGTTAACAAGACTGATTTGCCTCAGGCCATCAATATGGAAGAAGTAATGGCCCTTGCCGGCAGCAGGCGTATAGTGGCGACATCACTCCTTGAAGATAGGGGAATCGATGAGCTTGAAGGAGCGATCGCCGATTTGTTTTTTGAAGGGTCCATTGAGGCCGGGGATATGACGTATGTTTCAAACAGCCGGCATATAGCCCTTCTCGGACAGGCATTGCATGCGATTGAGGAAGCTATCAGTGGCGTGGAAAACGGGATTCCTATAGATATCGTCCAAATTGATTTGACCCGATCATGGGAACTATTGGGCGAGGTTATTGGCGAAAGTGTCCATGAAAGCTTAATCGATCAGCTTTTCTCGCAATTTTGTCTTGGAAAATAACCATTTTTTCTGTATAAAGAAGAGTATTAAGCTAATTAAAAGGAGGCAGCGTAATGCACTACGAGGCCGGAAATTATGATGTAATAGTTGTTGGCGCGGGGCATGCAGGCTGTGAGGCCGGATTGGCAGCTGCCCGGATTGGCGCTAAAACATTAATGATCACAATCAATCTTGATATGGTCGCCTTCATGCCATGCAACCCGTCAATCGGAGGGCCGGCAAAAGGGATCGTCGTAAGGGAAATCGATGCCCTTGGCGGTGAAATGGGCAAAAATATCGATAAAACGTATATCCAGATGAGAATGCTGAATACAGGGAAGGGGCCGGCGGTACGCGCGCTTCGTGCCCAGGCCGACAAATTTTCGTACCAGCATGAAATGAAGAAGACACTTGAAAGTGAAAAGAATTTAACCCTGCTTCAAGGCATGGTCGAGGAACTTATTGTGGAAGATGGCGTTTGCACAGGAGTCAGCACTCAAACAGGTGCGATATACCGGGCAAAAACCGTCATCATTACGACAGGGACATTCCTGCGCGGGGAAATTATCATCGGCGATCTTAAATATTCCAGCGGTCCGAACAATCAGCAGCCTTCAATCAAACTGTCCGAGCACCTTGAAGAGCTGGGCTTTGATTTAGTTCGATTTAAAACAGGCACTCCGCCGCGGATCCATGGAAAAACAATCGACTACTCTCAAACTGAAATTCAGCCAGGGGATGATACCCCGCAGGCATTTTCATATGAGACGACAAAATTTATCACCGACCAGCTTCCTTGCTGGCTGACATATACGAATGAACATACGCATCGGATTATTGATGAAAACCTTCATCGTTCCCCGATGTTTTCCGGGATGATCAAAGGTTCGGGCCCGCGCTATTGCCCATCGATTGAAGATAAGGTGGTAAGGTTCAACGACAAGCCCCGCCATCAAATATTCCTTGAGCCGGAAGGGCGGAACACGGAAGAAGTGTACGTACAGGGCCTATCTACAAGCCTTCCGGAAGATGTACAGCACAAGATTATTAAAACGATACCGGCTTTAAAAGATGCGCAAATGATGAGGGCGGGCTACGCGATTGAATACGATGCGATCGTCCCTACCCAGCTATGGCCGACCCTTGAAACGAAAAAAGTGAAAAACCTCTATACAGCCGGCCAAATCAATGGAACATCTGGATATGAAGAAGCGGCTGGCCAGGGGTTGATGGCCGGCATCAACGCCGCGCTAAACGCGCTTGGCAAAGAAGAACTCATTCTGAGCCGTTCAGACGCCTACATTGGCGTAATGATTGACGACTTGGTTACGAAAGGAACGAGTGAGCCTTACCGCCTTCTTACTTCACGTGCGGAATACAGGCTTCTACTCCGCCACGATAACGCTGATATCAGGCTTACGGAAATAGGCCATCGAATTGGGCTGATCCAGGACGAGAGGTATGAGAAGTTCAAAAGCAAGAATGCCGCGATTGAAGCAGAAATAAAGCGGTTAAGAACGGCGATCATCAAGCCAACAGCAGAAGTCCAGGAATTGATTCGGAACCTCGGAGGCAGCGAACTGAAAGATGGGATCCGCGCTGCCGATTTCCTGCGAAGGACGGAAATGAGCTACAGCCATATCGAATCCATCATTCCCCCGGAAATAAACCTGGAAGATGAAGTGAAAGAACAGGTTGAGATTCAGATAAAATACGAGGGATATATTGAAAAATCACTACAGCAGGTTGACCGGCTGAAGAAGATGGAAAATAAAAAAATCCCGGAAAACATCGACTATGACGCCATTAATGGTATCGCGAATGAAGCCCGCCAAAACCTGAAGCAAGTAAGGCCGCTTTCGATTGCACAGGCATCAAGGATTTCAGGGGTGAACCCGGCGGATATTTCGATTTTGCTCGTGTATTTGGAGCATGGCCGGATTGCAAGGGTAAAAGCAGAATAAGAGCGGAGTTGGATGAAGAGTATGAACGCAGAACAATTTGCCGGGCTGCTTGGGGAAAGAGGAATCTCCCTTTCCTCCACCCAGCTTGGCCAGTTCGAAACGTATTTCGAAACCCTGGTTGAGTGGAACGAAAAGATGAACCTTACCGCAATTACTGAACGGGACGAAGTTTATTTAAAACATTTTTACGATTCTCTTTCGGCCTCATTTTATTTTGATTTTTCAGGTCCCTTCTCCCTTTGCGATGTTGGCGCGGGAGCGGGTTTTCCAAGCATTCCTTTAAAAATTGCCTTTCCTTCCCTGAATGTAACGATTGTTGATTCATTAAATAAGCGCATCACCTTCCTGAACCATCTTGCAAAGGTACTGAAACTGGACAATGTCCAGTTTATCCATGACAGGGCGGAAACCTTCGGTACGAATCCGCGGCACAGGGAGAGTTATGATATTGTTACTGCCAGGGCGGTGGCAAGGTTATCTGTTTTAAGTGAACTTTGCCTCCCACTCGTAAAAAAAGAAGGGAATTTTGTCGCTTTAAAAGCGGCCAATGCGAAAGAAGAATTGGCCGATGCGAAGAAGGCAATCACCATTCTCGGAGGCAGGATCCAAGAAACAAATACCTTCTCACTGCCGCTTGAGGACAGCGAGCGGACGATTATCGTCATCAATAAAGAAAAACCGACTCCAAAGAAGTATCCGCGAAAGCCTGGAACCCCTGCCAAATCGCCAATTGCCTAATCTTGTTTTCTGTTAAAGGGAAAGCGGTTTTGCCCATTAGGCTTCCGTCGGCAGGATTTTTCCGAAGAATAGAGAATTAGTTTAAGTGGGAGTATTTTAAAGGTGGTGCTGGAGATGAAGAATTCTTTTTCACGTTTTTTTGGCCGGGGTGATAAAGAAGAGGAGATTGACCTAGAAAAAGAGATTGATTTAGAGACAGAAGATAGCAATGAAGAAATTAGGAAAATTGCGATAGACTTAATTGTTCCGAACCGTTTCCAGCCTAGGACGGTTTTTGATGATGAAAAAATAGAGGAATTGTCACGTACCATTCATATACATGGCATCATCCAGCCAATTGTTGTCCGCGAACTTGAAGATGGACACTATGAAATCATTGCCGGCGAACGCAGATGGCGCGCAATGAAAAAGCTAGGCTGGGAGGAAGTGCCCGCGATTATTAAAAATATGTCCGATACGGAAACGGCTTCTGTCGCGCTAATTGAGAATTTGCAGCGGGAGGAGCTCTCTCCAATTGAAGAAGCACTCGCGTATGGGAAGCTGCTTACGCTTCATAACCTGACCCAGGAAGCTCTTGCGCAACGCCTGGGAAAAGGGCAGTCCACAGTCGCGAATAAGCTTAGGCTGCTAAAGCTTCCACAGGAAGTCCAGGATGCGCTATTGAACAAGCAAATTTCCGAACGGCATGCTCGCGCGCTGATCCCTTTAAAAGACGGATTGAAACAAGTAGCCGTAATGGAGGAAATCATCGCCAAGAATCTAAACGTAAAGCAGACCGAAGAGCGGGTCATTAAGCTTCTTGGGCAGCAGGAACAAAAGCCGAAGCCGAGACGCAAGGCTTTCAGCAAGGATATGAGGATTGCGGTGAACACAATCCGCCAATCCCTGACAATGGTCTCGGATAGCGGCATCCCACTTGATTCCGAGGAAGAGGAATTCGAGGAGTATTACCAATTCACAATAAAAATCCCAAAGAAAAAATAATAGAACAGCAAGCCGGACTGCATGTAATGTCCGGTTTTTTTTGTTCGGAAAAGCAATCAATTTCCAAAAAAAGGAAACATATGTTCCTACTCTTATGGACGAGGTTCTGCCCGGGCGCTATAATGGTAGTGGAGTGATTGCCTTAGTCAGCTCTCCTTTGCTGTTTCATTCCGGCATATGGCAGCCATTTCTTGTGGTGGAGGCATAATTTTAATAAAAAAACCTCCATCAATGATTTTTCATGATAAAATAGAATGCATGGCTTTCTCAAAACATTTTGGCAATGCCAGTTACTTTTAAGCAAAAGGTAGGTGACATCGTGGGCAAAATACTTGCAATCGCGAATCAAAAAGGGGGAGTCGGGAAAACGACCACCTCTGTCAATCTGGGCGCCTGCTTAGCATACATAGGAAAAAAAGTCTTAATGGTCGACATTGATCCCCAGGGGAATGCAACCAGCGGGATTGGCGTGGAAAAGGCTGATGTGGAGCACTGCATTTACGATGTTCTCGTAGATGATGTGGAAGCAAAAGAGGTCATCAGGCCCACATCTGTTGAAAATCTTTCCGCTATCCCCGCCACGATCCAGCTGGCCGGGGCGGAAATCGAGCTGGTCCCGACAATATCCCGCGAGGTCAGGCTTAAAAGAGCACTTGAAGAGGTGAAGGACAATTACGATTACATCATCATTGACTGCCCTCCCTCCCTTGGTCTTTTGACCATCAATGCCCTTACAGCCTCCGATGCGGTCCTGATTCCCGTGCAATGTGAATATTACGCGCTTGAAGGGCTGAGCCAGCTGCTGAACACTGTCCGCCTGGTCCAAAAGCATCTTAACCAGGACCTGAAAATAGAAGGGGTCCTCCTCACTATGCTTGACGCCAGGACAAATCTTGGAATTCAGGTTATTGATGAGGTAAAGAAGTATTTTCAGGACAAAGTCTATAAGACTATCATTCCAAGGAATGTACGCTTAAGTGAGGCTCCGAGCCATGGGGAGCCAATTATCATCTATGATCCGAAATCACGAGGCGCTGAAGTTTATTTAGATCTGGCAAAGGAAGTGGTTTCTAATGGCTAAAGGACTGGGAAAAGGGCTTGATGCCTTTTTTCAAAATATGGAACCGGAATCTGAAGAATCCATCCAGGATATAAAGATAAAAGAATTGCGCCCAAACCCTTACCAACCCCGGAAGCATTTTCAGCCTGAAGCAATCGAGGAACTGAAGGAATCCATTTTGGAGCATGGGATCCTGCAGCCGCTCGTTGTCCGCAAAAGCATTAAGGGGTATGAAATCGTAGTCGGGGAGCGCCGTTACCGCGCCGCCAAACAGGCTGGGCTGGAAACGGTCCCCGCTGTTGTCCGTGAATTATCCGAACAGCAGATGATGGAGCTGGCTGTCCTTGAGAATTTGCAGAGGGAAGATTTGAATCCCATCGAAGAAGCCGCTGCATACCAGACACTGATGGAAAAGCTGGGCCTCACCCAGGAGGAAGTGGCGAAACGCCTTGGGAAGAGCCGTCCGCATGTCGCAAATCATATCCGTCTCCTCTCGCTTCCAAAACAAATCCAGGATTTCATATCCAATGGCACCATTTCAATGGGACATGGCAGGGCGCTGCTTGGGCTTCGTCAAAAGGGGAAGCTTCCTCTCCTTGTTGAAAAAATCGTCAAGGAAAACCTTAATGTCCGCCAGCTTGAGAAACTGATCCAGCAGCTGAATGATAATGTTTCACGTGAAACAAAAAAGCCGGAAAAGAAAAAAGACCGGTTTATCCGTGAAAGGGAACATCAGCTTCGTGAAAGGTTCGGCACCACGGTCCACATTAAGCAAACCAAGAACAAAGGCAAGATTGAAATCGAGTTTTTTTCAAAAGAGGATTTGGAAAGGCTTCTGGATCTTTTGGAGCCCGAATCGAACGACTAAGCCATCACTTGATGGTTTCTTTTTTTATCATCATTCAATCCGCCATTTAGTTTTAATAAGTTAGGGGAAATTACTATGTTTTTGTGGGGAACACTTGTAAACGGCCTTTTGATCATCATCGGTACATTGCTTGGGAAACTGTTCCACCGGATTCCTGAGGGGATGAAATCGACCGTCATGCATGGGATTGGCCTTTCCGTAATGGTCTTGGGCCTGCAAATGGGGCTTAAAAGCCAGAATTTCCTGATCGTTATTTTGAGTCTGGTTCTTGGAGGGGTGCTTGGCGAGTTCTGGGACCTGGATGACAAGCTGAACCGACTGGGGTTATGGCTTGAAAGGAAAATCGGAGCGAATGGGAAGGGGAGCATATCCCAAGGGTTCGTTACGGCAACACTTATCTTCGTGATCGGGGCAATGTCGATTATCGGCGCCCTGGATAGCGGTATCCGCGGTGACCATGATGTCCTGTATACAAAATCGATTATCGACGGTTTTACCTCAATCATCCTGACAACGACTCTTGGAATCGGCGTGATTTTCTCCGCAATTCCGGTCATGCTTTATCAGGGGACGATTGCCTTATTCGCCACGCAAATCGACAGGATTATCCCAGCTGAATTAATGGATCAATTCATTGTGGAAATGACAGCAACCGGCGGGGTGATGATTTTTGCCATCGGCCTGAATCTTGCCGGTTTAACAAAAATAAAGGTTGCGAACTTGCTGCCGGGCATACTCGTTACTGCAGCAGCAGTAGGAGCTATCTATTTCTACCATCAGCTTACATAGGGAAAATAAAAACAGGAGAAGGCTGACTCGCGCTTTTCCTGTTTTTAGTTTGTCTGTTCATTCATCGTTGGTTCCTGCTCTCTGCTCCAGCGGATTTCAGACCATCCAAGCTGGTTGTATTGATATTTGGAAGCTAAATAAATCCCATTTGCTATAGTTTTGGCCATTTTGACAACAAGGCTAAGCCTTGTGTTTTGCAAAACGAAAAATTCCATAAAACCGCTTACATTAACAATTCCAGTAATGTGCATATCCCCAACTTCAGGCAGCTCCTTATTTACACCCGCCCCCGGTTTCACAGGGCCGTCGCAAACCTGTATGACTCCGACGCTTTTAAAACGCCCGAGGCAGGCATCGATCGCAATTATGAAGGGATGGAAATG
The DNA here is from genome assembly GCF_003362805.1 of Neobacillus piezotolerans. GTDB lineage: Bacteria > Bacillota > Bacilli > Bacillales > Cytobacillaceae > Bacillus_D > Bacillus_D piezotolerans. The sequence continues at coordinate 20,967 of NZ_QNQT01000002.1, forward strand.
TTTTTCCGTTATTTCCTTCAGTTTTTCTTCTAAATTCACCGCGTGGATTGGATCGTCAAGTGTTCCATATATATGGAAAGACGGCAATCTTTTTTCTTCAAGGAAACTACCAACGAGAGGGCCTAACGAATCCCCTGTCGACCGGTCAGTCCCGATGCAGACCACTACAATTGGCCGGCTGGTTAAAAGGGGCAAATTCGAAATCAGTTCAGCCGCAAGCTTTGCTTCTGCTTTTGACTCCTCATGGTGAATCCGGCTGTTTTGCACCCTATCGAATAAGCCAGATTTAATATTCATATAGCCCACTCCTTCATGGAAAGCGTAAACGCATTCATTTCAGTTGTTTTGTTGGCGAATGTCCGCGGGGACATAGAGTATAGGCGGGTTCAGTGCGGAGATAATGAATAGTATCAGTATACGAATATATTTCGTACTCTATACATACCTGTAAAATGTTTTTGCTAAACAGGGTAGAAAGAAGGATGATTCAGGAGTTTCAGGGAGTATTGGACTAGAAATATAAGGGATTTGACGGGGAAAAGTTGAAAAAAATCCCGCTTCTAACTAGAATAATAATGATCGATTGATTGGCGGTGGAAAAGTGGATTCATTTAACAGAGTACTGACCAGGATACATAACAGGTTCCTTGATGAAGACAGATGGGCCGCGATCGGTGAAGGAGCGATAAAAATCCTTCTAATCCTTATTGTCTCAGGAATCCTGATTAGGATAGGAAAGGCAGCTATCCATAAGGCATTTGAAATAAGGCTTAAAATGCCGCTAAGGGTAACGGAACGGCGCGAGGCAACCATGATAAGGCTGCTGGATAACATCCTGTCGTATGCCATCTATTTCATCGCATTTGTGATGATTCTTACCGAGCTGACGATTGATGTAAAGGCCATGCTCGCGGGGGCGGGCATTGTTGGGCTGGCAGTGGGCTTCGGTGCTCAGAATCTGGTTAAGGACATCATTACGGGATTCTTCATTATTTTTGAGGACCAATTCTCGGTTGGCGACCATATCCGAATTGATGCGTTTGAAGGAACCGTTGAGTCAATTGGCCTTCGGACGACGAAAATTAAGAGCTGGACCGGTGAATTGCATATCCTGCCAAACGGCAGTATTACCCAGGTAACAAATTACTCCTTGAATAACAGCATTGCTGTGGTGGATATTGGAATAGCCTATGAAGAGGATATTGAAAATGCAGAAAAAATCATCAGGGGTATTCTTGAAAAATTACCGAAAATAGATGAAGATTTAGTGAAACCGCCTGAATTGGTGGGGGTCCAAAACTTCGGACCGACTGAGGTAACCCTAAGGGTTGTCGCGGAAACAAAGCCGATGAAACATGCCGCGATTGCAAGGATGATCCGTAAGGAAATCAAGCTTGGATTGGACGAACACGGGATTGATATACCATTTCCAAGGATGGTTATGTATTCACGGGAGGATATAGGCGGCCATGCCGCTGACAGGGGGAAAAGCTGATGGAACAGAAAGAATTCGGCCTGAATGATATCGTTGAAATGAAAAAACCTCATCCATGCGGTGTGAACCGCTGGAAGATCATTCGCCTTGGGATGGATATCAGAATCAAATGCGAAGGCTGTGCCCACAGTGTTCTCATCCCGCGGAAGGATTTTTCCCGGAAAATGAAAAAGGTCCTTGTGAAGCATGAAGAATAATTTCATGCTTCTTTTTTTTGTAAAAATGTATTAACCTAGTAATTAAAATCATTAAAGGTTTTGTGTGGGGGTGGGGGAATTGCAAACGGTTGTGAAATCAGCGTGCCCGCTGAATTGCTGGGACAACTGCGGTTTTCAGGTGACAATGGAAAATGGGAAGGTCATTCAAATAGATGGCGACCCGGACCATCCGATTACAAAAGGGAAAATTTGCGGCCGGGGCCGCTCGTTGATTAAGAGAATAGAAGCGGAAGACAGGCTGCTTCACCCTCTGAAAAAAATAAATGGTGAATTCATTCAAATATCATGGCAGCAGGCTTTTGATGAAATCGCGGCAAAGTTGGCGGATATTAAAGAAATATACGGGTCGACAGCCGTTCTCCACAGCCATGACTATGCGAATAGCGGGATTTTGACAAACCTTGACCAGCGTTTTTTTAACGCCTATGGCGGAGTGACGGAACTTGTTGGTTCACTATGCTGGGGATCCGGCATTGAAGCACAAATGTGGGATTTTGGCGACGCTCTCAGCCATGCGCCCGGCGATTTATTTAACAGCAGGCATATCGTTGTCTGGGGAAGAAATGCATCGAGAACAAATCTGCATTTCTATCAAAGCCTCCTTGAGGCAAAGAAAAAAGGCATCCATATCCTGGTGATAGACCCCATGTTCAATCCAACAGCTAAACTGGCGGATGAGTATATTTCAATCAAACCCGGCATGGATGGCCTGCTCGCTGCCGGCATCCTAAAGGAATTGCTCAGGCTTGGATTGGAAGACCGCACATTCATTGACCAATTCACGGTGGGCTTTGGTGATGTGGAGGACCTTCTTGAAACAATTACATTAGAGGAAATCAGCGAAAAGGCTGAAATTCCAATAGAGACAATCACAAGGCTGGCGGGCATTTATGCCGACCGCCCTGTGTCCACTTATATCGGCCTTGGAATGCAGCGGTACCGCAATGGGGGCAATACTATCCGGTTTATTGATGCGCTTGTCGCGGCAAGCGGCAATATCGGCATCCCAGGCGGCGGGGCCAACTACGCAAACCTTCAGGTGGGTAGAAGCTTTCAGGCAGGCCGCCTTACATTGAACGAACGGCGGAAGGAATATCGCCAATTTCCAATCATGAAACAGGCAGAAAGAATTCTTTCCGAAAGGAATCCTGAAATTAAGATGGTGATCGTCACATGCGGCAACCCCGCAACCCAGGTCCCCGACTCCACTATCGTCGAAGAAGCCTTTTCAAAGGTTGACACTGTAGTCGTAATTGACCAATTCATGACAGACACAGCTTTGCTCGCGGATTATGTCCTTCCAACCGCGTCTGTCTTCGAAGAGGAAGATTTCTACTATGCTTCCATGTTCCATCATTATGTTAACTATGCGCCTAAATTGATGGAACCGCCAGGAGAAGCGAAACCGGACTTATGGATATGGACGGAGCTTGCAAAACGACTTGGCTTTGCAGCTGATTTTGACTATACAACCGAACAATGGCTTCAAATGTTCCTAGAGCCTTTGAATAAAGACGGGCTGACACTAGAGTTTCTGCAGGACAATCATACATTCGAACTGCCAGTCGTGAAGGTTCCATGGTCCGACCGCAGATTTAAAACGCCTTCCGGCAAATATGAGTTCTCATCAAACCTTGCCAGGCAAAAGGGGATGGAAGGCAAGCTGCTGCTATCCCTGCCGGCTGAAACAAAGTGGACGCAACCAGATTTGGCGGCTAAATTCCCTTATTCTCTTTTAACAATCCACCCGTTGAGATCGAACCATTCTCAGCATTATCATATCTTTCCGAAAGAACCGCATGTCGTGATAGAAATCGCTGCAGACATCGCGAATAGGCATGGACTGCTGGATGGTGAAAGGGCAAAGGTATGGAATGAGCGGGGAGAGGTAACAGGGACAGTTTCCATATTGCCAAAAGCACATCCGGGAACAATTAATATCGATGAAGGCATTTGGAAGAAGTTCGGTGGCTCTATCAACAGCCTAACATCAAGCCTTCCTTCCGATAACGGGCTGGGCAGCACATTGTATGACTGCCTGGTAGCAATAAAAAAGATTGAGGCCATCTAAACTGCCGGTTCTTCCGGCAGTTTTTATATGGACGGCAAATTAAAGCATCCTTGTGTTTTTACAAAGGAATGCCTATAATTGTGTAGTGCTTTTAAATGTTATTTACTGTAATAACGAATTTTCCAATAGATATGTTTAATTAAGAGGAGTGACCGAACTATGGCGTTAACAGCAGGTATTGTGGGCCTTCCGAACGTTGGGAAATCCACGCTTTTTAATGCAATAACCCAAGCGGGTGCTGAATCGGCCAATTACCCGTTTTGTACAATCGATCCGAATGTCGGGATCGTCGAAGTTCCAGACGATCGGCTGAATAAGCTGACCGAACTCGTCCAGCCGAAAAAAACAGTTCCGACCACATTTGAATTCACTGATATCGCGGGAATCGTTAAGGGTGCCAGCAAAGGGGAAGGTTTGGGGAATAAGTTTCTTTCCCATATTCGTGAAGTGGATGCCATCTGCCAAGTGGTCAGATGCTTCGCCGATGACAATATTACCCACGTTGCGGGCAAAGTGGACCCAATTTCAGATATCGAAACAATCAATCTTGAGCTGATCCTGGCTGACATGGAGTCCGTCGAAAAACGGATTGGCCGCGTTGAAAAGCTGGCAAAGCAAAAGGATAAGGACGCCTCGGCAGAATTTGAAGTGCTATCCATGCTCCGTGAAGCGTTTGAAGCTGAAAAACCTGCGAGGGCAGTTGAATTTACAGAAGACCAATTTAAAATTGCAAAGCAGCTTCACCTGTTGACAATCAAGCCTGTATTGTATGTGGCGAACGTTGGCGAGGAAGATGTAGCCGATCCATCCTCGAATGAATATGTCCAGCGCGTCCGTGAATTCGCAGCCAACGAAAATGCGGAAGTCATTGTCATTTGCGCGAAAATTGAATCTGAAATCGCCGAGCTTGAGGGGGAGGAAAAGGAAATGTTCCTCTCGGAGCTTGGGATTGAAGAATCCGGCCTTGACCAGTTGATCCGGAAAGCGTACAGCCTCCTCGGGCTTGCCACTTATTTTACAGCGGGCGTCCAGGAAGTCCGCGCATGGACTTTCAGGAAAGGGATGAAGGCCCCGCAATGCGCCGGTATTATCCACTCCGATTTTGAAAGAGGATTTATCCGTGCGGAAACGGTACACTATGACGACCTCCTCGCGAATGGTTCGATGAATGCCGCGAAAGAAGCTGGAAAAGTGCGCCTTGAAGGAAAAGAATACGAAGTTAAGGATGGCGACATCATTCATTTCCGCTTTAATGTTTAAAATCAAAAAAACATTCAGAAGGTGCGCGGCGGGGATTCCCGGCCGCACACCTTCTTTTTTGCGTTCCATTCAAGCGTGAGTTGCGCATTGGGCGTTTCTATGATATACTTTTACCTTGTGAGTAATTGATAAATTGCTCCTTGCCCATTATGGGCCGCTTAGACCAAAAGGAGGTGACTGTGATGAGAAAGTACGAAGTTATGTACATCATCCGCCCAAACATTGAAGATGAGGCCAAGAAAGCGCTTGTTGAGCGTTTCAACACTATTCTGGCTGACAATGGTGCGGAAGTGGCTGAAGCCAAGGACTGGGGTAAACGCCGTCTAGCTTACGAAATCAATGATTTCCGCGACGGATACTACCAAATCCTGAAGGTGAATGCTGAACCAGCGGCGGTTGAAGAGTTTTCCCGTCTTGCAAAGATCAGCGAAGATATCATTCGCCACATCGTAATTAAAGAAGAAGAATAATCCTTAAAGATAAATCGTTCCGGGAAAGATGTTCCACGTGGAACATTGCTCGGAAAAGGGAGTTGATTCTGATGATGAATCGTGTCGTACTGGTTGGCCGTTTAACGAAAGATCCTGAACTTCGATATACGCCAAGCGGTGTTCCAATGGCTACATTTACTCTTGCGGTTAACCGTACATTCTCAAACCAGCAGGGTGAGAGAGAGGCGGACTTCATTAACTGTGTGGTTTGGAGAAAACCAGCGGAAAACGTCGCCAATTACCTTAAAAAAGGGAGCCTGGCAGGCGTTGATGGACGTATTCAAACCCGTAATTATGAAGGGCAGGACGGAAAGCGTGTCTATGTAACAGAAGTCGTAGCGGAAAGCGTTCAATTCCTTGAACCAAGGAATTCCGGCAATAAAAACGACAACAACAACGATTACTATGGCAGTGCTCCAAGGGAACAGGGTAATCCTTTTGGGAACAGCAATCAGAATCAACGGACTGCACCCGCGAAGCAGCAGGGCTATACCCGGATGGATGACGATCCGTTCGCTGGCAGCGGACAGATTGATATTTCAGACGATGACCTGCCATTCTAGAACGATAAACGAACTTACTATAAATGCTTAAACAAAGGAGGGACATACCGATGGCAATGGGACGTAAAGGCGGCCGCGCTAAGCGCCGTAAAGTGTGCTATTTCACTGCTAACGGAATCACACACATCGATTACAAAGATGTGGATCTGTTGAAAAAGTTCATCTCTGAACGCGGCAAGATTTTGCCACGCCGTGTGACTGGCACAAACGCTAAATACCAACGCAAATTGACAATCGCGATTAAACGCGCTCGTTTAATGGCATTGCTTCCATACGTAGCAGGCGAATAATCGCCTGAATAGAAAGAGCAGCAGGGAACTCCCTTGCTGCTTTTTTATCATTTTACACCTGTTTAAACTTCTATTTTACCGTATTTGCGGATGAAAATGGAAAAGGAAGTCGCCTATTGTTTTTCATAAAAAATACGTTAACGTTTTGAGGTGTTTTATCACTGAGGAGGAAATAAACCAACCGTGTTGTTCTTTAAAGAGAACATTGTAAGTCCAGTTGTTTTTCTTTTCATGGATAGGATATTGGGTATAATGAAATTAGGGTTCGGTGCGAGGAAAGATAATCTTTTAATTCAGAGGGTTATCCATCAAAGCCGACAGCTAAAATTTTTGGGACATATCTGTCAGGGAGCTGAAAGAATGCCGTCATTTTTGGAAAAGCGGTCAATACGTTATCCTTTTTACGGATTACTGTGCTTAACAGCGGTGCTTTTAGGCATCCTTGCGCGTTATCATTTGGCTTTAAGCATAGCAGGGTACTTCCTTGCAGGAGCCGCTCTTTATTATTTGCTTCAAATCGATAGGCGCCAAAGGAAGGAAATGGAGGAGTATATCTCAACTCTTTCATACCGGGTTAAGAAGGTTGGGGAAGAGGCACTTATGGAAATGCCGATTGGCATCATGCTGATCAACGATGAGCTTTGCATCCAGTGGACCAATCCATTCCTGGCCTCCTGTTTTGATGAGGATACATTGGCGGGAAGATCCCTTTACGACGTGGCCGAATCGCTAGTTCCTTTGATTAAGCAAGATGTAGAGGCTGAACTGATTACACTCCACGACCGGAAATTCCGGGTAATTCATAAGGTTGATGAAAAGCTTCTCTACTTTTTTGACGTAACCGAGCAGACTGAAATAGAAAAGATGTACAGGGATGAGCGGACAGTCATTGCCATTATTTTTCTTGATAATTATGAAGACCTCACACAGGGTCTAGATGACCAGGCTCGGAGCAGCATCAATAACCTTGTTACTTCCATCCTGAATAAATGGGCCAATGATAACGGCATTTACCTTAAGAGGATTTCATCCGAACGCTTTATTGGCGTTTTCAATGAAAGCATCCTTCAAACGTTGGAAAAGGGTAATTTCGCGATTTTGGATATCGTCAGGGAAATGACGATGAAACAAAATGTAGCCCTGACACTCAGCATCGGGATAGGAGCTGGCGTATCGTCACTCCCTGAACTTGGAACGCTTGCCCAGTCAAGCCTTGATCTTGCGCTTGGCCGCGGTGGAGACCAGGTTGCAATTAAACAGGCGAATGGGAAAGTTAAATTTTTCGGTGGAAAAACAAACCCGATAGAGAAACGGACGAGGGTCCGGGCAAGGGTAATTTCCCATGCCTTAAAAGAGTTGATTGCCGAGAGCGACAAAGTCATTGTAATGGGCCACAGATTCCCGGATATGGACTCCGTCGGTTCTGCAATCGGGATCAGCAAGGTCGCGCAAATGAATCAGCGGGATGGTTATATTGTAATAAACTATGACGAAATCGATACAGGAATCCAGCGGCTACTTGAAGAAATCAAGCAGCACCCTGATTTATTCGACCGCTTTATAACACCCGAGCAGGCACTCGATTTGGCGACGAATGATACCCTGCTGGTAATCGTCGATACGCATAAACCTTCGCTTGTCATTGATGAAAAGGTGCTGGCATCGATAAGCGACGTTGTTGTCATCGACCATCACAGAAGGGGAGAAGACTTTATCAGCAACCCGCTCCTTGTATATATGGAGCCATACGCATCGTCGACTGCGGAGCTTATTACCGAACTGCTTGAATACCAGCCAAAACGGGCGAAATTCAGCATGATAGAGGCTACAGCCCTTCTTGCCGGAATTACCGTTGATACGAAGAGCTTTACATTAAGGACCGGCGCAAGGACATTTGACGCGGCATCGTATTTAAGATCGCTTGGAGCCGATACGATTCTTGTCCAGAAGTTTTTAAAGGAAGATGTCGATACGTACATTAAAAGAGCAAAACTGATTGAATCAGTCTATTTTTACAAAGAAGGCCTCGCGGTTGCGAGATCGGCTGACGGTGAAATTTATGACCAGGTGATGCTGGCGCAGGCCGCGGATACGCTGCTGGCGATGGACGGCATCCAGGCTTCGTTTGCTATGTCGATGAGGGACGATGGCCTGATTGGCATCAGCGCCCGTTCGCTTGGCGACATAAATGTGCAAATCATCATGGAGAGCCTCGGGGGCGGCGGGCATTTGACGAATGCGGCCACACAGCTTGCAGACATAGAAATTGATGAGGCGGAGCAAATGCTGAAGCAGGCCATCGATGATTATTTTGAAGGAGGAAAATCGGAATGAAGGTAATTTTTCTGAAAGATGTTAAAGGCAAAGGCAAAAAAGGCGAAGTGAAAAATGTCGCCGATGGCTATGCGCATAACTTTCTTATCAAACAGGGCCTTGCTGTCGAAGCGAATACCGCCAATGTTAGCAACTTGAATGCCCAGAAGAAGAAGGAAGCGAAAATGGCCGAACAGGAGCTTGCGGAAGCGAAGAAGCTAAAAGAAAAGCTTGAAAAAATCACGGTGGAATTAACCGCGAAATCCGGGGAAGGCGGCCGCCTGTTTGGATCGATAACAACGAAGCAAATTTCTGAGGAATTGCAAAAGAAGCATGGAATTAAAATCGATAAGCGGAAAATGGAACTTGAAGATGCCATTCGAAGCCTGGGCCAGACAATGGTGCCAGTCAAGCTTCATCATGAGGTCACCGCGACGCTCAAGGTGTATGTAAAAGAAGGAAACTAATTTTTAGTGGTAGATTTCGACTGAGAACATGTTAAGATAATAGAGTAGCTAAAATTGTGATCGGCCTTGCTGGTCACTTTTTTTCGCGGTGTTAAGCTGTATTACCTCGAGGATGGGGGGATTTTTTGATGAATGATGTATTCGCGGACCGTATGCCGCCCCAAAATATTGAAGCGGAACAGGCAGTGCTCGGAGCCATTTTTCTGGAACCGGCTTCTTTGACACTGGCCACCGAAATATTAATTCCAGAGGATTTTTACAGGGCGGCCCACCAAAAAATCTTCAATATGATGCTTAAATTGAATGATGAGGGAAAAGCCGTCGATTTAGTCACTGTAACAGAAGAGCTTGCCGCGGCAAAACTTCTTGAAGATATTGGCGGGGTCAGCTATATGAGTGAGCTGGCAGGTTCCGTGCCTACGGCTGCCAATATAGAATATTACGCGAAAATCGTTGAGGAAAAGTCACTGCTGCGCAGGCTGATCCGGACAGCAACGACGATTGCCCAAGATGGTTATTCACGGGAGGACGAGGTCGAACTTCTATTATCAGAAGCCGAGAAAAGCATTATGGAGGTTGCCCAGCGCAAAAATGCCGGGGCATTCCATAATATTAAAGATGTCCTTGTCCGGACGTATGACAATATAGAAATGATGCATAACCGGAAAGGCGATATTACCGGGATTGCGACCGGATTCCGTGAATTGGATAGGATGACGGCGGGTTTCCAGCGGAATGACCTGATTATAGTAGGCGCGCGGCCTTCTGTTGGTAAAACGGCTTTCGCGTTGAACATAGCCCAGAACGTAGCTGTTAAAACCGGTGAGAATGTCGCAATCTTCAGCCTTGAGATGGGTGCGGAGCAGCTTGTGATGAGGATGCTCTGCGCGGAAGGCAATATTGACGCACAGCGACTAAGGACTGGTTCCCTTACGGATGAAGACTGGGGCAAACTGACGATGGCAATGGGAAGCCTGTCACGGGCGGGGATTTTCATAGACGATACCCCGGGAGTACGGGTTGGCGATATCCGTTCAAAATGCCGGCGCTTGAAGCAGGAGCATGGCCTCGGGATGATTATGATCGATTATCTCCAGCTTATCCTAGGTAGCGGCAGGAGCGGCGAGAACCGCCAACAGGAAGTATCGGAAATTTCCCGTTCCCTTAAGCAGCTTGCGAGGGAACTCCAAGTACCGGTCATCGCCCTTTCACAGCTTTCCCGCGGCGTTGAGCAGCGCCAGGATAAGCGCCCGATGATGTCCGATATCCGGGAATCGGGTAGTATCGAGCAGGACGCCGATATTGTCGCGTTCCTGTACCGAGACGACTATTATGATAAAGAATCAGAGAATAAGAATATCATAGAGATCATCATTGCCAAGCAGCGTAATGGCCCGACAGGCACCGTCCAGCTGGCATTTGTAAAAGAATACAATAAGTTCGTTAACCTGGAGACCCGATTCGATGATTCGGCCATTCCTCCAGGCGCGTAGCGGTTTCAATATGCCGGCCTTTTATGGGGCCGGCAATTTTCATTTTAGGAGTGGGCTTATGGATACATATTCAATCGTTTCTGAGACAACCAGGCTTATAATCAGGCCTATTACACATTCAGATTATGAGGCGTGGATAAAAGGTTTTTCCGAAAGGCTCCCGTCCCAGCACAAATATGATGATGGACTTATTGATATGGAAGAGTGCACAGAAGAGTGGTTTGCAGATTTGGTAGATAAATATAAGCAATTGGCATTGAAGGATTCGGCCTATATCCTTGAAGTTTTTTTAAAAGAGGATGGACGGCATGTGGGCACAATAGACTTTTCTACTTTGGCAAGAGATGGTTTCCAATGGGGAAGAATTGGATACACAATCCATAACCAATTCTGGGGCAAGGGGTATGGAAAAGAAGCGGTAAAGGAAGCAATGGGCTTTGCGTTTTCAAAATTAGGTTATCACCGGATAGAAGCCCATATCAATATTGATAATATCGCCTCAGAGCGTCTGGCACAAAGTGTTGGCATGGAGTTTGAATGTGTTAGGAAAGGGTTCATATTTGAATTTGGCAAGTGGACGGACAATCTGGTGTATTATCGGAACGGAAATTAACTCTGGCCTGGAATGTTAAAATAAGAAAAAACATTGGTATTTTACGAACAAGATAGAATAATATGAAGTTAATGTTCGGATTTTCTTGACTTATCATCTGTAACCTTGTAAGATTGGTATGGTTTGTTGCTCAATATAAAAAGTAACCAATTTCGGAGGTGCTTGTATGTCATCAGTTGTTGTAGTTGGTACACAATGGGGCGATGAAGGAAAAGGGAAGATTACCGATTTCCTTTCTGAAAATGCGGAAGTTGTAGCCCGTTACCAGGGAGGAAATAACGCCGGCCATACAATTAAATTTAACGGCGTTACCTATAAATTGCACCTAATCCCTTCAGGAATATTCTATAACGATAAAATCTGCGTGATTGGGAACGGCATGGTCGTCGATCCGAAGGCGCTGATCAAGGAATTGGAATACCTGCACGGAGAAGGGGTCTCCACAGACAACCTGCGCATCAGCAACCGGGCACACGTAATCCTTCCATACCATTTGAAGCTCGATGAAGTTGAAGAAGAGCGGAAGGGTGCCAATAAGATTGGGACAACGAAAAAGGGAATTGGCCCTGCTTATATGGATAAGGCGGCAAGGGTTGGCATCAGAATCGCTGATTTACTGGACAGGGAAGTGTTTAAAGAAAAGCTGGCCAGAAACCTTGATGAGAAAAACCGTCTTTTTGAAAAAATATATGAAACAGAAGGATTTACCTCTGAGGAGATCCTTGATGAATATTATGAATACGGCCAACAGATTAAGAAATACGTCTGTGATACCTCGGTTGTCCTAAATGATGCCCTTGACGAAGGGCGCCGCGTCCTGTTTGAAGGCGCGCAGGGCGTCATGCTCGACATTGACCAGGGGACTTATCCATTTGTTACGTCATCCAACCCCGTTGCCGGGGGGGTAACAATTGGATCGGGTGTCGGCCCGACCAAAATTACGAATATCGTCGGCGTTTCCAAAGCCTATACAACGCGTGTAGGCGATGGTCCATTCCCAACAGAACTCAATAATGAGATTGGCGACCGAATTCGGGAAGTTGGCCGCGAGTACGGCACTACAACCGGACGCCCACGCAGGGTTGGCTGGTTTGACAGCGTCGTTGTCCGCCATGCGCGCAGGGTCAGCGGCATCACCGATTTGTCACTCAACTCCATTGATGTCCTGACAGGCCTCGAGACAGTAAAAATTTGCGCGGCCTACCGTTACAAAGGAGAAATCATTGAAGAGTTCCCAGCAAGCTTGAAGGTGCTTGCTGAGTGTGAACCAGTCTATGAAGAGTTCCCGGGCTGGACAGAGGACATCACTGGCTGCAAGACGCTCGGAGAACTGCCAGATAATGCCCGCCATTACCTTGAAAGGCTTTCCCAGCTCACTGGCATTCCATTGTCGATTTTCTCGGTCGGCCCCGATCGTTCACAGACCAATGTCGTCAGGAGCCCGTGGAGGACAAGCATGTAAGTTTTGTATGATAGGAACCCTTCCTGATTCAGGGAGGGTTCACTTTCTTTTTTACGAATGCTGCCGGTTAGTGTTCACCGCGTGCATCAATGTTTTAAAAGCAAGGTAAAGGGAAAAGGAGTGAGAGTTACGAGGGAAATTGATTTTATAAAGATTTTTTCTAAAATTGCTTGCTTCCTAAACAAGACGTATGCTATTATAAAAAACGTCGCCACTGGCAAAAGGTAACTAAGCTGGATGGAAGAGAGTAGTAGACTTTTTAATGAGAGCCATTAGCTCAGTCGGTAGAGCAACGAGCAAAGCATCGTGATCATGCTGCGAGTTGCGGAGTGGAACGAAAGTTACGCGGAGCATCTGACTAAGTTAATCTATGTTTAGGGAATTTTTCTTGTACGAGCCATTAGCTCAGTCGGTAGAGCATCTGACTTTTAATCAGAGGGTCGAAGGTTCGAGTCCTTCATGGCTCACCATTTATTTTTTTAAATGGCCCCTTGGTCAAGCGGTTAAGACACCGCCCTTTCACGGCGGTAACACGGGTTCGAATCCCGTAGGGGTCATTATTCTGGTCCGGTAGTTCAGTTGGTTAGAATGCCTGCCTGTCACGCAGGAGGTCGCGGGTTCGAGTCCCGTCCGGACCGCCACTTTTATAAAGTGTCATACATAAATAGAATGGCTCAGTAGCTCAGTCGGTAGAGCAACGAGCAAAGCTTCCATGAATAAACAACGAGTTGTACCCGCCGAGAAACTGCTTGCGGATCTTTCTGAGGCGGGGACAAAGGCGACTCAGAACTTTTATTTAGGAATCATATCTATATACGGCTCAGTAGCTCAGTCGGTAGAGCAAAGGACTGAAAATCCTTGTGTCGGCGGTTCGATTCCGTCCTGAGCCATCAAAAAGGAAAGCAAACAAACCTGCTTTCCTTTTTTATTTCCCAATATAAAACGCCACTTGTAATATGTATGTAATAAAACATCCATATTTTGTTAAAAAATAACCTAACTCATCCTCTCTATGACATTTATACTACAGAAATTGTCGAATCCTCAAAAAAACCACAGTTTATAGGCTTTTCGGCCTGTTTTCCCTCTATTTTTTCCTAAAAAACTGCCATTTCGAGACGAATAGTTCGCCAAAATTTTCCTGTAAATGTCAACTATTATACATTTCTGTTACATTATTAGTACTGATAATCAATTTAAATTAAATTATGGTAAAGTAGAGAAGTGTGAAAATATTTTATATTTCCCAATAAGAAAATAAATCGATTTTGAGAGAATAAGAGGTTTTGTTTCTGTCGCTCAGGGAGGATTATCAATGAAAGTATTTTCAAAGGAACGTTCCTTGCCATTGAAAAAACCGAATATCAGTATCAATTATATAAAAAAAATCATGCTTTCCGCATTGGCAACCACGGCGCTTTTCCTGGCAGCCGGAGAAAAGGCTGAAGCGGAACCCAAGCTTACCACTGTATATTATGTTTATCTTAACAATACATATATAGGCACCGTTACAGATAAAAATGTGGTTGAAACGATTGTTGAAAAGCAATTGCTAGATATGCAGAAGTTGAATAAGAACTTCAAACTTGGGTCTGAAATCACTTATATACCGGAACAAGTTTTCCGATCGACGGCCAACAACCATGAGGCTGCAAAAAGGGTTGCCCAGGAAATGACACTTGAAGTAGAGTCCGCGGCTATTGTTATCAATGGTGAGCCAGTTGTCTACCTTGATAGCAAGGAAGCGGCTGAACGGGTTATTAAATTGATGAAATATAAATACGTGACCGAGGAACAGCTAAAAGATGTAGAAGCAAGGAAAGCACAGCCTGAAGCTTCTTTACCCGCATTAAAGGAAGATGAAACCCGAATCCTTGATGTGCGCTTTTCCGCCGATGCGAAAGTCGAAATGACAACAATCGCTCCTAGTAAAATATTTTCTCAGGAAAAAGCATTGAAATTCCTCCAAAAAGGAACGTTGGAAGAAAAGAAATATATAGTAAAAGAAGGGGATGTACTTGGGTCGATCGCAGGGGAAGCCAATCTTACTACAGCCCAGCTTCTCGCCCTGAACCCTGGTATGAAGGAAGATTCCCTTATCAAGATTGGGCAGGAATTGAACATAACGGTTCCAAAGCCTTATATTGACGTAATAGTAGACAAGGAAGTTTTTAAAAAAGAGACCCTTTCTTTTAAAACCGAGGTAGTTAATAACGAGTCGATGTTCAAGGGAGATAAAAAGGTGAAACAGGAAGGCCGGAACGGGTCCAGGGAAGTCACTTATGCAATCTCCGAACAAGGCGGCAAGATTATTAAAAAGACAGTGGTAAGTGAGCAAATCACCCAAAAACCTGTTAACCATATTATTATGAGGGGAACAAAAGTTGTTCCTTCCCGAGGAGAAGGGTCATTCCTATGGCCTGCTTCCGGCGGTTATGTCTCTAGCCAGACTGGCTATCGCTGGGGGAAAATGCATAAAGGGATCGACATCGCCAGGCCGTCCAATCGTACGATTAAAGCCGCGGACAACGGAAGAGTCATTTCCGCCGGATGGGACGGAGGGTATGGCAATAAAATTGTCATTGACCATAACAACGGTTTCCGAACAATTTACGCCCATCTTTCCTCCATTGATGTCCGTGTTGGGCAGACAGTGGCAAAAGGATCAAAAATAGGGGTCATGGGTTCAACTGGGGATTCCACAGGGCTACATCTTCATTTTGAAGTATATAAAAACGGCAGTCTTCAAAACCCGATGAAATATTTAAGAAGATAAAACCCTTCGATATACGAAAACGGGCCTCCAGCATGCAGCTGGGGGCCTTTTTGGTATAGGCAATTGTTTCTAATAGATGATTTATAACGATTAAAATGGTAAAGTTAAATAGTAGAAAGTGAACTACCCGTCTTGGGGAATAAGTTTAACCGGCGGGTGTTTAGCCCAGTTCTACTGCCGCTAGAATCTTCACTAAGATGGAGATCAAATGGCAGTACGATGGGTTCAACTAAGCTTCAGAAACACACAGCGGCTAGTTTCACTGTTGTTCACCGAACGGACTTTACGGGCAGGGATCCCCACCTGTCTTCTTTGGTTCCCCTGAATCTTTCGGGGAGGGTCTGACTGCCCGTTAAGAGTGGGATAAATCGTGTAAAAAGTAAGGGAAACGGGACGAGGAAGGAGTTTTGGGATGGAGAAGAAAATTTTAGTCGTAGATGATGAAAAGCCAATTGCCGATATACTGCAATTTAATTTAAAAAAAGAGGGTTACACTGTTTTTTGCGCATACGACGGGAACGAAGCAATCTCCATGGTTGAAGAGGTTCAGCCTGACCTGATACTTCTCGATATCATGCTGCCCCTCCGAGATGGGATGGAGGTTTGCAGGGAAGTCAGAAAGAAATATGAAATGCCCATCATTATGCTTACTGCCAAAGATTCAGAAATTGATAAGGTTCTGGGCCTTGAACTTGGAGCCGATGACTATGTAACAAAGCCCTTCAGTACGAGGGAATTAATAGCGAGGGTAAAGGCAAACCTGCGGAGGCATCAGCTCCCGTCGGGCCAGGCCAATGGAGAAGAATCCTCGAATGAAATAGAAATTGGGTCGCTAACCATCCATCCGGATGCCTATGTTGTATCAAAACGGGGCGAAACCATTGAATTGACACACCGTGAATTCGAACTCCTTCACTATCTTGCCAAACATATTGGACAAGTCATGACACGGGAACATCTCCTGCAAACGGTATGGGGATATGATTACTATGGCGATGTCCGGACCGTGGACGTAACAGTAAGGCGGCTGCGCGAAAAGATAGAGGACAGCCCAAGCCACCCAGCGTGGATTGTGACAAGAAGAGGAGTCGGCTATTATTTGCGCAATCCTGATCAGGAGTAAAGAATTTAATGAAAAAAGTCGGCTTTTTTAATTCAGTACATCTTAAATTTGTGCTTATCTATGTACTGCTTATCCTCGTAGCCATGCAGATTATCGGGGTTTATTTCGTTAAGCAGATGGAAGAAACGCTTACCGGGAACTTCCAGACGTCCCTCAAAAGGCAAGTGACGATGCTTGGATATAACCTTGTGGAGCAGATGCAAAGAGAACGGGGAACAGGCGAAACGGACAGCCAGGAAGAAATCAGGAGAATTTTAAAAGAATTCGCTGTCGGAGATATCATTGAGGCAAGGCTGATTGAAGCTGATACGCTGAAAATCCTAGGAACGTCCAAGCAGAATGAACAGGAAGTGGTCGGCCAAAGGACTACCGAAATGAGGGTTAAGCGGTCAATTGTCATAGAGGACGAACAAAGCGAAATTTTGGTTGACCGAAATGGGCATCGAATATGGGTCTTGGTAACCCCGATTAAATCAGACAGGAAAATTATCGGCGTCATCAAGGTTGTCGCCAATATTGAGAGTGTTTTCGAGCAAATGAAAACAATTAATGGCATTTTGGCAACCGGGACAGCGATCGCGCTGGTAATTACGGCTGCGCTTGGCATCCTGTTGGCCCAGACGATTACGCGGCCGATTACAGATATGAAGAAACAGGCGCTGGCGATGGCCAAAGGTAATTTTTCCAGGAAGGTCAAGGTTTATGGCTACGACGAAATCGGGACATTGGCAATGACATTCAACAACCTGACGAAAAAGCTTCAGGAAGCCCAAGCCACGACAGAAGGGGAACGGAGGAAACTATCTTCGGTCCTTTCCTATATGACCGATGGGGTAATCGCGACGGACCGGAGGGGAAGGGTGATTGTCATCAATGACCCGGCGGCCAAAATGCTCGGCGTTTCACGTGAAACAGTCCTTTCCCAGCCAATCGTGTCGGTGCTTGATTTGGATGACACCTATACATTTGAGGAATTGCTGGAAATTAAGGATTCAATCATCCTTGATTACAGCACGAAGCATACCCCCTATGTTTTACGGGCGAATTTATCTGTCATACAGAAAGAAACGGGCTTTGTTAACGGTCTGATTACGGTCCTACATGATATTACTGAGCAGGAAAAAATCGATGCGGAACGGCGGGAATTCGTCGCGAATGTATCGCACGAGCTAAGGACGCCGCTGACGACGATGAGAAGCTATCTTGAAGCGCTGGCGGACGGTGTGATGGAAGATCCTGAAGTCGGGCCGCAGTTCCTTAATGTGGCGCAGACAGAAACAGAACGAATGATTAGGCTTGTGAACGACCTGCTTCAATTATCAAAAATGGACAGCAGGGACTACAGGCTTTCGAAAGAGTGGGTTGACTTTACCGAGTTCTTCAGCAGGATCATCGACCGATTCGAAATGGCGAAGCGTGAAAATGTTCGGTTCACCCGGATTCTGCCCCGGAAGCCGCTCTTTGTTGAAATCGATGAGGATAAATTGACCCAGGTGCTTGATAACATTATTTCGAATGCCCTAAAATACTCGCCTGAAGGCGGGGAGGTCATCTTTACCGTCCTCGAGGAGGAAGGGAAGATTACAGTTAGCATAAAGGATGAGGGCATCGGAATTCCGAAAGAAAATCTCGGGAAGATATTTGACCGTTTTTACCGCGTCGATAAGGCCAGAACCAGGAAATTGGGCGGCACGGGCCTTGGGCTTGCGATTGCCCGCGAAATGGTAAATGCCCATGGCGGTACTATTTGGGCAACAAGTGAGGAAGGAAGAGGGACACAGATTATATTCACCCTGCCTTACGAGCCGACTGAAGAGGTTGACTGGTCATGAGATATGAAACAGTAAAATCAATTTTGCTGACACTGCTGGTTCTTTTTAGTATCGGGCTGACGTGGACATTATGGACCTACCAGCCGAACCTTGACATGCTTGAGAGTGGGAAAATCGTTGAAGAAGTAAAAATGGGCGAGAGAAAAGACGAATCCAAAATAATCAAGCCTGATAGGATTCTTTATCATGCAGAGGGAAAGCATTACGGAACTTCACGGGTTAATGAAGTTGACAGGCTGATGAAGGAAATGTCCGGCTGGGTGTTTTTTGATGTGAAAAACAATACCGAGCAGGCGGGACCCTTTAAGCAGGCGGTCCATGGGAACGGCAAAGTTGAAATTATATTTCCACATGAAGTGCCTGTCGAGGTTTTCAGGAACGTCCTGAACTTTGAGGAAAAAAAGCTCCCATCCTTCCGGTTTGACCGAATTGTTATCGACATGAAAAGCCTTCAAAAAGACAGAGGCGTTGTTTATTTCGCAAATTCGAGGAACCGGGAGATTTATATCAGCTATATTTCAGCTTCGCTATTAGCCCATTTTAATCGCGGCTTTTATGAACGGGCCAGCCAGAATCCAGCTTATTTTGCATTCGAGGCGACCGAAAAACGGACAATTTTCCTTCCGGAAGATGAGACCGAAATGCGGGAATATAAATACCTGCCAAAGAATCTTGATTCTGAGGAATTTAAGGAAGCCCTTTTCGCGAATCCAAGCCTTGTGCAAAAAAGCATTGTTAGCACAGGTGAGGAATATGCGAATGATTCGAGCAAAATGAACATTTACACAAATAAGCATTTGCTCGTTTTCATTAATCCCGGGGAAGACAATGGGTATTTATCGGGCTCCACGAACCTGCTGAAGCGGAGTATCGATTTTATTAATCAACATTATGGATGGACGGACCCATACCGGTTTGTTTATCTCAATGAAGCTTCACAGCGGGTAACATTCCGGCTTTACAGCATGGATGGTTTTCCAATATTCAATGAAGATGGCCTTTCGGAAATCAATCAGTTTTGGGGAAAGAATGAAATTACAAGACTGACAAGGCCAACTTTCGCGATGGAGCTTCCTCTCGAAACGACGAAGGTCGTCCGTCCATCGGGAAGGGAAGCATTGGAGTTTTTACAAAGCCAAAAAGGATTCAAGCCAGAACTTCTTGAAGATTTGATCCTTGGCTACAAGATGGACAGGGACGCCGCATCCAGCAGGCTAATTACTCTTGAGCCAGCCTGGTTCTACCTCTACAATAAAAAATGGTCTCAAATCAGCACAGATGAGTTGGGGGGGATGCGGCATGGATTGGAGTAGAATTAAAACAATCTTCATCATCACCTTCCTTATCCTCGATGTTTACCTTTTGTATCAGTTAATGGTAAAACATAATGCCAACCAGCTTGAGATGATGAAGGAGACTTCCGTAGAGGACCAACTCAAGGCCGCTGATATCACGTATGAGGCGATGCCAAAAGCGGCAATAAAGGACCAGTATGTCCGGGCAAAAATCAAGGTATTTACTAAAGATGATATTAAGGAGCTAGAAGGCCAGTCGATTATGATTAGGGATGAGAGCACCCTCGTTTCGAAACTGGAAGAGCCGTATCAGCTTGATGAAAAAGCCGAACCAATTTCGCTTTCCGCGTTCATCAATGAAAATATTCTGTTTGGCAGGGAATATCAGTACTGGGAACGGGATGATAAGAAAAAAACAATCACGTATTTCCAGCAGTACCAGAATAAATTTTTGTACCAAAATGTGAATGGAAACGGCAAGATTGTTTTTGAGTTGAATGATAAAAACCAAATTGTATCCTACGAACAGACGTATTTTGAAGACATTAAGAAACTGGATGTGAAGGAAGAGGTCATCCAGCCGATAAAGGCATTGGGAATCCTCCTCCAAAAGGGGTTAATCGAGCCAAAAAGCAAGGTAACAAAAGCGGAACTTGGCTATTCGACGATTGTGCCGCTTGCCTCTTCACAGGTATTCGCCCCAACTTGGCGGTTTATTATTGATAACGAAAAGAGCCTGTATGTCAATGCCTTCGAGGGCCAGGTCATCCCGTTTGGGAGCGAGGAAAACGAAGTAACGGAGTGAACGGAATGACATTGCAGTTTAGTGTGCTTGCAAGCGGAAGTACCGGAAACGCGATCTATGTGGAGTCGGGCGATCATTCATTCTTGGTGGATGCGGGCCTGAGCGGAAAACAAATGGAAGGGCTGTTCCAGAAAATTGGCCGTGACATGCGCGATTTGTCCGGAATTCTGGTGACCCATGAGCACAGCGACCATATAAAAGGATTGGGCGTCGCGGCGCGCAAATACAAGCTCCCGATCTACGCGAATGAAAAGACGTGGAACGCGATGGACAATTGCATCGGGGAAATCCCGACGGAGCAAAAGTTTGTTTTTGGAATGGAAACGGTCAAGAGCTTCGGATCACTCGATATTGAGTCATTTGGCGTTTCGCATGACGCCGCCGAGCCGATGTTCTACGTATTCCATTCAGGCGGGAAAAAGCTTGTTCTGATTACCGATACCGGATACGTTAGCGACCGGATGAAAGGGACCATCGCGAACGCGGATGCGTATGTGTTCGAAAGCAACCACGATGTCCAGATGCTCAGAATGGGAAGATACCCATGGAACGTCAAACGCCGGATCCTTAGCGATGTCGGCCATGTCTCGAATGAGGATGCCGCGATAGCGATGAGTGAGGTTGCTGGCGAGAATACAAAAAGGATTTACCTCGCACATTTAAGCCTCGACAACAATATGAAGGACCTAGCGAGGATGGCAGTTGCACAGACGCTGGAAACGAGAGGAATCCGGATTGGTGAGCAGTTTGATTTATATGATACAGACCCGCGCATCCCGACAGCGTTGACCGCTGTGTAGGATTCTTAAAAGAGCAAATGTACGTCCAGCTGGATTGTATGTTTGCTCTTTTCTATATTTGGGCTCCCGAGGAGCGGATGTCCAACCGTGAAATTAAATATGCCTAGTGAAAAAGTGTCTCTGAATGAATGCGTTTTATATTCGAAATAGACCTTGCAGGGAGTATAATTAGTTTATAAGCGGCATGTGTACGGCAGTTTTGAAGGAGGATTTGCATGGGATATTATGACCAGGACTACCAGACCCGGTATAAGGCGCCGGAGCCGAAAAAGAGCGGAAAAGGCTATTTTTTTACCAGCCTTATCGGGGCAATAATAGGAGCGATTCTCGTTATTCTTTCTATTCCGTATCTCTCGGATGCGGGGGTGCTTCCGTATAAAGTGGCCCCTACGAACGGGCCAACACAGGATCCGGCGGGGGGCAACGGCGGGACGTCAGCGACAGATGTACGGAAACAAGTTGCTGTCGATGTGGAGACGGATGTAACGAAAGCTGTTGAAAAAGCAGCCGATGCGGTTGTAGGAATCAGCAATATAAGGACATCGAAAGGATTCTGGTTCAGCGAGGAGCAGGAGGAATCCGCCGGAACCGGATCCGGGGTTATTTATAAAACAGCTGGAAACAAAGCGTATATCGTAACGAACCACCATGTAGTGGAAGGCGCGAATGAGCTGGAGGTCACTCTTGCCGATGGCAATAAAATACCGGCAAAGCTAAAGGGCAGCGATGTATGGACAGATCTCGCAGTCATTGAAGTCAGCTCTGAAAAGATTAAAACGATTGCCGAATTCGGCGACTCCGAGAGGCTGAAGCCAGGTGAGCCAGTCATCGCGATTGGGAACCCGCTAGGCCTGACATTTTCCGGGTCGGTTACGAAAGGGATTATTTCCGGCCTCGAACGGGCCATTCCGGTCGACATTAACCAAGACGGGATTGCCGACTGGCAGGCGGATGTTATCCAGACGGATGCAGCTATCAACCCTGGCAACAGCGGCGGTGCGCTTATTAATATCGCCGGCCAGGTGATTGGCATCAACTCAATGAAAATTGCCCAGAGTGCCGTTGAAGGAATCGGGCTGTCCATCCCAATCAATTATGCCAAGCCGGTGATTGCGGACCTTGAAAAGTACGGAGAAGTACGCCGCCCTTATATGGGAGTCGATCTAAGGTCTGTATCCGATCTGCCGACATCGTTCCAGCACGGGGACTTGCAGCTCCCTAATGAGGTTAATTATGGGGTCGCACTAAGGCATGTCGTCCCAAACTCGCCGGCGGATAAAGCGGGATTAAAGGAACTGGATGTCATCGTTTCAATGGATGGCGAGAAAATTAAGGATGCCATCGATTTGCGCAGGCATCTGTACAATAAAAAGAAAATTGGCGAGAAGATGACCATCAAGTTTTACCGGGCTGGCAAGCAAATGGAAACGACGATTCAGCTTGGTGAAGGAGACGTTTAATATGAAAGCGGGAAGGCATTTGAAGAGGCCTTCCCGCTTTTTGGTGTGGAAAAGTTTAAGGAATTCTAGATTATGCAATATGGTATGATGTGAATAACTGGTTTCCGGGTGTGGAAACTAAAACTAGCTGCCATCAAAGTGGTTTGTTATGAAAAGATGGAGGTGTGCAAAACTTGATTTATTGCTGTGAAGAACATGTGGATCTTGCGCTGGATATGGTCGTGGATGAACATGAAACGTTTCCGATTTTGGAAAAAGTTGATGTGGATAACTTATCAACAAGCTGTGAATTTTGTCAAAAACTCGCAGTATATGTTGTGGCGAACGAATGATCCCATACAAGATGTGGATAGAAAATGTGGACATGTGGATAACTTCTGTGGATAACGTGTTTGTAAATTGTTTGTAACCATTTTGTAAAGGGTTGTGGATTGTGAATATCTCTGTTGTAACGGTTGGTAAATTGAAAGAGAAATATTTGAAGCAAGGGATAGAGGAATACACGAAGCGGCTGTCCGCCTATGCCAAAATGGAAATCATTGAAGTCCCTGATGAAAAGGCGCCTGAGGAAATGAGCGAAGCCGAGATGGAACAGGTGAAGAAAAAGGAGGGAGAGCGGATTCTGGCGAAGGTCAGCCCTGACGCCCATGTCATCGCCCTGGCCATCGAGGGGAAAATGCAATCGTCCGAAGAATTGGCGGCCAATCTGGACAGGCTCGCCCTTCACGGGAAAAGCAAAATCGCTTTTATTATCGGAGGATCACTCGGCCTGAGCAGCGAAGTCCTGAGCCGGGCTAATGATAAGCTATCTTTTTCGAAAATGACCTTTCCGCATCAGCTCATGCGGTTAATTTTGGTTGAGCAGATTTATAGGGCTTTTCGGATAAATAGGAACGAACCTTATCATAAATAGAGGCAAAAAATCTTGAAGATAGAGGGGCAAATGCTTTTCACTTTGCGAGATTGTAGATAATTGTTTCCAAGATGAATCTCCGAACAGGTGATGAATTAAAACGATTGATTTCGATTTATGAAGATCCTCAAAGTCAAACTCCAACTCTACAGATTCAATTACCCGTTTACGTTGAGGGAGAGAAATTACCTTCACTTTCTTAACAAGGAGTTGTATTAGGTCCTTCTTCTGTTCTCTCGTAGCCTCCTCATATGTAGCCACGAATCTTTGAAGCAGTTGATGAATCGGCTTAGGCTCAATAAACTTATGGCTTGATTGATGTAACTTACCTTTTATTTCCGATAGAGTATGTTCTATTGCTGTCTTCTCTTCGGCAACCTGTTTTAATCGTTCTTGAAGCATATCAATCGGAAAGAGTTTTTCTACAAACGCTTTAAAGTACCGTTCTTGTAATTTACTAATTTCTGATAGACGGTTATCTAATTGTTTTACTTCCTTCATATAGGCACTTTCATCATCCTTGGTAATGTTATTGATGCCAAGGATTTTCTCTATAAGCAATTTTTCATCTTGAACAAGTTTCTTTATGACCGAAAAGACATATTCTTCTGCTTCATTAGCTCGAATTGAGTTGGCATTACAGGTGGTAGTACCTTTATTAAGGAAGTCTCCGCATTCATAATATCTATGCTTCTTCTTTGTACCGTCTTTACGGGTTGATGTAACAACAGCTGGAACCATACCCTGTCCACATTTTGGACAACGTAGTAAGGCATTCAATATAAATGGCTCATTTGACTGCCTTTGTTTGAATGACTTGCTTGCTCTTCTTTCTTGCACAATTGTCCATAGTTCGTCAGAAATGATAGGTATATGCGTTCCATCCACAATGATTGGGTTTGGATTTTTTCCTTTTCGTCGTTTGGCTTCCCAATCTTGAAGTCGCATCCAACGTATTTTTCCTATATACATGGGATTATCAAGTATGGTTGCGACACCATTAATGGAAAATAATTTACCCTTCTTTGTGATATATCCATTCTTGTTAAGAATATTGGCAACGGCTTTGAGTCCTTTTCCTTGTGCGTACTCCGTAAAAATAAGTTTAACAATTATGTTACCAATCTATCATACAGGTACTTTCTATAAGGTTGATGAAGCACGCCACATCATATATAAGTCCGCTTTAACTATAAAAAATAAAGAAAAACTGGTTGATTTCCTCAAAAAAGTCTCCTCATTCGATTTGGATACCCCTCTAAAAGCTATGACAAAAGAAACACGAAAAAGAAGGTTACAAATGCTCAAAGAACTCGGTATCAATCCTGTGCCAATTCCAAAAAACTACCCTCATGCTCCATTATCTTTGGAAAATCCCCTCGATTCCTTTCTTTTAATTTCTTCTACCGATGCTATATAGAAAAAATCTATAATATCCCCCCTTCACCATAAAAGGAAATACATTGGATACTCATTCTTTGCTAAAATAGGACTATAGGCAAAGTGCGAACTTATTGGATTGGGGGGAGTTATGTGAAAAAAGGATTTACAGAACGGGATATATGCACTAAATTTATCACTCCTTCCCTCGTGAATGCGGGATGGGATCTACATAAGCAAATTAGAGAAGAAGTAACCTTTACAGCAGGCCGCATCATGGTAAAGGGAAAGAAGCACGTTCGGAAAAAGAGTAAGCGTGCGGATTATATACTGTACTACAAGGCAAATTTGCCTTTGGCGGTTATAGAAGCAAAAGATGGGGAGCATTCCGTTGGCAGTGGAATGCAACAGGGATTGGAATATGCAGAGGCACTGGATATTCCCTTTGTTTTTAGCAGTAATGGGAAAGGCTTTTTATTTCATGATCGTACTGGTCAGAGTCAGAAAATGGAGCAGGAATTAAAAATGGAGGAGTTCCCTTCACCTGCTATGTTGTGGGCAATGTATAGGCAGTGGAAAGGAATCGATGAAAAAGCTGAACAAGTAATAACACAAGATTATTATAGTGATGGCAGTGGCAAAACACCTCGTTACTATCAGCGTATTTCGGTAAATAGAACGGTTGAAGCAATAGTGAAAGGGCAAGATAGGGTGTTGCTTGTTTCAGCTACAGGAACAGGAAAGACCTTTATTGCTTTTCAAATCATATGGCGACTCTGGAAGTCCAGGACAAAGAAGCGTATCCTCTTTCTTGCTGACCGCAACATCCTGGTTGACCAAACAATGGCTAATGATTTTAAACACTTTGGCGATAAAATGACAAAGATTAAAAATCGTAAGGTTGATAAGTCTTATGAAATCTATCTTGCTCTTTATCAAGGCGTAACAGGTACAGATGACTGGAAGAATATCTATAAAGAGTTTTCACCTGACTTTTTTGACCTTATTGTTATTGACGAGTGCCATCGAGGGAGTGCGAAAGAAGATAGTGCATGGAGGGAGATACTAACCTACTTTTCATCAGCAACCCATGTGGGATTGACCGCTACACCAAAGGAAACCAAAGATGTTTCCAATATCCATTATTTTGGTGAACCAATATACACTTATAGCTTAAAGCAGGGCATTGATGACGGTTTTCTTGCACCATATCGGGTAATTCGTTACACAATTGACCGAGATGTTGACGGCTGGCGGCCAGAACAAGGGCAACGGGATAAGTATGGTAATGTGATTGGCGATCGTATTTACAATGTAAAGGATTTTGACCGTAATCTCGTACTGGAACAAAGGACACTCGAAGTTGCAAAAAAAGTCACCGAGTATTTAAAGAAAACAGATCGATATCAAAAGACAATTATATTCTGTGTAAACATCAATCACGCTGAAAGAATGAGGCAAGCGATTGTAAATTTCAATGCTGATTTAGTGGCTGAAAACCATAAATATGTTTTAAGAATAACGGGGGACAATGATGAAGGAAAAGCAGAACTGGACAATTTTATTGATCCAAATAGCAAGTATCCTGTCATTGCTGTCACATCGAAATTGATGACAACGGGAGTAGATGCCCAAACATGTAAACTTATTGTCCTTGATAGCAATATCACCTCAATGACTGAATTCAAACAGATTATCGGTCGTGGTACAAGGGTGAACGAAGAATTCGGCAAATATTCATTTACTATTATGGATTTTAGAAATGTCACCAATCTATTTGCCGACAAGGATTTTGACGGCGATCCTGTGCAAATATATGAGCCTACGGGCGGAGAGGACATAGTGCCACCTGAAATTGATGAAGGAGAGGAACCTGAACCACCGAAAGATTTTCCACCTATTGGTGGCAATGATAATGGAGATGAACCAGGTGGAGGTGGTAATGAAGTCCGCACCTACTATGTTCAAAGTGTTAAAGTGCAGGTCATTAATGAGCGAGTTCAATATTACGCAGATAATGGGGAGCTTATCACAGAATCGCTTACGGACTACACGAAAAAAACGGTCAAGCAAGGGTTCCGTACACTGGACGAATTTATTCAATCTTGGAGTATAGCCGATAAAAAAGAAGCAATAATTGAAGAGTTATTGGAGCAAGGTGTACTATTAGATGAATTGCAACAAGAAGTAGGAAAAGAGTACGATCCGTTTGATTTGATTTGCCATGTGGCATTTGAGCAAAAGCCACTCACCAGAAAAGAACGTGCTTTAAATGTAAAGAAACGGGATTACTTTGCTAAATATGGTGAGAAAGCAAGAGCGGTACTTGAAGCGTTATTGGAAAAATACGCAGATGAAGGAATCGAACACATTGAAAGCATGGAAGTATTAAAGTTAAGACCATTTGACCAGTATGGTTCTCTTATGGAAATCATCAAGTCATTTGGAGGTAAAAAACAATATGTACAGGCTGTAAGAGAGTTGGAGCAACAGATTTATCAAACAGCGTAGTTTGCAACAGTAGATGGAGGATGCAACATGTCAATTACAAACGCAATTAAGTCTATACAAGATATTATGAGGCAGGATAGCGGGGTTGATGGCGATGCCCAACGTATTGCCCAACTTGTATGGATGATTTTCTTGAAGATTTTCGCTGATAAAGAGGCAGAATTAGAGCTTTTAGAAGACGACTATCAATCACCGATTCCAGAAGAATTAAGATGGCATAGCTGGGCAGAAAACGAAGAAGGAATGACAGGCGATGAATTGTTGGACTTTGTTAATAACAAACTCTTCCCTGCTCTAAAAGAGCTACCAGATGTGGAAGAAGGGACAAGAGGTCATATTGTCAAAGAAGTGTTCCGAGATAGCTTTAATTACATGAAAAGTGGGACACTTATACGTCAAATCATCAATAAAATCAATGAGATAGATTTTAACAGCTCAGAAGACCGACATTTGTTTAATGACTTTTATGAGACTTTTTTAAAGGACTTACAATCGGCTGGCAATGCAGGCGAGTTCTACACTCCGAGAGCTGTAACAAAATTTATGGTAGATATGTCAAACCCCCACCTGGGTGAAAAAGTGCTTGATCCTGCAACTGGGACAGGTGGTTTCCTAAAGAGTTCAATTGAGCATTTGATGAAACAGGCAAAGACAGCAGAAGAAAGAAAATTAATCCAAAACTCAATTATGGGGATTGAGAAGAAGCAATTGCCCCACGTTTTAGCAGTGACGAATTTAATCCTAAATGATGTAGATATTCCAAAGATTCGCCACGACAACTCACTGGCACGCCCTATTCGTGATTATAGTATGAAAGACAAAGTAGATGTTATTTGTACAAATCCTCCATTTGGGGGGGTTGAAGAAGACGGCATACAAGCTAATTTTCCAACCGCATTTCGTACAAAAGAAACAGCAGACCTATTCATGGTACTTATCATGACACTATTAAAAGATGGCGGTAGAGGTGCTGTTGTTCTGCCAGACGGCTTCCTATTTGGTGAAGGGGTAAAGACGAGAATCAAAGAAAAGCTACTTGAAGAGTGTAATCTACACACTATTGTAAGGCTTCCTAATGGTGTATTTGCTCCATATACAAGCATTCGCACTAATCTCTTATTCTTTACAAAAGGACAGCCTACAAAGGAAATCTGGTACTATGAACATCCGTATCCAGAAGGACAGAAATCATACTCAAAAACCCGCCCAATCCGAATTGAAGAATTTGACCGAGAAAAAGATTGGTGGAATACGAGGGAGGAAAATGAGTTAGCTTGGAAAATAACAATCGATGAAATAAAAGCAAGGAACTACAACCTCGATGTAAAAAATCCTTATGCTACAGAAGAGGAACTGCTTGATCCGCAAGAAGCATTACAGCAATACATGGAGTCGGTTGAGCAAGTAAAGAAAGCAAAACAACTATTGGTAGGTGAACTATCCGAGATTCTAAAGGAAGGTTCAAGAGTATGACAGCATTATTAGATCACTTTCATGAAGCAATAACAACACCTGATGACGTAGAGAAGTTGAAAAAGTTGATACTTCAACATGCCATGCAGGGGAAATTGGTAGAACAAGATCCAAATGACGAGCCAGCATCTAAGTTGTTTAAGAGAATTGAGAAAGAAAAACAGAAATTAATTAAAGAAAAGATATTAAAAAATTCTAAGCCCCTACCATCCATTGAAGAAAGTGACATACCATATCAACTGCCTGAAGGATGGATATGGGTAAGATTAGGTGACATAGGAATCACTCAGACAGGGGCAACTCCTTCTACAAGTAAACCTGAGTATTTTGGTGGTGAATATCCATTTATTACACCTGCTGATATTTCAGAAAATGGCATAGATTATTATCAAAGAAGTCTATCAAAAGTTGGTATCGAGTATGGCAGGATTGTTTCTGAAAACTCTGTATTGATGGTTTGTATTGGTGGTTCAATAGGAAAATGTTATTACACCGACAGACTATGCTCATGCAATCAACAAATAAACACAATAACGGGACTTTGTTCAATAAGCGGAAAGTTTTTGTATTACTTTATGTCTTCTTCATACTTTTATAAGAGTGTAATTGAAAATGCAACAGGTTCCGCTACACCAATAATCAACAAAAACAAATGGGAGAGTATTGCTTTTCCACTACCACCATTAGAAGAGCAAAATAGAATTGTTAAGAAAATTGAAGAATTATTCAAGCAAAGTGATGAACTACTTTCTAAACTCATTAAAATGCAGGCTAAATCAGTTTTATTAAACAAAATCATATTTACAAAGCTCCAAGATCACTCTAACTATGAACGGATGAAAGATTTGCGTTTTGCTATAGAGAACATGGAGCATCTTTGCAACGATAAAGATAGTATAAATCAGCTTCGGAAAACGATCCTTTCCCTTGCAGTTCAAGGGAAGTTAGAAGTTCAAAATGTGAATGAAGAACCTGCATCTGTATTGGTGGAAAAGATAAAACAAGAAAAGGAAAGAATGATATCTGAGAAGATTATCAAGAAAGAAAAGCCTTTACAACCTATTACTGCCGAGGAAGTCCCATTCTTACTTCCTAATGGCTGGGAATGGGTGAGATTAGGTGAGATAACAATGAAATTGGGTGCAGGAAAGACACCTCTCGGTGGGGAAAAGAATTATGTCCAAGAAGGAATTAAATTTATTCGCTCCCAAAATGTATGGAATAGTGGATTATTGTTAGATGGTGTTGCCCATATAACGGCAGAAACAAATGAAAGCATGAAAGGAAGCATTGTCCAGGCAAAGGATATCCTCCTTAACATCACGGGTGCTTCTATCGGGAGGAGTTCTCTTGTCCCCGATGATTTTGATATTGCCAATGTAAACCAACATGTAGCTATCATCAGGTTAGTAGATGATAGTATTAGGCATTACATTCATACCTGTATCATCTCGCCTTATTTTCAAAATGAGGTTATGCGTGTTCAAGTTGGGGCATCCAGAGAAGGATTGAGCATGACGAAATTGGCAAAATTCATTATCCCGCTTCCACCAGTCGAGGAACAGGTCAGAATAATGGATAAAGTTCAAAGTCTTTTTTGTTTAATCGACCAATATGAAAACAAGATAGTATTAAAGGAAAAATCAACAAAAACTTTATCTGATTCACTAATTGAGAGCATACTTATGTAACGAACGAAAGAGCCATACACGGCTCTTTTTTTGTTTATCGCTTATATCTTTCCATAAAATCCATAAGTGATTGAGCTACCAAGTCCTGAACTTTTAGATGCGGATAGTTGGTGTCACAAAACTTTGCAAACTCACTGTAGATTTGTTTATTCATCTTTATGCTTTTGTTTTCATACGTTGCTGTTTTACTGTAGACTCTTTCGTCAAGAAGTAGGTTTCTTGAATTCGCCATTTCGATTAGCCGT
Organism: Neobacillus piezotolerans; assembly: GCF_003362805.1. Classification (GTDB taxonomy): domain Bacteria; phylum Bacillota; class Bacilli; order Bacillales; family Cytobacillaceae; genus Bacillus_D; species Bacillus_D piezotolerans. The sequence goes on from NZ_QNQT01000002.1 coordinate 52,007, forward strand.
TGGAGAGTGTGCCTATTTTCTTTGATAAAATCAAATATCTCTAATTCCTTTTCCTCATTATCCTCTTTTAATGCTACCGCAACGTACTGTTTACTCTTTTTACTATAATGATATTTCCCGTCAGATCTCATTTCAGTTGTAAAGGTAGAGTATGCAAAGTTGTACATTGTTGCGATTTCTTTTAGCGTGTGGTTCTTTAACAGTCGGTTGACTTCTTCAATTCTTTTGGAAGGTGCTAAAGTAAGAAGTTGTTCTTTATCCATTTCAAAACTCCTTTCTATTTGTAGTGGTTTAGTAGACTTTTTATCTTATATATAATCGACCAATTTAATGCCATTTCTCGCCGAATTTCCTATAAAAAATTGAATGATTCAAAGCCAATTAAACTATCATATAAAGATGTTGATACATCAGGGGTTTAACTTAAAACAAGATTAGAAGGTGAGAACATGAGCATAGTACAAGTAGATAAGAACTTATTTGGAACCTTTCTAAGAACTTGTCGAGCAAAGAATGGGTGGAGTCTATGTGATGTTAAACAGCGAACAGGGATTAATCCAAGCTATCTTAACAGGTTAGAACGTGGGAAGAGAAGAAATCCTTCGGTGATACTGGTACAATCCTTGGCGGTTGCTTACTCGGTTCAAGTTACAACGTTGATTGACCTATTACTACTTGATAAAGGAGAAGAACAAATTAAAGAGTAATTCTTAGGATACTATGCTGTCTGTAGCCGTTGCAAAGAGGAAGGCAATTATTTTGTTATCTCTTATAGACCAGGGGAAACTTACAACAAGGTACTAAACTGTATCCTTTCTAATGTGGAATTAGAGCAAGTAATAAAAAGAAATAGGTTAAACAATGAAAGAGGCATGAAAGAATATCGTGATTGTAAAAGACAAGCAAAGTTTATCATGGCGGTTTAACAAAAATTTTGCTTGGAATTTGGCATTTAGAGATATGAAGGTTTTTTTCCTTTGCAGTTACGATTGGAAGAAAGCCAACCAGTATTGTGGTGAATAAATTTTCTGTTCGGGGCATTGAGAACATCCTTTTATAAAAGGGAAACTGATACAAAAGGGGAAACTTAGGAGTTTCCTTTTTGTTTACATAGCAGTGAACATTCATATAATCATTTAGTGAATTGGATTCCAGACACGTAGTACTTTGGCTTTTCCTAAAATGAATGACTTTAGTCAAAGATTCCATCACGTTGACTAAAGTATTTTGAATATTTTGACAAATTAAGAAAGGTAACATATAATCATTATGTGATATGAAATAGATATTATTGGAGGATAAAATGCCAAGTAAGAACGTTACTATTGAAGATATTGTTAAAGCTGTCTTAAATGATACAGAAGAGATTGAAATGCTTGAAGGAGAAATAAAAAAATTAGTCGGAGTTGCAAACAAATTAACTGATTTCCTAATACCTGAAAAACGTGGCTATTGCGAGTACAACACTATGTTTACATATGATCAGGATATAGCAGGACTTATGGAGCCGTTTAAAACAAGAGAAGAAAAAGAAACAATTATCAATAATGCGTTGAGACTTTATTTTTCAACTATCAAACAGAAGGAATCAGGATAATGTAAATTTTGGAAGTTTCATCTATAGTAATCTTGGCAAATTTATTGATTACCCGTCAGTGAAAGGGATGGGACTTTGGAAAATTAAGAATATGACTGCAAAGGTTGAAGATATCGTTTTAAAAGAAAATAAGATATTGAAGTATTGCTATCAATCTAATTGTAAAGGGAGTCGATATTAATAGTTCAAAGTAACTTACAAAAACATAGGGGAATTAAAAAAAATCTTACTGGAGGTATTGGAGGCTTCTTTTCAGGAGGTTGCTTCAACCCAGTTACAGGAGTTTCAAAAGGGATTGCCTTCCCCAGAGGAAGAAAGGCTTAAACGTTTCAATGAAATTGTAGGTAGGCGTAAGATTGAGAGAATATTGGAGAATGAAGCTCTCTCCCTGTGGGCTACAAAACCTGAATCAGAGCGATTTAAAAAGGTTGGCTGGTTTCATAAAGAAGAGGATAGGAATAAGAAAGTGCAATCTATTAAAAGCTATATAGACTATCATTTTTAGCAAAGGATGCGGGAAGAGTTTGATTTGTAGACGGGGGGCTTTTAATGGATTTTGAAGAGAAAATTAAACGAGAAAAAGCAGAAGAGATTGCAAAAAACCTTGTTGATACTCTTGTTGTTAAAGTAATTGCTGAAAAAAGGAGTAGATATAGAAAGAGTCCAGGAGTTCCGAACAGCCTATGAAATCAAAAGAAAAACCTTAGAAGAAATTGCTGAAAAACTTGTTGATGTTCTTTCTGTCAAGGTTATTGCAGAAAATTCTGGTGTGAGCATAGAAAAAGTACGGAAGTTCCGAATAGCCTATGAAGAAAGCCTCCAGGAATAAAATCATATGAAACTGTTTAAAGGGGGCTTCTTATATGAAAAAAGCAAAGCCGAATAGAGTCATTCCTAAGAAAATCACTCGGCTTAAAAAAGAGAAAAGTGAAATTGAGAGATTAAATGAAGAAGCATTGAAACGCATTCGGGCATTTAAAGGTTCATTTGGTTGAGGATAGATAGTGTTAAACAGGGGGTTCCCTTACGGTGGGATTTTGAATTATATTAAGGTGTGATAAAATTTTTGTACAACCTTTTCGCTTTTGCGGAGCTTTAAATAGTGGCACAAAGTAGTTCTTCTCATTTTTGGGAGGAACTATTTTTATATATTGGTGTATGGGCCAGGCTTTTGCAATATTAGCAACTGGAGGATGGAATATTGTGCTTAATGATTAATAATTTGGAGAAGAAAATGAAAAGCCATTCCTAATCTCTGTTGTGCCTCTTTTTTCGATTGCGAAATACAGTGATTATGTAACCTTTTTTGTCTATATCAATGACCATATCAAAAACCTGGATTTCCAATATATGTTTAAAACAAGTGGTATAATAAATTTAAGAGGCCAAATGAGAATGTAGGAACAAGTTGATAAGAAACTATAAAGGGATGGTTATTGTTGAGGAATAAACAATACAAAAAACTGAGAGAGAAGTATATTGAGCAACTAATTGACACCATAGAGAAAAGCTCAGAATATCAGGATTACATAAAAGAAGATGAACGGTACAGAGAATATATTGAGGGTAGGAATTTACTAAAGACATGGAGATTCACCATACTGGATACTTATAATAACAAAGATATGAACAAACTCATAAAAAGGTTTTCAAAACTAAACAAGGAAAAATATCAAGTTGATTTGCAATATAGACCCAAAAGAATAAGAGACCTCAATTATTTTTCTCTTCAATATACAGGAGCAGGTTTCTCTTCATTAGCAACAATAAAGTTCTTGGATGATAAATTCATTAGAGAAATAAGGAGTGTGTTTACACAAATAAACAATAATCAAGCTGTAGTTGAGTTTGATATATCATTCAACAAAATAATGGATAATGCAATGTTTCTTGAGTTCATTAAAGAGAATAAAGAAAGATTATTCGATAAAAAATTTATCGGATTTTACAATATTGAAAGGGAGGGAAAATCAATTTGGTATAGTGATATTTACAGGAAGTTTAATGAGTTGGTGGGCTTGGCGGTTCAGTCAAAACTTATGGAAATAGCTGAACTAAATTATGGAATGAACTATAGACTACCCTCTCTGAGGGTGATCAACTATCCACAAGATATCTCTGGAGATGAATCATTTAAGGATGTTTTTTTATGTAAAACATATGAATTCAACAATGGGGGTAGGGAACAATATTTGATTACAGATGTTACAAGCCGAGAAGGATTAGAGATGGAACTCTATTTCACAGGAAATTCTTTCTCACCCTTATCCTTTACAAACATTTTGAGTAGTTACAGGATGGACTTTTATTATTTCTTATTTGATAGAATAGAAGAGTATGAATTGAACCAAAGAATGAATAAATACTTTAATGAATCAAGGGATAAAATCTCCTCAAAGGATTATAAATGGCTTGTTAATAAGATTCGTGCAATAAATGATAACAAACTACATATGAATTATGACAAGACTGACAGGAGTGAGGTAAAGGGTTGGAAAGCGTATTATGGAGGAGAGGAAACAAAACTGGGTTTTACAGAGCAAGAAGGAATCAAAAAATATGAAACTATTTATACTGAATGTTTGGAGTATATAAAGGTTCTATATTCTGTTGGTAAGGAAAATCTAATAATACACCTCGCATCAATGACTTTGATTGCTACTGTGCTTGGAGTGGCCATAACTATATTATTGTCTTTTAAATGACCCTTCATAAAAATGGACAGGATATGAGTAATCCTGTCCATTTTTTTGCCTCTCAAATATGTAAGGTGAACCTTATCATAAGTAAATGAGGTTTTAGAACATTGAACTGGTAAGTCAAAAGTACCAAGTAACTTTGACGATTTAAAATATTTTTGGCTTTATAGTAGCTTTTACAGGCATGACTCCCACTCAAAAAAGCCAGTAATTCTTCAGCGGGCAAGGCCTAAAAGGCTACTATGCCCGCCTCCAAAGAAAGTGGACACCTCTTCAGTTTCCATATTTAGTGGCTCTCATCTCCGCGAATAGTTGCTCTGCTTTCCAAAACTGGTTGTTTCTCAATCCCCATAAGCGGCCAAATTCAACTGCAATAATCAAGTGGTACATTAAATAAGATGACCCCGGCACAATACCGAAGTCATCTATTAGCTGTATAAGTTTCAACAGGTGCTTTTTTAAACTGTCCACATTATGGGGCATAGTTCAAATTTAGGTGAAGGCATTTTTTAAATAAATGTATGTTATTTCGTATAATAGGAATTTAATAAAATATAATATCTATATTTATAGCTTTATTATAGAAAAAAATTTCACTCATAATCTAGTAAAGTACCAATAAGATGCTCAAAATAGGTAAAAGGAGTTGTATTAACTAGGTAATTTATTACTACAGCATTAGAAAAGTTAGGTATAGCATTGACTAAGTCATATCCGCTTGGAGGTGGACCAGATGTATTATTAAATACATTTTGTTTACTCAGTATGCTAGCGATTTTTGCTTGTGGATAATCTTCATAAAGTCTAGTTGCATTTTCAATAAACCATTTCTCCTTTTTTTCATAAGAGGTTTTTACATCAGAATTTAATCTACTTTGATCAGTGAATGGTGTCGTATATTGTTGTCTACCGTACATACATAACCATACTTCAAAACTTCGCCCTGAGAGAATAATTTTAATATCATTACCATATGTTTTCTCAAATGATTGAATTTGTGATATAACAGTGTTCACATTCTCTCGGTTGGGTTTAATATCTGTATCCAATACAATAAAAAATAAATCCTGTGGATTTATGGATTTTTTTTTATTTTTGCTTTTTAATGCCAACTTGAAATTCTTTTCAAACTCTTCAGGATAGGAGATAATTATTGCTTTAGTAACTTTTCTTTGGAAGCTGTGCTTTATAAAAAAGTGTTCACAAAGATCAATTTTATTTCCTCTGTGTGATGCTTCAGGAAATAAAATGTGAATTTGAGGTTTTATAGTTCTAGCCATTTTAATCAAATACCTCCGGCACAGCCCCAAGTCTCCCTGTTAAATACAAATTTACCCAATTGTGATTGTTATAAGAAATATTATTAAAATCCTTTAAAGAAAATATTTCGCTACTTTGATTAGCTCGGTTTTTCTCCACAAAATATACTTGTTCCTTTGAAAAGAACCTATTATTTAGTAATAAAGGATTATGAGTAATAAGTAAAAATTGGGTTTTACTTTGTGATTCAGGATATATAAAGTTTTTTATGATACCTTCTTGTATATGGATGTGGTAATGACTGTCAAATTCGTCTGAAATATATATTTTTTCCATTAGTATACTCTCATAAATTTTAAGTGAATGGTTTAAGAATTTTTTTGTACCCGCAGATTCATCCCCAATGGGTAATTTATATTCCTTACTATTCACATTATGAATTGTATTGACCTTATATTTTTTGAATTTACTGAATTGGCTTCGATCAACATTATCAATGATTTTACTATTTATTAATGAGTCTAAGAATTCATCAGTTATATCCTGAATTTCAAAATCTGCTAAGGCAAAATCAAACTTATATAGGTTAGATAAAATATATTCTTTAAATTTTGGATTAGAGTTTAACCCCTCGATAAACTCATCCATAGAATTTAGATTTTCATCGTTACTAAAAACTAGGTTTTTTTCTATTGAGTTTCCGCATAATTCAATTATTTTATAAGAAATAGTAGCAATTTCATTCTTGAAAAAGGTTTCATTTATATCAAAATTCAACAACGATAAAACCAACTTATGTTTAATGTTCTCTTTTTTGATTTTACTTATTATCTCGGAGATTTCCTTAGAGTAAGTTTCGATTGTATTCATTGTTCTTTCAAATACAATTACTTCATTGGAGAGTGTTGTTTTTAGCACTTTTTGGTAAGATAAAATTTCATTTTCAACTAGGAAATTGTTCCGATTGATTGAAAATTTATATATAAGTTTATAATAATCTTCATTGATATTTTCCATGAATTCAACAGTAAAGCTTAAAGGATTCTTTTTCTTTTCTGCAAATTCAAATCCTTTTAGTTTTAAAGTTAAATCACTTTTTTTATCAAACTTTATGCTATCTAAATAAATTTTTCTCATTTGGCCAAAAGACTTAGAAAGATTTGATTTACCCGCTGCGTTAGGGCCAAACACAATTACACCATTTAATACAGCTCTTTTTTTCTTATTATCTTTATATTCAAATATCGTGTTATTTTTGAAAATATTAGCATTATTGTATTCGTGGTCAAAAGATATTTCTTGTTTATCGTTAAAAGATAAAAGATTTTCAATTCCAAACTTTAACAACATTTTAAAAACACCTCCAAATTTATTTTATCATAAAAGTTTGGTTTTAGATAGTATTGCTATTTGGGATAACCGTTTATTATACATATTATAGTCTAATCGAATGATTATTATACCAGTGCCTAGTCATCCCATAAATAAAACGGAGTTTTACTTTACAAAATAAGTATTGTATTAAACAAAAATTCAAATACTTGAGGAATTAAAGGGAACACTTTAAAAGAAAAGAAATCAAGAAGCATTATTAAAGGGAAAAATGGCAATTCCTAAAGTTCCATTCGCCTCTCTTTACTGATTGAGGCCATGTGATAAGAATATGATACCAGCCCTCATTTTGATGCATTACGGTGAACCGTATCATAAGTAAATGAGGATTAAAAAAAGCACTATTTGCATTAGCAATAGCGCTGCTGACAATTCATTAAGAATCTCTTGTTTCGTTAATATATCAATAACGTCATTTCTCTAAAATGGTTGATTCAGGGGAAAATAACGGGGACAGGTCCCTTGGCTAAATAAGCCGAGATACCTGTCCCCGTAACCATTGCCAAGATTATCAGCCAAAGGTGTTAAAGTTTGTTCCTATTAAAAATATTCTTCTTAATAATTAAATAGTTCTTAATCGCAAAATTTAAATAAAATAGATTTGCTCTAATTTCAAATTCTTCCCTTGTCTTCGGTAATTCTGTTTCACGTATAGACTCTTCGTACTCCTCTAATTGCTTTAATGCGATAGTGGTATCTCCTGAATCTACATGCTGACTGATATTTAGGAAGATATTAGCAAGCATTCCTCTTTGTTTGATATCTAACTCTGATGAAGAAACAATGCTTACAATGGATGCCATCTGTTTTAGAATTTCCAGTTGATCTTCGCGCATTTCAAAATAATAATAATCTTTATTTTCTTTTCTTAACAGATGATTCTCTACATCTTGGATAGTTATGCTTTTAGCCTGATTAAGAAGATTTTCTACTTCGATTAATTCTTTTCCGTCCCAGTTTCGCTTACTATCCTTTAAAAAAGCTGAGAATTCGTTTAGAATAACGCTAAATTTATTTTCAACTTTTGTTTTATATTTTTCAATTTCCTTCTTAAAGCTGGGCATAATGCTGTTTACGAGCAAGGCAATTCCTATACCAATGAAAATAATATAAAGTTCATTCAATAAGTTGTCCAGGGTGGCTTCCTCTACTGTGTAAATATGTAAAACGATCACTATACTTGTGACCAATCCTTCTTGAATACGCGTTTTTACGAGGATTGGGACAAAAAATAAAATAAATAGCGTTAAGACAATTGGATTATATCCTAAAAGTTCAAAACATATGGAACCAAGAATTAAAGATAAAAGAGAAGCAAAAAACTTTTTCTGAATGGAATGCAATGTCTTTTTCTTTGTCTTTTCAATACACATAATGACGATAATGGCCGCAAATGACGCGAATTCCAAGTCGAGCAAGCTCGCAATCCAAATTGCTAATCCTGCCCCTATTGCAGTCTTAATTGTCCGATATCCCATTCCAACCATATGTACCATCCTATTGTTTTCTTTATTTTCATTATAGCTAGTAGTTATTAATTGTAACAGAAAATTATAGGGCCGTGATAGCGCCGGTTCCTTGGTCTTATTTTAATGAAATAGGTTCATGAAAAAACCGCACTTAATTGAGGTACGGGGTACCGTATCACACATAGATGCAGTTTTAGTAAGAACAATGATAGACCACCTCATTAGATAAATTGGAGAGGTTGCCAAAAGGAAAAATAAAAACAGAGATGATAAAGACTTCATCTCTGTTTTATTATTTATCTGGTTGTAATCAATTATAAGGCTATTTCTTAAATTCCCTTTCCTCTCCATATCCCATCGTTACCACTTCGGTTTGTGGATAATCGTTTAACAACTCTTTTAAGTCTTTATCTCTATCCATCATATATTCCACTACGGGAAAGGCGTTCAATAATTGATCAAGGATATCCGGTGATGGAGCACTTTTTTTAGAAGGAAACGTATGGCTTGGAATAACATATTGAACTTTCAATAGGTTCTTTACTGCATAGGCTGCTTCTTTTGGCCCCATTGTAAAATGGCCTGATGAGGATAATATTGCAATCTCAGGATTATACACATCCTGAATCAACTTCATATCGTACATAAGAGCCGTATCCCCAGAATGGTAAACTGTATAATCATCGTCAAAGTCAAAAACATACCCGGATGCCTCGCCCGCATATAGTGGGGTTCCTTCTATCTCCCCGTATGAGGATGTATGTTTGGCTTGAACCATTGTGACGGTAAGATCATTGAAGGACACCGAACCACCTTGATTAATAGGAAGTACATTTTTAATGCCCTTTTGCAGAAGTATCATGGCCAAATCATATTGGGCAACAACCATAATATCAGGTTTGTTTTCCACTACCTTAGAAAGCCCGCTTGTATGATCAAAATGTCCATGTGTCAAAAATACACAATCGATAGCATTATAAAAATCTTTAGTATCTAGCTGTTGTGGAAATCCAGGATTTAAATCAATAAATGGATCTACAAGGTAATTTTTCCCCGCCTTACTTGTGAACATATACATTGCATGCCCAAGCCTTAATATTTTCATTACATTTTTCTCCCCCTAATAGTAGTAAAGTAAAACCACTATCATTCTATTCCTGACTTTCAAATTAATAAGTACGAATTTACAAAATGTGATTATTGGCTTAAATAAGCAAAGAATATCATGGGAAGATCCAAAAAGTATCAGTTGTTTTTAGCTAGGTATTGAGAGCAAAGCCTAGTGGTAATCACCTTCTTTTGGACCACGACATGGCAGGATGAAGGATTGGGACAATGGGATATAATTCGCGTAAGAAGAATATTCTCCATGTTCTTAGAAGCATTAGAAGAAATGCTTATTCGGAAAGGCTTTAATGCTATTAAAGGTGAAAGTGCTCAGATGGCATTAAAGGAATATGATGAATATAAAAAGCGGAATTCTGAAATGGTCGAAGTAAATAAAAATATTTAAATAAAAACGGTTCAATTCTGCTTGTACCGAAAATATTCTTCAATTAATGGAATCTACGTTCGATTGTTGATGGTGTAAACTCTCTCTCTTATGGTTGATCAGTTGGCCAGTAAAATTTTTATAAGCATCCGAGGCAATTTCATATTTCTTGACCCTCACCTGTAGTACGATAAATTAATAAGAGGGCCATAATTTATAATTTGCTGGACAAGTTGCGTTTTTTACATAAATTGGAGGGGTTCATTATGACCGCAGAAAAAAACAAAATGATGCATATCGCTTGTGGCGAGGGAGATGTAGGCGAATATGTATTCCTGCCAGGAGCGCCTGAAAGAACAATACAAATTGCCAAATACTTTGATAGTTATGAGAAAATTGCTCAAAATAGAGAACATACCACTTATACTGGTTATCTCGATGGCGTAAAAGTTTCTGTCACTTCAACAGGAATGGGCGGACCGTCAACGGCGATTTGCATGGAAGAGCTAACTAAGCTTGGGGCGCATACCTTTATCCGGGTTGGAACTTGTGCTTCAACTTCCAAAAAGGTTGGTATTGGCGACGTCGTTATTCCCAACGGTGCCGTCAAGATGGAAGGCACAAGTAGTCATTATATCCCAATGGAATATCCTGCAGTTCCGGATTATTTCTTATTGAAAAAGCTTGAAGAGGCGGCAATTAAGCTCGGATATAAGTACAACATTGGTGTGACCATTACTAAGGATTCTTTCTTTACGCAAACTGAACCGGAAACAAAGCCGGTTGGATATGAATTAGTGAATAAGTGGAATGCCTATGAAAAAAGCGGAGCCACAAGCACTTCGATGGAAGATGCGCCAATCTTTTCAATCGCCCCAACTTTGAATTCCCGCGGAGCATCCGTAATGCTATCGGCAACAAATTATAATAAATTTGCCAACCAAGATCGAACAAGCCTGGCCGAATATGAAACCAGAGCGATTGAGGTGGCGGTTGAGGCCATGCGTCAAATTATAAAGGCAGACCATTCAAATAAATAAATAGATGAGGTTTTTTATTTTATTCTATGGTTAGAAAGAAAAAAATAATTTTGTATTCCTACCATATAAACAACCTTACCTTGTTGGGGAATTGGTTGTTTATATGGTCATTTTTTTTAATACTTTTATTTAAGTTTGTCGTAAAATAGGAAGAGTACAACAACGAAAGGATCCTCCTGATTTAATGATTTCTGTGATATCTACTTCAATAACCTGAAAGCCTCGGGTACGGAGCTGTTTGTTTACATTCTTATTAATTGGCAGACTTAATACCTGTTTATTTCCAATACTGAATACATTTGTACCTAATTGAAATTGTTCTTCTTCCGAAACTTCAATTAAGTCATAGCGGGAAGCAAAAAGATCGATACTTTCTTTCGTTAAGGCATTTGGGTAAATAAGGGCCACTTCAGATGAAACGACATTAAAAACACAATCTAAATGCAGGTATTTTTCTGTAAATGGGATGGGAATAACATTGAATTGATTTAAAAGACGTTGTAATTGATCAGCAGCTTTTTGATCCGTCCGATTACTCAGTCCCACGTATATGGTTTCCCGATCTATTACAACATCTCCTCCTTCAATTCGTTCCTCTGCTAAATTGTAATAAGAGATTTCTTCATCTTCGAGCCACTGTTTTAAAACATCTTCCTCCCCTTCTCGAACATCCGTTGCCATCTTTGCAACAAAGATTGTTTGTCCTAATGTAAAACCTATATCCCTTGTAAAGACCTGTTCAGGATATTTTTTATGATAAGGTAATAAAATAACTTCGATCCCATTATCCTTTAGAGTTTTGACAAATTCCCCATGCTGCTCTAATGCACGCTCAATATGAATACCTTCATTCTTAAAATGCTCTTGCGTTTCATTAATTACTTCGCGAATTGTCATATATTGAGGCTGACAAAGAATGACTCGTTTTAATACATCGTATTCACTCATGCAAAAAGTCTTATTGTTTGTATTTTGCCTTTCTGCCATTTTTATGCCCTCCATTTTCTCTATTTATAGTTAGGTTTTCCTAAACAGCCGGTATTATTTACTAACTAACATTAAGAAACCTAATGACACTTTAGGAATTTAAACAAGAAGGAGAGTATTAGTAAAAAACCGCTAGTTTAATAGGTGAGGTGTGAGCCTTACCATAAATAAAAGCAGTTTTTTTCATAAAATATTTCCTGTCACCACCCGCTTTTTGTCGATACCCTCGACATTATTCGGGGAGTGACAGGCACTGTTTTATCAGTGGAACGAAATTTTAAGGGCGTGAATGATTGTCAGGGAGTTATGGTTCTTTAACCGGCTGATTTCTGCCTGGAAGCCAAACTCTTGAACCACTTAAATGAAAGCGTCAAAGAACAATTCAATGTTCTTGACGCTTATTTTATAAGGACGTGTCTTTTAATTAGGTGGGAGTGAGTTTAAGGAAAGGTAAGGAATACACCTACAGCCGAACTTTACAAGATCTAAAAAGAAGGGAAATATTTTGGTGATATAATAAGAAAAAGAGTAAGGTTTGCGTGATGGAGAAGTGGAGAATCGTACAGTAAGCTTTAAAGCAATGGAAAAGGTACAACTGCTTATTTCTCTGATTAACCCGATTATTCTGCCCGGCTGAATCAGAGAAATAAGGAGCTTTACTATACATAAAAGGCGCTAAATGATTTCACTTTATTTAGGACACCATAAAATAGCTATGGAAATTCTATTTTGACAGGCAATTTTGAAGTCAACCGAATTGGATCATGGTCCAATTTTATTATAAGAAAAGGAGCGATCAGTATGAGAGAAACACTAAAATCTGACTCTCCCAAATCCCCATCGATTTTTAAGCAGGCATTAACTGTTAATAGGAAGCCTTTTCCTTGGTTAAAGGCGTTTTCTGCAGGACTGGCTGCGTCTTTGCCAGTCTTTATTGGATTACTAGTAGGGAATCTGGAATATGGGTTGATCGCTGGAATGGGGGGCTTTGCATATCTTTATGTGTTTAATATCCCTTATGCCCAAAGAGCCAGAAAGATATTTTTTGCTGTACTGGGGATGACGTTAGCCTCTGCCCTCGGGACTCTTGCTGCCCCTTACTCACTTGCAGTAGCTGTTTTGATGGGGATTATTGGAGCTGTGGGTATATTTATTTTTGGAGCTTTAAAAATTAAAGGGCCATCAGCGATCTTTTTCGTGTTAGTTTTTGCGATGACAACCGGTATGCCTGTACATCCGGAACTTGTATGGGTGCGCGCCGGCCTTGTATTTCTGGGAGGGGCACTATCGTGGGTGCTTGCCATGCTTGGGTGGTTTTTTAATCCCCATGGGCCGGAAACGGGTGTTGTGAAAAATGTATATACAGAACTTGCCGGGTTTCTTGACTCAGTTGGTACAGAGAAATTCAATGAGGAAAGGCACAGGGTTATGTCAGGCTTGAGGGAAGCGGAAGAAACACTTGCAGCAGGATATATTCCTTGGCGAAATACGGACATTTTTAATCGTTTAGTTATCTTAAATGATCACGCAAACGCATTATTTTTCTATGTCCTTGAAAATTTTTCGGCAACAACCGATAAATTGCCACCACAGTTTGGGGGATTTATCAGGGAAATTGCCCAATCGCTTGATTTGAAGCATAAGAATGGGATTCCTTCTAAAAAAATCCTTCTTTCAGAAGAAATGGATGAATCCGTACTTAAGTTATTCAAAGCAATTACTGATGCGGATGCGATTAAGAATGAACCAACTTCAAAAATTAATCATGAGCTTCACATTTCCATCCCATCGCTAAGGACCATTTTCCTTGGTGCCTTTGATAAAAACTCGATCGTGTTCATCACTGCTGTACGGTTCGGCCTTTTTACCATTATCGCTGCTGTAATAGCGTACCAGTTTGAATTTACAAGGCCTTTTTGGGTGCCTTTATCCTGCGTAGCAGTTATGTCAGGCTTTACGATTGTCGCCACCTATCACCGTGCGATTCAAAGAGCAATTGGTACAATTCTCGGAATAATGATAGCAAGCTTGATTCTAATGGCTCACCCGAATGGATACATCATTGCGGTACTCATTCTGCTATTGACGTTCATTACAGAGCTGTTTATTGTAAAAAATTATGGTCTGGCTGCGTTATTCTTTACGCCGAATGCTTTGCTGATAGCGGAAAGCACGAGTCATGGTAACTTTGCCTTTAGTTATTTCGCATCAGCCAGGATCATTGATATTTTAATCGGCAGTATCATTGGACTAATTGGAGTGTTCTTCGTAGGAAGGCGGTCTGCCTCCAGTCGCGTCCCACATTTAATAACCAAAACGATCCGAAGCCAGGCGCAATTTTTATTGGTCCTATTCTCTGACCAGGGAAACGGTTTTAATGCGAGAAAAAGCAAAGAAAGAATGAAAATGCGCACAAATTTATCTAATTTAAAAACACTATACGATACAGCTGCTGGTGAGATTCCAGTCGATAGAAAAGCGCTGGAATATTACTGGCCAGTTATTTTTTCCATAGACCATTTAGCATATTTGCTGGAAAATTGCTCAAAAACTGGACATCGTCCTATTTTATCAGATCAGACACTATCCCAATTGCTTTATGTGTGTGAAACGATGGCGAATGCCGCCGATCGAAAACTGTCGCCTTCGATTAAAAATGTCCCTGAAATAGAAGGGTTTCCAAGTATAAGGAATGAGCTTATGACCTTGCAAAAATCCCTTCAAATTGATGAAAGAAGTTTCATTTAAATTTAAGGGCACTTCTCTATAAAGCCGTCATCCAGATGCCCTCATTTAGGTGCGTTATGGGGAACCGTATCATAAGTAAATGAGGTTTTAAATTTATACTTATATCTGTTAATTTGGTTTAGCTATTTATAATAAAAGGAATAGGGCTGTGCTTCTTCTGGAAAATCAATTAGTGCAGCCTATATTTGTATTACGCTTTCAAAGGATAAGGAATTTGCTATTAAAAATTTTACTCGTCAACAATGGTGAATATTAACATAAGCTCTGTATGGTAATTGAAAATAGAGTTGATTGATATATCCTCTACTTCTATACGTAATTAATTTCCTTAGTTTACAAAATACCACTTTATCTTCTATCATTTCCTTTATCGAAATAACTCCTCTAGCTGTATTAATATTTTCCAATTTATGATAAATTTAGTGGTGGAGCAGTTAACCATTTACTAAGTTAAAATAATTTTTTTAATGTATAGAGGTGCTACCCATGGGAGAAAATAAGAGTAAAAAGTTTCCTGATTATTATCCGGAGTGTTGTCCTCCTATAAAATCCATAAATGGGGATTTAACAGTTTATAGAATAATTGAATCAAATACTATTAAACCCAGAGAATTTATATCTATTGGTGAGAAAAAGAAAAAGTATTTTTCTCCCACTTGTAATAATTTTGGGATTTCTTTACTTACAGATCCTGCGGATTTACATATTGCTAAAAATTTTTTTGCCAGCATAAGTATGGAAAAGAAAAATAAAGTCGCTGTTGGCAATATCACTCAGGATAGTGGGTTATATGCTTACGAACCAAGTAATAATGTAGGCAAATCTCATATTAATTGGTGGACATATCTTGATGTAGAACCTCATACGTATTTTAAAGAGGTTTTGAGGATAGGGGTGGATATATAATGAAAGGTGAAATTTTCACACCATTAGGAAGCCTTAAAATCAAAGATATTTTTTTCTACTATGATGGGCCTAGAATATTTTCTTGTACAAATAATTCCACCACGTTTCTTGCCTTTTTAGTTGATGAGTTCGAAGAAAGGGATTTCTGGTTTTTTGTACCTATTAGTACCATAAGGGAATTTCAAATAAAAAAAGGAAAAATATCTATTAGGGAAGCTATTATAAAGGCCGAAGATCCTATTTATCAAATTTATTTACCAGTGAGCGATAATGCTCCGGCATCTTTTAGTTTAATAAATGGTGATAAAGTACCTTTTGAATATCTACCAGCAGATGATTCTTTTATTGTTGAGAACGAAGAGATAGCATCTTCTGAATTACCACCTAAGCCATCAAAAGCATTAGATGAGGCGGTATTAAGTAGGAGGGATGTTTTAGATATTGCAATAGAAAGGGTAGAGGATAAGAATGAATTACCTAGTTTACAAATGGGAAAACTTTTAACTAATACACAAAATACGTTATATGGACTCGATGAGAGATGGGATCAAAACCAAAATAAACCTCCTACATCAGTAGTTGAGGACAATAATGTAAATGTTACAATGCTATTTGCCTCCTCATTTGGGATAAGGATAAAATCAAATAAGTCATCCAACTTATTTGACGTTACCCCCGCGAGTAATTCACTTAGAGTGTTTGCTGAGCTCTTAGAACATAGTAAAAATGAAGAAGAATTAAAGCAACACCTCAAAAGGATTAATCCCAAGGCGGTTACATTATATAAGGAATTTCTAAGTTCTTTTGAAAGTGATTCATCAAAGCTAAAAGTAGAATGGGCATCTCCAAATAATGAAACACGGTATACTGTACTTACATCAGATGAATTAAATAAAGCAAAAGAAATTATATCCATAAGTACTGAAACTATGTCTGAAACAATCACAGAAACAAAAATAAAAGGGGAGCTTATTGCTATAAATCTTAAAAGAAATACTTTTTATATTGAGGGGGATGATGGAACACCATACTCCGGAGCTCTTTCGAAAGAGATTGCCGAATATGTACATAAAGGGTACAAGTTTGAAGTTCCAAAGGATATTATAGCGTTAATTGAAATTAAACAATTAATAAATGAAATAACAAAAAAGGAGACTCTACAATTAAAACTTAAAGAGGTTTATGAAGAATAAATAGTATTTTGAAAACTTAGACCTGATTCCAGTATAGAATCAGGTCTAAAATTTATTTTAAATCAAACCTTTTGAGAATTTTATTAACCTTTTGGTTACTTGCTCATTTAAATTTGGTGCTTTATATCCATGGACTACTAAGTTTCTCAGTTTAAACTGGTTTTGGAGATAATCATACTCCTCCCTTGAAATTAAACCAAAGGTATAAAGATTTTTAATCATCTGTAAAGGATTATTATATTCGGTCTTAACACTTTCATTTTTTAGTCTTTTTCTTATTATTGATTCTAGGCCTACCCAAGTTAAAATATATGAGGCTTTAATATAATGATTGATTAGCAACTCTTCAGCCTCTTGCAGCATTATATTTGTTTCACTAAAACTTAGATCATCACGTTCTTTTTCCACTATTTTTTTGAATTAATAACAATAAGTTCAAATCTCCAGCCCTTTTGATGGTCAATAACACTTGCTAAATTTTCTAACTCTTTTGACTGGGAGAGTGAATATTTATTTCTTACTTCAATAACAACTTTATCGTTTTCACTTATTGCAATAATATCAGGAGAATAATTTCTTAAAAACTCAGGTGTATCGTTGCCTAATTGGGGATTTGTAAAAACAGTATAACCTTTTTGGCTATACTCATTTGCGACTTCTTTGATTTTTTCTTCGAAATCTAGATTTTTATCTGTCATCTTGGCACCTCCTCTAGATTTGTAGCTTCCTCAACTTTAATAAATAGAAACTCATTATCCTGACTAAAACCTTTAGCAAGAACAGGGGAGAGGCCCCTAACTTTAAATGATCCGTTTATATCCCTTTTACTACAAGATGTGTCAACTATTTGTTCATCATCAATATATACTAAACCAATGAGTGAATCTTGAATTGGTTTGATAATATTGTCAACATCGGGGCTCGTGCTGTCGTAATAATATGTAATACTTATTTTTAATCTTTGGTCAGATGGTGAATCACCTGAAGGCCAATAAACTTCTGCTGCTGATTTAACTATGTTTTTCCATGCCAGTAAGCGGGTTCTGTTTCTAGTTTGTTGTGAAACAGGAGGTCCGTCAACAATAAATTCAAAAGGAATCATTTCTCTCTCCTTTCAATTACCCTAGAAATGTTAATCAAATTATAACAGTTCTCTAAGTTATTTGAATCTTTAAATATAAGTAATTGTGATTATAGAGATCGTTTAATGAAAAGAGAATGGAATTGTTACTACATATAAGAAAAAGCTGCAAGAAAGTGAAACTATAATACTTCACTAAGATTATTCTCTGAGAGATAGAGGCACTTTTTATTAATATAGTGTTTGAGGATAATTCCGTAAGTAAAATAAACTATTATTAAGTATTATATATCTAAACGGGGAACGTTGTTAAAAGTATTACTACTTAATACGCTTATAGTAAGGAGACGAGAATAAGTGGAAGAATATAAGTACAATAAAATACCTTTAACACCTGCAATCATAGAGGATTTAATTATTGCGTTACTTAATGGTAAAACGATTAAACGGGATGAAATTGTAAAGACAGTGCTAGAATATCATAAAAATAATGGTGGATTACTCCCCTCGTCAAAAGATTTTCCAAGATCAGTTAAAAAGGCTCTTGCGAATTTGTCAAAAAAAGGTTGGGTATCAAACAAGTCCTATGGATTCTGGGAAGTACATAAAGAAGATTCGCCGATAGTAGAAGGTAATGACGCACAGGAAGAAGAAGCTACAAAAGAGGTAGAAATCCCTGAACTTGCTGTGTATGGAAGTGGTAGTTCGGCGGTTTATTTGTATTATTTTGAAAATTATAAAAAACTTGCCCTATTACAGAACAAGCAAACATGGCCATGTAAGATTGGAAAATCAGATAGTGACCCAGTAATTCGAATACTTTCTCAAGTATCAACAGCATTACCAGAAGTGCCCACTATTGAATACATAATTAAAACTAATGATGCGTCCTTATTAGAAACTAT
The DNA here is from genome assembly GCF_003362805.1 of Neobacillus piezotolerans. Taxonomy (GTDB): domain Bacteria; phylum Bacillota; class Bacilli; order Bacillales; family Cytobacillaceae; genus Bacillus_D; species Bacillus_D piezotolerans. Next base: position 70,776 of record NZ_QNQT01000002.1, read on the forward strand.
GCTGCATTCAATCTTAAAACTGAAAGGTAAAAAAGTTGAAAGTTCCCCTGGCTCAGAATGGTTTGATACAAATCCAAAAGAGGTAATTGAATTAATCGAACTTGTTAATAAAAACTTGCTAGATGCGTAAGATATTCGAGATCTTATAATAATTGGAGGATAAAGCGAAATCTTTACCGCTTTTGTATTTAAGATAATAAAACTGCAGGTAAGACATGTGCGATGAACCATCCCTTAATAAATGAGTTTTTTACGGACGCAGGGACATTTCCCTGCGTCTTAGCTTTACCCTGCTTGGGATTTAAGTTGTGCTAAAATGAATGGATATACAATCTAGAGGAGACATCGGAATGGCTGTGGAAAAAAACGAAAAATTTATCATACTAGCTGTGGCATTGGGTATTATCCTTAACCCATTAAATACAACGATGATTACAGTAGCTTTACCAGCAATTCAAAAGGATTTCCAACTGACTTCAACAAATATCTCTTGGCTAATTGCTTCTTATTTTATTATTAGTGCGATCTTTACGCCGTTGATCGGAAAATTGAGTGATATTTATGGAAGGAAATTAATCCTTTTAATTGGTCTTATGCTTGTGGTGGTATCATCCATTTTGGCACCGTTATCCCCGAATATGCCTGTGCTTCTTTTGATGCGTGGAATCCAGGCAATTGGTACCTCCGCACTTTTTCCTGCCGGAGTTGGGGTAATACGCAATACCATACAGCACAATCAAAACCGTGTGATCGGTACGTTAGCCGTTTTTGCAACAACGTCCGCGGCATTCGGACCAACTATAGGTGGGATGCTCATTCAGTTCGGCGGATGGCCGGTTATTTTTTATGTGAACTTGCCGATACTGGCAATCGCAATTGGATTAACGATGGTGTTTATCCCTAAAGATAAGAAAAATACGGCTATATCTTATAAGTTGGATGGAATTGGAATTATTTTATTTAGCTTTTTTATTACTTCTTGGATGGTATTTTTACTCGGACTCGAGCAAGGTGTCCACATTGGAATATTGATTCTTGCGGTTATACTTACAGTTATTTTCTACATATACGAGAAGAGAAGGGATGAACCATTTATCAATGTGAATTTCTTCCGGAAAAACTTGAATGTAGCACTTATTTTTGGCCAGTACATTTTATCAACAGTCATATTTTTTGCAGTGCTCTTAAGCTTCCCAACATTTATACAAAGTTCGTTAGGTGCAAGCTCTCAAATGGCGGGAATCGTGATGCTGTCGCTTTCGATTTTTGCAATGATCATGACACCAATTGCGACTAGATGGATAGAGAGGAAAGGATTTCGAGTTCCGTTAATGTCCAGTGTGTTACTGGGATTAGTAGGGGTTATCCTGCTATTTACAGTTAAGGATAATTCCGCCTTAGTATGGATTGGCATCGTGCTTGCGGTTACGGGTATTAGTAATGGGATACAGAATATCGGACTGCAAAATTTGTTGTATTCCTTTATAAGTGTTTCGGAAAGTGGGATTGCATCAGGGTTGCTCATGACATCTAGATTTATCGGAAATATCCTTGCATCTAGTATTTATGGTGTGGCGTTTGCTACAGGAATGAATGAAGGAAATATGAAAACAATGGCCATTGTATTAGTTGTTGTTGCTGTTGTGCTGGTTCCGGGGATGCTCTACGTTACCGTGTCTGAAAAGAAGAACAGGGAAAAGACGGTATAAACTACCGGATTGACGCTTCCTTATTATAAGTTCAAAACTTAAAAACAAAAGTGGAATAAGAACCTGTCTATCATAAGTCGGGTGCTTATTCCATTTTTTATTGCGAACGGGTGAAATGCTTCTAATGAATAACTAGAAAAAGTGTTCCAGGCTATGATGAGTTTGATCAAGCGTATGCGAAGGAAATTAGAGACTCTCTCTCACCTGAAGCGGCATTTATAGGTTTGGATAAACCTACGGCAGAAAACCTAAAAGGGAAACACATAGCCGACTTGATTCCCCCGCTAAACGAGAAAGAAATAATGCTGTCAGGCTCAACAGATGTTGGCGATGTAAGCTGGATCGTTCCAACCATGCAGTGCATGACAGCTTGCTGGGCGCTTGGGACCCCATTCCATACTTGGCAGGTTGTCTCGCAAGGCGCCATGCCGATTGCCCACAAAGGAATGCTGCAAGCTGGAAAAGTAATGGCATGTACAGCAATCGAGATAATGGAGAATCCGGACATCTTACGAAAGGCAAAGGCTGAACATCAGGAACGGCTTGGCGGGGAACCGAACTATTCACTTATTCCCGAACGACAAGAGCCTCCTCGAAAAGATTGACCTGGATTCGAACAAACCTCGCTGTAGTTTGAATGTCACACATCAAACGGGAAGTGCAGGCACCACTTTTCTTTACACTTATTATAAAAATGTTCTTTCCCCAGGAAAGACAGGTTGCTCCTGTAATTCATTTTCGTTAGTATTGGGATATCAAACGCAGAGAAGATTAGATGTATTACTGAGAACCTTACAGTAAATAAGCATTCTTCAAAATTTTCGAATGACGTATGTATATTCAAGGAAGCTTTTCTTGGTGGAGCGTAAATCAACAAATTTAAGAAAATCACTCTTTGTGGTGAAGAACCAAGTGATTATTTTGAAAAAATTAAAATTGGGTTAAGTAAATATTTTTATTTGGGGGATTTCAATGAAAAAAATGAATGTAGGTATTATAGGAATTGGAAGAATAGCTGGGAAATATCTCAACCCAGTATATGAAAACCAGAGATATAACCTTTTTGCTTTATGTGATTTAAAGGAATCCGCGGAACAAATCTCCAGGAAATATAATGCTCTTTTTTATACCGATTATAAAGAAATGTTACTGAATGAAGAGGTGGACCTTGTTATTATTACGACACCTCCGAATACGCATTTTGAAATAGCAAAGGACTGTTTGTTCCATAAAAAGAATGTTATTTTGGAAAAACCGGCAGTACTGAATATGGAAGAATTGGATGTTCTTTTTGAAGTGGCTAAGGAAAACAATGTTTCATTTGATGTGATCTTCCATTGGATGCATGGAAATGAAGTAGTATATCTCAAAGACAAAATAGGTACTTTTGGAGATATAAAAAGGATAGAGTCTACAGTCCTGGACCCTTATACGGATGAAAATTTCCATATTAAAGATGAGTATATTGGGTTAGAAGGCTGTTGGTTTGATAGCGGGATCAATTGCTTGAGTTTGTTATCATGCTTTATTGATATTAAAAAACTCCATTTAGTGGAGAAATCGTATATTTATGATGATAAAGTCCACCAGGATATATATTCAAAGCACCAATATGTAATGGATGATATCGACATCTCGATTACGGTTGATTGGAGATATCGCGCCAATCATAAGTATACGAACATTTATTTTACAAAGGATGTCCTATATATAGATCATTCAAGGCAAATCATCTTACTTAATAATGAGTTGCTAGTGGATTTAAATAATGGTGACCGATTGGAAAATCATTATAAAAATTACTTCGAAAACTATAGAGATTTGAATAATAATGATAATATTCTTACTATACATGGTATATTAATAGGAGATAAGTAGGCCATAAATTAGGAGAATAGTATGAATAAATTGGTTGGGGCCACATTAAAAATAGGGAAATTAGTAGCGGTTATTATCATTGAGAAATTAACCCTGCTTTTAAAGGTGATTGGCGTAAGAGCGTCATTTTATATTTTAACAATAGTAGCACTCTACTACTATTACCATCAAAAATCGCTGGACGTCTTATTGCCCATAATAATTGGTATTTTTATTTCGGATTTAATCAAGTCTCTTTATGAGAATTTTCTAATGGTTAAAGAAGATAAATTAAAGACGACTCATAGCATGAGCTATTTGCTGGATATCTATCAAAATAATTATAAAAAAGAATTGGTCTTGAATGAATCGGGTATCGAGTTTTTATATAATGAAAGCTTTGTTAATCAAAAGGATTTCAAGATTATAATTGAAGATGCCCCCAGCAAAATGTTTGATCCCGATCCATTAATAAAAAGCAGCTACTCTGAAATAATGAAAGCACATAAGGGTAGTTATATTAAAAATTTTGAAACGGTTAGGCTCGATGGGTATACATTAAATGAAACTGCCCGCACCCTTACACTTTCAACGTCGAGAAGTAATTTTTATAATCATCTTTTGACGAATCGAGCAATAGACTATGAGTTTGAACCGGGATTATCCGTTCGGAAAATCTTCGAATATGGGCCTCGCCTTAATAACTTCGAAACAACTAAAATGTCCAACCATATTGGGATTAATGGAATTGTCCAGCTTAGTGATGGCTTTACAATCCTTCCTAGAAGAGGAACGAATGCTACCTATTCTAAAAATAAAATGACGGCCTCGATTGCTTCACCATTAATTAGCAGCCATGATAAAAATGGCACGGTAGAACTTACGTATGAAGGGCTAAAAAATGAGGTCAAAAGCCTATTAAATAGCAGATTATATATTGATGCAGAAACGATTAATGATTCTTCCGTTGAGGTTATTTTCCTTGGTTTCGGCAGAGAAGTATATGAGGGAGGGAAGCCTCAATTTTATTTTTTGGTTAAATTAAATTCATTAAGTTCCCAAGATTATTTACAGATTTTAAAAGATAAAAAGAAGGAAATGAAACATAATAAATCGATCGATAAGGATAGTAATTTATATATTTGCGATTTGTTATCTCTAAAGTTAAAGAAGAATTATAGCGGATCGGTTGAATGCATCAACTATTATACAGATAAAATAAAATTCAAATCGGTCGAGTTTTCCTTTTTAGCAAACGTTTGGCATCTAAAAGAGGCCGGGCATCTCGAACATTTCAAGGTAGATCAAGTGGCCAATGAAAATATCATAAATTTAGAGATGCAGAAGAAGCAAGGGGAACAGTTGAAAAAATCGGTCTAAATCCACAGCAACTAGGCAAGCTGGCTGAAAAAGTACATAAGCTAAACACTAAATATAAAAATGAAAGACCGGTTCACACCGGTCTTTTTTCAGCAATTAGTGTCTAGTATAGATTTACTAGCCGTTGTTACAATATAAAACCCTGGTAAGTGTAGCTTTAAAGACTCCTCCTATGCCTCCTTAAGTGTTGCTCCTAAGGCAGCCATATCATTTGCATCTATATAGCCGAACACCATCGCTGGTCCGATTGTGGCCCCGGGTCCGGGATAGGTTTCTCCCATCACGGAGGCCGCACAATTGCCTGTTGCATACAATCCTTGAATTGGCTGGCCATTTTCATGCATTACCCTGGCAAACTGATCGGTGACCAATCCGCCTTTTGTACCGATATCACCGGGATAACTCGGAATTGCATAGTAAGGGGCTTTTTCCAATCGGTACAGATTTGGATTATTTAACGTAGGATCACCATAATAGCGGTCGTAGGCGCTTACACCTCGCTTGAAATCTTGATCGTAGCCATCCCACGCAAATTGATTAAACCGCTCAATAGTTGCAGATAGGTTCTTTGGCGGGACGCCGATTTTTTTTGCCAATTCCTCAGGTGTTTCCCCCATTTTTATATATCCTGTATCAAACCATGTTTTAGGAAAATCTTTTCCAGGCATATCCTTTAAATGTGAGTAAAGGAAGGCATCTCAATCCTTTTAATTTGATTGAGGTGCCTTTTTTGAAATTCTAATTTTGAGTCAATTATAAATAATCAACACAAAATTTATACTCCGTTTATATTTCTCTTACAAAGGTAGGGTAAAATCCAAATAAATTGATAGGAGGGATAATAAATGATAGCCAAGTTGGTTCATCACTTGTATCAATTCGAATGTAATATCTATTCAATGATTAACAATCGTTATGATCAAAAAGGTCTAAATTTATTCTTCCATCAAATTACTCATCTGGGCGGAGCGACGGCAACCATTAGTTTTACGGTCTTCTTCATTTTGTGCTTTGATTTTCCGACTAAATTATGGGGCTTGGAAAGTGCTTTATCTCTACTGACAAGTCATCTCTTTGTGTTCTCTACGAAAAAAATATATCCTCGAGCACGTCCATATCTATCTCTGCCCAATGCTCGGGTGGGAAAAAATCCACTAAAGGATCATTCCTTTCCATCGGGTCATACGACAGCTATTTTCTCGATCATTACTCCTTTTATCTTTCATTTGCCAATCCTTGGATTAGTCCTTTTCCCACTTGCATGTTGCGTAGGAGTTTCACGGGTTTTCTTAGGTTTACATTATCCCTCAGATGTACTTGCTGGTGCCCTTGTAGGAATGGGTTTTGGGCTACTTGCAATTAATATTATTTAATGAAAGAGGAAACATGAGATTTATATTTTAATGGAGTGGCTCTAACATTCAACAATATGCTGAATATCTAAATCAGAATCTAATTGATCATCGGCTTTTTTACCATAGAGGGACAAATTTTTCACTTTGTAACTAATGCTGCATGACCCCAATTGTGGCACTTTATCGACATAATCGGTAAGAAATGTCACCGTTCTTAGGTAAGTGTTATAATAAAATAGATTGCTCATTATTTCACAATGATTTAATGGGCATATTATCTTTAGTACATAAATAATCAATTGGAGTGAGTTACATGAAGGGAAAAACAGCGATTATTACTGGTGGAGGCAGTGGATTCGGTAGAGAGACGGCGCTAAAGCTGGCTGAGAAGGGGACAAATATTTCGATAGTAGATCTGTCCAAAGAAAAAGGGGAAGAAACAGTTCAACTTTGTAATGAGCGGGGCGGTGACACGATCTTTATTCAAGCAGACGTAAGTAAGGTTGATGATGTAAAAAATTATGTCGCAGAAACTATTGACCACTTTGGGAAAATCGATTTATTTTTTAACAATGCCGGCATTTCCGGTTCTGGAGTCCGCACTTTAGAATGTTCTGAAGAAGAATTCGACAGCATTGTTGACGTGAATCTAAAAGGGGTATTCTACGGTTTGAAATATGTAGTTAATGAAATGCTAAAAACCGGGGGCGGAGTAATTGTCAATACAGCCTCGCTCGGTGGTTTGGTTGGAATGCCTACTCTAGGTGCTTATTCAGCAACAAAACATGCTGTTATTGGGCTGACAAAAACCATTGCCGGAGAGTACGGAAGGGAAAATATCAGAATCAATGCGATTGCTCCAGGAACGAATGAAACACCAATGGTAAAGGCATTCCCTGCAGAGGCTATTAAAGCGATGGCCGAAGCAGTGCCAATGGGCCGATTGGGCCAGCCTCATGAAGTTGCAGATGTCGTTTCCTTCCTGCTAAGCGACGAAGCTTCCTATATACATGGCGCGGTTATTTCGATTGATGGTGGAGCTGCTGCTTTATAATCCAATGCTTTCAGTGATAGCAATTAGGTAAGTATAATTTTGTCCGATAAAAAGTCCAATTTCCAAGAGCATAAAAAGGAAATTGGACTTTTCTTAATGGCTTCACTTTTTTCTTATTCTAAAGGCAGACCATAAGAGCAAGAATGAGGACGAAATGGATATCGATTACTTGTTAAAATGGCTCCAATAAGCATTAGGAGGAAATAAAATCAACCCGCTAAATATATTATCTTTACCAGGTCTGACAAATTGTAATAAGCTTAAAGAATTAGGAAGTAAGGTGTTTTAGCTTTGGAAAGGCGGTGAAGGTATATGGCGACAGATATCAACCTTTCATTTGAAGAGATGTGGGAGAAAATCATTGCTTGTGATCGAAAATATGATGGTCTATTTTTTACAGCTGTAAAAACAACCAAAATATATTGCCGTCCTTCCTGCAGATCAAGGAAGCCCAAAAAGGCGAATGTTGAATTTTATCAAGATATAAATGAAGTTGAAAGGGCAGGTTATCGCCCCTGTAAAAGATGCCAGCCGGAAATTGAGCACTCGCCAAATATCGCGTTTGTTAGAAAAATCATTACGTTCCTGGTCAATCATTACAAACAAACTTTGAAATTAAAAGATATAGCCGATCAAGTTGGATTAAGCCCATTTTATTTGGAACGTTTATTTAAACAAGAGACCTCCGAGACCCCACGTACCTATTTAGAAAAAATACGCATCGACAAAGCCGCCCACCTTCTGAAAAACACAACTTTGACGAACCTTGAGATCTGCTATGAGGTTGGATTCCAGAGCCCATCCAATTTTTATAAAGTGTTCCGAACCTTAAAAAATTGTTCACCAAGTGAATATCGAAAGGAATTCGTAAATGTATTGGATAGATCATGAATCCTTTATAGAGATTTATCCTCCAAAGGAATTTAACTTCGAAGAGTGTTTGATTTTTTTAGGCAGGTCTAATATGGAAGTGCTCCATCAGATTAAAGGGGGCTCTGTATATAAACTAATAAAAGTTGATGAATCTTTGGTTTTATGCAAAATCAGCTTCCTCCATAATTGCTTAAAGGTTGAATTTCCGATAAGCCCAAAATCCAAAAGCAGCCGAAAAATAGTGGCGGAGTATATTTGGGAATGGTTTGATTTGGAACAGGATTTAGGGGGATTTTATCGAATGGCAAGCAAAGATAAAATTTTAAGGACACTGGTTCATAAATATTATGGCTTACGCATTATGTGCATTCCTGATTTATTTGAGGCATTAGTATGGGCGATTATCGGACAACAGATCAATTTAACATTTGCTTATACATTAAAGAAACGCTTCGTCGAGCAATTTGGCGAAAGTCTAACTTTCGAAGGAGAAACGTCTTGGTTATTCCCCTCATTTGAAAAAATAGCATCGATAAGCGTCGAGGATTTACGAGTTCTTCAATTTACTGAAAGAAAGGCTGAATACATCATCTCTATTGCAAATGCTATGGCAAACGGGGAATTATCCAAGGAATTATTGCTTCAAAAAAAAGACTATCAGCAAATACAAAAGTCGTTATTAATGATAAGAGGAGTCGGAGCATGGACGGCAGATTATGTGATGATGAAATGCCTGCACCATCCTTCTGCTTTCCCTGTTGCAGATGTCGGTCTGCATAATGCACTAAAGAATCTATTAGGCCTTGAGAGGAAACCGCCTGTAGAAGAAATAAAAGAATACGCAGTAAATTGGGAAGGCTGGCAGGCATATGCCACCTTTTATCTTTGGAGGTCTTTATATGACTAAGCTATATAAATTGGATTATGAATCACCGATTGGCGTAGTTGAAATTAGCGGGACTCATGAAGCTATCATCTCTATTTTGTTTTCTGAAGAGAATGAAAAGGTGAATGGTCTACATGATGAAACCCCTCTAGTTTTAAAAGAATGTTATAACCAACTTGACGGATATTTTAAAGGCAAGTGCTTTGAATTTACATTCCCTTATCGAGTTGAAGGAACTGACTTCCAAAAAACTGTATGGGAAGCCTTAAAAGAAATCCCTTATGCAAAAACAGGCTCTTATAAGGATATTGCGCTTTCCATTGGAAATGAAAAAGCGATCAGGGCAGTAGGGAGTGCAAATGGAAAAAATAAGTTAAGCATTGTTATTCCTTGTCACAGAGTAATCGGTTCAAATGGAACTTTGACAGGTTATGCAGGGGGACTATGGAGAAAGGAATGGCTCCTGCAACATGAAAAAACATTTCAGAAGGAAAAACGGTAGCTGTTCAGAGCAGCTGCCCAAGTTTCAAGACAGCCAAATAAATGAAAGGGGACGGCTCATTGTTCTTTCTGCATGAAAGAGGCAATTAGCTGTCCCTTTTTATAATCTGAAGAAATCCAGCTGAATAAATACTGGTGTTTTTGCCAAAATGCACTCAATATTGGTTCCATTTCCCGCGCTTTGTAACTGTACTGTAACTACATATTCATATTAGGTTAACAGTTTTTATTTATATTAATATACTTATTGGTATAGAGGGATGATTAAGGTGACTAGCGGAATCATTAAATTATCTTGGCTTTGTAAATGTTTTGTAAATAACCAATCATACTGGCGTAATGGTTTTTTTCTATACTAATATACTTATTTGGTGGTGGGGGAGTGATGAAAAGCTATTTTTTAAAAAGACAAATCGATATAGGGAGAGATAGAAAAAGATGTTAAAACGGATTAATTTAATTTTTATGACAGCAATTATTTTACTGTCTTCATTGGTAATTCCTGCTAATGCGGAGAACGGTGGAACGGAAGGGACCAAACCCTGGATGAACACCCAGCTCTCAGCAGAAGAGCGTACCGAATTGCTTCTTGATGCAATGACGATGGAACAGAAGATGCAGCAAATCGCTATCTCGCGCTTCAATGAAAATGACAAAGGTGAACCGGTTGTCATCAAAAGAGGCGGAACTAGCAAGTATATGAACGGAGAATTTGCACCACAAGGTACCCTTCCTGGCTGTGAGTTTCAAGACACAGGCCGACAAATCAAAGGGATCGAGGAACTCGGTATCCCTACAGTACGTATGACCAATGGTGGTACGGGGGTTAAGGGCGGATCGTGTCACAATGACCCACTGGCGACTGGCCTTCCGTCTACTCCAGGTTTGGCTGCGACATTCGACCGCGAGCTAAACTATGAGGCCGGCCGAATCCTTGGTGAGGAGACACGGGCTTTCGCACATCACGTGTTCCTCGGACCAGGTATGAACCTCATTCGTCACCCGTACGGTGGCCGTAACTATGAATACTTTAGTGAGGACCCTTATTTGACAGGTACCCTTGCAATCGAGCAAACAAAGGGTATCCAGGATCAGGGAGTCCAGGTACAACTCAAGCACATGGCTGGCAACGAACAGGAAACTGAGCGTTGGACGATGGGTGTCCAAGTTCCATCACAAGCTATGAATGAATTGTACATGTTGCCATTCGAAATGACCGTAAGAGATGCTGACCCAGCTTCCGTGATGTGTTCATTCCCGGATGTTAACGGAACTTATGCATGTGACAGTTCTGAACTGCTTCAAGACGCACTAAGGGGCAAGTGGGGCTTTGATGGTTACGTCATGAGCGACCGTCGCGCGATTCACGACACAGTTGCTGCCATCAAGGCAGGTACAAATGTTGAGTTAGACTGGGCACCACAATACTACACTCAAGAGAAGATTCAAGAGGCTCTTGACGCAGGTTTGGTGACTGTGGACGATATTGATAATCTACTTCGTCCGCGTTACATCAAGATGATCGAGTTCGGCCACATGGACGAGCCTTTCGATAAATTCATGCCTGAAATCGTTGACCCGATGGCTAACGGCGCTACCGCGCGGAAGATGGCCGAGGAAGGCTCTGTGCTATTGAAGAACGACAACGACTTCTTGCCACTTGACGGCGAGCCAAAGTCGATCGCGTTGATCGGCATTGATACGTTCGCTGGTGAGGCAAAGATGTCCCCACGTTCTGTTCGTGACGACAATGATTATGTAGTGACTCCATATACGGTCACACCACAAGAAGGCTTAGAGAATGTTATCAAAGAGCTGGGCTACAACACTAAAGTGACATACAACAATGGCAGTGACCCGAAAGCTGCTGCCAAGTTAGCTGCTGAATCTGATGTCGTGCTTCTCATGGTCGGCGACAACCCACATGAGACAGTGGACCGTGAAACCCTCGGATTCCCAGCCTTGAACTTAAAATCGGGCTTGGCAGAGCAAGAGCCGGTAATCGACGCAGTTATGGAAGCTAACCCTGAGAATACTGTTGTGGTACTGAAGACTTCCGGTACGTCGATTATGCCATGGTTGGATAAGGTACCTGCAGTTCTTCAAGCTTGGTACCCAGGTATGGAGGATGGCAATGCCGTTGCTAACATTCTCTATGGTAAGGTTAATCCATCCGGTAAGCTTCCTATGACGTTTGGAGCCACTGAACGTGAAGCAGCTTTCGCGACTGAAGAACAATACCCTGGAACTCGTCAAGATACTGGTAAAGTAGGTGGACCAGGGCCTTACGGTGATGGTAAGTCCGATCAGCTAATCGCCAAGTACACAGAAGGTCTTGAGATGGGTTACCGCTGGTACGAAGCAAACAACGTGAAGCCAGTATTCCCATTTGGTTACGGACTATCGTACACTACTTTCGAATATGACGACCTCAAAGTCAAGAAAGTCCGTGGTGAAGGCAATGGTAAAAAAGACTCGATTTCTGGTATTGACGTGTCCTTCACCATTACGAACACTGGCGACGTTGCCGGTAAAGAAGCAGCACAGGTCTACCTAACCCTGCCGAACGAGGCGGGACAGCCAACAAAGCGTCTTGTCAACTTCGAGAAGGTTTACTTGGAGCCAGGTGAGAGCGAGCAGGTGACTGTACGTATTAACCATGCAGACTCGAACCACCCGTTCTCCTATTTCGTTCCGGAAGAACCTAACAACCTGGCAAACTGGGCTGACGGTGAGTGGGCAACTGCTGACGGTAAGTACCGCGTGCATGTCGGTGGTTCCTCTGCAGATACTCCGTTAGAAAAGGATGTCCCGCTGAACTTCAAACTCAGCAAGGATGAAAACAAAGGCAAGGGCAAGGGGAACTCCCGTAAGTAAGCCCATGCCCATAGGATGACGCTGGCAACCCTGTATGGGATGTCAGGCATCCAGAACCTGGTGAGCCCGCTGGCTCGGCGAATCAAGCCGTGGCCCGCGGGCTCATCGCTTTTCTAGACGCCTTCATGGTTATGAGAGGAACGCCATTGACGGAGCCCGAAAGAAGGGCCGCCGGCGGGATCACGTTGCCCCGGTCGGATCAGTGGCCGGGCCCATCTAAGGAACCCGGGACACCACAGGGACTTTCGATTAATTTAATACTCTCCTTTAATGACAAAATAAGAGCCCCGAATGGTTCCAGCCAGTTTAGACTTTTGCCTTGCAAACTTGAACTTCCCTTCCAGCTCTTTTGGTACTTCCATACCCTCGGAAAGCTTAAAGCCAACGGCCCGTTTCTTAGGGTCATCAACCGTATACATAACGTTGATCGAAAGGCCATCTTCATAAAAGACGTAGGCAAATTTGATGTTTTCCACTTGAAAACGCGATGTTTCTAAAGGCTTGGCCGCGAACTCAATATCACGTTCTTCTTTCAAAATCCGGTTCACAAAATCAAGGGTTTCCTGACTTTCGCTCGCTGGTACAACCACATATTCATGCTTGTATTTGTTCATGAAGTAGCGGGCTTCATTCGCGCGTAAACCGGCAAGTGCTTCTGCTACAGGTGAAGACTCTAATCCAACTGTAGATACATTTTTAAAATCAACGAGATAGGACAATCTTGAACCCTCCTTATTTCCTGACGACAGGAATCCAGAACTCACCATATACCAAGCCATTGCGCTGCCCCATTTCAACCGCGGCATTTGGCCCGCCAACATAGGCATAATCATTTACTTCAGGCAACACTTGGCCAAAGGCAATGCCTGTAAGCTGATTACTTAATTCTTCAGCCGTTTTCGCTTCCCCTTTAACAACCAGGTATTCCCCCTTTGGAAATTGAATCACTCTGGTTGCTTCTGGTAACGTCGCCTCTGTCATAACGCCGGCATAATGCATCATTTTGTTATTGACCGCCTCGTTCACGGCAAAAATGTAGCCATTGGTGGCCAGGGCTTTTAACGTGTCAAGCCTTCCATCTTCTTTGACAGCATGCCAAAAGTCCGCCTTTTCCTTTGTTAGGCCAGCAAAATCTGTGTAATCGCTTTTCAACTCAATTCCAATACCCAATACGGTAAAGCTGTCTTTTTCTTCAATGTTATAATCCGCCATGTTCAAAACCTTCCTTTTTAAAAAATTTTTCAAATGATTTATCTTTTCACTTGATGAGTTTATAATAGCTTTAAATCATGTCAAAAAATGATACTGTTTAGGAGCCGCGATGAAAAAAGTTGAACGGATAAATACCATCATGCGGTATATCAACAACCGCGCTCACTTTACAATTTCTGAACTTATGCGGGAATTTAACATCTCCCGTTCGACAGCGATTCGGGATGTCAGGGAAATTGAAGCCATGGGGATGCCACTTGTCGCAGAAGTTGGAAGGGATGGGGGTTATTTTGTCATGAACAACTCTGTCCTTCCTACTGTCCGTTTTACCGATAATGAGGTCAAAGCTCTTTTTATTGCCTTTATGGCCACAAGAAATCAACAACTCCCATATCTAAAGAGCCGCCAGTCTTTAGCCGAAAAATTACTGGGTCTTATCTCGGAAAACCAGCAGGATGACCTTGTCCTTTTAAATCAAATTTTGCTCTTTGAAGGGACCAACCCCCATAATCCTGACCTGCTTGATCTGTCAGACCTCCCTCACCCTATGTTAGAAAAACTCATCGAAACCCTTCTTTTGGATAGCCATTTATTGATTACCATTAAAGAAGACATGGAAATAAAGACTTATCCGATTTTTCTCTTGCACCTTTATCGTGAGAAAAGTCTTTGGCTGATCGAAGGCTTTGACCTAAAAGAAGAAAAGAAACAAATTTTTTCTGTCGACAATCTCATCGCTGTTGAACCATACCCTGCCAACAATAGATGGAGTAAGAAAAAGATTTTGGAAAAACTACGGAAGCGGGATGGAGCAACCAACCTAGTCCTTGAACTTGGTCCAAAGGGAATAGCCCAGTTTAAAAAATACCATCCTTTAAAAGTTTCGATTTCCTATACAAATCCTTTCCAGACAACAGCCATTTTAAGGACTTTTATCAATGTCAATAATTCAGAAGAATTAACCGAGATAACAAATTGGCTCCTTTTCCTGGGTGGAGATATCAAGGTTAGGGAAGTACCGGAAAAAGTCTTGGAAAGCCTACAAGAAAGATTATCCTTATTCTTTCCATGAGCTGTGTCGGGTAAAAGCCCAAATCATTTAACCGTTCCACAAATAGAGGCGGTTTTGAAAATCACGTATGTGTAAACAACCGTTGTTCGATTTAAAATAGTATAAAAGAAAGGTGGCAGCCCTTTATGCACTCAATAAATAAAATAGGGAAGAGTTTTTGGTATATCACTCCAATATCGGAGACCGACCGGCCCATTCTGGGAATGGTCGTAGGCAATAACAAGACATTAATGATTGATGCAGGAAACTCGGAAGACCATGCTCAATATTTTGTGAATGAACTTTCAAAAATGGGGATCGGGAATCCTAATATAGTCGTCCTTACTCATTGGCATTGGGACCATATCTTTGGTCTTTCAGCGTTACCTAATACAGTTTCTATCGCTTCCGAAAAAACAAAAAAAGAAATGGAGAAGCTAATCCCGTTTTCTTGGTCAGACGAGGCACTGGATGCGCGGGTGAAAGAAGGAGTAGAAATTGAATTTTGTGCCAAAGCAATTAAAGAGGAATTCAAGAATCACCGGGACATCAAGATTATTTTGCCGGATATAACTTTTGAAAAACGGGTGGAAATTGACCTTGGCGGAGTAACTTGCATCGTGCAATACGTTGGAGGCGATCATGCTGCTGACTCGGCAATCGTCTATATTGCAGAAGAAAAGATTCTCTTTCTTGCTGACTGCATTTATCCAAATATGTATGCCGAAAAACAAAACTATACAATCAAGGAAACACTTCGGCTGCTAGATGAATTGGAATCATTTGATGCGGATACCTATATACCTTCGCATCAAAAGCCAATTTCAAAAGAAGAATTCAATCAGGAAGCAGCCAAGCTAAGAACAATTGCGAAATACACAGATACTTGCCGTGGTGATAAACAGAAAATAATGAAGGAATACAAAAACCACGTGAAAAGGGAACTTACAGAAGACGAAATGGAAACAATCGCTGACTTTGTAAATGGGTATTAAAAGATCCCTTTGGCACAGCGAAGCTTTTGTATGTTAATGAGGTTGCTTATTTTAAAAAGCAGAGGGAAAGTAAATTAGATTTTTTGAAAGAAAAGTTAAAAGCCAAAAATAGACAAGTAAAAAAACTTGCTTATTTTTGGCTTTATTTTTGTTTTCAATAGTTTATATATTAGCATTAAAGTGTAATCAAACAATGTTTACACTCACTTCATCTTGGCACTACCATTCTTACTACCATAATTCTTTACTAAAATTCTGTCTCCTTCCTCCACACAAATAAAGAATGCTTTAATTATCAGGCCAATATGCCTCTGGTTTCGCACTTAGGGGCAACTATAGTTATAAATGAAACAAATCAAGCGAACGGCCGTATATGTAACTAATATCCTGCAGAGGGGCGGATGTAGATGAAAGAGTTGTATATAAAGCAGAAGGTATTTAGTTTGAGTGAAAAGTTTACGGTGAAGGATCAGCAGGAAAAGGATGTTTATTTTATAGAGGGGAGTTTCATGAAAATCCCGAAGACGTTCTCCATTTTGAATGTAAATAGGGATGTAGTGGCGCTTATTACGAAAAAGATGTTCAGTTTCCTGCCGAAGTTTTTTGTTGAGGTAAATGGGCGGGAGATGGTGACGATTCAGAAAGAGTTTTCCTTCTTCAAGCCGCGCTATTCCATTGAAGGGGTTGGCATCGAGGTGCAAGGCAACTGGTGGGATATGGATTTCGAAGTATTACGAAACGGAGAGGCCGTTGGCAGAGTGAACAAAGAGTGGTTCACTTGGGGCGATAGCTACAGAGTTCAGGTATTGAACGATGAAATGGAGACCATTATCATTGCGCTTGTTGTAGCAATTGATTGCGTAAAAGCTGACAATGCTGCTGCATCTTCAGCGTCGACTATGTAACGTGCAGTTTTACGGGGAATGGTTTTTATAATGGAGCTTGGAAGTGGGCCGCACGATTTCTTCATTTTTTCTCTTGTCCTAGAGAGATCATAACAGCAAGAATGAAGATGAAATGGATATCGGGTTACTTGTTAGAATGGCTCCAATGCAATAGGAGGGAATAAAAGGAGCAAGATTCCGAACATATAGGGGCTGCATTGTTGAAATGAATTATTAGTTCTGGGCAAAACGCCCAAAATTTGTAATAAGCTTAAAGAATAGAGATTAAGACGTCTTAGGCATACCGATATTTATATTCCAGAAGGTAGCATTATTTTGCCGGAAAATAGAGTAGCTTAGGAGTGGAAAAAATGGAGAAACCCCATTATGTTCTAAAGGCAAATGAGGGAGTTTTAGTCCCAAAAAATGAAGACTCACCGCTTAGTAAACTTAAACTTCCTATATGGATTATTGTGGGTACAATTCTATTGGGTTCACTTATCTTCCAGGATAATCTGTTCAGTGAACTTTCATGGTCCTCAAGAATATTGCTAATCGCACTGGCGATAGGAGTAAGTTTTGCCGGCGGAAATAAGAGAGTTGCTTCACCTTTTGAAATTCAGTTTTACGATTACTACCTAATTGTTTATCGTGACAAATATTATTACAGTAAAAGGGTTACAAGAAAAGAGCTTTATAAGTTCCTTTTCAAAGACATTACCAAATGCCAGTATAGAAGGGTTACCAAGCGGATTAATATTTTTGGCGATGTTGAAGCTATCTGGTATAACTACAACAAAGATGGAAGTTTGCCTGAAAAACCGACTTACCATAGAATGGTTAAAAATGGAATATGTTATTTTTACACCTCTGAAGCCCCGGAAGTTGATTTTGTCGAAGAAATTGAAAACCACTCACCAATTAAGGTAGTTATAGATGATAATTAGGAGACTCAAATATCCCCGGGATATCCTGATTGATTTACCGGTTGTAATGTTTGAAAAGCTTATGGATATTGACCTTGGCGGGTTAAATTACATCGAGCAATACGTTGAGGGGAATCAGGTATGTTGGACACACTGGGACGGGTGATGGCGGGTCAAGCATGTTTGAAGAAGGAGGGAGTGGCTGTTCAAATAGCCTGTTGCTCCTTTTTTTATTTACGGGACTTGGTTTATGAAAACCCCCTTCAAAAGAAGGGGGTCTAAACCACTAAAGGAGGTATGACTATTTTAACTTTAAACCGCGGCCTTCAAGGTATGCCCTTACTGCATTTTCATAATTGACAACATCTGATTTGGAAACATAATAATCAATGGTGTCATCGGCTATAAAAACTGGGAAAGTAGCTCCCTGGCCCATTAGTTGGGCAACATCAGAAATATAGTTGCCGTTCTTCCCGTATTTTGCCTGTATGGACGCTTCTTTTAATAATTTTGCAGCGATTGCTGGAGCGGCAGGGTAATCAGCAGTTACCTGTTGCGAAATCAGGACGGTTTCCGTGTCTTCAGCATAGTCATCTCTGTTAGGGTTCTTTTTGATTAATGTAACCTTGACTTTATATGTTCCTGGTTCAGTAATTGTCCAAGGCAGTGAAAAAGCAACATTATTTTTCTGTGCTGGCACAGTTACAGAATCACCAAAAGGATTTTCATTAATGTAAAGTTGTATTTCGGCGGCTACTGGATCTGAATTAGATGCTTTTCCCGTAATATTTATCGTTTGTGGGAAACTTGTAAAACTATATTCTTGAGCAAGTGGGTTTAGTTTGATTGTAAAATCAGCAAATGCCATAGTTGCCATACTAAGAATTAAAAGGATGGTAGAAAATAAAACAATACCTTTTCTTTTCATTTTTCAATTTCTCCTTTTTGGACAATTTTTGATAATGGAAATATAAGGCCTGGGTCGGAGTGCACAATAGATTGTTTTTTGTTGGGTTATTCCCCCTTTGTTAAAAAGAGATTAGTTCGTTCTATATAAAGGATAAGGCATTCTTTAAGTTAAACACAAGTTGAATTCCTCTCCTTTTTAATACATAAAAACACAAATAATAGGAACGATTTGGGGCGATAATAAAAAGAACCTCTATTGGTGTCCTATAATTAAAGAATATGAAATCTTTCACTTATAATGTCGAACGGATACAGGGTTTAACATGAAACATCTCTCTGTTTAATCATGCAGCTGTCTATTTTCATTTCTCCCCATTTTCATATTCCGATAGCTCCAACACTAGTTTTTTAAGGTTTTTTAAGGAACGAGTTGTGTCCCTCTTTACTACAAACTTTATGAGCCAATCAGGTGAGTACTTTGATTGATGTGAATCTAAAAGAAACCTTGTGAACATGCGTGTTCCGCCAGGGATGTCTTCCATGATCCAAGTCCCTCCACCAGTTGGTACTAAAGGAGGCGAGACACTCTCAATCTTGAGGATGGATTGGGTAGGAGGTTGAAATTTCAGGAACTTTGCTTTTCCTCTTGGCCTTAAAAAAAGCACTTTAAAATAGATGGTTACCTCAGCACCTATTTCCTGCGCTCCATGTACGATATATTTGGATATCCGGACGTCCCATTTATGGCGTACTAACGGATCTTGAGCGACCATCCACACAAAATCCCTTGGCGCAGGAATATCAATTGAAAATTCGAATTTCAAGCTATCACTCCCAAGCCCTTATATATTTTTGAAAATATAGTGCCTAAGGAATAAGCCTCGAAGATTTTCAATAATGTCCTAACAGTTGTCAATTTCCTTTCCTGAACTATTGCCCCTTGGTATATTCTTACGTTCTATGATTTATCGACATGAAAAGGGGGCGAGGTAGTACTGTTTTTTGCGGTTTATATTAGGTTATCTTGCAAGAAAAAAGGATATCTGTCCCCAGTCATGGACAAAATATCCTTTTCTATTTTTAATCCGAGTAAGAAATCTCCACGGTTTTATTACTATTAATGTGGTGGAATATCACCTGGAATAGCGTCTCGGGCATCTGGTGTTATGAAATAATGATGGATGTCATAATGAGGAACTTCATATCCTTCATGGCCATGTTCTTGAAATTCGATATTGGTATGATTAATTGAAGGTGAAGGCAGCCCTTTCATACCATCTAAATCGACTATACTTTCCCCCTTAGTAAACACTTCTTGTGCAGGCATTTGCTCGATAAACACCAGCTTTCCTTTTTCAACCCCGTAAATAGGCCCCAATGGCATCGTCGATGGAATAGCCCAATGTTCGCCCATTTTCGGCACACTTGGAGTAAGCTTGATTACACCCTTTGGCAAGACCAGTAAATAAACAGAACCGTCTTCTTTGGTTGTCATTGCTGTATAACCGGCAGCTTCGACTGCTTTAGCTAAATCATCAAATGAAGCAACATAGCCTTCTTTGAAGTTGATAATATTGATTGTTTGGTTTTCAAATGCAACTGTTTTTTTGTTGTGATTGATTGTATAGGCCTGGTTTAATGTTCCGAAAAACGCTTCGACATCTACAAAAACGTCTCCTTTTTTCTGATAGTTATAAGGTGAATACACCTTCACCCCGTTGATTTCTATTTTTGGTGAAGGTGAGGAGGCACTAACGGAAAAAACAACGACCAGGGACAAAACGAGAAACAAACCGGCAAAAATTTTCTTCATTTTAACAATTCCCCTCCAAAATAATATTAAGAACAGAGTGACGTTCTTAATAAAGATAAAACATTTATCATTAAGAGAACAACAAGAAGTTCTCGACACTTTATTTTGCAGAATCATCATATGGTAGTTCAATGTCACATTAAGGAAGTTACTATACTAAAAAGTGCCAGGTCCCTTATTTTGCCGATTCTTTCGACAAAATTCGGGTGGTGCCTGGCACTGTTCGTATTTTGCACTGCCTTAAAAAGAGTGGAAAAATTTTAAATTGACTGAACTGTGTAATTATAATATTATTCTAATATTATATTATTTTTCGCAAGACGAAATATTTTAACTTCTTAGAGAAAGCGAAGTGAGTTTATGTCACAAATGTTGGCACTTGTTATTATTGTAGGCATCCTGTTGATAGGGGACTTAGTTGCGGTACGGACGAAAGCATGGGTTCCATCCATGTTTGTGTGTGCCGTTCTATTTCTAGCTGGTTTTTGGACGTTTTTTCCGAAAGACATCGTATCCATAGCTGGTGTACCGCCGGTTGTTGCTACCATGATGATGTATTTGCTTATTACTAACATGGGTACATTGTTATCCTTGAAAGAATTGAAAAATCAGTGGAAGACCATTGTTATCGCCCTTTTTGGAATCCTTGGTATTATCTCTATTTTAATGACGATTGGAAGTCTAATGTTCGGTTTTGAGACAGTAGTCGTCGCGATACCACCATTAGTTGGGGGAGTAGTATCCGCACTTATCATGTCGGAAGGTGCAAAGGAAGCAGGCCTTGTTTCGCTTTCTGTTTTTGCCATCGTCATCTATGTTGTGCAGGGGTTTGCTGGTTATCCAATCACCTCCATCGTATTGAAAAAAGAAGGGCACAGGCTGTTAAAACTGTATCGCAGCGGTCAAATTGCGGGCAACAAGGAACAGGAAACCGCACAGTCAGAGTCGGCAGCTCCTCGAGCCACAGCCCAACCGGAGCTTAAACTATTTAAAAACTTGCCAGAAAAATACAACACAGATTTCTTCAAGCTCTTTAGGCTAGCATTCGTTGCTTTTCTTGCCTACCTCGTTTCAGCCTTGGCAGCACCGGTTGTTTCCATCAGTCCGTTCGTTCTATGTTTGCTTTTTGGGGTAATCGCCTCAAGCGCCGGATTTTTGGAAAGACAAGTATTGCAAAAAGCCAATGGTTTCGGAATGGCACTAATGGTCCTGATGCTGTTTATTTTTGACGGCCTGAAACAAGCGACGCCTAGTATGATGGTGGAGATTCTATATCCCCTGATCGGGTCAATTATTCTGGCCGTTATCGGGATGTATATTTTCTCCTATATCGCCGGAAAAATGTTGAAAATGAGCAAACATATGGCGTTTGCTGTTTCACTAACTGCCTTATATGGATTCCCAGCCGACTATATTATTACCAACGAAGTTATTAAGTCGTTAACGGATGATGAAAAAGAAAGAGAAATGCTGACAAGCCATATGCTGCCTCCGATGCTGGTCGGTGGTTTCATAACCGTTACGATTGTATCCGTTATCCTGGCAGGTATCTTTGTTGGATTCTTGTAATGAGTGGAGGGGAAAACATTGAGCGGCTTAAAGGAACGAATTGAAAAACAAATCGAAGCCCTTAGCCAATTCACGGCCACACCGGGCAAGGGGACAACCCGGCTGACTTATAGCAAAGAGGACCTGCAGGCGCGAAAATTTATTAAGGAAAAAATGTGGGAATATGGTCTTGAGGTTAGAGAAGACGGCTTTGGCAATATTTTTGGCAGGCTGGAAGGCACATTAAAGGATGCGCCAAGTGTTCTGATCGGTTCCCATTTTGATTCGGTACCAAACGGCGGGTCCTACGATGGCCCTGCCGGAGTGGTGGCCGCACTCGAGGTCGCTCATTCCTTTTTTAAAAATAACCTTAAACCCAAGTATCCATTAGAAGTAGTTGCCCTGATAGAAGAAGAGGGTTCCAGATTTGGCGGCGGCCTGATGGGCTCAAGAGGAATCGTTGGCCTGTTGAATGAAGAGGAATTTATAAGTTTAAAAGATCAAGATGGAATTACAACGGCGGAGGCGATGAAGAGTATCGGCCTTGACCCATCTCTTCCGAAAAAAAGAGATCCCAAAACAATAAAAGCCTTCCTGGAATTACACATTGAACAAGGACCGATTCTAGAAGAAAAGGGTATTCCAATTGGAATGGTGGAAGCCATTGTAGGATTGACCCAACTGGAGGTTACTGTTGAAGGGCAGGCAGGACATGCGGGCACCACCCCGATGAACCGCAGGTCCGATGCGTTAGTTGCGGCAGCCAACATGATTGCCCGGTTCCCGGAAATCGCCTCTGATGAAGGGGAAGGAACCGTCATCACAACCGGCCGCTTGAACGTATGGCCAAACGGAGCGAATGTGATTCCGGATAGGATCGTTTTTACCGTTGATATACGTTCAGGAAAAGAAGAACGGGTTCTTGATGCGGTCGAGAAAGTAATCAGATGGATCGAATCCTATAATGGAAATGGAATCAAGACATCCATCCAGCAGCAATTATATATGCCGCCCAAGGCAATGAATCAAGAAATTCTTTCTCTTTTTAAAGAAAAGTGCAATGAAATGAATCTTCCGTACTGTTCGTTAAACAGCGGTGCTGGCCATGATGCCATGGTTATTTCCGATGTAACCGATGTAGCCATGTTGTTCATTCCAAGTAAAGATGGCCTCAGCCATTGTCCGGAAGAATGGTCGGATGCCGGGGATATTGCAAAAGCTACAGAGATTTTATATGAAACAGCAAAGACATTAACGGAGGCGGAATAGACATGATTCATGCAAAAATCAAGGAAGCAATTCAAGCGTACAATGACGAACTAGTCGAGTTGCGCAGAAAGTTTCACAGTGAACCCGAGTTATCTTTTGAAGAATATAAGACAACAGCCTTTGTTTGTGGGTACCTTGAGAAACTGGGGATCTCCTACCGGAAGACCGAACCAACAGGGGTTATAGCAACCATTGAAGGCGGAAAGCAAGGCAAGACTGTTGGATTGCGCGCCGATATGGATGCCTTGACTGTTGAAGAATTAAATAAAGACCTTCCATACGCATCAAAAGAAGAAGGAAAAATGCATGCATGCGGACATGATGCCCATATGGCGATGCTGCTGATTGCCGCTAAAGCATTAAATGATTGTAAAGAAGAGTTGCCGGGCAATGTCCGGTTGATTTTCCAACCGGCAGAGGAAGTAGCGGCCGGAGCGAAAGTCATGGTGAAACAGGGAGCTATGGACGGAGTGGATAATGTGTTCGGCATCCATATTTGGTCCCAACTGCCGACAGGGACCGTTTCTTGTACCCCAGGACCATCCTTTGCATCCGCGGACCTTTTCACAGTAATGTTTAAGGGGAGGGGCGGCCATGGCGCGATGCCACAGGCTTGCATTGATGCGGCGGTTGTTGCTTCATCATTCGTAATGAATGTTCAATCCGTCGTGTCACGGACCGTTGACCCGCTACAGCCAGCTGTGCTGACGGTTGGAAAAATGGTAGTCGGAACACGGTTCAATGTTATTGCTGAAAATGCGGTTATTGAGGGAACAGTACGCTGTTTCGACCCGGCAGTGAGAGACCATATCGAGCAGCAGCTTAGCCAATATGCGGAACAAGTCGCCGCAGTATACGGAGCAACAGCGAAAGTAGAATACAAGCGTGGTACACAGGCAGTCATCAATGATGAAGACAGTGCAAAACTCGTTCAACAAACAGCCGCCGCAGCATTTGGAGCGGGGGTCATCCGTCATGAAAAGCCAACCATGGGCGGCGAGGACTTTAGCGAGTACATGATGGAAGCCCCCGGAAGCTTCGCGCTCGTAGGCAGCGGCAACCCTGAAAAAGACACACAATGGGCACACCACCACGGCAAATTCAACGTCGATGAAGACGCCCTCGCAACTGGTGCAGAACTCTACGCCCAATACGCCTGGGCATACTTAAACAAATAGAAATCATCTTAAGAGATGGCAGATAAAGAGGCGGATAACAATAAAGGTTGACGGCAAGGGAGTTGTGAAGAAAAGCCCCGATGTTGGCAAAATCCATCATAAGATGATACAAAGGTGAAGCCCAATTAGCATTTTATTTTAGCTAATTTAGGCTTCACTTTTTTTTGAGGGGGACTTCCACCTTATATCATTTTTTCCTTTATGTATTCCAACATTCTTTTCGTAATACCTTCCTTTCTCTTAGCACTTAGTCGAGCCCGTAATAGCTGCAAACAACCTGTCCGACCGATTTCGCTGCTACAAGAAGACAGTCTTCATCGATATCGAATTTGGGGTGATGATTAAAGTAGGCATTCTCGACTCCTTGTGGTTTACATCCAATGAAAAAGAAGCAGCCTGGGATTTTTTCCAAATAATAAGCAAAATCTTCAGACCCCGAGAGCATTGGGTATTCGCCAACTTCCTTGATATCCGGATCATTCGCGCTTTCAAGAGCGGCAACGACATCGGCGGTTACCTTCGGGTCATTGTATAGCGGCGGATAATCAGCTGTATAGGTAAGGTCGCATTTTACATCAAATTCCACTTCAATCCCCTTGACAATGCGGTGCACTTCTTTAGAGATTAGCTCCTGATTTTCAACCGTCATGTACCGGACATCCCCTTCAAGCTGAACACTGTCCTTAATCACGTTGAAGGTTCCTTTCCCGTCAAAAGATCCGATGGTAATAACTCCATGGTCAAACGGATTTATCCGGCGGCTAATCACAGTTTGTATGGCCGTAACAAAATGGGCGGCGGCGACAATCGCATCATTGGCCATGTGCGGCGAGGAACCATGCCCGCCAACCCCTTGGATGACAAGTTTGAAAAAGGACCTCCCAGCAAGCGAAAACCCGCTGTGATATCCAACAAAACCGGCAGGATGAGTCGGGAAAATATGAACCCCGAATATATTCTCTACATCATCCAGGATTCCGGATTCAACGATGCTTTTTGCTCCGCCAGGGGGTGCTTCTTCAGCGTGCTGGTGAATGATTTTAATTGTACCGGGAAGTTTGTCTTTTAATTGGATTAAACAATCCGCCAAAACAAGTAAGTAAGCCGTGTGGGCATCATGTCCGCACGCATGCATGACGCCTTCATTTTTCGATTTGAATGGCACGTCTGTCTCTTCCAAAATGGGAAGGGCGTCAAAATCGGCACGAAGAGCGATCGTTTTTCCCGGCTTCCCTCCCTTGATCGTTACGATGATTCCATAACCATTTCCGACATTACGCTGAACGTCAACATCCTTGCCGTTGTAAAAATCGGCAATATATTGCGCTGTTTTTTCCTCTTTAAAGGACAACTCGGGATGTTCATGCAAATAACGGCGGATTTGAACCATTCCCTCTTTACGCGCTTCCAAAATTTCCATTAATTCTTTTTGCATAGTAAGAGTCTCCTTTTTTCCTTATTTAAAAAGCAGCGACTGCAAGGTATGTAATGCTAGAACAGAATAATAAACTGGCCTTCTATGGTGCTTTATATACCCGTTGCTTTTTAAAGGAATCCACCTGGATAGTATTTGGATAGGCGTTTTTTTCATGCAATTTTGTTATTCTGATTCAAAATGAAAGGAAATGAAGGGTAATTAGAGGGAATCTATATCTGAAGAAAGTAATAAATGTATGGTGAAGAATCAATTTTGTGGGTTTTGAACTTTGCGGACTAACAAGGGGAGGGTTAGTAGTAAGTGTAAAAGGTGAAATAAGTGAAGCCTAATCAGCTTTGGTTAAAAGCTTATGCAGGCTCCACCTTATCCTGTCTATAAAAAATCAATATGTTTGTTTAGGGGAGAACGCCCGATGCCCTTTAATTCATAATCGAAAAATGCAAGGATTAGGCTGTTTTCCGTTTCAAGGCAGTAATCTTGATCAATTTTGGCTTTTCCGCCTTGCAGCATATTTGCAAGGATTGGCGAGAAAAGCGGAAGGTCGGTCAGGCTTAAATGTTTCGCTCCTTTAAAATGGACGGTATAGGCATCATAGAAGACATTTTGTATTTTTTTGTATTCGTTTTATTGCGGAAAAGCGAAATGGCGGAGTTTATGGCTAAACAGAGAAGAAGCAGCGTAAGGAGCAACCAGCGGAAACTCCACTCAAGCACTGATGCAAGAGTCAGGATTGCAAATGCTGCGAAAGCAGTAATCCGAAACCAGTTGATTAGTTTTTTATGATTTTGGTTCGTTACGATGCAGTAGGTTGCAAAAGCAATTTCAAAAAGTATACCGATTAAAAAAAGCAATGTTCCCATTAAAATTACCCCTCCACTAGTGAATGTTTTTTTCATGAACTCATCATAAAAAAATCCAAAAAGGAAGTATATAGAAAAACGGTAAGTTGCATCCTGAAGTGAATAAGTTGCAAAAAAGGTGATGTAAAATATAAAAATGCCGCGGCCAGTTGGCGCGGCATTTACTTTGGATGGCATTTTGTTATTTAAATATCGTGGAAATGACTTGGTCGTAGGTCATCGAGCTGTCAACCACAAATACGCCAGGGCGAAGCTTGTTCATGAGGTTTTTTTTCTCGATATCTTTGGAAAATGTAAAGGCATCCTTGATAATGCCTGCTTGAACAAGCGCTCTTCCTACATCAATGCTCGTCATCCCGTCCGATACATTAATGACTACTTTTGTTACAGGCTTGGCAGTTGTCTTGCTGTCTGCAGGCACAGTTTTCTTTTCGGCTGCCGCCTTTGCATCTGCCGCGGCCTTGTCGTATTCGTCCTTCGTTTGCACGATATAGCCTTTCGTCTCCAGTTTGCTTTTCATCTCGGCCTCGGAAGGATTAACTTTTACCGTTTTGCTGGAAGCCTTCTGTGTGCCATCCGTGAAGTAGACGGCTGAACATATTGCTGTGGTCAGAAGCATTCCGGCCGCAAAGCTGCTTAATAAATTAATTCTCATTGGCAACTTTTCTCCCTTCATCCTTCATGGCCTGATAAGGAGCAAGCAATTCTTGAATAGTACTTGAAGAAACATTTTTCATTTCCGCAATACTCTCAATCGAATATTTGCGATCATATAAGTCAAGCACTTCACGCATGAAAAGTTTTTCCTCAAGAGAAAGTTGAAGCCCTGCTTCCTTCATCAAAACTTCTTGGTCAAGCTCAATGTTTCGAATCGATTTTTGAAGGGTATTGATTTCTTCCATTATAGAAATATGAATCTGGTCGATTTGGGTGTGTTGAGCCTTAGCTGCGCGAGTTGATTTTAGAATAGAAACAACCAGCATTAAAGCGGATATAATAAATAATCCGGTAAATGTCCATTCCATTCATCATACCTCCTTCTCAAGTTGGGATTTTAGATTCACAAGTTTATATTATACAAGGAAATAAGGTTTATTTCGATTAATAACCCTAAAAGCCACCGCATGATTCTTTTTCCATTTAGTCTGCATAATTACAACTGTTTAAAGCAAAACGAAAGCCCGGAGCCTTATTTTCCAAGGCCCGGGCTTTGTGTATGATGATAGTATTCTACAATTCGTTGCATGCTTAAATTTCTTTTTTAAACGCCTTTAGTTTCTCGTTGATTTGCTGGGCATCTTTTTTGTCCCTTTGCCATGAAAGCAGACGGATCAGGAAATAAATCAAAGCAATTTGCAATGCAAGTACGATTGCCTCTGATGCGCTGTTTACGAGCTTGAAAATGGCGCCAAGCGAAACCAGCAATATCTCCAAAGTGAAACACCCGCGAAAACTCAAAAATGCAGTTCTTTTTTATTATTTTAACAGATTATGGATTGGAATTTATAGGATGATTTTTAGTGGCGATGTATTTATTTGTTTGGCCAAAAAGAGAATACGAATTCAATCTTTTTAAGAGAAGGATTATTTTCAATTATGTTATAAAATGGTAATAAGAGCTTGTTTTGAATAGGAAAAAATAGTTGTTCGCTTGAAATAAATCTTCAATCGTTTAAATTTATCCATTTATAGGAAACGTTTTTTGTTTTTACCCGTATAGCATACATACGACAAGGAGGGGTCAAATGTTTACTGAAATGAATAACAAACTGGTCGCGATAAAAGGAGAATTGCGTAAAGACCATAAATATCGGGTACAGATGGCTGATTATGAGCAGGAACTTGCCCAGATTGAGGAGAGGATTGCCCAACTGCAAAACCAGTTTGAATCGGAGCAGGATGATGTGGTGAAGCTTGAGCGCCTTAGTTTAGCCAATTTGCTCGCGACACTGGCAGGTACAAAGGAGACCAAACTAACAAAAGAAAAACAAGAGATGCTGGCAGCGCAGCATAAGTTATCGGAAGCCCGGAAAACAAAAGGTGATATTGATAAGGAGATAAGTTTGCTTCACGAAAAAATGAAAAAGCTTGAAGCTTCCAAGCTGGAGTATCAGCAGCTTCTTAAGCAGAAAGAAGAGTTGATTAAAGAAAGCCCATCGCCTTTTGCCGAAAAACTATTTGAACTGATTGAACAGGAAGGCGGACTGCAATCAAGCCTTACCGAATTGAACGAGGCGATTGCTGCTGGGGGGAGCGTCAAAAATGCTCTTATGGATGCATTGGAATCCCTGGATCGCGCAGGGGCTTGGGGACAATTCGATATGTTTGGCGGGGGAACCATTTCCGGAATTAAAAAACATCAACATATTGACGCCGCTGAAGAAAGCCTTCATCGGGCACAGGTAAGAATGCGTAAATTTCAAAAGGAATTGCTTGATGTGAAAGAAACAGCTTATCTTGATATCAATGTTTCCGGAATGTTGAAGTTTGCGGACTTTTTCTTCGATGGGTTCATTGTCGATTATATGGTCCAGAGTAAAATCACCCAGTCGGTCGAAGAAACGAGGCATCAGAACCGTAAAGTCAGTGAAATTTTAACAAAGTTGGAGAAGAAGCAGGCGGAAACCTTGAAACAGCTTGAAGCAGTCCAAAAGGAAAAGCGGGAAATCGTGGAGAATTTATAAGTATAGGATTCTCACTTTTAATAGAATGGGTGACAATGATGAAACCTCTTATCTTTATAGTTTTATTTGTGGTTGCTGTATTGTTTTTTAATAATCTAAGAAAGTCACGATCGGTGGATAAAGGCTTGCGGGCTGCTGATACCCAAGCAGCCGAATCATTCAAGAAGCGTGTTTATAATAATCAACCGGATATGCCTGTAGGTTTTGGCTATAAGTCGCAATGGTTAGTAATTAAAACTGAGAATACGGGCGAAGTCGCCAAGGAATTGAACTTGGAAGACATTCAGGCTGCTAATTGGTCGACTGGCATAGATGGAGCTGAGGATGATTATTGCTTTGTCGCTCCCCCGGTGAAGGGTTGGACCATCGTGGTCAATCCGGAAATGCCCGATATATCGGATTCCACAGATGAAGGCCCACTAAAAACTATCCAACATCTAAGCGAAAAATTTGGCGAGGCATATTATTTTGGAACTCATCGCGTTGTTGACTATCACGCCTGGGCAAAAGCGATTAACGGTGAAATCGTCAGGGCATATGGTTATTTGGGTGAAAGCGGCGAGACATTAATAAACCAAGGCGAACTTACCGCAGAGGAGCTAAAAAATCATTTCGTATACACAGAATTGGATCATGAAGACCCTATTTTTCCAGATGAGGAGCATGTACTAAAGCTATCAAAGGAATGGGCAATCGATCCGCTTATGGAGTATAAAGGCCTGAATCCGGGCGTTGGATTGGTTGGAAAGAGAAATCCAAAGTAATGGATCTTGGCATTTGCTAAAAACAATAATGGCTCCGCTTTAAGTGAAACAATTTAATAGTAAATATGGCCGCTCTTTGCTCTGAAGACGATTCAAAACCATCTGCTATTAAGCCCAACGTGTTGGAGAAATCCAAGACACGTTGGGCTATTTTATTTTCATTAAGAAAATCTTAAGATTTTTATCATTGGTTTGTTAAGATTTGCCCGGTATCATGAATTTAGAGATACAGGGGGAGATTAAAGATGACATACATATTTGGGAGCCAACGAACATGAATATTTTGGTTTGTGATGATGATAAGGAAATTGTCAACGCTATAGGCATTTACCTGGAAAACGAGGGTTACCAGGTATTTAAAGCCTTTAACGGTTTAGAGGCGATCGAGATCATCGATAATCAGGAGATCCATCTGATTATCATGGATATTATGATGCCGATGATGGACGGATTAAGTGCTACCAGGAAGATTCGGGAGGATAAAAATATACCTTTGATCATGCTATCCGCCAAGTCGGAGGATTACGACAAAATATTGGGGCTCAATATTGGGGCAGATGACTATATAACCAAACCGTTCAATCCCTTGGAGCTCATCGCGAGGGTAAAGTCGCAACTGCGAAGATTTACAACTTTGGGGAGTCTTGAAACAAAAAGCAATGTATACAAAACAGGGGGGCTCGTCATCGAGGATGATAGTAAAACCATCACCGTCGATGGAGAACTGGTCCACCTTACCCCGGTACAATATAAAATATTGAAACTTTTAACGGCCAATGCTGGAAGAGTTTTCTCCATTGAGGAGATTTATGAAAGGGTTTGGAACGAGACGGCCTTTAGCCCGGAAAATACGGTGTCTGTCCATATAAGAAAAATCAGGGAAAAGATAGAAATCAATCCGAAAGAGCCTAAATATTTGAAGGTGGTGTGGGGAGTTGGATATAAAGTTGAAAAATTATAGCCACTCAGTCGTAACAAAAATAATCGCTTTTATTCTGGTTATTTCTTGTTTTGCTGGTTTTTTAAAAGAGTTTTTTGAAATTAATAAGGTGAATCATGGGAATTTTGGCATTATTTTTGAAGAGAACTATTTTCATAGCTTTTCTTTTTATAGAGAAAATGAAACACTCGTTACCGACCTCAACCAACTGATAGGGGAATATAAAAGTGAGAAGCATATTCTAGATGGCGGAACAGTCAGTGAAGAGGACTTAAGATTTTCTGATGAAGATTTATTTCATGAGTATCAGAACTATTCAAGAAACTATAACCCAAATTTAAGCGAAGCGGAAAACTATGAAAAGTTTAAAGCCGACTATGCAGATAAGATTTCCGAAGCAAGAGAGAAACTTATTAAAGATGATTTAAGGGTATTCCATTCCTTGTTGCAAAGAGTACATGAAGTTAAAGAACCGCTTTATTTTGCCAGTGATGGCGTCAATGAATATAAGAACAGTAGGATGACAGACCAAGAACAGTTTAAAGGTTTTCCTTCTTATTTGATATATGACGGATATAAAAGTGACATTTATCCGAAAGAAATAGAAGAGAATGAATACTTCCAACAGATGGGAGAAAGTAAAGTAGAAGTGGATGCTGCAGGCAAAGCTATTTACGTTGGTTTTCCGGAGGATTATTTAAATCCCAAAATCCAGGAGTGGAAAGATAACAAAGAAATTGCCCGAAATAGCTTTTATGCATTACTAGGATTTTTGGCAGGCTTAATCCTTTCATTTCTCTATCTTGTAGTCGTGACCGGGAGAAAGTCATACAATGATAAAAAACTGCACTTGTCTTCATTGGATAAATTGTATGTTGATGTGAACATTGTACTATGTATGATATTAATCGCAGTTTGGGTTTCAATGGTGAACGGGGTTCCACATCAAAACCTTTCAAAAATGGTGATTCCTATAACATTGCCGATTGCGATACCAGGCCTATTCCTTGTCCTCTCATTGGTTAGGCATTTAAAGAATCGAACATTCTTTAAACATTCACTCGTTTATCAAATTATTTACCGATTCATTAAATTTGTCCGGAATGTATATGATAGCGGAAGCATTGGGGTTAAGACGGTATTGATTGTAATTGGATACCCCATATTGGTTGGTTTAACGTTCTTTATTTTCCCGATTACCCTAGGACTTGCGGCTTGGTTTTCATTAAAGAAGATCAAGGCATTCCAGGCGATACAGGACGGGGTGGAGAAAATAAAAGATGGCGACATCCATCACCGTATTTACGTGGGAGAAAAAGGAGAGTTTGCCGGACTGGCCGCCGATATTAACAGCATTACCGATGGTTTGAAAAAAGCGGTGGACAGCGAACTGAAAAGCGAGCGATTAAAAACTGAGCTTATCACCAATGTATCGCATGATATTAGGACACCATTAACATCGATTATTACGTACGTTGATTTGCTGAAAAGAGAAAAGGATCCGGCAAAGGCTGAAGAATATATCGATGTACTCGACCAAAAATCGAAGCGGCTCAAAGTGCTGACGGATGATTTATTTGAAGCGGCAAAAGCGTCCAGCGGTAACATTCCAGTCCAGTTGGAACGAATCGATATGGTCTCGCTCCTGACACAGGGATTGGGAGAAGTGAACGATAAAATTGAAGCCTCCGGTTTGGATTTCAAGATTAATTTTCCTAGCGAAAAGGTAATTGTAAAGACCGATGGGAAACTATTGTGGAGATCGATAGAGAACATTTTATCGAATATTTTTAAGTATGCGCTTCCCGGGTCAAGGGTCTATATCCAAATCGAGGATGCAGGAAACAAAATTCTTCTCTCTTTCAAGAATATTTCCGCTTATGAGCTTAATATCTCCGCGGATGAATTAATGGAACGGTTTAAGAGAGGCGATGAATCCCGTTCAAACCAGGGCAGCGGCTTAGGGCTATCGATTGTCAAAAGCCTGATTGAAATCCAAGGCGGGAAATTTGCCATTCAAATTGATGGAGACTTGTTTAAGTCGGTAATCTCTTTGCCGAAGGAACAGTAGAAAAGTAACATAACAAAAAAGTACCCTAAAGCCTGACTTCAATATCAAGGCTGCAGGGTACTTTTTAGATATATTTGCTTTAAAGGCAAATAATGCGTAAAGCTAGTGAACGACTTTAATGTAAAAATAGATGTCCTGTCCGACTTTCTTCGGCTCTGCCAATAGCTTGTAGCCGTGTTTAACAGCCTCTTCGGGAACACTTCGGAAGGATTGCGGGCAATCAGCAATAACTTGCAAGACTTCCCCGATCTTCATGGTTTTCAGCGCATCCAGCGCATAAATGACAGGGTACGGTCAAGGCTCGCCGCGAATGTCGAGAGTGTAATTGACGTCAATTACTTGTGACATGGATTAAGCCTCCTTTGTAACGTGGGAGATCCTCTTTTCCGTATTAGGATGTTTGATTCCTGTGCCATAGCGGAATCGCTTCTCCCACCAATTTGATAATAAGAACCAGGCAGCAAGCATGGCCAACGTTCCAAACAAAGCTCCCATTGGCCCCCATTGCTCGACCAAATTCACTTTCGGCCAATTTTCGACTAGGGCGTTGTAGATACCAAGATGATCCCAGCCGTAAGCTAGCAGTGTGGCGCCAACAATATTTCCCGCGCCTACCACCCAGTATAACACTTGGCCTTCCATAGCCCTATACATCATACCGGTCTCACAGCCGCCGGCCAAAACGATGCCAAACCCGAATAGCAGCCCGCCAATTGCAGTGCTTGGAGCAACGACTTTAATGAGGGCAACAGAGCCACTTTGAATATAGAAGAACGTAACGACAACACTGATCATCATCCCAACCGCAATCGCCTTTGACATCACGGCGCGACCGCTGATCCATAAATCGCGAAAAGCGGAAGTGAAACAAATTTGTCCACGTTCAATTAAAATCCCAAACAAAGCCCCCGCGATACAGGTGACCGCGAGCATGGATTTTCCAGCTGCGAAGAAGTATATAACCAGGCCTGTGTAAAGACATGCGAAAAGTAAACCCAGGATCGGCTGGATATTCTTTTTTTGTTCGTGTTCGGTGACAACCGGGTTCGGAGTTCCTTTCATCAGGGCCGGTTTACCCCGCCACCATTTCGTATTCACTACTTTCACCCCAAAGAAGGTCCCGATGGCCGTGGTCACCATGAAGAACCAGGAATGAAACGAGAACTGTGGTACCCCTGTGAAAAATGCTGCCAGGTTACAGCCGAGGGCAAGGCGGGCTCCAAACCCCGCGATAATTCCTCCGGCAAAGCCTTGTGCCAGACGGCGCTTTGTTTCGGAATACGGATTTTAAAACTGTTGCTTAATAAAATGGTTATAAGTCCGCCAACCAGCATTCCAATGACAATCCAGCCATCCGTCCGTGTAATGGGAGTCCCCTGCATGCCAACCAGGTTAAAATACGCCCAGTCCGTTACATTCACCCCAAACCACTCGAGGACGTGCCCGCCTAAACGGGTAAATTCCCCGGTAACCGCCCAAACCGTACCGGTAATTCCGAAATACAAGGCGCTTATCAGGCCCGCAATGCCAATCGCCATGTACGGATTCCAATATTCTTTGTATATTTTTGAATAAAGATTCATTAGACCTCACTCTCCTTTTGAAAAAACCCAAGTGGACAGCCTTTTGGTAAAGCGGCCCGATGGAAACGTTCAGAATTGATCCATACAAAAAATGCCTAGGGAGTTCTAGGCATGTTAAAGATATAATTTACTCCTTACTATAACGGTAATTTTATATCAAGGGCAATTTGAATTATCAATAGGTCGAATGATTTAGTATCGAAAGTATGAATAGCAGGAGAGAAGGCCGGTCAAAAGCTGTTAGCAGGCTAGGCCGCCTCCGGAGAGAGTGTTACTAATATCTGACAAGCGCAAGGTGAAATCGGGGTTAGGTTGTCAGAAAAAGCCATGATATGTGACAATCGCCGGCTTGAAATCATGTTAGTACGGGTGTGATAAAATGGAAGGAACTAAGTAACGTTAAAGGACGGCTTTTTTTAAAAAATATTAAGATGTTTGCGCTATTAAAAGGAGGGACACCGTCTGAAGAATTCACTCTATGTGGGTACAGCGGCTATCATATTGCTGATTGGCATTGCCGCCTGGTGGGCGGTATCAGCTGCGGGCGACAGAAAGGATCCACTGAACAAGGCTGATGCCTATGCATACAGGGAAAATGGCATCCTTTACTGGCTCAATTTGAACAGCCGGGGCGGGAAAGTGAAAGGGAAACAGCATCGAATGAATATCATCGAAAAAATCGGGGATCCTCCCTTTCTGGAAGAAAAACATTATTCCTTAAGGGGAGAAAAAACCGGAAAAGGGTATGAATTAACAGTAACCGGGGACGGGAAAAAAATCACGTACGCCGCATGGTTCAACGGGCCGAACCTTATGGTGCAAGAGCAGGGGAGAGCCGCAGATATATACAAAGCGGTTGGGCAAAAGATAATCGATGATTATGTAAAAGATATTCAGCAGGAGTTTGAAACGGCCGTGTACCATTCTGAGGAAAAAGAGAACAAACGGTTAAGGAAATTCTTTTCCGACCTTAATCATATCTATGGATTTCTTTATACCTCGGAAAACGGTTCTTACCAGCTGTTCCTGAAAATCGATGAAGCCCTGCTTGAAGGCGAACTGACAGGATCTCTTCTTTTAATGGCTGATACGGGGACCCCGAATAATTCCTATGAGGAAACCAACTATGCTCTAAACGGAATAACTGATGGCCAAATGCTGGAGTTTTACACAAATGTAGACGGTAAGCAAACCAAGTTGAAAGGCACTTTTCATGGGGATGCAGCTGCTTTTGATTTGTCATTTTGGTTGTCCGAAGACAGGCTGCCATTCAAGGCGGTAATGGAAGAAGAATACAAGCGAAGTTATGCGGAATTTAAAGCGGAAGCGTTAAAACGGAAATGATAGTTTAATAGATATAATCCCCCAGATTAAAAAGGTCTGGGGTATTTTTTATGTGTTATCCTACTTAAGAAGATATTTTTAATATTGGCATCTTTTAAACAGTAGAAATGTTAATCTGTAAATAACAGTGATATACTAGAAAAGTAGGGTTTTACTATCGGATTATACTGAATGCAGAAAAGATGTTTTGTTTGCGCCTAGGCTTTCTGTGACTCATTAAAGAGAGCGTTTACATTCTTTCTGCAAAGCTTATAAGATAAGGATGGGTAAAATGAGTAACAGACAAACTGAAACAGACGTTATCTTAATTGGCGCAGGGATCATGAGCGCTACTTTAGGGACACTGCTGAAGGAATTAGTTCCGGACTGGAAAATTACTGTATTTGAGAAACTTGAAGGCCCCGGAGAAGAGAGCTCCAACGAATGGAATAATGCTGGCACAGGTCATTCGGCTCTATGCGAGCTTAACTATACCGTTGAAAAACCGGACGGTTCCCTAGATATAAGCAAAGCTATCAATGTAAATGAACAGTTTCAGATTTCAAGGCAATTTTGGTCTTATCTAGTAAACAGAAATATAATCCGTAATCCAAAAGACTTCATTATGCCTTTGCCACATATCAGTTTGGTGGAGGGTGAAAAAGATGTTACCTTCCTAAGAAAAAGATTTGAAGCGCTTTCAAACAATCCACTGTTCCAGGGTATGGAATTTTCCGAAGACAATGGGAAACTAGCGGAATGGATGCCGCTAATTATGGAAGGGCGAAGGGTCGACGAACCGATGGCGGCAACCAAAATCGATTCTGGGACAGACGTTAACTTCGGCGCATTGACACGAATCTTATTTGATCACTTAAAAAATCAAAAGGTTGATATAAAATATAAACACCAGGTTGATGATATAAAACGCGCGAGCAACGGCCTATGGGAATTGAAAGTCTGGAATATGGCCACAGGTGCCATTGAACGCCATTCCGCTAAATTTGTTTTTATTGGCGGCGGGGGAGGAAGCCTTCCTTTGCTTCAAAAAACAGGCATTCCGGAAAGCAGGCATATCGGGGGTTTCCCTGTAAGCGGACTTTTCCTTGTATGCAACAATCCAGACGTAGTCGAGCAGCATCACGCCAAAGTATATGGTAAAGCCAAGGTAGGCGCTCCGCCAATGTCGGTGCCCCATCTCGATACACGCTATATCGACGACAAAAAATCCCTGCTCTTTGGGCCATTTGCCGGCTTCACGCCAAAATTCCTGAAAACAGGTTCAAATATGGATTTAATAAATTCCGTTAAACCTAATAATCTCGTTACAATGCTTGCCGCTGGGGCAAAAAACATTCCATTGACAAAATACTTGATTGAGCAGCTGATGCTATCGAAAGAACAGCGTATCGAGGAATTGCGGGAATTTATTCCGAACGCCAGAAGCGAGGATTGGGATATCATTGTGGCGGGCCAGCGTGTCCAAGTGATTAAGGATACAGTTGCCGGCGGAAAAGGAACGCTTCAGTTTGGTACGGAAGTAGTTAGTGCCGCTGATGGGTCTGTCGCCGCATTGCTTGGCGCATCCCCGGGTGCTTCAACCGCTGTGCACGTCATGCTTGAGGTTATCAAAAAGTGTTTCCCGCAGCATGTTAAAGCTTGGGAACCGAAAATCATGGAAATGATTCCTTCCTATGGTTTGAAACTTTCCGAGAACCAGGAACTTTTCAATGAACTTCATGCTTTCACCACCTGGGCGCTTGGCCTTGGAGGAGAAAGCTCGATGGCCATCCATGAGAATGAAGAAAGAAAGACAGTATCCCATTAATTATGATTTTAAAGCATCTTTTAGAAGGTGCTTTTGTTTTTTACCCGGGCGGAAGCCGAAAAAAAAAGCCGCTGTACTCCTTAATTGGAAGTACAGCGGCTTTATTATGTTGCTAAAGATATCCATTAATTTCTGATGAGATAATCAAATGCGCCTAGTGCGGCTGTCGCACCTGAGCCCATCGAAATAATGATTTGCTTATACGGGCTGTTTGTACAGTCGCCGGCGGCAAATACGCCAGGCAAAGTTGTTGCACCGCGGCTATCAACGACGATTTCACCCATGCGATTGCGTTCGAGTGAGTCACCCAGCCAATCCGTATTCGGTACAAGGCCGATTTGAACGAATACCCCAGCGAGTTCGACATGATGTTCATTGCCTGTTTCGCGGTCGATATAAGTAATTCCGTTTACTTTGTCAGTACCGGTAATTTCTTTTGTTTGGGCGTTCTTAACAACCGTTACATTTGGAAGGCTGAATAGCTTATCTTGCAGGACTGAATCAGCTTTTAATTCCGGCATGAACTCCAGAACGGTTACATGATTCACAATTCCAGCAAGGTCAATGGCTGCTTCAATTCCGGAGTTCCCCCCGCCAATGACCGCAACATCTTTTCCTTCGAATAGCGGACCATCACAGTGGGCGCAGTAGGCGACGCCCTTGCCTGTAAATTCTGTTTCACCTGGAACATTGACTTTACGCCAGCGGGCGCCGGTAGAAAGAATAACGGTTTTGCTTTTTAGAACAGCGCCGTTTTCCAACTCAAGTTCAATGAAGTCTTTCTTTTCCAGGCTTTTTGCCCGCTGAAGATTCATGATATCAATTTTATACTCTTTCACATGCTCTTCGAGGGTTGCGGCCAGCTTGGGGCCTTCTGTATATTTCGTGCCAATAAAGTTTTCAATTCCGACCGTATCCATAACCTGTCCGCCAAAGCGTTCAGCTACAATCCCGGTGCGAATCCCTTTACGCGCCGCATAAATGGCCGCGCTTGCACCCGCGGGGCCTCCTCCGACAACCAGGACATCGAAAGGTTCCTTATTGGAGAGCTCGGATGGATCCTGTGTGCTTCCCAGCTTTGCCAGAATTTCTTCGAGGGACATACGTCCGCCGCCAAACTCTTTTCCATTAAGGAAAACAGTTGGCACCGCCATTACGTTTTTGCTTTCTACTTCATCCTTGAAGGAAGCCCCGTCAATCATCGTATGGGTGACTCCGGGGTTAAGAGCGCTCATTACGTTCAACGCCTGGACGACGTCAGGGCAGTTATGGCAGGTTAAGGACACGTATGTTTCAAAACGATACTCGCCTTCCAAGCTTTTCACTTGATCGATCACGCTTTGATCAACCTTTGGGGCACGTCCGCTTACCTGCAGCAGTGCCAACACAAAGGAAGTGAATTCGTGTCCAAGAGGAATACCGGCGAACGTTACTCCGGTATCCTCACCGATGCGATTGACACTAAAGCTTGGTGTTCTTTCCAAAGTGGCAGTTTCGACTATTATCCTTGGAGACATGCCTTTTAACTCATCAACAAGAGCTAGCATGTCTTTCGATACTTCATCGGACCCTGCGCTGACTTTCAGCAGAACATCGTTTTCCAACAGTTGAAGATATTGATTTAATTGGGCCTTAATATCTGCATCTAGTATCATTCATAGCACTCCTTAGATTTTTCCAACAAGATCAAGGCTAGGCTTAAGGGTTTTAGATCCTTCTTCCCATTTCGCCGGGCAAACTTCACCTGGATTGTTGCGTACATATTGTGCTGCTTTGATTTTGTTAATTAGCGTGCTTGCGTCACGTCCGATGCCGCCTGCGTTGATTTCAACCGCTTGGATGACTCCATCAGGGTCAATGATAAATGTACCGCGGTCAGCAGCGCCTTCCTCTTCAATGAACACATCAAAGTTTCGAGATAGAACATGGGCAGGGTCACCAATCATTGCATAAGTAAGTTTACCAATTGTTTCGGATGTATCGTGCCATGCCTTATGTGTAAAATGAGAATCCCTTGATGCTGAGAATACTTCAACCCCTAGTTCTTGAAGAGCTGGGTATTGATTTTGAAGGTCTTCCAATTCAGTTGGGCAAACGAATGTAAAATCCGCTGGATAGAAGCAAAGGACAGTCCACTGGCCTTTAAAATCCTGCTCAGTTACTTCGATAAACTCTCCGTTTTTGTAAGCTTGTAATTTGAATGGTTGTACTTCTTTTCCGATAAGTGACATAATGCAATTCCTCCTATTGAAATAATAATTAGTGGTTTGGTGAAAAATATAAATAACTAAAAACAATTTCTTTTTATTATCATTAGTTATTTATAATAATTCTAATACACTAACTATTATTGTATAGATGTCATTGTATGTCAAGGGAAAAGGTTTTATTTTGCTGAATGCAATCGAATTTAGATTGTAAGTGGCTATTTATAGCGGTTAGAAACGGTTGA
Source organism: Neobacillus piezotolerans (assembly GCF_003362805.1). GTDB lineage: Bacteria > Bacillota > Bacilli > Bacillales > Cytobacillaceae > Bacillus_D > Bacillus_D piezotolerans. The sequence goes on from NZ_QNQT01000002.1 coordinate 110,996, forward strand.
AAGAGGGGGTTTTTTATTTTCAATTGGCTCTTTTATTCTCAACTAATTGCATCTTTAATAATGGTGTTGGGATATATTTTACGAAAAAAGGATTGCTTCTGATTAAAAGCAATCCCACTTAGTACAATGACAGTTTTTTTATTAAATAACTCCTTGAACAATCATCGCGTCAGCCACTCTTAAAAAACCAGCAATATTGGCACCTACAACAAGATTTCCAGGATAGCCGTATTCATCGGCCGCCTTGACGCTGTTTCGGTAAATATTCTCCATGATCATTTGCAATTTGGCATCCACTTCTTCAAAAGTCCACGACAACCTCATGCTGTTTTGGGACATTTCCAAAGCTGAGACTGCGACACCGCCTGCATTGGCGGCTTTTGCAGGACCGAAAAGGACTTCATTTTTCAAAAAAACGTCAATCGCCTCCAAAGTCGATGGCATATTCGCCCCTTCTCCGACCGCTTTCACCCCATTGGCAACCAATAGTCTTGCAGACGCTTCATCGATCTCATTTTGCGTTGCGCATGGCAAAGCAATGTCGCAAGGGATCGACCAAATCCCTGAACACCCTTCGAAATATAGTGCCTGTGGATGTTCTTCTACATATTCCTTAATTCTTCTCCGTTCAAGCTCTTTCAGGCGTTTAACGGTATCAAGATTGATGCCGTTTTTGTCATACACATATCCGTTTGAATCGCTGCAGGCGACGACCTTCGCGCCAAGCTGCATCGCCTTTTCAATCGCATAGATTGACACATTGCCTGAGCCGGAAACGACAACCGTGCTGCCTTTAAAGCTGAGCCCTTTGTCTTTTAGCATTTCCTCGACAAAGTATACAGTGCCGTAGCCAGTCGCTTCGGTCCGGCCGAGGCTTCCACCGTATCCAAGGCCTTTTCCGGTCAAGACACCTGCTTCAAAACCGCCGCGTAGTCTCTTATATTGGCCGTACATAAAACCAATTTCCCTGGCCCCGACACCGATGTCTCCGGCTGGTACGTCAACATCCGGGCCGATATGCCTGTAGAGTTCCGTCATAAAGCTCTGGGTGAATCTCATGATTTCCCCGTCGGATTTCCCTTTTGGGTCAAAGTCGGCTCCGCCTTTGCCTCCGCCAATCGGGAGCCCGGTGAGGGAGTTTTTAAAAATCTGCTCGAAGCCAAGGAATTTAATGATGCTTGCATTAACGGAAGGATGGAAACGAAGCCCGCCTTTATAGGGTCCGATCGCACTGTTGAATTGGACCCGGAATCCGCGGTTTACTTGTACTTTTCCCTGGTCGTCAACCCAAGGGACCCTGAAGCTGATGACTCTTTCCGGTTCCACTATGCGTTCAAGGATGCCGTGGGCCATATATTTTGGATGTTTCGCAAACACTGGGGCAAGGGAATCGAAAATTTCTTTTACAGCCTGGTGGAATTCACATTCAAAAGGATTACGCTTCATAACTGTTTCAAATACTTCATTTACATATTCTTTCGCCATTTCCATGTTTGCTTCATCAAGTTTATGTAGTGTAGCCATGCTCGCTTGAACACCCCTTCGTTAGCATTTGTTTGCATTTAAAAATTGGCTGGATTTAGTCTTTATTCATATAGATTATTTAATTTCCTAATTTTATTATTGAAAAACAATCTAAACAATATGAAAATTAGATAAGAATGATGCCGAAATGAGAACGATTGGGAGTGGATCGTCAATGGAGTTAAGGCAAATCCAGTATTTTATTGAAGTTGCCAGGCGGGAGCATGTGACAGAGGCCGCATTGGCGCTGCATGTGGCCCAATCCGCTGTGAGCCGACAGATCTTTAATCTCGAAGCGGAACTTGGGGTCGATCTTTTTATAAGAGAAGGCAGGAATGTGCGCTTAACCTCTATTGGGAAAATTTTTCTTGAACATATGGAAGAAGCGATGAAGGTAATCGATAATGCGAGGCAGGAAGTCCAGGAATATATCGACCCGGAGCATGGGGTCATCAACATTGGTTTTCCAAGCAGCCTGGCAGCCTATACGCTGCCTACAATTGTTTCTGCCTTTCGGGAGCGTTATCCGCAAGTGAAGTTTAAGCTGAAACAGAGTTCTTACCATGATTTGATTAGTGGTGTTGTAAAAGGGGATATTGATTTGGCGCTTCTCGGTCCGTTTCCAATGCACGAGAAAAAGGTAAGAGGGGATATATTGTTTACAGAAAGTATAGTTGCCCTGCTTCCAGCCCACCATCCTCTTGCAAATAAACGATCACTTAACCTGAATGAATTAAGAGATGATTCGTTTATATTGTTTCCAAAGGGGTTTGTTTTGCGTGAAATAGTCGACAATGCCTGTAAGCAATATGGCTTTGAGCCCGATGTTTCCTTTGAAGGGGAAGATATTGATGCAATTAAGGGGTTGGTCTCGGCGGGCTTGGGGGTGACCCTTATTCCGGAAGTTACATTGGTTGAAAGCCTTCCGCGCTCAACAGTAAGGCTGGCGGTCACTGAACCGCAAGTTGCCCGTACAGTTGGCGTCATCATTCCTTCTGAACGGAAGCTGCTTCCCGCAGAGAAGTTATTCTATGATTTTGTTCGTGAGTTTTTTAGCCTGTTGGACAGGTTTCAAAAATAAGGGTGTTCTAATATGATCGACGTTAAGAAGAGTTGTAGATAAAATATCTACAACCCTTTTTTATTGGGGATGGCTGCTCTCTTAGTTAGGTTCGAATCGTTTTCGAACGGTTATAGGTATAAGGAAAGTTCGTAGGGTTGACTTAAATGATATTTTGATATATTTTTAATTCGAGATATATTATACGAAGATATCTCGATTTCATTTAAAAAAGGGAGATAGTAGATAAATGAACGTATTAGTAGTAAAAGCAAATAACAGACCAGCTTCTGAAGCTGTATCAAGCAAGATGTATGAAACTTTCATGGAAAACCTTGAAGGCGTCAATGTAACAACTTTTGATGTTTTTGCTGAAGATATGCCGTACCTAGGCCAGGATCTTTTCAATGCATTCGGCAAACTTGCATCTGGAGAAGAACTTGCAGATGTTGAAAAACGTATTTTGGCTGCAAAGCAAAAAGCAAAGGATGCTTTAACAGCAGCGGATGTCGTTGTTTTTGCTTTTCCATTATGGAATCTGACAATTCCTGCCAAGCTTCAAACATTTATCGATTATGTATATGAGGCAGGCTACACGTTCAAATATGATGAAAACGGCCAGGCAGTCCAGCTTATGAAGGACAAAAAGGCAATCATCCTAAACGCACGTGGCGGCATCTATTCCCAAGGCCCAGCAGCTGCAATGGAAATGGCCGTTAACTACATTAAGAATGTTGCTGGCGGCGTATTCGGTATGCAAATCATTGATGAAGTAGTCATCGAGGGACATGCCGCGGCACCTGATCAAGCTGAGCAAATCATTGCTGAAGGATTGGAAAAAGTTAAAGAAGTTGCTAAGAAACTTTCTGCAGTAACTGTTTAATATTGGATTTTTAAAATTCACTACAAAAACTAACCGGAACCAACTTCCGGTTAGTTTTTATTTTATGAGGGCGATTAGAAATATGATTAAAGAATCTTCCTACCTAGTACGAAGGCAATGCGCATCAAGGAAAGATAGAAGATTGTTATTCCACGATTTCAAATTGGGCCTCGCAAAATTTTTTCCCATTTATCGTGATGATGGCGGTGTAGATACCTGTTTCCCACCTGCCCGGATCGAAAAACCCCCAGCTATTAAACAGACAGGCATTTTCCCAGCCTCTTTCTAAATAGAATGGACTTTTATCGTAACCGAACACGGTTTGGTCCTGCTTCAGGTACACGAATTCAACCTCAATCTTTCTTTTTTTATGAATAAGCGGGAACGAGAACGATAGCTCCCAATAGACATAACAAGTAGTTTCTTTAGAAAACTTGGTTTGATAGACTCGTTTTTCATTTTCATCTATCACATACCCAGACTGAAAGAATTTAAGGGAGTCAAAAATAAGCGCAGGAAGCAAGGCTACATTAAGGGTGATGATTTCAAACTCTTTTTCGCCTAAGTACGATCCATTAAGAAATAACTCAATTCTATATAGTCCGCAGAGCCATCTTCCACCTGTGTCATAGCCCAAACCCATTTCGAAAGTTAAGCATGTTGTTTCCTTTTCAGCAATAAATTCAAGTTGATTTCTTCCGAATTCATTGCCATCGGGGTCATAATAGATTTGATCAATAATGGCATGCGTATCCTTTCGAAGCTTAGGGTAGGAGACATATACCTCACAATAAATCGCCCTAGTTTGCACTTGCATAAATTTAGAAAGATAGAGACGTTCAATTGGTTTAGGCAATTCTTCTAAATCTGACTCAAACAAAAGGAAGGAATCAACTGTCATTTCATTAAAGGCAGAATCAACTCTTCTTATCATTTCAAACGAGTTTACAGCTATTTCATTCCCATCATAAAAAACAGCCACTTTGTATTCCCCGGGCAGCCATGGGGTGTATTTGAGGATTCCGTTTCGAAAGCTGTGGGAATAAGAATCTGTTCCAGCGGGAAGTTCGATGTCCATCGTATTTTGGTCGAAAATGGTACCGTCAGGCGAGTAGTATACATATTCCAATTGAACCAATCGGTTGTTTGTTAGGAGAGAATAAGAAAGCTCAATTTCTCCATAAATAAATCTGGTGCGGTTAGGGAAGAAACGGGTATGGTATAATCGCTCTTCTTCATAAGGGGTATCCACTCCCCCCTCATAAAAAAGAAGTGACTTAGTTTCGATTGTCCAATTAACTAATCTCAACATTGAAGTTCCACCTATAATTTTAATAGTGTATTTCTTTATATTTTCTGTTTGTTTCTGTAAATCCCTTTCTCTCGCTGGTGGTAAATTTCGGAAAAAAGAGTAGGGAGGGCTGCGGGACTTGTTTCATGTTAGTATCATCCGTAGAATACCTTCTTGCTTAAAGTGTGATTTATATCACAATGCAAATTGAGAGAGTATAATATAATAAACACTGTTACTATTTATGGAGGCAATTTATCGTTCGCTAAAAGAATTAGGTGTAAACGAAGAGAGAATCCATTATGAATTTTTCGGCCCTAAGGGCGATTTGACAGCATAATAAACAAAAAGCCAATTTCCGGCACGGCGGAGATTGGCTTTTTGTGTTAAAAGTAGTCCTGTGCATGAAGAACCCTGTTTATTTCCCCTGCTGGTTGCCGCCTTTTCCTGCTTCGTCAGCAAGCTGTTCGAATGATTTCACTTTTCCATGGGGATTTTGCTCTTCTTTCCTGGCGGCCCATTGCCTTTCCTTTTGACGTTTCGATTGGGTCATGTATATAAGCTCCTTCAGATAAAATCGTTTTTGATAGGGAGCGGCGCGGGGGTGCTAACTCCTGTTCTCATATGCCCTCTGTTCTTTTTCCTTTTCCTTTTTAGCCTTGTTCGCATTGGCGCTGCCAAATTCCTTTCCAAATTCGGAGTCGGTTTGGCTTGAATCAAAGCCTTGTTTGTTTTTTTGCTGAGGATCATTTTTCATTGTCCGTTTTGCCATGATATTCGCCTCCTTTGATTTTAGTATGGAAAACGCCCTTTAAAATATTCGCTTTGCCTTGCGGCCGAAGAGGCTAAGGCGTTTAATGGACATAAGACGGTAAAAAACCACTGTTTAAAAAGGGGAATGTCCATGTTCAATCAAAAGAGAATACGGGATTACGGAGTCAAAATCGGCAAATTGGAGCCGGGGAATCTTAATGCGATCACGGATGTTGAAGGGGTGGCTGTTGGCCATGTGACCCTGAGCGATAAACAGATGCAGACTGGAATCACAGCCATCCTTCCCCACCAGGGGAATACATTCAAAGAGAAGCTGATCGCCTCAAGCCATGTCATTAATGGGTTTGGAAAAACGATGGGAACCATCCAGATGGCGGAGCTGGGTACCCTGGAAACACCGATTCTTCTTACAAATACATTGGGGATTGGCACGGCAGCCGATACGTTGATCGACTATATGCTGGACCGGAACCCGGAAATCGGCCGGACTACCGGGACCGTCAATCCAATCATCGGAGAATGCAATGACATGTTTTTGAATGATATACGGGGAAAGTTTGTGAAGCGGGAGCATGTTCTCCAGGCAATTGAAAATGCCTCGGTTGAATTCATGGAAGGAGCGGTTGGCGCTGGGACCGGGATGCTCTGTTACTCCTTGAAAGGTGGAATCGGGTCTGCTTCCCGCAAGATGGAAATGCAGCATGGGACGTACACAATCGGAGTTTTGGTTTTATCGAATTTCGGGATTTTAAGCGATTTAAGGGTGACTGGCAAGGCGATAGGCCAGGAATTGAAGGAAGCCATTACACAAGCGTACCAGGAAGAGGATAAAGGATCGATCATGATCATCGTTGCTACGGACCTGCCGGTATCAGAAAGGCAGCTGAACAGGATTCTTAAACGCTCAGTCACGGGGCTTTCCAGGACGGGTTCGATTATTACAACCGGAAGCGGGGAGGTCATTATCGGTTTTTCCACAGCCACAAAAATCCCACATGAGAAACCGCAACGTCTATTATCTGTTCCTACGATTCATGAAGAAGATATTGACCTGGCCTTCCGCGCGATAGGCGAAGCAACAGAGGAGGCTGTTTTGAACTCCCTGGTTACAGCGGAGGCAGTAGTGGGGCGCGACGGGAATACACGGCCGGCTTTTAAAGATATGGTTGAAGAGTTTAATATTTCTCTGGTTTAAAGAGGCTCATGTTGAATGAGAATACAATTGCTCAATACGATTAAAGTAAGACTGATTTGGCGGGAATAAGGATTAAAAGATAAAAATAAAAAGGGGAAAGCAGCCGCTTTCCCTTTTTGCCTATTCGAAGATATAGCTTAAAACATCGATGGCCTGGTCGACAGTTTCAACTGTTACATTTGCCCGGTTGGAAAGTTCTTTTAACGGGTGGATTAGCGATTCCGGCCTGACAATGATGGTTGGTTTATTCATCGCAATCGCCATGCTTGCGTCCATTGCTGTATTCCATTGCTTGTATTTTTCACCGAATAGTGCGATGACGACATCCGATTTTTGCATCAATACTTGAGTCCGGAAATTGTTAATATCGGATGCGGCATCATCCTTATAGACACTTCCGGGCTGTTTCCCCAAAATATCCTCGCCAATGTTATCTGACCTATCATGATTTGTTTGCGGACCGACAAAGGCCAATGGAAGATTTTTTTCCTCCGCCTTCCTCTGCACTTCTTCCCGCCAATTGTCATGAATCTGTCCGGCTAAATACACAGTGAGTTCCATTCATATCCCTCCTGGAAAGAAAGTATTACCCTCATACTAGTAGAATGGGCAATAATTATCAAAGGAATTACCTGCCGGTGTTTTTCCCCTATTTGAACGCATAGAAAACAGGATTTCTTTAGAGGTGAAAACATCCCAAAAGGCGAAATGCTTTAAATAGATAATTGGCTGTAAACACTTCGTTAAAGAAGAAGCTGTTTTGCATAGATTATTGTTTTAAATTGAAGATATAGAGAGGGCTGGAATGAATATGGGCTGGTTAGTAATTGTTATACCGATTATTGGCGGAATCATTGGCATTACTCTCCAGAGAAAAAAAGGAAAAAATAATGCAAGGAAGGCACATCAAAAGCTTGCCTTTGAAGTTTTTAAGAATCACTTTCATTATGTGTGTAAAAAAAATCTATTTTATGATGGGGATCATTTATTTGTCATAAAGGATAAAGGAATTCGATCATACGGTAATTCCAAGATTTTTTATTATACGCTAAAAACTGAGTCGGGAGAATTTGAACACAGAGTATTTACGAATGTATATGATTACAACAAACTTAAAAAAGGGCAATTGGTCAATCGTGGCCTTATTAGACATAAGAAAAAAAACTCAATTTATACTTCAAGTGAAAATAAAGGAGAAAAAGCAATAAGCAGAATACAACAAAGAAGTGTAATGGTGATTTTAAGTACGATTGTGGTGATGGGGTTTGCTTTATCAACGTTGGTATATATGGTAATGAAATTTTTAAGAGGATAAATCCCTCTTTTTGGAGGGAAAGAACGCCATATTCTTTATGGTATAATGGGCATTTAGTAGGTATGTAACAAAAATGCCAATGGGAGGAAATAAGAAAATGAGCAACTTACCTAATTGCCCACAATGTAATTCAGAATATACATATGAGGACGGCGTCCAGATTGTTTGCCCGGAGTGCGGGTATGAGTGGGCCGCGGATAGTGCAGAAAATAACGAGGACGTTAAGGTCATTAAAGATGCGAACGGCAATGTCCTGAATGACGGGGACACTGTTACTGTAATTAAGGATCTTAAGGTAAAAGGAAGTTCATCTGTCCTGAAGCAAGGCACGAAAGTAAAAAATATTCGCCTCGTTGAAGGGGACCACGATATCGATTGCAAAATTGATGGTTTCGGTGCGATGAAACTGAAATCCGAATTTGTGAAAAAAATATAATGTAAAAAAGCAGGGGGCCGTTCCAATAGCGGCCTCCTGCTTTGCGCTTAAACCTCAAACTCGCTCATCAATGCATGGGTATTGCCTTCCGTATCCCTGAAGAACGCCATCCACGTTTCTGTTTGGCCCATTTTGGCAATAAGGTGCGGTTCGTCGATGAACTCAACGCCATTGCTTTTTAATGCATCGTAGGATTCATTGATGCTTTCGACCGTAAAATAGACAACGGAGCCAGGATGTGCGAACTCCTCGTTCTCTGGAGGGCTAAGAAAAAGGCGAAGGCCTCCGCAATCAAAGAATGCGAGATTCCCCGCTGTGAAAAGAAGCGTAAGGCCGAGTTTTTCTTTATAAAACTGGACCGCCCGCTCCATATCCTTGATTGGCACCCCGATTTGTCCTACTTTTTGAATTGCAGATGTTACCACTTTCAATTTCCCCCTTTGATTATTGGCTTATTTTAAGAATAGGTAATTAAAAGGATTAGTTCTTATCCAAAATCACCTTTTTGCGGTACTGATTAGGGGATAGCCCCTCATGCTGCCTGAACATTTTGCTGAAAGAAACCGGGTTGCTGAAACCCAGCTCGAATGTTATGTCCGTGATGGACAACCCTGGATTTTTCAAAAGCCGCTTTGCTTTTTCCAACCTGAGTTCGGATATGTGCTGATAAGGTGTTTTGCCAAAGAGTTGTATGTAAGTTCTTAAAAGATGGTTGGCAGACATGCAGGAAATACGGGCGATATCATCCAAACTTATCGCCGTATCAAAAAACGATCGTATGTAGTCATTGGCGATGCTGATTCTCCGGTATAATTCCTCGCGGGTCGAGCTGCGGACCGCGTTAAGTGATTCAATCTCCTTGAGGGTGTCCAGCTGGGTATAAAGAAGCGATTGCATGAACATGTGGAATTGCTCCTCATAACCTAGCGGGTCCTCCTTCAGGACGGCCAGGTTTTTCTTAAAGGCGGTCAGTCGGGCGGATAGGCTGGTTGTCGCGTTATACGTTTTTTCAAAAAAGCCAATCGAATCCGAATCCTTAAAAGGGTCTGTTAACAGCGCATTTGAGGAGGATGACATTGTGCGTAATACTTCTCCCGCAAATCCATCCCTGAAGAAAATGCAGAAGGATTCCACTTCTTCCTTTTGGTCGATTGAAATGGTGTACTCGCCTTCATTCAAGAGCAAATACCTGTTTTCCTCAACAGCAAAGAAACCTTTATTTGTCTTGTATAGTGCCTTTCCATTTGAAAAGGTTTTAATGGAAAGCTGCCCGGTGCCTTCCCAATGGAACTGGTTGCTTTTTGCGTGCAAAACAAAGTTTGTTGAATGTTCTTTCGCCATGGCATCGACTCCCGAAGTAGAAATTTTCAGATAACAATAGTATACCATGGGTGTTGATCAGCTAGTATGGTCTGGATGAGTAGTGGAAAAGAAGATTACTAGTTACATAGTGTTTAAGGGACATTTAATCGGGATGAAGACAGTTTGGGGTGATGAACCGAATAAAAGTGTCTTCATCCTCCTGAAAAAAACATTCTCAGCGGCATACCGAATAGAAAAGGGTCCGCACACTGTGCAAACCCTCAATCGTTCACCATTCCTGCGGTTCATAATTCAATTCGGCAAAAAGGCGTGTTTTCTCTTTCTTTGAAAGATCCCGCCATTGTCCGACAGGAAGGTTGCCTAACTCAATATTCATGATGCGGATGCGCTGCAATCGGTACACGTCGTAGCCCAGCGCCTCGCACATGCGGCGGATTTGGCGGTTCAGCCCTTGGGTGAGGATGATTTTAAAATCAAACTTTGATAGCTGCTCCACTTTACATGGAAGAGTCTTCGTGCCGAGGATTTTGACCCCCTCAGACATATGCTTCAGAAATTCCGGAGTAATCGGTTTGTCGACCGAGACAATGTACTCCTTCTCATGCTTGTTTTCCGAACGCAAAATTTCATTGACGATATCGCCGTCATTCGTCAGGAGGATAAGCCCTTCCGAATCCTTATCAAGCCGGCCGATGTTGAAAATTCGCAGCGGGTGGTTGACCAGGTCGACAATATTGCCTTTCACATTCTTTTCGGTTGTGCTCGTAATGCCAACTGGCTTATTTAATGCGATATATACATGATTCCTGGCAACACGAATTTGTTCGCCGTTCACCCGGACGTCGTCGCCCGGATTAACCTGGCTGCCTATTTTGGCGATTTTTCCGTTTATGGTCACTCTGCCATCAGCAATGAGTTTATCAGCGCCGCGCCTCGATGTTTTCCCCGAGTCACTAATGAATTTATTAAGCCGCAAGGTGATACCAACCTTCTGTAGTATTTTGTCTTTTTAAAAATACACCACAACTCATCTGTAGTGCAAAGCAAAAGTAAAAAAGAAAGGTTACTTCTCCTTTCTTGTTAACCGGCGGGCATTAGTATAAACGTTTTATAGCTAATTATTCAGAACTCTTCATAAGTAAATAAGCTCGCTATTTCACGTTGCCAATCGGGTTTCCGCGCATCCCGAGGCATAGCAGGAACATGAGGATGCTGCAGCAGACAAACAGGCTCGGGACATTCCAGACCTCCGCCCATATACCGGAAATGAATAATCCAAATGGCAAAGCCAGTTTCATAAGCATGGACGAGGTGCCCGCGACCCTCCCCAGAAGGTGGTTCGGCGTAAATTCCTGTCGGAAGCTCAAATAGTTGACATTGATGACGATTACAGCGAAAGTCCTTATGAACTGTGATATGCCGACAAGCCACCATGTAGTGGCAAAATTGAGGATAATTGTCCCGGCAAGAACGAAATACATTGAATAAAGAAACAACTGTCCCCTTCGAAACCGTTTCTTTAAATGGGGCATTACGAGGGCGCCCAAAAGGCCGCCGACTGCCCCTATGCTCAGCATGAAGCCTACCTGTTCTTCCGTCGCATGCAAAAGATCGACAGCATAGAACACGACAATGTTTCCAAGTCCGTTAATGAAGTTGAGGAGCAGGATGATGATGGTTGGCGCCAGCAAAAGCTTATTATGGATAAGCTCGTCCCATCCTTCCTTCATCTCGCCTCGAATCGAGGCTTTCCCTTTCTGTTTTACAGGGATGGTGGTCTTCGGTATCACCGTCAGCTGGACGAGAAAAAGGGAAATCAATAATAAAATTAAGTAGACGATGAAGTTGGCTTCATATGACAGCCAGGCAATCATCATGCCGGCGATGCCAGGTCCTATCATGTTCATAAGCGTGCTGGCAAAAGAGAAGTGGGAATTGGCTTCTGTCAGCTGCTCTTTGCCGAAGATTTGCGGAAACGCGGAGTGCTGGGCATTGCCGAAAGCATATCCGGCAGTTGAGACAATAAACCCGATTAGATACATATGCCAAATCTGCAATTGGCCTGCAAGAAGCAGGAGTACAAGGGCGAGCATGCAGCAAACATGGACGAGGGTCGTCGAGAACATGACTCCTTTCCGGCTGTACCGGTCAACAAGCACGCCAATGATCATCCCGAAGATGATATTGGGTATGAACTCGATTGCCCGCATCGTCGACATCGCGCTAGCGGATTGTGTCAGTTTGTAAATCAGCAAGGGCAGGGCGACATAGTAAAATTGGAATCCGAACGACCAGATAAGGCCGCTTGTCCATAGAAGCAAGAAGTTCCGCTGCTTCCAAAGTGAAGGCTGTGGCTGATTTTTTATTTCAGATTTTAAGGCAACTTCCATGAAAAATGTATCCCCCTATGTTTTCTGTATATACATAGTGTTATATTCTAGGAAAATGGTAATTACCCTCTTTTGGAAAAAACAAATAGAACCAGCATGGGGAAAAGGCAGTGAAAAACCCCACTTCTCCAGGCGCAAGGCAGGCCGCGCCGTCCAAATGGGGTAGGAAGGATTATTTGCTTACTGTCGTGGCCCTATTTTCCAAAGGGGATTCGGAACCGGTTCGTAACCAGATAGCCGCGGGTACAAGCAGCAGGGAAAGGATGCCGCCCGCGATGGAGAGGCTGTAGTAGCCAAATTGCGATGCCGCCAAACCTGCGCCAGCCCCCGCCATGGCCCCAGCGAGTGAAATCAGGACATCGACCGACCCTTGTGTTTTCGCTCGGGTTTCGGGGTTTGTTGAATCGACGATGAGCGCGGTTCCGCTAACCAACCCGAAGTTCCATCCTAGGCCGAGTAAGGCCAGGGCTGTAGTAAGCAAGAACATGGATTCCGGAGGTGCGAAAGCGGCGAGTAGCCCGGCTCCGAGCAGGGTGATGCCGGATGCAATGGCAATCGCACTGCGGCCGGCCTTATCGACAAGCTTCCCGGTAAATAGGGACGGAAGATACATGGAACCGGCATGGATGCTGATTAACAGGCCGACATTTCCGAGTCCATGGCCATGGTGCCCCATATGGACGGGAGTGATGGCCATAATTCCAACCATGACGCTGTGGCTGATGATCATAACGGCTGTCCCGACAAACAGCCCTTTTTTGTTTTGCTGTTTAGCAGAGTTAGCGATGCCATTGGCAGTTGGTTCGCTTTTTGGCAATCCTATTGTTTTTGCCAGGAGGAGCGGATCCGGGCGTAGGAAAACGAATAATACCAGTCCCGCAAGCGTGAAGGCTGCCGCCGAGAGAATGAAAGGTCCGGCCAAAGGTGGAATGCCGGCTAGTTTGGCAAGCCCGCTCATAGCCTGGATGAGGTTCGGTCCGGCAATCACCCCGAAGGTCGTTGAAACCATGACAGTACTGATTGCAGTAGCCCGCTGATTCGAGTTGGCCAGGTCTGTGCCCGCATAGCGGGACAAGAGATTGGTAGCAAATCCTGAGCCGTAAATTACCAGTGAGAGAAATAACAGGAGAATGCTGTTGGTCACAGCCGCAGCCACTACCCCCGCGGATCCAAGTCCGCCGGCAATGAATCCAGCTGAAAGCCCAAGCCGGCGCCCATACCGCTGCGAGAGCCTTCCAACCAGAAATGCGGCACCGGCAGAGCCAAGAGTGAACAGGGCGGAAGGGATACCAGCGTAACGATCAGTACCCAACATGTCCTGGGCAAGGAGGGCGCCAACCGCAATACCCGCGGCAAGGCCGGCACCGCCGAAAATTTGCGAGATAACGACTACAAGCAAAGTCCTCCTATAAAGGTGTTGCTGTTTTTCTGGTGAGCCTATGAAGTCTTTGGCCGCTTTGGAACGCTTTAAAGATGTCTTCATTTTTTAGCCTTTCCGGGTAAACATTCCTTTTTCGCCCTTTTAAAATTTGGTGGTAAAAAACGATTCTTAAATTTAATAATAATAGTATACATCCTTGTAAGCTGCTTAACTATCTAGGAAGGAGCTCGAGGTATGAAATCGGGGAAAGCCATTATTCATTGTTTTTCTTTTTTGTCTATATTTCTCGCCACGGCCATTTTTGTGAACCCTCTGACTGATGGGATAGGCAATGGCGCAATCAGAACTCTTTTGAAAGAAAGCTTGCGGCTGCTAGTTACTGTCGGTCTGTTTTGGGTGTACTCAAGCAAGGTGCTGAAAAAATCGAATGCCAGCTTTGGAATTCAAAGGCCGATTAAGGTGGAAAAACAATGGATTTTGATCGGACTTGGAATGCCTCTTACGGTAATCGTATTTTACCTTCTCGCTCAGTATTCTGTTTTTGAAATTCAGACGGAGCTTTCCTTTAAAACTATTTTGGCGTTGCTGGTTGGTTCACTTATTGTTTCATGTTCCGCAGGCATCATAGAAGAAATGCTGTTCAGGGGCTATTTGTTTAAAGTGATTGAAGGGAAATGGGGCGCGGCTTCAGCCATAGTTGCCACCTCGGTTTTGTTCGGGGCCCTTCATCTCCTAACGGGAGGCAGTCTTCAGGTGCTTGATACATTGTTCATTTTAACAGCGGGCACTATTGTGGGAATAATGTTTTCACTCATTGTGCAAAAAACGGGAAATCTTTGGAATGCGGCGGCCGTTCATACGATATGGAATTTCGTCCTTAATCCAAGAATTATCGGCTTTACTAATGGCTCCGATTACGAAGGGGCGTCCCTAGTCAAGGCGAGTTTTGCGACCGACAGCCCGTTGGTCACTGGAGGCGCATTCGGGATTGAAGCGGGCATTCCGGCGGTTATCCTTTATAGTGCCTTCATCTGGTGGCTTGTTGTCGGGAAGGCGGGAAAGGATGAATACAAAAAAAGCGGCTTCAATTGAGCCGCTTTTTGGCCGCTATTATAAAGTAAAGTACTTTTTATTCTTTGGAAAGCACTTGCATGAAGGCTTCAACGCTCCGCTTGTTCCTCATGATAGGGGAATAGATATAGGAAAGGGTCCGGGTGAACTTTTTGTTTTTTAAATGGATGATCGACAATTCCCCGTGCTTTACCTCCCTGTCAATTACACTTTGTGACAGAAGTGAGAGGCCCAATCCTTTCATGATGCTTTCTTTTACCCCCTGGTTGCTGCTGATTGTAAGGAGGGATTTTACTTTTATTCCGTTGGAACGGATAAAATGGTTTAAATATTCCCTTGTCCCCGACCCTTCCTCCCTTGTCACCCATGCATGGTTTTGGAGATCATAAATGGAAACCTCATCTTTTCCAGCAAGAGGGTGGCTTTTTGGGGAGACGAGGAACAATTCATCTTCCATCAGGGGATGGACCATAAGCTCCTTTTCGTTTGTGTGGCCTTCGATGAGCCCAATATCTACCTTAAAAACCTGGACATCGTTCACGATTTCATCTGTGTTGCCGATGACAATTTGAAACTCCAATTCGGGAAAGTCATTTTGAACCTTCAGGAGAAGCCCCGGTAATATATACTCCCCTATGGTAAAACTCGCCCCGATGATCAATTTTCCCCGCACTGAATTATGGTGCTCCAGTATTTCGTCTTTTGCCTGCTCGTAAATGGCCATCAGCTGTCTTGCCCGGCTGTACAGAATTTTTCCTGTTGGCGTAATTTGGACTCCTTTGGGAGAACGCCGGAATAATTCGGTCTGAAATTCCTTTTCAAGATTCTTAATGTGAAGGCTGACGCTTGGCTGGGATATATGGAGGGATTCGGAAGCTTTCGTGAAATTTCCAACTTCCGCAAGGGTTACGAACGTCTTTAACGCGTCATAATACAACTTCTTCACCTCAGCTATTAAAAAAACTAATTGCTCTAATTATTAATATGTATTTTACTAATACATATCCATTCTATAAAGTAATAAGTGTACAAACTTACTACACGGGAAGTGACAGAGATGGGGAACGCATACGGGAGAGAAATGAAGCAAAACAAGGCTGAGGCCTTTATAAAAGGACTAGGGATTACACTTTTACTTGCGCTGGCCGCGAAATTTTTATCAGGATTTTCGTTCCTGTCCATCATGGGCCAGCTTGTCATCGCGATTCTCCTCGGAATGGCATGGAGAGCCGCGTTTGGGTTCAAGGAAGATTTGAAGCCTGGAATAACATTCGCGAATAAGAAATTGCTCAGATTGGGGATTATTTTGCTGGGTATGAGGCTGAACCTTGCGGATATATACAACGCGGGGGGAAAGGTGTTCCTTTTGGCATCGCTGAACATTGTTTTCGCCCTGTTTGTAGTATACGGATTATGCCGCTGGTTTGGGGTTGAAAAAAAGCTTGGCATCCTCACCGCATGTGGAACGGCGATTTGCGGGGCGGCCGCCATTGTAGCGATGTCGCCGCAAGTGAAGGCGAAAGAGGAAGAGACTGCGGTTGCGGCAGCGACCATTGCCATTTTGGGAACTTTGTTTACATTGACCTATACACTGCTCTACTCAGTATTGAACCTTAGCCCGGCCGGTTATGGCGTGTTTACGGGAGGGACATTGCATGAGATCGCCCATGTTGTCGCGGCGGCGGCGGCGGGAGGCAATGAGGCGGTTGATTTGGCGGTAATCGTTAAATTAACGCGTGTCGCCCTGCTGGTTCCGGTTGCGCTGGCAATTGGCTTTTATGTCCAGCGAGGCGAAAAAGGAGGCGGGAAGAAAGGCATCTCCATGTCGATCATTCCGTGGTTCATCCTTGGGTTCCTGGCGATGAGTGGCTTTAATACGCTCGGGATTGTGTCGGAAACCGTGGCCGGCTACATTGTAACCGCGGCCTACCTGCTTATTGCGATGGCGATGGCTGCTTTGGGAATGAATGTTGAAATTAAAACATTCCGGAAACTGGGTATGAAGGCTTTTACCGCAGGGCTCATTGGGTCGGTGCTTCTATCGGTTTTCGGTTATTTACTTGTTCACTTCTTTCATTTGAATTAAGACGGGACAAGCCAGGGCTGCTGGCTTGTTTTTTTATGGAAGTGTTGCTCTTTTGAAAGAACATAAATTGGGGGTTCGGCCAACTTATACTTATATTTGGTCAAGTAAGGGATAATCCGGCCAAGCAGCATACGGAGGACTGCTCATAACAACAGACAGGCCTTTGGCATATAGTATTCTAAACGAAATTGCCTTTTAGGATGTGAGCCATTGAGAAATATAGCGATTGTCCACCGGATGAAAACGAATATTATCGCCCAGAACGGAAACATCAACATTGGTTCTACCGTGCAAAACAGCCATACTTCCAATTTTAAAATGGCGGGGGCTTCCTTGGCTTTTGGGGATTTTTCAAAGGTTATTGAGTGCGGCAACGAGACAAAGGCGATTGATATCAATACGGGTCAAACAGGCGGTGGAAACGAGTAGAACCTTCTTTAACCAATTGGAGAACCTGGGCATATATATAACCAACGCCATGTTGGGAGGAGAGAGTATGCCCACAAATATCAACATATACAGCATTAAAATAAACAATATATCGAACAATGGCTCCCTGAACATCGGAGACGCCCTTCATAACTCGCCAACCGCCAATACGAAATCGCAAGGGGTCAACTCCACTTATGGCGATACTTCCCCGGCAACTTCCGGCATGGAAAATGTATTCATCGATCCGGATGTAAACGATCAAGGGGATATCGGAACTCCTGCAAATGTAAATTCGAACCAGTATTGATAAAACCATCGCTTTTTTGAAAGGAGTACAGCATGCCTTATTTCATAAATATATTCAGCATGAAAACGAACGGAATTACAACCAACGGCAACCTTGATGTGGGAGCGGTTATTCATAACAGCCATACTGCGAACGCGAAGTATGTAGGTGCGAACATTTCCTTGGGTGACTTGTCGCCGACTACATCATGTATGGGGGCTAACAACATTGACCCTGATATAAGTGACCAAGATCAAATCGCCAACCCATCGTTCCCAATGAGCAATCAATTTTAAAGGAGGGCTGTTATGTTGCCTTTTCCATTTTTTAAAGGCGGGCTGCCAAAGTGGCTCAACCAGTCGTTCCTGAATAACGATATTACTAAATTTGTGGAGGATATGGTGGAAAAGTCCATAGCCTCCTCAATGAAACATGTTGAAATGGCGGACATCCTGCATGCGGAGCAGGGAGAGGCCATGCAAACAAATCCAATAGAATCGTTTCAGGCCGCCACTTTCGAAAGCCATGACCATGTGTATGTAAGAATGTATATCAAAAATGCCGAGCAGCTGGCGAACTTGAAAATCTATCATAATACGAACCAGTTGATCATAGAAGGGCTGCCGACGCCAGAGTCCAGGCAAGTCCTGGCATTGCCTTCGATGGTAAAAATGAAGGATTCTGTTTCAGAATACCGGGACAATTACCTGCAAATAAAAATGAGGAAGAGGATGGACCCGCAATTTACCGAAGTCGCTGTCCCGCCCATGGAATAATCCTTCCCTGGCGGATCGTTCTTTTTTAAAAAAGTGGGGGACGAACGGATGGATATGGATAAAATCAAACAATGGATTGAAATGACCCAGCAGTATCAAAATGGCCGGTTTTGGGAGATGGTGTTTGAAGACAATCCGCCAGGCGACGCACCGGACGACCAGCCTGTCCGCCAAAGAAAGGCGAAAGAAAAACCAGGCACCTACCCGAAAACCGATATTTTCCTAACCGACAGGGATGTCATCCTTTTGCTTGAAATCCCGGGGGCGCTAAGGGAAGATATTGCCCTATCGGTTTCCGGCACCAGGCTCACAATTAAGGGAATCCTCCAGGCGCCGATGATCAATGGGGTCACTGTGCAAACCGAACGGAAATACGGAGAATTCCAAAGGAATATTGACCTTCCGGAGCCCGCCGAAAGCAAGGATATCCATGCAAGGTTTGAAAACGGGCTTCTCATTATGACGTATCCAAGAAGGTATACAAGGGAAGAAACGATCATGATCCGCTGAGTTTAAAAAGTAGGGTGTGAGCCAGGTTATGCCTTTAAAAAAATCAGAGCAGGAAAGAAAACTGGAAGGTACCGATCATCTGGAAAGAAAGATCTTTCTATACATCCAAAAAACAGTCAATGCGGAAATGGCGCCAATCTATCAACTATTGAATCAGTTTGCGAGGACCATTTCGAAACTGGAGAACAGGGTGTCGGATTTGGAAAAACAGTATGGCGAAATTT
This sequence comes from Neobacillus piezotolerans, assembly GCF_003362805.1. Lineage (GTDB taxonomy): Bacteria > Bacillota > Bacilli > Bacillales > Cytobacillaceae > Bacillus_D > Bacillus_D piezotolerans. Next base: position 129,953 of record NZ_QNQT01000002.1, read on the forward strand.
CCGGCATATGGGCCAGTCAACCGGAGACTCCCAAGGAAAACGGGAATTCTAGCATACCTCCAGTCATATTTCAGGAAATTAAGGTCGAAAAGCTGTTCATTGAAAAATTTGACCAGGCAAACAATCTTGGGACCATCGGGATAAAAGAGCTGAGCGGCCATTTGAATATTGGAACAACTTATGAAAAGGCCGGCCTTGGAGAAACCAGCGAGGAATCGAAGGGCGAGTTCGAGGAGCTAAAGGGGAAGTATAAGGAAAAGATGGGTGAAATAAAGGAAAAGGGGAACAAGGATGATTCCTGAAGAATGCTGATGGAGGATGCATCAGCATTTATTTATGCGAAAAAGAAGGGCTTTTCCGAATGAGATGAGTAAATTGCTTTTCCGGGACCTCTAAAAGGCTGGATGGGACTTCTGGCTTTTTTTGTGTACAATAGTTGTATGCCAGGAGGGATTTATACATGTTGACGATTAAGGAAATTGCCGAAAGGGCGAACGTCTCAAGGACGACTGTTTCCCGGGTTTTAAACAACAGTGGATATGTAAGCGGGGAAGCAAGGGAAAGGGTTATGAAAGTGATTGAGGAAACTGGGTATGTCCCGAGCGAAAATGCGAAATCCCTGCGCACGAAGAAAACAAGGGTCATTGGCGCGATCCTTCCGAAAATCAGTACAGAAACCTCCAGCAGGCTTGTAAAAGGAATGGATGATATTCTGGCAAAGGAAGGGTATCAAATCCTTCTAGCAAACTCAAATCTTAAACCTGAAAAAGAAATAGAATATGTAAGGCTGCTGAAAAGCCGCCATGTGGATGGCATCATTTTATCGGCAACAAATATTAATAGTGGGCTGACGGGGGAAATCAAGCGATTGAATATGCCGTTTGTCGCTGTCGGGCAACATATCCCGGAGCTCGCGAGTGTCATATTCGATGATTACCAGGCGGCAAGGGACATGGCCTCTTTATTTATAAAAAAGGGCCATAAAAGGATAGCGTTCATTGGAGTGGATGAAAAAGACCGCGCTGTTGGCCATTGCCGGAAGCTCGGCTATGTGGATGCCATGGAGGAACACCAGTTGCCCATTGAGGAAGGCTGGGTCCAAAAAGGGGAATTCAACATGGAATCCGGCTATCATTGCATGAAAGCAATCCTCGAAGAATCGAAAACAATGCCAACCGGTTTGCTGGCCGTAACAGACAGGCTCGCAATCGGCGCGATGCAATATTTGAAGGGACAGGGGCTCTCGGTGCCAAAGGATATGGCTGTCGCGGGTATGGGAGCTTCGGAGCTTTCAAGGTTTATTACCCCTTCTTTGACAACCATCGATTTTTCCGTGGAGGATGCGGGCCGTGAAGCAGCCAGATTGTTATTAGGGTACATAAATGGAGAATCCTATCATGAAAAACCCCAAGTTGTTCATCATAGACTTCTCGAAAGGGAAAGCATATAATAGAAAGTGTAATCGATTCCATAATTAGCAGTGCCATCGATTACACTTTATTTTTACTTATTTGTGGAATCGATTCCACATAAAAAGGCCGCTTCCATTCCGCCTTTTTTGAAATCACTTCCGGCTGAATCCGATTCCAGTCTTTAGAAGAAATAGTTTAATTTTCAGGCCGTTGTGATATTGATTCGTAAGTAAACTAATTAGGGGTGAATCCAATGTCGGAAAATCGCAAAATTGCCGAAGATTTGATTGATGCTGTCGGCGGCAGGGAAAATATCCATTCGGTTGCCCATTGTGCAACCCGCCTGCGCATCATGGTGAACGACAAGGAAAAAATTGATCAGGAACGAGTCGAACAGATTGATAAGGTCAAGGGGGCTTTTTTCAACTCGGGGCAGTACCAGGTTATTTTTGGGACAGGGACGGTCAACCGGATTTATGAAGAGGTTTCCCAGTTTGGGCTAGAAACAAAGTCGGCTTCCGAGCAGAAGACGGAAGCAATTAAATCGGGATCGAGGTTCCAGCGGGCAATCCGGACGTTCGGTGATGTGTTTGTTCCCATTATCCCCGTCCTCGTTGCGACTGGATTATTCATGGGTGTCCGCGGCCTTGTCATGCAGGAAGAAATTTTGTCGCTATTCGGCATTACGCCTGACCATGTGCCGGAAAACTTCCTTCTGTTCACGCAAATTTTGACGGATACGGCGTTTATTTTCCTCCCAGCGCTTGTGGCCTGGTCAACGTTCAGGGTATTTGGCGGGACGCCGATTATCGGCCTTGTCCTTGGATTGATGCTTGTCAGCCCGTCTTTGCCGAACGCATGGGGGGTAGCTGGCGGTGATGTCGAACCGCTTCGCTTCTTCGGATTCATCCCCGTTGTCGGCTATCAAGGGTCGGTTTTACCTGCATTTATTGCGGGGATAATCGGGGCGAAGCTGGAAAGGTGGGTAAGGAAGCGCGTGCCCGAAGCGCTTGACCTTATTGTTACGCCATTCATAACTTTACTTGTCATGATTTCACTTTCACTGCTCGTCATCGGCCCGATTTTCCACACTATTGAACAAGGCATTTTATCGGTTGCAACGAATGTCCTTTCCTGGCCTTTCGGAATTAGCGGCCTGCTGATTGGCGGACTTAACCAAATCATTGTTATTACCGGAGTCCATCACATTTTCAACATGCTGGAAATCCAGCTGTTAGCGAAATATCACAGCAATCCGTACAATGCGATTGTTACGTGCGCGGTTGCCGCGCAGGCCGGCGCAGCGCTCGCGGTTGGCCTTAAAACCAAATCAGTTAAATTGAAAGCACTTGCCTATCCATCCTCGGTCTCGGCTTTATTGGGAATCACCGAGCCGGCGATTTTCGGGGTTAACCTCCGGTACGGCAAGCCGTTTGTCATGGGCCTCATCGGCGGGGCGGCCGGCGGATTTTTGGCGTCAATTCTTGGACTGAAAGGAACCGGAATGGCTGTTACCGTTATCCCGGGAACGCTCCTCTATTTAAATGGGCAAATCCTTCCGTACATCCTTGTCAACCTGGTGGCGATAGCTGTCGCGTTCGCGCTTACCTGGATGTTTGGATACTCGGATAAGGTGAAAAAAGAAATTGAACAACAATAAGTTTTGCAAAGAAGGCAGGGCGGCCCTTGCCTTCTTTTTTTAAAAATTGAAGCTCCTCGCAAAAATGGGGAAGAAACCGACACAAGGAGGTTCTCTGATGGCTGAAAAGGAAGCTCTCCTGGTTCAAAAAGCGTATGAAGAAATTGAAAAGAATAAAGTTCTGGTGGAAAACGATCCATATCGGCTTAATTACCATCTTATGCCCCCGGTTGGCTTGCTGAATGATCCGAACGGACTCGTCCAGTATAAAGGCTCCTATCATGTGTTTTACCAGTGGAACCCTTTCGAAACTGCCCATGGGGCGAAGTTTTGGGGACATTATTCATCAAGGGACATGGTTCACTGGAGGGAGGAGCCGATTGCCCTCGCCCCGAGTGAATGGTATGAGCGGAATGGCTGCTATTCCGGAAGCGCCGTTGAATGGGAAGGAAAGCTGTATCTCTTTTATACCGGAAACGTTAAGCTTGATGATGGGACGCGGGAGACGTATCAATGTGTGGCGGTCTCCGGGGACGGCGTTCATTTTGAAAAAAAGGGGCCGGTCCTCAAGCTGCCAGAGGGGTACACTGCCCATTTCCGGGATCCGAAGGTTTGGTGGAAAGACGGCCGCTGGTATATGGTCATCGGCGCGCAGACACTGAATGGGAAAGGGGCCACGGTCTTATTTTCCTCGGATAACCTGCTGAGCTGGACGGAAACGGGCCTGATTGCCGGAGATGGAATGAATGGCCTGTCGGACTTCGGCTATATGTGGGAGTGCCCGGACCTCATCCGGCTGAGCGGGAAGGATGTTTTGCTCGTGTCGCCTCAGGGATTGGATCCGAGCGGACACTTTTACAATAATCTGTTTCAATCGGGCTATTTTGTCGGCCAGCTGGATTATGAAACAGCGCAATTTATGCATGGCACGTTTACAGAGCTTGACCGCGGGTTTGATTTTTATGCGCCGCAAACATTTGTCGATGATAAGGGAAGAACCATCCTTTACGGCTGGATGGGCATAACCGACGAAAATGAGCCGCATCAGCCCACTTTAGCCAATCGTTGGGTACATGCGCTCACTATTCCGCGCGAATTAAACCTTCGCGGCGAAAAAGTTTACCAACGGCCGATTGATGAGCTCTCAATGCTCCGGAAAAACAGAATTGAATACAAGGATGCCGAGTTGGCCGGACCGGCAACAGAATTCAACGGAGTCAAGGGGAAGTCGGTGGAATTGCTACTGGATACAATGAGAGTAGAGTTCGGAGGCTTCCGAATCCGGTTTCGCGGCGAAGCGGAGCTATTTTATGATTCTGATAAACGGGAGATTAGCCTGATCAGGAAAAATTTCAAATCAGGCGAACCGGAAAGAAGGACATGCGAGATTTCCGGCCTATCACAGCTAAGGATTTATATGGACAATTCTTCGCTCGAAGTCTTCGTGAACGAAGGGGAGGAAGTATTTTCCGCGCGCTATTTCCCTAAACCCGAAAACGAAACAATCATTTTCTATGGTATGGGGAACTTCAGCCTCGCCAAATGGGACTTGGAGAAGATGAGCATTGAACGATACAATTTTCAAAGAGGTGCGCTATGAAGGGTGTTTTATGTTTAGGGGAAGCGCTGATTGATTTCATTCCGCTTGATTCCGAAAATCTTACGTATCAAAAAGCGCCGGGCGGGGCTCCGGCCAATGTCGCTGTCGGCATCTCCAAACTCGGAGGAAGGGCGGCCTTTATCGGGAAAGTGGGCGATGATGTGCTTGGGCATTTCCTGAAGGAGACGCTCGAAGGCTACGGTGTCGACGCATCTCCTCTTGTCCTGACGAAGGAAGCGAGAACCGGCGTGACATTTGTGACGCTTGAACCTTCCGGGGAACGGAGCTTCAGCTTTTACATCGACCCAAGCGCTGACCGTTTTTTACGAAAAGAAGAACTTGCCCCTTCCTTGTTTAAAACCAATAAGATTTTCCACTTTGGATCCATTTCCTTAATCGGCGAGCCGTCAAGATCGGCAACACTTTGGGCAATTGAAAAAGCAAAGGAAGCGGGAATGCTCGTTTCCTATGACCCAAACCTAAGAATTGGTTTATGGGAGTCCGAAGAACAGGCGAGGGAAACGATTCTCTCTGTCCTTCCATATGTTGATATCCTGAAGGTTTCGGATGTGGAGCTTTCTTTTCTGACCGGTGCCGCAAGCCTGGAGGAAGGACTGGCCAAGCTCCGTGAAGTGCCACTTACACTTTTGACGCTTGGCGGTGAGGGGAGCATCTATTCTTTTAACGGAATAACAGGAAAGGTGCCAGCCCTTCGGTGCAAAGTTGTCGATACAACAGGTGCCGGCGATGCCTTTGTTGCGGGCATCCTTTATTCCATCAATGAATCCCCGAAAACCTTAACCGGCCATTCCGAACAGGAAATACGGGAGATGGTCCGCTTCGCCAGTGTGTCGGGCGGGCTCGCGACAACGAAAAAAGGAGCCATGGCAGGACTGCCTAATCTAAAAGAACTAAGCGGCTATTTAAATACCAAAAACTGATATCACTTTGTTTTCCAGAACGAACCTTAAATGGAATCAAGAAACATGCGCCGCAATGGGAATTTGGTTGACATACTTGGCGGAATGTTATAGTCTAACTTGTATATAATTTAATAGAACCACCTCACTTTGGATAGTGGGGTAGAGGCGCGGTATTTAACAGTCTTTAGTGGAGCCTGAGAAGCATCGAGACTAGGGAGAAGGAAATACCGCCGAAGTGGGCCATATACTCAATATTGCCTGCTGGGCCTGCAGTGAAGAACTGCCGGACTGTCTCAATAAGCTGCCCGGTTTATTGAGTTGTGCTATCTCATTGGGAAAAAGAGAGGATTTAGGTGCAGACTGTACATTTTGCGGCCTGAGTTTATCTCGGGCCGCTTTTTGGTGTTTTGGCGAATAGAAAAAATGAAAGGGGAAATGAAGGGTGAAAAAAAGGGGAACGTTGTTTCTGGCATTATTGTTTTCAATGATTTTGGCATTGTCCGCTTGCGGAGGTGCCGACAGCTCAAAAAACACAGGATCGGAAGGCAAGTCAGATAAGGATACGTTTAAGGTAGGACTCGAAGCGGGCTACGCGCCATTTAACTGGTCGCAAAAAGATGATTCAAACGGGGCTGTGAAAATTGCTGGCACATCGGAGTACGCCGGCGGCTATGACGTTGAAATCGCCAAGAAAATCGCTGATGGCCTCGGCAAGGAACTTGTCATTGTCAAAACAGAATGGGACGGCCTTGTACCAGCGCTGACTTCCGGCAAAATCGATGCGATTATCGCGGGGATGTCGCCAACCGAGGAACGCAAGAAAACAATCGACTTTTCGGATAACTACTATAAATCGAATCTCGTTATGGTCGTGAAAAAAGGCGGCAAGTATGAAGGAGCGAAATCAATCCAGGATTTCAAAGGGGCGAAGGTAACCGCCCAGCTGAACACATTCCATTACTCCGTTATCGACCAAATTGAAGGCGTCAAGAAAGCGACAGCTATGGACAACTTCCCGGCAATGAGGGTTGCCCTGCAATCAGGCATCATTGATGGATACGTATCCGAACGCCCTGAAGCTGTGAGTGCTTCAACAGCAAATGAAAACTTCGCAATGGTCGAATTCGAGGATGGTTTTAAAACATCCGAGGACGATACCGCGATTGCCGTTGGGCTTAAAAAGGGAAGCGGCTTGAAGGACAAAATCAATGAAATCCTGAGCGGCATTTCCGAAGAAGAACAAACAAGCATCATGGATAAAGCAATTCAGAACCAGCCGGCGGCAGAATAAGGATAGATTTCGGTGGAAACCGGCTGTGTCTTGTATACAGCCGGTTTCATGATGATATGGAGGAGGAGAAACATGAGCATCGAGTGGATTGTGAAAATCGTATCGGAAAACTGGGAGATGTTCCTCCGCGGAGCGGGCACGACGTTATGGATCGCGCTCATCGGGACAATTGCCGGGGCCGCTATCGGCTTGATCGCCGGTATTATCCGGACAATCCCTGTTCCTGAACGGGGACTGAAAAAGGTTATTCTCGCAGTCGTAAATTTCCTTTTATCGGCCTATATTGAATTTTTCCGCGGGACGCCAATGATAGTCCAGGCAATGGTTATTTATTACGGTTCCGCATTGGCGTTTGGAATAGATATGAATGTAATGATGGCGGCCTTGATTGTTGTCTCGATTAATACAGGGGCCTATATGGCGGAAATTGTCCGAGGAGGAATTATTTCAGTTGATAAGGGCCAGTTCGAGGCAGCCCAGGCAATTGGAATGAACCATATTCAGACAATGATGAATGTTGTTTTGCCGCAGGTTATCCGCAACATCCTGCCGGCCACCGGGAACCAGTTCGTCATCAATATCAAGGACACATCCGTCCTGAACGTAATCTCGGTATCGGAACTTTACTTCCTGACAAAGTCGGTTGCGGGGAATAATTTCCGTTACTTTGAGTCATTCTTTGTAGCATGTGTCCTTTATTTCGTCATGACCTTTGTTGTAACGAAAATCCTTCGTTATTTTGAAAAGAAAATAGAAGGGCCGGACAGTTACGCTATTGTCGGCGAGGAAATCCAGCCAGCAAGATAATTGGCGGCGGAAAGGAGGAAAACGCATGGAGAAAGTTATTGATATCCAGCATTTAAATAAGTCCTTTGGAAACCATGAAGTGTTAAAGGATATTAACTTTTCAGTGAATAAAGGGGAAGTTGTCAGTATCATCGGTTCATCTGGTTCCGGGAAATCGACGCTCCTTCGATGTGTAAACCTATTGGAAATGCCGAGCGGCGGCCAAATCATCTACAACGGGGAAAACATCCTTGATGACAGGCATGACTTGTTCCTGTACAGAAGGAAGCTTGGCATGGTGTTCCAGCAGTTCAACCTGTTCAACAACCACAACGTCCTTGGAAACTGCGTCGTCGGGCAAGTGAAGGTGCTGAAGCGTTCAAAGGAAGAGGCGGAAAAAATCGCCATGAACTATTTGAAAGTGGTCGGCATGGATAAATACATCAATGCGAAACCGCATCAATTATCCGGCGGGCAAAAACAGAGGGTGGCGATTGCAAGGGCCCTGTCAATGGAACCGGATGTCATGCTGTTTGACGAACCAACATCGGCGCTCGACCCTGAAATGGTCGGCGAAGTCCTCAAGGTTATGAAAGACCTTGCCGAATCAGGATTGACCATGCTGATTGTTACGCATGAAATGGAATTCGCACGAGAAGTATCCGATCGTGTCGTCTTTATGGATAAAGGTGTTATCGCCGAGGAAGGCAGCCCTGAGCAAATCTTCACCAATCCAACCCAGGAACGGACAAGGGAGTTCCTAAAAAGGACATTAAAGCAGTATTAATCGACATCTTTTATTCCCTTTACAATTATTGAAAACTAAATTTCGAAAAATTTAGATAATAATTGCAAATAGTTTAAAAGTCCCTGTATAATTAAGGAAGATGATAAAATAGACCCAGGGGCAACTTATCTGAAAAGATAAGAACGCAAAGCTAAAGGGGCTAAAGCAGGAGACCTGCCATGCCAGCCAGCTGCAGATGAATGACTCCCTATAAGATTTATGGGTCTTTTTTATTAGACTTTTTAAACATTTGGAGGGAGTAGGGAATGTTGAAAAAAGTAATAGCCATTGTTTTCTCGGCTGCCCTGTTTTTTGGGTTAGGGTCGCCAGCTTTCGCAAATGAAAATAAAGATGTCGACAAAGCCATCAGCATGATTGAAAAGACGAATATCGAAATTCATGAAAAAGTAGAAAAAGCGGTAGAAAAGGCAGACAAGCTACAGGTTGAATATATTGAAGATATTGGAAAACTTCCAGAAGGCAGCACTGAAACGCATCAAAAACTAACGCAAAAATACAATGAAAAATTGGATAAAATCATTGCCGATGTTTATGAGGAAACGCTGAAAATGTCGCAAAAAACGATTGCGAAGGCCGCGGAATACGGAGTGACTGCCGAATGCAGCTGGGTGCTTGTCCGCTTTGCCGATCGATATGTGTGGATTGACCCGGTTCGGGTAGTAGGATTAGGAAAATAGAAAAATATTGAATTGATGCAATTATTCGAATGTTATATTATTAAATTAAGGTAACGAGTCTAAATTAGACTCGTTTTTTGTTTACTATGACCAGGAGGTGTTTACTTGGGATTATCAATAGGAAAAAGAGGAGATGTATTAGAAAAGGTTTCTCTTGATACGTTTGATATTAGTTTGCTGGCCAGGGGCGGCGGAATGGAATGTATGATCCAAACTATTTCAAAAGATAATCTCTTCTACGTTTATCCGAGTGATACACCTGATGTGATGGAGTTCTTCTACATATTGTCGGGGGAAATGGTTTGTGAATATCAAGGGGAAAAGATTAAGCTTGAACCGGGTGATTATTATTCGGCTGTTAACCTGGAAAAGCCAGTTCATTTCTCCACCCTAACAGATATAACCTATTTATGGATAATATCAGAACCCACTTTTTATCAATTGAGTGATAGCCTCTTAAGTTTAAAAGCTATCGTTCATGAAGTAGAGAAGAAGGACATTCATACACATAAGCATAGTGAAAGAGTCTCCGGGTATGCGGTGAAAATGGCGAAAAAACTCATGCTGCCAAAAGAGAGGCTGGAAAATTTGTTTGTCGCGTCTATGTTGCATGACATAGGAAAAATTAATATTCCATCAGAAATATTAAATAAACCCGGCAAATTGACAGATCAGGAATTTTCCGTCGTTAAGCGCCACCCGGGTGATGGAGCGGAAATGGTGAAGGATCTTTATTATAAGGATATAGCCACGATTATCGAACAGCATCATGAAAGGCTGAATGGTAGCGGGTATCCCCGTGGCTTAAAAGGAGAAGATATCCTTTTGGAAGCACGAATCATCGCAGTAAGCGATTCATTTGATGCCATGACCGAGGACCGGGCCTACCGGAAAGCCTTTGATGTCCAGTATGCTGTAGATGAGCTAATCAGCATGGCTGACACCCATTATGACAGGAAAGTCGTTGAAGCGTTTGTGGAGATATTAAAAGAAGAAGGACGCTTGGAAAACGAAATGCTTAAGGTAAAATGAAAGGAATCAATCTGGTGGGATTGATTCCTTTTTCATTTGAATTTCGGATTACACTACGGGTACCATACAGTCCGAGTGTCCATATCGCTGTATTTCAGTGCCTCCCTGATTATAAGGCAGTTGTTACTGTATTTGAACGCCGTTTACATACAAACCGCTTGTTGAGGAAACGAGGTCAACCGATGACACAATATGCCCGGATTGTCCCGGGAACTCCTCGCCGACTTGTGGAATCTTACCCGTTACTTCTTTTTCATCAGTAAAATATTTAAGGTTGAATCCTGATATTTGCTTGTTCGATTTTGGACTGAAATCTATAGTGGCATTAATGGAAGATATTCTTTCATGTTCAACATCATGGGTTTTTTCTCCCCTTTTCCCATCTCCCGTAGTCCAGGTAACTGTAATAGCATAGACCTCTTTAGTCTTATACGTAAAAACTAAATCCCCGGCATTCTTCTGCAGGTCAGCATTATTCCATCCCATGGCGGTTTGGACATCGCCTTTCCCTACGTATCCAGCGCCAGTTGCCGGATCGAACGTTACTGCCGCGAATGCGGAGCCCGCGAGCAATCCCATAGCCAAAGCACCTGCTGCCAAACCTGATAAAATTTTCTTCATTCTCTTCATCTCCCCTAAGAGTATAGTTGATTCTAAGGGCCGGTTACACTATTGGCTCCATATAGCCCAAGTGTCCACGTAAAGGCTATACTTCATTGCTTCCCCCGTGCCGATCCGTTCCTATGTACAGAACAAACCAAATAAAGATGGGCGATATATCGATTGTTTAATTCTATATACCGAACATCTTTTATAAAATTATTATAATTTAAACTATGGTTTAAATAAATGGATTCCGGTCGACATTCACGTTTTAAATATCGACATCTTTATTGGGTAATGGAGGTAAAATAAACCGAGGATGATCAAGGAAAACAAAAAAAGAGCACTAACATCGTTAGCGCTGGCAATGGATTGTTTGTACCTAGGAGGAAGAAAGTAAACAAGGGTATTGGTACCCTTGTTTGTTCAAAGTATATAGTAAACAATAGTTGAATAATATCTTTTTTTGTAGACAAATTACGTCAAAAACTGAGAATGTGTAGAAAAATAAATATTAAAAAAAATGGGATTTTCAATTATGATAGAAGAAGGATTCGGAGACCTATTACTAGGAAAACAGGTGAAGCCCCATGAGAAGCATTGTCCGGAAAAATGTCAGTCTTGTTTTTCTTATCCCTGCATTGCTTTTGACCAACGAATTCATAACGATTCCTGCCGAGCTGGAATGGGATATTCTTCTTTTCCTTTGTATCATGGTTGTGTTTGACCAGGTGAATTTAAAGGTATTTTCCGGTTTTGGGTATTCCTTCTTCAACGTCATTTTATCGCTGATCGTATTTGATCGATTTTCAGTTGTATATGGATTCATTTATCTTCTCGTTGATAGCCTGATGTCGATTCTCCTGAAGAAAAGAGGGCGGCTGCAGTCCATCATCTCCCTATTGTCCATCTATACGGTTATAATCATCGTCTGTAACGAATTGTATAATGGATACTCGGATATGGATTATCAAGCACGCTATTTAACGTCCTTGTTCATGTTGTTCCTGAGTGTCCTCCTGAAATACGTGTATGTTTACCTGGAAACCGGGGCGGCTACGACAAAGCTTTTCCTGGATCGGTTTGGGCCAATGCTTTTCGAGGCGGCGGTTGTTTTTCCGATTCTTGCATTCTACGATCATCTTGAAATCAATCTTGTGCTCATCCTTTTCCTATCGTATTATACGTTCATTGGTTTCCTGCATAAAAAATTTATCGGAATTAACCAGGCGCACATCGATTCAATTACAGAAAAATTGTCCAAGAAATATAAAATTCAATTCTTTTTTATGGATTTAAGAGAAATAAAGGGCGTATGCTATTACGAGAAAAATATGATTGTCATCGACGAAAAATTGGATTACCCGGAGCAGCTGCAGACGATTATCCACGAATTGCTCCACTACCACATGAGGAGATTCAGGTTTCCAATAAGGACAGAAGAAATGATTGTCACTATTTTCGAAGCGGCGATCAGCTGGTATTGCATTGTAACGCTTAAACATAGACTCGAAATCGATTAGGGGAGAGGGAGACAACTATGCCAACGCCGTTAGGACAAGAACTAAGGAGATTACGGTTTGAAAAAAACCTGAGGCTTGAGGATGTCGCCAATGGGACGGGTATCACACTTCAGTATTTAAGCATGCTTGAAAAAGGCGACCGCAAGTCTGTTTCCTTTGAAATCATGGCTGATATATCAAGGTTCTATGGTGTGCCCCTTGATTATTTCGCGGCTTTTATTAAAGAGGAACAATCCCAGCCGCTCTCTGATGTTGAAATTATGCTCTGGCAGTCCATAAATGAAAAAGTACGTGATGAAATTTACTATAAAAAAGGTAAGTCTCTCAAAGCGATTTTCGCAAAATTGTTTAATTAGCCAGAAAACGCCAGCCCGGCAAATGGGCTGGCGTTTTGTTTAAAGCGGGAGATCGCTTTTCCTGAAGGCAAAGATGCCTGAAAAAAAGGCAAGGCTTGATTAGAACTATCCCTGTTAGCAGGACAAGCGGCCTGGGTAAAGGTGATTTTCCCGCCCCATTCGGTCCTGAAAAACCGAAAACCTCGCCTTTCTTTACCTCGAAGGAGACATCGAAAATTCCTTTTCCATTTTTAAATCGATTAAGACTTTGAACGGCCGGCATGTTGGCACCCCTATGGATGGAGTAATTTCGGTTCATCACCCTAATTTTAATACTTTCACAGGAAAGGGGGGCCATCTTCGGAAAGTAACTCCAGATAGGTCGCTTATAAAGACATTTTGGGTTGGAATTTGAGGTTAAACGGACTTAACGGGGGTTTTGAAGCCTGTTTCGCAAGTATTTACCGGTCCAACGATTTTTACACAAAAAACCAGGGAGCCGGCGCGAAAACGCTGGCTTCCTGGTTTTTTGAAAAGATTAACCGCGCACTGTTTCAAGCGCGACTTCGATCATGTCGTTGAATGTTGTCTGCCGCTCCTGTGCGGATGTTTGTTCGCCAGTTACGATATGGTCGCTGACTGTCAGAAGGGCAAGCGCCTTGACGTTAAATTTCGCGCCAAGGTAGTAGAGGCCCGCGGCTTCCATTTCTACTGCCAATACTCCGTGTTTTCCAAGACGGACAAATTCATCCTGGCGGTCAGTGTAGAATAGATCGGAAGACAAAACATTGCCCACGCGAAGCTTCAAGCCTTTTTCCGTACCTGTATCATACGCCTTTTTTAATAAATCGAAGTTCGCGATTTGCGGGAAGTCATAACCCGGGAAGCTGTTGCGGATGATGTTGGAATTGGTTGCCGCCGCCTGGGCGACGATGACATCACGGATTTTAACATCTTCCTGGATGGCACCGCATGTTCCGATACGGATCAAGTTTTTAGCGCCATAGCCTTCGATGAGTTCCTGGATGTAGATCATCGCGGAAGGCATGCCCATTCCTGTTCCCTGGACGGAAACACGGTTTCCTTTATAAGTACCTGTAAAACCAAGCATTCCGCGGACGTTGTTGTAGCATTTAGCATTCTCCAGGAATGTTTCGGCAATATATTTCGCGCGCAGTGGATCCCCCGGCAGCAGTACGGACTCGGCTATTTCTCCTGCTTTTGCTTCAATGTGAAGACTCATACATTTCCCTCCATAATGTTGTTTGGTACACTGTTTCAATCGCTGAAAATCTTGCCATACAGAGTGATGTCAATCTGTTAAGGGGCAGGCGCAAAAACTGTGAACCAGTTAACAAAATTTGCGTTAAAGCGCTAACTGAAAAACGGGCGCTTTCACTGGTATAGTATCTTCAGATAAGACTAAAGTTTATACCATTTCCGGAGTGTTTGGATTTCTTCAGTTTCCTCACAGAGGGATTCAAGCTTTTCCATATCCAGTATGTAAAAGTACTTATCGCGGATATCAATTATTTTTTCATCCTGGAAGTCGGTGAGAGTTTTTGAAACCGATTCCCTCGTTACTCCGAGCATATTTGCCAATAGGCTTTGGTTGATTTTCAACTCAATGTAATACCCTTTATCAGTCTGCCTGCCGAAATTGAAATAAAAATCTACGATCAAATTTGCAACCTTTGTCCGGACATCATAGAAAGTCAAGTAGCGGATAAGCCGGTTAAGGATGCGAACCCTTTCTACAAGAATCATATATGCTTTGCGGATGACGGTTGGGTATTTTTCGGCAATTTCAAGAAAGTCTTGTTTTTTCATTTGCCAGACTGTTACCTGTTCAAGGGCTTCAACAGAGGAAATCCTATATGTATCATTGGAAAGCGTTTCAACTTCACCGATGATTTCCCCTTGTACCGCTATGCTGAGGACAATTTCCTTCCCTTCATGCAAGCGATATACCTTGAGCATACCGGAACGGATCAGGTATACTTCGTCACTCTCATCATTCTCAAACATGAGGATGTGGTTCTTTTTAAACTGTCGTTCCTTTAGTAAGGGCATTATGTCTTGAAGCACACCATCTGGAAGGTCGGAGAATATCGGGAAATCCGAGAGGTCCATTATCATCTATATGCATCCTTTCCGTTCGAAATAGCCTTCTGCCACACTGATTCTGCAGTTGGAAGAACGAAGAGTGTTTTTAAAGGCATTATAACAGAATCGGATGGCTTGAATGGGGAATCTTAACTTAAGCGGAAAAATCAAAATGGTCTGCTGCTAGTGTCACCACCGGAGGAATGTGCCATTCACTTTCTTTATGATTTCTATGGGTTCCGTTTGCGAACCGTATGGGAGAGATAAGTAATTTTCTGCAGTAAAGAGCTGAAATCAATAAGGACTACTGCTCTTTCAAGCATATTGAGGTGAAATAACTGTGAATAAGTTTTTTTCTATACATTCTGAACAGACGAATGCCCGGACGGAAATACTCGCCGGGCTCACATCATTCATGACGGTAGCCTACATTATTGTCGTGAACGGTGCGATTTTGAGCATGGCTGGAATGCCGTACGAAGCGGTTACTCTTGCCACGCTAATCGTATGCTTTGCCGGCTGTATGCTGATGGCGCTATGGGCGAATTCACCACTCATTATCGTCCCTGGGATGGGAGACAACGCATTTTTCGTGTTCACACTTGTCCTATCGTTTGGCCTGACATGGCAGCAATCGCTTACCGCTGTTCTGTTCGCCGGAATTGTCTTTGCCTTGGCGGCCTTTACGAAGGGAGCGGTCTATTTATCGCGGTCCATCCCGCAATCGATGGTTCATGCCATGACAGCCGGGATTGGGCTGTTTATTGCTTTCCTGGGCTTGAAAAATGGCGGGCTGATTGTTGCGAGTGAAGGCACATTCGTAACGTTAGGTGACTTTTCCAACCCACATACCCTGACAACGATACTTACCCTGCTGATTGTGCTGCCGCTTTTCCTAAGGAATGTTAAAGGGAATTTCCTGATTGGCATTCTTGCGGGAACGCTAATCGGGGCTTTGCTCGGAATTGTTGATTTTTCCTCACTGCGCGACTTCAGCATCTCCTTTAAAGGATACGATTCCATCTTTGCGGCTTATGATTTTAGCGAAATCGTCACAGTGAATTTTTGGACAGCCGTTTTTTCGCTGTCTATGGTCATCATTTTTCAAAACATGGGCGCCCAGCTGGGGATGCTGTCCGACAAATCGAAATTCCAGCGGTCGTTTCAGGCCAATTCGGTTTCGGTCGTTGCCGCATCACTATTTGGCTGCAGCCCAGCCACAACTGCTGCTGAGTCGGCAACGGGCATCGCGGCTGGAGGAAGGACGGGGCTTACTTCGTTTACGGCAGGGCTATTGTTCATCCCTGCATTGTTCCTCATCCCGTTATTTAAAGTCATTCCGAATGAAGCGATCGCGCCTGTCCTTATCATAGTCGGCTGCCTGATGGTGCAAAGCCTGAAGCAGGTTCCGTTTGATGACTTTACGGAAGCGTTCCCCGCATATTTAATGCTAGCGTTAATGCCATTGACGTTTAGCATCGCGAATGGACTTGCCTTCGGGTTTATCGCCTATCCTATCGTAAAACTCGTAACCGGAAAGAGGAAGGAAGTTTCCGGTACAATGTACGTGATCGCGTTTTTCTTCCTCTTGTATTTCCTGCTGGGATCGATATGAAAAAACGGATGCGCTTGTTTAGCGCGTTCCTAATGATTTTGACAAAGAAAGACAACCGGTATGCCTTTTTGCGCGGTGGTCTTTTTTTGTGTGAAATTCCAACTTTTGTTCGTCAATGGTGTTGTACGCGGTTGTTTTGGTAAAAGTGCCAATTAAATGAAAGTTAAAACACGAACGTTTGCTATTGATTTTATATTAATATTCGCTTATAATTGCATGTGGCTCGAACGAATATATGTATTCTTCCCCATTTTTGGAATGGGAATTTATATTTTTTAGGAGGCTATCATCATGGAACGCCTTTTTAAGCTGAAAGAATTAAAAACAAACGCAAAGACCGAGGTCGTGGCGGGCATGACAACGTTCATGGCCATGGCGTATATCATTGTTGTAAACCCTGCAATTCTATCCTCCGCTGGTGTTCCGTTTAACCAGGTATTCATGGCAACCATTATTGCAGCGGTAATCGGAACGCTAATCATGGCGCTTTTTGCCAATTACCCGATTGCAATCGCGCCTGGCATGGGGCTGAACGCCTATTTTGCCAGCGTTGTTGCAACGCAGGGGGTCAGCTATCAAATCGTTTTCGGAGCGGTTTTCGTGGCAGGCGTCCTGTTCTTGCTCCTGTCGTTAACGAAGCTGCGTGAAATGCTGATTGAATCGATCCCTGAGTCTCTGAAGCACGCAATTACCTCTGGCATCGGCTTGTTCATCGCATTCCTCGGGCTAAAGATGGCGGGCATTGTCGCCGGGAATAAGGAAACTTTGGTTTCGATCGGGAACCTGCATCAGCCGGGAACTTTACTGGCCATTGCGGGATTGTTCATAACCCTAATCCTGCTTGCGCGCAAGGTGAAGGGGGCTCTCTTTATCGGGATGCTTGTGACTGCGGTCATCGGCTATTTCATGGATATGCTTAAACTGAACGGAGTTGTTTCGGCTCCGCCGCCGCTTGTTTTCTTCGATATGGATATTACAGGCGTTTTCTCACATGGTTTGTTCACCGTGGTGTTCGCCTTCCTGCTTGTAACGCTATTTGATACGACCGGAACGCTGATTGGCGTGACCGAGCAGGCCGGGCTGATCAAAAATGGAAAGCTGCCGAGGGCTAAAGCTGCTTTAAGTGCTGATGCTGTTGCCACTACGGTCGGTGCCGCGCTAGGGACAAGCCCTTCTACCGCTTATATTGAATCTACAACCGGGGTTGCGGCAGGAGGGCGTTCAGGGCTCACAGCTTTGACTGCCGGCGCGCTAATGCTTGCTGCTATGTTCTTTTCGCCGCTCGTCTCGGCAATCGCATCCTTGCCGGCAATTACGGCGCCTGCCCTAATCATTGTAGGCTGCTACATGATGGAGGGTCTCGCGAAAATCAACTGGCGTGAACTCGATGAAGCTTTCCCGGCTTTCATTACCATTCTTGCAATGCCGCTGACTTCAAGCATTGCTACCGGAATTGCCCTAGGGTTCATCACCTATCCGATTATCAAGCTGGTAAGCGGAAAGGGCAAAAATGTCCACGCGCTGATTTATGTATTTGGCATCCTGTTTGCCGTTCAGTTGTACTTCTTTTCCTAAGCCTGTTTCCCGGCTGCTTGCGAGCATGTCGGGGCAGGTTTTTGTTTTTAATCGACGTTATACCCCATCGGACATAGCTTCAATTTTTGATCCTCTTTAGACTCAAACTAATCCATCATTCGAACGAAGCCTCGTATTTTGTTCCTCCTTGAGTCCGAATCAGACGGGTTTTTGGACAATGCGTATTCCTGTTTCTATGTCCGAATACTCCATCTATAACTAACTCGACAGCCGTTTTTCTTCCTCTCTACGACGCAATTCCTGTTTCCAATTTTCCCACACCATTCGACAAATTATAATAAGAAAAACTTATGCATTTTAATTAAAACAATAATATTTATTTAAGTTAACTTCTGTACTACACTAAAGGAAAGAGGTGAATAAATTGGAATATATTATAATTTTCCTTATTGGCATATGCGCGACCACGATTGGTACCTTGGCAGGGGGAGGCGGGTTGATTAGCCTGCCGGCGATGCTTCTGCTTGGCATGCCCGCCCATTCGGCAATCGGGGCGAACAAAGTGTCAAATACAGTCAGCTCCTTTTCAAGTTTTTTTCATCTATATCGGACGAAACGGATTACCTGGAAAGAAGCATATTGGATTATTCCCGTCAGCATTTTCGGAGGGATGAGCGGCGGATTCCTGGCGTCAAGAATACCAGCGGATAAAATGATGATCCTAGCCTTAATTTTATTAACCTTTGCTTTTATTACTTCATTTATCGGAAAAGGAAGTTTTACGGGGAACGGATTGCTGAAAATTAATAAAATAAGCCTTCCGGGTTTATATGGAATTGGCATATATGATGGGCTTTTTGGGCCTGGGCAGGGCACCCTGATGCTCTATTTGTTCGGTCATTTGAACATTTCCTATCTCCGCGCTGTCGGCTTCGTGCGGCTGGCTACTTTTTCAAGCTGTATTGGGGCGGCGGCGATGTACATCGCTTATGGAAAAATCATTTGGCCGATGACACTCGCCCTTATGCTTGGCTCGGTAACAGGCGCGCAGCTTGGCGTCCGGATTGCCGAGAAACTGAAGCCGCAATTTGTAAAGCCAATCCTGCGAGTGGCCACTGTCGCGCTGATTATTCAAGTGTTTGTACGGGCCATTCAATAAATCGCCCAATCCTTTCCGTATATCTTGTGCAAAAATTCCCCTCAAAAGTATTGCAACATATTTACAAGATTTTGAAGTCTGGGATATTGACAGTTTTCAAATCGGTATGATAAAAAAATAGTGGGATTAGCACTCTGTTGACAAGAGTGCTAAGATAAATGAGGACATGCACTGGAAAGGGGATATCACTATGGAAAAGAAGCAATTCCAGGCCGAGTCAAAACGGCTTTTGGAGATGATGATCAACTCCATTTACACAAAGCGGGAAGTGTTTTTACGCGAGCTGATTTCCAATGCCAGCGATGCGATCGACAAGATCTACTACAAAGCGCTGACAGATGATTCGCTTGTTTTTGATAAAGACAATTACTACATAAAGATTGTCCCGGATAAAGAAAGCCGGACTTTGAGAGTCATCGATACCGGCATCGGGATGACGAAGGAAGAGCTTGAAACGAACCTTGGGACCATCGCGAAGAGCGGTTCGCTCGCATTTAAAAAAGAAACCGATCTAAAAGATGGCTATGACATTATTGGCCAATTCGGTGTCGGGTTCTATGCGGCTTTTATGGTTGCCGACGTCGTGACAGTAATCAGTAAAGCGCTTGGCAGCGAAGAGGCTTATAAGTGGGAGTCCACCGGTGCGGACGGATACACGATTGAGCCGGCCGAAAAGGATGCCGTGGGCACGGAAATTATTTTGAAAATAAAAGAAAATACCGAACACGAGAACTACGACGAATTCCTAGAGGAATATAGCCTCAAGTCGGTTATTAAAAAATACTCCGACTTTATCCGCTATCCAATTAAAATGGATGTCAACACAAGCAGGAAAAAAGAAGGCTCCGATGACGAGTGGGAGACTGTCAGCGAAGAGCAGACGGTCAACAGCATGGTGCCGATTTGGAGAAAGAACAAAAGTGAGCTGACGGACGACGATTACACGAATTTTTATAATGAAAAGCATTATGGGTTTGATAAGCCGCTGAAGCATATCCATATTAGCGTCGACGGGGCTGTCCGCTACAACGCCATCCTGTTCATCCCGGAAAGCATCCCATTCGATTACTACTCAAAGGAATTTGAAAAGGGGCTCGAGCTGTATTCTAACGGCGTTCTGATTATGAACAAGTGCGCGGACCTGCTTCCCGACCATTTCAGCTTTGTAAAGGGGATGGTCGACTCCGAGGATTTGTCCTTGAACATTTCAAGGGAAATGCTGCAGCATGACCGCCAGCTGAAGCTGATTGCCAAGAATATCAGCAAGAAAATCAAGAGCGAACTTCTCGCCCTCCTGAAGGAAGACCGGGAGAAGTATGAAACATTCTATCAATCGTTTGGCCGCCAGCTGAAGTATGGCGTCTACAGCGATTTTGGCGCGCATAAAGAAACGCTGCAGGATTTGTTGATGTTCTATTCATCCAAGGAGAAGAAGCTCGTTACGCTTGATGAGTATGTCACCCGGATGCCTGAAGACCAAAAGTATATTTACTATGCGGCCGGCGAATCGATCGAGCGCATCGAAAAACTGCCGCAGGCCGAGCTTGTGTCAGAAAAGGGATACGAAATCCTTTACTTCACGGAGGACATCGACGAGTTCGCCATCAGGATGCTCATGAATTACAAGGAAAAGGAATTCAAGTCGATTGCAAGCGGAGACCTTGGGATTGAATCGGAAGAAGAAAAGAAGGAAGCCGAGGCCGAAGCGCAGGAAAACAAAGAACTGTTTGATGCGATGAAGGGCGTTCTTTCCGGAAAAGTAAAGGATGTGAGGATTTCCAAGCGCCTCAAATCCCATCCGGTCTGCCTTACAAGCGAAGGTGACCTGACGATCGAAATGGAAAAAATCCTCCGCCAGATGCCGAACAGCCAGGATGTAAAGGCGGAAAAAATCCTTGAAATCAATCCGAACCACGAGGTGTTCCAGTCGCTTAAAGGTGCACTTGAGAAAGACAAGGAGAAGCTGGCCCTTTATACGAATCTGCTTTACAATCAGGCACTTCTCATCGAAGGTCTGCCGGTCCAGGATCCGGTCGAATTTACGAATGATATCTGTAAGATCATGGTCTAAAGGGTAAATTCTTGCCGGAAAAATTTATTTGACGTTTGCGCGCCTTTTCTGTAACATATGAAAAGGAATTGAATACCCGTACTTTGCGGGAGAGGTTCATAGCTGATACCCTCTATAAAAAACTATGGATACATGACTATCTGCCATGTCCATAATCGGACATGGCTTTTTTAATGGTTATTTCCATTGTTTTTCATAGATTTATAAGCAGAACTCTCTTGTAAAAGGAGCGGGATACTTTTACAAGGGGGTTTTTTAATGTCTGGACGAAGCCATGAGGAAGGTTTGAAGGATTTAACGTTATTGGGCAACCAAGGGACCCAATATGCGTTTCAATATGCTCCGGAGGTTTTGGAGGCTGTCGATAATCTTCATTCAAACAGGGACTATTTCGTTAAATTCAATTGTCCTGAATTTACAAGCCTGTGCCCGCTGACCAATCAGCCCGATTTTGCCACGATGTATATTTCGTATATTCCGGATAAAAAAATTGTTGAGAGCAAATCGCTCAAGCTCTATTTATTCAGTTTCCGAAACCACGGAGACTTTCATGAGGACTGCGTCAATATCATTATGAACGACCTGATTAAACTGCTGGACCCGCGCTATATCGAGGTTTGGGGAAAGTTCACGCCAAGGGGAGGCATTTCGATTGACCCTTGGTGCAACTATGGGAAGCCAGGGACGAAATATGAGGAAATGGCCAATTTCCGCTTGATGAACCATGATCTTTACCCTGAAAAGATAGACAACCGATAAGAGAGGACAAAAAAGATGATTTTATACCTGAATGGGGCGTTTGTCGGCCTGCTGATCCTTGCGAACGTTGTGGCTGTTAAGCTTTTCGGCATCGGCAACTATGCCATCTTGCCCGCCGCTGTCATTGTGTATGTCTTTACCTACCCTATCATTGATGTAATTGTCGAGGTGTATGGGAAAAAACAGGCCCAGAGGACTGTCCAGGCCGGTTTGATCACGCAAGTCCTAGCCCTGGCTTTCATTGCGGCTGCAATAGCGCTGCCGTCAGCGTCAGTTTTTACAGAGCAGCAATCGTTTGAAACCATTCTGGGAGGAAGCTTCCGGGTGATTGCCGCGAGCCTGATTTCCTATGCTATTAGCCAGAATCTCGATGTGCTTGTTTTCAATAAATTGAAAAACCGCCATGGGCAAAAAAAGCTCTGGCTCCGGAACAATGCTTCGACAATGCTTAGCCAGCTTGTCGATACGGCGATTTTCATTGGAATTGCCTTTTACGGGGTCGTGCCTGCGGCTGTGCTTGGGACGATGATCATTACCCAGTACATCTTTAAATTTTTCGCTTCAATTGCAATTACCCCGCTTGTGTACCTGCTAGTGAGTATCATTAGAAAGAAAGAAGGGCCAAGCCGGGATGGCTACGAAGCTGTATCAATAGATTGATTGGCTCATTAAAAGAACTCCGCCATTGATAAACAGCGGAGTTCTTTTTTCTATACTGTTAAAGGGTTGATCAACATGGCTATTAGCTTAAATTTAAAACCCTCGCTGAGGGAGTTTCTTCGTCCTCTATTGTACCGATGCCGCTTTTTTTACGGCTTCAAAGGCGTTTACGTACCCGGCGCCAACTTCATGGTATTGGTGAGCAGGCATCGGCTCCGCGGTTTGAGCCATAAAATCCAGCGCCTCTCCAGGCGTAAGATCCGGCTTGGCTTCCTTCATGAGGGCGACAACCCCGGAAATGTGCGGTGCGGCCATGCTTGTGCCGCTGGATGTCGTATAGAAAAGCAGATGCTCCGGGTCAATATACGAGATATCCGTTGTTGTGCCGAGCACGTTCATGACGATGCCGGTTGAGGACCTTGTTGCGACGATGTCCACCCCCGGGGCTGTGATGTCAGGATGGAGGAATTGATCACCTGCAACACCGCGGGAAGAGAAGTCAGCAAGCTGTTTATCCTTCGTCCCAGCAGCTACACTAATGACCCAAGGCGCCGCGGAATACGGGTTAAGGGTATTGTCTCCGGGGCCTTCATTTCCCGCTGCAAACGCAACTGTTATCCCGGCATCATGGGCAGCTTTTGAAGCAACATTGATTGGGTCGTTCGGTGAGTATACACCGGTTGTCCCCCAGCTGTTGCTAATCACGTCGATCCCATACTTGTCTTTGTTTTTAATGGCGTAATCAAAGGCTTCAAGCGACCAAAGAATGTTGATACCTTCCCCAACGCCAAGGCCGACAAGCTTCGCATCCGGGGCGACGCCTTTATAGAGGCCTGAACTCGCTTTGCCGCTTCCGGCTATTGTCCCGGCAACATGTGTCCCATGCCCGGAAGAAGTATCTGTATTAACAATGTTCTCAAGGTAAAGCGGCGGATTGCCAAACAGGTCACCGACAACAAATTTTACGTTCTGGATGACTTTTTCACCGAATCTTAGGTCCTGGTGGGTCGCGTCAATGCCGCTGTCGATAACTGCGACAGTTACCCCTTTTCCTGTATAGCCAAGGTCGTTCCAGACTGATTCAGCGCCAATCAGCTGGCGGCTGTCGCGCAGGAAATACTTCAGTTCTTTATTTTCATAGACTGAGAGAATATTCGTGGATGAAAGGAGGAGGCTAGCCAACGCTGCGATTTTCCCTTTTACCGCGACCATTGGCAGGGTTTCAAATGTTTTTGTTTCAAGTCCCAGGGCTTTCAGGAGTTGGATGTCCGCCAGGGCGGGAGCTTGTTTGTATGTAATGATGGCTTCCGCTTCACTCCCGGATAAAGTTGAGTTTAGCAGTTTTTGAATAACAGGGCTAACTTCAGCTTTCAAGCCAATAGCTTTTGACTGGGTTGAAAAGAATGGCCCGGCCATAGTGAAAATAAGAATGAGCGCAATGAGAAATTTGAGCTTTTTCATAAGGACCCCCTAAATAATTTAGAAATACCTTTTCTGTTTATCCAGCAAGTTAGTTAGCAAACATACTGGAGGTTGGGAAAATTTTTAAGAGGAAATAAAAACGGCTGCCTGCGATTGGCAGCCCTGATCCTTTAGATTAACGATTGCTTTTGCTGGATGAGTTTGTTCAGTTCCTTATCGACATTGGCATAGTCATGGCTTTCTGGCGTTAGCATGCTGATTTTACCAAGCAGCTCGGCTATTTTTGTGTCAAGCAAGGCAAGCTCTTCTTCGCGGTTGCGGTTATCCGGCCGCGCTTGGGCAAATTGCCGTTCTTCATACTCCCGCAGGCCCATCTCAATTCGCTGTATCCGGTTATTTTCAATCACTAACAATTTATCGCAGAGCCTTTCAACGAAATACCGGTCATGCGAAACGATTAGAAGGGTGCCGGAATAGCTCGCCAACGTTTCCTCCATTTGCTCGCGGCTTGGCAAATCAAGATGGTTGGTTGGCTCATCAAGGACGAGCATATCGTATTCCTGCATAATCAAATGAACAAGCTTGACCCTCGTGCGTTCACCAAGGCTTAAAGCAGAAAAAGGATTTGATAGCTTTTCTTCCTTCATGCCCATATTGGCAAAAAGGGTACGCGCTTTGGTTCGTTGCTCCAAGCTTTCCATTCCCATGAAATCAAGGACTGTCCGGTCACCTGGAAGGTCGCCAACATCCTGGCTTAAATAGGCAATCCTGACTGAATCGCTTTTCCAAAGTGATCCCTTCGAGGCGCTTAATTCTCCCAAAAGCATTTTTATAAAGGTTGTTTTTCCGGCTCCATTTGAACCAAGCAGGGCAATCCGCTCGCCGTGCTTGATGTAAAAATGGCTTTTTTCAAAAAGAATCCGTTCCGCAAATGATTTGCCCAATCCGCGGGCTTCAAGAATCCGTTTTCCGCGGTTCCCGGCTGCTTCAAAGTCAAACCTGATAGATAGTTCATCTTTTGGCTTTTCAATGTTTTCCTTGGAGAGTTCGTGATTCAGTCGCTTTAGCTTGGATTTGATTTGCGCGTCTTTTTTCTTAGCCTGGACTCGACCGTATTCTTTGAAACCTGTCTGTCGGTTTTCGGAGGGAGACCTGCCTTTTCCCGCTTCCCGATGCGACTTTTCGGACCACCGCTTAAGCTGGGCAACCTGTTCGTTGATGAGTTCTACTCGCTGCTGCTGCTTGTGAAACTCCTTTACTTGCTGCTCATGCCGCCGTTTCTTCTCGGCTCGGTAATCAGTATAGTTGCCATCATAGACGGTTAGCTTCCCGTCTTCAAGCTCGAAAATTTTTGAAACGGTCACGTCAAGAAAATGCCGGTCATGTGATATGATTAGCGCCGCCTGAGGAGAATTTTTAATGGATTGGATTAGCCAGTTCAGCCCTTTTAAGTCCAAATGATTTGTTGGTTCATCTAGGATAAGGAGCCCGGGG
Organism: Neobacillus piezotolerans; assembly: GCF_003362805.1. GTDB lineage: Bacteria > Bacillota > Bacilli > Bacillales > Cytobacillaceae > Bacillus_D > Bacillus_D piezotolerans. Next base: position 155,404 of record NZ_QNQT01000002.1, read on the forward strand.
TTTTCAGCCCAGACCCCGGCGAGAGCGAGCTTCAGCCGTTCTCCGCCGCTAAGGCTGCCAAGCCGTGAATCCTCCCATTCACGAATTTTTTCAAGGCCCAGCTGACTGGCCGTTTCAAGTAGTGTTTTTCCCTTTTCGTTCTCCAGGGTAGATAGATCATAGTCAGTTGATTGGGGCAGATAGCCAATCCGTAAGCTGGAAGACCTTTTAGTAAAGGTTCCGCCATCAGGTTCCAGCTCACCTGTAAGCAGCTTAACGAGCGTTGTTTTCCCCGATCCATTCCAGCCAACAAGCCCGATCTTTTCCCCATCTCTTATATCAAAGGAAACGCCGCCCAGTAGTTCGCGTTCTCCAAAACTCTTTTTTATATTTATTGCCTTGATTAGTTCCATACAAATCACCTCAGTATGTTTTTGAAAAATCACATTGTAGACTGAGCCGAGTTTGAAAAAATCATAAGAAAAACCTCCCCGGGAACCCGAAGAGGCTGATTGTATGGCAAATTAGTCCTTTTCAAGCCGCCTTTTAAAACACACCTAAAAGGCGCGCAAAAAAGCAACCGCTTGAAAAGCAAAAAAGGGCATACGAATCCTATTCTTCAGGTTTCCTCATTTTATTTGCATGAGTCCACTCCTAAAAAATAAGATTATAACTTCATTGCCCCAGTACCATCCTTTTAATGTATTCGTATTTCATCACAAGTATATGCGGGAGACGGCATGTATGTCAATGTTCATGGAAGAAACCGCCTGGCTTTGAGGTGGAAACCGAACTCCGGTAGAATGAAGGTTAGGAATACATAGGGAAAGGTGCATGTAAATGGAGAAGTTCATTGTGATTGGGGCGGGAATACTTGGGGCATCCGCAGCTTACCATCTGGCAAAAGCCGGAGCCGATGTAACCGTCATTGACCGGCGCGATCCCGGCCAGGCAACCGATGCGGCAGCGGGGATTATCTGCCCGTGGCTGTCCCAGCGGCGGAACAAGGCGTGGTATGCGCTTGCGAAGGGAGGAGCGGCCTATTATCCAACACTTATCCGGCAGCTTGAGGAAGACGGCGAAAAAGAAACCGGTTATTCAAGGGTTGGGGCTTTGAGCCTGCATACCGATAAGGGCAAGCTTGCGAAAATGGAAGAGCGGGCTCTTGCAAGGAGAGAGACCGCACCAGAGATAGGCGAAATCCGCCAGCTTGACCCGGGGCAGGCTGCACGGCTGTTTCCGCCCGTTTCGGAACAGTTTGCTTCGCTCCATGTTGAAGGCGCGGCCCGCGTTGATGGCCGTGCGTTACGGAATGCGCTCATGCATGCGGCTGGAAATCATGGCGCCAGGGTTATCGGCGGCTCGGCAAAGCTGGAGTTATCCGGCGATTTGATTACGGGTGTTACGGCGGAAGGGAAGTACTATGAGGCCGATACGGTCATTGTGGCGGCCGGAGCCTGGGCGGGAGAGTTATTGAAGCCATTGGGGATCAATTTAAAGCTTTGGTCGCAGAAAGGACAAATTGTCCATCTGAAGCTTGATGGCAGGGACACAGGTAATTGGCCAGTCATCATGCCCCCAAGCGATCAATATATCCTCGCCTTTGATGGCGGTAAAATTGTCGTCGGGACAACTCATGAAGAGGACAAAAACTTTGACATGAGGGTGACAGCGGGCGGGCTGCATGAAGTGCTTGATAAGGCTTTGTCAACAGCGCCGGGGCTGATGGAAGCCGAATTTGTGGAAGCCAGGGTTGGCTACAGGCCGTATGCGCCAGGTTTCCTTCCGGTGATCGGAAAAGTGCCTGGTCATGAAAACCTCCTGTTCGCAAATGGGCTCGGAGCATCAGGACTGACAGTCGGGCCGTTTTTGGGTGGGCAGCTTGCAAAGATGGCGCTCGGTGAGATAGTTGATATTGATTTGGACCTTTATGAGTTAACCGGGTTAATTGGGGATTAAAGGAAGAAAGCGGGCGTACTTTGCCCGTGCTTTTTTATTTTTGTCATAAGTAAAAAGCGCAATTACTTAATTTTTCCATAATAAAATATTATGAATTTCGGAATGAATGAAAGTTTGTTTTTTTTATCATAGCGAATAAAGGGCCTCATTTTCAGAAAATAATCCCAGTCCGTGTTGATTTTAAAATAACCATATCGGGGTAAAAGGGTAGATATAACAATTGCTATTTTTAAACTTCGAGGAGGAACAACCTATGCAATGGAAGGGCAGACAGGGAAGTTCGAATGTTGAGGATAGAAGAGGAATGGGCGGCGGAGGATTGCTCATGGGCGGTGGAATCGGCGGGATTGTCCTTGTCCTGATTATGACGTTTCTTGGCGGCGGCAATATTGGGGATGTGCTGAATAACCTCGGCGGAGGCGGGACTGGGCTTGAATCCCCTCCGCCATACCAGGAAACTGCTGAAGAGAGGGAATTGGCGCAATTTGTTTCGGTTGTCCTTGCTGATACAGAGCAGGTATGGACTGAAATATTTGAAGAAGAGGGAATGGTTTATAAAAAGCCGACGCTTGTTTTGTATTCTGGCAGTGTTCAATCAGCCTGCGGCACAGCTGGATCGGCGGTTGGCCCGTTTTATTGCCCGGGTGACCAAAAGCTGTACATCGATTTGAGTTTTTATCAGGAGCTTCAAACCAAATTCCAGGCTCCGGGTGACTTTGCCATGGCCTATGTTATTGCCCACGAGGTTGGACACCATGTCCAGACTTTATTGGGGACATCGGAAAAAATGGCATCGCTCCGGCAGAGGCTTAGCGAAACGGAATACAATAAGTATCAAGTTCGGATGGAATTACAGGCGGATTATTTCGCGGGTGTCTGGGCAAACAGGGCTCAAAATATGAACCTTTTAGAAGAGGGTGACCTCGAGGAAGCGCTCAATGCCGCCACCGCTGTCGGTGATGACACCATCCAGAAACGTTCACAGGGATACATCGTTCCGGAAAGCTTCACCCACGGGACTTCCGAACAGAGGAAACGCTGGTTTTACAAAGGTTTCAAAACGGGTACGATCAAAGGAGGAAACACCTTCAATGCCAAGAATCTCTAGAGGTACTTGGCGATTCATTTAAGAGAAAGGGGAGCTTCATTATGGCAACTGCTAATGAACGATCTTTTTTTCTGAAGGATGACGGACAGGTCCCAAATAACCCAGAGCTGCCAGTAATAGTTTATGAGGGTGTTTTTAACGAAAATCCCAACGGAATAGAGGAGACCTTTAACCGGCATAATTGGACCGGCAGCTGGTCAGACGGTATCTTCGGCTACCACCATTACCATAGCAACGTGCATGAAGTGCTCGGAGTTAAATCCGGATATGCGACTGTCCTTCTTGGCGGTGATGCGGGTGAACGTGTCGATGTAAAGGCGGGCGATGTAATCCTCCTTCCAGCTGGAACCGGCCATAAGCTGGTTGAAGGAAGCGAGGACTTTGAGGTAGTCGGGGCCTATCCAGAAGGGACGAGCCCAAATATGAAGGAGAGGGACCCGGCGGGACGCGCGCAAGCGCTTCAGGAAATCCGGAATGTGCCGGTTCCTGAAACAGATCCGGTCTACGGGGATACGGGCCCGCTCCACCGTAAATGGGTAAAATAAAGTATCAGACAAAAAACACGATGGGAGTTCCCATCGTGTTTTTTCACATTATAACCCTTCTATTTTAACCTGCATGGCCGGGAGGAAGTCTTCCCCTGTATCCTGGTAGGTTACCTGTACTTTGTCGCCTTCCTTCAGGTAAATCGCAAGCGGCTCGCGTTCAGAAGAAATAATGTAGCTCAGCTTATTGTCGAGCAAGAAGGATATGGCCGTAAAATCGCCGGACTTTTCCTTGTATACGCGAAGAACCGTTCCGCTTACTTGTTTCTCCTCAGCTTCAGACCTGCCATCAAGCCCTCCCCCTCCGCGCTGAAGGGCCAGCTTATATTGCCGGAGGGCATCATTCGGAGTCGTGCCATATACCGATGTTTCAGGGTTGGCCGCGGATACGATAAAGTAGTTTTGCAAAAAGCCGTTTGAATCAAGGACTGGCGTCAGCCAGCTTGCTTCGCCATAAAAATTGTAAAGGACTGGCATTTTGCCTTTCCACTTCTTTTCAATGAATTTCTTCTCGATGATTTGTAGGGCGCCTTCGGAATCCATATACGATTCTTCAAGGTTGCCGGTGTAATAGGTTGCTTTACCGGTCCTTGAGTCCGTCAGTGAGTATCCTAGCATCGAATCGACGCCTTCCTTCGGGCTGGTGAAATCGGTAAAATAATGCATCGAGCCATTTTCATCGAATATTGGCGTTACATTCGCCTCGGTTCCTTCATCCGACGGGAGCTTTACGTCCTTTTTCCCAAACACGCTGTTCCAAAAGCCATGGACATAGTTGCCGAAATAGCTGTTCTGCACGCTTACGACCTCTGGAGAAACCGCTCCGTCTATGAAATCGGGAATGTCATCCAGTGTGTAATCCTCCGTTTTCCCGCTCCGGGGGTCGACCAGTACAATCCCTTTCACATCAAAGCCATTCCTGGCCGAGATGAAGTTGCCGTACGAACGGATATAGAATGGCTTTCCGTTTTCATCTACTTCGAGCTGGACATCGCCATAAAAAATCGATTTCGGGTACATCATCCGGAGATGGCGCTCAATGTTTTTTCCAAAATAAGAGGACGGTGTATAGACCATCTCCGATTTAATGAACTTTGGGTTTGCGGATGAATCGGTTGCACTAAGCGTAAAGTAGCCAGGGGTCGTTTTCCCGTTCCACCATTTGAAGATTCCGGAAAATTCTACTGGCGCGATATACACATATTCCCCGTTCACCTTTTGAATCTGCAGGCTGCCAAGCTCGTAATAACTAGTGTTCGGAACCTGGCCGAATGCCTTTCTCATTTTATTCCGCGCGAATTGGGGCGGAACGCTTGCAGGCGTTTTCGTTTCATCAAATGTTTTGATTTCCGTTTGCTGATCCATTTTTGCTGTATCATACTTTTCGTTGGCGTTAAAGAGGAACGCCGTCAACAAATAGAGGCAAAAGACAAGGCTCCCTAAAAACAGCAATGCCTTTACGAACTGTTCCTTTCCAGTGGAAAAAAGGGCTCCGACAGCGGAAGAAACAAGAATGAAGAACCATAGCGATGAGAGGTTCCTGTCGATGTTAAATAAATAATAGAAAGTAAAAACAAGCAAAGTGAGGAAAACAGCAAGTCCAATATGCGTGGACAGCCCTACTTTCTTTCTTCCCTTTTTCCCGGCAGGGAGCCCATAAAATGGCGCGATAAGGACCGCCATAAGCAACCCGGCAATCAATGAAAACAAATAGATGTTTCCCATAAACGATCTCCTTCCCGGCCGCTAAAAAAGCGGCTGCTATTAAGAAATACGGCGACCAGGGCGAAAAGATTCACCGTTCCAACAAAAAACAGGCCTTCCTGACTGGAAAGCCTGTATAAAAAATGGATTGCCTATTCTCCCAAATCGACATTATGATACACTTGGCGGACATCTTCGAGATCTTCAAGCGCATCAATCATTTTTTCGAATTTGGCCAGCGCATCGGCAGGAAGGGTTATATCATTTTGTGCGAGCATTGTCAGCTCGGCAACGGTAAACTCCGTAATGCCGGCAGTTTTAAACGCTTCCTGAACTGCATGGAATTGATCCGGCTCCGCATAAACGATTACCGAATCATCTTCTTCAATAATGTCCCGCACATCTAGATCGGCTTCCATCAACAGTTCGAGAACATCGTCCGCTGTTTTTCCTTCGACTCCGAAAACCGCTGTCGCATCGAACATATAGGCAACAGATCCGCTGACTCCCATATTCCCGCCATTCTTCCCAAAAGCCGCGCGGACTTCCGAAGCGGTCCGGTTTACATTGTTTGTCAGGGCATCGACAATAACCATTGACCCATTTGGCCCAAAACCTTCATAGCGCAGTTCGCTGTAGTTTTCTTCAGAACCGCCCTTTGCCTTCTCGATCGCCCGGTCAACGATGGCCCTCGGTACATTGTATGTTTTTGCGCGCTCAAGGACGACCTTGAGTGCCTGGTTCGATTCAGGATCCGGCTCGCCCTGTCTGGCGGCGACATAAATCTCGCGGCCAAACTTTGCGTAAATACGGCTTGTATTTGCATCCTTGGATGCTTTTTTCTCCTTGATGTTATTCCATTTGCGGCCCATTCTGAACACACTCTCTTTCCTATAAATCTCCATGGGATAATTAATGCAATTACCAAAATAAATACCCTTTATCCTGTATCTTCAATCGGAGTTTAGAAGCCGAAAAAAATCACCACGAATTATTATACAACAATTTCAGGAAGAAATTAAATTGCAAAATTATTGAACATATGCCAATAGGACGGGACGGCTGTGCGGCACGAACCCGAAGCACCCCAATACGATGGAGATGGACTGAATTTTACAGTTTCTATATTGAACAGAAAAAGCCGCGTTGGTGTGCCGGCTTTTCATACGTTCTATTTAGTTGTTTACGAGAACAGTTTTGCCTGCATCGACACAGCCGTTAACCGCAGTTATCCTGTTTCGGCCGTCCTGCTTCGATTCCAGCAGCAGGTGATCGGCATAAATATATCCTTTTTCAAGGGGGACCTGGTCTGAAATTTTGTAGAAATATAGGCCGAAAGAAGATGTATAGGAGATGGAAACGATTTCAGAAGCGAACTCGACTTCAACGGTGCTGTTTTCCACTCCTCGTAAAATCCTTTCGACTAAATCGACACATTGGGAGTAACTCCTGTTCCTAAGAAACAGTGTAAATTCTTCGCCGCCACTCCGGAAAAGACTGTCATTGGCGTTTAGGTAGTTTTTCAGAGTCTTGGTGAAATGCCGGATGACCTGGTCGCCGATGGAATGGTTGTAGTTGTCGTTGATGCTTTTGAATTTGTCGATATCCGCAACAACGACTCCGATATATTCCTCGGTCTGGCTAAGTTCCGCAATTTTTAGGTCCATATAGGCCCTATTGTTGATGCCTGTGAGAAAATCCGTATAGGCCATCTGTTCAAACTTATCCCTCTCGTATTTATCTTGTATACTCTGGGATTTTGAATAAAATGATAAGCTGACAAGGTAATTCAATAAGAAAAGGGCAACGAGCGTCCCCCATTCAGCGTCATGGATAAAAAGCAGCAGCAGTCCATTCGTCAACGCCGTTTTACCCATATCAGTAAGGCTCCTGCTTTTATAAAAGTCGAGAGCATCCCTAACCGAGTTCACATCACCGAGAATTCGGAAAATGCATATCAAAAAGGTATCTATCAGGAATGATGAAACAACTACGAGCAAAAATAACAAAATCCAGAACCCTAATGGCAGAGGTTCAAAAAACGGCAGGAGCAGATTGTATAAATAGTAGGCTGCTGAATAAGCCAGCGAAAACGATCCAATATTATAAAATGTATCCCAAAATTCTTCGGGGTCTGCTGTTTTGGTCCTTTTCCTATTAAAGAAAATCGTAAACCGGTAAATCGTTTCAAAGATGAACAGCCCAAGCGGCCCGGCAAAAATACCGAATGACAGGCTGTAGCTAATCCCATAGTCTACATTCGTGCTTCCGGTTTTTTTTACGACCCGCAAGTGATGGTAAAGGGTCGAAAAAACCCAAAACAAAAAAAGTGCTTTTAAAAATAGGTTTGTATGTACTTCCAGGCTCCGCGAATGCACGGCAATAGCCAGTGCGGAAAAAAACAAAATGAAATCGAATATCCTTGCTCTCCACATTGCAGTTGCTGCCCCTTCCCAATCCTATAACTTTAATAATACTTGAATTTTGACATAATTTGCATACTATTTTTAGAGAAATCAGAAATAATTTCATGATATGTAAATAACTGCAACGCTGCCGCGGGGCATTTTAATGAATGGGACAATATCTATGGTAAACTATCTATTACATTAGGTGATTTTTACAAAAACGATTAAGGTTCTACAGAGAGCGGGATATAGAATGACTCCATTTACAGAAAGAACAATCGGGATTATCCGTGATATCCCAAAAGGAAAAGTGATGACCTATGGACAGATTGCTAGGCTTGCCGGTAGCCCCAGAGCCGCTCGCCAGGTGGTCCGGGTTCTTCATTCAATGAGTGAAAAGTACAGCCTTCCATGGCATCGTGTGGTAAATAGCCGCGGCGAAATTTCCATACAGGATGAAGAGACGCGTTGTCAGCAGATTCTGCTGCTTAAGCTTGAAGGGATTACGTTTGAGGGTAACAAAATCAATCTCAAATCTTTCGGCTATCAGCCCGAATGGTGGGGGGCATTTGGGGAGTATTGATTGTTCGATTTGTTAATTTTTTCATACAAAAAGATTGCGGGTGGGATCTCAGACGTGATACGATAAGTGAGCAAGGTGTGCAAACGCTTTCTCAAAATCGAAAAGGGAGGGTCGTACGGCTAAATCATCTGTATTTCGCATGACAGTGCTTTTTTTTAATGTTTTAGTGCAAACGATTTCACATAAGGGTGCACAGTCACCCACCGCCGGATTGCGTGGCGGAGATTTTTTTATAGCAGGCGCAAACGCTTACATTTGCCTGTCTAACACTTACTTAACGGGGGTTCGTCATGAAACAGAAAAAGATTTTTTCAAGCCTGTTCGCAGTTATCCTGTTGTTTAGCCTTGTATTGGCCGGCTGTTCATCTTCATCGGGCGGTTCCAAGGATACAACATCGAAAAACAAAGATGTCACACTTGATATTTTCCAATTTAAAGTAGAGTTTAAGGATCAGTTTGAAGCGGTTGCAAAACAATATGAACAAGAAAACAAAGGAATTAAAATCAACATTACGACAGTTGGCGGCGGTGAAGATTACGGTGCCGCTCTAAGGTCCAAGATTGCATCCGGGAAGGAGCCTGCCATTTACAATGTGGGCGGCCCTCAGGACGTTGAAGACTGGAAATCCAAACTTGCTGATTTGTCAGATACAAAAGCTGCAGAAGCGGCACTTGAAGGAACACTTGATGGCGTGACAGTCGATGGTAAAGTAATGGGTCTCCCATTCAACCAGGAAGGCTATGGCCTCATCTACAATAAAGCCGTTTTCGAAAAGGCCGGCATCAATCCTGAAGATATCAAGAGCTTTGCCGCCCTTGAAGAAGCTGTAAAAACACTCGACAGCAAGAAGAAAGAACTTGGACTTCAGGCAGTATTCGCTCTTCCTGCAAAGGAAACTTGGGTTACAGGCCTTCATTTATCCAACGCCTTCCTGGCGGGCGAGTTTGACGGCAACGTATTAAAAGCTTTTGCAGCAAAGAACGTTGATTTCACATATGGCGACAGCTTTAAAAAGGTTCTTGACCTTCAAAATGAGTATTCAGTCCAGCCGGTTGTCAGCCTCGACTATTCCAAGCAGGTTGAAGAATTGTTCTCGCTGCAAAAGGTTGCGATGATCCAGCAAGGTAACTGGGTATACGGTTCAATCGCCGGTATCGACCAGGAATTCGCCGATAACGGCATCGGCCTCCTGCCAATTCCGGTTGAAGGCTACAAGGAAGACTCCATTCCTGTCGGCATCCCAATGTACTGGGGCGTAAACAGCAACAAAGATGAAGCAACGATTAAAGAAGCGAAAAAGTTCCTTGATTGGCTTTACACGTCCGACGCAGGAAAAGAAGTAGTATTGAACGACTTTAAATTCATTCCGGCTTATGGCGGCTATGATTCTTCAAAAATATCAGATCCACTTGCCAAGGATATCTACAAGTATGCCGAGGAAGGCAAGACGATCGGCTGGACCTTCATGGGCTACCCAACAGGATGGGGACAGGATACTCTGGGTATTGAAATTCAGAAATATGTAACCGGCAAGGCTAAGTGGGATGATGTTGTGAATGTTTCAAAAGAAGCATGGGAAAAAGCAAGGAACAAGTAAAGAATAAGTAAGTTCGGCTATCGGGCAAATTAATATTTCCCGCACATGGCCAGGAGACAAAGGGTCTGATTCAATAAGGCGAACACCTTATGGGTCAGTCCCTTTGTTGCTAGTTGCCGCTATTTTCCAAAATTTATGAACTTGAAAACTAAGCGGCATGCCTATTGGGCACCGTTTTTAGATAAAGCGAGGCTTCCATTGCGGTTTCTGGCAAGATTGTACCGTGAACGAAGCGAATGATGTGGAGGGTTATACATGCTGCGAACGAAGGATTTATCATACTGGCTTTTTCTTGCTCCGGTCCTATTGGCGTTGTCGATGGTCGTTATTTTGCCGCTCTGCCTTGGTATCTATTATTCTTTTACAAATTGGAACGGCATCGAAACAGGCGGTTTCATCGGATTTGAAAACTATATCAATGTATTCAGCGATAAAAAGTTCATGGACGCCATGTGGTTTACAGTCAAATTTTCGGTCGTTTCGATTATTTTGATCAACCTGATTGGCCTATCGCTGGCCCTTATTGTTACATCAAGGATTAAGTCCAGCAATTTTCTCAGGACGATCTTTTTTATGCCGAATTTAATTGGCGGGCTAATTCTTGGGTTCATTTGGCAGTTTATTTTCATGAAGGTGTTTGACGGGATTGGCAGCCTGATGGGAGTGGAAAGCCTGCAGGGCTGGCTCTCAACCACAGAAACTGGTTTTTGGGGGCTTGTCATTCTAATGAGCTGGCAGATGTCCGGCTATATCATGGTCATTTACATCGCCTATTTGGAAGGCGTTCCGCACGAACTGCTTGAAGCAGCCGAGATTGATGGCGCGAGCCCCTTCCAGCGCCTCCGCTATATCGTTCTCCCGCTTGTCGCGCCAGCCTTTACGGTAAGCATGTTCCTTACTTTGTCCAACACGTTTAAGCTGTATGACCAAAACCTTTCCCTCACGGCGGGGGGACCGTACAATTCGACCCAGATGGTCGCAATGGAAATTTTTAAAACGGCATTTGTTGAATTGAATATGTCTTATGCGCAAGCCAAGGCGGTTATCTTTTTCATCATCGTGGCGGCTATCTCGCTGACACAAGTTTACATTAACAAGAAAAGGGAGGTTGAGCTCTAGTGAAGCGTACAGCCAAATTGCCAATTGAAATCATCGGAATCTTGCTTGGGCTTCTCTGGCTATCACCCTTTTACTTAATGATTGTCAATTCTTTTAAAACGAAGCGGGAAATCTTTTCCGATACATTGAAGCTGCCGGAATTATTCAGTTTTGAAAACTATAGCATTGCCTTTACGCAGCTCGACTTCATGAAGACATTTATGAACTCGCTCATTATTACGGTTGCGAGCGTAGCGGTCATTATCGTGTTTTCCTCCATGGCGGCTTACGCCCTTTCCCGGAACAAAAGCAAAACCAGCACAATCATTTTCTTTATATTTGTTGCGGCCATGCTGATTCCGTTCCAATCCGTGATGATACCGCTCGTTACTATTTTTGGGAAAATCGATATGCTGAATAGGAGCGGGCTTGTCTTTATGTACCTTGGTTTCGGAGCAAGCCTGTCGATATTCCTTTATCATGGAACACTGACTTCCATACCGAAAACGCTCGATGAAGCTGCCACAATTGATGGCGCTAATAAATTCCAGATTTTCTGGTACATCATTTTCCCAATGTTAAAGCCGATTACTGTAACTGTCGGGATTCTTAATACAATTTGGATTTGGAATGACTACCTCCTTCCATCGCTTGTTATCAACCAGGAAGGCATGGAAACGATCCCTCTGAAAATGTTCTTCTTTTTTGGAGAATACACGAAGCAGTGGCATTTGGCCCTCGCCGGCCTGACGATTGGCATCATTCCGGTCATTGTTGCGTATTTCTTCGCGCAAAGGCAAATCATAAAAGGGATTTCGGAAGGTGCCGTCAAGTAAAGGCAACATAGGCAAGTATCTCTTGCCTATATATCGACAGAAAAAAGCAGATGCAGTTGTATGCCGGGAGGAAGCAGGATGGTTACGATAAAAGAAGTTGCAAAAGAAGCGAATGTGGCGCCTTCCACCGTGTCAAGGGTCATTGCCGACAGTCCCCGGATTAGTGAGAAAACGAAGCGGCGTGTTAAGGAAGTTATGGAGCGGCTTGGCTATTACCCGAACCTTCAGGCAAGGAGCCTAGCAGCAAAAAGCACAAGGACCATCGGGGTGATTATGCCGGCCTCAGCGGAGAAAGCCTTTCAAAACCCTTTCTTCCCGGAGGTATTGAGAGGCATCAGCAAGCATGCCCATGCGGCGAAATACGGGCTTTATCTTTCAACGGGGTCCACCCTGGCCGAGATACATGAAGAGGTTGTGTCAATGGTGATGGGCCGGCGGGTGGACGGGATTATTCTGCTGTATTCCAGGATTAAGGACAGGACGATGGAATACCTTAGGGAAAGCGGGTTCCCGTTTACAGTAGTGGGAAGGCCGTATAAAAATAAGAATTCTATTACGTATGTCGACAACGATAATGTTGGGATAACGAAGCAGATTACCGAGTATTTAATAAGCCTGGGCCATAAAAAAATCGCGTTTGTTGGAGGGAGCCCCGACTTTGTAGTGACAATCGACCGGCTTAAGGGATACCGCGAAGCGCTTGCCGAATCCGGAATACCGTATGGAGAGCAATATACGATTACGAATGATGAGGTAGCGGGAAACGGGAAGAATGCGGTGAAGGCCCTTTTAGAGGTTGAAAACCGCCCGACCGCGGTGGTCACCCTCGATGACCTTCTCGCGCACGAAATGATTGGCTGCCTCGAATCATACGATATCCGGGTGCCGGCCGACATTTCCATTGCGGGCTTCAATAACCTTTCCTTATCGGAACATTCGAATCCGCCCCTGACTTCAATAGATATTGGAACTTTTCAGCTAGGCTATCAAGCTACGCAATATTTGATAGAAAAGGTTGAAAACCCGGAGGTTGAGCCGAAGGGCGTTATTATTCCGGCCAAACTGATTGAACGGAAATCGTGCGCGCCGATTCTCTGAGGAATATGCCTTTTAAACAGAGCCCGCCATATTATGCGGGCTTTTTATATGGATAAATATTACTAAATATGAAATGAAATCCTTGAAAGCCGGCAGAACAATTATTATAGTTAGGATGGCATGAAAATGGCTTAATACATAAAAAGATAGCATTTATGAGGAGGGGAAAAGATGGGATTGGAAATTCGGAATCTTACAAAATGCTACGGCGATAATGTCGCCGTAAACAATATTTCGGTTCAGCTGCCAAAAGGCCAAGTGCTGGGACTACTTGGCAGGAATGGCGCGGGTAAGACAACTACGATTAAAATGATGCTTGGCCTGGTTCGCCCAGACAGCGGCGAAATTCTTTGGGAAGGGCGGCCGTTTCTTAGGGAAGAGCTATCGATTGGCTATCTTCCTGAAGAAAGAGGACTGTATCCCAAAACAAAGATTGCCGAGCAGCTGCGATACTTCGGGCAGCTTGAAGGGATGGGCCGGAAGCTTGCCAATGAGCGTATTGATTATTGGCTCGAAAAGTTTGAAATTACCGAGTATAAAAACAAACTGGCAAGTGAGCTGTCAAAAGGCAACCAGCAAAAGATCCAGATCATTGCCACCTTGCTGCATGATCCCGACATTATCATTCTCGACGAGCCGTTCAGCGGACTCGACCCGGTGAATGCAACCAGTCTTGGCAATGTCATAGAAGAGCTTGTTGAACAGAAAAAAACGATTATCCTTTCAAGCCATCGCATGGAATCAATCGAGATGTTTTGCGAGAATGTCTGCATGATGAAAAAAGGGGATATCGTTGTGTCCGGAAAGCTTCAAACAGTCAAAGATGAATATGGCTACAAGAACTTACGGATTACGTCAGCAGGCCAGCTTGAACAAGTATTCAGGAAATTGAATACGCCATTCGAAAAAAATGGCCTGGTTTATAATGCGAAGGTACATAACGAAAAAGAAGGGATGGATATACTGAAAGCCGCCGAGGCTGACGGTGTCCCCCTTCAGAACTTTTCCCTGCTTGAACCGACGCTCCATCAAATTTTTGTCGAGAGGGTGGGCTAAATGGAAAAGTTCCTCGCAGTATTGCGGTTTCATTTAAAGGAAGGTTTGTCCGGCAAGGGTTTTATCATCACAGCTGTTGTATTATTCGCAGCCATTTTTGGCTATTTCGGTTTTACGCATTACTTTGGCAAGGATGAAAAAATGACTGTCTATGTCAGCAACCAGTCGACCGGCTATTCCTTTGACACCAGCAGGGCGAAAGCTGATTTTGCCGATGTAAAAGAAATCGGGCAGGATAAGGTTGAAGGGTTGAAGAAGAAAGTAAAGGATGGCAATGCCGATGCCCTTATCATCCTGAAGGGAAGCGGCCAAACCCCGGAAATTGAATATTATTTCCGCCGGATGGCGGACTTCCAGGTGCTCGGGCTGATCAATTCCATCATCCAGCCTCAGTATCTGCATACTGTCATTTCAGAGAATAAATTAGAACCCGCTGTAGCTGGAGCACTGCTGACACCTGTAAAAGTAACTGAAGTGGCCCTTAAGAAAACAGAGTCGCTCGGGCTTGTTTACTTCTTCCTTTTCCTTATGTACATGTTTATTATCATGTTTGGAAACACGGTTTCGTTAAGCATTGCCGGAGAAAAAACATCAAGGGTCATGGAAATCATGATTACAAAGGTTAAGCCTGCCATGATGATGTATGCGAAAATCATCGCCGCGATGGTTTCTGGGCTGATTCAAATCGGCATGGTTGCCCTTGCTTATGGAATGGCCAAGCTGCTTGGGTGGACATCGGGTGAACTTGAAATTTTCGGAATGCCGCTCGACCTCTCAGCGCTTAACCTGAAAATATTTTTATTCTTGAGCTTGTTTTTTGTCCTGGGCTATTTCGTGTACGCCCTGTTGTTCGCTTCGATAACATCGGTGATCAGCAGGATGGAGGACATCGGCTCAATCATTTTTCCGGTATCCATTTTGCTGATGGGTGCCTTTATGCTTGGAATCAAAACGATGATGGACCCAAACGCGGGTATAGTCCTGGCGAGTTCCTATATACCGTTCTTTTCCCCAATGGTCGTTTTCTCACGGATTGTCCTTGGTGAAGCAGGGGTGTTGGAGGTTTGCGTTTCAATCGCAATATTGATTGCGACAATAGGGGTATTAAGCTATATCGCAAACCGGATTTATACAAAAGGGGTCATGAGATACAACGGGAAGACAACTCTTGTAGATATTGTTAAAATGGCAAAAAGCCGGGAAATATAAATTAAGCGAGGCAGGGGATTCGTCCCCTGCCTCCTTTCATTAGTTGGCCTTTTCTTCAAAAAGCCTGGCGATTCCAATGATGACATGCACCGCCTTCAGCATATTGTCTACGGAAATGAATTCATACTTTCCATGGAAATTCTCTCCGCCGGTAAAGATATTCGGGGTTGGAAGGCCCATATAGGAAAGCTGGGAACCGTCCGTACCGCCGCGAATTGGCTTGATGTTTGGTGTAATACCGATGTTTGTCATCGCTTCGTGGGCGATATCGACAATTTCCATTACCGGTTCGATTTTTTCACGCATATTGTAGTACTGGTCATTCAGGTCAAGCTGGATAGCGCCCTCGCCATAGGTTTTCCTTAGCTCCTCAGCGATTTCAGCCATCCTCTGCTTCCTTGCCTCGAAACTGCCGCGGTCAAAATCCCTGATAATGTAGTAAACCTTTGTTTCTTCAACATCCCCGTTAAAGGAAATCAAATGGTAAAAACCTTCGTAGCCTTCCGTCAATTCTGGAGCTTCGGCCTCAGGCAGCCGATGGTGGAACTCCATTGCGATTTTAGCGGAATTGACCATCTTGCCCTTCGCGGTGCCGGGGTGGATATTCGATCCCTTGAAGGTAAGCTTTGCTGAAGCCGCATTGAAGCTTTCGTATTCAAGCTCCCCGATTGGGCCGCCGTCAACTGTATAGGCGTATTTTGCCTGAAATGCGTCAACGTCGAATTTATGCGGTCCTCGGCCGATTTCTTCGTCCGGCGTAAAAGCGACCCTGATTTTTCCGTGCTTAATGTCTGGATTTTTTATCAGGTATGCCATCGCGGTCATGATTTCCGCGATCCCCGCTTTATTGTCGGCACCCAGGAGGGTCGTTCCGTCCGTTGTAATCAGCGTGTGCTCGAAGTATTCGGCAAGCTGAGGGAAGTCACTAGTTTTCATGACTACATTCAGGCCTTCGTTCAGGACAATGTCTTTGCCATCGTAATTCTCAATGATTTGCGGGTTTACGCCCTTGCCCGTGAAATCGGTGGCGGTATCCAGGTGTGCCAGGAAGCCGATTACCGGGACGTCCTTGTCTGTATTGGCAGGCAGGGTCGCCATGACATATCCGTTTTCATCCATTGTTACTTCTTCCATTCCGATCTTTTTCAATTCGTCAACAAGCATCCTGGCAAGCTCAAGCTGGCCGGAAGTGGACGGACAAGTTGTGCTCGATTCATCGGATTGGGTGTTTACCCGGGCATAAGAAGTGAAACGTTCAATAATTTCTGATTTCAAAATTGTTCTACCCCCACATATGTAATCGAAAATATTTCCATGACAATGCCATTATAATACAAACCACGGAATTAACAGAAATCTCAGGAATAAAGAAATATCCATTTGTCGAAAAAAGAGGATAAACAAAACAAAAAAGCTATGGCAATAAACCTTTAAATCACTAGACGGGATGAAATGAATCATGTACAATGTTTTCAGAATATTGTTTTTATTATGAATCAAATGTATTTTCAGTTTTCTATGGTGGTAAAGGTTAAAAAAGAGAAGGGGGAACTAAAAATGAAGAAACGCAAGTTGGCAGGAATTTTTCTATCATTTTCTTTGATTGCCGGCATTATGGCAGGCTGTGGCACAAAGGAAAGCAGCGGGTCAAGCAGCTCGGGTGGCAAAGACAGCGATACGATCAAGATTGGGGTAAACGTTGAGCTTTCGGGAGGAGTAGCTTCCTATGGCCAATCGATTTCCGAAGGGCTTGCGCTGGCTGTGGACGAAATCAATAAAGAAGGCATTAACGGCAAAAAAATTAAGCTAGTTAAGTTCGATAATAAGTCTGACGCCTCGGAAGCTACTGCCGGAGCGGTTAAACTGATCAGCCAGGACAAGGTCGCCGCGATAATCGGCTCGGCAACAAGCGGAAATACATTGGCCCAAGTCCAATTAGCAGAGAA
Source organism: Neobacillus piezotolerans (assembly GCF_003362805.1). GTDB lineage: Bacteria > Bacillota > Bacilli > Bacillales > Cytobacillaceae > Bacillus_D > Bacillus_D piezotolerans. Next base: position 172,531 of record NZ_QNQT01000002.1, read on the forward strand.
ATATAAAGTCCCGATCATTACTCCTACCGGAACGAATCCGGATGTAACGAGCAAAGGCGGGAAGCTGAACGCCTATGCATTCAGGACATGCTTCATCGACCCGTTCCAGGGAACAGTGGCGGCTAATTTCGCATCTGATGAGCTGCAAGCCAAGAAAGCTGTTGTCTACATTGATACAGCGAGCGACTATTCAAAGGGGCTTGCGGCGGCATTTAAAGAAGCCTTTAAAGCAAAAGGCGGGGAATTGCTTGAAGATGCAGCCTACATCGCCAAGGATACTGACTTTAGGGCGACTTTGACTCGAATTAAATCCCAAAATCCAGATTTCGTTTTCCTTCCTGGCTACTATGAAGAGGTTGGCCTGATCATTAAGCAGGCTCGTGAAATCGGCCTTGATGTACCAATTATGGGAGGAGATGGCTGGGATTCACCAAAGCTGGTTGAGCTAGCTGGGGCAAATGCCCTGGGTAACACGTTCATCACAAACCATTATTCGTCAGCTGATCCAGATCCGAAAATCCAGGAGTTTGTTGAAGCTTTCAAGAATGCGAACAAAGGTAAATCACCTGATGCCTTCGCAGCCCTGGGCTATGACACCGGCTATTATCTGGCTGATGCAATTAAGCGCGCCGGCAGCGCCGATCCGGAAAAAATCCGAACAGCTCTTGAGGAAACAAAGGACCTTCAGCTTGTCTCTGGTACTCTTACCCTTGATGAAAACCACAACCCTGTAAAATCAGCAGCAATCCTGAAGTACGAGAATGGCCAGCAAGCTTTCGAAACGAAGGTTAATCCATAAAGAAAGACCTGATAGGGGGCATCGTCCCCCTATTTTGGGTTTTTAATATTTTTACAATAAACACTTCCGGAAGATGATTAAAGGAGGAAAACCCGATAAGATACACCAAATAACAGTACCTTTCAAGGGGAGTAATAATTATGGAATTTGTACAGCAATTGATAAACGGAATTTCACTTGGAAGCATTTATGCTCTGATCGCCCTTGGCTATACGATGGTTTATGGAATCGTAAAACTGATTAACTTTGCCCATGGCGATGTTTTTATGGTCGGTGCATTCGTCGGTTTTTATTCGATTACGGTTCTTGAGCTTTCTTTTTTTCCCGCACTTATTCTTACTATGGCCGTCTGTTCCCTTTTCGGTGTCTTGATTGAGAGGATTGCCTATAAGCCGCTTCGGAACGCGACGCGGATAGCGGCGTTGATTACCGCGATTGGCGTATCACTTCTTATTGAATACAGCGTCATTTATGTCCGGGGAGCCCAGACCGAAGCGTATCCTGATAATGTCCTTCCTAAAGAAACCATTAATCTTTTTGGAGTGAATGTCAGCAGCCAATCTCTTTTTATACTTGGAATATCGGTCGCCTTGATGGTCATCCTTCAGTTCATTGTCCATAAGACGAAAATCGGCAAGGCGATGAGGGCGGTGTCCCATGATGCCGATGCTGCGAGGCTTATGGGCATAAATGTGAACAATACAATTTCGGCAACGTTTGCGATTGGCTCGGCTCTTGCCGGCGCCGCGGGCGTCATTTTCGGAATTTATTATACGAAAATCGAACCGCTGATGGGCATCATTCCAGGCCTTAAGGCCTTCGTTGCCGCGGTCCTTGGAGGAATCGGCATTATCCCGGGAGCCATGGTAGGAGGGCTCTTGCTTGGGATTATAGAGGCACTGGTCAGCGCGCTTGGCTACTCGCTCTGGCGTGACGGGGTTGCATTCATTGTCCTCATCCTGATTCTTATTTTCCTCCCATCCGGTCTATTCGGGAAAAATATGAGAGAGAAAGTATAGGAGGGAGCAAGATGAAATACGTTAAGAGAGGAAAAGGCTTCTGGCTCTCAATTGTACTGGCTTTGGTCGTCTTTTCTGTCATCCAGGCGATGATTTCCGGAGGAATATTGAATATATTCCATGTTAATACCCTGATTACGATTGGCATCAACATTATGCTTGCGGCAAGCCTGCATTTGATTATCGGTATTACCGGCCAATTCTCAATCGGGCATGCCGGTTTCCTCGCGGTAGGGGCTTACTCATCGGCGGTCATGACCATGATGTTCGAAATGCCATTCGCCGTCGCGATTATCATTGGAGGGCTTGCTGCCGCGATTGCGGGGCTGCTCATCGGTATCCCGAGCCTTCGCCTAAAAGGGGACTATTTGGCGATTGCCACGCTTGGGTTTGGTGAAATTGTCAGGATCGCTCTCTTAAACTTCGATTATGTTGGCGGGGCGAGCGGGATGCAGGTTATGCCATTAAGTACATGGGCATGGACATTCGCCTGTGTGCTTATCACGCTCGTTGTCATCGTCAATTTTACAAATTCCACCCATGGCAGGGCTTGCATTTCAATCCGGGAAGATGAAACCGCGGCGGATGCGATGGGCATAAACACAACGTACTACAAGGTTGTGGCATTCGCGGTCGGGGCGTTCTTCGCTGGAGTGGCGGGGTCAATTTTTGCCCATAACTTCTACATCATTCAGCCGTCCAATTTCGGCTTCCTTAAATCGTTCGATATCTTGATCATTGTTGTGCTTGGCGGGCTGGGCAGCCTATCGGGAGCGGTTATCGCCGCCATCCTGCTGACGCTTGTTTCGACGTTCCTGCAGGCGTACCCGGAAACAAGGATGATTTTATACAGCATCATCCTCATTATAACCATGCTTTACCGTCCGCAGGGGCTATTGGGTACAAGGGAAATCACTTCATTCTTTAAAAAATCGAAAAAGGCGGGAGGCGACCATGATGGCACAGGGCAATCCGTTGCTTAAAGTTGAAAAGGCCGGAATCCGCTTCGGCGGCCTGAAAGCTGTTTGGGACGTCAACCTGGAATTGTTCCAGGGTGAACTGGTCGGTTTGATTGGGCCGAATGGCGCCGGAAAGACCACCTTTTTCAACTTGCTGACAGGCGTTTACGTTCCGACTGAAGGGGAGATAAAGCTTGATGGCGAGAACCTGAAGAAGCTGCCTCCGTATAAAATTACAAGAAAGGGCGTCAGCCGGACGTTCCAGAATATCCGTCTTTTCGGCGAACTTTCCGTTATCGACAATGTCAAAGTCGCCTATCATTCCTTGGCGAAACATGGGATACCAAGCTCCATATTCCGCCTTCCGAAGCATTTTGAAGGTGAGCGAGAAATGGATGAAAAGGCAATTGAGTTCCTGAAAATCTTCGGGCTGGACCGTGTTAGGGACGAGAAAGCGAAAAATCTGCCGTATGGCCAGCAACGGAGGCTTGAAATTGCCCGTGCACTCGCGGCCAACCCGAAACTATTGCTTCTTGATGAACCGGCGGCAGGCATGAACCCTCAGGAAACGAAGGAGTTAATGAGCCTGATTTCCTTCATTCGGAACCGCTTCCACCTGACTGTTCTGTTGATTGAGCATGACATGGGGCTTGTAATGGGGGTTTGTGAACGTATCTACGTCCTTGACCATGGACAGCTGATTGCGCAAGGAACGCCTGAAGAAATCAGGAATAACCCAAAGGTAATCGAGGCGTATTTGGGCGAGGAGGTATCGTGATGCTGAAAGTGGATGGAATCAATGTGTATTACGGAAATATCCAGGCGTTAAAGGAAGTTTCCCTTGAAATAAATGAAGGTGAAATAGTCACGCTGATTGGTGCGAATGGCGCTGGGAAAAGCACTTTGCTGAAAACAATATCCGGGCTCCTGAAGCCAAAGCGGGGAAAAGTCAACTTTAAGGGGGATGAGATTGCCGGCAAGGCGGCTCAATCAATCGTTAAAATGGGTATTTCCCATGTCCCCGAGGGGCGGCGTGTATTTTCGAATATGACTGTTGAGGAAAACCTTGAGCTTGGGGCGTTTCTCCGCAAGGATAAAGAGGGCATCAAGGAGGATTTCAATAAAGTATACGATCTGTTTCCTCGGCTGTTGGAACGGAAAAAACAGCAGGCGGGAACACTGTCCGGCGGGGAACAGCAGATGCTCGCCATGGGTCGCGCCCTGATGGCAAGGCCAAGGCTCCTTCTCCTTGATGAGCCGTCCATGGGACTTGCACCCCTTCTTGTAAAAACGATTTTCAGGGTTATTACTGAAATTAATGAGACGGGGACAACGATTCTGCTCGTTGAACAAAATGCCCATATGGCATTGTCGATCGCCAACCGCGCTTATGTCATTGAAACCGGCCGGGTAGTCCTATCGGGAACAGCCGCCGAGCTGAATGAAAGTGAACAAGTGAAAATGGCTTACCTTGGCGGGCATTGATAGTGAACTAGCCATGTTTTTAGGGGCCATAAATAGTGAAAAGTAAAAGGGGCATATGTGGTGCCACTTAACTAGCCATTTAAAACCATCCTTCCTATGTCAAGAGGGGTGGTTTTTAGCGTTCTTTGGCGAATTTTGTTTCCTGGGAAATAATTTTAAAAAAAGAGGTGATAAGTGTCTTGACACCTGTTAAAATAAAAAACAGGCAAATTGATTATTATGCCAATGGGTATATTAATTGAAACAGAACTCAGGGGGAAAAAATGAAAAAATCACAAACGATCTCAGAGAAAAAATTATTGGGTATTGCCGGGCTCGGGTGGATGTTTGACGCAATGGATGTCGGGATGCTTTCGTTCATCATCGCAGCGCTCAAGATTGATTGGGGCCTGACGCCAAAAGAGATGGGCTGGATTGGCAGCATCAACTCAATTGGAATGGCGGTGGGGGCGCTCTTATTCGGCCTAATGGCAGACAAGGTTGGCCGTAAAAATGTCTTTATTATAACGCTTTTATTATTTTCCGTCGGAAGCGGTCTGTCGGCCCTGACTACTTCACTTGCCCTATTCCTTGTTCTGCGTTTCATGATTGGGATGGGGCTTGGCGGTGAGCTCCCCGTCGCCTCAACACTTGTTTCGGAAAGCGTCCCGGCGGATAAACGAGGCAGGGTCGTCGTGCTGCTTGAAAGTTTTTGGGCATTTGGCTGGCTCATTGCCGCGGTCATTTCCTATTTCGTCATTCCGAAATTCGGGTGGCAGACAGCGCTTATCCTCGGAGCCATCCCGGCGCTTTATGCGATTTATCTAAGGATTAACCTCCCGGATTCACCACGCTATGTGACCATTCAGGAAAAGAAGAAACCTTCCATCCTTGAAGGGATCAAAACGCTTTGGTCGGGTAAATATCTCCGTCCGACTGTGATGCTCTGGATTCTTTGGTTCTGTGTTGTATTTTCTTACTACGGCATGTTTTTATGGCTTCCGTCCGTTATGATCATGAAGGGCTTCAGCATGATTAAAAGCTTCCAATATGTATTGATCATGACGCTGGCCCAGCTCCCTGGCTATTTTACAGCCGCTTATTTCATTGAAAAAATCGGCAGGAAATTCGTCCTTATTGTGTATTTGGCCGGAACTGCAGCAAGCGCTTATTTCTTTGGCACCACAGACACTCTCTGGGTCCTTCTTATGGCCGGTGCATTCCTGTCATTCTTCAACCTTGGGGCATGGGGTGCGCTTTATGCATATTCACCTGAGCAATATCCAACATCGGTCAGGGGAACAGGCACCGGAATGGCCGCTTCCTTCGGCCGGGTCGGTGGCGTCCTGGGTCCGCTTTTAGTTCCGTATCTTTCCGCGCAAGGATACTCGATTCAGCTTATATTCTCGATATTTTGCCTGTCCATCCTTATCGGCGCAGCCGCTGTGTTCTTTCTTGGACGTGAAACGAAGAATCTGGAGCTTGATTAAGTATTTAGAGATTGCAAAGGTGCCTGGGTTTCCGGGCGCCTTTTTTTCGCTTTAAAGATTGCTGATTTGTACGTTATTGCTAAAACTTGAAAAAAGTTAACAGAAAATTCATATTTGTTGCAGGGTTAGAAAAGGGTTTTCCATAAAATTAAGGTTAGAACATATGAAAGGAAGCTGAGTTTATGAATTTGAAAGAACGAACAGAATCTGTAGCGCTGCGTTGCTTGGGGTCTTTGAATGCGCGTATGGAACTGTCTGAGAGCGAAAAGTTTTACTTGTCGAATCTGGAGGCGGGATTCGAGGGGGAGGTGGCATTCGACAAGCTTTCCGCTAAGCTTAAGGAAGAAAGGTATATTTTGAATGATATGTTACTTGAGGCAAACCGCTCTGATTTCCAAATTGATTCGATTATTATTTCCGAGGGGATCATTGACGCGATTGATGTAAAGTATTTCAAGGGTGATTATGTATGGAAAGATGGTGAGATTTACACGAGGCAGACCGGCTATAAATGCAAGAATCCTTTCGAGCAGCTAAATAGAAGCAATTATCTTTTCAATCAATACCTCCGTGAGAACAAGCTGAATTTCCTCGTTCGATTCACTCTGGTCTTCAACCACCCTGAATTCACCTTATACAATGCTCCCGAAGACGATTCTATTATTCTCTCGACCCAGGTAAACCGGTTCATGGCCGAAATGGACAGCCGTCCTTCCAAACTGCATGATGGCCATAAGAAACTGGCTAATATTTTATTAACATCCAATAAGGATGGCAGCAACTATTCCAAGTTGCCGGCGTATACGTATGAGGGGATTAAGAAGGGGATATTTTGTGAGAAGTGCCTTTCCAAAATGAATACTTTCAATAAGCATTTTTTAATCTGTAGTAATTGCGGTCGCCAGGAAAAGATTGAGAATGCCATTGTGAGGAGCGCCAACGAGTTGAAATTGCTTTTCCCTGAAATAAAATTGACGGTCCAAACGATAAATGAATGGTGCAGGGCTGGCCTTAGCAGCCGTACTTATTTAAGGGCTTTGCAAAAGTATTTTAGGGTTATGGGAAATAGTAAAAATACATACTATGAGTGATCTTCTTTGGGTCTACTTGGTTATGATAATAAGAATAAGATAATGCTTAAGGAAAAATTCCGAATGAGTGACATTCAAAGGCCAAAATCGCGTTTAAATGTCAGGCAAAGCATGGATGCGTGACATTTAAAGGCCGGAATCCCGTTTAAATGTCAGGCAAAGGCCGGATGCGTGACATTCAAAGGCCAAAATCCCGTTTAAATGTCAGGCAAAGGCAGGATGCGTGACATTCGAAGGCCCAAATCCGGTTCAAATGTCAGGCAAAGCCTGGATGCGTGACATTCAAAGGCCAGAATCCGGTTCAAATGTCAGGCAAAGGCCGGATGCGTGACATTCAAAGGCCCAAATCCGGTTCAAATGTCAGGCAAAGCCTGGATGCGTGACATTCAAAGGCCCAAATCGAGTTCAAATGTCACGCAACCCCCGGATGCGTGACATTCGAATGCCGAAATCCGGTTCAAATGTCACGCACCCCCAGGATGCGTGACAACAACGCGCCAAAGTCCGTAAAAAGGTGCCAAGCACACCCCAAAACAAACTAATTCCCAACCAAAAAACCCATCGGATCAACGGCAAGCCGATCCAGTGGGTTTTAATTTTTCCAAAAAAAGCAATTGCCTCTTACCCAGCCACAGCTGTCACTTTAACCCCGTAGAGCTCAGGAACTCGCGTGTCCTTTCCTCTTTCGGATTGCTGAAAAATTCATCGGGATGGCCCTTTTCGATGATGACGCCGCCATCCATGAAAACCATCCAGTCGGCGACTTCCCTGGCAAAGCCCATCTCGTGGGTGACGACGATCATGGTCATGCCATCCACGGCGAGTTCTTTCATCGTCTGGAGCACCTCGCCGACAAGTTCGGGGTCGAGCGCCGATGTTGGTTCATCAAAGAGCATGATATCGGGCTTCATGGCCAGTGCGCGGGCGATGGCGACACGCTGCTTTTGTCCGCCTGAAAGCTTGCTTGGATATACATCAGCCTTATCCTCAAGGCCAACTTTCTGGAGGAGCTCCATCGCGTCCTTTGTGGCTTCCTCCTTGGATATCTTTTTCACATGGACTGGTGCTTCGATGATATTTTCAAGCACTGTCATATGGGGAAATAGATTGAAGTGCTGGAACACCATGCCGACATGCTGGCGGACTTCATTGATATCATGGGTTTGCGGAAGGACTTCCTGGCCATTCAGAATAATTTTGCCATTATCCTTTCTTTCAAGGAAATTCAGGCAGCGGAGCAGGGTGCTTTTACCAGAACCGCTCGCGCCGACGAGGCAAACTACATCACTTTCATAGACGGATAGATTAATATTTTTTAAAACATGCAAATCTCCGAATGATTTATTTAAATTTTCGACTCTGATCATTTCACGTGTTTCCATTATATTTCCTCCTATCGGTCGCTGACGGCCAGTCTCTTTTCAAAACGGTTGACAATAAATGTGAGCAGGGCGACGAGGATCAGGTAGTATACCGCGACAATCAGCAAATAGGTCATTTCGTCGAAATTGTTTGATCCAAGTGTAGTCGCCACGTTGAATAGTTCGTTCATTGAAATGAAGGCGGCGAGTGACGAGTCTTTAAGACCGATAATGAATTGGTTGCCAAGCGGCGGAAGGGCGCGGCGGAACGCCTGGGGTAAAATAATCCTCCGCATTGTAAGCCATTTGCTCATCCCGAGTGAACGGCCCGCTTCCATTTGGCCATTATCGACCGCCTGGATGGAGCCGCGGAATATTTCAGCGATGTAGGCGCCATTGTGAAAGGCTAGCGCCAAAGATGCGGCCCAGAAGTCCGGCAAAAGAAAGATGCCGCTAATCCCGAAATACAAAATGAAAATCTGGACAATTAGCGGAGTTCCGCGCACAAGGTATACATAGGCGTCAGAGATATAGCCGAGCGCTTTCACCCTTGAAATTTTCAGAAGGGCGAAAAATAGCCCGATGACAATACCGACCAGCACCGACACTACAGTAAGTTTTAATGTTAAAAGCATGGCGTCCATGAACAGCCCGCTGCTATCGATTAACGTATTGAAGAAGTGTGAAAAACTAGGCAAAATAGGATCTTCCTTTCTCACTGGTTTATAGTCAGGGCCTCAACAAGCCTTGTAAACACGGGCCTTAAGGCGCGAATTGATTATTCAGGTTTTTTGGTAATATCCTCACCAAAGAACTCTATTGATATTTTGCTCAAAGTTCCGTCTTCCCGGAGTGCTTCGAGTGCAGCGTTTACCTTTTTAAGGAGGGCGGGATTATCCTGAGGGAGGACGATCGCCTGTTCGCTTCGTTCAATCAGCTGCCGGCCCTCGATTTTAAAGCCTTCCTTTTTCGCGCTTTTTCCGGTAACAAAATCGGTGATGACCGCATCGTGCCTTCCGATGCTAAGGGCTTTCAGCGCGGTGATGTCACTGTCGTACATTTTTAGATTGGAGGTATACTTGCTGGCGGTATCTGCGTATGTAGAGCCTTTTGCAACGGCAACCTCTTTCCCTTTTAAATCTTCAACAGTTTTAATCCCGCTGTCTGGTCGGACAAAAATTTGCGGCCCTGAATAATAATAAGGAGTAGAAAAGGAGACATGCTTGCTCCTTTGGGGATTGATGGTGTGTGAAGCTACCGCGGCGTCCGCGCGGCCAGTTTTAACCCCTTCGACAATTCCTTTGAATTTCATCCTCTTTGGGATGGGTTTGAGGCCCATTTCCTTTGCGACAGCCTTGCCAACCTCGACATCAAACCCGGTTAATTCAAGGTCATCCGTCATATAGCTGAAAGGCTTGAATTCACCCGACGCGGCAAAAGCAAACTCCCCCTCGCGAATAAGTTCGCTTCCATCGGCGAGCTTGTGCTTTTCGGCACAGCCGGAAAATAGCAAGATAGCAACCAAGCAAAAAGCATATAATTTCCATCTATTCATCTTAACGGTAAAACCCCTTTCTCCTGCGACTGATAGAATTATTTACCCTTATGCCAGTATAATAATCCTGTTTCCTAAAGAAACTTCCTTCGATTAGGCGTTGGGTAATGGAATGAAAAATAAAAAGAGCCCTCAAAAAAAGGGCTCAATTCCTTATATGTCGAGTTTTACCTGATGGCGCACTTTTGGATGGAATTGCTTGCGGAGCTTGATGGCATATTCCTCGTAAAGCTGTTCCAAACCGACCATCGCAAGGGAGAAGAAGTTTGCATAGTTCTTTTGGACTTCCCACTTCAATTCGTTGCTGCCGCAAATACTATGTTTGTTCAATTCCTCGATTTCCTTCTTGATAGTTGCCAATTCTACTTCATATTCTTTCTCGGGAAGGGTCAGCAAATGGTCGATCCTTTCGATGTAATGGACGGATTTTTCGATTTTATTTTCAATGTCTTTGTAGCCTTCAAGATCAATTAGGTTGTATTTTAGCTTGAATTCATTTAGAAGCCTTGCTGATTCATAGGTTGCGTTCACTATGTCATCCCGGGTCATCTCAAATGTTTCGTAGCTTAGCATATGCTTCCACGATGGCTGGGTAATCGCCTTACGGTGGTCCTCGAGCGAGTGGCAAAGTTTTTTGTAGCCGTAGCGGTCAGGATTCTCAAAAGCCGCGCTCGCCGGATCAAGGAATGGTGCCAGCGGGGCGACGAAATAGAACAGGCGCGGGTCTTCGCCGCATGCAAGATGGATGGTTTCGGCAAAATTAATGTTTTCAAGGGAGCTTTGGAAAGTCTGGCCGGGAATCCCGACCATAAAGAAAAGGTCAATCTTCTTGCAGCCGTGTTTCAAAGCGTATTGTAATGTATCGATGACCTTTCTATTGCTGCAATGGAATTTTCCATTCAAGCGCCGCAGCTCTTCGTCATGTGTCTCAAGAGTCAGTTCAACGCTGTATTTTGGAACAGCCTCATTGATTTGTTTAAAAAAGCTTTCATCCGCGTATTGGAACAATTCAAAAACCAGTTCATTTTTTAAATTCATGCCTTTTAGAAGCTGTAAAAACTCCTCCACATACTTTTTGCCGCCCTGGCGGATGTCATGAAGGATAAAAATCGGCGCCCTGCTGAAGCGCTGGATGAACTGGATATCTTCTATTAATTTTGCAGGGGATCTTAAGGCGAGGGACTTGCGGTTGCAGTTTTGCTCATAGCCTTCCTTTGATCCGCCGCAAATAAGGCAATTCTGGGTGCAGCCCCTAGCTGTCAGGATGGCTGTGTTCGGATACTGGAGCCAGCCGTTATAGGGAAGGGGATCCATGAAATTTTTATACTTGAAAACAGACCGGATTGTGTAACGATAGCCAGGGACGTCAAACTCATCAAGATCCTTTGGCACATAGGATAGAGGGTTAAAACCAATTTCCGCGCCTTTTTTCCACGTCAGGTTCGGGATGTCCTCAAAATGGGTATTCCCGAATTCAAGCTTATTCATTAGCATGAGCACTAATTTTTCAGTCGAGTCACCGCGCACGACAAAGTCGATAAACGGATACTCAATTAATTCCTTATGGTAATAGGATGAGGATAACCCACCGAACATGATAGGCGTATCCGGATGGAGCCTTTTGACGATTTTGGCCAGTTCAATGCTGCCATGGGCATGGGGAAGCCAATGAAGGTCGATTCCAAAGGCGCGGGCCTGGATGTTCGCCAATTTTTTCTCAACATTGAAATCAGGGTCCATCAGCATCCTGTTCGCAATATTGATAATCCTTACCTTTAGTCCGTACCTTTCAAGATAATCGGCGATGCTCGTCAGGCCGATCGGGTACATTTCAAAAACCGGAGAGGAAGGAACCACATCGCTGATTGGGCCGGCAAGAAGTGAATTTTTCCGGAAGTCATAAACACTCGGAGCATGCAGGAGAACCAAATCGTATTTCATTTCGTCACCCTCTGTTAAGTAGTTACTCCCACGATTATCTTTATGTTGGAAAGGCACTGCCAACCAGCAAGGAAAGTGAGAGATTTATCTTTATGTAAGATGAACATTGAAGACTTGATAAAAACCGACAAAATGTGAAGTTTTTCACAAAATAATTTAAGTCTGTCGGCAACCATTCACACCTACAGTGTAGTATAAAAAACAGTGGCTGGGTTTGGCATAGATTGACAAAAGCGTGACAAACCAGTCAATACTTCCATCAAATTTGTGGCAGTTGATAGCTGTTTTCAATTTTACTACTAAAGTAGTACTTAAAATATTGCTTTTGCTGAATAGGAGGGGATTGAAGAATTTGCGATAATGGCAGTAAACAAACCCACGAATAGGTTTGTCCCAGCATCGGCCAGTGGCATGCCATTTGGCCGGTTTGGGTTTTCCCGCCTTTTTCATCATGAAAGAGGCTTTTTTATTGTACATCGAATGCAAATCACATAAAGTGTTATTAACAGAAAATTTTGAACTGGGATGGAAGGGGAAGAGGGTGAATGGGAGCAAAGGAGCTTCTGAAAAGGAAAGAAAAGGTATCCCGCTATTCAATGATGGGCATATCCGCGGTTGGGGGGCTTATTCTCCTTGACGCTTTTTTGAAAATTAAGGAACCGAATGAACCGTTGATCTTCTGCCTTCTTGTTGTCTTTCTGGCAATCATAGAGCTGTACCCGATGCCTGTCTGGAGGGGATTTACGACGATTGCATTTCCGATTGTGTATGCCATTTATGTCATGCAGGGAATCGAGTATGCGGTTTTGGCCTATGCATTTGTCGTATTCGCAACCAATCTTTGGAAGAGAAGGCCGCTCAGGATTGTTTGCTTCAATCCGGCACAGTTGGTCATCAGCCTGTACGGGGCATATTTGCTGGCTGAATGGGCGGATGTGGCAGCGGGGCTTGACGTTAAACCGGCGGTCATTGGCGGCTTGCTTCATATCACCTTTTTCATCATCCCCTTTTACCTAATTAATAATCTTTTGGTTGATATTATCCTCGTTGTCCGTCCTCAGCCATATTCGCTTAAAATGTGGAAGCAGAAAACGCTCCAGGAACTGAACAGCCTTGCCGTTTCTTATATTTACCTCGTCCTTTTCATTGTCTTGGGCAATCAGAATAGGGGAGAAATCGATGTTATTACCTTTTTCTTCTTTTTCTCGCCGCTTGTCGGGTTTGCGCTGCTCAGTTCGATCATTGTGAGGCTGAGGAAGGAAAAATCGAAACTGAAAGCCCTTTTCAGCATTTCTTCGGAATTGAACAAGAAGATTGCATCAAACGATTGGCTTGGTTTTCTTGGTGAGAATCTTCCAGCGTTTCTTGATGTGGATGCCTGTGTTTTGTGGACAAAGGAAGAAGGGCAATGGGTTCAAAAATTTCATTCCGGGCTTATTAACGAAGATGCCGGATTTGGCGAGGAACAGCTAGCCGGATTAGATACGGTAAGGCATCTTGTTATCTACCATAATTCCCGCCGTGAGCCAGGCCCTGCGGCAGCATTTTTTCATGATGAAATCCGCTCCAAGATGTACGCCCCGCTTATGCTCGATGAAGAGATTGTTGGCTTGTTCGTTTTTGGGAGGAGCAGGACAAAAAGTTTTACGGAGGATGACATTCAGTCGGCTGTCACCCTCGCCAACCAATTGGCCGTGCTGATTAAAACAAAATGGCTTTTCGCGGAGGAGGAAAAACGGCTTATCCTCGAGGAGCGGAACCGGATTGCCCGGGATATCCACGACGGCGTTGCGCAGACGCTCGCCGGCGCGGTCCTGAACCTTGAAACCGCCGAACGGAAGTTTTTGAAGGCCCCCGAGGACTCGTTAAAATTAGTCCAGGAAAGCACCGACAAACTCCGGAAAAGCTTGCGGGAAGTCAGGGAGTCGATCTACGCGCTCCGCCCTTACCCGACTGAAAGGGTCGGCCTCATGACAGCCATCCAGTCAAGGGTCCAGGCTATCAGGAAGGAACATCCCGTCGAGATTGACCTTGCAAAAAGAGGGACTGAATTCGAACTAAGCTCAATGACGGAGAAAGTCATATTTGATATTTTCCAGGAAAGCGTCCAAAATGCCTTAAAACACGCACAGGCCACAAAAATTGAAGTGATGCTTAGCTATCAGCGCGAGAATGTTTTTTTGAAGATAAAAGACAACGGCATCGGATTTTCATTGTTCCAGGCCATGATCAAAGCGAGGAACGAACCCCACTTCGGCATTTTGCATATGAACGAGGCGGCGGAAAGAATCCAGGCCTCCCTTCAGGTGGACAGCAAAGAAGGAGCCGGAACGGAAATCACGCTGACGGTGCCGCGGATGGGAATAGAAGGGGGAGTAATGAATGATCAAGCTTATGCTGGTCGATGACCATGCGGTGTTGCGCGACGGCCTGAAGAATATCCTTGACCTTGAGCCCGACATCAAAGTAGTTGGAGAGGCCGTTTCGGGGCTCGATGCACTGGCCAAAGTGCCGGAAATAATGCCGGATGTTATTTTAATGGATATAAATATTCCTGATAAAAATGGGATTGAAGTTACCGGATTGATTAAGAAAGATTATCCTTCAATCAAGATCCTGATTCTGACGATGTTTGACCACGACGAGTATTTTATGTCGGCAATCCGTGAAGGGGCAGATGGGTATCTGCTGAAGGATGCGCCTTCCCAGCATGTCGTTGAAGCCATCCGGTCCGTAGCCCGCGGGCAATCTGTTATCGCGCCGTCGATGACGAAAAAGTTCCTTAGCTTTAATCAGCAGCCTCCGGAACAGCCGAAGGAAAAGAAAGACGAGATGCTGACGGAGCGCGAAAAGGAAGTTCTTCTCTGCCTTGTCCAGGGGATGAATAACAAGGAGATTGCTCAAGCACTGTTCATTAGCGACAAAACAGTCAAGATCCATGTATCGAAAATTTTTAAAAAGCTGGATGTGAAAAGCCGTTCGCAGGTGGTCATCTACGCGGTCCAAAACCAGCTCATACCACTGCCTTGAACCGATAGCCGGGCTTCGTAATGAAGCGCCGGCTTCTTCTTTGGAAAATTGGTCTGGTACTACTTTTGGCTTATAAAAAATTAGTACCTTTGCGTCCGCCAAATACAGCCTGTGGAGAATAGGACCACAACTTAAACAATGTAATAATAGAATTAAGTTGGAATATTCAAAATAGGAGGGTGTGTAATGAAAAAAGCGTCTTTGTTCCTGTCCATTTTTATGATACTAGGACTGTTTTTAAATTCAATCCATTTCGGAGGTTCTGAAAAAGTAAGCGCGGCCGGCACGGCTGTCATCGAGCCGGGCTTGCTGAAAAAGCTGGCATCCTCGACAGAGCCGCAGCAAGTCATTGTAACATTCAAGGAGGGAGCCGGCGGGCAGAATGGAATCCTGTCCCTTTTAAATGGCCTCGGGCTGTCAAAGGGAGTCGTCCTTAACTCGCTGCCAATTGCGGGGGTCCTTGCTACAAAGGATCAGGTTGAAAAACTGGGCCAGAATGAAAATGTGCTCTCTATTTATCCAAATAAGAAGCTTAAATATGAGAACAAAGAAGCGACCGAACTTACTGGAGTCGACCGCCTGAGGAGCGAGGCGGCTTTTACAAAAGCGAATGGCGGCCTTCCTGTCAACGGGAACGGAATCGGCGTTGTCATCAATGACAGCGGCGTGGACGGCACGCACAAGGACATCGAGTTCGGCGGCCATCTTGTCCAAAACGTCCTAGGGGCAACGAACCTTAACGCCCTTAGCGAATTGCTTCCGGTTTCCTGGATTGAAAATGTGCCGAACACGGACACGAGTTCCGGACACGGCACGCATGTTGCCGGGATTGTTGGCGGCAATGGAGCAATGTCAAAAGGTGAGTATGAAGGGGTAGCGCCAGGCGCGAAGCTGATCGGCTATGGTTCCGGAGCGGCGGTTGCCATGCTTGATACGCTCGGAGGATTCGATTACGCACTAACGCATCAGGCTGAATACAATATTCGCGTCATCACCAATTCATGGGGAGATACAGGGGATTCCGGAACGGACTTTGACCCGTTCGACCCAATCAACGTTGCGACAAAGGCGCTTTATGACCGCGGGATTGTTACTGTATTCTCGGCCGGGAACTCGGGGCCAGGGGATTCGACTATCTCTGGAAACTATAAAAAAGCGCCATGGGTCATCACGGTTGCGGCAGGTACGAAGCAAGGCCAGCTTGCTGAATTCTCCTCCCGAGGCGTGAAGGGGAAAGGCGGTACGGTCGCCGTGGGGTCTGAAACGTGGACGTGGGAAGACCGTCCAACCGTTACTTCACCGGGGCAAACAATCATCTCGACACGGGTCCTTGCGCCAGTGGCCGCGCTTGGCGCTACGGATGATGTAAACCTGATTCCACCAGCCTATTTGCCATACTATACAACAATGAGCGGGACCTCGATGGCCGCGCCGCATGTCGCGGGAATCGTCGCTTTGATCCTCGATGCAAACCCTGCGCTCTCGCCGCTTGAAGTAAAGAGAATCATTGAGCAAACGGCGACGAACATGCCTGGCTATGAATCATGGGAAGTTGGCTCAGGCTATGTCAATGCCTATGCGGCTGTGGACGCCGCGCTTAACCAGCGGGTATATGGCTCAATCCTGAATGTGAACAATAATTTCAATTCCAATGCGCAAATGAGCGCTTCTTCGCAAAATGTAACCATTGATTACAGCCCGCTGAACCTGAAAAACGAAGCATCGTTTACCGTATCCCAGGGACAGACAGAACTAGTCGCCCGCCTGAATGCATATGGCTTGCTCGGGCAGACTGGGAATACAATCAACCTCGTCCTCACCGCACCGGATGGAACGAGGCATACATCGGGAATCTATCTGCTGTTCCCTCTTTATGTTGACCGCACGGTACAGGTAGTCAACCCACAGCCGGGCACCTGGAAGGTAAGTGTGGAAGGGCTCGAAGGTTCACTTGCCCTTCCGGAAACATTGAATGTTGAACTAGTTACAAAAACAGCCGGGAGCTATAGCGGATTGGATGACATCGGCGGCCACCCTGCGGAGTCGGCAATCAAACTGGCTGTGAGCAAACGGCTCGTTGACGGAAAAAGCACGAAAAAATTCGAGCCGGATGCCGCGCTGAAGCGTTCCGAGCTTGCGAAATATCTTGTGATGGGTGCTGGGGTAAGGCAGTTCCTTCCGCTGACAGGCACTCCTAGTGTGTCCGATGTTAAAGCGATGGACCTTCCGTACGTTGAAGCGGTACTCGCCAAAGGCGCCGCGCTTAAAGACGGAAACCAAAACAACGGCGGCGTCATGCTGGCTGCTGGCTCAGGGAAATTCTCGCCGGATGAAAAAGTAAACCGCGCGCAGCTTGCCTACTCTCTTGTCCAGGCGCTCGGTCTCGAGGAGCAGGCAAATGAGATGAAAGGGCAGGGGCTTACCGTTCAGTACAATGGAACGAGGGTGGCAATCCAGGATGCGGCGAACGTTCCCGCCGAACTTCGCGGCCACGTCCAGCTCGCCCTTGACCTGAATATCCTGAATGCGTACTTCTCGGTCGTCCAGGGCCCATTTGACTTAAAGCCTACAATTACAGCGAAATTTGATCCAGGAAAAACAGTAACGCGCGCCGACTACGCGGTAGCCATCACCCGCTACTTCGCAAGCTACCATCCGGCCGCGCTATAATCTAAACAGCCTCCGCTCCTTGTTGGGCGGAGGCTTTTACATGTTATAGGAACGGGCAGGGTTTTTATTGGCAATGAAGTGTTTCAAGACCATTTGGATAACTTTTAAGGTTGAAACGATCCCTATGGCTCTCTCAATACCATCTGGGGGAGCCTTTTCCATGAAATAATCTTAATCACCTCTTCCGGTCACCCCCGCCTCTACCACAGTCTACTCCCCCGGCATATACCTTACTCCTTTTCTATAACTTTCGTACGATTGAAAAATAGTACCTTTACCAGGCGCAATTACTCCATTTGCTGAATAGTTAGAAAGCTTTGATTTTACGATAATGATAGTAGCAAGAGAATTAACCATTGGAAGGGGATTGCAAAATGAAAAAGTGGTTTTCGGGTCTTGTTAGCCTGCTGATGTTGCTTTCATTGCTGGCGCCAGGCATGGCCAATCCAAAAGCGGCGGGGCTTACGGCGGCAATCGATGGCAATTTGGCCAAAGCGATGGAAAAGGCAACGGGCAGCCTGCAGGTAATTGTTACATTCGACGGGGAAGGGGCGCCTTCCGACTCACAGCTTAACGTCTTAAAACAGCTCGGTATAACGACTGGCGTGACAATGAAGTCACTGCCGATCGCCGGGATTATCGCCACAAAGGATCAAATCAATCAGCTAGCGGCAAAAGAAGGAGTAAGGTCGCTATACTTGAACCATAAGCTCACCTACTCAAATTACGATGCGACTGCGTTGACCGGCGTTGATAAAGCGCGCACGGATGCAGCGATGCAAAAGGCGAATGGAGGTCTGCCTGTGACCGGCAATGGAGTCGGGGTTGTCGTGAATGACAGTGGGGTTGACGGCACGCACCGCGACCATGAATTCGGCAAAAACCTCGTCCAGAACGTCCTTGGCAGCATCAACCTTGCAGCCCTGGAACCAGGATTACTTCCGGTTACGTATCTTGAAAACGTCCCGAATACTGACTCAAACTCTGGGCATGGGACCCATGTTGCCGGTACGGTTGGCGGAACGGGAGCAAGCTCAAGCGGAAAATATGAAGGGGTGGCACCAGGTGCAAATCTAATCGGCTACGGTTCGGGAGCGGCATTATTCGTCCTGGATGGCCTTGGCGGTTTTGACTACGCAATCACGAATCAAACTAGATACAATATCCGTGTTATTACAAACTCCTGGGGATCTTCAGGCGACTTCGATCCAAATGACCCAATCAATATCGCAAGCAAGGCCGCGCATGACCGCGGAATCACTGTTCTTTTTGCAGCGGGAAATGAAGGGCCTGGGGAAAATACACACAATCCTTACGCAAAAGCTCCTTGGGTTATCTCCGTAGCTGCCGGTGAAAAAGATGGTTCATTGGCTGACTTCTCTTCCAGAGGTACAAAAGGGGTTGGCGGAACGTTTGAAATGGACGGGGAAACCTATACTTGGGCAGACAGGCCAACACTGACAGCGCCAGGAGTGGATATCATCTCGACCCGGGTTATCGCTCCAGTTTCCTCACTTGGGGCTGATGCTGACGCGACCACAATCGAGCCTGCCTATCTTCCATTCTATACAACGATGAGCGGAACCTCGATGGCGACTCCGCATGTCGCCGGGATTGTAGCGCTTCTACTAGAAGCGAAACCATCATTGTCGCCGGATGAGATTAAAAAAGTCCTTCAGGATACGGCGACAAATATGCCGGGCTATGAAACGTGGGAAGTAGGTTCAGGCTATGTCAACGCCTACGCGGCCCTTGAAGCGGTGATGTTCGGAAAGCAATATGGAAAGACCGTCAATGAATACCAGAAGTTCAATGCGAATGTACAGGCGGAAACTGAGCGGGTACCGTTTGAGGTAGACTATAACCCGTTGCTGACAAGCCAGTACTCGTTTACAGTGCCGGAGGGAATTTCCCAGCTTACAGCACGGATTGATGCATACGGCCTTTTGGGCCAGACCGGAAATCCAGTCAACCTGGTGCTGACTTCGCCGGACGGAACGGAGTACAGCTCCGGAGTCAATCTGCTATTCGCCCTTTATCCGGACAGGACGGTTTCCGTAACATCGCCAAAGGCAGGGCAGTGGAAAGCAGAAGTACGCGGCCTGCGCGGTAATGAATTAAATCCGATTGGAACGGCGCTTCCGGAAACAATCTCGGGAACCCTCGCTTTCACGAAAGTAAGCGGTTTTACTGGACTCAACGACATTAATGGCCATGCGGCGGCTTCGGCAATCCAAATGGCTGTCAATGAAAGGCTGATGGATGGCTATTCGGACGGTACATTCAAACCTGACCAATATTTGCTGAGAAAAGAATTGGCACGTTATCTGGTTGCCGGTGCAGGCATTCGTCAAAGCCTATCCGGTTCAGCAAAGGATTCGGCTGCGGAGGAACTCCCATACGCACTTGCAGTACTGGCGAAAGGTGCCGCAATCAAGGATGGGAAAATTACGCAAAAAGGCGTCATGCGCCTCGATTCTGCTGGGAACTTCAATCCCAATGGCACCTTCACCAAGGCTGAACTCGCCTACACGCTAGTCCAGGCGCTCGGGCTCCAGCAAATGGCGCTTGACCATAGCGGCGATGTTACGGTCCTTTACAATAGCGACCGAATCAAGCTTAAAGATAATTCATCAATTCCGGCTGAACTAAAGGGATATGTTCAGGTTGCGCTTGATTTGAATATCCTCAACGCGGCATTCAGCGTAAAACAGGGGCCTTATGACTTGTTACCGACAGTCGAAGCGGTTTTTGAACCAGGCAAAAAAGTAACCCGCGCCGACTACGCAGTAGCATCGTCCCGCTGGTTCCAGGCATGGTTCCAGTAAACATGAAAAACAAATAACCAAAAGAGAGGAGCATCCCGCTCCTCTCTTTGCCGTTTGCACTGAAGCAGGTGGCGGTTGCACATTATCGACAAAGCAAATGAGCAGATATCTCTTTGGAAAAACAGGTAAAAAGGCGGATTTTCTCTCCCCGTCCATAGGAGTATACTGATTTCCATTATGTAAAAAGGGGCGGAAATGTTGATAGAAATATATACAAAGATACTTACCCCGCTTCTCCTCCAGTCCGGGAGCAAGGCAGCTATCAAGCTGGAAAATCACCATCCGGAGTCCAGGCTTGCAGGAGGAAAATACTCCTTATCCACTCATACAATCACCCTATATATAGAAGAAATCAAGGAGCAGTGCCTCCAGCTGTTCGGTTCACTTGTTAACCTGGATCTTTATATCGCTGTTATATTCGCCCATGAACTCGGGCATGCAGAAGATAAGGCTCTAGCTATATTGGCGGAACGGCTTGAATATGCCACAACCGAAATTGAGCGGGCGAAGCTGTCATTTTTAATCGAAAAAAGGGCATGGAAGTACGCTGAAAAGCTGCTCCAGGGAACAGATCGGAACTTTACGAAAAAAATAATCTTCCAGTCGCTTCGCTATTATTACGAACAAATCGAGCTGCAGCAGGGTGCTTGAATTTTCCAGGCAAAAGGCATAGGCTATTCCTATCTGGCTGTAAGATAGAAAGGACGGATAGGCATGGCTGTTTCAAAAACAAATGCAATGCGGCTGCTCGATTCGAAAAAAGCCGAGTACGCCATGTTGTCTTATGAAGTAAGCGATGGCAAGGTGGACGGAGTTTCCGTTGCGGAGAAGATTGGCAAGCCGAAGGAAATGGTCTTTAAAACGCTTGTCACCCAGGGAGCATCAAAGAATATTTATGTTTTCGTCATTCCAGTAGAGGCCGAACTTGACTTAAAAAAAGCAGCAAAAGCCGCCGGCGAAAAGAAGGTCGAAATGATACCTGTAAAGGATATTCAAAAATTTACCGGGTACATACGCGGCGGCTGTTCGCCGATCGGGATGAAAAAGCTATACAGGACGTTCATTGACAGCAGCGCGGAACTGCTTGAGCGTATAGTTGTCAGCGGGGGGAAGATCGGGGTTCAAATTGAACTCTCGCCACAAACTTTAAAAGAGAGTATAGATGCCGAGATAGCTGACCTATCTGGGCAGGGGTAAAAAGGCGCATGACAAAATGCGTCTTTTTTCTATGGAAAAGCTCTTTTTTTATTTCTTGGATTCATGAAAAAATCGATAGTTGTTATTTGTTCACAATTTGGCAAATATTTTCTGAGTCCATTTTTTCTTCTTCGACAATTTCCATTTAATTTCCTCACATTCTACCTATATCCGCCCCGAGAATTGGCTAACGATTTGTGTTTAATTTAGGTGGTTTGACGATTTATAATCTAGCTATCTGTTGGAAAAGCCATGGAAATCATTCGAAGGGAAGCGATGAAGGACCGCCTTTATGTGGACACTTGGGTGATCTGGAGCTAGTAGTGTAACCGGCCCTCTAAAAAATTTATTTTTTGGGGGAAAAACATGAAGAAGAAAAGCATCGCGAAAAAATGGGGTTCAACACTTTTGGTAACGACGTTAATCTTGAATGCAAGCCCAATGGCGCTTGCAGCTCCCGCCGCACAGCCAAATGAAAAAACCGTCACAACCGGCAGGACCGAAATGAATAAAATGACAGGGAAAATCAATCTGAATCCAATTCCTGCCCGGGTCGACAATGCAAACACTGTCCTGTTGAGTGGGACAGTCGTAATTGATGGGCCAAAGTTAGAGCTTAAAGTAAATGATCAAATTGTAAGTCCTAAACTTACAAAAATGAGTGACACTGTCTGGGCATTTGAATATGTCCATCCGCTCGATGAGAAAAATTTAAAAAACAAAAATGATGAACAAATTACCATTGATGCTTACACCGTTTACCAAAATGGCAAGACAGCGGGACAGGTGCATACGAGTGCACCGTCAGTTTTTACAACGGTAGACCTTACTCCGCCGGATATTAATTTTAATGACTATACAAAAGACTGGACAAATCAAAGTATTACGGTGTTTGCCACTATGAATGAAAAAGGCACGTTGAATGCCAATAGCCATACCTTTGATGAAAATGGCAGTTTCACCTTCGTCGCCACTGATTTGGCGGGGAACGTTACGGAGAAAACAATAACAATTGATAATATTGATAAGGTAGCCCCAAAAGCGGAGGTTCAATATTCAACGAAATCACCGATCAATACGGAGGTGGTTGCCACTATTAAAGCAAATGAATCTGTAACGTATACGAACATTGACCAACTCCCTGAATATGTAGCCTTTACTGAGGAAGCATCGACTCTTACTTTCTCTGAAAATGCCAGTTTTGAATTAAAATTTATTGATAGAGCTGGAAACCCGGGTTCGGTGAACGTTTCGGTAAACAATATTGATAAGAAAGCTCCAGTAGGATCCATTACTCTTACCACCAGTGAATGGACAAACCAAGATGTAACAGCGACGGTGGCTGTCACTAAGCCAGTTACATTTACTAACCTTAATGAATTGCCTGAAACAGTTGCTTTTAAGACAGTAGACGAGTTGACCTACACACTTACTTTTACTGAAAACGAGAACATAAATCTTAAGTTTAAGGATGCAGCAGGAAATACCGCCGAAGTAAATGTTAATATCTCAAATATTGACAAAGTGGCTCCAACCGCCGAAGTAAGCTATTCAACTGAAAAGCTTACAAACCAGGATGTTGTCGTGACAATTGAGCCAAGTGAGGATGTAACAATCCTGAATAACGAAGGTTCATTAAGCAAAACATTCACAGAAAATGGCGAGTTTGTATTTCATTTTGTCGATATGGCAGGGAACAGGGGATCAGCTAAAGTTTCTGTAAAGAACATTGACAAAATTGCTCCAAAAATCACAATCAGTGAATATGCGACCGATTGGACGAACCAGGATGTCACTGTAACTGCTAGCATGGATGAAGATGGAACGCTAAATGCGGTAAGTTATACTTTCACTGAAAATGGCAGCTTTGAGTTTGTCGCGACAGACCTTGCCGGGAATGTTACAAGGTACACTGTCCAAATCAACAACATTGATAAGGTGGCTCCAGAAATCACGGTAAAACCGTACAATACAGACTGGACAAACCAGGATATTACGGTCGAGGTTTTAATGGATGAAGAAGGTACCCTAAACAAACAGAGCCATACGTTCGCCGAAAATGGCAGCTTCACTTTCATTGCTACCGACCGGGCAGGAAATATTACCGAGAAAACAGTAACCATTTCAAACATCGATAAAATTGCTCCTGAAATCACTGTTGAGGATTATGTTACTAGTCCGACAAACAAGGACATCACTGTAAAAGTTAGCATGAATGAGCCTGGTACATTAAACCAGGAAAGCTATACATTTGAAGAAAATGGCGAGTTCGAGTTCATTGCGACCGACCGTGCCGGAAATGAAACGAAGAAGAAAATTGTCATAACCAACATTGACAAGGTTGCGCCAAGTATCACTGTATTTACCTATAACACATCACCAACCAATCAGGATGTTGTCGTGACAGCTGAAACAAACGAAGGTACATTGAATGCAACTAGCCATACCTTCACGGAAAATGGATCTTTTGATTTTATTGCAACCGACGATGCCGGCAATGAGACGGTAGAAACCATTACAATTACAAATATCGATAAAGTTCCTCCTATCATTACAGTAAATCCTTATAACGGAGAACCGACAAATCAGGATGTCATCGTTACGGTTGAAACCAACGAAGGGACACTGAACGCTTCATCCCACATTTTCACGGTAAATGGTAAATTTGAATTTGTTGCTTCTGACGAAGCCGGGAACGTAACAAAAGTAACAGTTTCGATTAATAATATTGATAAAACACCGCCAACTGTAAGTGATGTCATTAATGGATTTGCTTACAATATTGATGTAAAACCAACCTTCGATGAAGGAACAGCGACCCTGAATGGTAAACCATACCATTTGGGCACAGCGGTATCAGCTGAAGGAAGCTATATCTTGATCGTAACTGATTCGGTGGGAAATGCCACAACTGTGACATTCACAATCGATAAAACCGCACCAGTCGTGAGCGGAGTGTTGAATAATCAATATACCAAAGAAGATGTTATACCGACATTTAACGAAGGTACTGCTACTTTGAATGGCAAAACATTTGTATCTGGAACCCCTGTATCCAGCGAAGGAGTTTACACTCTAGTCGTGAGGGATGCGGCAGGAAATGAAACTAAAGTATCTTTTACAATCGATAAGACAGCTCCGAGCTTAACAGGTGTAAGTGCGGCAAATGACAACAATGGAAAAAACGCAAAAACAACGGTTTCTGGTTCTGCCGAGCCGGAAGCGACTATAAATGTATATGTAGGTAAAGATTTAGTAGGTAGTGGAACCGTAGCTTCAAATGGCAGGTTTAGTTTTGAACTAACTAAATCCCAAGGGAGAGACACTGAATTAATCGTTCGGGCATTTGATAGAGCAAACAATTCAACAGAAGTAAAAGTAAAAGTTAAGTAAAAAATTTATATCCCAAAAACCCTGTCCAAACCCATTACGGGTTCTGGCCAGGGTTTTCTTTTTCCAAAAAGGCATCAATCATCTCGTCAAGGCGGATGATGCTCTTCAGCGCGCGGTCGTATTCAATTGTTCGGTAGTGGTGCATGCCGCCTTCTTCCTCATCCTTTTCGTCAGCCCATTTAACAATTTGCTGAAGGGGTGTCCGGACGATGTCGTTGGTGGGGAGGAAGGAATCGGTATGGAACAGGATGGCGAGCGCGATAGTTTTTGCTTTGACCGGATTCTCGCCGAGCCTGATCAGCAGCTTATGGGCGCGCTCTGCCCCTTTGATTGCATGGATATCATTTTTCCGGTACAGCTCGTAATCCCATTTTCCGTTCCTGTACCACGTATAGTGGCCCATATCATGTAAAAACCCCGCCTTTGCGGCGATATCGACATCCTGGCCCTGATCCCGCGCAAGATTGAACGCGTGGTAGGAAACGGCGATGGCATGTGCCATGCCCGAGCGGTTCAGGAATTTTTGGGCAATCCGGTGTTTGAAAATGTTCTCAAGTGTTACATCCCTCATAGTCCACCTCCGCTTTTAGCAATATTATCATTTTTTCCCCATATATGAAGAAAAAGACTCCCAGATCGGAGTCTTTTTCCTAGAAAGATAAGATAGCATCCTTTCCCTTTAAGAATTGTCCGGCTTCAGCGCCTAGCCCCTAAGCCGGTTCCCTCCGGAGGGCAGGCCAATCATGCGGGCCCATCTTAAGCTTATAGGGGCTAACAAGGCGCTTCTGCTTTTCTTGCCATCTATATCAACCGCCTTTTTGGGCGGA
This sequence comes from Neobacillus piezotolerans, assembly GCF_003362805.1. GTDB lineage: Bacteria > Bacillota > Bacilli > Bacillales > Cytobacillaceae > Bacillus_D > Bacillus_D piezotolerans. The sequence goes on from NZ_QNQT01000002.1 coordinate 198,155, forward strand.
GGAGTAACTTGCTTCTTTACTCCTACTATTCCCGCGAAGAAAAGGTTTAAACACGCCGCGAAATTTGTTGGAACATGGGCCAAGCCCATTTTTTGCACTGGGCATTCACCTAATGGTGGGCGCTGCATATGATAGTGGTTGAAACAGTCCATATGTCTGAAAAAGGGGTGTGTTCATGTGGCGGGCAAGATCAGGAACTACTATGCCGGGGGCAATACCGCAAGGGGGTTTTACAGTTTATACGACTCGAATCTGCAGGGGCTTGACTGGCTTTTCATCCTGAAGGGAGGGCCCGGGACCGGCAAATCATCTTTGATGAAAACCATTGGCAGGGAATGGCATGAACGGGGCTATGACATAGAATACCTGCATTGTTCCTCGGACAATAAATCAATTGACGGGGTCATGATCCCCGCCTTAAAAACTGGGATAGTCGACGGGACCCACCCTCACGTCATTGAACCGTCCGCGCCAGGGGCAATTGAGGAATACGTCAATCTCGGCGAGGCTTGGGATTCCACGGCGCTCCACAAGGAAAAGGAAACGATTATCAAGCTGAACAAACACATATCCGAAGCTTTCAGGCAGGCGTATGACACATTTAAGGAAGCGCTGGCCGTCCATGATGAATGGGAATTGATTTATATCCAAAGCATGGATTTTGAAAAAGCAAATGAACTGACAGGAAAGCTGATTGAGCAGTTTTTTGGAAAAATGAAACTCAACAAAACGGGCGAGGTCCGCCATCGTTTCCTTGGGGCTGCCACGCCAAAAGGAGCAGTCGACTTTGTCCCCAACCTGACAGAGGATGTCCAGAAGCGTTATTTCATTAAAGGCAGGCCTGGAAGCGGCAAATCGACAATGCTAAAAAAACTCGCGAAAAGCGGCGAGGAGCGAGGGCTTGATGTCGAGATTTATCATTGTGGTTTTGATCCGCACAGCCTAGACATGGTCATTTTTCGGGAATTGGGAATTGCCATTTTCGACAGTACCGCGCCGCACGAATATTTTCCGAACCGGGGCGGCGATGAAATCATCGATATGTACGAATTGCTTTTTCCGAAGGGAACGGACGAAATCTTTGAAGACCGGCTCTCAGAGATAGCTGGAAGATACAAAGCAAAGATGAGGGAGGCAACCGCTCATCTTGCAAGAGCAAAAGAACTGCATGATGACTTGGAGAAAATTTATATAGCCGCGATGGATTTTAAAAAGGTGGAAGCCATCCGCGAAAGGCTTGCCAGCCAAATAAGGGAATTGGCCAGGTCGAAAGTTTAATTGGAGGAGGAATACGAATGGAAGACAACAAGAATGAGTATTTTTATGGGCAAGTACCCTATCAGGAAGTAGAGGATAACAGGCAATTTCCGGGAGGAGGCCAAACCGGCGGCCAGTTTCCGGGAGGCGGGCAGATGGGAGGCCAATTCCCAGGCGGGGGGCCAGGCGGCCAGTTCCCGGGAGGCGGGCAAACGGGAGGACAATTTCCTGGGGGTGGCCCAGGGGGAGGGTTTCCAGGGGGAGAACACGACGGGCCGCCGTCCGGGCCGCCGCCGTTTGCAACCCCTCTTGAAGCGCAAGGGGCGACTTCTTTAGCCATCGATCCGGGTGCAATTCGTTTCTGCCGGAACCGCTTCACTTATATATGGATGAACAGCGGACGAAGTTTTTGGTTCTACCCGGTCTTTATCGGACGGACGTCGATTGCGGGCTGGCGCTATAGGAGAAATGGGTGGACGTTTTACGGAACCGATTTGCGGAGAATAAGGTCATTTAGGTGTTTTTAACCAGGCAATGAACAGGCGCCCGGGGCATCCAGGCGTCTTTTTTTCGCTTACTTTGAACTTTCGGAAAAGATATGAGAAAATTAGGTAAATAAGTGAATCCGTTTCCAATCTGTACCGTATTAATAAGTATAGGAAATACTTGATAGCGAAGGGGCGGGAGCAATGAAGAATTTAATGGTATTCAAGCAATGGCTCTTCTTGTTCGGAATTGGTCTGCTACTTGGTTCCCTGGCGATACTGGTGGATGTCGTGTGGGTAAAAAAATTGCTGTGGATAACGTTGGCGGTCCTCGGTGCGATTTCTATGGGAAAATTCTATCAGATGTATGAGTATGGATTCGATACAATAGAGAAAAGGAAAAAGAAATAACTGCTTAGGGCCTGCATCTTGTGAATGCGGCCCTAATTTATTTGAAGGTTTGAATGTTTCTTCACAACTTTTGGTGCGAGGAGGGGTGCGATGCGGATAGATAGAGAGCTATTGAAAGTGTGGAGGAGGTGATGAAGGTGTTATTACGGCGCTGGCGATTCCGTATTGTCTTCTTGCTTTCCTTGGTGATGGGGCTAATCTCTGCAGGCTTGGAAGTCATTTGGGTGAAAAAACTGATACTGATTTTCCTTGTACTGCTCGTATTCGCCTTTTCGGATACAGCCCGGCAAATTTATGAACAAGTGAAGGAGGAGCTCCAAAGATGACTATAAACTAGATGCCCGGCTACGGCCACTTGGCAGCCGGGCACTTTTTTGCTTACGAAAACAATATTATTTCGTTTTTGTCTTTTGATTTTTGTTCCGCTTGTTTCCTTTGCTGTTATCCCCGCTGTTTTCCTCGGCGATTTCCATTTGGTAGTGTCCGGACTCGGGAGAATTTTGGTTTTGGCTGCCCCGGTTGAATTTTTTCGTCAATGCTTAACCCCCCTTTCCTTTTCCTTTGTAGTTTGTCTGGAGAGAATCGTTTCATACAAAGGATATCGCCAGCTTGAAAGAGAATAGTTTAAAGAGATAATTTGGATGGAGCTGACAGCATGGATGTATTTTTACAAAAAACAGGCCCGCAAGACGCCGAAATCCTTGCCAATATGTACTCCCTCTACCTACATGACCTCACCGCCTATTCGGATTCATTGAAGGAAAATGAGGCTGGGATGTATGAATTCGATGCGTTCCCCCTCTTTTGGGAAAAGGGTGGGGTCAATCCTTATTTTATTATGGCGGATGGGGAGCGGGCTGGATTCGTCCTCCTTTTGGAGCCGCCTTTTACAAAAAAAGTGGATTATGTGATTAACGATTTCTTTGTCTACAACCGGTTCCGTGGGAAAGGAATCGCGAGCCGGGCGGCCGATGCCATTTTTAGCGGAAGGGAAGGAAGCTATTTTGTCGCGCAGCTTGCACGGAATGAAAGGGCGATTGCGTTTTGGCGGAAGGTGTATAACAGGTGTGCGATTGATTATGATGAATATGGGGACGAGGAAGATGGCGAGCCGATTGTCTGCCAGGAGTTCACATTAACCAACAAAACTTGGGACCTGGACAAATAACAAGTTTTTGAAAAAGGAAGACTGCCATGGATAAGTATATTTCAAAATTAAAGGATCTTTTTGAAGAACACCGCAGCCCTGAAAATGCAGTTGGGATGGAAAAATACATGAAGAACCACTTCCCGTTCCTGGGAATTAAAAAACCGCTGCGGGCGGAGCTGGAAAAAGCATTCTACGTGGAGACCGGGCTCGACAAGGAGCCGTTTGACGAAAGGTTTGTGCGGATGCTCTGGGAGCTGCCGGAGCGGGAATACCAGTATACGGCTCTCGGCTACCTGGCGAAATTCAACAGGAAATTGGGACCGGAAACCCTGTGGCTGGCGAAGGATTTGATTACAGGGAAATCATGGTGGGACACTGTCGATGCCCTTGCGTCAAACCCTGTCGGTGTTCTCGCGGCGAGGTCCCCGGAGGAAATCCCGTTTGTAATTGACAAATGGGCGGTTTCCGATCATATGTGGCTAAGGAGGACTGCAATCCTCCACCAGCTGAAATATAAAAACGAAACGGATGAACAGCGATTATATACATACATTAGGCAAAATGCCGATAGCAAGGAATTCTTTATCCAGAAAGCGATTGGCTGGGCGCTTCGGGAGTATTCAAAAACGAATCCGGACTCAGTGAGGGAATTCATCCAAAACTCAAAACTTGCTGCGCTTAGCCGGCGGGAGGGTTCGAAGTATCTCGGCTGAAATGATGTGGGGACCGGTTATTTTTAAAAAACGGGAAGAGACCAACAAGAAATAAGGAAACTGGCTGCTTAACATGTACGTGAAGGAGTTGAAGCGAATGAAGAAATCGATTCCGCTGCTTGTTGTTCTGGCCACTTTCATATTAGGTGGATGTTTTCCAGAGAGGAAGGCCGAGCCGGGAAAGAAAGCGCCTGAAGACACGCCGGCTGTTTTGCAGGGGAAGGCTGAAATAATTGATGAAAATCTCCAAATCCCTTGGTCTATAGAGAAATCGGGGGAAACTTTCTACATTTCCGAACGGCTCGGTTCCATTGTGAAAATTGAAAACGGGAAATCAGAGCGGCAAAGGGTCATGCTGAAGGAAAAGCTTTCCGACGCATCCGAAGCGGGGCTGCTTGGTTTTGTCCTTCCGCCTGATTTCCTCTCGAGCCAAACGGCTTATGCCTACTATACGTATAATGATTCATCAGGCCAGAAAAATCGTGTGGTTGCCCTTTCACATCGAAACGGGGCCTGGTCGGAAGAGAGGACGCTGATTGACAACCTGCCAAGCGGGGCGGTCCACCATGGGGGAAGGCTGGAGATTGGCCCGGACGGAAAGCTGTATACTACCGCGGGGGATGCAGCAAATCCCGATCTTGCCCAAAGCCTAGAAACTCTCGGGGGAAAAATCCTCCGGATGAACCTTGATGGAAGCGTACCGTCTGATAATCCAATTCCCGGTTCGTATATCTATAGCTACGGGCACCGTAATCCGCAGGGGATTGCCTGGACGGCTGACGGGACGATGTACGCAAGCGAGCATGGGCAGTCCGCCCATGATGAAATAAACGAAATTAAGCCCGGCAAAAACTATGGCTGGCCAGCCATTATGGGGACTGAGAAAAAGCAGGGAATGGAAACACCCCTCTTCCAGTCGGGTGAGGAAACATGGGCCCCTTCCGGCATGGCGGCGCGCGGCGATAAACTGTATGTCGCAACATTAAGGGGAAATGCGGTCAGGGAAATCGACCTTGCAGGGAAAAAAACGCGTGAATTCGTTAATGGACTTGGCCGCATTCGCGATGTGCTCATTGACGGGGACTATCTGTATTTCGTCAGCAACAATACAGATGGACGGGGAACACCGGATGATACGGATGATAAACTGTACCGGGTTCGCATGAGGTAAGCGGATGTTTTTGGAAAGAGTGGAGGGTCCCTTTTAACGGAAAAATGATTAAAACCAAAAGAGGCTGCCTTTTAACCGGCAGCCTCTTTTGTCATTTCGTTCCCTTGCCAAGCCCGTTCAGGATGAATTGGATTGTGCGTTCCGTTTCAGCCTCGTCATCCCATTCCGATTCCGGGATGATCAGGTATTTGGCGATAAAATAGCCAATGATGGAGGAGGCCGTCAACCGGAGCGCGCTCAGAGGAGGAATGTCAATGATCTCCCCCTTCTCCTGATAGTAGACGGCAACTTTCGTAAACCGCTCAAACAGCCTTGTTGCGACATGCTCCTTGAATTGTTCGCGGAGCTCGGGCTGGAACGGAATTTCCTGAAGAAGGATGCGGATAATCTGCCCGTTTTTTTCAATGAATTCCCGCCTGTTTTCAATCATCGCCCGAAGGAAATCCTCAAATGTATCGAAGCGTTTGTTCAGCACCTTATCGAGGTCCCGGATGACGAACGGAGCGACTAACTTCGCCATGACCGGAGCTACGATATTCAACAGCAGATCCTTCTTTGTTTTGTAATGGCGGAAAATCGTCCCTTCGGCAACGCCCGCCTTTTTGGCAATTTCATTTGTCGAGGTTGCCGCATAACCTTTTTCGGAAAACGACTCAATCGCGGCAACCAGGATTTTCTTTTGCTTATCGGTTAATTCGTCCTCTTCTAAAAGGAACTCTATAGAAATTTCCTCGCCTGTCATGGGCAATCTCCTTTCAGCATTGCTACATCTTTCGGTGTTTTTTTAACGCAGCAACATTCAATATCATAAATAGGATGGATAAACCGAACAAAAGGAATAGGTCCGGATATATTTCCTTTAATCCATAGCCTCTCACCATCAGGTCGCGCATCGCGTCGGCTGCGTAGTAAAGAGGTGTGAGCGGGCCAATCCAGCTGAGCCACTCGGACATCGTTTCAAGGTTGAACAAGCCCGAGAAGAAAACCTGCGGCACGATAACGAGCGGAATGAACTGGATGATCTGCATTTCATTATTCGCGAAAGCGGACAGCAGGATCCCGAGCGTCAGTGCTGTAAAGGAAAGGAGCAGGATCGTCAATAGGACGAGCAGGAACGACCCTTCCATAAGCATATCAAGAATATAGATTCCATACCAGGTGATGATTGATGCCTGAATGGTTGTGAAAATCCCGAAACCGAGAACATACCCCGCAACAATTTCCCAGCGCCTTAGCGGGCTTGCCAGCAGCCTTTCAAGCGTTCCGCTCGTCCGTTCCCGCAGGAAGGATACACCCGCGATTAAAAAGACAAAGAAGAATGCGAAATAGGCGAGAAGGACGGGGCCGAAGAAATCAAATTGGCTCATTGTCGCCGAGCCGTGCAAATAGTCGACATCTAGTTGTTGTATATTCGAGTTGGGGAGAACGGGCTTAAATGCCTTTTGGGCCCAAAGCATGAATGCGCGGTTCGCGGTTGGATCGCTGCCTTCAAGCTTAATTTCAGGCTTCTGCCCTTTAAGGGACAGGTATCCATCCAGCTTGCCGTCTTTCAATGCTTTTCCCGCGGCTTCGGTGGAGGAGTAGTCCTTTATTTTGGCATCATCAAGATCCATTTGTTCCATTAGCTGCTCCGGAAAACCAACGAGCCCAACCTTCGGGATATAATCCCTGCCGTTAAAGACGAGATTCAGCATTGTCAGGATCAGGATCGGGGCAAGGATCATGAGCGCCATCGTCCGCTTGTCGCGCAAAAACTGCCTTAATATCCTGATTACGAGTGCCTTGATTCGCATTATAACGCACCTCCATAAACGAGGAATGCCTGCTCGATTGTATCGGAACCAGTGTTATTTTTTAACTCTTTTGGCGTTCCAACGGCTATCAGTTTCCCGTCGCGAATCATGCCGAGTCTGTCGCACTTCTCCGCCTCGTCCATTACATGTGTTGTCACGATGATAGCTGTGCCCTTTTCCTTCAGGTGGTAAAACCGCTCCCAAATGGATTTCCGTAATACAGGGTCGATCCCTACTGTCGGCTCGTCCAGGATCAGCAGTTCCGGTTCATGGAGTAAAGCTGCCGCGAGAGAAAGACGCCGTTTCATGCCTCCGGAATAGTTGGACACAAGCTTGTTCAAGTCACCGCTCAATTGCACAATTTCCATTACTTCGGTTATTCGCTGCTTCAGCCTTTTCCCTTTCAATCCATAGAGCGCGCCAAAAAACTCAAGATTGTCTTTTGCCGATAACTCCAGGTAGAGGGCGTCGGCCTGGGACATGTACCCGGCTTTTTCAACTAGCTTAAGTGAGGGCATTTTTTCATTGAACAGCCAGTTCTCCCCTTCTGTCGGGATTTCAAGGCCGACCAGCTGCCGGACAATGGTTGTCTTCCCCGCGCCGGAGGGACCGAGCAGGCCGAAAATTTCACCTCGATAAATATCCAGATTAATAGAGTCCAGAACCTTCTGTTTACCAAAAGACTTTGAAATGTTTTTAATTGAAACGATGGAGCTGTTTCCCATAACAATCCACCTTTCTTTATTGGAGTGAGTAATCACTCATTTTCTGATTTTATTTTATGCTAACAGGCTGGAAAAGTAAAGTGAGTAATCACTCACTTTTTAAAAATAAATTTCGACAATAGGTTTGGGGACTTTTCCCCCGCGGTTAGTGAACTTTTAAGAAAACAATATATAATAGTAAAAAGAGAAGTATATAGTGAGGTGCAAAGAAGTGGCGGACTTTCAATCAAGTGTCATCATCCATAAACCGGTCAGCGAGGTTTTCAGGTTTGTCAGCAGTATGGACTACATGCCGGAAATCATGCCGAATATAGTCAAAATTGATAAGCCGGGCCCCGGCCCTTTGAAGCCGGGTGATAAAGTAGTCGAAACGCGCCTGATCAGGGGCCGTGAAACAAAAAATGAACTCGAAATCTTGGAATATGAAGAAAATAAATTGTTTTCGTACCGAAGCAATGTGAACGGGCTTGAATCGACCTACCAGTATAGCTTTGATGAAATAGAAGAAGGAACGAATGCCCATTTCAAAGCCGATATTAAAACAAGCGGCATCGTCATGGCCCTGACAAAGCGGTTCATTGTCAACATGCTCAAGAGAGAAGACGGCAACCAGATGAAGTACTTGAAGGATGCACTGGAAGGAAATGAACCAGCTTCCAAATAAGGACAGATGTTCTGAAGACCGTTTCGGGAGGTTTTTGAAGCTGAAACGGTCCATACCATCCAAACGAGGGGTGAAAAACACCCGGTGGCAACCGCCAGCCGGGTGTTTTTATCTAATCCGTTGGTGAACCCCAAAAATCCCGTTAAACCGGGTTAAAATTGATATGTCCAAAACCGTTCCACGTTGACCCAAACCATCGTTTGCGGGTCCTGTTTCTTCAATTTCTCTTCCATATCCTTCGCCATCAGCTGTGTCTGGGAACGGTGGGCTTTGATTGCCTGAAGCTTTATGTCTCCAACCGGAGTGATGTCATGGACAACGTCGGCTTCCCCGAGTTCCTCGACGCAGTTTTTCGCGAATGCGACACAGTGGAGCTTCGGCCTTTTTTCCGGAGCGATTCCACTGACTGCGCGCACCACTGCCCTTCCAGTCGCCTCATGGTCGGGATGGACAGAGTAGCCTGGGTAAAATGTAATAATCAGCGAAGGGTCAACCTCTTCGATTATGGATGAAATCTCGGCGGCAAGCTTTCCTTCATCCTCGAATTCAACCGTTTTGTCCCTGTAGCCAAGCATGCGCAAATCCTTAATTCCAAGCACTTTGGCAGCTTCCTGAAGTTCTCCCCTGCGGATCAGCGGTAGTGATTCCCTTGTCGCAAAAGGAGGGTTCCCCATATTCCTTCCCATTTCCCCAAGAGTCAGGCATGCATAGGTAACGGGTGTCCCGTTCTTTGTGTGCGTGGCGATTGTCCCCGATACCCCAAATGCCTCATCATCCGGATGTGGAAAGACTACGAGCACATGGCGTTCCTTTTCCATATACAAATCTCCTTTAGGATTATTCTTCATGATGCCCTTATTCAAACGGCGTAGGGCTTAATTGGAGGGCAACCGCGAGTTTTCCGCTGTAATCGTGCCCCGCCATCAACAGGCGGCCTTTTTCATCTACCTCGTAATGGGTAATCCCTTCCGCGTATACCCAGCCAAGGGGTATTTTCAGCCCTACACGGTACGGTCCGGTGCCTGTGATTTTGCCGAGTTCGTACGTGACCTTGGCGTTCCGGATATGGGCCCCCGATGAAAAGAATGACTGGTCAAAATGGGAAGCATAGGCTCCATTTGTGGTTTCCAAATGGATGTAAACCTCTTGTCCGCAAAACTTGTCGATTGCGGATTGGACCTCGGCCATGATGACTGGTTCCATATAAATTCCCCTTCCCTGCAGATTCAACTGCTACTTCTGTAAAGCCCTTTAATCCTTTTATCATACTAAAAACTGGATTGGAATGCGAAAGCAATGCACTTGGCTAATTGTCCCGTAAAACAACAGCGGGCCGGAAGCAATCCCGGCCCGCTGTTTAAAGCTTTGGAGCCAGACTCATGGCCAGGCGCCGCAAGAATGGGACGCAATTTTCTAATCTTGTCCCGGATCTTTCAGATTTATTTCTTTATGCGTTTTTATGAAGGTTTCGGTAGGCACCCTGCCAGGTCGGCCCTACATATTCGTTTAGCTTGAAGCCGTGTTTAATGGCTTCTGTAATGAAGGCCTTTGCTGTATCGATTGCCTGCTCCGCTTCCTGCCCTTTCGCAAGTCCAGCTGCAATCGCAGCGGAGTATGTGCAACCCGCCCCGTGGGTATAGGTTGTTTCAATTTTTTCAGTTTCATACAATTTGTAGTTTTTGCCGTCGAACAGCAAATCCACAGCTTTGCCTTCATGGTCAAACTTGCTGCCGCCCTTGATGATGACATATTTGGCGCCCTGTTCATGGATGATGGCTGCCGCCTGCTTCATTTGGTCCATGTTCCTGATTGGGCCTGTCTTGGCAAGCTGGCCCGCTTCGAAGAGATTCGGAGTGACCACAGTCGCCCGCGGAACAAGCAGTTCGCGCATTGCATCAGTTGTTTCAGGATTCAGAACCTCATCCTCGCCCTTGCAAACCATGACCGGGTCGATGACAACTTTACCGAGTTTATTCTCATCAATAACTTTAGCGGCGAGTTCGATGATTTCCACCGTTCCGAGCATTCCAGTCTTCATTGCATCAATCCCAACGGAAAGGATTGTTTCCAGTTGTGTCTTCAGCGTTTCGACAGGCAGCGGATGGACTTCATGGTGCCACCCCTCGGGTTTCATAGTGACAATCGTTGTCAACGCGGTCATCCCGTATACTCCAAGCTCCTGGAACGTTTTCAGGTCGGCCTGAATGCCAGCTCCGCCGCTTGTATCTGAACCTGCAATCGTCATAACTTTTTTAATCGACATGCTGTTGCCTCCTTCTGCTTGGATGAAAAATGGGTTGTCCACTCTCATCCCAATCCAATATCATCTGATTTAATATAATTCATTCCTAATTTTACTCATGAAGATGCACGTTTGTAAAGGAAACGGAACCCTTCTTTTCGGGAGGCGAAATTTGTTACGGTTTTATGACTTTGGGAGCTGCCGTGATAATTATTACTGCAAAAGCCCTCCTGCGGCATTAATCTAATAGAAAGAAGAAGGTTTACAGAGTAGCAATAGTTGAAACCGCTCTCATGAAAAGTAGTGTTTTATACATTAACACGATGTATAACTATGCGATTCACAAATTCTACAAATAAAAGACACAAATATGCAAACGAACTGTCAAATCTTAGCCACCATATTTCATGATTTTCCTATAAATTTTATTAGGTAACGTGTAAATTTCCTTTACTATCAGGGGATTGCAGCACAAAGGCATCCGGAAACGGGTTAGTGATGTTCATCACTGCTTGAACAGATTTCCATTTTTACAATTAAAATAGCGAGTTATTCTTGCCAGAACATGTGAGGGAGGAAAGGCAATGAACAGGAAAAGCTGTCCCGATGAGTACCCTATTAATCTTTCGGTCAACGGCTATGAAATTGCCGTTTTCCAGCTGACGAAATCCGATTTGGAGGACTGGGCATACGGTTATCTTTTTTCCGAAGGGATGATCGAGTCTGCCGATGACATAGAGGAAGTTGCTTTCCATGAAGGGACTGCGACCCTCCAGGTAACGCTTGCCAATCCGTTTGACGGGGAGAAATTGTTCTCCAAGAAAAAGCATTATACCGCCGGTTGCGGGCGGGGGGTAACGTTTTTTTCGATGACGGATGTAAAACAGTTTGAAAAGATCCGTTCGAACCAGAGGTATCCATTAAGCTATTTGCTTAAAAAACGGGCGGAATTCGCCCAATGCTCGACGCTTTATTTGGAAACGGGAGGCATGCATGGCGCCTGCATCATTGATGCGGAAGGCCTCATGACTGTCCGTGAAGATATCGGCCGCCATAACGCGGTCGACAAGATTATAGGTTTTTGCGTCAGGAACCGCCTCAATCCAGAGAAGCTTATTCTTCTGACAACAGGAAGGGTTTCCTATGAAATGCTCTCAAAGGCAGCAAAATTTGGCTTTGCCGTCATAGGTTCAAGGACTGCCGCAACGAAGCAGGCTGTCCAGTTAGCCAAATATTTAAATATAGAGGTTGTTGGCTATTTAAGGGGGAAAATGGCCGTCATTTATACCTCGGCAGGAAGGGTCCATAGCGACCTAAGGGAGACTGCGGCTGCAGAAGTTTATGGGGAGGAGGGAATTGGAGGGGCTGTTCACCAGCTTGCTCTGGATTAAGGGAGAAAAGGGATGCTCTAGGTTAATTAAGGGAAGGAGACACAGAAATGGTTGAAATCAACCTGAACCGCCGGCAATTTTTAAAACTGTCAGGCGCCACCGCGGCCACATTGGCCATCGTCGAGCTGGGATTTGATGAAAAATCAGCTTATGCGAAATCGAAAGAACTTAAAATTGCCCAAGCAAAAGTAACGCCAACCATTTGCTGCTATTGCGGCGTAGGGTGCGGAATCCTTGTCCACACAAAAGACAACACAGTTGTGTACACAGAAGGGGATCCCGACAACCCAATCAACGAAGGAAAGCTTTGCTCAAAAGGAACCACTTTAAGGCAGCTTTACACATCCGAAAAGCGATTGACAAAACCGTTGTACCGCGCTCCGGGCAGCAGTACATGGGAGGAAAAAGACTGGGAATGGATGTATGACGCCATCACCAAGCGACTCAAGGAAACGCGTGATGCTTCTTTTGTGGAAAAAGAAAATGGAATGATTGTCAATAAAACCGAGCGGATCGCCAGCATGGGCGGAGCCGCGCTTGATAATGAAGAATGCTATTTGCTCGCTAAACTGATGAGAGGGCTTGGCGTCGTTTATCTCGAACACCAGGCACGAATATGACATAGTTCTACGGTTGCCGGTCTGGCACCTACATTTGGTCGTGGAGCAATGACTAACCATTGGAATGATCTGCAATATACCGATTGTGCCCTGATTATGGGTGCTAACCCTGCTGAAAACCATCCGATTTCATTCAGGTGGCTGACAAAGGCGAGGGAAAAAGGAGCGAAAATTGTTTCGGTTGACCCGCGCTACACAAGGTCTTCCGCTATGTCAGATGTTTACGCACCGCTTCGTTCCGGTACAGACATCGCTTTTCTTGCAGGAATGATCAATTATGCAATCGATAACAATTTGATCCACAAGGAGTATGTTGCTAAATATACAAATGCTTCATTCATCCTTAAGGATAGCTATGAATTCAATGATGGCCTATTCTCTGGGTATGATGAAGCAAAGCGCATCTATGACAAAACAAAATGGGCATTCGAGACAGATGAAGAAGGGAAGCCGGTCAAAGACCTGACCCTTGAACATCCACGTTCTGTTTTCCAAATGATGAGAAAGCATTATTCCCGTTACACAATTGATAAAATCGTTGAAACAACTGGGACTCCTAAGGAGGATTTCCTGAAGGTTTGTGAAGCATTCTGTTCTACCGGAAAAGTAGGCAAATCAGGCGTCATCATGTATGCAATGGGCATTACCCAGCATACAGTCGGTTCCCAAAACGTCCGTGCGATGGCGATGCTGCAGCTCTTGCTCGGCAATGTCGGCGTTCCTGGAGGCGGCCTTGCAGCCATGCGGGGTGAATCAAACGTACAGGGTTCGACAGACTTCGCCCTTCTTTACGGAGACCTGCCTGGTTACGTGGGAGTGCCAAAAGCGACTGTCCCTGAACATGCGACTCTCGCTGGCTACAATGAAAAAGAAACACCTAAAACAGGCTACTGGAGCAACAAGCCTAAATTCATGGTCAGCATGCTGAAAGCCTGGTACGGCCCAAATGCGACCAAGGAAAATGAATTCTGCTATCAGTATCTGCCAAAAGGAAATAAAAACTATTCCCATATCAACCTATTCAATGCCATGTATAACAAGGGAATCGATGGATTGTTCCTATTCGGGACCAACCCTGTTGTAGGGGGCCCTAATGCGGGCAAGGAGAAAGAATCGCTTGCCAACCTGAAATGGCTTGTAGCAGTTGATTTGTGGGAAACAGAATCGTCTGCATTCTGGAAAAAGGAAGCTGGCGCCGATCCGAATAAAATTGCAACAGAAGTATTCCTGCTCCCAGCATCGGCATCATTTGAAAAAGAAGGATCTGTATCGAACAGCTCCCGCTGGATGCAGTATCGCTGGAAAGCGATTGATTCAAGGGGAGAAGCAAAAGCGGACCTGGAAATCATCCATGAGTTTGCAACAAGAATCAAGGCGCTTTACAAAAATGAAAACTCACCGATTGCCCGTCCAATCAATGCTCTTTATTGGAACTTCGGCGAAGGAAGCCATCCGGATATAGACCTTGTCTGTAAGGAAATCAACGGTTATGATCTTACGACCGGCAAGCTTCTTCCTGGATTTGGCAAGTTGATGGACGATGGAACAACATCAAGCGGAAACTGGATTTATTCCGGCTTCTATCCTGAAGAAGGAAAGAACCGTGCGAAAAACCGTGATGCGAAAACAGGCGGCCCTAACTTCCTGAACTGGTCCTATGCGTGGCCGATGAATCGCCGTATCATTTATAACCGTGCTTCGGCCGATCCGCAAGGCGCTCCTTGGAGCAAAGATAAGGAAGTCATCCATTGGGATGCTCTCCAAAGCAAATGGGTCGGAAACGATGTACCTGACTTTGTAGTCGACAAGGCGCCATCTGACCCGGGCGGACAAAATCCGTACATCATGCTGAAGGATGGTGTGGCAGGAATTTTTGCCGGCCTGAATGAAGGTCCGTTCCCTGAACACTACGAGCCGTTTGAGAGCCCTATTTCCAATGTGTTCTCAAAGCAGAATTTAAACCCAGCTGTCCAAATCTTTGAAGGTGATTTCAACCTTAAGGGTGATAACAAGGATTTCCCAATTGTTGCAACAACCTATCGGGTAAGCGAACATTGGCAGTCTGGATCCATGACAAGAAACCAGGAATGGCTGTCTGAGCTTGTAGGCCATATGTTTGTAGAAATCAGTGAAGAACTGGCAAAAGAAAAGGGCATCAAGAATAAGGACAAAGTAATCGTTACCTCAGCCCGTGGAGAGGTTGAAGCCTACGCCATGGTGACGAAGCGTTTCAAGCCATATAAAATAAAAGGCAAAAAGGTCCATCAAATTGGCATGCCTTGGCATTTTGGTTACAAAGGGTACGCAACAGGGGATTCGGCAAACCATTTGACACCGCACATCGGCGATGCGAATACAACCATCCCTGAGTACAAAGCATTCCTTTGCGACGTAAGGAGGAAGGGCTAATGCCGGAATACGTAAAATATGTTGATGTCACTAAATGTGATGGGTGCCGTGCCTGTATGGTGGCGTGCAAGAACTGGAATGACCTTCCCGCCGAGGAAACAAACTTCCTTGGAAGCGTTCAATCGCATCCAAAGGTAACAGCTGATACATGGAATGTCTTGCAATACATTGAGCATGAAAACTCGAAAGGCGATTTGGATTATCTTTTCCGCCATTCCTCCTGTTTCCACTGCAAAGATGCGGCTTGTGAAAAAGTTTGCCCTGAGAATGCCATTTCCTACACCGAATTTGGGACAGTTGTCATTGACCAGGAGAAGTGTGTAGGCTGCGGATATTGTGTCCAGAACTGCCCGTTCGATGTTATTTCGTTAAAAACGTATATTGACAAAAACGGCAAGGAATATAAGAAATCTCATAAATGCACAATGTGCACAGACAGGATTGAAGAAGGCCTCCAGCCAGCTTGTGTAACAACCTGCCACACAGGCGCAATGGAATTCGGCAACAAAGACGAAATGATTAAAAAAGCGGAAAAGCGCGTGACTGAGATCAAGGAACGCTATCCAAACGCGATGGTCTATAACCCTCAAGGGGTTGGCGGAACACATACCGTTTATGTGCTGGCAGAAAAGCCATCCGTTTACGGTCTGCCTGAAAACCCTAAAGTTCCGACTTCCGCTGTATTGTGGAAGGATTATGCGCAGCCAATTGGCAAAATGATGATTGGCGCGACAACGATGGCTGTCGTTGGCGCCTTTGTTACCAACAAGCTGTTCAACAAGGAAGGCAAAGAGCATGACGAAGATGGAGGTGGAGGCAATGAGTAAGCCAATCAGGCCGGACATTAAAGTAAGGCGTTTTTCAAAAGCATTCGTTTGGGCTCATGCTGTAAATGCCATTTCCTTCTTCGCCCTGTACATTACAGCCCTTCCGATGTATACAGAGTTTTTCGACTGGCTTTATCCGGTTTTAGGCGGACCCGCCAACGCTCGCCTGCTTCACAGGATATTTGCGGTAACATTTGTTATGCCGACGTTCATCTGGCTCATCTTCGACCCTAAAGGCTTTATGGTATGGATGAAGGAGCTCGTCACCTGGAAAAAGAGGGACCTTCAATTCTTCACGGAATTTGTAAAAGAACTATTCGGTTTCAAATTCAAGCATGTGAAGCAAACATTCTTTAACGCAGGTGAAAAAATCAACTCGATTATCCAGATTGTAACGGCCATTCTGATTATCGGTTCTGGTTTCCCGATGTGGTTCCCGCACCTGTTTCCGAAGGCTGTCGTCCAATGGGGTTATTTTTTCCACAATGTGGGCTTTGGCCTTGCGATCGCGGTAGTTGTCGGCCACGTCTATCTGAGCGTGGTGCACAAGAATTCCCGCCCTGGCTATTCAGGCGTCGTGACCGGGAAGGTTCCTGCCTGGTGGGCAAAGGAGCACTACACCGAGTGGTATGAAGAAGAGGTTGAAAAAGGCAATTTCCCTGATCTTGATAAACTCAATAAAAAGAAACACAAAGGCGCATAGAAAAGCAGAAGCGCCCGTTTAGCGCCGTATGGACTGGAGGGCCCCGATGGAGATAAAGGAAACACGATAAGCGTGAGCGAATCGATGTTGACTTATCGCAGCGAGGGGACTGAAGTACACTAGGCGCTGGGCGCTAGAGCTAGACAATAGAAAAGCGGAAGCGCCCTTGGAAATCAGCTTGAAAAAAGACTAAAAGGGGAATGGCTGTCTATATGGACAGCCATTCCTGCTAAATGGAACCCTCACCGGAAAACGGGAATTATAATTCCGGTAATTACAAAAAGAAATAGTGCTGCTTTGCAGTATACTTTATGAAAAGAGGTGCAATGGGTTGAAAACATCCGTCGTCTCAAAAGATTATCAGAACTTGCAGAAGGAAATCATTGGGTTGCAAGAGAAATGGAAAGAAGGCCTTGGCAGCGAGGCGGTCACAATCAAAACGGATAAGACGGCAATGAGCGCCGGGGTGCCAGTGGCGGCACTTTCAATTTTTGATTTTGATATTCCACTATTTTTACAGTGGATAGAGGAAATTAAAGGGTTGTTGGTGAAGAATAATGATAAGATGGAAGAGAAGCTCGTTTTTTTAAACAACATAATGGACGAAAATACGGCGCAGCGCTGGATTGATGAAGCGCTTGCGTTTAACCATATTTATTTTCACAGATTCGCCGAGGAGCATGGTGTGGAAGAATGGATTCCTTACTTCCTTGCGGAAACAGCGCTCCGCCCATATTTGCGGCTGGCAGCAGAAAAAGCCCAGCCAGAAATCGTTTCTGGAAATCATGGGGCCGGCTGCCCGGTTTGCGGTGAACCAGCCAGGCTGGCGCAGCTTGAAGGGGAAGGAAAGAAGGAATTGTGTTGCCCGCGTTGCCTTGCCCACTGGAATGATAAACGGGTTAGCTGCTCCCATTGCGGGAACGAGGATCATGAAACCATGAAGTATCTAACCGTGGAAGGTGATGCCGCTTCCCAAATCCAGGTTTGCGAAAAGTGCCGCGGCTATATAAAAATTGTCGATACAAGGCAGTTTATCAATAAGCCATCCGCGGCCATGCTTGATTTGACTACACTTCATCTTGATTTCGTCGCCCAGGAAAACGGCTACCTTCCAGGCGGGAGCGGGGAAACGGAAAACTAAGGGGCCCGGGAAATACCGGTCCGGGAAGAAGGGGTTTCAATGAAAGCGGCGGCAATTCTACTATCCGGCGGAAAATCAAGCAGGATGGGAACAAATAAGGCCCTTTTGAAAATTAACGAGAAAACGAATATTGAGAGAATACGAGATGAACTCCTCAAACTATTTGATGAAGTAATCCTTGTGACAAATGAACCAGAGGAGTACGATTTCCTTAATTTGAAAACAGTGGCGGATGAATATCCGGGGAAAGGGCCTTTGGCTGGCATCCATGCCGGCTTGAAGGCCTCCAGCTTTGACGCCAATCTCGTAGTCGCGTGCGACATGCCGTTTGTTTCCGCGGAACTCGCCGAGAATATGGTAAAGAATCTTGGCCATCATGATGCTGTCGTTCCTGTTATTGGGGGGAGGCAGCATCCGCTTTTTGCCGTTTATCAAAAAAGCATCACGGAAGCGGTCGAGGCCTGCATACAAAAGGACAGCCTCCGCCTGAAACATTTGTTTGAAACTCTTGATGTCCTCTTTTTAACGGAGCAAGATTTGGAAACCTATTCACATGGCTCGCTTGAACGGATATTTTTTAATATGAATAAGCCGGAGGAATACGAACTGGCCGTCCTGCAGGCGAATGAAGAAGCATCGAGATAAGAGTTTCGATTGAAAGAGAGGGTTAGGGACATGCAATTTTTCAAAGTCAAAACAGTTGAGGAAACTTTCACGCTGATCGATAAACATGTAAAGAAAATCGGCGTAACCGAAAAAAGGCCGCTGGAATCCGCGCTTGGCTGTATCATTGCCGAGGATATAACCGCACGGGAAGATGTTCCAGGGTTTGACCGGTCAACAGTTGACGGTTATGCCGTGAGGGCCGAGGATACATTTGGTTCATCGGAATCGATGCCAGGTTTTCTGACTGTTGCCGGAGAGGTAAGGATGGGTGAGGCAGCCAGCTTCCCGGTCGGCTTTGGAGAAGCGGTCTACGTCCCTACGGGGGGAATGCTTCCCCCCGGCGCCAATAGCGTTATCATGATCGAGCATTGCGAAGAGATCGCGGGACTTCTCAATACATACAAGCAGGTGGCTCCCGGGGAGAACGTCATCCGGGCGGGAGAAGATATCCGGGAAGGAGAACTCCTTCTAAGTGAAGGGACCAGGCTTAGGCCGCAGGAGATTGGGGCCCTTGCCTCCCTTGGGATAACACATGTGAGAGTATACCGAAGTCTGAAGGCGGGATATTTATCCTCGGGGGATGAAATTGTCCCCTTCGATACGCCTGAATTAAAAATAGGGCAAATCCGTGATATAAATTATTTAACAATCGCGGGCCTTGCAAAGGATTGGGGAATTGACGTCATCTATGGAGGAATCGTGCCGGATGATTATGAGGAGTTCAGGTTAAAGGCGTTTGAACTATACAATCAGGTAGACTGCCTAATCCTTTCAGGCGGAAGTTCTGTTGGCGCAAAGGACTATACAACCGAAGTCATCCAGTCGCTTGGCGATCCGGGGGTATATGTTCACGGGATATCCGTAAAACCGGGCAAGCCGACGATCCTTGCGATGGCGGGGGAAAAACCCGTGATTGGGCTTCCGGGGCATCCGGCGTCCGCCATGATTATATTCCGCCTTTTCGGCGAACGGATACTAAAGAACCTGCAAGGGGAAAATCCCGAGCACCGGCCAGACCGGATTTTCGCCAGGATTACCAAAAATATTCCCTCCGCGCCAGGCCGGTCCGATTATATCAGGGTCAGGCTATATGAAAAAGATGGCGAATGGTGGGCAGATCCGATAATAGGAAAGTCGGGTTTGATTACGACACTTGTGAAAAGCGGCGGGATTGTAGAGATAATATCTGAAAAAGAAGGCATCGCCCAGGGCGAGTACGTCCCGGTCATCGCAACAAGGTAGGGGGAACGGCATATGGACCAGAAACGGTATAAACGAAAAATATATCTCGAGGATAAGCCAAGGCCGAAAGCGCGGGAAGAATTGCTTGCCGCGTTTGGACTGCCGCCGCGGAAGGAATGGGTCAAAGTGGAGGATGCCCTCGGCAGGATAACAGCCGAGCCGGTATTCGCGTCGACGTCCATGCCCCATTACCATGCTTCCGCGATGGATGGGATCGCTGTAAACGCGGCGGATACGTATAGCGCGCATGAGCAGAATCCGCTAAGGCTCGCATATGGCGAACAATTTGTTTATGTCGATACTGGCAATGCGATTCCGGCCCAGTATAACGCAGTCATTATGATTGAAAATGTCAATGTGATCGACGACCAGACAATTGAAATCATTGAACCTGCGACACCGTGGCAGCATATCCGCCCGATTGGCGAGGACATCGTCCAGGAAGAAATGATTTTTCCCCAGGGACACAAGCTGCGCCCGGCCGATTTGGGTTCCCTGCTCGCCGCCAGAATTACTAACCTTGAAGTCGTAAATAAACCCGTCGTTTCCATCATCCCGACAGGCAATGAGCTGATCGAGGTAACGGATGAGCCTGTGCCAGGAAAAATCATTGAGTTCAACGGTACGGTATTCGCCAATTTTGTCAAAGAGTGGGGCGGAAATCCCCGTTTGTCGGGTATTGTAAAAGATGAGCCTGAAAAGATAAAGGAAGCGCTTCTTCTCGCTGCCGAAACATCGGATATTATTGTCATCAATGCCGGCTCTTCAGCCGGGTCAAAGGATTTTACCGTCCACATTATTGGGGAAATCGGTACAGTCTTCACCCATGGTGTCGCGGCGAGGCCAGGCAAGCCCGTCATCCTAGGCAAGATAAACGAAAAACCCGTAGTCGGTGTTCCGGGATATCCGGTTTCCGCCTATTTGGCGCTTGAATGGTTTGTGAGGCCATTGATTTGCAAATATCTGCAAATCCCCGAGCCGAAGCGGCAGACAATCCAGGTCAAGCTTGGAAGGAGAATTGTCTCCACGATGGGGCAGGAAGACTTCATCAGGATCAACATCGGTTATGTGAACGGAGAATATGTAGCCAATCCACTCACAAGGGCGGCGGGGGTGACGATGTCCTATGTCCGGGCAGACGGCCTCCTCATCGTTCCGGCGGATGTGCTGGGATACGAACAAGGGGAAACCGCTGAAGCCGAACTTCTGAAACCATTGGAAGAAGTAACAAACAGTATCGTATTCAGCGGCAGCCATGATTTGACAATTGACCTTTTGTCTTCCCAAATAAAACAGAAGCGGTATGACATGAAAATCATCTCATCCCATGTCGGCAGCATGGCCGGGCTGATGGCCATCCGAAAAGGAGAGGCCCATGTCGCGGGAATCCATTTGCTCGATCCGGAGACAGGGGAATATAATCTTACGTATGTGAAAAAACTGCTTGATGACATGGACATTGTCCTTTTCCCATTCCTAAAAAGAAAACAAGGCTGGTTCGTACCGGAAGGAAACCCGTTTGAGATCCAGTCGGTCGCTGATATAGCCGCAAAGAACGCCCATTTCGTAAACCGCCAAAGGGGAGCGGGAACACGGATCCTTTTTGACCTACTGCTAAAAGAAGCCGGCCTGGCACCAGATTCCATCACGGGCTACAGCAGGGAAATGTTCTCGCATCTCAGCGTCGCCGCGGAAGTGAAAGAAAATGCTGGGGCGGTCGGTCTGGGTATTTTTCCGGCGGCAAGGGCGATGGGCCTTTCCTTTATACCAGTCGCGGATGAAGAATACGACTTGGTCATGACGAAGGAATTTTTCGAGAGTGAAAAAGGCCGGTTGCTCGTTTCCGTGATTCAATCGGAAGAATTCAGGGAAAGCGTTGAGAAAATAGGGGGCTATAAAGTTGTCGCAGACGCGGCCCCGAAGATAGGGTAAGACAGAAGGGTTCATTTTAAAAACCATGGGAGGCGCTTTGGGCGCTTCCGCATTTCAATGGAGGCGGGATGCATGTTTGAAATCTCTAAAGAACCGATTGAAATCCAGGCTGTGATTGATAAGGTCGTCCAGCGGGAAGCCGGAGCAATCACTACATTCATTGGAACAGTCCGGGAGCTGACCCATGGCAAAAAAACGCTCTACCTCATTTATGAAGCGTATGAAGCGATGGCCGTGAAAAAACTTGAGCAAATCGGCCAGGAAATCGAGGAACGCTGGCCGGGCGCCAAAGTGGCCATCAGCCATCGGGTCGGCAGGCTGGACATTACCGATATCGCGGTGGTCATTGCTGTTTCGACCCCGCACCGCGCCGATGCTTATGAAGCAAACCGTTATGCAATTGAGCGGATCAAGGAAATCGTCCCTATCTGGAAAAAGGAGCATTGGGAGGACGGCGAAGAGTGGGTAGGCAACCAGCTGGAAACAGTAGCCTACCCGACAGGCAAGCCCGAGGAAGGTGATTTGAATGAATAAAGTCATGTTTTTTGCCCATTTGCGCGATGCTGCCGGCATTGACTCCATCACGGTCGATGCCGCGGGCAAGACGGTTGCGGAATTAAAGGCCGAACTCGCCCAAAAATACGATTTGCCAAAAATGGATACAGTAATGGCGGCAATCAACGAAGAGTTTTCATCGAATGAAGAAACGATCAATGAAGGTGACGTTATCGCCTTCATCCCTCCGGTAAGCGGGGGCTAAAAACTCAGGTCAATAGATGAACGCAGGGCTTCCCGAAATAAAGGAAGCCCTGTCCTATCTAGTGCGAAGTCCACTATCCATGGCAGGAAGGGGAAAATAAGAATGGCAGAGAGATATTCAAGGCAGATCCTTTTTCCCGGGATTGGCAGGGAGGGGCAGGAGAAAATCCGCTCCAAACATGTATTGCTAGTGGGAGCCGGGGCGCTTGGTTCTGGTAACGGGGAAATACTGACGAGGGCTGGAATTGGCAGACTGACGATCATAGACAGGGATTACGTAGAGGAGAGCAATCTTCAACGGCAGCAGCTGTATACCGAGGCTGATGTTGAACAAAAGCTTCCCAAGGCAGCGGCTGCTGAAAAAAGGCTCCGGGCCATTAACAGCGACGTTGAAATAGAAGCGATTATCGGCGACGCCACTCCTGAAGTATTGGAAGGGCTGGCAAACGGGATCGATTTGATCATTGATGCGACCGATAATTTCGAAACGAGGATGGCCATTAATGACGTGTCCCAAAAATACCGGATTCCGTGGATTTACGGCGCATGTGTCGGCAGCCATGGCATGAGCTTTACAATCCTTCCGGGAACGACTCCATGCCTGAATTGCCTTCTGAGGAGAATTCCGCTTCAGGGCCTTACCTGCGATACGGGAGGAATCATCGCGCCGGCTGTCCAGATGGCCATCTCCCATCAGTCGGCAGAGGCGCTGAAAATCCTTGTCGAGGATTGGGAAGCGATCCGGAGCACATTTGTCAGTTTTGATCTATGGCGGAATGAGTATACAGCCATGAAAATGTCGAAGGCAAAATTCCCGGGGTGCCTCTCATGCGGAGAACATCCAACCTACCCGTATCTTGACAAGGAAAACATGACAAAAACGACCGTGCTGTGCGGACGGGATACAGTCCAAATACGGCCCTCCGCCAAAGGGGAGATTTCGCTTGAAAAGCTCGCATCCCAGCTTGGTTCCCTCGGTTATGAGGTAAAGGGCAATCCTTACCTTCTATCAGTTGAACTTGGCGGGGAAAGGATGGTCATTTTCAAGGATGGACGCGCCCTCATCCACGGAACAAAAGACCTGACACATGCAAAATCGGTATACCAAAGGATTATGGGGTAAAAATTAGCTCCATGCCGAATCCGGGAACAGCATTAATGGCTGGACGTGGATCGTGCATGCCGCTTTTTCAAACCGCCGAACGTCATTTGGGTACTTCTCACTAAAGAATCCCCGGAAAGGTTCCGGGGATTTCGCTCATTTTTTGGAGGCGACCAAGACAATCTTGCCTTCATCCAATACTTTTTCATAACGTTCAGCCTCATATGCGGTCAAGCCTAACGACTCAAACTGTGAGCGCAATTCGTCGCCGCGCTTTTTGAAGACATTTGTGACCGAATCGATTAAACCTTGCTCCTTCAAGCCGACATCGCCGGCGCCAAGTGCATCCGCCAAATCATCTTCGCGCTCCTTGTCATGTGCAAAAAGATAAACCTCGTCCCTGGTATAACCTTCGGTAGCGAGCAAAGTTAGCTTATCCTTAGCTTGGACTCCGTTCTCGACAACTTCTACTTTATACATAATGAAATTCCTCCTTTGCATTGGTTCACACAGTTTTTATATAACCTTTCCTGTAGTCGCTAAACATGAATATTCTTGAAAAATCCGTCGATTGCCGTTTTTCGGTAAAAGGATGATAGAATCATAGGGAAAAGGGGAATAGTACGGAAAAGGAGGGTTATCATGCTGGAAAATACATTGCCGCCTTGCTGGTCAAATCTGCTTGCCGAGGAATTTCAAAAAGATTACTTTCAAAAGCTGCGTGATTTTTTAATAGAAGAATACCGTACCAAAACCGTCTATCCGGAATACAAGGATATTTTCAATGCGCTCATGCTGACAGAGTATGAGGACGTAAAAGCGGTGATTCTTGGACAGGATCCGTACCATGGGCCAGGGCAGGCGCACGGCCTGAGTTTTTCAGTCAAGCCGGGCATAAATCCGCCTCCGTCGCTTAAAAACATATTCAAGGAATTGTGTGATGATCTTGGCATCGAATCGCCTGATCATGGGTATTTGCTTAAATGGGCCGAGCAGGGCGTGCTTCTTTTGAACACTGTGCTGACAGTCCGGAAAGGAGAGGCGAATTCCCATCGGGGCAAAGGCTGGGAACAATTTACTGATAGAGTGATAACCCTTTTGAACGAACGTGATAAACCAGTTGTTTTCATTCTTTGGGGTAAACCGGCTCAAGTGAAGTTAAGCCTGATTGATGCATCAAAGCATCCAATCATCCTGTCTCCTCACCCCAGCCCTTTTTCAGCGAGGAAAGGGTTCTTTGGCAGCCGGCCTTTCTCGAAAACGAATGAATTGCTGCGCTCGATTGGCCGGGAAGAAGTAGATTGGCGGCTTCCTCCACTGTAAGCAATCCTTTTTTTCTTCCAATCTTTAAAATCGGGACAAGCGTTTATACAAGAAAGCTCCTCCCTTCATAGTCTGTAAGGAACTAGAAGGGAGGGACAAAATATGAATAGGAGAGTGACTTGCCAAGAGCTGGCGAATATTATTGGCGGGGCAGTTGTGACAACCCAGGGGGCGTGCGTGGTACAGCGCAATAGGAATATCAATGCCACAATCCTCGGCCGCCAAACAAGGTCCCCGCTCGCATTGCCGTTTGCGCTATCATTTGAAAGAAATGGCCTTAATCTGGGCGAAACAGTCATCCTGCAGAAGGAAATCAATCCAATGCTTACCGCATTGAGAAAACGGGGGCTGATTGTAACAGCTATGCACAATCACTGGCTGTTTGATGAGCCGAGAATAATGTATATGCACTGGGAATGGGTCGGAAATGCGGTTGATTTCGCCGAGTTAAGTTTTGAGGCGGCCCTTGAAGCGGGATTGTTTTAACTGAAGTGAACACAGGTGCGGGAAGGCCAGGTCCATTTATGGCGCTTGGCCTTTTTTATTTTTTGGAGTCCGTCAGCCTCGAAGTGGGGTATGTGCGAATCGGTACGGAATCATGTAAAATGGAGGGGACGCGGTAAGCGCTGTTCGAAGGGGTGGATTTTTTGAACATACATATTAAAACGCTTTTGGCCAAAATGGAAGAAGAACTCGTCCGGGCAAAGGCCGCCGAGAAGGAAGATGAATTGCGCGAAAAGCTATATTCCATTAAAACCCTTTGCGAAGTCGTGCTGGCTGATAGTACGAAGCCTGTCCAAGTGGAAAGGCGGCCATTAACGGAACGGCCTTTTCAGGCGGCCAGGTTCCAGGCACAGGACCAGGGAAAAAAACTGGTATTGGATGATGACGCAAACGGGGATTCAATTTTCGACTTTTAGAAGGATGGGAAGCCAATGAAAACTTTTATTATTATTGGGGCAGTAAATGCATTCTTGGCAGTGGCGCTCGGAGCGTTTGGCGCCCATGGGCTGGAAGGGCGGCTCGCGCCAAAATACCTTGAGATTTGGAAAACCGGCGTCCATTACCAAATGTTCCATGCCGCCGGACTGCTCATAATCGGAATACTCGCTGGCAAGGTCCAGGCTGGATCGCTTTTTACAACAGCCGGCTGGCTCATGCTCGCGGGCATCGTCCTGTTCAGTGGGAGCCTTTATGTGCTCAGCCTTACGAAAATCAGTGTGCTTGGGGCGATTACGCCATTAGGCGGAGTTGCATTCCTTGCCGCTTGGGTACTGATTACGGTTGGTGCCGCAAAATATTTATAGCATTTTGGAAAAATAGGAGGACCGCGCTTCAACATGCGGTCCTCCTTTTATGCGCATAAGAGATTTTCTTATCGGGGGGAGAAGGAGCTCAAGCCTGCCCCGCCGCCTGGGAATGGATAGGTATATTCGATTTCCTCATCAAATGAGATGTAATCCAGGTAAACCATTAACAGCAAATAGCGGGTACCGGTCTGAGGGTCACTGAGAATGATATGGTCCCGGCCGGCGGCTTCTATGATGCCCTTGAATACCTGCTGCCTTCTTTGTCCATCCCTTGTCCCTTCAAATGTCATGTATACCGTGGCCAGCTTTCCTTTGTTGAGCCGGAGGATATTCTCGATATATGACTGTTCAATTGGCAGCATTCCGGGCACCTGCGGCCCAGTGGTCGGAGCGCTGTGCGGAATGGGTACGAAGCCGCCAGTCCCAGTGCCCATTGGATATCCTCCCATTTGGCCGCCCCCCATAGGCTGCTGCTGTTGCCTCTGATCAGGGCTGACAGGTACGCCCCCTGTTCCGGTATAAGGCTGGTAACCTTGCTGTCCGGTTCCATAATTACCATATGGATTCATTGCATTCCCTCCTCTAATAATAAGCATGGGGATTCCGCCTAATAGAAATGGCTATCCCGCCGCGAATTGCCGATTATCCACCATCCAGGCAAGGGCTTGTAAAGGCTTGGAAGTGAAGACTCGCTAATTGAAACATATGAAGGCTGGAACCGGAATATGACTGTGGGAAAAGCTAAAAAACCCCGGCCGCAAGAACGGACGGGGCTTTGTAAATCAATTTATTTTATACGCGAAAAAATGAGCTTATGCCTTCCTCTGTTAGCAGGTTGCCGACAAAGAACGAACCAAACTCCCCATAACGGGCGCTAACTTCGTCAAATCGCATTTCATAAACGAGCTTTTTAAACTGAAGGACATCGTCCGCGAATAGGGTGACACCCCATTCGTAATCGTCAAAGCCCACAGATCCGGTAATGATTTGTTTTACCTTGCCAGCATACTGGCGGCCAATCATGCCGTGGCTGTACATAAGCTTCTTGCGATCTTCCATCGGAAGCATATACCAGTTGTCGTTGCCCTGGCGGCGCTTGTCCATTGGATAGAAGCACACATATTTCGCTTTTGGCAGCATCGGGTAAAGCCGGGCGCGAACATGCGGATTTTCATATGGATTTTCCCCATCATTCAGATAGTTGCTCAATTCGACGACGGAAACATATGAATGAGCAGGCACTGTATACTCGGCCAGCTTCGATTTGTTGAATTCCGTTTCGATCTCGTTAAGTTCTTCCATCGTAGGGCGAAGGACCATCATCATGAAGTCCGCCTTTTGGCCAACGATGGTGTAGAGGGCATGGCTGCCTTCCTTCATTTCCATTGTCGCGTTCCACTTTTCGACCAGGCCAAGGAATTCATCTATAGCGGCCTGCCGCTCATCCGCAGGCGTCATTTTCCACGTTGTCCAATCCATACTCCTGAAATCATGCAAACAGTACCAGCCATCCAGTGTCTGTGCTGCTTCACTCATCAAAATCACTCCCCATTCATACTATCCATACACCAAACTACTATACCACAGTTTCACCCAATTTCCCCAAAACAAACCCACTGCCCAAAACCGTTTAAAAAACTCCCAAAGAGGATATTGTAACAAATGTGGCATTTTAGCCAGGTAAAGTCAATTTGCCAAAAATACGGCATTATCCGTCCCCTTTGCTGGAAGACGCCGTGGACTTTTTCGGTAAAGAACAGGCAGGGCGACAGTTCTTATTTATTTCAATGAATTTTTTCGCTTTAAATGAGTAAAGGTTACTGAATAGAACAACTTTGTGACGGGCGGCCTGTTTCCCTTGAATTTTGCCTGCGGTAAAGTATCCTAAAGATGAGTGAATAGAAGGAGGAAGGCTATCGTGAGTGATTTATTTGAAGGTATTAAACAGAAAATCTCCGGCCATAATTTGCGGATTGTATTCCCTGAAGGGTTTGACGAAAGAATCCTGAACGCGGCTGGACGCCTGGCTGCAGATGGAATCCTCACCCCTGTCCTGATCGGCAATATTGAAGAATTGCAAGCAAGGGCCAAAGAGCTTGATGTTTCCCTTGAAGCGGCAGAGATTTATGACCCCGCCAATTATTTAATGATGGACGAGCTGGTCGCCGCGTTTGTAGAGCGGAGGAAGGGGAAAGCGACAGAGGAGGATGCCCGTAAAATCCTTCTTGATGTGAATTACTTCGGAACGATGCTTGTCTATCTCAATAAAGCGGACGGCCTTGTAAGCGGGGCTGCCCATTCTACAGCGGATACGGTCAGACCGGCGCTGCAAATCATCAAAACAAAGGAAGGCGTTAACAAAACATCCGGCGTTTTCCTTATGGTCCGCGGGGATGAGCAGTATGTCTTTGCTGATTGCGCGATCAATATCGCGCCGGACAGCCAGGACCTTGCCGAGATTGCAATCGAGAGCGCCAAAACGGCAAGGATGTTCGATATTGAACCTCGAGTAGCCATGCTGAGCTTCTCAACGAAAGGTTCGGCCAGGTCGCCGGAAACCGAGAAGGTAATGGCTGCGGTGGAAGAGGCTAAGCGACGTGAACCGCTTCTCATTATTGATGGGGAGTTCCAGTTTGACGCTGCATTCGTCCCGGAAGTGGCGATCGCGAAAGCCCCGGATTCCGTCCTGCAGGGAAATGCAAACGTTTTTGTATTCCCGGGACTTGAAGCTGGGAATATCGGTTATAAAATCGCCCAGCGGCTTGGCGGCTTCGAAGCAGTCGGGCCATTGCTGCAAGGGCTTAACCGCCCTGTAAACGACCTTTCCCGCGGCTGCAGCACGGACGATGTCTACAACCTCGCCCTATTAACCGCCGCACAGGCTCTCAGGCAATAGCACCTCATCCGGTTAGCCGCCCATGGATCCCAATGCCTTTTTGGCGGACAACAGGCGCTTCTGTGCCCGGATGGAAAAAGAGTATGAAAACCGCAGCAAAAATCCCGGCTCCTCGATGGAAGCCGGGATTTAGTTTGTAAATTGGGGTAAAGTGGAGCGGAAGACGGATGCCACGGGACAGCAATAAGCAGTTTTCCGTATGGAGCGGAAATCAGCAGCAGATATATTAAATAAACAGCAGCAAACTAACCGCCATGACCGCCATCCCAGCGACGAGCCCGTAGATAGGCAGGTGGGTTTCATCATACTTCTTCGCTGCGGGGAGCAGCTCATCAAGGGAAATAAACACCATGATGCCGGCAACTGCCGCGAAAATCACCCCGAACATAATATCATTCAGGAACGGCATAAGAAAAAGATAGGCCGCCAAAGCGCCGATTGGCTCCGACAATCCGGAAAGGAATGAAAGCTTGAACGCTTTCTTCTTATCGCCGGTCGCAAAATAAACCGGGACGGAGACGGCGATTCCTTCGGGAATGTTGTGGATGGCGATGGCAATCGCAATCGCAACGCCGAGGGCCGGGTCCTGCAGCGCTGAGGTGAACGTGGCAATCCCTTCAGGAAAGTTGTGAATCCCGATTGCGAGAGCCGTGAACGTTCCCATTTTTAACAAGGCTGCGTCTTGGACTGTTTTTCCCGGCTGCATTTCTTCAACCGTTTTTAGTTCGTGGGGGTTGCCCTGTTTCGGAATGAACCGGTCGATTAACGCAATCAGAAGAATTCCCCCGAAAAAGCCGCCGGCTGTGGCCCAGTTCCCAGCCTGCACCCCAATCGCGGAAACGAGGGAAGTTTTCGCTTTTACAAAAATCTCAATCATTGATACATAAATCATCACCCCGGCAGAGAAACCGAGAGTCACTGAAAGGAATTTGGTGTTTGTTGTCGATGTAAAGAAGGCCAGCAAACTGCCGATTCCGGTCGCAAGGCCAGCGAATAATGTCAATCCTAATGCAAATAGTACTTCCTGAGACATGCTAATAACATTCCCTCCCAATTATAGGTATATAATGATGCCCCGATTTGAAGGGCGTGCCTTGTAAAACCACTATATGCACACAAATCAAAAAGTTTCCTATGGTGAAGATTCTATCTGATAGTTAACTTGAATTGCAACTGTTATTTATTCTTTGAAAGAAAATGCCGCTCCAAACCTTCCCTACATGGATATTTTTCAAAACAGGCGCTGTGATATAATAGTCAGCAGACTATTTGCAATGGAGGCATGTTTAGATGGACGGCTCGTTGCTGCGCCAGGATCAATGGCGGCTGATTGACCAATCGACTTTAGGCATCCTGATGCCTGCCATACAATCTTTTGCCCTTGATGACACACTTTGCGCCTCTGTCGGAGCGCTTCTTGCGCCTGCTACCGCAAGGACATGGGTCCACCACGATACTGTGGTCCTTGGCATACAGGATACAAAGCTGCCTTACCTCGAGGACGGGCTTGAATTTTTACGCGGCAAGGGATATACACCCATTGTCCGAAATTCAGGAGGGCTTGCGGTCGTTCTCGATGAAGGAGTCCTTAACATTTCGCTTATTTTTCCGGAAAAGGAAAAAACCATAGATATCAATCGCGGATACGATGCGATGTGGACGCTGATCAGGCGGATGTTCGCCGACTTTGGCAAGGATATTGAAGCGAGGGAGATTGTCGGCTCTTATTGCCCCGGAAGCTATGACCTGAGCATCGGCGGAAAGAAATTCGCGGGGATTTCGCAGCGCAGGCTAAAAAGGGGCGTTGCTGTACAAATCTATCTCAGTGTGGAAAACAGCGGCGGAAAGCGGGCGGAGCTTATCCGGGATTTTTATTCCCGAGCCTTAAAAGGTGAACGGACGAAGTTCATATACCCGGAAATTCGGCCGGAAGTGATGGCAAGCCTGTCCGAACTGCTTGAATCCCCCCTGGAGGTAAAGGATGTGCTGTCCCGGCTGATGTTTGAGCTAAAAAAGAACAGCGGCCTAATCTATTCAGGGCAGCTGACCCCTTATGAACTTGAATTGCTGCCCGGCTACCTGTCAAGGATCGCCGAACGGAATCAGCCATTAATAAAGCCGTAAACCCGAACGGGTCTACGGCTTTATGAATGTAATGCCACATTCGTTCTCCGTTAACGCATCTTATTTTTCTATAAGAGCTCCGGGATCGTCAGGCAGTCATTCGGCAATTTTTTCAAGATTCCCATTCCGGTCCATTTTGAATTTTGTCGTGGGGCGATCTTCTTCTTCAAAAAGGACAAGATTGCGCGCCTTGTTCATGATTTTTAGAAGTGTTTCATAATCTTCCTGGATGACGCCGGTGTTTTGCTCAAGGTCACGGATTTTATTTTCCATTTCCTCGTTTTGCCTGCGAAGATTCGCAACTTCCCTCTTCAATCTTTCATTCTCGCTTTTTAATGCCTCGGCATGGACGCTTGAATTGTCATAGTTTTGCAAAAAAGCGATGACAGCTTGCATTGTCATGCCTTGCGGTGCAGGCTGCATGCCGAAACCTGAAGATAGGGATGAGGAAAATCTCGAAGACTGCGATTGTACAGCCGCCGGCTTGCCATTCAATTCCTCAACCATCTTCTCTAGATCGAACGTTGTGGATTCCCCGTCAGCCGGTTGGCCCAACTCGTTGGAAATCTCCATCTCCATAACAGGGCTATTATCGGCCAATTCAGGCTGTACTTCAATGGGAGGTGTATATAGAAGCTTTTTCTTTCCTCCCTGCTCTTTTCCAAGCATCCTCTGCCGCTGTTTTCGTTGTTTTTTGGCAAGCTGCAAAGCCTTTTCGTACGTATGGCGAACGACGGCGTTCCAGCGGAATCCGCAGGCCGCGGAAGTACGGTTCAGCTTGTCCCCGACTTCCTCGAAGGCGTTTAGCTGCGTGCTGCCCTCCCTTACGTGGCGGAGCACTGTTTCCGCCAACAGCAAGTCATCTTCGGCCGTCCAGGCATCCTGGCGAACTTTCATGTCAAAACACTCCTTCTCATTATTTGTTTCTGGATTCATGTTCTTTCCTCCCTGTGCAAAGAAATAGTATGGCTGCTCGAATTTGAATGTTTATATTCCTAGCAATATCATGGACACTTTTTTTAAGTTTTATACAGGAGGATAAAAGGATAGTAGAGTACGAAGGGAACAGGGAAGTTCCACGGGACTGTTGCATTGCAGGAAAAGAAGCTGTAAAATACGTTAGGACCTTATTGGCCTGTGGCTCATTAACATAGATCGATTACCGGAAAGGATTTGAACGGAATGCCGAATGAATTCCGCGTGTGCGACGATTGCCAGGCAGTCAATCTGAAAACACTTGTCCCGCGCCTGAAGCAGCTGGATCAAAACGCTAAGATAGAAGTCGGCTGCCAGTCCTATTGCGGACCAGGACGAAAAAAAACATTTGCCTTTGTGAACAACCGCCCGCTTGCCGCATTGAGCGAGGATGAACTAATTGAAAAGGTTACCAAAAAATTAAAATAATTGAAACGTACTCATCTTTGCCTATTTTGTCGGGCAAGGGTGATTTTTTTTGCGAAATTCCCTATCCACCCATCCTGGAACGTGGGCTTGGATAAACACTGGATATGCCGACAGAGCAAATTTTTGTAAAAATTGCAAGATGATAGCGTCGAAAATTGCTGTAGGAATTTGCTGAAAGAGGGATGATTCTCACCCGGAATGGGGATATAATAGAAACAAGTTTAGAGGGGCAGGGGTGCGAGATGGACGTACTATCGGAAAAACTGAATGAAGAAAAAGTATTCAAAGATCCCGTCCACCGCTATATCCATGTCCGCGACAAAATTATCTGGGATTTAATCGGGACGAAGGAATTCCAGCGGCTCCGGCGCATTAAACAGCTTGGGACGACTTTCCTGACATTTCACGGGGCTGAGCACAGCCGTTTCAACCATTCCCTTGGAGTGTATGAAATAGTTCGGCGGATTGTCGACGATGTGTTTGCGCGGAGGCCTGAATGGGATGAAAACGACAGGCTGCTGACGCTATGCGCCGCACTGCTCCACGACTTGGGGCATGGGCCGTTTTCGCATGCGTTTGAGAAAGTCTTCGATCTCGACCACGAAGAATTCACCCGCGCCATCATCCTCGGCAATACGGAGGTAAATGCCATCCTGTCAAGGGCGGGCGCCGATTTCCCGAAGCACGTGGCGGAGGTCATCGCCAAAACCTCTGACAAGAAACAGGTCATCAGCCTTATATCCAGCCAGATTGACGCCGACCGGATGGATTATCTTCAGCGTGACGCCTATTTTACGGGGGTCAGCTACGGATTTTTCGACATGGAACGTATTCTCCGCGTCATGCGGCCCCGTGAGGACCAGGTCGTTTTCAAACATAGCGGCATGCACGCAATTGAGGATTACATAATGAGCCGGTACCAGATGTACTGGCAGGTGTATTTCCACCCCGTATCACGGGGGGCGGAGGTTATTTTGACGAAAATACTCCATCGCGCGAAGGACCTCCATGGCCAGGGCTATGAATTCAAGAATGAGCCGCTCCATTTTTATTCCATTTTCGAAGGAAGCGTGACACTTGAAGACTATTTAAAGCTAGATGAATCGATCATCCTCTTTTATTTCCAAATGTGGCAGGAGGAAGGGGATTTCATCCTCAGCGACTTGTGCAGGCGGTTTGTGAACCGGAATTTGTTCAAATTTGCCGAGTTCGATCCGGCCAGGGAATATAAAAAACTCACCGAACTGACCGATTTGTTCCGTAAAGCGGGCATCGACCCGGATTATTATCTCGTCCTTGATTCCTCCTCGGATTTGCCGTATGACTTTTACCGGCCGGGCGAGGAAGAAGAACGGCTGCCGATCAATCTTTTAATGAAAAACGGCGACCTGAGGGAACTATCCCGGGAATCGGCAATCGTAGAGGCTATTTCCGGCAAGAGAAGGACCGACCACAAACTTTATTTTCCGGGAGATTTCCTGCTGGACGAATCCACCAAGAAAAATATAAAAAAGCAGATTCGCAGCATTCTTGATTATTAAAAAAAGTCCATTCATGGCGCGAGGAAATTTTAAAAAGATGCCATCTTTTGGACGATATTAAAAGACAGAGTTTATTTTTAATTGTGTTGATTGGAGCGGAAGTCAATAGCTGGATTTTATACAGTCCTTTAAAAGGGAGCAGGAGATGAAGAGGTTTGTTAAACGATCATGCAAGGCTGATGCATGCAGTCATGGTTTCTGGTGAGATTGTCGGGAGAAAAAAGCTGCAGAAAATGATTTTTATAGCCAAAAAATTGGCCTTCCCATTCCAGGAGCGGTTCCAATTCCATTTTTACGGCCCGTATTCGGAAGAATTGACACTCCGCGTGGAAGAGCTCTGCAACATGGGCTTTCTTGAAGAGTGCAAGGAAAACAAGGGCGCCTACAGCCAGTACCGCTACTGCCTGACCGAGGCGGGCAAGGAGTTCCTCGGCATGAGCCAAATTGAAATGCCGAATCTGTCCGATTGCCTGTCCGATATGAACGGCCAAAATGCAAGATTCCTTGAGCTTGTCTCAACTATCCTTTATTTTGATACCCTGGAGCGCCCCGAGGTTGCCGAAAAAGTATTTACCTTGAAAAGCAGCCAGCGCTACACGGAGGAAGAAATTGATGGCGCGTACGAATACATCCGCCTTTTAAAAGAAAAAGCTAAGCTCCAGTAAATGGGCTTAGCTTTTTGGTTTAATACATATGATGGGCTATAGCGTTCCAGTCCGCAGCTTAGCGGAGAAAACGGGCATTTCCGGAATTTATTGGTCGCTTGCCCTGACGCCCGCTTTGGCATAATGGTTTTTCGCCATTTCTTCAATGATGACCGTGACATTTTCCTTCGGCGCCCCGGCAGCTTCTACGACAGCTTCGGTTACTTTTTCAACAAGTGCCTTTTTCTGTTCATCGGTGCGGCCTTCAAGCATTTTGACTGTTACGATTGGCATTTGTGATTCCTCCTCCCAAGTACGTAATTCCAGTTTTCCATAAACAGAAAAAAACCGCAAGAGGGGGCCGGCGGTTTTTAATTTCAGGCTTTCATCGTGTATACTTGAGGAAAGCAGCGAGGAATGAACTTATATATCCGTAGGTTCGAATATAGATAGAACAATACAGTACAGGGGGAAAAACTTTGAGCCTTTTTCCATATAATACTCTTGAAAAATTTGTTTTCGCGGCATTGACC
Organism: Neobacillus piezotolerans; assembly: GCF_003362805.1. Taxonomy (GTDB): domain Bacteria; phylum Bacillota; class Bacilli; order Bacillales; family Cytobacillaceae; genus Bacillus_D; species Bacillus_D piezotolerans. Next base: position 233,333 of record NZ_QNQT01000002.1, read on the forward strand.
CTTGTGATCGCGTTTTCGGTGCATGAATTCGCCCATGCTTTCACAGCCTGGAAATTCGGTGACAACACCGCGAAGAACCAGGGAAGGCTGACGCTCAACCCGATTAAACATATCGATCCGATTGGCGCCATCATGATTTTTGTCGTAGGATTCGGGTGGGCCCGCCCCGTTCCGGTCAATCGCTTCTTTTTTAAAAAACCCCGCCTGGCGGGAATCCTTGTTTCGTTCGCGGGGCCGCTCAGCAATTTCATCCTTGCTTCAATCGGCTTCATTGTTTTTTTCAGCATTGGGCGCTTTGGGGCGGATGGTGCTTACGCTGAAACGATGATCCAGTTTTTGAACACATTTATTTGGCTGAATCTAGTTCTATGTGTTTTTAACCTGATGCCGCTGCCGCCTCTTGACGGATACCGAATTATCGAAGATTTGGCTCCAGGCGGCCTTCGGGCGAAAATGACCCAGTATGAGCAGTACGGTACGTTCATTTTCTTGATTCTTGTTATCACGCCGCTTGGTGACTACACCATCTGGCCTGTGTTCCAGGTGATCCTTCCCGCCCTTGCGGATGGGATGTACCAATTTTTCTTATCGTTCTTTGTGTAATCAATATTTTATGTGGTCGCAGGAGGTAGTTCTAGAATGGAAGAAAAAAAGAAAAAGGTCGCCTTTAACATTATTAAAACCGATCCACTCGATAAACATAAAGGCTTTGGGAAAGGCGCTCTATCCCTTGATAATGTCTCACCGGTCATCATCGATGTTGAAGAAGGGGAGGCGGCCATCGATGTCGGGGCGATGCATGCGCGCAGCATCGTTGAAAAAGGTATTAAGTTCCTGCCGAATAAGGATGAGGTTCCGGATGCGAAGCCGTACTGGCTTATCTGGGTGACAATCGACCGGAATGAGGAAGGTCCATATTACGCTGGTGTAACCGCCTGTGAAATGACCATTAACCGCGAAATCCGCAGGGGGTACAAATCCCTGCCAGAGCATGTGAACAGAATGGATAAATCGCTGAAACGCCAAATTATCGTCAGCCACATGGACGATAAGTCAAAAAAAATTCTGGCGGATTTCCTTAAGGCCCACAACGAAGTCCTTTGGGAAAATTCGCCGGAAGAACTGAAAAACGGACTTGCTGTTAAGTAAAAAGAACCCAGGTCAGTCGGATGAAAATTGCCGTCTGAAGGGTGGCGGGGTTCGTTGGACAGACATGAAAAAGCCGAACAGCTTAGCTGTTCGGCTTTTTTTCGGTAAAGGTTATGCAACTTTCATCTATACAGTAGGTATGGCCCGTGCTAGTCTCCCCAGTCCCAAAGCTGCTTGTACCATGACTTTCCGCCTTTTTGCCTTTGCGCATCTTTTCCATCCTGTGAATGGGTATGTTCGAGATGGTCGGTGCAGTATTCCACCGGCTCTGTTCCTGAAACGAAATAGGTGAACCGGCGGACCGGGCATTCCTTAACCGCGAGTTTTCCGTTTGCCGGGTCCACGTAGACGCCGGTCACGCCGTCGCGCGGCGGTTTGAACGCCTTGACCGGCTTTCCATCCAGCGCATCCTCCATGAACCGAACCCAAATTTGTTTCGCATATGATTTTTCCGGTACTCCATCAATTTCCCGGGCATCGTCGTACCCGGTCCAAACGGCGGAAACAAGCTGCGGGGTAAAGCCAATCATCCAACTGTCGGTCGGTGTCGACCCGGATTTCCCGGCATATGGCCTGGTCATTCCTTTTGCGATCGTCCCGCCAGTAACTGCCGTATAGCCGTTCAGCGTAGTGTCGAACACCCCTGTCATCATCTGGGTCATTACATAGGCCCTGGCTGGGTCGAGAACCAGTTCATCTATTTCTTCATTTTCATAAATGACTTTCCCGTTCGCTGTTTCAACCCGGGTAATCAGCGTAGGCTCGACCTTTTTGCCTCCATTGGCGAAGAGGCTGTAGGCGTTGGCCATTTCGGTTACCCTTACGCCCGATGTTCCAAGCGCGAGCGAAGGTACTTTCGCCATCCTGGTAGAAATTCCGAATTCCTTCGCGGTTTCAACAAGTGTATCCTCGCCAAGGAAGAGATGTGTTTTGACCGCATAGACATTGTCGGAGACCGCGAGTGCCTGGGCAAGCGTAATTTCTCCGTCCGCATACTTGTTATTGTAGTTGTGCGGCGTATAATCAGGTCTGCCGTTCTCAAACCGAAATGTCGTCTGCTCGCTCCGGATCAGCGTTGAAGGGGTGTATCCTTGCCCTAGCGCCGCATAATAAAGAAGCGGTTTGATTGTCGAACCGGGCGCCCGTATCGCCTGGACCGCCCGGTTAAACGGGCTTTTTCCATAATCGCGCCCCCCGACCATTGCCTTCACATGTCCATTCCTCGGATCGATTGATACAAGTGCAGCCTGAATTTCGGAGTCAGGCGAGATTACGGCCTGCACCTGCTTTTCAGCGGCTTCCTGCTGTATCGGATCGATTGTTGTGTAAACCTTCAGTCCGCCAAGCGCAATTGCCCGTTCATTCAGGCCGAGTTGGTTCCGTAATGCATTCGCAACCGCGTCCTGAAAATACGGAGCTGCCTTCAAATCCCGATGAGGGTCCCTTCCGGTCAGCGCAAGTTCGGCCGCATACGCTTTTTCTGCTTCCGTGCCTTTGATATAACCGTTTCTTGCCATCGCTTTTAAAATAACGCCCTGCCTCTGCTTCGCCCGTTCCATCGAGGCAAATGGTGAAAAGGAGCCGGGGCCTTTTGGGATGCCGGCAAGCATGGATGCTTCGGACAGGGATAATTCAGAAGCATTTTTGCCAAAATAATACTGGCTTGCCGCCTGTACGCCATAAGCGCGATTTCCATAGTAAATTGTATTTAAATAGCCCTCAAGGATTTGGTCCTTGGAGTAATTCATTTCAAGCCTGATTGCGTAAAGTGCTTCCCGGAGCTTTCTTGCCCATGTTTTATCGTGCTCAAGGAAAAGGTTCCTGGCATATTGCATTGTGACCGTGCTCGCACCCTGGACTTTGCCGAACGCCTTTATGTCGGCTAGTGCGGCACCAGCAATCCGTTTGAAATCAAAGCCGCTGTGCTCGTAAAATTTCCTGTCTTCAATGGAAATGGTCGCATCAACCAAATAGGGCGAAATATCTTTAAGCGGCACCCAATACCGCTTTTGCCCGTAGCTAGTTTCACCGATGATCGTTCCATCCTCCGCAAAATAGAGGGTTGACTGCGGTACAGCCAGCGGGGGAGCGCCAAGAACCTTGACGTACATGAGCAAAAGCAGGGCCGCGAGTACAAGCAGCGCTGAACCAAACAACCCCAAAAAGGCGGCCGCCCGCAAATATTTCACGACTCGTTTCAACCCATGTCCAGTAATGGTTTCCATGCATTCACCCCATTGCTTCCTTTCGGAAAAAATTCGCCCATCCCGGGCCGTATCAACAGTATGAAAGGAATGGGAGAATTTTAAACATTACGGGCTGGAAAGCTTGAAAATATTTCTTGCATTTTTGCCGGATTCCTCTATACTTTTTCTCATGTTTGCAATTATCCCACACTTAACAGGCAGTAAGCCCCCCAACCTGGGATTTAGGGATTAGCAGGAATAGGGTGGGGGCCCAACTGCCCGTAAAGGTCCGATTGGTTCAACTAACCATCAGTGGGAGAGGAAAAACCCCACTGATGGAGTTTCACTTTAATCAGTTGGGGAAGTATAGCAGTAGAAACGGCGGCTTCTTTTTGATGGCCGATTGCTGCTTCCCTGTGGAAATTTTATTTTTGAAAGGAAGATGGAAATGGGTGGACTTTGGTTTACTGAAAAACAAACCGAAAACTTCGGAATTACGATGAAGGTAAAGCGCACATTACATACAGAACAGACAGATTTTCAAATGCTTGAAATGGTTGAAACGGAAGAATGGGGCAATATGCTTCTTCTTGATGGAATGGTTATGACCTCCATTAGGGATGAGTTCGTCTACCATGAAATGGTTGCGCACGTTCCATTGTTCACGCATCCAAATCCGGAAAACGTCCTCGTTGTCGGCGGCGGCGACGGTGGCGTTATCCGTGAGGTGCTTAAACATCCACAAGTGAAAAAAGCGACGCTTGTTGACATTGACGGCAAGGTTATTGAGTATTCGAAGAAATTTTTGCCGGAAATCGCCGGCAAGCTTGATGACCCGCGCGTTGATGTAAAGGTTGGCGACGGCTTCATGCATATCGCCGAAAGCGAAAATGCCTATGATGTCATCATGGTTGACTCAACCGAACCGGTAGGCCCGGCGGTTAACCTGTTTACAAAAGGCTTTTACGCGGGCATTTCAAAGGCATTGAAGGAAGACGGCATTTTTGTCGCCCAGTCCGACAATCCTTGGTTCAAATCGGACCTGATCCGCGATGTTCAGCGTGACGTAAAGGAAATTTTCCCGATCACCCGCCTGTACATTGCCAACATCCCGACATATCCGAGCGGTATGTGGGCTTTCACAATCGGATCAAAGAAATACGATCCACTTGAGGTATCGGAAGACCGCTTCCATGACATCGAAACAAAGTACTATACAAAGGAACTGCATAAAGCAGCATTCGTCCTTCCGAAATTTGTTGGGGACTTGGTGAAGTAGGAAATTTAGGGCCTTAATTTAGGCGGCCCTTGGAAAATAAAAGAAAGCAGAGCGGAGGGAGGCGTCGTCTCCCTCTCGTTGTGCCGGAAAGGATAGTGTGCAATGAGATTTGATGAAGCTTATTCAGGTAACGTATTTATTAAAAGCCATCCAAATTTTGAAGAAAGCAAAGCAGTCCTGTATGGAATGCCGATGGACTGGACAGTCAGCTATCGCCCGGGTTCCCGCTTCGGCCCCGCAAGGATTCGCGAGGTATCAATCGGCCTCGAAGAATACAGCGCGTATCTTGACCGCGAACTTGATGATGTCAAATACTTTGACGCCGGGGACATTCCGCTTCCCTTCGGAAACCCTCAGCGAAGCCTAGACATCATTGAAGACTTTGTCGACAAGGTTCTTGCCGAGGACAAGTTCCCGCTTGGCATGGGCGGTGAGCACCTTGTATCATGGCCGGTCATGAAGGCAGTCTACAAGAAGTATCCGGACCTTGCCATCATCCATATGGATGCGCACACCGACCTTCGTGAAGAGTATGAAGGCGAGCCGCTGTCCCATTCAACGCCAATCCGCAAGATTGCCGATCTGATTGGACCCTCGAACGTGTATTCCTTTGGCATCCGCTCCGGGATGAAAGAAGAATTCGATTGGGCGAAACGCGTTGGCATGCATATTTCCAAATTCGACGTCCACCAGCCGTTGAAGGAAATTTTGCCGAAGCTTGCCGGCCGCCCGGTTTATGTGACAATCGACATTGACGTCCTTGACCCGGCCCATGCTCCAGGCACCGGTACGGTAGATGCTGGCGGCATTACTTCCCGTGAACTGCTTGCTTCCATCCATGAAATCGCCCGTTCCGATGTGAAGGTTGTTGGTGCTGATCTCGTTGAAGTGGCCCCGGTTTACGACAACTCCGAACAAACCGCCAACACCGCAAGCAAGCTTATCCGTGAAATGCTGCTCGGCTGGGTAAAATAAGCAAGGCAAAGAGAGGATTGTATCGTGGCTCCTGTTCGCTAGATCGGATTGATGTCACTCATGTGGAATTGAGTGACTTTCTTTCGTGATTTTTGCCATTTGTACTCACCAAACGAGCCTGTTTTTGACTTTCACAGCCACACCTTTGAACACCTAGTGCCTGTTTCTTCCATGAAGCAGGCGCTTTTTGAATTGTCGGCGGCTGAAAGCTATAATAAAGTGAAACTGCTTTAGGTAGGGTGGAGCAACGAAGGCTTTCGTGCTATAATTTTTAATTTATAGGGCAAAAGATACGGAGACGCCCGCTTGGCGCGAAAACAAGATACAAAATAGGTATTTTTTAAAAAAGGGAGTGGACCCGGATGGACCCGAAACCTGTTACTGTAACCATCAGCACCTCGATTGTCCAATCCGGGGTAAAAGATGAATACACGACCGGCGCGAACGGCTTTTTTTACAAAAAGGGAAGCGGCGTTTATCTTCAATACGAGGAAATGTCGGAAGAGGGCAGCATCCGTACTATTTTAAAAATGGACAGCGGTGAAGCTTTGCTCCTAAGAAGCGGCGGTGTGAAAATGAGGATGCCATTCAAGCTTGGAGAAGAAACACGGGGCAGTTACCATACCCAATTTGGAACGCTTCCTGTCGCGGCTGTCACGGACAGGCTTGCCCAGGCAATCAGGGAAAATGGGCGTGGAGGCATGTTCATGCTGAAATATGATTTGCAGGTCGCGGGCGCGCCCGCGGGTACATATAGCTTGGCGATAACGTTTGAGGAGGAAATGGAATGAATCTAGTTGAACAGGTCCAGCAAAATCTGAAACAGGAAATTAAATCGGCCGTCCTAAAAGCCGGCCTTGCTACGGAAGACCAGCTTCCAGAGGTGATTTTGGAAGTCCCGAAGGAAAAAGCGCACGGCGACTATTCGACGAACATGGCGATGCAGCTGGCGCGCGTGGCGAAAAAAGCGCCTCGGGCCATTGCGGAAGCGATTGTCGAACATTTCGACCGCTCTAAGGCGTCAATTGTAAAAATAGAGCTCGCGGGTCCGGGGTTCATCAACTTTTACATGGATAACAGCTATTTGACAGGGCTGATCCCGGCCGTTTTGGACGCGGGCGGCAAGTACGGAGAAACGGATACCGGTAAAGGGCAGAGAATTCAGGTTGAATTCGTATCCGCCAACCCGACGGGAGACCTCCACCTTGGCCATGCCAGGGGCGCGGCTGTCGGCGATTCGCTCTCCAACATCCTTGCCAAAGCGGGCTATGATGTTTCGCGCGAATACTATATCAATGATGCCGGAAACCAGATCAACAATTTGGCCCTCTCCGTTGAAGCGCGGTATTTCCAGGCGCTCGGCCTTGAGAAGGAAATGCCGGAGGACGGCTACCACGGCGAGGACATCAAGGGGATTGGAAAGAAGCTTGCTGAAGAGTTTGGCGAGAGGTTTGTCCATGAGCCGGAAGAGGATCGGTTCAACTTTTTCCGCGAATATGGACTGAAGTATGAGATGGCCAAACTCAAGAAGGACCTTCAGGATTTCCGTGTTGAATTCGACGTTTGGTATTCCGAGACTTCGCTGTATCATAATGGGAAAATTGATGCCGCGCTCAAAACGCTCCGCGGCAACGGCCATATTTTTGAGGAGGAGGGAGCGACCTGGCTTCGCTCGACCCCGTTCGGCGACGATAAGGACCGCGTTTTGATCAAGCAGGATGGGTCGTACACATACCTGACTCCGGATATCGCCTATCATAAGGATAAGCTCGACCGCGGCTTCGAAAAACTGATCAATGTGTGGGGAGCGGACCACCACGGGTATATCCCGCGGATGAAGGCTGCAATCCAGGCGCTTGGATACGACAAGGACGTTCTTGAAGTGGAAATCATCCAGCTCGTTCATTTGTATAAAGATGGCGAGAAAATGAAAATGAGCAAGCGTACCGGCAAGGCGGTCACCATGCGCGATCTTGTCGAAGAAGTTGGCCTGGATGCGACGCGCTACTTCTTCGCGATGCGCAGCGCCGATACACATATGGACTTCGATCTTGATCTGGCTGTTTCCCAGTCAAACGACAACCCGGTTTATTACGCCCAATACGCGCATGCCCGAATTTCGAGCATCCTGCTCCAGGCGGCTGAACAGGGTTTTGAAGTTGACAAGAATGTCGATTTGGGTCTTGTCGGATCGGAAAAAGAAATCGACCTGCTCAAAAAGCTCGGCGAATTCCCTCAGGCAGTCGGCGAAGCGGCCCTGAAGCGGACGCCGCACCGTATCGCAAACTATATCTTTGATCTTGCTTCCACCTTCCATAGCTTTTACAATGCCGACAAGGTGGTCGACAAAGAGCATGCGGAACGTACAAAGGCGCGTCTTGCACTCGTTAAGGCTGTGCAGATTACCATGAAAAACGCCTTGTCGCTAATTGGCGTTTCGGCTCCTGAAAAAATGTAGGTTCTATCCTTGGCCCTCCGGCTCACTCGGGGGGCTTTTTGCATGCCTTTCAGGAATGATGTTCCCCGCCAATTTAAATAGGTCCGCGGGGAAACAGTGGCATAAAAAATTCCTGGTCGGCAAATAGTAAATAGGAGAATCTGTGAGAGGAGTGGGGGCAGCATGAACGTAGGCCGCGCAAAGGAAATCATGGAATCGGCGGATAATATAAAAGTGACGTACGAAGGAAGCGGGGTCATCATCCAAAACGTTGACGAAAAACAAAGAACGGCCCGGATTTATTGGAGGGAAAGCCCCGAACAGGAACGCACCGTCCCTGTCTTGAATTTAATTGAAGAAGTGGACTAAGCCGATTATTCAAGTACACAGGTATATCAAAAAAGAAGCTATCCAAATTGGAGGCTTCTTTTTAAATGGCCAAAATTCAGCTTGACTGATTTAGAAAACCTTATTTCCACTCAATTGCGGCACCGCCTGTCCGTTTCACCCCGCGAATGGCGGCTATTTCCGGCACAAGCTTCAGGAGCGCCTGATCCTTTGTTTTAGCTTCAATCATAAAATCAACATCCTGGCCAAATTCCCGGAGCAGCTTCAATAATGGCATGATGAATTCAAGGTCGACATGGTCGGCATGCGAGCGGAAGGCGTTCTCGGATTTTGGCGAAGAAACATGGATTTTCGGAACGTGCTCCATATGGGCCCATGTCGAAAAAACCTCCGGCAAAAGTCTATCAAGGGGCAGGTCGGACGGATTTGCCATATGGTGGTGGTAATCGAAGGCAAGCGGAATACGCTCTTTTTTGCACGCGGCCAATGTTTCTGCGGTTGTATACGTCTTGTCGTCATTTTCAAGCGTCATAGCCGCTTTGATTGGAGAAGGAAGCTTGCGCAAATTTTCATGAAAGCGGACGATTGCCGAATCCTTGTCCCCGTAAGCCCCGCCAATATGGATGTTGAGCGTTCCCCAATCTTCAAGCCCCATGCATTCTAACATCCGGTAATGATACTCCATGTCCCGGACGGCATTCTCCGTTACTTCTGCTCGCGGCGAAGTAAAAAGAGTATATTGGTTCGGATGGAAGCTGACCCTGATGTGGTACTTTTTAACAAGCTCGCCGATTTCAAGCCAATCCTTCCGAAAAGGAGCCGCATAGTCCCATTTGGCCTCTGGATGGGTCGCGAGGGGTACGATCGAACTGGAAAAGCGGTACACATCAATGCCATGGGAAATATTATAGTAAAGGATCCTGCGCGTATTCCATAGGTTTTCCGCAGTAATCGCGTGCAATTTTTGCCGCCGCTCATCTTTGCCAAGAACCTTGTAGCGGGCGAAGGTCATCGTCCGGGAAGGAGAAGCTTCCCAGAGTGAAAGAGCCGTCGATACATAGCCGAACCGTATTTTCAAAAAACCATCCCCCTGCATTGTAGTGCTGCGCAATCTTTCAGCCGCATAGTATAACGTTTATAAGAAGAGTGAAAGCGCCCTGGCAATCAGCTCTTTAACAGACCGACGGAAATCTGGCTTTTCTAGAACCGAAAGCTTCAGCTCCCTTGAAGAATTGATATCATTTTTAAGTATGGAGGCGGCTTCGCTTATTTGCTGCTCCCCAAACATATAGCAATTGATCTCGCTGTTTAGAAACAGGCTCCTTTTATCAAAATTGGCTGAGCCAATGTCACAGACTGCATCATCGATCAGCAGTGTCTTTGCGTGGTAAAAGCCGTTCATGTATTGGTATACTCGCGCGCCTTCCTTTATAAGGCGGCGAAGGTATCTGTAGGAGCCTTCCTGTACAAAAGGATGGTCCGCGATTGCCGGGACGATGATTGTAAGCGAAACCCCGCGCCCAAGGCAGGCCAGAAGTTCAGCGAACAGTTTTTTGCTTGGGATGAAATAGGGGCTGCCGATAATGATTCGTTCATTTGCTGTTTTAAAAAGCCCCAGGGACATCTCCTCAAGAAGAAAGCCCGAGGTCGGAACAATTTGATGCTCTGCCCCGCTGTCCCTTTTTTCACAAAAGTAAAGGGGGTGTTTTCTTAAATCCTCTCCGGCTGATTCCTTCCAATCAATAAGAAAAACTTCCTGAAGGTCCTGGACGGAACCGCCGGTAAGTTTCAGGTGGTAATCACGCCAGGGTGAAAGCTTCGGGTGGCCGCCGATATATTCATTTCCGACATTATACCCCCCAAGATAGCCGATTTTCCCATCAATAATCGTTATTTTCCGGTGGTTCCTGGCCTGCAGCGTGTAGAAAAGGAAGGGAAGCTTTGGTTTGTGTGAAAAAGCGAAATGGATCCCATCTTTTTTAAGGGTGGACACTGTTTCTTTTTTTATGGCCATGCCGCCAATCCGATCAACGAGCAGCCGAACTTCAACGCCAGAGCGCGCCTTTTCCCGGAGTAAATCGAAAAATTCTTGGCTAAGTGCATCTTCTTTAACAATATAGAATAAAACATGAATATAGCGCTCCGCCTGTCTTAGCTCCTCAAAGTAATCCTTGAATAATTCGCCGCCGCTTGTAAAAATGCGGATCGTTCCCTCGCGCCTGGGCATGGGGGAAAAACCGTTTTCCATAATCCGCTTTCTCCTTCCAAGTTGGAGGTCGGCGTGGAGCCAGGCCAGGAACAGCGCCAAACATGCGATAAGGAAAAATACCATAAAGTCTGCCTCCGTTCCTGTTTTCGGATGGGGTAATGCAGGAAAAGCCCGTTTCCTTTATAGCGGGAGGGTGTTTCTGCGTCATAGTATATTCAGGGAAGCTGTCTTTAGCTCGTCACAAAACTGCAGGGGAGTAACTCAGGCAGCTGCTTCCCTCCAGTCCTGTCGAGCGCTAAACGCGTACGCTTTTCTTTGTCCAGCTACAGCGCCCAGCGCCTAGTGTACTTCGGTCCCCTCGCTACGATAAGTCAACATCGATTCGCTTTGGCTCATCGTGTTTCCTTTATCTCCATCGGGGCCCTCCAGTCCATACGGCGCAAAACGGGCGCTTGCGCTTTTCTTATTCCCATAGCTTTTACCGAAAGCAGGGGTTGTATGAGTTGTAAGCGCATGACAAAATTGTTGACTGAATGCTCATTCATCTTATAATGAAAGTATACATAGTTCAGAAAATTATTTAGGTTTGAAATTTTCTTCTAACGGGCTAAAGGGGTATAACATGAAAGGAAAGGGGAGTTTCAAGTGGATGGACTGTTGTGGATTAATTTTATCGCGTTCCTAATTGTAACCGCTTACGCAGTAAGTTTGTTCGTCTATGTTGTCAAAACAAGGATTGCCTACATCAAGCTTGGCAAAAAGGCCGAATTTGATGAAGCCGCCAAGGAGCGCTGGCAGAAAATCTGGTCCAATGTGTTTGGGCAAAAGAAGCTGTTAAAAGACAAAAAAAGCGGAATCATCCATGTTATGTTTTTTTACGGGTTCATTCTCGTCCAATTCGGGGCGATCGACTTCATTTTGAAGGGAATCAAGCCGGGCATGCATTTGCCGCTTGGCTCGCTGTACAGAGGGTTTACTTTCTTCCAGGAACTTGTGACGCTTATGATCCTTGTCGCGGTCGTCTGGGCATTTTACCGCCGCTATGTTGAAAAACTTGTCCGCCTTAAGCGGAATTTCAAAGCGGGCCTGGTCCTTATTTTTATCGGGGGGCTCATGCTTTCCGTCCTGTTCGGAAATGCAATGGGAATGATTTGGCATGGTGCGGATGGTTCATGGTCCGAACCGGTAGCCTCCGTAATCGCGGCGGGCTTTGGCTGGATGGGCAAAACGGCTGTCATTTCGGCCTTTTACATTGCCTGGTGGGTTCATTTGCTCCTGCTGCTTGCCTTCCTTGTGTATGTACCGCAGTCGAAGCACGCTCATTTGATCGCCGGCCCGGTCAATACGTATTTCAGCCGTACGGGACCTGTCGGAAAGCTGAAGAAAATTGATTTTGAAGATGAGTCGCAGGAAAGCTTCGGTGTTGGGAAAATCGAGGATTTCAATCAACTGCAGATGATCGATTTTTACGCATGCGTCGAATGCGGCCGCTGCACGAATATGTGCCCGGCAACAGGCACAGGGAAGATGCTTTCGCCGATGGATATCATCCTGAAGCTCCGCGACCACCTCACCAACTACGGCGCGGCGGTTACGCAAAAGCAGCCGTGGGTTCCCGCCTTTGCTTTCGCCAATACACAGGGCAACCAGCTGGCGCTTTCCGGAAAAGGTGCCGCCGCAGGAGAAGCGGCTGCCGCTTCCGCTTATAACCCAAGCCTTATTGGCGAAGTCATCACCGAGGAAGAGCTTTGGGCGTGCACGACATGCCGTAACTGCGAGGACCAGTGCCCAGTCATGAACGAGCATGTTGATAAAATCATCGATTTGCGCCGCTACCTCGTTTTGACGGAAGGGAAAATGAATCCGGATGCGCAGCGGGCAATGACCAATATCGAACGCCAGGGGAACCCTTGGGGCCTGAACCGCAAAGAGCGGGAAGACTGGCGTGAAGCCCGCGAAGATGTCCATGTACCGACCGTAAAAGAAATGAAAAAATCAGATGAAGAATTCGAGTACCTTTTCTGGGTCGGCTCGATGGGTTCGTATGATAACCGGAGCCAGAAAATCGCCCTTTCCTTTGCGAGGCTCCTGAATGAAGCTGGCGTCAAATTCGCCATCCTTGGCAATAAAGAGAAGAACTCCGGGGACACGCCACGGCGCCTAGGAAACGAATTCCTGTTCCAGGAGCTTGCCGTGAAGAACATCGAGGAATTTGAGAAGAACGAAGTGAAAAAAATCGTCACAATCGACCCGCACGCCTACAATATTTTTAAAAACGAGTATCCTGATTTCGGGCTCGAGGCCGAAGTCTATCATCATACAGAGCTATTGTTCGACCTTGTCCGCGAGGGAAGGATCGTGCCAAGGTATAAAGTGAACGAAACAATTACATTCCACGACTCCTGCTACCTGGGCCGCTACAACGAGGTTTACGACGCGCCGCGGGAAGTCCTGAAAGCGATACCCGGCGTCAAGCTTGTTGAAATGGACCGCAGCCGTGAAAATGGGATGTGCTGCGGAGCAGGAGGCGGCCTGATGTGGATGGAAGAAGAAACGGGGCACAGGATTAACGTTGCCCGGACCGAGCAGGCGCTAGCCCTCAATCCTTCGGTCATATCCTCGGGCTGCCCGTATTGCCTGACCATGCTGTCCGACGGGACAAAAGCGAAAGAAGTGGAAGAAAGCGTCGGCACCTACGATGTCGCGGAATTGCTGGAACGTTCCGTCATCGGTCCAACGGCCACGCTTGTTTCGTAAAATCTTTTTTTAAAAAAGCAGGACTGATTGGCGCAAATCCCTTAAAAATTATGAGCTTTGTGTCTAAAATTTCAGTTCCTGCTTTTTTTGCTGTAAAATTATTGTTAAAGAGTAAAGCGCTTACAAATTTTTGACAACAGAATGAGCGAGCGTTCGGTCGCCGCGTTTCCACTTGGCAAAACGCGGGGAATATCTTATCGGACATCGGCAAGGGCTTATGGGATTGTTTGCTAAAAAACTGCAAAGGAGTAGATACAATGGCCAGAACAGTTATTTTAAGCGGAGTACGGACGCCATTTGGAAAATTTGGAGGGGCGCTCAGCAGCCTTGCCGCATCGGAACTCGGCGGGATTGCGGTAAAGGAAGCCCTGGCGCGGGCAGGTGTCAATCCTGAAGATGTCGGCGAAGTTATCCTTGGTTCCGTCCTGCAGGGGGGGCAGGGACAGCTTCCATCAAGGCAGGCTGCCCGCCATGCCGGCATACCATGGGAAGTTCGGACGGAAACGATCAACAAGGTTTGCGCATCAGGGATGAGGAGCGTCACAATCGCCGACCAGATCATCCGCGCAGGTGACGAGGAAGTTATTGTCGCTGGCGGGATGGAGTCGATGAGCAACGCCCCATATATTGTGCCAAAAGCACGCTGGGGTTTTCGGATGGGTGACGCTCCAATGCAGGATCTCCTGCTTGTGGATGGACTTAGCTGCGGGTTTACGGGAGTCCATATGGGAACATACGGGAATTCCACAGCATCCGAAATGGGCATTACCCGGGATGAGCAGGACCTTTGGGCAATGAGGAGCCATCATCTTGCCAATGAGGCGATTGAAAAAGGCATCCTTGCCGAGGAGATTGTGCCGGTATCGGTACCCCAGCGAAAAGGCGAACCCCTTTTGGTTGAGCACGATGAATCGCCAAGGAAAGACACAACGATCGAAAAGCTAGGGTCGCTTAAACCCGCATTTGATAAGGACGGAACAATCACAGCCGGGAACGCGCCCGGCATTAACGATGGGGCCGCCGCGCTCGTGCTGATGAACGAAGAACGAGCGAACCGCGAAGGGCGGAGCATTGGCGCTGTCATCCTTGGTCACACATCGGTTGGCGTAGAAGCGAAGGACTTTCCGCAAACGCCCGGCCTCGTCATTAATGCCCTTTTGGAAAAAACAGGCCGCTCACTCGAGGAGATCGACTTGTTTGAAATCAACGAAGCTTTCTCGGCTGTCGCGCTCGCAAGCAATAAAATAGCAGGGCTTGACCCTGAAAAAGTCAATGTCAATGGGGGCGCTGTCGCTCTCGGGCATCCAATCGGGGCAAGCGGCGCCAGGATCATCGTGACTCTGATGCACGAATTGAACCGCCGCGGCGGTGGAATCGGGATTGCGGCAATTTGCAGCGGAGGCGGACAGGGCGACGCCATCATGATCGAAGTACCGAAACAATAGAATACGAGATTCAGAGGCGGGCGGCGCTGCTCCCCGCCTTATTTGGAGGGGAAAATATGGCGATTAAAAACGTTATGGTTATCGGCGCGGGGCAGATGGGCTCCGGCATTGCGCAGGTATGCGCCCAATCAGGCTATACGGTCTTTTTGAATGATTTAAGTGCCGATCAAATAGAACGAGGCTTGAAAGGCATAAAAAAGAATCTTGGCCGGGCCGTGGAAAAGGGAAAACTCGAGGCGGATGCAATGGAAGAAACCTTGTCCCGCATCTCGGCTTCGACATCGCTAGAGGATGCCGCTGAGGTAGACCTTGTCATCGAGGCAGCTGTTGAGAACATTGCCGTGAAGGCTGATATTTTCCGTAAGCTTGATAAAATCGCGCCTGCGCATGCAATTCTTGCGACAAATACCTCTTCACTTCCAATCACGGAAATCGCAGCGGAGACAGACAGGCCGGAAAAAGTGATCGGCATGCATTTTATGAATCCGGTTCCGGTCATGAAGCTGGTCGAAATCATTCGCGGGCTAGCGACTGCGGACGAAGTTTACAAAGAAATCGAGGAAATGACAAGGGTGCTAAATAAAGTGCCGGTTGAAGTGAATGACTTCCCGGGCTTTGTCTCAAACCGGATTCTCATGCCTATGATCAATGAGGCCATTTATACGCTATATGAAGGCGTGGCGTCAAAGGAAGCGATCGATGATGTCATGAAGCTCGGGATGAACCATCCAATGGGTCCGTTGACACTCGCGGATTTTATTGGCCTGGATACTTGCCTGTATATAATGGAAACGCTTTATGAGGGGTTTGGAGACAGTAAATATCGTCCATGCCCGCTATTGCGGAAATATGTGAAAGCCGGATGGCTTGGGAAAAAGTCCGGCCGCGGCTTCTATGAGTACCAGTAGTCGTTTAGGCTAACTTTCCAATATTATTTGCAAGCCGGGAGAACAGGGGAATTCAAGGATTGGAGAATTTGGCGCGGGATTTTACGGCAACGGAGGCGGCCTCCGCAGGAGAACCGGCTCGGGAGGGGGATGGACAGTGGATATCCGGTTTACAGATGAGCAGGAAATGATGAGGAAAATGGTCCGCGACTTTGCGGAAAAGGAAATCGCACCCTTTGTGGAAAAAATGGAGCAGGGGGAATTCCCGAGGGAAGTCTTGAAAAAAATGGGCGGGCTTGGACTAATGGGCATTCCAGTCCCTGAAGAATACGGCGGCGCGGAGATGGACTTTATGTCCTACATAATCGCCATCAATGAAATTTCAAGGGTCAGCGCGGCGGTTGGCGTCATTTTATCCGTTCATACTTCAGTAGGGACCAATCCGATCCTTTATTTCGGCAATGAGGAACAGAAGCAAAAATATGTTCCGAAAATGGCAGCTGGGGAATGGCTTGGCGCTTTCTGCCTCACTGAGCCGGGCGCCGGGTCGGATGCGGGGAACCTTAAGTCGAAAGCCGTCCTTGACGGTGATTCCTATGTTCTTAATGGGGCGAAAGTGTTTATAACAAACGGCGGAGAAGCCGATGTCTATATTGTTTTCGCGAGAACCGCAGGCGATGCCATTTCCGCGTTCATTGTTGAAAAAGGCACAAAAGGCCTGATAATCGGCAAGGATGAGAAAAAAATGGGCCTTCATGGCTCACGCACCGTCCAGCTAACATTCGAAGATATGAGGATTCCGCGCGAAAACCTTCTAGGCATCGAAGGGGAAGGTTTCAAGATCGCCATGTCCAACCTTGACGCGGGCCGGATTGGCATCGGGGCGCAGGCGCTGGGAATTGCCGAAGCAGCTTTGAGCGCCGCAATCGATTATGCCAAGGAACGCCATCAGTTCGGCAAACCAATCGCGGCGCAGCAAGGTATTGCCTTCAAGCTTGCCGATATGGCCACAGCTGTCGAAGCGGCAAGGCTCCTCGTGTACAGGGCGGCATCGCTCCGATCCGCTGGGCTGAAATGCGGCCAGGAAGCGTCGATGGCAAAACTTTTAGCCTCAAAAACGGCGGTCGAAACCGCCACGGAAGCCATCCAGGTATTCGGCGGCTACGGCTACACTGAGGACTACCCGGTTGAAAGGTACTTCCGTGATGCGAAGGTTACCGAAATTTACGAGGGAACAAGCGAGATCCAGCGGCACGTCATCGCCAGGCAGCTTTAATTTTAAGTCTACAGTTGATTTCGGGAGAGTTGATTGAAGCGAAGGGCACCGAGTTCCGATCATCATGGTGGCAGACGGGGACTAGTGAATTAGTGCCATTAAAGTTTCAGGAAAGTAGTAGGTGTCTGACGCTCACTAGTGAATGTTACAAATAACTAGTGAATTTCGCGTCAAGCCCGAACAGCATCTTGTCCCAAGAGCAAACGATACGAAAATTAACATAAATTCCTACCAGGGGGAAGCAATAATGAACTTTAAACTCACAGAAGAGCATGAAATGATTCGGAAAATGGTTCGGGACTTTACCCGGAACGAAGTCGCACCGACAGCGGCTGAGCGCGATGAGGAAGAGCGCTTTGACAGGGAGATTTTTGACAAAATGGCCGAGCTCGGCCTGACCGGGATTCCGTGGCCGGAAGAGTACGGCGGCATTGGCAGCGATTACCTAGCTTATTGCATCGCCGTGGAAGAGCTTTCCCGTGTCTGCGCGTCCACAGGTGTCACCTTGTCAGCGCATACCTCGCTTGCCGGTTGGCCTATTTACAAATTCGGCTCCGAGGAACAAAAGCAAAAATATCTCCGGCCGATGGCGGAAGGATCAAAAATCGGCGCATACGGCCTGACTGAGCCAGGCAGCGGTTCGGACGCAGGAGCCATGAAAACGACCGCCCGACTCGATGGCAGCCATTATGTACTGAACGGCGCGAAAATTTTCATCACAAATGGTGGAATTGCCGATATTTACGTCGTGTTTGCCCTGACTGACCCATCAAGCAAGCAAAAAGGCACCACCGCGTTCATTATTGAAAAAGACTTCCCAGGCTTCTCGGTTGGCAAAAAAGAAAAGAAACTCGGGATTCGCTCATCACCGACAACGGAAATCATTTTTGAAGACTGCCGTGTACCGATTGAAAACCGGCTCGGTGAAGAGGGAGAAGGTTTTAAGATTGCCATGATGACACTTGATGGCGGAAGGAACGGAATCGCCGCCCAGGCAGTCGGGATTGCCCAGGGCGCTCTTGACGCCGCAGTTGAATATGCGAAAGATCGCCACCAGTTTGGCAAGCCGATCGCTGCGAACCAGGGGGTTTCCTTCAAGCTGGCCGACATGGCTACTGCTGTGGAAGCTTCAAGGCTATTAACCTACCAGGCCGCTTGGCTAGAGTCGGAAGGCCTTCCTTATAGCAAAGCCTCCGCAATGGCTAAGCTGTTTGCCGGCGATACTGCCATGAAGGCCACGACGGAAGCCGTCCAAGTATTCGGCGGATACGGATATACAAAGGATTACCCGGTCGAGCGGTTCATGCGCGATGCGAAAATCACTCAAATTTACGAAGGCACCCAGGAAATCCAACGCCTCGTGATTTCGAGGATGTTGACAAAATAATCGGGCTTTGCATGATTTTAGGGTCAAGTACTAGGCAGGAGAAGTTTAGGGATTTTATGATAAAAAGTATACAAACAAATGGCATTGATAAAAGGCGGTGGTTTTTGTGAAAAAACGGGAAGTCCAAGCATCCGTAAAGGATGAACTTCTTGTAAGGAGAAGGCGCAGCCAGATGATCAGGGGAGCTGTCGCTCTTTTTAAACAAAAGGGGTTCCACCGCACCACAACGAGGGAGATCGCGAAGGCATCCGGATTCAGCATCGGCACACTCTACGAATATATCCGGACGAAGGAGGATGTCCTGTACCTGGTGTGCGACAGCATCTATGATCAGGTTTCCAGCAAGCTGATGAAGGACCTGAATGGAAAAGGCGGGACACTGGAAAGCCTGAAGCAGGGCATCGCGGATTATTTCCGGATCATTGATGAAATGCAGGATGAAGTACTCGTCATGTACCAGGAGGCGAAGTCGCTGTCAAGGGACGCGCTTCCTTACGTTTTTCGGAAGGAAAACGAAATGGCGGCGATGTTTGGAAAGCTGCTCTCCCGCTGCACTGAAAACGGGGAATTAGAATTATCGGAAAAGGAAATCGATTTGATTGCCCATGACATCATTGTCCTTGGCCAAATGTGGGGATTTCGCCGCTGGGCGCTGAAAAAACGGTTCACGCTAGAGGAATACATCCATCACCAGACGGAACTTCTGCTATCGGGAATATCCAAAGGAAAACCAAGCGGGCAATTGAATGGGCAGGCAACATTGAGAGGAGCTCCGAACAGTTAGTGAAAAACCATAACAAATTACATCAAACCATACTAAAATGAAACCCAATCGTTTTGGATGAGACTGTTCCGTGCTCTCAAGCCTAAGTGAGTGTAGTTTCCTGAAAGGGAAATAGCACGATGAACTACGTTAGTGGAATCAGGTAAAGAAACACCTGCGGATGTGTCCACCAGTCTGCTGCTCTGTTAGCTATGAGGAAGACCGTTTCCTAGGGTTTGGAAACCAAACACCGAAATAGCATGTCCTATCCATTGACTTTGGCAAGGAGGAAAATACCCGTAATGGAGGTTGGTCAGAAATGACCCATTGTTTTGTGTTAGATGCGCAAGGCCGCAAATTATCTCCAACAAAAGAAAAACGGGCATGGTATTTAATTCGGAAACAGAAAGCTATTTTGAAATGCAAATTTCCTATGGTGATTCAACTTGTAAGGGAAGTGCCGGAGGAAGAGATTGATACAACCCCCATACATCTAGGCATTGACGATGGTTCCAAGTTAGCTGGGATTGCTTTGGTACAAGAATGCGGGACAGAAAATAAGCCTGTATTCAAAGGAACCATTGAACTTCGAATAGATGTAAAGGAAAAATTGGCAGTAAGGCGCGGGCATCGACGATACAGGAGACAACACAAAAAGTATCGTCCAGCTCGGTTTGATAATCGTTCTTCTTCAAGAAAAGAAGGGAGGATTCCTCCAAGCATCAGACAGAAGAAAGATTCTGTCTTGCGAGTAGTGAGGCAGCTAACCAAATGGGTGCGTATCGATCAAATATTTTTAGAAGATGTCTTAATCGATAATCGTGCGCTGGAAAAAGGCTATAAACCATATCGATGGGAATACCAACAAAGGAATCGCCTAGATGAAAATATAAGAAAGGCAGCCATTCTTCGTGACCGAAATACATGTCAAGATTGCGGTGCAACAAACACCAGAATGGAAGTGCACCACATTACACCAAGGCGTTTACACGGCAGTGATTCCATTCATAATTTAATAACACTCTGTTCAAAATGTCATGAAAAAATAGCAGGGGAAGAGTTGCTCCACAGTCAAAGATTCTATCAAAAAATTAAAGGGAAAAGCATTTCTTTCAGGGATGCAATGCATGTAATGCAAGGGAAAACCTATCTGCAAAAAGCTTTGAGAGAAATAGCCCCATTAAACCTTACAACCGGTGGAGATACAGCAAATAAGCGAATTGATTGGGATATTGAAAAGACTCATGCAAATGACTCCATTGTAATTTGTAATTTAAGGGTAAACCCAGAACAATGTGAGATGAAAGATTGGGTCATAAAACCCATGAAAAAAAGGTCAAGCAAGAAAATAAAATCGGCAAATGGTATTTATCACCGGGATTTTGTAAGGTATACAAAACGTAACGGGGAATCCTATATTGCTTATATCACGGCTTTATATCCAGAAAGAAATCAATGTAACATGACAACCATTGATGGAAAGGTCTTGAAAAGATACGGTCTTTCAAGACTATCCTTACTATGGCGTTTTAACAGGATTTATTGGTTAATAAATTCTAATGAAGGAGGTGAATCCTGGTAGCATTATAGGATAAGTGTTACAGTTTGTTACACTTTTTGTTACCAGGAGAACGATGAGCGCTCAGGAAATTTACAAGCCGGTCCACCATGTCCGGTTCGTTACTGCTTCAAGCCTGTTCGACGGGCATGATGCTTCGATCAATATTATGAGAAGGATCCTCCAATCGACAGGGGCTGAAGTTATCCATCTTGGCCACAACCGGTCCGTGGAGGAAGTGGTGAACGCCGCAATCCAGGAAGATGTCCAGGGGATTGCGATTTCGTCCTACCAGGGCGGCCACGTGGAATATTTTAAATACATGTACGACCTGCTGAAGGAAAAAGGCGCGGAGCACATCCGAATCTATGGGGGCGGGGGCGGGGTCATCATCCCCCGTGAGATAAATGAACTGCATGAGTACGGCATTGCCCGCATCTTCTCCCCGGAAGACGGCCGAAAGCATGGCCTTCAGGGCATGATCAATAAAATGGTAGAGGAATGCGATTTCCCGACATTGCCGAAGGAACCGGCCTCTGCAATCGAAGCGCTTCAAAAAGGTGATACTAATGCGATTGCCAAAATGATCACACTTGCCGAAAATCAGGTTGGCTCAGGGAATGAAACGGCCGCAGCGGCTGAAATCATCGACAAGGTAAAGGCTGTAGCTGTCCCGGTTCCGGTTGTCGGTATTACCGGGACTGGCGGGGCGGGAAAAAGCTCGCTTACCGACGAGCTGATCCGACGGTTCATCAATGAAATTCCAGAAAAGAAAGTCGCCATCCTGTCAGTGGACCCGACAAAGCAAAAGACAGGCGGCGCGCTGCTTGGCGACCGGATTCGCATGAATTCCATCTTCAATCCGCGGGTCTATATGCGCAGCCTTGCGACGAGGGCATCGAGGAGCGAGCTGTCCCTCGCGATCAAGGATGCGGTCGCGGTTGTAAAAGCGGCTGGCTTTGATCTTGTAGTGGTCGAAACAAGCGGGATTGGTCAGGGTGACGCGGCCATCACCGAGATTTGCGATATATCAATGTATGTGATGACGAGTGAGTTCGGCGCGCCATCCCAGCTTGAAAAAATCGATATGATTGATTTCGCCGATTTGATTGTCATCAACAAATTCGAGCGCAAAGGCTCCGAGGATGCGAAACGCCAGGTCCAAAAACAATACCAGCGCAGCCATTTGCTGTTTGAAAAGGACCCGGAAGATCTGCCGGTATATGGAACAATCGCGAGCCAGTTCAACGACCCTGGTACGAACGCGGTATTTGCCGCGCTGATTGAAAAAATCAATGAAAAGTCCGGCACGGATTGGAAGACCACTTTTACAAAAAATGCGAAAGTGGAAAAGCAGAACGTCATCATTCCAACCGACCGCCGCTATTATTTAAGGGAAATTTCCGAAACGGTCAGAAATTATCATAAAAAAGCGGAAGAGCAGGCAAACCTTGCGCGGAAGCTGTTCCAAATCGAGGGCGTCCTTGAAGCGCTCTCGGAAGGCGGAAGTGAAGATACAATCGCCGAATTGAACCGCATTAAGGAAAAAACCGTAGCGTCCCTGACGCCTGAATCAAGGGAAATCCTCGATGGCTGGGAAAAGCTGAAGGCCGATTACAAGGCGGACGAATATGTTGTCAGGATTCGTGACAAGGAAATCAGGACAGCGCTAAAATCAAAGAGCTTGTCGGGACTTGATATCCCGAAGGTGGCCTTGCCGAAATACAAGGATTATGGTGAAATCCTGCGCTGGGTTTACCGCGAGAACGTCCCTGGATCATTCCCTTATACTGCGGGCGTATTCCCATTCAAGCGCGAAGGGGAAGACCCGAAACGGCAGTTCGCCGGGGAAGGTACGCCGGAGCGGACAAACCGCCGTTTCCACTACCTTTCTAAGGACGATGCGGCCAAACGGCTGAGCACTGCGTTTGACTCAGTTACCCTGTATGGGGAGGACCCGGACTACCGGCCCGATATTTACGGGAAGGTCGGGGAAAGCGGCGTCAGCATCTGCACACTGGAAGACATGAAAAAGCTGTATGCAGGCTTTGACCTGTGCCATCCGTCGACGTCCGTGTCAATGACCATCAACGGTCCGGCGCCGATCATCCTGGCAATGTTCATGAACACGGCCATCCACCAGCAGGTCGAGAAAAGAGAGGCCGAGCTTGGAAGGATGCTTACTCCTGAAGAATTTTTCGAAGTCCGTGCCTTCACGCTCAAAAATGTCCGCGGTACTGTACAGGCGGATATCCTGAAGGAAGACCAGGGCCAGAATACGTGTATTTTCTCGACTGAATTCGCGCTTAGGATGATGGGGGATATCCAGCAGTATTTCATTGACCATCAGGTGCGCAACTATTACTCGGTATCAATTTCCGGCTACCATATTGCCGAAGCAGGTGCAAACCCAATTTCGCAGCTTGCCTTTACGCTCGCGAACGGGTTTACGTATGTCGAATATTATTTGAGCCGTGGCATGGATATCAATGATTTCGCGCCGAATTTGAGCTTTTTCTTCTCGAACGGGCTTGATCCCGAATATACGGTCATCGGCCGGGTAGCCCGCCGGATCTGGGCAACGGTCATGCGCGATAAATATGGAGCCAATGAACGAAGCCAAAAGCTAAAGTATCACATCCAGACATCAGGACGTTCCCTTCATGCTCAGGAGATCGACTTCAATGATATCCGGACTACCTTGCAGGCATTGATGGCGCTGCAGGATAACTGCAACTCGCTCCATACGAACGCGTATGACGAAGCGATTACGACGCCTACCGAGGAGTCGGTTCGGAGAGCGATGGCGATTCAGATGATCATTACGAAGGAGCACGGGCTGTCGAAAAATGAAAACCCGCTTCAGGGAGCCTTCATTATTGATGAATTGACAGACCTTGTCGAAGAAGCGGTCCTTCAGGAATTCGAGCGGATCAATGACCGCGGGGGCGTGTTGGGCGCAATGGAAACACAGTATCAGCGCGGTAAAATCCAGGATGAATCGATGCACTATGAAATGAAAAAGCATTCCGGCGAGCTTCCGATCATCGGAGTCAATACGTATTTGAATCCAAACCCTCCATCAGAAGACGATTTGAACAATATGGAGCTTGCGAGGGCATCGATGGAAGAAAAGGAGCTTCAGATCGCGAACTTGAGGAAGTTCCAGGAGCAGCATGCGGACAAAACCGCTGAAGCGCTCCATAGGTTGAAGGATGCGGCCGTTTCCGGAGGGAATATTTTCGCGGAGTTAATGGAAACTGTAAAAGTCGCCAGCCTTGGCCAAATTACAAATGCCCTTTATGAAGTCGGCGGGCAGTATAGGCGCAATATGTAGATAAGAAAAGCGGAAGCGTCCGTTTAGCGCCGTATGGACTGAAGGGAAGCAACTTCTTTGCGTTACTACCTTGCAGCTTTGCGACGAGCTGAAGACAACTTCCCCGAATTTGCTGTGGCGCAGGAGCACCTCGCCCACAGTAAAGGAAACACGATGAGCGAAAAGCGAATCGATGTTGACTTATCGTAGCGAGGGGACCGAAGTACACTAGGCGCTGGGCGCTGGAGCTGGACAAAGAAAAGCGGAAGCGTCCGTTCAGCGCTGAGCTAGATAAATTTTAAACATTCGTTTTCAGGAAATTCGGGGATGGCGCGGCAGCCATCCCCGGATTTTTAAAAATCGGATTGCTTCATGCACCGGCCTTGAAAATTTTTTGTAAAAAAAATCCGGGGACGATTAAAATTTTTTCTTTTTCATATATAATATTGGCATACAACAGGGAATGGCTGGTGAAAAAATGAAACTGAAACATGTTATTATGCTCCTAGTCCTCTTGGCATGGCCGCTTTATTATCTTTATCAGCGCCAGCTCGGGGCCATTTCATTCCTGTTGCTTGCCATTCTCTTCCTTTATCTCACCATCAAGGAAATCAAGGATGAAAAAGAACGAAATTCCGGTCCAAAAAAGAAAGGAAACGGAACCGGTCCGGCAAATTAAACTAGGGCCAAATTAGCACTGGCTAAAACGGGAAGAATTTGTTTATAATGAAGAATATGCAATTTGGAAGAATCTCTTCCTGGACCTCGTGGTTCAAATGAGAAAGGAAGTGCCAATGTTGGGTTTAGAACAATACTCAAAAGAACAGTTAAAGGAAATGTCTTTGATTGAAATGGCCTATGAGTTGCTGAAAAGCAAAAAACAGCAAGTAGCCTTCAATGAGATGCTCGATGAAATCGCGGCCACCGGGGACATTTCATCAGATGAAATCAAGGCGAGGATTGCGCAATTTTATACCGATTTGAACATAGATGGGCGTTTTATCAGCCTTGGTGAAAACAAATGGGGCCTTCGTGTCTGGTATCCGGTCGATACGGTTGAAGAAGAGCAGGTTGCGGCCGTTAAACCGAAAAAGAAGAAGGCGAAGAAAGTCATCGACGAAGATCTTGATGATTATGAAGAACTTGACGACGATCTTGATTATGATGATCTGGATGAATTCGAAGAAGACGATGTCCTTGATGACGAAGAAGATACATTCGAAGATATCGATGAGGCAGAAGACTTCGAGGAAGAAGAGGAAGATTTTGACATCCCTGAAGATGAAGCCCTTGACGAGGATCTTGATGATGAACTGGATGAGGACCTTGACGAGGATTTGGACGAAGACCTTGAGGAAAGCCTTGAGGCTTTGGAGGAAGATGAACTGGCCGATGATGAGGATGACGAAGACCTGTAGAGGCTTGACAATCCGTGTCGCTGCCTGTAGAATCATTTTTGGGCTCCTTAAATAAGGACGGACATAATTTGCTATCAAGCGCTCCCCTTGCCATTTAGGCAGGATGGGCGCTTTTTTATTTTGAAAATAAGATTCGTCAAGCCGCAGCGCCAAGGCAAATGGCTTGCGCTTTTCTTATTTTCGGCTTTGGGAACCATCGCAGTCCACTGTTACAATTCCCCTTAGTAAGAATTAGCCGCTTGCCGCCGCAATATTTTTTTCGCGATGAAGCAGTAAACAAACCAACATTGTACAAACTGTATTAGAGGGGGACTTTATTATGACAAAGTATGTTTTTGTAACGGGCGGGGTAGTATCCTCGCTTGGCAAAGGGATTGTTGCAGCCTCCCTTGGCCGACTATTAAAGAACAGGGGCTTGGATGTTTTTATTCAAAAATTCGACCCGTATATCAATGTTGACCCTGGAACCATGAGCCCGTATCAGCACGGGGAAGTGTATGTCACGGGAGATGGGGCGGAAACGGATCTCGACCTTGGCCATTACGAGCGTTTCATCGACATTAATTTGACGAAGAACAGCAATGTGACCACGGGGAAAATCTACTCAACAGTACTTAAAAAGGAACGGCGCGGCGATTATCTTGGGGGGACTGTTCAGGTAATCCCACATATCACGAATGAAATCAAGGACCGCGTTTTCCGTGCAGGCCACGAAACGAATGCGGATGTGGTCATCACTGAAATTGGCGGAACGGTCGGTGATATTGAATCGCTGCCATTCCTGGAAGCCATCCGCCAAATCAAGAGCGACATTGGCCATGAAAACGTAATGTACATCCATTGTACCTTGATTCCGTATATCAAGGCGGCTGGCGAAATGAAAACGAAGCCGACCCAGCACAGCGTAAAGGAATTGCGGAGCCTCGGCATCCAGCCAAATGTGATTGTCGTCCGGACCGAAATGCCTGTATCGCAGGACATGAAGGATAAAATCGCCCTTTTCTGTGACATTAACAAAGAAGCGGTCATTGAATGCCGAGATGCGGAAACGCTTTACTCCGTGCCGCTCGCGCTACAGGAACAGGATTTGGATCAGATTGTATGCGACCATCTAAAGCTTCAATGCACAGAAGCGGATATGACAGAGTGGAAAGCTCTTGTTGAAAAAGTTACCCATCTTTCTGAAAAAACAAAGATCGCCCTCGTCGGAAAATATGTTGAGCTTCAGGACGCCTATATTTCTGTTGTCGAAGCACTCAAGCATGCTGGGTATGCATTTGATGCCGATATCGATATCAAGTGGGTGAACGCTGAAGAAGTCTCCGAAGAGAATGTCGCCGAGCTGCTAGGGGACGTTAACGGTGTACTAGTCCCAGGTGGGTTTGGCGATCGGGGCATCGAAGGTAAAATTGCGGCTATTAGGTTCGCGCGCGAAAACAAGGTGCCATTCCTCGGCATTTGCCTTGGCATGCAGCTCGCGACCGTCGAATACGCAAGAAATGTCCTTGGCTTGAAAGATGCTCACTCAGCTGAAATCGATCCAAGCACCACCAACCCGATCATCGACCTTTTGCCAGAGCAGAAGGACGTTGAAGATCTTGGCGGAACTCTCCGGCTTGGCCTTTATCCTTGCAAGCTGGTGGAAGGGACAAAGGTTTTTGAAGCATATGGCGAAAAGGTTGTTTACGAACGACACCGCCATCGGTACGAATTCAATAACCACTACCGCCATGATATGGAACAGGCTGGATTTGTATTTTCAGGGACAAGCCCGGATGGCCGCTTGATAGAAACCATTGAGGTGAAGGACCATCCTTGGTTCGTGGCATCCCAGTTCCATCCTGAGTTCCTTTCCCGGCCGACGCGTCCACAGCCGCTTTTCCGTGATTTCATTCACGCGTCTCTAAATCAACGATAAAATGAGAGCCGGATTCCTATGACGGGAATCCGGCTCTTTTACTCATTGCTCCTCATACTCGGCTAGGATTTCATCGATGATGAATTTGATTCCATAATAGGCGAAAAGGCCGGCGATTGGAGCCGGAAACCCGAAACGGCCCCCGGTTTCATCCGGGAGAAGCCCTTTTTTCAATAAGAGCCCAACATGGACATCGGCAAGCTCCTCTAGAGTATCGCTGTCCGTCCCTTCCAGCGATGCGGAAATCGCCGCGAATGGAATTCCTTCTTTTTGTAAAAGTTTCGCCGCATTGAGGGCACTCGGATCCCCCGAAAAACGGGCCGCTATTAAAGCTCTATCCGGTGCCGTGAACCCTTCGATATTTTCCCCGTCCCAGTTCACCGCGGCGGAAAGCGGCTCTGCCCCAAGCGTTGCTTCAAGCGCGATTGCTTCCATTTCTCCTGCCCCAAAGATGAAAATGCGCCCTTCACCTGCGGCGGCCTGGGCCAAAAGCCGGGCGGCATCTTCCAAATTTTCTTCCTGTTTTTCCTGAATCCTGCCAAGCAGCCCGGCCAGCTGCGTAGAAAACATTTTTAACATGGCGGCCTCCACTCATTTCATTTTTCCTTCATTATAGACAAATTCAAGCAGGTTGCAAAAAATGTCGTAAAATCAACGGGTGATTTTTGCAGGAAATTACAAAGAAAAAGAGAAGTAGTCAAATGGAATATCCGGGGCGAATGGCCTGGGAGAGAAAATTAGCAGGGAAATCGGGGCGATTGTAAAATGAAGGGAAAAATATTGATTGTAGACGACCAATTTGGTATCCGAATTCTGTTGAATGAAGTTTTTCAAAAGGAAGGATATTCGACATTTCAGGCGGCGAATGGCATCCAGGCTCTTGATATTGTTAAGAAACACTCACCCGACTTGGTGTTGCTGGATATGAAAATCCCCGGGATGGATGGTATAGAAATTCTTAAACGGATGAAAATCATTGATCCGGAGATTCGGGTAATCATTATGACGGCATATGGAGAACTGGATATGATCCAGGAAGCAAAAGATCTTGGGGCAATTACGCATTTCGCGAAACCGTTCGATATTGATGATATCCGCGGTGCTGTGAAAATCTATGCCGACAGGAGCCAAGGCGTTTAAAAATCCAGGTTTGCCAGTTTTATTTTCCTGGCATGGTGGTAAAAGGAAAATGGTTGCGCTTACAATGCGTATGTTGGCTGGAATCTGTCCGATTAATGGAATTTTCGGGGCTGGTCTGCTATGATTACTAATGGAATTGGCTGGCGCGAGCAGCTTTCAGCCGGCCAAAATCGTTACATATTTGGCTATCGGAAGGGGGACCTTATGATGGGAACCCTGGATACGGGATACGGCCAATACTAAGGAGGAAATCCAATGCCTTTAGTTTCCATGACAGAAATGCTGAACAAAGCTAAAGCGGAAGGCTACGCTGTAGGGCAGTTCAACTTGAACAACCTTGAATTCACACAAGCGATCCTTTTGGCAGCCCAAGAGGAGAAGTCCCCTGTTATCCTTGGGGTATCCGAAGGCGCAGGGCGATACATGGGTGGATTCAAGACAGTGGTGAAAATGGTTGAGGGCCTAATGGAGGACTACAATATCACAGTGCCTGTCGCAATCCATCTTGATCACGGTTCAAGCTTTGACAAGTGCAAGGCTGCCATTGACGCTGGCTTTACGTCCGTCATGATTGATGCCTCGCATCACCCGTTTGAAGAAAATATTGAAATCACTTCAAAAGTGGTAGAATATGCCCATTCAAAAGGAGTTTCTGTTGAAGCGGAGCTTGGAACAGTTGGCGGCCAGGAGGATGATGTCGTTGCGGATGGCGTTATCTATGCTGATCCAAAGGAATGTGAAGAACTTGTAAAACGCACAGGAATCGACTGCCTGGCTCCCGCGCTTGGATCTGTTCACGGTCCTTATAAAGGCGAGCCAAACCTTGGTTTCAAGGAAATGGAAGAGATTGGGAATATTACCGGCTTGCCACTCGTCCTGCACGGAGGGACTGGCATCCCAACAAAGGATATCCAAAAATCCATTTCGCTTGGGACAGCAAAAATCAATGTAAATACTGAAAATCAAATGGCATCAGCAAAGGTTGTACGTGAAGTTCTGGCCGCTAAGCCGAATGAGTACGACCCACGCAAATATATGGGCCCTGCCCGTGATGCCATTAAAGAAACAGTGATCGGAAAAATGCGTGAATTCGGTTCAGCAGGCAAAGCATAATGCCGACTTGGCCGGAGCTTGCTGTTAAAAGCCGGCGGAGGCCATATAAAGTTTGGAGGAACCGCCCCCTGGGACAGAGGGCGGTTTCCGTTCATTCACTCCCGGTTTGGAAAACCCAAAATAATTAAACATCAGGAGGTAACCAAATGAAGTTCTTTATCGATACAGCCAATATGGATGAAATTCGCGAAGCCTACGCGCTTGGCCTTTTATCCGGAGTAACCACGAACCCTTCCCTTGTCGCCAAGGAAAAGGGAGTGTCCTTTGAAGACCGTTTAAAGGAAATAACAGAACTTGTACCAGGTTCCGTCAGTGCCGAAGTAATTGCTCTTGATGCGGAAGGCATGATTAAAGAGGGCAAGGAACTTGCAAAAATTGCACCGAATATTACAATCAAAGTGCCGATGACTCCAGAAGGGTTAAAAGCAGTCCATGCTTTTTCAAAGGAAGGCATTAAAACGAATGTTACCCTCATCTTCAATGCAAACCAGGCATTGCTTGCGGCCCGAGCCGGTGCGAGCTACGTATCCCCTTTCCTTGGAAGGCTTGATGATATCGGCCAGAACGGCCTTGACCTCATTTCTACGATCGCTGAAATTTTTGCGGTTCACGGTATTGAAACGGAAATTATCGCGGCTTCAATCAGGCATCCAATGCATGTGACCGAAGCAGCTTTACGCGGTGCGCATATCGCAACCATTCCATATAAGGTCCTTATGCAGCTATTCGGCCATCCGCTTACAGACAAAGGAATCGAGGCATTCCTGAAAGACTGGAATTCCCGTTAAGTAATCCCTGAGGTGCCCGTACTGGAGCATGCTTACTATTTTTGAACTTTTTTAGTTATCGATACATGAAAAGGGAATTTTCGTGTAAACTAGAGGGTAAGACAAACTGCCGGATTATGCCTTATGTTAATGGAAAATAATACCTTAAGCGTCGGCCGGAAGCAAAGCTGTCGGCCGATACAGCTATGATCGATGGCTGGAAAGGGAGTCGGAAATGGAAAAGCTTAAAATTGCCGGTGGCTATCCACTGAAAGGGACTGTTCGGGTAAGCGGTGCCAAAAACAGCGCGGTAGCATTAATCCCCGCCACAATACTTGCGGATTCTCCTGTAACGATCGAGGGGCTGCCGGATATTTCGGATGTTGAAATCCTTAAAGGGCTTCTGGAGGAAATTGGCGGGCACGTTAAGCTATCTGACAATGAAATGACGGTAGATCCATCCGGCATGATCTCCATGCCGCTGCCAAATGGAAAAGTAAAGAAGCTCCGGGCATCCTATTACTTGATGGGAGCAATGCTTGGGCGGTTCAAGAAAGCCGTAATCGGGCTCCCAGGCGGATGCCATCTCGGGCCAAGACCGATCGATCAGCATATAAAAGGGTTTGAGGCGCTTGGGGCTAGCGTTACAAACGAACAGGGCGCCATTTACTTAAGGGCGGAAGAATTAAGGGGCGCGAGGATTTATCTCGATGTCGTCAGCGTCGGCGCGACAATCAATATCATGTTGGCGGCGGTTCGCGCCAAAGGGCGGACCGTTATTGAAAACGCGGCCAAGGAACCCGAAATCATTGATGTGGCCACGTTGCTGACCAATATGGGTGCCCGGATAAAAGGCGCAGGAACAGATGTCATTCGTATTGACGGCGTTGAAAGCCTTCATGGCTGCCGCCATACCATTATCCCGGACAGAATCGAAGCGGGTACGTATATCATTCTCGGCGCCGCGATGGGGGAAGGCGTCCTTGTCGATAATGTCATTCCCCAGCACCTCGAGTCACTGATCGCCAAGCTTAGTGAAATGGGTGTGTACGTTGAAGCCGGAGATGACCAGATATTCGTACGGAGTTCGTCCAGCCTGAAGGCTGTCGATATTAAGACGCTTGTGTACCCAGGTTTCCCTACAGACCTTCAGCAGCCGTTTACGTCCCTTTTGACAAGGGCTGAAGGTTCAAGTATGGTAACGGATACTATATACGGTGCACGTTTCAAGCATATCGACGAACTAAGGCGGATGAATGCGAGCATCAAGGTCGAGGGGCGTTCCGCCATCGTTTCCGGTCCCGTCCAACTTCAGGGGGCAAAGGTGAAGGCGAGCGATCTCCGCGCGGGCGCGGCGCTTGTGATTGCCGGGCTAATGGCTGAAGGGATTACCGAAGTGACGGGCCTTGAGCACATTGACAGGGGCTATAGCAATCTTGTCGAAAAGCTGAACGGCCTTGGAGCGACAGTCTGGCGGGAAGCGATGACTGAAGATGAAGCCGAACAGCTGAAAAATACGTAGCATCGTCTTGAAGGCGCCAGCCGCAATGGGCAGCGCCTTTTAAAGCTGCACTTGCGTAACTGGTTTAAGAATACTAGAACTAAACCAACGATGGGGGAAAAACCGATGGAAAGAAGCTTAACGATGGAACTCGTCCGCGTAACGGAAGGAGCCGCCCTGGCTTCCGCCCGGTGGATGGGCAGGGGAAAAAAGGATGAAGCGGATGATGCGGCCACCTCGGCCATGCGGGATGTGTTCGATACAGTGCCGATGAAGGGCACGGTTGTAATTGGCGAAGGGGAAATGGACGAAGCGCCAATGCTTTTTATCGGTGAAAAGCTTGGCACTGGTTATGGGCCAAGGGTCGATGTCGCTGTCGATCCCCTTGAAGGTACGAACATTGTCGCTTCAGGAGGCTGGAACGCGCTGGCTGTACTCGCTGTCGCCGACCATGGAAACCTGCTTCACGCACCCGATATGTATATGGATAAAATCGCGGTTGGGCCCGAAGCTGTCGGCCTGATCGATCTGAATGCTTCCGTACTTGATAATCTCAAGGCGGTTGCCCGCGCGAAAAACAAGGATATCGAGGATGTCGTTGCAACCGTCCTGAACCGTGAGCGCCACGCCGGCATTATTGCCGAGCTCCGTGAAGCGGGCGCGAGGATTAAACTTATCAATGATGGCGATGTGGCCGGGGCAATCAACACGGCCTTTGATTTTACCGGCGTCGATATTTTATTCGGGTCGGGGGGCGCGCCTGAGGGTGTGCTTGCTGCCGTAGCCTTGAAATGCCTCGGCGGGGAACTGATTGGAAAGCTGGATCCTCAAAATGACGCTGAAATAGAACGATGCAGGAAAATGGGTCTTGATGTGAATAAAATTCTCAGGATGGAAGACCTTGTTAAAGGCGATGATGCCATTTTTGCAGCGACCGGTGTAACGGATGGAGAGCTTTTAAAAGGGGTCCAATTCAAAGGTTCCTATGGTTCGACCCATTCCGTCGTCATGCGGGCAAAATCAGGGACAGTCCGATTTATTGAAGGCCGGCACAGCCTTCATAAAAAACCAAACCTTGTAATCCGATAACGATAACGATGATGTTCCGGGCCTTCGGTTGGCCCGGGGCCCCTATTAGCGGAAAAAAAACCGAATTGCAAAAAGTATGGTTATTTTCATGAATAACGGGTAAAATAGAAATTGTTTTGCAAGCATCTGTCAATCTTCCAATTAAACTTCCAGAATCCTTCAAGAGCAATGAAATCCCTCTCTGCATGAAACATGGCAACCCAACTATTTAACTTGAATCGTTGTGCCTGCCTTTCAACCGTTTTCAAATGTAAAAAAACGAGGGCATCCCAAAGGATGCAGCAAAGAGAAGAACCAAATTTGTAAAGAGTGGTGTCCAAATGGAATTAACAATTACAAGCCTCGAAAATATGAAGCTTAAGGAACTATATGAATTGGCAAGGGAATATAAGGTTTCCTATTACAGCAAATTGACAAAAAAGGAACTCATTTTCTCCATCCTAAAGGCTCGCGCTGAACAGCAGGGCTATTTCTTCATGGAAGGCGTCCTTGAAATCATCCAATCCGAGGGATTTGGATTCCTGCGCCCAATCAACTACTCCCCGAGTTCGGAGGATATTTATATTTCGGCATCGCAGATCCGCCGCTTCGACCTTAGGAATGGAGATAAAGTGTCAGGCAAGGTAAGGCCGCCAAAAGAGAGCGAACGCTATTACGGCCTGCTCCATGTTGAGGCGGTCAATGGAGAAAATCCGGAATCCGCAAAGGAACGGGTCCACTTTCCGGCACTTACGGCCCTGTATCCCGACAGGCAAATCAAGCTTGAGACGACTCCAAAACATCTTTCAACAAGAATTATGGATTTAATCGCCCCTGTCGGCTTCGGGCAGCGCGGTCTGATTGTCGCACCGCCAAAAGCAGGGAAAACAATGCTGATAAAAGAAATTGCAAACAGTATTACGACCAATCACCCGGAAGCTGAGCTAATTGTCCTTTTGATTGACGAGAGGCCGGAGGAAGTGACCGACATTGAACGTTCCGTGGCCGGGGATGTTGTCAGTTCGACATTCGACGAAGTGCCTGAGAACCATATAAAGGTTGCTGAACTTGTCCTTGAACGCGCGATGCGCCTTGTGGAACATAAAAAGGATGTCATTATCCTCATGGATAGTATTACAAGGCTTGCAAGGGCGTACAACCTGGTCATCCCGCCGAGCGGGAGAACCCTTTCCGGAGGTATTGACCCTGCGGCCTTCCACCGTCCGAAACGGTTCTTTGGAGCGGCGCGGAATATTGAGGAGGGCGGTAGCCTCACCATCCTCGCGACAGCCCTGGTGGACACAGGCTCACGTATGGATGATGTCATTTATGAAGAATTCAAAGGGACAGGAAACATGGAACTCCATCTTGACCGAACCCTTGCTGAAAGAAGGATCTTCCCAGCCCTTGATATCCGGAGATCGGGAACCAGGAAGGAAGAGCTGCTGCTGCCAAAAGACCAGCTTGATAAGCTGTGGGCCATCAGGAAATCGATGTCAGACAGCCCTGACTTCGCGGAGCGCTTCCTGAAAAAGTTAAAACAAACAAAGTCGAACGAAGAATTCTTTGCCCAGGTTGGCGAAGAAATGAAAGCAAGCACGGCAAGAAAACAGCAGTAATAGGGAGTTCGGTTCAGCCGTAAATCCGATACGATTTTCTTGAAAATCCCATCTTGCAAAAGATGGATGGGCTTGTTATAATAATAACAGTGTTTTTTTACCACTTCGGGGCCAAAACGCACCCGGGTCTATAACTCTGTTTCGAATGATTCAGGGCGGAAGGAGATGAAAAGAATGAAGGCAGGAATTCATCCAAATTATAAAACAGTAACGGTGACTTGCGCTTGTGGCAACCAGTTTGAAACCGGATCAGTGAAAAACGAAATTCGTGTAGAAACTTGCTCCGAGTGCCATCCATTCTATACAGGACGTCAGAAGTTTGCTGAAGCTGGCGGCCGTGTTGACCGTTTCAATAAGAAATACGGCATCAAGCAATAATCGAGCAACTGTTCAAAAAACAGGCAAGAATCAACATCGCTTGCCTGTTTTTTTACTTTTTAAAACGAGAAAATCATCGAAATTTGCCAGATTCATGGTTTTATAACGGCGGTTTGGTTAACAAAGTGTAGTGGGACGCTTTTGTCGGTGAATGCTTGAAAATAGAGATTGAAATACATAATAATTAACAGGGTATGCACGGAAGGAGAGGCAGCAGTATGTACGTAATGAAACAAAGCGGCTGGGTTGAGGTCATTTGTGGCAGCATGTTTTCGGGGAAATCGGAAGAATTGATCCGGAGGGTCCGCCGCGCGCAGTTTGCCAAGCAGAAAATTGCTGTTTTCAAGCCGAAAATTGATAACAGGTACAGTGAGGAATCCGTTGTTTCGCACAATGGAAATTCCTTTATTGCCTTGCCTATCTCACATTCCACTGAAATTTTTGACCATATCGACGTCGAAGTCGATGTGATAGCGATAGATGAAGTCCAGTTTTTTGATAATGAGGTTGTCAATGTCATCCAGCATCTTGCCAACAGCGGCTTCAGGGTCATTGCCGCCGGGCTTGACCAGGATTTTCGCGGAGAGCCTTTTGGTAAAATGCCCGAACTTATGGCGGTTGCGGAGCTGGTTACAAAATTGCAGGCGGTTTGCGCTGTTTGCGGTTCACCCGCAAGCAGGACACAGCGCTTGATTGACGGCCGTCCGGCATCCTATGATGATCCGATTATCCTTGTAGGCGCGTCCGAAGCATATGAGCCGCGCTGCAGGCACCACCATGAGGTTCCAAACTCTGCGGCAGAGGCTGAACCGGCCATCCAAAACACAAGGGCATTATAATGAAAAGAGGCTGTCCAATTTTTGTGGACGAGCCTCTTTTTTTTGCCAAAGCTTTTTATTGTGACTGATGCCTGCTGGCTTGGAGATTGGAGACACGGACTAGCAAAGTTCTTCGGAAGGGTTATTCTTCCGGGGTCGGCTTCCAATCCGTAATTCCGTCGGTTTCCAATATCCCTAATGTCACATCGCTAATATCCGGGTCGGCGAGGAGCCTGTCCCGAATCCTGAATTTAATGTCGTCGGCGACAGCAAGGCTTAAGCCCCTTTTCAATTCAATATATCCTTCAACGTGGTATTGGCGCCCTTCCTGGATGATCCGCATCTTATTAATATCGTCGACGGAGGGATCGGAAAAAATCGTATCCGCAATCCTGTCCTCGATAACTTTTGGCGCCGCTACTCCAATAAGGCCTATCGTATTTTCATAGCCAATTTTAATCGCGATGCCAAATAGCATAAACCCAATTAGGAGCGTCCCAACTCCATCCAGGAAGTAAAGCCCTGTGAATTTTGCGAGGACAATTGCGAGCAAAGCAAGCGCGGCTCCCGAGGTCGCGATGATATCTTCGTAAAAAACGAGCCTAGTGGGAGGGGCGGCAAGTTTAACATTTTTGAACGCTGCCGGTATCATCGCCAATCCTTTCGCATCACTTCGCGTTTCATGTGCAATTTCTTTAATTGCCTTAACGAGTACGGCTCCGTCAAGCCCGACCGCCGCCAAGAGAATAAGGACATTCAGCAAGACTCTGTCAGGTTCCTTGGGGTGCTGGATCAGTTCCCAGCCTTTGAGCACCGTTTCATAGGACATGATCGAAATGACAATGACCGCTATCAGTACGAACAAGTTGACGACCCGCCCGAATCCGGTTGGGAACCTTTTGGTCGGTGCTTTCTCCGCCAAGGCGCTCCCAATAAACACAAATGCCTGGTTTGTCGCATCCGCGATAGAGTGCAGTGTTGTTGCAAACATAGTACCGCTCCCGCTTATAAAAGCCGCAATTCCTTTTATAACAGCAAGCAACGTATTTGAAAGTGCGGCAATCCCGGAGGATTTGTTCCCTTTTTTCAAAAGTGCTACAAAGGTCACCAGACTCATCCTTTCCAGTTTGGTTTGTTAAAAAATACCCGTCCCATCAGAATTTAACCCTCCTTAAAGAAAAAAGGAAAGAATTGGGCCGGACTCATCCGGCTCCGGATGCATTGAAAGCAAATCGAAGACAGGGCCTATTAAATAGCGGCTTTGACGGAGATTTCCTCCTATATTATAATAAGGTGATACTCCAAACGGGGAGGAAGGTATCCATCCCCAATGAGGCATGCCGAACCAATCGGACCTTTACCAGTGGAATCCACTTCCGCTTACTATGGAAAGGCTAAAGGCGGCTGCTGCCGCCCGTTCGAGTGGAATTAAAAGTTTTGATCTAATAACTGAGGTGAATGGTTGTGTTTGATCGTCTCCAGGCTGTTGAGGACCGCTATGAAAAGCTGAATGAGCTTTTGAGCGATCCAGCCATTATAAATGATTCAAAAAAGCTCCGCGAATATTCAAAGGAGCAGTCGGATATACAGGAAACTGTCGCGGTTTACCGAGAATACAAGGAAACGAAAGAGCAGCTGCAGGATGCCAAAGCCATGCTTGATGAAAAGCTGGATGCGGAAATGCGCGAAATGGTGAAAGAGGAAGTGAACGAGCTTTCCTCCCGGATAGAGGAACTTGAGGAAAAGCTGAAAGTCCTGCTTATTCCGAAAGACCCGAACGATGACAAGAATGTTATCTTTGAAATCCGCGGGGCCGCGGGCGGGGATGAAGCCGCGCTCTTTGCCGGTGACTTGTACCGCATGTACAGCCGTTATGCCGAGTCACAGGGCTGGAAGACTGAATTGATGGACGCAAGCCCGACCGGACTGGGCGGTTTCAAGGAAATCATCTTCATGATTAATGGGACTGGCGCATATTCCAAACTGAAGTTTGAAAATGGCGCCCACCGTGTCCAGCGCGTACCGGAAACGGAATCAGGCGGGAGGATCCATACTTCAACCGCGACTGTCGCGTGCCTTCCTGAAGCGGAGGAAGTCGAAGTTGAAATCCATGACAAAGATATACGTTTCGATACGTTCGCATCAAGCGGAGCTGGCGGACAATCCGTTAACACGACGATGTCAGCTGTCCGCCTTACCCATATTCCCACGGGGATAACTGTTTCGATGCAGGATGAAAAGTCGCAGCACAAAAACCGCGACAAGGCGATGAAAATTCTCCGGGCCCGCGTATACGACAAGTTTCAGCAGGAAGCGCAGGCAGAGTATGACCAGGTGCGTAAATCCGCGGTTGGGACCGGCGACCGTTCTGAGCGCATCCGCACTTACAATTTCCCGCAAAATCGTGTCACTGACCACCGTATCGGCCTCACCATCCAGAAACTTGACCAGATTCTTGAAGGCAAGCTTGGTGAAATTATCGATGCATTGATTATGGAAGACCAGTCGGCAAAGCTGGAACGGGCTTCCGATGAGTAAGAAGGTATATGAAGCCCTCAACTGGGCTTCTTCTTTTTTAAAAGAAGCAGGCCGCGAGGAATTCGCCGGGGAAGTATTGTTAAGGCACGTCCTTGGAGCCGATCGGACAAAGCTGTTCGCGGTTTTGAGGGATGAAATTGATTCAGGCTCTCTTAAACAGTTCGAGGAAGCGGTCCGGGAGCATGCCGCCGGAAAACCGGTCCAGTATATAATTGGACAGGAAGAGTTTTATGGAAGGCCTTTTTTGGTGAACGAAGAAGTCCTTATCCCACGGCCTGAAACCGAAGAGCTTGTCGAAGGCGCGCTTAAAAGGATTAGGGCAATGTTCGGGAATCCCAAGGGGTTGAAACTCGCTGATATCGGGACAGGAAGCGGGGCTATCGCAATTTCGATGAAGCTTGAGGAGCCTGGGCTTTCCGTGGCAGCGACGGATATCGCGGAAGGATCTCTTTCGGTAGCGGGTGAGAATGCCCGCCGCCTTGGCGCGGATGTGGCATTCATCAAAGGCGACCTTTTGGAACCATTTATTAAAGCCGGGGTCCGTTTCGATATTGTCTTATCAAACCCTCCCTATATTCCGGAGGGGGACATGGCATGGATGTCGGATATTGTGACGGACCATGAGCCGCACAGGGCATTATTCGCAGGTAGTGACGGACTTGATTTTTATAGAAGATTTATGGAGGAATTGCCTGCTGTCCTTAACAGCCGTGCGCTTGTCGGATTCGAAATAGGCGCGGGCCAGGGGGAGGCTGTTGCTTCTTTATGCAAAAAAACCTTTCAATCCGCAAATGTAGAAATCATCAATGATATAAACGGGAAAGACCGGATGGTATTCATCGAGCGAATGTAGAGGGGGAAGCCACATGGAAATCAGGAGAGCCGCGGCTGGGGACGGGGCCAGGCTTGCGGCGTTGATTAAGCATGTTGAAGCGACATCGGAGTTCATGATGTACGGTCCAGGGGAAAGGGTTCTAACAGCGGTTCAGCAGGAAGGCATGATTGCAAGGCTGGCTGAGGAATCCAATACTGCCCTGTTTGTTGCCGAAAAGGACGGGGAGTTGATTGGCTACCTTTTCGCAATTGGCGGAGGAGCCCCGCGTAAGAGGCATTGCGCCTATATTGTCGCGGGGATAGCGGAAGCGCACCGGGGCAGCGGAACTGGGACGAGGCTCTTTGGGGAACTTCTGGCGTGGGCATCCCAAGCGGGAATCCATCGGCTTGAGCTTACGGTGATGGCGCACAATGAAGCTGCCATAGGACTTTACAAGAAAATGGGATTTCAAATTGAGGGGACAAAGCATCATTCCCTATTTATCAATAGTTCTTACATTGATGAGTATTATATGTATAAACTGATATGAAATTTTTGCAAATGTGTTTAATGGTGCCGAATGTAGGGTAAATAGACAAGTCGGCATTTTTACTCACAGGGGGAGACAAAATGGATAATGCCATAGTCGGCATCTTTGATACTATCCAAAGACTGGAGGAAGCCATAGCAGAACTTAAAAAAAATGGCTGCAGGTCCGAGGATATGACGCTTGTTATAAGAGAGGAAACAAATGTTGAGGGAGAAATAGACATTCCGGTTATCCAGGTAACGGATGGGGAATTGCTTTGGGATATCATACAGGAGTATGTCCTCCACGAAGAGGCTGACGCAGTCATGCTAGCACAGATGAAATCGACGGTCCTGAATGATGGAAAGTATGTTCTTTTAATGGAAAAGAGCCGCGGCCATGTGATGATGCCGGTATAAAAATGAATAGAATAGTTTAACCCGGCCGCTGCCGGGTTTTTATATTGACGTGAATTCCTGCTCTTAGGCGTCGCGGGAATAATTTTAACTTTTCCATGCCGAATGATTTTTTATGAAAAAATTCTCCCAGTTTATGATTCTTCCATTTTGGACAGACTGTTGATAGTGAAGGACGGTGGGGGAAATGAATCATAAACTAATCGTTTGGCTGTATTTGGCAGCCTTATCAATTGGAACAATCGTGAATCTATATGCGCCGCAAATCGAGGCGGCGGGCAAAGAGGAAATCGTCATTCCTGGTGAGGCAATCCGTTTAAGGATCCTCGCAAACAGCGACAGGGAGGCTGACCAGGAGCTAAAACGCAAGGTGCGCGATGAGGTCAATGCGAAAATAACGGAATGGGTTGGCGATTTGACGAGCCTGGACGAAGCGAGGGAGGCCATCAAGGGCCATCTTCCG
Source organism: Neobacillus piezotolerans (assembly GCF_003362805.1). Lineage (GTDB taxonomy): Bacteria > Bacillota > Bacilli > Bacillales > Cytobacillaceae > Bacillus_D > Bacillus_D piezotolerans. Next base: position 273,805 of record NZ_QNQT01000002.1, read on the forward strand.
GAAATTGAAGCGATCGCTAAAAAAATTATAGATGAAAACGGTTCAGACCAAAATGCCAGTGTTGAATTCGGCATTGTAAACTTTCCGACAAAGCTTTACGGTCAATTCCTTTATCCCGCGGGGGAGTATGAAGCAATCCTCATTACATTGGGGGAAGGGAAGGGTGCGAATTGGTGGTGCGTATTGTATCCTCCACTTTGTTTCCTTGATTTCTCAAGCGGGACAGCCGTAAGGTCCCCCGGGTTTGAGGATGGGCGGTCCGAAGCAGGCATTAAAGAAAAAGTGGAAACCAGCGGAACCGGGTATCCTGATAATGTGAAAGAGACAGGTGGAAAAGAAGCTGTAATGTCATCAAAAACCATCGGTGAATATTCAACTGAAAAAGTTTTGCCAAAAGAAAACAACAGCTTGCGGAATGAGCAGACAGCTCAAAAGGATGAGCTTCCCGTGACTAATGTTACAGTTGAAGATAATCGAAATCAATATACTAAAAAAGTCTATGTTTCCGAGGATGAACAACCGGTGCAAGTAAAGTTTTTTGTAGTTGAATTATGGGAGAAGCTAATGAATTAAAGCCTGCACGCAGGCTTTTTTTTTATGAAAAAATCGAAGATTTGAAAGTTAAACAGAAAAGTTATGAAAATAAAATGCCAGTCGAACCTTATTCTTCCTAGTATATTTCCTTGAAATTACAAGTGGATAACAATCGCTAGTAAAGCGTTTTTTAAATCGAGAAGCGGATAAAGAAGGGGTGTGCAACACAAAATCTTCGAAGGAGTGATCTTACGATGGCTAACAATAATAACAACGGAAAGATGTCTCGAGAAGAAGCAGGTCGCATGGGTGGGGAAGCTACAAGCAGGAAACACGACAAGGATTTCTATCAGGAAATCGGCCGTAAAGGCGGGGAAGCAACAGCTGGATCCCATGACAAGGATTTCTACCAGGAAATCGGCCGTAAAGGCGGGGAATCGACAGCCGAATCCCATGACAAGGATTTTTATCAGGAAATCGGCAAAAAGGGCGGCGAAGCGACAGCTGAGTCCCACGGAAAAGAATTCTATCAGGAAATTGGCCGTAAAGGCGGCGAAGCTACCAGCGATAATCATGACCGCGGATTTTATGAAGAAATTGGCGAAAAGGGTGGAAAGGCCCGCTGGGATAAGGACAATAACAACTAATAAATAGAAGCGCTTGATCCAAAAGGTGCCCACATGGTTGGGCGCCTTTTGCCATTTTGGAATGATGGTTCTATTCTTTTTTCCTCCTACATAATCATAGAGTAGATTACTAGAACAGGAGTGGGAGAGATGGAATTGTCATTGAAGAGCGGCGCCAGGGAGGACGTGGAAAGAATTGTTGGTTTTCTGGAGAAGGCAGGCTTGGGTACGGCGGGCATTGATGAGGAAACGATGGAGCATTTCCTCATAGCGGAGGATGAAGGTGAAATCAAGGCATGCCTAGGCATCGAGCTATTCGGTGATTCCGGGCTGCTTCGGTCGCTCGCGCTATCCGAAGGCCTTGGTGGCCATAAATTATTTATGCTTTTTGAGCAAATGCTTGTTTTTGCTAAAAAGAGGGGGCTAAAAGCAGTCTATTTGGCCACTAATAAAAGGACAGCTATACCGTTCTTTGAAATGGTAGGTTTCGGGATGATTGTCAAGAGTGAACTTCCAGAAGAGTTTTTCCGTTCGTCGCATGTCATGGATATACTAAATGTGGAAAACTCAGTTTTTTTGAAATTTACAATCTAAATTGTGGATATATCCACAAAGTTATCCACTATTCCAATGGTATTATCCACAAAATGTGGATAATACCTTGTGTTTGCCAATCTCTTCTTTTATACTTTCAAGGATAAAGATACCGAATAATGCCTAACTGTCTCGCATTTTAAGACGGTGGTGCTGAATGGATAAAGGTGAAGAAACGATGGAAACGAAACGATGGAAAGTGGATAACGCTGTGGAAAAGTTAAAAAATAATCCACAAATCAAAATCGCCGCCCAACTTCTATCCGAAAATCAGGTCGTCGCATTTCCCACAGAAACTGTATATGGGCTTGGAGGAAATGCGGAAAGTGATGAAGCGGTTGCGAAAATATTTATGGCTAAAGGAAGGCCATCCGATAATCCTCTCATTATCCATATTGCGGAAAAAAGCCAGATGGCAAGCTTTGTAGCAGAGGTTCCCGGGATTGCGGAAAAGCTGATGGACTCGTTTTGGCCAGGGCCACTTACACTTATATTGAAAAAGAAAGAAGGCGCATTGTCGGAGAAAGCAACCGCGGGGCTTGAAACGATTGGGGTCAGAATGCCGGACCATCCTGTAGCGCTAGCGATCCTTAAAGAGTGCGGCCTTCCAATAGCGGCGCCGAGCGCAAACAGTTCGGGGAAACCAAGCCCGACAACAGCGGCCCATGTGGCGGAGGATTTGAGTGGGAAGATCGCCGGAATTGTCGATGGCGGACCAACAGGGGTTGGGGTAGAGTCAACCGTACTGGATTGTACAAGCATTGTTCCTACCATCCTGCGCCCGGGGGGGATTACAAGAGAGCGGCTTGAAGCGGTAATCGGCCGTGTCGAGGTAGATCCTGCCCTTGTTGGCGGGGAATCCAAACCGAAAGCGCCAGGCATGAAGTACCGGCATTATGCGCCAGAGGCTCCGCTATACCTGGTTGACGGTTCCCGTGAATACGTGCAGAGGCTGGCCGCAAAACAAATGGAAGAAGGAAAGCGGGCTGGCATTTTAGCGACCGAAGAAAGTGCTGGCTTCTACGACGCGGACGTGGTTCTTGCATGCGGAAGGCGGGACCGCCTCGAGACGGTTGCCGCATCGCTTTATGACACTCTGCGTATGTTCAATGAATCCAAAATTGATGTTATTTTTAGTGAAATGTTCCCTGAAAAAGGGGTTGGCCATGCGATAATGAACCGTTTAATGAAGGCGGCCGGGAACAAAGTGATGATTGAATCCAATAAGCGGTAGTGGACGGGCGGATTTAAATGGTATTGCCTGAGCCCCCTGAACAGGCAATACCAAATCGGTTAATCAATTCTTCTAAACATTCCTGGACGTGCATATGATGAACTAGCATGTCCGGGGAGCTGGTCACGATGTCGATGCTAGTAGGAGAGTTGGCAACACTTTTGCTTATGGCGTTCGCGCTTGGGATGGATGCATTTTCGGTAGGCCTTGGAATGGGGATGTACAGGCTCAGACTAAGGCAGATTTTTAAAATCGGCATCACCATCGGCATTTTTCACGTTTGGATGCCGTTGGTAGGGATGATTGCCGGCAGGTTCCTGTCCGAACAGTTCGGGACGTTCGCATCCCTGATTGGCGGCCTGCTTCTTGTGCTACTGGGAATCCAGATGATTTGGACGGGCTTGAAAAAGGACCAGGAAAGTGTGATTACGCCGATGGGGTTCGGGCTTTTATTTTTTGCCTTGAGTGTCAGCCTGGATAGTTTTTCGGTTGGTCTGACACTCGGGATTTACGGAGCGAGGACAATGGCCGCAATCTTTTGTTTCGGTATTGCCGCAACCATTTTAACTTGGGCCGGGCTCCTTGCGGGCAGAAAAGTCCAGGGCTGGCTAGGGTCATATAGCGAATCGCTTGGCGGCGTGATTTTGCTGGCATTCGGCCTGAAATTGCTGCTGCCAATATAAAGAAGCGTAGGACGGCTCTGTAATAGGGCCGTTTTTTATTGCCCAATTTACATATGTACGGTGCGTTGAAATGCCTCATTGGAAAATGGGGCAAACGGGCTATATAATGAAACAAGAAAGGAGGCGCGGACATGCATCGAGTTTTGTTCGTTTGTACCGGCAATACATGCAGGAGCCCGATGGCGGAAGCCATTTTACGAAGCAAAAAGCTTTCCGGGGTCGAGGTAAGGTCTGCCGGCGTTTTCGCCGCCAACGGGGCAGCCGCATCCCTGAACTCCATTCTGGTGATGGATGAGAACAAGATTGGCCATTCCCATCAATCAAGGCTTCTTGAAAAGGAGGACATTGACTGGGCAACCGTCATCCTTGCAATGACTATGACCCATAAACAGGCGATTACAGGACGTTTTCCGGAGGCATTGGGTAAAACCTACACGCTAAAGGAATTTGCCGGGGAAAAAGGCTATCCGGACGTCGGCGACCCTTTCGGCGGTGATATCCATGTTTACCGGGACACCTTCTCGGAACTTCAAGGGCTTATTGAAAAAGCATCCAAAAAGCTCATGGAGCAGGAATATAGGGAATAATAAAACTATAGTTTTTTTATTTTAGGAGGAACTTAACATGAAAGTCGCACTCGCATCAGACCACGGCGGAATCAACATCCGCAAGGAAATAGCAGGACTTCTTGACGAAATGGGCATTGAATATGAGGATTTCGGCTGTGATTGCAGCACGTCCGTCGATTACCCTGATTATGCTTTGCCAGCGGCCGAAAAAGTGGCGTCAGGCCAGTTTGACAGAGGCATCCTAATTTGCGGAACCGGCATTGGCATGAGCATTGCCGCGAATAAAGTGAAGGGAATCCGCTGCGCTTTAGTCCACGACACCTTCAGTGCCAGGGCCACCCGTGAACATAATGACTCGAATATGCTTGCTATGGGAGAGCGCGTCATCGGGCCTGGCCTTGCGCGGGATATTGCGGAAATCTGGCTTTCGACAGAGTTTACCGGCGGACGCCATTCAGGCAGGATTAACAAGATAACGGAATATGAAGGAAAACACCTGTAATATTTATCGAATTTAAGGAACATTTACTTACGGATTGAGGAATGGCGCCCTGCGGCTGTTTTGGGGACGGTCCAGGGCCTTCTTTAATCCTGAATACCCGGGGAGGGATAGCAATGCCGAATGAAATAGAAATTTGGGAAAAGGAATTTAGCGAGATTCTTGGTGGCTTTGCGGAAAAAGTAGAGTTGAAACCGGGGAGCTTGTTTGTTGTCGGCTGCAGCACAAGCGAGGTAGCCGGGAAGCATATAGGGACCGCGGGAACAATGGATGTCGCTGAAATGCTTTATCGCGAACTGGAAATGTTTCGCGAGCGGACAGGCGCCGATCTTGCGTTCCAATGTTGTGAACATTTGAACAGGGCAGTGGTCATGAGCAGAAGCGCGGCTGAAAAACGGGGCTTGGAGGAAGTATCCGTTGTTCCTGTCAGGACTGCTGGCGGGGCGATGGCAACGTACGCTTTTGAAAAAATCACCAATGCGGTTGTCGTGGAATCAGTCAAAGCGGATGCCGGAATCGATATCGGCGACACGCTTATTGGCATGCATTTGAAAGCGGTTGCTGTTCCTGTCAGGGTCGGCCGCCGGACAGTAGGGCATGCGAATGTCGTACTTGCGAAGACGAGGCCAAAGCTAATAGGCGGGCCGCGGGCCGTTTACGAGCGAACTCCCGGAAATCTTTCCTGTACGTGAGTATCTTTTTCGTCAGGAAACTGCTAAAATAGTATCGAATTTTCAAAATAAATAGAAACGCGACTTCTAAGGGGGATTAATTAATGGAGCACTTGGCAAAGCGGGACCCGCAGGTATTTGAGTCGATTCAGCAGGAATTGCAAAGGCAGCGTACGAAAATTGAGTTGATCGCTTCAGAGAATTTTGTCAGTGAGGCTGTCATGGAAGCCCAGGGGTCAGTTCTGACCAATAAATATGCCGAGGGATATCCACACCGGCGCTATTACGGCGGCTGTGAATACGTGGATGTGGTGGAGGACCTTGCCCGCGACCGCGCCAAGGAAATATTCGGAGCCGAGCATGCCAATGTACAGCCCCATTCCGGAGCGCAGGCGAACATGGCGGTGTATTTCACCATCCTTGAGCCAGGAGATACCGTCCTCGGGATGAATCTTTCGCATGGCGGGCATTTGACGCACGGCAGCCCTGTTAATTTCAGCGGCGTCCAATATAATTTCGTCGAGTATGGAGTCGATGAAGGATCACATCGAATCAATTACGAAGATGTCCGTGCGAAAGTGCTGGAACATAAACCGAAACTGATTGTGGCTGGCGCGAGCGCGTACCCAAGGGAAATCGATTTTAAGAAGTTCCGTGAAATAGCCGATGAGGCGGGCGCTTATCTGATGGTTGATATGGCCCATATTGCCGGACTTGTTGCGGCAGGGCTGCATATGAGCCCAGTGCCTTACGCTGATTTTGTCACTTCCACAACGCATAAGACGCTGCGCGGACCGCGCGGCGGATTAATCCTTTGCCGTGAGGAGTTCGCGAAGAAAATAGATAAATCCGTATTCCCTGGCATCCAGGGTGGCCCGCTCATGCATGTCATCGCGGCAAAAGCTGTCGCATTCGGTGAAATTCTAAACAACGGCTTCAAGGAATATGCGGGAAAAATCGTTTCCAATGCGAAAGTCCTAGCCAAAGCCCTTCAGGATGAGGGAATCACTCTTGTTTCCGGCGGGACGGACAACCATTTACTTTTAGTTGATTTGCGTAACCTGGGATTGACCGGCAAGGTTGGGGAGAAGGTACTTGACGAAATCGGCATCACCGTCAACAAAAACACTATCCCATTCGATCCAGAAAGCCCCTTTGTAACAAGCGGCATCCGGATTGGGACTGCTGCCGTCACAACACGCGGTTTCGGCGATGCTGAGATGAAGGAAATCGCCTCGATCATGGCGTTTACTTTAAGGAACCACGATGATGAATTGAAGCTTGCTGAAGCGCGTGAACGCGTCGAAACGCTGACTGCCAAGTTCACTCTATATCCTGACTATTAATAGGAGGGAACATCAAGGAGGACTCGCCTCCAGATGCTTCCTTTGCCGGTCCGTGATTTTCGGACCGGTTTTTTTCTGTCCTTGGAAGGGTATAAGTGTCGGGAACTGCCAGGAGAGGAAAATGGCGAGAATGCATATTCTTTGTTGCTCCGCCATAATTTTTTCTGTAAAATTAGACGAAGTGTGCAACCTATATCAGAGGATACTACAAAGAAGGGGCGATTATATTGGCAAAAGTATATGTATTTGACCACCCGTTAATCCAGCATAAACTTACCTACATACGTGACAAGAATACCGGAACAAAGGAGTTCCGCGAGCTTGTCGATGAGGTCGCTACGCTCATGGCATTTGAAATCACCAGGGATATGCCGCTTGAGGATATTGAAATTGAAACACCTGTGAGCCTTACGAAATCGAAAGTCCTTTCCGGCAAGAAGATGGGTGTAATCCCAATCCTTCGCGCTGGAATCGGAATGGTTGATGGAATTCTGAAGCTAATTCCAGCCGCAAAGGTTGGCCATATCGGTTTATACCGCGACCCTGAAACCTTGCTTCCGGTTGAATATTACGTAAAGCTGCCGAGCGACGTCGAAGAGCGTGATTTCATCGTCGTTGACCCGATGCTTGCAACGGGCGGATCGGCAATTGAAGCAATCAACTCCCTCAAGAAGCGGGGAGCGAAACATGTGAAATTCATGTGCCTGATTGCCGCCCCAGAAGGTGTGGAGGCTGTCAAGAACGCTCATCCGGACGTTGATATTTACATCGCCGCGCTTGATGAAAAGCTGAACGATCATGGCTACATCGTCCCTGGCCTGGGCGATGCCGGTGATAGGCTTTTTGGAACGAAATAACTAATTGAAAAAACCGAACGGAGACCAAACCCGTTCGGTTTTTTTTTCGTATTGCCGGCGTGTGGTTAAAGATGGCGCAAAAACCGCTGCGGATCATCGAGGAAATCCTTCGTCAGCCGAACATGTTCGACTTCCTGGTAGTCCGTTTTTATAAACTCACCTTGATCAAGCGTGTAAATATCAGCTCCCGGTATTGCCATTAGAATGGGGGAATGGGTCGCGATGATGAACTGCCCGTTTTCCTTAACCATTTCAAGAATTAACGAAATAAGCGAAAGCTGCTTGATGGGTGAAAGCGGCGCTTCCGGCTCGTCGAGGATATACAGTCCATCGGGGCGGAACCGCGCCTGGAACAAGTCGAGGAAGCTTTCCCCATGCGAGCGGACCTCAAGCCCCTCGCCATATAGCTGCCTAAGGTCATGGAGTGTGCGCGCATAGGGCAATACCTCAAGGCTGAAAGGGTCGCGTTCCTTGATGTCGAGATAAGCCTTCCTGGACTCCGCCTTGATTTCAGCAAGCTTTCTGGAATAGTTTATGAAGTCATTGGCCCTGAAGAAAAAACCATTCTTTGTCCGGACACTCCATGCAAGTTTCAACCTCTGCCCAAGCTCCCGGGCCGGGGCGAGAGCCGGGTCGGTATCAATCGGTTCTCCCCCTATCAGGATGCTGCCGCAATTTGCGGCAACGGCTTCAAGAAAAGTCGATTTTCCAGTCCCATTTTCGCCAACCAAAATAGTAACCGGATTTTCAAACGCAAATTCCCTGAAATTTTTAATAAGCGGCAGGTTGAATGGGTAATGAGTATCTTCTATTTCCATGGCTAAAGCTACTTTTCGTAAAAGAACCATGCTTTCCCGCCTCCAAGAATTGTTACCTTTACAATAACAAAAGGTGATGGTGATGGCGAGGGTATTAGGAGGGATAATCTGATTCTTTTGAACCGGCTCCAATTCCGAATATAATTCCGATTCTTTTCAAACCCTATCAAGAAAAAAAGGAATAAGCTTATGAAAAAATTGCTCACTGCATTTTGCTGTTTCGTCCTCCTCCAATCCGGCAACAGCTCTGCTGCCGGGTTAAAAATTCCGCCTTTGCCGGAAGGGAATCGCTTTGAAGTGAAAAGGGGCATTATTATCCTGAAGGAGTCGGTTTCTCCATTGGAAAGGCACAGGCTTTTGGTGAAATATCCTAACGTCAAGGTAAGGCGCAGCTATACGGAGGCCTTAAATGGATTTTCGATTGAAGGGGCTGCGGACCAAATCCGCCAGTTTGAAAAAGAACAGGGTGTCGAATCCTTTTCCGAGCTTCAAACTTACAGTATAGAAGAGGAGACATCGGAATCTAGAAATGGTCAAATAGAAATCCGGCCAATTCCATCCAATGAAATAAATATAAGAATCAGTTCTTTTCAACAAGACCAGGAAACAGACGCCGCGAACGGGTCGGAAATGATTGGCGCGCAGAGGCTGCGTGGCGTTTTGGATGGGAAGGGGAGAAGGCTTACCGGAGAGGGTGTGACCGTTGGAGTGATTGATACCGGCCTGGACTATACCCACCCGGATTTAAGAAAAAATTACGGCGGCGGCAAAGATTTGGTCGATGGGGATGCGGACCCTATGGAGTCCAAGGGACCGGAGGGAGAAGCGACACTCCATGGCACCCATGTCGCGGGAATCATCGCTGGCAATGGGAAAGTCCAGGGCGTAGCGCCGCGCGCAACCATCAAAGCATACAGGGCATTGGGCCCAGGAGGGAAAGGGACGACCGAACACGTCCTGGCCGCCATTGAAGAAGCGATTAAAGACCGGGTCGATATTCTTAATTTATCCCTTGGAAGCGAGGTTAACGGACCGGATCTTCCCGTTTCGGCCGCCCTGAACCGAGCCGCGGAAAAAGGGATTATCCCTGTTGTTTCTTCAGGGAATTCTGGCCCTGGACAATGGACGGTAGGTTCACCGGGAACAGCTTCAAAAGCCATTTCTGTCGGCGCATCGACCCCTTTTATGAAGACTCCCTTCCTTATTATAAAAGGTACGGGAAGAAGGGTGCGGATTGAAAAGATTGCCGGGTCTGGAAATTGGAAATCGATGCTGCCTGATGAAATTGCAGACGGCAAATTTGGCAAGCCAGAGGAATTAAAAACCGCAAGGAATAAAATTGCCGTAATCAAACGTGGGAAAATTACCTTCACGGAAAAAGTGAACAATGCGATAGATGCGGGTGCAAGGGCAGTCATAATTTATAACAACACGAAGGGAATTTTTAACGGTAGCCTTGAGAAGGCCGTACCTATACCCGCGGGGACTGTTTCCGCGGCAGCCGGGAGGGAACTTCTGAAAACCGCTGAACGTGTAAGCGTTGAACTCCTTGACGATAGCGACAGGCTCGCGGCTTTTAGCTCACGGGGGCCGGTCACCGGAACATGGGAGATCAAGCCGGATGTCGTCGCCCCGGGTGTCGCAATTACAAGCGCCGTTCCCGGTGGGTATCTTGCCCTCAATGGGACAAGCATGGCGGCCCCGCATGTCGCGGGCGTATGCGCTCTCCTCAAACAGGCGCATCCAGGATGGGGGCCGGCTGAAATGAAAGCGGCATTAATGAACACGGCCCTTGTTTTAAAAAATAACCGCGCGGAGCCGTACAGGACATATGAGCAGGGGGCGGGGAGGATACAGGCGGAAAAGGCGGCCGCAGCCGGCACACTTGTTTTTCCCGGTTCACTCGCATTTGGAAAAGCTGCCAAACCGCTTTGGAAGGCATCGAGAAATAGCAGGCTGGTTGTTAAAAATGTTAGCCGTAAAACGATACGCTACTCGTTTTGGGTTCCCCGCGATGATGATGGGCTGGACTGGAGGCTGCCCCTCCCATTCACGCTGTCCCCAGGCCAAGAACGTGCAGTGCGGGTGACGGTAACCGCCGATCCGTCCCTCCATAAAGGAAGAATTGTCGATGGAGCGCTTTTTTTGCAGGCTGCAGGACAAAAAATCCGGATTCCTTATATCCTTGCGCTTTCAGAACCGGATTATCCAAGGGTGATGGGTTTCGGCATGGCTGAGGGAGATACGCCGGGGGTGTTCCGCTACGAGGTATACCTGCCTGGCGGCGCTGATGAATTCGGAATCGCCATTTTTCGCCGGAATGATTTAAGTTTCGCGGGTTTTCTTGATTATGGGAGGAAGATTGGCAGGGGGATGCTCAAGAAGGAAATCAATCCATCGAAGCTTCCGGAACCGGGCCTTTATATAATAAAGGTATTTGCCAGGAAATCCGGGCAGGAGGATAGTTTTGAAACAACGCTGCAAATCAATTGAAAAGAAACCCTTTCCCTGACGCGGAAAGGGTTTTTGAAATAGGCAAATGGCTTGGGATGCGCTAGAAAAACAGAAGCAAAAATGCGCGCTTTGTTATGGAACACAAATACCCCTTCACAGATAGTGTAATCGCTTTCTCGACATCGATCCTTCTTCTGAATACTGTTTCTTTGTTAAATTTCAAATTCCAGCTTATGATTGTGAATGTATTCCCACATTTGGATTGACATTGACAGGGGGCTATTGTATGCTTACAAAGGGCATAAAATGACAAGGTTTTCATTAATTTTCCTGGTGAAATGTCAAGCATTGAAACAGGTCTTTTTCATACATATTTTTTAAAATTCTTGCCCAATCCCATTCTCGAAAGCGGGGATGTGATCATATGCGACAGAATGACCGAACCCCCTTCCAGGCAATGGCGCTCATGTCGGGAATCCTTGCCCAGTTGGCCGGATCCGTCCTCGTCGGCATTTTCGCGGGCAGGTGGATCGATGGCAAAGCAGGAACCGCGCCTCTGTTCCTGATCATTGGACTCTTCCTCGGATTGGCGGCCGGAATCTACGCCATGCTCCGCCTCGTAAAGCAATATTATTCAGGAGACTAATCACGATATGTCCGATTTAAGGGCCCTTTATTTCCGCGCCAGAAGATACCTCTTTTTTATACTTTCATTTTATGTGCTTGGCTGGGGATTCACAGACCAAAACCGATTTTTGCCGGCCTCATTTTAGGCACAGCCTTAAGCCTGTTCAACCTGTGGCTGATGGTAAGAAAAACAGACCAGTTCGGCGAAGCTGTGATGAAGGGCAAAAAGGTCCGTTCACTCGGGTCGTTCAACAGGATGGCCACCGCGGCCCTTGCGGTTATTATCGCAATGAAATATCCGGATCAATTCCATTTAATCAGTGTTGTTTTGGGATTAATGACATCTTATATTGTCATTATGATAGATTTTTTCAAGCAAACCTTTTTACGCAAATAGCATAAGAAGCGAGGTGAATACTATTGCATCATGGAGCTCCTATTCGTGAATTTATGGGGTTGCATTTCAACTTGGCGAATATCCTTATGATCACAGTTGCATCGGTGATTGTGTTCCTCATCGCAGTCCTGTCAACGCGCAGGCTGGCCATGAAGCCTACTGGAATGCAAAACTTCATGGAATGGGTCATGGACTTTGTCAAAGGGATCATCAATAGTACGATGGACTGGAAAACCGGTGGAAGATTCCATATTCTTGGACTCACCCTAATTATGTATGTGGCTATCTCAAACTTTCTTGGGCTTCCATTCTCGGTCGTCTACAAAGGTGAACTATGGTGGAAATCCCCTACCGCAGACCCGGTCATTACTCTGACATTGGCGACAATGGTTGTCGGTCTGTCACATTACTACGGGATAAAAATGAAAGGAGCCGGAGCTTACGCCAAGGAATTCTTCAAGCCGTTCTGGTTCATGTTCCCAATCAAAATTATAGAGGAATTTGCGAATACCCTCACGCTCGGCCTGCGTCTTTATGGTAACATCTATGCCGGGGAAATTCTTCTGGCGCTCATTGCCGGAAGCATGGCAACTGGATTTTGGGGGAATTTGGCCGCAATTATCCCAATGCTGGCCTGGCAAGGATTTTCTGTCTTTATCGGCGCCATCCAGGCGTTTATCTTCACTATGTTAACGATGGTTTATCTGGCCCATAAGGTCAGCAGCGACCATTAATATATACCTGTTCATTATATGGACAAAAAAATAAACCTATTCACCATACATTAAGGAGGAGCTTTTTAATGGGTCTTTTAGCAGCAGCAATTGCAATTGGATTGGCAGCACTCGGTGCAGGTATCGGTAACGGTCTTATCGTTTCAAAAACAGTTGAGGGTATTGCCCGCCAGCCTGAAGCTCGCGGTATGCTCCAAACTACTATGTTCATCGGGGTTGCGTTGGTTGAGGCGATTCCTATCATCGCGGTTGTTATCGCGTTCATGGTTCAAGGCCAATAATAGCGGGGCATTGTTCAATAATGGCGAAGATCATTCCATAATGAACCTTCGCCATTGCTTTATGCCCGTTTTTACTTGGGTAAACAGTGGAAGCATCCATCTGTTCAAACAAGAAGTTTATTGACTAAAGGCAGACGATTAATCATATACACGTGTCCGGGGCAACCCCGGAATGACTCTTGAAGGGAGTGACTCGAGGGTGTTGACAAGCAGTTTTGTACTGGGTTCGGCAGAGCCCCTTTTTAACGGCGGCGATATTCTTTTCCAGCTTTTAATGTTCATTATACTGATGGCACTGCTCAAAAAGTATGCGTGGGGTCCGTTAATGGGCATCATGAAAGAGCGCGAAACCCATATTTCCAATGAAATCAGCCAGGCTGAAAAAGCGAACCAGGATGCCAAAAAGCATCTTGAGGAGCAGCGCGAACTTTTGAAAGAGGCGCGCCAGGAAGCGCAAATCCTTATTGAAAATGCCCGTAAGCAGGGTGATGTCCAGCGTGATGAGATCATTTCGATTGCGCGCGCCGAGGCAGACAGGATCAAAGAATCCGCTAAGCTTGAAATCGAACAGCAAAAGGAACAGGCTGTCGCGGCTATCCGCGAGCAGGTGGCTTCCCTGTCCGTCATGATCGCCTCGAAGGTTATCGAGAGGGAATTGGGCGAACAGGACCAGCAAAAATTGATTGATGAATTTATCCAAGAGGCAGGAAGAGGCCAATGAGCGCATCGATAATCTCCAAGAGGTACGCGCTGGCATTGTTCCGTATAGCGAAGGAACGCGGCCTCCTCGAAGCCATTGAAGAAGAGATTCGCGTTGTGAAAGATGTTTTTGAGAACAACAAGGAATTGAATGCGGTTTTGAACTCACCTAGGCTTTCTTTGGACCAAAAGAAAGCCATTGTTAAGGGTGCCTTCGCGAACTTGAACACTTTTGTTCAAAATACCCTTATGATTCTGATCGACCGCCATCGGGAAAACGAAATACCGGGGGTGGCGGATGGATTTATCGAGCTTGCGAATGATGCAAGGGGCATCGCCGAAGCGAAGGTATACAGCGTCCGGCCGTTGTCCGACGAAGAGAGCATCGCACTTTCGGCATCTTTTGCGGCAAGGGTTGGTAAAAAGGCTCTCCGGATTGAGAATATTGTCGACACCGACCTTCTCGGCGGCATCAAGGTCCGGATTGGAAACAGAATTTTCGACGGCAGCCTGCGCGGCAAGCTGGACCGTCTTGAACGTAAACTATTGACCTAGATTTGTAGATAGGGGTGAAACTCATGAGCATCAAAGCTGAAGAAATCAGTGCGCTGTTAAAGCAGCAAATCGAAAACTATCAGTCGGAAATTCAAGTGAGTGATGTTGGTACAGTCATCCAGATTGGTGACGGTATTGCCCGTGCTCATGGCCTCGACAATGTCATGGCTGGGGAACTTGTTGAGTTTTCGAATGGCGTTATGGGTATGGCGCAAAACCTTGAAGAAAATAACGTGGGTATTATTATCCTTGGGCCGTATACGGAAATCCGCGAAGGCGATGAAGTCCGCCGTACAGGCCGCATCATGGAGGTTCCGGTAGGCGAAGCCCTTATCGGGCGCGTAGTTAACCCGCTAGGCCAGCCTATTGACGGCCTTGGCCCAATCCACACAACAAAAACTCGTCCAATCGAAGCGGTGGCCCCTGGGGTAATGGACCGTAAATCCGTTCATGAGCCTCTCCAGACTGGCATCAAGGCGATTGACGCCCTTGTGCCAATCGGGCGTGGGCAGCGTGAATTGATTATCGGCGACCGTCAGACTGGTAAGACATCTGTCGCAATTGATACCATTCTGAACCAAAAAGGCCAGAACATGATTTGTATTTATGTCGCGATCGGCCAGAAAGAATCAACGGTCCGTAACGCGGTGGAAACATTGCGCAAGTACGGAGCGCTTGATTACACAATTGTTGTAACTGCATCGGCATCCCAGCCTGCGCCACTTTTATTCCTTGCTCCATATGCAGGAGTATCGATGGCGGAGGAGTTCATGTATGATGGAAAGCACGTGCTGGTCATTTATGATGACCTTACCAAGCAGGCTGCAGCCTACCGGGAACTTTCCTTGCTGCTGCGCCGCCCTCCAGGCCGTGAAGCTTATCCGGGGGACGTATTCTACTTGCACAGCCGCCTACTTGAACGCGCGGCAAAATTAAGCGATGCAAAAGGCGCAGGGTCAATCACTGCCCTTCCATTCATTGAAACCCAGGCGGGAGACGTTTCCGCTTATATTCCTACAAACGTTATTTCTATTACCGATGGACAGATCTTCCTCCAGTCGGACTTGTTCTTCTCTGGCGTACGCCCGGCGATCAATGCTGGTCTTTCTGTATCCCGTGTAGGGGGTTCAGCACAAATTAAAGCATTGAGAAAGGTATCTGGAACCTTGCGTCTAGACCTTGCGTCTTATCGTGAGTTGGAAGCATTCGCCCAGTTCGGTTCCGACCTTGACAAAGCGACCCAGGCAAAGCTTAACCGAGGCGCCCGAACAGTTGAAGTACTGAAGCAGGACCTTCATAAGCCACTTTCAGTTGAAAAGCAGGTTGCAATTCTGTATGCATTGACACGTGGATTCCTGGATGATATCCCAGTTGGCGATATTCGCCGCTTTGAAGCCGAGTTCCTTAGCTGGCTCGACCACAACCGCAAAGACGTGTTGGACCATATCACTACAACGAAGGAGCTTCCTTCAGATGAAGATATGGCAGCTGCAATCAACGACTTCAAAAAGACGTTCGCAGTTACGGAATAATGGCTAAGGCACTGAGCCCTTCCAGTTTCCCGGGCTTTTCCGAATGAGGAAAAGCCTGCTTGGAGGGGAGCCGTGGCCAGTATATACTCCAACATTAACAGGCAGGAGCCCAATAGGCTTTCGGCCTTAACTTTGATAAGGGTGGTGAGAACCAGTGGCATCATTACGCGACATTAAATCCAGGATTGTTTCCACTAAGAAAACGAGCCAGATTACTAAAGCGATGGAAATGGTATCGGCGGCAAAATGGAACCGTGGAGTTATGAATGCCAAGTCCTTTGTCCCTTATATGGAAAAGATTCAGGAAGTGACGGCTTCGATCGCGGTTGGCAGCAAGGATGCGAACCATCCAATGCTCCAGTCAAGGCCGGTAAAAAAGACTGGCTACCTTGTCATCACATCCGACAGGGGGCTTGCTGGCGCATATAACAGCAATATATTGCGCCAACTGTACCAGACAATCCAGAATCGCCATAAATCGAATGACGAATTCGCCATCATCGCAATCGGACGGGTTGGTAGGGATTTTTTCCGCAAAAGGGGAATGAATGTCGTCCTTGACATAGTCGGAATCTCCGATCAGCCTTCATTTGACGATATAAAGGCAATTGCAAGCAGCACGGTTGGCATGTTCTCCGACGGAACATTTGACGAACTGTATATGTATTACAGCCACTACCTCAGTGCGATTTCGCAGGAAGTAACCCAAAAGAAGCTGCTTCCATTAACGGATATTGCCGCTTCCAAAAAGCTTACATCCTATGAATTCGAGCCAAATGCCGAGGAAATTCTGGCAGTTCTCCTTCCGCAATATGCGGAAAGCCTCATTTACGGCGCGCTTCTTGACGGGAAGGCCAGCGAGCATGCTGCCAGGATGACCGCTATGAGGAATGCAACCGACAATGCAAAAGAGCTTATCAATTCATATAGCTTGAAATATAACCGTGCCCGCCAGGCGGCAATCACTCAGGAAATCACAGAGATTGTCGGCGGAGCATCTGCTTTGGAGTAATCGTGCGGCACGAATGAGTGGCCAAGGCTTCCGCTGTCCAATTGCCTAATTACAGGTAAGGGCACGGCCCTGGTCCCGTATTTTTCAGATTGGAGGGAAAACGATGAACACAGGACATGTCCTGCAAGTTATGGGACCGGTTGTTGACGTTAAGTTTGACAGCGGCAACCTGCCGGAAATCTATAACGCATTAAAAATCAGTTCCAAAGCGCGCAATGCATCAGAAGTCGATATCGACCTGACCCTTGAGGTAGCCCTTCACCTTGGTGACGATACTGTCCGTACCATTGCAATGGCTTCCACAGACGGGTTGACACGCGGCCTGGAAGTAGTGGACACTGGCGCTCCTATTTCAGTTCCGGTTGGGGATGTCACCCTTGGTCGCGTCTTTAACGTGCTTGGTGATTCAATCGACCTGGATGCTCCAGTTCCGGCCAGCGCCCGCAGGGATTCCATCCACCGCGAAGCGCCTTCTTTCGAGCAGCTTTCGACAGAAGTTGAAATTCTAGAAACGGGAATTAAGGTAGTTGACCTTCTGGCACCATACATTAAAGGTGGAAAAATCGGCCTTTTCGGTGGTGCGGGCGTAGGTAAAACCGTCCTTATCCAGGAATTGATCAATAACATCGCCCAGGAGCACGGCGGTATTTCCGTATTTGCCGGTGTCGGCGAGCGTACACGTGAAGGAAACGACCTTTACCATGAAATGACCGACTCGGGCGTTATCAAAAAGACAGCGATGGTATTCGGCCAGATGAACGAACCGCCTGGCGCGCGTATGCGTGTTGCTCTAACAGGTTTGACAATGGCTGAGTATTTCCGTGATGAGCAGGGACAGGACGTTCTGTTCTTCATGGACAATATTTTCCGTTTCACACAGGCAGGCTCGGAGGTATCCGCCCTTCTCGGACGTATGCCATCCGCGGTTGGTTACCAGCCGACACTTGCAACTGAAATGGGTAAGCTGCAAGAACGTATTACATCAACCAATAAAGGTTCCGTTACTTCGATTCAGGCAATCTATGTACCAGCGGATGACTATACAGATCCAGCGCCGGCTACAACATTTGCCCACTTGGATGCAACGACAAACCTTGAACGTAAGCTTTCTGAAATGGGTATCTATCCAGCGGTAGACCCGCTTGCATCGACTTCACGTGCGTTGTCTCCTGAGATTGTCGGCGAAGAACATTACAATGTTGCGCGCCAAGTACAGCAGACGCTTCAGCGCTATCGCGAGCTTCAGGATATCATCGCCATCCTTGGTATGGACGAACTTGGTGATGAGGATAAGCTAGTCGTTCACCGTGCTCGCCGGATCCAATTCTTCCTGTCGCAGAACTTTCACGTTGCCGAGCAGTTTACCGGCCAGCCTGGTTCATACGTACCGGTCAAGGAAACTGTTAAAGGATTCCGTGAAATCCTTGAAGGAAAATACGATCATCTTCCGGAAGATGCATTCCGCCTAGTTGGCCGCATCGAAGACGTTGTCGAAGCTGCAAAAGGCATGGGCGTAGAGGTCTAAACAAGCCAGGAGGGTGAAAAATGAGGACTATTAAAGTCAGTGTTGTTACTCCCGATGGCCCGGTTTATGATGCAGATGTCGAAATGGTAAGCACGAAAGCACAAAGCGGTGAACTGGGAATCCTTCCAGGACACATACCAATGGTCGCTCCGCTGCAAATCGGCGCGGTCCGGATGAAAAAGGACGGAAAGACTGAACTCGTCGCGGTAAGCGGCGGCTTTCTGGAAGTCCGCCCTGAGAAGGTAACCATTTTGGCCCAGGCCGCGGAACAGTCGGAAGACATTGATGTCGAGCGGGCGCTGCGTGCGAAGGAGCGGGCCGAACAGCGCATCCGGGAGCGTCAGCAGGAGCATGTCGATTTTAAACGTGCGGAACTTGCGCTTCAGCGTGCCATTAACCGTCTGGCCGTTGCAGAGAGAAGATTGTAAATAGCGATATATTAACTAGGACATTACCCCCGTTAGGAAGTGAAAGCTTCGTAACGGGGGTTTTTATCTTTTTATAAGTAGTTTTACTTTGGAAGTTCAGGTAAAAAATGTAACGTTTTTCATTCCCCCTTCGACTATAGAATTGCATGCACAAAATAATCGGAGGTAATAAATATGGGAAACAAAAAAGTATTGATTGCTGGCCTTTCAATGGCTTTGCTTGGAGCACCTCTTCTTCAAAATACGGATACGGCGTTTGCTGACGAATCAAATAATATTATCTCAGCACAAGTAATAAAGGCTTCAACCGATTTAACCAACAAGCAGGCTGTTAAGATGGCGGCAGATTTAGCGACAGCATCCGCTTACGTCCAAATGGGAGGATTTTATAAGGAAGGCGAGTACAAAACTTTTACTATCAAGGGAAAAACTTATCGATACCTTTCCAGTTCGATTGACACTAAAAAGGAACTGCTGGCTTACTTGAAAAAAACCTTAACCCATCATGCTGCTGAAAAGTTTATAAAAGACCGAGGCATTATCATCCACAAGGGCAAGCTTGCCCAACCTGAAGCAGACGGCGGCTCGCTGCTTCAATGGAGTAAGGCCGAGGCCCAATTTTTGAGGAACGATAAAAGCGTAAAGGTTTTCCGGCTTGTAGTTCCGGTGGGTGATACAACTGTTAAGTCGGCCTATATCGTAAGGTACCATTACTATCCAACTATTGGCTACAGGATAAGCAGTGAACCGGCTCTTGACCTTGATGTTCCATTAAACATCAATCCCGCTTTCGTTTTCTTTAAATATCTTCTCGTGGATTCAGGCGTATCCAAGGAACAATTCCTTAATTCTTCGGAAACCGCCTGGGTTGATGGGTTCAAGAAAGGAATCAAAAAGGTGGAAGTTAGGGAAATGACAGAGGTTGCCAGATCAAAAGCCCATGTAGAATATAAGGTTAAATTCTTTGTAGAACTTGATGCAGGATATAAAGGAACTTTAAAGCCAGGCGAGAATCAAATCTATTTCCTGATTCAGCCTACAAGCGACATGGAGTTTAAGATTGCCAGCCATGGAACCGCCCCTCTTCTAAAATAACTGTAAAAGGAAACCTGTCTATATGAGGCAGGTTTCTTTCTTCTGGAAGGTTGTATTCCCCCTCCCAAAAATTATATTAATATTGACTTCCAAAAACTATCTAATTCCCTCTAAACCTCGAAAAGTATTTCTATAAAAAATAGCTTTCCTTACGTCATAGAAAACCCCAATTTCCAACTGTTCTTTATAAGAAATCATATACCGAGAAACTTTTGATAGGCAAACGATAAGCCGCAATGCTGAGAGGTTAAATGATTTTTTAGTGGAAGAGGTGCTATAAAATAAATTGTTCTTTATTTTGAACAAAGCCTTTAAAAATTTTCTTTATTAAGGTATAATTGGTAAAAAAGTCCACAATATTCCGATAAGCATAATTTTTTATAGGTATTTTCTACCTTTATATCAAATTAATCCTTTATTTGGTTTATTGAGTATGTAAGCGGGTAATCAATAAACTGTAATCGATACATGGAATTTTCGGCTAACTTAGTGTTCGTAATTACATACATGATGCTAAAGGCAAACCATTCGAAAGGGTGGGACGCAAAGCCTCGGAGCCTGCTACCGAATTTTCTTCGGAATGGCCGTCCAGCTGCCAGAAACTATTTCTGGCGGCTTTTTGGTGTTCTTCATTATTTTTTAATAATAATGAAGGGATATATATGCCTTTCAATATTAAATACAAGTGCCCAGAAAGGGAGGTGTTCGTTAAATATTGACCGAATATTCCGAAAGTAAATTCTGAATAAATAACTGATTAGGACAGGGAGGGTTTGTTTTTGAAAAAGAAATACGTAAGAAACGCTGCTATATTTCTTTCAGCATTACTAATGATTTTTAACATTCTTCCAATGGGCGCGGCCTTCGCGAACCAAGGGGGAGCAGCGGAAGACCGTGATGGCTTCAAAATGTTTAAGCTTGAAGAAGGCAATCTAAAGAATGGAACATACAAAGATCCGGATGGTCCGCTTCAGGTAACCCTCAATTTTTCGGTAGCAGGAAAAACATTTGGATGGGAATCAAATATTCCTGTTGCTGATGTATACGTTAAAGCTGGAAATGACGGATTGAGTTATACTACCGGAGGATTTAGAGGAACAGGCCTAGTAGCTCCGGACAATAAAGACATATCACACATCGCCTTCTATTACAAAGTTGAAGGCGGGAACAATGATGACAACGGCGGCCAGGGTGATGACAAGAATCCCGGAAATGAAAACAATAACGGCGGAGGCCAGGAAAATAGAGATAAGAAGAATAAATACACTGTTAATTTAATTGGAGGATGTAACCCCCTAGCAAAAGAATTCTACTTTATCTTAAAAAACGGTGATAGGGTAGAGCTTACAAATGCAGCTATTGATCTGGACTACGATTTTGAGGATATTTTAAAAATAGAAGTAAAACTGAATAGTGGAAAGGTATTAACCTTTGATAGAGATGACGTAGTTGTTGAATCACCAAAGAATGAAAATGGAACTACTGTCTTTAAAATCACTTGCAAGGACGAAGAACCTGAAGTAGATATTTCAAAAATCAACCTAACCTCCATTTGTTCGGCTGATCCAAGCAAAACGCGCGAGTGGAGAGTAACAAACAACAATGACTTTGATGTCGCGGTGCAGTGGCAGGTTTATGGGACAGCACAAACCGGAACCGTTACAGTGAAGGCCAACTCAACCGCAACATTCACAACCAATACGGTTCAAGGGGCAAATACAGTAGTCCTAAAATATGGTGACAAGCAGATTTCCGTAAAGGCAAGCGGCGGGGCACAGTGCCCAGTAACGCCACCGGTGCCAGATTTAACGAAGATCAATCTCACTTCGCTTTGCTCGGTTGACCCAAGCAAAACGCGCGAGTGGAGAGTGACAAACAACAATGACTTTGATGTGACCGTCCAGTGGCAGGTTGTTGGGACAGCACAAACCGGAACTGTTACGGTGAACGCCAACTCGATCGCCACATTCACAACGAATACGGTTGGTGGGGCAAACACGGTCATCATTAAGTACGGTGACCAGCAAATATCCGTAAAGGCAAGCGGCGGGGCACAATGCCCAGTAACGCCACCGGTGCCGGATTTAACGAAGATCAATCTCACTTCGCTTTGCTCGGTTGACCCAAGCAACACGCGCGAGTGGAGAGTGACAAACAACAATGACTTTGATGTGACCGTCCAGTGGCAGGTTGTTGGGACAGCACAAACCGGAACCGTTACAGTGAAGGCCAACTCAATCGCCACATTCACAACGAATACGGTTCAAGGGGCAAATACAGTAGTCCTAAAATATGGTGCCAAGCAGATTTCCGTAAAGGCAAGCGGCGGGGCACAATGCCCAGTAACGCCACCGGTGCCGGATTTAACGAAGATCAATCTCACTTCGCTTTGCTCGGTTGACCCAAGCAAAACGCGCGAGTGGAGAGTGACAAACAACAATGACTTTGATGTGACCGTCCAGTGGCAGGTTGTTGGGACAGAGCAAACCGGAAGCGTTACAGTGAAGGCGAATTCAACCGCCACATTTACAACCAATACGGTTGGTGGGTCAAATACGGTCATCATTAAGTACGATGACAAGCAAATTTCTGTAAAGGCAAGCGGCGGGGCACAGTGCCCAGTATCGCCACCGGTGCCGGATTTAACGAAAATCATCCTTGAAACGGTTTGTACTGACAACCCTGCTGCAACAAGGGCATGGAAAATAACAAACAACAATGATAGTGCAACGACAATTAATTGGGAAATTGTTGGCACAGACCAAAAGGGTTCGGTGACCATAGCTGCCAATAGCAACACTACAATTACGTCTACTGCTGTTACAGGTGATAACATACTAAAACTCACCTATAACGGTAATCAATTCACAATCAAAACAAGCACAGGTCTAAAGTGTGGAGATAACGGCGGCGGCACAACCCCTCCAGGGGACAATAGCGGCGGCGGTGGCACAACCCCTCCAGGAGACAATAGCGGAGGCGGCGGCACAACTCCAACCGTTCCACCGGTAATAGTCATTCCAGATAACCCTACACCGGGCGGACCGATTGTTGAGGCAAAAGAACTTGCATGGATTAAATTGCTGGCCAGCGGATGTGCAAACATTGGGGCAAACGGCAAAATCCTTCTGAACAATGGACAAGCCCTTAATTTCACATTCGGGGAAAATGGAGCCCTTGTGGACGTAAACCTGGATGTGAGTGAGATCAAGGGTATTGAAGTCGAGTTGAACGGAACCCAGACAACACTTACAATGGATAAACTGCAGGCTACGAAGCTTGACAGCGTCCTTACTGTAATGATTATTTGTGAATCATTAACCCCACCTCCAATTCCGGGAGGCCCGGGCAATGGCGGTGAAACTGATCCTGGCACCGGCGGCGGAACCGATCCTGGAACGGTTGTAAATCCTGAAGACCCTGCGACAGGCGGAGAAAGCGATGAAAATCCTCCTGTGACGATTGGTGACAACGAAACACCGGGAGGAAATGTAGGCGGATTTGACGGATCGCTTCCTCAAACAGGTGAGTCCAGCCCACTGCCATACTACTTCATTGGCATGCTGCTGGTGGTTGCCGGATTCGGGATGCTGCGCGCGAGCAAAGTACGAAGCTAAATAAACTGGGGAGGGAGGAGGCTGAACTCCTCCCTCTATTTGTTTAAGGAGAGCCAAATGAAAAAGACTGCTGCAATTTTGCTACTCTTAATTGGAAGCGGGTTCCTTTTGTTTCCGATATCCACAAGGATGTATAGTGAATATATGCAGGAAAAACTGCTTGAGGAATGGGAGCCATCCGGCCAGGCCGCGGCGGCTGAAAGCAGCATCGCAGCGGAAAACTACCGTGGCCTTGATGAAGTCTTTTCAGCCGGGCCAGATAATGAAAAAGCCGATCAGGAAAATAAGACTGCTAATAAAAAGCCGCCGGTAGGGCAAATCGTGAGCCCGGATAAACGGGGCCAAAATACGCAGAAGGAAATTGTACCCTCCGGGAAAAAGAAACCGCAATCACCATCGCAGGTAATTGGAGTTTTACAAATCAAAAAAATCGGTTTGAAAATACCTGTCCTTGAAGGAGCCACAATGAAGAACATGAGAAAAGGAGCGGGATTAATAAACGGGACTACATTGCCTGGCCAACCAGGGAATAGCGCGATTGCGGCGCATCGAAGCCGCAGCTACGGACATATGTTCAACCGGTTGAATGAATTGGAGAAAGGCGATACGATAATTATTAAAGACAGAAACCGGACGTATACCTACAAGGTATATAAAAAGATGGTTGTTAAGCCGACAAATACATCTGTTCTGAACGCAATCCCTGAAAAGAGGATCTTGACCCTCGTTACTTGCACCCCGATTAAAACGGCTACTCACCGGCTGATTGTCCAGGCGGAGCTAATAAAAGAAGGCAGCTGAAAGCCATCTCATCCAGGGATGGCTTTCTTATTTCTATTGTTGCAGGTTTTAACCAGAGGCTAACAATGACAAATCCTGACAAATTCCTGAACTTTTTAAAAATCATGTAGAAAATTTTGGGAGTTTGTTCTATACTATACTGTATTAATAGTAAAAACTTTTCAACGACAATGGCAAACCTATTGAAAAGTAGGGACGCAAAGCCATAGGGCCTCAGCCTTTTCTTCCGAAAAGAGTGGCAGCCTGGCTACCGAAAGGAGAGTTATTTTTTTGCGGAAAATAATCATTTGCCTCTGTTTTATTCTATTTTTGGTTCCTGCTTATTCAGTTTCTTCCCCGCCCGAAAAGGCTGCCGCCGAGGCTGTGATACAGCCAATTGATGCAAATCCGATAGGGAAAGGGATAATTGGTGTAAAATATAACAGCCAGGAAGGGAAAAGGGTAAAGGTTGCAATCCAGAAATCAGGAAGCGTTTATTATTACGATCTTCCGAACGATGGGAAAACCAATTATTTCCCCCTTCAAATGGAAAATGGAAGTTACACGATCAGTGTGTACGAGCAGATTACAGGCACCAGCTATCTTCCTGTCCATCAATCAGCTGTCAATCTGTCACTGAAGGATCCCAAGCAGGTTTACCTGCAATCCATCCAAAACATTGCCTGGAATAAATCGATGAGACCGATTAAAAAAGCAGCTGAACTAACCTCCAAACTCAAGAGGGATGAAGATAAAGTAAAAGCAATCCACAGCTATATTGTGAAAAATATAAACTATGATTCTCAAAAACTGAAAACGGTCCAGCCTGGATACTTGCCAAGTATTGAAACGACATTCAAGGACAATCAAGGAATCTGCTATGATTATTCTTCCTTGTTTGCCGCGATGCTGAGAAGCCAGGGTATCCCCACGAAAGTCGCCATGGGATATACTCCAGGGGTCAATGGATACCATGCCTGGAACGAGGTCTACATCAAGGAGTTAAAAAAGTGGGTCATCATTGATACAACGGTTGACGCTGGCTCCAAGAAAGCTTTATCCATTTATAAAAAGAATTCCCTGTATACAAAGGAAAAAGAATATTAATAAAAAGTGCCCGCCTAAAATTGCAAATGAAAAGCAGTTCTGGCGGGCTTTTGTGTCTGGATTTATTTACTAAACGTTCCTCCCCCCTTTTGGAACAAATGGCTGGAATGAATGTGTTTATATAGAATAAAATGGAATGTGGATTGGCTGAAGAAGTAAAAGGACCATCGCAATTTTAGACGTTTTTTTACAAAAAGCAAAATCGTGGAAAAAACATGCGATTGATTGACAAACCTCACTGACAGCCTGATTAGCCACAGGTAAAGTGAAATAGCGGGCATTTTCCAAAAGATGCGAAAATGTGGAAAAAGCCCCCATTATAGCATTTTACCTTGTTTCCAGGCGTTTTTCTTCCAGGTACTCCTTTTAATTTGGGGGAATGGGAGAGGATTTTCGGAAGGAAGGGGGAGCTTCTTTTTGCCAATGGGCTTGTCGACACAGAAATGTAACAATGCTATAATGAATTCGGTTACAAATTTCATATTTGTGAAAATTTACAACATTGGAGGGGATGGGCATGGAATACTTGAATTTATATCAGAATAACTATCTGATAGTTTTTGTGTTTCTATGTCTGGGAGTATTGCTGCCGGTAGTGGCATTGTTTCTGGGTAAGCTTTTGCGTCCTTACAAGCCAAGTGATGCGAAGTATACGACATATGAAAGCGGTATTGAGCCGTTTCACGATTCCCGTGTACAATTCAATGTCCGCTATTATATTTTTGCCCTGATGTTTGTTATTTTTGATGTCGAAACGGTGTTTTTGTACCCGTGGGCTGTAGCTTATGAAAAGCTCGGGATATTTGCATTGATCGAAATGTCTATTTTCGTATTGATGCTCTTGCTCGGGCTTGTTTATGCTTGGAAAAAGAAGGTGTTGAAATGGATTTAAAATTGGATGGTATCTCACCTCAGGAAATGGAAGAAATGAAAAGGAATGTGTTTTTGACAACGCTTGAGCAGGTTAAGGCATGGGCGAGGAGCAATTCCCTTTATCCGATGACTTTCGGGCTTGCCTGCTGTGCGATTGAAATGATGGGCAGCGGTTCCTCGCATTATGACCTGGACAGGTTTGGATCATTTTTCCGTACCTCGCCAAGGCAATCCGACTGCATGATTGTTTCCGGAACGGTTACAAAGAAAATGGCGCCAATCGTCCGCAGGCTCTACGACCAAATGCCAGAGCCAAAATGGGTGATCGCGATGGGTTCATGTGCTACTGCGGGAGGGCCGTATGTAAAGTCCTATTCAGTTGTAAAAGGCGTAGACCAAATTGTCCCGGTTGATGTCTATATTCCGGGCTGCCCGCCGAATCCGGCAGCGTTGATCTATGGAATCAACAAACTTCGAGAAAAGATTCGCTACGAGGCGAAGACGGGGAAGAAGGTGATCTAACCGATGAGCGGGGAGAAAGATCTGGAGCAATTAAAGAAAGAAGCGGTTGAGAAAGCAAAGGCAGCCGCGGCGGCGAAAAGGGCCGCCAAGGCAGCGCAAGCCGAAGGGAAATCCGCGGCGGATAAGCCGGCTGGGCCAGCTTCCGAATCTCGCGCCGCAAAAGATTCCTTGGATGATAAAGTGGTAGGCGAAGTTGCTGAGAAGAGTAATCCTGAATCGGCGGCACAGCAATCTGTGGAGGATTCCGGTACTGTGAAAGCGGTTTCGGATACAACTGAAACAAACCTGGCTGATGAAAAGGCGAAGGCGGCTGCGGCAGCGAAGGCAAAGGCCGCGGCGGCAGCGAAAGCGAAAGCGGCCGCGCTCGCGAAGAAGACGGGAGAGGCCGCGCCGGAAGCAGGCGGCGACGATGAAAAGGCGAAAGCGATTGCCGCTGCGAAAGCAAAGGCAGCCGCAGCGGCAAAAGCGAAGGCGGCCGCGCTCGCGAAGCAGACAGGAGAGGCCGCGCCGGAAGCAGGCGGTGACGATGAAAAAGCGAAAGCGATTGCCGCCGCGAAGGCAAAAGCAGCCGCAGCCGCGAAAGCAAGGTCAGCGGCCGCAGCCAAGGGTGAAGGAGCGGCTGAAGCAGAAACTCCGGCAGCGCCGTCACCGAACCAGCCTTATCTAGATAAATATGTAAAAGTCATTGAGGAACATCTCGGAAATGATGTTCTTGAAGATTACTATATCAATAAACTATCAAAAGATGTACCGACTTTGGTCGCGAAGGCTGAAACCTACTATAAGGTGGCCCAGTTCCTTAAATTCAATGAACAGCTTGGGTTTGATTATTTATCAGAGCTGCATGCCAGCGATTTTGAAACCCATTTGGAACTATATGTGCATTTATTCTCATATAAGAACAGGCAATCTGTAGCCCTGAAAGTGAAGATTGACCGTAACGCGCCAACAATTGAATCCCTGCAGCCGCTTTGGGCAGGAGCAGATTGGCCTGAATGCGAGGCTTATGATTTACTGGGCATTACATTCACGGGGCATCCGCATTTACATCGAATCCTGCTGGGAGAGGATTGGGTTGGCCATCCACTAAGAAAAGACTACGAGCAATACGACGTGGAGGTATAACCAATGATACGTACAGAAGAAATGCTTCTAAACGTTGGGCCGCAGCACCCGAGTACCCATGGGGTGTTCCGCCTTGTCGTCAAGATTGACGGGGAAATCATTACCCATGCCCAGCCGGTGATTGGCTACCTGCACCGGGGCACCGAAAAAATCGCTGAAAATCTTCAATACACCCAAATCATTCCTTATACAGACCGGATGGATTATATCTCTTCGATGACCAACAATTATGTCATCTGCCATGCCGTCGAAACGATGATGGGCATCGAGATTCCAGAACGCGCTGAATACCTAAGGGTTATCGCGATGGAATTGAACAGGGTTGCCAGCCACCTTGTCTGGTGGGGAACCTATTTGTTGGATATGGGAGCGGTCAGCCCCTTCCTTTATGCCTTCAGGGAAAGGGAAATGATCATTAACATGCTGAATGAGCTATCAGGGGCGAGGCTGACCTTCAATTACATGCGTGTTGGCGGAGTAAAATGGGACGCGCCGGAGGGCTGGATCCAAAAGGTCAAGGATTTTATCCCTTATATGAGGGAACAGCTTAAAGGCTACCACCAGCTCGTCACCGGGAATGAAATCTTCATGAACCGGGTTAAAGGAGTTGGCCGTTATACGAAGGAAGAAGCAATCCAGTATTCGCTTACCGGCCCTAACCTAAGGTGTACAGGGGTAAAATTCGACTTAAGAAAAGACGAGCCATACTCGATCTATGACAGGTTCAAATTCGACGTGATCACAGAGGAAGGCGGGGATTGCTGGTCCCGCTACCATGTAAGGATTCGTGAAATTGAGGAATCACTCAAAATCCTGGAGCAGGCATGCGAACAATTCCCTGAAGGCGGGGAAATCCTTGCCAAAGTGCCAAAAATCATCAAGGCGCCAAAAGGGGAAGCGTATGTGCGCATTGAATCGCCGCGCGGCGAAATTGGCTGCTACATTGCTAGTGATGGAAAAAAAGAGCCTTACCGCTTGAAATTCAGGAGGCCGTCATTCTACAATCTCCAGATTCTTTCGAAGCTGCTTGTCGGAGAGAATATGGCGAACATGATTGCCATTCTCGGAGCAATTGATATTGTCCTAGGGGAGGTGGACGGTTAATGGTAGAGAATCTTCTTACTTCATCCCCCGGGCTCGTTAACTTCGGGATATTCTTCCTGCTTGCGACCGTTTTGCTATTGGTTGTACTAGGTTTTGTAACATACGGCATCCTTGCCGAGCGCAAGGTAATGGGCT
The DNA here is from genome assembly GCF_003362805.1 of Neobacillus piezotolerans. Taxonomy (GTDB): domain Bacteria; phylum Bacillota; class Bacilli; order Bacillales; family Cytobacillaceae; genus Bacillus_D; species Bacillus_D piezotolerans. The sequence goes on from NZ_QNQT01000002.1 coordinate 302,838, forward strand.
ACATGCAGCTGCGCCACGGGCCGAATCATGTCGGCGGCCGCTGGGGACTCCTGCAGACTGTAGCCGATGTATTGAAGCTTTTGCTGAAAGAAGACATAATCCCAAAGATGGCTGACAGGCTCCTCTTCATCCTGGCGCCCGTTATTGCCTTCGCGCCATCGTTCATGGTGCTTGCGGCTATTCCTTTCACGGATAAACTGCAATTTGCCGATATCGGCGTGGGGCTTCTATATTATATAGCCATCTCAGGCATCACAACGCTCGGAATTGTGACCGGTGGCTGGGCTTCGAACAATAAATATGCGCTTTTAGGCGGTATGAGGGCGGCGGCCCAGATGATTTCTTATGAAATTCCGCTGGTCATGTCCGTCATTGGAATCATTCTGCTTACAGGAAGCCTAAACTTGAACGACATCGTTGATGCGCAGCGGAATGGCTGGTATATCCTGCTCCAGCCAATTGGGTTCATTGTATTTTTAATAGCGTCCGTAGCTGAATTGAACAGGACGCCATTTGACCTTCCCGAAGGGGAATCCGAGCTTGTCGCGGGTTACCATGTTGAGTATTCCGGTTTCCGCTGGGCGTTTTTCATGCTTGCGGAATACGTATACCTTTTCGCAATGGCGGCTCTGACGACGGTGCTCTTCCTTGGGGGCTGGCTTCCGCCATTGTCAATCCTGGACTTCATTCCGGGAGCTGTTTGGTTCTCGCTTAAATTCAGCGTAGTCATCTTTATCCTGATCTGGTTCCGCGTAACTTACCCTCGTTTCCGGGCCGATAAACTGATGGAATTCGGATGGAAGGTATTGCTGCCGGTAGCGCTCGCAAACGTCTTCCTCACCGCATTGATCAAAGAACTATTTAAACTGTTTTAATAAATATCAGGGATTAGCATAACTGCATTCCCTGCAGGAAAAACAGCATTCTTTTATCACGCACCAAAGGGGTGAAAAACATGCTTGGATTGGCAAAAGGCTTAAAGTATACCCTTAAAAACCTGACCAAGGAAAAAATCACATACGATTATCCAAATAAACCGCTTCCTCTTCCGGACCGGTTTCGGGGAATCCAAAAATTCTATCCCGAAAAGTGCATCGTCTGTAACCAGTGCGCCAACATATGCCCGACAGAGTGCATCCAGCTGACAGGCAAGAAACATCCGGACCCGACAAAAAAGGGGAAAGTCATCGATACGTATGACATTAATTTTGAAATTTGCATCCTTTGCGATTTATGTACCGAGGTTTGCCCGACTGAAGCAATCATCATGACGAATAATTTCGAACTTGCGGAATATAGCCGGGATAACCTGTTTAAGAACCTTGAATGGCTGGATGAAAATGACGAGAATGTTCGGAAGGTGAATAAGGCATGATTTCAGGTGAATTTCTGGCATTTATGTCACTCGCGCTAGTGGCAGTCATCGGGGGCGTGCTCTTACTGAATCTGACAAAGGTCATCCACACAATTATCGCTCTCGTATTTACGTTTATCAGTATCGCCGGGATATTTGTCCTGCTGTCGGCGGAATTCCTGGCCGCGGTCCAAATTCTCATTTACTCCGGGGCAATTACGATCATTATGCTTTTCGGCATCATGCTCACAAAGCATGATGATGAAAGTGAGGCGAGCACAGGGAAATGGAGGAAGTTCCTCCTCCTGCTTGGCGTTGCCGGCTTTGCTATGGCGGTATATGTTGGAATATACAATCTAGACCTGGGCCCAGGCTCGACTGAGCTTCATGTAAACAATACCGAACAAATCGGGATCGCGCTTTACTCAAAGTTCATCATCCCGTTTGAACTTGCTTCGGTAGTCCTGCTCGTTGCGCTTGTCGGCGCGATTATCCTTGCAAAAAAAGACAATAAGGAGGCGGAATAATATGAACTCGGGAGTTCCAGCTTCTGCCTTCCTCGCGCTTGCCCTGATTTTGTTCTGTATCGGCCTTTACGGAGCCCTGACAAAGCGGAACACAGTAATCGTTCTTATATCCATCGAACTGATGCTGAATGCGGTGAATATCAACCTTGTTACATTCAGCAAGTATGGAATCACCCCTTCAATAGACGGGCAGATTTTCACCCTGTTCGCAATGGCGGTGGCCGCCGCCGAGGCTTCGGTAGGCCTGGCAATCCTGATTTCCCTGTATAGGAACAGGAAGACAGTGAACATTGATGAAATGGATATAATGAAAAACTAATTGTGGTTCATTCCGTATTCATAAAGCGGGCCGCCAAAAGCAGGCTGCCCGGGATACTTCCATCGCAGGGCCTGCACCTGCGGAAGCCCTGTGTGTCAGGGTGAAATCAGGCGCGCAGCCAGAGTTACATCTGCATCAGAACGCGCGTTCATAAAGGGGATAGTGTATTGATGGAAAATGCATGGATCATACCGCTTTTCCCGCTTCTATCATTTTTGATTCTTCTTCTATTTGGCAAACGGCTCAAAGAGGCAAGCTCCTTTGTCGGAATCGCGCTGACACTCGCTTCGCTGGCAATGTCAGTGGCCGTTTTGGTTGAACGGTTTTCGGCGCCGACATACAAGGCCGAGGCTGTCTGGCTAAAAATAGGGGATTTTCAATTAACAGCGGGCTTTGAAGTGAACCAACTTAATGCATTAATGCTGTTTATCGTGTCTCTCGTTAGCTGTCTCGTACATATCTATTCCAGGGGATACATGCACGGCGACGAGCGAATTCCGGTTTTTTACGCCTATCTTGGCTTATTTACTTTTGCAATGCTGGGGCTTGTCGTATCGCCTAACCTCCTGCAAACCTATATTTTCTGGGAGCTTGTCGGGGTTGGATCCTTCCTCTTGATCGGTTTTTATTTTTACAAGGAAGAAGCGAAGGCTGCGGCAAAGAAGGCTTTTATTATGACCAGGATTGGGGATGTCGGGCTATTAATCGGCATGATTCTATTATTCTGGCAAACTAAAAGCTTTGAATATGATGAAATTTTCGCCGCTGTTGATGCCGGAGCCATCACCGCGGGGATGCTCACGCTGATTGCCATCCTTATTTTCATAGGCGCCATGGGTAAATCCGGCCAGTTCCCGCTCCACACATGGCTTCCGGATGCGATGGAAGGTCCGACTCCTGTTTCGGCGCTGATTCACGCCGCAACGATGGTAGCGGCCGGCGTCTATTTGGTGGCAGCGTTGTTCCCGCTTTTCGCAGCGAGTAAAACCGCTCTCCTGACAGTAGCGGTAATCGGTGCGTTTACCGCGATTTTTGCGGCGAGCATCGGCCTTGTTCAAAAAGACATCAAACGGGTACTGGCCTATTCGACCGTCAGCCAGCTTGGCTACATGATGCTGGCCCTTGGTTCGGCTGGATACGTTGCCGGCGTTTTCCATCTGATGACCCACGCATTCTTCAAGGCGCTTTTATTCCTTGCGGCGGGGAGCGTCATCCATGCGGTCCATACTCAAAACATTGAGGAAATGGGCGGATTGTGGAAAAAGCTGAAGCTGACTGGCCCGTTATTCCTGATTGGGACACTGGCAATCAGCGGCGTTCCATTGTTTTCAGGGTTTTTCAGCAAAGATGAAATTTTGATTGCGGCATGGGAAAACGGCCATCCTGTTTTATTCCTGCTCGCGCTTATCGCGGCATTCTTCACCGCGTTTTACATGTTCAGGCTCTTCTTCATGGTCTTCTGGGGCGAGTCCCGATCGAACGTTACGAATGTCCATGAATCACCGGGAACCATGACGCTGCCAATGATTGTACTGGGCGTTTTGGCTGTCGTTGCTGGTTATGTCAATACACCGTGGTTCGGCACCTTCCTCGGCGACTGGCTTGTGGATGGCAATCCCGCGCTGGGACATGGCCATATTGAAGGACCAGGCTGGATTATGATTGCCGCGACGGTTGTCTCTTTGGCAGGCATTTATCTTGCATGGCTGATGTACGGGAAGCGTTCCCTGTCCCGCGACTGGCTCAGCTCCGCGGCACCCGGGGTATACAACGTCCTTTACAACAAATATTTTATTGATGAACTTTACGGGTTCTCAATCTTGAATGCGACAAAAGCGATCAGCCATCTTTGCCGCTATATCGATGTGTTCCTTGTTGAGGGGATTGCTTCAGCGGTTGCAGGAACAGTCCGGGCATTTGGAAAGACGGGTTCAAAACTCCAATCCGGGCAGGTTCAGACATATGTGGCGTTCGCCTTTATCGGGCTGGCCGTATTGACAGTCATCTTCGCGCTGACAGGGGGGTATTTGCAATGAACCTTTCATATATACTGACTATTTTGGTATTCTCCCCGCTGCTCGGCATTATTGTCCTGGCATTTTTGCAAAAGTCAAATGAAAAAGCGATCAAGCTGGTTGGCTTCCTGGCAACCTTGCCGGCCCTGCTCCTATCGCTGGCCGCCTATGCGCATTACCTTGCCGGGAAGAGTTTGGCGGATTTCTCAACGAGGGCCGACTGGATCCAGTTTGGCGGTTTCAAGCAAATGGGAGAGAAGTACTTCTCCATTCATTATGAATTGGGGATTAATGGATTCTCGCTATTGCTCGTTGTCCTGACGGCTGTCGTCGCCTCATTGGCCGCAATCGCTTCTGGCATGATTAAAAGGGAGTGGAAAGGGTACTTTATGCTCTTCCTTCTTCTGGAGGTAGGCATGCTTGGCGTCTTCACGGCGCAAAACCTTGTCCTGTTCTTCCTGTTTTTCGAATTGACTTTGATTCCGATGTTTTTCCTGATCGGAAAGTGGGGTTATTTTGAAAAGGAAAAAGCTGCTTACAGCTTTTTGATTTACAACGGGCTCGGTTCAGCAGTCCTGTTGATTGTCATCATGGTCCTCTTCACGAGGACAGGCACATCGAATATCCAACTGCTGGAACAACTTATTGCAAATCCAGATGCCCAGCTAATGGCCCCGATTTCAGAGGGAACGAAAATGGGGCTTCTCATTGCCCTGTTGGTTGCCTTTGGAATCAAACTGCCAATTTTTCCGCTGCATAGCTGGATGCTCCGCGTCCACGTCCAGGCACCTCCGGCGATTGTCATGATCCACTCGGGGATTCTTTTGAAAATTGGCGCCTTCGGTTTAATCCGGTTCGGGATGGGCATTTTTCCGGAACAGTTCAAACAGCTCGCCGTCCTTTTGGCTATACTTGGCGTAGTGAATCTACTGTACGGGGCGTTCCTTGCCTTTATCCAGACGGATTTCAAAATGGTTTTGGCCTATTCGTCCATTTCCCATATGGGAATTGTCCTGATTGGCCTGGCCGCGCTGAACGAAGCGGGTATACAGGGGGCAATTTTCCAGGTCATCTCGCACGGGCTGATATCCGCCTTGCTGTTCTTCCTGGTTGGTGTGTTTTATGAGCGCCTTGATACTTCGCTCATTTCCAATTTGGGCGGCCTTGCAAAAGGTATGCCGATTGCGGCTGGTATCCTGCTTGCAGGCGGTATGGCCTCTCTCGGCCTTCCAGGTATGTCGGGGTTTGTCAGCGAGTTTATGGCATTCCTGGGATTGTTTAAAGAAATGCCGGTCCTTGCAGCCATAGGCTGTATTGGCATCATTATGACAGCCGCCTATCTTCTGAGGGCGATTCTCGGCATGACATACGGAACGCCACATCGCGAATTTACGGGAGTCCTTGATTTAAAAGGGGTAGAATATGTGCCGGCATTGACATTGCTGTTCCTGATTGTCCTAATCGGCGTTTACCCAAGTGTGCTCAGCTCACCGCTGGAATCCGCACTTAAAACTATCATGATTGGGCTGGGGGGTTGATGAACGATGGAACTCAAAGAATTGCTATCATACAACTGGGGCATTATGGCGCCTGAGTTCATCATACTCGGTACAGCCGCTCTTTTAACCATTCTCGATCTGTTTTTGCCAAAAAGCAGCGACCGCAAGATGTTTGGATGGATTTCACTTGCCGCGATCGTGGCTGCCGGGATTGCCCTGGTAGGGATGCTTGATTCGCCGGTGACATCAATTCTTGCTGATACGTACAGGCTTGATGGTTTCGGCAAGGTGTTTAAGTTGATTCTTCTTGGTGGTTCCGCGCTAGTGATGCTTTTGGCTGTCCATTATGAGCCGAAGGATGGATTCGCGGAATATAAAGGCGAATTTTTCTATCTGTTTTTGACAGCCCTTCTTGGCGGGATGTTCATGGCGTCAAGCGGAGATTTGATTACGTTGTTTGTCGGCCTTGAACTACTCTCAATCTCTTCCTATATCCTTGCGGGTATACGAAGGAATCAGCTGAACTCGAATGAGTCGGCCATGAAGTATGTCATTAATGGCAGCATCTCGACTGCAATCACGCTGTTTGGGATGAGTTATGTGTACGGAATTGGCGGCTCGACGAACCTGAAGGAGATTGCCAGCACGCTTTCTGCTATCTCTTCCGGCCAGCAGGTCTACCTTCTGGGAATCGCGTTTTTCATGATTTTGGTCGGGCTTTCCTTTAAGCTCGCCGCAGCGCCGTTCCATATGTGGGCACCGGATGTGTACCAGGGAGCGCCGACTCCGGTAACAGCCTTCCTGAGCGTCGTTTCAAAAGCTGCAGGTTTTATTGTATTAATCCGGATCATGCTTACAGTGTTCGGCATGGCGGTCACAGAAGGGCCGCAATCCATGCCGCTATTGCTGAAGTTGCAGGATTATATCGCGTTCCTTGCAGCAGCTACAATGATTATCGGAAACGTTGTCGCGCTTAGGCAGCGGAATATCAAGCGCCTGTTCGCATACTCAAGCATTGCGCATGCAGGGTACATGCTTGTCGCATTTACGTCGCTTAGCTACTTCATGTTTGACGCGATATGGTTCTACCTTGTAGCCTATACGTTTATGAATGTCGGAGCGTTCGCGATCATCCAGTTGATGAGCGAAAAAGCTGGTTCTGAGGATATCAAGGATTTCGCAGGTCTTTACAAGAAAGCGCCCGTTCTTTCCGCCGCTTTTGGCATTTTGATCCTGTCGCTGGCGGGTTTTCCTGGAACAGCGGGATTCATTGGCAAAATGAACATATTCCTGAGTGCTTTCATTGATGAGAAAAATCCGCACTATGTCCTGGCATCGATTATGATTGCCGCTACAGTCGTATCGTATGTATATTACTTCGGGATTTTGACTCAAGTTTTCTTCCGTCCGGCGGCGGATGAAACAAAATTCAAGGTTCCAGCCGGGATACTCGCGGCGCTTGCCATTACGGTGGCTGCCAGCGTCCTGTTCGGAATCATGCCAAACCTTGCGTTGGACTTCTTGCATAACAATTTCGGCGGTTTTGGGGAACTGTTGAAATAGCGGTATTTTGAGCTTAAGCGCCTTTTGGGATTATGGAGAATAATCCGAAGGCTGTAAAGCGAATGCCAGCGGCCTGCTTTGGGGGAAGGAGGCCGCCTAGCATGAAAGCCATGCAGCTTCCTTTGGGAGAAGGGAGCCGTATGTATGATTCAAAGGGGAAACATAAAATGTGCTGCTTCCTTTGGGGAAGGAAGCCGTATGCATGATTCAAAGGGGAAACATAAAAGCAAAATGGCAAAGGGCTGCTCCGTGGGATGGGGCGGCCCTTTGCTTTGATTCCGGTTACAACGGTTCAGGCGAAGAGGAAAATCTTTATAAGGATACAAATTGCGCTTTGATTCCGATAAAAACAATGGGTTACTATTCTTTCCTAGGCTTCTATACGAAACAGCCGCACCCAGTTATGGATGCGGCTGTTCATTTAGTTTCCATTCAGTTCTAGTTGTTTTTTCATAAATGCGATTAAATCCTCTTTTAGTTCAGGCATCTGCAGCGCGAACTCAAGAGTCGTTTCGATAAAGCCAAGTTTTTCGCCGACATCAAATCGTTTGCCCTCGAATTCGTATGCAAAGACCCGCTGTATTTCATTGAGGTTTTGAATGGCATCGGTAAGCTGGATTTCTCCGCCCGCGCCAATTTCCTGCTTGTCCAGGAACATGAAAATTTCCGGAGTCAGGATATAACGCCCTATAATCGCCAAATTCGAAGGGGCGGTCCCTTGCTTCGGCTTTTCGACGAACTGCCTTACCTGGTAACGGCGGTTGTGCTCCTCGAGCGGGTCGATTATTCCATACCGGTACGTTTCCGATTCTGGCACCCTTTGGACGCCAATTACAGACGACAGGGTTTCATTGTATTGGTTGATTAACTGCTTAAGACAGGGCACTTCAGCCTGAACAATGTCGTCACCCAGCAAAACGGCAAATGGTTCATTACCAATGAAGTTACGCGCGCACCAAACCGCATGGCCAAGCCCCCGAGGTTCCTTTTGGCGTATGTAGTGGATATCAACCATATTTGAGGAAGCCTGAACCTTTTCAAGCAGCTCAAACTTTTCCTTTTCCAGCAGGTTTTGCTCAAGTTCGAATGCATGGTCAAAATGGTCTTCTATGGCCCGTTTGCCTTTCCCGGTAACAATAATGATATCCTCGATGCCGGATTCAATTGCTTCTTCAACGATGTACTGAATCGTCGGTTTGTCCACGATCGGAAGCATTTCTTTCGGCATAGCTTTTGTCGCAGGCAAAAAGCGGGTTCCAAGCCCGGCGGCCGGGATTATCGCCTTTCTTACCCTCTTCATAAAAATCACCTTCATACCAAAATTTTATATATCCAAAAACTATAATTCTCCTGCCCCGTGGAGGTAATTCAAAAGATTGCTTTTCCCTGTGGCTATCCATACAATAGGGTTGGAGAGGCATTAGACATAAGCATATCTCTTATCTTATCATGAATGATTATTTCACACTAATAAAAACAGACAAGGGATAATCCTAAATATTACCTTTGTTTTTGCGTTGGTTATCAGTGGCCCCAATGCTGAAATCGTACATGAAACAGGTTGGGCGAGCCAGGTTAAGGGGGCGTTTTATTGATCACGGATTTTGGAGTAGGCGCGCTAGTCGGAATCCTGGTGCATCTGGTGTGCATTACAATGGCTTGGTGGGCAATTCAGGCATTGAATTTTGAAAAACTGCTAAAGGCAAACCGGGTTCTGCAGGCAAGGGTTTTATACATATTGCTGGCAATTGCCATTGGTACCGCTGTGAGCAATTTCTTCCTCGATTACCTTCTATTGTCCCGCCAGCTTCCGGCTATATTTGATTAGTGGTTGCTCAAAGTCGGGCTAAAGCGGTTCTGTTGCTGCGATTATTGGGTCTGTGGCAACTGCAAACAATTTTGAAATTTTTGTAAATGCTGTAAAGTTGATCCCCCATGGGAGCCAATTTCATGCTGTAAGGACGCGAGAGCCCAATATTTATGAAAAAAATCAATTTTTAGCCAGCTATTTAGGACTTAATACATGTGTTCAAGCTTGATTATTTTGAGTACAATCATTATTGTGCATTATTTTACAAATTTCGCGATTTGCCTGTGCGTTGTCTAAAAGTGACGAGAATTCCCATGTATGCCCCATAACCCCTTGGTAAAAATGTTAATGAGGGGAAGGGGATCGGGCGCATGAAAATGAAGCGGGTTTTATCAATATTTGCCATTATTGGTTTTGTTGTGTTAGAACTTGGGAATAAAACGATTGTAGCTGACAGTGCACCGGAACTGACAAAGCTCGCGGCTGTATTGGAGGCAGAAGATAGTTTGCTTAAGGAGTGGACGGTTTATTCACGGGAAATAATTGAGGATTCTAATTCACCCGGGGAATTGGAGAAGTATGCGGCGCGGCTTCAGGACAAGTTACCAGGCTGGGAATGGACCTTCACGGCATCCGGCCGAAAGTGGGAAGCGGCGGCAGTATCCCCCGCATCCGGATATGGAAGGGAATATCTTCAAATTATTTCTACCCGCACACCCCACGAGACAAATGCGTATATAATATATAAGGCCGCGGGCAGGGAATGGAATGAAGAAAGTGCAGCCTTTTTGACAAAAGGCGGGTTCAATGATCGCCTGCATGACATTTTTCGAGGTGAACCGCCAATTTTCTCTTGTATCACCGGCATTTTCGATGATAGAATGGATAAGGCTCTATACTTAAAAGCAAGCCGAATAATGAAACGATTAAATGCCGTTGAAACCGAGGCAATCAAGGAAAAAGATTTCATCTCAATTTCGGCGCATTCGCCATTGTTTACCGACACTTTTGAATATGGAATGAACGTACAAATTGCTGTTCGCTCGACAGGGGGAAAGTATGCGACTGTCACAGTCGGAACCCCCATCATTACGATTGAATATTAATATAGTGAACTTGGACGCGGAGGGGAATACACTTGGAAAAAATCATCGTCCGCGGCGGAAATAGGCTGAATGGAACGGTCAGGGTTGAGGGTGCCAAAAATTCTGTACTGCCTGTACTCGCTGCAACATTGTTGGCCAGTGATGGAAAATGCATTATACGTGATGTCCCGGCTCTCTCCGATGTATATACGATCAACGAAGTATTACGCCATCTAAACGCAGAAGTGGTGTTTAAAAATAATCAAGTTGTTGTAGATGCATCCAGAGAGTTGAAAGAGGAGGCGCCATTCGAATATGTTCGGAAAATGCGCGCTTCAGTTTTGGTAATGGGTTCGCTTTTGGCCCGCAACGGGCGTGCCCGCGTGGCATTGCCAGGCGGATGCGCGATTGGTTCGCGCCCGATTGACCAGCACCTGAAAGGCTTTGAAGCGATGGGTGCGAAAGTGAAAGTCGGAAACGGGTTTATTGAAGCGGAAGTTGATGGCCGGTTGAAAGGCGCGAGAGTCTATCTCGATTTCCCAAGCGTGGGGGCCACTGAAAATATCATGATGGCCGCAACACTTGCGGAAGGCACAACCATTCTTGAAAACGTCGCGAAAGAACCTGAGATTGTCGACCTTGCCAACCTTTTGAACAAAATGGGCGCCAAGGTTGTTGGCGCGGGTACAGGTACGATCAGAATTGAAGGCGTAGATGTATTGTTCGGCGCTGACCATGCCATCATTCCGGACCGGATCGAGGCTGGGACATTCATGGTAGCCGCCGCGATCACAGGCGGCAATGTACTTGTACAGGGGGCTGTTCCCGAACATTTATCTTCATTGATTGCAAAAATGGAGGAAATGGGAATTACCATTATCGAGGAAGAGGACGGAGTCAGGGTAATCGGTACCGATACACTGAAGGCGGTCGATATTAAAACGATGCCGCATCCGGGCTTCCCGACCGACATGCAGTCACAAATGATGGCGCTGCTTCTCCGCGCGGAAGGCACGTCAATGATTACCGAAACGGTATTTGAAAATAGGTTCATGCATGTGGAAGAATTCCGCCGTATGAATGCTGATATAAAAATTGAAGGACGATCCGTCATTATTCCGGGTAAATCAAACCTGCAAGGGGCGGAAGTAGCGGCAACCGACCTGCGCGCGGCAGCGGCCCTGATTCTCACTGGGCTTGTAGCGGAAGGTGTGACAAGGGTTACCGAACTGAAGCACCTCGACCGCGGCTACGTAAATTTCCATCAAAAGCTTGCGGCGCTTGGAGCCGATGTAGAGCGAGTCGTTGATCAAGTCGAAGTATTCACGGAAGAAGAAACACTTATCACCGATTTGAATGCATAATAAATTGTTATTATTTATTGGAATATGGGTCCGATTACGAGGAAGCCGAAGATGGAGCTGTCAGATGTCTGACAGATTCATTTCTTTGGCTTTTTCTTATCTCTAAACAGCGCCAAGAGCCAATTTCATGCATAACTGTTTGTCCAGTGCCATATGTTTAAGTGAAGCGGAAGCCGGCTATGCCGGCCGTTTACTTTTCAATTGGAGGCTCGTCCATGAAAAATATGAAATCGATCATCGCACTAGCATCCTTCCTGTTCGCGGTAACGCTTGTAATCCCGGCATTGCTTGTCCTGCCCTACAAGGACAAGGGAGTGGACGGGAGACTGGGTGAAAAGCCGCAGCAAGCCCCCGTTGAGGAAAACAGAAAGGCGGCCGATTCGGCAGTTGAAATCGCAGTATACAGGACGGGGCTAAAAGAGGTTGAGAAGGTGCCTTTGAACAAGTATCTGGAAGGCGTAGTAGCCGCGGAAATGCCGGCCGAGTTCGAAGAAGAAGCATTGAAGGCCCAGGCTCTTGCGGCGAGGACCTATATTGTCAAACAGCTTATGGCGGGGGAAAAGGCAGGCCTTCCGGGCGGGGCTCAGGTGAGCGATACCGAATTCCATCAGGTATATAAAAGCGATGCCGATTTGAAAAGGGCTTGGGGCAAGGATTATGGCTGGAAAAAGAAGAAAATAGTTGAAGCGGTCCGCTCAACCGACGGCCAGATCCTCACATATAACGGAAAGGCGATTTATGCGCAATTCTTCTCAACAAGCAATGGTTTCACCGAAAACTCGGAGGAATACTGGGAAAATGCGTTCCCTTATTTACGGAGTGTGGCAAGCCCTTGGGATAAGAAATCGCCAAAATTCAAGGACAGGATGAGCATTTCCGTCAGCGATTTTGAAAAAAGGCTTGGCGTGAAGGTGGGAACTTCCAAGACGATCGGGAAAATAACGGGCCGTACAGCGGGCAATAGGATCAGCCGAGTGGAGTTTAACGGTAGGGTTCTTAGCGGGAGGGAAATTCGCGAAGAGCTGGAACTACGGTCATCAGATTTCTCCTGGGAGCGGCATGGAAATCAAATCATCATCACGACCCGCGGCTTTGGCCACGGAGTCGGCATGAGCCAATACGGCGCGAATGGAATGGCTTCCGAGGGGAAAACATACCAGGAAATCGTCAAGTACTACTACAAGGGGATTGAAATTAGCCCCGCCGACAATCTGCTCGCTACCGTTACAGCTAGCGCGAGGAAATAAAGAATAGGTTTTAGGAAGCCGGCCTTTTATGGGGCTGGCTTTTCTGTTTTGCTGGTTTGTTCGCCCTTCATAACCCGGATAATTAGGCCAAAAACCCGGATAATAATGCCGAAAACCCGGATAATGAGGCCGGAAACCCGGATAATGACACCAAAAACCCGGATACTAAGGCCAGAAACCCGGATAAAATTCTCCTAAGGAAACTTCATGCGTACTATAGAGTACACATGGGCCATTAAACAATCAGCAATTTTCAATTGAACCGCGATGGAAGATATGCTGGGAAAATATGGACAAGCTCGGTACGTTAAATTGCAAAATAAAAGGGATGGAGGGCGAGATGGAATAACTCCGACCTCTTGCCTCAATCCCTGGCTTCCTATTCAGTTATCGATTTTTATGTTTAGTAGTAACCGGCTCAGCGTTGCATGAACGCCTTCCATTTCCAAAGCAGTCCGCCAAGCCTCGGAAACTTCCCCCTGAACAGGGCGCCGTCCACGAAATAATACACAACCGCTATCCCCAGGACGTCTTTGAAGAGGTCAAACAGCGACGAGGAGCGGTAGGGGTAGAACGACTGGTGGATTTCATCCGTGAGCCCGTAAAGGGCCGCAGCGGCCGCGAGGAGCATATTCACGCTTCTCTTGAACTTCCTTTTCCCAGTAAGAACGGCAAGGACGTAAATTCCGTAAAGAATCGCGAATTCAATTAGGTGGAGCGATTCCTTGATTGTCCGGTCGAGGGACGAGTCGGGGAGCTCGACGAAGTGGTTGCTTGGCAGGCTGGACATGATCCAAATCATGGCCATATAGATGAAGGGAAGCAGCCTCGCCGCCCATAGAAGTAAAATTTTCATAAAAAATCCTCCTAAATATGCATAAAGATGGGCCGGATTGCAAAAAATATTCCAAAAATTTATCCGGCAATGTATATAATTCTACCATTGTGTTCAGAATGATTGCTGAGGTGATGATAATGAGAGAGGAAGAAAAAAAGCAATCTTCTCGAGGTTTCAAACGTTTTCTTAAAAAGAGCTGGGTAGTACCGGCAGTCTACATTGCAAGTGCGGCAATCATTCTGACAGGTGTCCTTTGGTATCAAATGAGCGGCGATTCAGCGGAAAAGTACAATTACAAAACTACTGAAAACGCCAAGAAGAAGTTTAACGAGCCCGCCCTTGAGGTGAACAAATCGCTCGAAAACTTCGCGATGCCGGTCGTAAACAAGGAGAACGCGGTCATTCAGAAAAAATTCTATGAAAACTCCGCCGATCCGAAAGAGCAGCAGGAAGCATTGGTCGTTTACAACAACACCTATGTTCCGAATACCGGCCTCAACATCGCGATGAAGGATGGATCAGACTTTGATGTCGTTGCTTCATTAAGCGGCACGGTCACCAGGGTCGAAGAGGATTCCCTGCTCGGCAATGTGATTGAAATCCAGCATGACAAAGGTATTGTAACACAATATCAGTCCGTGAAAGATATCAAGGTCAAAGCTGGCGACCAGGTTGAAAAAGGCCAAGTGCTGGCCGGTGCGGGCCAAAGCCAGGTAAACCAAAAAGGCGGCACGCATGTCCATTTTGAAATCCGCAAAGACGGAGTAGCGGTCAATCCGGCCAATTATTTCGATAAGCCGCTGAGCTCGCTCCAGAACAGCAAAACGGACGAACCCTCCAAAAAGAAAGAATCAGTCGAGGGTGAAGACAAAGGCAATACCCCTGTTGATGAAGAAGATGCAGACTCCGCCGAAGACGGCCTCCACGAGCCATCCGGCGACTCCACTGACAAATCCGGAGATAAAAAAAGTTCATAATCATACGTTGTAGAGGGAGGGATACCCCTCTCTTTTTTTTTGTGGAAAATTGGCCCACGCCCTACTGGCGGTTCGGCACAACAGTCTGCCCGCAATGTGTCCTCCTTCAGGAATTCCCGTGAACTGTGGTAAAATGAGACAAATTGACAAGGGGGATGGGTGATGAAAAAGCTGTTCATGATTGTTTCTGCTATGATTTTTGCAGCCGCTCTTGCAGGCTGCACGGAGAAAAAACCCGACCCGGCAGACCGTTTTTCGGAATATGTGGAGCTGTGGAACAAGCAGGATTTTGACGGAATGTATGGGTACTTGTCTGCGGACGCGAAAGCTTCAGTCAGTAAACAGGATTTTACGGAACGATATAAAAAGATCTATGGGGATCTCAAGATCAACAACCTGAACGTGAGTTTTAAAAAGCCGAAAGAGGACAAGCAGAAGGATGGCGAAGGGGCCCAATACGGCTTTACGGCAACCATGGACAGCATCGCCGGCCCGATCGAGTTCGGACATGACGCCTTTCTTGTGAAAGAGGAGCGGGACAAGAAAGAAGATTGGTATGTTGATTGGAATACAGCCTATATCTTCCCGCAGCTCGGAATGGGGGATAAAATCTCCCTGTCAATGCAAACCCCCGAACGCGGCGAGATTTTTGACAGGACAGGAAATCCATTGGCGACAACTGGCCTTGTGTATGAAGTTGGCGTCGTTCCAAAGGATATGGAAGGGCAGGAGGCGGAAACAATCGCCCAGCTCGGAAAATTGCTCAATATGGCGCCGGAAAGCATTGAAAAGGCGGTTAAGGCAAGCTGGGTAAAGCCGGACTATTTCGTGCCGCTTAAAAAGGTATCCATGAACGATGAGGCGTTAATCGCGGAATTGATCAAGCTGGAGCCAGTCCAGACGAAGAAGGTGGAGTCGAGGATTTATCCGTATGGGGCCGCGGCCGCCCATCTTGTCGGCTATGTAGGGAAGGTGACAGCCGAGGAGCTTGAGAAGCTCGAGGGCAAGGGCTATTCCAGCGGGGACATGATCGGCAAGCGCGGCATCGAGCAGGTGTTTGAGGAACAGCTCCGCGGCCAGCCTGGCATCCAGATCGTGATTAACAAGGATGCGGGCGGGCAGGAAATACTTGCTGAAAAGCCGGTGGTTGACGGGCAGCCTGTCAAGCTGACAATCGATGCGGAGCTGCAGATGAACATTACCGCCCAAATGAATGGGGAAGTAGGGGCCGCTGCCGCCATCAATCCAAAGACGGGCGAAACGCTCGCGCTGGTCAGCTCGCCAACTTTTGACCCGAATCAGGTGGTTTTCGGAATGTCGGCGGCCGAATGGAAAGCGCTCGACGAAAATCCAAATAAGCCGCTGAACACGCGTTTCAATAAAAAGTTCGCTCCGGGGTCGGTCATCAAGCCAATTGTCGCTGGGGCGGCGCTGACGGCGAATGCGCTCAATCCGGCGGATGTGATGAACGTAAAAGGCCTGAAGTGGCAGAAAGACGCCTCCTGGGGAGGGTACTTTGTCACAAGGGTGCATGAGGCCGCCAATGTTAATCTTGAAAAGGCGCTCGTGTTCTCGGACAATATATATTTTGCGCAGACGGCACTGAAAATGGGTAAAGAGGGCTTTACTGAGGGAATGAAGAAGTTTGCGTTCGAGGAGGATTTCGGCTATCCGTTCCCACTCCAGGCTTCGCAGATTGGTTCGCTTGATAAGGATATCCTGCTTGCCGATGCCGGCTACGGGCAGGCGCAGCTTGAGATGAATATCGTTCATTTGGCGGCAGCGTATACGCCGTTCCTGAACACGGGGAATATGATTAAGCCGGTGCTGCTCCTAGATGACCAGCATGGGCAGGTGCTGAAGGAACAGGCCATCTCGCCGGAAGCCGCTGCAACAGTCGGCCCGATCCTCCGGAAAATTGTATCCGACCCGGGCGGCACGGCGCGCGCGGCGGAAATTAAGGGCTATCCATTGTCAGGGAAAACGGGCACCGCTGAAATCAAGGCGGCCCAAGGCGAAACCGGAAAAGAGAACGGCTGGTTTGTCGCTTACAATGCGGAAGCGGGAGACATACTCGTGGCCATGCTCGTCGAAGACGTCCAAAAACGCGGCGGCTCGCAAATCCCGGTCAAGCTGGTCAAAAATGTTTTTATTGAGGCTGGAAAGAAGTAACCGACAGTTCATGAAGGGTATTACCAGAAAAGAACGCGCACTGTATGTCAACGTTCTTTAAATGAGGGGATCGAGATGAGGGATCAGACAGAACCGGAAGCGGTGGCCCTTGAGTTTTACAATGAACGCCATCGCGCTTATTTAGAAGAATATTCATTGCCTGAGGAGCAAAAGAAGTTTACGGCGATGCCTTTGGAGGCGTTGAAAGCATGCGAGAATGATAGCGGCAGGCATCCTGTCGTAATTTTGTACGACGGTGAGCCTGTAGGTTTTTTCGTCTTGCATGAAGGGGAAGGGATTGCACCGTATACGGAAAGCCCGGAAGCCATCCTGTTGAGGGGCTATTCCATTAACGTAAACTGTCAGGGATTGGGAATCGCTTCGCAATCACTTCGGCAGATCTCAGGCTTTGTTAAAAAGAACTTTCCCGATAAAACGGACATCATACTCGCTGTGAACAACGCCAACCTGGCAGCGCAGCATGTATACCGGAAGTCGGGCTTTGCCGACCGCGGCAGGCGGATTATGGGCAGGAGTGGGGAGCAGTATATTTTTCATAAGGACATTGTTTAAAGGGTTTTTCCTGTGAATATAGTAAAAGCACCATCCGGTTGGATGGTGCCCATGAGGCGGTTTTTATTTCCCGCCTTTTTGTTTTGCGTTTTCTTTTTGGGATTTCTCTTCTTTCACTTCTTTTTCAGGTTTCTGTTGTTGCTGGCCGTTATCGGAGCTGCCAGTTTCTTCGTCTTTTGTTTTCTCCTCTTTTGCTTTTTCAGAGGTTTCTTTTCCTTTTTGACCTGGGTCAGCTGGCTTTTTTGCTTCTTCGGCAGCTTTTTCTTTTTGTTCTGGCTCGTTTTCCTTTTTATTCTGCTCAGCTGTTTCCTTGGCGGTTTGGGCAGGGGTTTGCGCCTTTACGTTTTCTTTTTCATTTTTGGCAGGCGCGCTTTCCTTCTTCGCTGTTCCGGCTGCTTTGCCAGTCCCATTTTCCTTTTTAACAGTATCAGGAGACTGTTTTGCAGGTTTTTCTTTCTTCACCACCGAAGAAGTGCCTGCGGCTGTTTCTTTTTTGGATAATGTTGAGGCGGCTGCCAGCGTTTGAACGTTTTCCGTACTTGCAGTGCCTTCCTCGGATGCCCCGGAGGTTTCCTCGCCGGCTGTGCCTGGGGCACTTCCAGTTTGTTCTTCACTTGCCGGAGTACCTCCGTTATCCGCGGCTTGTTCCCCATCCGTGCCTTCTCCGGATTCTGCAGGTGTTTCACTTTCCTGACCGTCATCCTTTTTCTCTTCGTCCCTCGCAGCAAAGCGTTCCTTTTTGGCAGTCAGGACAGACAGTTTCTTCTCAAGCTTTTTCACTTGTTTGGAATTTTCATTTTCTCCTGCTTCCGCAAGTGAATTTTCCAGGTACGCAATTTTTTTATCAAGGACAATGGATTTGACTTGGCCCATCGTAACGTCCAGGTCGGCCATGACTTCATCGATGTCCTTTTCCTCAAGCATCGCTGTTAGCTCTTCAATCGTTTTTCCGCTTAGCTCGGACAGCGAGATTATTTTTGTGATTTCTCCGTAGCCAAATTCCTTTGTGCGAAGATTCTTGACCGTTTCAGTATCGAAGCCTTTGACAACGTTTGCGACCAAATAAGCTTCGTCAATAATCTTTTGCGCTTCTTCCAACTCTTCTTCTTGAAGCTGGCCTTCCACAGATTCATCTAGCTCAGCTGCTTCTTCAAGTTTGTTCGTTAATTCCTCTTTTACTGCATCTGAGGCTTCTTCGTCGGCGATAACCTCAGACACCGTTTCTTTCGCTGTTTCAAGAAGTTTGGTATAGTCTGCGACAGCGCTGCTTACATATTCAGTCTTCTCGGCTTCCGTCATTAAAGCTGCTTCAGCAAGGCGTTCTTTTGCGAACTCCATCAGCAAGGTCGCTTCCTCTTCCGAATCAAACGTAAACAATAACTTCAGGTCTTCAAAAAGCTGGTCGAAGTTATAAAGGAACTGATCAGGAGTGGTTCCTGCGGTACCTTCAAGCTCTGTGCTCGCGCTGGCGGTTGTCCCGAACGCAAGGGTTGCCGCCATGGCGGCTGTAAATACAAACTTCTTCATCTCTTTCTCTCCCAAAATTTTATTACAATTAAAACCGAAGGGAGATTAAGAAGATTTGTCTGAACCCTCTTAGCTCTTCGGCAGCTGGCTAGCGTAACTTTTTAAGGTCGAAGCCCCTGTAGCTTTGCGGCGCCGGGTTTCCCCGGGTGTGCCCTTTCGGAGTTTAATTGCATCTTTAGTATAAAATAATTTTCCAATTTAAAAAATAGCAAAAATAGTTGGGTCCTATTTTTCAGAACCTTTAGACAGTTAATGGGTCTTTTGGTATACTTTTCGTGTAACGAAGTAATTCCCGTTTTACGAGTTTTTATACCAATGCTCCAAGTGTATACAATAAGGCAATGTTTCTAAAAAACTATGTTCTTTTGCCGGGGGGAAAAGGGTTTGTCACTACTAAATTATCCATTTGCATCACGCCGGACGGCGGCTGTTGCTAGAAACGGAATGGTTGCCACATCGCAGCCGCTTGCGGCCCAGGCTGGGCTGCGCATTCTCCAGCAGGGGGGGAATGCGATTGATGCCGCGATTGCGACAGCGGCCTGCCTGACTGTGGTCGAGCCGACGTCAAACGGGATTGGCGGGGATGCGTTCGCGCTCGTCTGGACACAGAATAAGCTATACGGCTTGAATGGGAGCGGGCCGTCGCCCCAAAGCATATCAATCGACAAGGTGAAACAACTTGGGCATGAAAAAATGCCATTGGCAGGCTGGATCCCTGTTACAGTTCCCGGAGTGCCGTCTTCCTGGGCAATGCTGTCCGAACGCTTTGGAAGGCTTCCTCTGACAGAAGTTTTGCGTCCAGCGATTGAGTACGCTGAAAATGGTTTTCCGTTATCGCCAATCACTGCGAAGTACTGGGCGAGGGCCCTCAAAATTTTTAAAACAAGGCTGAACGGCCCTGAATTCGATGAGTGGTTCAAGCTGTTTACGCCAAACGGCAGGGCGCCTGAGCCAGGCGAGATGTGGAAGTCTCCGGACCATGCAAACACACTGAGGGAGATTGCGGAAACAAAGGCGGAAAGCTTCTACCGCGGCCGCCTCGCCGAAAAAATTGCCGCGGCTTCAAAAGCGGCCGGGGGTTTCCTGGATGAATCGGATCTCGCTACTTACCAAGCAGAATGGGTCGAGCCGATTTCCGTGAATTATAAAGGGTATGATGTGTGGGAAATCCCGCCAAATGGGCAGGGGCTCATTGCCCTGATGGCATTGAACATTTTAAAAGAATACAACTTCACGCACCGGGAAAGTCCGGAAGCGATTCATATTCAGCTTGAAGCGATGAAGCAGGCATTCGCGGATGGGAAAGCCTATATTTCCGACCCGCGGACGATGAAGGCGAAAGTGGATGACTTTTTATCGGAAGAATACGCGAATAACGCCCGCGCCAATATCCAGGGAACCGCGCAGGTACCTGAGCCCGGCAGTTTTCCAAAGGGAGGAACAATCTATCTCGCTACCGGTGACGGGGAAGGGAACATGGTTTCTTTTATCCAAAGCAATTATATGGGCTTTGGTTCAGGGATTGTGGTGCCGGGGACCGGAATTACGATGCAGAACCGGGGTGTCGACTTTTCGCTCGACCCGGACCACGAGAACTGCCTCCAGCCGGGGAAGAAGAGTTATAACACAATCATTCCTGGCTTCATTACGAAGGACGGGGAAGCCATTGGGCCATTTGGTGTGATGGGGGGCTTTATGCAGCCGCAGGGCCATGTACAGGTCGTAATGAATATGGTCGATTTCGGTCTGAATCCGCAGGCTGCCCTCGATGCGCCGCGCTGGCAGTGGATTGAGGGGCTTAGGGTCGATGTGGAGCATGAGTTCCCGAATTATGTAATCCAGCAGCTTGCCGCCAAAGGGCATGCGATTACGGTTGCCTATGACTCAGGCGGTTTCGGACGCGGGCAAATTATCGTCCGTGATCCGAAGACTGGCGTGCTGACGGGCGGCACCGAGCATCGGACCGATGGCAGCATCGCCAGTTGGTAGAGGAGGGCTTATACGTGAAAAAATTGCTTTTGACAGGCTTTGAACCGTTTTTATCCTTTCCGATTAACCCGACCGAAAAGATTGTTTCAGCGTTGGACGGGCAGGAAGTTGGCGGGTATAAAATCACGGGATTGCTTTTGCCTGTGGATTACAATTCAGCTTCGACGAGGCTTTTGGAAAAAATGCGCGAGGAGGGGCCGGAGGCGGTTATTTCGCTCGGCCTTGCCGCGGGCCGATCATCGATTACGCCGGAACGGATTGCGATTAACTGCCGGGACGGAGCCGCTGACAACAACGGGGTCGCGCTTGAGGATGCTCCAATTGTCGAGGGCGGGCCGGACGGCTATTTCTCGACCCTCCCAATCAGGAAGATGGTAAACGCGCTGAAGGAAAGCGGCTATCCCGCCGAGGTTTCCAACACAGCTGGAACGTACCTATGCAACAATGTCATGTATGCCGCGCTTCATGAACTTGCTGAAGCTGCCAAGGAGATACCGGCCGGATTCATCCATATCCCGGCCTCTCATGAGCTGGCTGTGGCGGGGAAGAAAGCGATGCCGTCCTGGAGCGACAGGGACCTGCATGATGCGGTGAAAGTTCTAATTGAAGCGCTAGGGTAAAAGAGAGAATCAATATCTAGGCAATTTGAATCTAAAGGCCGTTTTGATAGAGCTTGCGTGAGGAGGCGGTCTTAACGGCGATTCTAAAGATCGTTTTGATAGAGCTTGTGTGGTATAACGGTTTTGAGGCTAAGGATTGCAACTAAAATGGACCAGGGGACTGAATCCCCTGGTTTTTGTTATACTAGTAAAAATTCCAGCATGGGCGGAGGATGTTATCAAACGAATGCTGATAACCCAGGTTCGTTTGCTGATAAACCGAGTTCGTTTACTGATAAACGATGCGTGTTCGCTGATAAGCGTTCAATTACTAATAAACGATACGTGTTCGCTGATAAACCGCGTTCAATTACTGATAAACGATACGTGTTCGCTGATAAACCGCGCTCAATTACTGATAACCCAAGCGTATTCGCTGATAAACCCCGTCCAAATGCTGATAAACGGAGTGCGTTTGCTGATAAACCGCGTTTAATTGCTGATAACCCAAGCGTATTCGCTGATAAGCCCCGTCCAAATGCTGATAAACCGTCCAAGTCCGCTGATTCAGACAGAAAAACCAATATTTTTTTGAAAACAGGAGGGAGACTTTTTGAGAAACCATATCCTCGATGTTCTTAAAACCATCGAAAAAGACTATAACATTAAAATATTGTTTGCCTGTGAGTCCGGGAGCAGGGCCTGGGGGGTTCCGTCCAAGGACAGCGACTATGATGTCCGGTTTATCTATGTTCATCAAAAGGACTGGTATTTATCGATTGACCAGAAAAGGGACGTGATTGAAGTTCCAAAGCACGATCCTATTTCCATTCCGGTTGATGAGTTGCTCGATGTCAGCGGCTGGGAGTTGGCCAAGGCGTTGAGGCTGTTCCGAAAGTCGAATCCGCCATTGGTTGAGTGGCTCCGTTCCGGGATTGTCTATTACCAATCTGGTAAGGCAATCGATACATTACGAGAGCTGAGCGGAAGCATCTACTCACCTGTCTCGGGCATCCATCATTATCTCAATATGGCAAAGGGAAATTACCGGGAATATCTGCAAAGCCCTTCTGTAAAAATCAAAAAGTATTTTTATGTCCTGCGCCCGATCCTTGCGGCAAAGTGGATTAAAAAATACAATACAATCCCGGCGATGGAGTTCAAGGAGCTAGTCGAAGATATCATTCCGAATGGCGTCCTGAAAGAAGAAGTAATGGTCTTGCTGAAGCGGAAAATCGCGGGGGATGAGCTCGATCTGGAGTTGAGGATTGAGGCAATCAATCAGTTCATTGAGGGAGAAATCAGCCGTCTTGAGGCATACGCCAAAACACTTAACGTCCAAATTGAAGACCCGACTGAACAGCTTAACCGCCTTTTCCGCGATACGCTGGAGGAGGCCTGGAGATAAACCGATTCTCAGGCTAATCCACCTGGACATGGGGGGTTTTTCGTGCCCACGATCGCAGAACTCAGCTTTGTTAACAAAAACACAGCCACGCCGGCTGTGTTTTTGTCGTGATTCATTATTTTGGTGAAACTTCGTACGCGCGCAGGATGATTTCCATAGCTTTTTTGCCTTCTTCGCCGTTGACGAGCGGTTCGCGGTTGTCATTGATCGCGTCGATGAAATCCTTGTAAAGCGGGGTGTGGCCTTCGCCATAGACGCTGTCGATATCGGTGCTTGTATCGTCCTTGTCGTAATCGCGCTCATCGGCGAATTGCCATGTTTTAATCTCGTTGACCGCAAGGCCGCCAATGACGACAGTTCCTTTTTCGCCAAAAATGCTCAGCGTTTCTTCGAGGTTCTTCGGATAAACGACGGCGCTGCCTTCGACAATTCCGATCGAGCCGTTTTTGAACCTGATCAGGATGGCGCCGAAGTCCTCCATTTCGATATCGCGCAGGAATGTTTCCCGCTCGGCGTGGATCCGCTCAATTTCGGCGCCGCCAAGCATCCATTGCAGCAAGTCGATGTTATGGATGCACTGGTTCATCAGGGTGCCGCCATCAAGCGCGGCTGTTCCCCGCCATGGGGCCTGCTTGTAATAATTCATGTCGCGTGTCCAGAGGATACGTGCCGTTCCGCTCATAATGCGGCCAAAGCGGCCTTCCTCGATAGCCCTTCTGAGCTTCTGGATTGGCGGGTTGAACCTGTTCTGGTGGGAAACGCAGATTTTTCTGCCCGTTTCTTTCGAGACTGCGATCATCTTGTCCGCATCTTCGACGGAAAGCGCCATTGGCTTTTCAATCAGCACATGGGCGCCACTGTTCATGCATTCGATTGCCTGCTTCGCATGGTAGCCGCTCTCAGTCGCAATTGTGACAACATCAAGCTGCTCTTTTTCTAACATGTCTATGTAGTCGGTATATACCTTCACATCGGAACCCTGGACTTTAGCTTCGTACTGTTCCTTCCGCTCGACTGCCTTGCTCTCATCAATATCGCATACTGCAGCCAATTCGGCATACTCAATGTTGTTGATTAATGCTTCGATGTGTTTGTACGAAATTCTCCCGCATCCAAGTATTGCAAACCTTAGTTTAGTCATCGTAACCTCCTGTGTTTGGCAAGTGAAATTTTCTGCCCGGAAAAAGCAGGGCACTTAAAGACCTACGGTTATTGTATCAAATTGCTCCCCGAAAGGAAAACATCCTACTGCCTGATGCCACTAGCCCTTTTTAGGAAAATAGTCCCGGTTCCCGCCTGTTTCTTCCTCGTAACAGCGGGTGTGAAGGGAGGGAAAGAGAGATTGGAAACATGGCGCATTGTCCGCTTTTTACAAAAACTTCCCGGTACTCCTTGTCCTGTGTGCATATTCGCCTATCCAAGCTAATAAACTGTTACAAACCTGTACAAGAGAGTGTTTGAGGTGAAGAGTCGTTTTGAGGAGAACGTGTATTTAGCCAGGGATTTGTTTAGACCTTACAGGGTCAGAGGGCAGGGCATTTTTGTGTAAAAGCGCTGCTATCTGCCGCGCCGGTTCATGGGCGCGGAAGGCAGAATTTCGTCGAAGTGATAACGGGTCTCATTTCACACTTCTCACATCCAACCTAAGGGAGGGCGAGTGGTGTGCACGATTACATCAAAGAGAGAACTATCAAGATTGGAAAGTATATCGTGGAGACGAGGAAGACGGTTCGCGTAATCGCGAAGGAGTTCGGCGTATCCAAAAGTACAGTCCATAAAGATTTGACGGAAAGGTTGCCGGAGATCAGTCCGGAGCTTGCAAATGAAGTGAAGGAGATCCTTGATTACCATAAATCAATCCGCCATTTGCGGGGTGGGGAAGCAACGAAGATGAAATACCAGAAGGAAGATGTGGAAAGCGAGCCTGTTAAGTAACCTTCCTCCATTAAAATTTAACAAATTTCAACAAATTTCTACGTAAGCTTCCGGAAAAGGTATGGAAAACGGAACCGGTATGATACAATAAACAATTAGGACAGTATGTGGAATCCGTTTTCAAGGAGGAAGAAAAAAGCAATGTTTGCAAGGGATATAGGGATTGATCTTGGAACGGCCAACGTGCTTATTCACGTTAAGGGCCGGGGAATTGTACTGAATGAGCCATCCGTTGTTGCTATTGATAAAAATACAAACCGCGTTCTTGCCGTTGGGGAAGAGGCCCGGCGCATGGTCGGGCGTACGCCTGGAAATATTGTCGCCATCCGCCCGTTGAAGGACGGGGTCATCGCAGACTTCGATGTGACGGAGGCAATGCTGAAATACTTTATTAACAAACTTGATGTGAAGGGCTTTTTATCGAAGCCGCGCATCCTGATCTGCTGCCCGACGAACATTACGAGCGTCGAGCAAAAGGCGATCAAGGAAGCCGCTGAGAAGAGCGGCGGCAAGAAGATTTACCTTGAAGAAGAGCCGAAAGTGGCTGCCATCGGTGCGGGAATGGATATCTTCCAGCCAAGCGGCAATATGGTAGTGGACATTGGCGGAGGAACGACCGATATCGCCGTCCTTTCGATGGGTGACATTGTTACTTCCTCCTCCATTAAAATGGCCGGCGATAAGTTCGATACGGAAATCCTGAATTATATCAAACGCGAGTACAAGCTGTTGATTGGTGAGCGGACGTCCGAGGATATCAAGATGAAGATAGCGACGGTTTTCCCTGGTTCACGCAAGGAATCACTGGAAATCCGCGGCCGCGATATGGTCAGCGGGCTTCCGCGCACCATCACCGTCCAGTCTGAGGAGATTGAATTGGCTCTCCGTGAATCGGTGGCTGTGATCGTCCAGGCGGCGAAGAGTGTCCTTGAACGCACTCCTCCTGAGCTTTCTGCCGATATTATTGACCGCGGCGTGATCCTGACTGGAGGCGGCGCGCTTTTGCACGGGATCGACCAGCTCCTTGCCGAGGAACTGAAGGTGCCTGTTTTGGTTGCCGAAAATCCAATGGATTGCGTAGCTGTTGGTACTGGCGTAATGCTCGACAACATTGACAGGATTGCCAGAAGGAAATTGGGTTAAAAGAGAATGAAAGAATGAAGCCTGGCATGAGTTTTGCCGGGCTTTTTTGGTGTGATTGGGGCATTGGGCAAGGTCTGGATTGGAAATGCCTGTAGCATAAATGATGCCTATATTTGGGTTTTAGTGAAAAAGGATGTTTAATTTGCCGTTTTTCCTTATAATAGATGTATACAGAATGATTTTTCGATACATTTTTCAAAAAGGAGCAATGGCGGCCTTGTTTGCCTTGGCTCCCGTTTAAAGGAGTTCATTATGTCTTCTATCTCTTATAAGCAGCAGGAGCCGAAAACACGCGAACAGTATAAGAAGTCCAAGAAGGAAGGAATGGGCAAAGCCACTGGGAACAGGAAGTACGTCCGGATTAGGCTGATCCCAATCTGGCTCAGGATTATCCTGTTCGTCCTTCTAATTTTCGTCTGTGCTATTGGCGGGGCGATGTTCGGGTATGGAGTGCTCGGGGATGGAAATGCCGGAGATGTTTTCAATAAATCGACGTGGGCACATATCCTTGACCTTGTGTCCAAAAAATAACGAGGAGGGGAGAAATCCCTTCCTTTTTTTATACGGAAACCGTAAAATGAATTTGTGAGTTCATATTATGAGGAGGTACTAAAATGTTTGATATTAAGCAAATCAAAGAAATCATCCCGCATCGATACCCATTTTTGCTTGTAGATAAAATTCTTGAAGTCGAAGAAGGAAAACGCGCGGTTGGCATAAAAAATGTCAGCGCCAATGAGGAATTCTTCAACGGCCACTTTCCGGATTTCCCGGTCATGCCAGGAGTCCTGATTGTTGAAGCGCTAGCCCAGGTCGGGGCCTTCGCCATGTTGAAGCGTGAAGAAAACCGCGGGAAGCTTGCATTTTTCACTGGCATCGACAACTGCCGGTTTAAAAAACAAGTCTATCCGGGAGACCAGCTCCACCTTGAAGTAGAAATGGTCCGTTTCCGCGGCCCTATGGGCAAAGGCAAAGGAATTGCCACAGTCGACGGCGAACTCGCCTGCGAAGTTGAAATCATGTTCGCCCTCATCGACCAGAATAAATAGGTCTTTACAGTGTTAAAGCCGCCGAGCTGGGGATTTAGGTAAATCCAATGTGGGGGCATTTCTTGTCCGGTTTGCTGCCGGTCATCATCGCTCACATGCTATTTTTATGGGCCCTTTGGATTATTTTGGCTGGGATTAGGTTTACCTTTTTTTAAATATGTTTATTTAGTAAGAACATTAAAGCATACAGTGCCGCATACTCTCCTTCCAAGACTGTAACTGGCACTGTATGTTTTTGTTTGTCTTGTTCTTTTTAGTGAACTATCTATTCAGTCAAATGGATTTTTGGCGCATGTATGCAAGTTCCTTTCGTTTTGGGGCAATTTAAGGGAAGGCGATATCCGGCCGACTTAAAAAATGAAAGGGGCTTTTTTATGAAAAAGAAGCTGTTCATACTTCTCGCGGGAACGATTTTCGCAGCATGTCTCACCCTTACTGGCTGCGGGACAAATGATGATGAACAAAATCCTCCCTCACAAAACCGGATTCAGGATTATAAAGGGAATGATGTGAATCCGAATAACGACGGAAGGGTCGATGAAGATGGCCTCCCGAGCGACACGAATGACAATGGCGATAATATGAAAAAACGCCGGTAAAAGAAAGAAGGCCAACACTGGAATCGCGGCTCAGACTATGTTTTAGGAGCGATCTGTGCCGCGAAAAGCCCAGGTTTGGGACACACAAGCACCAGGAAGCAAGCAGGATCTCGGAATGCATGTGCTGGCCTTTTTAAAAGACATTTCAACCCCCTGGATCCGCCAATTTCCGTGCGTTTTTCCTGGCAAAACCCATGCCCCATAAGCGTTCCGCAAAATTCAATCAAACGTTTGATTGAATTCCCAAATGTCGAAACTAATCATTTCTTTCAAAAAACCCCCCATATAAAAAACGGCCCCAGTGGAGCCGCCTTTTGTCCGTTATTCATTAAACCTCTGTCTTCCGGGTTTTCAGCTTCGGTTTACGCTGCATTTTATCCTTAAATTCATCAAGCAGCGAGTCACCCTTAAATCCTTGGTCAAGCAATTGCCCAAGAAGGACCTCTGCATAGTCGTTTTTCGTTTTCCGGAGCCTGCCTTGGAGGAGGACGCTGATATGCTGTTCGAACTTCTTAAGGGAGCAAACCCTTGTCTGGAAAAATGCCGGGTCGTTATCCTTGTGAGTAATTACCGCCTGAACGATAAACTCATTGCCGGAATCAAACAAATTTTTGAAATAATCATGATGGGCAACCCCGGTATAGGCCTCGAGAAGCCAGTTGGAATGCTCATCTTCCTTGTTAATGATCAGGCCGCTTTCAAGGGGAATATCCGTAGAATCCTCGCCATTGAGTATTTCCAGTGACACCAGTTTGAAAGTTTTCACTCCAGCAACCCTCCCTACAGTGATTTTGCCTGTATTATATCATACCCAGGGATAAATGCCGCGCCGAACGGATGTGTCGAAAAATAACTTCCCAACCCCTAAATTCGTCAAAATTTGCAGGGATCGCGCACAAAAGTGTTTTTTACAGACGGAAAAATGCTTTTTTGGGGCATAAAACATGCTTAAAAGCCATTTTTGGCGGTTTTACATTTGTCGCATGCGGGAGGTAAGATGGACGCATCGACGAAAGGAGTTGGAAGTATGATAAACCAAGTTACGCTAGTGGGCAGGCTGACCAAAAACCCCGAATTGAAGGTCACAACGGAAGGTACGCCAGTGTCGAATGTCATCCTCGCTGTGAATAGGCACTATAAAAACAGCCATGGTGATTTCGATACAGATTTCGTCCAATGCACCCTGTGGAAAAAGGCTGCCGAAAACACTGTTCAATATTGCCGGAAAGGGTCGGTGGTCGGCATCACCGGAAGGATCCAGACCAGGCATTATGATAACCAGGAAGGCAAACGGGTTTATGTGACCGAGGTCGTTGCGGAATCGATCCGCTTCCTTAGCAGCAAGCCAGCGGACTCAGTTCCGCATGACCAGGAAAATTCAAGGCCAGTTCCGATTCCAGGTATGGACGCCCCCCGGAACGCGGAGCCTGAACCGATTCCCTTCCTGCGCAAGGAACAACCAGTCGGCCAGGAACAGTTAGGGACCGCCAACTTTGATTCAGGAGCCAACAACAGCAATTATCAGCAACTCCAACAGCAACAGGCGGCGGGCCATGAGTCCCCCCTTCGTTCCCAGCAAATTGCACCTCCACCGTTTACCTTTGAGAGAGAGCCATCCGCCCCTTCCAAGGAGGAATTCCCCTTTGGATAGGAACAAAAGCAACGTCGCGGAGAGCCTGGAGCTGCTGATCGAAAGTTTAATCCGCATGACCGGGAAAACAAACGAGCATGTCAGCAGCCTTCACAGCAGGATTCGTATTTTGGAAGATCGGCTTGCGGAGCACGAAAATGAGTGGAAACAAACGTGCAGCGGGTGTCCCGTGAAGATGCCGCAGTTTCCTTTAAATGAGGATTCAAGATTCCTCTTTCGCCTCTAATACCCGCAGCCGGCTTGCATATGCACAGTTTTCCCCGAAAGAGAGTTCCTCCCTTTTAAGAAACCCCAACATGCCCCCCGCAGAAATAAAATCAATCAGCTCCCCGAACCTCCCCACATACTCCGGCGGATTCCGCCGGCTTTTTTTGTTGATTCAACCTATATAGTGTGTATATTTTTAAAAGCGATGGACATACTTGATAAAAACCCCCTGTTATATAGGAAAGGCCGCTGAACTGCCAATTCAGCGGCCTTTTCCCTTTAGCTGTTTCCATTATCTTAACAGGACCAGGTCCCGCAATTCCTCGGTCGATAGTTCGGTAATCCAGTTTTCGCTCTGGATAATCTGGTCATTAAGGTGCTGTTTTTTCTCAAGCATCGCATCGATTTTCTCTTCCAGCGTCCCTGTGCATATCAGTTTATGGACGTGGACGAACAGCTGCTGCCCAATCCGGTAGGCCCGGTCTGTCGCCTGGTTTTCGACGGCCGGGTTCCACCAGCGGTCGTAGTGGATGACATGGTTCGCGGCAGTCAGGTTAAGCCCCGTTCCGCCGGCCTTCAGGCTCAGCAGGAATACCGGGAATTCATGTTCCTGGAATTTCGCGATCATTTCATCCCGTTTCGCTTTTGGCACGCCGCCATTCAAAAATGGCGCATCAATTCCAAACTTTCTTTTCAACGCGGCTTTAATCATTTCGCCCATTTCAATATACTGGGTAAAAATCAGGCAGCTTTCGCCCTGTTCGAGGACAGCGTCCACAAGATCCACAAGTTTCTCCATCTTAGCCGACCGGGTAATCAAATCCCGTCCGGAGGATCCGGCCCGGGCGGTTAAGCCTCCCAATCGTTTATCCCCGCCAACTAAATCCGAAACAGGGTGTACAGGGGCTTCCGGCGCTCCGGCAATTTCGTTTTCGGCATCAAGGCCTGTAAGGTCAGTTTCGTTTTGCCTAGCCGGTCCGACGCCTTCAGCTTCGCTTTTATCCGGCAAGCCATCCATTTCTTGTTTCAAAATGAGGTCCGAAATGCCGCTGTCGCCATCCATTTCTTCGACAGGTTTCAAAATGAGTTCATCCGTTTCTTCCAGGGCATCCAGAATGCCCAAGGCGCCGGCTCTCCAGGATTCCTTCAAGTACAGGGCGGGATGGTTGCAGAGCTGCTTCAGCTTGCTTAAAAGCTGGAGGATCATTCCTTTCCGTTCAAAGCCGGTCAGCTTTTCAAGCTGGTTGAATGTATCCTGAACGAGCTGTTCATACAGTGACGCCTGCTCGGCGGTTAACGGGCAATATTCCTTCTGTTCCTGCTTATCAGGCAGGTTAAGCGCGACATCCTCATCCTTTTTCGTCCTCCTGAGAAGGAACGGGCGGATGAGGCCCTGAAGCTCGCGTACCTTTTCAGCCTTTTCTTCCTTTTCAATCGGAATGACAAATCGCTTCTGGAACTGTCCGAGGCTCCCTAGATAGCCGTGATTCGTAAAATCGAATATCGACCAGAGCTCCGATAGGCGGTTTTCCATCGGCGTCCCTGTCAGGGCGATGTGATGGCGCCCGCGCAGCTTCCGGACAGCCCGGGATTGCTTTGTGTTAGCGTTTTTAATGTTTTGCGCTTCGTCAATCGCAATCACTCCCCATTCCATCCGGCTGAACTCTTCCTCATCGAGATGGCTCAGCCCATACGAGGTCAGGACGACATCGCTTCCGGCAGCCGTTTCGGCGAAGTTGTCTCCTTTTAGCCTGTTGGAGCCGTAATGGAGATGGACGCGCAGGCTTGGGGCAAAGCGCTCCAGCTCCTTTTGCCAGTTTCCGAGTACCGAAGTCGGACAAATGATGAGCGCGGGCGCCTCTGTGCCTTCGCCCAAACTTCCTGCTTCGGCGGCTTTTTCTTTTACCGAAAGAAGGTAGGAAATGAGCTGGATGGTTTTCCCGAGGCCCATGTCGTCGGCGAGGACCGCGCCAAAGCCGAATTGGCGCAGGAACAGGAGCCAGCTCATCCCTTGCTGCTGGTATGGTCGCAGCGTCCCATGCAGGCCTGCAGGCACTTCCGCCAGGGGAATTTCCTTAATCTCGCCAAGCTGCTTGATCATTTGTTTCCATTGCCTGTTCAGTTCGATTTGGATTTTCGCGAATGCGCGCGGGTTCTCGAGCTCGTCGCCCTCGGGTTCATCGACAAGCTCCTGTTCAAGCAGGTCGCGGACATGGAGGCCATCCCGTTCGGCCTTCTTCATTATTTCCTGGATTTGGCGGATGAAGTTCGGGTCGAGCTTCACCCAGCGCCCGCGTACGTAAACGAGCCTGCGTTTTTCTTCCACAAGTGAACGGAATTCGTCCTCGCTTAGATCAACGCCGTTCATCGAGAAACGCCAGTTGAAATCAAGCATGGCGTCAAGGCCGACGAATGATGGGCGATGGCTCGCCGTTCCCTTGAGCGATGCCTTGACGCGCAGGTTGGCATTTTTCATCGCCTGCCACCAGCCAGGAAGCAGGATTTCGACCCCGAGCGCCAGCAGCATTTCGCTTGATTCGGTTAAAAAGACCCACGCTTCCTCCTCGGAAAGGGAGGTCTTCAGCCTGCCATATACCCCAAGCGATGGGATGAGCCCGACCCAGCGCTCTTCCTCGCGTTCGGCCTTTTCCAAAAACGGGCGCCAGGAGGCAGGGACAGCGGGATCATCGGAACGGTACAGGTCATCAGGGTCCTTTTTCCCGCGTAAAAATGTCTCGAGCAGCCAGAAGCCCTCGCCATCTTCAGGCTCGTCAAGGCGAAGCCCGACCGTGAACGGCGCCCCGTTCTCCTTGATGCCGACCCATTCGAGCCAATTATCTTCGTCAAAATACCGGGCAAGCGCGGCCGCGGGAATATTGCTGCCTTCAAGCAGATCGAGCTTCGGGCCGAACAGTTCGCGCATTTCGGCGTTCCGGGTAAGATAAGAGTCGAGCGCCAAATTAAAGAGCTCCTCCACAAAATCGTAGGCGGTCATCCGGATGCTACCGGATTCAAGCTCCTGTTCCCAAAAAGAGCTGTCGAATTCGTCGCTCACCCTCCCCGGAAGGCGCCAGCGGAATGTTCCCGCTTCCCAGGCAGCGAAATCAGGAAGCCACTCTTTTTCAAGAATGCTTTCGTACAGAATGTGGGCGGATGCAAGGCAGATTTCAGCCGCTTCGTTCCAATCCCATTCAATAAAACGGTTGAACGATTCGCGCGCGAAGAGGGTTACAAGCTGCCAGGCGGTCAGTTCGATCAACTCAGCCCCGTCTTCCTTCACCGGATCCAGAAACGCGCCAAAGTAGCTTTCGGGATGATGGCTGAACAATGGATATTTCCAGTAATCAGGCGTAAGCCATACGCCATTTTTCCCCTGTGCGCCAATCAGGCATTTATTTTCCTTGACAGTGACAACCAATTTGATAAACGGTTCCTTATACATCGATCAGCTTGCTCCTTTGGCATTCTTCATGGAAAGCGCGAAGCCGTTTCGTCCGTTCCAAAAGTTCTTCAAAAAACGCGTTCCATTCAGCCTGTCGCTTTTGTTTCTTATACAACGTCCGCAATTTCTTAAGCATCCGCACAGCGCTCTTATAGCCAGACCGGTTTTTTGCGGCAATTTGTTTTGCCGCGGCCTGGTGCAGCATCGAAATGACCGCTTCAGGCTTTTCCTTTTCCAGCACTTTCATCCTCGCGGTCGGCAGGTCCGTGTACTGGTAGCCCATAAATGCCTGAAGATCCGCCCATTTCGCATAATCCCCGCGCTCGAACAAAAGGCTTCCGTACTCATAATAACTGTAAGGAAGAGCCTGCTGAAGGAGCCTTTCAAGAACGTCTCCGCGCCCGGTCCCTTCCACATAAGGGATGGCCGCGTCAAGGACAGCCCTCGCATACTGGGTGCGTGCCTGATAGCCGCCGATCAGCGCCAAAGTCCCCCGTAAATTATGGGACAGCACATCGATATAAGGAGCAGTCCGGCCCCACTCTTTCTGGGTGGACAGTTCTTCCGTCCAGTTAAGCAGGAACGGGGCTGTTTCCTGCCCGTCAAGGCCATCTAGGGATTCCAGCGCCAACATGTCTTCCTTCCGGAGGAAGTGGATATGCGCCATGGCAATCTGAAGGGGGTGGCTGTTTTCTTCATCTTCCAAGTGGCTCGCGGTTTCCTCCAGCAGCCGTGTTTCGTCTTCGAGGTTCGCCTTCTTTTTTTTGAACAAAGCCGACCAAACGCCCATATAAAGGAATGCCCGTTCATACGGAACGAGCCGGAGCCCGGCCAAAAGCCCGCGGACATCTTCCTTTAGGCTCTCCAGAAACGGATCGAACGAAAGCGGAAGCGGAAGGCCGGCCAATCTTTTGGCAATTCGTTCGGCCGCCCTTTGCAATTCATCGAATATATGCCCATAATACCTCTCCGCTGTTTCCGCATGATGGCGGAGTTCCGTTGACAGCCGGTCAAGTTCCCTGAAAGAATGGACAATCCCGGCAAGCTCATAAAGGAGCGCCCACACCTCGCCGCGTGGCGCTCCGGCCCTTACCCGGCGCCAGTGGATCCCGAATAGCTCCCCGACCACATACGGATTCAAATGATTCTTCGACCGCATAATCGTATCAAAACTCTCCGAGAACGAATGAAGCCAAACTTGGTAATCCGGTTCCGCCGCCCCTGCGGATTTCATTAAGTCACGAGCCCGCTGCATTCCCCAGCTAGCGGCTTCCTTCTTTTCCTTCACAGGATAGCGCCAATCTTCAATCCACTCGGCCACGCTGCCTTCCCGTCCATACGCGGCGAAAAACACCGCGATTTGATGCCGGCAAATCCCGCGCGCCGGACATGAGCACTCACTCATATCGAAGAACTGCAGCTCAAGCCGCACCCTCACCGGCATCACATCCTGGACCACCGCCGTAACGGTCTCTTCATCCATTCGCAGCTGCGAAACAAGCCCCTGCCGATACAAAAGCATGCCTTTCTGGATAAGCCGCGCATCTTCTTCCGAATGCGGCGACAGCATATCCCGAAGCCGTTCCGACAATACCGCCAGTTGTTCATTCCGCATCCGAACACCCCCATTTTTTTAAAATGAACCCTTGTTTCTGCCCGAGGCTTTCCATTGCTACGGACAAGGGATACAATCCGATACATGTTTGCGTTACGCCCGTTCTTGCATGCGCATCATTTCCTACGCCCACCGATTCCATGCTGATCCAGAATCACAGGCTTTTTTCGCGAATGGAACTTCCACTGGGCGAAAACCATATTCTTTTATTATACCCAAAACCGGCTCCCCACAGAAACCCCCGTGTATATTTTCGCGGAAATGGCCTTTCCGTCAGAAAAAAGATGTCGGTTTCGAAGACTATTACGGGAGCATCCATCTAATCGGTTTACTAGTTTTAAATAAGGGACGGGCGGGAAAAGTAGCTTCAAAGCATTACAGCTCTAGCTGTGGTCGAATTTTGTCACAAAATAGCCAACTATGCAGTTATTGGAATTGATTTACATTCGACAAAATTTTTAATAGAATGATAAAAAGAGCGAAAAGGAGGAGAAAAGGCGCGGTGAAGGAAAACAGCAATGAAAACGGCCAAAGCATCTTTATAGAAATCCTGAAAAAGGCCTATGATAAAGGACGAACTGAAAACGGAATGACGTCCAAGAAAATGATCGAAGAGTTGAAAGTAGACTTAAAAAATATGCCGATTGCTCAATCGGATACAATATAAAGGGGAAGGAGGGGTGCATGGCATCCCTCCTTTTCAATTTTTCCGGCTATTAACCTATGTGTGTCCGCCCAATTTAATTTCCTTCCGATCAGGTTGGATAATAAAATTTAAAATCCTTCGGGTTAATACGATATAACTATTTCTCTTTTCAGCTTTTCCTTCGCCCCCTTCCTCCAGCTTTTTACCGCGGATGCGCTGACATCCTCTTTTTCGGCAATTTCTTTTATAGACAGGCACTCAAGGCATGTATACAGAACCCATTTTTTCTGATTTTCGGTAAGGCCTTTGCAATAGGAGAGAAGAAGCATTTCGGAAAGGGTTTCGTCTTCGGCGGAATCGCCAGCCATTTCCCAAAATTCTTCGCTAGGAAAAACGGTTCTTTCCGCAAAGGCAGATGCTTTTGTGAGTTCCGACATGATCCGTCCTCGAATAAAGCTGTAGGCGTATCCTTCGAAACTCCCTTTTTCCGGATTGAATCCCTTTGTCGCTTCCCAAAGTGCGATCAAGCCTGTTTGGTAAAATTCATCCTTGTTTTTATAAATTTGCAGGGAACGGATGATACTGGTAATCATTGGCGCATACTGGTGCGCCAGGTATTCAAAGCTTTCCACTTGCGTTCCTTTCAGGAAAGCGCGCTTGCCATTGTATTCCCGGGTACATCCAACATACAGCCTGCCAAATTTTTTGACGATTCGCGGAAATTTAATTTTCAAAGGGAAAAGCGGTTGAAAATAGGATTTTTCGTAGGGGATAAAAGGTGTTTTAAGCTGAAAAGCAGTTCAAAATCATCATTTTCGCTCTTTTTAAAAATATTGCGAAAACTTTTCGACAAGGATGCCAATAAAGACCGGCTAAGACTTAAGACTTAGAAGCTTTTACATTTGCAGGCTGTGGAAACACATGGCATTTTCATGTATTGTTAAGGCAGGAAGAAAAAACTTCCATGAAAAAACTTACAATGTGTTGAAACAATTTCAATGCTCTGAACGTACTTACAAGTACACGATCAATAGAGTCAGGAGTCGATATTGATATGAATCCATTTTTATCATTTTTATTGCGGACTTCCATCGCCATCCCGACCGCCTTCACGGCGGGTTTAGTCAGCTTATTTGGGTTTCATGTTAGTTGGGGGCTTTCAGCGGGGATATCGATTGCTGGGGGAATCGCCGCTTACAAAACTGTCGGGATGTATACCAACTCGCAGTTTTTGAAACAGCACCGGCTGACCCGGAAGGAATATCGTTATATAAAGCAGAATTTAGAAGAAGGGAAGCGGAAAATCAACCGCCTCCACAAGGCTCTTTTTACAATAAAGAATCTGCCGTCATTGAAGCAGCGGATTGACCTTTTAAGGGTAACGAAGAAAATCTATAAGCTGACGAAGGATGAGCCAAGGCGTTTTTACAAAGCAGAGCGCTTTTACTTTTCCCACCTTGATTCACTTATCGAGCTTGCGGAAAAATACGCTTTCCTCTCCACGCAGCCGAAGCGGAGCCCCGAGCTGGGATTGATGCTCCATGAGACGCAGCGTACACTCGACAGCCTGTCCGATGCGGTTGAACAGGACTTGTACCACATAATCAAGGACGACATCGACACCCTGGATTTTGAAATCGATGTTGCGAAGCAGGTGCTTGAAAATCGGAATAGCGCGAAATTCATTGAGGAAAACAGGAGGACGAAATGAACGAAAATAATTCAGCTGCCATGAATACAAATAATCTATTGGATGATATATTGTCGGACCCATTCGGGGCGAAGGAAAATGAGGCTCTGGCCCCGGCTCCCGCGGATGGTGAACGGCAACAGGTCAGGCTGATCGATGTGCTTCCTGAAGAAAACAAGGCGCGGGCTTTGCAGCTCGCTAGCCAAATCGATCCGAAAAACCATCAGGCGATGATTTCCTACGGGACACAGGCGCAGGCAAAGCTTCTTACGTTCTCGAACACGATGCTTGAACATGTCCAGAAAAAGGACGTCGGCGAGATCGGGGAAATCATCAACGATCTCATGAAACGTTTGTCAGATGTAAACCCCGATGAATTGAATGAAGCGAAGAAATCGCTGATTTCCAGGATGTTCGGGAAAATGTCCAATTCGATCCAGGAAGTGCTGTCGAAGTACCAGAAAACAGGCGCGCAAATTGACCGTATTTCCGTCAGGCTTGACCGCAGCAAAAACACCCTTCTCGCGGACATCGCGATGCTTGAAAAGCTGTATGAGTACAATAAGGAATACTTTAATGCGCTGAACGTTTACATCGCAGCGGGTGAATTGAAGTATGAGGAGCTCCAGCGGGACGTCATTCCAGCCTTGAGAAAGGAAGCAGAGGCGTCCGGGGACCAAATGAAGTTCCAGGAAGTCAATGACATGCTGCAATTTGCCGACCGGCTGGATAAGCGGGTCCACGATTTGAAGCTGAGCCGCGAAATGACAATCCAGAGCGCGCCGCAAATTCGCCTGATCCAAAACACGAACCAGGCGCTCGCTGAAAAAATCCAGTCGTCCATCATGACGGCCATCCCGCTTTGGAAAAACCAGGTCGCCATCGCCCTGACGCTCATCAGGCAGCGCCACGCGGTTGAAGCCCAGAAGCAGGTTGCGAAAACAACAAACGAACTGCTTTTGAAAAACGCGGAAATGCTGAAGACGAACACAATCGAGACAGCCCGTGAGAACGAACGCGGCATCGTCGAAATCGAAACATTGAAGCGGACGCAGGAAAGCCTTGTTTCCACTCTTGAGGAAACGCTCCGCATCCAGGAGGAAGGCCGCACTAAGCGCCGCCAGGCCGAGCATGACCTTTCCCTCATGGAAAGCGGCCTAAGGCAGAAACTGCTGGAAATCAAGGGAGATACGAAATAGTGAATTAACTGCCGGCTGGGGCCGGCAGTTCTGTTTTTAAGGATAGGTTGATGGCTTATTAAGTAACTAGTGGAAACCCGAACCGGTAGGGGAGAGGGACTAGTGATTAATCACTATGCGGAGTTCCGGAAAATAGTAGGTGTCAGACGCTTACTATTTTTGAAGCTTGCGGTATAGTCCTACTTTGCTAGTCACTCCACAAACGGATACGGAGTTTTGAGAGCGGCAAACTCGTCCATGCAAAGTACTCAAATTATACCTATTTTCACTGTTTCAAAATACGGAATTTCGCCTTTTTTTTCACAAACAAATTCCTTAAAACCCATAAAAGATGCATTAAAATCATAAATCAATCAAACGTTTGATTGATTTTCCGCGTGTCGGAAAATGTTGAATGAAATGACACAAAATTTCTTAATGCCTGGGTGACCATCTTATGGTAAAGTAGTGAAAAATAATTAATTTTAGGAGAGTTAAATGGAATTCAACAGTAGATGGATACTTGGATGCGGATTGTTCCTCCTGGCTGTTAACGGAATCTGTTTTGCACTGGCAAAGCTGTTTGCCTAAATTTATGGAATCACCCAACCACTGGCACGTTCGTTGTATTCGGCAAATAGCCGAAATAGCAGGTTAATAGATTAGGGCATTATTAAATTCAAATGGAGCGGGGAAAAAACTTGATTAATGATTTAGTCCAGCCGGTATCGAAACGGCTTTTATTGTTGATGCTCCTTGTCACAGTCGGATCGGAAGCGGTCCTTTTATTATCAAGATACAGCTATTTTTTCTCGGATTTTTATAATTTGCTGATGGTTGGATCGATTACACTCGCATGGAAGCTTCATCCAAGGCTCGCCCCGGCGCCAAGGAATGCTGGATTGGAAAATGGGAGTACGCCATTCCCGTCCGATTCCGAATCATTCTTCGGTTTTGGGGGAGGAGCTCCGAAACGGCAGATTGTGTCCCAGTTTGCTGTCATCTTTCTGTTGTTTTATCTTGGGTCGATCATTACGAATTTTTATTCCAATATCCTGTATAAGGATTTCAATGATAATTACGCTGAATACGTTGAGGAATCCGCGGCGGCTATCGAAAGCGGACTGGACGGGAGCGGCGAGGACTTGGCAGGGCCAACCAGGGTGTTCGAATGGTTTGATCTCGTAGGCTACGATTTCCTTTCCGATACACTTGCGGGGTTTGAGGAAGTATATCGGATTTCCTACATCATCCTATTCCTCATGCTTTTTAAAAAAATCTTCCCGCATAAGTGGGCAAAATGGCCTCAGGAAGTTTTCCTTATGGCTGTCCTTTTCATTAGTTCGCTTCTTTTCGGAATCGGGCACACGCTCGCCAATCCGCAGCCCTGGAGCGTTACCCTTGGAACAATTGCCACTTTTACGAATATGGGCCTCATTTTAGGGCTGCTCCTGTTATGGAGCCGGAACCTCTGGCTTTTGATTGCCGTCCATTCGGTGTATGATATCCTAATGACGATTCAATGGTATTATTTCGATGTTGCAGCCCCGGTTTTTTCCGGAGTTTTGATTTTGGCATGGATCATTGAAACGGCCACCCGCAAAAAGCCAAATTACCAGGAGACATCATTAAAAATAGGCGAATAGCACAAGTTCATACAAAAATAGAGACGCCTGGCATGAAAGCAGCCAGGCGTTTCTATTTCCAATCTATTTTTCGATAGAAGCTTGCTTGTCAATCTTTTGAACACCGAGGTCTTTTAGGGCCTGCCGCATCGTTGCGCGCGTTTTGACCGAGTTGAAGTTGAGCCCCAGGCTAACAATTGTTTGTGAGATTTCCGGACGGATGCCGGTTATGATGGCCTCAACGCCCGTCAGCCTAAGAGCGCTGAAAATCTGGAACAATTGGTCGGCAACCATCGTATCGATAACCGGGACGCCTGAAATATCGAAAATGATTTGCCGGACATTCATGCGGGTGCTTTCCGACAGGGCTACATCCATAATCAATCGTGCCCGCCTGGTATCGATCGACCCAACGAGCGGAACGACGGCGACTCCTTCGACAATCGGAACAACAGGGACTGAAAGCTCTTCAAGGGCCGTGTAGGCAACATCCATCAGCCTGTTTGTGTGCGCCTCGAATTCCTCGCCGACCACGCTTGAAACCCTGTCCAGGAGCGGGTCGATGATTTTGGAGGCATCAAGCATCGTAATGGCCGCGAATTTCTTTTTTTCCAATTCGTCGGTAAAAACGTCCCAAACCACTGTCCTGAAAAACGAAACGCTTCTCAACGAATCGGTCAGGGAAATAGTATACCGGATCGCCACATCGGCGGCTTTCTTTCCCCATTCCTCAATTTCAGGCAAGATGGACTCCCTTTTCCCGGTCAAAGCTTCTCCAAGGTGTATAATCAATTTTGCGCAAAAATCCACTTTCCGCTCAAGGGGAATTTCCTGGCTGGGCAGGCGGAACGTATCATTCTTATCGAGAATATCCGTTACGCTCCTTGCAATCACACGATCATTTGCGATGATTTTCTCGCCAATATACCGTAATTCATCCTTCATATGCATTAAACCCCTTCTACATACTCTATACCTTCTATCATATAGTATTTTCACCCAGGGTGGCAAAATGCAGGATAGGAAGGAACCCTTTCCCTTCGATTTCTAATGGAAAGTAGATGAAAACAGCTAAAAAGGCAGTGGGCTCTCCACTGCCTTCTTTTATAAAAATGATAATGTCTGTCTAGCGCCTGAAACGGTTGCTGAGCATCTTCAACAAAAATTGCTTTTCTTCAGCGGAAAGCATTCTCCAGTTTTTTACTTGAATTTTCATCAAAGTTCACTCCCCGTCTTTTCAATGTCATTTTTTCGGCAAATACCAACTTTCTGCCTATAAACAACTATACCGAGTCTAATACTGAAACTGAATAGGGAATCGTTCAACAAATAGTGACCGGAATAAGCGTTTTCAGCCAGAATATCCCTAATAAAGGATGTCCCGTGGGTAAAAGGGAGGGGAAGTGGCCGGAAATTTGGAGAAATTAGTCGACCGAAAATTTGCATAATTAAGGTAAAACATGAGTTTTGCCCTATAGTCGTATTGTTAACCTTGGGCTAGAATGGACGTGCAAATGAGTAAATCGGTATCCAGGAGGGGATAGGCGTTACCATTACCATATTTGTCCTGCAGTATATGCAGCCTGTTTTAGAAAGGGCATAGGAAGACAAAATAACTTGGTAATAAGAAGGAGGCACCAGAATTTGAAGGCATTAAAAAGACAATTGTTCATTTTGACTACCATTTTAACCATGCTGGCCGGCACGGTTTTTCCGTATGCGGGAAAGGCGGCGGCAGAAGAAAACTATATTACGGTCGCCCAGGCGATTGCGAATAACACAGGTACGGCAACGGTTAAAGGCTATATCGTTGCCTATACAGTAGGAACAAAGAATTATGATTTTGATGCTCCTTTTGGAGGAAATACAAATATAGCAATCGCGGACTCAGCGACTGAGCGCGATCCGGCGAAAATTCTTCCTGTCCAACTCCCAAATAATGATTTTCGGACGAAGTTCAACCTTCAGTCCAATCCTGGGAACCAAGGTAAGCAAATCCTGGTCACAGGCTCGCTTGAAGCGTATTTCACCGTTCCGGGACTGAAATCTCCTACTGCGATGAGTTTTGTCGGAGAGACGCCGACGGATCCGGAGCCATCTCCGGAAGGCCTGAAGATTCACCAAATCCAGGGCGGCTCCCATGAATCTCCATATAAAGACCAAAACGTAAAAGGCGTCCGGGGTATTGTTACGTATGTTGAGGATGCAAGCAATTTCTACATGCAATCCGCAACCCCTGATAATGATCCGAATACTTCGGAAGGGATCCTTGTCTACAAGCCAACCCATAATGTAAAAGTTGGCGACCTCGTATCCGTGGACGGCCTTGTAAAGGAATGGGTACTTGATGGGTACTCGGACAAGCTTCAGACAGACCTTGCAATGACGGAACTGAACGCAACGGGAACAGGTAATTCCGTAACTGTCATCAGCAGGAACAATCCGTTGCCTGAGGCATTGGTTATAGGCAAGGACATCTTCCCTCCAACCCAAGTCATCGACAACGACCGGTTCGGAACTTTCGACCCAGGTGAAGATGGCATCGACTTTTATGAAAGCATTGAAGGTATGCGTGTTGCGATTGAAAATCCAACTGCAACAGCTCCGCAAAAATACGGGGAAATCCCGGTCATTGCCGGCAAAGTGGAAGGGAAGCCTTACACGATAGCGGGCGGAACGATTTTAACAAAGGACACTGCGAACCCTGAACGGATGCATATCCTGATGGGAGACAGGGACTATGTCAACAAAACCGGTGACCGCTTAAACGGAACCGTAACCGGGGTTGTCAGCTATGGATTCCAGAATTACAAAATCCTAACTGACCGCGCCAGCCTTCCTGAACTGGTTGAAGGCCCTGCGGTACGTGAAACAACAACCATTAAAAAAGAAGCGGACAAGCTTACAGTCGGTACCTATAATATGGAAAATTATCGGGCTTCCGAAACAGTGAAAACACAAAAGATTGCCGAATCGATTGTGAAGAACCTGAACTCGCCTGACATTCTCGGGCTTGTGGAAGTCCAGGACAACAACGGTCCGACAAATGACGGGACTACTGACGCCTCGAAAAACTATCAGGCTCTGATTGATGCCGTCAAGGCAGCCGGCGGCCCAGCCTACCAGTGGACCGATATCGCGCCTGAGAACCTGAAAGACGGCGGCGAACCGGGCGGGAATATCCGTGTCGGCTACCTCTACAACCCAGCGAGGGTACAGCTTGCAGCTGGGGCACCAAAAGGAACAGCCACACAGGCGGTTTCCTATGTTAACGGCTCGCTGACTTTGAACCCGGGCCGGATTGACCCGACTAACACGGCGTTCAACTCAAGCCGCAAGCCGCTTGCCGCGGAATTCGTCTTTAATGGCGAAAAAGTAATCGTCATTGCCAACCACTTCAACTCGAAGGGCGGAGACCAGCCGATTTTCGGAAAAAATCAGCCGCCGGTACTTGGCAGTGAGGCACAGCGCCTGCAAATCGCGCAAATCGTCAACAACTTCGTATCAGATGTCCAAACAAAAAACCCGGATGCAAACGTAGTTGTCCTCGGTGACTTGAATGATTTCGAATTCTCGAAACCGCTTGAAGTCCTAAAAGGCGATGACCTGACAAACCTGATTGAAACTGTACCGCAGCCAGAGCGCTATACGTACAACTATCAGGGCAATGCCCAGGTGCTTGACCACATGCTTGTGTCAAACCGCCTGGCAGGGTCTTCCGAACTGGATATCGTCCACTTAAACTCGGATTTCTCAGCAGCACAGGGGCGTGTCAGCGACCACGATCCGCTTGTGGCCCAAATCGACCTGACTCCGGCACCAGCCGGCCCTAAACCGCTTGACCTGACAATCATGCACGTAAACGACAGCCACGCGCATGTCGAGCAGTATCCGAAGCTCGTTACGGCTGTAAACGAAGTCCGCAGCCAGGCGAAGAACAACCTGCTTCTCGATGCGGGCGATGTGTTCTCCGGAACATTGTACTTCAAGCAATACCAGGGCCTCGCCGATCTTGAGTTCATGAACCAGCTCCGCTATGATGCGATGACATTCGGCAACCATGAATTCGATAAGACTTCGGAAACGCTGGCCAACTTTATTTCAAGGGCAAACTTCCCGATTGTCAGCGCGAACGTTGATGTAAGCAAAGACGCTTCGCTAGGGAAACTTTTTGAAAATAAAATCGCCACCAAGCCTGAAGGCGGCAAAATCTATCCAGCCATCATCAAGGAAATCGACGGCGAAAAAGTAGGCATTTTCGGCCTGACAACGACCGATACGACATTCCTTGCCAACCCGGCGGATCAAATTGTATTTAATGATGCAGTAGCAAAGGCTAAGGCCACTGTGGCTGCCCTTAAGGAGCAAGGGGTCAATAAAATTGTTGCACTTTCCCACCTTGGCTATGTGCCTGACCAGGAACTCGCGGCAAAAGTCGATGGCATTGACGTTATAGTCGGCGGCCACTCACATACAAAGCTGGACAAGCCTGTCCTCGTGCAAAAAGCAGAGCCGACGCTGATTGTCCAGGCGAACGAGTATCTTAACTATCTGGGCAAGCTTGAGGTTTCGTTTGACGAGAATGGCGTCATCAAGAGCCATAACGGCGTTCTGCTCGACCTAAAAAATTACACTGCGGACGCGGCAGCGGCGGCACGCGTAGCAGAACTAAGGGCCCCTCTAGATGATTTGAGGAAACAGGTCGTCGGATATACGAATGTTCCATTGAACGGTGTCCGTGATGATGTCCGATCAAAGGAAACGAATCTTGGCAACCTGATTGCCGATGCAATGGCGGCAAAAGCGAATGAATCGCTGCCGACAACGATCGCAATCCAAAATGGCGGCGGAATCCGCGCATCCATTGATGTAGGCGATATCACACTTGGAGAAATCCTTGAAGTAATGCCGTTTGAAAATCAGCTAGTCGCACTTGACCTGACCGGCGCGGAAATTTGG
Source organism: Neobacillus piezotolerans (assembly GCF_003362805.1). Taxonomy (GTDB): domain Bacteria; phylum Bacillota; class Bacilli; order Bacillales; family Cytobacillaceae; genus Bacillus_D; species Bacillus_D piezotolerans. Next base: position 347,443 of record NZ_QNQT01000002.1, read on the forward strand.
GCGGCGCTTGAAAATGGCGTATCGCAGGTGGAAACCAAGCAGGGCAAGTTCCCGCAGGTATCCGGACTGCGCTTCCAATACGATCCGGCCAAGCCTCCTATGCAAAGGGTATGGAAGGTAGAGGTCAAGAACGGCGACAAGTATGAAGCGATTGACTTGAACAAAACGTATCGCGTTGCGACAAATGCGTTTGTTGCCGATGGCGGGGACGGCTATACATCCTTCAAGAAAGCCAAAGATGAAGGCCGCATCCATGAATTGTTTGTCGTCGACTTTGAAGTACTTGCATCGTATATCGAAAAGAACAGCCCAATTTCACCGGCAGTAGAAGGGCGGATCCTTGCCGGACAGGAGCCTCCGAAAATTGTAAGCGGCTGGGTTGAAAAAGACGGCCAATGGTTCTTCTATGACGAAGCCGGCAAAAAAGTAACGGGATGGCTTGAACTTGAAGGCAAAAAGTATTATCTTGACCCGGCAGCGGACGGGGCAAGAATGACCGGTTGGAAAACGATTGACCAATCAACCTATTACTTCAATGACGAAGGCGTCATGCAGGTTGGCTTGGTTACAATCGGCGGCAAGACCTATCTATTTGACGAGGATGGAGTCCAGCAGACCGACAAGTGGTCGGAGTATGACGGCTGGTGGTACCACCTCGACAAGGATGGCGTCGTGAAGAAAAAGCAGAAAAACGCACCTCCAGGCCAGATTGGCAACACCCCTGGACAGGGCGGCAGCCAGCCTCCTGGACAGTCCGGGGAAACACCTGGAAAAGGTAAAAAATCCGCATAAATGATAGAAGCACCCGAGGGCCTTTTCGGCCCCGGGTGCTTTTTCTGTATATTTCGGTATCAATCAAAATAAAAAGAGACGCAGCAATGCCGCATCCCCTTAAAACTTAAGTTTTGAAGACATATAGCTTACCGCCCGCAAGATGAACAGCTTTTCCTGCAAGGTTAATCTGTTCCAGTTCCCGGCTTTGATTTTCATCCTCCCACTCCCCTTTACTTCAGCCTAGTTTTACCTTCCTGGCAGGAAGGCCCGCCGCTTCATATTTCATTTACTTATTCTTCCTTTACCGCGATTCAGCCACGGGTAAACGATGAATCGTTCTGCAAATTCGGCGCAAAAAGGACAAGCTTTTGCCTCGTTCAACGAGAGTGGATGCAGATAGTGGCGATTGAAATTGGATGAACAGGAATGATGGCGAATGAAATTTGGGAGAACGGAAGCAGGATGAGGAAAAGCCCTTCGGATTTGCGGGAGTTGAATGAAAAAAGAGGCTTTTTAAAGCCTCAGTTTTTGTATGGAAAAGTAACAATAAATGTCGTTCCTTTATTCGGGCCATCACTTTCTACAGTGATCCGCCCCTTATGGTCCTGAATGATTTTATACGTGACCATAAGTCCCAGCCCGTTTCCGGCGGCCTTTGTTGTAAAAAACGGCTCCCCAAGCTTTTTTAATTGCTCGTCTGTCATGCCGACGCCTGTGTCTTCTATTATGACGTTAACTTCCTTTCCACGTTCCTCGATCGAAATTGTCACGATCCCGCCATTCGGAATAGCCTCGATGGCATTTTTAAGAATATTGAGGAATACCTGCTTAAGCTGGTTTTTTTCTCCGGAAATCTTCACTTCCTGGTTTGGAAAGTGGGTAATAATGATCACGTTCCTCAACAAGGCTTCAGGTTCGAGGAATCTTGCCGCGCTTTGCAAAATCGAAGCAAGGTTGCATGTTGAGAAATCCGCCTGATGCGGCCTCGCGAAAATCATAAAATCGCTGACAATCGAATTGATCCTATCAATCTCATCGAGGATCGTCTTGGTGAAAACGGTTTCATTTGTAGTTTCGGTTAGAAGCTGGACAAAACCTTTTATTGTGGTGAGCGGGTTCCGGATTTCATGGGCAAAGCCAGCTGCGAGCTCCCCGACCATTGAAAGTTTCTCCGCTTTCTGCAGTGTTTCCTCCGTCCTTTTTTTCTCGGTAATATCATATTGGATCGAGATATGCTTATATTTTTTCCCGTTTTTATCAAGGAAAGGAACCATTGTTGAATCCACCCAATAGGTGGTTCCATCTTTGGCTTTGTTCAGGATTTCGCCGTTCCATACCTTCCCTTTGGATACTTCCTCCAGCAGCTCTTCGAAATATTCCACTGGATGGTATCCTGAATAAAGGAGGGCCGCGGGCTTTCCAATTAGTTCTTCCTGTGAATACTTTGTGACTTCACAAAACTTTTCATTTACATAAATGAACCGGTCATTTTCATCCATAACAGCGAAGATTGTTGCTTCATTCAATGCCTTTTTCAGCTCGGCAAGCTCAGTAAGGGTAACTTTCAGCCCCTCCGCCGATTCATCCAATGCGAATCGGGTTGTTGATAGGATCTCGTTATAATGGGTAACGACTGAAGAAAGGACTGCGTGATACAGGGGGTCGAGGATTTTAATGCTCTCCAATAGGTCTCCGGTTGTAATGGAGCCTGCTTCAATCTCTTTTTCCATAAGGTCGAATACATCGGTACGCGTTTCATTTAACAGGCCGATGCTAGAATCAAGGGATCCGCCTCCAACTACCGACTTTCTACCCAGCAAATTTGCGAAGGAAAATAAATCATCTTTAATGGCGGGGCTCTGTTCTGCAAGGTATTCTCCGACCAGATAAAAGATGTACCCCTTCATATAGTATTTATTATCAAGCTGGCTATAAATAGCACTGTACTTGCCGTTGTTGCGGGGCAAGTCCAAATAACCGGCCACTTCACCGCTGAGCTCCTTGATTTTCCAGCCTAAATACTTCATTTGACTGTTCATGACTCCCCCTCCGCAAAAAGTGGCATTAGAAGACGTACTGAAAGTCCCTCCCAGGAAAAAGGTGAGAAATAGCCAGTATATCCTATAACTAGTATAATTTTCCCAAGCTATTTTGTAAAATTGGAGGCCGGGAAATACGGTTTTTCTAAGCTGGTAAAAAAAGGCACCAGAGCAGGTGCCTTTTTATCTAGACAATTCTATATGGAAAAAGAAATTTTAATAGAACCGTTTAAAGCTTTCAAAACGCGCTTTGTAATATGGATCATCAAGGCTTGTTATTGTAACGCCTATGACCGCGTCAGCGTGGAGGAAGAAGTTGTCCCCCAGGTAGATGCCCATATGGGAAATTCCCTTCTTGTATGTATTCTCAAAGAATACGAGGTCTCCCGCCACTGGTTTATCAACTTCATAGGAACGATTGTAATAGCCTTCAGCCGAATGGCGGACAAGTTGGTTCCCGGCCTGATTATAAACATAATAGATGAAGCCGCTGCAATCAAAGCCTTCAATCGTCGAGCCGCCCCACACATACGGGGAGCCGATCAGGTTTTTGCCAATTGAAATAACTGCAGGGGTGATGCCGCTATTCTCCGCTGGTGAAGCTGGCTGAGGCGTTTCAGCAAGCGCCGGAACCTTCAAAGTCTGGCCTACCCTGATCATGTCGGTAGCAAGTCCGTTCAGAGCTTTGAGATTTTCGACGGTTGTATTGAATTGCAGGCTGATCTTCCCAAGTGTGTCGCCGCTGACAACCACGTAGGAACCAAGGCTTCCTGTTGCGGGCTGTGCTGGAACGGTTGGTTTTTCCTGTTGAGTCGGTGGAACCTTTACTGGTTCAGCAGGCTTAGCCGGCGCCTTTCCTGGTTGTGCGGGCTTAACAGGTGCTTTTGCTGTATCGGCAGGTTTTACGGGAGCCGCGGGTTTTGCTGGTACTGCGGGCTTTGCAGCAACAGTGGATGCCGCCTGAAGCTTAAGGACCTGCCCAATATAAATCATATCGTTTTTCAGGCCGTTCAAGGTTTTTAAATCACCGATTGGTACGCCGGTTTTAACGGAAATGGCGCTTAATGAGTCGCCTTTTACGACGGTATAGGTTTTAGCTTTCGCCTGGCTAGGAGCCGCGGCCGGCTTTGTTTGGGCTGGGGCTTTTATACCTGGTCCGGGCAAGGTGATTTTTTGGTTCAGGAAGATTTTATCGGAGGCCAGTTTGTTTAGCTTCATCAGGTCAGCCACGGATGTATTTGCCTTTACGGAGATTCCGGAAAGTGTATCGCCTTTCTGCACTGTATACAACTCCGAAGCCGATGCACTTGAGGAATACGCTATAGATAGAAGGGCAAAGGTCGCAAAGGTGGCAGATGCTTTCTTCTTCATCACTTTACCTCCAAAATGTGTTCAGGTACAGAATATTTTACCATAAGAAACGAACCTTTCTAACCCTTTTTGGAAAATTAAGTCGAAATATGGATATCACTTAAAGTGATTTTTGAAAAGCATCCTGAATAAATAATACGATGGGATAGGAAATCGTAGGATCGGGCGGCTTGAGACGGAGGATTGGAATGGAAATCATATATAGATATGGTTGTCTCGTTCTAGAACTTAGGGACTAGAACATTGCCTATATCTCGAATTAGATGGATTCTGTTTATCTCTATAATGATATCTTGGGGGAGAAATGGCAATTCCTTCTGAAGGAATAGGTTGAACTGCCGGCTGGCAATCGAATCCACTATGGGTATGTTGCTTATTCCTTCTATAGAAGAAAGACGGAAAAGATATCTATCATGATCAAGCGGGATTGGGCTACATAATTAAAGTAAGAAAGGTTATTTCGGATGGTTGGGACCTGGAAGACGCTTACGGGGGATTGGAAATTCAAAAACCAAAAGTAGCAGGGATAAAGTCACGCTTATAGTTCCGGCTTAGAATATGGGCCAAAACGGACGAGTAGTTGTAAAATCATACCAGGCTCTGAATCTAAAGGCTTTAAAGCATTTAAACTTGAAACTCCCCGAAGGATTCACTTTGGACAAAAATAGGGAAGACTAATATTGGGGCGAGAAGAAAGCTATAAAATTAACACTACGGAGAACAACTCCAGGATTAGCCAGATAATGTAAGCGAAATCCAATAAAAGGAGGTGGGTTTTGATAGTTATTTAGATTTTCGCATGATTTTATTCACGAAAAATTAACATTTTCCGAAAATAACCCATTACCTTCCATTCAAACCATTAATTTCTTCCATTTTTTCGCCAAATATATACATATAAAACTAGATTTCCCTAGGGAAATGTATTATTATAGAAAATGTGAAAGGTGCTGGTAAGCCGCTCAATACCTGGCTAATTTCACATAATTTCTAAAGCATATGCAGGAATTACACATATTAGTTGATATTTCCATATTGCTTTAGTATAATTGTCGTTAAGTTTGTTAGGCGGTAGTTTGTGCCTTTCAGGCGGAAACTGTCGTACTACTAAAATACCGAAAGGGGAAAACCAGACTTATGAAGAAAAAAGCTATCAAGATAGCTGCTGCTTCCGCAGTCGCCGCTTCTGCATTCGTTGCTGCCGCACCAGCCCAAACTGATGCCGCTACTAACGTAGCAACAGAAGTAAGCAAAGCTGTTACCCAAATGAAGAAAGCGTACCACACGTACAGCGATATAACCGCTACTGGCGAATTCGCTGACATCAATGTAGTTTACAAAGAGTACAACGCTGCTAAAATCGCATACAACAACGCGAAAGCAATCGTAACAAAAGCAGGCGGAGCCCAAAAAGAAGGCTACCTTGCCCAGCTTGAAGTCACTTATGATGACTACATCGCTAAGCGCGTCGTTACATACATCGACGCTTACAACTACGCTGTAGCTCTTGATGCTAAGAGGCAAGCTCTTGCTAAAGCCCTTACTGACAAAGACTGGAACGCTGCTGAAAAGCTTTATCATGAAATTTCTTATGAACTAAAGACACGTACAGTGATCCTTCACCGTGTATACGGCGAATCTACTCGTGAACTTTTTGTTAAAGGGATGAAACAAGCTGCCCAAGATCTTCGCGACAGCCAATCAGTTAACATCACTGTTAAAATGTACGCTGATGTTGCTGCAAAAGAATTGGCAGAGAAGGATCTTGCTGGTGCTAAAGCTGCAATCGACAAAATCAACGAGTTTGTTGCTAAGGTTGATAAGGACAGCGAATTCGGTAAATTCCTACTAGCAAAAGTTGCGGAAGTGAAGTCTCAGTATGACGCACTTGATGCTCCTAAAGTAACTGGAGTTACTCCAATCAACGCTACTCAAGTTGTTGTTACTTTCAATAAAGAGCTAAACCGTACTGATGCTCAGACAGCAAGCAAGTACTCAATCAATTCTACTACTCCATCCACTGCTTCTTTAAGCGCAGATGGGAAAACTGTAACACTTACTTTTGCTACGGCAAACCAAGTAGAAGTTACTAACGGGGTATTTGTAGTCGAGCCTATCAAACTAGCTGCTGACACTACAAAAACTACACCAAAATACACACAGGTATTTACTTATGAAGATACAGTAAAACCTGAGATTGCCTCCGTTGAAGCTAAGACAAATGGAACTGCAGCTACAAGCCTAACTGTAACTGCAAGTGAACCAATTCAGTCTTCCTTGGCAAAGGTTAATGGATCTTACTATGCTATTAACTTTAACGGAACAGACGAAGCTACAATCACAGGATTATCCCTAGATGCTAGCAAAACTCACACTATTGAGTTGATCAACCTAACTGATAAAGGCGGCAACGTCACTGTTAGCACTTCTAAATCCTTTGGCGTAACTGTTGACACAGTAGCTCCAACCGTAGCACTTGCACCACAAGGAGATAAGCAAATCCTTCTTACTTTCAGCAAAGCAATGGATGTTAACTCTGTAACTTCAGCTCTAGCTTCAGGTGCAGTTAAGGATGAAGCGCTGGCTAATGTTAACCACTTAGCACCGACAGTTGTAGCTGGTTCTGGCAACAAGCAATTTGTTATTACAATTACAGATGCGCTATATGCTAACAAAACTAGCAGAGTATTGACTGTCGTATTCCCTAACACAATTAAGGATTACCTCGGTAATGCGATTGCCCCAGGAACACAGTCAGTAACTTTGACTAAGGATACTGTAAAACCGGTTGCTACTGGATACAAGGTAAATAAAGATGCCAGCGGTAATGTAACTGGTATTGAGGTTACTTTCAGCGAAGGACTTCGTGCAAATGCAGATCCAACTGAGCCTACTATCGTTAACATGAACGGAGTAATTGTAACAGGTACGCTCCTTGGAGGATTTACAGCAGCTCCTGTCGCGGCGGGTGACAAGAAAGTAACTTTCACTGCTAATACTCCTGGTAAAGTAACAGGACAATACGCATTCTCATTTGGTTCTGGACTAGTACAAGACCAGGCAGAGACTGCTAATTCGTCTGATGCGTTTAATTACAATATTGATTTTGGAACTGGTGCAACAACATTCAGTTTGCCTGCTAATCCTGTTTCTTCAACTGGAAATACCATCACAGTAGAATTTGGAAGAACGGTAAAAGGTGGAGCTGTTGCAAATTCAGCTACTGATCCTGCAAACTACACATTAGCTGGTCAGCCACTACCTGCAGGTACGACAATTTATCTTGATGTTGATCAAGATACTGCAACAATTACACTTCCAGCTGGTTCAGTTGCAAAATCTGATACCCACGCAGTGTTCACTGTTGCAAACATTATGTCACTGAATGGTGCTCTTCTTAACACGTATACTGGCACTGTAGCAGTAACTGACAACACTAAACCAGAACTTAACAGTGCTGTATTGAATGCTGATGGTACTGTTACACTTGGATTTAGCGAAGCGTTGACAGTTGGTCCAGATAAAGACGACCTAAAACTTGTTCTGAATGGTTCTCAGGTTAATGTTGCAGCATACAATGTTACAGCTGTAACGGCTGGTGCTGATGCTGGCAAGTACCTAGTTTCAGTAAATGCTCTTGTTGATGATAAGGCAACTGCCGCTACTACTGATGACACTCTTTATGTGGATGTAGATGGAAGTGGTACATTTACCAATGGAGATATCGTTGTTGCAACTGGAAATGTTTCAGCTGGTACAGTTAGCTTAAGGGCTGCTGCATTCACATCTGTGAAGGTTGGAACAGTTGCTGCTCCAAACACAGCTAAAGATGCTGCTGGCAACTTCGTAAAAGGAAACGCTGAAATTGCAGTTAAGTAATTTCTAACTCAAAAGTGGTTTCGGTTTTTAACCGAAACCACTTTTTTAGTTTGAAAAGCAATTAATTTTCTTTCTGAAATTAAAAAATGATTGAGCAAGAATTGTGTGGGGGAGAGAAATCATAAAGGATAATTTTTCCTAATAATTAAATACCACCAATCTATTGATTAACTGTCGTTCCTATTCTAAAATTGGTTAAGGAGTAAATAATTGGCGAAACAGGGAGAAAATCATGAAGGAAAATGTAAGATTAGCTATATTTGTGGGTGTATTTATTTTTTCCGTTATTATTCTATTTGCCTCCAGCTTTATTGGTAATAAGGAAAATCAAATTTTTATCGAAGAAAATAAAAAGTACGAACTAGCTAAGCAACAAATGAATAATCCTGAGACAGATCGATCAATAGAATTGTTAATGGATCTACAGGAAAAATATAATGATAACTATAATGTTTTGCGTTATATGGGGTTGTATTATGGTTTGAAGGGAGATTTTGAAAAGGGAGTTTTATTTACACAAAGAGCTGTTGAGAAAAGGCCCTTTTTGGCCAAGAGTCCCGGGTTTTGTTTTCAGTTTGGAGAAATGTTGTTCTTTTATGGAGATTATAAAAATTCAAAGGCATATCTGGAACTAAGCTTAGCTAATAACATACAGGAAGAGCATAAGCTGCGAATTCAGCAATTAATAGCGGAAGCCGAAGCGAGGTTACAGGGTGAGGGAAAATGAGTATAAAAAATGGTTATAAGATTTATCGAGATGAACAAGAAGATCTTTTGGAAACAAAAAAGACTAATCATCTAATTTTTTTCATGTTTTTAATAATTATAATATTAGTGCCGTTAGCGGCAAAATTGCATGGTGTAAATCATGTAAGCCCAATAATAACAGAAGAACCCATATTGAGTTCAGGGGAAAAAGGAAACATATTTTCATACTACAAATTTTTCATTTTAGTAGCAGTGACTATATTCATTTCCTTAGCTTTTCTCTACAAAGTTTTAGTTTTAAAAAATAATATCTTAAAATCCAAAATTAATATTTACATTGGAACCATGGTTGTTTTTGTTGCTTTGTCCACTTTATTCTCCAATGCAAAGATAATTTCCTTATTTGGAATGTATGATAGGCACGAAGGTTCAATCACCTATTTGTGTTATTTTTTCTTATTCTATATAGCTTTAAATATTCAGGTTGAAGAAAAAAAGAAAGAATTAATTTTTTGGTCATTGGTTCCTTTTGTGATAATAAATTTTGCGTTGGGTCTTCTGAATTTATGGAACATCAATATATTAAACAAGCCATTTATTCAAAAAATGGTTTACGGTGAATTGCCTGAGGGAGCAACAATTAGGGAAGGCTCGTTTATAATAACCACTCTGGGCCATGGGAATTATTTAAGTGGAACATCAGCAATGATTACAGTAATATTTTTAATTCTCTTTATTCTTTCAAATAGTCTTTCGAAGAAAATCATATATGGAATCCTAACAATACTTTCTTTTGCTACATTAATTACTTCATTATCAAGCAGTGGATTTGTAACTACCTTATCAATGATTCCTATAGTTGTCATAATGGTTTTGTACAGGGCAGATAAGAAGTTAAAAATAATAAGAGATTTCTCTATTATGAGTATTTCATTTCTATTAATAATCTTTATTTTCTCTAAAATACAGCCCAGGGTTTGGGATGAAACAATAGGACTTATAATCAAACAGAATCCATTCCAGGTAAGCGTAGAAAGTTTTAAGGGAATACCCAAGGAGCTCTCCATTTTTAGTATTAGTGAGGTAGATGCCTCAAATGCGAGTGATTTTACCCCTCCAGAATTGCCTGAAGCCGGAGTAGCTGCAGGAACGGGTAGGGTTTATATTTGGGAGAAAACGATAGAACTAATTAAAAATAGGCCGATATTTGGATACGGGTTGGATACATTTGCCTACTATTTTAATCAAGATGATCCACAAAAACATGCCAATCTTAATGAGGGCTATAGTGTGATAGTAGATAAACCCCATAATATTTATTTGAATCTTGCATATGGAGCAGGAGTAATAACACTAATAGGTTTCTTAACTTTAATTATCAATTATGTTAAAAGCATAATACGAGTTGTGAAAACAATAAATATGAACACGGTGGCACTTGTATGCGGGTGCTTAGCTTATTTGTTCCAAGGCATGTTCAATGATTCGACGATAGGAGCAGGTGTGATATTTTGGATTTTATTCGGTTTGAGCTTTAATAGCTTGCTAATTCTAGAAGCAAATCGTAAAGAAGCTGATATTTAGATATAAAATAAACATACGAGTACTGATTATGGAGGATTCCTAAATGAAAAAGGCATTAATTACAGGAATTACAGGACAAGATGGTTCATATTTAGCAGAATTATTATTAGAAAGAGGTTACAAAGTATACGGTTTGGTAAGAAGGACGAGTACCCCAATTATGGTTAATATTGAACATATAAAAAATGATGTTGAATTAATTTCAGGAGACTTAACTGATTTGTCTTCTTTAATTAGAATTGTTGAATCTATTCAGCCCGATGAAGTATATAATCTTGCAGCTCAATCTTTTGTTGGATCATCTTGGGATCAACCAGTTTTAACTGGTCATGTAACTGGACTAGCAGTAACAAATATGTTAGAAGCTGTCCGTATTGCAAAACCGGATGTGAAATTTTACCAGGCTTCTTCCTCTGAAATGTTTGGTAAGGTTGTTGAAACTCCCCAAAAGGAAACAACTCCATTTTATCCAAGAAGCCCTTATGGAGTTGCTAAACTGTACGGTCATTGGATAACTGTAAATTATCGAGAAAGCTTTAATATGTTTGCTTGCTCTGGGATTCTGTTCAATCATGAATCTCCGAGACGCGGGGTTGAATTCGTAACTCGCAAAATTACAGATGCAGTGGCAAAAATTAAATTGGGTTTAGCAAACGAACTGCGTTTGGGTAACTTGGATGCAAAACGAGACTGGGGCTTCGCTGGTGATTATGTAAAAGCTATGTGGTTGATGCTTCAACAGGAAACCCCCGATGATTTTGTAATATCAACTGGTGAAACTCATACGGTTCAAGAATTCGTTGAAATCGCATTTAACCATGTCGGTTTGGATTGGAAAGATTATGTAGTGATTGATCCAAAGTTTGTACGTCCTGCGGAAGTAGATCTTCTACTTGGAGATTGTTCTAAAGCAAAAGAAAAACTAGGATGGAAATTAGAAGTTTCATTTGAACAATTAGTAAAAATAATGGTTGATTGCGATTTGGATAAATATAGTAAATTATCTAATTAATCTAATTAAAAGAGTGTGATGAAAGTGAGAGCGCTAATTACTGGAGTTAAAGGATTTGTAGGTAAGTATTTAGCAGACCATTTACTATCGCAGGGAATAGAGGTATGGGGGACTTCACGTAAGGAATCCCCTTTTTTATGTTTAAGTAATGGTAATATTTCAGTTATTAAGAATGATTTAAATAATACAGAAGAAATATTTAATCTTCTTCAATTAATCGAGCCAGACTATATTTTTCACTTAGCAGGACAAAGTAATGTCAAACAATCATGGATTGACAAAGAAGGAACTTTTTATGCGAATGTTAATAAAACGATTTTTTTATTAGATGCCTGTGTTGCATATCAAAAGGAAAATCCTCAAATGAGATTGTTAACAGTCGGTTCTTCAGAAGAATATGGGAAGGTATTGAAGAATGAACTTCCAATTCAAGAGACTACTCAACTTCGTCCGGTAAGTCCATATGGGGCATCAAAGGCAGCTGTTTCAATGCTAGTTAAACAATATAATACGGCTCATAATTTAAATGTAATACATGCGAGACCTTTTAATCATATTGGACCAGGGCAATCTGATGGATTTGTTGCAATTGATTTTGCAAAACAAGTTGTTAGGTTAGAAGAAATTCAAAATCCAACAATGTATGTTGGAGATTTAAGTAGTAAAAGGGATTTTACAGATGTTAGAGATATCGTTAGAGCATATTTCGAAATAATTCAGTTTGGTGAAATAGGTCAAATATATAATATTTGTAGTGGAACGCCTGTTGCAATTCAGGAAATTTTAAATTACCTCCTTTCATTTTCTTCGAAAAAGATAAATGTTGTTGTTGATGAATCAAAAATGAGGCCAATAGAGATAAAAGAATATTATGGTTCTAGTAAAAAAATCAGAACGACTTTAAAGTGGAAACCATTATATACAATTGAGAAGAGTTTAAGTGATATTTATTTCCATCTCCAAGAAGCCAACAGTGAAAAAGAGTGGTGACAGTAATTAGATGGTAAAAGATTTAAAGGCAATTTTAAATTATAGACACATGCTCTTTAGCATGGTGCAACGAGAATTAAGGTCAAGATACAAGGGATCTTTTTTTGGGTTTTTATGGACTTTCATAAATCCATTATTACAATTGATAGTATATTCAACGGTGTTTCCATATCTATTAAGAGTGAAGCAAGAGAATTATCCGATGTTTCTCTTCATCGCATTATTACCATGGATTTTTTTTACAACATCTGTTCAGAATGCTACTTCAAGTATAGTAGGTAATGCTAATTTAGTGACTAAAATCCATTTTCCGAGGATGATCTTACCCTTATCTGCTGTTTCAACAAATTTAATGAATTATATTTATAGTTTAGTAATAGTAGTACCTGCTTTATTGCTAACCGGTGTACAGTTAACGGTTAATCTTCTTTGGTTCCCATTAATTTTATTTATTGAGTTTATATTTGCATTTGGTTTAGCGTTGATATTTTCAGCCTTACATGTAAAATTCCGTGATATAGAACATATAGTGGGAGTTTTAGTTTTCTGTTGGTTTTATGTTACTCCTATTGTATTTCCGATGGATATTTTTCCACCGGAGCTTGCAAGGTTGATGGGAATAAACCCCATGGTTGGGGTTATACAATCATTTAGGAATATCTTTCTTTATGGAATTCAACCAGATTTTGGAGCATTAGCTTATTCATTAATAGTTGCACTTATTGCTCTATTTATCGGTTTTTTTGTATTTAAAAAATATGAAAAAACCTTTGCGGAGGATTTATAAAATGAATAGTAACATCGCTATATCAATACAAGGTATAAGTAAGAACTTTAAAATATTTAAAGATAAACCTGTTTCATTAAAAGAGAAAATTTTAAAGCTTAGAAGTAATCATTTTGAGCCTTTTAATGCTGTTAAGAACGTTAGTTTAGATATAAAAAAGGGTGAAACCGTTGGCTTAATTGGTCATAATGGATGTGGAAAAAGTACATTGTTAAAACTTATTTCTCAAATTTTATATCCAGATCAAGGGATGGTTATAGTAAACGGCAGAATTTCAAGTTTAATTGAATTAGGTGCTGGTTTTCATCCCGATTTTACAGGACGTGAAAATATTTATATAAATGGTTCGATTTTCGGTCTTTCTAAAAATCAAATTGATGAACGAATTGATGAAATCATACGCTTCTCTGAATTAGGAAGTTTTATTGAAAACCCTGTACGAACTTATTCTTCAGGGATGTATATGAGATTAGCATTTTCGGTAGCAATTAATGTCGATCCTGAAATTTTATTAATTGATGAGATATTGTCTGTCGGCGATTCTAATTTTCAAAAAAAATGTTACAACAAAATTGAAGGATTTAAGAATAGTGGGGTAACAATTATTATTGTTGCTCATGACCTTGGAACAATCGAAAAAATTTGTGATCGAGTTATTTGGATGGATAAAGGTGTAGTTAGAGAACAGGGTGATCCTGATAGAGTTGTAAATTTATATACACAATATATGAATAAAAAGTTTGTGGAGCAAAGACAGGAAGAGCACAAACACAAAGAAGAAAAGAAAAAACAAGCAGATAAGAAACATCAAGAGGGACAACAGTATCCAAAAGAAGAAATGCAAGTTGAAGAAGAATTGAAAACAAGCCAACAGGTATTTTCAGATGATATACGTTGGGGGAGTAAAGAGGTTGAAATCACAGGAGCAAGAATTTTAAATAATAAACATGAAAGTACAAATGTAATTTTAGCTGGAGAATCATTAGATATAGAAATTGACTATAAAATTAACCAACCTCAAGAAGAATATATTTTTGGAATGGGGTTCTATACAGTAGATAAATATCTAGTTTATGGGAATAATACTCAAATTTCTAAGTTAAAAATAACAGAACTTAAAGAAAAGGGAACTGTTAAATTTAAAATAAATGAATGCAATCTTTTGTCCGGTAATTATAAATTAAATGTAGCAATTGTTGATAAGAATCATAGAGCTTTAGATTTCATTAAATTTTATCAGGACTTTACAGTTATTTCTAACGATAAAGCTGTAGGAGTCCATTCAATTGATCATAAATGGGAAATTATACAATGAGAGTAGAAGGTGTCAAAGAGTCAATGAATAATCAATTTAAAAGCATTGAACAGGAAGTAATATACAAGAAAATGGTGGAATTTCTAAAAAAGAATGGACAAAACGAAATTTTACCTATAGAAGCCACTTTAAATGATTCAAGGGATTTAAGTCAATATATTCATGACATGGATGCAACTAAGAATAATGAAGCACACAGATTCTTACACTCCCATAGAAAAGTAATAGGACCCATTATAGTATTTTCAAAAAAAGTAGTAAGAAAATTATTGAAGTGGTATATAAATCCTATAACACAACAACAAACAACATTTAATAATGCAACAACATCAGCTATGGTGAAAACGTCCGAGTTAGTAACAAAAATAAAAGATGATGTAAGTACTGTTAATGCAAAATGTGACAATACTATACAAAGTATTAGTGAAATTAATGAAAAATTAAAAGTTACTGAAGAGAATATTGAACAATTACAGGATACTATTACTTCAAAACTTCAAATAGAATTACAGCAATTGCTATATCAAAATCAAGAGCTTCTTTTAAGACTAACAAGTATGGAAGAAAAAAACTCTAGTCTTTTAAATAATATAGAGATTGGTTCTTCTAGTGGAGATGATTTTTTTAATAAAAAAACATTTGGGCAGTCCGGTGAAGATAGCATCTTGGCTTACATTATATACGTATTAGGAGTACCTTTTGAACAGTTAAGGTATATTGATTTAGGCGCAAATCACGCTAAGGAGCTAAGTAATACCTATTACTTTTATAATAGAGGATCGAAAGGGGTATTAGTAGAGGCAAATCCAAAGTTGATTTCAGAACTTAAGTTTTATCGAAATAAAGATATTGTTTTAAATAATGTAGTTGATATTGTTGATGATAAGGATGTTGATTTCTATATCTTAAGTGGTGATGGTTTAAGTACACCTGATTATGAATCAGCTAAAAGCTTTTGCGAAATAAATCCTAATATTAAAATTGTTGATAAAAAAAATATAACAACTATTACTTACAATACAATAGTTAAACAATATTTAGGTGTTGCTCCTACAATTTTGTCTATTGATATAGAAGGAAAAGAAATGGAGATATTACAATCAATTGATTTTGAAAACTATCGTCCCTTATTAATTGTAATTGAAATGGTAAATTATGATACAAAGTTAAATTATAAAACCAAAAACAAAGAAATTGTCAAATTCATGGATAGTAAAAACTATGATGAATATGCATTTACAGGTATTAATTCCATCTTTATAGATAAAGAATTTTTGGAACAAAGGAGTTAACCAGAACAATGAATATAGCGATCGATGTTTTGGCAATACTTGGAGCAGGATCAAAAAATAGAGGCATTGGTAATTATACAACAAGTCAACTAAAGGCATTATTTAATCAAGACAAAGAGAATAAATATTTCTTATTAAATTTTTATGAAAATATTTCTTTAAAAGAAATTCTAGATTATCCGGATAATGTATCTGAGTATTATTTTTATCTTGGGAAAAATGAATATATTGGAAAAGAAGAGGGTTTCAAAAAGATATTTGAAAATATTGTGAAGAACTTTCTTGAAACCAATCGTATTGATTTATTCTATTTTACATCTCCTTTTGATCCAACAGTATCTTATGATATAAGTTGGTTTAATAATGTGAGGACAGTTGCCACCTTGTGGGATATTATTCCTTATATCTTTAAGAAAAAATACCTCTCTGATAAGACAACATATGAAAATTATATGAAGTCTATTAGTTTTTTGGAGAATGTAGACAAATTATTAGCCATTTCTAATAGTGCAAAAGAAGATATGATTCAAAATTTTAAAATAAATCCAGAAAAAATTGATGTGATTTATGCTGGAACAGATAATGATTTTAGAAAAATAAATATTTCTTTTGAAGAGGCTTTAGATTTTAAGAAGACTTATAATATAAAAGATAAATTTATTATGTGCACAGGTGGAGATGATGAACGCAAAAATATCGAAAGCCTAATTGTGGCATATTCAAAAATGCCAAAAGAATTGATAGACGAATTTCAATTAGTTGTAGCGTGTAAGTTAAGTCAACACTCCGAAACACATTACTATGAGGTAGCCAAAAAAAATAATGTATTAGAACGAGTAATTTTAACAAATTTTGTACCATTAGATCATTTGGTAACGTTATATAATCTTGCTCATATTGTTGCGTTTCCTTCAAAATATGAAGGTTTTGGGTTACCAGTTATAGAAGCAATGGCTTGTGGTACACCTGTACTTACGTCAAATAATTCGAGTTTAGGAGAAATAGCAATGGATGCAGCCTTTTTAGTTGATCCATTTGATGTAAATGATATTTCTAGAGGGTTAGTAAATATATTAACGGAAGTTAATTTAAATAAACTTATAAATCGCGGTTTCGAACGTATAAAAATGTTTACTTGGGATAAAGTAGCTCAAAGTACATTAGATGGAATTGAAAAAATTGAGTCTAAAATTAAAGTTCAAAAAAAACTCAAAAAAAAGATTGCATTTTTTACCCCTTTGCCTCCTTTACAATCAGGCATTTCAGATTATAGTGTAGATGTTTTAAATAAATTATCAAAATACTTTACTATTGATGTGTTTATTGACAAAGGATACACTCCGGATAATCTATATAATAATAAAATTTCCGTTTATACACATAATTTTTTCGAATCTAAACAGAGTGAATATGATGAGATAATTTATCAAATGGGGAATAGCTCATACCATGCTTATATGTTGGAATATGTAAAGAGAAATCCAGGTATTCTTGTTTTACATGACTATAATCTACATGGATTATTGCATTTTGTGGCTCAAAAAGAAAAAAACTTAGATTTATATAAGCAATTCCTATATGAAGACTATGATATAAACTATATAGACGAATATATAAATAAACTCCTAAATGGAACGAGTGGTATTCAGGAATATGAAATACCAACTAATGGCGCATTGGTAAACTATTCTAAAAAAGTAATAGTGCATAGTGATTATTCTAAAAAACAACTTTTATTAAATAATATAAATAGGAATGTTAGGAAAATTCATCACTATGCGGAAATTGAGGAAGATGTTGATAAAGATGAAAAATGTAGTAATTTAAATTTTGAAGAGAGTAAATTGATTTTATCAGCATTTGGTCATATTCATGAAACTAAGCGCATTATGCCCATTTTAAAAGCATTTAAAAATTTAACTATTAAATATAATAATATTCAATTAAATTTAGTTGGTAAGCCTGATGTAAATATTGAAAATGAAATAACTCAATTTATCTCTTCAAATAATTTGAGTTCAAAAGTAACTGTTACAGGATATATAGGATTGGATGAGTTTGAAGGTTATATAGATATTTCAGATATATGCTTGAATTTAAGATATCCATATAATGGGGAGACTTCAGGTAGTTTAATGAGAATTTTGGCGAAAGGCAAGTGCACTATTGTAAATAACATTGGTAGTTTTTCAGAAGTTCCGGATGAATGCTGCTTAAAATTGGAATCACCCGAATTCCTAACTCAACAAGATGAAATTGATTTAATTTATAATAGTATTGAGTCATTAATCTTAAATCCTAATAAGATTATTACTATTGGGGATAATGCAAGACAATATGCTAAAGAAAATTTAGACATAGATAAGATCGTATTGCAGTATGTAGATTTTATTAATTATACCCTTATAAATACTTTAAACGCATCATTATTAAATGAAATTAGTGAATTTATTTTAAAAAGTTCAGGACCTGATTTAAAAGAAATTCATAAGGTAGCCCAAACTTTATCATATCTAAAATAATTAATTAAGCAAATTGATGAAGAAATAAATATTAAAGAGTTGATTTAAATTGCAAAAAAAAGTTTTACCAATATCCATTATTTTATATTTAATTTCTTTTTGTTCTGGAAGGTTTGTCCTGATTGATACTAAGGAATTAAAATTAGAGAAAGTTGAATTAATTATACCAGTATTACTTGATTTATCATTTGCAGTTCTGGTTTTATTTATTAGTTTCTTTATTTTCAAGAAAACTAAAATAATTGCAAGTGTTTTCCTGCTAGTCATAAATATATTCCATATCTCTAATATGGAATATATTTATGCTTTAAATGGAGTTATTAATATAAATGATATACATTATCTTCAAGATACGGAGTTTATTAAAGGAAGCCTTTCTTTAAATTTTCTGATGTATACTTTAATTTTATTTTTAGCTTCAATTTTATTTTTTGTAACATTACATTATTTAAGTAAAAATCAACATTGTAGATATCCCAGTAATAAGTATTTACTAATTACACTAGTCAGCTTTTGGGGTTTACAATTTGTCTCAACGACATCAAGTTGGGAGAAAAGTAATTTTATTTTACTATCTATAATGAATAGCTTTAATAAGCAAATTTCTTTATCTGCCGATGCATCCATTGATTATAAAAAAATTTATGATGACTTTTATTCATATAATAAGGTAGTTGATGGGCAACAGATTCCACTAGGAAAAGAATATTCATCGAAAGAAAACGTTCTATTGGTAGTGCTTGAGGGGATTCCAGGTGCGTATCTTGAAGAAGTTCAAAAGAAAAATGGATTTGACTATGATACAAAAATTAATAGTTTTGAAAAAATCTATAATCATTCTGTTGTAATACCTAATCTTATTACTCATAATAATCAAACAATAAGAGGTCTGTATACTATTCTTAGCGGAAAATATCCAAAATTAGATGCATCTACTCCAAAAGCTACAGAATACTCTCAATCCGAAAATAAGGATGATATGCTCCCAAGTATCTTGAGGAAACAAGGTTATAATACAGTATTCTTACAGGCTGCTCCACTTGAATTTATGTCTAAGGAACAGTTTGCAATGGATGCAGGATTTAATACAATTTTAGGTGAGGATAATTTTAAATACCAATATATAGAATTTGGTTGGGGTATAGATGATAAGGCTTTTTTTGAACAATCTTTTGAATATCTTAATGAATTAAACAATCGAGAAAAGCCATGGTTTACTACCATGTTAACTGTAGGTACACATCATCCGTACGCATTTCCTCCAGAACTAGAAAAAGAATTTCCAGGCCCTAAGGAGGCTGCTGTTAAATATTTGGATGATTCTTTAAGTAGTTTTTTAGATTCTCTTGAAAAGTCAGGTATAACTGAAGATACTTTAATATTATTTACTTCTGATGAGTCACATGGTGTAAATGGTCAACCTTTAGGCTCAAATTGGGGTTTTCTGTTAGCATATGATCCTAATATTGATGGACCTATCATAAATAAAGGAGTATATGGGCAAATCGATATATTGCCATCAATATTAGATTATCTTGGTCTTTCTTCTGAATTGAATGGAAGAAGTATTTTTAGGAATTATGAACAAGAAAGACCAATAATGTTCTCAACTCATTATGATGGAAAGATTTATTATATAAAAAATAAAGGTATTGTTTATCAAGTTAATAGTCATGGAGATTTAACTCAAATTAATTATAAAAATAATTTGTTTGAGGGAGATTATCAGATTGAGGAGATAAAAAATTATAAGTTACGAGATAAAATAATGAGTTATGCTACTGCTTTAAACAACGAACTCTCTAGAAACTATTCAATGGATAAAATTGCTTTGCAAAAAAGTAAAAAAATTCCCTTAGAAAATAGTAAAAAACTTTTAATT
Source organism: Neobacillus piezotolerans (assembly GCF_003362805.1). GTDB lineage: Bacteria > Bacillota > Bacilli > Bacillales > Cytobacillaceae > Bacillus_D > Bacillus_D piezotolerans. The sequence continues at coordinate 367,598 of NZ_QNQT01000002.1, forward strand.
TCTAGCGGCCAATATTTGACATTACCTGAAGATAGTATGGTGAATATTAGCTTTGACTATAAAATAGACGATTATAGTATGGTAAATTCATTAGTATTTGATTTAACTCTAAATGGAGAGGAAAGATTGTCTACTATTAAAAGATCTAAAGAATTTGAACATGTTGAACATGAATTTTATAATAATAAAAAAGTTGAAAAGTTTTCATTTGATCTTTTTATAACACCATATTTAAAAGGTAATGAAAACACTAATATTAAAATAACGAATTTAGAGATAAGCTTTAATAATAACTCAAATGAGAAACTTGTGAGTGATTTTAAAAAAGTGGCTAATTTGAGTTTGAATTCAAATATACTTCCTTATTTTTCATTTGCCAGTTCGGCATACCCTACTTCTAATGGGAATGTACAAATAAAAAAAATACAAAATAACAGTTTTTTAATGTTTGGACCTTATATGACTATAGGCAGTGGAAAATATTATGCAGAAGTTACATTAAGTAATTTTAAAAGCTTATCTGCTGATGATTTTTCTCTAATTTTAGATGTTGTTTCTAATTTAGGGGAAAATACGATTGGAGAAAAGGAATACTCTTTCAGGGAATACGATTTAAAAAAAGAGAAAATAAAACTAACAATTCCTTTTGAAATACAACACCCTTCAACTAATGATCTAGAAATTAGACTTAGAGGAAATAGTATAAGCGGGATGATAATTGAAGATGTTAGAATTTTAGAGGTAAATTAGACTTTTTCCAGATAAATCTGTACTTAAAATGGTATGGATTCTAATTTTGTATTTAATTAAGAATAGGAGAAAGTTTGAATGATAAGAGTAGCACTAGATTCTCAACCATTATTAGGGGAAAAGACAGGGATTGGCCAATATGTAGATAATTTAACTAATGTTTTAAAGAGAAATAGAGAAGAGATAGAAATTAAATATTGGTTTAACCAAATTTTGAAAAAAAAGCACTCTACTCTAAACATTGATCAGTTTGATATAATCAATTCTAGCTATCCATATAAAGTTATTAGAAGATTACAAGGTCCGGATTTACTCCATAGTTATCCTATTGACATAGGAGATAAATTTGATCTCTTTCATGGAACAAACTTTATTGGGTATAATACAAATAAATCGAAAATGGTTTTAACAATACATGATTTAGCTTTTCTTCGTTATCCAGAAGTGGCAGATTATATAACTTATCGTCATCATACAAGATGGCTTCCATACTCGATTAAAAAGGCAGATCATATTATAGCGGTTTCTAATCAAACCAAGAAGGATATCATAGATTATTATAAAGTTCCTGAATATAAAATATCTGTAGTCCATCTTGCGGCTAATCATACGGTAGCTAGTGTAGAAACTCATAGCTTTAATCTCCCTGAACAATATATATTATTTGTAGGGACATTAGAACCAAGAAAAAATATTCCTTTTATTATTAGAGGATTTGCATTAGCAAAAAGGAAATATAGTTTCAATCATAAGTTGGTGTTAGTTGGGAAAAAAGGCTGGAAATATGAAGAGATTTTTAAGACTATTGACGATTTAAAACTCAATGATGAAATCATATTTCTAGGATTTGTAACTGACCAAGAATTATCCGTTATTTATAAAAAAGCTTCTCTATTTTTATTTCCATCTTTATATGAGGGGTTTGGTATGCCTATTTTAGAAGCCATGAGACATGGTGTACCAGTAATAACGTCTAATCTTTCATCTATGCCAGAAATCGTGGGTGATTCAGCGATAAAAATATCTCCCAATCACCTGGATGAATTAGTTGAGTCAATTGGCGTTTTAATTGAGAACGTGGAGATTCATACTAATTATTCAAAAAAAGGGTTGAAACAATCAAAATTATTTTCTTGGGAAAGAGTGGGGAAAGAAACACTGGATGTTTATAAAAAAGTATTATCCTAAGAAGAAAGTTATTTATATCAATGGACGCTTTTTAACACAAACCATTACTGGGGTACAGCGATATGCGTTAGAAATTGTCAAAATCATTGACCGTTTTATTTCAAAAGGAATTATTGATAAAGAAAAATACGAGTTTATTTTGTTAATTCAAAGGAGAAACCAACACTCGTTGGAGTTAAATAATATTCAGATACAAAAGATAGGTAATTTAAAAGGGCAATTATGGGAGCAACTCGAGCTCCCATTTTTTTCGTCGGGTTATTTGCTAGTTAATTTATGTAATACAGCTCCTGTTTTAAAAACTAATCAGGTATTAACTATTCATGATGCTGCAGCTTCAGCGAACAAGGAGAATTTTTCATTATTTTTTAGAATTTGGTACCAACTTCTACATCGTATCTTACCTTTTCGAACAAAACGAATCTTGACCGTATCTAATTTTTCCAAAAATGAATTATTAAAATATTATCCTATTCAAAAAGATAAAATGAATGTAGTTTATCTAGGAATTGAACATATGAATGATGTTCAACTGGATAATAAAATACTTTGTCAGTACGATTTATTGAGCACAAAATATATATTAGCAGTAAGTAGTATAAATCCAAATAAAAATTTCAATGGAATTATAGAAGCATTAAAATACATCAAGAGTGAAGAAGTTCAAATTGTAATAGTTGGCCACAGGGATAACCCCATTTACAAAGAGGCTGATATTCCACCTTCTACAAAAATTAAATTTGTAGGATATGTAACTGATGAAGAGTTAAAAGCTTTGTATAAAAACGCTAGTTGTTTTGTTTTTCCTTCATTTTATGAAGGATTTGGCTTACCTCCATTAGAAGCAATGTCTAGTGGTTGTCCTGTAATTGCTTCTAATCGTGCTTCATTACCAGAGGTTTTGGGTGATTCTGCTCTTTTTTGTGATCCTGAAAATCCAAGGGACATAGCGGAAAAAATAGAAATTTTGCTTAATAACCATAATATTAGAGCAGTATACCAGCAAAGAGGTCTAGAGAAATCAAGACAATATTCTTGGGAACGCTGTGGAAAAGAACTAATTGAGGTGATAACGGAGGTAATCGATTTATGAAAGTAGCAATCGTCCATGACTGGTTAATTGGTATGGGAGGAGCAGAAAAAGTCATTCTGGAACTTCATAAACTCTTCCCTAGTGCACCTATCTATACGTCAGTTGTAAACAAAGATAAATTAGATTTTGCTTTTAGTGAAATGGATATAAGAACGACTTTTATTCAGAGGTTACCTTTTAGCAAAAAGAAATACAACCGGTATCTACCTTTCTTTCCATTAGCTTTTGAGGCCTTAGATTTGAGGGAATTTGATGTAATTATTAGTAGTACAGCTTCCATTGGAGCAAAAGGTGTTTTAAGAAATTCATCCAGTGTGCATATTTGTTATTGTCACACCCCTCCAAGATATGCATGGGATTTTTATCATGAATACTTAGCCAGCGTAGGGAAGGTAAAGAGAATAATAATCCCATTTTTAATGCATTACTTACGCCAATATGATCAACTCTCATCAAATAGGGTTGACTATTTCATTGCTAACTCAAATATGGTAAAAGAACGAATAAAAAAAATATATAACCGTGAATCACAGGTTATTTATCCACCAGTTGATATTGATAGATTTAAATTGTCGGATAAAGATGAGGGTTTTTACCTGGTGATTAGTCGTCTGGTTCCTTATAAAAGAATTGATTTGGCAATTGAAGCTTGCAATGCATTAAAAAGGAAATTGGTTATAATAGGTGATGGTGAAGAGATAAATAAGCTTAAGAAATTAGCCGGACCTACTATAGAATTTCTTGGTTATCAATCCGATATGGTTGTAGAGAGATATCTGAACATTTGCAAGGCTTTAATTTTCCCCGGATATGAGGACTTCGGAATTACTCCTGTCGAAGCACAGGCATGCGGAAAGCCAGTTATTGCTTATGGAAAAGGTGGAGTATTGGATACGATTATTCCTAATGTAACGGGAATATTATTTGAAGAACAAACAATAGATGCATTAATTATGGCGATTGAGAGGTTCGAGCAATCAGATTTTTATGTAAATAAAATTAGGGAACACGCAGAATTATTTTCGAATTTAAATTTTCATTTAAAATTTGCTGAGTTCCTTAAAAGAATAAATCTACTAAATATAACAAGTGAGTAATTTATGATTACTGGTGTTTGACTTTGAGAATTATAAAAATGGTTTGAGAGGAAGCAATTAAAGACAGAAAAAATTGAATAATCCCCCTAAGAAGAAATTCTTTCATAATACCCTCTTTTGCATTAGAGGGTATTTTTATTTGTCTTTTTTAATAAATTTCAATTTAAATAAAATTCATGTCAAAATTGTGGTAAAATAATGGGAGAATTTATCTTCTTATGTAGGAAAATGTATAAATGGAAGGATAGAGCATCATGAAATTAGTTTTACTTTCTGGTGGTTCGGGAAAACGCCTTTGGCCGTTGTCGAACGATTCAAGATCAAAACAATTTTTAAAAGTATTGAAAGATAAAGATGATAGTTTGGAATCTATGGTTCAACGAGTTCATAGGCAAATTACCAATTTTTATTCAGATAGCGACATTTTTATTGCGACAAGCAAAAACCAAGTGGAAATGTTAAACAATCAATTAGGCAATAAAATAACAGTTTTAGAGGAACCTGAAAGAAGGGACACTTTTCCTGCTATTGCCCTTGCTGCAACTTATTTATATTCCGAAGTCGGTATAGGTTTGGATGAGGTTATCTGTGTTCTTCCAGTAGACCCATATGTTGATGACAAGTTCTTTGAACAACTGCCTTTGCTGGAAAATGCACTGAACTGCTCCCAAGCAGAACTTGCGCTTATAGGAGTAAAGCCATCGTATCCCTCTGAAAAATATGGTTATATTGTTCCAAAAAAGCTTTCTGAATTTGATTTTTTTAGCGAAGTAAGCCATTTTATTGAAAAACCCAACGAAGAATTTGCTAAAGAACTAATTGCAAAAAAAGCTTACTGGAATTGCGGTGTATTTGCTTTCAAGCTTGATAAAATTATCACCAAGCTAGAAGAAAAAGGATTACCTGTCATCTATCCTCAACTATTGAGTGTGTATAGTACTTTAATTAAAACTAGTTTTGATTATGAAGTTGTTGAACAAACAAACAATATAATATTCATACCATATGAAGGCGAATGGAAAGATCTTGGTACCTGGAATACGTTAACTGAAGAAATGAAATTTAATGTTCTTGGTAATGGCACAATGTGTGATGAATCCAATAATACACATTTAATTAATGAGTTGGATATTCCCGTGAAAATCATTGGTATTAATGATGCAATTGTAGCTGTTAGTTCTGATGGAATACTTATATCTGATAAAGAAAAGAGTCCAAAAATAAAAGATCATATATCTAATCTCGATCAAAGAGTTATGTATGCAGAGCGAAAATGGGGATATTATCGTGTGCTTGATTACACTAAGTTTAACAATCAAGAAGTTTTGACACGCAGGATTGTAATCAATCCTGGCTCATTTCTTAGTTACCAATACCATTTGAAACGAAAAGAAATTTGGACAGTTTTAACTGGAGAAGCAGAATCAATTCTTAATGGAAAAAGAATAACTCTGACTCCAGGAAGTGTTTTGGAAATAAAGCCAGGAGAGCTTCATGCCCTAAAAGCACATAATAATTTTGAAATGATTGAAGTTCAAATTGGAGAAGAACTCATAGATGAGGATATTTATCGTGTATGTACAGAGTGGGAAGATATAAAAAAACAAAAGTATATTACTAGTCGGTGACTCGAATTATGATTAGAAAAAATGAACGTTTTCTCTCTAAAGTTTACGCATTTACCGATGTAGTCGTAATACAGCTTGCTTTTTTTCTAAGCTGGATTATTCGCTTTATGATTCTAAGCGATGGGATTGAGACTATTAGTTTCATAGATTATTTTAGGTGGAATTTATTTTACACCATTTCAGTCGTTACTATTAGTGCTCTCCTTGGACTATATTCTTCGAAAAGGCGCAGATCATATACATTTGAAATATATCGTGTATGTCAAGCTCATCTGGTTAGTGTTGTTGTTTTTATGAGTTTATTATTTATTTTAAGAACAATTGATATCTCTCGTATATACCTAATGATATTTATACTAGCTAATATCTCGTTATCAGTGGCATATCGATTTGTTGTTAAATATGTTCTTAAGATACTTAGAAAAAGGGGATATAACAAAAAATTTATGCTAGTTTTGGGTGCCGGTACCTTAGGTAAAAAGTTTTACAATAATATAAGAAAACATCCGGAACTAGGATATGAAATTATTGGTTTTCTCGATGATTATCAAGAGGGTTTTTACCGGGAAGATAATATGGAAATCCCAATACTAGATAAAATAGACCGCTTAGATGTAGTGCTGAAACAACACCTGGTTGATGAAGTAGTTGTAGCACTACCTTTATATGCCCATGAAAAGTTCCAAAATATTATTTTCTCTTGTGAAAAAGCGGGGATAAAAGTTTTGATTATTCCTGATTATTATCATTTCTTGCCTGCAAAGCCATCAATAGACTCTGTTGGAGAAATGCCCTTGATTAACATCAGGGACGTCCCACTAGATGAAATGCAGTTGCGCTTTTTTAAGCGTCTATTTGATATTGTCTTTTCTTTGATAGTGTTACTATTACTTTCTCCGTTATTAATTTTAATAGCTTTCTTGGTAAAGCTTTCTTCTCCAGGTCCAATAATTTTTAAGCAAGAGAGAGTAGGCTTAAATCGTCGTTCATTTAATATCTACAAGTTTAGGACCATGAGAGTTATGAACAACGACATCTCTAATAATCAGTGGACTACAGCGAATGATTCAAGAGTTACAATTTTCGGTTCCTTCTTACGGAAATCTAGCTTAGACGAATTACCCCAATTCCTAAATGTTTTAAAGGGTGATATGAGTGTGGTTGGTCCAAGACCTGAGAGACCTTTCTTCGTTGAAAGATTTAGGGAAGAAATTCCTCAATACATGATTAAACACCATGTTAGACCAGGTATAACGGGGTGGGCGCAAGTCAATGGTCTGCGAGGAGATACGTCAATAGAAGATAGGATTAAATATGATGTTTTCTATGTGGAAAACTGGACATTTATTTTTGACATTAAAATTATTTTAAAAACTTTTTTAACAGGTTTTATAAATAAAAATGCTTATTAAATTTATTGTTACGACATTGTTGGGGAAACGGGGAAACACCTAAATCTGTTTCCTTTTTCCTTTTAAAATTAAAGAGGTAGTAAGGGTGTAATTGATGATACTAAAAGAGCCTATTTTTTTTGAGCCTGAATTTAAAGAAAAAATATGGGGCGGCCAGAAGCTACGTTCATTTGGGTATGATATTCCTTCACCTAATACAGGTGAGTGCTGGGCATTTGCTGCGCACCAGAATGGGCAAAGTATAGTGAAGAATGGGGTATTTAAGGGGTTATCGTTAGGTGAGCTTTGGAATAATAATCGTTATTTATTTGGTGGTATTAGTGGAGTAAAATTCCCGTTATTAACAAAAATATTGGACGCTGCAGATGATCTATCTGTTCAAGTTCATCCCGACGATTTTTATGCAAATATTCATGGGAATGATAGTGGTAAGACAGAATGTTGGTATATTATTGATTGCGAAGATGAGGCGGAAATTACTATTGGACACAATGGAAACTCGAAAGAGGAACTTATCGCTCTAATTGAGAATAGGCAATGGGATAAGTTACTCAGAAAGGTTAAAGTGAAGCCGGGAGATTTCTTTTTCGTTCCCAGCGGGACAATTCATGCTATTGGTAAGGGTATTCTTATTTTAGAAACTCAACAAAACTCGGATACTACCTACCGGGTTTACGATTTTGATCGTAGAGACAAAGAGGGAAATTTACGGGATTTACACATCAAACAATCTATAGAAGTTACAACAATCCCATCAGCCCCTCCAGTAAATAATTATTTATATGAAGATTTTGGTGAATTAAAAGTTACTACGTTCTTACAATGCGATTTTTTTACTGTACGAAAGTGGAAGTTAGAAGGTAGGAAAGGTTTGGATCAACCCTTCCCTTTTATACTGGTTAGCGTAATACAAGGAGAAGGTACAATAATCAAAAATAGAAATGAATATTTTTTTAAAAAAGGAGATCATTTTCTTCTGCCTTCAAATTTTGGAGAATTCGCTCTTTCAGGAGAGGCGGAAATGATTGTTTCACATCTTTAGATTAATTTTATTCGAGAAAAAATGTTCTAGGGCCTTTTCAGGTCCTTTTTCCTTTTAATGGATTAATATAAATTTCAGTTGAACTTAATGGACTCATACCCCAATGCCAATTGATTTAATAAATAAAACTAAAAAGGTAACGGAAGTGTTACTGCCAATTTCGTTGTGAAGGAATGCCATTCAAAAAGGGCTCTTAACAGTGAGTTATTAATTGCCGATAAATGATTATAAGAATATTGTTAAGGTGGCATGGTAATGATTATTAAATATTGGCATTTCCTTAAAATGAAATATTACTTGCTATTTATCAAAGATGCCCGAGACCAAAAACTCAGAGGAAAAATGTTAGATAAACTGGAATATCACAGTACTGAGTATAACAAAAGAGTAAGATGAATTCTCGGACGAAACCATGTCATACCGTGTAACGTCTCTGAGTTCAAGAACTACAGCATAGGTAAAATAATCGTTGGAAGCGTAAAAAAAATCATGTAATACTCTCCCGAAATTTTATACTGCCTTGTTTGATTGAACCTAGGCAAAACGATACGGAAAGTATTTTTTAGATTCCAATAGGGCTTTTTTTAATGAAGTTCGAGAAAGAATTACGTACTCTAAAATCACTCTCTAATATGTTCATTTTAGACATATTAATCACAGCCATCTTTCAAAAGAAGTGAATTGTACAGTGAACTGCCATCCCCAAAGACTAGTGGTTTCACAGAGTTAGGACTAAGGAACTGTTTAACTATAATATTAATACAGTAATTGAAATTACTGGTATAATAAAATAATGCTTTACTAATATGACATTTCTTGGAGTGATTTTTTTATAATGAAACGCCTTTTACTTCTGGTAACAATCGCAGCTATGATGATAAATCTTTTACCTGTCAATCAAGCAAAAGCGTTAGAATTTGATTGCACAGGGATTAAGATTGGACAAAAGATTTACTGGGAGGGGGTTGAGTTGAAGCCTGGCCAGATTGGCAAGCTAATGGTTTTAGAAGATACGCCACTATATAGATTTGTAGATGGAAAGCCTGAAATAGAACGGATGCTGTATAAGGGAAGTACATACAGGATTTATAATTTCAGGGCAGAATATCTCGGGGTAGGCGCTGGCTTCTATGTAGTTCGGGATGAACGGGTCGAATACAAAACGCCTTCCAAGCAAAAACTGAATGCTGTAAAATGTGCAAACCCGAAACTGGAAATCCCTCCAGTCACTTCTCCAATAGATGAAGGAACCCCACCTATACAGGAAAAACCTCCTGAAAAGCCGCAATGGGAGTCAATGGACCTTGGTCCTCAGGTTTCCAATCTTAGTACACTGGCCTCCAGGGCGGGAATGGATCAAAACGGAAATGCTTACCTATATGTCATCCTTCATGGTACGCCTTCCTCTTTGGCAGTGGTTGATTTGAATACAAATGAAACGAAGCGTAGTTTTTCTCTTGGAAACTCAACAAGTGCTTGGGCCATGGATGTTGATAGCAGTGGAACTGTCTGGGTTGGCGGTACGACTAACGGGAATCTTTACAGTTATAACCCAAACATAGATGAATTCAAGGACCATGGAGATATGCTTGCCGGAACTGCGGAGACAACAATACAGGATTTGGCAGTCACAGATTATTTTGTGTACGGCTCAACTGCCTACGGAGCATCCGCATTTACGTTTAACAAGATAACCGGTGAAAGGGAAAGTATCAAGTCGGCTTCCTTTGGGAAGCAGTTCGCAAAGTCCATCGCCGTGGAACCTGACGACAGGTACGTGTATATCAGCACCGGACCATTGGTTGATATTTTTAAGTGGGACATTATTAGCGACCTTAAAATTCCTATTTTAAACGGCGCTCACCCAGCCGAATCATATGCGGAAAAAATGAAAAAGATAGATGATTTGCTTGTAGTAAAGTTTTATCCATCAAAGAAGGCAAATATCTACAGCCTTTCTAGCGGGACATTCCTTAAAGAATTCATGGCTGATTCAAGAGGATTCTCTCCTAAGGAGCCTGAGAAAAATGAATTCTATTACACATACGATGGAAACTTCTATGCTTATAATCTTGGAACCGGTACAATCCGTAACACAAATGCGCGGCTACCAAGAAAACGGACTGCGTTATCCCTTGATTTTATCCAATTAAAAAGCAATCCGTCACGTAATATCCTGACAGGATTAATTGATAATGAAGGGAATTATTTTCTCTATAATCCTTTTTCAAATGTAGTTACGGTTAAAAAGGCAATTTTGCCTTCGAACCCAGTGAACCTCCATACCTTATTTACGGATTCGGAACAGAGATATATTTACGTAAATGGATTTATGACTGGCGGATTGACGAAGTTCGACTCAATAGAAAGAAAGGGAGTACAACTTGGAGGGGTAAACCAACTTGAAAGTGCGATCGTAATGAATGGCAAACTATACGGCGGTGCCTATCCAAAAGCCAGGCTGATTGAAATTACTCCAAATGAGTTCTGGGACCAATCATCTATAAAGGAATTGATTTCCCTCGACAAGTATAGCCAGGAACGAATTACTGCAATGGCAGGCTATAATAATACCCATTTGTTTGCGGGGACATATGCCCAGGATTCCATCAAAGGTGGTCTACTGCTCGATTATGATGTGGCAACCGGTGATTATAGGGTATACGAAGACTTTATAACAAACCAAAGCATTATCTCGTTGCTTCCTGATGAGGGGTACATCTATGCTGGTACCTCAATCCATTCTAATTACAGACGTGCCGAATTCAGCGCAAAGTTTTTCCGTTTTAACCCGGATAATCCGAATGAAAAGGAGTTTTTTTTCCTTCCCATGAGGGCCACAATGGTCATGTCATTGATAAAGGGACCGGACGGAGATATTTGGGGAGCGGCTGACGGGACAATCTTTGCATATAATCCTTATTTGAATAAATTCAGATCAGTTAAAGTACTAAATGCAATTTCCGGAAGGTTCAGCAATGCCAAGCTTCTAGTAGGGAAAGATGGTTTTGTATACGGAACCATGGAGGGCCGGCTTTTCCGGATTAATCCCGCCGACATGTCATTTACATTCCTGCTTGAAAGTGGTGCCTACGAAATTGCTCAGGATGAAGTGGGAAATCTCTATTACCGATACCTCTCGAATCTCTACATGATTCCGGTTGAAAACCTAAACCAGTAGTTAATATGATACATTATGCAAGGTATGCACCAGCTATTGCTGGTGCTATTTTCTTATTTTAAAATATTAGTATAGTAAATTTAGTGTAATTAACAGGTAAATACGTGCAGGAAATTGTTAATCTGTGATACTATTAGAATGCTTCAGAAGATAGACTTTAAATTACATAGCAAGAAAAGGGGAATGAAAGTATGAAAATGCCAACAAAGAAAGCGCTTTCGAGCGCCACGCTTGCCCTTGGGCTGATTTTGTCGCAAGCTGCACCACCGGTTGCTTATGCAGAAGCCTCCAGCAATGATGTTGTAAAATTGCGCATCCTCGAAACAACAGACATTCACACCAACTTAATCAATTATGATTATTTTAAAGATGCGCCAACAGAAGCTTTCGGCCTTTCGAAAACAGCCACCCTTATCAAGGCGGCCCGTGCGGAAGAGCCAAACACCCTTTTATTCGATAACGGAGACTTGATTCAGGGCAGCCCGCTTGGCGATTATGTACAAGGCGTCCAGAAGCTTGCCGATGGCGTTGAGCACCCGGCTGTGAAGCTTCTCAATCTTCTGAAGTTTGATGGGGCAACAGTTGGAAACCATGAATTCAACTATGGCTTGGATTTCCTTGATGAAGTCCTCGATGATGCAAAATACCCTGTCGTAAATGCAAACGTTTACCATGACGATAAAGACAATGATCCAACTAACGATAAGAACTACTTTACTCCTTATAAAATTCTAAACCAGGAAGTAACCGATACTGACGGCGAGAAGCATGCCATTAAAGTTGGCGTGATCGGTTTTGTCCCGCCGCAAATCATGACCTGGGACAAAGCAAACCTTGAAGGAAAAGTGATTGCGAAAGAAATCGTTAAATCTGCCGAGGAATTCATTCCTAAAATGAAGGCTGAAGGCGCCGATGTCATTGTTGTCCTTTCCCACTCTGGAATTGGCACAAGTTCGGAAAACGCATCGATCAATCTGACAAAAATCCCTGGCATCGATGCCGTTTTGACAGGGCATTCACACAATAAATTCCCGATGGCCGGCGATAAGCCGAACTATTCCGGGGAAGGAATCGATAATGCTAAAGGAACGATCAATGGCATTCCTGTTACAATGCCTGGTTCATGGGGAGACAATCTTGGAGTTATCGATCTGGAAATCTCCAAGACAGATGGCAAATGGAAGGTTACCAATTCCAAAGCGGAATTGCGCTCCATTGCCGGGGTTGCAAGCGATAAGGAAGTAGAAGCCGCGATTAAAGCAGAGCATGAGGGTACTGTGGAATATGTCAGGAAGCCTGTTGGTGAGACAAAAGCTCCGATCAACAGCTACTTTGCGCTTACTAAGGATGACCCGTCCATTCAAATCGTAACAAATGCCCAGAAGTGGTATGTAGAAAAAACGCTTAAAGGAACAAAATACGAAAACCTTCCAGTCCTTTCAGCCGGCGCTCCATTCAAAGCTGGCGGCCGCGGAGGCGCTAATTATTACACAGATATCGATGAAGGGACGATTGCAATCAAAAATGTTGCCGACCTTTACTTGTATCCAAACACTGTATTCGCTGTTAAAGTAACAGGCTCTGATATCAAGGAATGGCTCGAATGGTCCGCTGGCCAGTTCAAACAACTTGATGCAAAATCAACGGATGTCCAGGAACTCGTCGATACAGCATTCCCGACATACAACTACGATGTCATTGATGGTGTAACGTATGAAATTGACGTAACAGAACCTGCTAAATACGATAAAGATCAAAACCTGGTCAATCCAGATGCAAACCGCATCAAGAATCTTCGTTTTGACGGAAAGCCAATCAATCCGAATGCCGAGTTCATTGTTGCGACAAACAACTACCGCGCAAATGGAATCAAAGTGGCGGCCAATAAGGAAATCGCCCTTGCATCACCGGATGAAAACCGCCAAGTCATCATCGACTACATTAAAGAAACAAAGGTAATCAACCCAAGCGCCGACAACAACTGGAGTTTCGCGCCAATTAAGAATCAGGACGGCCTGAAGGTTTCGTTCGAATCTTCGCCAAAAGCACAGAAATACCTGACTGAAGGCGGAGATGTAAAATACGCTACAACCCTGGAGTCGGGATTTGCGAAATATGAACTGACCCTTCCTGCATTGAAGGATACAAAACCAGGCGACAAGCCAGGAGATACTCCTGGAACAAAGCCTGCTCCCAAGGTTTATTGGAAAGGGTCTTACCTGAAGCCGAACCAAATCGGCCGGGTATCAATCGAAAAGCCAATCAATCTTTGGAAGCTTGACGGCAATAAACTTGTCTTTGTCCGTATTCTTAAACCGGGTGAAGCATACCGCGTTTACAGCTACCAAAGTGCCCATGGCGGCCAGTATGGAGTGGGCGGAGGTTACTATGTAACCAATATGAAAGGCTATGTAAAATACGAAACCCCATCCAAAGCAAAGTTAAAAGAGCTTAGAGGGGAAGAATAATATCGTCTAAAAACCCCCTGCCTGGGATCCCTGGCAGGGGGTTTCTTTTAGATGATTCTTATTCCGTCTCCAAACTATTTGTGTGGCTTCTCCGCCGCCTTCACAGTCCCGTTATCGAATATTCTCCCAATATAGTCATTCTCCAACAGAAGTGTGGAAATCCGGATATCCTTGTAAATCGAATCATAGCCTGCACGGCATAGTTGGACATCAGTTTTTTTGCCAGTTCGGTTGTCAATGCAGATTCCCTTTTCAAATACGCCTTCATGCGACGCCATGTAATCATATTCATCCGAAAAGAAAGAATAGCGGGTTGTTTCAAACGCGAAACCAGTAATCCTTTTATGGTTCGCATCAAGCGTCGTACCGAGCTGGACGAGCTGGTCGTCAATCCCCAGCAGGGCGGTAAGCGTCGGGTAGATATCCATCTGGCTGCCGGTTCCTCCATTCACCACCGGTTCTGTCTGCCCGGGATGGTGGATGATTAACGGGATATTGAACCTTGTTTTTAAATCAAAATTAACGCCCAACAGGTTCCGCAGCTCTTCTTCATCGGTTGGAAGCGGCCCATAGTGGTCCCCATAGACCACAAAGATTGAGTCATCCCAAATGTTTTCCTCTTTTAACTCTGCAATGAATTCACCAAGCGCATCGTCAAAATAACGGATGCTTTGCAGGTAATTGCCCGTTGCAGTGCCTTCAAGCCCGGATGGAAGTGTGAGATATTGGTATTTTTCATCAAGAATGAATGGCCGGTGGCTTGTGAGTGAAACGATAAAATTAAAGAAAGGCTTTGATTCCTGTTTATACATCGCTGTCATTTGATGAAAGATGCTTTTATCCGAAATGCCAAGCCCGATAATTTCATCATCTTTTATTTCGGGATGGCCCCGATAATAAAAATCGCCATATCCCTGGTTTTTATAGGCAGTTTGCCTGTTCCAGAATTCAGGAGTATTGCCGTGTGTGACACTCGTCGAATAGCCATACTGGTTCAGTAAATCCGGAAGGGAGAGATACTGGTTGTTCGGATAACCTTTATATGCTCCGATATACCCAATCGGATACAGGGAATTGTTTGCGACGAACTCCGCGTCGGATGTATTCCCCCTTCCAATCTGCAGGTACGTGTTCGGATAATAGTGGCTTTCATTTATTAGCCTATTCAGGTTGGGGGTGATTTCCTGTCCTCCGACCTGCAGGCCGATCGGGAAAGTGTTCAATGATTCTGCCTGCACCATAATGATGTTTTTCCCTTTGAACTTTCCGAAGTATGGGGATCCTTTTTGGATTTCCTGCCTGCTTTTAAACGTATCGCGGATCTCTTCTATGCTCTTTGTTTGAAGGAGGGCTTGTTTAAAATACGCCTTTTTATACACATTCCAGCCAATGTCATACATATGGGCAGGGATAACGCCACCCAGCGAAATTTTATACTGGTCGGAGTAGGTGAATTTAAAGGCGGTCAACGAGATTCCGAGAAGAATAGACAACCCCAAGGACAGGATTGCAAGCCCTGGCTTTTTCCACTGAGCCGGTCCCTTCCTTTTTGCAAAAAAGAAAAACACGACCGCGGCCAAAGGGACGTCAATCCAGTATAGGAAATCCCAGCCGCTGATTAATGAAATAATTGAGGATCGGATGTCCTTCAGCTGCCCGGCCTGGGCCAGAAGTTCTATGCGGATAATCGCATTATAATAACGCTGGTACATGACATCGGCATAGAGCAGCAGGCTGGCCAATGTGTAAAGCATACTGGCTGAAGCAATTGCAATAAACTTGCGTTTTATCAATAAAAGGCTCGCAACGATGGCCGCGAAGCCGAGGGATGATAGGTAAATTAACGCATAGCTGGGTGACAGGCCGGTTTCTTTTACAAAAAGAAGGGTTTTCCCGGTCCATGGCAGAGCGAGCAGCAAACACAATAGGATCATAGAAGAATATTTTTTAAGAATGGTTAACAAATCTACACTCCTCCAGCTATTAAAACAATAGCCTTATTTAATTAGTTATTATAGCAGAAATCCGTTTAAAAATTTACAGGAAATTTACAATTTTAACAAATGGGAATTTTTGTCGAAATAGTGTTAAGATTTACAAAAAATGAAGGACTTTCCTCTTAATTTTCGCTATAATTGGAGTGTTTGAGAATACATACTTGTTAGGGGGAGCAGAATGAAAAACATGAAAAAAGGGCTAATCGCCCTCGTTTCAGCAGTCGTTGTCGGCTCGGGATTCGGTTTGAATTTCGCATCGCCAGTTGAAACCGCACAGGCAGCATCGAAGAAGATTACCATTCTCCACACAAACGACTCGCACGGGCGGGTTGAGGAATCTTCCGCCGACGGAATGGGATTTGCGAAAATTTCGACTCTCGTAAAACAATATGAGGCGCAAAATCCAAATACCCTTCTGCTTGATGCGGGGGATACATTCCACGGTACGACCTTTGCCACTTTGGAAAAAGGGGAGAGCATTGCCAAGGTTTTGAATGCTGTAGGTTATGACGGCATGGCTGCAGGCAATCATGATTTCAACTACGGTTATCAGACTTTGCTGGAATTGACCAAGAAAGTCAATTTCCCAGTGTTGTCGGCCAACGTGAGGAAGAAATCGGATAATTCCCAGATTCTTCAGCCATATGAAATAAAAGAAGTGGACGGAATCAAGGTAGGCATATTCGGGTTGTCGACTCCTGAAACACATTATAAGACCCACCCGAAAAACGTTGAAGGCCTTCAGTTCACAGATCCGGTTGAGGAAGCAAAGGCGATGGTTGCCGAGCTAAAATCGAAAAACGTAGATGTAATTGTCGCGGTTACCCACTTGGGCATTGATGCTTCAAGTACCGATACTTCCATTAAGGTTGCCAAGGGCGCGCCAGGGATCGATTTGATTGTTGACGGCCACAGCCACTCGACACTTGTCGAAGGCTTGAAAGAGGGCAATGATACCCTGATTGTCAGCGCGGGTGAATATACGAAAAACCTTGGTGTAGTTGAACTTACATTTGAAGGAAATAAGCTTGTTGATAAAAAAGCCCACCTGATTACAAAGGAACAGGCGAAAGATGTTACACCTGACCCTGCAATCTTGGACGTTGTTAAAAAAGTAAAGGATAGCCAGAAGGAAATCCTTTCGCAGGTAATCGGCGAAACGGGCGTTGTCCTTGACGGGGAGCGCTCCCAGGTGCGTGGCGGCGAAACAAACCTTGGAAACCTAATCACCGATGCGATGATTGATTTAACAGGTGCTGACATTGCGATTACAAATGGCGGCGGTATCCGCGCGTCCATCCCTGTCGGCAAGATTACAAAAGGCCATGTAATCACAGTACTTCCATTTGGAAACTACATTGTCACAAAGAAGCTTACGGGCGCACAAATCAAGGCAGGCATTGAAAATGGCGTTGATTCCTACCCTGAACCAAAGGGCGCGTTCCCTCATATTGGAGGAATGTCTTTCGCAATCGATGTTACTCGTGAAAAAGGCGATCGGGTACATTCTTTGAAGGTCAACGGCAAGCCAATGGAAATGGACAAAGAATACCTCGTTGCAACGAATGACTTTATGGCAGCTGGCGGAGACGAATATACGAGCTTCAAGGACAGCCCGATTGTAAATGAATTCCCTGCCCTTGATGAAGCGCTAATGAATTATATTGGAAAGCGAGGCGTCCTGAACAGGAAAGTTGAAGGGCGCATTGTAGCCAAGACCGTAGAGGAAGTAAAGAAAGAAGAAGAGTTGCTGAACAGGCCTGTCCCTGTTGTTTACTGGGATGGAACACTGATGAAGAGGAACCAGATTGGCCGGATTTCCATTCTTCATTCCGTGAACCTGATGAAGTTTGACGCTGACGGAAATGCGGTTGTTGTCCGTGAGCTTAAAGCAGGTGAGCGTTACCGTGTGTATAGTTATAACGGAACGTACGGCGTGGGCGCTGGCTACTTCATTAGCGACAATGGTGCGAACACACGTTACGAAACACCGTCCAAGCATAAACTAGCTCTTTTAAGGGCCAATTAAATATGTATTGAATGGACCGTCCTGTATATTGGGACGGTTCCTTTTTTGTTTTTTAAAAAATTATGGAAAACTGCTTTGGGGTTTTTCTTAAAAATTTATAGTTAAAAATGAAACTATTCTCCTTTTCGCTGAGTCTATATAAATAGTAAACTATGGAAATGGAGAGATTTTTTTCATCAACGGGGGGTTCTCAAGTGGGATGCCCTGTCTCCATTCCTTTTTTATTTGCAAGCGAAAAAGATGAGAAAGCGGGGGGTCCTATGAAAAAGTGGTTTAGGAAATCCGGACTTGCGGTAGTTGGTACAACGCTTGTGGCGGCAAGCCTGCTTACAGGCCCGGTACATGCGACAACGGTGAAATACAATGATTTTACGTCAAGCCCTACTGGCTTTGTGAGCCAGGCGCAAATGAAGGCTCAAAAAGATGGGGAGAAGGCGCTGAGCGATGATACGCTGATCATCAAATTTAATAAGCCTTTGACCCTGTCCGAACACCGTTACGCGGGCGGGACGCCTGTGAAGCAAATCGAAGGCCTCGATTATACGGTTGTAAAGGTGAAGAATAAAAAAGATTTCGATAAGGCAATCAGTAGGTACAGGGAAAACACGAAAGTGGCGGCAGTTATGCCGAGTGCCTTGTACAGGCCGCTTGGGATTGAGGATCCAAAGGCAGCGAGTCAGTATCAAGTGAACATGCTTAATTTGGCAAAGGCTCAGTCTCTTGCGGGGAAATACCAGGTTACCGTTGCTGTCATCGATCAGGGAATCGATCCGAATCACCCGGATTTGAAAGGGAAACTGCTTCCGAGCTATAACACCGTTTCCCCGATGAACCAGGGAACGCCGGATTTCCATGGCACGCATGTGGCAGGGATTATCGCGGCGGCAAAGGATAACGGGATTGGCGGATACGGCGTGAACCCCAATGCAAAAATTTTGCCAATCGACGTTTTTGACCGGGCTTGGGGGGCATCCGATTTTGCAATCGCCGAGGGCATTCTTTATGCGATAAACAAAGGAGCGAAGGTTATTAATATGAGCCTTGGTGGTTCGATGCCTTCCCCATTAATTGAGGATGCAGTTAAAAAAGCACTTGAGAAAAATATTGTCGTTATTGCGGCGGCAGGAAACACGGGAAATGATATGCTAAGCTACCCGGCGGCCTATGAAGGTGTTATATCTGTAGGGAATGTCAACAGCCAGAAAAAGCTTTCGGCGTCATCTTCCTATGGCCCTTCGGTCGATGTGGTTGCTCCAGGAGAGGACATTTACAGCACGATTTATGAATATGAACGCAAATCGAGTTACCGAAAACTGACTGGCACCTCGATGGCCGCGCCAATGGTCGCGGGCGCTGCTTCACTTCTGTTATCAAAATATCCGTTGCTGACCCCCTACCAGGTCGAGTATATTCTTGAGCATACTGCCGAGGACCTTGGTGAGAAGGGGTTTGACGTTAAATATGGAAACGGGCTTATTAACCCTGTTGCAGCTTTGCAATTTGATATGAAAAAACTTCCCAACATTGTGAAGAAAGCCTATACAGAAAAAGAATTGAAGGAGAAAGCTCAGCCTGTTTCACTCGGCAAGGAGACAAAGCTTTCAGGTAATATTACCGCTGCCTATGAGGAGAAATGGTATAAGTCAGATGTGGAAAAAGGTGACAATCTCCAGTTCATTCTTGATGGCGGGTCGCAGTTTGATTTTAAATTGATGATCCACATGTATTCCGCTTCGGAAAAACTGATGATTGATGTCAATAAGGTCCGTGAAGGAGTAAAGGAAGGAAGATTCTTCGAAGCGCCTTTCAGCGGAACCGTCCTTTTCGGAGTAAAAGAAGTCAATGGAAGCTATGATGATTCCGCGAAGGGCGGTTCGAAATTCAGCCTTACTGTACAAAAGGCCGACGAGTTGCCGGTGGATGAGTCTTCCCTTGATAAGCCGATTGCAATCGAGCTTCCATACGATAGCGGCAGCACACCTCTGCACCTGCTTGGCAAAGACGGCGATGACGACTATTACAAGTTTTCTGTCAAAGAATCCCAGGCAGTAAGAATTGAGCTTTCAGGAGTGCCTGGCACCGATACGACCATCGGCCTTTATACAGCTGATATGTTCTTCCCGCCAGACTTTGACAAACTTCCGGCAGAGGAGCAGAAAACGATTCTTGACGGACTCGCATCCGGAGACATGAAGGTCGATCCAATGCTATACAGCAACAGGGGCGCCCATGGCGCGGGTGAAAGCCTCAACTTTACCGCCGGCCCGGAAATGACTTATATCGTGAAAGTGTCGAATAAAATTGATCCTAATTATTTTATGATGTACGATTTCTTCTTCAACCCGGGTCTGATGTCCAAAGATCAAGTAGCGGAGCCGTCGCTTGTTCCATACAAGCTCAAAGTGGATGGGAAGGTATTCCCTGCAGATGAAGACATGTTCCCATTCATGGGTCGCGGCAAAGAGGAAACAAGCGAAAGCCCTGGGGAACAGAAAAAGGAAATGGAAGTTGGCCCAACTGAAGGCGGGGAAGATGAATTCCTGAGAATGATCAAGGAAGGTTCCCAGCCATATGAGATTGGCGCACAAGCCGGTGGCTATTTGCAAATGATGGAGGATGAGGACTGGTTCCAGACAACTCCTTCCGAAACAGGCATTTACCAGTTTGCTTTTTCAGAAAAAGGCTTTACGGTTCCGTTAATTAGTATATTTAAGATTATCGAGGAAAAGGATTACAATGGAAAGCCAATGAAATATTTGGCCCAGATTGGTTCCAATATGACGTGGGACTGGGCGGGGATAAGGATGGATCCTTCCCTCTATACAGGGCTAAGGAAAGGTGAAACATACTATATTAAAGTGAACTCGAATTATTATACAGGTGAAATGTCCTTCGATCCGTACCAGTTTACATCAACGTTATTGTTTGCCAACCCGCAGGATCAATACGAAGACAATGATAAGCCGGAAAATGTCCGAAACCTCCCGGCTGGTACAGTCGAAGGGAATTTTGCGATGCCGTTCGACCAGGATTATTTCTATTTCGAATCAAAAACGGATGCAATATACGGCGTAACGTTTGGGACGAAGGCAATTGACCCCGCTGCTTCCAGCAAGTATCCGAAAGAGCTGGTCAACCCGATTTTCGGGATGGTGGTCGTAGTGGAGGACACGAATAAAAACCGGAAGCTTGATGAAGAGGAATACAGGAAGGGCCAGTACATTGACCGCGGCGCGTTATCCGGAAACACATATGGATCGTTCAAAGCAGGCAAGAACAAGAATTATATCATGCTTGTAAGTGGTTATATAGACGGTCCGGTTCCGCTTTCCCTTCTTCCTTATCAATTGAAGGTAGCTCCGGTAAACACGGTGGACGAAGACAAGGGGTCCGTCGTGAAGAACAACATTCCTTCTAAACCGCTAAAGTTTGCGGTAAACGGAAAGAATGGGTTAAAGGCTGTTGGTTACTTGAATGCAGGTGTTGCTTATGGGGACGAAGATTGGTATGAACTGAAGCTGGCGAAGGATTCAAAAGGGAAAATTGAATTCGCGGCAGGAATCGAAGTTGATAGTATCATCTCCCTTTATAAGGATGGAAAGCTGATCGCACAGGCGGATTATTATCCGGAAGGCGACGCGGAAGTCCTGAGCTTTTCCCTAAAAAAGGGTACGTATCATATTAAGGTCAGGGATGCCTTTGGAAACTCGACAATAAATCCATACACCCTGACTGTGAAATTCCAATAATTGATGTGCCGGGGCCAGCAAGTTAGGCCCTGGTTTTATTTTGCATAAAGACTCATTCTTGGAAAAATAAGGTTTAAATACCAATATATTTTTTCCTTGATTTCACCAAAAGTTCAAAAACAGCGGGCCCATTTTCCTAAAAAATGACTAAAGTCCCTCTATACGGTAGAAAGCCAAACTACTAAAATGAGGTGGTACAAAAAAGAAAAAGGGGAATGGGAATGAACGTAAAGAGAAAGTTGCTTAAGGTGGCTGCTTCGGCATTCATGCTCAGCACCGCCTTTTATTTAGCGCCGGCCGAAAAGGGGAAGGCCGCCGAGTTGTGCACCGGGATTTCAGCAGGATCAGTCGTTCAATGGGATGGCGAAGAATTGAAGCTTGGCCAGATTGGAAGGCTTATAGTCATTCAAGACACGCCGCTTTTTAAACTGAATGACGACAGCAGGCAGTTTACTAGAATCCTAAAAGCAGGTGAGACTTATAGGATTTATGCCTTCAAACCTGGCATGCTGAGTGTCGGCGGAGGTTACTATGTTGACCGTGATGCGAGGGTAAACTACGAAACGCCTTCGAAAACGAAGCTTGGCCAGTTGGAATGCAAAAAGACGGCGATTGCCGAAAGTAAAACCCCGGTCGAACTAACCGATTCTAGGACAAGCATTATTGATAAGCTTGGTACGGAAAAGCGTATTAGCGCAAATGAATACGGAACATCCTGGTACACCTATCAAAAGGCTTACAGGAATTTCTATATGATCAGCTATGTAAATGGCAAGATTGGCGCGCTTTACACAATGGATAGCGGATTCCAAATCGGGAATGTAAAAGTGGGAATGGCCCGCGATTCAATAAAAGCGGCGCTTGGAAATCCCGTTGAAGGAATTTTAAAGGGGGATATCAGTTATTCCACCCGTAATGATAGTGAACAGGAAACCTTCTACAGGAATGGTTTTTATATAACCGTATTTTATGATATTCATAACTACGGTAAAGTAACTGCCTTGCAGGTAGTTTCGAGTGATGTGGAGAACAGGAAGGCCGGATTTTACGGGCCATCTTCCACATCATTGCAGCAGGCATTCGAGCTTCAGTTATTTGACCTTGTCAATGCTGAACGCGTCAGAAAAGGCCTGCCGGCTTTGGCCTGGAGTGAGAAAGCAAGGGCATCGTCGAGGAGCCACTCACTTGATATGGCTGCAAATAATTTCTTCAGCCATACGAACCTCCGCGGACAAGACCCATTCGAAAGGATGAGGGCGTCAGGAATTGTCTACCAGGCTGCAGGTGAAAACATTGCGATGGGCTATGCTAGCAGTATCTTGGCACATGAAGGCTTGATGAATTCTCTTGGCCACCGGAAAAATATCCTGAGTGGAAGTTATTCGTATTTGGGGACCGGGGTACAATTCCAGGCGGGGACAATGCGTCCTTATTATACGCAAAACTTTTATAAACCTTATTAATGCCGAGGTTTGCTAAATACATCCGAGTGCCCGGAATTCTCTCCGGGCATTATTTTTGGGAATGGTCAATAATGCGGACCTTATGGTTATTTTTACTATATAAATGAATCGTTTTTCCTAGAAAATGCACGGTAAATAAATTCAAACCGGTACTATATTTCCAATTTTGTAGAAATAGAGGCATTCGTGGCAGGATTTGTCGTATACTAGATAAAGAATGTTTGAGAGATGAAGGGAGAGACAAATGAGGAATAAGGTTTTTATTTGTATAGTATTGTTGTTGTCAATGTTTACAGCTCCATTTTCTGCCGGCCAGGCGCAAGCCGCTACCGCCACTCCATATGTTAGCTGGGACGGGGCGCAGCTCGTGAAAGGCCAGATTGGCAGGGTAGATATTCTTAAGCCTATAAATTTATGGAAAAAGGAAAATAATAAACTCACATTTGTCCGTGTCCTAAAGCCAGGGGAGCGATACCGGGTATATCAGTACAGTTCGGAATTTGGCGGGCAATACGGGGTTGGCGGGTCATATTTTGTAACGAAAATGGCTGGGTACGTAGAGTATAAAACTCCGTCGATTCATAAACTTAAGCTGGTGAATCCAGAGCTCTATGGAACGAAGCTTTCTATCGGGACAGTGACGGATGAGCAGTCAAAAGTCCTTGCCCCAGGGGTCACCCAGTCACAGCTTTCTGTCGACAGCTCCCGTGGTAAGCAGCAAATATATGTTCTTGGAGTCGACCAGCAGGCTTCACAAATCAAATTTGAAACAACGCTGGCAAAGGACCAAATGATTGGCTTTGAAACGGTAAGTTCAATGGCCGCCCGAAACCAGGCCGATGAGCATTTTATTATCGGCGGCGTGAATGGCGACTATTTCGATTCGAATGGCGCGCCGACTGACCTGACCGTCCATAACGGGGAGCTTGTGACGACAAACAAAACCCCTGAAAATGAACGGACAATCTTCGGGGTCTCCCCTGAAGGAAAAGCGATGATCGGCAATCCGGATATTACCCTCAGTTTAACGGTAAATGGACAAAATCCATATCTTATTGATTCGGTCAACAAGCGTCGCTTTGCGGACCATCTTGTTCTCTACACGCCATATTTCGCTTCTACAACAATGACGAACGAACTCGGTACGGAAGTTGTTCTGACGAATATTGAGGGCAAACTGAACGGGAATGGCACCGTCAAGGCTACCGTAAAAGAAGTTGTCGTCGGCAAGGGAAGCGCACCGCTCGTTCCAGGTGAGATGGTCCTATCGGGGCATGCAAAGGGAAGTGAGTACCTGAAAGGCCTTGTTGCCGGCGATGTCGTCGAGATTAATCTCGCTTATAACAATCCGGACTGGGACAAGGTTGAACAGGCAATCGGGGGCAGGTATTACCTTGTTAAAAACGGAGTCGCGCAAACCCTTAATGTAGCTGGAGCGGCGCCAAGGACAGCAATCGGAATCAAGAAAGATGGATCGGTTTTCGTCATCGTCATTGACGGAAGGCAGACTGTAAGCGCCGGAGTCACCCTGACCGAAACTGCCAAAGTCATGAAAGATCTTGGGGCTGTCGAGGCGATGACATTTGACGGCGGCGGCTCATCCACCATGGTTGCCAGGAATCCTGGCAATGCTGATGCGACCGTCATCAACTCGCCTTCGGATGGAAAAGAACGATATGTCGCCAATTCCCTGCTCATTGTTGGGTTGTGGAAAGCCGGCCCGCTTAATACACTGCTTCTCTCCACAAATAACTTGAAGCTGTTTGCGGGTGCGACATATAAAAATCTCGATATCACCGTACGCGGGCTTGATAAAAACAATAACCCGATTCCTGTAACGGACCCGCTCGCCTGGACTTCGACAATTGGAAGCTTCAACAGCGATGGGTCGTTTACCGCCGGCAAGACGGCTGGAAAGGGCACGATTACCGCTTCAACAGGTACAATTAAAGCAAGTGCAAATGCCGAAATCGTCAATACACTTGACAGCATAAAACTTGCCAATCCGACTGTTATCGTTGAGAAAAATGGCTCCTTCCCGGTTCCTGCTTCAGGGTATCTTGCAGGCAAAAAAATCGTTGATGATCCTGCTGTATTCCAATACAAGCTTTCCTCACCGATCGGAACGGTTGACAAAGGAATCTTTAAGGCCGGTACTGTTGATGGCTCGACAACGGTAACAGTTTCATACGGTTCCGTTTCTGCGACCTTCAATGTCATTGTCGGCAACCCGGGCTCCATCGTTGTCGAAAACTTTGAAGGAAGCCTGTCCGGATGGAAGGCAAGCGGAGCAAAGTTTAATTCTGTATCGATTGCACCGGAAAAGGTTTATGTCAAAACAGGGAGCCAATCACTTAAAGTGGCATACGACTTTATCGAAATGACGGGTACATCCGGTGTCTACGCAACTCCTCCGGCTTCAATTGAACTCCCGGGAGCTCCTGTTAAAATCGGCATGTGGGTTTATGGAGATGCGAAAGGCCATTGGCTGCGTTCCCAATTGAGGGATGCGGCAGGGACTGAAGTCCAACTCGATTTTACAAAGAATCTTGACTGGACCGGCTGGAAATTCGTCGAAGCCGAAATTCCAGCAGGTCTGAAAGCTCCATACAGGCTCGAAATGCCAGTCCGTTATATGGAAACGGATGATTTGAACAAAAACAAAGGCCAAATTTTTGTGGATGATATAACCGCGGTTTATTAATCATAAAAGACTAAAGGCCTCTGCAAGATTTGCAGAGGCCTTTGATTTTTGTATAAAGGTATAATGACGTTTGACCAGTGTAACATAGGGAATCTACATTATAAGCGGCATTACCTTTACAGGCATTTTTATCAACCTGAAAAGTATATTTTTGCTATTTTACCAGCAATACTATATTGCTACCCAGGGCACAAATTACTATGCTAAAAGCAGGAGATTGCAAACGGATGTTTGCAGTTTATAGGCCTTTATGATAATAATAAGATGATACGTTTACAATTTTGTTAATATTGATTATGCTAAAAAAGCATATTCGATACTATATACCTATTATTTTTTGTGTTTGTGTCTATTTATCTTTGGGAGCTGGAGGGAGTATTTTTAGCAATGGAACACTTAAATGGTCAAAATGAGCTATTGGAAGAATTGAAGGAAAACCCTCCGAAAATTATTGGAGGATATAAAAAACAAGGATGGGCAGTCAAGTCATTGGACAAAATCAGCAATGATCCGGTGGAAAAAGAGGAAGATGGAACGATAATGGCCAAAGCGGTGCTGGAATCGAGTGATCTATCGTATTATCCGGCATTCCTTCATCTGCACCCAAAGAAAAAAGGCCAAATTCTTGGAGTTTATTTTATAGCGGAAAGCAAAGACCAGTACGATCTTATTCCGTTTGAGCTTGCAAAGGAATTTATTGATAAATCGGACGGGGAACTTCTCCCATTCAGATACCGGACAATTGAAAAAGTTGAAGGCGATGAATTCCAGAAAAACTGGCCGGAATTCAGCTGACTAAAAGGTAGGCCCTGTATAGCGCCTGCCTTTTTATTTTGTCTGCAATCTATCTTTTTCCCCAATTTCGACCTCTTTCAAACCCGTTGTAATCAAATTGTAATAAAAAACAGTAATTTGTAAAACGGGTGAAATAGACTCTCGCAATCTCCTATACTAAAATGTAACTATGTTGTAAGTATTTACATAATTTTCGCAAAAACGACAAAGAGAGACTTTTCGGGGGTTGCTGATGAAAAAGGTTAGAAATTTGCTAGGTTTACTATTGTTCATCATAACTTTGTTAACTTCAGGCCAAGGAAAAGCCGAAGCTGCGGAAATTGCAGATTTAACAGATTATGCCCAAAAATTTGTAGGCGTTCCATATAAATGGGGCGGCACGACACCTTCCGGGTTTGATTGTTCGGGGTATGTCTCCTATGTATATAGCGAATTTGGAGTTGAGCTTCCAAGGACGAGCGCGGATCAATTCGCGCAAGGCGACAAAATAGAGGCGTCTGACAGGGTTCCGGGCGACCTGTTATTCTTTACAACCTACAAGGCGGGCCCTTCCCATTCCGGAATCTATCTCGGAGACAATAAGTTCATTCATGCCTCACCAAAGGGAATCCAGATTGCCAGCCTGAATGACAGCTATTACAAGAATAGGTACCTTGGCGCAAGAAGATACATACAGCCCGCTCCCATGAAGGAAGGGCAAATCGGAACGGTTTACATAAAGAAGAAAGTGAACCTTTGGCAGCGTGACGAAAACGGCAAATTAAAGGAAGTAAAGGTCCTTAATCCAGGTGAAACATACCGTGTATATGGAAGTGATTCTCTGTACGGGGGACAATTCAATCTTGGATCGCAGCTTTTTATCACCAACATTCCAACCCATATCGAGTTTAAGCCGGCCGGCAATTAAATAGAACCAAAAGCCTCCTACCATGAATATAGGAGGCTTTTATTTTGGGGATCTAATAGAAAAAACAGCCCCCAAATCCAAAGGGGGCTGTCACATCTTATTGTCCCTGATTCGGCATGAAAACCTTCCAGCTCGACAGATCAGGATTTTCTTTTAAGATAAGCTCCTTAGGGAATACGAATGTCCACGGGCGTGCTGAATTGGGTTTGACTTTAAAATCGTCTAGTTTAAATCCGCCTTTTGCCACAGCTTCACCTGAGGCATCCTCTACGGCCAGCGGGATTTGTTCGAATTGCAACTCTTTCTGGCTGCCATTCCTGATTAGGAGTGTTACAGCAAGCTTGCCTTCGTTAAGGAATTTTGCTTCCAGGCCAACAACATTTATTTCGTTCGGCCCTAGTTTCGGCAGCCCGGCAACGATATTCTCAAGTTGCTCTTTTTGAGCCGGAGCAAGTTGTTCCTCCCAGCTTGGGGCAAGGTCCAGTTTATGGGAGGCAT
Organism: Neobacillus piezotolerans; assembly: GCF_003362805.1. Taxonomy (GTDB): domain Bacteria; phylum Bacillota; class Bacilli; order Bacillales; family Cytobacillaceae; genus Bacillus_D; species Bacillus_D piezotolerans. The sequence goes on from NZ_QNQT01000002.1 coordinate 395,599, forward strand.
CATGCTGCTTGATTTCAAAGGCGATACTCCAGCCTTCTTCCGGGATTGTTTCCCCCAGCTTATCCCCTTCTTCGAATAAAAATCTCCAAGGCATACTTGAACGGGCGGGGATTTCGCCAATCGTATCGAGAGAGAAGTTCCTCTTTGCGACAGCCTGGCCTTCTCCATCGAGCAGGATCAGGTCGATTGCTTCAAACCGGATTGGCTTGTCCAATGAATTTCGAAGGAAAGCCACCACAACAAAGCCATCATTATAATTCAGCAGCTTGATTCCCTTTATGGAAATCTGGTTTGGTTTTAGCGCGGGAAGCTGCTTATGCTGAAACATATATACATACCGTTCCGAATTCGTCAGTTCCCAGTCGGGATGGAAGACGAGGCTGGTTTCGACAAACTCCTCATCCCCGTTTGTTCCCGCAGCTTCCTCTGTGACTGAATTACTCGTAATCTCGGTTTCTTCTTCTTTTTTTCCAAATAAGGCCATCGGTATTATGTCCCCCTAGCGTCATTCCGGTTTGAACCTGTTTTGGCTCTTGATGTATTCGATAAACCGTATGGTTACACCGGATTCAATTGCAAATAAGAGTTCGTTGAATTCACGGAGTGCGTCAAATTCAAACAAGCGGTACGGGTCCTCCTGGCTGTAGCCCCTCAGGCCGACTCCGTCCTTGTATTGAGTCATCACTACAAGATGCTGGATCCAGTTCATGTCGATCATTTGCAAAAGGAAGATTTTAAGCTGTTTGCCTAAATCCTCATCTTCTTGAAGCGAAAGAATTTCTTTCTCGAGTACTGCGTATTCCTCCATCATCCTCGCAAGAATTTCTTCACGGGAGAAATCCTCAATATCTTCTATATTAATATCGAAATGGATGAATACGAAACGTAATTCTTCAATAAGCCCCTTCAGATTCCAGCTGGCGGTGTTTTCTTCATTATCAAGACAGTATTTGTCCACGACCGAGTTGATATAGTTCTTTATATATCCTGTAACTTCCGGGAAAATTTCCTGCGGGTCGGCTTTTAGGACCCGATCGCGCATCGAGTAAATGATCTTGCTCTGGCTATCCAGGACATTGTCGAGCTTGAGGATATGCTTCCTCGAAGAATGGTGTGCGTATTCGACTGTCTGCTGGACCTTGAGTACGAATTTATGCGGGTCCGGTGACAGGACCAGACCGGTTTCATCCGTTTTGACTTTCTTGAGATAGCGTTCCATCTGTTCTTCATCGTAATAGATGAAAAGGTCGTCCTCCAGGGAAATTATGAAAAGGGAGGAACCTGGATCCCCTTGGCGTCCCGAACGTCCCCTGAGCTGCATGTCAATCCGGAAGCTTTCGTGCCGCTCAGTCCCGATGATATGAAGTCCGCCCAGCTCCTTGACGCCCGGTCCAAGGACGATATCCGTTCCACGGCCGGCCATATTGGTCGCGATCATGATTTGGCCCTTTTGGCCGGCGGTCTGGATGATCGCTGCCTCGTCTTCTTCCGTTTTTGCATTCAGGATCCGATGTGTGATCCGTTTTTCTTTTAGATGCTTTGACAATGTCTCTGACTGTTCGATCGAGGTTGTCCCAATCAGGATAGGTCTCCCGGTTGCGTGGACTGTTTGGACCTCTTCTATAATGCGGCGCATTTTCGATTTTTTATCCCTGTAGATAAGGTCATCCATATCAATTCTTTGGACAGGACGGTTCGGCGGGACGGAAACAACATGCAGGTCGTATGTTTCAAAAAATTCTTCCTTGGAAGGGGTCGCACTCCCCGTCATTCCGCAAAGCTTGTCATACATCCGGAAGTAGTTCTGGATGGTGATGGTCGCCTGTGATTCGTTTTCTTCCGTAATTTCAAGGCCTTCCTTCGCTTCAAGCGCCTGGTGGAGCCCTTCGCTGAAAGTCCTGCCCTCCATGATGCGGCCGGTGAATTTGTCGATTAGGGCGATTTTTCCATCCTTGACGATGTAATCGACATCCAACTTCATGGTGAACGCCGCTTTTAACGACTGGACAACATTATGGAGAAGGTCCTGGTGCTCGGCGTCATAAAGGTTCGCAATGCCAAACGCCTTCTCGACCTTTGTTGCGCCATCGTCCTTCAGGTAGATTTGCTTTGTTTCAGAAAACAGCTCATAGTCGGAATCGGCTTTAAATGTTTTCATCAATTCCGCTGTAATGTAAAATAAGTCGGCACCGTGGCTTGATTTATTGGCGATGATGAGCGGAGTCCGCGCTTCATCGATTAGAATACTGTCAATTTCGTCGACAATCGCATAATGGTGCGGCCTTTGAACTTTGTCGTTTATATTGAACACCATATTGTCGCGCAGATAATCAAACCCAAACTCCGTACCCGTTCCATATGTAATATGGGCGGCATAGGCCTCCCGTTTGGCTTGGGGCGTCATTTCGGAAATATTCAGGCCGACTTTAAGGCCGAGGAATTCATGGACCTTGCCCATTTGTTCAAAGTCACGCTTTGCCAGATATTCATTCGCTGTAATGATGTGGACGCCCTTGTTCTCGAGTCCGTGAAGATAGCTTGGCAGCGTCGCCACAAGGGTTTTTCCTTCACCTGTTTGCATTTCGGCGATGCTTCCTTCGTGAAGGACGAGGCCGCCGATCAGCTGGACGTCAAAATGCCGAAGCCCCAGGACGCGTTTAGCTGCTTCCCGGACTACGGCGAAAGCTTCTGCCTTTATATCGTCAAGGGTTTTCCCTTTTTCCAGTTCTTCCATGAAAAATTCAGTTTTGTTTTTTAATTCCTCATCACTGAGGCTTTCGAAGTGTTTTTCAAATCCGTTGATTTTATCGACAATTTTCGATAAACGCTTGATTTCCCGGCTGCTGTCACTGAACAGCATTTTAACCTTGGCTAGCATATTTTTCGCTCCTGTGTAGATATAGAATGGTCTAGTCGCATTATATCATACATAGGAAGGAAATGGTCGAAAACGGGCAAAGGGATAATTTCCCATGTGGAATGAAGCTTTTTGGGGCAATTTGAAACTTATCCTGAGGAGATAACGTCTCAATAAGGAGAAAGGCACAGTTTCGGAGCAGGGAGGGCGGGTAATATAAGGAAAGCAGGCAGACTATTTTACTAACTAGTTTGCCATACAGGTTCCATCATGATTCATCCCAATTAAAAAATCATTGCGTAACCTGTTGGATGTGTTACGATAGGATTGATTGGGAGACACTAAAACAAACCTATCAAAGGTGATGATGAATGTACACACAAGCTATCCTGGCTTTTTTTGCCGCATTGATAACTGTCCTGGTCCTTACGCCGCTTGTCATTAAATTCGCTGTTTGGTTTGGAGCAATCGACAAGCCAAATGAACGGAAAGTCCATCAAAAAATCATGCCCCGCCTTGGCGGGCTTGCCATATTCCTTGGAGTAATCGCCGGCTATCTCGCAGGCGGCCTTTATGAACAAAAAGTAAACACAATCAGTGTCGGGGCAATCCTGATCATCCTGATTGGGATCCTTGATGATAAATACGAACTTTCCGCAAAAACAAAATTCGCCGGGCAACTCATCGTTGCCGCGCTTATTCTCGCAAGCGGGCTGAAAATTGATCTTGTTACGATACCGTATATCGGCAGCTTTGAATTGGGGCTGTGGAGTTATCCTGTAACAATTTTCTGGATCGTAGCCATTACGAACGCCATCAACCTGATCGATGGGCTTGACGGCCTCTCCGCGGGGGTGTCCGCGATTGGCATCGCCACGATCGCCATCATGGCCGCTCTGGCTGGAAAGGTGCTTATTTTTACCCTTTCCCTAATCCTTCTAGGAAGCATCATTGGCTTCCTGTTCTATAATTTCCACCCGGCGAAAATATTCATGGGGGACACAGGCGCATTGTTCCTCGGCTATTCGATATCGATATTATCGCTGCTTGGGCTATACAAAAGCGTTACGCTGTTCAGTTTCCTTGTCCCGATTATTATACTCGGGGTTCCGGTATTTGATACCACGTTTGCCATAATCCGGCGAATTGTCAATAAAAAACCGATTTCCGCGCCGGATAAATCGCACCTTCACCACAGGCTGCTCGAGCTGGGCTTGTCGCATCGGAACACAGTGCTGGCGATTTATGCGTTTGGCATTTTGTTCAGCGCGGCTGCGGTCCTTCTGTCCGAGTCGACACTATGGGGTTCGATATTCATCATTTTCGGCCTACTTGTTATTACGGAAGTAATTGCCGAGGTTATCGGGATTGTCCATGTTAAGTACAAGCCCATATTGGGGCTCTTTAAAAAGCTGACCCAAAAAAGGCCGGTTGGCGGAAGGCGCTACTAATCCTTTTGCTTATTGCCGCTGAACATTTTTGCACAGAAGCGGCTGTCCGGTAATTAAAACGAATATCAAGGCTTCCAGCAACTTGCAAGCCTGTCCGGGCCCGGCGGCAGCCGGGTCTTTTTCATGGAATGATGTAAGGGACGGGACCTTGCCCTTCATTCAGTTTGACGGTGCGGTGAAGCGGATAACTTTGCTCAAGCACCACCGTGATTGAGAATGGCTGGAATTCCGGGCGCCGAAAGATTTCGGTAAACTTTTCATGCAATGTTTTACAGTAAGAAATTATTTCCCTTTTGGTTTGTTTTATGCAAAAATAAGTGTGTTTCGAATATTTTTTGTCCAAGTTATGAAACCTTGAGAAAAAGATATGCTTTTTTTGTCAAAGTATGGCGGTTTTTAATACGGAAAATATGTTAAACTAAGACATGTTTTTATAAAAAACATGCCGATTTTACACTATTGGAGGTTTACCTATGAAAGTGCCTATGCTCGATCTTAGTGAACAATATCAGGGACTTCGCTCTGAAATTTTGGACGTGCTGGATCAAGTGATGAGTTCATCTCAGTTCATTCTGGGCAGCCAAGTAAAGAAGCTTGAACAGGACGTTGCGGAATTCAGCAATGCCGCTCATGCGGTCGGATGCGCGAACGGCAGCGATGCGATACATATAGCCTTGCAGGCATTGGGAGTGGGCCCAGGGGATGAAGTCATCACAACCGCTTTCACGTTCTTTGCCACCGGTGGGGCGATCGTCCGGGCCGGCGCGAAGCCTGTATACGTTGATATCGATCCGGTTACCTTCAATATCGACCCGGTAAAAGTCGAGGAAGCGATTACAGAGAAAACGAAAGCCATTATTCCGGTCCATTTGTATGGCCAAATGGCTGATATGGAGAAACTGGCGGAAGTCGCGAAGAAGCACAATCTTTTTATTGTTGAAGATGCTGCCCAGGCAATTGGGGCAAAGCAAAACGGCCATCATGTCGGCGAACTTGGCGATGCGGCTACTTACAGCTTTTTCCCTACGAAGAACCTTGGCGCATACGGCGATGCGGGCATGATTATTACAAACAATGAAGATACAGCAGAGAAAATGCGGGTCATCCGCGTCCATGGAAGCAAGCCGAAATATTATCATCATGTCTTGGGCTATAATAGCCGGCTTGATGAAATGCAGGCTGCTGTGCTGAACGTAAAATTCCCGCACCTTCCTAACTGGGGCGAACTGCGCCGTGAAAAAGCCGCTGAATATACAAGGCTTTTGAAGGAGAAGGTAGGCGGCCATGTACAGGTGCCGGTCGAAGCTGAAGGAAACTATCATGTATTCCATCAATACACAATCCGCGCCGAAAACCGCGATGAACTTCAGGCTTACCTGAAAGAACAGGGCGTGGCGACAATGATTTACTATCCGCTGCCGCTGCATGTACAGCCTGTCTTTGAAAACCTTGGCTACAAGGAAGGGGATTTGCCGATTGCGGAAAAGGCGGCGAAGGAAGCACTCTCGCTTCCAATGTTCCCTGAATTGAAGCAGGAACAGCAAGAGTATGTCGTTTCGAAGATTGCTGAATTTTATACTAAATAATGACTGGAAAACGTCGCCAAAAACGGGGGCGTTTTCTTTGCTTGCCTTTGCGCCAGAACGCAACGGCAGTATTCCAACAACGTTGTAGAGGATGGTGCCGATTTGGCGGAAGAAAAGAAATACATTTTATATGAATACCTATCGTATTTTTGGAAAAGGAAATGGCTATTTGTCATTATCCCGCTCGCGACAGCTGTCCTGATTGCGGCGGCGGTCTATATCCTTAAACCGGACAGCCGGGGTTATACGGCTGAAGGGACGGTCTTTACAGGTTCTGTCAATCAAAAGGAACTTACCGACCCGGATATCATAGAGGCTAAGTATCAGGATGTAAAGGGACTATCTATTTTAGTTCCTGAAAGAGACAAGGTGAAGTTTAAGGTCAAAGCAAAGTCCCAAACTGAGGCGGAGAAAGTACTCGATCAGGTGAGGAACCAGTATTTCTCCGATCTGAAAAAAAACGCCCAGCTTAGGATAGATCTTACGACCAGGCAGTTTGAATCGCTACAAAAAAGGATGGAGACGCTGGACTCCAATTTGGCCCTTTATGAAAAAAGACTGGCCGCTTCTGATGATACGTACGATCAGGAAGGATACAGGGAGTTGATCGGAAAATCCATGGATGAACGATACAGGGCATCCGAACGGGCCGATAAAAAGGAAGGCGATATCGCCCTCTTCTCCAACCCGGAAATCCTGCCGGCCGAGGTCCATAAGGCAAAAACCTATATTCCGGAAAGCCTGGCAATCGGAATAATCCTCGGATTGATCCTGGCTGTGGCACTTTTGGCCCTGATGAAATATCTGTCCGATGCGAGAAGGTTTTATAAGGAAAAAGGTTCATTTCTTGATTAATTGAATATAAAGGAAATTAAAATGCAATTGCTGGAAGCCCCATGGCCATTGTTTGAATTACAAGACGATTAAATGATAAACTAACAAAAACTTGTGCCTGAGAATGATTAAGAAGATTGCTGGTAAAAGACTCAAAGCTGGCTTTGTTTTTTTGATTGATTGAAACGGAGGGCGCCGACTCCGGCGGGATGCAGCGGCAAGGTGGAGACCCCACAGGCGCAAGCGCCGAGGAGGCTCCACTGACGCCCCGCGGAAAGCGTGTGTCCGGAGTGGAAATCAAAACGAATTAACAAAAGAAAAAGCCAGTCCAGCGACGGCCAAGTAAAGGAGAAGAAATCAATGGGTTCATATGAAAATTTAATTAAAAAGATTGAAAACAAGGAAGCTGTCATCGGAGTTGTCGGGCTTGGCTATGTAGGCCTGCCGCTAGCGGTTGAAAAGGCGAAGGCAGGATATAAAGTAATCGGCTTTGACGTCCAGGCCGCTCGTGTTGAGCAGGTCAACATGGGAATCAATTATATTGGCGACGTCGTTGACGCCGAATTAAAAGAAATGATCGAAAGCGGACAGCTTGTGGCTACAACAGATTATGCCCGTATCCAGGAAGTAGACGCGGCGGCAATCTGCGTGCCTACACCTCTTGATATTTACCAGCAGCCGGATACTTCTTATGTTGAAAGCTCTGCAAATGAGATTGCGAAATATGCCCATGAAGGGATGCTCGTTGTCCTTGAATCAACAACCTATCCTGGCACAACCGAAGAGATTGTAAAACCAGCCCTTGAATCCAAAGGTCTTGTAACAGGTGAGACAGTTTTCATTGCCTACTCTCCTGAACGTGTCGATCCGGGCAATAAGCAGTTCAAAACGAAAAATACGCCAAAAGTCGTCGGCGGAATTACGCCCAACTGCACGAAGGTCGCGGCGGCTCTTTACCGCAACGTGCTTGAAGGTGACGTGCACGAGGTTTCTTCACCGGCAATCGCGGAAATGGAGAAAATTTTCGAAAACACTTTCCGCCATATCAACATCGCGCTTGCAAATGAAATGGCCATCCTTTGCGACAAGATGGGCATCGATGTTTGGGAAGTGATTGATGCAGCCAAAACAAAGCCGTATGGCTTCATGGCGTTCTACCCGGGCCCAGGGCTTGGCGGCCACTGTATCCCGATCGACCCATTCTACCTTACTTGGAAGGCACGCGAGTACAACTACCATACCCGCTTGATCGAGCTTGCTGGGGAAATCAACAATACTATGCCTGAATATGTCATCAATCGGATGATGCAAATCCTTAATGATGAAGGAAAAGCCCTTCGAAATGCGAAAATCACTGTTTTAGGCGTTGCGTACAAGAAGGACATTGATGATGTACGCGAATCACCGGTATTGAAGATTATTGAGCTTCTGAACCACCATGGCGCCGACTTTAAGGTCGTCGACCCTTATGTGGCCAGCTTCCGTTCTTGCAACATGAAGATGGAAACGGTCGAACTGACGAAGGAATTGCTGCAGGATTCCGATTTAGTCCTTGTTGCCACCGACCACTCCGACTTTGATTACAACGAGATCGCGAAAGAAAGCAAAGTCATTTTTGATACCCGCAACGCATTGAAAGATGTTGAAAAGCCAAACAGGTACGTAAAACTGTAAGAATCAAGCCGAACAACGTAAAATCTTGGGGATAGAAAAACGCGGGGCCGGGAAAAAGCCGGCCCTTACCTACATATCATGCAAATAAGGGAGAATCTTTCATGAATTATATCGATCCTTCTGCTGTTCTTGGCTCCGGTGTTTCGGTTGGCCATTTCTCTGTCATTGAAAAAGATGTCCGCATTGGTTCCGGCGCCATCATCGGCAATCGCGTGACGATCCACGAAGGGACCGTAATCGGTGAAAACACGACCGTCGCCGATGGAGCTGTGCTCGGCAAGCCGCCAAAACCGGGCAAAACAAGCACAGTAAAGCTTACTGGAACATTGCCGCCTCTTGAACTAGCGGATGATGTGACAATCGGCGCCAACTGCGTGGTCTATAGGGGAGCGAAAATCGGCTCCGGCACTTTGATCGCTGACCTTGCAAGTGTCAGGGAAAATGTCGAAATTGGCGAAGCTGTCATTGTTGGCCGCGGAGTAACTGTGGAAAACTATGTTAAAATCGGCACCCGGACGAAAATCCAGTCCAACTCATATATCACCGCCTATACAACGCTTGAGGACCATGTCTTTATCGCACCTTGCGTCACAACGACGAATGATAATTTCATGGGCAGGACAGAAGAGCGTTTTGATAAGATCAAAGGCGCTTATGTAAAAAAAGGCGCGAGGGTCGGCGGAGCATCGATCATCCTGCCGGGGATTACAATCGAGGAAGAAACATTTGTGGCTGCAGGCGCCCTTGTGACGAAGGATACCGAGCCAAAGGCCCTTATAAAGGGTGTTCCGGCCAAGTTTGTCCGTTCCGTGGACGAACGGGAGCTGTTATAGGGTGCTGGCCCAATTTAAGCGTTTAGGAGCGGATTCGCTCCTTTACGCATTTATGAATGTAGGAACAAAGCTGATCGCGTTCATCATGCTGCCAATTTATACGAATTTCCTGTCCACAACCAAGTACGGTTACCTGGAAATTATCGATAAATGGACGGCGATGCTGACGTTTCTGATTATTTTCGGGACCGACTCCGCGTTGTCGTATTATTACTTCGAGACGAAGGATAAGGAAAAAAGGCTCCAGCATGTCAGGAATGTCATGTACTTCCGCCTTGCGATTGTCGGTCTTCTCGCTCTTGCGGTGATTACAGCCGGCCCGCAGATTTCCGCTATGCTTTTTAAAGGGGACAGTGCCCACGTTGACCTATTGTACATTTCAATTGCCACGCTCCTTGTCGATACGGTGACAATTGTCGTCCTGATGGTCATGCGCTTTGATTTTAAGACGAAAAAAGTGGTTGTTTATACAGTCGCAAAAATGCTGTTGATGGCTGTTTTTTCCTACCTTTTCCTAAAATATATGATGCAGTCGGCCGCAGGCATCCTCTGGGGCAGATTTGCGGGGTTCGGGCTTATCTTCCTGCTTATGCTCACAACAAGCTGGAAATACCTGAAGCCCAAAATCGATATGACCATGATGAAGGAAATGCTCAAATACGCCGCTCCGCTAGTGCCCGCATCACTCGCGTTTTGGGTAATTGCCAATCTGAGTGTCTTCATTCTGCAGGCATTTCAACCAATGTCGGAGGTTGGAATCTATGGCGCGGCGACAAGGCTTGCCATGATCATTACCTTGCTGACAAGCGGCGTCCAGATGGCTTGGCGCCCTTATTCAATGAACATTAAGGACAAGCCGTCAAGCCCGCTCTTATTCTCTAAAATTTATATGGCACTATTGCTGCTTGGCATCTTTGGGATTATGGCGATTGCTTCCGCGATGCCTTGGGTTATCCGCATCCTTGGCGAGGAGTATTATGAGGCCTATAAATATGTGGCGCTTGTCTCGGCTGCTGTGTTCCTGAATTTTTATTACCTGATCATTTCGTCAGGGCTGTTTTTTACCAAAAAGACGTCATTTATTTCCCTGGCCTTCGGCATCATCGCGGTGGTGAACATTGTGCTTAATATTGCCTTGATTCCAACCTATTCGATTTGGGGAGCGGTGGCATCCTACGTAATCTCCTATATGCTTGCGGTTGTTTTCATTTTCCGGAAAAGCCAGAAGGAGTATTACGTGCCTGTGTCGTTCGGAAAAATGGCGTTTTTGTTCACCGTGATGCTTGCTGCCGTTATCGGCATTATCTACGCACAGGAAAACGGACTCGGCTGGGCGTACCAAGGGCTCGCATGGCTGGCTGTTGCAGCCGCCATTGTCATTAGCCGTGTCGACAAGGACCTACGGAAAAAGACCGTGGACGTTGTTGCCAGCTAAGGGTCCCATTGTAGAAGTATAATAAAAGTTCTTCCGATAATAGTAAAAGTAAAATAACCCCTGTTTAAGGAGGCAAATCCGTGAAGATTATTACCGTACTTGGCGCACGCCCGCAATTCATCAAAGCGGCGCCTGTATCACGCGTCCTGCGTGAAAAGCACACAGAGATCATCGTCCATACCGGACAGCATTACGACCCGAACATGTCCGATATTTTCTTTGAAGAACTAAACATCCCAAAGCCTGACTACCACCTGGCAGTCGGTTCCGGCAATCACGGCAAGCAGACAGGCGAAATGCTTCAAAAGCTTGAGGAAATTGTCCTGGATGAAAAGCCGGACTATCTGCTAGTTTACGGTGATACCAACTCAACGCTCGCGGGCGCGCTCGTTGCCGCGAAGCTCCATATCCCGGTCATCCACATCGAGGCCGGCCTGCGCAGCTTCAATAAGAAAATGCCTGAAGAAATCAATCGGATCATGACAGACCATGTGTCGGAATACCTGTTCTGCCCGACTGATACGGCTGTCGAAAACCTTAAGAACGAAAACATCACGCGCAACGTTTTCAATATCGGTGACGTCATGTATGACGCCGTCTTGTATAACCGGGCGATTGCCGAGGAAAAGTCTACAATCCTTGAGGAAAATGGCCTCTCGAAGAAGGAGTATCACCTTATCACCATCCACCGCGCGGAGAATACGGATGACGTCCAAATTATGCAAAACATCCTTGAGGCCTTTTCGAAAATCGATACGGTCAAAGTGTGGCCGCTGCACCCAAGGACGAAAAATAAGCTCGCCTCCTATGGCATCGATGTAAATGCGATTCCGAACTTGAAGCTGATTGAGCCAGTCGGGTATCTCGACATGCTTACACTCGTTTCAAACGCGAAGAAAATCATCACCGATTCAGGCGGGGTCCAGAAGGAAGCCTATTTCATGAAAGTTCCGTGCATTACAGTCCGCGAACAGACAGAGTGGGTCGAGACGCTTGAAGAAGATGCGAATATCATCGCCGGGACATCGGTCGAGAAAATCCTTGAAGCGGTCCAAAAGAATGTGTCCCCATCGTATAAGGATGTATTCGGGGATGGCATGGCGTCCGAAAAAATTGTTGAAATCATTGAAACCCAATCGTAAGGTGGACAGGCTATGCTCTTTCTCCTAATCTGGCTTGTTGTCCTTTCGGGCTCCATCTATTTCTTTACGAGGGCGAGCGGGAGCCTGAGCCTTTTAAAGCCGAATATGAATTCAATTATTTTTTACTATTCCTTTTTCATTTCCAGCTATATCGGTGCCCTGCTCATTGCGATGGGCGTCGACCATTACTACATGATCAACAGGATGGTTTTTGATTACAACCGGTATGTCGGCTTTTTCGCCATCTCGTTTGTGATGCTTGTTTTCCCGCTTGTCATGTATTTAATTGGGAGGCTCGTCGGATTTGATGCGAAAAAGGAATACAATGCCTATCTGGAAAAGAATGTTGAACTCCCCTTCGCCGGAAGGAAGGATTTTTTCCTGATTTTCCTCGGGATTTCGCTCGTCTCACTAGCGGCCATTGCCTATACGATGCTGAAAACAACGCATATTCCGATTCTCGACCTTGTCCTCAACAGATCCGGGCTGTCACCGGGGGAATTGAGGATTAGCGCCCAGCGGAACTTCGGGGGGAATGTGCTGATCAGGAATATATTCGCCATCGCATTGACGCCAATCCTGTCCCTTGTGGCCTATGTATATGCCGCGAGGACGAAGGATCCAAAATGGCAGGTCCTCTTTGCTGTATTGTTTTGCGGAGCCATCCTGATCAGTGTGTATGACCTTGCGAAATCACCGATTTTCTTTTACATCATCATGTTCATGCTGCTCATGCTTTATATAGGGAAGCTCCGGTTTACTTGGGGAAGGCTTCTCGCTTGGGGCTCGATTGGCGCTGTTCTGTTGATCGGCATGTACATCGTGATCCAAGGCGTAACGAATATTGATGCGTATCTGTCCTATAACTCGGGTCCAATCGGGAGGATGATCTTCGCGCAGATTGCGCCAACCTTCCTGCATCTCGATACATTCAATGAGGCAATGCCCTTCCTTGAAGGAAGAAGCCTTCCATCCTCGCTCATCGGGCTGTTCGATGTCGAGCAGGTCCGTTCCGCGAGGCTTGTCATGGAAAGGGTCTTTCCTGAAAAGGTTGAACAGGGGACAGCCGGCGTTTTGAATACTCTCTTCATTGCAGAAGCATACGCCAACTTTGGCATGCTCGGTGTAATTGCCGGGACGGTGTATATTGCGACGCTTGTACAAGCATTGTATATCGCTTTTCTAAGGCTGCCGAAGAACCCTGTATTCCTGTGCCTGTTCATTTATTTTACCGTCAACATCCCGCGTACGCTTGTCGGTGGTTTTACCGATTTTCTATTTAATCCAATCTGGGTTATGATTACGGTCCTTTTCGTCGGAATCATGGTATTTATTCGCTTGCGGATCGATTTGTTTGCCTTCCTCCGGCAAAGGAGATCGAGAGTAGGGCGATAGGAGGAAAACATGAAAACTGTACTGCTTTACTATCCCTTTCAGCTTGCAAAAAATGCAAACAGCGGCTCGAAGCTCAGGCCAAGGAAAATGCACGAAGCGTTCCTTGAATGGGGGAAGGAGCGAGGAATTGAAATCCTGCTTTTGTCCGGCCAGTCTAAGGATCGGGCCGCTTTGTTTGAGCAATGGAAGTCGGAAGGGCGACTGGACAATCTTTTGTTCTGCTATATGGAAAACCAGACGATTCCATTTTGGCTGACCGATTCGGGCCATATTCCGAAGCAGCCATTTGTCGATTCGAATGTGATGTCTTTCTTGCGCGGAAAAAATGTCCCTGTCGGGGTTTTTTACAGGGATGTGTATTGGAAGTTTGATGAACTCTATCCATTAAAGGGGGCAAAAAAGGCCCTCATGCAATTTGTCTACCGGATGGAGGAACGATTTTACGAAAAATACTGTAAGGTTGTCTTCCTGCCTAGCGATGCGATGGGCAGCTTTGTCGACATAAATCTTCCAAAGGTTTCCCTGCCGCCGGGCGGAACGGACCGGATTCCGGGAGCTTCAAACGGGAGTGTACCAGGGGAGCCTTCGAAAGCTATTTACGTAGGCGGAATCAACAACGAGGATTACGGACTCTTCCTATTGCTTGACGCGCTTGAGAAAGCCAACGCCGATAAAAAGGTATGCGATTTGACGGTTGTCTGCCGGGAGGACGAGTTTGAAAAGCTTCCGGCCGACAAGAAGGAACGGCTAGAAAGACAAGGAGTGGCGGTGCGCCATGTAAGCGGCGAAGACCTGAATGACCTGTACCTGGAAATGGACTTCGCGTTCATCCCGCGCTACAAAAGCACCTACAACGACTTCTCCGTTCCTGTAAAGCTCGTCGAGTACCTGTCCAATGGCCTGCCTGTCCTCGCGACGAATTGCAGCGCCCAGGAAGAAATCATCGAGGGCGGCGGCTATGGCCTCATCTGTGAGGATAACGCCGCTTCAATGGCCGCGGCGATCAGCCGGATGACCGGGGAAACGGGGAAGTACCGCGAAAATATTAAAGAGACGTTCATCCAAAATCATTCCTGGAAAGCCAGGGTGGAGAAGGTGCATGAAAGCCTGACTGGAGGTGGCGGCCTGTGAAAATCCTTCTATTAGCACCGGGAAGGTCGATCCATACCCATAAATGGGCGCTTTTTTATAAAAATAATGGCATTGATGTGAAAGTTGTCACGTTTGCCGATCACTATTCGGAGGAAAATGCTAAGGAAGTGGAAACAATCCAGCTTCCAAAGCTCCTCCCTGGGAAGCTCTCCTATTTTTCGGGCGTGTTCAGCCTGAAGAAAATCTTAAAGGAATTCAAGCCGGATATCCTTCATGCCCATTACGTATCAAGCTACGGCCTCATTGGCGCGCTTGCGGGCTATAAGCCTTATTATGTGTCCGTCTGGGGCCGCGATATATTCCAATTCCCGCAGCAGGGCTCCGTCAACAGGAAAATCGTTGAATACACGCTTGGCAAGGCGGACACGATTTGCTCGACAAGCCATGTCATGGCGGTGGAGACCAATAAATATACAAACAAGCATATTTATGTAACTCCTTTTGGAGTCGATCTTGAACGATTCAAGCCTTTGGAAAAACCGGCTGGCGAGAGAGGCGAGGAGGATGGCATCACGATTGGAACGGTGAAAGCCCTGTCCGATAAATACGGGATTGCCGACCTCATCAGGGCGTTCGCAATTGTATATGAGGCCTATCCTTCCGCAAAGCTCCTGATTGTCGGCGACGGGCCGCAGCGGGCTGAATACGAGCAGCTGGTGCGGGATTTGGGGATTGGCGATGCCACACAATTTACCGGGCGTGTTCCGAATACCGAAGTACCGGCCTACATCAACCGGATGAATATTTTCGCGGTCCCATCGACGGAGGACAGCGAAAGCTTCGGAGTCGCCGCCGTTGAGGCAATGGCCTGTGGCGTTCCGCCGGTCGTATCGAATGTGGGCGGCCTGCCGGAAGTTGTCATTGAAGGAAAGACCGGTTTTGTCGTGCCAAAAGAAAACCCGAAAGAGCTGTCCGAAGCCTTCCTGAAGCTGATCAAAGAACCGGAAACAAGGCAGGAAATGTCTGTGAACGGAATCCGGCATGTGCGCGACAACTATGACTGGGCGCAAAATGCCGCGGATATGGTTAAGCTATACAGGAAGACGCTGAAGATGGAATAGTTTTATACCAAATTAATGGAGTTTTTAAAATGAAAGTTATCTATTTGTGCCAGCATTTCCCGCCGGAAACCGGCGCGCCGCAAATCCGGGTTTATGAAGTAAGCAAGGAATTGATCCGGCGTGGCCACCAGGCGGAAGTCCTGACCGCGTTCCCGCACCATCCAAAGGGAGTCATCCCGGATGAGTACAAAGGAATGTTTTATAAATTTGAAAATTGGGATGGCATCCCGGTCCATCGCTCATGGATTTATCCATCGCCAAAGGGCAGCTTTTGGAAAAGGCTCGCATCGTATTTTTCGTTTACGTTCAGCGCGTTTTATTCCATTTTCAAGGCGAGGCCGACCGATGTCATCATCTGTAACTCCCCGCCATTGTTCCTCGGGATAACCGGGTACCTTGGCGCGAAAATCAAACGGGCGAAGTTTGTATTCAATGTTGCCGACATATGGCCGGAGTCTGCCGTCGAGCTCGGTATTTTGAAAAACAAAAACTTCATCCGGATGGCGGAGTGGCTCGAGATGTTCCTGTACCGGAAGTCTTGGAAAATCGCGACCGCAACGGAAGGAATCCGCCAGTATATGATTGACAAAGGAAAGAAGCCCGAAGACGTGTTCCTGCTTCCAAACGGCGTCAATACAGAAACATTCAGGCCGATGCCAAAGGATTCTGGCCTGCTTCAGGAGATTGGAGCTGAAGGGAAAAAAGTCTTCATGTATGCCGGTACGTTCGGATATGCACAGGGACTTGATTCGGTCCTCGAGGCCGCAGCGCTGTTGAAGGAGACCGAGCCGGATGCGCATTTCCTCTTTGTCGGGGACGGCCAGGAGCGGGAGAAGCTTCATAAAATGAAGGAAGACCTGAAACTCGATAATGTGACATTTTATGGATCTGTTCCGGTCTCCGAGATGCCTCGCTTATTTTCGGCGGCGGATTATAGCATCGTCTCTTTACGAAACATCGAATTGTTCAAGGGAGCCCGTCCTTCGAAAATTTTCCCGGCGATTTCCTCCGGCGTTCCGGTCCTGTATTGCGGGGACGGCGAGAGTGCTGCCATTCTTGAGGAATACAATTGCGGAAAAATCGCTCCGCCGGAAAATCCAGAAGGAATCGCCGCTGCTATCCGCGAGCTGATGAAAGCGGATGAGACTGAATATGCGAAAATGAGTGAAAACGGCAGGAAGCTTGCCGTCGAACAGTATTCATGGAGCAGTATTGTTGACGACATTTTGGAAAATATTAAAGGCGCGGAGAAGAAATAAGATTAGGTGTGGAGTGCGGGGCTAAGTGCCCCGTACTTTTTTGGTGTGGGATTGTTTTTCTGCTGAGTTTACCGTATTTGAATAGCGTTGAGGTATATATGAGGGTGGGTTTCCTGGCCGATTTGGCTTAGTATCATAATGGTGCTGGCATTGTGCTATTTGTGTCCTAGCTTTTATGAACCGGGTTTCGGAATTTATGAACCGGATTTTAATTTTATGAACCAAGTTATGTCGAAAATGAACCTGATTTTAATTTTATGAACCGCATTAAAATTTAGGAACCGGTCCCAATAATGAACCCCCTATTTCTCCACCAAACTTTGGAACCTTCCTGGAAATACACCCTGCTTCGCCAGGGTGGCCAGCTATTGGCGTACAAGGATGGTTTCCAAATTGGAGGATCCATTTGCTATCAAGCGCTAGCTTTTATGAACCGGGTTTCGGAATTTATGAACCGGATTTTAATTTTATGAACCAAGTTTTGTCGAAAATGAACCGGATATTTTAATTTTATGAACCAAGTTATGTCGAAAATGAACCGGATTTTAATTTTATGAACCGAATTCAAACCCCATTTTAGCTATGAACCATGCTACGATTCTTGCAACAAAATAAAATCCGCCCCAATCGATGATTGGCGCGGATTTTACTTGGTTATTTGGATACAGTCGTTCCCCGGAAGTAGTGGGTGACGATTTGTTCTGCTGTGTAGCCTTTTTCCGCGAATCCTTTCGCTCCGTATTGGCTCATGCCAATGCGGTGCCCCCAGCCTTTTCCGGTCAGGATGACTTCGGAAATGCCGGATCCTTCGCTGGAAACGACGCCACCGGACGTTTGAATCGAAACCCCGGATCCATCAAGTGTAACGGTGCCCTGAGGCGTCTGGACTGTGTAGCCCTTAAGTGTATCGATGGCTTCGGTCCCTGTGGAGGTCTGTACCGACATGGCAGCCGTTTCCCTCGTTATCGAGATATCGAACCAGTTTGAGTAAAGCATATTGTACGCACTTGTTTCTTCGATTGGGAATAACTTTCTAATCTGCGATTCATTTCCCGTAATCGTTTTTGTTCCAGCCGATGTTTCAACCGTAACACCCCTTACTTCGCCATTCATCCCTGTTTTTGAAAGGGTAATGTTGTAGAGTGTGGCTGTTTCCGGATAGCCGAACGATTTTAGGATTGTGGATGCAGGAAAGACTTTCGTCCATGATGTATACTTCGATGTTTCATACGGGTCATCGACGGAAATGAGATACGGATAGTAGGATTGGTTGGAATTCCAAACATCGCCCACGTTCGCTGTTTTTCCGCCGCTTGTGGAAAAGAAGTACGTTTCGGCCACTTTACCACCGTATTTGACTAATAGGCCTTCTGTTTCCTTGATTGCCGCGTTCGACCTTGAGTCCTCAGCTGTATAGCCGCCGTAAACCTGGCTTGCAGCCGTGTTGGTCAAAGCCCTTATCCTTGTTGCATACGTCCGCGCGACGATTGCCTGCGCCTTTAGGGCTTCCTTGTGCCAGGAGGCCGGCATTTCGCTCGGAACAACGCCTTTAAGATAATCCTCCATCCCGAGTGTGTTCAAAACTTCCACCTTCGATCCGTTCGGCTTAAGGAAAAAGCTTCCGCGGTATATTTTTTTGGTGTCGTTATTTATTTTCGTTAGTGACTCGGATGGCGCATCGAGAAGGTTGACATACGTAAATGGCACCCAGCCTGTTTTCCCTGATGCAGATACCCTGTACCATACCTGTCCCTGCGAATTGGTGATTTCCTCAAGGAAATCGGCTGTATCGGTTGCCTGGAAAGTATGGATGACATCATAGCCGGTCGAGGCGCCGCGCCTCATGTCGGTTTCATAGGTGAAAAAAGCGATTTTTTTGGTTGAAGTAACTTCCTGGAGATCGAACCCCTTCGCGGAAGTTTGGCTGAATCCGGTATAGGTTACCGTCACGCCGGCTGTTTCCTTTTTTACCGAAATGGCGGTTTCGGGAGGAATACCCTGTATTTTCCCGGTATCTTTGTTAACAAGCTGGTACGTGCCGTTCAATACCATTGGAAAGCTCGATGCAAGGAAAATCGAGACATCGACTTTATTTTGGTACTGAACCGGCTCGGCCGCTTTTCCTGTTGGCGGAAAAGCGGTTAATAAAAGCAGAAGGCAAAGGAACGGATAAAGTTTTTTCAACTTACTTCACCTCGCCAAGGGTGCTGATCATCCAGCCCCGAACTCCGGCGGAGGTTTCAACGTTGTACCAAGTTTCCCCGTTTGAGTTTGTGAACGTGCTCAAGTATTTCAGATTTGTTCCCGCTTTAACAGTTGCAACAACCGTGTAGATGGTTGAAGCCCCTCTGCGGATATTAGCTTCCGATTTAACTGTGACAGTCGTTGGCGCGGTCACGGTTGGCTTAGTTGTCGAGACATCGCCAGAGAAAACCCAACCCAAAATGCTTGGTGAAACTTCAATTCTGTACCAAAGGCCTGTGGCAACCGTTACCGAACCGACCACTTTCAGTGAACTCCCGGCTGGTTTTGAGGCAAGGATTTTGTATTTAGTGGATGCACCTGAGCGGATGTCGACAGAACTCTTCGCATAAACAGTTGAAGGCAGCTGTCCTTCAGCAGGCGGCGGTGGAGGTGGAGGTGTCTGGTTGCCGATTTGCGCCTTAAGGCTTTCGATTTCCTGCTGCTGTTTTGCGATTTTTGCTTCTAGATCCGTTGTTTTTGTTTGGAGCCCGGTTATTTTCGTATTTATTGGAGTAAGCTGCGATGTTACCCAATCAACGCTCGCAAGGACAACGTTTCCGGCAGCGTTCATTCCCGTAGGAGTAACAATGATGGCTCCCGCGCCAATCCCAAGTGCGATTGCTCCTGCCGCGATTAGTTTTTTCGTTCGTTTCATTTGTTAAAAACCCCCCGTATACATGTTTAAGAGAAAATGATAAGGGTAGAAGAAAAGCGTTGTCCCTATCATTTTCTCTAGAATACTAGTACTTTAAGAATACCGCAAATTCGCTACTGTTTGTTAAAACAGCAGCTTCTTCATGCGGATTTTACTACCTATAAGTTGCTGAAATACTGTTCAAGCCCTTTACGGATGCCGATCGCCGAATTCTTCTTAAATGTATCGGAGCGCATAAGGGATTCTTCGGTCCTGTTCGAAATGAAAGCAAGTTCGACAAGAATGCTTGGCAGCTCGTTTATGCGGTTTACATAAAATGCCTGTTCCTTGATGCCCCTGCTTGGCGTTCCAATGGATGAGACGAGATTCCTTTGGATATCACTTGCCATTGCGGCGCTCTTTACGCCATTGAAGTTGACAGTCGTATTGTAATACGTTTCCGTTCCTCTTGGAGTCCGGGAAGTATTCGCATTCGCATGCAGGCTTATAAATGCATCGTAATCGGATGCATTCGCGATGGCGGTTCTTTGTGAAAGTTCCAGGAATACGTCTGTCGACCGGGTCATGTATACAATTGCCCCATAGCTCTCCAATTCTCTTTTCAAAAGAAGTCCTGTGGATAGGACTACATCCTTTTCTCTTAATCCAGTTGGGCCGACTGCGCCGGAATCCTTGCCGCCATGGCCGGGATCAAGAAGGATTTTTTTCCCCAATAGCCCTGTCTCCATGACTTTGATCGATACCTCAGTCTTGCTGTTGCGGATGGTGAACGTATGCCCTGGCTGGAAGGTCAGGATTGCAATTTTATCCCCGGCGCCTGAGTTCTGTACGGTAACCGATTCGATTCCTGGCACATTGGCCATAGGCGTTTCAACATCTGTCAGGCCGCCGTATAATTTCAACTGGTTGCCTGATATTGAATATTTAAATTTGTAGTTGGACGACTTTTTCCAGACGAGATACTGTTCTCCGTTCTTAATTTCATAAATTGGCGCTGAAAGTTTTCTTATCGTAAGGGATGTAGGGGAGGTAAGCGATTTGTCCACCCATCCGCGGATACCGGCCGATGTTTCTACGTTCAGCCAGCCATTCAGCTCATCCAGGACTATTACAGACTCGTTTTCTTTCAAATATACATTAACGGAGTAATTGGTGGAAGCTCCGCGCCTGACCGGTGCTTTGCTCATTCCATATACATATTTGATTTCACTTTTCGAAGAAACTAGCTCATCTTTAGGCACCCAGCCGGCAACCCCAGTTGGCGTTTTTACATTTAGCCACGTTTGCCCCATGGAGTTGGTGAATTCCTGTATAAAAGTAACAGTGCTTAAATATCCTAATTTTTGCTTTATTTTATATTGATAGCTGGCTCCGGAATATAGGGATGTATTCCTAGTGGCAACATATCTTGTAGGAGAAACATATACTGGCTGCTGCGAAACGACCGACTCGTGCACCCAGAGGTTTTGGTTTGACGGGGTTAGCACTTTGTACCATACATCGCCATCCGCATCCGCCTGCTGCTCTAGTGCCGTAAGTTTGGTTCCTTTTGGATAGGCTTCCATTACATCACTGTCCATTGAAGGGCCGTTACGCACATTTGCTGAATCGACACTTACATAAAGCGGCATGTCCAATGCCTGGGCGGTGCTCACGAATGAAGAGGGAATCCACCCTGCGACAGCAGGTGTTGCCTGGACCCTTAGCCATATTTCACCCGACGGGGAAGTGAAGGTGGCCAGGACAGGCACTTTGGCATTAAAGGATAGATAGGCATTGACTGTGTAGGAAGCTGCGGCTCCGCGCCTTACTTCCGCGTTGTTTGTATACGAATAAACATCTGAGCCAATTCCGGGAACCCCAGTTGGAGGCTCTACGGCTGGTGGCACAGGCGGTTCCGTTTCATCCATTTTTTTGAATTGGCTTGCAGGCGCCCAGCCTTTTACTGTTCCAAGGTCGACCCTGTACCATAGTTGGCCAAAGGAATTTGTAAATTGATCAATGACAGTAACTTTTTGGCCAGAGGTTATAAAAGTAACGACCGGGTAATTCACGGTTGCCCCTTTATGTATTTCGACTCTCTCGGCTGTAGTTAACTTGGTTGGGAATCGTAACTCTTCTGCACCAGCGAGGACAGGAAACAGAACCGTTGTTGCAAGGACAGAAGAGGCTAAAAACTTTTTCACGTTATCGTTATCCCTCCATCGAATATTCAGATTCATTACCTATTTTAGCGGAATTTGTCAAACATTCCAATGCGAATATAGTTCTATTCTGGCAGTTTGGGAGATTTATGGTCAAACTGGAAAAGTGGTATTTGCGTTTAAACGTGCGGTACATAAGGATTTCTGGGGAAAAGGATATGGCTATGGAGGAATAATTTACCTGTCCTTTCGAAGCAAAAAAGCTCCCGCCAACACGGCGGAAGCTTTTGAAACAACTATTTTCTTGATAAAAGGTCAACTACTCATTCCGGCCGTCCCCGTCGCCGTCAAATCCCGATGCAGCTGCGGAATTTGCCGAACTTGAGCCTGCCAGCGAAGATGAGCCGTCTGGGCTCTCACCCCTCGCCTGTGTAAGGAGCGTGGTGAGCTGGGCGAGTGAATCCTCATCCGGGATGAAATAGGAACCATTGTTGATCATCTGGTCGGAGCCCTCAATCTTAAGATTTTCAATCGGGGCGTTTTTTAGCTTGGAATATAGTTTTACAAAACTAACAAACTTGGATGGAGGAATGTTCGTCTTCACGTTATTCCCCATATCGTCAATTAAATTATCAATCTTTGTTATGGATGTGAACGATGTACCCTTGTCGATAATGGCCTTAATCACCTGCTGCTGGCGCTCGTTCCGGCCATGGTCGCCGTTCGGGTCGGTTTTCCTCATCCGTACATAGGCAAGCGCTTCGTTTCCGTTCAAATCCATCTCACCCTGATAGTAAGTTTTCCACTTCAAGCTGCCGGTCAGCTGCGCCTTGAATGTAAAGGGCACATCGACCTTTACGCCATTCAGCGTATCGACAACATCCTCAAATCCGTCGAAGTTGGTTGAAATATAGTAATCGATTGGAACGTCAATAAGGCTTTGCACCGACTTGATGGTCGTTTCGATTCCGCCATTCCCGTAAGAATGGGTGATCTTCGTCTTGTAGCCTACTTCATCAATATACAGCCTGGTATCCCGCGGGATGCTCAGCATGTAAATTTTCTCGGTTTTTGGATTGACGGTCGCAAGCATCAGGACATCCGACCGTTCCCCGCCACCTTGATTTTCGATCCCGACAAGCAAGACAGTGAAGGGGTCCTTTGTAACCTGCACGTCAGGGGCTTTATTATCGGCCTCGAGCTGATGGTAGATTTTCTTTGAAGCTTTCTGGGTACTATAAAAAATCTCATATGCAAAAAAGGAGACGGTTCCAACTATAATAAATGCCATCAGCAGGGCAAATACGCGGAAAACCCGTTTTTTCCTTTGCTTCTTCCTTCTTAATCTTGTATTTTCAATCATGGGTAATCCTCACTTTAGTAGAAATAGTGAATGAAAATATCTTGCGGCAATACTTTATTCTATAGTAATTTCCAACTAGAGTAAATAGGATTATTTTTCAATTCAATTTTCTTCCAAATAGCTTAGGCCGCCTTTCGTGATTGATGCCTGGCCGTTTGTCAGCTCAGTCATCCAGGCAGTAAACGCCACTGCCTCATTTTCCTTCACAAAAATGTCGAAAATGGCCTGTTCCGCATAGTCTACTCCATTCAGGATGTAGGGGGCATTCCTTAATTCGTTGTCAAGTTTCCCAATCCATGTATAGTCGACGGATACCTTCATGTTTTGCATAAGGACTCTTTGGACAATCCCCGTTGCGTTAAGCCCTTCTGAAGCCGATTTGCCATAAGCGCGGATCAATCCGCCAGCGCCAAGCTTGATTCCTCCAAAGTATCTTGTTACAACAACGACAGTGTCCTTCAATTTTTTCTTTTTTAAAACCTCTAAAATCGGAACCCCTGCCGTGCCGCTCGGTTCGCCGTCATCATTCGCCTTTTGGATTTGATCATTTTCACCTATGAGGTAGGCGGAACAATTGTGGGTCGCATCACGGTGAAGCCGCTTGATTTCCGCAATGAAATCCTGTGCCTCGGCTTCCGATTCCGCGCGGGCGCAATGCGAAATAAACCTTGATCTTTCGATGATGATTTCATGTGTGCCTGTTTGTTTCACAGTACGATAAGCAGCAAGCATTGATGGGCTCCTTTCTATCCTACAAGTTAAACTACCCCTATTTCGATATTTCCCAACCTAAAATATAGTCCTTTTTAGCCAAAAAGACTAAAATATTTCAACATTGAAAATCTTTGCATGCTATAATTATTACGGTTTGTGTAGGGTTATTTTAGCAGATGAGGAAAAGCTATATTTCTTGTTTAGTTAAAAAATACTAGTACAATGAGGTTTAGCTTTCCTTCCTATAGGCTAAAGGATTTAGATAGAGAAATCAATCGTGAATCAAATTGCCGATTTTTGGCGAAATTCAACTTTTATGCCAAATAGAGATAGTTTCGTTCAAACTTTCACGATAAACTAGGAGAAAAGGGCTTGATATGCCAAACGGCGGCCGGGCTCGAAACGGAGTTTAGGTGGGGCGGAGAAATGCTATGGGTATAAAAGATTTTGACACGAAAACACTCGACATCATTCTTGAAAGAATGATTGAATCTGTCGGGAAAAGCAAGAATGAGATTTTCAGGATCGGCGAGCAATCCAGGGCCGACCATGAAATGCTCACTTCTGAAATGGCAGAGGTGGAGGAGTTGACTGCCAGGGTCATATCCGAGGGAGACCGGCTTGAAGGACAGGTGCGCAAAGCACGTGATGTCCTTACCGAGGTAAGTATGCACTTTAAGGATTATACCGAGGATGAAGTGCGTGAAGCCTATGAGGAGGCGCATCAGCTACAAATGGAGCTGACCCTCAACAGGCAGATGGAAAGGCAGCTCGGGGAGCGGAAAAAAGATTTGGAACGAAGGATGCGCTGCATCCGGGAAACAATCGAACGAGCTGACCACCTCGTTTCACAAATTTCGGTCGTGCTGAATTATTTGATGAGCGATCTGAAGGAAATGGGCGAAATCCTTGAAGATGCCAAGCTAAAGCAGGAATTCGGCATAAAAATCATCCAGGCGCAGGAAGAAGAGCGGAAGAGGCTGTCACGGGAAATACATGACGGGCCGGCTCAAATGCTAGCAAACGTGATGATGCGCTCCGATT
The DNA here is from genome assembly GCF_003362805.1 of Neobacillus piezotolerans. Classification (GTDB taxonomy): domain Bacteria; phylum Bacillota; class Bacilli; order Bacillales; family Cytobacillaceae; genus Bacillus_D; species Bacillus_D piezotolerans. The sequence continues at coordinate 420,442 of NZ_QNQT01000002.1, forward strand.
TGATTGAGCGGGTTTACCGTGAAGACGGAATCGAAGCGGCGATCGCCGAAATTAAAAGCTTTAAGCAAATGGTCAGGACCTCGCTGTATGAAGTCCGCAGGATCATTTATGATTTGCGCCCAATGGCCCTGGATGATCTTGGGCTTGTGCCGACCCTCAAAAAGTACTTGCGGACAATAGAAGATTATTACAAAACAGTGAAAATTACTTTTATGACCTTGAAGGAAGAGCGGCGCCTTCCCGCCAATTACGAAGTAGCGCTGTTTCGGCTTATCCAGGAATCGGTCCAAAACGCGCTTAAACATGCGGAGGCTGATGAAATCCAGGTGAAGCTTGAAATTTCGGAGAAAGTTGTTACTGTCGTTGTAAAGGATGACGGCAAAGGATTTGATCCGAAGAAGCGCAAATACAATTCGTTTGGCATAATGGGAATGAAGGAAAGAGTCGACCTTTTGGGGGGCCAGTTTGCCATCTCCTCCAAGCCCGGACAGGGAGCCGCTGTGATTATCCAGGTTCCGGTTCCGGATGGAAAGTAATTGGCAGGCAGTAGTTACAAGGAGGCGATTGGATTGAAAACGAAAATAGTAATTATCGATGACCACCAGCTTTTTCGTGAAGGCGTAAAAAGAATCCTCGAATTTGAGAAGTCTTTCCAGGTTGTTGCCGAAGGAGACGACGGCACTGCAGCGCTTGACTTAATCCGTGAGCATGATCCGGATGTTGTCATAATGGATATCAATATGCCTACCATGAATGGGGTGGAGGCAACCGGCCGCGTAATGGAGCGGTATCCGGAGGCGAAGATTATCATCCTGTCCATCCATGATGATGAGAATTATGTGATGCACGCGCTTCAGACAGGCGCCCGCGGCTATCTTTTAAAAGAGATGGATGCCGACGCGCTTATCGAAGCTGTCAAGGTCGTTGCCTCCGGAGGCTCTTACCTCCATCCGAAGGTAACACATAACCTTGTAAACGAATACCGCCGCCTTGTCGGATCCGGTGAAGAAAGTGCTGCCGCAACACTGCAGCAGCCTGAAATCCGCCGCCCTCTTCACCTTCTTACGAGAAGGGAGTGCGAGGTGCTTCAAATGCTGGCTGATGGAAAAAGCAACCGCGGCATCGGCGAAGCCCTTTACATTAGCGAAAAAACAGTCAAGAACCATGTAAGCAATATCTTGCAAAAAATGAATGTGAACGACCGTACACAGGCAGTCGTCGTGGCCATTAAAAACGGCTGGGTGGAAGTGAAATAATTTACTTCCTGCCTGCGGACCAATCGAATCAAGCACGGCTGATAATGCTGGGCGGAAGCTTGGATTTGGAATGGCGAAAGTGTCCGGGCGGAAACATCCAGCAGGAAATTGGTGTGCGCTGTCACAACATACATAGGTGCAACAGGGTACATTGGCAAAGAACACGGGAGAATTCCCGTGTTCTTTTTTCAAAAAAGAGAGGGTAAGGGGGATGCTATCTCGACAATGCATGGATCATCGCTGATTGTGATTATTGGATGCATTACTCACGGGGATTGGGTACAATGGAAGGGATGAAAATTGGATAGGGATGGTAACTATGAGAACCGTAGTCGTAACAGACAGTACAGCCTATATACCCCGTGAAATGCGGGAAAGCTTGAATATATACATGATCCCTTTGAATGTCATATTCGGAGAGGAAGCATACCAGGAAGAAGCGGAACTGGGAGCGGCAGAATTTTACCAGGAGGTCAAAGCGAAGGGATTGCCCACTACCTCCCAGCCGCCGATTGGACAGTTTGTCGAGCTGTATGAACAGCTTGCGCGCGATTATGATGCCGTTATAAGCATCCATTTATCAAGCGGGATCAGCGGAACGTACCAGGGTTCGGTCACCGCCGGAGGTATGGTGGAAGGAGTAACGCTTTACCCGTTCGATTCGGAAATCAGCTGCATGGTGCAGGGATTCTACGTCCTTGAGGCGGCTGAAATGGCACAGCGCGGCGAAAATCCTGATGCCATTCTCGCCAGGCTCGAGGAAATGAAGCAAACCGTGCGCGCCTACTTCATGGTCGATGACCTAACACATCTCCAACGGGGCGGCCGCCTCTCAAGCGCCCAAGCTATCATCGGAAGCCTGCTCCAAGTAAAGCCGCTCCTCCATTTCGAGGACAAAAAAATCGTACCCTTTGAAAAAATCCGCACCCGGAAGCGGGCCATGAACCGAATCGTCGAACTGCTTGGCGAAGCCGTCTCTGAAGGAGGCCAATACCGGGCCGTCATCATCCACGCCAACCGCGAGGAGGAAGCTATTGAATGGAAAGCCGAATTGGAGGAAGCCTTCCCCCATGTCGAATTCATGATCAGCTACTTCGGCCCCGTCATCGGCACCCATCTAGGGGAAGGCGCGATGGGGATGGGGTGGTATCGAAGGTAAGGATTTGTAAATATTGTTTTGGAGCCACCCTTGCGGAGCAGGGTGGCTTGTTCATTTCCTGAAAGTATCAAATTTTGGTGGGAAAGAGGGGGTCATTATCGGAGTCGGTTCATAAATTTGAATCGAGTTTATAAAACAGCTCTATCGGTTCATAAAATTAAAATTCGGTTCATTTTCGACAAAACTCGGTTCATAAAATTAAAATCCGGTTCATAAATTCTCAAACCCAGTTCATAAAAGCTAGCGGCTGCTAGCAAATGAATCCTCCATAGGAAACCATCCTTGTGCGCCAACAGCCGGCCACCCTGGCGGAGCAGGGTGGCTTGTTCATCTAAAAACGGAAGCCGGGGTTCAAAATCGGGAGCTCGTTTATAAATCTAGAACCCGGTTCATAAAACAGCTCGATCGGTTCATAAAATTAAAATTCGGTTCATATTCGACAAAACCGGGTTCATAAAATTAAAATCCGGTTCATAAAAGCTAGGGACTGCTAGCATTTTGCCATGTAGATCGAGAAATTTGACTTAAATTCAAAAAATGTTCAAAAACTCCACTAAAACCAGGAAGGGAAAATGATTACGAAAGAGAAATTCAACATTAAACTAAAAAGGAGTGAAATTTATTGGTAGTAAAAGTAAGAACAATCCCTCTTCGCATCCTCAAGGATGAAGCTCTCCTCCGCAACATTTCCCCTCAATGCCCAGATTATTCAGTTATTGAAAACGATTATTATCGTCGAAAAGCAGGTTACTGGGGAGAAACCCAGATTGACCACTATTTACGACTCCTCCCGAAAGATGGCTATTATATTCTGAATGACCTTCGTATTCCCTTCGCCGGCCGCTATTTCCAGATTGATTGCCTTATTCTAACAGCCAGATATTGCCTAGTAATTGAATCGAAAAACATTAAAGGAATATTATTTTTTGACCATGTATTTGACCAACTCATCCGTACAAATGGCGATTTACAAGAAGCATTCGAGGATCCCATTACTCAAGCAAAAAATATCCTCCTGCAGCTAAAAGCTATTTTGAAAGAGCTGGTTCCCAATTTGCCATTCGACTTTATTGTTTCTATCGCGAGCTCTAAAACGGTTCTAAAATCAGATTCCCAACCAATGAAGCAGGTTTGCCACGCCTACAGTCTTGTCCAAAAAATCTTAGAGATGGATAAATTTTATTCCAGGGAGGCCTTAAACAATTTTGAAATCGAAGAAGTATGTAAATTGCTTCTTAAACTACATAGCCCTGATCAGCCAAATATAATGAAAATTTACGGTTTAACGGATAGGGATATTTTAAAAGGAATATATTGTCCAAAATGCGCAGAGAAAATGGCTCTGCATAATACAAAATGGATTTGCCGCAAATGTGATTATCATTCAAAGGATGCCCATGTACAGAAAATAAAGGATTATTTTCTCATATATCGGCCATTCATCACAAATAAGCAGTTGCGCTTTTTTCTTGATATTCCATCCAGGCGCTCCGCTTATCGTATGTTAACAAGTTGCCAGCTGCGTCTGACCGGTAACGGGAAAGGCAGAATCTATTATGCCCCTCCTTCTTTTTCCCCTAACGAAATAGCGATAGCGGAGGAAGAACAGGATGAGATTTAACAGTACACTCAATCGAATCACCCCCATCAACCCAACCTATTCAAAACACGGCCATCCTGAATTCCCGCCCGGTACACTTCGTATCTCCCAAATCGAAACAATTCCGCAGCCGACGCCCAATCCAAATTACACATTCAATCCGGATCTCCAGCAAATCCTCGCCGGAAAGCAACTCCTCCTTGATGACCTCGGAATGCCACTAGAAGAAATCCAGGCCCATTATGAAAATGGGTTTATAACCTTCCGTAAAGGAATTGAACGCCATGGAAAAAAACCAAGCTGCTCTCGCTGCGGGAACAAGGATCCCGGGCTGTTCGCCTCGTTTGCATGTTCACGGTGCGGGGAAGTGTGCGTCTATTGCCGGAAGTGCATCATGATGGGCCGGGTTAGTGAATGCACTCCACTTATAGGGTGGACCGGTCCAGAGCCGTCCTTCAAAAATCCCGGAAAAATCCTCGAATGGCAGGGGACACTATCCGACGGCCAGCAGATTGCTGCAACCCGCGCTGTTGAAACCGTCCGGCAGCATGCTAGTTTGCTAGTCTGGGCTGTATGCGGAGCGGGAAAAACCGAGGTGCTGTTCCCGGCGATCGAAGCGGCTATAGCAGACGGAAAACGGACCTGCATTGCTACGCCGCGGACCGATGTCGTCCTTGAACTAGCCCCCCGCCTTAAGGAGGCATTTCCCTCTATAAAAATCGCTTCCCTGTACGGTGGGAGCGAAGACCGCCACACTTACGCCCAGCTGACGATTGCCACGACTCACCAGCTGCTCCGATTCCGCCAGGCATTTGACACAATGATCCTTGATGAAGTCGATGCTTTCCCGTACACGATGGATGAATCGCTCCAATTTGCCGCCGAAAAGGCGAGAAAGCTGGGCTCCTCAATCATCTATCTTACCGCTACCCCAAGCAGGAAATGGCAGGCGGAATGCCGGTCCGGAAAACGGCCTTACGTGACAATCCCGGCGAGGTTCCATCGCCATCCCCTTCCCGTCCCGGAATTTTCCTGGTGCGGCAACTGGAAGAAACAGCTTCAGAAAAAACAGCTCCCAAAAGAATGCATGAGATGGATTAACGACAGGATCAAAACAGGGAAGCAGGCGCTGGTCTTTTTCCCGCATATCGAATCGATGCAGGCCGCCTTGCCAATTTTACAAAAATTTCATAATAGAATTGAATCGGTCCACGCCGAAGACCCTGATAGGAAGGAAAAAGTCCTAAGGATGAGGAACGGCGAGACGCCAATCCTCCTGACCACCACCATCCTTGAACGCGGCGTAACCCTGGCAAACATTGATGTTGCTGTAATCGGTTCCGAGGACAGGATTTTTACCGAAAGCGCCCTCGTCCAAATTGCTGGCCGCGCCGGAAGGAGTGCCAGCTACCCAACCGGAACTGTCACGTTTTTTCATTTTGGAAAAACAAATGCGATGGTCGATGCCCGTAAGCAGATCCTTTCAATGAACAGGGAGGGGAAAGCCAAAGGGCTACTTGACTAAAGTCGTGATTCACGGATTGAAAAGAGGAGGCCATAAAATGCTTTTTACAACCATCCGCTGCCTGCTGTGCGGAAATGAAAGCGACGAAGAGGAATCATGGACAAACCTGTTTGCAAAGGCAAGCGAATACATCACTTGCGAACCATGCAGGAAGCGCCTCAAAAGGGTGGACGGAAGCCAATGCGGCATATGCGGGAGGCCTTTTTTAGGATACGACGAGAAGTTCCGTGTAGGGGAACTTTGCGGTGATTGCCACCGCTGGGAACAGGACGTGGAGTGGGCAGGAGTTCTTACCCGCAATCGGTCGCTATACGTTTACAATGATTTTTTAAAGGAGGTGATTGCGCGTTTCAAGTACCGTGGTGATTATATCCTGGCAAAGGTTTTTAGTGAATTGGCCGCTGAAGAAATTAGAAAATTGAAGCCAGACATTCTCGTTCCAATCCCATTGAGCCCCGAAAGGATGTACGAGCGCGGCTTCAACCAGGCGGAAGCCATTGTTAGGGAGTCAGGGCTGCGGTATGAGATGCTGATTGCCCGGGACCATGGTGAAAAGCAGTCGAAGAAGTCCAGGGAAGCACGCATCCACCTTCCGCAGGTTTTCCGCCTTGTTGAAAATCCCGTATGTACCGGGAAAAATATCCTTCTAATAGACGATATTTATACAACCGGTTCAACCCTTCGGCATGCGGCCAAACTCCTGAAGGGGGAGGGAGCCTGTCAAATCATGTCACTCACAATCGCCCGCGGCTGACTCGGAATTTACGCATTTTCGACAAACTGAGATTACCTGCAGAACCCGAAATATTAGCCAGAAATACCCTCGGAATTTATGTGGAAAAAAGTTGTCACTATTTCCTTAGTGCTATTGTCAAATATTCGACAAACTTTTTGTTCTGTTTTAGCAGGATTCTCATAGGGTAAAAGAGAATTATATTTACATAGTCTTAACAAAAGGAGGAGTTTCATTATGAATTACAACATTCGTGGTGAAAACATTGAAGTAACTCCAGCAATTCGCGAGTATGTGGAAAAAAAGATTTCCAAACTGGATAGGTACTTTACTGAGACCCCTGATTCAAATGTAAACGTAAATCTAAAAGTTTACCAAGACAAAACTTCCAAAGTGGAAGTGACCATTCCGATGCCGCATCTCGTCCTCCGTGCCGAAGAGAGCCATGAAGATATGTATGCCGCGGTCGACCTGATTACCGATAAATTGGAACGCCAAATCCGTAAGCATAAAACAAAAGTAAACCGTAAATTCCGCGAAAAAGGCGATTTCGCCGCATTGTTCGCGACCGTAAATGGTTCCGATGCCACCGAGTTCGAGGATGAAGACCTTGAGGTAGTCCGTACAAAGCGATTTGAACTAAAGCCAATGGACAGCGAAGAGGCCATCCTTCAGATGAACATGCTTGGCCATAACTTCTACGTTTTCACAAACGCGGAAACAAACCAGACGAACGTCGTCTATAAGCGCCATGACGGCCGCTATGGGTTAATTGAAGCTCATTAATAATAATGATCCGGTTCCCGATTCGGGAGCCGGATTTTTTTATGGAAACGCAACTAGGCCTTGATCCGTGAACTCTTTGTAAATATGTGAAGGATTTTCATTTAGAGTATCGAAATGTAGGGTAATAGATGTACAATACATACGAAGGGGGAGCGATTACATGACCTTTTCCATTGTCGGATTCGATCCAGTCGAAAAAGAATGGGGAATTGCGGTACAATCGAAATTCTTGGGAGTGGGGGCTGTCGTCCCGTGGGCAAAAGCCGGAGTTGGGGCGGTTGCAACCCAGTCCTACGCAAACACAACGTATGGCCCAAAAGCGCTTGAATTAATGGCCGCCGGGAAAACAGCGGAAGAAGCCCTGCACCTTATTCTTGAAGAAGACAAAGAGCAGGAAATGCGCCAGGTTGGCCTGATCGATGCTCATGGCAACGCTGCAACCTTTACAGGCAGTGAATGCTACAAATGGGCAGGAGGTGTCACGGGACCACATTTTGCGGCACAAGGGAACATCCTTGTCGATGAAACAACCGTTTCACAAATGGCCGCGACTTTCATGGATACGAAAGGAACGCTTGCAGAACGCCTTTTGGCGGCGCTTGACGCTGGCCAGGCGGCAGGCGGGGATTCAAGGGGCCAACAGTCCGCGGCTCTTTACGTCGTTAAGGAGCGCGGGGGATACGGCGCTTTCAATGACCGTTACATCGATCTCCGGGTCGACGACCATCCAGAGCCAATCAAGGAACTAATTCGTATCTACGGCCTCCAGCAGCTTTATTTCGCCCCTTCCAAGCAGGAGCGAATCGTACCGATAACGGGCGACGTTGAAACCGAACTTGTCCAGCATCTGGGGCGCCTTGGTTATTTTAAAACAAACATAGCTGGAAAAAATGAAACACTTAAAGCACTGACAGACTATTTGCACACTGAGAACTTTGAAATGCGGGAACAGGAGGAAGGCTACATCGACCTCGATGTTCTTGAATACATGAAAACACAGGAACCGTCCACACAACAGAAATGAGATGAACATTGAATGAAACAAGCTGATTTATTCATGGCCTTTTTCCGGGTTGGCATGCTCGGATACGGCGGGGGACCCTCATCCATTCCCCTCGTCCAAAAAGAAGTCGTGGGCCGCTACAAATGGATGGACAGCGAGGAATTCGGAGATGTCCTCGCCCTCGCCAACGCGCTTCCAGGGCCAATCGCTACAAAACTCGCTGGCTATATCGGTTACCGGGTTGCGGGTTATACAGGGATGCTGAATGCCGTCCTGGCAACCATCGTCCCAACCATCATTTTAATGATCCTGCTCCTTACCGGGCTAAATGCTTTCAAGGACCAGCCATGGGTCCAGGGGGCGGCAAGCGCGGTCGTACCGGTCGTTGCCGTCATGCTCTTGACGATGACCTGGGATTTTATTAAAAAATCACTTGGATCGAGCCTTGGAACCGTATGGACGATTATCTTGCTGGTAGGAAGCTTTGTCCTTCTGGAAGCACTTGGTGTCCATCCGGCGATTATCATTTTTGCTCTTCTTCTTGGTGCTTTGCTGAAAAAGGACAAGAAGGAGGGAGGCACACCATGATTTATCTGCAAATATTTTGGGCATTTTTTCTCCCTGGAATTCTTGGATACGGCGGAGGTCCGTCGACCATTCCCTTGATTGAAGCGGAGGTTGTCGACCGTTATGGCTGGATGACCACCAGCGAGTTTTCCGAAGTACTTGCCATGGGGAACGCGCTTCCGGGACCGATTGCAACAAAAATGGCCGGGTACATAGGTTATGAAATGGGGGGCACACTAGGCGCGGCGATTGGCGTTTTCGCCAGCGTGGCTCCGTCGCTCGTGCTCATGATAGGGCTTCTCGGCCTGCTCATGAAACATAAGGAATCACCAAAGGTAAAACGCATGACCATGATTGTCAGGCCGGTCATCGCCGCTTTGCTTGCCGTCATGGCATATGACTTTTTTATTGAATCCTACCAGGGGCCTGGCCTGCTGCAAACTTTGTTCCTAGCTGCGGCCAGCCTACTCCTGATGGAAAAAATGAATGTCCATCCGGCGTATGTTATTGCCGGCAGCCTTCTGTATGGGGCGATATTTCTAGGATGAATAGGAGAAACCGAAAGGGGGTCCTTTCGGTTTTTTGGTGTGTTTGTTTTGTGCGTGAAAGAATCGCCTCACTTTTAAGATATCCATTTTCAAAAGATGTCGTTATGTATGGGAAAGAGGACTAATGCGGCAAGTTTCAGCAAATATTTCCCGGGAAAAGGATAAAAGCAACCCGAAATTTGTCGGGTTGCTTTTAATTATGTTTTGGGAGCAGCGCGTTTGACAGTTATTGTATAAGAAGTTTCTTTTCCGTCAGCTGATTTTACTGTTACTGTGAAATTGTTTAACCCGACATTTAATGCCTTGGTACCAGTCCCGCTGACAGTATTATTGGAATCATTGGTTTCGCCAATGATAGTAATGCTTGAAACTGTATTTTCCACCTTTACCGTATAGTTTAGGCTGTAAGGGGAAAATTTCGGACTTAGAGCCTGATTGCCGACATCAAGCTTACTTAAGATTGGCATTGCCTTCCTAGGTGCGTGTGCGGCATTCATGGCTTTTTCTTTTGCATCATTACCTATTCCGTGGCATTTGGAACACGGGTTATCTTTGTTTGATTCTGATTCCAAATGGCCGTCTGACTTTTCTGGATCAGGTGTTTTTACTGAAACTCCATAAATGGCTGTAGCACCATTATGGCATTTGAGGCAGAAGCTTCTCTCTGCTGCCGGAGTCCATTCGCCAGTTTCAACAGCAAATGGCTGCTTATTTTCGTGTCCAATTGTTGTTTTTAGTTGCTTAATATTTGAAGAACCGTGTGTATCATGACAGTCCCCGCAAGGTATCTGGCCAGCTAACGGGCTTCCATCCAGTGCTTTAATTGTATGTCCGGAAAAAACAAGCTCAGCGGGAGAAATATCCCTTTTAATGAAGGAGGAATCCCCATTAATTTCTTCATAATCATTCTTAACCTGTTTTGTTAAATTGCTATAATACTGGGCAATGTCTGCAGCTTTGGCGGTTTTATCATTTATTTTTTGATAATCGGGGTTATGGCAGCGTAAACAGAGTCCATAATCTTCATAAATCCCAATGGCCGTATTTGCATTCTTATATTCAAATATATTGTATTCTACCCTTGGGTCTCCAAGTTTATTAGCAGTTTCGGTTTCATGGCATGTTTCGCAAAGCTGGGCTTTACTGCTAATTTCACCCGAAGGTTTTCCTGGTTTGGGGAGCGTATCATCATGTGTATAAGTAAAATGGCCCTGGGTTAGGTTTGGATTGGCAGTCGACCACTCGGAATGTGGATTATGGCAGCTGGAACAGGAACTTCCCGTTAATGTTCCGTCCATACTGATTCCAGCATTGTGCGAATGGGTACTTTTATTATTTTCCGGAAGCGGAGCAACCGTACCATCGTGGCAAGCCATACAATATTGGTCAACTGTTAATTCTCCATTGCCGTTTTCGCTGTTTTTCTTTTGGTCTAAAAGCTTTGGGTTGCTGGCAGCGTGGGTGCTATGGCAATTCGCGCAAGTATTGAAGTTGCTTGAATAAATTCCATGTGGGCTTTCACGATGCATCGTTTTATTGTTATAAGCAATCTCGTAAACTTTTTTGTTCTCCTCCACAGAAGGAATGCTTTCCGTTGTGAAGGACCAAAACCTCGGAAAAGCCTGATTCCCGGCAGCATCCAGCACGCCGGATGGATTAATTGCCACAAGATATTTTGTGCTTCTTTCTAAAGGCTGGGTAAGTTCGAATATTACTTCTTTTGTCGCTTCGGTGTATCCAACGTAACGAATAGGCTCTGGTTCTACGGCCCCGTCTTTAATCAAAGTGAGGCTATTCTTCAGTTCATTTTCGGTTATTTTATTAGCATCCAAAATCCTGAATTTTAGTAGTGTAGTATCTATATCAATGGCAACTTGTGACATCCCAGGTTTAGGCTCGAGGCTGCTTGGTAAAATAATTGGCCTTAGCGTGTCTAAAATAAAGCTAATGTTGGCAGGATTCCCGACGTTCCCTGCCAGGTCCGTTGCCTTGGCAAAAACAGTATGTTCTCCTTGTTTCAATTGAAGATCCTCATAAACGAAATTACCAGGACTGTCCGGGGTTTCCCGAACGGCAATCCAACTGCTTTCCAATTCTTCGCCTGTTTTCTCTGTACAGTCAAAACAGATTTGCACTTTTGAACCTGGTTCGGTCGCCATTTCTATAGCGGGACTATTGGAAAACGATCCTTCTGTTTTATTTAAAAAAGAAATCGTGGGGAGAACTGTATCACTTGTAATAGTAAATGGAACTCCCGGTGCCTTAAATCCTCCCGAGTCCGATGCCTGCACATATAATTGATTAGCCCCTTCAATTAATGTGACTGACACGCTCCAGTCATTGTCCGTATCTGGCACTTCAGTTGATCCGATGAGTTCTTCCCCTCTGTAGATGCTTACAGAAACAACGGATGTAAAGTTCTGGACGGTTCCCGAAATGGTGATAGTGGATTTGTTCGTAACAGTTCCGGGTCCTGGAATAGAAATCGTCACGACAGGATCCGCACCTGTTAAGGCTGCCGCTTTTTGAATTGGCTGGCCGGGAAATTGCGTAGGTGAAAGTAAATACATATATAAAACAATAATTGTTAAGAGGTTAAAGGTTCTTTTATACAGGAGTCTTCTTTCCATTAGCTCCGCCTCGTTTCTCCTGATGATGCAAAATCCGATCGTGTCTATACTAACATTATAATCCCATTGTGAAGGCGGCACTAGTGAATGCAGCTATAATTCAACGAATATTCATATATGGATTGTAAATATGTAGCTTTTCAGTATGGCGGTTTATAATATCTCTTTTAGAGTTGTACTCAATAAGGCTTGGACGCTATTACACCAGAAAAATAAGATGCTATGCATAAGCATAGCACCTCATTATTCAAACCTTTTGCTAGAGGCTAACCACTAGTGGGGCTAGTGGTTAGATTAGCTTATTAATAGCCTGTTGGCATACCATTTGGATGGTCGTCACGGCGCTCAGTGTTTTTGATTGTTTCAGCATGGGAGCTGTTGTGGCAAGCCCAGCAAACTGACATGTTAGTGAACTTCTTAAGAGCGGAAGAAGCATTGTTGTCTTGCATGTAAGATAAAGCTGCCGCTTTTTGTTCGTCAGGAGTTCCTGTATCAAATCCAGGAGTTCCTACTAAGTCATTAATTGTACGACCAAGAGAATCTTTCATGATGTAAGCATCAGTACCGTGGCCATAGTGGCAGCGTACGCAAGTGTAGCTGTCGCTGTTGGTGCTGTGGCGGTAAGCAGAATATTCATTTCCGAAGTGGGAACTTGGCGTTTCACCTTTAGAAACATCTACCGACTTTCCAAAGTAGTCAGTGTGGCAAGCTGAACAGAACTTGGACATTGCAACACCGATTCCTGTAACTTTTCCATCGGTCGCTACTGTATAGCCAAGGTCTTTCAATTTTTGTTCAGAAATACCCATTTTAGTTACAGTAGAACCGCCGAAATACGCAGCTTGATTAACCGTATGTGTTGCTTCGTCTTTTTCCATTTTAACAACTATCGGACGGGCTAAGAAACCTTTCGTTGCTTTACCTAGTGCAGTGGCACCAGCAGCATCTGTAGAATATGCTTGTGCATGTTCATAATCGAAATAAACACCTTTAGTAGAACCATAAGCAGCTACAGTAGTATCATTTTCCATTAAACGGGACCAGTAAGTCTTGCCGTCTGAACGGTTGTCATATCCATACAGCCATGGAGCTTCGGATTTTGTATAGCCGGAAGTTCCTTTGTTGTATTGAGCAACTATTACTTTGCCATCTGCATCTGTAGAGCGGAGCAATACAACAGGTTCGGTTTTTCCTGCTAGAGCTTCATCAACAGTTTTCCCTGTTGCTTGATCGTAAACAGGAACGTTTTCCAATTGGTTACCGCCCTGGGAAGCAGGCATGGACGCAATTCCGTTTGGATTGTACTGAAGCAAGCGGTCAGAGTAAGATCCGTGCGGCGCGTGGCAGCTTGCACAGTTGAAGTTTTCGCCCCATGCAGTGCCTTTAATCTTTGAACCTTCTAGTTTGTTACCGCCAGGAGCAGCACTGATTTTTATAGTGTCGTTTGCCATGTGCTGGGAAGCTCCATGAGATCCCCCGAATGTACCGGCACCAGTCATTTTGGCAGTTTCGCCGCTTGCAAAAACGTTGGCAAATCCTAATGTGCCATCATGGCAGGCAGTACAAGTGTTGTAAACAGTGTCTGAGAAGAGCAATTGGTCACCTTTCGCTGTGTGTGTCTGATGGCAGCTGGCGCAAGAGTTTGTGTTGTTTTGATAAGCAGTGTGCATTTTTTGGCCAGTTAGTGCCTTTATGACAGTACCAGCAGTTGAACCGTCGTTTACGTCAACGCCTTCACCGGTCTTGTTCGCATTTTCAATGGATGTCCCTTTTGTTCCTGGTGTCATTGGGCCTTCTGCTGATGCAGCGGCTGCAAAAACCCCAAGAAGCATAATCGCGAACAAGAAGCTTAAACTAAACTTCTTCATCCTTAAAAACCTCCCTGTTAATCTCTTTTTTATATAGTTTGAAAAACTGCATTCTTTCTTTTTTCCATATCACCTCCTTAAAATGTGAAGGATAGTGGTTCTGTGGAAGTCTATTTAATTGAAAGCTTGAACCCGGATATTTAGTGTATCGGTGATTAAAACGTTGTCGTTTTTATCGATGAACAAGCCATTAGGGAGTGAGAACTGGCCGTTATCTTCACCCATTCCGCCAAATTGGAAGACTTTTTTGCCTTCCTTGTCAAAACCGTAAACAAGGTGGGTCAGGTTGCTGACGACATACATGATGCCGCGGCTGTCGATTCCGATTCCTCGTGGGTTGACAAAAACTGATTGGCCTTTTCCGTTTTCTGACCCGTTAATGATTTTTAGGAACTTGCCTTTTGAATCGAATATCTGTACACGCTGGTTGCCGGTATCGACGACATAAACATTGCCTTCTTCATCGGCGGTGATGCCATTCGGTGCGTTTAGTTCACCGTCTCCGGTACCCGGCTTGCCGACTTCAAGGAGCAGTTTGCCGTTCAAGTCAAAAACATAGGCTTTACTTGTTTTAATATCGGTCATATAAACTTTCTTACCGATGATCCTTAATGCGGCAGGGGCTGAAATGCCTTTATCCGCCATAACTTTTTGTGCGAAGTAGTCAATAAACTTGCCCTTTTCATCAAAAACCGAGATGTTGCCGTTATACAAATCTGCTACAAACACTTTGCCTTGGTCATCCGTTGAAATTCCATACGGGAATTTAAATTGTCCCTTTCCGGTTCCTTCCTCCCCGAAAGCGAAGAGGAGGTTGCCGCCTGTGTCGAATGCGAGGACGCGTTTATTGTTCGTATCGGAAACATAGGTGAACGAACTGTTTGCTGTTACGTCCATCGGTTTACTCAAGGGCTTGTTAAAGTCACCGGTAAGCGAAATGCTGTAGTCCGGTGCGTCGTCAGGCTTAATGACCGCTAACAATCCTGTTTTGACATCTTTTGTCTGGTAAAGAAAAAGGAAAGTAAATACTGCTGCCGTGGCAATAGCAATGAGCGCCATTCCGATATATACATTCCGTCTTTTCATGGTTACTCACCCTTAGCCTTTGTGTCTTTATCTTTAAGTCTATCTAGTGCATTCAAGGCATCCTTGTACAATGGGTCAAAGGAAAGTGCGTCCTTGTAGATGGCTATGGCGTTTTCAAAATCGCCTTGCGCCTCCGCGACCATGCCGATCTGATAGATGATATCCGAATTGGTCGGAGCCAGCTTGTTGGCCTGTTCAAGTGATTTCGTCGCCTTGTCGTATTCCTTTAATCCGCGGTAGGCGATACCCATTTGAACGTGTCCTTTAAAGTCCCTTGGCGCTATTTTTACCGCCTTCTCAAGTTCAATCAGCGCTTCGCTGTATCGTTCTTCATCGATGAATACCAATCCTAGATTGTAATGGGCGTCATAATAATTTTTGTCCTGCTCCAATACATAATCGAACTGTCTAATCGCTTCATCATGATCACCTTTTAAATAATAGGTATAGCCAAGGACGATGCGGTTTTGCAGGTTTGATGGATCTTTTCTTACTTCTTCTTTGTAATAAGCCAGCTGCTCATTTACTCTCTTCATATCAATGTCATTCCAGAAATAAAAGTGGCCGAGAGCATAGCCTGTTCCTACGGAAATGGCCAATGTGAGGAATAGGAGCATGAATGCTGTTCTTTTCTTGAATTTCTTGGGAAGTTTCTTGGTCTTTATTACCTCAACTTCCTGAGGTGCTTTTTCTGTTTCCATCATAAAATCCCCTCTCGGAATTCTACTTCTTTTTGTTATTTGTCCGGTGGCATTTTGAACATGTCGTTTCAACATGGCATTTTAAACACGTTTTATCGAATTTCTGATTTACTGGAACATCGAAAGGGTGCCTGCGTCTCCAGGTATCCCCATGCTGGCTTGGGTGGCAGGAAGCGCATTGTACCTTTGTGACCGGTGAGGAACTTGTGATCCGGTTATCGTGGCATGTAAAACATTTTTGGTTATCTTTTGATAAAGTTCCGTGTTTGGTCATAAAAGCATCAATTTTATGGCTTTTTGGCCTTTGGCCATGGCAATCCTTGCAGAAGGTATTCGTTTTTGCGTATTGCTTTACTGAAACCTTGGCCGTATCTGTATCTGAATTTGTATGTCCATTCTTTATAAATTGGGCATATTTTGGCTCTTCTTTAAAAAAGTCATAGTCTTCCTTGGACATGTAGGAGTGGCACTGCTCGCATGTCTTTAAATCGGCAGGCTCGATTTTGCCGTGTCCGCCGGATTTGAAAGTTGTTGTTTTATGAGTGTCGGGGACCATGGAAGTCTCATGGCATGCTTTGCATTCTAGGGTCACTTTCCGGGCTTCATGGCACTCCATGCATGTATCCATCTTCGGGCTGCTGTATTTCCTGTCACTCATGAATATAACGCCGAGCCGGTCATCCCATTTTTCATAATCACTCTTATAGGTTACTTTTCGCTCGGCTATTTTTCCGTGCGCCACGCCGCTGTGGCACTGGACGCATTCTATGCCTTCTTTTTTATGCTTATCATGCGGAATGATGATGTCACCGGAAGGGGATACCTCTCGGTTGAATACATTGTGACATCTTTCACATGATGTATCTGGAATCAGACTTGGCATTTTAATCGGTGCGAGATAAGTGTTTGTCTGTTTCTTGAAAAGCTGGACGAGTCCGTTGCCTTTTGCTTTTGCTAAATTCTCGACCCCAGGTTCGATATGGCAGTTTACGCAATCCACTTCACCGTGGGAAGAAGCCTTCCAGGTGTAGTACTCCGGCTTCATTTCATGGCAGGATGAGCAGAATTCGGAGCTTGATGATGTTTCGAGCCCTACAAATCCAATTGTGAAAAAGAGGACGAGAAACAGCAGGGTTAATGTTGCGATTTTGAAAAACATATTGCGAAAACGGGGAGGGGCCGGGAGTTCCTGGTCGATTTTTTCTTCTTCCATAAGACTGTCCCTCCAGTTTCAGTTTTACGGTTTATGTGAGCGGCCCTGTAAGCTTTGATCCAGGGCCGCTGTCCTAAAAAGGTTATACGCCTTTTTCGCTCTTGAAGCCGGTTCTATGGCAGTATTTGCAGTAAACGTCTGTTGGCGCGGTTGATTTTGTTCCTTCCGCCGGCTTTTCCTTGTCGTGGCACACATAGCAGCGGGCTTTTGCATCCTTAGTTTCCGCTTTCGAGGCGTGGGCTGTCAGCCATTTATCGCTGTCAAGGTGGCCTGGCGGTCGGTTTCCATGGCAGGCGGAGCAGAAGGCGCTGTCACGGGATTTATCTTTCACGACGGTGATATCTGGTACGTATTTTTCTTTAACGCCGTCATCCTTGATTAACTCCAGGATGTCCTGTTTGGCGATGTCGCGAATCCATTTGGAATCCTGGTGGCAATTGATGCATTCGTTGAGTTCTTTAAATGCAGTGCCGCCGTGGCTTTCGTTCCATTTCACTTTTTCGTGGCTCTTCGGTATGGCGACTTCTTTATGGCAGGTGAAGCAATCCATTGAAATTTTTGCGCCATCCTTTTGTTTGCCGATTGCCTGGAGGATGATCTCCTGGGTCTTCTTGGTAGTTTCGTGGCTGCCCTGTACTCCGGTTACATCCGCTTCGTGGGGCTCGGCGGTTGCGGTCTCGGCTCCATCGCCTTTGCCTTTTTCAGCTCCGTGAGTGCTCACCGGTAGGCTGTAGGCGATGTCTTTCCAAGGCTTCTGGCCTTTGTTCACCTTGTCATGGCAATCGATGCACGTTCCCATATTCGGGTTCGTGTATTCTTTTTTCATCAATTTTTTAATGTTTTGTTCTGTCCAGTGGTCGTATGTTTCAGATCCGTTGATTCCGCGGTCGACTACCTTCGCGTGCGCAACACCCGCGTGGCAGGTAATACAAGGAATGTCTTCTTTAATGTGCTTTTTGTGGTTAACCTTCAAGTCGCCTGTCGCGGTGACGAGGCGGTTATCCGAGTGGCACTGTCCGCAGTTTACTTTCATGACCGGAACGGTCTGGACGATTGGGTCTGGCGGACCGACGATGTGGTAGTAAACTTCCTTCATCGATTCAATTTTATGGAGAACCATGTTTTTCGCGCCCGGCTCGATGTGGCACTGGGTACATTTGATTTCGCTGTGGGCGCTTGCTTTGAATGTCTGGTACTCCGGCGCCATCTCGTGGCAGCTTTTACAAAATGACGGAGAAGATGTAAAAGCAATGGCCCCGTAAGCCGTCCCGCTCATCGCGATCAGCCCGAACAGGAGAACGAAGCCGAGCTTCCAGCGGTTAACCGGGTTCTTCCAATCTATATTTCTAAATTTGCGCCATAATCTGCGTATAAGGCCGACTTTCTTTTTCCCTTCCCTTGTCTCTGTCTCAGGGCTAGTCTCTGTCTGTTTGGATTTTCTCCAAAAGGCCACGCTGTTTCACCCTTTCTGTTTATCTGTTTGATTTTCTATCTACTTTTATTTCCATATTAACCTCTCTAAAGGTAGTATCTAACAGCGCGAAGTGATTTTCCAATGTACAATTTGTGAATAAACTTACGAAATTTGCCTCCCCTTTTTTAAAATAGAAATTCTTCACAAAAAGTTGGTGTGGCAAGCGTCGGGTTAATAATGTAGAGGTAGTGAAAAGCTTGGAAAAAATTTATATTTATACATAATTTTTAATAAAAATCATATTTTTTCACGTTTCCTGCCCGTTTTTATGCATAAAGAAAAATCCTTGATCATTATCAATGGCCAATACTTATCAATGACGCGACTTGTGTTTTTATTATGGGGAAGATGTGAAGAAGTTGTGAAGATTTTATTCTTTTGGGAAAATTGGCCCACAAACAAGGTGAGGGAATGGAGTTTTAAAGGGAGAATTTTTAAGGACGAAGTAAACGTTTCGGAGGCAGAAGCGGACAAACCCTTTGCCAAACAGTTTGGAAGTCCAAGCTTTCAAAATTCGGGATTCAAAATAAGAAAACGAACCCTTTTCCTGCTATCGTTCAGTCCATTTGCCTAGCGTAAAAACTTTGTGGAAACATTATTAAAAATTTGTATGATTCCCATATCCCAAGCCTTTATCCGAAAGGGCATTTGTTGTCACTGCATAGCGGAAGTGGTAAGATGGTAACAGAAATTGGCGAATTATTTTTAGAGGAATTTTGCAATCGAAAGAGAATCCTTTCTCCTTATGGGATTCGAATGCTGAATGAAGAAGGAGAGTCACGATGGGAATTTTAAATAAATTGTTTGATATGAATAAACGCGAGGTCAAAAAGCTGACTCGGATGGCCAGCCAAATTGAGGCGCTGGCAGATGAGACCGAAAAGCTTACAGACGACGAGCTTCGCGAAAAAACTGATGAATTCAAGCAGCGCTACCAAAATGGCGAATCGCTAGACGACCTGCTGACCGAAGCGTTCGCGGTTGTCCGTGAAGGCGCGCGCCGTGTTTTGGGCCTGTATCCATATCCAGTCCAGCTGATGGGCGGTATTTCCCTTCATGAAGGGAATATTTCCGAAATGAAAACCGGGGAAGGTAAAACGCTGACCGCGACAATGCCGGTTTATTTAAACGCGCTGTCCGGCAAAGGCGTCCATGTCGTTACTGTCAACGAATACCTGGCCAGCCGTGACGCCACGGAAATGGGCCAGCTGTACAACTTCCTTGGGCTTTCCGTCGGCCTCAACCTGAATAGCATGACGAAGGAAGAAAAACAGGAAGCATACGCCGCGGATATCACTTATGGTACGAACAATGAATTCGGCTTCGATTATCTCCGCGACAACATGGTGTTATATAAGGAACAAAAAGTTCAGCGCCCGCTTTATTACGCGGTCATTGACGAGGTTGACTCCATCCTGATCGACGAAGCGAGGACGCCGCTGATCATTTCCGGCACCGCCCAGAAATCGACTTCGCTCTACATGCAGGCGAATGCGTTTGTCCGGACACTGACAAGGGATCAGGATTATACGTACGATGAGAAGACGAAGGGCGTCATGCTGACAGAACAGGGGATTTCAAAAGCCGAGCGCGCTTTTGGCATCGAAAACCTGTTTGATATCAACCATGTAACCTTGAACCACCACATCAACCAGGCGCTGAAGGCGAATGTGTCGATGCACCTGGATATTGATTACGTCGTCCAGGACGGCGAAATTGTCATCGTTGACCAGTTCACCGGACGCCTCATGAAAGGCCGCCGCTATTCGGAAGGATTGCACCAGGCAATCGAGGCGAAGGAAGGGCTAGAAGTCCAGAACGAAAGCATGACGCTTGCGACAATCACCTTCCAGAACTATTTCCGGATGTACGAGAAGCTTGCCGGTATGACGGGTACAGCGAAAACCGAGGAAGAAGAATTCCGGAACATATATAATATGAACGTTGTTGTCATCCCAACGAACCGTCCGATTATTCGTGACGACCGCCCGGATTTGATTTATGCGACAATGGACGGTAAGTTCCGCGCTGTCGTCGAGGACATCGCCGAGCGCCATCAAAAAGGCCAGCCAGTCCTCGTCGGTACGGTTGCAATCGAAACGTCCGAGTTGATTTCAAAATACCTTCAGAAAAAAGGCATACCGCATAACGTACTGAATGCGAAAAACCATGGCCGTGAAGCGGAAATTATTGAGGATGCGGGCCAAGCAGGCGCCGTGACCATCGCGACGAACATGGCCGGGCGCGGTACCGATATCAAACTTGGCGAAGGCGTCGTCGATCTTGGCGGGCTTGCCGTCATCGGTACGGAACGCCATGAATCCCGCCGGATTGACAACCAGCTGCGTGGACGTTCCGGACGTCAGGGAGACCCGGGGGTAACCCAGTTCTACCTTTCCATGGAAGATGAACTGATGCGCCGCTTCGGTTCCGATAATATGAAGAACATGATGGCCCGCCTTGGAATGGATGATTCCCAGCCGATCCAGAGCAAAATGGTGTCGCGTGCTGTTGAATCCGCCCAGAAGCGCGTCGAAGGCAATAACTTCGATGCCCGTAAGCAGCTCCTCCAGTATGATGATGTTTTGCGCCAGCAGCGTGAAATCATTTATGGACAGCGAAACGAAGTGCTTGAGGCGGAAGACCTGCGCGAAATCGTCGAGAATATGATTAAAGGGAGCATCGACCGGGCAATCGCCGCCCATGCCCCTGGCAGCGGGGACGAAGAGGAATGGAACGTCCAGGGCATCGCCGACTTTACAGCGGCGAACCTTCTCCATGAAGGCGACATTACGGTTGCCGATTTGAAGGACAAGGATCCGGACGAAATGGCCGATATTATTTTTGCCAAAGTCAAGGAGCGCTACGACGAGAAGGAAGAAATCCTTTCACCGGAGCAAATGCGCGAGTTCGAAAAAGTTATCGTCCTCCGCGCCGTCGACTCGAAGTGGATGGACCACATCGATGCGATGGATCAGCTTCGCCAGGGTATCCACCTTCGCGCGTATGCACAGACCGATCCGCTCCGCGAGTACCAGCATGAAGGATTCGCGATGTTCGAGAACATGATTCTCTCCATTGAGGAAGAGGTTGCCCGCTACATCATGAAGGCTGAAATCCGCAGCAACCTGCAGCGCCAGGAAGTTGCCAAGGGCCACGCGGTCAATCCTAAGGAAGACGGGGAAAAAATCAAGAAGAAACCTGTTCTTAAAAAGACGAACATTGGACGCAATGACCCATGCCACTGCGGCAGCGGCAAAAAGTTCAAAAACTGCCACGGTGCAATGTAATAGTGTAATTGATGGGAGCCGGCTGTTGCCGGCTCTCTTGTTTATTAGGTTTACATTTATTTAAGGGCTGGCAAAGTGGATTTTGGAATCCCAGCTATTGATGCCAGCAGTAAACCAGTTTTTTGGCGCTGCCTGATGTTTGGACACGGAACTTCATTCCCGGGATATACGTGTCCAAAGATGCCTGATGTTTGGACACGGACCTGCGTTTCCAGGGGATAAGTGTCCAAAGCTGCCTGATGTTTGGACACGGAACTTCATTCCCGGGATATACGTGTCCAAAGATGCCTGATGTTTGGACACGGAACTGCATTTCCGGGATGTACGTGTCCAAAGATGCCCGATGTTTGGACACAGAACTGCATTTCCAGGAGATTTGTGTCCAAAGGTGCCTTATGTTACGGACCCAACCCTATGCTTCCGGGAACTTTTTATCGGAAGTTATCCTGTTTTTTGCCTGCGTAGCTGTGCTTCGGCGGCTTTTAATTTTAACAGGAGCTTTGGCATTCGGGGCTTGAGGGTATATACTAGTTAGTGACTATTCTAATGGAAAGATTTTTGAGGTGATTGATATGGAATTTGCGGATATCAGGAATGAATTGGAGAAAACAGCTAAGCGATTAGCGGGCTTCAGGGGGTCTCTTTGACCTGGAGGAAAAGGAGGCGCGGATAGCGCAGCTTGATAATGAGATGGTGCATCCGGATTTCTGGAATGACCAGAATGCCGCGCAGACCGTAATTAATGAGGCGAATGCGCTGAAGGACCAGGTGCATGCGTTCCTTGAGATGAATGAGAAGTACGAGGACCTGGAAGTGACGTTCGAGCTTCTGAAGGAGGAGCCGGATGAGGACTTGCAGGCGGAGCTGGAAGAGGAGCTTGTGGCGCTGACATCCAGGCTTGACGAGTATGAGCTTGAGATGCTGTTGAGCGAGCCTTATGATAAAAACAATGCGATTTTGGAGCTGCATCCGGGTGCTGGCGGTACGGAATCCCAGGATTGGGGTTCGATGCTCCTCAGGATGTACACCCGCTGGGCGGAAAAACGCGGCTATAAGGTAGAGACGCTTGATTACCTTCCTGGCGATGAAGCCGGAATCAAGAGTGTCACGCTGGGGATTAAAGGGCACAATGCGTATGGGTATTTGAAGGCGGAGAAGGGCGTCCATCGCCTCGTGCGGATTTCGCCATTCGATTCGTCGGGGCGCCGCCATACGTCCTTTGTTTCATGCGAGGTTATGCCGGAATTCAACGATGAGGTTGAAATCGACATTCGGACCGAGGATTTGAAAGTCGATACGTACCGGTCAAGCGGAGCGGGCGGGCAGCACATCAATACGACCGACTCTGCGGTGCGGATTACGCACATCCCGACCGGGGTCGTCGTGACATGCCAAACCGAGCGGTCGCAGATCAAGAACCGCGAGCGGGCGATGAATATGCTGAAAGCGAAGCTGTATCAGCGGCAGATTGAGGAAAAGGAAAAGCAGCTTGCGGAGATCCGTGGTGAGCAGAAGGAAATCGGCTGGGGAAGCCAGATCCGTTCGTACGTGTTCCATCCGTATTCAATGGTGAAGGACCATCGGACGGGTACTGAATCCGGGAATGTGCAGGCTGTGATGGATGGGGAACTTGATCCATTTATCGATTCTTATTTGAGGTCGAAGCTGTCGTAAGTTTTGTATTTGTGAAAATTAAAGCCTTTGCTGGCCATATCGCCGGCAAAGGCTTGTTTTGTTTTTGGATTTCATTTGCCGACGTGGAGTAGTCGGAGAGGTTAAAGCTGCATGCGTTTTTTTATTGTGGAGATTTCGGTTTCGTGGATGCCTGATTTGGCGCTGAGATGGGCAATATCAAACTTAATCCCTGACAAGTTCGTCGGCAACGACCGAGAAGATCTTTCCATGCTCGTCCAGCCTGGTGTGGATTTGCTTGAAATGGCTCCTAAATTCTGTTGCTTGGTTGTTGATTGTTTCAGTGAATGTTTCGATACGGCCACGGACTCCATCCAACCTTCCGTCAATCCCATCGAACCGTTTGTCCATGCCGTCAAGGCGCAGGTCGATTTCGTCGAAGCGTTTGTCCATGCCATCAAGGCGCAGATCGATACCATCCAGGCGTTTACCCATCTGATCAAATTGAATATCGATTTTCCCCATAAGTTCTCTTAATAGTGCCTCCATAGTTTCACCTCCTTTTTGCCAGTATACCACGGAATTTTTAGCGAAAAAGCCTGGAGGAATTGTGGAAACTCTAATGAATTATCAACAAAAACCAGTGGATAACCGCTTTATCCACAAGGGATTTTGGAAGCATGTTAAAGTTATTCACAAAAGCGGGAAACCTTTTGCAGGTTATGCGGGTTATCAACAGGCCAAAATTGATAAAAGCCCAAACATATCCACAGTTTTTATGAAAAATAAATCTATATTCTTGTAAATTTTTTTGCATGTATTTGCGCGGCATGCCGGCTGAATGCTATACTCTTGCATTGGTACGGGTATAGTTTGCATAAGTGAAAGCTGAATTTATCCTCCCCGATGGGAGTAGAAAAATAAATGGATTATTATGAAGGAGTGCACCCCTTGAGAAAACGCAGAAAGGCTTTGTTTGTTGAGTCACGCGCTGAAAAAGTGCTTGAATATATTTATATCCTGATTGGGTCCGCCGTCGTGGCGCTTTCGTTCAATCTTTTCCTGTTGCCGAACAGGATTGCCTCCGGCGGAGTAAGCGGGATTTCAACGATACTGGATGCGGTCGTAGGCTGGGAGCCGGCTTTTGTGCAATGGTCCTTGAATATCCCCTTATTCATAGCGGGCGTCATTTTGCTGGGCAGGAATTTTGGGGTTAAAACGCTTGTCGGAACGGTTTTTCTTCCGCTAGTCGTCCTTGCCTCCGCGCATCTTGAGCCGTGGACGAATGACCCGCTGCTAGGCGCGCTGTTTGGCGGTGTGGGAGTTGGGCTTGGCCTAGGGATTGTTTTTCGCGGGAAAGCATCAACCGGCGGAACCGACCTGGCGGCACAAATCATTAATAAATACTCGGGGATGACGCTTGGCCGCTGCGTGGCTTTGATTGACGGCCTGATTGTTCTTTCGGCCGCGATTGTATTTGACATTGAACGGGGGCTGTATGCGTTAATTGGCCTTTATGTGACCAGCAAGACAATCGATCTAGTCCAGGTCGGTTTCGGACGCTCCAAAATGGCCATGATCATTACCAATAAACAAAACGAGGTCCGTGAAGGAATCCTGAATAAAATTGACCGTGGTGTCACAAGATTATCAGCATACGGCGGTTTTACGGATTCCGAGAAGCCTGTCCTTATGTGCGTGGTCGACCAGACAGAGTTCACAAAGTTGAAACAATTGGTCAAAACCATTGACCCGACTGCGTTTGTCATCGTTATGGATGCGGCAGAAGTCCTTGGGGAGGGTTTCAAACGGGAATAGTATTGGTATAATTATGTAGGGTTTAATAACTTTGCTAAAGGGGTTATATGAATGAAGAAAAAATTACTTGCTTTGCTCATGGGCGCATCAATGGTACTCGCCGCATGCGGAGGCGGTGGCGGCGATAAAGATTCTGCTTCTGCTGGCGATCCGGAAAAGATGTATAACCAAAAATGTTCAGGATGCCATGGCGGTGACCTGAAAGGCGGAGCAGGCCCAGACTTGACAAAAGTTGGCAGCAAATACTCCAAAGATGAAATCGAGAAGATCATTGTAGACGGAAAAGGCGGCGGCATGCCGGCAGGCCTTTATAAAGGCGAAGAAGCATCAAAGGTTGCCGAGTGGCTTTCCGAGAAAAAATAATTTAGAAGAGCGTCCTGTCCAGCGGCAGGACGTTTTTTTGTATAGGAAAATAACGTTTAAGGCAGGCGCTGTCTTTTTTTGAAATAACCGAAAGTTCCGATAAATAATCAAATTCAATGGGCAAAATATTTTTTGAAATAAATTTGAAATAAAGTTGCGAAATTGCAATGATATTTAAGGAAAACAATTTCCCTGCCTATTCCACCTTGCTGGTACGCCAACCATTAATATCCAAAGGTTTTTTACTATTTTCAAAGAACAAAAATAATGATATATTCGCCAGTATAGGATAAATTTGGCATTATTCGACTTTTTTGAAAAGAAACTGTAATAAAGAACCCCTTTTTTTACGTGCTTTGAATGATATAATGGGTTTGTGTTGTTAAACACATTGTTTTTTTGTCAAAAATGCGAGAATAGTGTCCAACTAGACTAGTCAGCGTGTAGGTCGTTGTCGACAAAACAAATTAGGTGATTGTTTAAATGATAGAAATGCAAAATGTTTATAAAAAGTATCCGAATGGCGTAACGGCTGTAAGCGGCATCGATGTTCGAATCAACCAGGGAGAGTTTGTTTACGTGGTTGGGCCGAGTGGGGCCGGCAAGTCGACGTTCATTAAAATGATGTATCGGGAAGAAGTGCCCACATCCGGTACAATCCTTATAAATGGCGTAAATATTGCGAAGCTGAAATTGAAGAGGGTGCCGATTTTCCGGCGGAACCTTGGCGTGGTCTTTCAGGATTTCAAGCTGCTTCCGATGAAGACCGTCTATGAAAACGTCGCTTTCGCGCTTGAGGTAATCGAAGAACATCCGAAGTACATCAAGAAAAGGGTTATGGAGGTTCTTGATCTCGTTAACCTTAAACATAAGGCCAGGATGCTCCCGACCGAATTGTCAGGCGGGGAACAGCAGCGTGTGTCGATCGCGCGTTCAATTGTCAACTCCCCAAAGGTTGTTATCGCGGATGAGCCGACCGGGAACCTTGACCCGGATACTTCATGGGAGATCATGAAAATATTCGAGGAAATCAACACGCGCGGCACCACGATCGTCATGGCGACTCATAACCGGGAAATCGTCAATACAATCCGGCACCGCGTCATCGCGATAGAAGAAGGCAGAATTGTCCGTGACGAGCAGAGGGGGGACTACGGCTATGAAGCTTAGAACCCTGGGACGCCATGCACGGGAAAGCTTGAAAAGCATTGGTAGGAACGGGTGGATGACGTTCGCGTCGGTCGGCGCGGTTACCGTCACGCTCATCCTTGTCGGTGTCTTTTTCGTTATTATGATGAATCTCAACAAGGTGGCTGAAACCATCGAAGAGGACGTGGAAATCCGCGTACACATCGATACCACTGCCAATAAGGACCAGCAGCAGGAACTTAGGAAAAAGATTGCCGCCCTTCCGGAAGTCAGGAGCATTAACTTCTCGTCGAAAGAAGAGGAGCTGCAGATTTTGATAAAAAATCTCGGTGAATCCTATAAACTTTTTGAACAGGACAATCCTTTGAACGATGTATTTATCGTAAAAACGAAAAATCCCGAAGATACTATGAAGGCTGCCGACAAAATCAAGAAGATGGACTTTGCCTATAAAGTCCAATACGGGCAGGAGAGTGTCGAGAAGCTGTTCAAATTCATTGCCGCGAGCCGGAATGTCGGGCTCGCACTGATTGCCGGGCTATTCTTCACGGCTGTGTTCCTTATCTCGAACACAATCAAAATCACTATCATTGCGAGAAGAAGAGAAATCCAGATTATGAGATTGGTAGGCGCGACAAACGCCTTCATCCGCTGGCCGTTCTTCCTTGAAGGCCTGTGGCTGGGGATTCTCGGGTCGGTCGTTCCGGTCGTCCTGATTTCAATCGCGTACTATCAGGCATACAGTTATCTCGATCCGTTGCTTGAGGGCCATTTTATACAAATTCTTCCGTTCGACCCATTCATGTACCAGGTATCCGGGCTGCTTATCCTTATGGGAGCATTTATTGGAATTTGGGGAAGCATGATGTCAGTCAGGAAGTTCCTTAGGGTTTAAGTGAATTTTTTAGTCAGGCTTACATGAACAGAGAGTTCCAAAAATAGAGACGATTTACCTGTACATGGGTTGCAGTGGAAAGGAGAAATCGGGAATTGAGAAGATCAGCCATTGCGCTTGCCGCGTCGGTCGTGGTAGGCATAGGGAGTTTATTTGGGGGTTCGGCTTTACACACAGAAGCTTCCAAACTATCGAATTTGCAAAATCAAAAAACAGAGATCCAGAAAAACCGTTCTGAAGTGGACGCCAACATAAATGAGGCGGACCAGAAAATTAAAAAGCTGCAGGATGAGCAGCAAAAGGTAAATGCGGAAATCAAGAGGCTCGATCTCGCAATCGGCGAGACAAACAAGAAAATCCGTGACAAGACACAGGATATTCAAGAAACACAAATGGAAATCAAAAAGCTCCAGGGAGAAATCAAAGTCCTCGAAGAGCGGATTGCGAAGCGGAATGAACTTCTTAAGGACCGCGCCCGTAATTTCCAGGTAAATGGCGGCATGGTCAGCTATATGGATGTTTTAATGGGTGCGACAAGCTTCAGTGATTTTGTTGACCGGGCAACCGCGGTGGCGACAATCATGGAGGCGGACAAGGACATCCTTGAACAGCACAAGGCTGATATGGAAGAACTTGAGCAAAAGAAGCAAAAGGTTGAGAGCGACCTCGCCAAGCTTAAGCAAATGCTTGCCGACCTTGAAGCGATGAACAAACAGCTCAATTCACAGCGCGCCCAAAAGGACAAGCTGATGAAGGAGCTTGTGAAGCAAGAAGAAGAGCATGACCATAAGATGGAGCTGCAGGAGAAGAATGAAATCCTGAAATCGCAGGAATCCGCGATGGCAAAGGCAATCCAGCTTGAAAAAGATCGGATTGCCAAGGAAGCCGAACGCGCGCGCCGTGAAGCGGAAGCCAGGGCAGCCGCCGCGCGCGCTGCTGCGGCAAAAAAGAATAATGGCGGCGGATCCCATGGATCCTCTGAACCGGTTGAGGCTCCTCCTGTCACTTCAGGCAATTTCATGAAGCCGACGACAGGCGCGAATACTTCCGGCTTTGGCGCCCGCTGGGGAACTTTCCATTATGGAGTTGACTGGGCAAACAGGTCCGGGAATGTTCCTGTTGTCGCCGCGGCAAGCGGAGTTGTCATCAAGTCCTATTATTCTAGCAGCTATGGCAACGTGGTTTTCATTGCCCATTATATCGACGGGCAAACGTATACAACCGTTTACGCACACTTGGATATGCGCGGGGTCGAGGATGGAGCGGTAGTTTCCAAGGGGCAATTTATCGGCTATATGGGCAATACCGGCCATTCGACAGGAAAACACTTGCACTTTGAGCTTCATAGAGGCGACTGGAACGACAGCAAATCAAACGCGGTCAATCCGTTCGCGTATGGCGTGCCGCGTTAAGCGCGCAATACCAATTCCAATATGCATCAGTAAAGAGCGGAGGAAGCATAGCTTCCCCGCTCTTTTTGCACCCGGCCTGTGTAAATCATGGTGCCGAACGCCGGGGCCTACATTCTAATTATTTCCTTTTTATGCATCCGGGAAACTGGTACTTTTTACTTGTTTTTTTCTTGTTTTTTGCCATTTTCCGACAGGAGAGCCGCCGAAAAGGCGTGTGCTCGGACTCCATGTAGGGCGGAGCCTTATGGCATGGGCCCATTTTCTCCAAAGCAGCTTTATTCATAACTCGTCCATTCTGGCATATATGTATAGTAACGGGCATCGCAAGTAGGGCGGTGCTTTTTACAAAAATGGCGTGATATGTTGGGAGTGGGGGCATGAGGCGGAAGTGGTTGGCGCTTATGGTGGCGGGGTCGCTCGCAGCCGGGTCAGGCGGGACATTTGCTGGAATGAAGTGGGCGGAGTCCCGGGCCGAGGGGTTTGCGGTTGATGCGGCGGCGGTTCCGAAGAAGGGGAAGGATAAGCCGACGGATACAGCGCTCCTTGATAAAGTGGAGCAGGCGTACGAATTGATTGTCAGCCAGTATGTGGAGAAGGTGGAGCGCGAGGAGCTTGTTGAGGGTGCGATCCAGGGGATGCTGGCTTCGCTTGATGATCCTTATTCTGTTTATATGGACAAGGAGACGGCGCGGCAATTCAATGAATCGCTGGAATCAACATTTGAGGGGATTGGCGCCGAGGTTGGGATGGAGGACGGCAAAATCGTGATTGTGTCGCCGTTTAAAAATTCCCCTGCGGAAAAAGCCGGCTTGAAGCCGCATGACCGAATCCTGAAGGTGAATGGGAAAAGTGTCGAGGGGCTTGATTTGATTCAGGTTACAGTCAAAATCCGGGGCAAGAAGGGGACGATTGTCCGCCTTGAGGTCGAACGGAAGAATGTGAAGGAGCCGATTACGGTTGAAGTGAAACGGGACCAGATTCCAATCGAGACGGTTTTTTCAAAGGTGAAGAATGTGAATGGGAAGCTGATCGGGGTAATCGAGATTACTTCATTTGCCGAGGAAACAGCGACCGATTTTAAAAAGCAGCTGAAGGCGCTTGAGGACAATGATATCACCGGGCTTGCGATTGATGTACGGGGCAATCCGGGCGGGCTGCTATTAAGTGTGGAAGAAATCCTCCGCGAATTTGTTGACGGCGATAAGCCGTTTGTCCAGATTGAGAAACGGAATGGCAAGCGAGATAAGTATTTTTCAACTTTGAAGAAGGGGAAGCCGTATCCTGTTGCAGTGCTTGTTGACAAAGGGAGCGCTTCCGCTTCGGAAATTCTCGCCGGGGCGCTTGCCGAGGCGAAAGGGTATCCGCTTGTCGGGGAGAAGACGTTTGGCAAAGGGACGGTTCAGCAGGCGATGCCGATGGGGGATGGCAGCAATATTAAGCTGACGCTTTTCAAATGGCTTACGCCTGACGGGAATTGGATTCACCGGAAGGGCATCATGCCGGATGTGGAGGTTATACAGCCTGGTATTTTTGGGACGCACCCAGTACAGGTGGACGGCGCGCTTGAAGCGGATATGAACAATGAGCAAGTGAAGAACGCCCAGGTTATTTTGGAGGGGCTTGGCTACAGCCCGGGGCGGACGGATGGGTATTTCAGTACGGGGACTGTCCGGTCGGTGAAGGCGTTCCAGCAGCATTCAGGTTTGCAGCCAACCGGCAAAATTGACGGGAAGACAGCCGCTGCACTTGATGAAGCAAGGTTGACGGAAACGAAGAAAGACAAAAATGACCTGCAGCTAAGGACAGCGCTCCGGCTGTTGGCGAAATAGCGTCGGCTTGTAGTGAGCCGAACATGTTTGGCATTGGGTGGGGAGAAAGAATCCCCGCCTTCTTTTTTTTGCGAACAGTGCCTGTCACTCCCCGAATTTTCTTGTTTCACAAGTAGTGTTTCACGGAATTTGAACTGCTGGCTTGGAGGGGTAAATCAGTTTTTGAGTGAGGGTTCGTAAGCCGGGCAGGTGTTTATGTACAGAGTTAGTGGGTTTATGAACAGACTCGGATGGCGAGGCGACTTCTAAAACGACTTCGACGTACTTGTACCGTTTGGAACTCTATCGAACTGCTTAGGGACGTTCAATATTTAAATAAAAAAAGAGCCCTAGGTGGGACTCCGGGATTATCTTTCACAGGCAATGCCGTCTTTGTCTCGGTCTTTTGATTTGTTTGCTTCATAGAGGTCTTTAGAGACAAATGGCTTGTACCGCGTTTTTCCCCCTATGTTTTTCACCTTGGAGTCTTTCGCCACGCCCCCCTTGTAATCTTTATTTAATTCGGTGCAATTGGCGTATTTTTTTGCAGCGCCTTCTGCTATAGTCGCAGATCCATAGGCAAGTCCGAAAAACAAAGCGGACGAAAGGATTATTTTTAAACTCTTTGCCAATTTACTAGCCCCTTAAGCTTCATTACCATTTATTTTACAACGCGCTTATAGTGTAAACAACCACAAATTGTAAAGGGAGGAAGGGAAAGTCTGTTTAGCCATCTGATTATTGCCTTCGTTCGAAGATTGCGGGAATCTCCATAGTTGACCAACTTGTATATACAGGATATACTAAATATTAAATCTTGTATATACAAGTTAAATCTTTTTAAACAATTATGAATCCGTTTACTTAAAAATACCGAAACCTATAAAGTGACTTCCCGCCGTTCGGTTTGATTTTTTCGAAATCGCACCAAAGGGGAATCCTAGGGTTCATAATCGATAAAAAGAAAACGCTCACATTCGAATGTTTTAGGAGGGAAAGAGGATGGATCTAAAAAAGTCTGCTTCCGAAATTATTGATGCGGTCGGGGGCAAGGAAAATATTGGCGCCGCGACTCACTGTGTGACACGCCTTCGTTTTGCGCTTAAGGACGAGGGGAAGGTTAATAAAGAAGAACTTGAAAAAATCGATCTTGTGAAAGGTTCATTTTCGGCAAATGGGCAGTACCAAGTTGTAATCGGCCAGGGGACTGTCGACAAGGTTTACAATGAACTCGCCGCTCAGGCGGGAATTGAGCATGCGAGCAAGCAGGATATAAAAGACGCCGCGGCGCAGAAACTGAATCCGCTCCAGCGTGCGATCAAGACGCTGGCTGATATATTTATCCCAATATTGCCAGCAATTGTGACTGCTGGTCTTTTGATGGGGATTAACAACGTCCTGACAGGGCCGGGGATTTTTTACCCTGACCAGTCATTAGTTGATGTTCATCCGCAATTTGGTGATTTTGCTTCGATTATCAACTTGATTGCCAATACGGCGTTCGTATTCCTGCCGGGATTGATTGGCTGGGCCGCGGTAACCCGATTCGGCGGAAGTCCGCTTCTTGGTATCGTGCTAGGCCTGATGCTTGTCCACCCGGATCTTTTGAACGCGTGGGGATGGGGAGCTGCGAAGGCTGAAGGTGATATTCCTACCTGGAACCTGTTTGGGCTTGAAATCCAAAAGGTTGGCTACCAGGGACAGGTTTTGCCGGTGCTTGTGGCATCGTATGTTTTGGCGAGAATTGAACGCTTCCTGCGCAGCAAGATTGCCGATGCGTTCCAGCTGCTGCTTGTGGCACCGATTGCGCTATTAATTACCGGTTTCCTTTCATTTATCATTATCGGACCGATCACCTTTACAATCGGCCAGTGGATTACAAATCTATTTACGGGCATTTTTGATACAGTTCCGGCGATTGGCGGACTTATTTATGGCGCCCTGTACGCGCCGCTAGTTGTAACCGGTATGCACCATACGTTCCTGCCGGTCGACCTGCAGCTGATTTCTAGTACAGGCGGAACATTCCTGTGGCCTATCCTGGTTATGTCCAACGTAGCCCAGGGATCCGCAGCACTTGCGATGATGTTCCTGCTGAAGGATGAGAAGCTGAAAGGCTTGTCCATAACGTCCGCGGTCTCCGCATATTTGGGAATTACCGAGCCTGCTATGTTTGGGGTGAACCTCCGCTTCCGTTTCGCCTTCATCTCCGCGATGATCGGCTCCGCGCTGGCCGGAATGTTCATTACGATTAACAAGGTTATCGCGCCATCGATTGGCGTTGGCGGTCTGCCTGGATTTTTATCAATCGTTCCGCAAAAATGGGCGCCATTCTTTATCGGTATGGCCATTTCCATCGCCGTACCGCTCGCCCTTACCTACCTGTGGGGCAAAACGAAAGCTCGTAAAGGGGAGCTTGCTTAATTACAGGTTAAGAGATTGGGCCAGGAACCCAGGATGGATCATAGTGTCCCGCCGAGTTCCTGGCTTTAAAACTGGACATAAACCAAAAACGTACCAGGCACCATTATCAAAATGAGGTGATCAGCATGAAGGAACCGTGGTGGAGAAGGTCGGTTGTTTATCAGATTTATCCGAAGAGTTTTAAGGATACAACAGGGAACGGCGTTGGAGATTTGCGGGGTATTATTGAAAAGCTGGATTATTTAAAGGAGCTTGGCGTGGATGTCGTTTGGCTGACGCCGATTTATAAGTCTCCGCAGCGGGATAATGGGTACGATATTAGCGATTATTTTTCAATCCATGAGGAATACGGAACGATGGAGGATTTCGAAAGTTTGCTTGATGAGGCGCACAAACGCGGCATTAGGCTTATTATGGATCTCGTGGTCAACCACACATCCACAGAGCATCCGTGGTTCCAGGAATCACGCAAATCGAAGGACAACCCATACCGCGACTTTTATATCTGGAAGGACGGAGCCGATGGCGCCCCTCCGACAAACTGGGAATCAAAATTCGGCGGCGGCGCCTGGGAATATGACGAGCAAACCGGGCAGTATTACCTGCACTTGTTTGACGTCACACAGGCGGACCTGAATTGGGAGAATGAAAAAGTCCGCCGGGAAGTCTATGAAATGATGAAATTCTGGTTTGAAAAAGGGGTCGACGGTTTCAGGCTCGATGTAATAAATCTGATTTCAAAAGACCAAAGCTTTCCAAATGATGATGAAGGCGATGGACGCCGCTTCTATACAGACGGCCCGCGCGTCCATGAGTTCATGAAAGAGATGAACCGCGAGGCATTTTCCAAATACGACAGCATGACCGTTGGTGAAATGTCTTCGACGACCATTGGAAATTGCATCAAGTACAGCAACCCGGAAAGAAAGGAGCTAAGCATGACTTTCAATTTCCACCATTTGAAGGTTGATTACGAGGGCGGCGACAAGTGGACGCTTGCCGATTTTGACTTCCTTGCATTAAAACGAATCTTGTCCACTTGGCAGGAGGAAATGAACCGGGGAGGCGGCTGGAATGCACTTTTCTGGTGCAACCACGACCAGCCGAGAGTTGTCTCGCGATATGGCAATGACGGTAAATATCGGGTCGAGTCGGCTAAAATGCTTGCAACAACCATCCATATGATGCAGGGCACGCCGTACATCTATCAGGGTGAAGAAATTGGGATGACAAATCCGGGCTTTGAGTCGATCGAGAACTACCGTGACGTGGAATCACTCAATATTTTCAGGCTGAAAAAAGCTTCCGGCATGGACGAAAAGGAAATACTCGAGATTCTGAAAAGCAAGTCGCGTGACAACTCAAGGACTCCTGTCCAATGGGACGCATCCGCTAACGCAGGTTTCACGACAGGAACCCCGTGGATCGGCGTTGCCGGAAATTACCCGGACATTAATGTTGAAAAGGCAGTTGCCGACAGGGATTCGGTTTTCTATTATTACAAAAAGCTAATCGGCTTGCGGAAAGAATACGATATTATAACGTTCGGGGACTACAAGCTCCTCCTTGCCGATGACCCGAGGATATTCGCGTACACCCGCTCCTGGAACGGAGAAACCCTGCTCGTTGTAAACAATTTTTATGGTGAAGACGCGCAGTTTGAGCTACCGGATGACGTCCGTATTGATGGTGACGGCGGAAAAGCCAGCGTGCTCATATCGAATTACAAAGACCAACCCGGAGACTATCTTAGTTTCACCCTCCGTCCGTATGAATCGGTTGTATTCCATTTGAAAAAGTGAAGCTGAGAAATGCGAACAGTGCCTGTCACTCCCCGAATAATCTTGTTTCACAAACAGTGTTTCACGGAGAAACGGGATCGGGAATACGAACAGTGCCTGTCACTCCCCGAATAATCTTGTTTCACAAGCAGTGTTTCACGGAGAAATGGGTTTTCAGAAATACGAACAGTGCCTGTCACTCCCCGAAAAATCTTGTTTCACAAAGTAGTGTTCCACAGAAAAAACGGATTGGTCTGTTTCTTCATTACAGGAAGCAGCAATGGTACAATGAACGGGAGGCAGTTTCAAGCTGCCTCCTAATTTTATAAACCGGGTGAGAGCCATGGTAACGAATAAATACGATAGCATTTACCAGGATATTGCCGCGCAAATCGAGAGCGGGAAGCTGAAAAAGCATACAAAGCTGCCATCGGAGAACGAATTGTCGGAGGCATATGGGACGAGCAGGGAAACAATTCGTAAGGCGCTGAATCTCCTTTCGCAGCATGGCTATATCCAAAAAATAAAGGCAAAAGGGTCGATTGTGCTCGACATTGGCCGCTTCGACTTTCCGGTTTCCGGACTGACAAGCTTCAAAGAGGTCGCGGAGAAGGTTGGGCAGCAATTCCATACGACAGTCCATGAACTATATGTAATGAAGCCGGATAGTTTTTTACAAAACGAATTGAAAATCTCCGCCAAGGAGGAAGTCTGGAAGGTTGCGCGGACTCGTGAAAAGGACGGGGAGCGGATTATACTCGACAAGTCGTTTTTCGTGAAAAAATACGTACCGGGGCTTACCAAGGAAATTTGCGAGGACAGCATCTATGCGTATCTCGAAGGCGATTTGAATTTAAACATTTCGTTTGCCCGGAAGGAAATCACCGTCGAGGAATGCACGGATGAAGACCGCACCTACCTTGATCTGAATGGATACAACCATATCGTTGTCGTACGGAACAATGTTTTCCTCGACAATGCGTCCCTGATTGAGTATACCGAGTCAAGACATCGCCTCGACAAGTTCCGATTCGTCGATTTTGCGAGGAGGAGCAGGTAAACCGTTCACAGCGACAACCGGCACTGAATGTGAACCGATAAGATTTCCATTCGCAACAAATGAAAAAGGCTGGCAAGTAGTCACTCACTTGGCAGCCTTTTTTTGTAAGGAATATTCCAGCCGAGGTTATTCCCCGGTCCAATTCCAATAAGCAAATTCGCCAACCTCCGCCGACTGAATCGTTTTCAGTTCACGAAGCTTCAGAAGTTCCTTAACTGGGCCGGTCACAACAGCGCCGTATACTCTAAATCCATTTTTCTTCAAATAATCTTGCCTTTCCTGAAGGAATCTCAGTCCAAGGACATTTTCTAGGTAAGTTTTGTTTTCAGACTTCAGCAAATGCTCCATATTGGCGAGCATGATTTTTTCATTCTCTTTTATCCCATCAGGATGCAGCCCTAATTCCCTATAGGATGTGTAATCATCCGTTTCCCGGGCGCGGGTCATTCCGAGGCCGTCAACCGTAAAATAGGTCCCACCCGCAACACTATAACTGACGTCTTTTATTTCCTTCACCTCTCCGGCATATAAAGGCATCCAGAGCACATCAACATCATAGTTGGACAAAACCGTCAGCAAATCCTCTGGTTTGTAATAGCGGTCAGTCGAGAATGCAAAATCCGCAACTGTCCCTTCATGCACCTTTTCTAGCGTGGACCATACCGCGGGGTCCACCTTTAAAGTCAGCTTTTTCCCTGTACGAGGATCCTCGGGCAGGAAAAAAGAAAAACCGGATTGAGCGGATGTTTCGGAATAGGCAATGCTTTTTGATGAAAAGGGAGCGATCAGCCTTTTGGTAACATCTACCGAGCCAATCTGCACCTCCTTTTTCCCAATCGTGCGAACGAGGGGCAGCGAAAGCTTTTGGCTTAAAAAAGGTGTGATTTCGGCATGGGAAAAGGGCTCGTTTTTTACAAGGTACCCGTTCTGGGTCCAATTGATGGCCTGCGCTATCGAAAAATAATTCTTGTCGGCCTTTTCCGACTGGTCATATGAAATAAACAGAATGATGGTATAAGCCCAATATAAAAGTCCAATCGCAGCCAAGACCCGTACGATTCTAAGCGTTAGCGTAAACCGGTATTTCCATAATATTTTCTTTTCCTTATCCTTCGTCCATTCAGTCATTCAAAAATTCCTCCTTCGCGCCGAGCTGCTTCAGTTTTTGCCTCGCCCGATGCAATTGCACCTTAACCTGTGCGCTTGTTAAACCAAGGGCTTCCTCCAGCTCGCTGTATGAAAAGCCCTCATACTCCCGCAAATAAATGATCGTCCGGTAATTTTCAGGCAACAAACCGAGCAGGCCTTCCAATTCCCTGGCTGTTTCACCGGCGATTGCCTCTTGCTCCGGCGTCCCAAAAGGGCTGGTCATTTCTTCCCTATCAAAGAACGGCACCCACTTCCAGCGCTGCCGGCGCCGCCATTCATCAATATAAATATTTCGGGCTATCCGGAACAGCCATGGTTTGACATCCTCATGCCTGTAAAATGACAACGAAACCGTTGCCCGTAAAAATGTTTCCTGGACCATGTCCTCTGCAATGGACGGGGAGCCGGAGAGCCGAAGCAGGTAGCCGTACAACCCTTTTGCATATTTTCGGTATAAATCATCGAGTTTTTCAATCCGCGAACTATCCAACGCTTCCCTCCTCCCGCTCCCATACAACGAATGGATCCATTTTTTGTTACACCTAGCTTGAATTTTAGCACGAACGGAAATCTAGCAATATGTTTTACCGGCCTTTTTTGATAGAATGGAAGTAAGCCGATTGGCTGGATAGTGATTATCCTAAAAATAATATTTGTACAAAATTTTACGATATTAACAGGGCGGTGCGGGATTTGATTGAGCAATGGGGTATTGAGGTGCTGAAGGGGATAGGGAGGATGCTGCTGCATCCGGTTTTCTACTATGCGTTTTTCCTTGCGGCTATGCTTGGGGTCAGCCGTGTTAAGCGCGAGCGCAAAAATTTCACTGTCAGGGCGCAGGATGCGTATTTCGAGCTTCGGCAGCTCGTGCCGGCCGGGCTTATCGCCGGGCTTCTGTTGTCACTTATAACGCTGGCGTCTGGCCTTGCTGTGCCGGTTGCGGCCATCATGCTTGCAGCTCTTTTTACGCTCCTTTTCAGCCTGACCGGAAATATGCGGCTTATCGGGCCGGCCTATACGGTCGGTGCGGCGTTTTTCGCGCTCATTTACCTTGGAGGAAAGACATTCAACGTCCCATTCATCCGTGAAGCATTCGAATCGGCATCCGGCCGGATTTACCCATCTCTCGCAGTGCTTATCGCCATCCTGCTCATTGCCGAAGGAATCCTCCTTTTAAAAAGGGGAAGCATTGCAACTTCGCCGAAACTCATCACGAGCAAACGTGGCCAGCGGGTCGGCGTCCATGAAGCGAGAAGGCTATGGCTTGTACCTGTGTTCCTCCTGATTCCGGGCAGCGCCCTCACATTGCCATTCGACTGGTGGCCAGTGTTCAGCATTGGCGAAAATACTTACTCCCTGTTTCTCGTCCCATTCGCAATCGGCATGCACCAGCAAATCCAGGGCATGCTTCCGGCTGAAGCCATTAGGGCCTATGGGAAAAAGGTGACAACGCTCGGGGTTCTTGTCCTGCTCGTTTCGGCGGCAGGCTACTGGTACCCGGTTGCAGCCATCGGCGCGGCGGCCCTTGCCATCCTCGGACGCGAAGCGATAGCATTTTACCAAAAGGTAAAAGAAGATAACCGCCCGTTCTATTTTGCGCGGAAAAATGAAGGGTTGATGATCCTCGGCGTCCTTCCGGGTTCGCCCGCTGATAAAATGGAGCTGAAAGTCGGAGAGCTGATCAGCAAGGCGAATGGCATGCCGGTTAGCAACGAAAATGATTTATACGAAGCGCTTCTGCAAAACCGGGCCCATTGCAAGCTGGAGGTTTTCGATACAAACGGGCAAATCCGCTTCGTCCAGCGCGCCCTCTATGAAAACGATCATCATGAATTGGGCATCCTTTTCGTCCACGATGACAGGAAGTGGGACGAAAAAGCGGTTTAATAAAGGGATATTATAAATACTGTTAGTCCTTTGAGAAATTAAATCTCAAAGGACTTTTTTACGTGGATTTCCAAACCTAAGTGGCTTTCATAGAAGGATTAAGTGACCTTTAATTGAATTCTATTACTATTATGCAGCAGAATGCTTCGATAGGTGAGAATAGCCAATATAGCAATCGGTAAGAAATTATAACAGAGTGATAGTGGTAAAATAATTTGGAATGAAAGTCGTAAGTTTTTGTAGTCGTATCAAAATTAAGGAGGAATTTCTTTGTCAAAAACAAATCAAAAAATTGTTCCGCATTTATGGTATGACAAGGAGGCAAAAGAAGCTGCCGAGTTTTACGCTTCCATATTCCCGGACTCAAAAGTTACGAATGTCAGAACACTCCGCGACACACCATCAGGCGACGCTGATCTAGTTTCTTTTGAGCTTTGGGGACAGAAGTTTATGGCAATCAGTGCAGGGCCATACTTCAAAATCAATCCGTCGGTGTCTTTTTTCGTCAATTTTGATCCATCGCGAGATAACGACGCGAAAGAGAAATTAACAGAGGTTTGGAACAAATTGTCCGAAGGCGGTACAGCGTTAATGCCGCTTGATAAGTATCCGTTCAGTGAGTGGTATGGCTGGATTCAGGATAAGTTTGGTTTGTCCTGGCAGTTGATCCTGACCAATCCGGAAGGGGAAGAGCGGCCCGCAATAATCCCGTCATTTTTGTTTGTCGGCGATAAATGCGGCATGGCGGAAGAAGCAATGAATTTTTATCTGACTGTATTTAAGAACGCAAAGCAGGGCCTTATCGCCCGTTACCCCGCAGGCATGGAACCCGATAAAGAAGGATCAATCATGTTCTCCGAATTCATGATTGAAAACCAGTGGTTTACCGCAATGGATAGCGCGCATGAGCACAAATTCGGTTTTAACGAGGCAGTCTCATTTATTGTCTACTGTGACACACAAGAAGAGATTGATTATTACTGGGAAAAGCTCTCGGCAGTTCCTGAAGCGGAGGAATGCGGCTGGCTGAAGGATAAGTTTGGCATATCCTGGCAGGTTATGCCGAGCAATATGAATGAGATGATGAGCAAGGGAACACCTGAGCAGCTTGCCCGCGTAACGAAGGCATTTCTAAAAATGAAGAAATTTGATCTAAAGAAAATAGATGAAGCATACAAGGGATAATTAGAATACACTCTACGGTAGATTTGAGATTACAGAAGGGCTCAAAGAAAAAAATTATTATGAATAGGAATAACGCTCTCCTAATTGGAGGGCTTTTTTTATTGAAAAATATATTTATTGGTACATTTATTTAGTTCGAAAGTTTAGAACTCTAAGCCAATGTTTGGGATTTTGTTGGAAAAGAACTCGATTAATTTTGTTAATATTTATCTAATAACCCTGCTTTATAATAAGGAGGATTTTAATGCCAGAAAAATGGTTGTTTGATAATAATGAAGGTGTTGGTGGGTTTGAGAAAGGTGCGTATGATCAAGAGGCCAGACATCCTGTGGATATAAATTGGACAAGGCAATCCAGGTTAGTTATAGTGTAGCCTTCCTTAAAAAAAGAAAGAATAAGTGATAGATTGAAAGTGAAAGCGGGGTTACTCCAATACATGATCCGGAAGTTATTATTTTTACTAGTACTCGTAATTGTGACATTGCAATTAACAGCTTGTGGAGCTGAAAAGGGGCATTCCGCCATTGTAAAAGGAAACGGTGATTCGGCAAATCAGCCATACAGTGTTTTAAGTGAAAGCTATGTTATTGAAGATATAAAAAGCGATATAAAAATTAACTATCCGCAAATCAATGGGTTATCCAATGTCTCGACGCAGAATTCAGTTAATAGCATATTGAAAGAAGAAGCCATAAGAATAACTGAAGTATATAAATCGGATGATGACAAAGTTCACCCGGATGTTGAACTGAAGGTTGATTCTGTTATAAAGCGGAAAAGTGAACGATACATTAGCGTTCAATACTTCGGGGCTGTATATGTACAAAATACTCCCCATCCGACCAATCTATTTTATACAACTAATATTGATCTGAAGAATGGAATAAAAGTGAGATTGGCTGATTTAGTTAAGATTGATACAGAGCTAATAGAGAAATTTAGGAATGGAAGGTATATACCTTTTGATGAGGGATTGAACTTGGAAAAAGAAAGGGTCCTCACGGATTTAATAGAACGTTTTACAGACGAGGAGTTAATCAATATGTTCGTTGCTGCCGACAAAATGGATGAGAGCAATTCTTCATTCACTTTCAGTTATTTTACGGAAAATGCCTTGGGAATAAGCATTGGTATACCGCACGCGGTCGGTGACCACCTGGAAATCGAAATTAAATTTGATGATATAAAAAACCTTATAAAAGCTGAACGAGAGATTTGGAAGGATGGTATTTAAAAAAGCCACAAAAAAGATGCTTCGGCCATCATACCCGGAGCATCTTTTTATACGAAACATTAAATTTTCCTATAGAACCGCTCGCCTGTTTCAGGATTGTAGTATACCTTCGTTTTTTCCCCGGTCACGGGATCAACATTGATTTCATCCGTAGGAATGAATCCGGCGGGTACCTTTGCGCCCTGGTTTTTCTTGTAGCGCTTGTCATAAATGAAATAGCCAAGCAGGATGCAGACAATGACGCCGAGAATTTGCAGCCCGTAAAAACCGGCGGCAATGAGCCAGCCCATTAAAGCTTCTCCACCACGGCTGCCGTGCCATATGCGACAATTTCGCTCATGTTTTGGCCGATTTCCCCGGAATCGAAACGCATCATGATGATAGCGTTAGCACCCATTTCGGTGGCATTCCGGATCATCCGGTCCATTGCTTCCTTCCTTGAGTCCTCGAGCATGGCCGTGTACTGCTTAATTTCACCGCCGACAAGCCCCTTAAGCCCGGCCATGATGTCGCCGCCCAATCCCCTGCTTCGCACAATCAGACCGAATGCCGGCCCTTTGATTTCTTTCACTTGGTAACCTTCGATTTTCTCAGTCGTTACTACTATCATTTTTATCACCTCATTCTATATAATTCGCTAAGAAATTGAACATTCCTTTTCTTTTCAAATACACAACCAGGAAAATTCCTCAAATGGGTAAATCTAGTTTGAGGTTTTAGAAGATCAGTTCCCAGCAGAGAATTTCTTCTCATATTTAGTTTTCAGGGCTGGCACGCTCCGGATATAATTTTGTGTCTCGGCTATATACATGTATCTGGAGTTAATTACGTTTCCAGGGCCAGCGTTGTATGCTGCCAGCGCCAACTCAAGATTGCCAAAACGGTTAAGCTGGATGGCCAAATATCTGGCGCCGCCATCGATGTTTTCGGCGGGATCGTAAGGATCGACCTTCAATCCCCGGGCTGTGTTTGGCATGAGCTGCATCAGGCCGATCGCGCCGGCTGAACTCTGGACATCAGGGTTGCCCCCCGACTCCTGTTCGATTACAGCCGCGATTAAAGCAGGATCAATTCCGTATTT
Source organism: Neobacillus piezotolerans (assembly GCF_003362805.1). Taxonomy (GTDB): domain Bacteria; phylum Bacillota; class Bacilli; order Bacillales; family Cytobacillaceae; genus Bacillus_D; species Bacillus_D piezotolerans. Next base: position 462,759 of record NZ_QNQT01000002.1, read on the forward strand.
GTCAGAAGCAGCCTGAATTTCCCGGCCCCATTTCAATACTTTATCCGACGGATCAAATTCAACCACGACAGGCGTATCATCAACGACCTTCACGATCATCGGTTTGCCATCTTCAGTCAATATCCTGACCGTCAGCATATCCTCCAGGGCGCTGAAACCATCCCTCAGGTTAACTTTTATGATTTCCCAATCCGATTGCGCCACCTTCCGCTCCCCATCCATATCACCCATTAATTCGATTGGGAGGTCTTTGAATTTACTTTTATTGAAAACATCTTTTTTGATGCTGGTGAAATTCTCGTTTCCATTACTTTTTTGAAATCCCACCTTAGAAACAAGCAGTTGAGCAGAATTTTTTATATTCGTTTTAAAAATCAAGTATTGTTCCTTCTTGTATGCCTTTGTATCTGTAAAGCTAACCTTTCCTTCTACAGGAAGGTAGTCCTGTCGGCCGGCGGGCTCCATGTAGGTTAGCCTGTCAATCACCCAATTCTCGAAAGGTGACCAGTTTATTTTTCCTGCCAGAAAAACCAGTAAAAGTGTGATTCCTATAAAGATAGCGGTACGCCGGAAAAAAGGCCATACCACGGATTTTAAGGCATAGAGCACTATTTTCTTTAATGCAAAACGGTTTTTATCCAAGGCGGGTTCCTCTTTCATAAGGAGCTGAAGGATGCTGTGGATCATTCCTGTATTAATTGTAACGTTGACATGCTTGGCTATTTTGCCTGAGTTTTGTCGTTTCTTTTACAAAAGTGGGGTGAGTATTGGGAAAAGTGTAGAAAATGTGAAAAGGGTAACAAACAGAATTGCAGGATGATATAATTGTGCTAAGTAATGATAAGGTGGTGAATGCCGGATGAAATTTAAGTTTTTGTTGATTGGTTTATTTGCTGCGTTGGTGCTGTCTGCCTGCAATGCGGAAAATTCGAAGGAAAGCAATGACGCAAAAGGGAATGATGGCATTAACATCAAAGAGATGGTGCAGGGTTATAGCACAGACAGCCTGCAAGCAGAATCGGCTTCCATTACGTCCAGCCAGCTTATTGTTAAAAATGATGGAAGCGAGAAAGTCTACGATCTGCCTAAGGACGCGTTTTTTGTTTCGATCGCGCCATATGTTAATACAACCCATCCTTGAACGAACCATAACTTGACAGGTTGTCAAGGCGAATTAGCAAATGAAGAGTTTAGTGTTTATATTGAAGATGAAAAAGGCAATGCAGTGATTAATGAAACCGTGAAGTCGCTGGCGAACGGCTTTATTGACCTGTGGCTGCCGCGGAATCAAACTTACAATGTGAAAATAGACTACAGCGGAAAAACTGTTGAGGCGGAACTTTCCACTTTTGATAACGATCCAACTTGTATTACAACTATGCAACTTATGTAAATATAGCAGAGGCTCTAAAAGCTTGGAAAACGCTTTGGGGTCTTTTTTTTGGCAGAAATTCACGTGTCCGGACCCACAGCTTTTGAGAAAAAAAACAGCGGGAAGGCTACCTCCCGCTGGTAAAACAAACTATTCAATCTCATTCTCCTCATAGGAAATCCAATCACTGAAGCTGCCCAAATAAAGTTTCACATTTTCATAGCCGGCTTCTTTTAATGCAAGGAAATTAGGGACCGCGGTGACGCCGGAGCCGCAATATACCACAACTTGTTTATCCGGAGCGATGTCGGCAAATCGCTTTTTCTGTTCCTCGATTGGCTTATAGCTCCCCGCATCGAGCCCAAGCATCCACGGTTTGTTGACGGCTCCAGGGATATGGCCCTTCTTTTTATCAATCGGTTCCTCTATGCCCTGATAGCGCTTTTCTTCACGCGAATCAATCAGGACGGCGTTTTTGGTTTTGCCCATGGAGATTGCTTTGACTTCTTCCATATCGGCCAACAAAGAACCGTCAATGGAAGGATGGAATTGAGCGCGATTGAAGGCGGGGATTTCCGCCGTAACCGGATAATTAGCTTCGGTCCATTTTTTGAAGCCGCCGTTCAGTACATACACATTTTTGTGGCCCAGGTAGGACAGCATCCACCAGAAACGCGCCGCAAATGCTCCTTCGCCGTTATCGTAGGCGACAACTTTCGTATTTTCACCAATTCCAGCCTGTTCAAGTTTGTCAATCAGCCCATCCAGCTGGGGTAATGGATGCCTTCCTCCGTGATCTGAAACGGCTCCTGACAGGTCCTTCTCCAAATCAAAGTAAACGGCCCCTGGAATGTGCGCTTCCTCATACTCGATGCCGCCCTTTTCTTGGTTCGCGAGCGAAAACCGGCAATCAATGATTCTTACATCCTCTTCATTTAAATGTTTCAGCAGCCATTCTTTTTCGACGATATGCTTCACCCGGATTCCCCCAAATTTGTTAAAATTAAAAAACAGTATTATCAAAAGTTTAACACGATTTGTAAAAATAGACGGCTGATTAAGATAAGATTTTTGTTAAATACCTTAAGGGGGATGCAAAATGCAGGTTATATTCGAGACTGAAAGATTGTATTTAAGAGAATTTTCCGATGATGATTTTCCTTTTCTCCACGAAATCTTTTCCGACCCGGAAACAATGAGGCATTACCCCGCGCCTTTCAGTGTAGAACAAACAAAAAACTGGATTGCGAGAAACAAATTGAGATATGAAAAGGACGGTTTTGGGCTTTGGGCGGTTTGTTTAAAGGAAACAGATGAAGTAATCGGCGACTGCGGCCTTGTGAAGCAAACTGTCGACGGTACGGAAGAGGTCGAAATCGGCTACCATATCAACAAGAAATACTGGTCAAAGGGCTATGCGTCGGAAGCTGCTCTTGGAACCCGGGAGTACGGCATTGGCCGGTTGCGATTGAAGCGGCTAATCAGCATCATCGGCCCAGAAAACATCCCTTCGATAAGAGTAGCGGAGAAGATTGGCTTCACGCTAGAAAAGGAGTCATTCATATTCAACAAAATCCATCTTATCTATGCCGTTTCACAAATGGATAGCCCAAATCTTTTGTAAAAGTCCTCGTTGACCCCCTTGTCATACTCCCTGCTTTCTATAAATAAGTATAGAAGGACAATGTTTTTTAGGGGGTATGAGAATGGCGGGAAAAGATGATTTTGTGCCAGGGTTTGTGCCAAACCACAATCACGGGTCAGTCGATTATACAGGGGTGAGTGACGGCCATGTCCATCAGTGCCTGGATGTGACGTCTCCTCCGATTCAGACGCAAGATGGGAGCCATGTCCATTATACGGAAGGCTATGTTGTTTTCGAGGACGGCCATTACCACCAGTACAAGGCATACTCGGGGCCGGCGATTCCGGTTGGCAATGGCATGCACGTCCACTACTACGATTTTTACACGACCGAAAACAATGGCCATCGCCATCGTGTAAGAGGAGTAGACCAGGCAGCACCCGGCACGAAATAAGTTTTATTAAGCGGCTTGCGTTCCCCAATGCAGGCCGCTTTTTTCTTTTGAAAAAAGCAATCTTTTCCTGTCCGGAAACGTCTAATTAATAGATAGGAAATTGGAGGGATTGGATGAGAAACGCCGTGCTGACTGCCGGGTTTTTAATACTGGCAATATGCTTAAGTATATTTTTTACCTTAGCACCCGGGGAAGAAGATAGGCAACGTGCTGCGAGAAACAGCAACGCGAGTGATGAATTGGAAGAGCTAGGAGAAGGAATCCGCCTCGGGATGAACAAAGAGGAAGTAATTCGGTTATGGGGTGAACAGCCAGCAAACTTTGATGGCGTGATGGATGGGAATGTCTATACAGCGTTTCAATTCAGGACAGGCCAGTGGGACATTACAGGCCCGAAGGAGATAGTGATTATTGGCAGGGAAGCCCATCAATTTGGGAAAACAGGAAAAATCATTTTCGTGTTTTGGAACGAACAAGACAAGGCAGGCGATGTGGCGATCTGCTACCGGACTGAAGAATCGGAGAAGTTCCGCTCTTTTTATACAGGCGATGCCGGGAAGGATAAGGCTTGTGGAACCGATGGCTATATAATTGTAAAGGATAGCGGAATGTTTTTTGTAAAAGAAGAGGAAGCGCCCCTTTTTAAAAATGCCCAAGAGGCTGAAAGTTATTTTGGAAGCCGGGGAGAATACTTGGGAACCCAAATCGAATTTGTGAAGGAGACGAAAGTAAAGGAGTTTTTAAAAACAGGGGACAAGGCAAAGATTTGGTACGAATTAAAAAATATGGCCTCAAAAGGGGAAACACTCCTAATAAAAGAACTTTTCATCATGGATTCATCGTTGGAGAAGAAGGACTGATATTACCGGCAGTTGGATTGTGGAAGGAGTTCGGCTGCCGAGCTGTAGAAAAATCCGTTTAACAAGCGTTGGCACTATCCAATACGAATGGATCGGATAACCCCCTTTGCGGAGGTTTTTTTTTATTTTTAACCAATATAATTCCCTGCTGAAAAAAGTTGCTTAAAAGCCATTACTTTCATGAAAAAATTTAGATTTGCCATCTTTACAACCAAATGCGGCAGGAGTATAGTAGGTAGCAGTTTCAAATTTCTAAATCGCTGAAACCGACTGGTGCGGGGGACCCAATCTTGGTTTTTCCAGGGGTGAATCCTTTACAGGTAGGGCTACTCACAGGCCCGAATCCGGCAGCTAACCTCGTAAGCGTTTTTGGGAAGGGAGTTGAAGCTTGCGCGACGGGAATCCAAATGTCGGCAAGTCTATTCGTTGATGGCTTGCGGGCATTTTTTTGTGGTGTTTTTTAAACTAATTCTATTCATACATCTGGTGGTGAACATAAGTGAAATCTTCCATAAAGCGGTATTTGATCGGGAGGCCTTTAAAGTCCAACGAACTCGGTGAGCAGAAGCTGAACAAGACAAAAGCGCTCGCCATCCTGTCATCGGACGCCCTGTCGTCTGTTGCCTACGGCCCGGAACAAATCCTGCTCGTCCTTGTAACAATCGGCGCGGCGGCCTTCTGGTACTCCATTCCGATTGCCGTGGGCGTCCTCGTGCTCCTGCTTGCATTGATCCTGTCCTATCGGCAGATTATCTATGCGTACCCGCAAGGCGGGGGAGCCTATGTCGTATCGAAGGAAAATCTGGGGGTGAACTATGGCCTTGTGGCGGGCGGCTCGCTCCTTGTCGATTATATTTTAACGGTGGCCGTCAGTGTTTCTGCAGGAACGGATGCGATAACTTCTGCTTTTCCGAGCCTGCATTCCCACAATATCCTGATTGCGGTTCTGTTTGTCCTGTTCATTACAACGCTCAATCTGAGGGGGGTGACCGAATCGGCGTCAATCCTTGCCTATCCGGTTTACCTGTTCGTTATTGCACTCTTTATTATGATTGGTGCGGGGATGTATAAGATTTTCACCGGCCAGGTGACGGAAGCCCTGCATTCGCCAATCGGCACGCCGGTGGCCGGTATTTCCCTGTTCCTGCTGCTCCGGGCTTTTGCTTCGGGCAGTTCGGCTTTGACCGGGGTTGAGGCAATCTCGAATGCGATTCCGAATTTCAAGGATCCGGCTCCGAAAAATGCGGCAAAAACGCTCGCGGCGATGGGAACACTGCTCGCAATCTTGTTTTCAGGCATCGTCCTGCTTGCATATTATTACGGGATTTCTCCTAATGAACAGGAAACGGTAGTCTCGCAAATCGCGGAATCTGTCTTCGGAAGGAATGCGGTGTATTATTTTATCCAGTTCACAACGGCGCTGATTCTTGTATTGGCGGCAAATACGGGATATTCCGCATTTCCGCTGCTTGCTGTCAATCTGGCGAAGGATAAGTTCATTCCGCGTATGTTTACAATCCGCGGCGACAGGCTCGGCTACTCAAACGGCATCATCACACTTGGGTTTGCTTCAATCCTGTTGATCATTATGTTTAAAGGGCACACTGAAAGCCTGATTCCGCTTTATGCGGTCGGGGTCTTTATTCCGTTCACCCTTTCACAGACCGGAATGATTTTAAAATGGCTTCGGGAAAAGCCGGCGGGCTGGCGGGTGAAACTAGCCATTAACGCAACGGGTGCGGCCATTTCATTCATCGTTTCCCTGATGTTCTTTTTAACAAAATTCACGCAGGTCTGGCCAGTTCTTGTGTTCCTGCCGTTGACCATCTTGCTGTTCCATCGCATCAAGCGCCATTACGAGGCTGTCGGCGATCAGCTTCGGATTGCATCCTGCGAAGCGGCAACGCCTATCGAAGGGAATGTCATGATTGTCCCGGTCGCCGGGATTACCCATGTCGTCGAGAACTCGATCAATTACGCGAAGTCGCTGAACGCGGACCAAATCATCGCTGTCTACGTGGCTTTTGACCGTGAAGAAGAAAAGAAATTCGCGGAGAAATGGGCAAAATGGCAGCCGGATGTCCGTTTGGTTACACTCCATTCGCAATACAGGAGCATCATTCAGCCGCTGACCAAATTCGTCGATATCGTTGAGCACAAATCAAAAGAAATGAACTATCGGGTAACGGTCGTCATCCCGCAGTTCATTCCAAAGGAAGGCTGGCATAACATTCTTCACAACCAGTCGAGCTTCCTTATCAGGGCGTTCCTGCTCTACCGGCGCGACGTCATCGTCACAACCGTGCCGTACCATTTGAAAAAGTAGACTCGTGCCTAATAGAAATTATTTTCATGGAATAATAGAAGCGGAGCGGCCCCTTGTAGAACAAAGGGCCGCTTTCAATTTTTTGGCGGTCTTAAATGTGAATTAGGGAACTGATTTGATTCTTCTTTCCGTATACGGATGAAGAAAATGATATGTCCCTGCTTCTCTCTGCTTGCGTTAAAAAAGAAAAACTTGGTGAAATGCCTATGAAATTGGCAGAAGCTTTGTAGTTTCGAAGCCCCTGATACGGGGAATTCTAGAATGGATATATATATTGGCGGGAGGCTTCGAATATGCTTACGATAATTCCAAGCAGGGATGAGTCGACCATCGCTGTTGAATTCTCCGGTACGGCGACTCGTGAGGATGCCGAAAAGCTGGAGCAGTTTGTAAAATCTACGATTGGCGATAACAGGGAGTTTAATATATTTGCAAAAATGCATGAAGTGGACGGAACGACACTGATGGGGCTGGCCTATGGGATGAAATTCGACGCGAAGAGGTGGAGCCAGTTCCGGAAATTCGCCGTTGTCACCGACCTGAAGTGGCTTGAAGCGGTGACGGAGCTTGGGAAATTCCTGCCCGGCCTTGAAGCCAGGCATTTTTCTGGCGGTGAGGAAGAGGCTGCCTGGGCATGGATCAAACAATAAGTGCATCAAGGAAAATGCCGGCAAATGTGCCGGCTCGTTTTTTGGGGATCCCAGTATTTTAGGAATGGGAATTATTGCATTTCAGTTTTAATAAGAGTGCTTGGTTATTTCTGCTCTAGATCAAATTTCGATATTTTTTGTAATGCGTGGCAATTCCCGCTTAATTCTCGAAAAACATTAAAACCACTGATATAGTATTAAATAGAATACGAGACCGTAGATTTGAAGAAAGTGGGAATGGTTGTGACATTTAAAAAGAAACAATTTTTTGGGCTCGGGTTGACACTTTTATTTATGACGCTGCTTTTATTTGTCATTTTATCGTTAACAGGAAAAATTAAGACAAATATGTTGTCAATCGTCGAAGACCGGTACGATAAAGTAAATGATGCCATGGAAATACGCCAGGCAGTTCTTTTAACAGATAGGGAACTCGTTAATGCGATTCAGGAAGGGAACAGCCCGGATATTGAAACCCTCATCCCATTGCTTGAGTCTAACCAAAAAATTGTCCAGGAATCGATTGTTAAGCTTGATGGGATCCTGAACAAGCCGACATCGAAAAAATTGCTTAAGGAAATAGATATCGCCTACCGGGAATATCTGGATACGGAGAAACAGCTCATATCGGGGTTAAAGGCGGGCGCCAAGCCGGCCGATCTTCGGAAAATCTATTATGGCTCGGTGGCTGAAAAAGGCGAACTCGTTAAAAAGGTTAATGAGTTCAAGTCCTATCAGGAACGCCTGATGAACGAGTCGCTTAAAAGCGCCAATAAATCCTACGACCAGTTATTCGCCGCGCTGTTCATTTCAGTTATTGCAGCGGCAATTCTTATCACCGGGGTTACGCTTTGGGTAATCCGAAGTACCAGCAGGAGATTGGATTCAGTGGCTGAAGGAATTAAAACGATTGATTATAACAACCTCGCCGAAATTCCAAGGATAAAGGTTGAAGCGCATGATGAAATCGGCCAAATTTCTGCCGCCTTCAATTCCATGGCCGTGTCGCTTGAGACATACTACAATAAGGAAAAGAAATTTACAGCTGAAATATCAGAGCAAAACTGGGTGCAGACCCAGTCCGCCGAACTTATCAACCTGTATCACAAAAGTACTGAAGTTGAAGGTCTTGCCGAGCAGCTGATGGCAAATTTGGCTCCCGCGGTAGGTGCAAGCCTTGGCGCGTTTTACCTAATGGAGAACCAAACTTTGAAAAAAGTAGGTTCGTTTGCTGATGGGGGCGGAACAGCCGGCCGTGCAGAAATCGCGCTCAGGGAAGGCCTCGCAGGTCAGTGCGCGGTGAAAAAAGAAGCTATTTATATTGAAGATATTCCGGAAGATTATACTGTGATTTCCACGGGGCTTGGCTCAATGAAGCCTAAAAGCCTACTGATCGCGCCCGTTCTCGTCAAGGATGAAACGGTCGCGGTCATTGAACTTGCATCCCTGAAGCCATTTACCCGGGCCGAAAGAATACTCGCCAATAAAGTATTTGAAACGCTTGGCATGGCAGTAATGAATATTCTTGGCAGAATGGAAATTGAACGCCTTCTCCTCGAGTCGCAGGCCCAGGCGGAAGAACTTCAGTCCCAGTCCGAGGAATTGCAGGCCCAATCCGAAGAACTGCAAACCCAGGCGGAGGAACTCCGCATGATCAATGAGCAGCTTGAAGAACGGACGAAAGACGCGGAAATCAAGTCTGCAGAACTGCTTATAGCGAAGGAAGAGCTTGAGGTCAAAGCGAAGGAGCTGCAGCTGAGCTCGAAGTACAAATCTGAATTCCTGGCGAATATGTCCCACGAATTGCGGACTCCGCTCAACAGCATTTTGCTGCTGTCCGAAATGCTTGGGGAAGACACGGATGAAAACTTGACGGATGAGCAGAAGGATTTTGCCAAAGTCATTCATACTTCAGGCCAGGATTTGCTGAACCTGATTAATGACATTCTTGATTTATCAAAAGTCGAGGTAGGAAAGCTTGAGGTTGTCTTTGACGGCGTCAACATTGCTGATTTCGGCGGAAGGCTGGAGCATCTCTTTTCCCACCATGCGGTAAGGAAAGGGCTCGGGTTCATGGTCGATATTGAGGATAACCTGCCCGATCTTTTTTACACGGATGAACAGCGCCTCCAGCAAATCGTTAAAAACCTTCTGGCAAACGCATTTAAATTTACTGAATCAGGTGCTGTTATTGCAAGCATAAATAGAGCGGAACCCAATGAAATACCAGCTGAGCCGGTTTCAGATACATGGCTGAAGTTTTCGGTCAGCGATACGGGCATAGGCATAGCCGAGGACAAACAGCAGCTCATATTTGAAGCGTTTCAGCAGGTTGACGGGGCGACAATGAGGAAATATGGCGGCACGGGGCTGGGTCTCTCGATTTCAAGCGAATTTGCCCGCTTACTTGGTGGAACGGTCACCGTTGAAAGCGAGGAAGGCAAGGGAAGTACATTCACACTTCTCATCCCAAGCCTTCCAAAAGGGGTGCCAACCAGCGGGGAGGCGATAACTCCCGCGGTTCATAACGGCGCGTCCGAAGATGAGGGTGGAGTAGAAGCATCAGTTGGCGGAGAGCATCCTTCCGGCCAGGTTAAAGCAGCGAGCGTAGAGGTTGCCGCAGGGAATTCCGTACTGTTCGCCGATGGAAACCCGTTGATGGCTGAGGAGGAAGGGCATGAGGAAAGCGGGTCTGTTCCGTTCAATAATCTCCGTGGCAAGACGGTAGTTGTCGCCGATGACGACCATCGCAATATTTACGCGCTTGACAAGGCACTTTCAAGGGAAGGCATGCGCGTCTTATCGGTCGAGAATGGAATGGAATGCCTGGAAATTCTCCAAAGGACCGACAACGTTGACATTATCCTGATGGATATTATGATGCCAATCATGGATGGATATGAAACGATGCAGCAAATTAGGGGAATGGACCGCTATGGGAACATTCCGATTATCGCCCTGACCGCGAAAGCGATGAAGGGAGACAAGGAGAAATGCCTCGAAGCGGGCGCCTCGGATTATATCAGCAAGCCGCTAAAGATGGACCAGCTATTTTCAGCGATGAGGGTCTGGCTCGCCAGATAGAGGAGGATTTTTTTGCAAAAGGAAGAACTTGAACTTGAATTATTGCTGCTGGCAGTCTACCGGCTGTCCGGTTTCGACTTCCGGCAGTATATGAATTCATCCATTATGCGCCGCGTCCAGAACCGGCTTAGGCTCGAACAGCTTCCCGGCATTTCCCGCCTGACGGAAAGGGTGATTGAGGATGATACGGTCCTCAAAAAACTGCTCGATGATTTCTCAATCAACGTCACGGAAATGTTCCGAGACCCAAGCTTCTTTGCTTCATTCCGCCGGAATGTCGTGCCCCATTTAAAGGGTCTCCCGCAAATCCGGATTTGGCATGCCGGCTGCTCGACCGGCGAAGAGGCCTACTCGATGGCGATATTGCTCGAGGAGGAAGGGCTTGGCGGCAAGGCCAAAATCTATGCGACCGATATGAGCGAAAAAGTAATCCGGGCCGCGGAAAAAGGAGTAATTCCCCTTTCAAAAATGCAGGATTATACGAAAAATTACCTTCAGGCTGGCGGAAGGCGTTCCTTTTCCGAATACTATACCGCAGATAGCCACTTTGCGACACTCGACCCGTCGCTTCGGGAAAAAATCATTTTCGCCCAGCATAATCTGGTGACTGACGGCTCTTTTAATGAATTCCATGTGGTGATTTGCAGGAATGTCCTCATTTATTTCAACCAGGACCTTCAGAACCACGTACTCCGGCTTATTAATGCGAGCCTCAGCCAGGGAGGGTTTCTCGGGCTTGGCAGCAAGGAGGCCATCCGGAGCGAAGCCCATCCGCAATTCACGGAATTTGATGCTTCCGAAAAGATTTACAGGAAAATGCAAAGGTAATTGGAAATGCACCGCTTTCTTCGGAGAGCGGTGTTTTTTCGGGAAAAGAGCTGATGGACTAGGTTATAAAGCTTAGAAATGGGATGCGAATGCTGATAAGTAGGGAGCAAATACTGATAAAAGAGTCCGAATGCTGATAAACCCGAATCAAATACTGATAAAGGAGTCTCGAATGCTGATAAACGTGAAACAAATGCTGATAAATGAGTCCCGAATGCTGATAAACCCGGATCAAATGCTGATAAACCAGACTGGCAAAGATTCCTCCCAAACCGGAATCCTGACAAAAGATTGTGACTAGCTAAAAAAAGCCCGGACCAGTCATCCGGACTTTCGTTTATCCTTGTCATTATGATGCTTTTATTAAAACGACACACATATCATCACTTGCCGATGTCTGCTGCTCCTTTGAGAGAAGGAGGTCGATCGGTTCGCACTCGGCTAAATTAGACCAACCGGATGATGCGGCCATCTGTAAATACTCCATCCCTGCAAGGCCATTTTTCTCGGCCGTTTCCGGTACACCATCCGTAAATAGAAGCAGCTGCGCGGAGTCTTCATATGTAAGAATCTTTTTTTCAACCGTGATTGCATCAAAAAAACCAACCGCGCAAGTAGTTGAGCCGAGATCTTCAAGCCGCTGCCCGTCAATGAGCGCGTAGCCGGAAGGATGTCCGGCATTCACGTATTCAATCGTCTTTTCTCTGGCGTCAATAACCGAATACACAGCCGTGAAATAGTATGGGATTTGCTGGTTCCGGCTGTTCAACGAGTTCATCCAGCGGTTCAGCTCGCGGATGACATGCTCTGGGTCCGGATTCACCCTGATTAAATCCCGTAGTATAGAGGAAATGAACATGCACACGAGCGAGGCGGAAATCCCATGGCCCATCATGTCCAAAAGAATGACTGCATAACGATTTTCATCAATCTTATGCCAGTAATACAAATCACCCGCCAGAGTATTCGCCGGCAAATACGAGGCTTTTATTTTCAAATTGGAATCGTCCACCGGTTCGCTAAGCAGGCTCGTCTGAACCTGCATCGAGAGTTCCAGCTCATTCCGGATTTTCTCATCATGCTTTTTATGCCAATCCTTTTCATATTTGAGCCGGAGCACAACACGGATGCGCGCAAGCAATTCGGTCTTATTGATTGGCTTCATTACATAATCCATTCCGCCGACGTCAAGCGCTTCGGCAACCTTGTTCGAATCCTCGAGCGCGGTGACGAAAATAACGGGGATATCCCTCGTATGCGGCGTCTCCTGCAGCTTCCTGCATGCCACAATCCCGTCGATTTCAGGCATCATAATATCCATCAAAATTAAATCCGCAGGCCGTTCAACCGGATGCGGACTGTCAATCTGCAAATAATCAAACATCTCGCGCGCTGATGAAAAGGACAGGTAATTCTCATATCCCGCCCGCTTTAAAATCTTTTCTATTAAAAACAAGTTCACCTGGTTATCATCTACAATCAAAATCGCCATATCCTAACCCCTTCGGCTGCGCAACCACTGAATTTCTCTCTCTTTTAAAACCATATCCTTTTTCAATACCCCAAATTGGCAAATAAAAACCCGTTATCAGCCTTTTACCAAGAATTTCTCCAACGTGGCACTCGGAAAATAAAATCCAGTAACAGCGCCAGGCCCACACGCCGGACAACGCAACGTATTTTTTGCTGCTCGTCCCTTTTTCTATTATGGTACTTTTTTCTTTTTGACGGCAAGGGAAAAGGGGTGTATAGTAGTTTTGTAGAATTGCTTTAACGCTTAAAAGCGTTTGTGCAAAGAAGTGATTTCCTTGCATCGAATACAAAACAGTATATAGTATGCCCCGCAGAATTAATAGGGTGGCCGATAGCGGCAGCAAGAGACCGGATGGCTGGTGGGAATTCGGGCGTTGGTAATTTCGAAAAAAATATAACTGATTTGAATGGGCATATTTTGCAAAGAGGGCAGGGATCGCCTGCCAATTAGGGTGGTACGCGGAGCCTTTTCGCCCCTGACGGCGAAAGGGCTTTTTGTGTCAAAACAGCCGCCAAGAAGTGCGTGCGCATCAAGAAAAACCAGGGATTCATTGGAGGAGTTAATATGCTGCAGGGACAGAAAGAGCTTGCTATCAAGCCGATAGAGGCCGCTATCATTACGCTATTATTGATGGGGCTAGTCGGGTATCTGATTATCGGGTTGGAGGTGGTACCGCAAATCGCGATTATTTCCGGGATCGCCCTTTTGCTAGGGTATGGGGCGGTTAAACGGGTAAGCTTCAAGGAGCTTGATGCCGCGATGGCGGAAGGTGCGAAATCGGGCATAGCCGCGGCGATGATTTTCTTTTTTATCGGGATGCTCATTAGCAGCTGGATGGCGAGCGGGACGATTCCGACGTTCATTTACCTCGCCGTCGATCTCGTATCGGGGAAGTTCTACTATGCGATTGTTTTCGTTGTTACATCGATTATCGGCCTAAGCATCGGCAGTTCACTTACGACAGCGGCGACACTTGGGGTTGCATTTGTCGGAGCGAGCACGGCGCTTGGCATTTCACCCGTCATCACGGCCGGGGCAGTCGTTTCAGGGGCATTCTTTGGTGATAAAATGTCCCCCCTATCCGATACGACCAACTTGGCATCAAGTGTCGCGGGCGCTGATTTATTTGAACATATAAAGAATATGGCCTGGACAACCATACCTGCATTCATTCTTTCATTCATCGTATATATGATGATTTCGCCGGCCGATTCCCATCAGAGCATAAAGCAAATGGGAATCATTAAAGCTGAATTGCTGGACTTGAATCTTGTCCATTGGTACTCGCTCGTGCCGTGCGCCATACTTGCGGTGCTTGCTCTGAAAAAAGTGCCCGCTATCGCCACCTTATCGGCGGGAACCATTTCGGCACTGCTAATTTCGTTCTTCATTAATGGGGGAGTGGACGGAAAAGGATTCCTCGCGCTCCTTTATTCCGGCTACAAGTCGGGAAGCGGGATCCAGGAAGTCGATTCGATGCTGTCACGCGGCGGTATTGAAAGCATGATGTTCAGCATCTCCGTCATCCTGCTTGCCCTCAGCATGGGCGGACTTTTGTTCAGGCTCGGGATTCTCCCCTCCCTGCTGTCGGTCGTCCAACGTTTCCTTAACCGGGTTTCAATGCTGATTGGTGCAACCGCAGGAATGGCCATTGCCGTCAATTTCATGATTGGAGAGCAGTATTTATCAATACTTTTGCCGGGGAATGCATTTAAAGAGCATTTTAAAAGAGCGGGCCTGCAGCCAAAACACCTATCCCGGGTGCTTGAGGATGCTGGAACAGTCGTCAACCCGCTTGTTCCGTGGAGCGTATGCGGGGTTTTCATCGCATCGGTTCTTGGCGTGCCTGTTACGGATTACGCACTGTTTGCCTTCTTCTGCCTGTTCTCACCGCTTCTCACCATTTTTTATGGCATTACAGGCATCACCCTTCCGAAGCGGTCTAAACTGCCTCAGCTTGAAAAATAAATGTCCATGTAAAAACAGCCTGATCGGGGTAATCCTCCGGTTCAGGCTGTATTTTTATAATCGGTTAATTTGCTTCTTTTAATAGCTTGGCCATAAGTTCCTCGTCCATCGGCCCGATGTATTTCTTTGAAATCCTGCCATCGGTGCCAATGATATAACTTGTCGGTATCGTTATCGTCTCATAGAGCGTCCCAATTTTATTTTTCTCATCGAGGGGAATCGGGAATGTCAGGCCGTAATCCTTCACAAACGTATCAATCGCTTCTTGGCCCTTGTCAAGCGCGGTGAGGTTGACTGCCAGGATCGTCATCTCTTTGTTTTTATTTTTTTCATAAAAGCTTTGCATATGAGGCATTTCCGCTTTGCACGGCGGACACCACGTTGCCCAGAAATTCAAAATTACTTTTTTCCCGCGGTAGTCGGATAGCTTTACCTTTTCACCCGTCAGCAAGGCGAGTTCAAAATCCGGCGCGATGTTTCCCTGGGCGATGCCAACGACATTCGAGTTAGCCGCGGATTCACTTGCTTCAGGTGTTTTTTTCTCCCCGGATGAAAGCAATGGTTTCCAACTATTCACCGCAATGATTGCAATAGCCAGACTAAGAATAATTGCCGCGAAAGCTTTCTTGTTCATGCTTGCACCCCCTTTTTTAAGTATGCCATTAAACCAAAGAAAAGTCCTCCGGCAAGAACAGCCAGATTGCCGGGGCTGAAAATGGAACTAAAAATACTTACTCCAAGCACTTCTGCGAAATACAGCATGATAAAGGCCTCAACACTTAGTTGCCTTTTTTGAAAAACAACTAATAGTGTACCCGCCAGCAATAGGAAATACACGGCGGCGGCCGGCAATTCATTGGCCATCATAGAAAGAATTAAAAAATGGGGCAGGGCGAACAAATGGAATAAAGGAAGCCCTTCGCCTGCGAGAGGAAGCTTCCCGCTTTTGGCTAGGTAAAAAAGGTAAAAAAACACAGCAAGCAGGGCGAGCAGCATCCCTTTTGAGCCACCGTGAAAATAAAGGAGCGATACCGGGGATTTGCTAAAGATACCCCAATAAAAAAGAATATAACTTAGTTTTGCTGCCAGGAAAAAGAAGAAGAAGGTATTCCAATACCAATCTCCGGCCTTTGTTTTCATAAGTGCCCTATAAAGGAGAGGAGCGAGGAAAACCGCCGCCAAGGCCGCGGCCAACCCAGCCGGCACAGTCACCTTCCCGATTGTCAGTAAATTCATGGACTTGCCTCCAAACCGAGTCGTTTTACTTATTGTACCCCATGGGGTATGATTGGGTAAATAAAAATAGCTCACGGTTGGGAGGAGGATACTCTTGCAAAATGATATGGATAAGAAGGAAGATTGTGAGGAAACTGGCTCCTGAGGCATCCGGCTGGGAAAAGCATCCGGTCAGGATGTAAAAAAAGGAAAAGGGGCCATTTCGCTATGACCCGGAGTTTTTGTTTGGCTCCTGGCAGGAGTCATTTATATGATTTATCACCTATTCTAATAATAATAGATGGCTTTTGGGAAACCGGGGGCCATTTTAGCAGGCCAAAAATCCCGAACGAAAGCTGAAAAAATGGGCTAGCCGAATAATTGCAGAATTGCCCAACCTGTGATGAATAAGGAGCCGGCTGTCCCGGTGAATAGCACAATCGCTTTTCGATTATCACTCTTTTGCACTCTCTGATAATCCTTATAGTTGATTTCACCCTTTGCAAACCTCAAGCCATTCTCCACGGGTTCCACTTCATACTCGTTTCCTTCGTGATCCTGCAGGACGACTTTTATAATATAGCCGTCCGGGGACTTACTGTCGTCACCAAAATTCACCCGTCTCCCGCCGGAAAAAATAGCCGCTACAGGGATATAGATGGAATGAACCCTGATTTCCTCGCTCATCCTGTAGGTTTGCATCTCAATCGCATTATTGGAAACACACATCGCCGCCACCTCATTATCAGGATATTAGGGTAGGAACAATGGAGTGAATGTCCTTGCTTACATCTTAGCATATTCGGAAAAAAGGGACCCGCGAAATTCACCTAACAACAATGCCCTCCGATTAGCTATAATGATAGAAAGTAGTTTTATAGCGGGACAATTTAATTTTAAAATATCCTTAGAGGGAGAAACCCATGGAAAAAATGATAAAAATAGCCGTTAATGGCGGAATCGGATTTGGCGCGAAACTGACGGCCAGGCAGCTCGTAACTCTGGCGAAGTACCTTGGGGAAAACGGGGAGCTGGAACTGACCACCTTCCAACAGCTGTATATTGAAATACCCGAGGGAAAGAAAGACGAAGTTATAAAGGAATTTGAAGAAGTGGGCTTAAGCTGTTATCCGGTTGGAAACTATGTGAAAAGCCTTAGGACGTGCAATTTTTGCAAGGGGGAAATTGAAGAAGGCATGCCAGTTGCCATTGAACTAAATAAGCGGATTGCAGGACAACCGGTTCCTTTCACATTGAAACCCGCCTATACCGGCTGCCCGGTTGGCTGTGGGGAGCCGCTGGTCAATGATATTGGCGTCATGAAGGTAAATGATCATTACAACCTTTACATTGGCGGAAAATCAAAGGGAGCCGACGCCAAAGCGGGAACTTTGTTCAGGGAACGGCTGAATCCGGATGAATTATACGAATCCGTCGAAAATCTCCTCGGGATTTATGGCTCGCTCGGTAAAAAAAGAGAGCCTTTCCACAAGTTTTTGAAACGGATTGGAATCGATGAGGTTTCCCGCCTTGTTCAGGAAAAAACGTCCTGACTCCCAGATAGTAAGAAACCCGGCTTCGATAGCCGGTTTTTTACATTGTGTTATCCAGCAGGGGAAAGCTCACTCTCCGTTACCCATTTATGGTTGGTCACTTTTTTATCATATCCCAACCTTTTTGCACAATCTCTCAATTTTATAAGATTGGATTATCAGGAAAAGATATAGGGAATATGTGTATTTATATTTTTTTCAAAAAATCGCCATTCATATCTCTTGTATACCATATGGGGGTATGGTAATATCGAATCAGGAGGCGATGGAATGAATCATTTAAATCCTAAAGAGCTTATCCCGGAATCGGAGAACAGCCTGAAGGAACCCGTCTTGTTGAATGTGGGGACCACTGAAGCTGTTCCTGGCTGCGACGAACATTGCGCCAGCGAGGGTTCTGTCCGTAAAAGCCACCATTCGGAGAAAACAAAAAACAATTTGGTGACGAGGCTGAATCGGATTGAGGGACAAATCCGGGGGATAAAGGGCCTGATTGAAAAAGACACATATTGCGACGATGTCATCACGCAAATTTCGGCAACACAGGCCGCCCTCAATTCTGTCGCGAAGCTCCTTTTGGAAGGCCATATGAAAAGCTGCGTCGTAGAACGGATTCAGGAAGGCGATCATGAAGTAGTTGATGAGCTCCTTGTAACCATTCAAAGGCTCATGAAAAAATAATCTCATATTGAGAGGGGAATATCTCATGGAAAAAGCACTTTTAAATGTAGAAGGCATGTCTTGCGGCCATTGCGTAAAAGCGGTTGAAGGAAGCGTCGGCGCTCTTGAGGGCGTTGAGCGCGTCCTCGTCGACCTGAAGGAAAAGACAGTTGCCGTCGAGTATAAGGACGATGCCGTTTCACTTGACAAAATCAAGGAAACAATCGAAGACCAGGGCTACGACGTAGTCTAAGGGATCAAGCGGAGCTTCTTTTTGAGGAAGATTTTCCGTATTGAAGGCGCGTGCTCGTTCAGGCACGTTCCTTTTTTCAATAAAATATACCCCTGACGGGTATGAGGAGTTGAGGAAATGAGCCAGGCAACAGCAACGGCGCAAAAAGAAACGACGATGCAAATCACGGGGATGACGTGCGCGGCATGCGCGGTCAGAATAGAAAAAGGGCTGAATAAGCTTGAAGGCGTCCAGGAAGCAAGCGTGAACCTGGCGCTTGAGCGGGCGGCTGTAAAGTTCGATCCGGCTGTCACGAACGTCGAAGCATTGGAAAAAAAGGTCCGTGACCTCGGCTATGATGTCATCGCCGAGAAGAAGGAATTCGATATTAGCGGGATGACGTGCGCGGCTTGCTCCGCCCGGATCGAAAAAGGGCTGAACCGGATGGAAGGCGTTACGAACGCATCCGTTAACTTGGCGCTTGAAAAGGCGACAGTCGAGTACAATCCATCTGTCCTTTCAGACCGCGATATTATTAAAAAGGTGGAAGCCCTTGGATACGGGGCGATTTTAAAAGATGAAAATAACGGCGGGGAAGCGGCGGATCACCGCCAGAAGGAAATCAAAAGGCAAACGAATAAATTCATCATTTCGCTTATTCTTTCGCTGCCGCTCCTTTGGTCGATGGTCGGACACTTTTCGTTTACATCGTTCATCTATGTGCCGGATATGTTCATGAACCCATGGGTGCAGCTGGCATTGGCGACACCCGTGCAGTTTATTATTGGCGGCCAGTTTTACGTTGGCGCATACAAAGCGCTTAAAAACGGCAGCGCCAATATGGATGTGCTCGTGGCACTCGGAACGTCGGCGGCCTATTTTTACAGCCTTTATATGTCGATTAAAGGAGGCCATTCGGTCGAACTTTACTATGAAACTAGCGCCATCCTGATTACGCTCATTATCCTCGGGAAGCTGTTCGAAGCAAGGGCGAAGGGCCGATCTTCGGAAGCGATCAAGAAATTGATGGGCCTTCAGGCGAAGACCGCGATCGTTGAACGGAACGGGGCCGAGGTGGAAGTTTCACTTGAGGATGTCCTCGTTGGCGACATTATCCACGTCAAGCCGGGAGACAAAATTCCAGTTGACGGCAAAATTGTTGAAGGCCACTCGGCGATTGACGAATCGATGCTGACCGGCGAAAGCGTCCCTGTCGATAAAACGGTTGGGGACTCTGTCATCGGCGCGACGATTAATAAAAACGGCTTTATTAAAATAGAAGCAACGAAGGTCGGCAGAGACACCGCGCTTGCGCAAATCATCAGGGTGGTCGAGGAAGCGCAAGGGTCCAAGGCGCCAATCCAGCGGCTTGCCGATAAAATTTCGGGCATCTTTGTCCCGATTGTCGTCGGGATTGCCGTTGTTACATTCCTTATCTGGTATTTCTGGGCGAGCCCAGGCAACTTTGCCGAGGCGCTGGAAAAAATGATTGCCGTACTCGTTATTGCCTGCCCGTGCGCGCTTGGGCTTGCGACGCCGACTTCGATTATGGCTGGGTCAGGCCGGGCGGCGGAATATGGCATCCTGTTTAAGGGCGGCGAACATCTTGAGCTGACCCACCGCATTACAACGGTTGTTTTGGATAAAACCGGGACCGTCACCAATGGCGAGCCTGTTTTGACAGACACCATCCTTTCCGGTGCGGTTGAAGAGGTGGAGTTTCTCGCTCTTGTGGGCTCCGCGGAAAAGCAGTCCGAGCATCCGCTTGCCCAGGCGATCGTCCAGGGCATCCAGGAAAAAGGAATTGCGCTTAGGCCGGTGGATTCGTTTGAAGCGATACCGGGTTATGGAATTAAAGCCAGTGTTGGCGGACGCGAACTGCTCGCGGGCACTCGAAGGCTTATGGAAAAATTCAACGTCGGGGCGTTGTCCGCTTTTCCAAAAAT
Organism: Neobacillus piezotolerans; assembly: GCF_003362805.1. Lineage (GTDB taxonomy): Bacteria > Bacillota > Bacilli > Bacillales > Cytobacillaceae > Bacillus_D > Bacillus_D piezotolerans. The sequence continues at coordinate 483,026 of NZ_QNQT01000002.1, forward strand.
GGAAGAGCTTGAACGGGAAGGGAAGACAGCGATGCTGATTGCTGTTGACGGTGAGTACGCCGGCATTGTGGCGGTTGCCGATACGATCAAGGAGACGTCGAAAGCGGCGGTGAAGCGCCTGAAGGATATGGGGCTTGAAGTCATTATGATTACGGGCGACAACAGGCAGACGGCATTGGCGATCGCTTCGGAAGCGGGGATTGGCAACGTCATCGCCGAAGTTCTTCCGGAGGGCAAGGCGGAGGAAGTGAAAAAACTCCAGGCCGCCGGTAAAAAAGTCGCGATGGTTGGCGATGGGATTAATGACGCGCCGGCGCTTGCCGTGGCTGATATCGGCATGGCGATCGGGACAGGGACGGACGTCGCAATGGAAGCGGCGGACATTACGCTCATCCGCGGCGACTTGAACAGTATTGCCGATGCGATTTTCATGAGCAAGCTGACGATCCGCAATATTAAACAAAACCTGTTCTGGGCGTTCGGGTATAACACGCTCGGCATTCCTGTCGCCGCGCTGGGATTTCTGGCCCCGTGGCTCGCCGGGGCGGCTATGGCATTCAGTTCTGTTTCCGTCGTACTGAACGCATTAAGGCTGCAGAAGGTGAAGCTGTAGGATTGGACATATTAATGGAAAAAGCTGATTCAGCGGGGCTGGATCAGCTTTTTTTGTTGACTCTGTTTCCCGGGGCAAAACCATGCTAATGATCAAAATCAGTGGCCATGTTCATTCTGTTTCTCCATCTGGTAATCCTCTTTTACTTTTCCTTCAGAATATTTGAACCAGTGGCTGCCGCCAACCAATAAGCCGGTGATGAGCAAAAACACTGCTAAAGGCTTTAGGAGCCATCTTTTGGATGGGAGTGGAGGTTCCGTTTCCTTTTTTGAAGGAAGTACTCCGAATAAAAGTAATGAACTGAAAGTTAACCCCAGCAAAAGGTTAACAAGTTTTTCCGATTGGGAAGAAGTTAGCATTTCCCCTGCCATCGCCCCCATCATTCCGCCCATCAAGCCCGCGCCAAAGCCTTCAATCAAAGCCGCCTTGCCTAATGAAAAAGCGCCTGCCATACCCGCCGATGCCCCGAAAAGCGCGGCGTAAAGCGTAGCTGAATATAAATCCCCCTGAAGCACAGTACCGAATGCCGTCCCCGCCGCCAAACCCGCCAGCATTCCAAACAGCATTGAAATTGCCATCCCTTCAGAATGGCCAAGCCTGGTTTTGAGCTTCCCGGAGAGGAAGGCCGCGGCAATGGCAGCGGCACAAAGTGAAATCAAGATAAACGGGAGAAACATGGACATCACCTCGGTTCATACATATGAAAGCCGTTCGGGAGACATGCTTCGTTTTTTGTTCGCATAGGACAGAAACTCAATAATAGAATTTTTCTTCCTACTAACAACTTAAAAATTGGTGGAAAGTCTATTTTTTACAGAATGGTGGCAAAGGGCTGTTTCAACGCTCATCTCCACATTTTATTCACAGAAAAAGCAAAGAATCTGCACAGTTTCTTTTTACATTGTACCTATAAAGAAATTAAGCAGGAATTTGCGGAGGTGAGGGCAAGTGAAAAAGTGGTTATCTTTATTGGCTGGAGTGGCGCTTATCGTTTCCTTTGGTATAAACGTTTCCGCCGATGGTGGGCATAGCCATAATGATCAGGGGGTTTTGGATGCGGCTCAAAAATTCAGGAACAGCGGAAAAGAAATGCCCCATGCAGGGCATGAATCGGAGAACAAGGAAGCAACGGGGCACAGCCATGAGGGCGGCGGTGCAGAGGGCGGAGGCCATAGCCACGGGCCAGTAACCGAAACCCCTCCAAATATGAAAGTGCTTGGCACCTTTGGCGTTATTAATCTCTTATTCATTCTAATTGGCATCTGGAATAAGTTGTCCAGAAGGAAAGGTGATGAACATGGCAATCCCGGAAAAAAATCTGCACGCGCCTAAAACAAGCGATAAGGCGGAAAAGCAGCCTTTTAACCTGATGACCGTGCCGGCAATCAAGAAATTCATGCAAAGCCGTTGGTACCCTGGAATTTTCCAATGGATTGTCATAGTCGTTTTCTCTTATATCGTTTTCGAGCTTGTTGCCGGGACGGCGAATCCTTCAAAGAACTTTGGAACGACAATGACCTGGGTCCTCTGGTGGCCTATCATCCCAATCCTGTTTATCGCCCTTGGCCGCTTCTGGTGCGCGATTTGCCCGTTCGGAAAATTGAGCGATATCGTTAGGAAATTGGTTGGAGGCAATCGCCCGATGCCGAAATTCCTGAGGAAATACGGTATTTGGCTAATCGACCTGTTCTTCATTATGATCACATACAGCGACCATGTCTGGGGGATAGTCGAGTCCCCGCGTGGATCGGGCTACCTGTTGCTCGTCCTTGTAACAATGGTTGTTGCGACTTCGGTTTTTTATGAGAGAAGGACTTTTTGCAAAACGCTCTGTTTCCTTGGCGGGCTGGCTGGAAACTATTCACGGGCCGGCTCACTCGAATTGAGGGGAACGGCGGATATTTGCAAATCATGCAAATCACAGTCGTGCTTCAAGGGAAGCGAGAAGGCGGAAGGCTGTCCGATGTTCCAATATGTCAGGACGATGGATTCAAGCGCGGAGTGCAATGTTTGTGGAAATTGCATCAAGAACTGCCCGAACGACTCAATCCGGCTGTCTTTTAGAAAACCTACAAAGGAATTGTGGTTTATTAAAAACCCGAGGCTCGAGCATGCGGCACTAGCGGCGGTCATTATGGGCATTGTTTTTGTTCAAAATATCACAATGCTCGAAATATGGGGCGAAATCCTTGAGAAAATTGGAAGCATTACGGGTACGGACAGCTATGTCATTAATTTTACAATCGCCTATGTCATTTCGATGGCGCTCCCGATCCTGCTTCTTCTGGGCACCGCAAAGCTGGCGAGCAGGATGGGCATGGCCGATACTGTAAAACGGAACTTCATCCGCTTCGGTTATGCGATTATCCCGCTTGACCTCGCAGGGCATTTGGGCCATAACCTCTTCCACGTCATCACGGAAGGAAAGGCAATTTGGTATAACTCAATCGCCGTATTCGGGGTAGAAACGTATCCCGGCAGCCTTGCCCTGTTGCCTACATCGTCTGTTCAGCTGCTCCAATTCGCGATAATTGCAGTGGGATTCTTCGGGTCAATGTTTACTGTTTATAAAATGGGCAACAAATCAGGCTTCAAAAGCATGCTGCCAATCTATGGGCTGATGCTGCTGCTGGCGGTTATCAACATTTACCTGTTCTCGCTCCCGATGAGCCATCGGGTATAACAATGAAAAGGGGATTATTAAATGAAAAAATTGGGAGTTCTTGCAGGCTTACTATCGATAGGTCTGGTCATCAGCGGATGCAGTTTGGCTTCATCAAAGGAGGAGGGAAGCGCCAAGAAAGTCAACAAAGGCTTTAAGGCGGAGCATCTGCACGGAATTGCCTATGCCGCAGATCAAACTATTTATATTGCCACGCACGAAGGAATGCTGGCAACAGCAGGTGGGAATAATTGGACCTTTAAAGGGAACTACGATTTTGATTTTATGGGCTTTAATGTAATGAGCGATGGGACGATGATTTCAAGCGGGCACCCTGGAAAAGCGTCCAATCTTCCCAATCCGCTGGGGTTTATGGTAAGTAAAAATAATGGGGAGAAATGGGAGCCGATTTCATTGCTCGGCAAGGTTGACTTCCATATCCTTTCGTCTAATTTCAGCAACCCCGATATCGTTTACGGTGTAAACCAGATGGACAGCGGAAGCTACAAGGCGGGGATTTACAAGAGCGCAAACGGGGGTGAGGATTGGGAACTCCTAAACTCAACCGGACTCCCGCAGGATTTGCATACGATTTATTCGATTGTTTCAATGCCGGATAACGAAAATGTCCTGCTGGCCGGTAGCGATTCCGGCATCCTGAGGTCAGAAGACGGCGGCGTTACGTGGGGACTGTATGACCAATCCCGACTGATTACTGCATTTGGCGTATTGCCGGATACAAAGGAATTGATCAGCTACTCGATTACCAACCAGGGAGCAGGGATCATGACAAGCTCCGATAAGGGCCAAACCTGGACCGATAAAGGATTCGACCTTGGACAGGATGCGGTGGCATATTTCGGAATCAACCCGAAGGATTCAACAAAAATCGCGATTTCCACCTTTGAAAACAGTGTTTTCTATACTGATAATGGAGGCGGGAACTGGAAACCGTTAATGGATAAGGGAGTTGTCCAGTAAGAATTCAAGGAGACCGGGCACCGACGAGAGATCAAGTCCATAAAGTAACCACGTTTCGTAATTTGAAAGGGAAAAGTGAGGTGGTCTTAGTGATCGGGGTATTGTTCGGATTGATCCTGATGGTTGGGTTGGGAGTCATGTTTGTAATCCGGGCCGCCAGCAGTGAAGCAAAAGAAGAACAGTGCTGTGGTGAAAGCAACTGCGGCTGTAATGGACAGGATTCGAAGAAGAAATCCTCTGGCAGCTGCTGCAGAGGATTATGATAAGTGTTTTTAAAGCCAGGACTTTGAATTTAGAGTCCTGGCTTTGTTTTATAAAAGTCATTATTACTTTTTTTCCTGAAGTAATTTAGTAAGATTTTTACCTCCGCTTCAAGCTTCATTATTTTTTCATCAGAATTCTTGTTTCCATGATGGCTATGCCCCATGCCTTTCATGCAAAATATCATCATAATCGGGCAGAGCAATAAAATTAGATAAGAATCCCACTACATTTTCATTAGAATGAGGGGTGAAAGAACGCCCCGTTTAACCTTTAATGGCCCGGGTAACAGTATAAAGGATTAAAAAAGGAGGTGATTCGGATGGATACGCAAATGTATCAGGAGTGCATTGATGCCTGTTTTGAATGCATGGATGCATGCAATTCGTGTTATGATGCCTGTTTAAGGGAAGAAGACGTCAAGATGATGGCGGAATGCATCCGTTCTGATCGGGAGTGCGCCGATATGTGCGCGTTCGCGATAAAAGCGATGCAGTCCAATTCCCCTTTTGCAAAACAGATTTGCGCCCTTTGCGCGGAAATTTGCGCGGCGTGCGGGGAAGAATGCCAGAAGCACAGCCATCATGAGCACTGCCAGAAGTGTGCCGAAGCCTGCTTCCGCTGTGCCGAGGCTTGCAGGAAGATGGCTGCCTAATGTACTCGGTATATACAATAAGCAAGGGCATTCGCTTTCCAATTGCTGGCGAATGCCCTTTTTATTCGAAAATCATTTTTTGAAATGTGGCTGCACGCTTTTCTGGTTCCAGTAATAGGTAGCCTTCCTTGCGATTGAAAAATGCCGCCCCGGCTTTGGAGCGGCATACTTGCTTCGTAAATCAATCGTGTAAATGACGCAGGCTTATTTTGCCGGAACAGGTGTTGGCGTTCCTTCACCGTATGATGAATAATGGTCGACGATTGTTTTGTTGATTTCCTTCAGGCTTTTTCCGTCTTGTTTCAGCATTACCGCCTCCCGGGCGATATTGACACAAATGTCTCAGGAAATCCCGTGAGGATCCCACTCGGTTACAGCCATATCGCCATCCATTCCGGCAATGAAGCAGTGAAGGTTGTTTTCATGGCCATCTGCCGCGCAGCCGCAATAGCATGGAACAGATTCCAGAACTTCCGGATACTGTGCCGCAAGGAGATACGTTTCCTGGACCTTTTTTGATGAATTCATAACATAATCGGGCATGGCCGCATGCTTTGAATCAAGCGCGAGGTCTTTTGTATCCAAAGAGCTGCAGGCTGAAATGATGCCAATGGCGAGTATCGCCATTGCAAGGAGCAAATAACGTGATAATTTCATGGCTCTCCCTCTCGTGACGTTTATTGGACTGCAATCGCAAAACCCATACAGCAGCCGGATTGAACGACTGTTTTTTCTGAAAATCATATGGAACGTCCTGCTTTTAGGATGCAGGAAAATTGTGCAGAAAGTATCGAGAAAAGGTTAAGGAATTTCGAACAATGGCCGCGTATCCAAGAAAATCGGATCGCGGCTCACATAGCGCCGGTGGTCCAAAAAAACCTCCCTGGGAAGAGAGGCTTCATACTTTGATTTAATTGTGTTTGCCAGCCAGGTCGGAGTTAATCTGCGGGGACAGGCGTTGGTGTCCCTTCTCCATAGGAGGAATACTTCTCGACAATTGCTTTATTGATGCTCTTTAGGCCTTTTCCATCTTGCTTCATTTGTACCGCCTCCCGGGCGATATTGACACAAATGTCTCAAGCGGTGCCGTGGTCATCCCATTCAGTCACGGCATTTTCGCTGCCTATGCCTTTGACAAAGCAATCGAGGTTGCTCTTATGGCCGGCGCCTGTGCCGCAGCTGCAATAGCATGGGACTGATGCGAGAACTTCAGGATATTCGGCGGCCATTACATACGTCTCCTGGACCTTTTCAGGGGTAGACAGGACAAAGTCAGGCAGCGGCGCATGCTTCGAATCCAGCTTCAGTTCATCGGAATTCGATGAATTCGAGCTGCAGGCTGAAATTACTCCAATGGCAACAATTGCACACATCAGCAGCAAATACTTAATATATTTCATAGCCTTCTCCCTCTATCAGTAATGTATATCCTTATTTTAACAAGGAATCCATGGTGGAAACCTAACCCTTTTCAAACGTTTTGTGACACCAGTTCATGGGCGCCGGGCACTATCAGGAAGCAATATAGAAAAAGCATTTAAACAATACGCCTAAAAAAACACCTCGGGCAGGCTCTTTCAAGTTCTGTTTTTTTCGGCAAAAGGTTGGGTATTATAACAATATTTACAGCTTTCGGAGGGGGTTTCATCATGGATTTGACGCCGCAGCAGCGGGTGGAGCTGCATGGTTTTAATAATTTGACGAAGAGTTTGAGTTTTAATATGTACGATATTTGTTATACCCAGACGAAAGAGGAGCGGGAAGCATATCTTGAGTATATTGATGAGAGATATAATGCCGATCGCCTGACGAAAATTTTGAAGCATGTTGCTGACATTATTGGAGCGAATGTGCTGAATGTGGCGAAGCAGGATTATGTGCCGCAAGGGGCTAGCGTGACGATGCTTGTCTCGGAAGGGCCGGTTGTCGAGGTGCCTACCGAAGTGTTCGAGGAGTCGCCCGGTCCGCTGCCGTCCGCGGTTACACTTGCTCTCGACAAAAGCCATATTACGGTCCATACGTATCCCGAATACCATCCGGACGAGGGAATCAGCACATTCAGGGCCGATATTGACGTATCGACCTGTGGGGAAATTTCGCCGCTGAAGGCATTGAACTACCTGATCCATTCGTTCGAGACAGACGTGATGACAATGGATTATCGTGTACGGGGATTCACGCGCGACAAGGAAGGCTATAAGCTGTTCATCGACCATGAAATTTCCTCAATCCAGAATTATATTCCCGACGAGGTTATCGACCGATACCAGATGATTGATGTGAATGTCTACCAGGAACATATTTTCCACACGAAGTGTAAACTCCGCGACTTTGATTTGAACAATTACCTGTTCGGCTATACAAAGGATAAGCTCACCGAAGAACAGCGCCAGGAAATCACCGAAAGCATTATATGGGAAATGGACGAGATTTTTTACGGGAAAAATATATACCAAGGCAGCTTTGTAAAAAATGCGGAAAAGGTATTCCGCGACAATCTCGAGCAGGAAGTCCAAAAGAAACAGACCGACCCGGAGCCTGAATAAGGTTTCCCGGCCGGTCTTTTTTTATCAATTTATAAAAGTGCCTTATTTACCTTACTGCTCAGCCCAACCTGAAATCCGGATCCTGTTAAACGGCTTAAGCCAACAATCCTTTGATGATCCGGATAATTTTAAAACAGCCGCGGTTGTCTTGCCACCCTTCAATAGTATGAACGGCCGGCACTATGGCAAAGATGGTATGTATATTATGGAAGAACGGGCAGGGTGTGCCGAGGTGGGAAATGAAAGCGGACGTGAAAAATAAAGTAAGCACTAGCCTTGGGGCGAATGTGGATTTTTTTAAAAAAGAGCTTGGGGTAGGCAAAAGCTTCGACGTCATCCATCTGGAAGTGGAATATGCCGGGCGCAAAATGGCGCTGTTCATGGTGGATGGGCTCGTCAAGGATGATATGCTCCATCTCCTTCTGAAGTTCATGGCGAATTTAAAGGAGGACCAGCTTCAAGACGCGACAATCCAGCAGCTCATGAAGTCGTACCTTCCCTACATCGAGCTTGATTCGACGGATGATCTGGACAAGGCTGTTGACATGGTGCTGGCGGGACCGACGGCGCTTGTGGTGGAAGGGGCATCCGAAGTTATCATCATCGATGCCAGGACCTATCCCGTCAGGGGGCCCGAGGAACCTGATACGGAGAGGGTTGTGCGCGGGTCACGCGATGGTTTCGTGGAAACAATTGTTTTCAATACCGCGTTGATCAGAAGGCGTGTGCGCGACCGGACGCTCCGAATGGAGTACATCCAGGCGGGACGGCGGTCAAAAACAGATATGATCATTTGCTATATCGAGGACATCGCCGACGGGGAACTGGTAGATAAATTAAAGGACAAGTTGTCAAACATTGATACAGACGGATTGCCAATGGCGGAGAAAACCGTTGAGGAATTCATTACCGGAAGCCAGTTAAACCCGTTCCCCGCGGTCAGGTATACGGAGAGGCCCGACACGACCGCGGTCCACCTGTACGAAGGGCATGTTTGCGTTCTGGTTGACGGATCGCCAAGCGTTTTGATTACGCCGACAACGTATTGGCACCATCTTCAGCATGCCGAGGAATACCGGAATAAGCCGCTTGTCGGCGCCTATTTGCGGATCGTCCGGTTTTTCGCCGTTTGGGCGTCCCTGTTTTTGCTTCCGCTTTGGTACTTGCTCGTAATCGACCCGAGCCTGGTGCCGAAAAGCATGAAATACATCGGGCCGAATGACCCCGGCAAAATTCCTTTGTTCCTGCAATTTTTAATAATTGAAATTGGGATTGATATGCTGCGTATGGCTGCGATCCATACACCGACTTCGCTCGCGACGGCACTTGGACTTATCGCCGCATTGATGATTGGACAGGTGGCAGTGGAAGTCGGTCTCCTGACGAATGAGGTTATCCTGTATTTGGCGCTCGCTGCAATTGGCACATTCGCGACGCCAAGCTATGAACTGAGCCTCGCGAACAGGCTTATCCGGCTATTTTTACTCATTGTAACTGCATTGTTCCATACCTTCGGGCTTGTTGTCGGGTTTACACTCGTCATCATTTATTTGGCGCGCATGAAAAGCTTCGGCGTTCCTTATTTGTGGCCGTTTATCCCGTTTGATATCAAGGCGTTGCGGGACGTTGTGTTCAGGTCGCCCATCCCGCTTAAAAACAAGCGCCCAAGAATACTCGATCCCCAGGATCCGGACAGGTAGGGAACACGGACTTAACCGTATCGGGCAAATGTTCAAGCACATGTGCAGCAGCTTCGTCTAGGCATTTTCAGTTCATTACATAGCGTTCCACAAAAACAAGGCCAATTCGGCGCCCGGGAAACGGCGGCGGATTGGCCTCTTTATTATTCGCCTATCGCGGCTGATATGGATTTTGCGTATTCCTCGGCGAGGTACCTTTGCCCTTCCGTGCTCGGGTGGAGCCTGTCGGACGCCATATACGTATCAAAATTGCCTTCATTCATTTTTCCTGTCATATCAATGTACGTACAGTTTGGCACTTTGGAACAGGCGGTTTTTATGTCCTCGTTATATGGTTTGAGCTCTTCATCCGAGTAGGAAGGTGTGGCCATGATGGCGCTCGCAAAAACCTTTGTATCTGGAAGCGCGTCATGGATAGCTTTGATGAATTCCATATATTTTTCTTGATATTGCTCGTGGGTTATTTTTCCCTGGTAGATTGTAGAGATGGAGTTGAACCCGTAAATCGAGAGGACATAATCCGGTTTCAGATCAATTACATCCTCCTTGGCCCGTCCGAGGGCGCTGTTATTGTCTCCGGGAGGGGAAGAAATATCAATGTCGGTCCTGCCAATTCCCTGGTTGATGCTCTCAACCTCCATTATGTCGCCAATTACGGAAGCCATTGATTCCATCCCCATATTTGGGGTGCCTGTCCCGTCTGCGTGGCTATGGCCGATGACAACAAGCCTTTTCCTTTTTTCTTCCGGCTTCCTGGCCTTTGCCCCCTCGCTAATATAGAGGCCGTCTATCTCGCTTAAGTTGGAAAAGCCGATTTCAATCTGGTGCCATCCCTTTTTATTTTTGTAAATCGGAATCTCCACAGGCTTGCCGTCCACATCAAGTTTTTGAGTCACAGCCTGTTTTCCATCAACGAAAATGAAGACTGTTCCGCCAATGCCGCGTTGTTTCAATGTGGCGAAGCTGCTGTTTGTCTCAATCCTTGCCCGCCTTCCATAATGCCGGCCGTTCTTCCCGTCAAGCCATCCCTGCATCGCTTTATCCCCGTCGGGTTTTGCAACCTCTTTCCATTGCCCATTCGCGTAAAGCCATTCAGGAGAGGTCGGAGCAATGAATCTCTTTTCGGCCGTCACGGCATCTTTCTCCTGGCAGCCTGCTATCATTGATAGAATTAAAACAGCGATAAGAATCTTGGATCCAATGAAGAGCCAATGGTTTTTAGTAGAAGTCTTCATTTCTCACATCCTTACATTATTTAGGGGAATAACAATAATGTAATAGGAAAAAAGAGAACATGTAAATACTGTCCGTTCGTCAAATTTTGCGAAGGTTGATAAAGGAACAAGTTCAAAAATGGAATTACCCGAGGGGAGGGACAGCTCATGCTGCTGTCCCAAATAAGGCTTCCTTTCTGACATGCTCGAACTATAAAATAAAGTCAATCCTCCACAAACGGAAACATCAGCACCTTTTTCGACTCGCAATACTGAAGCAGCGGCTCCCTTGGCAGCGGCACAGGGCACATCGTATTGACAGAGACCGAGGCCTCAGCTGCGGAAACATCCCAAGGCAGGTGATGGATATCGCCGCGGAGGACCTTGCCATCCCGTGTCGTGAACAGGCAATACCGCTCAATCAGCCAATGCTCAAGCGTCCCCGACTGGCACAATCCAGGCTCCGAAACCGGCCGATACGAACAATCGAACCGGCCGAACCAATCCTCGCCCGTTATCCGGCTATTCATAAACCGGAAACCCTTCTTTTTGTTAAAATTGGCCCCCGCGCCATCTTTTCCTTCATACATTTTTAAGGCTTCCCCGGGATGGTCCTCCTTGTCAAACGACATTTCCGCATTTTTATACGGAAGAGCAAGCAGCCCGTTCGCGGCGAACACCGCCGGTGCCAGGTTCGCATCAAGCGAAAAGAACCAGACTCCCTGTTTTCCGTTCCGTTTTACATACGTCCTCACATTCAACTCCAAATACTCATTCAGCATCGGGATTTCCGGCAATATCCTGAATCGCTGGTGCTTAACCTGGAACGGTGATATCGAAATCCATGCCTCGCCATCCCACGTATCAAGCTCCAATTCCACTGGGACAAGCTCCCTCACCAAGGCGGCATCCACAGGCCAATGCATAAACAGCAGGTTTTCCCAAGTCTGGGTCATCAGCCATGGCGCATCCGGCAGGGGATAGGGCCGATGCGCCGTCTCCTTGAGCAACTCGTCCATATCATTAACCACCTCTCAATCTGCACTTTCATTGGTTCACCTGAACTAAGCAAAAACCGCTGCTTATGGAAGGTTCACTGTATCATTACCCGATTTTTCCGCGCGGCCACCCTGTCGACCCAGCGTAAATTTAAAACAGGCACCCCTTAATGCAAATTAAAGCTGTTTCAGGTATGATAGAATAGAGAATTACAAACGTTTACGGGGGGAACCATGAAAGACTTAGACCGTGCACTTTATACTTATCTACTCTCCCATTCTTCCGAGATGACGGAGGAGTGGCTAAGCCGCAGGAATGAAAAAACAGGTTCGCCTTACTCTGTTGATGCATCCCCTGAGCTCATAAATAAGCTCCGCGAACGAAACAGGCTTTTCATTGAAGGGATAACCAAGGTTTTTATAGAGGAAGAAGAGGAATTCAAAAGGGGCATCATCCCCTGGACCCGTATGGTTTCGGAGGACAGGGTGAACACGGGCGTACCGCTCCACATGGTGATTGAGCAATTCGGGATCTTCCGGAGCGTCATCTTACTGTTTATCGAAAATTTCGCGCATGAATCCGAGGAAGAACTCGCCTTCGAAGACATTTTCCGCTGGTCAAGGCAAATCAACTTCGCCTTTGACAAAGTCATTGATTTATTTACCAAGCATTATTACGAAGTCTACAACAAGCAGATTTCCGAAAAGGAAAAAATCATCTACGAACTGAGCTCTCCGGTCATCCCTGTAGCAAAGGGCACCGGCGTATTGCCGCTCATCGGGGAAATCGACCTGGACCGGGCCTCCGATATCCTGGAATCCGTCCTGAACCAAAGCGCCGCGATGCGCATCAACAAGCTCGTCATTGACATGTCAGGCGTACCTGAAATGGACACGGCCGTCGCATGTGAGTTATCAAAATTATTCAAGGGATTGAACATGATTGGCATCCGCGCGATCCTTTCCGGTATTAGGCCAGAAGTCGCCCAGGCCGCCGTCACCCTGGGAATTAACTTTAACAATACCGAATTCGAACCGGACCTGGCCGCGGCATTGACGAAGCTCAACTGGCTAAACTGACGCAATAAACCAATTAGAAAGGGGGGGGTAAAAGGTGATTCAATATCTATCGGCATTCTTCCTACCAGGCTTGGCGGTCATGCTGTTCGCAAGGGTCACCTACAACCGTGTCATCGGACTCGCCCTGACAGTCGGCCTCATTGCCGCCTCCGTCTATAAAGGCTATACAAACAGCTGGGGGCTCATCATCGTCGATGCCTTCTCGCTAACGGCGGGCTTCTGGGCCGCTTCGCTATTAATCCCGAAACCAACCGAAAAAAAAGCCTGATTCCCCGCCAGAGACTCTTCGGCGGTTTTTTTTTCGTAGCCCCGTCCGTCCCGGGCAATTTTTGAAAAATTGGCCACCGCTCCTTGTTGCCCGCGAAAATTTGGCTTGCATACCCCGCAATTTTGCCATTTTTATAAAAAAACTCCCGATAAAAGCAGGAAACCCAAAAATTTAATCGAATATTTGTTCGTATAAAGTTGGTTTGCATCCTCTCCTTTGTGGTAGAATGTTTTTATAAGATTTTTGGCAATGCCGGAATTGTAAATTCCGGCATCCTTTCAGTTTGTCCAGACAGGCCATAGCCGGTTTGAAGGCAACCCTGTGCCGGGCATACTGTTCAATATATGAATGGCGGCGAATGGCCCGCCCATACACCAACTTGTTTAGTGACGAAACCATACATCTTGTTTGCCGATAGACGACTTATTTTAAGAATTGGAGGTTCTGAAACGTGAAGAACCAATTTGAATTAGTGTCCAAATACAAGCCGGAGGGAGACCAGCCGGAAGCCATTAAAAAGCTTGTCGACGGCATTTACAAAAATAAGCGCGTGCAGACACTCCTCGGCGCGACGGGTACGGGCAAGACGTTTACCGTTTCCAATGTCATCAAGGAGGTAAACAAACCGACCCTGGTAATCGCCCACAACAAGACACTCGCCGGACAGCTGTACAGTGAGTTCAAGGAATTTTTCCCAAACAACGCCGTCGAGTATTTTGTCAGTTACTATGATTACTACCAGCCGGAGGCCTATGTGCCCCAGACTGATACATTCATTGAAAAAGACGCGAGCATCAATGATGAAATTGACAAGCTTCGCCACTCGGCTACTTCTTCTTTATTCGAACGGCGAGACGTTATTATCATCGCTTCTGTTTCGTGCATTTATGGTTTGGGTTCTCCGGAAGAATACAAGGAAATGGTGCTCAGCCTCCGGACCGGAATGGAAATCGAACGGAACAAGCTGCTCCATAAGCTCGTCGACATCCAGTATGCCCGGAACGACATCGACTTCAAGCGGGGGACCTTCAGGGTAAGGGGCGATGTTGTCGAGATTTTCCCGGTGTCAAAAGACGAGCATTGCGTCCGCGTCGAGTTTTTTGGAGACGAGGTTGAACGCATCCGTGAAGTCGACGCCCTGACAGGCGAAATCATCGGCGAGCGCAGCCATGTCGCTATCTTCCCGGCTTCCCACTTCGTTACGAGGGAAGCGAAGCTGAGGCTCGCTATTGATAATATCGAAAAAGAGCTGGAAGAACGGTTGCAGGAACTCCGTGCCGAGGAAAAATTGCTGGAAGCCCAGCGCCTCGAGCAGAGGACCCGCTATGACCTCGAAATGATGAGGGAAATGGGCTTTTGCTCAGGCATCGAAAACTATTCCCGCCATTTGACGCTCAGGCCGCCTGGCTCGACGCCATACACGCTTCTCGACTATTTTCCGGACGATTTTATGATTGTCGTCGACGAGTCCCATGTTACGCTGCCGCAAATCAGGGGTATGTTTAATGGAGACCAGGCCCGGAAGCAGGTGCTGATTGACCATGGATTCCGCCTGCCGTCCGCGCTTGATAATCGTCCGCTGAAATTCGAGGAATTCGAGCAGCATATCAATCAGCTTATCGCCGTTTCGGCGACGCCGGGACCGTATGAAATCGAACATACGCCGGAAATGGTCGAACAAATCATCCGGCCGACCGGGCTATTGGATCCATTGATTGATGTTCGCCCGATTGAAGGGCAAATTGACGACCTGATCGGCGAAATCAACGAGCGGGTCAAGCGGAACGAGCGCGTCCTTGTGACGACTTTGACGAAAAAGATGTCCGAGGACCTGACCGATTATCTGAAGGAGATCGGCATTAAAGTGCAATACCTGCACTCAGAAGTTAAGACTCTGGAACGGATTGAAATCATCCGGGAACTCCGTCTTGGCAAATATGATGTGCTTGTTGGGATCAACCTGCTCCGGGAAGGCCTCGATATTCCGGAAGTGTCGCTTGTCGCCATCCTTGATGCCGACAAGGAAGGCTTCCTCCGTTCCGAGCGTTCACTGATCCAGACAATCGGCCGCGCGGCGCGGAACGAACGCGGGCACGTTATCATGTATGCGGATAAGATGACCAATTCCATGCAGATTGCGATTGAAGAAACGAAGCGCCGCCGCGCCATCCAGGAAGAATACAACAGGAAGCACGGTATTACGCCGATGACGATTCAAAAAGACATACGCGCCGCCATACGCGCCACGCAGGCCGCCGAGGAAGGCGAAGCGTATTCACCGGCGAAATCACTCGCCAAGCTGGCCAAAAAGGACCGCGAGCGCGTAATTGCCGATATGGAAAAAGAAATGAAGGAAGCAGCAAAGGCGCTCAACTTCGAGCGCGCCGCCGAGCTTCGCGATTTAATTCTAGAGTTAAAAGCGGAAGGATGACTCATACATGGCAATGGATAAACTAGTTGTGAAAGGCGCCAGAGCCCATAACTTAAAAAATATCGATGTCACCATTCCGAGAGATAAGCTTGTCGTTTTGACAGGACTTTCCGGATCCGGAAAGTCCTCGCTTGCCTTCGACACCATTTATGCAGAAGGGCAGCGCCGCTATGTCGAATCGCTGTCCGCCTATGCCCGTCAGTTCCTTGGGCAAATGGACAAGCCGGATGTCGATGCAATCGAGGGCCTTTCGCCGGCGATATCGATCGACCAGAAAACAACAAGCAGGAATCCGCGGTCTACTGTCGGGACGGTTACAGAAATTCATGATTATTTAAGGCTTCTTTTTGCCCGTGTAGGGCGCCCCGTATGCCCGAACCATGGAATTGAGATATCATCCCAAACGATTGAGCAAATGGTCGACCGGATCTTGGAATACCCTGAACGGACGAGGCTGCAGGTCCTCGCGCCGGTCGTGTCGGGCAGGAAAGGGACTCATGTCCAGGTGCTTGAAGATATAAAGAAACAGGGATTCGTCCGCGTCCGAGTTGACGGGGAAATGGTTGATTTAAGCGACGAAATTGCTTTGGAAAAAAATAAGAAACACTCGATCGACGTTGTCGTAGACCGTGTCGTTGTAAAAGAAGGAATCGCGGCCAGACTCGCGGACTCACTTCAAACTGCGCTTCAGCTTGGGGATGGGAAGGTTGTCATCGACGTCATTGGCGAAGAGGAACTGCTGTTCAGCGAACACCATGCCTGCCCAATCTGCGGATTCTCCATCGGCGAACTCGAACCGAGGATGTTTTCGTTCAACAGCCCGTTCGGCGCCTGTCCTGAATGTGACGGGTTAGGTGCAAAAATGGAGGTCGATCCGGACCTTGTTATCCCGAACAAGGAACTGACCTTGAATCAAAATGCAGTTGCCGCATGGGAATCTGTTTCTTCGCAATATTATCCGCAGCTTCTGAAGGCTGTCAGCGACCATTACGGCATCGATATGGATGTTCCGGTAAAGGACTTGCCTAAAAACCAGATGGACCGGATTTTATATGGATCGGAAGGCAAAAAAATCTATTTCCGTTACCGGAATGATTTTGGCCAGGTAAAGGATGGCTATATCGTATTTGAAGGCGTCCTGCGCAATGTCGAGCGCCGCTTCAAGGAAACAAGTTCCGACTGGATCCGCGAACAGATGGAAAAGTACATGGGACAACAGGCTTGCCCAACCTGCCATGGATACAGGCTGAAGAAAGAAACACTGGCTGTCCTTATTACAGGCAAGCATATTGGAGAAGTAAGCGAGCTTTCTGTCGAGGAAGCAAAGCGATTTTTCCAATCCCTTGACCTGACTGAAAAAGAAAAACAGATTGCAAGACTCATTCTCCAGGAAATCAATGAGCGGCTCGGCTTTTTGGTGAATGTCGGCCTGGATTATCTGAATTTGAGCAGAGCGGCCGGAACGCTTTCCGGCGGTGAAGCCCAGCGGATTAGGCTCGCAACACAAATTGGCTCGCGTCTGACCGGGGTACTCTATATTCTTGATGAGCCGTCAATAGGCCTTCACCAGCGCGATAATGATAAACTAATCAGCACATTGCAGAGCATGCGTGATATCGGAAATACCTTAATCGTTGTTGAGCACGACGAAGATACGATGCTCGCTGCCGATTACTTGGTCGATATCGGTCCGGGTGCCGGGGTTCATGGCGGAAAGATTGTTTCAGCTGGAACGCCCGAGGAAGTGATGAACGATCCGGCGTCATTGACTGGCCAATATTTGGCCGGCAAAAAGTTCATTCCGCTTCCGATCGAACGGCGCAAGCCGGATGGCCGATTTATTGAAATTAAGGGCGCTGCCGAGAACAATCTGAAAAATGTCTCTGTCAAGTTTCCGCTTGGCGTGTTTCAGGCTGTCACCGGCGTTTCCGGTTCGGGAAAAAGTACGCTAGTAAATGAAATTCTTCATAAGTCACTTGCCCAAAAACTTCAAAGGGCCAAAACGAAGCCCGGTGCTCACAAAAGCATCAAGGGCATCGAGCACCTTGAAAAAGTAATCGATATCGACCAGTCGCCAATCGGCCGGACACCACGTTCCAACCCGGCAACGTACACTGGGGTATTTGATGATATCCGCGATTTATTTGCGAGTACAAATGAAGCGAAGGTGCGCGGCTACAAGAAGGGGCGTTTCTCCTTCAACGTCAAGGGAGGACGCTGTGAGGCCTGCCGCGGCGATGGCATCATCAAAATTGAGATGCACTTTTTGCCGGATGTTTATGTGCCATGCGAGGTATGCCACGGGAAACGATACAATCGTGAGACACTCGAAGTGAAATACAAAGGCAAAAATATCTCTGACATCCTTGATATGACCGTAGATGACGCAGTTGAGTTTTTTGCCAATCATCCAAAAATCAGCCGCAAACTCCAGACGATTGCCGATGTCGGCCTTGGCTATGTGACACTAGGCCAGCCAGCGACAACTCTGTCCGGCGGGGAAGCGCAGCGGGTTAAACTTGCCTCCGAATTGCACAGGCGCTCAAACGGCAAGACAATGTATATCCTCGATGAGCCGACTACCGGCCTGCACGTCGATGATATCTCCCGCTTGCTGAGCGTCCTGCAGCGCCTGGTGGAAAACGGGGACACGGTCCTTGTCATCGAGCACAACCTTGATGTCATAAAAACGGCCGATTATCTCGTCGACCTTGGCCCTGAAGGCGGCGACAAAGGTGGAACGATTGTGGCAACCGGAACGCCCGAGCAGGTAGCGGAAGTCCCTGAATCGCATACCGGCCGTTATCTAAAGCCAATCCTCGAACGCGACCGCGCCAGGATGCTAAAACAAGTCGAAGGTACGGAAAAACAAACAGCTAAAGTAAGATAGGAAAAACGGGATCGCCCATTTTAAGGGAGGTCCCGTTTTTCGTGTTTGGAGACAAATATTCTTAAACGAGGTTTTGTATCCTTTTTTTCTTCCAAATCGTCAACTAAATAGGAATGCCCAGTAAAATCTAACCTTTTGGCAAACTATATTTTTGTTTTTGTTGCATCTTTCTACCAAAATTGTAACAATTATGAAGTTTATGTAAAATAAATAAAACAAAAAAAACAGATGGAGCTTAACCAAAACTGAACTAGCTCTGTAAAAAAGGGTCTATATAGGTTGAAATAAATTTTTTCACAATAAGTTTGGAATCTTAGTTGATTGTAGCGGAAGGCACCGACTCCTGCGGGATGCAGCGGCAAGGTGGAGACCCCACAGGCGCTAGCGCCGAGGAGGCTCCACTGACGCCCCGCGGAAAGCGTGTGCCTGGAGCGGAAATCAACCGCAAGGTTTATTAGAATAAAATTTTTGATTTAACCTATCTAGATGCTATTTTCAATCCTAGGGGGATGTGAGAAAGATGTTGAAATTTTTAGTTACGCAGGGAGTAATCTGGGTTTTTGTGATGGCTCTTTTCTTGGCGCTGTTATTTTTACCAAGGGATATCATCTATAAGGAAGGCCGTGCGGGGAAATTCCTTGGGGCGAATTACGAATATTCCCTTGAGAA
Organism: Neobacillus piezotolerans; assembly: GCF_003362805.1. GTDB lineage: Bacteria > Bacillota > Bacilli > Bacillales > Cytobacillaceae > Bacillus_D > Bacillus_D piezotolerans. The sequence continues at coordinate 501,994 of NZ_QNQT01000002.1, forward strand.
GCATGCCGGGCAATTCAAGGAATTCTTTGCATATATCAAGGAAAACAAAGGCCTGGGGGATGTAATGGAAGGCCATTCGCGGGTTGACAGCATAAAGCGCACATTCCTAAAGAGTATGAAAATCGCCATTCCGGCTTTATTCATCGGCCTTTTTGGCGGTGTGGCCAAGGGCGTTTTCGATTACCGGATCAGGAACAGGAAGACTAGGATATTCGGTGAAACATTGTCCAGGTTTTTTCTTTCGATTCCAGACCTGTTTTTAATCATAATGATCCAAATTGGCGTCATGACAGCGTACAGTTGGGGCCTTCTGCCTTACATGAGGGTTTACGGAAGCGACACGATGAGCACGACGATTCTCGGAATCATTTATCTTTCTATCTATCCGGTTTTTTACATTGCGAACATAACGTTTTTAAGCATCCGCGATGAGCAGGCAATGGATTATATCAAGACAGCTTTTTCTAAAGGGACATCTTCATTAAAGGTTCTCTACACGCATGTATTGAAGAATTGCTTTCCGAAAATCCTCAGCCACACGAATACGATTACCCTTTATACACTTTCAAATTTATTTATCGTTGAATTCCTGACGAATTACCGGGGCGCGGCCTACTTCTTTTTCCAATCCGTCGCCTCGCCATTCGTTTTTGCGATTGGCCAGCAGCAATATCCAATCAATATTTACAGTGCCGCGGGGTACATCTTCCTGTTTACATCGGTTATTTTCCTGTCCAAAATAATCAGCGAAATTGGAAAAAACCTTCTGTCTCCGCTTGAAAGGAATGAATCATGATGAAGAAAAACTGGAGGCTTTGGACAGGTGCCTTATTTCTCGTCCTCTTGGGTGTCATCGCTGTGGCCGGACCGCATTTGCCATTTGTAGATACGGAACTGAAGGAAATTGGAGCAATCAGGACGGATGAAGGGAAATTTATCCTTGTTCCATTCCCGCCAATGGAGGGATATCCATTGGGAAGCACCCATAAAGGGGTCGATATCCTGAGCCTGCTCATTATGGGCACAGGAGAAACACTCAAGATTGTCCTGAGTGTTGTCGCGCTCCGTTACGTGCTCGCGGTCCCGCTTGCGGTTGCAGGTTTTTATTCCAAATTTATGGAAGGGGTCATGAATGGCTGGCAACAGCTCTTTTCATTCATGCCGCCAATTTTCTTTGTATCGTTTTTTTCCGGCCTGCCGTTTATCTTTTTCTCTGAATGGAGGCCCGTTTATATGATTCTAATCCTTGCCCTGTTGGAAACGGGGCGGGCCGCGGAAATTATCCACACGCATTTGCGGGATACCGAGAAACGGCCATATATCGAAGCTGGGATTGTATCAGGATGTTCACCGTATACATTGTTCAGGAATTATTATCTGCCTGTCGTCATACCAAATATTATTGTAATGGTTATAAATGATATCGGCAGGACGCTTTTCCTGCTTGCCCAGCTTGGCATCGTTTTTATTTTCATCAGCCAGAAATTCATGATGAACGAATGGGGAACGGCTTATGAAGTTGTCAACACCTCGCCAACCTGGCCGATGATCTTCACCTCAATCCTTGATGATGTACGAATCTACAAATGGATTCCGTTTGCGGGGATTGGCGCGATTGGACTCACCCTTCTTTTCATCAACCTGTTCGCGGGCGGGCTGCAGCGCTACTTTGAAAGCAGGCATCGGACGGCGAGGTATGATTTGTGATATAAAAATAAATCGTCCCTGAAACTTTTTAGGTAAAGGCCCGTAATAAAGGGAAGGGAGGCTGGTGTTATGGATACAAGGAAAATCCTGTCCGGGTTATGCTATTTCAGCATCTTTTTTGCACCATTCCTGTTTCCGATTGTCGTTTATTTTGTAGCGGATGATTCAATCACGAAGGAACACGCCAAGAAGGCATTGTTATCGCATCTAATACCATTCGCGGCGATTCCGATTGCGATGCTAGGTGCGATGGCGGGTGCCGGGTCAGATGCGGGATTTGTGATTGCGATACTCGGGATGGGCGTGTATGGTATCCTGTCGGTAGGCGTAATCATCTGGAATGTTGTGAAAGGCATAAAAGCAATCCAGGAACTTTAGACTGTAAGAACTTTGCAAAACGGTATTAAAAACACACATCCCTGTTTTGGCTGATTCTTTAAATTTATGTGAAGGAATAGTGGAGGAAGGGGAGTTAATTGTGAAGGATGAACGGAGAAGGATTTTGGAAATGGTCGAGCGAGGCAGTTTATCTGCGGTGGAAGCCATTACACTGCTTGAGGAGCTTGAAAAGTCAACCCAGTCCGCCGGCCAGAGGGAGCAGGAGTTGAGGAATGAGCTTTCTGTAGTCGTGCATGAGGATTCTGGTAGCAAAAGGGCAAGCGAGGAGCCGTACAGGTCGCAAACATCTAAGGATAAGCTTTTTGAACTTCTGGACACCGCGATTAAAAAAATCAAGGAATTGGATTTGGATTTCAATTTTGGCCAATCGGTGGAGATTTCTCATATTTTCCACCAAAACGCCGTGAGCCTGACTGACATTGATATTAGCATTGCCAACGGCTCGCTGAAAATTGCGCCATGGGATCAGCCGAACGTCAGAGCCGAGTGCCAAGCACGGATTTACCGGGTTGAGAACCAGGATGATGCCAGGAAAACGCTCCTTGAAGCGGTTGTTTTCGATGTCGTCGAAGGAAGGCTTAGATTTTTAACAAACAATAAATGGATGAAAGTAGATACTGTCCTATATGTCCCGGATGCGTCATATGAGAAGGTCCGCGCCAAATTGTTCAACGGGCCGGTTACCGGGGAAAACCTTCGCGCCGCCGATGTAAAAGCAAAGACGGGCAGCGGAAAAATCTCCTTTAAAGGAATAAGCGGAAGAAAACTCGAAGCCGAGACGGGAAATGGACATATTAAACTTAAGGGCTGCGAGGTTGAAAAGATTGAGGCCGAAACGATCAATGGCGGCATCAAGCTGGATGGATCGTTCCATTCCGCCGATTTGAGAACCTTTACAGGTGGAATCACCTGTGAGATTCAAGGCGCGTGCGAGTTCCTATCGGCGAAAGCGGCGACCGGCGGCATTGACATTTATGTCCCGGAAGGCCAGGCGGTCGATGGCGAGTTAAGGTCCAATTTGGGCGGTTTCCAGGTTGACCTTGACAGGATTCAGCTTCTTGAAGAAAAGAGCGAAATGATCCAGAAAATGCTTCGCTTTAAAACGATTCAGCCTGATGGCGGGACATCCCGGATTATCGCCGAAACGAAAACCGGCGGAATCACTGTCAAAAAGGCGGATGCATCAAGGAAAGATGACCTTTAATTGGATTTAGCGCCATGACGACCCCATGCCATCAAGGATTTGGGGCGCGGCTTGAATTTTTTTAAAAAGATAAAGTCTTGATGGGTTACGAAAGGGTGGGCTAAAAATGAGATGGCTGATTGGAATAGGGATAAATGCGGTACTGTTCATGGCAATCGCGGGGTATTTTGACGATGAATTCCGGCTTTCAGGCTTTGGCGCCGCCATCGTTGCCAGTTTCCTGCTGTCAATCCTGAACGTGCTCGTAAGGCCAGTGCTCATTTTGCTCACCTTGCCGGCTACCATCCTGACACTCGGGCTGTTTTTGTTCGTGATCAATGCGGTGACTCTGCTGCTTACAGACGCGCTCATGGGGCCGGCATTCGATATTTCCGGCTTCGGCATGGCGCTCTTCGCGGCAGTCATCCTGTCATTGGTGAACATTATTATCCAGAAATTTGTATTGGATAAAAAGCGGAAATAGATTCCAAAAGAAAAAGCGCGGGCGGCCGCGCTTTTTTCGTTTGCCCACAGGTTGAAAGGCATTTGTTTAAAATTATTTAGGTTGTCCATTCCTGTTCTTATCCTTGAAAAACAAATGCGGTAAATCCATCTTCCTTTAATCTTTTTACAAGATCATCGGCATTTTCCTTTTTGGCAAAGGCGCCTGCCTGTACTTTATAAAGGGCATCTGTGTCCTTTGAAGTAAAGGCCTCGTATCCTTTTAAGGAAAGTTTTTTAACCAAATCGTCGGCGTTTCCTTTATCACGGAAAGCACCCGCCTGAACCCGATAAAGAGCTCCGCTGCCCGGCGCGGGCGCTGTCGGTTTCTTCTTCAATCCATAATGTTCGGCAATCCCGGATGCAATTGCCTTTCCGCATACCTGCCTATAGGAGTCGGAACGCAGAAGGGCCTCCTCTTCCGGGTTTGTCATGAATCCACATTCCGTAAGAATCGAGGTCATGTTCGTTTCGCGGAGGACATGGAAATTGGCCGTCTTTACGCCGCGGTCACGCCGACCGGTTTTCTCGACCAAATTTTTCTGAACCTTTAAGGCAAGCTCATAGGCATCCTTTGGTTTTGTAACGTAGACGAACGTATCCACCCCGTTCGCGCTGTTCCATGTATCCTGGTACGCATTTGCGTGAATCGCAATATAAGCATCAACCTTCAATTCATTTGCCTTGTCTGTCCGTTCCTGAAGAGGAACATCCCGGTCGTCCGAATGGGCAAAGTACACTGTAACGTCCAGATACGTTTCCAATTCCGTTTTCGTATAGGCAGCCACAGCCCTATTAAACTCATATTCCCGCATTCCCGAAGGGCTCCGCTTGCCCGCTGTCGAATACCCATGGCCAGCATCCAGCATAAACTTCATAAAATTATAACCCCCTTTCGTAACTCTTTCTCTAATTAAAATATGAAAAAGTTCCAAAGGTGGATATGGACAAGCAGCTATTTTTTATATGAAATTCCTTTAAAATAGCCATCATTTCTAGTGCCTAGGCGCCCACAGCATGATAAAAACGCCAACCAAACATATGGCGGCTCCCAGCCAGTCATAAAAGTCCGGTGTTTTCCGGTCGATCCCCCAGCCCCAAAGTACCGCCAGGATAATGAATACTCCCCCATAAGCGGCATATACGCGGCCGAACGAGGGGAAATTTTGCAGTGTAGGGATAACGCCATACACGACGAGGATGAGGCAGCCGAAAATCCCGTACATGAGAGGGCGGCCTTCCCTCAGCCAGAGCCAAACCAAATAGCCGCCGCCAATTTCCGCAAGGCCGGCAATGACGAATAAAAAAATAGCTGTAACCATTGTGGACCTCCATTTAAAAAATTCCTATACCCATTGTAATGGTGTAGGAGAATAAAACAAAAAAAGAGCCATTACAGCTCTTTCATCATCATTTATAGGAGGTTTGCGATCCGGCTGCCAAAACAGAGCTATTTGCCGCTCCGCCTCAGGTTATGGATAAATTTATAGCGGTCAGCCCGAAAGGCCGATTGGACGTATTCAAACGGGGTGCCATCACCCAGCCTTGACGTGCGGGTGATCAGAAGGATTGGCGAGCCTTCCTTAATGCCAAGATGGCCGGCGTCTACGGGTCCCGCTGCAGAGGCTTCAATTTCCTGGGTGGCATCAAGGATGGTCAGGCCGAGGACATCCTCAATATAACTGTATACAGAAAAAGCCGTCTGGTTTTCAGTGAGCCCGGGAACAAGCTGCTTTGGCATATAGACGGTTTCGATTGCCATCGGGATCCCATCCGCAAGCCGAATCCTTTTTATTTCATAAAGCAGTTCATTTTCCTGTACAGAAAGCGCATCGGCAATTGCCTGGTTAGCGGAGACAGCCGCGAACGAAAGAAGCCGATTTTCCGGTTTCATGCCCCGGGCGACCATATCCTCGGTAAAGCCAGTCAGCCCGAATAGCTCCTGCTCGATTTTGGGAGTGGAGACAAACGTGCCTTTTCCTTTTTGCCTGTATAAAATGCCGGCTGATACAAGATTGTTGATTGCTTGCCTGACAGTCATCCGGCTGATTTCATGCAATTCCGCGTATTCCCGTTCAGAAGGGATGCTGTCTCCCGGCTTGAGCGAACCCGCTGCAATTTCCTGCCGAATTAGCTCTTCAAGCTGGAAGTATAGGGGGATGCTCGATTTTTTGTTAACCATGGAACATTCTCCTTAAATCAGGCTGAGGGCATCCTCATCGGCAATGATTGTCACATTGCCATGTCGCTGCAATATGGAAGCCGGGAAGTCTTCGGTAACTTCCCCTTTAACGAGGCTGTAAAGCGCTTCTGCCTTTGACTTTCCGGTAGCGAGGAGGATAATTTCCTTGCTTTCAAGAATGGTTGCGATTCCCATCGTAATTGCCTTAGTCGGAACTTCCTCAGGGGAGGAGAAAAAGCGGGCGTTGTCCTTGATTGTATCCTCGGCGAGCGAGATGACATGCGTTCTGCTTTCAAAAGGAGTGCCCGGTTCATTGAAGGCAATATGGCCGTTGCGCCCGATTCCAAGCAGCTGAAGGTCGACTCCGCCGAGCGCGGCTATTTTCCTTTCATAATTGGCGCATTCCTCCTCAAGGTCAGCCGCCGATCCATCCGGAATGAAAGTCTGTTCCGGATTAATGTCCAGATGGTCAAATAGATTTGTTTTCATAAAAGAGTAGTAGCTGTTGGGGTCGGTTTTCGGCAGGCCGATATATTCGTCAAGGTTCACGGAAGACACCCTGCTGTAGGAAGTTCCCTTTTTCCTGTGATCCTCGATCAAATACTGGTAAGTTCCAACCGGCGTACCGCCCGTCGCGAGCCCAAGGACAATCTCCGGATTGGCGCGCACCTTTTCCGCGATCATTTCCCCGGCGGTTTTTGACATTTCCGTACTGTCTGCAACTTTAATAATTTTCATCCTAATCCCTCTTTCCAAATCTTTTTCTCTTCGCAAAAATTACACTTATTCCAAACTGTTGCGTGGCCTTAATTTCCTTTTTGATGCGTCAGTACGCCGCGGCACCAGGTGGCTTTGACATTCATGCCGGCATCAAGGACGACGAGGTCCGCATCCTTACCAGGAGCGATGCTGCCTTTTGTATCAAATATACCTATTTGCCTGGCCGGGTTGACGCTTGCCATCCGGACCGCATCAAGGAGGCTGATGCCGGAAAAATCAGCCGCGTTACGGACCGCTTCATTCATTTTTAAAATGCTCCCGGCAAGCGTTCCATCCGCCAAAACGGCGCGGCCATCCCCGACGGTCACGTCCTGGCCGCCGAGGTCATAGACGCCCGCATTCAGGCATTTCGCCCTCATTGAGTCTGTAACAAGGACCATTCCCTCAGGTCCTTTCGCCGAAACGGACAGCTTCACCATTTCAGGGGCGATATGGATTCCGTCGACAATCATTTCAACAAGCAGCTCCTTGAACAAGAGCGCCGCGCCGGCAGTACCAGGTTCGCGGTGGTGCATGCCGCGCATTCCGTTGTACAAATGGGTTACATGCTTAGCCCCTGCCTTGACCGCTTTTTCGACTTCTTCATAGACAGCGTCCGTATGGCCGATGGAGGCGACAACGCCGGTGCCCGCCAAATATTCGATGAACTTTGTTCCATTTTCTAGCTCAGGCGCCGTGGTGACAAGCTTGATTAAGCCTGCGGCGCTAGATTGCCAGTGTTTGAACAGGTCGATATCCGGATCGATGATGTATTCCCTTGGCTGGGCCCCGGCCCTTTTTGCGTTGATGAATGGCCCCTCCAGATGGATCCCGACAACTTCGGCCTTGCCGGGGCCGTTATCGGCTTCACAGTAACTCGCCGCATTTTTCAGCGCCTGCTCGATATTGCCATGTTCCTGGGTGATCGTCGTTGCCAGGAATGCGGTTGTTCCTTCCGCGGGCAGCGCCCCGGCAATTGTCCCAAGCGCTTCATGCGTTCCGTCCATTGTATCAGCCCCAGCCGCGCCATGTATATGGAGGTCAATAAACCCTGGAACGACCGTTTCCGATTCCTGGATTTCAAACACATCCGCATCCCGGTATTTTCCTTCGGCTTCAGCCAAAGGGCCAACCGCGGCGATTTTTCCATCCTCTATATAGACGAAATGATTTGTTTTAACTTCATTTTCAAAAACGATTCTGCCTTTGATTTTCAGTAAGGTGGCCACGATAACCAGCTCCATTCGCCTAAAATACGTTCTTCCTGCAATACCTTCAGTATACGTATTGCTGGATTAGTTGTCTATACCACAGGGCTGTGCCTTATTAAATGGGACAGCTTGATTTTGTTCCGGCCAAAAAAGTGCTAAAATAGATAGAATCTAGTGAATGGCTGCGCCAGAAGAGAAGGAGGAACGGCTTTGCTGAAAGTACGTACCAGGGATATATACGAGAAGTTTGACCTTGAACTCATTTGTGGCGAGGAAGGAATTGACAGGCCGATTACCACGAGCGACTTGTCCAGGCCGGGCATTGAGCTTGCCGGCTATTTTAATTATTATCCAGCCGAGCGCATCCAGCTGCTTGGGATGACCGAGCTGTCTTTTTTTGAAAAATTGCAGGGAAGCGACCGAGTCTTAAGGATGGAGCAGCTTTGCACGGATATTACACCTGCAATCATCATTACCCGGGGCCTTGAAGTTCCGGATGAATTAATAGAAGCAGCTGAGCGGGAATCCGTTCCGGTGCTGCGCACAAAATTCAAGACAACCCGTTTCTCCGGGAACCTGACTAATTTCCTGGAAAGCAGGCTCGCACCAACAACCGCGGTCCACGGCGTATTGGTAGACGTTTATGGAGTGGGGGTCCTGATTACCGGAAAGAGCGGCGTTGGTAAAAGTGAAACCGCGCTCGAACTCGTCAAACGCGGCCACCGGCTAGTCGCCGATGATTGTGTTGAAATTCGCCAGGAGGACCAGGATACGTTGATTGGTACATCGCCTGAGCTAATCGAGCATCTCCTCGAGATACGTGGACTCGGCATCATCAATGTGATGACGCTGTTTGGCGCTGGAGCCGTCCGTACCAACAAACAAATCATTTTAAATATTCACCTTGAAATTTGGGACCAAGATAAGCAATATGACCGCCTCGGCCTTGACGACGAAAAATTGAAAATCATCGATTCCGAAATTACGAAACTGACGGTTCCTGTCCGTCCTGGACGAAACCTGGCTGTCATCATCGAGGTTGCCGCTATGAACTTCCGGCTGAAGCGAATGGGCGTCAATGCGGCCAAGCAGTTTAGTGAAAAGCTTTCCGGCGTCATCCGGGAAGGCGGGCCGCAAGAGTTTTAAGGCTGCTTGCCAATTTTAATAAAAGAGAGATAAAAAAGGAGAATGAGAATGGAAGAAACGATTACACCGCTTAACCCGGTTGCGATCGACCTCGGCCCTATCCAAGTCCATTGGTACGGCATCATTATCGGAACCGGGCTCGCGCTGGCTTTATTTCTCGCCATGAGGGAAGGTGACCGCAGGGGGCTGCCAAAAGAAACCTTTTCCGACCTGCTTATCTGGGCAATCCCAATCGCGATTATTTCGGCGCGTATTTATTATGTTATTTTCCAATGGGATTATTACGCCCAAAACCCTGGTGACATCATAAAAATCTGGAACGGTGGAATCGCCATCTACGGAGCGCTGATCGGTTCCGTTTTGACAGCGTATTTCTTTACGAAAGCGCGGGGTATATCGTTCTGGAAGGTGGCTGATATCGCGGCGCCAAGCATCATCCTTGGCCAGGCAATCGGCCGCTGGGGAAATTTCATGAACCAGGAAGCCCATGGGGAAGAGGTTTCGCGGTCTTTCCTCGAAGGCCTGCACCTGCCGGACTGGATCATTAACCAAATGTATATTGAAGGGCACTACTACCATCCGACATTCCTGTACGAATCGCTCTGGAACTTCGCCGGCTTCGCGCTGCTGCTATTCCTGCGCCGCGTCAACCTGCGCCGCGGGGAGAGCTTTCTGGCATACGTTATCTGGTATTCAATTGGCCGTTTCTTCATCGAAGGGATGCGCACTGACAGCCTGATGCTCGGTGATATCAGGGTCTCGCAGCTGCTATCGATCGGTCTCATTCTGCTTGCCGTTGGATTGATCGTTTACCGGCGCAAAAATGGCCTTGCCGACGCCAGGTATCTTGATGACGACGGGAAAGGGAAGTAGTACGTTGGATTCAGCCCGGCAAAGCCGCCATTTAATTTGGAGACAGTTTGGATAGGGTTTTCCGTTTGAAAGTGTCATCATCGGGACACGAGGTAGTTGTGTACTCTCAGCTTCGAAGTCTGAATGAGGTGGGGATTTGGACAGCGAATCGAGTTTTATGAACTTCGGTGTCCAAATAAAGCCCGGATTTGGACAGCGAATGGAGTTTTCTGAGCTTAGGTGTCCAAATAAAGCATGGATTTGGACAGCAAATGGAGTTTTCGCAGCTTAGGTGTCCAAATAAAGCATGGATTTGGACAGCGAATGGAGTTTTCGCAGCTTTGGTGTCCAAATAAAGCATGGATTTGGACAGCGAATGGAGTTTTCGCAGCTTTGGTGTCCAAATAAAGCATGGATTTGGACAGCGAATAGAGTTTTCCGAGCTTTGGTGTCCAAATAAAGCATGGTTTGGACAGCGAATAGAGATTTCCGAGCTTCGGTGTCCAAATACAGGGAATTTAAACAGCAATTGAAGTTTTGTAATCCAGATTTTTCAAATGAATAAACATGTCTTCATCGAGTTTATGCAGACATGTTAGATAAGTCTATCAGCTTAAAACGATCTTCTAAATAAATTTGTCTACACACATCACGCACAAAGGGGAAAAGAGAAGCAATGCTGATCAACTCAATCAAAAAGGGCTTGCTCGTTGGCATAAAGACAACCTGGTCGCTGGGTAAAGTCATCTTTCCTGTCACTTTAGCCGTTTCAATATTGCAATATACGCCTCTTTTGGCATGGCTGATAAAAGCAATCGGCCCTTTGATGAAACTGATCGGCCTGCCCGGCGACGCGGCCATCCCGCTCGTCCTTGGCAATATTCTCAACCTGTACGCGGCAATCGGGGCGATCCTGACCCTCGACTTCAGCGTCAAGGAAGTGTTTATTCTCGCCGTCATGCTGAGTTTTTCGCATAATCTGCTTGTCGAGTCGACCGTTGCCCTCAAGGCGGGCGTAAAGCTCTGGGTTGTCCTGACGGTCAGGCTTGGACTGGCATTCGTTTCGGCCGCTGTCATCAACCTCGTTTGGCACGGAGGCGGAAGCCAGGCGGTTTACGGATTCATCCAGCAGAAGGCCGAACCAGCTTCAGGCGTCTTGAACATTCTTCTCGAAGCCGTCGAAAAAGCTGGCCTAGGCATCGTTCAGCTTGCCATGATCGTCATCCCGCTCATGGCCGCCATCCAAATCCTGAAGGACCTGCAATGGCTCGGCAAATTTTCAAAAACAATGGCGCCGATGACACGGACGCTCGGCATGAAGGAAAACACCTCCACGACAATGGCGGCGGGCCTTCTGTTCGGCCTTGCCTACGGGGCTGGCGTCATGATCCAGGCTGTAAAAGAGGATGGGGTCAGCAAAAAGGATGCCACGCTCGCATTCATTTTCCTCGTCTCCTGCCATGCCGTCGTCGAGGACACACTGATATTTATCCCGCTCGGCATTCCGGTCTGGCCGCTCCTACTTATTAGAATCGGCGTCGCCGTTCTCCTGACGCTAATCGTCGGCACGATCTGGAAGCAAACAGGTGTTATTAAAAGAAAGGAAGTTAACTTATGAAGTTTGCCAATGGAATAGATACAATCTTGTTTGACCTTGATGGAACCTTGATTGATACGAACGACCTGATCATCAACTCATTCATGCACACCCTTAACCGCTATTACCCAAATAAATACACTCGTGACGATGTTCTGCCGTTCATGGGCCCGACACTCCGGGAAACATTCGAACCGATGAACCCGGAAGCTGTCGAGGAAATGATCGCCACGTACCGTGACTTCAACCACGCCAACCATGACCTGCTCGTCAAGGAATTCACCGGCGTATTTGAAACGGTAAAGGCGCTGAAGGAAGGCGGCTACAAACTCGGCATCGTCACCACGAAAATGCACGATGTCGTCCTAAAGGGGCTGAAGCTCTCCAAGCTTGACCAATTTTTCGATGTCATCATCGCCCTTGACCATGTCACCAACGCAAAGCCCGACCCGGAACCGATCATGCTCGCCCTCGAGCAGCTTGGATCGAAACCGGAAACGGCTATCATGGTAGGCGACAACTACCACGACATTCTTGCAGGCAAAAACGCCGGCACGAAAACAGCCGCGGTCGCCTGGTCGTTAAAAGGCCGCGAATACCTCGAAAAGTTTGAACCGGATTTCATGCTTGAAAGCATGGCCGACATCCTGGAAATCGTGCAATGAGGCGCACGAAACGATACCCTGTCGAAGGCGCAAACTCCCTCTGGCAGGTATACAAAACGGTATCGTTCTGGAAAGTCGCCAAAAACTTCATCATAATCCAGATTGCTCGCTACACGCCGTTCATCGGAATGAAAAACTGGCTCTACCGGACATTCCTCGGAATGAAGGTCGGCGACAGGACCTCATTCGCCCTGATGGTCATGCCGGACACCATGTTCCCCGAGTTAATCAACGTCGGTCAGAATAGCGTCATCGGCTACAACACAACCATCCTTGCCCACGAATACCTGATCAAGGAATACAGGCTGGGCGAGGTCCATATCGGAAGCGAAGTCATGATCGGCGCCAACTCAACGATACTGCCCGGAGTCGTCATTGGCGACGGCGCCATCGTCTCGGCCGGCACCCTTGTCCACAAGGACGTCCCCGCCGGAAGCTTCGTCGGCGGCAACCCGATGCGCATCATCTACACCGCCGAACAACTCGCCCGGCGCTGGGCCGATGACCCGATATACGGCACCGGAGTAAGTGACCTTTCTGGAAAAAGGAACTAAGCCAGGCGCGCCTAGCCACTTAGGCTCCCAGAACCCTGTTCGGCTCAGGCCGTTCCGGAAACTGCCAAGCGCAGCTTCCGGAACGGCCTTTTTGCATGCGGCCTGGACTCACGTCCTATAAGCGGCCGCTTTGAAGTGAATGTTATTCACCCCCTTAATAAGAAAGGGGAGTGCCCCGTCCTATGCTAGCGCCCACTTTTTATCAGACTTCAGATGCTAGCAATCTGCTAGTTGACAGCTAGCGATTCACTGAGATTTTAAGTTTTATTGTGAGGTTTTGAAATTTTATCCTGAGGTTTTCATATTTTATATTGAAATTTCCTTGTTCTATCCTGAATTTCAATTTTTTACTTGTAGTTAAATCAATGCCACGTTTATCCACAAACTCAGTTCGTTCCCCGGAACCTTCCAACCTTCTTTAAAAAAAAATCAAATTCTTAATTTGTAAATCTCCCTGTTTTTAGAAGTTTCTGAGTTTGCACCCGCCCGGCCGAATTTGTGATATACTACATTAGTTATTACATTAGTGGAGGACTCCATGGGGAAAGATTCAAAAGCAATTAAAGGCAAGGGGAAGCTTCTCTCCTTTTTTCCGACAGGTGAGTATTATTTTACAAAAGGGCTGAAGGCCTATCACCGCCGGGATTTCGAAAAAGCGAAACGATATTTACAGCGGGCATTCCAGCTGGAGCCGGGTGAACCAATGATTGCCTGCCAGCTTGCTTTGGTGTGGACTGAAATTGGCGGGTATGAAAACTCGAACAGGCTGCTCCACCTTATTCTGGATGAACTTGATCCGGAAATGACCGAATGCCATTATTTTTTAGCGAATAATTACGCCCATTTGGGTTTCTTTAAAGATGCCACCCACCATTCAAGGCTCTACCTTGAGCTTGAAGAGGATGGGGAATTTGCCGATGACGCCGAGGATCTCCTAGAGCTGCTCATGATGGAGGGCGTCGATGATGATGACGAACTATTTGAGGAGGATGACCTGATGTCGCGGCAGGAGGAAGCGCGCAATCTGCTTGAGTCGGGTTATTTTCCAAAAGCGATAGAAATGCTCACGTCCATTGTCGAGGAATATCCGGAGTACTGGTCGGCATACAACAATCTGGCTTTGGCCCATTTTTACCTTGGTGAAACGGAACAGGCCCATGAGGTGCTCTATGATGTTCTTGAGCGCAATCCCGGGAACCTGCATGCGCTTTGCAATTTGCTTGTATTCGCCAATTACCGCAGGGATACAAAAGAGACTGAAAGATTGATAGGAATACTGAAAAAAATCAAGCCAATTATGACCGAGCACCAGTTCAAGCTAGGTGCGACCTTCGCTTTATCAGGTGAGTACAGTCTTGCGTATGAATGCCTGAGGAAGCTGCATAGGCGCGGATATGAGGGCGATGGCCCATTCTACTACTGGTACTCGTATGCGGCATACTATACGGGAAGGGAAAAGCTTGCCCAATCCCTTTGGAAAAAGGTCATTGCGATTTCACCTGACAAGGAAGGCGGCGAGCCATGGAATGACGCCTCCGCCCCGGGTGGGATTGAAACCCAATCCCGCGCGATTGTTGAAAAGCTGTGCAGCGATCATACCGAGGAAAGGCTGTTTGCGATTTTCCTTGCATCCGTTTCAAGAAACAGCCAGGAGCTTTTCCAATCCAGCGAGTTTTTTGGAAATGAAAAGCTTGGCGATCATGAACGGGCTTATCTTACCTATCTCAAGGAAGGCAAGCGTTCGCCGGCCGCTGATGCACATGACACAGCGGAACTGCTTTACCAGTGGTACCGGCCGATTGGCGCTCTTGAAGCGGGCCTGTTCCTCATGTGGTTCTCAGTGTTCGAGGAAGCCGAAAAGCAGGGGCACAGCCTCAAAAACACAGCCGGCTGGGCGGCCGCGACCGCGCATGTTTGGCATAAATTGCGAAACGATAAAGTGCCTATGGATCAGCTTGTCGACCAATACGGCGTTTCCTCCGGAACAATCAGGAAATATGCCAAACTGATTATGGGCTGCATGCGATAGGGCAAAACAATCATCTACGGCCAGCCTAGCCTTCACATGGTTTGGAAGACAGGGGAAGGGGAAATCCCGAAATTCCCCGCAATCCAAGCCGGATGAGCAGATGGTTGGACTGGGAGCCTGTTGTTTAATAGGATAGGTATGAAAAGGAAACACTATTCATGGATTGTAACTATCGTTCGGTATAAGGAGTGACAGGCATGTCGGAAGAAAAAATTTATGATGTCATCATCGCTGGCGCTGGGCCTGCCGGAATGACAGCCGCGGTATACACATCAAGGGCCAATTTGTCCACGCTGATGATAGAGCGCGGAATTCCCGGCGGGCAAATGGCAAATACGGAAGAAGTTGAAAACTATCCTGGTTTTGAACATATTTTAGGGCCGGAGCTGTCGACAAAGATGTTCGAACATGCGAAAAAATTCGGCGCTGAATATGCATATGGCGATATAAAGGAAGTCATCGACAACGGCGATTACAAGACTGTAGTTGCCGGAGCAAAGGAATACAAGGCTTATTCCGTCATCATCTCCGCTGGCGCCGAATACAAGAAAATCGGCGTGCCCGGAGAAAAAGAGCTTGGCGGGCGCGGTGTATCCTACTGCGCTGTTTGCGATGGCGCGTTTTTCAAGGAAAGGGAGCTTGTCGTAGTCGGCGGTGGGGACTCCGCGGTTGAAGAAGGCGTGTATTTGACAAGGTTCGCTTCAAAGGTGACGATCGTACACCGCCGTGATGAACTGCGCGCGCAGAAAATTCTTCAGGACCGTGCGTTTGCAAATGACAAAATCGATTTCATCTGGAACCATACAATTAAGGAAATCAATGCCAAGGATGGCAAGGTTGGCGGCGTTACGCTTGTATCGACGGTTGACGGCAAGGAAACGGAATTCCCGGCGGATGGCGTCTTCATCTACATCGGCATGGTGCCGCTCTCTAAACCGTTTGAAAACCTCGGCATCACGAACGCGAATGGCTACATCGACACGAATGAGCGCATGGAAACACGGGTTCCGGGCATCTTCGCCGCGGGTGACATCCGTGAAAAAACGCTCCGCCAAATTGTCACCGCGACAGGCGACGGCAGCATCGCGGCCCAATCTGCGCAGCATTTTGTTGAAGAGTTGAAGGAATCCTTGAAGGAAAAGCAAGCCTAACCTTTTTTGGCAAGGCGTGCCTGTCGAAGGATGGGAAAGCTTGTCTTCAAAAATTAATGTCATTTTAATTTAACTGTAACAAAAGTGAAATAATGGTAGGGTATCATAAAACTAGAAATTGACCCCCTTTTTATATACCCTTTAGCACGGGCTGCTGTCCGTGCCCTTTTTTTGTTGTTTTTTCCATACCCCCTGATATGAAAACTTATTTTCCCTTCATTGTGGGGGAATTTTAAAAATAGTATAATGTATAGAATCAGGCGTGAATATTCGTTTAAATTCCCGCTTTGCCATAATTGAGGTGGAAGCTGTGCAAAGGGTCGCCAATTGCGTATTGTTCAAAGAAAATGAAATACTTCTTCTGCAAAAACCGCGCCGGGGCTGGTGGTCCGCTCCAGGCGGAAAAATGGAGCCCGGTGAATCCGTCCGTGATGCGTGCATTCGTGAATACAGGGAGGAAACAGGCATATACCTGAAACATCCGAAGCTGAAAGGCGTTTTTACGATTATCATCCAGGAAAACGGTAAAACCGTGAATGAGTGGATGATGTTCACCTTTTTTGCGACCGAATTTGCGGGGAAGCTGAATGATTTTTCAGAAGAAGGGATTCTCCAGTGGCATTGCGCCGACAAAATTTCTAGCCTTCCGATGGCCCCAGGGGATTACCATATCTTTGAATACATGATTCATGGCAACGATATCATTTATGGAACGTTCACATATACGCCGGAGTTCGATTTGATCGGCTACCGGCTTGATCCAGGCTGAAAAGGGGGAAACACAAATGAGCACCGGTTCGGTACATGATACACAAATGGTCATCATTACAGGCATGTCGGGCGCCGGCAAAACAGTCGCCATCCAAAGTTTCGAGGACCTTGGCTTTTTTTGCGTCGATAATCTTCCGCCAACCCTCTTGCCCAAATTCCTGGAATTGATGAAGGAATCAGGGAGCAAGATGAACAAGGTCGCCCTTGTCATGGATTTGCGGGGCAGGGAGTTTTTTGACCATTTATTTAAAGCGCTTGACGAGCTTGCCGAGACAGACTGGGTGACTCCGAAAATCCTCTTCCTTAACGCCGATGACGCGGCGCTTGTCAGAAGATACAAAGAAACACGCCGGTCGCACCCATTGGCAAGTTCCGGGCTTCCGCTCGAAGGCATCAGCCTTGAGCGCGAGCTGCTCGAGGATTTGAAGGGCAGGGCCCAGGTTATCTACAACACAAGCGGTATGAAGCCAAGAGAGCTACGCGAAAAGATTCTAAACGAATTTTCAGAAGACAGAGAAACGATTTTCACCGTCAACGTTGTGTCCTTCGGCTTCAAACATGGACTTCCGATTGACGCGGATCTTGTCTTTGATGTAAGGTTCCTTCCAAATCCCCATTATATCGAGCATATGCGCCCGAAAACCGGACTTGAATCCGAGGTATCCGAGTACGTGTTGAAATGGAGCGAAACACAGAAGTTCCTTACGAAAGTTACTGATCTGCTAAGTTTTATGCTTCCCCATTACAAAAGGGAAGGGAAGTCGCAGCTTGTCATCGCCATTGGCTGTACGGGAGGCCAGCACCGTTCGGTCACCCTCGCGGAATACATCGGTCATTATTTTGAAAATGAATATAGAACTGTCATTTCCCATAGGGATATAGCTAAGCGAAAGGATATCACGACATGACAGGCGCGCAACCAAGAGTCGTAATCATAGGGGGCGGAACCGGCCTTCCGGTTCTGCTCAGGGGATTGAAGCGATATCCCGTCGATATAACAGCCATTGTGACCGTCGCGGATGATGGCGGCAGTTCCGGCCGGCTGCGTGAAGATTTGAACATACCACCACCCGGAGATGTGCGGAATGTGCTTGCTGCGCTGTCAGACGTCGAACCCTTGGTGGAGGAAATGTTCCAGCATCGATTCGCCACTTCAAACGAGCTATCCGGCCACTCGCTCGGGAACTTGATTCTCGCCGCGATGGCTTCAATTACAGGGAATTTCACCCATGCAATCCAGGAAATGAGCAAGGTTCTGAATGTCAGGGGAAAAGTCTTGCCTGCCGCAACGCGCAGCGTCATCCTTCATGCCGAAATGGAGGATGGAACCGTTGTGTCCGGAGAATCGAAAATTCCTTATTCGGGCAAAAAAATAAAAAGGGTTTATCTGACCCCTGCAGACGTCAAGCCGCTTCCTGAAACGCTTCAGGCCATCCGGCAGGCCGACATGATCATCATCGGGCCGGGAAGCCTTTATACGAGCATCCTTCCGAACCTCCTAGTAAAAAAACTTGGGGCAGAAGTTTGCCGTTCGAAAGCAAGGAAAGTATATATTTGCAACCTGATGACGCAGGCGGGGGAAACGTTCGGATACACGGCAAGCGACCATGTAAAGGCGATCTACAAGCATATGGATTGCCCGTTCATTGATACAATCCTCGTCAACAATGAGGAAATTGACGAACATATCCAGCTCCGTTATAAAGAAGAATTGGCCCATCCTGTCAAATATGACACGGAACGGCTTGAAGAGTTGGGTATCGAGGTCGTCCATGAGGAGATTGCCGTCCAGGATGGCACCGCCCTCCGCCACGATACGAAGAAGGTATCGGCGATTCTTTATTCGATGCTCGTTGAGGAAACAAAAAAGCGCGGGAAGAGCTGAGTATTCTCGGGTTGAACAAACCGCGCGATTCCCATTGGCTGTGAGTGCCTTTGATAGCCTGAATTCATTTGGCTGCACGGGGCAGAAATTAGCCGATTTTTTAAACTCCGCCGGTTTTAAAAACCCTTAAAGTGAAACCAATCCGGCGGATGGACGTATATATGAAGAATGTAGTGCCCGCTCTGGAGGTGAGGAATTGTCTTTTGCATCAGAAACAAAAAAGGAATTGACGGCTATAGAGGGAAAGCCATGCTGCTGCAGGGCCGAGCTTTCCGCCCTGATCCGGATGAACGGCTCGCTTTCCTTTTCAAACAGGAAACTGTCGGTGGATATCCAAACAGAAAATGCCGCGATTGCCAGGCGGATTTATACACTGATCAAAAAGAGTTATCCCATCCAGGTCGAGCTGCTTGTCAGGAAGAAAATGCGCCTTAAGAAAAATAATGTTTATATTGTGCGCCTTGCCCAGGATACGAAGGAAATCCTTGAGGATTTGAAGATTCTTGGCGAAGGCTTTACAATTATCCACAATATATCTCCGGAATTAATCACAAAGAAATGCTGCAGGCGTGCTTACCTGCGTGGGGCATTTTTGGCGGGAGGCTCTGTCAACAATCCGGAAACTTCGTCTTACCATCTTGAAATTGCATCTCTGTATAAAGAGCACAGCGATTCCCTTTGCGAATTGATGAATACATTCGGACTGAACAGCAAAACGCTTGAACGGAAGAAAGGTTTTATTACCTATTTGAAGGAAGCGGAGAAAATCACTGAATTCCTTAATGTTATTGGGGCCCACAATGCCCTGCTCCGTTTTGAAGATGTCAGGATTGTCAGGGATATGAGGAATTCGGTGAACCGGCTAGTGAACTGCGAGACCGCCAATTTGAACAAAACAATCGGCGCATCCCTCAGGCAGGTGGAGAATATCCGGTACATTGACAGGACGGTCGGACTGCAGATTTTGCCTGGAAGGCTTCGGGAAATAGCGGAATTAAGAGTGGCCTACCAGGATGTGACGCTAAAGGAGCTTGGTGAAATGGTTTCCGGTGGGGCCATCAGCAAATCGGGAATCAATCATCGCCTCCGCAAAATTGATGAAATCGCCGAGAAACTTAGGGCCGCTGAACAGGCACCGAAATAGCAGCGCCTCGTGCGAAAAGTAGTTTCACATTTAAGCTACAATGGGTGGAATACCAACAGGCAGCTGCCGTAAAAGAGAAATAGAGGAGGAAGAATGTTATGGTAGAAAAAGAAGTAGAAGTAAAATTGAAAACGGGCCTCCAGGCGCGGCCGGCTGCCCAGTTCGTACAGGAGGCAAACCGCTTTTCAGCTGATGTCTTTTTGCTGAAAGACGGCAAGAAAGTGAACGCGAAAAGCATCATGGGGCTTATGAGCCTGGCGGTGGGCTCCGGCTCGGTTATCACCATAGCCGCCGACGGCCCCGATGAAAACGCAGCCGTCCAAGCCCTGGCTGAGTACGTTGCAAAAGAAGATTGAATTTTTTGAAAGCGGATTCGTTCAGAGGTGAACGGGTCCTTTTTTTTCGGAGTTTTAGGGTTTATGGACATAGTGTGCAATAGAGAGGATTTAAAACGTCTAATTCTTTAAGCGGGGAAAAGAGAACCGCACCAAACCAAAACAGCCCGCTTCCAAATGGAAACGGGCTGACTTGACAATGATTATTGCTTATCTTTTTTCTCTTCAACGATATTACGAGTGATGATATGGTCGACGAGGCCGTATTCTTTCGCGCGCTCAGCAGTCATGAAGTTGTCGCGGTCTGTATCCCTTGCGATTACTTCAAGCGGCTGGCCAGTACGCTCGGAAAGAATGCCATTCAGCTTCTCGCGAAGGAACAGGATGCGCTTGGCGGCAATTTCAATTTCGGTTGCCTGTCCTTGCGCGCCTCCAAGCGGCTGGTGAATCATTACTTCCGCGTTTGGAAGGGCGTAACGTTTGCCTTTCGTTCCCGCTGCAAGAAGGAATGCTCCCATTGAAGCCGCCATGCCGATGCAGATGGTCTGGACATCCGGCTTGATGAACTGCATCGTATCATAAATGGCCATCCCCGCAGTAATGCTTCCGCCTGGGGAGTTGATGTAGATGGAGATGTCCTTTTCAGGGTTTTCCGCTTCCAGGAACAAAAGCTGGGCAACAATCGAGTTGGCAACATGATCGTCAATCCCGCTTCCTAGCATAATAATCCGGTCTTTTAAAAGGCGGGAATATATATCGTATGCTCGCTCGCCCCGATTTGTTTGTTCAATGACTGTAGGGATCAAATTCATTAGAGTGCCTCCTTATGAAACATTTTAAAGATTCCTTATGTAAGTATCATACAATGATGGTCAATAAAGGTCAAACGAATCGCTCATATAGACAAGACTTTATTCGAAATTTTTTTCCATGTCATCCATCTTACCCAACGTTCTCCATTTTAAACATAATCTGTGCTTGCAAAGAGGATTGGTTTCCACTATAATATGAAAATGTGATGCAAAAAACATGCCCTCGTGGTGCAACGGATAGCACGCAAGATTCCGGTTCTTGAAATTCGGGTTCGAGTCCTGACGAGGGCGCTACTTTTCAAAAATCAACGGTACCTAAAACGGACCGTTGATTTTTTTTTGTAAAATTGTCCTTGGCATCCTGACCTGGTGGTCGCCCAAAACCTAGACTAGAAAATCAAAAAACAACTCCTTTCCCAAAAAAAGCTGCCAAGTTTTTCTCCCTATCACCCAAACAACCGATTTTCATGTAAAATAGAAGTCGGAGGGAAAGCGGATGAACATGAGGATTGGACTTTTACAACAGCAGCAGACAAGATTGTCAATGACGCAGGAATTGTCCCAGGCGATTGCCCTGCTCCAATATAACGCCCAGGAGCTCTCAAGCTTTCTCGAAGCCAGGGCGCTTGATAATCCCCTGCTTGAAATCGTGCCTTCCGGGCAACCGAAAGACCGTTCAAGAAAAAAATCAGTGCCAAGGGACAAAGAAAACGATATTAACGGAATTGCATCGGAAACGGGAACGACGCTTGAGGAACATCTCCTTTCACAGCTTAATCCAGCGCGTTTCCATAAAGACGAACACAGACTTATTCGCCAGGTGATATTAAATATAGATGAAAATGGGTATTTTCGCGGAGATATAAATGAAATCGCTCTCAATTTGAAAGTAACCCCAGCCCATGCGGAAGAATGCCTGCATGAAATCCAGCAGCTCGACCCGCCTGGCATCGGCGCCAGGAACCTGCAGGAATGCCTGCTGCTCCAGCTCGACAGGATTGGGGAAAAAGTTCCTTTGGCCCGTGTAATCGTAGAGGGCTACTTTCCTGAATTTGCCGAGAAAAAGTGGAAGAAGCTTGCGAAGGACTTGAGGATAAGCCTTCAGGAAGTACAGGAGATTTATGACCTTTTGCAAAAATTAAACCCGAGGCCAGGGGCTGCTTTCCACCAGGAAAGGGCTGCTTACCTTGTTCCCGACGTAGTGGCGGATTGCATCAACGGGCAATGGAGCGTCCATCTCGTCGAGGGGAACCTTCCATCGATCGGTTTTAATGATGAAATGTACAATTCACTTACGAACAGCGGGGACATACAGGCGATTAAATTCCTTCAGGATAAATACCAGGATTATCAATGGCTCACAAAAAGCATAAGGCAGAGGAACGAAACACTTTTAAAAGTAGCTGGGAAAATAATTGAAAAACAGCCGTTCTTTTTTTCGGCAGCGAAAAGGGAGCTTATACCCCTTACGATGAAGGAGATTGCTGAATCCCTCGATATACATGAATCGACTGTCAGCAGGGCTGTTCGTGAAAAATACCTCGGCACGCCATTTGGCACCTTTGAATTGAAGTCGTTCTTCTCGTCCGGCATTGGTACAGTTTCGGAAAGCAGCGCATCCTCCGCACAGGTGAAAAAATTAATCGCTGCCATTATCGGGCATGAGGATAAGCGGCAGCCTGTTTCTGACCAGGATATCGCCGAGATGCTAAAGGAAAATGAAGGCCTTGTCATATCGAGGAGGACCGTGGCGAAGTACCGTGAACAGCTGGGCATTGGTTCATCTTCAAAAAGGAAACGCTTTTAAAAAAGGATGATTGAATTTGAAATCGAAAGTTACCTTCTATACGAGGAGCCGCTGCCCGCTTTGCGACAAGGCTAAGGCGGATCTGCTTGAAATCCGCGAGGCTATTTCGTTTGAACTAGAGGAAATTGATATTGCGTCCAGCGACAAATTAACTGAGGAATACGGGCTTATGATCCCGGTCATCCTTGTGGATGGAATCGAAGCGGGCTACGGAATCATCGATAAGCAGTATTTATATTCATTTATAAAAGAAAAACAATCCAATCATATTAGTTGAATGTGAAAATCACTCCTGTTACAATAAATGCGAACAGGGTGATTTTTTTTGCGATAGGTGGGACAAAATTTGTCATAGTGGGACAAAAAACGTCCCAGTAACTTGCCGAAGAATCGGCCAAGTCTCGACAATTTGCAAGAAGGAGCTGCGTTCCATGCACTCGATTTTAACTATCCAAAAAAGATTATTGCCGGACCTTTTGGCTGTTATGCAGGAAAGGTATACCATTCTCCGGACAATCAATTTTCTGCAGCCGGTCGGCAGAAGGACACTGGCGGCAAACTTGGGCTACACGGAAAGGATCATCCGCACCGAGACCGATTTCCTTAAGGAACAAAATCTTATTCTATCCCACCCTATGGGCCTGACCCTTTCCGAAGAAGGTAAAAACCTTCTCGAAGGCCTTGATGGCATAATGCGGGAGCTAACGGGTATAGATGTAATGGAAATGGACCTGAAGCGTCTCCTGGGAATCCGGAACGTCATCATCGTCCAGGGGGACAGCGATCAGTCGCCCCTTGCCAAAAAGGAATTAGGGCGGGCGACCGCGGGCAGCATGAAAAAGCTGATTGATGGAAAAAATATCATCGCTGTCACCGGTGGTTCAACAATGGCGGCTGTTGCCGAAGAACTCGGCCCAGGCCTCGCGAAGGAAGATTTAATGTTCGTCCCGGCCCGCGGCGGAATTGGTGAAGACGTCCAGAACCAGGCGAATACGATTTGCTCCATCATGGCGGCAAACACGAAATCGCGCCATCGCGTCTTTTATGTTCCCGAGCAGGTGAGCATGGATATTTACGAAACCTTCATAAAGGAACCTGGAGTCCATGAGGTGCTTTCACTGATCAAGTCGGCTGGAATGGTGCTTCACGGAATAGGGGATGCTATTACAATGGCTAACCGGCGGAACACGCCAGAATCCGACATGAAAAAAATCATCCTAAATGAGGCTGTTGCGGAAGCGTTCGGCTATTATTTCAATGAACAGGGCGACATTGTCCATAAAGTAATGACCATCGGCTTGCAGCTCGGCGATCTGGCGGGCATTCCGAATGTCATTGCCGTGGCGGGTGGAAGCTCGAAAGCCAAAGCCATCCAGTCCTATTTAAAAAAGGCTCCTCCCCAAACAATTCTCATAACGGATGAAGGGGCAGCCAAATTAATGTTAAAAGGCAACTCGAACTAAACAACGCACATGTTATTAAAAGGGTATTTACCCTTTGATATAAAAATTAAGCTTCACCGAATCAAAGGAGGAACTAATCATGGCACTAAAAGTTGGTATTAACGGTTTTGGACGTATTGGACGCAATGTATTCCGCGCCGCCCTTAACAATCCGAACATTGAAATCGTTGCGGTTAACGACCTTACGGATGCAAACATGCTAGCGCACCTTTTGAAATATGATACTGTCCACGGAACTCTTTCCGAAGATGTGACTGTTGACGGTTCCAATCTTGTGGTTGGCGGAAAAACTGTTAAAGTACTCGCTGAGCGCGATCCTGCCCAGCTTGGATGGGGAGACCTTGGCGTTGAAGTGGTTGTTGAATCAACAGGCCGCTTTACAAAACGTGCCGACGCCGCGAAACACCTTGAAGCAGGTGCCAAGAAAGTTATCATTTCTGCCCCGGCTTCCGATGAAGATATCACAATCGTAATGGGTGTTAACCAGGACAAGTACGATGCAGCGAACCACCATGTTATCTCTAATGCATCTTGTACAACAAACTGCCTTGCTCCTTTTGCAAAAGTACTTAACGACAGCTTCGGCATCAAGCGCGGAATGATGACGACTGTCCACTCCTATACAAATGATCAGCAAATCCTTGATTTGCCGCATAAAGACTATCGCCGCGCGCGCAGCTGCTGAAAACATCATTCCTACAACAACTGGCGCAGCGAAAGCCGTTGCCCTTGTCCTCCCTGAACTGAAAGGCAAGCTAAACGGAATGGCGATGCGTGTTCCAACTCCTAACGTATCGGTTGTTGACCTTGTAGCTGAGCTAGAGAAAAACGTGACAGCTGACGAAGTGAACCAGGCGTTGAAAGAAGCGGCTGAAGGCCCACTGAAGGGAATACTCAAGTTCACTGAACTTCCGCTTGTCTCTTCAGACTACAACGGCAGCACGGAATCATCGATTGTTGATGGCCTGTCCACAATGGTCCTTGAAGGCAATATGGTGAAAGTCCTTTCCTGGTATGACAACGAGTTCGCTTACTCGAACCGAGTGGTTGACCTATGCGAATACATCGCTGAAAAAGGCGTATAATCCATATCACTTGTAAAATTGGCTAACTTTTTAAAAAACATCTATAATGAAATTGGCTTTTAGTGGGGAGCGGGGAGGATTCCCCCTCCTTTTTTTAAGGGAAAAATAATACAGGCTACAGTTGGAAAAATTCGATGTTCCAGGAGGGATTCCATGAACAAGAAGACGTTGAAGGATGTAGATGTAAAAGGAAAACGCGTTTTCTGCCGTGTTGATTTCAACGTCCCGATGCAGGACGGTAAAATCACAGACGAAACGAGGATACGCGCGGCGATGCCAACGATCCAGTATTTAATCGATCAAGGCGCCAAGGTCATCCTTGCAAGCCATTTTGGACGTCCGAAAGGCAAGGTTGTCGAGGAAATGCGCCTCGCTCCCGTTGGGGATCGCCTCGCCGATTTGCTGGGCAAACCTGTCCTTAAAGCCGAAGAGGCGTACGGAGATGCCGTAAAGGAACAAATTGGCGGCATGGAAAATGGCGATGTGCTTCTTTTGGAAAACGTCCGTTTCTATCCCTGTGAGGAAAAGAACGATCCTGAACTCGCCAAGGAATTTGCGGCGCTTGCCGATGTTTATGTGAACGACGCGTTTGGCGCGGCCCACAGGGCTCACGCATCGACAGAAGGGATTGCACATCACCTTCCAGCCGTGGCGGGATTTTTGATGGAAAAGGAACTTGAAGTGCTTGGCAAAGCCCTTTCCAACCCGGAACGGCCATTTACTGCCATCATCGGCGGCGCGAAGGTTAAGGATAAAATCGGCGTAATCGAAAACCTGCTTGAAAAAGTCGACCACTTGATCATTGGCGGGGGACTTGCTTATACTTTTGTAAAAGCAAAGGGCCATGAAATCGGCAAATCCCTGCTTGAAGAGGATAAAATCGATTTGGCTAATTCGTTCATGGAAAAGGCGAAGGAAAAGGGCGTATCCTTCCATATGCCAGTCGATGCTGTCATCGCGGATGACTTTTCTCCGGAAGCCAATTCCAAAGTCGTGGGCATCGACGAAATCCCTGCTGACTGGGAAGCGCTCGATATCGGCCCAAAAACCGCGGACCTTTACAGGGATGTCATCCAAGGTTCAAGGCTTGTCATCTGGAATGGCCCGATGGGTGTCTTCGAATTTGATAAATTTGCAAACGGGACAAAAGCAGTTGCCGCGGCACTTGCTGAATCCGAATCTACATATTCGGTCATCGGCGGCGGTGATTCTGCCGCGGCAGTTGAAAAGTTCGCCCTGGCGGATAAAATGAGCCATATTTCAACAGGGGGCGGCGCTTCCCTTGAATTTATGGAAGGCAAAGACCTTCCAGGCGTATCCGCGCTGAACGATAAGGAATAGACCTAGAAAGAAAGGACGTGCCGGAATGCGGAAACCGATCATTGCGGGAAACTGGAAAATGCACAAGACGTTATCGGAAGCAAAAAGCTTTGTGGAAGAAGTGAAAGGCCTCGTGCCGAACAGCGGGGAAATCGAATCGGCCATTTGTGCCCCGGCACTATTCTTGCCAGCCTTGGTTGCCGAAACGGACGGCTCCCCTATTAAAATCGGGGCGCAAAACATGCACTTCGAAGAAAAGGGCGCGTTTACCGGCGAAATCAGCCCGGCTGCGTTGGCCGACCTTGGCGTAGCCTATGTCATCCTCGGCCACTCCGAGCGCCGCGAAATGTTCAATGAAACGGATGAGATGGTCAACAAGAAGACGTTGGCCGCATTCAAACATGGGCTTGTGCCGATTGTGTGCTGTGGCGAAACACTTGAGCAGCGTGAAAAAGGTGAAACAAACGGCCTGGTTGGCGGCCAAATCGAGAAGGCCCTTGAAGGCCTTACGGAAGAGCAGGTAAAGAAAACTGTTATAGCTTACGAACCGATTTGGGCAATCGGCACTGGAAAATCATCGACAGCTGAAGATGCGAACGAAGTGTGCGCCCATATCCGGAATGTTGTTGCGGAAAAGTTTTCACAGGAAGCAGCTAACGCGGTCCGGATTCAATACGGCGGCAGCGTCAAGCCGGAAAACATTGGGGAGTACATGGCCCAGCCAGACATCGACGGCGCGCTCGTTGGCGGCGCGAGCCTTGAACCGCAATCGTTCCTTCAGCTCTTGGAGGCTGGTAAATAATGAAGAAATCTCCCGTGGCATTAATCATCCTAGACGGCTTCGGCCTGCGGGGTGAACGTTCAGGAAACGCGGTGGCACAGGCTAAAAAACCAAACTTTGAACGGTACTGGAACGAATACCCGCATGCACAGCTTCGGGCATCCGGCGAGGCGGTTGGCTTACCTGAAGGGCAGATGGGCAACTCCGAAGTCGGCCATTTGAATATCGGCGCCGGACGGATTGTGTACCAAAGCCTGACCAGGGTGAATATCGCCATCCGCGAAGGGGAATTCCAAAAGAATGAAACCTTCCTGGGCGCCATAGAGCATGCGAAAAAGAATGGGACCGCCCTTCATCTATTCGGGCTTTTGTCAGATGGCGGGGTTCATAGCCATATCAATCATATGTTTTCGTTATTAAAGCTTGCTGCCGAAGAAGGATTGAAGAAAGTCTATATCCATGCCTTCCTGGATGGACGGGATGTCGGCCCACAGACGGCCGGGACCTATATCCAGGAAACACTCGAGAAAATCAAGGAGTATGGCGTTGGCCAGTTTGCGACCATTTCGGGACGTTATTACTCCATGGACCGCGACAAACGCTGGGACAGGGTTGAAAAGTCTTACAGGTCTATGGTCTATGGCGAAGGTCCGTCGTATTCCGAGCCGATGCAGGTAATAGAGGATTCGTACCAGCACGGGATTTTCGATGAATTCGTCCTACCTTCCGTCCTGACCGACGAAGATGGCCAGCCGGTAGGAAAAATCCAGGACAATGACGCGATTATTTTCTATAACTTCCGTCCTGACCGGGCCATCCAGATTTCGAACACATTTACGAATGAAGATTTTAGGGCGTTTGACCGGGGTCCAGGGCATCCACATCATTTGTATTTTGTCTGCCTGACCCATTTCAGCGAAAGCGTTGACGGATATGTCGCATTCAAGCCAACCAATCTTGACAATACACTTGGCGAGGTACTTTCGCAAAATGGCCTGAAACAGCTGCGGATTGCGGAAACCGAAAAATACCCGCACGTCACTTTCTTTATGAGCGGCGGCAGGGAAGACAAGTTTCCGGGCGAGGAAAGGATCCTGATCAACTCCCCGAAGGTGGCAACCTATGACCTTCAACCGGAAATGAGTGCATATGAAGTGACGGACGCTCTTTTACAAGAAATCGGGGATGAAAATTTCGATTGCATCATTCTCAATTTCGCGAATCCGGATATGGTCGGCCACTCAGGAATGCTTGAACCGACAATCAAGGCAGTAGAAACGGTTGATGAATGCCTTGGCAAAATTGTCGACCTTCTTTTAGAAAAAGGCGGCACCGCCATTATTACGGCTGACCACGGAAATGCGGACGAGGTTGTGACAATAGAGGGCAACCCGATGACCGCGCACACAACAAACCCGGTTCCCGTCATCATTACAAAACCGGATGCTGAACTAAGGGAAGACGGAATCCTTGGTGACTTGGCCCCAACTGTCCTGGACCTGCTCAATGTCGAACAGCCGAAGGAAATGACAGGCAAGTCGCTTTTGAAAAACTGACGTAGGTGTTACTGAGAATCACTAGCCGCATTACTGCCGGCCAATTACAAATACATTTACAAGGAGAGAAAAGCATGCCATTTATTACTGATGTTTACGCACGCGAAGTACTTGACTCCCGCGGCAACCCAACAATCGAGGTAGAAGTTTTCACTGAATCCGGCGCCTTCGGACGCGCCCTTGTACCAAGTGGGGCTTCCACAGGTGAATACGAAGCAGTCGAGCTTCGTGACGGCGACAAGGGACGCTACCTAGGCAAAGGCGTCCTGAAGGCTGTAGAAAACGTGAACGACATCATCGCGCCTGAATTGATTGGTGAATTTAGCGTCCTTGACCAGGTCGGCGTCGACCAGGCCCTGATTGAGCTTGACGGCACAGAAAACAAAGGGAAACTAGGCGCCAATGCCATCCTTGGCGTATCGATGGCGGTAGCCCACGCAGCAGCTGACTACCTTGATATTCCTTTGTACCAGTACCTTGGCGGCTTCAACTCCAAGCAGCTCCCAGTTCCAATGATGAATATCGTTAACGGCGGCGAGCACGCTGATAACAACGTCGATATCCAGGAATTCATGATCATGCCTGTCGGCGCTCCGAACTTCCGTGAAGCGCTTCGCATGGGCGCGGAAATTTTCCACAGCCTGAAATCTGTTTTAAAAGAAAAAGGCCTGAACACAGCGGTAGGGGATGAAGGCGGTTTTGCTCCTAACCTAGGTTCCAACGAAGAAGCGCTCCAGACAATCGTTTCCGCGATTGAAAAAGCCGGCTACAAGCCAGGCGAAGAAGTAATGCTCGCTATGGATGCGGCATCTTCAGAGTTCTACAACAAGGAAGACGGAAAATATCATTTAGCCGGTGAAGGCGTTGTGAAAACATCCGCTGAAATGGTCGACTGGTATGCAGAAATGGCTTCCAAATACCCAATCATTTCAATTGAAGATGGCCTGGATGAAAACGACTGGGAAGGCCACAAGCTATTGACCGAACGCCTTGGCGGAAAAGTACAGCTTGTCGGTGATGACTTGTTCGTAACAAACACAAAGAAATTGGCGCAGGGAATCGAGCAGGGTGTCGGCAACTCCATCCTGATCAAAGTGAACCAAATCGGTACATTGACAGAAACGTTCGATGCGATTGAAATGGCGAAACGCGCGGGCTACACTGCCGTCATCTCCCACCGTTCCGGTGAAACGGAAGATGCGACAATCGCCGACATCGCCGTCGCAACAAACGCAGGCCAAATCAAAACCGGTGCGCCATCCCGTACAGACCGCGTTGCAAAATACAACCAGCTGCTCCGTATCGAAGACCAGCTTGGCGAAACAGCCCAATACCTTGGCCTAAAAAGCTTCTACAACCTTAAGAAGTAATAAATGAACCTAGGTACGTATTCTAGGTTTCATTAGAACTGAAAATACCAATGAAGAAGTAGACTCCTCCAATGTGCAGCATCACATATGGAGGAGTTTTTTTATATAATGACGATCCTTCCAAAGAGTCCATTTGGTCACCGAGTTGGCGTTAGATCCTGCGGTCGCTGTATTTGTCACAATTTTTCGACACATATTATTTTACGTATACAAATATAGTGTTTAATATAAAGGTAGGCAGGCTATCTGCCTGTTTGAAAACGCTTCACAAAATTGAAAAGGAAGAGGTGTGGAATGATGTTAGGTTTTTTGGTACGGATAGGAAGGGCGCTCATGCTCCCGATTGCCGTATTGCCAGCAGCCGCCCTATTGCTACGATTGGGCCAGCCGGACTTATTGGATATTGAATTTATTTCTTCTGCTGGTAACGCAATTTTCTCTAACCTAGCACTTCTGTTTGCAATCGGTGTCGCTGTCGGAATCGCAAAGGATGGCAACGGAGCCGCAGGGCTTGCCGGAGCCATTGGCTACTTCATTTTGACAAACGCAACCAAAGCGATCAACGACGAAATCAACATGGCGGTCCTCGGGGGAATCCTCGCCGGGGTCATTGCCGGGCTATTGTACAATAAATACCATGATATCAAACTGCCGGATTGGCTAGGTTTCTTTGGCGGACGGCGCTTCGTTCCGATTATTACAGCACTAACGATGCTCATCCTTGCCGCGGTCTTTGGATATGTATGGCCGCCAATCCAGCATGTAATCAACTCTGTCGGTAACTGGATCGTTGGAGCGGGGGCTCTGGGGGTCGGGGTATTCGGCTTCCTGAACCGTTTGCTCATCCCACTTGGCCTGCACCATGTCCTGAACACGCTCGTATGGTTTGAATTCGGTGAATTTACGAATGCAGCCGGCGAAGTCGTCAAGGGTGACCTGACACGTTTCTTCGCGAAAGATCCAAATGCAGGAATCTTTATGACAGGCTTCTTCCCGGTCATGATGTTTGGCCTTCCAGCGGCAGCCGCGGCAATGGTGGCGGCAGCCAAAAAAGAAAGGCGCAAAGCAGTAGCCGGGGTAATGATAGGGCTTGCGTTCACATCGTTCCTGACAGGGATTACCGAACCAATCGAATTCTTATTCATGTTCCTGTCCCCGG
Source organism: Neobacillus piezotolerans (assembly GCF_003362805.1). Lineage (GTDB taxonomy): Bacteria > Bacillota > Bacilli > Bacillales > Cytobacillaceae > Bacillus_D > Bacillus_D piezotolerans. The sequence continues at coordinate 533,418 of NZ_QNQT01000002.1, forward strand.
TTCTTTACTTTGTCCATGCACTCTTGACAGGGATTGCGCTCGCAGTCACCTATCTGATGGGAATACGGCATGGATTTGGATTCTCCGCGGGTGCGATTGACTACTTCCTGAATTACGGGATCGCTACAAAGCCGCTCCTTCTCGCGCTGGTCGGCTTAGTATACGCGGCGATTTACTTCGTCGTATTCTATTTCCTTATCAAGAAACTCGACCTGAAAACTCCGGGCCGTGAAGATGATGTCGAAGGCGAGTTTGACGAGGACTCCGCGATTAAGGGAGACTACCATACTGCCGCCGTCCAATATGTCGATGCCCTTGGCGGGAAGGATAACCTCGTAAGCATCGACAACTGCGTCACCCGCCTTCGCCTCCGGGTGAAGGACACTGACAACGTCGATGAAAACCGCCTTAAGCAGCTTGGATCCAAAGGGGTCATCAAGCTCAGCAAACAGGATATCCAGGTTGTCGTCGGAACCGACGTTGAGTTCCTGTCCAACGAAATGAAGAAGCTATAGAAATTTGCGAATACGCTTGGCGGCCCCGTGCCGCCAGGTATTTTTTTCGTTCCCTGTGGAAAAATTAGCCTGGTTGGCGTTTTAAGAAAAGGACACTGTTTAAGAAGACAGTTTGGAAGGGATTTCTATTAGAAACTGTTTTCATCAGGTTTATGAAGACAGTTTGGAGATGGATTTTCATTTGTAAGTGTCGTCATCGGATTTTATGAAGACAGTTTTGAACTAGATTTTTAACTGGAGGTGATTTCCGGCCAATTTGGAAGCACCTCCAAAAAAATTCCCTTGGGAGGTAGCCGTATTGAAACGTATTCTTGATTGCACTGCGTCCGATTTTGCGAAAATGACCGGGCAAGATATAAAAAAGTCGATCCTCGCCTCGGAAGGGAGGACGATTTTAGCAGAGGTCATCGGGTCGTTCACCCCGCTATATCCGGCTGTCACGAATGCCGAAATGGTGTCGGCCTTTGGCGCGGACCTGGTCCTGCTGAACTTCTTTGATGTTTTCAATCCTGAAATGCAAGGGATGGCGGCAACTGAACCGGATGACATTGTTCACAGGCTTAAACAGCTTGTTGGCAGGCCTGTCGGATTGAATCTTGAACCGGTCGACCTTTCAGCGGAAAAGCTTGAGGCGCTAACCGAGCTTCCGGAAGGCCGTATCGCCACTGATCGTTCCCTTCGCCGGGCAAAGGAGCTAGGTTTTGATTTTGTATGCCTGACGGGAAATCCGAAAACAGGCGTCTCAAATGCCGAAATTACAAAAGCGATTGCCATCGCTCGCGATGCCTTTGGCCCGGAAGGCTTGATTATTGCCGGAAAAATGCATGGTGCCGGAGTCGCAGGGGAGACTGGCAGCACCTTGATGGGGGAAGAAACGTTGAATGGATTTATTGAGGCGGGTGCCGATATTATCCTTATCCCGTCACCGGGAACCGTTCCAGGGTTTACAACAGAAAAAACAGCCCGCCTCGTCGACCTTGTCCACGAAAAGGACGCCCTTGCCATACTTACGACCGGGACAAGTCAGGAGGGAGCCGACGAAGCGACAATCAGGCAAATTGCCCTTAACAGCAAAATGGCTGGTGCGGACCTTTACCATATCGGTGATGCGGGCGCGAATGGAATCGCGCTGCCGGAAAATATCATGGCTTATTCAATTGTCGTCCGCGGGAAGCGGCATACGTACGTAAGGATGGCCGCTTCGGTAATGCGTTGAGGTCTTGATTCGGCTGCCACGCGTACCCCTATTTGGTGGGACAAAGGCTGAGGCCACTCTCAAGCTACTGTCAAAATCTCCAAGAATCCCGCTATTGTGAAAAACGGGATTATATGTTAAATTAAGAATACTGTGAGTGAACGTCTAACAGGAGGTGGCCTTCATGCATGCATTGTTCGTAACATTATTGGTAATCGTATCGATTGGACTTATTGTCGTTGTATTATTACAATCTGGCCGTAGCGCGGGTCTTTCCGGCGCGATTTCCGGCGGGGCGGAGCAGCTTTTTGGGAAGCAGAAAGCTCGCGGCATCGACCTTATCCTTCACCGGATCACGGTTGTCCTCTCGGTATTGTTCTTTATCCTGACAATTGCCGTAACGTACTTAAAACTTTAATCAAGAAAATTGAGCCCGGCCGCGTGCCGGGTTTTATTTTTGTTTGAAAAAAGGAAGAACCGCTTCAGCCCTCGAATAGTATGTGGGATTGAAATAAAAGGAGCGATCGGATGGTAAAGTGGGCAGGCGCGGCGGGTATATGCATTAATGAAGAAAGCCGTATTTTGATGGTATTGCAGGGAAAACCGGAGGAAACGAAAAAATGGGCGGTCCCCTCTGGAGGCGTTGAGAAAGGGGAAACCTATCGGGAATGCTGCAGGCGTGAGTTCGAGGAAGAAACAGGTTTTTTAGTAGAGGTCCTTGATGAAGTAAAGGTGAAAACAGGAACATATGAAGGATTTTCGGTGGAAGTGCGTTATTTTATTTTAAAAATCATGGGCGGCAGCCGAAAAATTCAGGATCCAGATAACCTTATTTACGATATTGCCTGGAAAACAAAAGAGGATTTGGCCGCATTGGACTTTTCCTTCCCGGAAGACAGGGATTTTTTGCTGAGATACATAGAAAAGGTTTGTAATTTCTCTTAAAAAGGAACTTATCTGATCCGCTTCCTTACTGGTAAAAAATAATTCGCCTTATCTTTGGGCTTAATCGCCCTAATTTTTTAATAATTCGCCCCAAATTTTTCGGGATTCGCCTTTATCTAAAAATTCTGAAAAAACCTCCGCTATGCTGTAAAGGCTTATTTCTGGAATGTGCGTCCTGCCTTTGTTAAAACTAAAGGAAGATGTATACATGAAGGAGATAACAGAAATGAAAGTACAACCACCAAAGCCGTTTACATTTGAAGCCGGGCCGCGCGCGGTGCTTCTGCTGCACGGGTTCACCGGGAACTCCGCCGATGTGCGCATGCTGGGGCGCTTCCTAGAGAAAAAAGGATATACAAGCCATGCGCCGCATTACAAAGGCCATGGGGTGCCGCCGGAAGAACTTTTGAAAACCGGACCCGAGGATTGGTGGCAGGACGTAATGGACGGATATCAATTTTTAAAAGAAAATGGCTATGATGAAATCGCTGTTGCCGGCCTGTCGCTTGGCGGAGTATTCTCGCTGAAACTGGGTTACACTGTGCCTGTAAAGGGTATTATTCCGATGTGCGCCCCGATGGATTTCCGAAGCGAGGAAACCATGTATGAAGGGGTTCTTCACTATGCCCGCGAATACAAGGAGCATGAAGGGAAAACGCCTGAAGAGGTCAACGAGGAAATGGAAGAATTCAAGAAAACACCAATGACTACGCTAAAAGCGCTTCAGGAACTGATCACGGATGTCCGGAACCATGTCGACCTCATTTACGCTCCGCTGTTCGTCGTCCAGGCGCGCCATGACGGGATGATTAACCCAAACAGCGCCAATATTATCTACAGCGAAGCAGAGTCGATTGACAAGAAAATCAAGTGGTACGAGGAATCTGGGCACGTCATCACCCTCGATAAAGAGAAAGAACAGCTCCATGAGGATGTTTATGCGTTTCTAGAAGGCCTGGATTGGAAAGAATAATAAGAAACACCCTGTAAGGGAGGGATTAGCTTGGAAGATAATATTCAAGCACATATAGACAAGCTTTTGCAATATATGAGGGATGAAGCCTACAAGCCGCTGACTGTCCAGGAGCTTGAGGAAGCGTTCGGGATAGAGGATTCGGCCGATTTCAAGGAATTCGTCAAGGCCCTCGTCCAGATGGAGGAAAAGGGGCTTGTCGTACGGACACGTTCGAACCGCTACGGCCTTCCGCAAAAAATGAATTTGATTCGCGGCAAGGTTGCCGGCCATGCAAAGGGCTTCGCGTTTGTCATGCCGGAAGAGCCTGGCATGGATGATATTTTCATCCCGCCAAATGAAACGAACAATGCGATGCACGGCGATACAGTCCTGGTGAGGGTATCATCGGAAACCTCAGGCGAGCGAAAGGAAGGGACAATTGTCCGCATTCTTGAGCGCGGGATTACCCAGATGGTTGGTACATATGTCGAGAGCAAGAGCTTCGGCTTCGTCATCCCTGACGAAAAAAAGTTTGCCGGCGACATCTTTATTCCAAAGGCCGCTAACGGGGGCGCAGTCGAAGGCCACAAAGTTGTCGTGAAAATCGTCAGCTATCCGGAAGGCAGGACAAGCGCGGAAGGAGAGGTTATCCAAATCCTCGGCCATAAAAATGACCCGGGTGTTGATATTCTCTCAGTCATATACAAGCATGGGCTCCCGATTGCGTTTCCCGAGGAAGTGCTTGAACAGGCTAACGCGGTGCCGGATGAAATCAGCGAAAGTGATCTAACGGACCGCCGCGATTTGCGCGACCAGGTCATCGTGACCATTGATGGCGCCGATGCGAAGGACCTTGATGATGCCGTCACCGTTACAAAGCTCGATAACGGCAATTACAAGCTCGGCGTCCATATCGCCGACGTCAGCTATTATGTGACCGAGGGCTCGCCGATTGACAGGGAAGCGGAAGAGCGCGGGACGAGTGTGTATCTCGTTGATCGGGTCATTCCAATGATTCCGCACCGTTTATCGAACGGCATCTGTTCCCTTAATCCGAAGGTGAACCGCCTGACGCTTTCGTGCGACATGGAAATTGATTCGAGCGGGCATGTTGTAAGCCATGAAATCTTCCAAAGTGTCATCAAGACAACGGAACGGATGACGTACAGCGACGTGAACAAGATCCTTGTCGACAAGGATGAGGAAACGCGAGGCCGCTATGAAGCGCTCGTTCCGATGTTCGAGCAAATGGAAGAACTTGCGTCTATTTTGCGTAAAAAAAGAATGGACCGCGGTGCGATCGATTTCGACTTTAAGGAATCAAAAGTGCTTGTTGAAGAGGACGGCAAACCGATTGATGTCGTTCTACGCGAGCGCTCTGTCGCCGAGCGTCTGATCGAGGAGTTCATGCTGGCAGCCAACGAAACGATCGCTGAGCATTTTCACTGGATGGATGTACCGTTCATCTACCGGATTCACGAGGACCCGAAGGAAGACAAGCTGCGCCGCTTCTTTGAATTCATCACGAACTTCGGCTATTTTGTCAGGGGGACGGCCAATCAGGTGCACCCGCGCGCCTTACAGGAAATCATCGAAGAAGTGCAGGGCAAGCCGGAGGAAATGGTCGTTTCAACCGTGATGCTGCGTTCCATGCAGCAGGCGAAATATTATCCCGAAAGCCTTGGACACTTCGGACTTTCAACTGAATTCTACACGCATTTCACATCCCCGATCCGCCGTTATCCGGACTTGATTGTCCACCGGCTGATCCGGACATACCTCATAAAAGGAAAGCTGGATGAAGCGACCCGTGAAAAATGGAATGCGAGGCTGCCGGAGATTGCCGAGCATACGTCCAAGATGGAGCGCAGGGCAGTAGATGCCGAGCGGGAAACCGACGAGCTTAAAAAAGCGGAGTATATGGAGGACAAAATCGGCGAGGAATACGACGGCATCATTTCCTCGGTTACAAATTTCGGTATGTTTGTCGAGCTGCCAAACACAATTGAGGGACTTGTCCATGTCAGCTACATGACAGATGACTATTACCGCTATGACGAGCGCCATTTTGCGATGATTGGCGAGCGGACCGGCAATGTGTTCCGGATTGGCGATGAGATCACAGTCCGCGTCATTAATGTCAACAAGGACGAACGGTCGATTGATTTTGAGATTGTCGGCATGAAAGGGACAAGGCGCGAGCGGAGCGGGGAAGGCCGCATTTTCAGGACGAACACTGGTGAAAAGAAACCAACCAAGGGCAAGGACGGCAATCGCCGCGGCGGCTCTAAATCCGACAGCGGCCGCGGTTCCGTAGCCAAAAGCATCGGACGAACAGAGCCTGGTGCTTCGGGTGATGATGATAAGGCCAAAAAGAAAAAGAAACGCAAATTCTACGAAAATGTCCCGAAAAACAAAAGCGTAAAACGGAAAAACAAAAAGAGGTAGAGCGCCGATGTCATAGTGCTCCGGCAATAAGCCATAACGTGTTTCCGCAAAGATGGAGGGCCTCCTTGAGGCTCTCTTTCATTCCCGGGCATTCATTGTGGGAATAGAGAAATTTTGCTACAATTAAGGAACGTTAGGGGGAGTCAGCATGCCTAAAGGTGTAGGAAAAACAGTCGCGCAAAATAAAAAAGCGTACCATGACTATTTTATAGAAGAGACATATGAAGCCGGAATCGTGCTGCAGGGAACCGAAATCAAGTCGATCCGCGCCGGCAAGGTGCAATTGAAGGATTCTTACGCAAGGATCCACAATGGCGAGATGTTCCTGTACAGCGTCCACATATCCCCGTATGAACAAGGGAATCGCTATAACCATGACCCGCTCAGGACACGGAAGCTTCTCTTGCACAAACGGGAAATCATGAAGCTGCTCGGCGAAACGAAGGAAGCAGGCTTCGCGCTCGTTCCGCTGAAGATGTATCTAAAAAACGGCTACGCGAAAGTGCTCATCGGCCTGGCGAAGGGGAAGAAGAAGTACGACAAACGCGAGGACCTAAAGCAGAAGGAAGCAAAGCGCGATATCGAAAGGGCATTCCGTGAACGGCAGAAAATGTAAGATGCGACAGGGAAGCCAAGTCCTTCCTATTGAAAAAATGGCTGTTTGTGATATAATAATAACTGTCGCAGGGTTACTGCGGCGCATAATCTAAGCTCATTCTCTGGGCTTTTCCGACGTCCGGCAATGAAACAATTGCCGCTCATACTACAATGGGGACGCTACGGATTCGACAGGGGTAGTTCGAGCTTAGGTTGCGAGTCGAGGGGATCGGCCTCGTTAAAACGTCAACGCCAATAACTGGCAAAACTAACAACAACCTCGCTTTCGCAGCTTAATACTGCATAGCGGTTCCTCCCTCCATTGCCCATGTGGTAGGGTAAGGGACTCACTCTAAGTGGGCTACGCCGGATTCCACCGTCTGAGGATGAAGGAAGAGAACAACCAGGCTAGCTGACCAAACGCCTGTCGACAGGCAGATGGCTCAGCGAATCGCGAATATGTCGACTACACTCGTAGAAGCCTAAGTGCCGATATCTTTGGACGTGGGTTCGATTAGCAATTAGTCGCCTTGCATAGCAATATGCAAGTGAAAATCTGGCTTTATCGGTGAAACCTAAGTCGCAACATTTGCGATAAGGCAATGCCGAGCGGTATGTGGAGCAATCCAACAGCCGTGTATCGACTTATAGGCTGCCCAAGAGGCAGTACTAGGATGCATAATCTGTCCGGGAACCGGGCAAAACTACATTATGCATAATACGCCAGAGGGCCTTCAGACTGAAGGTTCAAGATATAGTCAGTGCCATTATCGAAAGAATGGAATAGCACGTCCCACCGTCTCCACCAATACATAATTGGTGGTTTTTTCTTTTTATAGGCAAAAATCCGTGATGATCAGTCACAGTTTTTTATTAAAATCTTTGTTTGATAAGATGTTTTTAATGACTTATAACTGGCATTGGCCCGGCGGTCCATCGGGTCTAATTGCTCCTATATTCCCTGTTTTGGATTATGCAGTTTCTGTAGTCCCTAGATCAAAGCTAATGCTTGGTATTCCTCAATATGCATATAATTGGTCAATAACAGGTGCTAAGAAAAAAGGGGTTCCCTTCTCTACCAAAATGCCATTAACTTGTACCATAAACATGAAAGTTAAGTTTATTATGACCAAAGGGCAAAATCACCATGGTTTAGATACCAAGGTGAGGATGGAGCTATACACGAAGTTTGGTTTGAAGATCCAAGAAGTCTCCAAGCCAAGTTCCGTCTAATAAGTTGGGTGGAATGGGGTGTTGGCATTTAGGAACGTCGATGCCCCAAACAGAGGAGTTAATACTAGAGGAATTTAAGCTGCAGAAGTTGGGGACCTAGTGTCTATTAAGGGGTCCAACAACTGAATTCGTAAAAGGAAAAAGGGTCAACTATCCTGGGAACTGAATAGAAGAGGGTTTTTTATAGGAAGGAAACTGTTTACTTAATTGTTTTTTTAGTTTTTGCTTTAGAATTACGGAAACAGAGGGTCATTTAAAAGACCCCTGAGAGTGTCGACAAAAGGCCAGGAGAGGCTACCTCCTGGCCTTTTGTCATTTTTGCGCAAAATTTCTAGGGGTAATCATAAGATGCTTTTCATATTAGCATACACTTCAAGTATCCTTAGACAACTTTCCATGTCCAATTGGCTAGTTTCTTCAAAGTCATTGATGCAAAAATAGCAGTACCAAAATGGACAATTTTTTAGGCCTCGCAAGGTTGTCCACCGAATACCATGCTTTTTTTGTCCTGTCTGCGAAGGCATGCTTAATTTTTTCATTTGCCCTAAATCTGTTTTACTCGCGAAAAAAGCTCCGATTGGTAGCAACATTGAGGTTTTAATTCAGTACTTAAGTCAAGTATAAAATAGGGGGCTGTCCGCTATTTTTCTTGAGAACTTTCTTTAAAAGTGTTATCTAATAATATTAAATTCCTCCAATAACATTTCTTTTGTTTGAGGCATTGTTAGTCCTAAATGCCAACATCCAAATCCACCTAGACCATATTCTCGAACAAGACGGAATTTTAGTAGAAGGCTCCGAGGGTCTTCAAACCAAACTTCGTGAAGTGCTCCGTTTTTGTCTACATAACGGAACCATGGAGCACCCATTTTTTCATCATAATGAACAGCACTTTGATAACCGGTATACAAATCGATTGCATGTTGGGTGGAATAGGCTGTTCCCGATCGACCATCCCCTTTTATTGTCCAATCATAGGCATATTGCGGTATTCCAAGCATTAATTTCGATTTCTTAATGACCGATGAGGCGTATTTTACAGTAGCTTCTACTTCTCCAATGGGTGCAATAGCGCCTGATGGACCACCTGGCCAATGCCAATCATATGTCATTAAAAATAAGCGATCAAGATACTTTCCAAGGGTTTTATAATCATATGCTTTAGAATGGGCTGGTTCCTGATCGCTTTTTTTAGGTGGGACAGCCATCATGACTTCCATTCCTGCCGGATGAAGTTTTTCTGCTAGTTCTTTAATAAATAAATTAAGATTAGCTCGATCGCGGGCTCTTACTTGTTCGAAGTCAATGACAACACCTTTATAGTCGTGACTATCTAATAAGGAATAAATATTATTGATGAATTTTTTCCTTAGCCAAGGGGTACTGATCAATTTATGAGTCAAATCAGGATCAAATCCCTTTTCACTTAAATTAGATAATGTGGCATAAGGAGTCAGATTCTCTTTCCAAGAAATCTTATGTGCCTGGTTTTCCTCTACTTCAATAAGATTTCCTTTTTCATCTGAACGATATTCAAACACGAAAATACCTGAAAGAGTGCTTTTATAGTTATTAAGCATCCAAGTATTTGCGTTCTTATCCTTCGGAACAAAATATGTTCCTGTCCAAACATCTAATTTAGGTGGAGGAGGGATGTTTAATTTTTGGCCAGGGACAATGACGCGGCTTTTTAGGTGATTAAGATCCATTAGTGTCCTTTCACTAATACCATGACGGAAAGCAATTTCCCAAAGACTATCACCAGGATGGACCACATATGTAGAACCGGGTATTAAGATCGCCTGCCCTAGTACAAGTTGAGCATTTTTGGCTAGCCCATTCAGTTTAGCAAGATCATCTTTGTTTACGTTATAATCTTTGGATATCTTCGATAAACTATCCCCATACCTTGTCTCATGAATAACTTGAGCATAAGTGTTAATTGGCAGAGTGCAAATAAATGTAAAAAAGAGGACGCCTAAAAATAGCTTTTTTAACATAATTTTTCTCCTTAGCAGATTTAAAGGTAGTATTAATCTAAAGATTATTTTTTATTATTAGAACTGCTTAACAAATTTCGCCTTTATTCAAGATTGGGGTGGGAATTTTCTTTTTCAATAACTTACTTGCGAAAACCATTTAACTGAATTTTCTCTTTACTTTTAAAATTTGCATGATCGCTTCTGACAAGACGAGTCCGACAGCAATGGCACCTGCTGTCATAATGGCCTTTACGGCAAACTGAATTCCTAAGCTGTAATGGTCTTCAACAAAGTTTCTTGTTGCATCATAGGCTAAGCCGCCAGGCACTAATGGAAGTATGCCTGAAATGCTAAATACAATGACAGGCGTCTTATAAATCTTGGAAAATAGTTGGCTAATAACGCCTATGGAAAAGGAGGCAATTAATGTGGCTTGTACTTTATCAAAATCATGGTTCATCAACGAACTGTGTAAAAGTCTCCCTACCATACCAACAATGCAACATTGCAGGATATTCTTTTCTGGTACATTAAAAATGACAGCAAAGGCACCTGAAACAAAGAAGGTAGCCAATAGTTGTGTAATCATATCCATGTTTTCCTCGATCTAGTTAAAGAGTGAAAAAACAACTGCTACACCCGCCCCAATCGCAAATGCAGTCAAGGATGCCTCTGCACCTTTAGATAAACCAGAAACAAGATGCCCAGCCATTAAATCTCTTACAGCGTTCGTAATCAGAAGGCCGGGTACTAATGGCATAATACTTGCAACAATGATATTTGGAAGGTTTTCTCCAAAACCAATATATTTGAAAAAATAGGACATTAAACCCACAATTAGAGCTGCGAAAAATTCTGTAAAAAATTTTAAATCTACTAAATGATGAATATAACTCACGCATAAAAAACCAGCACCACCGGCAAGGAACGCGGGAAAAAAATCATTCCATTCGCCATTAAAAACGACGATGGAGAAGCCGCTTACGATGGAAGCTGCAAGTATCTTTATATATATAGGATATTTAGGATTTCCTTTTTCGATTTTTCTTAAAGTAGAGTAGGCCTCCGCTGCTGAGATTTCACCGCTGCTAATTTTCCTGGATATACTATTTACGATTATCACTTTATATAAATCCGTAGACCGTTTTGAAATTTGTGCCAATTTGGTTTGTTCAGTTCCACATAATGAAAATACAATTCCAGTCGGTGTCACATAACTGTTCGAGGACCTTATTCCAAAAGAACTTGCAATTCTCATCATTGTATCTTGAACTCGGTATGTCTCTGCTCCGCTTTCCAACATTATTTTCCCAGCAAGTAAACACAATTCTCCTAATTCATGATTATTGATTTTCTTATCCAACTGTAACCCACTCCAAAAAAGATATAAGGATATTGTTATCTTTCAACTTATTTGGGATTATATACATTTAAGAAAAGAATGAGGCGGCGAATAAATAAAAGGCATCGGGAGAAATCATTCCCAATGCCTTTTATCTTTGGCCTCAAATTTTAAATATTGCTGCGCTCCGCTCTAGTTAGGTTTTTTCGCGATCCTTTCGATCTCAACGTCCGCTCCAAGTGGCAGTTTTTCTTGCCATTTTTATTCATCCTAAATATTCGATGTCTATTCTTGATGTGTTTTTTTCAATAACCGGTGAAATATCGGCGTTTTACTTAAAGCCAATTTTCAGCCCATGATTCTAAACCTTTAAGTGCTTTCCCTAATTCGGTTCCTTATCTTGTTAAGGAATATTCAATGCGCACAGGTCGGCTCGTAATGACATGTCGAAGGATAATCCCCGATTCCTCTAATTCTTTCAGGCGTTCATTAAGGACGCGCTTACTTAAATCAGGTATGTAAGCGTGAATTTCACTAAATCGTTTTGGTTCCTCAATAAGTGAACGAATAATAAGTCCTACCCATTTTCTTCCGATTAACTGATAAGAATGTTCTATTTTATCGCATAGTGGTGGTTGGGGTACTTCTTTGCTCAATGTATGTAAGAGTTTGATTAAAGGCGACCCACTTGTTGCAACAGGAAATAAAAATTAGTCTTAGTGATTGACTTATAACCACTTAAGTCATATAATTATCTTGAATTAAAGATATTTTAATTTGAGATATATATATTTATTTTAGGAGTGTGGTACACATGTTGAATTTATATACTTCTCCAAGTTGTACTTCCTGCCGTAAAGCAAAAGCATGGCTGGAGGAGCATCAAATCGATTACGTAGAGAGAAACATTACGAAGCAGCCGCTGACGATTGAAGAAATAAAAGAAATCCTCCGCCTAACTTATGAAGGAACCGAAGAAATAATTTCGGTTAACTCTAAAACGTTTAGGAAACTTAACATAGATTTGGAATCACTTAAACTACACGAGTTATATCAAATTATAACTGAAAACCCGTCTATGCTAAGGCGGCCAATTATCAAGGATGAAAAAAGAATGAACATTGGATTTAACGAAGAAGAAATACGCAGTTTCTTGCCTCGAAATTTAAGGAATTTCATTTTTGACGAGCCTCATCAAATGGCTGACCATACGCATTGAAACTTTTAGGAGGATAGGAGGTGAGTACAGTGAATAGACGATTCCCTAATGAACCGTTTATTGTATTAATGAAAACTGCAAAAGGAATTCATGAAAAAATAAGAGAACAAATGCTCAAGAGCAATTTAAATGTAACGGAATTTTCAGTGCTGGAAGTGCTATACCAAAAAGGTACACTGACAATCCAGCAAATTTGCCAGAATGTCTTAATTTCAAGTGGTTCAATGACGTACGTTATAGATAAATTAGAAAAGCGAGGTCTCTTAAAAAGGAGTGCTTGCCCTAATGACCGCAGGGCGATACATGTTTCAATAACTGATGAAGGGCTTAACATCATGGACATGATTATGCCTAAGTATCTGGACATGGTTGATGGTCTATTCGAAGTCTTGAACCCAGAAGAGGCAGAAACATTTTTGAAACTTTTAAAGAAAGTAAATAATACAGTTGAATAATATGCTTTTAAAAAATATCTCGAAATCTAGATTCTTGAGATAAAAATAAAAGGGAGTGCTATGAATGAGTAAGAAAACAATGGGAATACATCATATAACGGCGATTGTAGGTCATCCACAAGAGAACGCAGATTTTTATGCAGGGGTTCTAGGATTGCGTTTAGTTAAAAAGACTGTGAATTTTGATGATCCAGGTACGTATCATCTCTATTTCGGCAATGAAGGTGGAAAGCCGGGAACAATTATTACGTTTTTTCCATGGGTCGGTGCATACCAAGGCAGAATAGGAGATGGGCAAGTGGGAATCACTTCCTATGCTGTTCCTAAAGGAAGCCTTCGATTTTGGGAAGAAAGGCTAGGGAAGTTCAATATACCATTTATAAAAATTACCCGCTTTGGGGAGCAATATTTAGAATTTGATGACCCGCATGGCCTGCGTCTTGCACTAGTTGAAAGAGAAGAAGGGGAGGTTAACACCTGGTCGATTGGAAATATTACTCCTGAAGTTGCCATTAAAGGTTTTGGAGGGGCAACCTTACTTTCGGCTCAGCCAAAAAAGACAGCCGAGTTGTTGGAAACTGTAATGGGATTGGAACGAATTGCGGAGGAAGGCGATATGGTCCGGTTCCGTTCTACTGCAGATATTGGGAACATCATTGATTTAAAAATGACCCCTGTTGGCCGCGGACAAATGGGAGTAGGAACCGTCCACCACATAGCATGGCGAGCAATCGATGACCAAGACCAGCTTGAATGGAAGGAATATGTTGAAAGCTTCGGTTATGGGGTCACTCCTGTTCAGGACCGAAACTACTTTAACGCCATTTATTTTAGGGAGCATGGGGAAATATTGTTTGAAATAGCAACAGATCCTCCAGGATTTGCCCATGACGAATCCTATGAGACGATGGGTGAGCAATTAATGCTGCCAGAACGATATGAGCAATACCGCGATAGGATAGAAAGGTCTGTCCTTCCTTTCGAAATCAGGAATTTAGACGAAAAGCTTTAGTTGATCCGCCAATGCACAGTACTGAGCTCAACTGAAGGAGGAAGCAGGTATGCAAAAAACAGCCGGGATTCATCATATTACCGCGATGGTGAATGATGCTCAAAGAACGATTGATTTCTACTCTGGCGTACTTGGGCTAAGGCTTGTAAAGAAGACAATCAATTTCGACCGTCCGGAAGTATATCATCTTTACTTTGGAAATGAATCGGGCGGACCGGGAACTGTTATTACATTCTTTCCGTGGGAAAAACAGTTAAAAGGCCGTATTGGTACTGGCCAAGTAGGCTCAACAAGTTACGTCATCCCAAAAGACTCACTCGCCTTTTGGGAAGCACGTCTTAAGAAATTTAGGATAAAAACTTATTCGACTATTCGATTCGGTGAAAGATATTTAAGCTTCCAGGATCCTGATGGGCTTGAAATTGAATTCGTAGAAAGAACCGAGGGGCCAGTCAATAATTGGAGCTTTGGTGAAATTCACCCAGACGTTGCCATTAAAGGATTTGGCGGAGCGACCTTGATTTCGGCGCAGCCAAATAAAACTGCTGATGTTCTTGAGAATATACTGGGGCTCCAATTGATTGGGCAGGAAGAGGGTTTCTTAAGATTTAAAGCAAATTCCGACCTTGGAAACACAATTGATATCAAGCTTACTCCATCGGTTCGAGGGCTGATGGGAGCTGGAACTGTTCACCATATTGCCTGGAGAGCAAGTGATGAAGAAGACCATAACCGGTGGAGATCACTTCTTGAGGAAAAAGGATATTATCCAACAGAAATTAGGGACCGAAATTATTTTAAAGCTATCTATTTTCATGAAGAAGGTGGAATCCTATTTGAAATAGCTACCGACGAGCCTGGCTTTGCAGTTGATGAACCAATTGATGAACTTGGGGGAAAATTGATGCTCCCATCTTGGTTTGAAACAAAGCGGGAAGAATTGAAGGATATGTTGCCCCCTGTAGAAGTCCGGGTATTTGAGGAAGATATAAAATGATGCACATTTTTCAAAAAAGAAAAGGAATTGGACATGTTCCGAAAAAAATTTCTCCATTCGAAAAATGATTGAGAATACCTATAGGGAATGGCAATGGATTTAGACTTCTGACTCACAGCAAAGGGGTAGCCGGATGGATCTGAAAGTAGATGATTTATCAAATATTGGGCGTAATGCGTTTGAATTATTCGGAAAACAAAAACGATATTGAACAAAAACTCTTCATTATGATGGACGGTTTTGATGCTTACAAACCTGTTACTTTTGTAGAACGGTTTATCCGCTATGACTATAAACAGTTTTATGCAGAGGTTACAGCCTTGCCGATTATTTATAATGGGGAAGCTGTTATGCAGATTCTATTAAGGGATGTAACAGTCAGAAAAAAATATGAGAAGGAACTTGAAAATCTGGCTTATTATGATTCGTTGACCGGACTTAGAAATAGGCGCAGTTTCATGGAGATTCTTGAACAGGGTATTTTATCTGCGAGTAAAATAAAGGAACAGCTTGCATTATTTTATGTAGATATTGATAAATTCAAGGAAATTAACGATTCATTAGGCCACGATGCAGGGGATGAGCTGCTTAAACAGTTTTCGCAGCGCTTGGTAAATAATTTAAGGGAAGAAAGTATCATTGGCCGATTAGGTGGCGATGAATTCGTAGTTTTAATTAGAGGCGTTAAAAATAGTAAGAGTGTTTATAAAATTGTAGAGAGGCTATATAAGGCGCTCCAGCTGGAATATACCATCAGTGGCCACAGGATTGTAGCAACAGCAAGTATCGGTATCTCGCTATACCCCAAAAATGGAGCGAGCAGTGAAATATTAATTAAACATGCTGACGAAGCATTATACTTAGCCAAAGAAACTAGAAACCAGTACCATTTCCATAGTATATCACGTATTAATGAGCAGTAAGCCCTCACAGATGGCTGTTCTATGAAGAGGAAAGCTCATTAAGTTGGCTTTAATTTTAAAATATATCTTTAGTTTGAGATATGTTAATTAGAGATATATTTTTGAAGGATTGGTAGAGTTAAAGAAGCTGCAAAGAAGCTTTCAGCAGTAGCTGTTTAATAGTAGATACTTTAAAAGTTAACCAAACAAATGCTAACCGGAACTTGCTACTGGTTAGCTTTGTTTCTTAAAGAAGCATAGAACAATGAATTTAGAAAGGGTAATATAAATGATTTTTGATAAGGGTGGTCTGAAAAATCCATATCTAAAAATGGCAATGGGTTTATATTTCAATTATTTGCTATTAGGTATGGTCAATGTAATTATTGCATCCAATATGAATTTTTTATCTCAACAATTAAATACAGGCAGTGCGGAAATTAGTTTTTTGATTTCTGCTATTGGGATAGGTAAATTAGTTGCATTAAGTTTTTCTGGACGGCTTTCTGATAAGGTGGGGAGAAAGCCCCTTGTCGTAAGTGCATCATTTATATATGTTATTTTTCTAGTTGGTATTCCTCTTGCACCAAACTATCATGTTGCTTTCGTTTTTGCGATTATTTCGGGCATTTGTAATTCAATTATGGATTCAGGGGCATATCCCGCTCTAATCGATGCTTTTCCTAAAAATTCTGGGTCCGCCATGGTACTGCTGAAAGCCTTTATCTCCTTTGGGGCAACCCTTTTGCCTATTCTGGTGGTATTCATTATTTCAAACAATCTATTTTATGGATTTGCCTTTTTTGTTCCTGCGGCAGCTTACCTTATCAACGGTTTTTTCCTTACATTAGCTATATTTCCAAAGCATAATGTGGGTAAGTATGATTACTATTCAGTGGATTACAGTTCTATACGAAAGAGCTTTTCAATTAAGCCCATGTTCTGGAGAGAAGGTATAGGAGTCATCTTGATTGGCTTTAGTTCAGTTGCTTTGTTTATGATTATCCAAACCTGGCTTCCAACTTACGGCCAGCAGATAGTAGGGCTGGGTAAGGAGGCGGCAGTTGGATTATTAAGCTATTATAGCATTGGAGGATTAATTTCAGTCCTTCTGCTCACAATCCTGTTTAAAAAGGGAATAAAGCCTATAACCGTAATGATCGTTTATCCGTCTATAGCTTTTATTACGTTACTAGCCATGTTAGCTCTTCCATACCGAGTAGTGATTATGGTCTGTGCATTCGTTTTAGGATTTTCAACTTCAGGAATTTTTCAATTAGCTGTTACGATTATGGCTGAATTTTTCCCGGATACAAAAGGCACGAGTACCGCATATGTCAGCATTGCTTCTAGCCTGGCGTTTATTGTTATTCCATTTATTACAGGAATGATGACAAAGTATTTTAGCGTAACGTCAGTATTTATTTTTGATCTTGCCTTAGCAATCTTAACTATATTACTGGGAATCAATTTATCCTTCCGGTATAAGAGAGTATTTAATATGCATTAAATAGGCTCGATACATAAAGGGAAATGGGTGAAGAATAAAAGCTTACCCAATAGAGTAAGCTTCATCCTCCCGTATAAATGCTTTCACATGTCCCGGCTGCCGGTTCATAGTAGCAATGGTTTTTGAATTGGCCGGAAAAGGCTGGTCGAACCATGTTGGAGGGCACGGAGCGTATGGATTGAAGTACCATAGGGCAAATTTCGCCGGGTGCTCTCTCCAATACTCCAAGTTCTGCCTTGCCAACCGTTTTTCAACTTCTCTTGCCCGTTGATAAAACACATTCCCTTTCTGCACTGCTTCAAAGGAAAAATTTCCTCCCTGTACATGAAAAATCACCTGGCGAATTGTCCTCACATCCCTGAAGTCTGAACACTCTGCTTTGGCACGGTTGACAATTACATTTCCCACATACAGCATACCCTGTTTTCCTTCGCCCTCGGCTTCCGCTCTCATCATCCTTGCCATTAAGGCAACGTCCGCGTCCGTGTATTTAACTCTCGCCATATTTTCACCCCAAGATATAGTATGAAGAACGCCTATATTGGTGTAGGTCTTTTTTTAAAAAGCAGAATTTAATAAATAAGGTTCGAAAGCCCCCGGATTGAGGAATAATAAAAGGACATACCAAAGGGGGGGGTACTTGTGAAGAAAAAAATGGTGCAGGGAATCGTTTTATTGGGGGTATTGCTTATACCCTTTCTTACATATGCACATGTTAAATGGTTTGCCGAAGTGAAGCCGGAGAGGGAGTCCATTGAGAATATCCTTTCACCGTTATTTATTTCGGTGGCTTTGCTTTGTGCAGTTCTCCTCGCAGTGTTATCGCAAGTGATGCACAAACTGACCGATTTTGCATTTGCGAAGAGAATAGACCTGTGGCTGGAAAAGCGAAGGGCTTATTCCCACCAACTGTTAAAGTACGGGACCGCGCTGGCGTTGCTGCTGCAAGTTTTTTCAGGGACGACGTTTGCTCCCGAATTCCATATAGCACATACCTGGGAAACCGTATTGATGTGGGCGGCCATCATCCTGCTGGTTATCCCTCACCACATATCAACCAAGTTAGGCGCAATCGTGCTTTTCATCCTTTTTGTAAACGTGACAATGACCGCGGGCTGGTTCCATATGCTCGATTATGGCTTTTACCTCGCCATTATTGGCGTTTTACTGGTCGGGAAAACGAAGTGGGAGGATTGGGGCTTCCCGTTTTTATATCTTGGTACGGGTTTAAGTCTGTGCTGGGTGGCGGTTGAAAAATGGGTGTTCCCGAATATGACGCATCAAATCATCCAGCATCACCACGTGCCAACCTTTGGTTTTCCGGCTGATACGTTCACGGTTCTTGCTGCATTTATCGAATTTGTAGTCGGTTATTTACTAGTCGTAGGTATTTTAAATCGAATCCTTGCGGTAGTCGTGACAATCCTATTCATCCTGACGACAATGATCTTTGGCTACACCGAAATTGTTGGCCATGCCATGGTCCATATTGTGTTGCTTATTTTTATAATCGAGGGAGTATCCTTTTATCAACCGCCGATCCAAATGCACAAAACGAAACTGGATCAAATGGTTTTCGTATTCCTGAATTTCATTTTTGTTCTTTCGACGTTTTTGCTGATATATTATAGGTTTGCTTAAGAGGTTTTTAAAAATAATCATTTAGAACGAATGGCCAAGCGGAATTTTCCGATTGGCTTCTTTTTTGTTTGGCCTGCATTTTTTTGCAACTTTCTTCCAACTTTTTCGTAAGACAGACAAGAGGTGATCCAAATGGACAAACAGACATTATATGTGTCGGATAACTTTTTCTCTGCTGGACGGACAGATGTATATAATGGGTTAAAGGAGAAGGTTGGAGAAGTCGATTTAAGGAGTATGTTCACCGCCGGATTGGATGTCCTTAACAAGGAAGGGGAGATTATCGTTAGCGGCAAGTTCCCCTTCTTAAGCCGGAGATGGATTGTCACTGGTTCAGATGGACAAGAAATCGGTAATCTAAGGGCAAAGTTCGCATTATTTTCGAGAAGGTATCAATATAACACCGAAGCAGGCCGGGTTTTCGAGATTGAGTCGGAGGCCTTTTCCAACCTTTATCTCCTTTATGATGAGAATGGGAACGAGGCAGGCCGTTTTGAAAAAATCAGCGGATTCTTTTCGGCTGCTGCATTTCAGTTGACCAGCTCGGATGAAGGGCTGGATGTATATGAAATGATTGCCGTTGTCATGGGCGTCAATGCCATCCAAAAGGCGGCCAGGAGCGCTAGGAATGCCGCTCACTAACAACAAAAAATGGACTTTAGGGATGAAACCATAGGGTGTTTTAAGATGCGCCTAACTTGTTGTAAAATATAGGTAAGAATGAAGACTTAGTGCAGGTACAACGTTTGGTGAAGATTACGTAAAAAAAGGGGGATGCTATTTGAAGAGTTTAAGTGAGAAATATACGATTCGGGCAGGGACCGTCGCAGATTCGAAAGGAACTTTTGAAGTGCAAAAAGCGGTCATTGCCGAGGGCGGTTATCTTATGACGGCTCTAGAGGAATTCAATAAAACCATCGACCAGCACGAAGAGTGGATAAAGAGGCTTACGAACAGTGAACGGGAAGCACTTTTTGTTGCCGAAAGAGACGGAGAAATTGCCGGTTTTATCATGTTTCAATCACCCGATCGGAAAAGGGCCGCCCATACTGGCACTTTTGGAATTATGATCAGTAAAGAGCACAGGGACCAAGGGCTTGGCAAATTGCTTTTAAAAACGCTCCTCGACTGGGCGGAAAAGCACCCTCTCATCGAAAAGGTAAGCCTCGCTGTTTTTTCTACAAACGAAAGGGCCATTGCTTTATATAAGAAATTTGGGTTCATAGAAGAAGGGCGCAAGGTCAATGAAGTAAAGTTTGGCGAGAATGAGTATGCGGATGACATCCTTATGTACAAATCAGTGAAATAATAAAAAGGCACGATACTCCTTAAACAGCGGGTACCGTGCCTTCTTTCAATCTATTTTTTCGTAGTGTCCTCTTCGCCAGCTTTGGTGATTTCCTTTTTGATCTCATCCGTAAGCCCTTCGGAAGCCCGTTTAAACTCACGAACCGACCTTCCGACTGCGCGGCCGATTTCAGGTAATTTATCTTGCTCCTGCAGAAGACTCCTTCTTCAATTTTGTGCAGGGCGCAGCCAAAAAATAAGCGGGAGATGAATGGCGATAGGTGGTAGCCAAAGTATGCCCGTTTGGTATACAATAGAGGTAGAACAAATGTTCCGATTGGAGGTAGGAACTTGAAGAAAAGAGCCTATAAATTCCGAATTTACCCAAGCAAACACCAAGAAATTCTCATCGCAAAAACAATCGGCTGTTCTCGATTTGTTTTTAACCACTTCCTCAGCAAATGGAACGACACCTATAAGGAAACAGGAAAAGGTTTGTCTTATTATAAATGTTCTTCCAGGCTGCCTTCCCTGAAAAAGGAACTCCCTTGGCTAAAAGAAGTAGACAGCACGGCCATCCAGACCTCACTCAGACACCTGTCGGATGCGTTTGACCGATTCTTCAAGAAACAAAACAACGCCCCGCGCTTTAAATCAAAGAAAAACAATGCCCAATCGTATACGAGTAAACAGACAAACGGCAATATAGCTATAGTCGGCAAGAAGGTAAAACTGCCAAAACTCGGCCTCGTCCGGTTTGCCAAAAGCCAGGAAATCAAGGGACGGATTTTGAATGCGACCATCAGGCGTACCCCATCAGGCAAATACTTTGTTTCCGTCCTAACCGAGGAAGAGATAAAACCGTTGGATAAAACCGGCTCAATCGTTGGAATCGATCTGGGTTTAAAGGATTTTGCCATACTTTCCGATGGAACCACTTATAGGAATCTTAAATTCTTCCGGACGTTGGAAGAAAAATTAGGCAAGGCACAACGCATCCTGTCACGAAGGAAGGAACAGGCCATAAAACAGCAGAAACCACTCGCAGATGCCAGAAATTATCAAAAACAAAAACTGGAAGTTGCCAGGCTTCACGAACGGATTGCAAATGCAAGAAAGGACTTCTTGCACAAAACCTCCACCGAAATCATCAAAAACCACGATGTGATCGGAACCGAGGACCTGAAAGTCAGCAATCTCCTGAAGAATGCAAAGCTCGCAAAATCAATCAGCGAAGTCTCATGGTCGCAATTCTGTGTGATGCTCGATTATAAAGCAAAATGGTACGGAAAGAAGATTGTCGTGGTTTCCAAAACATTTGCTTCAAGCCAATTGTGTTCCGCGTGCGGCCATCAGAACAAAGACGTTAAGAATCTCCATCTGCGGGAATGGGAATGCCCGCTCTGTGGAACGCACCATGACCGGGATATTAACGCAGGGAAAAACCTTCGGGACGAAGCCATTCGCCTCCTAACTGCCGGAACGGCAGGGATAGCCTAATCAATTAGAAGCCATTAGGTTTCTTTACTTAGGAATCCCCCTCCTCAACAGCGTTAGCTGTAGGTGGGAGAGGTTCAATAGGGCCAAAAACGATAAGCGCTACAATTAGGATCAAAATCATTCCTGGTACACCGATATTTGAAAGCATCGTCTCATCTCCTGGTGGAATTGTCTCCAGTCATACAAGACAAGTATATCCTTTTTTAAAAAAAGAGGACTACCGTGGGCTTCATCCAAACAATAAATAGGCCCGTACCCAATGAAAGCTTGGATACGGGTTTTCCTTTTTTATTCTCTAGTAAATTTTAAAATTAAAACTTCTGGGTAACTCGAAACCAGTTATTGTAATCCAGCTCCACAAGGAAAGCTACGGTAGCATAGCATCGCACGAAGGGAAAGTGTTTTTCTTTTCCGAGGAGCGCCTAGCCCCTCGAGGTCATAAGCCGATTCCCTCCGGAGGGCAGACCCATCCTGCGGGCCCCGTCATATGCTGGTCGGGGCT
This sequence comes from Neobacillus piezotolerans, assembly GCF_003362805.1. GTDB lineage: Bacteria > Bacillota > Bacilli > Bacillales > Cytobacillaceae > Bacillus_D > Bacillus_D piezotolerans. The sequence continues at coordinate 555,655 of NZ_QNQT01000002.1, forward strand.
GCCCAAGGCGCTTCCGCATTTTGTTCCTAGCAGCACCTTGATACTTTGCCGCCCTTGGCATTATAACGGGCGTCCTGTGCTTCGCAGAAGAATTCCTTTCTAGTTTTAACAGGCTGGTCTGGGTGTTCGGACTTCATATGTTCAACATATCTCTCATAACTCGGGACCCCGACGAGAAGTGAAATAAATTGTTTCCGGTATGCGAGCATGTCTTTCAGTCTATTAAGCATAATGTTTCAAGTCTCCATCCCCGCGTGGAACGTATGGTGATTCATGCAGTTCCAGCTTCTGGTTTTTCAGTACCTTCATCCAAATCCTTAAGGCCGAGATTAGGACCGCGATCACGACCACCATGAAGAATCCGCAAAGGGCGGCATCAATATAGTCGTTCAAAAGGACCTGCCTCATTTGCGCCTCGCTAGCCGCGGGGGCAAGAACCTTGCCTTCATCCAATGCCTGGCCGAATACCTTGGCGTGGGCGAGGAATCCGATTTTTGGATTCTCGTGGAAAAGCTTCTGCCAGCCGGCCGTCATGGTAACGATCAAAATCCAGGTTGTCGGCACAAGGGTGACCCATACATACGCTTTTTTGCCCATTTTGAAAAGAACGGTTGTCCCGAGCAGAAGGGCGATAGCGGCAAGCATTTGGTTCGCGATGCCAAACAGCGGCCATAGTGTATTGATTCCGCCAAGCGGGTCGATAACCCCCTGGTAAAGGAAATATCCCCAGAATAAGACGCAAAGCGTTGTCGCGATAATGTTTGGAATGAGGGCATCGGTCTTTGCGAATGGCTTGTACACATTGCCAATCAAATCCTGGATAATGAAGCGGCCGACGCGTGTGCCGGCGTCAATCGTCGTCAGGATGAACAGGGCTTCAAACAGGATGGCAAAGTGGTACCAGAACGCCATCAGCGCTTTGCCGCCAATTACTTTTGAGAAAATAAACGCCATGCCGATTGCCAGTGTCGGCGCGCCGCCTGTCCGGGAAAGGATTGTTTGCTCCCCGACATCATCGGCAAGTGCCGTCAAATCATCAGGCGTGACCGTGAATCCCATGTTTGAAACAGCGGTGGCGGCCTGTACCGCATCCGTTCCAATTACCGCGGGCGGGCTGTTGATCGCAAAATAAATCCCCGGCGTCAGCACGCAGGCTGCAATCATCGCCATGACGGCAACAAACGATTCAGTCAGCATCGCGCCATAGCCAATTGGCTGGGCGTGCGATTCGCGTTCGATCATCTTTGGCGTCGTGCCCGACGAAATCAATGAGTGAAAGCCCGAGACGGCGCCGCATGCAATGGTGATAAACAAAAACGGGAACATATTGCCGGCGAATACCGGGCCAGTGCCATCAATGAACTTTGTCACGCCAGGCATATGTAGATCCGGGGCGACAATCAGGATGCCCAAAGCCAGTCCGAAAATAACGCCGACTTTCAGGAATGTACTTAAATAATCACGAGGCGCCAGAAGCATCCAGACAGGAAGGACGGATGCAACGAAGCCGTACACAATCATCATGATGGCGATAGCTTCGCCTGAAAACGTGAACATTTTGGCAAGCTCCGCATGCTGGGAAACATATTGTCCTCCATAAATCGATAAAAGAAGAAGGATTCCCCCCATGATCGAGGCTTCACCCACGCGCCCCGGACGGATATAGCGCATATAGAATCCCATCAGGATCGCAATCGGGATGGTCGCCGCGATTGTGAACATGCCCCACGGGCTTCCTACAAGCGCCTTGACAACGACCAACGCCAATACGGCCAATAATATAATCATGATTCCTAAAATGCCGACCATGGCGATGACCCCTGTGACAGGGCCGATTTCTTCCTTGATCATTTCCCCAAGCGATTTGCCGTTGCGGCGCATCGAGCCAAACAGAATGACAAAGTCCTGGACAGCACCAGCAAGCACAACGCCGACGACAATCCATAAAGTTCCCGGGAGATACCCCATTTGGGCAGCGAGGATTGGGCCAACAAGCGGGCCTGCGCCGGCAATCGCGGCAAAGTGATGGCCGAAAAGAACCCATTTGTTCGTCGGGACATAATCTTTTCCGTCATTGTTCACTTCCGCCGGAGTTTTCCGGTTGTCATCCAGCTCGAATACTTTCCTTGCGATGAACTTGCTGTAAAAACGGTATGCGATTGCATAAACACAGATGGCGGCTGTTACGAGCCAGATTGCATTGATGGTTTCTCCACTATTTAGAGCCAGGACCCCGAAGGCCGCTGCCCCCAAAGCGGAAATCAACCCCCAAATAATGATCGACTTTAATGCTTTAATGATACTCCCCACCTTTTCTGTTTTTTGTGTATCCAACATGAATTATATTACACTATTCAGAATTTTTGAATAAATAAATGTCGACTTGTGAAAAAATAAGGAAAAGATACTAGGATATTCTACTAGGAGCAGGTAGAGGTGTTTTTTAAAAAAAAGCAAAAAAACCGCTTGCTTAGGCATAACGGGTACTAAAGTAACCCGTTAGCTTCGGTTGGCGGCTTTTTCGTTTCTATAATCTTTGTAAAATATTAATTAGCGTTTTGAAGCATTCGGAACGAATAGAGGCTTTCCGAACTTCGTTTTTCCATACTTGCCAATGATTTTCTGGCCTTCATCACCCACCAGGAAGTCAATGAATGCTTTGCTTGCATTTGGTTTCTTCGTGCTTTTTACCCGGATGACTCCGTATGGGTTCAGGAGCTCGTCCTGGCCTTCCGCCAAACGGACAAGGGATGTCTTGTTCGTCAGGAAGGTTGCTTCGTCTGTAAGCGTGTATCCTCCAAGCTCGTCAGCCATGCGGAGTGTATCCCCCATGCCGAGGCCAGCCTTTTTATACCATTTGCCTTCAGGAGTGATGCCGGCATTTTTCCAAAGCGTAAGTTCTTTTTTGTGGGTGCCTGAATCATCGCCCCTGGAAATGAAAATCGCTTCTTTATCCACGATTTTTTGCAATGCGGATTTAACAGTTTTCGAGTCTTTAATTTTCGCGGGATCATCTTTTGGCCCCACAATCAGGAATTGGTTGTACATCAGGCTATAGGCTAGGTCCCCATATTTATCGCTGACAAACTTGTCTTCGCTCTTCCGGTCGTGGACGAGGATGACATCCGCATCGCCCTGTTCGCCCATTTTAATTGCCTGGCCTGTTCCGACGGCAATGACTTTTACATCAACATTGTACTTTGCTTCAAATATTGGAATGATTGTGTCGAGCAATCCTGAATCCTGTGTGCTCGTTGTAGTTGCAAGGGTGATCGATCCTTCAAGCTTTGGTTTAGGCGCTGGTTTAGGAGCAGGTGCCGGTTTGGTTGCGACAGGCTTCGAAGCTGGTTTAGGTGCCGGTTTTGCTGCCTGGACTGGTACATCTTTCGTATATTTCTTGGACACATACCCGTACTTTCCATTCCACTTCACTTTAAGCCATTTATCCGCAACCTGGACAACACTCAATTCCTGGCCTTTTTTGGCGGTCCCAATTATTCCGTAATTGGTGCCGGCCCCTTTGCGGACGTTGAGGTTCACGGTTGTTTTTACTTTTTTAACCACACTGGCCGTTGCGGTGCTTTTGGACGTGCTGGGTGTTGCGGCCATAGACGGTGTAGCAAGGTTGAAGATGAGCAAAAGGGCGGTCAAAACGGACAAAAAGACATTTCTCAATTTCATTCCATAACCTCCAAGAATTTTTTTACATTCCTACCTTAATGTGTAACTCAATATTTGTAAATTAAGTTTTGTTTGGTTTCATCAGTTTTTGTTTAAGTTGTTACGGTTTTATGAAGTTTCGTATATCCGTCTAGTAAATTTTTCTAAAAGAAAATATACTATTTCCATTATTGTTAACTGGGGGAAGAGCCTATGAAAGAATGGATCCTTCTTTTTAAAAAAGATACAATCCTCGATGTTATTGCTTTATCACTTCAAGTATCCTTAACAGCTTTATTGATTGGAAGCCTGGTTGGAATTTTAATAGGAACCCTCTTGGGCATTTATCGGTTTAAGGGGAAGAATTTTATCTTATCCATCGTCTATACAATGATGGGGTTCCCTCCTGTGCTCATCGGAGTAATCGTTTACCTTCTTTTATCGAGGAAAGGGGTATTCGGTTTTGCGGAACTCCTTTTTACGCCAACGGCAATGATTATCGCGCAGGTCATTTTGGTGACACCGATTATTATGGGGCTTACCTATTCGGCCGTATCCTCGAACGTCGCCAAATATTCATCTGCGGCATTGACTCTGGGTGCCAATAAGCTGCAGCTTTGGACGGTTTTGCTTCGCCAATCGGGCAAGGGGATCATCACCGCCTGCCTGACCGCTTTTGGCAGGGCGATTTCGGAAGTCGGGGCGGTCATGCTTGTTGGCGGGAACATTGAAGGGGAGACAAGGGTCATGACGACTTCGATTATTTTAGAAACGAGGCAGGGGCATTTCGATGTCGCCCTAGCGCTTGGGGCTGTCCTGCTCCTGATCAGCTTCCTGATTAATTTCTTCATCCTTTGGAGGTTCATGCTGAGGAAAACGCCTGGCCAGGAGGTGATTGCCTTATGACGCCAATCGTATCCCTTAAGGGCCTGTCGGTAAAAACAGCCCAAAAAACGCTATTGAATATTGGTGGTTTGGATATTGAAAACGGGAAAAGGTATATTGTCATCGGGCTTAGCGGCGCGGGGAAGAGTACGCTGTTGAAGTGCATTGCATCCCTACAAAGTTTCAGTTCTGGCGAGATTATGTTGTTCGGGGAAAGGATGGCTAAACCAAACATCTACGCTTTACGGCAAAAAATGGTGTACGTGGCGCAGCATGAAGTCCTTTTCAATGGAAGCGTCGAGTACAATATTGGCCTCGGCTTGAAATTCCGTGGCGTCAGCAAGGCCCTTCGCCTGGAAAAAATAAAAGAGGTCCTCAATCTTGTAGGTCTGGCCGGCTATGAAAAGCGGAATGTAGAATCGCTATCAGGCGGGGAAATCCAGCGCGTCGCTTTGGCAAGGGCTCTTGTGACCGAACCGGAGCTGCTCCTCCTGGATGAGCCAACTGCCAACCTGGACCCATATAATGTGCAAATGATGGAGCAGGCAATCCGTGAATATTGCACGAATAACGGGGCTACTTTGATTCTGGCGACCCACAACATCAATCAGGCGAAACGGATTGGGCAATATGGACTGTTCATTGCCAATGGTGAACTAACCGAAATGGGGCAGGTTCCCGGCATGCTCGAAAATCCTGATTCGCCGCAGCTAAAGCAATTTTTAGAATGGGCGTAATATATGGAACCCCCGGTGATAAGACGGATTGCGCACCAGAGCTCGCGCTTGCCGGCAATCTTGCGGGGGTTCCTTTTTATGTATTCCTTAGATTAATAGATAGTTTAACTTAAATCCATCGTCCCTTTTACTCTTGCCTGGTAAGCAGCAAAACGAATACACCCGAGGCAAATAATGAAAAAGGCGATTCCCAATAAAAACTCCTGCCCGGCATAAACAGCGACTTGATCAAAATTTCCTTCATTCATAATCTCCTTTGTCAGCTTGACCCCTCTTGTTAATGGCATGAAGTTTGCTATGAACTGCAGCGCATTGGGCATGCTGGTCTGAGGATAATTAGCCCCGCTTAATAGAAGAAGGATACTTGCCAATAAATTGGTGAGAAGATGCATGGATGGCGTCCATAAACAAAAGCTTCCGATGATTAACCCAAGCCCGCAAGCAGAGAAAATTGAAACAGCCCAAACGAGTGCAAGGGCGCCCGCCGCTTCAACGGTAATCGATATGTCGAAAATAAAAATCCCGAATAGTAAACCGATAAATGCGGTAAACATCCCGTTTGCCACGTGCGCTAAAGAACGGGCCAAAAACATCGCAGGCTTGTTCGCCGGAGTTGCCATAATTAGCTGCAGCGTACCCATGCTCCGGTCTGAGGTAATGACGGATGTGATTCCAAACACCGAATTCATTACACACAGCAGTAAGGCATTTGCGCCTATATAGCCGGCAAGGTCCACACCATCATAAACATGCCTCACCAAAAATGAAAAAAACAGCAGTTGGCTGAGCGGCATGCAAACCATGACAAGTATATACACCTTCGGATTCAGCCAGCCAAATAATGCCCGGTAGGATAAAAAACTATGGCGAAAAAAACGCTGAATTGCCCCCATGATTAATACACCCCCAACTTTCCGTCAATACGGGCTTTTCGCTCGACAGCTTTATAGCAGAACCACGCAATCAATCCATACACAAGAGACAAGACTAGTAAAATGCCCATTGTCTGAAGAATGGCATCAGTGCCAGTGGCGGCAAGGGTCTCCCGCAACAATGCAATCGCCCATGTTGGGGGCAGTAAATATGAAAGCGGCTGAATCCAATCCGGCAAAATGGAAATCGGGAATAAAAATCCGCAAACAAAATAAATCGGGTATTCAAGGAAATTCATTAATGCTTCCGCCTGGCGGGATAACGTGAAAAACAGCGCCAAAAAGAATGAAAAGATAATCAACGCAAATACCACAAGCAAGAGTGCCAACAAAAACAGGAGGGGATGGGCGATCTCAACCTTGACACGGAAAAACACAACTAAATAGAGCACCGACAAGCCCATAGCGATAATTCCCCAGATGGTGTTCCCGACAATTTTACCAAGGAGGATAATTGAAAAGGGGGTAGGGGCAACGAAAATGTTTTCCAATGTTCCGTAAAACCGTTCCCGGTTAATATCGCTCGCGGAAGAGTAGACAATTGAGGACCACAGGGCCATAAAACCGGAACCGAGCAATACATAGTGCACGAGTGTCTCATTTGGGACGTTCCCGTATATAAAGTAGCTTAGTGTCGCGTAAAAAAGGGGGGAAATCCAGATGATGAATTGAAACATCGGACGTGCGATCGAAAGCTTCATTTGCAGATTAGCTGTTTGCCATAATGGGTGAAGAATGCTGTTCATCCTTTAATCCTCCGATCAAATGCAAATAAACATCTTCCAGGGAAGGTTCCGTAATTGAAATGTTTTGAATTCCGCTTTCACCCAACCCGCTATAAAGAAGGGAAATGACTTTTTGCGGTTCGCTGGTTTGGACACGGACAGTGGAATAGTAGTCATTTGTGGTTTCTTCAATATGTTGCAAGCTGGCATTTTTGCTTAGCAAAGATTTTGCTTTCAGTCCATTCATACAATCAAATTGGACGACCGATAGCTGGCCAACCATCTTCTTCAAATTATCGGGTGTATCTATTGCGATAAGTTCGCCTTGATTAATAAATGCAATGCGGTCACAAAGCTCATCCGCCTCTTGCATGTAATGGGTTGTCAGCACAATAGTCGTTCCTTTTTCGTTTAGCTGACGGATGACTTGCCGCAGGTTTCTGGCGCTGATTGGGTCAAGGCCGATGGAAGGCTCGTCTAAAAAAAGGATTTTTGGGTCATTAATCAACCCGCGAGCGATTTGCAGCCGCTGCTTCATCCCTTTTGAGAAAGTTTCAACACGCTGGGTGGCCGCATTCTCAAGCCCCACAAGTTGCAGCAATTCAGGGATTCGTTCCTTCTGGATGCTCCTTGGGATTTTATACAAGTCCGCAAAGTAGGTGAGATTATCATAGGCTGATAAGCGCCAGTATAAATTCCGCTCACCGCCGAGAATGAAATTGATTTGGGGCCTCAATTTGTGATTTTCAGTTTCAGCATCCAAACCAAGGATTGTGGCTTGGCCCTCCGTTGGAATGAGCATGGTCGTCAAAATTTTAATCATCGTCGTTTTCCCGGCCCCATTCGGCCCTAGCAAACCAAAGACCTCTCCTTTATTCACTTCGAATGAAATCCCTTTTAATGCTTCGATGGTTTTCTTTTTCTTTTTGAAAAGTCCCTGCTCTGCCACATACGTCCGCTTAACATTTTTAACGTTGATAATTGAAGGATTCATTTCTTCACCTCTATATTAGATGATTGTCTTATAATATGATTGTATTATAATTCTAAATATTTGCAATAAAAAAAGAACGACATTTTTTGTCGTTCTATTAATCAAGTTTTAATAGTAGTAAATTCCTGCAATACTGATTTAAACTTTTCCAACTGAATCGGGTCTGCGGAAAAATATTTAATAGCCCCAATTTTTTCTTCTTTGATCAGATTCGCCTTTTTGAGCAAGTCCAGATGATGGGAAACAGTCGCCGTGGTGACCCCGACATACTCCGCCAATCTCGCGCCATATTCCTTTTTTACGCATAACATCCTTAAAATCAGAAGTCTGTTTGGATCCGAAAGAACTTTAAGTGTTTTAGACAATTCCTTGCTTTTTTCCCTGTCGTCATTCAATGGTTGGGCGTAGCCAAAAATCACAATACAAACCGCATGATTAAAGACACGCATTTTAGATGGGGAAAAACTATAGCTTGGGAAAAAATAATAGAGCTTATAATCACTTGTGCGCCTGAATGTTTTTCCCATTACATATTGTGAAAGTGCGAGAGGTTTCATGTTTAATTTTTTCAGTTCGATTAATGAGTGATCAATGGCTTCTTGTTTTGCCCTAATCAATTTTTGAAAAAAATCGCCATGAACGATGTGGAGGAATGTCTCCAAAAATCCTAACCGGAATGATTGGAGCTCGAGCAAAAACTTTTTAATGAATTGCCGTTTCTCGGGAGTGCTCCACTCATAACGCTCTTCCATGGATTCAATGTCATCTGGTGAAGCAAGGAGCCTTTCTGTTAAATCGCTTGGGATTTCTCCTCCTAAAAAGCTCTGGACAAAATCAATATCGGATAAGGCTGAAATGCCGGTGCAAAAATCCTTTTCATTTTGAAACTGCGGTACTTTTAACAGTAGTTCGAGGCAGCCCAACAGATCATTAGTAGAATAACGGCGCCATTTTTCGATAAAAACCCTTGATGGTTCAGGAAGCGCCTTTTCAACTGATTGGTAATCTATATAATGAAAATCCTTTTTGTTTTTTAATAACATTGCACAAAGGAGAATCATCCCTTCCACAACGGGTGAAAAAAACATATGTACTTGTTCATCCGCCGTTTCTTCGTAATTTATCTCAATGGTCATTCGTCCATCCTCCATAATTGTGTTACCTATATTATAAAATGACCATCTGATATTGTGAAGTAAGGGACCACGGGGCCTCAGCATAAATAAAAAAAGCCATGAGTGGAAACTCCTGGCCGCTTGAATTGAAAATCCAACTACGAAACCCTTTATTTATCCTTCGTCTCTTCCATAGCCGCAAGCACGGCTTCCCTGATTTCCTTATACCCGGTGCAGCGGCAAATATTGGACTCAAGCCAATCCTCCAACACTTTTTCATCAGCGGTTTCCTTCTGGGAAAGTGCATGGCAATTCATAATGAACCCTGACGTACAATAGCCGCATTGGAAGGCGAAGTTCTCGACGAATGCACGTTGGATGGGCGTATCCTTCAAGCCCTCAACCGTCGTGATATCCTTACCCTCACCTTCTATGGCAAGCATGAGGCATGATTTTTGAGGGATGCCGTCAACTAGGACGGTGCAAGCCCCGCAGTCCCCATTCAGGCAGCCGGGCTTTGACCCTGTCAGCCCGAGCCTCCCACGGATAATATAAAGCAATGTATCGGCTGGCCGGACCGTAACAATTTCTGCAGCGGAATTGATGGACAGCCGTACGGTCATCCTCGGATCATTGGCCAATTTTTTCACCCTCCAGCTCACGGATGGCATCCGCAATCATATTTTTTAACACGTAGAGTCGATACTCCTTCGAGCCTTCGACATCATCGAGAATGGGGGAAGGGAGGCTGCCCAAAGCCTGGTCCGCCCTTTCTTCCGGAGTAATTTCTGTATCATTCACGGCCTTTTCTATAGGTGCGGAGCGGAACGGAAAGGGAGAAACCCCGCTGAACGCCATCCTGATTTCTTCACCTTTTTTAATAGCGGCGAGTGTTACGAGCGGATAGCCGGTTTTCCACTGCTTACGCCTTTTTTGTGTAAAATAGGGCAAGCTCAAATACTCTTTTTCTATTAAAATTGTGAACACAAATTCCCCATCCTGCAATTTGATTGTTTGATTGAAAATATCGTTTATTGGTTTGTAGGCCAGTCCTCCGGGTCCCATTATCCCGACCAGGGCGTCTGTGAGCAGCAATGGCAGCACCGCTTCCCGGTAAAAAATTTTCCCGCATATATTCCCGCCAAGTGTGATTTTGTTGCGGGCGGTCCGATCGGCGATTTCACTCACCGTTTTGCCGAGAAGGGGGAAGGAATTGTCCTCCACGATGGATGTTAGCGTCACGCCGCCCCCAATCACCAAATATTGTTCATGCAAAGAAACCTCCCCATAGCCAGGCAGCCCTTTAAGGTCAATTACATCATCCGCGTAATCTAGGCCAATCCGTCCAAGGGTAATCAGTTCGGTTCCCCCTGAAAAATAAAAGGGGGTTTGTTTCTGGTTTTTTGCTGCCTGAAAAAGCCGGACGGCATCATGTGCCCCTGTTGGTTTGAAATACCGAAAGTTAAACGGTAGCATTTTTCATCCCCCTTGAAGCCCGCCATAACTGCTCCGGAATAAGGGGAAGGTGGTTCAACTGGACGCCAAGCGCGGCCGACAGGCAATTTCCAATGGCGGCGGGCATCCCAATCAACCCATGCTCGCCAACGCCTCTTGATCCATACGGCCCGGCCAGATGGGGAGTTTCTACAAAGTCGACGATGTATTCGGGCTGTTCCCCATAGTGGAGCGGCCTGTAAGTCCTAAGCTGCGGATTTAGGACCCTTCCATTTTCATCGAACACAAATGTTTCTCGTCCCCCAAATGCGATTCCCATGCTCATTGCACCCATTACCTGCCCAAGAGCGGCTTTATAGTTCAGGACCCTCCCGATATCGATGACTGCATACGCTTTAAGTATGCGATACGTATAATCCCTTGTGTCGAGCTCGAGTTCAATTCCCTCTGCCCCTACTGTCCATTCAGGGCCGGGCCGACTTTTTCCAGTCTGGGGGTCAAGCCTCGTAATCCGGTTTTGTGTATAATTCCCGGTGGCCAGGATCTGTCCGCCAATCGTCTCGCCGTTCGGGAATTTGTATCCGTAGGCGATATCTTTTACATCAATGCTTACGGTTGGATCGTCGATGTAAAAAACTTTTTCGTATGCCACCTCAAGGTCATCGGTGTCTACATGCAATACACAGGAAGCACGTTCCTTCAGCTGCCGAATGGCGTCCTCGGCGGCCGCGAGAACCGCCCTTCCGCCCATCAGCGTGCCCCGGCTTCCGACTGTCTTCCAATGCTCTGGCGTTGTCTGAGTATCGATCAGCATTTTTACATGAATCCGTCGAATATCCATCTTCATCCGCTCCGCCAAAATTTGCGCCAGCACCGTTTTTGTGCCCGTGCCGATTTCGACAACCCCAGACATAATGTTGATACTGCCGTCGGGATTGAAGGTAAGGATGGCTCCGGAAGTTGCATCTGTATCAAAAGTCGAGGTCTTCCAAATACAGCAGACGCCTTTTGCCCGGATTAACCGTCCTACTTTCTGGATTTGCGGCTCCCCTTCCCAATTCATTAGTTCCTTCAGCCTGTCGATGCATTTTGGGAGGTCGCCGACAGTGCTTCGGTTCAGGACGACCTGGGTCGGGGTCATATCGCCTGGCATGATCGAATTTTTCCGCCGGAGTTCAAGCGGGTCCATCGAAAGCTTTTTGGCAAGTACATCCATCGTCCGCTCAAAGGCAAAATGGACTTCAGAATGGCTGTAGCCCCTGAATGCGCTGGCATACGGATGATTTGTATACATGCAATACGAGTCGCAGTAAATATGCTCAATGTCATATGGGCCGGTACAGTCAACCGCCCCGGCACGGCTGATGTCGACTGATTTATCGGAGTAGGCCCCTCCGTCCCACAGGAAGATAATTTCTGTTGCTTTCAGGATTCCATCTCGTGTCGCGCCAAGTTTTACAGTTGCGTCGAGCCCGATATGGCAGGGGGAGGTAATCATGTCCTCCTCCCGGGAATTAAAGAGCTTGACCGGCCGGCCGCCCACCGCTTTTGAGGCGAGATAAGCTATGATTTCAAGCTGGATGGCCGCCTTGCCTCCATATGCCCCACCGACGAGGGGGGTATGGACGATGACCCTGCCAGGCTCGATGCCAAAATACCAATTAAATAATTTTTTGATAGCGAAGGGAGCCTGGGACGATGTCGTAATTTTTATATAGCCATCCGGCATAATTTCGGCAATCGAGGCCCTTGTTTCCATCGCAACATGGTCAGAGGGATTGAAATCGATTTGGAATTCCACGACTACCTCGCTTTCACGGAATCCTTTTTCGATATCGCCTTTCCTGATTTTATCCAGTGTGGCAACATTTGTGCCGGGAATCGGATACACCCCTGGCGGTTTTTCATAATCGCCCAGCTGCTCATGGACAAGGACGGCATCTTTTTGAAAAGCCTGCCTTGGTGAATTCACGACAGGAAGAGGCTTGTAGGATACCTTGATCAGGTCAACCGCCTGCTTTGCGATCACCGGTGTTTCCGCGACAACAACCGCGACAGGCTCGCCGTGATACCGGACCCTCTTGTAGGCGATTGGCGACCTGTCCTTGATTTCCTCGCCGACGAGCGGGAAATGCTCATTTCCGAGAATCGCTTTCACCCCAGGCACTTTCCAGGCATCGGAAAAGTCCATGCTGGCGATTTCGGCATGGGCGTAGGGGCTTACCAGCATCCTGGCATGAAGGGTTCCTGTTTCCTGGAAATCGTTCGTGTACTTCGCCCTGCCTGTCACTTTATCAAACGCTTCCTTTCGGATCACACTTTTCCCGATATACTCCAACCAAACCACCTCGATTCAAATTGCCTGTTCAGTTCTGGTACCTAAACGAAAGAAACACTTTTCTGAATAGGAGGTATTATTGATAGTCAAAACACATCAACTTTCCAACTGCCGCACTATTGCTTTATATTCCTCCATCGTGTCAAGATCAATAAAAAGCCTTGGACATTTGAATTCGATTGCCCGCCCGAAGGCCTTTAACTCACCTCTGATCAAGTCGCGAATGCCGCGGTCACCCTCGAGATTTTCAAATAAGGAAAAACACTCACTTGAAAACAAGATTGGCGGCATCGGATTGCCCCCGGGTCCCAAAGCTCCGACAAAAGGGCTGGGAGCAGCCATAAAAGAGTCTATTAACGTATCAATTATTTTAAACGTAACAAAAGGCTGGTCTGCAAGGAGGACCATCACTGCATCCGCTCCTGACTCGGCAGCCTTTTTGATTCCGCTGCTTAAAGAGGATCCCTGCCCTTTACGAGCGTCGCATTCCACCTGGACGTATCTCTTATGTTCCCGGGTTCCAACAAACCAATCAGGCAGCCAATCCAGCCGGTCTCCTTGCCTCGTTACGACAAAAACAAAATCCAGTCTTGAGAGGAGGGCCTGTTTAAGGGCAATGCTTCCTAGCGGCAGCCCTCCAAGCGGCAGCATCCGTTTATCCGTTCCCATCCGCCTGCTACAACCGGCTGCCAGGTAAACCCCATCTATTTTCAACAGTCGGTCTCCTTAGTTTTGCGTATTTCCATAATCATTTCGGAAACGATGCTTACGGCTATTTCTTGTGGCCCGCGCGCGCCAATCGCCAAGCCAACTGGAGAATGAAGATAATCAGGAAATGGCGTACCCCGAAGCAGCCGTTCAGTTCGCTCCCTGGGCCCGAGAACTCCCAGGTAAAATAACGGACCGGATTCTAGCAATCTGGCCAAAATTTTTTCGTCCTTCTCAAATTGATGTGTCATGACGACCGCCAAATCCTCGGGAGAAAACGAGAGGTCAGTGAACGCTTTTTCAAGAGGCTCTATTAGGAGCTTGGTTGCCTCCGGGAACCTCTCAATCCTTCCAAAAGCCGGCCGCCAATCGATTACGGTGACATCAAAGCCAGTTTTGGAGGCTAGGGAAGCAACCGGGATGGCATCATCACCCCCACCAAACACAAAAAGTCGGGGCTTCGGCTGCAGATGATGGACAAACACGAATCCGCCAGTTTTAAAGTCGGGATGAAGCCCTGTTGGCAGGCGCCAAAATGTTGCCGCTTCCAAGCATATTCCTGATTCATCGGCGAGAAAAAAACGTTCATCGGAAACCTTCATATCGTGAGTGAACCGGATGACTCTTGTGACTGCTTTTCTTGTATCAAGGTATTTTTTTGTGAAGAGCAGACCCGAAAGCAGCGAATCGCAGACAGGCTCCAACAGGATGGTCAATCTTCCATTGCAGCCCGCTCCTCGTCCCCACGCTAAGTCATCCTCATTTGCCATATCAAAATGGAGGACGCATCGTTCCCCGAATTCGAAAAATTCGGATGCCCGCTCTATTACATCCGCTTCAAGGCAGCCAGCCGACAGGAGCCCGAGCTTAGATTTGTCCGGAAAAATCAGCATCGACGCCCCTTCCTTTCTGTAGGCGGAGCCATCAACATGAATAATGGTCGCAAGTACCATCGGCATATTCGGTGAGAGGGAAATCATTTCGAGCAGTTGATTCATCGTATCCACTGTTTCTCCTGCTTTCCTCCAATTTTCATCTCTATATGGATATTCCTCCGCGCAAAAAAATATCCCAGGCCGGGCGGGCGAGGGATATCACTTCAACCGTTGTAGCAGTCTTCGGGTATCTAGATAAAAGGCGTTTCTGTACACTTCACTGTTTTGGCCGTGCGGAACGGCTAGAGTTGATTGGAGGAGGTCAATCAAGGCTTCGCGCCTTTCCTGATTGATGTCCGAAGAGCCGGCATCCTTAAAAAAATCTTTTAAAACCTGCAAATCAGTTTTAAGCATAGTTTGGTCAATGGGCGAAAGAGTTCCTGTTTTTTCCCATTCAGAAAGGGTGCCGATCACGGCGGAGGCATATTCAAATCCATTTTCGAGCAACTTGAGCCGTGTTTTATGACTCGAAAGAGCTTCTTTATGTTTTTTTCCTAGAGGGTTGAATTTTAGGCTTCTTGAAGCAATGTTAAGAGAGTCCTTAACCGTATGGAGGTCGTCTAGCAAATCCTTACGCCGGTTCTCCATTTCCGTCCGCTTATTGGCCCCCCATTCATCATCGACCCAATTGGCCATTTCCCCCAAGAGTACTGACAACTTGTGGCTGGTCTTTTTGATTGCTATCTCAGCGTCTTTTGTAAAATCAGGAGGAAATAGAATCATGTGAACAATAACAGCGACAGCCGCGCCAATGATGGTGTCCACGACACGGTCAAACCCATAATCGCCGGACTTTCGCTCAAAGGTGAAAAGCAGAAGGATTGTGAGCGCCACCTGGTGGATAGCGGTTTCGTCCATCTTAAGCCACTTGGCCGCTAACGTCCCGGCAAGCATCAACAGGCCGAGCGACCAGCCATTCATGGGAAGGTGGCTGACAAACCAAGAAACCATCAGCACACCAACCACAGTTCCCGCAATCCGGTGAAACGAGAACCTGATTGATTTGTAGATGGTTGTCTGCAAGCACAAAATAACTGAAAGCGGAGCGAGATATGGGTGGTTTGAGCCAGCCAATTTAGCCAGTTCCCAGGAAATCGCGGAGGCAATCGCCATTTTCCAGATGAGCAATGTTTTGTTCGCGAAATCTTTTTTATCCTTTTTCATGCTGGTCCTTCTTTCAAATGTCTTCTTTATAGAGTTCTTTTGCGGGCATCGTTTTATTCGGCGTTTAAAATCGGGGTAATAAAGAAAAAGTCCGCTTCCTCAATAAAAGGGATAGCGGACTTCCTATCGTTTCGGTTCAGTTCATTTTATTAAACTCGGGAACAAATTCCTAAATCCTTGATTCGGGTTCATAAAAACAAAATAGGGTTCATAAAATTTCGATCCCGGTTCATAAATCTGGGAAGAGGTTCATAAAACTGAGATTCCGGTTCATATATTCAGGATTCGGTTCATAAACCAAAAATCAAACCGCAAACATGATTAATAAACCATTCCCTCATCATGATAATATTTGAATTCGAGCAGGTTGTTCGCCGGGTCGATCAAAAAGAACGTAACATGCTCTTCTATTTTGCCTGCGAACCGGACCATCAGCTCCTGGAAAAACGGCAATTCGTTCGTTGTCGCATGTTCGAGCGCCTGGTCGAATTCCTCCCTATTAAGGAATGTGACCCCAAAGTGCCGCGGGTACATTTTCGGAGCGGGGTCGATTTTATCCGGATTCAAGTGGCAGACGACCTGGTCGCCGAAAAAGTCGAAGGTAACCCTGTCATGGTACCGGCGCGCAAGCCTGCAGCCGAGTTTTTCATAAAAATCCACTGTCTCGTCAAGGTCCTTGCACGGAATCGCAAGGTGGAACACTTTGTTTGTATCCCTCATTTTACAGCCTCCTCGAAAAGGAAAAATGTATCGGAACGCAAGCCGAGCCGGAGCGTTTCAAGGGCGATCGCGTCGCTGAACGGGATGTTCGCCAAATTTGCATTCGGGCCGGCAAGCCTGATGAATTCTGTTTGCATTTTTTTCGTCGGCGCTTCAAACAAAATCCGGTCAAGGGGAATGCCGGAAGCAAGGATGTCATTGACGATGTCGAAGCGCATTTCCCCGTTTGGCTGGCAGATGCCGCTTGTTCCGCTTTCCCTCGCTTCCGTGATGACTTTGGCCGCGCCAGCCTCAAGGTCCTCCTCTATGGACTCAAGCCATTCTGAAGGGGAGGCGGTTACACTGCTGTCCTTATTACCAACTTCACTGAAGACGGTGAACTCTTTCGAAAAATTGGTGATATGCCTCGCCTTTTCCTTGTTCGGTATTGGCAAAGTCCCGTTTGAGATTTCGATGTGGTTACAGCCGAATCGTTTGCAATAATCGTAGTAATCGTCCAATTTGTTTTGGCTGAGGAATTTTTCAAAAAGCGTCCCACCGAAAAAAAAGCTGACGCCATTATCCTGCAATACCGAAATTTTGCTTTGAAGGCCAGGCGAAACAATCGATGTGCCCCACCCGAATTTTACAAAGTCCACATAGGGAGAGGCGCTTTTAATCGTATCAGTAAAAAGTCCTTCAGGCACGCCGTTGTCGATTAGGACGGTTACCCCATTAAACCTCGGCTTCGCTTCTCTTTCCGGCAGGTTCAATCCTATATAATTCATCGTAATCCACCCTCACAATCGTTGGGAGTTCCCCCTTGCAATCCACATGCATCACAAACCCGCCAGTTAGTTCCCTCGTACAATAATCAATGTCCTCAGCCTGGAATTCCGGCTGCAGCGTATCAAAAAACTTCCTCGCCGGCCCTGAACGCCTGATTCTTCCGGCGACAGCTTCCCCGGAAATGAAATCTTGGCCTTGAAGAATTCCTTTTATATATTCGGCGCAAGCAAGGTCATCGTCCCCATCGGGATGGGAAGCGATAATATTGACGGTTGAACCAGGGGGCCACAGTTCAAGGACACACTCAGCTGTTGCCCTGGCGTTTGAAAAGCCGGTCACAAACACCCCATCGGCATCAAGAGCATTCAGCGCGGCTTTGACCCCGTTCGTCGTCTTTTGCACAAGCGTCCTTCCCCGAACATCGGCGGCGGCCATTTTTGCGGGGGAATTATCGAAGTCAAACCCTGGGATTGGAAGCCCCCGGATTTCGCCGGCAAGCAAATAGTCCGGATTTTTTTCTTTTAAAAGAAAGGCCTGGCCTTCGGTTTCAGCGAGGATGATTTCCCTGGCCCCGCGGAGGAACGCGTAATGGGCGACCGTGAACGCCCTTACAACATCAATGACGATATTCACATCCGCGCGCGGCAGCCGGGGGCAATGGCCCTGGTAAATGGTTGCTTTCATGTTTTGCGCTCCTGTTCGTTAATGCCTAGTCACTCTGCCAAAAGTATATGCCCAAGACACGAAAGCGTGACTTATCCCGCCCTTTTTGCAGCTGGCCTTTAGTGAAACTTCCATCAGCGGCGACTTTTCCCTGATGGTATTTAGACTTACTGTCCCTTAAGACTTGGAAAAAATAGGCGCATACCCTTCCGGAAATAGGCTTTTACCCTCCGAACTTTTGGGAAGAAAAATGAATATTTTGTACATAGGTTTTAACCTGGTTTAACAGTTGGAAGGGTTGTTGGCTGAAATGGACCTGTTCCAAAAAGGAATGCGAGGGGAAGGAAATGGGGAATGTGCTCACCTATGAAACATGGGAGGAAGATAAGGCTGGATTCGTGCTCGAAGGACTTTCCGATACAATCGAAGTGCTGAAGTGGGCGTACAGGGAATACGGCGGGGAAATTGTCTATGCCTGCAGCTTTGGCGCGGAGGGCATTGTTATGCTCGATCTGATTTCAAAAGTAAACAAGGAAGCGTCGGTCCTGTTCCTGGATACCGGCCTTCACTTTGACGAGACATACGAACTAATCGAGAAAATCAAGGGAAAATACCCTCGGTTCAAGATAAATATGGTCAAACCGGACTTAACCCTCCCTGAGCAGGAAGCTCTCTATGGGAAGGAATTATGGAAATGCGACCCAAACCTTTGCTGCAAAGTCAGGAAGATCGAGCCGCTTTCGCGTGAGCTTGGAAACGTGAAAGCCTGGATTTCCGGACTGAGGAGGGAGCAGTCCGAAACGAGGAAGCATGTCCAGTACATCAACAAGGATGACCGGTTTAAAAACATAAAAATCTGCCCTCTCATCCATTGGAAATGGGAAGATATCTGGAATTATATCACCCTCAACAGCCTTCCCTATAATCCGCTCCACGACAGGCTTTATCCGAGTATCGGCTGCCAGCCGTGCACCCAGCCGGTAATAGAGGGGAATGATTTGCGGGCGGGGAGATGGGCAAATACAGGCAAGACGGAATGCGGCCTTCATCAAACGGGAGGGAACGGCTGAAAATGGCCTGTCCTCTGCCCGGGCGACCGGGTTTTTTCAGGAGATGAACAGACCACTTGAAAGTGTAAGGAGGAAATTTACATGGTCGAACCTCACGGGGGAGTCCTGGTCAATAAAGTAAATGACGAATATTGGGTGGATGAAAAGAACATGTCAGTCGAACTGGATGCGATGGCCCTCAGCGACCTTGAGTTGATTGCGATTGGGGCGTATAGCCCGCTGGAGGGTTATATGGAAAAGGGCGACTACCTTTCCGTCGTTGAAAAGATGCGTCTTGGGAACGGGCTGGTCTGGAGCATTCCAATCGCGCTTCCCATATCGGTGAAGGAAGCACAGCGGATTAAGCCTGGCGATACGATCAACCTGGAACGGGAAGGGACCATTTATGGCATCATGGAAGTCACCGACAAATACGTCCCTGATAAAAGGAAGGAAGCGAGGCTTGTATATAGGACCGAAGATATTGGCCACCCGGGGGTAAAAAAGCTTTTCGACCGGGGGGAAGTTTACCTTGGCGGCCCGATAACCATGGTAAAAAGGCCGGCAAATCAATACCAGGAACAGAACCGCGGCCCGAAAGAAACAAGGGAACTGTTCCAACAGCGCGGCTGGAAGACAATAGTTGGCTTCCAAACTCGGAATCCGGTCCATCGTGCCCATGAATACATCCAAAAGTGCGCCCTTGAACAAGTCGATTCCCTTTTCCTGCATCCGCTCGTCGGCGAGACAAAAGCGGACGATGTTCCCGGTGATATCCGCATGAAAAGCTATAAGGCGCTTTTGGAAAAATATTACCCGAAGGACAGGGTCCTGTTATCGGTTTTTCCAGCAGCCATGCGGTATGCCGGCCCCCGGGAGGCGATATTCCATGCAATCATCCGGAAAAACTACGGCTGCACCCATTTTATCGTCGGGCGGGACCATGCCGGCGTAGGGAACTATTATGGAACGTACGATGCCCAAAAAATATTCGCCAATTTTACGAAGGACGAAATCGGCATCCAGACCTTATTTTTCGAAAATAGCTTCTACTGCGAAGTATGCGGAAATATGGCGTCGGTAAAGACATGCCCCCATGATAAAAAACACCACATCGCACTTTCCGGGACAAAAGTCAGGGCGATGCTTCAAAAAGGTGAGGCGCCGCCGCCGGAATTCAGCCGCCCGGAAGTGGCCGCTATATTGATAGAGGGCATGAGGATGCAACAGGCCTCCCTTCAGGAGATGGTAGCGAAAAATGAGTGAGCATATAGTTTGGCACCCAGCTGCAATCACAAAAGCGGACCGCCAAAATTTGAATCGGCATAAAAGCTTTGTCCTTTGGTTCACGGGACTGTCAGGTTCAGGGAAATCAACCCTTGCCAACGAGGTCGACCGCCAGCTTTTCAGCATAGGGGTCAGAAGCTATGTCCTCGATGGGGACAATGTCCGCCACGGCTTGAACAAGGGACTTGGATTCAGCATTGAGGACCGGGTCGAAAATATCCGGCGGATCGGCGAAGTTTCAAGGCTTTTCGTCGACAGCGGCCAAGTTGTGCTGACGGCATTCATTTCACCGTTCCGTGAAGACCGCGACAGGGTTAGGCAGTTGTTCGAGCCCGGTGAATTCATCGAGGTTTTCGCGGATTGCCCGCTTGAGGTGTGCGAAAAGAGGGATGTAAAAGGGCTTTACGAAAAAGCGCGCCGGGGTGAAATCCGTGAATTCACAGGAATTGATTCCCCGTACGAGGCGCCGCTTGATCCGGAACTCAAAATCGATACCACGTCGGCGTCGGTGGAGGAATGCGCAAAGCAGGTCATCCGCTATTTGCAGAATAATGGAATGATAGGACTCGAAAGCCAAATTCCATAAAGAGTGTAAAACTCAAAAAGCATAACCGCCTTCCAGTGGAGAGGCGGTTATGCTTATTAAAAAAGAATTTGCCAGTCCTGTCGAGTGCTAAAAGGGCGCTTGCGCTTTTCCTTGTCCAGCTCCAGCGCCCAGCGCCTAGTATACTTCGGTCCCCTCGCTACGATAAGTCAACATCGATTCGCCTTCGCTCATCGTGTTTCCTTTATCTCCATCGGGGCCCTCCAGTCCATACGGCGCTAAACGGGCGCTTCCGCTTTTCTTAGTTCCAACCTTTTTCGGCCAGATATTGTTCTTTTTTCAAAATATCATCCCGCGATTCGCCGATCAATATGCCGTTAATGAATGGCTTCATGCCCGGGTTGCTTTCATCGTCAGGATGATAGATTGCCAGCGGAATAAGCGTTCCGGTTTCAATCATGTTTTTACAGACTGAATGGAAATCATCCCATTCGGAATCGATTTTCCAAGTTTTATACATCATATCCTGAGTATTATAGCTTTCAAAAATGCTGTCTTTCAGCAGGAGTGCGGGTGTGGAACCATTCAGCCGGAAATTCAGGTCGATGCATACCACCCGCCCGTCCTCAGACAAAAGGATATCGAATCCGGCGACCCCTTCGTATCCAAGTTCGCATGCCTTTTCCATGATGGATTTCCCAAGGGCGATTGCCTCATCAGGCGGCTCCTCGGCGTTCGAAATCCAGTTGCCTTTATACTCGCCGGAATCAGTCGTGATTTGTTCACCAGCGCCAAGGTAAATGATTTTTCCGTCATGCATTTTGGCAAATTGGATGCAGTAATTTTTCTTAATATCAACAATCTCTTCAATTACAATGCTCTCGCTGTCTTCCAGGTTTTCTAGCGCTTCGGCGAAATCCCCATCCGTATGGCAAAAGAAGACGTCAAATCCGCCTCCGTTCGGGAGGTCCGTCCCGGCTTTCATAACAAATGGCAAACCCCACTCGTCTTTAACCGACCCGGCTTCCGAAGGGGTGACAACAATCCGTTTCGGGCGATGTTCATGAGGGACGAATTCCCCGAGGTTCGCTTTATTATTCAAATAGGAAAATACATCTTTATCAATCCAGTACTTTTCCTCCGGCACCTCGGTTTCCGGGACAGGCTGGTTCAGCACCTTTTTCAGTGGGCTGCTTTTAAGCTTGTCCAACAGACTATAGAAGCTTTCCTCCGAATCATAAACGAGGAGGTTTGAGGCGGGGGTGATTCCCGCCTTTTCAAAAAGGCCAAGCGTTTCATCTGTCACTGTCCGTCCATTGCACACGAGAGGCATGTCCCCCGCAATTGGAAGTAGCGCCCCCGTTCGGAAATCATCCATGTTAACATCTGACGGAACCCAGCCCATGCCCTGGAATGAAACGCGCGGATTGAAAACAAGCTCCGGCCCGAATATATCTTCTAAAGTCATTGAAGGCTCTATTTTCATTGTTTAAAGGTCCCTCCCTTGAGCAATTTCAAATCGCCAACTAACATACCATTACCCGGAAATGCTAACTTTTAAAATACGCTCCCGTAGTATCCTGATATTGCCAAAGGTGATTTATCAGATCCATGCAAAAAGGAGGACGGGATTTATCCTCCCATCCTCCAAAACCCACCTGCTATTTATATAAAAAAATTGACACTTGATCATTCCTGTCGACTGTGGCGAGCAGTATATCTGCGACATCTGCCTGATAGTTGCGTTTCATGGTGGATCGGACCCATTCCTCATCCTTGCCGATTCTTTTCAGCTCTTCGAAATTGAGTTTCCCTTCCTTAACAATGACCCCGGGCAAAAAGAACGGCTCTGTGCCTATTTTTAATGTTGCCGGCGTTACCGGTTCGTGCTGCGGGTCGAGGAAAAAAGAAATCCGCCCGTCCGCTTCCCAAATAGCAAGCGCGACTTTTTTTACGTCTTCGATCTTGTTTTCACGCATTTCCTCCAACAGGACATCGAGGGAGATCCTGGCTTGTTTCAGCCCGGGATAAAGGATGCCGCCGTTTTCGATGAGTGTGATAGGAGCATGACTGACCAATCGCCTGAACCATGGCCATTTTAAAAGTAAAAAAATCCCCAGGCTATACAAAGAGACAAGGACGATTGTGGTAATAAGAGACCCCTTCATACTTAGGTGATGGTCCGACAACGGGTGGGCAATAATATTCCCGATTACCAAAGCAATCACAAAATCAAGCAGCCTCAATTTCGAAATCGCCCTCTGTCCAAGAACTTTTGCAACCACCACCAAAAAAACAAATCCAACAACCGCCCGAAGAATCCACTCTAAAGTGGATAGGGTTTCATCCATTTGATAAAAATCCATCCGTTAGCACTTCCTTGCCCATACCGTTTTTTTCACTGATTAAAAGGCTACTTTTACTATTTCCAAACTTTGGTACACCATGCAAAAAATCAAAATGGTTAGACGATTAATAATGATTTCCAGGATGAAAACAGTTTTGAGGAGGTAATCCATTTAGAAAAGGTTTCATGCCGTTGATGAGGTCAGTTTTGGGGTGGGAATCCGGTTGAAAGTGTTTTTATGGCTTTGATGAAGACAGTTTTGAATGGAAAATCGTGTGGAAGCGTCTCTTGACTAGTGAAAAATCACCATCTGTTTTTTGAAAAAATAGTAAGTGTAAGACGCTTACTATTCGTCCTGAAACTTGATAGGAATAAATCACTAGTCCTTTCGCGGACGGAACCGAAGTGTCCATGGAACTTTAATAATGAAGGCAGGAACCGAATGACGGCCCCTGCCTTGTTTTCTTAGCTACTAAAACAGCTCATGAATGATTATGCGGTTGCCTCTTTATGCATCGCACCGGCCCTGCCGAATTCCATTTTTCCTACACCATTACCGGCTCTTTGGATGAATCGGCCTTTTCTTTCATAAGGGATTTGCCAGCAATTCCGGGGTGCGTCATTTCATACGGGTTTAGAATTACGTCCAAATCGGATTCAGTGAGCGCCTTCCGTTCGAGGACGATATCCCTGACAGGCCTGTTCGATAATATTGCTTCCCTTGCAATCGATGCGGCAGCTTCATAGCCGACATGCGGATTGATTGCCGTGATGACGCCGACACTATTATTCACATAGTCTTCCATTCTTTCCTTGTTGGCGGTAATGCCTTTTAAACAATGTTCACGGAAGACCCCTAAAACATTTTTCATAATTTTAATGGATTGAAGAAGATTGAAAATAACGACCGGCTCCATGACATTCAGCTCAACTTGGCCGGCTTCGCATGCCATGCTGATGGTCAGATCGTTTCCAGCCACCTGGAATGCACATTGGTTCAGGACTTCCGCCATGACAGGGTTTACTTTTCCCGGCATGATGGATGAACCTGGCTGGCGCGGCGGAAGGTTAATTTCCCCTAGTCCGCACCGTGGGCCAGAAGCCATCATCCTCAAATCATTTGCAACCTTCGACATATTGAGCATACAAATTTTTAAAGCGCCGGAGACCTCGATATAGCAATCCGTATTTTGGGTGCCATCAACAAGATTTTCGGACCCTTTAAGCGGAAAACCGGTGAACTCAGCCAAATAGGCTACGGCTCTTTTAATATAGGCAGGGTCAGCATTCAGGCCTGTCCCAACGGCAGTGGCCCCCATATTCACTTCGTAAAGATGCTCACGGGTAGTTTGAATCCTTTTAATATCCCGTTTCAGCACGCGGGCATAGGCTTCGAATTCCTGGCCAAGGCGGATAGGCACCGCGTCCTGCAAATGGGTGCGGCCCATTTTAATGACGCCGTCGAATTCCTTCGCTTTATTCATGAATTCATCGTATAAATCGTCCATTTCTTTTAAAAGGCCTTCCAGTCCGCTTAGTGTGGAAAGATGGATTGCGGTAGGAAATGCGTCATTCGTCGATTGGGCCATATTGACATGGGTATTCGGGCTGATAATCTTATAGCTGCCTTTCTCTTCACCCAGCAGTTCAAGGGCGCGGTTGGCAATCACTTCATTGGCGTTCATATTGATCGATGTACCCGCCCCTCCCTGGATAGGGTCCACGATGAATTCCTCATGTAGGCTGCCAGCAAGGATTTCATCCGCGGCGGCTGCTATCGCAAGTGCAATCTTTCCATCAAGCTGCCCAATATCGGAGTTTGCCAGGGCTGCCGCTTTTTTAACAACGGAAATCGCCCGGATCAGCGCTTCATCGATCCGGTAGCCTGTAATTGGAAAGTTTTCAATTGCCCGCAGCGTTTGAACGCCGTAGTATGCATCTTTTGGAACAGCCTTCTCACCAAGAAAATCCTTTTCAATACGAAAATCCGTTTGGTATGCCATTTCGTCATCTCCTATTTTAAAATGATACACAGCCGCCCGAATAGGGGACGGCTGCTTTTTCTATAGCAAAATAGTACTTAGCAATATGCCGATGCCGACCGCCAAAATTGTCGCTACTAAACCTGGTACCATAAAGCTGTGGTTCAGGACGTACTTGCCAATCCGTGTTGTACCCGTCCTGTCAAAGTTGATTGCGGCAACGACGGTAGGATAGTTCGGGATAAAGAAGTAGCCATTGACAGCAGGGAACATAGCAATTAACAGTGCGGGATTTATGCCTAAAGTCACTCCTAGCGGCATCAGGGTACGGACTGTTGCCGCCTGGCTGTAAAGCAGGATGGAAAGGGCGAAAAGTGCGATTGCGAACAGCCATGGTGCGGCTGTGACCAAATCGGAAATTGAACCGGAAATCATCGCCATATTACCCTGGAAGAAAGTGTCCCCCATCCAGGCGATTCCGAAAATCGCCACTACGGCTGCCGCTCCCGCTTTAAACACACTTCCGGAAACGATATCTTCAACATTCGGTTTGCATAATACCAGAATGAGGGCTGCAGCGGTCATCATGACAATTTCAATGGAGGCCGGCATTCCCATCCGGGTGAACACGCCTTCGATATCCCAGCCGGGCCTGAGTTTCTCGAAGGATCCTAGAAGAACAACCGAAACGGCGGCCATGAGGAATAGGGCGACGGACAGTTTTGCTCCCTTTGTCGGGACAAACACAATTTTATCTTTTTTGATCGGAGCAAGGCCGGCTTCGAGGCGCCGTAAATATTCAGGGTCATTCGGAAGCTCTTTCCCCATTTTGCTGGAAATGAAGGCGGCAATCATACAAGCAATGAAAGTGGATGGAATACAAATCATTAGTATATCGAGCAATTGAATTTTAAAATCTGCCAAAAGTGCAAGCAGGGCCACGGTGGCGGCGGAAATAGGGCTTGCGGTGATCGCCTGTTGGGAGGCAATGACGGCGATTGACATCGGCCGTTCGGGACGGACTCCGGATTCACGAGAAACCTCGGCTATGACAGGGAGTACGGAGTATGCCACATGCCCTGTTCCGGCACAAAGGGTGAAAATGTATGTTACGATTGGAGCGATAAAGGTAATTTGTTTGGGATTTTTACGTAATGCCTTTTCAGCCAAATAAACAAGGTATTCCATTCCTCCCGCAGCCTGAAGTGCTCCGGCCGCGGTAATGACAGCGAGAATCATCAGCATGACATCAATCGGCGCGGATGTGGGCTGGAGGCCGAAACCAAATACGAGGATTGCAAGGCCGACTCCGCCCATAACCCCGAGTCCAACCCCGCCAAGCCTGGCGCCGATAAAAATACAGGCCAGGACTACCAAAAATTCAATCCAAAACATAAAAAATGCCCTCCTTGCAACAATTTTTTGAAAAAACTAGGTCTATATACATCCGGGATCTTATTAAGTGGCCAACCTCTATGCGGTTTTTCGTAAATAAATTAAGATGTATAATGAAAGCGATACCATGATGGAAAGGAAACATTTCAATTATGATTTAAAAGTGTTATGGCCACAGCTAGAACATAAACCAAAGACTACAGAAAACTACAGAAAACGACAGGTTGAAGTGATATGTTAAAACAATTGCCATACTTTTCTCTAAATGTAAAATCAATGCTGAAAAAAGGATGAAGATTACTAGGTAAAAAGGTTGGATAATATGAGGAAAACTAGAGATAAACTGTTGATTTACATATTGATGGCAATCGTTGTCCCGATAGCGGGTGAACTTAAATTTTTTCCTTTCCTCGGGGATCTGCGGGTAAGCCTTGGAACACCTTCATTTTTCTTCATTCTTTTATGGTTCCGGCAATCGCGCCCCATACCAGCCGGATTTGTAACCGGGATATCCGTCGTTGCTTTCAGAATCGGGCTGGAAACCCTGGAACCAGGCCTGTTCCTGCTGGATGACGCACTAAAGATGCATTTCCCGGTGTTCTTCTACTATTTTGCGTTCGCTATTCTTTTTCATATTTTTAAAGTGAAAAAATATCATTCTAACCCGATATACATAGGACTTTTTGGAGTCGGGGCGGAAATTCTTGCCACCTTGGCTGAGCTGTTTTTCAGGTCTATTTTCAGCCATACACCCCTTACCCCCAAATCATTTACGATGATTGTTGGGATTGCCATAATCAGGAGTTTTTTTGTTCTGGGGTTTTACAATATTTTTATCATAAGAGAGACTAGGCTTTCCGAGGAACAGCAACGGAAACGGAGCGAAGAAATTCTTATGATGGTCTCCAGCTTGTTTGTCGAAAGGATTCAGCTGAATAAATCCATGAGAAATGCCGAACAGTTAACGGCCGAGTGCTACGCATTGTACCGGTCCCTAAAAGAAGCAAGCCAAGAATCCGCTGCCGGAAGGGCCCTTGGCATAGCAGGCAGGATGCATGAAATCAAAAAGGACAGCCAGCGTATATATGCGGGATTATCCAGGTTAATGGATCATGAAAATCTTAAAGATTTCATGGACATTAAGGAAATTTTGTATGTATCGATTACCGCCAATAGACGGTATGGGGAAATGGTTGGAAAAACGATTCAATATGGGGTGGAAACGGAAGGCAGCCATCCTGACTATCATGCGGTAATCCTGCTTTCCTTATTGAATAACCTGGTTTCCAATGCAGTTGAAGCCATCCAGTCAACAGGGAAAATTTTAGTATACGCTAAAAAAGCCGGTGAGCAACTGCTTATCGAAGTCCGGGATACAGGCTCCGGCATATCCGAAAAATCCAAAAAGTTAATTTTTGAGCCTGGTTTTACAACAAAATTCAACGAATCGGGATTGGCCTCCAATGGAATCGGACTCGCTTTTGTTAAAGAAACGGTTGAAAATATGGGCGGTAAAATCAGCCTTATTGATGAAATCGGGAACGGCGAATATGAAACAAGTTTCCAAATCAGCCTGCCAGTAAGGGAACTGACAAAAAGGGGATGAGCGTGTTGAGATTTTTCATAGTGGATGATTCTGCCTACATCCGTGCCATGCTGGCAAACATAATTGAGGACCATGATTTGGGGGAGGTTGCCGGCGAAGCCGAAGATGGCTCGGAAGTGTACGCCGATATTCTCGCCAGGGAAAAAATCGATATTCTTCTTATCGATCTTCTCATGCCAAATCGCGACGGAATTGAAACCGTCAGGGAAATTTCAGCATCATTCTCAGGGAAAATCGTCATGATTTCCCAAGTGGAGGCAAAAGAGCTAATCGGTGAGGCCTATTCCTTGGGGATCGACCATTATATTACAAAACCGATTAACCAGTTGGAGGTTATCCAGGTTTTAAAAAAGGTCAGCGGGTATCTCCAGCTCGAGAAATCATTGAAAAACATCCACGAGTCGTTAAGTTTCCTGGGCATGCCAAAAGAGAGCCCCAGCCTTGTGCATAATGAAAAAAGCGCCTCGGACTCAATCGTAGCTGCCGGAAAAAACGTTTTGCTTGATTTAGGAATTTATAGTGAAAGCGGCGGAAAGGACCTGCTTGATATGGTAAGTATTCTATATACCTTCGAAAGGGACGGAAACAAGGAAATGCCTCCGCTAAAAGAACTGTTTACCCAGGTAATGGCCAAAAGGCTGGGGAGCCATGCGTCAGCAGACGAACTAGCGAAGGAAGCCAGGGCTGGTGAACAAAGGGTCAGAAGAGCAATCCACCAGGCGCTTGACCATATTGCTTCCCTTGGGCTGACAGATTACAGCAATCCAAAGTTCGAGAAGTACGCGCCAACACTTTTCGATTATACGAATGTACGGATTAGAATGCTTGAACTTGAGAACAAAACGCCTGGAACCTATTCAAACACAAGAATCAATATCAAAAAATTTGTTCAGGTCCTATATAACGAAGCGCTTGAAAAGATGAACTAAAGGCTCTGCCCTCCCCGAAAACAAGGGAGGCAGAGCCTTTTATTGTATTCGTCCCATTCCCCCTCGGTCTGAAGTCTTAGGAAAAAATCAATCCACAGCTTCATACCCTAAAAAGGCAACTAAATTACCATAAAGAGGATGATGTTCCAGAATGTTGCTCTGGGCAATAAAAGGATGGGAGATTGGTAATATGAAAAAAGTGATTCAATTCAGTATGAGAAATGGAGTGGCGCTGTTTTTAATGATGGCGCTGATTCTGGCTGGGGGCATCTTTTCCCTCAAAGAAATTAATATTGAAAAGTACCCGAATGTCGACATTCCGTATTTGACGGTTGTCATTCCATACCCTGGTGCTTCGCCAGAGCAGGCAATGAAGGAGATTGGCGAACCGGTTGAACGGGAGCTGATGAACATCGAAGGCGTAAAGAATGTATACACCGATGGGGTTGCCAATGCCGTTTATGCCACAATGGAGTTTGATATGTCCATCAATATGGATGACGGGGTACAAATGGCCAAAGACGCCGTCGGGAAAATCGCCATGCCGGACAGCGCGAAAAATCCGGAATACATCTTGCAGGGGCCAGATCCCGATCCAGCCGTCTATACAATTGGCGCTTATGCCGGAAAAGATGGCGCCGAAGTCCAGAAGTTTGTAAAAGAGAAACTTGTCCCAAGGCTTGAAATGATTGAGGGAGTCAGCAAAGTGGATACTGGCGGCATTGCCGATAAAAGCGTAAATATCCGTCTGCTCCCGGAAGAAATGAATAAGCGTGGCATAACGCTTGACCAGGTAAAAGCGGCGATTGCCGCGAACAATATGACAATTCCGACTGGAGATGTAAAGCTATCAGGCCAGACGCTTCCTGTCCGGGTCGGAAAGGAACTAAAGTCGCTTGAAGACATTAAAGGAGTCACCCTGTTCGGGCAGGGAACCGGGCAGCTTGAACAAATAAAGCTTAAGGAAATTGCCGATATTACATACGGCGATGAAAATAAGAGCGATTTTACCCGCATCAATGGGAAAGAAGGCGTCCGGCTCGGAATCATCGTGGAAGGCGGAGCCAATGTTGTATCGATTGTTGAGAAGGCAAAGGAAGAAATCAAAAAAGCAGACCTTCCCGAGGGAGTGAAAATTGATGTCCTGAGGGACCAGTCGATTGAGATCAAAGATTCTGTTTACGCGATGCTGCGTGAAGCACTGCTAGGTTCTTTAATGGCTGTCATCGTAACCTTCCTTTTCCTAAGGAATTTGCGCTCGACGCTCATTGCCATCATTTCAATTCCGCTGTCAATTTTCGCATCTTTTACCGTTTTGAATATGCTTGGCTATACACTCAACATCATGACGCTCGCGGGTATCGCGGTTGCCGTCGGCCGCGTCGTCGATGATTCGATTGTTGTCATTGAAAATGTATTCAGAAGGGTCCGCGCCGCGAAAGACCGCGACGAAAAGCTTGTCGAAGAGGCAACGAGGGAAGTGGCGTCCGCCATCACCTCTTCAACGATCACCACAGTGGCGGTATTTTTGCCAATGGCATTCGTCCCTGGAATCATCGGGAAGTTCTTCGCGCCGCTTGCCTGGACAATCGTGATTTCCCTGCTGTTCTCGCTTCTTGTCGCGGTTACAGTCGTCCCGCTTATGTCTAAATTATTCCTTCTAAAGCTCTCGCCGAAAGAGCATAAAGAAGGGATCATTCAAAAAAGCTACCGCACATCTTTGAAATGGGTTTTGAGCCACCGCGCATTGACCCTTGCGGCATCGATTATACTTCTCGCGGGAACGGCCGTACTCATTGCGCCGAAACTTGGCACAACGTTTTTGCCGCAGGAACGGGTAAGCAACTATGACGTGAGAATGACAATGGACAAAGGCGCATCCCCTGAAAAAACGAGTGAAGCGGCCAGTGCAGTCGAAGACATTTTATTGGAAAAAGACGAAGTCAAACTCGTCAGCACGAGCGTGAACGGCCAATTCGGAAGCGCTTCGATCAGCTTCGAGATTAAAGATTCAGTCAAGGATGCTGATGGCTTTATAAAAGATTTGCGTGCGCAATTTGAAAAGCTGGATGCAGCGAAGGAAATCTCCGTGACAGGAGTGGGCGATTTCGCAGGAGGAGCCCAGTCCCAATATGTCCTTGTAGTGAACGGCTCGGATTTTGAAGACATCAAGGCTGCCAGCAAAGACATCGTAAGCGAGCTGAAAGGAATCAATGGCATGGCGGATGTCCAGTCCTCGCTTGAAGGGGATGAGCCTGAAATCCAAATTGATTTAAATGAACAGAAGCTTGCGGAGAACGGGCTGATGCCGGCGATGGTCGGAAAAAGCCTTCGTGACCTCATTAACGGGGACGTTGTTACGACAATGTCCATTGATGAAAATAAAACAGATGTCAGGCTTGACTTAAAAATGGATGCAATCGCCTCGCTGGAGGAGCTAGGCGAACAGGAAATTACAAATATGATGGGAATGCCGATCAAATTGAAGGACATCGGCGTACTGAAGCGCGGAAAAAACCGGACGGTCATCACCCACTTGAACCAAAATGAATACGTCATGGTCTTCGGGCAAATCACCGACAGCAAAACCGGCGATATCGCGAAGAAGGCCGACAAGGCGATAGCCAGCCTGGATTTGCCAAACAGCGTTAACTATTACAAGGAAGGCGCTTCGGCTGCGATGGAAGAAGGCTTTAAAAATATGGCGATTGCCATCATCGTCAGCATCCTGCTCGTTTATCTTGTGATGGTCATCGCGTTCGGCGAGGGGAAAGCACCGTTTGTGATTCTGTTCTCGATTCCATTCTCGTTGATTGGCGCACTGATCGGGCTGTACATTGTCAACGAGCCGATCGGAATGCCGGCACTGATCGGGCTGCTGATGCTGAATGGAATTGTTGTAACGAATGCCATCGTCCTTGTCGATAAAGTGAAGCAATTCGAGAAACAAGGCCTTGCTGCGAGAGAGGCATTGCTTGAGGCCGGAGTCATCCGGATCAGGCCGATCCTCATGACGGCAATCGCCACGGTTGGTGCGTTAATTCCGATGGCGGTATCGAGCCATGCCGGCATCGTCTCGTCTTCGATGGCAGTCGTTGTCATCGGCGGGCTTGCTACTTCGACCCTTTTGACACTTTTCATTGTGCCGGTCATGTACAGCCTCTTTAATCCTAAGAAGAAAGTGGCGGAAACTGTACCGGAAAGTGAAAAAGAGGTCAAGGAAAAACCACTGAAAGGCGTCATCATCACAACAAAACCTGTTTAAATTAGATTGAAATCAGAAAAATAAAAAAATTACCAGTTCAAAATCCGTGAAGTTGTTCAAGAAGTATGATATAAAGGTATAGGATAAAAAAATACACGTATCTTGGAGGAGCCTGTCACCAAGGGGAAGAGTCTGCCCTTTGGTGGCAGGCTCTTTTTGTATTTTTTTTAAAAAAATTGAAGGGGTGGGAAAGAGTGTTAATACTGCAACTGGCAATTATTCTAATTGCTTCAAAATTAGCCGGCAGCCTAAGTGTCCGGCTCGGGCAGCCATCCGTTCTCGGCAAGCTGCTAATTGGCATCATCCTTGGCCCATCCGTCCTTGGCCTTGTAAATGAAACGGCGACGCTGGCCCAGTTAAGCCAAATAGGTGTAATCCTCCTTATGTTTATCGCGGGGCTCGAAACTGATATTGATGACTTCAAAAAATCCGGCAAAGCAGCTTCCTTTGTCGGGTTTGGTGGAATTATCTTCCCGCTTGTAGGGGGGTATTTAGTCGGGGGATTGTACGGCCTGACTACTTTCGAATCCTGGTTTCTTGGCCTATTGCTTTCGGCAACGAGCGTAAGCATCTCGGTCCAGGCTCTAAAGGAACTGAATCAGCTCCAATCCCGCGAAGGGACGGCAATCATGGGGGCTGCGGTCATCGATGACGTCGTCGTAATTATCGCCTTGGCCTTCCTGATGAGCTTTGCGGGAGGGGATGTAAATCTAACCACCGTCATCCTAAAGAAAGTTGTTTTCTTTGCCGCGGCAATTCTTGTCGGCTGGAAGGCCGTCCCATGGTTCCTGGAGAAATTCGGAGGTCTGAAGGTTACGGAAACAGTCATTTCTTCCGCATTGATCATCTGTTTTGTTTTTGCGTACTTCGCGGAATACACAGGGGTAGCAGCCATTATCGGGGCATACATCGCCGGAGTGGCAATCAGCGTTACGAAATTTAAGGAAGAGGTTTTTGAAAAAGTAGAGACTATCAGCTATTCCTTGTTCGTCCCTGTATTTTTCACCTCAATCGGCATTTCGGCTGAATTCAGCGGAATTGGGGATAACATCACCCTGATTGTCGTTCTTACGGTCCTGGCGATTTTAACAAAATTGGCAGGGGCAGCCTTCGGGGCGAGATTATCCGGGTTTGGATGGAACAGCTCGATGGGGATAGGCTCTGCGATGGTTTCCCGCGGGGAAGTGGCCTTGATTATCGCATCCATCGGCCTTGAGTCCAAGCTTTTGACTCAGGATTTGTTCGCAACTCTTGTTGTTGTTATTTTGATTACAACAATCGTGACCCCGCCAATGATGAAAGTATTCTTCAGCCGCGGGCAGAAAAGTGCGGAACCTGTTCATTTGAATTAAGTGGTTCCAGGAAAGCAGGGATGGATACGTCCGCCTAAAAAGAGCCTGCCGGCCTCAAGCTGGCAGGCCACTTTTTACATTAAACCTCTTCAGTTATCGGGATGCCATTCTTATCCTTGAAGCTTCCCGTCAAAATCAAAATCAGGTCTATCAGCACCCATATGCCGAAGCCCCCAAAAGTCAATAATTGCAGGATTCCAGTGCCGACCTTCCCGACATAAAAACGGTGCGCCCCGAGCCCCCCTAAAAAGAGGCAAAGCACAAGCGCAATAATTCTTCGTTGATTCATTTTCCAATCCCCCTTATAAATATAGTATTTCACACTAAAGAAGAGAGGCTGCGCTTTTCCTTTTATTGTATCCATATTCCCCGGCGTGCTATTCCATTAACCAATTTCCAGTTGTCTTTCAACGGAGATCTTCAAGGCCCTCCTTTGCCGCCCGCCAGCCGCTGTGAGCATCGTTTTAGGCGGGACCCCTAGGAGTGCGAAGGCGCCACCTCATTCCCCAGTAATCCTCGTCATTTCCACGATAATAGAAAAAGAGCCGTGACGGGTTCCTTAGTTCGTCACAGCCCTGAACATTGACTTTTCCTTATACATTTCCTTATCGGCCAGTTCGATGATTTCCTCGGCTGTCATCTTATTTCCTGGAGTAAAGTGGTAAAGCCCGTAGCTGGCCGAAAGCTGGAAATCCTTTTGCATTGTGGAATTGAGGATTTCAAACTCGACCGTAATTGCATCCCATGTTTTCCTGACCCCATCGGGATTTTTTTCGGTAAAGATAATTACAAATTCATCCCCGCCAAGCCTGAAAAAGACATCATCAGCGTTGATTTGGCCAGATATAACATCACAAATCAGTTTAATCATTTCGTCACCGACATTGTGCCCGTACCTGTCATTAACCGTTTTTAAATTATTAATATCAACAAAGCAGAGCGTAAATTCACGTCCTACGGATGAAAGCGTTCGCTGTTCCAGAATTTCAATTCCGCGGCGCCGGTTCATAATCCCGGTCAGCGTATCAAGCGTTGCCTGACGGTGAAGCTCTTCTTCCTTCTTTTTAAAATTCGTAATATCGGAAACGCCAATCAGCACACACGGCTGCTCCATATAATCGATCGGCTCTAAATTAAGCATCGCCCATTTTGGGGAACCATCAGAATCCGTATATTCAATCTCAAAATTCTGTAGGTATCCGGTATGTTTGAGTTTTTCAAAAATCTCCTGTTTTTCCTCAATTTTCGGAAACAGGAAATCGGCGTTCAATTCATGCAATGGGACTGTTCCGGTTTGATAAAATTCCGTTGCCTGCCTGTTCATCAGGACGATTTTATTTTCCTCGAGGTTTGCCAAAAGCAGTGGAGACGGGTTCATGCTAAAAAGCCTTCTGAAGCTCTCTTCCTTGCCTTTCAGCTTTTCCTCATTGATATAGATTTGCTTTTGGAACATGTAAAAGCTGTAGCAGATTAGTAAGGATACAGCCGCGGCCCCTGAAGCGTTCAATTGCTTGGCGAGCAGCGTATAGTAGTTTTCGTTTACTTCCGGCAATACCGCCAAAAAGAGTGCGTGTACACATGCGAGCATGATTGAAAAATGGAACGGCCTGAGCGGGAATACGGCAGCTGCTGAAATGATGACAATCACATAGGCGGCAATCGTGCCGGTCAGCATCTGGCTGTTGATTGAAGCGGCCGCGCCGGCGGCCAGATAAAAAGCTATATATGTATAGTTGATAAATCGTTTGTTCATGCTCCATCTTTTTTTGCGCAAGTATAAAAAAATCACCGAGGCAAAAAAGCACACCGTGTGGATAATGAACAAATTCATCCTGTATATTATGCCTCCGAGATCCCGTAAAAGAAAAAAGTCAACAGCGAACATCAATGGATAGGAAGCGGCCAAAAGAAGGGAAACCAGTTTAATCCTCTCAAAGATGAGGCCATCGACATGGTGATGGAAAGTACGGCTGGCGTTCCGATCCTTAAAGGACGGTTTTAAAAGTTTGCTCAGTGGCCTCATGGGCATCGTTCCTTTTATTTTGATAAACTTATTATTATTTTACCATATTTTTCATAAAAGTTAGTAATAACATATAGGTTTTCTATTATTTTTCAAAATCGTGACATTAGGAAACCCCTCCCAGCCGGGAGGGGCATGTTATGCTTGGAATCACTATGGTTTAAGGACTACTTTAACGACATTATCCTCGTGGTCATTGAAAATTTGATAGGCTTTCGCTGCTTCATCAAGCGGGAGCCGGTGTGTGATAATTTCAGTCGGGTCCAATTGGCCGCTTGTAATCTTGTCAAAAAGAAGCGGCATGTAATGGATTACCGGTGCCTGTCCCATTTTCAACGTCAGGTTTCGTTCCCAAATATGTCCGAGCGGGAATGCGTTGAATAGTGCGGAATAAATCCCAGTCAGCTGAATGGTTCCGAATTTCCTGGCCGCATTCATGGCAATTTCAATCGCGCTGATCGTACCACCCTGCAGATGAAGCTTTTGCTGGACTTTTTCCATCGCGGATTTCTTTCCATCTATTCCGACACAGTCGATGACAACCTCAGCACCGCCGTTTGTCAGCTCGCGCAGGAATTTTCCCGTATCGTCATGATCCTCGAAATTGCAAATTTCAACATTGTTCATTTGTTTCGCTTTAAGGAGCCTATAGGGCAAATGGTCAACAGCGATGACACGCTTTGCGCCTTTCATCCAGGCGAACTTCTGGGTCATCAGGCCGACCGGTCCGCAGCCTAGGACAATCACAGTATCCCCCGCTTTTACTCCCGCGTTTTCGACACTCCAATAAGCTGTCGGCAAAACATCCGACAGGAACAGAACTGCTTCATCCTCTAGCTCGCATGATTCGGGAATGACAAACGGCATAAAGTTTCCGTAAGGCACCCTTAAGTATTCAGCCTGCCCGCCGGGATAATCCCCGTATCGCTCCGTGAAGCCAAGGTAGCCCGCGGAATCAAGAAGAGGATTCGGGTTTGAGTTGTCGCACTGGCTTTCCATTTCATGTTTGCAGAAAAAGCATTCGCCGCACGATACATTGAATGGGATGACGACGCGGTCGCCTTTTTTCACCTTTGTGACTTCAGGGCCTACTTCCTCAACAATTCCCATCGGCTCGTGCCCGATTACATAGCCGGGACGGGTCGGGACAGCCCCAAGGTAAATGTGCAAGTCCGATCCGCAAATCGCGGTTGATGTAATCCGGACAATAATATCATCATTTTTTTCAATCTTCGGGTAGTCCACTTTTTTCACTTGTATATCCTTTGCGCCTTGAAACGTAACAGCTTTCATTTCCAACCTCCTAGCAATGGAATATTACCCTATACCCTGTATCTCGGTCCATATGTATATTTTTTTCGGATTCAACTGTGGTATTGAACGATGGTTTTTCGAAGGGGCAAAGGGAAGATTAAACCTACGGGATTACAAAATGTGTGAAAAAAGGAAAATAGTCCGTATTTTTCAGCGGGCATTAGTGGTAAAATTTCCGCGACACCAGGAAAGGATGTGCATCAGTGAAAAGAGCATTTTCAATCATTGTTGGACTAGCCCTGCTGCTTGCCGGGCTTCCATTCGCAAATGCAGAGGACAACTGCTCCCAGTACGAAGGAATTGAAAAGGTATGGTGGGACGGCGCCGAACTGAAACCCGGCCAGATTGGCAGGCTGACAGCCCTTTCCAGTACCCCTTTATATAAAATGGATGGAGAAAACAAGATTTACGCCCGCACGCTGAAAGCAGGCGAACTTTACAGAATATATGCCTTTAAGCCAGGCATGCTCAGTGTCGGCGGCGGATATTATGTGGTCCGCGACAGCCGTGTGAATTATGGAACGCCAAGCAAAGCGAAGCTGGAAGCAGCCGCATGTGTGTATGCGCCGGTGCCAGCGGGGCAACTCGTAAATATAGGGCCGACAATTCAAAATATCACCGCCATGGCTGCCGCTACCGGATATGCACCAGACGGTACGCCGCTAATGTATGTCGTCATGCAGGGCCAGCCCGCTAAACTAATTGTCATGGACCTTTTGCAAAATAAGGTGGTCGACCAGAAGCCACTTGGGACGTCTACAAGCGCTTGGGCGATTACCGTTGACGCCGCTCAAAACGCATGGATTGGCGGGACGCCGAGCGAGCATCTATACCGCTACAATCCCGGGACGAAAACATTGACGGACGCTGGAAAAGCGACGGTGAAAGGAACGTCGATCCACGACCTAGAGGCTTTGCCTGATGGAACCATTTATGGAAGCGGATCGCCTAACGGGAATGTGTTCAGTTATAAGCCGGGACAAGGGTTCACTGATTTGGGACAGGTACTTCCTGATAAAAAATTGGCGCGGAGCGTCGCCTACAATGAAAAAACAAATACCCTGTTCGTTGGAGTCGGTGCAAAAGCACAGCTTGTCGCCTGGAATTTGGCAACGAACAAGAAACAGGCAATCCTTCCCGCCGCATACCAGGGCGAAACGTCTGTGTATGATTTGGATGAAGAAAATGGCTTCCTGTTCGCAAAATTGGAGCCAAGCAAGAAAATTCTTGTTTTTAATAGCTCGACGTATGCTTTCCTTGGCGAACTGCCAGCAAGCTCGCGGGGCGTATCGCCGGTTTTAGGAAGGGAAAATGCCGTTTATTTTACTCATCAATACACGTTGAAAAATACAGCCTTGATACGAAAAAAGTGACAGCCATTCCCGGAACAACGAAGGGAACCGAGGCGGTATCACTCGATGTGATGGATTTGCATAGCAAGTCCTATCCAGGTGAATCGGTGGTTTCCTTGCTTGGGAACACGGGGACGTATATGATTTACAATCCAGCCACTGGACAGTCTAAAATCAGCAAATTCGAATTGCCGCCGCAGCCAATCCCGATCTATTCAATCGCGAAAGGCCCGGATTGCCGTATTTACACAAACGGATTCGTCTCCGGCCAGCTAAGCGCCTACAATCCGCTGGATGGGTCGATAAAATCATTGCTGAAGGTGGGACAGGCCGAGTCGATGGTCCCGCTGAACGGAAAGCTTTATCTTGGGGTATACCCGGGTGCTTCCCTTTATGAATACAATCCGGCTACCGATACACTTGGCGTTCCATCTCCGTTATTCTCCGTCGGGAACGGACAGGACCGGATCGCCGCGATGGCTGTGGATTCCGGAACAAACACGATTTTCATGGGAACCCACCCGAAGAACGGGGAAATTGGCGGAGCGTTCGTCGCCTTTAATACGGCAACCAAAAGCAAGACAGTAAGGCGGAATATTGTCGCCAATCAAAGCGTTGTCTCGCTTGCGGTTAGTGGCGGATACGTGTACGGAGGGACGTCCATTTTTAGCAACAGCCCCTCGGAAGGTACGTATACAGCGAGATTTTTTAGGCTGAAGGCGGGCCAGCCGGGAAGCCAGCCGGAATTCATCTCGCTTCCGCTGACGAAACCGCGGATGATCCATGCACTTGCAGCGGCGCCGAACGGTGTCATTTGGGGGCTATCGGATGGAAATTTATTCTCCTACGATCCCAGAACAAAAACAACGAAAACAGTCTCCATAACCGCCAACACGAGCGGCCGTTTCAAAAATGGCTCACTTGTTATCGGCAAGGACGGAAATGTCTACGGAACGGTCGAGCAAAAACTTTTCAAAGCCTTCCCTGCAACAATGACGAAGAAAATCCTGTTGGATAAAGGCGCCGCCAATTTGGCGATGGATGACAATGGGACCTTATTTTTCAACAACAATACCGATCTTTGGATGTATACCAAGTAAGAGGAAACGAATAATGCGGTTTGTTTATCCGTAAATTAAGGCTTGCCTGGGGTGATTCAGGCAGGCCTTTTTTGCGGGAGCGGGGGGACTGGTATGACATTTAGAAGCCAGGTCCTTTTTCCACCTAGGTTAACTGGGATGCCTCCTTCGAAAGAACCATTCTTCATAAAAATGCTAGGAGTTAACTCCCAATTTACCTGTTTGTGGAACAATTACCCCTATTTAACAATTACTTCAAGCGTAATTCTTATAATGAAACCGCATCAATCAAAAGGAGGGATTTAAATGAAGAATAAGTTGAAGAAAAAAGTTTTGGCAGTAGCGGCTGTTTCCGCCATGGCCCTCGGCGCGCTAAGCCTCGGGTCGTCAGCCGGGGCGGATGGGACGTACAAGCATAACCATAGCAAAGTGAAAAATGTAATCTTTTTAATCCCTGACGGATTCTCTGCTTCCTATGCAACAAACTATCGTTGGTTCAAAGGAAAGGAAAGCCAAATGGACTCCATCCTTGTCGGCATGCACCGTACATACTCTGCTGATACCGAAGTGACGGACTCAGCAGCGGCAGGTACAGCAATGGCGACCGGCATAAAAACGAATAACGGCATGATAAGCACATCACCTGATGGGAAAAAGCTGACAACAATCCTTGAAGCGGCCGAAGCAAGCGGCAAGGCAACCGGGCTCGTTGCGACTTCGACGATTACCCATGCGACGCCTGCTGTCTTCGCATCCCATGTGGCAAGCCGTGCGGATGAAGCCTCAATCGCTCCTCAAATGGTCGAAAACGGGGTAGATGTCCTGCTTGGCGGCGGAAAAAAATATTTCCCTGACTCCTTAATAGACCAAGCGAAAAAGAAAAGTTACACATACATCAACCACAAGTCTGGCCTGGCCAGCGCCGCGAAATCGAATAAGCTGATAGGCCTGTTTGCGGATGACGCACTTGCTCCTTCCCTCGACAGGGAGGAAACGAACCAGCCATCCCTTGCGGAAATGACTGACGCCGCTTTGAACGTCCTGAAAAAGGATAAAGACGGATTCTTCCTAATGGTCGAAGGCAGCCAAATCGACTGGGCCGGCCACGACCACGACGCGGCATGGGCGATGAACGATGTACAGGCGTTTGAGGAAGCCTTGGCCAAAGCGCTTGCTTTTGCGAAAAAAGATAAGCAGACACTCGTAGTCGTCGCCGGTGACCATGACACAGGCGGAATGTCCGTCGGCGGTTACGGCGTTTACGATGCAAAAGTTGAAATCCTCCGCAATATAACCGCGACCGGCGACTATATGGTTACAAAGCTCGATGCGAACCGCAGCAACATCAAGGCGGTCGTAAAACAGTACACAAGCCTCGACCTGACCGATACAGAGGTTGAAAAAATCAAGAATGCATCGAAGCCAGACATGGCTATCAATGATATTATCTCGGAACGCGCCCTCGTCGGATGGACGAGCACCGCACACACCGGCGTTGACGTCCCACTCTACGCATTCGGGCCAGGCTCCGATATGTTCAACGGCCTTCACCAGAATACAGATTTGCCTGTCTTAATGGCAAAAGCAATGAAAATTAACCTTAGCGGAAAGAAATAGTTTGGTTAATGGGGCACCGTCCGGATTTTGGCGGTGTCTTTTTGGTGTTGGGGTGGCTTTGGGGAGTACGGTTCGTGTGCCCGATCCGCCGATGGATGGTTCACTATATTTCATCCCACCGTCATTTTCCGCTATACTTGCCTTAAAGGGGATGGATTCGGCTGCCGGATGCGTTCTATATGCATGATTGGGGTAAAGTGATGCAGGACTGGGTGATTGGGCTTTTTGAAAACTACCGGGAGGCGGCGCTGCTGCTCAGCGTGCTGCTGAATGTGGCGATCAGCATTGTTGGCATTGTGCCAAGCGTGTTTTTGACAGCGGCGAATATCATTGTATTCGGGCCGGTTGGCGGGACGCTGGTTTCAATAGCCGGCGAGGCCGCGGGTGCGGTCGTTTCGTTTCTTCTTTACAGAAAAGGGTTTAAGCGGTGGGCCGATAAAAAACTTCCGGATAAACGCTGGATCAAAAAGCTGCTCAATGCCCGTGGCAAGGATGCTTTTTTCCTGATTCTCGCTTTGCGGATTCTGCCTTTCGTTCCCTCGGGGCTTGTCACGTTCGCGGCGGCGATCGGCACGGTCGGGGTTGCTGTATTCACTATAGCCAGCACGATTGGGAAAATTCCCGCCCTCATAATCGAAGCATATTCCGTTTACCAGGTTACGGAATGGTCTTTCCAGGGCAAAATAATTCTGGCGGTTTTTTCAATGGGAATCATTTTGCTTTGTTTGAAAAATAGACGAATGGGTTTTTACAAAAAGAAGGAGGGTCCTAAATGACTGAAAAATTCGAGTTGGCGACATTCGCTGGCGGCTGTTTCTGGTGCATGGTACAGCCGTTTGATGAACAGCCGGGCATCAAGGAGGTCGTTTCCGGCTATACCGGCGGCCATACCGAGAACCCGACGTATGAGGAGGTTTGCTCGGACACGACCGGCCATTACGAAGCGGTCCAAATCACATTTGACCCGGACGTTTTTCCGTACAGGAAATTGCTTGAATTGTTCTGGCAGCAAATCGACCCGACCGATCCGGGCGGCCAGTTTGGCGACCGCGGCTCCTCGTACCGGACGGCGATTTTTTACCACAGTGAAGAACAGCGCGCGCTCGCCGAGGAATCGAAGCGGCAGTTGGAAGAAAGCGGCCGGTTCAGCAGGCCAATCGTGACGGACATCCTTCCGGCCAAGCCGTTCTACCGGGCTGAGGAAAACCATCAGCATTATTACAAAAAGAACGCTTGGCACTACAATACGTACAAGGAAGGGTCGGGCAGAGCCCGGTTCATCCGAGAAAATTGGAAAAAGAAAAAGAGCGATGAGGAATTGCGCCGCGAGCTTACGCCGATACAGTATGAGGTGACCCAGAACTCAGCGACCGAGCCGCCGTTCCAAAACGAATTTTGGAACCACGAAGAGGATGGCATTTATGTGGACATCGTTTCGGGTGAACCTTTGTTCAGCTCGACGGACAAATACGATGCTGGCTGTGGCTGGCCGAGTTTTACAAGGCCAATAAGACGGAATGAAATCGAGGAAAAGCTGGATACCTCGTACGGGATGAGGAGGATCGAGGTCCGTTCCAAAACGGCTGATTCGCATCTCGGACATGTGTTTGACGATGGCCCGGGACCGGATCGTGCGCGGTACTGCATCAATTCGGCCGCCCTCCGCTTTGTGCCGAAGGATAAGCTGGAGGAAGAAGGGTACGGGGAGTTTTTATCGCTGTTTGAATAAAGGTGCCAGCGGTTGAAAAACGAGCCGGTGTGTTTTTCATGAAGAAGGAAAGACACGCCGGCTTTTCATTTTCTGCTAGTGATTTTTTAAAAAATAAAGTTTATGATGATGAAAATAGAGTTTAAGGGTGAAACAGATGAACCAGGTTATTCTTCCCGCATCATCAAATATGAAAGATTTTGAGGCTTTTTTAGCGAGCCCTTATGATATTGGCGTGTTTCTTGAGCTCCATATCGCCCTGCTGAAAAATGTTAACTCCATGGCAGGTGAGCATGGAAAGAAGATGCTTTACCATATGGACATGATCCGCGGCATCAAAAGCGATGACGCCGCGACTGAGTTCATCTGCCAGGAGTACAAGCCATACGGGCTAATTTCCACAAAAGCGAATGTTATCCTCAAGGCGAAGCAAAAAGGCGTCCTTGCGATCCAGAGGATTTTTTTAATAGACTCGCATGCGCTCGAAAAAAGCTATCAGCTTCTTGAAAAAACGCGGCCGGATTACATAGAGGTTCTGCCGGGGGCGATGCCTGACCTGATTGCCGAAGTAATCCGGAAGGTGAACATCCCTGTGCTCGCCGGCGGATTCATCAGGACCCCCGCCGATATCGAAAACGCCATAAGGGCGGGCGCCCATGGCGTGACAACATCCAAGAAGGAGTTGTGGCAGCACTTCGCAAAAGAACAATCGCCCATGACAAAATGATTGAAAGCGGTTCCGCGCTGGAGTATACTCAAATACAAGTTAAAACGTGATGGAGCCCGGGAGAATCACACAGACAAATCCTTTTATAAGGGGTATTTCTGTTGGTTCTCCTTTTTTGTCCAATCAAAATCCGCGAGGGGGAAATGGGATGAAAACGTATATTTTGGCTTTGGATCAAGGAACGACAAGTTCGAGGGCGATTATTTTTGATAAGGAAGGGAAAATCGTCCATTCTTCCCAAAAGGAATTCAC
This sequence comes from Neobacillus piezotolerans, assembly GCF_003362805.1. Classification (GTDB taxonomy): domain Bacteria; phylum Bacillota; class Bacilli; order Bacillales; family Cytobacillaceae; genus Bacillus_D; species Bacillus_D piezotolerans. The sequence continues at coordinate 599,282 of NZ_QNQT01000002.1, forward strand.
GCAGCATTTTCCAAAACCAGGCTGGGTGGAGCATAACGCGAACGAAATCTGGGGTTCGATCCTCGCTGTCATCGCCGGCGCTTTGTCGGAATCGAATATCAAGCCGGAGCAAATTGCGGGAATCGGGATTACGAACCAGCGTGAAACGGCGGTCGTATGGGATAAGGAAACCGGAATTCCCATTTATAACGCAATCGTATGGCAGTCAAGGCAAACAAGCGCCATTTGCGAAGAGCTGAAGGAAAAAGGGTATAACAATGCGTTTCGTGAAAAGACGGGTCTCTTAATCGATGCCTATTTTTCAGGGACGAAGGTGAAATGGATCCTTGACAATGTCGAAGGTGCGAGGAAAAGGGCAGAGGAAGGAAGATTGCTATTCGGGACAATCGATACATGGCTAATCTGGAAACTGTCCGGCGGGAAAGCCCATGTGACGGACTACAGCAATGCGTCACGCACGCTGATGTTCAACATCCATGAATTGAAATGGGATGAAGAATTGCTCGAAATCCTCGGCATCCCGGCCTCGATGCTTCCTGAGGTAAAGCCTTCATCTGAAGTGTACACTCAAACAGCGCCGTTTCATTTTTTCGGAAAAAAAGTGCCGATATCCGGAGCGGCGGGCGACCAGCAGGCGGCTTTATTCGGCCAGGCGTGCTTTGAAAAGGGCATGGCGAAAAACACGTACGGAACGGGCTGCTTCATGCTTATGAACACAGGTGAAAAGGCGGTCCGCTCGGAACACGGGCTTTTGACGACGATTGCCTGGGGATTGAACGGTAAAGTGGAATATGCCCTTGAAGGGAGCATTTTCGTGGCGGGCTCCGCCATCCAATGGCTCCGCGACGGGTTGCGGATGCTGAAGGATGCGAAAGACAGCGAAAGCTATGCCAAAAAGGTTGAATCGACGGACGGCGTTTATGTTGTACCAGCTTTTGTCGGACTTGGCACGCCATATTGGGACAGCGATGTACGCGGCGCGGTTTTTGGTTTGACCCGCGGAACGGCAAAGGAGCATTTCATCCGGGCAACCCTTGAGTCGCTCGCCTATCAAACGAAGGACGTCCTGTCCGCGATGGAGATGGATTCGGGCATTAAGCTGAAAACATTAAGGGTGGACGGCGGGGCTGTCAAAAACAATTTCCTGATGGATTTCCAAAGCGGCATCCTCGATGTGCCAGTTGAACGCCCACAAATCAATGAAACGACTGCCCTTGGCGCGGCCTATCTTGCCGGCCTTGCCGTCGGGTTCTGGGAAAGCCAGGAAGAAATCGCCGCGAAATGGGCGATCGACCGGGCATTTGAGCCGGAAATGGCTGACCGCGAACGTGAAGAATTATACAGCGGCTGGAAAAAAGCGGTCAAAGCGGCAATGGTTTTTAAATAAACAAAAAATGTTAACTTCGTTTAAATGGCAATTGGTTTGGGGATTTGATACAATAGCGATAAGTTAATAAGACGGCAGGAGATTTGGAGAGACCGCGAAGCATTATCACTCAGGGTGGTAATGTTCTTTGCGGTCTCTTTCCTGATTTAGGAGGAAAACAAATGTTCACGAATTTGCAGCGCGTGGAAATTATCGAAAAGCTAAAAGGGAAAACCTTTGATCTGCTTGTAATCGGAGGCGGAATTACTGGCGCCGGCATTGCCCTAGACGCGACAACAAGGGGAATCGACACGGCCCTGGTCGAAATGCAGGACTTTTCGGCGGGAACGTCAAGCCGGTCGACAAAGCTTGTACACGGCGGGTTGCGCTATTTGAAACAGTTTGATGTAAAGGTCGTCGCCGAAGTCGGAAAGGAAAGGGCAATCGTTTATGAAAATGGCCCGCATGTGACAACTCCGGAATGGATGCTCCTTCCATTCCATCAAGGGGGAACGTTCGGCAGCTTTTCCACTTCAATCGGACTTCGGGTATACGATTTTCTCGCTGGAGTGAAAAAGGAAGAACGCCGCTCGATGCTTTCTGCTGAGAAGACATTGCAAAAAGAGCCTCTCATCAAAAAGCAGGGCCTAAAAGGCGGCGGTTATTACGTCGAATACAGGACAGACGACTCTAGGCTTACCATTGAAGTCATGAAGGCGGCGGTTGAGAAAGGCGCTACAGCAATCAATTATGCGAAAGCGGACGACCTTGTTAAGGAAGGCGGCAAAGTAGTCGGCGTTGTCGTGAAGGATCAGTTGACAGGCGAGACGTACAAGGTTTTCGCAAAAAAAATCATCAACGCCGCCGGACCTTGGGTTGATGCAATTCGTGAAAAGGATGGATCGAAAAAAGGGAAGAGGCTCATTTTATCGAAAGGCGTCCATATCGTAATTGACCAGTCCCGTTTTCCACTAAAACAGGCGGTTTATTTTGACACCCCGGACAAGCGGATGATCTTCGCGATTCCGCGCGGCGGAAAAACGTATATAGGTACGACGGATACCTTTTATAACGGAGATAAGGTGAATCCCAGGATGACTATAGCGGACCGCGACTACCTCATATCCGCAATCAACTATATGTTCCCAGAGGTGAACGCAAAGCCGGAAGATGTTGAATCCAGCTGGGCAGGCATCCGGCCGCTTATCCATGAAGAAGGGAAGAATCCGTCTGAAATCTCCCGCAAGGACGAAATATGGGAGTCGGATTCGGGCCTGATCACCATAGCCGGCGGAAAACTGACCGGTTACCGGAAAATGGCCGAAACGATTGTCGACCTTCTCGCGGATAAACTGGAGGAAGCCGGGCATGAAAAGCCGGGGCCATGTAAAACGAAATCAATTAAAATCTCCGGGGGCGATTTCGGCGGTTCGGGAAACTTTGCGAGTTTCATCACCTCGGCAATCCAGCAGGGAACAAGCATGGGGCTGAGCGATAAGGATGCCAGGCATCTCGCGGGTTTTTATGGATCGAATGCGCCAATCGTTTTCGACCTGGCCAAAATTCACAGGGATGACGCTGATAAATTCGGTATGCCGGCCGTCCTGATGGCAAAATTGGTTTACGGCATCCAGTATGAAATGGTCGCGACGCCGCTCGATTTTTATTTCAGGAGGACCGGCGACCTTCTATTCGATATCGGATCTGTAAAAAAGTACCGCAAAGCAGTCTTGTCCTACATGGGTACTCTTTTCAGGTGGAGTCCCGTGCAGTCCAAAAAGTATGCCGAGGAGCTTGAGGCGGAGCTTGAATTTGCTTCTGAACCTATTGCTGCGGAATAAAGACAAGCGGAAATGAAAGGGCTGGCGCACTTTATTGGCCAGCCCTTTTCATTTCGTTTAGAGTATGGGAGGCTATCCACTGCTTCAAATGGTATCAGGGCGCTTCTGAAAACAGTTTCAGTTGCGGAAACCGTTTCAAAGAGTCTTCATTCCATCAATGAAGACAGTTATAAGGCAGGCAATCGTTTGAAAGTGTCCTCATCCCCCATGGTGAGGACGGTTATTCCTCCGACTTCCTCCCGAGCAGTACAGCGAGGCGGTTTGGATAGTTCGTAAAGGCACCGTCCACCCCAAACTCCAATGCTTTTTTCATTTCCTGCTCCGAGTCGATCGTATAAGGATGCACCGCGAGCCCTGCTTCGTGCGCTTTTTTAACATAATCCTCGCTTATCATTTCAAAATTCGGCCCTATCCCCGCTGCATACCGTCCGATCATCCTCGCTTCCTTTTCGGAAAGGGAAGCTTGTTCCTTATATTTTTTAAGCTGGATGAGCGGAATTTCCGGATCAAGCTCGTGAATCCTTTTCAGGCTCTTGCTGCTGAAGGATTGGAGGATGAGGCCGGGGTACTTGCCATCCTCGTTCCGAATGACGGAATATTTCCTGGCCAGCTCAATTAATTTATCCTCCATCCCCGGATATTCGTCCGGGGATTTTGTTTCAATATAATAATTTGCGGAAGTCCCGAAATGTTTGAAAATCTCCTCTAAAGTGGGGACCCTTACGTTTTCAAACTCGGGGCGCGCGTTTTCAGGATGGAGACGATTGAAGAAGGAGCCCACATCAAGCCGTTTTATTTCCTCAAGGGTAAACGAACCCGCAGGGCCAGTTCCACTGGTTGTCCGGTCCACCGTTTTATCATGCATGGCAATCAAATGTCCGTCCTTTGTCATCTGCAAGTCAATTTCCAAATAATCGGCGCCAAGAAGATGGGCCAGTTCATAGGAAGCAATCGTATGCTCGGGCGCGTATGCCGATGCCCCCCGGTGGCCGATGATCATGAACCCGCCAGGCAATCCGGAGACAGGAGCCTTGTCCGTATTCCCACAACCTGAAAGCGCGAGCACCATAAATACAATCATTACGATCATTTTATTCATCCAGGCACCTCGAATCTATTTTTCTGGTTATAAATACTATATATCTGATTTGAATCTATAAAATGAGTAAATTAATTGACGAAAATTTGGATTTATTGTAATATTATAACAAGTTAATAGTGTGATGGAGATCAGGAGGCTCACAATTTTTGTCTATTTTTTGATAGGCACGATTTGTGGCCTCCTTTTTGCTTAACCTGGGGGTGAAAACAGTTACGATTTCGGCTACTGCGATTATAGGACGCCTGCTTTTGGCTGCCTTTCTGGGAGGCCTTATCGGATGGGAGCGCGATTTGCGCAACAAGCAGGCGGGCGTGAAAACGCATTTACTCGTTTCTGTCGGGGCGGCGTCAATCATGCTCCTATCCATTTATGGGTTCAACGAAACAATCAACCATGTGAATGCCCGTTTCGATCCAGCGCGGCTGGCACATGGGGTCATCAGTGGAATAGGTTTCCTTGGTGCGGGTGCGATCCTGAAACATTCCAACAGAAATGTCACGGGCATAACGACTGCGGCGACATTATGGGTTGTTTCCGCAATCGGTCTCGCAGTTGGAAGCGGCTTCTATCTTCCCGCACTCGTTACGACGGGAATTGTCATGTTAACCGTTTTTGTGCTAAGGCATTTTGAAGAAAGGTTCCTTTCAACCTACAAATTTATTACTTTTACCCTGACGATGAAGGACGAAGCGCAAATCCTTGGCAAAATCAACAAAGCCTTCAAGAATGAAGATGTGCACATTGAGGCGATTTCGATGTCGGATGAGTACTTCTTTCTTGAAGAAGGACATCTGACGATGGATATCCGGGTGAAAATTTCCTCAAAGAAAAACATTTTGGAGCTGTCCAGAGAACTGGGAAAGCTGGATGGCATCAAGCAAGTAAAGCTGAACAATAAAGCCATTCCTTCACGGGCGGTGGAGTGATTTTTTTAAAACGACAAAGGCGAATTTTTGAAAGCGCTTAAATAAAGTTAAGCAACAAGAAGGGGTGGCAATATGAAAAAAGTTGAGTTGGTGAATGTCTCAAAGTCATATGACAAAAAGACCGATGTCATCACCGATATTAATGTAACGATCGAACCCGGGGAGTTTTTTGTGCTTGTCGGCCCGTCCGGCTGCGGGAAAAGTACAATGCTCCGCATGATTGCCGGGCTTGAGGAAATAACCGGCGGAGTCCTGCGGATCGGCGGCAAGGAAGCGAACCATCTTCCGCCGAGCAAACGGGACATTTCCATGGTCTTCCAGAACTACGCGCTGTATCCCCATTTGAACGTTGAAGAAAATATCGTGTTCGGGCTCCATGTAAAAAAAGTGTCCAAACATGAAAGGAAAAAACGTTCCGACGATGTCGCTGCCATGCTTGGGCTGACGCCTTATCTGAACAGGAAGCCGCGCGAACTATCCGGCGGGCAAAGGCAGCGTGTCGCATTGGCCAGGGCAATCGTCAACCAGGCGCCGATTTGCCTCATGGATGAGCCGCTTTCCAACCTGGATGCGAAGCTGCGCGCGCATATGCGTTCCGAAATCAGGCAAATTCAGAGAAGGCTTGGCATTACGATGATTTATGTTACACATGACCAGGTAGAGGCAATGACGATGGGTGACCGGATTATGATCCTCCATGACGGGAAAATCCAGCAGATTGGAAAACCAATCGATATTTATAACAATCCCGCAAATCCTTTTGTGGCAACATTCATTGGCTCCCCGCCGATGAACATTGGGGATGGCAATGTTGACCGCAAGAACTCTGTCGTAACCGTTGGCGATGGCGCGAAAATAGCTGTTCCGGCCAGGGATCATGGGCTGCTGAAATCAGAGCGGATTATTGTCGGTATCCGTCCGGAGCACTTGAAGCCCGCCACGAAAGATACTGGTACGGAAAACAAGATCGACGTAAAGGTAGTCAACGTTGAGGTTCTTGGAAACGAAACGATCTTTTCATTCAATATGGGCGGACGGGAATGGCTCGCAAAATGGACGGGCCAATGGCGCATCGATGTTGGAGACACCATCCCAATCGTCATGAATTATGATTCGGTATGCTTTTTTGACGCCGAAACAGAAAAAATCATTAAAACGCCAACCGATATTGAAAACTATGTGTTTGGTAAAGAGGTGCTCATATGAAAGCGGAAGTAACCGGCCGCGTCGCATACACTCCTCCGAAATTGTCTTTATGGAGAAGGTCGCTTAATGCGCGGACAGCGCTTCTGTATTTGCTCCCTTCAATCCTGCTGTTTTCTGTATTCGTTTTTTATCCGATGTTCAGGACCATTTATTTAAGCTTTTTCCTGACCGACCAGCAGGGGACCGCGGCCGTTTTCGTCGGTATGGAAAATTACCAGTATCTCCTTGAGTCGCCTGCCTTCAGGAATAGTGTGAAGGCGACCGTCCTGTTTGTCCTGTACACTGTTCCGACAGGTGTTATCATTTCCCTTTTTCTAGCACTGATAGCGAATGAAAAGCTGAAGGGAATCGGTTTTTTCCGGACAATTTACTCCTCGACAATGGGAATATCGGTAGCGGCTTCATCCGTCGTATGGCTGTTTTTGTTCCACCCAAGCATCGGGATGTTCAACCGGCTGCTCAATGTTCTAGGCATGCCGGGAGTCCAGTGGCTTCTCGATCCCGATTGGGCGCTTGCATCCATATCCATCTCGACAATTTGGATGAACATCGGCTTTTCTTTCCTGATTTTGCTCGGAGGCCTGCAGAATATCGATGAATACTTGTATGAAAGCGCGAAAATCGACGGCGCCGGCTATTGGTACCAGCTGAGGAGGATTACAATCCCGATGCTTTCGCCGACACTGTTCTTCATCATTACGATTTCCCTGATCAATGCGTTCCAGACGTTTGGCCAGGTGGATATTTTAACAAAAGGCGGCCCTTCCCAGGCTACCAACCTGATTGTCTATTCGATTTACCGGGAAGCGTTCGTCAACTACCAGTTCGGCACAGCGAGCGCGCAGGCTGTATTCCTGTTCATCTGCATACTCGTTGTCACTATTTTGCAATTTAAGCTCGGAGAAAAGAAGGTGCATTACCAATGAGCATGTCCATGCCTAAAAAAATACTGTTCTATGTTTTGCTGGTACTGTCCGCCTTCTTTGTGTTCTTTCCGGTCCTATATGCATTCATGATCAGCTTCATGACGGGAGGGGAAATCCTTCAGGGAAAGTTCTTTCCGAGTTCGTTCAGTTTTGAAAACTATGCCAAGGTATTCGACAGGCTTCCGTTAATGAAGTACTTGATTAATAGTTTTGTCGTTTCATTCGGGGTCATGCTTGGCCAGCTGGTCGTCTGCAGCATGGCGGCATACGCATTTGTTTTCATCCCTTTTAAAGGGCGGGATTTCATCTTCTTCCTTTTTATCTCGACGATGATGATTCCGTGGGAAGCAACGATGATCCCAAATTTTTTTACCATCCAGAAGCTTGATTGGATGAATACATACCAGGGCCTGACCGTCCCGTTCTTCGCGCTCGCGTTCGGAACATTCCTGCTCCGCCAGCATTTCAAGACGATCCCGAAAGAGCTGCATGAAGCGTCGGAAGTCGCCGGATTGAGCAAATTCGCCTTCTTCTGGAGGGTTATCCTGCCAATTTCGAAAACAAGCCTTGTCACCCTGGGCGCGTATGGATTTTTAACAACATGGAATATGTATCTATGGCCATTGCTTGTAACAAGCACAAACCAGGTCAGGACCGTACAAATCGGGCTGAAACAGCTTCAGTCGCAGGAAGTCGCGACAGAGTGGGGCGTCGTCATGTCCGGGGTAATCGTTGTCATCATCCCGACGCTGATCCTCTTGTTTGCCGGGCAAAAGCAGCTCCAAAAAGGGCTTACACAAGGAGCAATCAAGTGAAAATTAATTGGGTTTTACCTTCTGGAATCTCGCTCTGTTAGGAAATGCCGGAAGTTTTTATAAACAAAATGAAAAAAAGGGGTGTAGTAAAAGTTGAAAAAGAAGCTTAAATGGTTATTTGTGCTAAGCACGATTATCAGCGTTCTTATCATGTCGGCCTGTTCAAATGATGCAAGCAAAGGAACAAATGACAACAGCAATAGCAAGGAACCAGGTGAAAAGAAGGAGAAAACGGAAATTTCGTTCTGGCATGCCATGTCAGGCCCGGGACAGGTCGCGCTTGACAGCATTCTCGCGGATTTTAACAATTCACAGGATAAATATGTTGTAAAAGCAGAATTCCAGGGTACATATGAAGAGTCACTCACAAAGCTACGCAGTGTCGGCGGCACAAAGGATGCGCCGGCCATTACCCAGGTATTTGAAGTTGGGACGAAATACATGATTGAAAGCGGCTATATCGAGCCGATGCAAACATTCATCGACAAGGATAACTATGACCTTTCCCAGCTGGAGGATAACATCCTGAACTACTACCGTGTCGACGGAAAGCTGTATTCCATGCCATTCAATTCCTCGACGCCTGTTATGATCTACAATAAGGATGCGTTCAAGGATGCAGGGCTTGATCCGGAAAGCCCGCCGAAAACCTTCAACGAAGTAAAAGAAGCGGCAAAGAAGCTGACCAAGAAAAACGAACGCTTTGGTTTCTCCATGCTGACGTATGGCTGGTTCTTTGAACAGCTCGTAGCAACACAAGGAGGACATTATGTCGACAATGACAATGGACGTTCCGATGATGCCACAAAGGCTGTCTTTAATGGAGAGGAAGGCCTTCGCGTCTTCAATTGGCTAAATGAAATGAACAAGGCGGGAACATTCGGGAACTACGGAACGAACTGGGATGATATCCGCGCCGCGTTCCAAACAGGCAAAGTGGCAATGTACATGGATTCATCAGCTGGTGTAGCCGGCGCGATCAACAACTCTCCGTTCGAAGTGGGAGTCGCCTACATTCCATATCCGGATGAAGTCGAAAGGCAAGGGGTTGCCATCGGCGGAGCATCCCTCTGGATGTCAAAAGGAATAGCCAAGGAAGAACAGGAAGCAGCATGGGAGTTCATGAAATTCCTCGCGTCTCCTGAAAGCCAGGCGAAGTGGCATGTTGGAACAGGCTATTTTGCCATCAATCCGGCCGCTTACGACCAGGATATTGTTAAGACCGAGTGGGAAAAATACCCTCAATTTAAAGTAACGGTTGACCAGCTTCAGTCAACAAAAGCATCGTATGCGACTCAGGGTGCTTTGATTTCCGTGTTCCCTGAATCCCGCCAGCAGGTAGTAACAGCCCTTGAAAATATGTATCAAGGGATGGATCCGAAAAAAGCGCTCGACCAGGCTGCCGATGGAACAAACAGGGCAATTGAAATCGCCAATAAAACTAAGAAGAAGTAATCAATAATAAGGGTAGGGCGGCCATCCATCCCGGCTGATTTGGGGAAATGGGCGTCCGCCCTTTTGGGATTTTTTTAAAAAAGAGGTGCGGCATATGGGGAGGACAAAAATTTATGCACACAGGGGAAGCAAAGGGACGCATCCCGAAAATACGCTGGAAGCTTTCAAGGAAGCGGTCAGGCTTGGGGTTGACGGGATTGAGCTTGATGTCCACCTCTCGAAGGATGGCAAGCTGGTTATCATCCATGATGAAACTGTCGACCGGACGACGGACGGGTCGGGAAATGTACGCGACATGACGCTTGATGAGCTGAAAAGCCTTGATGCGGGATCATGGTTTGGCTGGGAGTTCCAAGGCGCGGCAATCCCGACGCTCGATGAGGTGCTCGAACTGTTGGCTGGCACAGGAATCATGCTGAATGTCGAAATCAAAAGCGACGTCATCCCGTATGAGGGGATTGAGCAAAAGGTGCTTGAAGCACTCGAACGGCATTCCTATAAGGAGCAGGCAATCATTTCATCCTTTAACCATTACAGCCTGAAGAAGGTCCGGAAGCTTGATCCCTATATCGAAACCGCGATCCTCTTCATGGAAGTTCTCCATGAACCTTGGGCGTACGCGAAAACCATTGGCGCTTTCGGGCTTCATGTCTACCTTCCCGTTGCCTATACCGAAATGGCCAGGACAGCCACCAATCTTGGAGTCCCGGTCCGTGTTTTTACCGTAAACAAGGAAAAGAATATGAGAGAGCTAATTCAACTTGGCGTTGATACAATCATGACAGACTACCCGGAACGCGCTCTTGAAATCAGAAACGGGCGCGGCGGAGAGGAATAGGGATTTTTAGGAGGGACCTGGAGCGGCAGGCCCTTCCTTTTTTGTTGGGGGAAAATAACGGATGGTTGACAGGTAGGAATCGTGGATGTCCTGCATTTTTGGGGGGCATTCATGCCGAATTCTGACAGAGAATAAGAGTTTTCAAGGTTTGGTGTCAGAATGAACCCCAGATTCTGGACAGAGTACCGGAGTTTTCATCGTTTGGCGCCAAAATGGGTCAATGAACGCTTGTCCCAAAACCCTCACTATCCGCTTTTAAAAACACTGATGAAATAATCCTCTTCCGGAAAGTCCCCAATATATTCGAGGTCGCACCCTGTATAAAACTCCCGGAGCTTATGGTTGCCAGCCCAGCAGTCGAGGTACATGGGCTTGCCTGCGGTTTTCGCTAAAGTACATGCGAAAGACACAATTCCTCTTCCAAAACCATGCCCCTGATAGTTTGGAAGAATGGCAATCTTTGAAAGATACTGGCTGCCTTCTTCCACCCGCAAGCCTGAAAAATGGCCCGCCCTGCCGATCCAAAATGCCCCGACGATGGTTCCGTTCAATTCGGCTGTATAAACTTCACGCCTGTCAATCGCCTCTTTTACGATATCCTCCCGCCACGGATAGTCCCATTGCTGGATTCCTTTCCTTTGAAGCTGCAAAGTGACTTCATTATAAAGTTCAACGATATCACTGCATTTTTTAAGGTCAGCAACCTTGAATGTTGCGGCCATGCTGTTCCCCCCAGTGCAATTCTGATTTAAAATAAGTGTAATCCGGCCTTCCTTGAAAAGGCAGTCAATTTGTCCGCTTTCTGGGTGACATTCAACCTTGTTTCCCTTAAGATGGAAGATAAAGGGGGAGTTTGCATGCAGGTCAAGGTGTTTGCCAATCTCCGCGTGATTTGCGGGGGCGTGACTGTTGAAGTGATGCCTGATGGGCACAGGGTCATCGATGTTTTGGAGAAAATGGTCGAGATGTTCCCCGATATTGAAGAGGAAATTTTTACTTCAGATCGGACGCTTAAGGATTTCGTCCATGTGTACATAAACGGAAAGAATATCGTCCATCTGGCCGGTCTGGAAACTGCGGTCGCCGAGACGGACCAGTTTGCGTTGTTCCCTCCGGTTGCGGGCGGATGAGATGAAGGAAGCCGTTCTTGAATTCCGCGGCATCAATCGCCGCCATCTCGAAATGTACTTTGAGGAACTTGGCGGGGTGGGAACGGGAAACCCCTGTCTGCCGAAAAAGTATACCGGAGGCAATTGGAGCGGGGAAATCCTTTCGGAAAAAGAGATTGCCTTCACGTCCACCTTCAAAGTCAACTCTGTCCTGGTCCGATTCCGCGCGGAAACCGAGGAAGAGCTTGCCGCGCTTATAAAAAGCTATCGCTACAAAACGACAAGGGTCGGCGGGTAGGGTTGGATTTTCATAATTAATTGGAAATTTAACAAACAATATTTGAAAAGCTTGTAAGTCCTTTAAGATATTAATTTTAAAGGACTTATATTTTTTATGGACGCTTTAAAGTTTAGGGGGAGAAATTTATACCCGTACAGTTTTTATAGGCTATTTTCTGCTTCAGAAACATCCCACGTTGCTACATTATTATCGTTAAGGCTATTGAATATAGGATTTAAAAAGCAAATGAAGGTTGTCAGGCAGATGAGGATGCCTAATGCTAAAAATAAGCTAGAAATGGAATAGGTTTCGGCAATAATACTCCCTAAACCTGCACCGATGGGAATTCCGGCCTGCGCCAATAAAATTCTGACCGAGAAAACCCTGCCCCGTAAATGATCAGGTACCCTTTGTTGGTATAGGGTTGTGTTATTTATATTAAAAATGATGGCAAAGAGGCCTTGACCGAAAGAAAGAACTAGAGCTACCCAGTAAAATGGAGTCCAGGCCAACCCCAAAAAGAGTGATCCATTTATAAATAAGGATCCCAACATCACTCGTTTTCTGTTTTTAGGCTGCTCCCGTATACCAGTCAGTAATGAGCCGGCCAGCATCCCAAAAGAAAAAGCAGAAGTAAATAAACCGTATTGAAAGGCAGTTCCACCTAAATCATCCAAAATATATGGTAAAAACATGGGTTGTGCGGCTCCAGAACTAGTATTGATGAACATCATCATAATACCGACCCAAAACAAGACTGGGTAAACGCGATAAAATTGCAAACCCTCTTTAAATTGAAAAAACCAACTTTCCCTTTTCACGATTGTCTTATTCTTGGAGCTTGGGTTCAACATAAGTAATAGACCGGATAGCCCTAATGAAACGACCAGGAACAATAAAACAAGCTCAACTCCAAAGGCGGTAATTAACAGGCCTCCGAGAGTTGGCCCTAATAGCATCATGATCTGTCCTGTTCCTTCGAGGATGGAATTGCCTTTCATTAATTTATCTTTAGGCAGAATATCGGCGACATAGGCCATACTTGAAGGTGCAAAGAGTGGCTGGGCAATGCCGGCTGCTAAAGAAACGAGGTATAAATGCCAGGTTTCTAAATGGCCCAGCGGGTATAAAATAATAGGAATCAGGAAAGCGGAGGCCCTAAACCATTCAGAAAAAATCATTACTTTCTTACGTTCCCATCGATCTAAATAAGGCCCCGCAAACATTTGAATAATAATATTTGGAACCATGAATGCTACCCAAACACTGCCCATGGCAACTTTGGAGCCTGTCAATTTATAGACAAGCCATGATACAGCAAAAGTGGAAAAAGTACCGCCTAATCCAGATGCCGCCTGGGCTAACCATAATAAGACAAATTTTCTATTATTAAATAACCCCTTCACTCTACATACCACCCTTTTGTCGACTTAAAATTAATCAAAACATAAGAAGATATAGTGAAACTTTAACAAGATTCCTCGGGTTTATTTTCTTCAAAGTAATCCATACTAAAATTATATATAACTATCACTTATCTGAATATACTTATTTTTCTGTATTTTAGTGCCGATATGTCGGTGTTTTTTTATGTTCAAAAAGCCATCATAGTTAATAGTGAACGGGATTATTATTGGACTGCCAAAATAGGGGTGTGCAGTTTCCGCCGGGTGCATGGGCCCAAAGGATTTTTTGAAAAAAGTGGGGGTTGGAAAAGCTGCCTGTGGCGGAATTGTTTGATAAAGTGATATTCTGAGAAAGTATTTAGGCAGTACATCATGTGAAAGCAGGTGGGACAATTGGTGAAAAAAGTTATTCTGGATATTGATACGGGCATTGATGACGCCCTGGCGATCCTTTATCTTTTAAAGCATCCCAATGTTGAGGTGAAGGGGCTGACAACAGGCTTCGGGAATGTGGATGTTGCCTTGGCGACAAAGAATACCCTTCAGATTTCTGAGCTTGCAGAAAGGCCGGATGTTCCGGTTTTTGCAGGTGCTTCGAAACCGTTCCTCAGGACGTGGAAAGGGCCGGTCGTCCATGTGCACGGCGAAAATGGGATTGGGAATGTTTCACTGCCGGAGCCGAAAGCAAAGGCACAGGACGAAACAGCTTCCGATTTCATTGTCCGCGCGGTAAATGAGGAGCCGGGCGAGATTTCGGTGATTACGGTCGGGCGTCTGACGAATCTAGCCGAGGCGCTTGCAAAGGATCCTTTCCTTCCGAAAAAGGTTAAAGAGGTCGTTATCATGGGCGGAGCGGTCACGGTGCCGGGGAATGTGACCCCTGTAGCGGAGGCGAACATCGCTGGCGATCCGGAAGCGGCCCATATGGTGTTCGAGGCTGGCTTCCCGCTGACGATGGTCGGCCTGGATGTCACGATGCAGACGCAAATCACGGCCGAAGACATGGCGTGGATGGTGAGCCAGAAGAATGAGACGAATGCGGAACTGATCGATGCGCTCGATGAAATGGTCCGTTTCAGGCTCGATGCGTACAAGAAGCAGGACGGCATTGACGGAAGCCCGCTCCATGATCCGTTGGCGGTCGCCGTAACCCTTCATCCTGACCTTGTAAAAACAAAACCAATGCTCGTGGCGATTGAAACGAAGGGCGCGCTTTCCTCCGGGGCCACGATTGCGGACCTTCGCGCCTCGGAAAAGCCTTACTACAATGTGAACGTCTGCCTTGAAGTCGACGCGGAGCGCTTCATCAAGGAATTCGTTGAAGTTGTTTCCGGCAAGCAAAGGGAGGTTTTATAATGAAGAAAGTCATCCTTGATGTTGATACAGGTATTGATGATGCGCTGGCGATTGCGTATGCTGTGAAATCGAAAGACATTGACCTCGTCGGGCTTACAACCAGCTTCGGGAATACGTCGCTGGAGGAAGCGACCCGCAATACGCTTCAGCTTCTTGAGTTGATGGGCCGCGAGGATATTCCGGTTTATCCAGGTGCGGAAAAGCCATTGTTCAGGCCTCATTTGAAGCAGAAAGCGGCATTCATCCATGGCGACGACGCGATGGGGAACCACTCGCTTCCATTGCCAAAAACAAAGCCGTCGGAAAAGCACGCGGTCGAGTTCATTATTGAAATGGTCCATAAGCATCCAAACGAAATCACCCTTGTTTTTGTCGCGAGCATGACTAACCTTGCGCTTGCTATCATGAAAGACCCGTCGATTGTTGAAAAAGTCGAACGTGTCGTCATTATGGGCGGTGCCGCGACTGTGGCAGGGAATGCCACCCCAGCGGCGGAAGCGAATATTTACACGGATCCGGAAGCGGCGGAATATGTTTTCAGATCCGGGCTGACGGTTACAATGGTCGGCCTTGACGTGACGATGCAGACGCTCCTTCCAAGGGAACAGATTGCGGTATGGAGGGAGAAGCAAACCCCGTATGGTGATTTCATGGCTCATATAGTGGAGTTTTACATAAATGCCTACCAGAACTTTCTTCCGGGCATCAAAGGCTGTGCGCTCCATGACCCGCTCGCGATTGGGGCTGTCATCAATCCTGATTTTATTAAAACAAAGCCGATGCACATCCAGGTCGATTGCGAAGGCATTCATTCTGTGGGCAGGACTGTTGCCGATTTGCGGGGCATCCCGGCGAACCCTCCGAACGTTGACGTGGCGCTTGAAGTCGACGCCGAAGGATTTCTGGAGCATTTCCTGAGTGTGGTCGTCTGAGGGCTGAGGGTTTGAAGGCGGATTTGATTAAGGATTGTGGTTTTATGCGTAATTGGCCAGCAAGATAAGTTTTGATGGCTAACACGTTTGTTGTAGGGTAAAATTTCGGGGAAGCCGTTTCCTGTGGAATTTAGCGGAATCAGGTTTCCGTTTTCCACGGAGCGGCCTTCTTTGATTTGTTTTGTAGTTGATTGGAGCGGAAGGGTTGATTAGTTGAACAGAACGCTTGGAATAGTATCGGTTTTGCTTGCGGCATCATTATATGGATTTGTGAATACGATCGTGAAGCTCGCCTATGCGGATGGCTTTGAGTTTCCGGAGCTGACGATCAGCCAATATGTATATGGAACGATCGGGCTTATTATTTTGATTTTGGCGACGCGCTCTTTTGGGAGAGTAACACTAAGGGATTACTTGAAGCTGCTTGCGGTCGGGGGATTCGGCCTCGGCGGCACGAGCCTAGCCCTTTATAAGAGCCTTGCCTATGTGCCGACGTCCGTTTCATTGGTGATGCTGTTCCAGTTTACATGGATCGGACTGCTGATAGAAATGCTTGTTTTAAAAAGAAAGATCCACCGGAACGAGTGGCTCGCGGTCGGAATAATCCTGGCGGGGACGCTGCTTGTCCTCCAGATAACAGGGATTGATTCGGAAACGATTAACGCGCCTGGCTTGATTTTCGGGTTTATCGCGGCGATTTGCTATTCCATTTTCTTGATCGGCGCATCCATGCTGCCGGAAACAATCCCGCAATTTTATAAGAACGGCCTGATGGTATCGGGCACGCTTGTATTGCTGTTTATAGGGTTTGCGGTTACCACGCCGATCGTTGAAATCAATCCATTCGGCGCGGTGCTGAAATGGGGGCTGCTGCTTGGAATCCTCGCCCAGCTGCTGCCGCCGGTCCTGTTCACTTACGGGGCTCCGAAAATCGGCGGTACGCTTACGTCGATATTGAGTTCAGTCGAGCTGCCTGTAGGAATCATCGCCTCCAACCTGATTTTGGGCGAACAGGTCGTCCTCGTCCAATGGATCGGGATGCTGCTCATCCTTGCCGGTATTGTCGTTTCGCAGGTGCGGCAGGGCGAAGCGGGGAAAGCCTAGATTCTAGGATTTAGGTCGACTTCGCGGACCTGCATTAAAGGAAATAAGGAAAACAATCCCCCACCGGTTAGTAGCCGATGGGGGGGGGTTTGGGGGCAGTTCAAGACCGTTTTACTTTTAATTTACAACCGAAACGGTCTTGAGAACGCCTGGTCGGCCCAATAGTTCTTCATCCCCTCTATGAAGACAGTTTCAACCGGAAAGGTTGCCTCGAAAGTGTCTTCATTTTTTAGAGATACAGTTTGATGGAACAATTT
The DNA here is from genome assembly GCF_003362805.1 of Neobacillus piezotolerans. GTDB lineage: Bacteria > Bacillota > Bacilli > Bacillales > Cytobacillaceae > Bacillus_D > Bacillus_D piezotolerans. The sequence goes on from NZ_QNQT01000002.1 coordinate 616,201, forward strand.
TCAGACGCTAATCTACTTTTTGGCCACTGCTGCCTTGATGATAAGAAAGTTCGGCGTTTTCAGCAGCCTGTTATAGGAAACGGGATTTGCCATTTTAAATGTTTCCGTTGGGAGGGGCTCGATGACTTCCTTTATTGTAAAAAAGGAAAGGGTGTCGTTCAAAATTTTTTGCAGCGGCCTTCTGTAAAAAGGCACATCGAACACTTTCCCATCCTTCCGCCACTTGTCGATGATGAGCTCGGTTGAAAAGTAGCTTGGGTTCCTAAGAAGCTTGATATCCGCGAACGGGTGGTGGACGGAAAAAAGGAAAACGCCTCCGGATTTCAAAATCCGTCTGAATTCACTAAAGGTAAGCTGCCAGTCTTGTAAATAGTGGAGAGTAAGTGAACTGACCACGTAATCGAATGATTGGCTGGCGAACGGAAGTGGTTCCGCCAAGTCGTGGCAAAAGATTTCGGCTTTGTCGCCAACGCGCCGTTTCGCGGCATTGACCATCTCGGGGCTCAAATCAATGCCCACGACCTTCGCGCCGCGTTTCGCAAGTTGAAGCGCATACCATCCAGCAGCGCAGCCAGCATCGAGTATCACTTTCCCCGTTAAATCATCCGGCAAAACGGCGAGCATGGAAGGGCGTTCGTATTCACTATTGTACAAACCGTTCGTGTCGACCGATTTTTCATAAGCGCCAGAAAGTCCGTTGAAAACGTCTTTTACTTTGTCTTTCATGTGTCACCTCGCATAAACGCCGTCCTGAAAGCTTTTCAGGAATTTTTCATATGCCGCTCTGGCCTCTTCTTCCGTTGGAACAGAATCAAAAAGCTCCTCTTGCGAAAAGGCTCGCCCACCTTTAATGACCAAATCGATGTCCTGGGTATTCCGGATTGTATCCAGTGGGTTGCTGTTAAGCAGGACGATGTCGGCTAATGCCTCTTCTTTAATGACCCCGAGTTCGGGTCTGCCCATGGCTTGTGCGGCAAACAAGGTGGCAGCCCTCAAGGCGTCAATTTCCGAAAAACCCGCCTCTACAAGTAACTCGAGCTCCCGGTGCAACGCCATTCCCGGATAAGTCCATACGCCTGCCGGTGTGTCCGTACCTGCAACCACCGTCCCGCCTAATTCGAAATAGATTTTGGCAATCGCCTTATTTAAGGTGCTTTGTATCCCCGTCCGCTTAAGCGCGTCCTTACGTTGGGAGAGATTTTCCCATTGTGCATCAAGGGAGTTGTTTGTGAATGAATTCCTTTCAGGCTCCCAATGATTTGGCAAGTGATCCATTTGGTCATACAGCACCATCGTCGGGCACAGAATCACGCCAAGCTCAGATAACTGGGAACAGACTTCCGTTATTTTCTCCCTTTCAGGCTCCAGCCAGTTGACTTTTTCCCAAACATCCTTGTCTGCCTTCATATTCCATTCCGGGTACATTGCCTGGATGATTCCGGAGGCATGTTCATTCCACTTGACACCAATCTTGGCTGCGTCAATCGCATTCACTGATGTCGAATGAATCAGGTCGCAGCTGACTTCTTTTCGATGTTTTTTCGCTTCATCAACGACGGCCTCCATTACTTCTCTAGAAAGCCAGCCGTACACTTTTATAAGATCGGCCCCGGCTTCAACCTGGCGAATGACTTCAGCTCGGGCGGCGGATGGTTCATCAATATTAATATTCCACGGACTCGTTTCTCCCCAAAGTCCGGGCGGGCCATCGATAATCCTGTCCGCAGAATATACCCTTGGAGTAGGAGCGTTTCCCGGGGCCTCAATAAGGTTCATTAATTCCAGGACATTACCGCCAGTATTGCGGACGGTGGTCACCCCGGCAGCAACGAAGAGGGGCGCATAGCTTTCTTTTATATGGACGTGCATATCGATCAGTCCAGGGAGAATCCACTTGCCAGCGGCATTTATAGTCGGGATTCCATTTTCACTAAAGGGCATTTGGTCGGGGGATGTGTATATTTTGGCAATCCTTTCACCTTCTATTAAGATAGAAGCTTGGTAAATTGTATCTGAAGCAACATCAATTACATTGCCGTTTTTTACAAATAGTTTAGGCATTCCGGGAAATCACTCCAGTCATTTTAGTGTAATATGTACCAATAAAAAGGCTTCTGCACAGCAGCGCAGAAGCCTAAGTTAATTTTTCAAAATCGATAACGGTTCCCAGCTTCACTTCCAGAAAAATGAAGCAGCAGTTCCGTCCCCAGCTTCACTCTTAAACTAGCTGGCTGCCTGGTTCGGCTGCTGCTGGGAGGATGCCGAGTTCGCGGAGTTTTTGTTCCGGCACGACGCCATTTTCCCAGCCGCGGACCTGGTAGTATTCGTCGAGCATGATGTCCATGCGGCTGACGGAGCCGGCGCTGTTGCCTGTTGCCGGTTCTTCGGTGAAGCGTTTCGGCAGGAAGTCGTCCTCGCGGCGGTTGAAGCCGGCGAGGTTATTGTAATAGCGTTCGAGATTGTAAATCCGTTCCCCTGCGAGCATGACGTCTTCCGCTGTCATCGGGATGCCGGTCATTGTGCTGTACTGCTCGGCATAGTGCTCGGCGTTTTCCGAGAAGGATGAGAATTTACAAATATTCATTGAGTCGGAGAAGGAGAGAAGGTCCTGGAATATTTTCAGGAGCTCGCCCTTTCCTTCAGGCTGCAGTCGGTCGGTTGGTTCCGGGATGCCGGCGATTTCCGATGCGACGGTATAGCCGCGCAGATGGCAGGCGCCGCGGTTGCTTGTCGCATAGCCAAGGCCGATTCCCTGGATGCCGCGCGGGTCGTACGCCGGGATGGACTGGCCTTTGACGGACATTGACAGGTATGGGGCACCCCACATCGCGGTTGCCCGCGCAGGGCCCTCGGCAAGGATGCCGCCGAAGCCTTCGCGGTGGGCGATCTTCCTTGTCATTTCAATCATCTTGTCGGCGTCGCCCCAGTCAAGCTTCTCGTCGACGATGCCTTTTTCGTATGCTTCCATCGTTACCGAGAAGGCATTTCCAAGCTCGATGGTGTCGATTCCGTATTCGTTGCATGAGTCGATCAGGTAGGCGATCGCCTCGGAATTGCTCAAGCCGCTGTTCGCGCCAAGCGCCCAGGCGGATTCGAATTCGAAGCTTTCAACACGGGTTTTGTATTTGCCGTCCTTGACTTCAACTTCGATTTTACAGGCGACAGGGCAGGCGTGGCATGTATTGTTGGCGACAAGCAGGTGCTCGTTTACATACTCGCCGCTGTGCAGCTCGGCCTGGTCCCAGTTGGTGAACTGGGAATTCTTTGTCGGAAGGGCACCCACTTCGTTGATCAGGTTTGTTAGGACGTTCGTGCCGTAAACGGACAATCCGCCTTTGTTTGGCGCGGTCAGGCCGCCTTCAAGGATTGCTTTGACCGCTTTTTTATTGGCCTCTTTGTATTCGTTCTCAAGGGCCGGCTGCGGCATATTGCCTTTTTGGGCCGCCTTGATGACGATTGCCTTCAATTTTTTATATCCTGCGACAGCGGCTGTTCCTCCACGGCCGGCCGCGCGGTCATGCTCGTTGATGAAGGATGCGTAGCGGACTGTGTTTTCCCCTGCCTGGCCGATTGCCATGACGCTCAGGTCTTCCGCGCCGTAGCGGTCTTTCATCGCCTTGACCGTTGCCCGGGTGGAAGTTCCCCACTCAGCCGAAGCATCGCGCAATTCAGCTTTGCCGTCCTCGATGTAGAGATAGACGGGCTTGTCGCTTTTTCCTTTGAAAATGATGTTGTCGAAACCGGACCACTTCAGGCGCGCGGCAGTCCAGCCGCCCATATGGGAATCGGTTACTGTCCCGGTCAGCGGCGACTTCGTTACAACCGCAAGGCGTCCGCTCATTGAGGAACGTGAGCCTGTCACCGGCCCGGTCATAATGCAGAGGATGTTTTCCTCCGAAAGCGGTTCCACTTCCGGCCCGTTGTCAAGGACATACTTGACGCCAAGGCCGCGCCCGCCGATATACTTGCGCGCATCTTCCTCATTGATGCTCCTGTACTCCACTGTTCCACTGGTCAAATCAACAATTGCTTCCCTGTTTTTGAAACCGCCAAGTTTCATTGATTCGGAGCCCCCTTAAATGGATTGAATTATACGCAAAAAAAGCATGTACCTGTTCTATATTCTTCTAACCTGCTGCATATTCCTTCCTTTTTTAAAAATTATTTAAAATTTTTAGTTAATTATAAGTTATCTTTTATAATAGAAGGAAGATGAAACGAAGGGGGGCTGGCGGATGGAACGTTATTCACGCCAAATACTGTTTAAGCCGATTGGGGAAGAAGGGCAGAGGCGGCTGCTAGAAAGCCGGGCGGCGGTTGTCGGAATGGGCGCGCTCGGTACGGTGATTGCCAACCACCTTGTCCGCTCTGGTGTCGGATATGTCCGGCTTATCGACCGCGACTTGGTCGAACTTTCAAATCTTCAGCGCCAGACGCTTTATACAGAGGAAGATGCGCGCAAAAATTTGCCGAAAGCGGTTGCGGCAGCTGACCGGCTGCGGGCGGTGAACTCGGAAATCACGATTGACCCGGTCATAGCCGACCTGAATCTTGATAATGCGGAGGATTTGCTGGCGGGGTTCGATGTCATCGTGGACGGCACCGACAATTTTTCGGCGCGGTATCTGGTCAACGACATTTCCGTGAAATTCGGGATTCCGTGGGTGTACGGCGGCGCGGTCAGCTCGCGCGGCATGTTCGCGGTGATTGTTCCCGGTAAAACGCCGTGCTACCGCTGCCTGTTTCCGGATGCGCAGACCGGCCTAGGCGAGACATGCGACACGATTGGCGTCCTCTCCCCGATTACTGAAATTATCGGATCATTTGAAGCGATGGAGGCGATCAAACTTCTGGCGGGGGCGGAGCACAACCCGAATCTTGAACAAATCGACATCTGGTATAACTCGACTATGCAAATGGACATTTCCAAGGGGCGGAATCCCGATTGCCCATGCTGCGGAAGGCGGCAGTTCGATTTCCTGGACCGCTCCTCCGACCGGCAAGTGGCCTTCACCGCGCTATGCGGGCGTGATACCGTCCAGATCAATCCTCGTAAAAAGAAGCCTGTCGAGCTTGAAAAGCTGGCTGGCGTCCTGCGCGAAGCGGGAACTGTTACCGCCGCGAACCCGTTTTTGTTAAAATTCTCGCCGGATGAGCGTATCACCATGGTCTTTTTCAAGGACGGACGCGTTTTGGTGCACGGCACAAACGACCTGGCAGAAGCCAAATCGTATTTTGCCAGATATGCCGGGGCGTAGGGGGGCATTAAACAGGAAGTGGATTTTGTGATTTAGCCGCAAAGGAGGGGATTCACCCTCCTTTTTGCGTTAACAAAGAGTAAAAGCAACGTGTATCAACTTTATCGGACGGTTTATCAGCAATTGCCCACGTTTATCAGCATTCGAACGGGTTTATCAGTAAACGCAACCATTTTATCAGTAAACGAACGAGGTTTATCAGTAAACGCACCCATTTTATCAGCATTCGAACGGAGTTTATCAGGAAACGAACGGAGTTTATCAGGAAACGAATGGGGTTTATCAGTAAACGAGCGGGGTTTATCGGTAAACGAACGGGGTTTATCAGTAAACGCAGGCGGTTTATCAGTATCCTTCGCCACGCGGAGCGAGCACCGAAATCCGCCGGCTGCCCCGTCGCTTTGGCTGGCATTTCTGTTAACAAAAAGCTGGATCGACATGATGCCTGGGCTAGGGGATGTTTTTTTTCCAAAAGGAGAAGGGTATAGATAAATGGAAGAGAATTTGGCTGCGGCTGACTTGGGGAGTATGTATGTTGAAACGGAGAATTGAGTTTTTGTTTGTGATTGTGCTGACCATATCTTTGTATATGGTGTTTTTTACAGATGCTGGGCCGTGGCTGAAGCTGATGTTCGGGCTACTGTATGCCGGGATTATCCTGGTGAGCGTGTGTTCGCTTATTCTTGAAAATCGGTCGGCGCAGCATACGCTGTTGTGGATTTATGTGCTGGTGTTCATTCCGCTGCTGGGTTATATTTTTTACTTGTATTCTGGGCAGCTTTATTTGAAGGGCTATTTGTTCAAGTCGAAGCGGCAGCTGAACCGGGACCAGTGGGAGAGGATGATGCGGTCGGAAGTTACGCCGGATTTGACATTTCTCGTCGGCAGCCAGGAGAATTTCGCGCAGTTTGCCGGCAAGGCCGCAAAGACGCCGATTAGCACGGCTTCCAGATCGGTTGTTTTAAAAAATGGGAAAGAGACGTTTGGCGAAATAATGGATTGGCTTCGGAAAGCGGAATCCTATATCCACATTGAATATTATATTTTCCGGTCGGACCGGCTGGGAAAGGAAATTATTGATATCTTGATTGAAAAAGCGCGTTCCGGCGTCGAGGTGCGGTTCATTTTCGATGCGGCCGGGAGCAGGACGCTTTCGGCGGCTGACCTTAAGGCGATGAAGGAGTCGGGAATCAATGCCATCCCGTTTTCACCGCTGAAATTCGGGTTCTTCAACCAGAAGTTCAATTTCAGGAACCATCGGAAGATTGTTATTATTGATGGGAAAGTTGGCTTTGTAGGCGGCCTGAATGTCGGCGTCGAGTATTTGGGCGAGGACGAAAACTTCGGCTATTGGCGCGATACGCATATGATGCTGTCAGGGGAAGCGGTGTACACGCTGCATACGATTTTCCTGCTTGACTGGGAGTATGTGAGCGGGGAGAAGGTGCTTAATGAGTTTCCGCTCGAGAAGCACCCGATTGAGGACGGCACGCTGGACGGCGCGATCCAGGTGGTCGCGAGCGGGCCGGATACGCAGCAGGGGATCATGAGCGATTTTTATTATGCGATGATGGCGGCCGCGAAACAGTCGATTTGGATTGCGACCCCTTATTTCGTCCCGGATGAGTCAATCCGGACGGCGCTCAGGATTGCGGCGGCGAAAGGTCTCGAGGTCAGGATTTTGGTGCCGGAAATCAATGACAGTTTTCTGACGCAATATGCGACGCGCTCCTATTTTCCGGAGCTGCTCCGCAGTGGTGTCGAGATTTATTCGTATAAAAAAGGATTCCTTCATCAGAAGGTAATCATTGTCGATGGCAATCTTGCTTCAATCGGGACGGCGAATATGGATATGCGGAGCTTCCACCTGAATTTCGAGGTGAATGTGTTCCTGTACGGGACAAGCTCGATCCGCGACCTTGTCGCCCATTTTGAAGAGGACATGAAGGATAGCGAAAAAATCGGCGCCGTGGACTTCTACAAACGTGGCTTGTGGAACAGGATGAAAGAATCATTCGCCCGCTTGTTTTCCGGAGTGCTATAGAATGCGCGGAGTGAAGCGAAAGATATGCCCATGCTTGGACATTTTTCCGGGTAGGGGTAAAATAAATACAGTGTAATTTAGGCTAGGAGGGATTGCGATGGGTATGCAGGAGCGTATTATCGCGGAATTGCATGTGAAGCCGGAAATCAACGCGGAAGAGGAAATTAAGAAGCGGGTTGGCTTTTTGAAGGAGTATTGCAAGAAGGCTAGGGCGAAGGGGTTCGTGCTCGGGATTAGCGGCGGCCAGGATTCGACGCTGGCGGGCAGGCTGGCGCAGCTAGCCGCAGAGGAACTCCGCGAAGAAGGCTACACAGCCAAGTTCATTGCCGTGCGCCTTCCGTATGCGCTTCAAAAAGATGAAGACGATGCGCAGCTTGCGCTTGATTTTATAAAGGCAGATGAAGAATTTACCTTTAATATCAAGGATGCCGTCGATGCGGTGAAGGCGGAGTACGAGCGGTCCGGCGAAGGCCAGGTTCTCGCTGATTTTCAAAAAGGGAACGTAAAAGCGCGGATGCGGATGATCGCGCAATATGCGTATGCCGGCATGAATGGCCTGCTGGTGATTGGGACAGACCACGCGGCCGAGGCGGTGACTGGATTTTTCACAAAGCACGGCGACGGGGGAGCGGATATTTTCCCATTGACCGGCCTGAACAAACGGCAAGGCCGGGCTTTGATGAAGGAGCTTCGCGCTGTCGAACGGCTGTATTTGAAGGAGCCGACCGCCGACTTGCTGGATCAGGTACCGCTGCAGGCGGACGAGACCGAGCTCGGGATATCGTATGATGAAATCGATGATTATCTCGAGGGCAAGAAAATTTCCGAAGAGAACGCCGCGAAAATCGAGCAGCGTTTCATCATTTCGGAGCATAAGCGCCATATGCCCGCCGACCCTTATAGCGAATGGTGGAAGAAGTAGGGTTTGGCAAGGCAGGATGGGCTTAGAACATTGAAACGAGTGAATTAAACGAACACAGCCTTTTACAGAGGCTGTGTTTTTTGTATAGGGGAGTTTTGCGGAATAAGGGTTTCATGCCAACATGCACAGTTCCAATTTTCTTTGAATTTTCACAGTTTCGGTCCTGGCAAACCTTTATACTTAAAGGCAGATAAGGATTCCTCTGAATCCTGGGGTTTGACTGTCCCGAAAGTGGGATCGTTTATACGGAAAGAGGTGCGGGATGAGAAAGTATGGTTGGATAATAGTGCTGTTTTTTGTGGCTGCGGCAGGGGTTTTTTATGTTAAACAATTTACCATGCTGCTGGATTTTAAACGTTCAGCGGAAACGGTCAGCCGAAGGTTTGAGTTCGAAAAAGATTTTTCGGACACGAAAACGCTCGTTGATGGAGCGGACCGGATTTTCATTGGCGAGGTCCTTGAGGAAAAAGGCCGCGGAACACATGCTGGGAATCCTGCCACCTTTTTTGAAGTGAGGGTCACCCAAAATATTAAGGGCGCCCTGCTTGGCGGTGTTACCGTAATTCAGGACGGAGGGTATTACAAGGAAAACGGCAAACTGTACCTATTGAAATACGAGAATGATGAGCCTTTGAGAAAAGGCCAAATGTACCTGTTCATAGTTAACCTGGATAGGGACGGCATGTACTGGGCAATGCCGAGATACGGCCTTACCCCATTGGATACCGAGGAACAGAAGCACCGGTTAATCGAGGAAATCCGCGGTGTCCTTCAGGAGTGAATCCCACTGCCCTTCCCAGCCACAGAATGTTGCAGGAATATTCATAATTCTGCTATATTCGCCCAGGCCCAAGCTCCCGCATTGCTTTTATAATGGAGAAAAACAGCTTGGAAATGAGGGGAGTAAGGTGAAGGATACGATGACGGAAGGGCGGTTTCTTATGTGGGTGATCGCGGCGATCATCTTGCTGATGGGCATCCACGTTTTCCACCCGCAGCTGGTTCAGTCGTACAATCCGATAAACTATGTTTCATTCCACGCGATTTTTGAATCCATCAGCATCATCATTTCGCTCGGGATTGTGCTGTTTAGCTGGAAAGCGTTTGAACGCCAGCGCTTCGTAAGGCTTCTGATGCTCCTTTTCATTTTTTCCACAGTGGGAATGGTTGATTTCCTCCACACACTCACCTTTAAAGGAATGCCCCACTTCCTCACCGAAAGTTCCGTCGCGAAAGCAACCTGTTTTTGGATTTTTGCCCGGATGGTTGAATCCGTCCTGATGCTGGCGGTGATGATTTTGCCCGACAAAATGGCGAAGCGGGATTTACGGGTGCCTGTGGTCGCCGGCGCGGCCCTATTCGGATTGGCAATCACGGCGGTCGTTTTCATTTTTGAAAAGCGCCTTCCCGTCCTTGTTATCGAAGGGCAAGGAACCACTCCTCTTAAAAATGGCCTCGAGTACTTCATCAGCTTCCTGCATTTCCTGTCGCTCGTTGTCTGCCTGTACTATTACTATCTTGAAAAACGCACAACGTATTTGAATCTCGCGCTCGCCTTTACGTTTCTGTTCCTGTCGGAAATGATCTTCACCGTCTACCAAAGCGTTTTCGATATTGACAATTTTATCGGCCACTTCTTTAAAGTGCTTGGCTATTATTTCATTCTGAAAGGCGTTTTCCTCCTCATAAAGAAAAAGGAACCCGAACCAAAAGGAAACGCGATTGTAAAACAAAGCCCGGGGGCCATTTTTTCTTTTACGGAAAAGGAAGGGGGCTTCGTTATCACTTTTATGGATGGCGGCCTTCTCGACGAGATCGGACTCCGGCCAGCCGCCCTTATCGGAACCGCCGTTGAGGACCTGCTTCCCCCATCGGAAGGGGATGCGCTCGACTGCTGCCGTGAATGCTGGGAAACCGGTACGGAACAGACTTTTCTGGCCACTTTTAACAAAAAGCATTTGGCGATTTCCCTTGCGCCGATCCGAAAAGGCGGAGAGGTGGCGGAAATCGCTGGCACGGCAATCGACGTTTCCAATTTTGTCCATTACGGAACGAGGGGGCGGCCTAAGTCCCCGGCTTAGAAATTATCGATAGGTATTCGAGCGCTTCCAAACCCGTCCGTCATAAATTTGATTGGAAAAGATAAACCGTCCGGGATTCGGATTATCCCTGGACGGTTTTTTTCGTTAATTCTGTTCCCTTTCGGCAGTCTTGTCGGCAGGAGAAATGAAGCAAGAGGCACTTCCTTGCTTCTGCTTCAACTATTGGACGATTAATCTTGGATAGGGAGGGTAAAATATACAGAAATTAATCTTTGACATAGCTGGTGTTTTTGTTCTATTATGTTTAATGTTGACCAAACCAATATGAATTAGGGGGTTTTAAAGTTGAAAAAGTTATCAATCCTGTTTGCGCTCATGCTTAGCCTTGTGCTGGTGGTTGCTGCGTGCGGTACGAATGACAAAAATAATGCAAATAACAATACAAATAATGAAGAAAAGAAGACTGGCGGAAATGATGTCCTCTCCAAGGTAAAGGATGAGGGGAAACTTGTTGTCGGTACGGAAGGTACATATCCTCCGTTCACGTTCCACGATGATAAGGGCAAGCTGACCGGCTTTGATGTTGAGATTGCCGAGGAAGTCGGGAAGCGCCTGGGAGTAGAGGTTGAATTCCTTGAGACCCAATGGGATGCGATTTTCGCGGGGCTGGATGCGAAGCGTTTCGACATGATTGCCAACCAGGTCGGCATCCGTCCGGACCGCCAGGAAAAGTACCTGTTTTCCGAGCCGTACATCACTTCAGCGGCGGTGCTGATTGCGCGTGAAGACAATACGAAAGTGACAAAGTTTGAAGATATCAAAGGCCTTAAATCCGCCCAGTCGATGACAAGCAACTATGCCGATATCGCAAGGAAATACGGTGCGGAAATCGTTGGCGTTGAAGGTTTCAATCAGGCTGTCGAGCTTTTGAACTCGAAGCGGGTCGATGTGACAGTCAATGACAAGATTGCATTCCTTGATTTTAAAAAGAACCGCCCGGAAGCAAAAGTGAAAGTAGTCGCGACTTCGGATGATGCTTCAAAGAGCGGACTGATGTTCCGCAAAGACAGCCAGCCGCTTGTGGATGAAGTGAATAAGGCGCTCAAAGATATGATCGACGACGGTACGTACGACAAAATTTCAGAGAAATGGTTTGGTGAAAATGTACTTAAGTAGTATTTTCACAGATCCCGCCCGAATGGACAGGTTAGTTACGATTGCGAAAAGTTCCTTCCAGCCTTTGCTGGAAGGACTTGTTGTAAATACAATCCCTCTGACGCTTATTTCTTTCGCACTGGGATTGGTTTTGGCCATCCTGACGGCGCTGGCGCGGATTTCCCACATGAAGGTACTCCAGGGCATCGCGCGCGTGTATGTGTCCGCGATCCGCGGCACGCCGCTTCTGGTTCAGCTGTTCATCCTCTTTTATGGGCTGCCGACAATTGGCGTGGTCATCGATCCATTCCCGGCGGCCGTCATCGGTTTCTCGCTCAGCGTGGGAGCATATGCTTCGGAAATCATCCGGGCCGCGATCCTGTCGATTCCAAAAGGGCAGTGGGAAGCAGGCTATTCAATCGGGATGAACTACCCGCAGCTTTTAAAAAGAATCGTCTTGCCGCAAGCGGCGCGGGTTTCGGTTCCGCCGCTGTCAAACTCGTTCATCAGCCTTGTAAAAGATACGTCGCTTGCCGCGATGATTCTCGTAACGGAAATGTTCCGCCGCGCGCAGGAGATTGCGTCGACCAACTACGAGTTTTTGCTGCTTTACCTGGAAGCCGCCCTGCTTTACTGGGTTGTCTGTTTCATCCTTTCCATTATCCAGGGCAAGCTGGAAGCAAGGTTTGACCGGTATGTCAAATAGTTGGAAAGGGGGTATTGATAGATGGATACTGTAAATGAATCGGGCAGGCTCCAAGGTACAAGCACGTATGCTGGTGCCCCGATGATTTCCATAAAAGGTTTATTTAAGCAGTTTGGAGAGTTGGAGGTCCTGAAGGGGATCGACCTGGAAGTCGGGAAGGGTAAGGTGGTCGTTGTCATCGGCCCGTCTGGTTCAGGTAAAACAACGCTTCTCCGCTGCCTGAATGTTCTTGAAACGCCTACGAAGGGAAGCATCTCAATTGCGGGGCAAACGCTTGATTTCTCTGGCGGCGTTCCGAAAAAGAATATTGCTTCGTTCAGGCGGCTGACGGGGATGGTTTTTCAAAGCTACAATCTCTTCCCTCATATGACGGCGCTCGGGAATGTAATGGAAGGTCCGGTTACCGTCAAAGGCGAAAACAGAGAGCAGGCAAGGCAAAAGGCGGCGATGCTTCTGCAAAAGGTCGGGCTTGGCGACAAGCTGGATTATTACCCGCACCAGCTTTCCGGCGGGCAGCAGCAGCGGGTCGGCATCGCCCGGGCGCTTGCGATGGAGCCCGAGGTCATGCTGTTTGACGAGCCGACATCCGCTTTGGACCCCGAACTCGTCGGGGAAGTATTGAAGGTTATGAAGGACTTGGCGAACGAAGGGATGACCATGGTCGTCGTCACCCACGAGATGCGATTCGCGCGGGAAGCCGCCAATGAGGTCATTTTCATGGACAAAGGCGTCGTCGTCGAACGCGACCACCCTGAGAACTTCTTCACCAACCCGAAGCACGAACGAACCAGGCAATTCCTCAACCTCATTCGGCCGGAATAATGGCGCCAGGCGCATTCATGGGGCGATTATTGGCCCTGTTGGCTGCGAGGCGCCACTTTTTCGTTGGGAGTATGCTTTTTAAGCAGTCCGATTTTGATTGGGCTGTTTTTTTGTGCTGTTTGGCCTTCACCTTTTGAATCGAGTGGTGTCCTCGTCCAAAGATGGATGCAGGCGCGGTATTTTGAAGGGAAATGGCGAAAAGGTCCCAGCCTTGGGCTCTTTCTTACAAAAAGCCATTCATAACTATGCTGGCTTGCCAGCCGGTTGATGTGTTTACCCCATTTTTGTGTATTGCAAAATATTTCCCAACTCTTGTAATCCTGGTTTTTTGCCATATTAATGGAAACGAGTGGTAAAATAGTAGAAAACAAATACAAAGGAGGGGGGAAGGTGGCAAGGTGGGGGAAGATTTCGCTTACCATTGTTGGTTTTATGGCGTGCATTTTACTGATTATTGTCATCGGGGCGTACAATTATAACATCATAGAGGAAGAGTATGATAAACTGACGATCACAAAAATGGATAAGACGGCCGCCATTATAACCGAGAAATCACAAATCGAGAGTATTATAGACAGGATTAATGACAGCCCGAGGAAGTTTATGCGGCGGACGGGATTCACATACGATTATCTGCCCTACGGCTTCCTCATTTTTGAGAATAAGAAGGAAAAGGTTGAGCATGTTTTTTACATATTTAAAGGAAACACGGTTATCGGTTATTGGGACATAGATACGAGGTTCGAGTTTGCGAAGGATTTGGAATAGCAGTTAAAATAGGAAAAGCTTAGAGAAATTCTAAGCTTTTTTTGTTGAAATGAAAGTTTACTCCTGATTTTGGAGGTCAGTGCGTTATTTATGGTAGTCCTGTCTTTTAAGTTTGTCAGTGAGGTAATTCGGTTTTTTCGCAACGGCTATTAATGAAGCGATGAAGGAGATGCCAAGTACTGTTGTTACGACCCATGCCAGATGGTCAATCGGTTCCATGGCGATGCACTCCCTTCTACTCATGGTCTTATGCGCTATTATTCATATACCCTGTTTGGGAAAAGGGGAAACGGATAGGCCTTTTCCAAATTTTTTAAAAATATTTACAATTTTTGCAGGAAATGAAACTTTACCTGTCAATTGCCGTATACCTTACTGTAAAATAAAAGGGAAGACGACTAAACGGGGGTGATGGCAAATGGAAACGATTAATGGCGTGCCAATTGAGACAATTTACCTGTACAGCCTTATCATAGCCGGCGCGTTGACGCTGCTGTATGTGCTGTTTAGCGATCTTTTGTCAGGCCTGTTGGACAGCTTTGATTTTTTAAATCCCGTCCTTTTATTTTCGTTCATAACCTTTTTGTCGGCCGGTGGGTTTATTTTGGAAAAGGTGACGGCTCTTTCGTCACTTGTGATTCTTTTGATTTCCGCGGGAATTTCCGCCATACTTGTAACCTTGTTGAATGTTTTTGTCCTAGTGCCCCTATCCCAGGCGGAAGCGTCGCTTTCCTACAATGACTCCGATTTACGGGGCCGGATTGGAAAAGTGATCACGTCCATACCTGTGAACGGGTACGGCGAGGTAATGATTGACAGCATCAGCGGAAGGATCGCAAAGCCGGCTTCAAGCTATGACGGCACCGAAATCGGTTCCGGCAAGGATGTATTGGTTGTTGATACGGCCAACGGAGTGCTTCAGGTCGCTGTAAAAGAAAAATTAGAACAAGAGTGGATTTAGGAGGAGATTAGATGATTGATTTGACGTTGATTGCAATAGGGATAGCGGTATTCGTCGTTGTAGCGCTTTTGGCTGTTTTCGTTACAAAGTATAAGACGGCCGGCCCGGATGAGGCGCTGATTGTGACAGGCAGCATGCTTGGCAACAAGAACGTCCATGTGGATGAGTCCGGCAATAAAATCAAGATTATCCGCGGCGGCGGTACGTTCATCCTGCCGGTTTTCCAGCAGTCACAGCCGCTGAGTTTACTTTCGAGCAAGCTTGAGGTTACGACTCCGGAAGTTTACACTGAGCAGGGCGTTCCGGTAATGGCGGACGGCGTCGCGATCATTAAAATCGGCGGTTCGATTTCCGAAATCGCCACCGCTGCAGAGCAGTTCCTCGGCAAAGCGACATCGGACCGCGAGAACGAAGCGAAGGAAGTCCTTGAAGGGCATCTCCGTTCCATCCTCGGTTCGATGACTGTTGAAGAGATTTATAAGAATCGTGACAAGTTCTCACAGGAAGTCCAGCGTGTCGCTTCCCAGGACCTTGCAAAAATGGGTCTTGTGATTGTTTCATTCACAATTAAAGATGTCCGTGATAAAAACGGTTACCTTGACTCGCTTGGTAAACCGCGGATTGCCCAGGTAAAGCGTGATGCGGACATTGCGACAGCCGAGGCGGAAATGGAAACACGCGTCAAAAGGGCGGAAGCCGCCAAGGAAGCGAAGCGAGCCGAGCTTGAGCGTGCAACTGAAATCGCTGAAGCTGAAAAGATCAACCAACTGAAGGTCGCTGAATTCCGCGCCGAGCAGGACAGCGCGAAAGCCCGTGCCGACCAGGCATACGACCTTGAAACTGCCCGCTCAAAGCAGCAGGTAACCGAGCAGGAGATGCAAATCAAGATCATTGAGCGCCAGAAGCAAATCGAGCTTGAGGAAAAAGAAATCCTCCGCCGTGAGCGCCAATACGACTCCGAGGTTAAGAAGAAGGCGGACGCAGACCGTTACTCTGTTGAGCAAGCTGCTGCCGCTGAAAAGGCAAAGCAGATAGCTGAAGCGGAAGCGAACAAATACCGTATTGAAGCGATGGCAAAAGCAGAAGCGGAGCGCATTCGCCTCGACGGTCTTGCGAAGGCTGACGCTGTAAGGGCACAGGGTGAATCTGATGCTGAAATCATCCGCCTGAAAGGTCTTGCCGAAGCGGAAGCGAAGCAAAAGATCGCCGAAGCGTTTGAACAGTTCGGCCAGGCAGCCGTTATGGACATGATCATGAAAATGCTTCCTGAGTACGCGAAGCAGGTTGCCGCTCCACTTGCGAACATTGACAAGATTTCCATCGTCGATACTGGAGGCGGCGGTGCCAACAGCGGCGCGAACCGAGTGACCGGCTACGCGACCAACCTGATGGCCGGCCTTCAGGAAACACTGAAAGCATCCAGCGGCATCGATCTGAAGGAACTGATTGAAAGCTATGCAGGTAAAAACACCCTTCGCCAAAATGTTATCGAAACAGTTATGAAGGATGATTCCCAAAAGGAACCTGTAAAGCTGTAATTGCATACAATAGAGAATCGAGAAGCCATTCCAGTTAGCTGGAGTGGCTTTTCTTTGTTTTAGGGAGGTTTTGTTTGGGGTTTATTGTGGGGGGAGGATAGGCTGCTAGCAGTTAGGTAGCGGTGTGCTAGCGATTCGTTGAGTTTTTTGGTTTTATCGTGAGATATTGGAGTTTTATCGTGAAGTTTTGGATTTTTTTCTTGAGATTATTCTGTTTTATCTTGAAGTTCACCAAAGTTACATCCGGAAGTTTCTAAGTCACTGATCAAAAAAGGGTACCCAATTAAGGGCACCCGGTATTCTATAAGATAATTTCAAATTCAGTTCCATGGCCTTGCTGGCTTTTGGCGGAGATTGTCCCGCCGTGGGCTTCGACGAGTTGTTTGGCGATGGCGAGGCCGAGGCCGCTGCCGCCGAGCGCACGGGTCCGGGATTTGTCAACGCGATAAAAGCGTTCAAATATCCTTGGCAGGTCTTGTTCGGGAATGCCCCATCCAGTGTCGCGGATTGAAATTCGTACCCTTCCGCCATCCAATGGAGCCGCTTCCACTGTGACGGCACTTCCCGGATCGGAATACTTGCGGGCGTTGTCCAAAAGGTTGACGATCACTTGCCCGAAGCGCGTAGGGTCGATACAGGCGCTCAGCCCCGCCGGGCAATCGAGACGGAGGTCGATTTGCCGTTCCCTGAAAACGGGGGCCAATTTTTCAAAAAGGGCTTTGAAAAAGGGCTTGAGCTCGACGCCGGTTTTTTCGACGGTGAAGATGTTTTCGTCCATTTTGGCGAGGTTGAAGAGTTCCTTGATGAGCTGTGCGAGTTTGCCGGATTCTTCATGGATGATTGAGAGATAGTTGTCGCGTTCAGCAGCTGTGAGATCGGGACGCCGGGCGATTTCCGCGTAGCCTTTAATGTAGGTGAGCGGGGTCCGGAGTTCGTGCGAGATGCTCGCGAGAAATTCGTTGCGTTCTTTTTTCAAAAGCTCGAGGTCCCGGGCGAGGATTTCAATCGATTGGCCGAGCTCGCCGACTTCATCGCGGGACAGTTTTGGCAGAGTGACCGAGAAATCCCCTTTGCTGATGCGCTTCGTTGCCTCGTTCATCCTGACCAGCGGCAGTGTGAGGAAGCGGGATAGGAAGGCGACGACCCCAATCATGAACAGGATCGAAAACAGGCCGGCTATAAGGAAATGCCGGTTCATGTTGGCGATAAGCTCCTTCAGCTTGCCGGTATCCTGGAACATGTAAATATAGCCCTTCAAGCCGCCATCAATCTTGACAGGGGTGACGGAGGCGATGAATGGACGGTTTTCCCAGTCGTCCTCAAGAATCATGCCTTGGCGGGGAACGCCATCGGGCCGCATGCCCATAAGTGTCTTCATGGCCGGGGTAACGGTGTTTGACGACATGAGGATCGAGCTGTACGTATCGGTCAGGATGACCATCGTGTCGGTTCTTGATTCCATGAGGGCGATGTGGCGAATGGTTTCCTCATGGAAGCTTGCTTCGAGGATTTCGCGGTGGTTATTGCCGCGTGTCATCAAGGCTGAGAGTTCATCGTGGACCCGGGAGTGAATGATGTTGCTGTGAAGGAAAACCATAAGGACGATTTGAAGCAGGATGATGGCGGCCAAAAAGACCAGGCCGATTTTGAAGGATAGTTTGTTCATGGGACTCGGCCTCCAATGCGAAAAGTAAAGTATTCGGGAAGTAAAGAACATGATTTTTATGTGTCGGCTTAGTTGAAACGCACGCCAGCCCCGAACGGATAGTAAATCTTATAATTGGACCGCATTTGCGGAAGTGGTTCTTAATGGAGATAAATTTAGGATACATCATTTCGCGGGTTTTTTGTGATGGTGTTTTTATGAATGTTGTTGGTTTGTGCCGGCGGGGAGGTTTCGCGGCTATCGCAAGCGGCCAGGCTGCCGCAAACGAGTGGTTTCCCGGGTGATTCATTAAACCAGGGGGTCCGTCACCTGCTTCAAAAACGGCAAAAAAAAGTGGGCCCTGCGTCGCAGGCGCCCGTATTATTAAAGGGAGGTTAATTAAGGTAAAGCTAGATAGTTCAAACAAAAAACTGGGTAAAACAGATGTTCAGTCAGTGTTGCGTATTGAGCAATCTGATTTGCCTTGTCGGTTTAGGCTTCATGCTGTCATGGCCCCACCATGTGCATTCTGCTTATTTCCTTACGGCATTTCAGGATCGATTCCTGAATTTTGGGTTCGTCTGGGGCTTTTTCATCCCCTTCCTTACCACATCTTTATCATAAAAAAAGGGAATGTAGATGGTATGAAGAAGTTGTGTGGTTTTTGTGAAGATGAAAATTGTTCAAATTTGCCGTGCGTTTTAGATGGTATGATGGAGGTGGCGGAAGGAGTGCATATTTATGGCGAAAATTCTCATTGTTGACGATGAAAAAATGATAATTGAAGTGCTCGAGGCCTACCTGGAACGGGAAGGGTACGCCATTGCGAAAGCCGATAACGGGGTGGATGCGCTTAAGATGGCGCGGTCGGAAAACCCTGATTTGATTATATTGGATTTAATGCTTCCGGACATTTCCGGGGAGGAAGTGTGCCGGCTTGTCAGGAAGGAGTCGGAGGTCCCGATTCTCATGCTTACTGCGAAATCGGGTGAGGATGACAAGATCAATGGAATTGTTATGGGGGCGGACGATTATGTGACTAAGCCTTTCTCGCCCAGGGAAGTTGTCGTCCGGGTCCAGGCGATTTTGCGCCGGGCCAAAAAATCAGTTGAAAAGTCCAGCAAGCTTCAATTCAAAGGCGGCCTCTCGATTGATACCGGGAAAAAAGAAGTGACCATAAATGGGGAATTGGTTAACTTGACCCCGATTGAATACAAACTTTTGACGAATATGGCCGAGAATCCGGGACGGGTGTATAGCCGGATGGATTTGCTTGAAAAGATCCAGGATGAGGGCATGTTTTATGAAGGCTATGAACGGAGCGTGGATACGCATATTAAGAATCTACGCAAAAAAATCGAACTCGATTCAAGGCAGCCGCAGTTTGTTGTGACAGTGTTCGGGATGGGCTATAAATTCGGGGGCATCCCCAATGCTTAAGACGCTGAGGGCGAAACTGTTATTTTACATCCTGTTCGTGTCCATGGTCGGGATTGTGCTCGTCAGCCTTTTTATCCAGTGGGGGTTCGACAAGAGTTTCAACAACTACCTTGAGCGGAACCGCGACCAGAAGATCGAGAGGGTTGTCAATCTTGTAAAAGCCGGGTATCAGCGTGAAGGGAAATTGGTAGATGACCAGACTCTGAGATTGATGAATGAATACGCACTGACAGAGCAGCTTTATTTTCAGGTTTACGATGTTGCCGGCCATACTCGGCGGGATACATCTGCGATCAGGGCCGTAATGAACAATATGGGGATTGCCGTGCCGGAAAATACGGAAGGCTGGCTCTCCAAGTCATATCCGCTCATTGTCACCGATAAGGCGGTTGGAGAGGTGGTCGCGATTTATCCACGGGGATTTATTAAGGATCAATCAACATTCCTGCAGACGATCCAGCTGTATATATACGGGGCGGTTTGCCTAACCGTCGTTATCGCAATCATTTTTTCGATGTTTTTTTCAAAAACACTGACGTCCGGGCTGAAGAAGCTCCAATTTGCCGCAAATCAGCTCCAAAATCATGACCTGGAAATCCGGATTCCACTCAGGGGGCTGCCTGAAGAGGTAAAGCAACTGGCGATTTCGTTCAATAATCTCGCCGAATCGCTAGCGAAAGAAGAAATGCTCCGCAAGCAGTTCACGGGGGATCTCGCTCATGAGCTGCGAACCCCTCTCGCTACATTGAGGAGCCAGATCGAGGCGTTTCAGGACGGCATCTGGGAGCCGACACCGCAGCGGCTTAAAGCAAGCCATGAGGAATTAATGCGGCTCGTCCGGCTTGTGAACGAACTGGAAAAATTGCTCGCGGCAGAAAATCCGCAAATCCAATTGCAGATGGCGAGGCTTGAAGCGGGCGCTGTCCTATCCCTTTTACGGGAAATGATTTCGCCGTCCTTTGCGAATAAGGGCGTGGAGCTTGTTTGCAGCCTTCCTGACAGGGAAGAATGGTTTTACGGTGACAAGGACAAGGTGATGCAAATCCTCTCGAATGTGATTAACAACGCGCTAAAATACACGCCTGAGGGGAAAAGAGTGTCCATTTCCGTGGCTGGCGGCAATGAATACTCGGTCGGCTTCATTATTCAGGATGAAGGGAGCGGGATTGCCGAGGAAGATATCCCGCATATATTCGAACGTTTTTACCGCGGTGACAAGTCGCGCGACCGGAAAACGGGCGGCGCCGGAATCGGCCTTTCGATTGTGAAGGCGCTCATGGATGCCCATAAAGGCAGCATCCAAGTGAAGAGCCGGTTGAAAAAAGGTACAAAGATGACGCTTTGGTTTCCACGCGAAGAAGAATGAATTCCGGGAACTGGCCGCGTCCTGAAAAGCAAACCACTCCTTGATTGGGGTGGTTTTTGCGCGGTTTGGGCAGCGCGGCGAGGAATGGTGGAGAGGGGATATCCATTATCTTTCCGGAGACTGCTAGAGACGGCGGAAGCAACAGAAATATTTCTGTTCATTAGATAGAACAACCCGTTCAGATGTTATCCACAGGTCAGAAAATTAATTTTAAAAATTCGCCGAAAGTGCCCAATTCCAGCGGTTTATCCCCATTTCGCTCCTTACATGTCCACAATTCCACAGCCAATCCCCGGTTATCCCCAGAAAAATCAAAAATACCACCCGAAATCAAGGGGTGGTATCCACAAACTCATCATTATCCACATGTGGATGAACGAACTAGCCACGTGCATTAGACTATCCCTGGCAGCTGGAAGACCGCCTGTTAGAATGCCCATTTCAAATACTATATTTCTTCCAAACCTCAAGAAATTCCGCGGCCGCTTCATTCGGTTCGGCCAATACGTCCAGGGTGGCACCGGACTGCTTGATCTCCCCGCCAACCATGATTGCAAGACTGCTCGTCAAAAACTTCACTTCCATCAGGTCGTGGCTAACGAACATCGCGGTTGTCCCGGAACTGGCGAAAATCTCCCGGAAATCCTCCATCAATTTGATTTTTGTTGGAAAATCAAGTGCTGAGAACGGCTCGTCCAGAAACAAAATCTCCGGCTCGATGATCATCGCACGCGCAAGCGACACACGCTGCGCCTCGCCGCCCGATAGGAAACGGGCGTTTTTCCGGGCCAGGTGGCTGATTTGGAACCGGTCCATCCACAAATCGACCCGCTTGGCAATCTCCATGCGTGGAATCTTCCTTAACTTCAGGCCGACCCCGATGTTTTGCGAAACCGTTGTATCAAGGAGCAGCGGCTGCTGGAGCGCGATTGAAAATTTTCTCCGCAGCCCAAGCGGCGCGCCGTTTTCCGGAACAGTTTCGCCCCTGTAGGAAATGGTTCCTTCCACCGGCGCTTCCAGGAAGGATGCAATTTTCAAAAACGTGCTTTTTCCTGCGCCATTAGGCCCCATTACGCCAAGAAAATCACCCCCAGAGATTGAAAACTCGGGGATATCAAGGACCTTCCTTTTTCCAAAATAATGCTTGATGCCCTGAAAGTGCAGATATGGATTCATAGCGGCCGCTTCCTTTGCTGAAGGGATGTTAGGATAAATGTAATCAAAAACGCCAGCGACATGAGGATAAAGGACAAGGCAATGGCAACATCGAAGTTGCCTTTTGAAACTTCCATAACAATCGAAGTAGTTAGTATCCGAGTGTCTCCTTTTATGTTGCCGCCGACCATCATCGCTGCGCCAACTTCGGCTATGACCCGGCCAAATCCGGCCATGACGGCGGCGAAGATGGCGATTTTTGCTTCTTTTAGCAGCAGCCAGAGCGATTGGGCTTTCGTAGCACCAAGGGCATTTATTTGTAAAAGAAGCTTCGGGTCAAGCGCCTGGAACGCTGATGCGGTAAGCCCGGTCACAATAGGCAGCGACACAAGGATTTGCGCCATCACGATGGCGGTGGGCGAATAAAGGAGCGACAAGTCGCCAAGCGGCCCCGAGCGCCAGAGCATGATTGTGATGCTCAAGCCCGCGACGACTGGCGGCAGCCCCATGCCGATATTGATGAACACCATCAAAAGGCTCCTCCCCCGGAACCGCGCGAGCCCGACGAGCATCCCGAATGGTATCCCGATAAGCGTGCTGATCAGGATGGACAGAAAGCACACCCTGAGGGTCAGCAGTGTGATTTCGACTATTTCCCTGTCGCCGGACAGGATCATCTCTATTGCTTTTAAAAAACCATCAACAATCAAATCCATCGCAGACAGGCCTTTCGTGTATGGTGGGGTTTGTTCAACCGATAGTTGCAAAAGAAGTATTCTATTCCATTAAACTACAAAACTTCCCCCGGATAAAATAGGGTTGCCCCCGTCCTTGGCGAAAACGGGGGCAAATATAAGGGAACTCTATAGAAACAGGAAGGGAAGATCCTGTTTGCTACTGCTTGGATCCGCCCCGCGGCAAGTGAACCGATGGAGCGGCGCTGCTTCTGTTTTTACCAGAAGAAGGGCATTTATTCGGTATACTTGAAGAACAGCGACTGGCCGTATTCTTCCTTGCCGAATTCTTCAATCATGTCTTGGGTTTTGCTGTCGACCATGAACTCGACGAACTGCTCGCCGCCATTGGCGTTGACTTTGTCGTGCTTTTCAGGGTTGACCTGCATGACATGATAAATGTTCTGCAGATCAGGGTCGCCCTCTACGATAATACCGAAATCTTGCAGATTTTTTTCCTGCGCAAGGTAGGTCGCCCTGTCAGTCAGGGTGTAGCCCTGTTTTTCAGAGGCGATTTGCAGGGTAGGCCCCATTCCCTGGCCGCTTTCAACATAATTGTCGCCGCCCGGTGTAGCGGAAATGGATTTCCAGATGCCCAGTTCTTTTTTATGCGTACCTGAATCGTCGCCGCGGGAAACGAAAACGGCTTTTGACTCAGCCAGCTTCTTGAAGGCTTCCTTCGTTGGCACGCCCTTGATTCCGGCAGGGTCGCTGGTTGGACCGACGACGATGAAATCATTGTACATGACCCGCTTGCGGTTGACTGCGTCGCCGGCATCGACAACTGCCTGTTCGGCTTCAGGGGCGTGTACGAGCAGGACATCCGCTTCGCCTTTCGTGCCCATTTCGAGCGCTTGGCCTGTACCAACGGCAATCGTTTTTACCTCTACGTTATACTTTTCTTCAAAGACAGGGATGAGCTCATCGAGAAGTCCGCTGTCCTGGGTACTCGTTGTTGTGGCGAGTATGACTTCCTGAGGCGGCTCCGCCGCTTTTTCCTTATCAGCCGGTTTCTTTTCGGAAGTTGTTCCAGAGCTTGAACAAGCCGATAACAAGAGCATGAATGCGACCATTACTGCAGATAGATAGCGATTTTTAAACATTTGCAGATTCCTCCGGTTGAGTGGTTTCATAGATTTTTGCGCCAAGTTCGCTAATGTCATAGCCTTCGAGGTTTGAGAGGCTTCGTTTGAAATTTTCCGACTGGATGTAAGAAGCCAATTTGCCGAGTGTTTCCCGGTTTTCATCTGTCCAGCGGAAAACAAGGTCGAATTGCTCCTTCGCGACCGGAATGAAGTCAAGGCCAAGGTGGCTTGCGGCTGAACGGATTCCGAATGCCGCATCGGCGGCCCCCCTGCTGATGTGGGAGGCAGTCGAAAGATGTGTCCATTCCTCATTTTCATACCCATTAATATCGGCAGGCGCGATGCCGCTCGCCAGGAGCTTCGAATCGAGCAGGAACCGCGTCCCGGAACCCTTTTGACGGTTGATGAAACGGATATCCTTCCGGGTAAGGTCGCTGAATCCAATAATGCCTTTCGGATTTCCTTTTGCGACAATGAAGCCCTGCTCGCGGGAAGCGAGCCGTATGACGGAGATTGTTTCATAGACGAACAGCTGATGGATGAACGGCAGGTTGTATTGCTGTGAAGTCGGGTCAAGAAGGTGCATCGCCGCTATATCCGCCTGTCCGCGGTATACCATCATCAAGCCTTCAAGGCTGCCTATGTAGGTTGGCTGGATTTGGAGTCCTTGGGCCGCCGCCGCTTCCTTAACAAGATGCTCGACGAGGAAGTCGTGGCTTCCGGCAAGACGCGCCTGGATTTGCCTGCTTGGCGCGGGTTGCTGTTGCTGCTCAGGGGCTGTCTTTCGGGCCGGCGCCTTCATGCTTTCCTTGTAGCGCTCGATTTCATCGTGCTCGATGCGCATCTTATTGCCGATTTTGAATGCTTGAAGCTCGCCGCGTTTGATCATTTCATACACGGTATGTTTTGAAATCTGGAAGATCCGCGCTACTTCATCGGGCGTATATGCTTTCAATTCCACGAAAGAACCTCCTTTTCATTGTCGATTAATGGCTCTTTGAGAGGTTAATTAAAATAATCTGACACTTTCATAGTAAACCATTTCCAATGCAAGGGGAAGTGAGATATGTTACAGATTGTTTAATTTTATTTGGTTTTATTAAGTTTCGTTTGGAATTGCTTGGCTTTTTGGCCATCACGATGGCTTCGACCAGATGGATTTTTGGGCGGCTTTCACATAATCTCCATAAACGTCACTGATTGTTCAACGACTCACAGATGATTTTTACTGTACTATGGAAGAGAGTCAATTCGTATAAAAGGAAGGGATGTTTATGGCAAAGCTTCTCTACGTTACCGCGACACCAAAAACCGACAGCAAACTTTCAAAAGGAATGCAGCTTGGCGAGGCGTTTATTGATGCCTTCAAGCAGGAGCAGCCGGACGTTGAAATTACACATATGCACCTTTACGATATGGATATCCCGGTAATCGACATGGACATGTTATATGCCCGCGCGAAACTGAGCTTCATGGGGAAAAAGATAGAGGAATTAAGCGAAGGGGAGAGGAAACAAATCTCCGATATGCACGCACTTGCCGATCGTTTCATCGACAATGATTACTATGTATTTGTGTCCCCGATCTGGAATCTTGGCTCGCCGGCAATTTTAAAATCGTTCATGGATAACCTTTTCATCGCCGGCAAGACCTTTGACCCCGATCCTGGCAACCGGCATGGGCTGCTGACAGGCAGGAAGGCCATCCACCTGCAGACACGCGGCGGGATTTATTCAGAGGGGCCGCTTAAGGATTTCAACTTCGGCGACCAGTACTTGACAACCGCTCT
This sequence comes from Neobacillus piezotolerans, assembly GCF_003362805.1. Taxonomy (GTDB): domain Bacteria; phylum Bacillota; class Bacilli; order Bacillales; family Cytobacillaceae; genus Bacillus_D; species Bacillus_D piezotolerans. The sequence continues at coordinate 641,631 of NZ_QNQT01000002.1, forward strand.
CCGTTTCCTCGGGATAGAAGTCCTCCCGACCGTTTACGCGGAAGGCGTCGACCATTTTCCGAAAGAAGTACCGGCCATCATGGCGGCAGCAAAAGAAAGCGCGGCCGAAGCCGCTCGTACGATGGCGAGAGGGTAAGAGGCGGCTGAATAGCCAGATCGGAATATTCATGGGTTGGTTCGAAAAAACAAGGCCTGGAAAACGCTCCAGGCCTTATTTTGTCGTGGCCGGCCATGTGGAAGTGAAACACGATGTTGTATTTCCTAGGAAATTGTCGAGGGTTCCATTTTCATGAAAAACACCCGCCTGGAAGGGACGGGTGCAAAAATGATTTAAAATTTGCCTGTAAATTGGAAGAAGAGGACGGCAACGCCCAAAATCCATACATAAATCGCGAATGGTTTCAGGGAGTGGTTTTTCAAATAGCCAATCATCCACCTAACCGCGATATAGCCGAAAATGGCTGAAGAAATAATACCGACGGCGAGCGCGGAGAGGGAAATCGTTTCCGCACTGCCTTCCATCAAATCAAATGACTGAAGGACGACCGCTCCGACAATGGCCGGGGTCGACAAAAGGAACGAGAAATAGGCGGCTGTCTCCCGGTCAAGCTTCCGCCATAGAGCGGCCACAATCGTAAAACCCGAACGCGAAATCGCCGGCATGATAGCCACCGCCTGGAAGATCCCAATAATGAATGAATCCTTATAGGAGATATCCTCCATTTTCTTATGGCCATTTTTAATCGATTCGGCCATCCAGAGGAAAAGCCCGGTAATGAGGAATTCCCAGCCGATTGTCGAGCCTGTTTTTGAAATTTCGTCAATGTAATCCTTGAGCAGCAGCCCTACGACCACAGCTGGAATCGTACCGATAACTAGCAGCCATGTCAGCTTGCCGAACGGGTTCTTGAGTATTTTTAAAAATTCGTGCCTGTAAAAAACGAATACAGCTGCAAGGGTGCCGACATGGAGCATCGTATCGAGCAGAAGTCCCGCTTCCTGCAGGCCAAACAAGTTCCGCCCAAGATACAGATGGCCGGTCGAGCTGATCGGCAAAAACTCCGTCAATCCCTGGATCAGCCCCAAAATGAACGCTTCAATTTTCGTTAACATCGCGTACCTCCAGATTTCATGAATGGCTCCGTAATGGAACCCGAAAATAGGATGATGCCCTTCTGGCGCATGCCCAATCAGTGGAAAACGGCCAGTCCATTAAATATGTATGCGTAAAATGAATCCAATAGCCCAGGCTGAAAACCTGTTAATAGGGAAAACTAAACAGGAAATTCCAGCATGCCCTTTCATTTTAGTAGCCCGCATGCACGGCAGTCAAGAACAAAACAAGGCAACGTGGCGACGGGTGGAAGGTGGCTTACGGGTTAGAGAAACATATTAAAAAGAAATTTGGGCAAGCCAATTTTACCCAGTACTCCCCTTTTAAGTTGAGATTTCCACCGGATGAAAATATAATGAAGTATTGGAGCCGAATCGTATTCAGGGAAATTTGAATATACGATTTTGCACCTAAATAAGTAATCTAGAAGAATTTTAAAAAATGCCCTCATTAACCTAAAAATTTTCACCCTGTAATGAACTGCCACGCCATCAGGTAATTTCTGGACCATGGAACACGGGACACTTGATTAACGGCCCGGATCCAGGCGGATTTCCTGCATCACGCGGCGGGCAGCCCCGGAAAGTATCATACAAAACCCTTGCCGTACAACTGAGGACGGGACAAAGGAGAGCACCGCCCAAATGAAAAATACTACAAAAATAGATTATAATCTCGCACTGATCCTGTTGCTGCTTTTCCTCTCAAGCTGCATAGCCATCTACAGCGCGCAAAGTTCCGGCCAATACCAGGGGAACTTCCTTCTAAAGCAAATACTATGGTACGCGGTTGGCAGCGGAATCATTGCCGCTGTTATTTCGCTTGATTCCGACCAACTGAAAAAAATAACCTGGTATGCCTATGGTTTCGGACTCTTGCTGCTTTTGGCCATCATCCTCGCACCCGAGTCGATTGCCCCGCGCATTAATGGAGCGAAATCGTGGTTCAAGGTGCCGGGGATCGGATCGCTGCAGCCGTCTGAATTTGTGAAGGTCTTTATTGTGCTGGCCCTATCCAGGCTCATTTGGGATCATCACCAGAAATACCCGTCCAAAACGATGGGAACCGACTTTATCCTCCTTGGAAAATTGGCCGCTGCCACATTTGCGCCTCTCATTCTTGTCATGAGGCAGCCCGACCTTGGCACATCCCTCGTCTTCATCGCAATCCTGGTTGGGATGATTTTCATCTCGGGCATTACATGGAAGCTGCTTGTCCCGATTTTTGCGGGAGGCCTGTCGCTTGCTGCGGGAATATTGTATTTTGTCCTCTGGAAGCCGGAGCTGCTTGAGAAATACCTCGGCGTCCAGCCATACCAGTTTGGACGTATTTATTCATGGCTAGACCCGTACAATTACCAAAGCTCGACTGGATTCCAGCTGACGCGCTCGCTTCTTGCAATTGGCTCCGGACAAACGGAGGGGAAAGGCTTCGGCAAATTGCAAGTGTATCTTCCTGAAAGCCATACGGATTTCATTTTCGCGGTGGTCGGTGAGCAGTTCGGCTTCGTCGGCGCGAGTATTTTGATTTCGCTGTTCTTTTTGCTTATTTACCACATCACCAAGGTAGGGATGGAAACAAAAAATAACTATTATACGTACTTGTGCGTCGGCGTCATTTCGATGATTACCTTTCACGTCTTCCAGAACATCGGCATGACTATCGGGCTCCTTCCCATAACCGGAATCCCGCTGCCCTTCGTCTCCTACGGGGGCAGCTCCCTCATGGGCAACATGCTCGCCATCGCACTGATTTTCTCCATTCGCTACCATTACAAAAAATACATGTTCTCGACCAAAGAATAGGTGCCTGGATGCCGGCCACCTATTCTTATTATTGAATTTTAAAGCGCCCGGTTTTATTCGATAACGCCGCTTTCAACGATGTTTACGTGGGGCTTGATGTTGACTTTTAAGCTTTTATAGTCATACTTCCGCCAATGTTTGTAGTCGAAGCCGCGGATTCTTGAGTCGGCGTAGTGCCCGAAACCGAAAGGATCGACTCCTTTTTTTTGGAATTGTTTGACGAGTTCCCCAGCATTTGAGCGGATTTGTTTTTCTAATGTCCGCTCGACTTCGTGTATGATTTTCTGGTTGAGGCCGCGCCCTGTATATTGGTTGAGGTAGCCTTTCATTTTTATGTGGACGTCGATTTCATATGGATTTCTGCGGACAATTTTCTTCTTTAGCCTGGAATTTATACTCTCAACGACTGCCTTATGTTTGCCAATGTCTACCCGGATTGACCCCCCGCTATGTTTTTGGGCCATGAGTTTAAAATAGAACATTTTGTTTCGGGGAATCTTGTCAACCATCTTCCCGTTGTTCAGCAAAGCGAGGCCGGCGATTTCAACTGCGGTCTCGCTTTTCTTTTTGATGATCGGCAGGAAGGAGGTTTTGCCCGTCTGGTAAAAATCGGACATAAATAGATGTAAGTTTGTTTTTGGCATATCCCTTGTTTTAATATTATGGTCGAGCAAATCCGCAATGTATGATGAGTTTCCCCGTTTCCCATATTGCCCCTCCAGGAGTTCCCGCGCTTCGCCATCAACAACCACCAAAAACATTTTTGTTCCAACACCGGGATCGCGCCCGAGTGAATCAACCACTTGATAAATCCCGTTTTTCGCAAAATCCATCCCGAACAATACCACCTCCAGTGCGCCCCCAACGATCGGATCTGAAGACATTTGCTGATAATTTTTAAATAGGTCCCGGGTAGGCGAGGCGGAAGACGTCAGCGTATTGTTCTCAATCTTTTGGTCGGGCAAATAATAGGGGATTAATGCTGTGCCGACAACCTTATCGCCTTCACCTAAATCGTAGCCAATCCCTGTCACAAGCCGGACATCATCGATGATTTCAGTATTCACGCAGCCACCCAATAGAAGCAGCGAGGAAATAACAATATGACAGCCAATCCATTTACGTTTTTCCATTTCTTTTTACCCTCCTGGCGATAAGCACTCCAATAAAGAGAAGGGGGATATATCCAAAATTAATAACGAACCCGGTTCTCCCTGTAAAAGTATTAAGAAAGTCGTCTTGTTCCCTGCCCCTTAATAAAACCGTTGAAACCAGCATGAGTACAGCAAATACATACACACTGTATTTTTGTTTTATTTTGTAGGTCCGTTTTAATAATCTTGTAGCCGCCCACATGCCAAGGCAGATATTTGGAATAATGATTAACAGCCACGTGGCAATCCCTATATATTCAAAACGTTCGACAAAAGGCATTTCAACAATCTTGAACATCGAAAGAGTTGCCCAAATGTTCCGCTGCAGCTGCCCTTCGGAAAAATAGCCGAAAGAAATGACGGCAATGTAAACATAGGCAAGGGTTGTGAACAAAATTCCTCGTTGCGCCCATTTATGGGAGGCCTGGGGATTTTTAATAAAAGGATAATAGGCAAGTATAAGCTCCCAGCCATTAAAAGTAAGGGACATGTTAAACGCCGCGATCCCGATTTGCTTAAAGGAATGATTGAAAATAGGGAGCAGGTCCGAATAATCGGAATAGGGTATTGTGTAAATAAAAATCAACATTAAATAAAGTGTCAGGATGATTCCGAAAAAGACCATTCCAGTAATCGTCCTGAAACCTCCCTGGATTACATAAAGCGCAAGAAGGATTAACCCAAGCCCCAACCAGAACGAACTGATTTCAGGGAACATCCAGACCTGGACGATTTGTATGAAGGTCCTTAATGTAACAACGCTGTACAGCAAAAAATAGACGACAAAAGGCAGTGTGATTAATTTTCCAAGCATTTTCCCATAAGTGAATTCATGAATAGAAACAATGTCCCCGCCAGCAATTCCCGCCATTTTATAAATCATCCAAAGAAAAGGGTGGATGGCAAGCCCGCCAATCAGGATGGCAATCCAGGCGTCATAGCCCGCGTTTTTCGCGATAATCCGCTGAAAACCGAGGACGCCGACCCCAAATTGCGATGAGTGGATAAGGAAAAAGACGAGGAATGGGGAGACCTTATATTTATCGGGAACCAATCCTGCCATTTTATCCACTCCTTTTACTCATCGATATCTTCCTTTTTCTTCAACTTTTTCATGTTCTTTGGATTGAAACGGATTGGGTTTTTCGTTCGTAAAAAGAGGGGCCTTGTTTTCTGGGCAGTGAACGGAAGCCGAATTAGAACATCCTTGTTATCTGTCAGCCTGGGAGGATAAATCGGCTCCATGAACGGCCTGTTCATTGATGTAAGCCTAATTAAATGGGTAAGCATGATGCAAAAGCAAAGGGTAATCCCAAGCAATCCCCATAGTGAAGCGAATAGTAAAAACGGGAAGCGGATTAGCCGGATTGTATTGCCCATTTTATAAACTGGCGTTGTAAATGATGCCAGCGCGGCCAGGGCTATCATAATAAGCAATACATTGCTCGTCAGGCCGGCATCTACTGATGCGGTCCCGATGACAATACCGCCAACGATGCCGATTGTCTGGCCAACCTTTGTGGGAAGCCGCGCGCCAGCTTCGCGGAGCAGTTCAATCACCAGTTCAAGAAACAACGCCTCGAGAATTGGGGGCAATGGGATCAACCTCCGGGAACTGACCAGCGTAGTCAGCAAGTCCTTCGGAATCAATTCGTAGTGAAAGGTCAAGACCGCGACATAAATGGGTGTAATTAATACTGAAAATGCAATTGAAAAAAAACGGACAACCCTGAAGAAGGATGCCACCACCCAATTCAGGAAGTAATCATCAAATGAGCTGAAAAACTCGCTAAGTGTTGTCGGACCAATCAGCGCATGCGGTGATCCATCGACAAGGACTGCCACTTTTCCTTCAGCAAGTATGGCCGCAACCCGGTCGGGCCGTTCGGTATCCAGCAGCTGCGGGAAAGGGGAGTACCTATTATCGGATATAAGCTGGACAATAAAGGAACTGTCGATGATTGTGTCAAAATCAATCGCCTTAATCCGGTCGGTAATCGTTTTAACATTGACCGGATCTGTGATGCCCTCGATATGGAAAACAGCCACCCTTGTTTTTGTCAAAGACCCGATAATAATTTCCTCTGACACGAGCTCTTTTATCGGCAGCCTTTTACGGATAAGGTTCGTATTGGTCACCAGTGATTCAACAAATGCTTCCTTTGGGCCAATTACGCTGAATTCTACTTCAGGCGCGGTAATCGACCGGACATTCGCCTCGACCGTTTCAAAAAGGGCGAACTTTCCGGGATCTGAACTGACGGTTAAAAGTAGAAAGCCCCTTAGAACCTTTTCCTCAAGCTTATCAGGTTTGTCGAGGATTTCGATGCCGGTCATCGGCACAACCGCGGTCACATCGTCAATGAACTCAAAATGCTTCTCGAGCAGGTAGGGAAGAATGTCTTTCTGTACAACTTTCTCATCGACTAGGGTTGAATAAAAGGAGAGATGAAACAATACCCCCGTCTTCCGATTCGAATATTCTTGCTGCACAAAGTCGTTCGATCGCAAAATAATTTCCGGCAGCGGCACCTCAACCCCAGCCTTTCGACCCATCGCCCACACCTCCTCAAACTTCACAAACTTATTATTGCCGGAAAAGGCAGGATTATGAAAAGGAAAATAGAAAGGGACTGTCCAATTTCAAACATAGGTTATGGAGACATTTTTATAGGGGACGGCCAGAAGGAAAGGTGAGGGAAGTGGATTCCGGGGAGAGACAACAAAAATAGAGGCGCCGCAGCAGCCTCTATTTAACAATGAAATTAAGCGTTTTTAAACCAGCCTAAAGGAGGGACGCACAATACAACGGGTGCATAAATGGATAGGCTGGAGACGGATTGAAGCGTTAAGTAATAAAAAGGCATCCACAAAAGCGGATGCCGAAGCGATTTTATATAGAAAAGGGGAGGGGGACATGCAAAAGGACATGTATTGCGACCGTTCAAATTTACCCGGCAAAAATCTTTTCAATATCGTCAAGCATCAAGTTTGCGGCGATGACTCCGCCGGCAGTATTCCAGATTGTATCACTGACTTTATGGACATTGCCGCTTTTGGCAACCTCAAGATTTTTGAAAAGAGGGTCTTCAATCCATTGCTTTTCGACCTGTGAAGCTTTTCCGTCGCCTTCTTCATATGTGAAATAGAAGAGGATGTCGCCATCCATCGCCGGGATACGTTCCTTTGTTACATTCTTTTCGGCAAAATCGTCCACATCCTGGCTTTCCGGCCGGGCAAAACCAATTTCCTCAAGGATAACACCGGAGAATGTATCCTTATGGTAAATGCGGACATCGCCAGCCATGAAACGGACCATTGAAACCTTCATGTTGAGCTTATCGCCTAGGGTTCCTTTAATGTCCTCGATTCGCTTGCCGTAATCTGCAAGCACTTCCTTGCCTTTTTCCTCTTTGTCGACAGCCTTCGCATAAAGCTCAAAGTTTTGCTTCCAGTCGCCGCGGAGCGTCTCCGCGAAAACAGTTGGCGCAATTGCGTTCAGCTGCTCATAAATGGCTTCCTGGCGCATTTTGTTGCCGATGATCAAATCCGGCTTCAATGCGGCAATCGCCTCGACGTTGACCTGGCTTTCGACGCCGACTACTTTGGTGTCCTGCATATCTTCCTTAATGTGATCGTACCAAGGGTCGCCAGTCCAGGACTGGACAGCGCCGACAGGCTTAACGCCAAGGGCCAGCAATGCTTCGGTACCTTCGTTTGTTAAAATCACAACGCGCTCGGGAGTCTTTTCAAGGGTGGTTGTTCCCATCGCATGTTCAACTGTATAGCTTTGATTCTCCCCGGTTTTAGGCTGTTCCTTGCCCTCCGAATTGTCTTTGCCGTTTCCTCCGCAAGCCGCCAGCAGCAGCACAGCGAAAATCGCCATAATCGAGAATATGTACTTTATGTTTTTCATGATAGGCGTGCCTCCTAAAAAAAAGTGATAGTTGGTATTGATAATCATTTTCAATGACATCACCATCATAGAATGATAAAATAGACCTGTCAATATCTAATTGAAAATAATTCTCAAGTATAAGGCGGAAGTGTGAACGGCTGTTTGGCTGTTTTGTGAAAAGTCGAACTTTCAAATGAAAATGATTCTCAGAATCATTGACACTCATATGGAGCCCCTTTAGACTAGAATGTAATGATTGCAGAATGTTAATGTGGGAAAGGTTTTTGCTATGGTCCTCCTGAAAAATAAAGGCATGAAATGGCTTGGCCTATTAGCCGCTATTTTAATGCTGCTTGCCCTGATGGCGGCAAGCATTGTGTTCGGCTACACCGACACAACAATTAAAATGGCCATCGATACATTTACTAATTTCAATGGATCCAATGAACATATAATCATTGAATCGGTCCGTCTGCCGCGCGCGCTCATCGCCGCAGCGGTCGGGGCGAGCCTTGGCGTGGCGGGGGTGCTCCTCCAGACCCTGACGAAAAACCCCTTGGCATCGCCGGACATTTTTGGCGTCAATGCCGGTGCCGGAATGATGGTCGTCATCGCTGTCACACTTCTTAAAGTGGACAGCATCCAGGCATTCACCTGGCTGTCTTTTTTCGGAGCCGCGGCTGCCGCAATCGGCGTATACGCGGTCGGATCATTTGGGCGCGAAGGGCTGACGCCGATGAAGCTGACACTTGCTGGTGCCGCGCTTACCGCTATGTTCGCGAGTTTTACCCAAGGGCTGCTCGTCCTGAACGAAGCGGCGCTTGAACAGGTGTTATTCTGGCTCGCCGGCTCCGTTGCCGGACGAGAACTGGACAACCTCGTTGCCGTGCTTCCTTACCTGGCTATCGGCTGGATCGGTTCACTGCTGATCGCATCGAAAATGAATGTCCTGTCGATGGGCGAGGATGTGGCGAAAGGCCTTGGCCTGAACACGGCTTTTGTTAAAATTGGCATCGGGATTCTTGTCATCCTGCTCGCCGGCGGGGCGGTCGCGGTTGCCGGGCCGATCGGATTTATCGGCATCGTCATACCTCACGTAACCCGCTCGATCGTGGGCATTGACCACCGCTGGGTCATCCCGTACGCCGCGCTTCTTGGAGCCATGCTTTTACTGGCAGCGGATATCGGCTCTCGGTACCTGCTCATGCCGCAGGAGGTTCCAGTCGGCGTCACAACCGCAATCATCGGCACCCCATTTTTCATTTATATCGCGAGAAGGGGGTTTAACAGCCGATGAGCCAATTTAGGAATATGCGTATTTTCAAAGGAAAAGTTTCCTTCCTCCTTGATAAAAAAGCACTGTTAATCTTTTCGGGTCTTGCGCTTGCCGCTTTCGCCATTTTCGTGGCCAGCACGGCAATGGGAGAAATGAAAATTAGCCCGCTTACGGTACTCCAGGTATTTTTTGGCGGCGGGACCGAAATGGACCAGCTAATCATAAAATCGTTCCGCCTGCCGCGCATCATCATCGCGCTTACAGTCGGCATGGGGCTCGCCGTTGCGGGGGGCATCCTGCAGGGAATGATCCGCAACCCGCTGGCATCGCCGGATATCCTTGGGATAACGGGCGGGGCTTCGGTCGCCGTCGTTGGCTTCCTTGCTGTATTCAGTGATAGAAGCAACGCCCTGACCGTCAGCATTGCCTGGCTCCCGGTCGCCGCGTTCATCGGCGCCGCGGCAGCTGCCTTCCTTGTTTACATTCTTGCATGGAAAAACGGCGTCTCGCCAATCCGCCTCGTCCTGGTTGGGATTGGGCTGATGGCGTTAATGAAAGCATTGACAACCCTAATGATGATACTCGGGCCTATTTATCAGGCCAGCCAGGCAAATATTTGGATTACCGGAACCGTATACGGCTCGACATGGGCGAACGTTTCAATCGCAATGCCGGCCACGGTCATATTAATAGTACTAGCCATTATTTCCGCGAGAAACCTGAACCTTCAGGAACTTGGTGATAATGTCGCGACCGGGCTTGGTTCACGTGTACAGAAGCAGCGATTTGCCCTCCTCGCGATTTCGACCGGACTGATTGGGACATCCGTTGCGTTCGCGGGCGGCATCGGATTCGTTGGCCTCATGGCTCCGCACATGGCGCGCAGGCTTGTCGGATCATCCTTCGGGGCACTGATTCCTGTATCAGCCCTGCTTGGCGGAATACTCGTCATGGCCGCGGATCTAATCGGAAGAACGATGTTTTCCCCACTCGAAGTACCAGCCGGTGTCTTCACCGCGGGAATCGGGGCGCCATACTTCATCTATCTTCTTTTTAAAACAAGGAACCAGTAAGTAAGGGCGCGAAAGAAATTCTAAATAAAGCAACTTGGTCATATTAAAAAACAAGGCAAATAAAATAAGCGATGCTACAAAAAGCCATTGGAACAAAACGCGATAACGTGTAAAGGAGCTGTCTGAAATTGACGCAAGCGCAAGCGATTGAAACGAAAGAACTGTCCCTTTCCTACGGAGATACATTGATCATAAAGGAACTCGACCTGAAAATCCCAAAAGGAGAAATCACTGTTTTCATCGGAGGGAATGGCTGTGGGAAATCGACGCTTCTCCGTTCAATTGCGCGACTGCTGAAACCAAAATCAGGGACAGTCCTGCTGGAAGGAAAGGCGATTTCTAAGCTATCAACCAGGGAAGTCGCCAAAAATATGGCGATCCTCCCGCAGACGCCTGTCGCGCCGGAAGGATTGACCGTCCTCCAGCTAGTAAAACAAGGCCGCTATCCGTATCAATCCTGGCTGAAGCAATGGTCCGAAGAGGATGAGCAGAAAGTCAACGATGCATTGAAGGCAACGGGCCTTGCGGAATTGAAGGACCGCCCCGTCGATTCTTTGTCAGGCGGCCAAAGGCAGCGGGCCTGGATTGCGATGACACTCGCGCAGGACACGGATATCCTGCTTCTTGACGAGCCGACGACTTACCTCGACATGACTCATCAAATTGAAATCCTTGATTTGCTTTTCGATTTGAACGAGCGTGAAAACCGGACAATTGTCATGGTTCTCCACGACCTGAACCTTGCCTGCCGGTACGCCCATAACATCGTCGCCATCAAGGACAAGAAAATTTATGCGCAGGGCCGTCCCGAAGTCGTCGTCAACTGCTCTCTCGTCAAAAACGTATTCGGCATGGAATGTGAGGTCACGATGGACCCGCTTTTCGGAACGCCGCTCTGCATACCATACGGTAAAGGCCGCTGCATTTTTAAAAAAACCGTCGCCGCCAATGGCTAAAATTAGTTCAGTGCCCGAACAGCAGTGTTCAGCGGATCGTTCGGTCACTAAAGGAAGATTTGGTGCCCGAACAGCAGTCGGCAACCTGTCGTTCGGTAACTAAAAGACGGTATAGTGCCTTGCACTCTTATTTAGGAAGGGGGAGTTTGTTTGGCAGTTGATTCGCATTTTTTCGTGAGTGCTGGCGAAAAGGCGGTCCTCGAGGGATTCCGTTTTTCGGACGAGCCGATGGAAGGAATGATTTCCGCAAATAGCCTGCTGGATCCGGAGGAGATGCATTCGTTCATTCAACGACTAAAGTTGACGTTCCAGACGGATTCAGATAAAGTGGCAGCATCGGTTTTCATGAAGCGGTATGCGTTTCTAGCAGTGATTGCCCTTTACACGATGAGTGCTTGGAACAAAAAGCTCGATGTCCGTCCAGAAAACATTTTTTTCGAGCCGCCCGCGGATGAGCCGAAGTGGCTTCCGAAGTTTTACCTGAAAAACACCCAGTCAGTGGCATGGAACTCCGAAGACCGCCAAACCCTTTTCCAGAAAGGAATTGCAGATTTGTTCACCAGCCACATTAACCCGGTTATCGAAATGCTCGCGAAAACCACTGGAGTGTCAAAACTAATCCTCTGGGAAAACGTGGCCATATACATGTTATGGCTGTATGAATCAAAGCTTGAAAGTACGCCAAATGCCGCCGACGACCTGGACTTTATCTTCAAAAAGGCGGAAGGGAAGTTGTTCGGCCGATATAACCGGAACCCGATCAACAAATTTTACACCGAAAAAACATATGTGGACGATTTGGACGAACTGATCCGGATCCGCCAGACATGCTGCTTCTCATATTTAACAGGCGAAAAGGCCGCGCGCTGCAAAACGTGCCCGTGCCGGAAACTTGAAATGGAAGGGAAATGCTCAAATGGACCAGAAGACGTTTGCGATGCAGTTCGAAGCCTTACTTGAAAAATATGCCGAACTCCTCGTCGGAACCTCAGACAAGGACATTACCGAAAAAGTGAAAATGTATGCCATCTACACTCACATCGCCAAAACGATGCCGGCCCTCGCCAAGCATTGGAACGCTCTCTATCCGGATGCGAAGGATGGCATGAAGGCGATTATGGAGGAAATAAAAAAGCTGAACGAAGAGCATAGGAACACAAAGCCCACTCCCTGAACCATAGGGTGTGGGCCATTTTTTTTTAAAAAGAAGAAGGTCTTAGGTATACAACTCGCAGAGTAAATGGTAAAATTAGGTAATTGTTGAATGTGACAGTGAAAAGGATCCCGTATGCCGATCATTTGCTGGACATCGAACCGCGAAATACGCGATTGTCGCTTTTCTGAAATGGAATAAGCGATTGAAACGCCGGTGGATTTTTTAGGGTAAAACGTCAAGCATGTATGTACCCGGCATTTTAAACAAAGGAGCGGATTATGAGAATTTTTTTAATTGCTGTATTGATGAGCTTTGTCGGCGGAGCCCTATTGCTGCTAGGACCGATTGGAGGCATCATCGCGTTCGGCATCGTTACCGCACTGTTGATTGAGCTGCTGATTATTTTAAAAGACGTAGAATTCAGAGTATCTAGGCTGGGCCCAAAACGGGATAAGGTAAAGGAATTTGTGGAGGAAATCCTGCTGAAAAAGGATGACGTTGATTTAAACTAACCCGGTCTAATAACCATCCAATTGAAAAAGCCCCCAACCGGAGGCTTCATTTTTTTGCCCATCGTACGGTGGGGGCATCCGCACTATTGCACATTATCGCCGTACCCCATTGGTATTCCAAAACTATTGCACATTACCGCCATAAGGAAGCTGGTCGCGGTAGCCGGAGAATTGCTGGGCCTTCTTTTGCAGCGACTGTGCCTGGGCCGGCTCAACCTTGTACCAGCCTTCCTGGAACATCAAATTGTACAAATGGCGCTGCAAATTTTGCGTCTCCGTGTACATATCGAGCACGTCCTTGTACAGGCCCATGTGGCTCGCCTCGTTCAAAAATACATCATAGCCGTGGGTCATATACTTCTCGGTCGCAAGCAAATCGTTGATAAAATCGCGGTCGTTCATTGATGGATTCTTTTCGACCTGTGTCGGCTGGTTTGAAATCGAATTATTGCTCATCGTCCGCTCCTCCTATTGCTGCATATACTGCTGCGCGTTTTGGTTTTCATGGGCGCTCAAATGGCCAAGGATTTTCTCATAATGCCGCTGGTGCATCTGCCCAACCTTTTCAGCCTCTGCCCGCATCGCCTCAATCTGGCAATGCTGCGCGTAAAAATGCGCCTTTTTCGCCGCCAGCAAATTCCATGTCAGCATATCCGTCAAATACAGCTCATCCTTGCCCGACAACACATTCGGCGGCTGCTGCATATACCCCTGCTGATTCTGCATACCCTGATTCTGCTGCTGTTGCATAACTAAAACCTCCTGAACAAAATAATCCCGCATCCGTTAACATCCCCAATGGCTTGGGAAATATTCGGGGAATGAGAAATTCATAGAAGCGAGATCAACTGTTCCTTTGTGGTTTTGAAAAGGAAGAATGAGGTTTTATTATGTGTTGAAGTTGAAAAACTCCTCCTTTAAAGTACAAGGAATAGTTCGAGGAAAGTGGAATCGATTGATATGGGTTTTCCCAAGTGCCATTTTTCGGCAAGTTATTGTATAATTAAATCGAACATATGTTCTACTTGTGTTTTTGAATGGAGGATAAGGATCGATGATGAATTCTTAGTGAGAATCTTCAGCTAGACTCCAAAAGGCTGATTGGAGAATTCAACCCTATGAAAGGAGGAGGATAAAAAATGCAATATGCTTAATCGAGGAACTTGTGGGGACAGGGGATTCCATAAAGTAAAAAAAATTCTGATCATTATATTAAGCACCAGGTTCTTGGGAAAATGCCAAACTGGTTCGGAAAGGGGGGATAGGAATTTAACATGGAAATCATATACGCCATGACCTTTATTATTAGTTGTGTGGTCTTGGGAGTACTTTTTCGCCAAATAGATATTCAATTAAAAATTACTAACATATTGGATCTGCATCTTAAAGCGAATAAAGAGGAGAACGATGATGAAAAAAAAGAGGACTCAACCCTTGGGTTGAATCCTCCCCCTGAAAAACATGATAAATAGGGATGCGCCCCTGTTTATCATATCTAGTATACCGAAAAAACAAAAAGGGAGGAATCCATTTTGCTTGAAAAATCACTAACGATTTGGGAAAGATTTGGAACAGGAAATTAAACTTAAAGTTATTGAAGCCGAAATTTATAACAAAATGGGGTATTCACCCCGGTTTTTGGGAGTTTTGTTGAAAACACGAAACAGCAAGCAGTTAGCATAGGCTACTTGCTTTTTTAACAAAATGAAAAACTGGGGCAGGCGGCAGGGCGTTAACGGCCAGCCGCCATTTCTTCCTTGAACTTCAACAAACATTTCCGGCAAATGCAGACCTTGTGTAAAAACTCGGTTGGGATAACTTCAAAGATGTCGTTAGGGAACTCTTCATGCGTGCACCAGCAAGCTTCGTTTTTCCCCGACATGCACCCGTTCTCCTCCCCGCAAAGCGGGCAAATATTCCCGGCCATCGCCAGCCCCTCCTTATCGCTTTTCTCTATTTTAAGCTTTTTTGGCGAATAGTCCCACTCAAAAACAAAGAAGGCACCCGCTTTGGGCGCCTCCGCTTTAGTCCTTTTTAAACTGATTGTTTTGGCTGTTCACCTTATTCTTCCGATGCCGAATATTATGTGGTCCAGCATTCCCCTTCACACTCGCGGCACTAACCCCGGCCTCGGAAGGATTCTTTTTTAACCTCGCCATCAACCATCACCCCTTACTTTAACATGCCCAGTTTTCAAAGAATTTATGGCGGTAATTAAGGTGATCACTATAAATGAAAAAAAAATCCCGGCACCTGGCCGGAAAATAGGGTGTCTATAGTAAATAGAGAGGGGAAAATGAAAAGTGGGGTAACTTTCCATGCCTTCATCCTATCCATTCAATATGAACACAATATGAACTTAATGTTAAGATTTCCTAAAGATCCCGGATGTTTCAAATAATATAACATGAGGCCAGGTATCGAAGTGTGGGATGCCTGGCCATTTATGCAGAGCATCAGACTTCCTTTTTTGCCATCCTTTGGTATAGGAGGATGTAGTAGTCGAGTTCCTGGCTGGCATGGAGGGTCGCATGATGGTCGATTCCGTGTCGCAGGCTTTTTTCAAGCATATCACTCCGCAACAATTCGATGTAAGCAGACAATCCGTCCAAGTCAAACAGCCGTTTGCACATCGCGAGTCCTCCTGTCGGGATTAGTCTAGGTAAAAAAAGATCCGGCTAAAAAGCCGGATATGGACTCTATATTAAAAGAGGGGGAGTATGAAAAAGTTGAGGGGTTCCTTTTCACAAACCCATCATACCGCGTGAAAATGAACAAACTATGAACAAACCTTTAACATTCCCTTAAATCTGGCACCTATTAAAAGTTGCGGGAAAGTGAAAAACTCCTTGCTAAAATCCAACAAAAAAGTGCAGGAGAAGCGCGATTGATTTTTTATAAAAGAATTAAAAAGGATTTCCTGCTTAAATATCGAACCTTAAAGCAAAAGAAAGTGGGGGATTTCGAGATGTACGAATACTTTAATGGGCTCGTGATCAGGGAAGGCACGGAAGGTGTTCCGGCCGGCAAGGTCGAGGCACTTTTCGAAGATGCAGGATGGGCCAGGAACACGCCCGAATGGCAAAAAGAAAAGTTCACACTAATTTTCAAAAACTCGACATGGGCCTTCACCGTCTGGGACAGGAATGAAATGATCGCCATGGTCCGCGTGATCTCGGACCAAATCATGGCAGCGACGATTATGGACCTTATTGTCCGCTCAGACTACCACGGCAAAGGCGTCGGCCAAAAACTCGTTTCCCTCTGCCTCCAAAAACTCCCGCACGGGGACTGGTTCGCACATACTTCCGCCAACAACTTCCCATTCTATGAAAAATGCGGCTTTGAGGTAAAAGACCCCGCCAAAAATGGCACATGCGCCTACTACGGATATATACAAGCCAGAAAGGACGGGCACCGGTAGGAAAAGGTGACACGCCTAACCAAAGCGGACACCAAGTGATGTTGGAGATATGCTTCACTTTCCCTATCCACATGATTCTCCAGTTGGATTCTGCTTGAACCCCAGCACATGAAAAGAGGGGGAGCCATTCCCCCTCCAAACCCGCAACGTAAACTCAGTTATCATCCCTCGCAGATTATTCCTTCGTTTCAGTCCCTGTAATCAGCCAAGACCCATCAACATAAGTTACTGTCACACTTATCGTATAATTCGGCCCATACATGATTGAATCAATCTTTTGGACAAGCTGGTACTCCGTATCGCTTATTTTAGTTGTTTCATACGGTTCATCAGGCAGGAAAAACAATCCCCGGCCCTGCGGCAATAAATAAAGCCCATCGGAAGTTTCCTTAAAAAGCCGGTCAAACTGTTCATAGACACCCCGTGTAGCCAATCCGGCAAGCTCCCCATACAGCTCCTCTTTCGTTGAGAAGTCTCTGTATTTATAATCTGAATTCGGGATAAAGCGGTCTTGTTCAAAAAGCGAATTGAGCTTATCGCTAAAAGTTACGAGAATAGCCATCACATCAGGCTGTGCGGGTGCCTCCGGTGGAAGGTGATCAGACGGGTTCGAATTGTCGCCTTTAGAGTCATCCACTCCAGGTTCAACGTCAGGCACGGGTTGTTCAGTATCCACATTTTCACTGTCCTCAGGTAATTTTTCGTTATCGTTAGCCTCTTTGTCATCAGGAATAACGCCTTTATTGCCTGGATTGGCAGCCGGCCCGTGATTGTTACCGCCGAAATGTGGAACGAGTACGAATTCATACATACCTCCAAAAAACAAAAGAATGAGCGCCGCACTAATAAGCGATGGGATAATTTTTTTACTTAAAACAGGTCCTTTCCTTCCCGGGCGGACTTTACGCAGTACATTCTGTTTCATCTCCCCGGTAAACTCTAATTCAGCCAATTCGCCCTTGAGCATCGCTGCCTTTGCTTCCGTTAACCGATTTTCCATGGCCGCCACTTCCTTCCAAAAGAATTTGTTTTAAAAGAACCTTTGCCTTGGCCGTGCGTGATTTCACTGTATTTACGTTGATTTCGGTAACGCTCCCAATTTCGTTCATCGTCAAATCGTGGAAATAGGCCAACACGATCACTTCCCTGTATTTAACTGGCAGCCGGAAAACCGCATTGACCAAACCTGTTCAGCCTTCGCGAAGTATTGCGTTTCCGCCCCGTGCTGCTGGCCTTTTAACAGACTCGAGAAATATTCGCTTACATGGACTTTTCGGTAATGCCAGCTTTTTATGTGATCCTTGCAATGGTTCACCGCAATCCGGTACAGCCATGTATGGATTTTAGATTCGCCGCGGAAGCTGTCAGCTTTTTCATAGCATTTGATAAAAATCTCCTGTGCCAAATCCTCGGCGGTTTGCCGATTCCTGACAAACGAATAAGCGAGATGAAGAATAGATGTCCCATACTGGTCCATAAACCCGCCCAACCAATCATTATCTTTCACATTCCACACCTCCCAGCCATTCCCTATATACATTTAGACGAACTAAAACCTGGAATGGTTGAAATTAAATGGAAAAAAGAAGGGTTTTTGCGAAAATTGGAGAATAAGAGAAATATATATGAGGAAAGGACGAAAAAGAAATGGAGAAGAAACTTTTAAGGGTTGGAACAATGTATTTGCCTGTTTCAGATGTAGAGGCTGCCACAAAATGGTATACAAGCAAACTCGGGGCGCAGATTAGCTATAAGGACGGGGACAAGGCAATCGCCAATTTCGCCAACCAAAGCTTTTTCCTTGTAAAAGCGGAAGAGGGGCAGAGCGCGAATTTCCGTGATTCCTACGGCAACGAACGTTTCTCCGTCACATTTGAGGTCGATGGGCTTGAGGCGCTTGAAGCCATACAAAGCGATTTCCTTGAAAATGGAGTTACGGTAGGCGAAATCGAGAACCGGGGCCACACAGGCAGAAATTTTGTTTTCCGTGATCCTGACGGCAACGCATTCGACGTCTGGAGTGAACTCAGCCCAACCTTCAAGGAATACCTCGCGCATGTGAAATAATGCTGTTGTCCCAGGGATCACCACCGCGAATGAAAATATCCAACTGAGTGCCGAACATGAATAGAAAGCGGTCTTTTTTGTGATGAAAAAGGCCTCTTTTTCAATTTAATGGGCAGATTTTTTAAGAAGGATTGGGTTATAGTGTTGATTTTGGAACTAGTTGGGAATTTATCTGTGTACCAAATAGTTGTTCTATAGTGGTTTTTAAAGATATCCGGAGAGCGTATCTGGGATTTTTAAAAATATCCGGGAATTTCGATAGATATCCGGGTTTTTAGAGCAAATATCCGGGTTTATAAAGCAAATATCCGGGTTTGTCACATTTTCGACTAATTTAACCTTCGAAAAAACTCTAAATGTTGCCCGCACTTAGAGCTTCCAACCGATTCTATTATGAGCCTGTTTTGAAAATGGCTGCATCCCAAACAAAAAAAGGTCCGGCACAAGGCCGGACAAAAAAGAGAATTTTAAAGGGGGTATGAAAAAGTTGGTTCCTTTCCACACACCTATCATACTGCCCAATTATGATAATTCTATTACCGTCAGATTAAAAATTCGGTTAAAATTGATTACAGCGAAGTAATATTCCCTCTATTTGGGATATCGACTAAAAAACTGGGGGAGAAATGATGGCGAAACCACTTTTAAAAGGAATGGAAGGGGTATTTATCCCTGTTAAGGATCCGGCTGATTCAGCGAAATGGTACGAGGAGATACTAGGATTTTCACTTCTTTACATGGAGGCGGAGGCTGCGGTGATGAAAATTTCCGAACAAGCGCAAACCGTCGTTTGCCTGGTAAAAACGGACAACCACCATCCGATGAAATTTCCGGAGAACAATTTCGGAGTCGGGAAGTATTATAATTTCATCCCAGAGGACATCGAGGAGACCTACAACCTTTTAATCGAGAAAAAGGTAAAAGTCAATCCGATTGGAGGGGAAGGCTCAACAAGATTTTTCACGTTTTATGACCCGGACGGAAATCCACTTGGCGTATGCCAATAACACGAAAGGCTGCCGAGGCAGCCGTTTTTTTATTTATATAAAATAGGCATTTGGAAGGAATTGGTGGGTTGGTTGCCGAATAGTAAAATAAGGAAAGCAACTTTCAGTACCTAAAATATTTTGAGGGAGGTCTACAATGCCGCGAATTGAAATGTTCATGAAAGTTCTTCAATACCTTACTATTCCCTTTGTTATTGCCGTACTCATTTTTATTTTCTTAATTTTAAGAGCTATTTTTGCCATCCTTATCCCCCGCAAAACACGCCTCGTCCAGTGCACGAATTGCATTGAACTGATTGACGAGACCGCACTTACATGCAAGTATTGCAAAACGGTTATTAATAGGCCAGAGAAAAAGCCGAACATATTCATAAGAATGGTAAATTATAAAACCTTTGACAACCGGCATGACAGGTTTCAGGCTATGATCAAGGATTTCCACCGAAAAAACAATGATCCAAGGGTTTAGGAGGCACTCGAACCTGCTGGCCTATTTTTCAAAAAGGCTATTGCCATCGATGCATAAATAATGTAATATGTGGAAACAACAATATGAACTCTGATTTCAAAAGCGATGATGAGGGCATGGGGTACTTTTTCGGTTTCCAGAGAGGGAAGGAAAGCTGGGACTTCCTAACGCAGGAAAGTATCTTACCACCTACTGAGCTGCATTGGGGAATTGAAGTATCCAATGCCGTTTTTGCTACGTTACAGCGCCAAAGCCGTAAGCAGCCGTCCCTTTACACGGGAATGTTCCGCATTTAAAAGCGGAACACATGGTCAGGTTTGCGTATGGGAAATTGGGTGGAACCACGGGTAACACACTCGTCCCTTGCCAAGGGATGGGTGTGTTTTTTATTTTTCAAAAAATACAAGTACCGCGATGAAAAGGACATGAATTGTTTTTCCGGTTTCCAGAGAGGGAAGGGTGCTGCGAACTTCCTAACGCAGGAGAACAATTTACCGCCTTTGAGCCGCATCGGGGAACCATAGTATCCGATGCCGTATATGCTGCGTTAAAGCACCAAAGCCGTAAGCTACCGCCATTGTACATGGAAATGTTCCGAACAGGTGAGGTTGACTTACGGGAAATTGGGTGGAACCACGGGTTATTCGCACTCGTCCCTTGTTTAGGGACGGGTGTTTTTTTATTTTAAAAAAGGAGAGGAAGACCATGATTAACGTAAAATTGGCTGATGGAAGCGTTAGGGAATTTCCAAAAGGAGTATCAGTCGGGGAGGCGGCGATGGCAATCAGCGCAAGCCTTGGGAAACAAGCGATTGCCGGGAAGGTGGACGGCGAGCTCGTCGACCTGAGCTTCATACTTGAAAACGGCGTGGAGCTTCAGATCATTACGCTCGATTCCGAAGATGGGCTGCACATTTTGCGGCATTCTTCGGCGCACATTTTGGCGCAGGCAGTGAAGCGGCTTTTTAGCGAAGTGAAGCTTGGCATCGGGCCTGTCATTGAAGACGGATTTTACTACGACATGAAGCTTGAACGGAGCCTGTCCCCCGAAGATTTACTCGCGATTGAAAAAGAAATGGAATGTATTGTCGCAGAGAACCTGGAAATCAAGCGCCATGAGGTTTCCTATCAGGAAGCGGAAAGAATTTTTTCGGAAAAAGGCGAGCCGTTCAAGCTGGAAATTCTGAAGGACCTGCCTCCCGGCGGAAAAATAACTCTCTATGAGCAGGGAGAATTCGTTGATCTTTGCCGCGGCCCGCACCTTCCGTCTACTGGCTTCGTAAAAGCGTTCAAATTGACACGCGTTTCCGGCGCTTACTGGCGCGGCGACAGCGAAAAGGAAGTGCTTCAACGAGTCTACGGCGTTGCTTTTAAAAAGAAAAAGGAACTGGATGAGTACTTGAATTTCCTTGAGGAAGCGGCCAAGCGCGACCACCGGAAGCTTGGGAAGCAGCTGGAACTGTTCATGTTTTCCGAGGAAGCGCCGGGAATGCCGTTCTATCTGCCGAATGGGCAAATTATTCGCAATGAACTGGAGAATTTCTCGCGCGAGCTCCAATACGGCGCCGATTACAGTGAGGTCCGGACTCCGTTCATGATGAACCAGCGGCTCTGGGAGCAATCGGGCCACTGGGACCACTACCATGAAAACATGTACTTTTCAGAGGTCGACGGGACAAAATTCGCGATGAAGCCGATGAACTGCCCCGGCCATATGCTGATTTTTAAAAACAATCTATACTCCTATCGCGATTTGCCTGTGCGTTTATCCGAGTTTGGCCAGGTCCACCGCCACGAATACAGCGGCGCGCTGAATGGCATGCTGCGCGTCCGGACTTTTTGCCAGGACGACGCCCACATTTTCGTGCGCGAGGACCAAATCGAGGATGAAATCAAGAAAGTGTTCAAGCTTGTTGACCGGGTGTACAGGACTTTCGGATTCGATTATTCGGTGGAACTGTCGACTCGCCCGGACGACTCACTCGGCGAAGATGCGCTCTGGGAAGTTTCCGAGGCCGCTTTGAAGCGGGTGCTTGAAAACTTGCAAATCCCGTATCATTTGAACGAAGGCGATGGGGCGTTTTACGGACCGAAAATCGATTTTCATATAAAGGACGCCTTGAAGCGGAGCCATCAATGCGCGACAATCCAGCTTGATTTTCAGATGCCAGAGAAATTTGATTTGGCGTACATCAACGAAAAGAACGAAAAGGTGCGGCCCGTCGTCATCCACCGCGCAATTTTCGGCTCCATCGACCGCTTCTTCGGAATCCTCGTCGAACATTTCGCCGGCGCCTTCCCGGTTTGGCTCGCTCCGGTCCAGGCGCAAATCATCCCTGTTTCAGGAGTCCACCTGGATGCCTGCTTGCAGATCCAGTCAGAATTGAAGCAGCTAGGGGTTAGGGTAAAAGTGGACGGAAGCGGGGAGAAGCTTGGCTACAAAATCCGCCAGGCACAAATGCAGAAACTCCCGTATGTGCTCGTGATTGGCGACAAGGAAGTGAACGATAACGCCGTGAATGTGCGGAAATACGGTGAGCAAAGCTCCGAAAGCCTTCCGTTCGAAGTGTTTAAAGAAAACATTGTCCGGCAAATCAAGGAACGCTCCCTCAGAAATGAAGAGCCAGCGGGTGAACTTGTATAATTGGTTGTGTGCGCCGATCCTTTGGGATTGGCGCATTTTCTTCAAGATCGTTAGGGCATATTTCAAAACTTGGCAAACCATTAGGCGAAATGTGATAATTTGAGTATCCAATAATATGGAAACGAAGAACGCGAATATGAGAAACAATGAAAGGCGGCGGTCTCTTTGAAAAAATGGCTCCTGTCCAGTATAGGGATTGCGGCCATAATCGCGGTTCTTTTTACTTTTTTGAAAAATGGGCCCACAAACCCTGTGAGTCTAGGGGAACACATCAACCTGCTTGCATCCGGTAATAGTCTCCCCGCCAATTTCGAAGAGATCTCCTTTCAGAACGAAAATCATCCAGGTAATAAATATTTGGTGAAAAAAGTAGGCAATCAAATTGGCTACCAAAAGATGTGGAGCTATTTCGGGCTAGATTCAGCTAGAATTCCGGCTATCGATTTTTCAAAGAAAGCTGTCATTTTCATTGGCACCTATGAATCAGGCAGCTGCCCTTATAAGTTTGAAGAAGCCGCTATCCGGGCTGCGGGAGAAGAGTTAGCGATCAGGCTTGCGGCCGCAAGTGGAGTCTGTACAACTGATGCCTCACCAAGAACTTTTGTGATTGGAATTGAAAAAGATGCTTCGGAGAACATGAGAAATTTCGTTGTCTTGCAAGGCAGAAAAGAAATCTCGGTGCCAGTGTTGGAGGAGTAAGTTGTTTAGGAAGAATAGGGGATGGATAGTAAGTGAAAAAGTGGAAAACCATAGCGTCTGAGTATTTTTACAAAACGCCATTCGGCAATTTGCGGAAGGACACATGTCAGCTTTCAAACGGAATTGTTATCAAAGATTATTATGTAAATGAATACGCCGACTGGGTGAATGCCGTAGTTATAACCGAGGACAACAAAATCGTCCTTGTTAAACAATACCGCCACGCGGGGAATGACTTCTTCCTGGAGATACCCGCCGGCAAAGTTGAAGAAAACGAAACGCATGAAGAAGGAATCCTTCGGGAAATTAGGGAGGAAACCGGTTTTGCATCAAAATCCGCGCCTGTTAAGTTAGGGGAATACATGGTCAATCCCGCAACCCAAACAAATAAAATAATAACCTACCTGATCCAGGGCGCCTATCAAGCATCCGTACAAACCTTGGATAGCACAGAAGAGATCCAGGTTATGCTCGTTGATTTAAACGATTTCGGCAGGCTGATCCGAGCGGGGGAAATCAAAACCCAGCTATTTACCGCGAGTGCCTATTATATGGCGATGGATTATATTGCAAGTCCGAGGTTAGTGTCTTCATAGATTAAAATACATAGAGGTGGCAAAGGATATGTTTCTCTCAAAATTAGATGCGGGAACGCTGACGGATAGTCAGTTGACGAACGTGCTATTCGGGGGCATTGAGGATGATGGCGAACGAGGAGACTGCATTTTTGTGGCTGGGAGCAATAAGGCTGTCCAGTACAGGCTGCCAAAAGCGGTGCAGCTTTATAATGAAGGCAGGGCCGGCAAAATTCTTTTTTCGGGAGGGGTAACGTGGCCGGGCACCGACTTTCCGGAAGCCATTATGCTGAAAAATGAAGCACTCGCGCTCGGGGTTCCGGAAGAGGATATATTGGTTGAGGACCAGTCGCTCCACACAAAGGAAAACGTGCTCGCCTCATTGGTAACATTGGATCGTACGTTTTACCTGCACAAAATAAACCGGCTCCTGGTTGTCACGACCGCCTACCACATGCGGCGGATGCACCTGACGTTGAAAACATACATGCCGCCGTGGATCGGTTATACGTTGTGCCCCGTTAAGGATAACAATACAAATGACGATAACTGGTTCCTCAGTGACATCGGGAGAAACCGGGTCGAGACCGAAGCCCAAAAACTAATACACTATGTAAAACTCGGGGTTCTGAACGATGAAAACGTGGATTTATAAAATTCGTTTAAAAAATATCCTACATTAATAGAGTGGAGTGGACAAAAATTAAAAGGTACATTGCATTTCTTATTAGCTTTATTCTCTTGTATATGTTTTTCGAGGTGATCTCAGGTTCTGTCCTAACAGCGCTTTACACGCCTGATTTATATTTAGTAAGCAACAGCCTAAACGGGGAAGTGCTGTTTGCGAGACCGTCCAGTTTCTTTTTTCTAGGCATCCTGTTTATTGCCACATTAGCTTATTTCTTTTCGCAAAAGTTGTTTAGGGAGCCATCAAAATGACTGTTCTTGAAAATTAACCAGCCAAAAAGAAGGCCGGTTCTGTATGGCCAATCTTTTTTAAAAAAATGTTGGAATTTGCGGGAAAAATCGGTTTAGCATCTTGGTATGTCGGGTAAATAGGACTGAATGTGAGAAACTTCAGTGAGGCGAGCGACATGCACGAACATGAACAACAATTGCTAAGAAGAGAAATCAGCAGGCTGTCACAAGACCTTGAAAGGTGCTCCGACCCTCAGTACAAAGAGCTGATACAAGAATATATTATGTTTTTAGGTACTGTCATAGACGATAATAATTAATCCCCGTTTAGGGGGTTTTTTTGTGAGCAAAAGTTTTGCGGAGAGAATTTTTCAGGCTGGCTAAAATGCATAAACTTTAAATTAGCCGTTTCTATCTTTGAAACGGTTTTGTGTGAAGGTAACTACATATTATGGTAAAATTAGGATAAATGAGTAACCTCGGTTAAGGAGGTTTTAAAAATGGACTCCATTCAAAGAAGGTTCGTGATTTCAAACAAAATTAGGAATGTCCTCACAGTTCTTCTTGTAGGCTATTTCACTCTGGGGGTAGTTTTTTATGTTGTGAAGATTCCTATATCAGCTGCGGGTTTACTCTTCAAGGTGGAACCGCCCGCCTATCTCCCAATTGAGGCGGAACAATCGTATGCCAAGGTCATCGGCTTCAACAGGGTGCAGCTGATCTACGAAAATCAAAATGAGTCCATTATTGTTTGGGCGACAAGCAAACTAGGGTGGAACAATGTAGCGGGCTGGGATGAAACCCTTTCATTACCGGATGGCACTCCCGCCTATTTCACCGTCGGCGCAGATGACATCCAAATGTTCAGCTGGACAAAAGGCAAAGTGGAATACTCAATTGACTATAGAGGAACAAGGGACCTGGGGAAAGAAGAGTTCATTAAGACTGCTTTAAGTATGAAGTGAAATTTAAGACTGCCGGCAACCCTCCAACAAGGTTGCCGGCAGTTTTTTATTGTGGGGAGTCTCTCAGAAAGCTTGTTGGAAACATCCATTATCCTTCCCCCGCCAAAACGGGAATCATATACCGAAATGTAGGTGCATAGGGAGATTCGAATTTCTCCAATTTGGCCCCTTGGGTCTTGAACCCGAACCGGTAAACCTGCCTCATGAACTGGAAACAGATGAACGGATCATTGACACTGCAATCCAATGTGGCAAAGACCGTTGGCTTCAGTTTTTCAACATATATGTCTCCGCCGTAGGGCGCGAGGGAAGGCACTTTTGTTAAAATAAACCCTACTTCTCCCGTCATGGAATCGCCAATGGAATCGAGTGTCCGAAGGTAGATTCCAGGCCGAACGTTAAGTCCAAGTTGCTTTATTTTATCCATATCGGAAAGCATGGCAGACTGGAAAGGGTTCGTTTGCCTTTTGACAGTATGCCGGAACCAAATGAACGTCGGCTGCTCGTCCCACTTCACCAACTGCATATGCTGCTCCTTGGCATTCATTCCATGCAAATATTGTTTTGCAACCTGCAGGGAAGCAAGCTTCTCATCGACTTCCAACCTCCATCCGGAGAGCAAATGCTGTCTTTTTTCCTCATCCGCGTCCATGTACGTATGAATGTCCTCAATGCTGATATCAGCAAGGCGGAGGGAATGGATAATGTGGGCTTGATGCACCTGTTCCTCGGAGTAAACCCGATAGCCATTCTCGAGCCGCCCGGCAGGCACGAGCAACCCTTTCTGGTCATAGAACCGGAGTGTGCTCGGTGAAAGCCCGGTCCGCTCGGAAAATTTCCGTATGGTTATCGCCAAACCCGTTCACCTCCATCAAGGTATGCATCCAAGTTATCTCTCGCAAAATGGCCG
Source organism: Neobacillus piezotolerans (assembly GCF_003362805.1). Taxonomy (GTDB): domain Bacteria; phylum Bacillota; class Bacilli; order Bacillales; family Cytobacillaceae; genus Bacillus_D; species Bacillus_D piezotolerans. The sequence continues at coordinate 668,252 of NZ_QNQT01000002.1, forward strand.
CAACATTCACTTGTCGGGCTATACATTGAGAACAGCAGATGGACTTAGGCAGGATACGACCAAATATTGATCCGGTTTCCGTCCGGATCAAAAAAGTGGAAGCCAGCCCAGCCTGAATTCGGATTACCGGCGATTTCCGAGGGTTCCAGCCCTTTTTCCTTCAGCTGATTATACGTTTCGAAGAACAATTCAGGACGGACATCAAAATAATTCCGTACGGAAGGGTTTGCTTTTTCAAAAGAAGCGTCCTCAATGCGCTCAAGCCAAATATTATCGTAAAACACTTCAGAAAGCTGAATCCAATCATAGGCATCCTCTACTTGTAGGTGCGCATAATCACAGCCATATTGTTTTACAAATTTCAACCCCAGGTTCTCTTCATACCAGGCCACCGCTTTCTTTATATCCCTGACTCCAATCCTCAGGTTCACATCGCTGAAACCTGTAATCCGCGCTTCTAGGAATTGACCTTCAAGGGAAGGGTTATGTACAGCGGTTATCCTTGAGTTCTCAAAGCCGAAAATATCAAAACTTATCTGCCCCGTCGGCAATTCTGTCATTGATGAGACCTTAATTCCTTCCCTTTCGAAATATGCCAAGGTTTCCTTCAGATTCACAACTTCAAACCCAATCCTTGTATGCCCTTCAAAGGAACTGTCTGATTTAAAATGCTCGAAATCAGCCTCAAACGATTTAAGCGTTACAACCCCAAGCCGCGGCATTTTAAGAAAGGCTTTTTTCCCGACTGGGCTCACAACCTGGTCCAGGCACGTCCACCCCATATGTTTGGTATACCAGGTAACACCGTCCTCAAAACTATCCCACGAAACCATAATAAACCCGCCATCCCATCTAAAAACCATCACTTCAACCCCTTATAAGTGTATCGGTAACATCTTCCAACTCCTATTCTAAAGGTTAAAGTTACTTTAAGGTCAAGAAGTTTTAAGAAATTTCAAGCCAATCTACCAGGAATTTCATCTTGTGTAAAATTGATAGGTATGTATAATGAAAACTAATTGTATAAAAAATGTTTTCTAGGGTTCCGTAACATCATGTTAGCCTGGTCCGAGAGAAAACTCACAGCCAATGCTGTGCCACGGAGGGACAAAAGCCTGGGAGATAACTGTTTACAGTAAATCTCTCGGGTTTTTTGTGTTTCTGAACTAAATGCTACAAGGAAGGTGAGAAAGATGAATTCAAACTGGACGAAAGTTATTATTGCCGCCATATTCGAGGTAGCATGGGTGATTGGATTGAAACATGCGGATGGATTCCTGGAATGGACAGGAACCGTTGTGGCGATAGCGATAAGTTTTTACCTCATGATCGAGGCGAGCCGGAATCTGCCCGTGGGAACGGTTTATGCTGTGTTCGTCGGCCTTGGGACCGCGGGAACGGTTATATCCGATATCGTAATCTTTGGAGAGCCATTTAAGGTGGCTAAAATCCTATTGATTGTCATTTTGCTTGCCGGAGTCGTTGGCTTAAAGTTGGTCACAGGCGGCAGCGGGAAAGAGGAGGCGGAATCATAATGGCATGGATTTCATTGATTTTTGCGGGGCTTTTTGAAATGTTTGGCGTTGCCATGATGAATAGGCTTAACCAAAAACGGAACTGGCAATCGGTGGTCTTGTTGGTTCTAGGGTTCGGTGCCAGCTTCCTGTTTTTATCGTATGCGATGAAAACCTTGCCGATGGGGACGGCTTATGCGATTTGGACTGGAATCGGCGCGTCAGGCGGGGCGCTCTTAGGGATGTTCTTTTACGGGGAATCAAAAGACTGGAAGCGGGTTGTCTGCATTTCAATGGTACTAGGATCCGCAATAGGGCTGAAACTCATTTCATAATCGTGGAAAATAATTCCTCCATATGGTTAGATAGGATTATCTGAAAATTCCTTAATAGATAGCTAATGGAGGGATGATTTCAATGGGCCACGAACAGGCTTTGGAAAATTATATCCGGGCAACAAACACGCATGACTTTAGCCAGGTTGAGAAACTTCTGCATCCAGGAGCGGTTTATTGGTTCTCGGATAAAACCTGCACATCGATAAGCGATATACAGGCATATTTTGAAAATTCATGGAATCTAATCAAGGATGAGGTATACTCCGCGTCCGATATCAATTGGCTCGCCGTTGACGCCAACTCAGCCACCTGCATTTACCGGTATCACTACGAGGGATATTACAACGGAACCTTTGCTTCCGGCAGCGGCCGGGTAACCAATGTTTTCGTAAAAGATGCCAACCAGGAATGGAAACTAATCCACGAGCATCTTAGCCCGAACTAAAGCTTTTTTAAAAAGCGGTTTTCGTTTACACCTGGTTTAAGTAGTTATAGAGTGCCAACCTGATTTCAAGACCGTTTTGAAAGATTTTAAGAGGTGAAACGGTTTTTATCCAGGTTCTAAAGACCGTTTCTATAGATTTTAAGAGGTAGAACGGTCTTGCTCTGGGTCCTTTTGTAGGCCATCCAAATTATCAAACTAGCAAATGAGGAAAACGAGCCATGAGTATTCAAATTTTAACTAACTCCGAAAAGTCAATTAAGGCTGCGGACGTGATGCGGCTCTACCGGGATGCTGGATGGTGGCGGGAAAGGGAAGAGGGCGATATTGAGCTGATGCTTGCGAGCGGGCCATCCGTGGGAGCATGGGACGGGGAAGCACTCATTGGGTTTGCCCGCGCCGTCGCGGACGGGAAATTCAGGGCGTATATCGAGGACGTTGTTATCCATTCAGCCTATCAACGTGATGGGATTGGGACACAGCTTGTATCCAGGCTTTTGGAAATCCTCGCCCATATTGACGTCATCAGCTTATTTTGCGAACCACACCTCATTCCTTTTTATGAGAAAAACAACTTCAGGCACAGCAAATCGCAAAACGTCATGCATTTGATTAAAAGATAGATTAGCCTAAACGCATTTTTTTAAAAGAAAGGAGGGTACGATGAAGAGCATATTGATGAAGTATATTGCTGAATTTACGTCTCTCAGCGACGAACAACGACAGGAGATTTATGGACGTATCGAAACCAGGAATTACAAAAAAGGCGCGTATCTTCTAAGGCAGGGAGACATGCCAAAGATAAAATGTTATTTCGTTTTAAAGGGATGCGTCCGGCAGTATTTGATAGACGAAACAGGGAAAGAGGTTACAACGAATTTTTATATCGAAGAACAAGCCATTCCAATTTTTACTGAAGGAAACCAAGATGTGCCGTCGAAATACTCTTTAACGTGTTTAGAAGATTCCCTTTTCGTAGTTGGTGATCCGGCTGTTGAAAAGGAGATGTTCACCAGCTACTCGCAATTGGAGACATTGGTGCGCAAGATGATGGAGGCAAACCTAAGGGAAGCACAGGATGAATTCGCTGAATTTATGCATTCTTCTCCTGAAGAACGTTACAAAGCAATCCTAAGGAATCGGCCACAGCTGATTGACCGGGTAACCCAGCATCAATTGGCCAGCTTTCTTGGAATGACCCCAGAGTCGTTAAGCAGAATCAAAAAACGAATGAAAACAGATAAATAATTATCATCCACTCCTGGGAATTTTCCCGCCTTTCACCAAGAGCCATACACCGAAACTTATTTCTCCGAGAAACATTGGCACACTTAGAATCGATTCCATAACTTTTGTAATCCCGTTTAATTGCGGCAGGAACACATAATTAAAATGAATGCTTATATAAGCGATTGAAGCAACCAACAAGAGGATGCCAATGATTCTAGGCACAATTCCTGATTTGAACGTTATGAAGCCCACTATCAATAAATGCCCGCCAAAAATAATTAAGCCAATCGACCACATCGATTGAAATGCTTTTAAAAATAGCATTACAAATGCTTTGAGATGCTGAATGTCCAATGAGGAATAGGTAAGCGGACCATTTGTAAGAATCGAGATTTGCACCAAATTGGCAACCGCAATGCCCAATATACCTGTGTAAATTAGCCTCAACAATAAGCCTAACAAGGATAGATGTTTATTTACTGGCTTTAGAAAAATATAAAAACCCCATGCTACCACGATGTCACACACCAGAACGATGAGCCATCCCAATATCCCGTAATTGAAAAATGCATGTGAGGATATAATGTTCTGAAACGTTGCGCCGGCGTCTCCTTCGGACACCAGCTTTCCAAGAACAAGGCCATATGAAAAAAATGCAGCGAAACACATGATAATAAGCCCGGTGCCTGCAGCCAAAGCGGCTTTTCGCTGAGGCGAGCGTTCAAAAACACTATTATACATAGCATAAACTCCCTTTTATTCATTTTCACCTCATTTTAAGGGGAGAAAGTAAAACTTTCATTGACTTAAGTTAAGGACGAAAAAGGAAATCATCACTTTAAGGCAAACCAGTCATGCCGAGTCTGCTCATTCGAAAAATGAAAGGAGTGCCATCGATGGAACAATCCAAACCCACTGTCCTTGTACTTGGCAGTTTCCACATGAGCGAGCATGAAGAATTATTTTCAAAAAAACGGCAAGCTGAAATTGAGGACGTTGCAGCCAAATTAATCGAATTCCAGCCAACGAAAATCGCAGTGGAAATGACCGCCGAAAAGAACGGCCTACTGAATCGACAATATCAGGAGTTTATGGCGGGGCAGTTTTCCTTGGAGCTGAATGAAATTGATCAGATTGGCTTCCGGATTGCTTCGAGGCTTAGGCATGATCAGCTTTATGCGGTGGATTGGATGGGCAAATCGCGGATGGGCTATGGGGAAGTTGATCAGTGGGGAAAAGAAAACCAGCCTGAACTGCATAAGGAAATTTACGATGGTATTTTTTTGCCGGAACTATCAAGCGAAAAGAGTGTCCTTGAGTATTACCGGGAGCTTAATGACCCTGTATGGCTTGCCAAAGTACATAAGATGTATCTAAATATGGCGCGTATTGGCGAATTCAACAATTATGTAGGCATGAACTGGTTAAGCTGGTGGTATGAAAGGAACTTAATCATTTTTTCCAATTTAACCCGATTAATGAGTACCGACAGCGAGAGGATTTTGTTCATTGTCGGCTGTTCCCATAGCTCGATCATCACCAAGTTTCTCGAAGAAAGCGGAATGTGCGAGATTGCAGAACCATTAAGGTATCTATCCTACAGGTACTTGGAGTAATAAAGCAATTTTGATTAGTGTTGAGGTGAACAGGTGATCACATATAAGGAGATAGATGAATCATATTTTGATAAATATGATACGATTCCAATGCTCGTCCATGTTAGAAGTATATTTAGCTTGGAAAAGATAGAAAATGGTTTGGGCGGAATATTGCTAAAAGAAACCCCGGTTGAAGAATATATAAAAGATTTAGGAGTATTTGAGAAAGCAACACAATATACGCAAGAATTTGACATAACAAATTGGGCGTTCTTCATGGCATTCGATAATGAACGGCCTGTTGGTGCAGTAACGGTTGCTTCAAAAACAAAGGATGTCCATATGCTTGATGGCAGGGAGGACCTTGCTGTGCTATGGGATATAAGGGTGGAGGATCAATATAAGCAACAAGGTCTCGGCACAACCCTGTTTAACATGGCAGTTGAATGGTCCAAATCAAAAGGGTTTAGCCAAATGAAAATCGAATGCCAAAATAATAATGTACCAGCGTGTAAGTTTTACCAAAAACACGGCGCGGAGTTAGGAAAAATAGACGAATATGCTTACATTCACGATCCTAACGTTAGAGAAGAAGTTCAACTTATATGGTATCTCAATCTATAACTTTCCCAAACAAAAACCTTCGCGCGCATACGAAGGTTTTTTTCTGATTATTTTATACGAAGCCTTTTAAAAGAAACATATAGGATGGCGAGCAGCAATACAAGCCCGCTCCCCAGAATCCATTTGGATGTTCCCGCACCGCTATGTTCCAGATCAACTATTTTTGCAGGTGTTTTCCCCGGCCCAAGAATCTGCAGGTCCTCAGTGGCATTTTGTAAAAGTTCAGTCCGGTCACATAAGCCAGTTTTCAAGTCGCCCAGATTTCCTGATGCATAAACCATATATTCGTTTCCTTCAATTAAATTCGCACCACAACTGGCAGTGCTTTTCGCAGTAGTCACAATCAATTGGCTCTCACTCGGGCCTTTCCAGACTGATTTTACTTCGAAAATAACGGTAAGCGGGTCAGCCGAGGACTGTGAAAGCAGGTTGAAGTTCCTGTCTTCAATCTTAAGTACCTTCCCTGAAAACACCGCGGTTTTGTTTTGAAATTCCGTTTCGACAGGCTGCGGTCCTGCGCAGGAACAAGCCGCGACTTGAGTTGGCCCGCCAATCCAAAACGATCCCGCAAAAAGCAAAATAGCTATAAGTCAGAACAATCTTCTCATCCTCATCACCTCTTACTAAATAGACGTTGTGATGAGTGAACATGTGGCAAAAATTTCCGAACTTATCGATACAGCCGGAGCCAGCCTGGATAGTCGTATTGGCCTTCTGAGATTTGGAAAAAGTGGCCCATGAATCCCAAGTGGACGATACCGTATTCGTCTTTAGTGTTTTTTGGAGCTGGTGCGTAAGTAGAAAAGACAAAGAAATTAATCCGTTCAATCCGGATTGAGTCAGGGATTGGGATCCCGGTTTCCTGCCGGTCAAATGCAATGTAGTCCTTCATTGTGGGGTTTGTCAGCAATGATGCAATTAAAATGAGGCCAAAAACCAGCCCGAAAACCGAACCCTTTCCAACCTTCGTTTTTAACAAAAAACACACCTCCTTCTCAACATATTCGGTATTTGTAAAATAAATCCTTTCGTTCGCCTGTTTTTCTTCCGAATAATGTAAAATGAAGAGGCGGTTTACGGGAGTAATGTGAATTAGGGGGATTGCGCATGCATGTTAGAAACTCAGCTAAAGCGGTAATTATCATGGATGAAAAGATTTTACTGATAAAGAAACACGATGAAGAGGGGAATTATTATCTCTTTCCCGGGGGCGGACAGGATCACGGTGAAACCCTTCATGAAGCACTAGTAAGAGAGTGTATAGAAGAAATTGGCCAGCCTGCCGAAATCGGGGAACTGCTGTATATCCGGGAATACATAGGAAAGAACCATGAATTTTCTTCAAAGCATTCTGATATTCATCAAGTCGAATATTATTTCGCTTGTAAACTGGTAGATGGGGTATACCTCAACCAATTGCCGGCGAACCCGGACGAAAATCAGATTGATGTCGTATGGCTGCCAATCGATGATATTTTCCACTATAACGTATATCCAAAAGAACTTAGACATCACATAATCAAACTTGCCAGAAACGAAAAGTCTCCGGTGTATTTGGGGGATATAAACTAGATGAATTTATAAAGGGTTGAGGATAAATTTTTCCTCAGCCCTTTTAGTTTCTCTCACTCTTTTAGCCGCGGTTTTGCAGGATCGCAATTTGGCCTTTCGAGATTTGCGGATTCGCTAAGTTTCGTTAAGTAATAGCATTCTTCACGGAACATGTGGTCCGCCATCAGCGGGGCAAATGTTCCGAGTGCTTCCTTGGATAACCGGAGCTCCTCAATTTCCTCTAAAAATTGCTGGAATAAAACGATTTCCAGCTGTGCCTCCGAATTGAACCTGGCCAACGCGGGGAATTCCGTCAAGTTCGAACGTAAATAGCCAGCCATTTCAACTGCCTTTAGGTAAAACTGTTCAAAGTGCATCGTGAAGGTGTCGCTTGTCTTTTTAAGCCGTTTCTCGACGCTGTCCAAATTGGATGAAATCGCACCCGAGTGTCCAGCGGCGTCCAGCAGCCAAAGTAGGTGATGGTGAACTTCATGGAATACTGGAGGAACCTGGCCTGCCCTTAAATACTTAAGAATTCTCACATATTCCTCAAGTTCATTAACCATATGATTAATGAAGGTGGGGGAAAGGTGGATTTTTATTTTTCCGGCAAGATGTTCCCGCAATAATTCAAGTTTGAATTCCCGCAGCCTGAGCGCCTCGGCTTCAGCTGTGGCTGCAAGCTGCATTGGATCGGATGTTCGCGCCTGAGCGAGAAGGATATCAAATACCTGTATAAATCTTGAAGACTCTTCAATCTCCCTTTTTTGGACGGGCGCCAGCGCTTCGAATATAAACCGCGAATGATCGCCTAAGATTTGAAGCCAAAACAGATGTTCATCCATTGCTGATATTTGAAAATCAACAGCCATTACGGTCCCCCCTTAAAAAATCCTAAGCCTTTTAAATGTGTATTCCTTGTTTTTAGGGGTTATGATTTTTCGGGGATTACCCGTTTTTAATACAGTTACTGTCCTTCTGAAAGTAAAAACATTATTTGTCATTTTTACTACGTAAAGCTCTTTGGAAAAAAATAATCGAACAGATTAATGGAAAAATTGCTGAATAGCTTTGGGCCTTGGCATTAAGAAAAGCCGTCCCTAACAAGATGAATCCAATCAAATAGAAAAAAACGGTTTTATAACCCATGCTCTGACCTCAGCCTCCCAGTCAATTAATCCCCTGAACTAATCAAAAATCAGTCTTAGCAAAAATTTTCCCTGACAAAAAGTATGATAAAGAGGATACAGCTAAGGAAACAATTGCAATTGAAAGAATTGGATGGTTTTGCAGAACAATAGAAATACCCGAATTCGTGCCCAGTAGTTTGCCAAGGCTGCTTGTAATAAGGAAAAATAGTAAGATTCCAACTAAACTTGAAGTTCTGTACCCAAACTTAAAGTGAATGGGATAGAAAACGGATGACAAAAGATAGGCGAAGCAAAACGATAGAAGTGTACCATGAAGCCCAATCGAAAGTTGAGGTAAAAGATTGAAAACATAGTTTAAAAGGAAAATTAAAATAAAATAAGTAATATAGGAAATTACCCACCACACAGCTATCATCAAATATTTTGCTTGGATGACTTCCCAACGGCTTACCGGAAGACTGAGGATCAACCTATTTTGCAGCCGTTCGCTTTCCCCTGTATTGAAGTTAGAGTACATCGTCATAAAATAGGCAATAAAGCCAACACTTAAACCAAAAACAACATTTTCGATAGAAGCATTCCCCATGCTGACTTCCTTTTGTTTTGATAGGAAAAAACCAAGCAGAAGGAGCGGGGCAAAATAAGCACTTTTCTTTTGAATATAAAGGTCTTTTATCATTAGCTGAAGCATATTAAACGATCTCCCTTCCTGGAACCCATTTGTTTGAACTATTATCTGGACGACTTTACCAAGTAGTACATCAATTCTTCTAAAGAAGGCTGCTCAACTTTCCAGTCAAAATCCAATTCCAATTCATTTAAGCTATCACTCTTTAAAAAGGCTTCAAATCCAAGGGGAGATTCTTTTACCATAATGGGCTGAAGATCTTTTATACTGCCAATCAAACTTTTCGGTCCTTTAACTAAAACATAGTTCTCCAATAGAGTCTCAGTCTCTTCCGAGGCAATAATTTTACCATCCAGAATAAAAGTAATATAATCAGCTACTTGTTCCAGGTCGGTTGTAATGTGGGTTGAGAAAAAAATGGCTTTACTCTCGTCCTGGATCACGTCCAATAAAATATCCAGTAATTCTTTTCGGAATACAGGATCAAGTCCGGATGTAGGTTCGTCCAATATAATCAACTCCGCTTGATGGGAAAGGGCGACTGCTAACGAAAATTTCATTTTTGTCCCTTTTGAGAGTGCTTTTATAGGCTTATCAAGTGGGACCTGAAAGTCTTTAGCGTAACGGTAAAAGGATTCATCATCCCATGAATCATAAAAGGAAGAAATGATTTTTTTGTTTTTTTCGGCAGACAAATCCTCAAAGAATACATCTGTGTCATAAACGAAGCCAATTCTCTTCTTTAGATTTTTCATATTTTCCCGATATGTAGTTCCAAACAGTTTAACCTCACCAGCATCAATATGGGCAAGGTCCATAATGCAACGGATTGTTGTACTCTTGCCTGATCCATTTGGCCCGATGAAACCCATAATATATCCTCTTTTAAGCGAAAAACTTACCTCTTTTAAAGAAAAGTCATTATACTCCTTGCTAACCTGGTTCAGCTCCAAAATATTCTCCATCGATTCATTCCTCCTCGTACAGCTTTTTGATCATTTCCAGCACTTCATGTAAGGGAATGTCATATTGTTTGCAGTCTTTGACAATCAGCTTCAATTTGCCATTGATTGTTTCGAACTGTTTTTGTTTTAGCATGTTTTTCCCCCTTACGGAGACGAACGTTCCTTTTCCGATAACCGTATCAATGTACCCTTCCTTTTCCAAATCATCATAAGCCCGCTTTGTTGTAATGACGCTTATTTTTAACTCTTTGGCAAGGTTGCGTATGGAAGGCAACTGTTCTCCATCTTTAAGGTCACCTTTCATGATTTGTTGAATCATTTGATTTTTTATTTGCTGATAAATGGGTAAATCTGAGTTATTTGAAAGTATAATATCCATTACAACACCCAATCGTATTAACTGTATATATCCATTATATACAGTTGTTTATTAAAAATCCTTGTCGAAATTGTGGATTTTTTAGAAAGGGAGGGGAGAGGCTTCATTTAAAAGCAGCTAAAGTAGACCATTAAAAAACGCTCCTAGTTTTAAGAGCGTTCAAGGGGCGAAAAATATAGAAAATTGCGGGGTAACTATAGGACAATGGCTTTGGAACCCCTGGCGGGTAGTGTCAACACAAATTTTTCTACTTCTATTTTACCACAACAAAAAATCAATTTTCAGACTGCAAATAGCCACCTATTCCAGTTACCATAAGGGAAAAAGGAGGGATGGCTATGAAACTGGGACTAAAATCGAATGAAGTACGAGTTGTGCCGTATGATCCCGAGTGGAAGAAGGAATTTGCCAAGGTGAAAAAGAACCTTATGCAGCATACCAATCTACAAGACAATCAAATTGAGCATATCGGAAGCACAGCGATCACTGGAATCCACTCGAAGCCGATTATTGACATTCTCGTTGGGATCGGCGACTATTCATCCGTTTCCGATTCGCTAGCCAAAGGCTTGCAGAACGCGGGCTTTTACCGGCTTCGTGTGGAAAGGCCGAACGAAATCGTCTTTGCGAAATTTACGGATAACAGCTACCAGGTAAAAACCCATTTCATCCATCTTGTTGATTTCGGCGGCGAGCTTTGGAACCACCTCATCTTTTTCCGCGATTATCTAAACTCGAACGAAGAGTCGAAAAGGGAATACGAAGAGCTGAAACTAGAGTATACCAAGCAGACTTCACAAGGAATCAACGAATACACGGACCATAAAGAAGCCTTTGTTAAAAAAATCTTTGCCATGAGCAATAGCACAAACTAGACTATTATAATCAGATATAAATCAACCAGGGGCTATTTGGGAGGCGAAGTAGTAAAATCGAAACAAAGGGGGAGCAAAAATGGTCATACAAGCGAACATGTCACCGGTTGGAATTGTGGATGTTTGGGGAGAGATGGCATCTATTTTCAAAAAACATAACATCCCTTTGACGAAACAAAGTTTAGAGGAAATCGTTGAAGGGAATGCCCTTTCTTTACTTCTTAAAGAATTAAACGCTGCGGTTGGAAGTTCAACATCCACTTGTATCGAAGGCGGCTGACAAATGCCAACCAACTAGGGGTAGTTTACTCCTTTTATAAAATGCTTCTTAATGAAATTGACCTGCACTAAAAAAGGAAATGCTCAGAGCCACCTGAGCATTTCCTTTTTCTAACCTTACATCTCCTTCGGCGCCTCAATCCCCAGCAGCCGAAGCCCTTCTTTCAGGACAATCGTGACGGAATAGGCCAGCGACAGGCGAGCCTGCTTCTGGCTGCTTTCCTCCAGGAACCGGACCGAGGCGTAATATTTATTGAACGCACGCGATAATTCAATGACGTATTTGGCGATTTGCGAAGGATCGTATTCAGCGAAAGCGCGTTTCACCGCTTCCGGGAAGGCCATTAAGGCTGTAACGACCGGCCATGCTTCCGGGTCCTCAAGCTGAATATCCCCGCTGCTCCCGGCAAACTTCCCTTTTCGTAAAAGCGAGGCGGCGCGGGCATGGGTGTATTGGACATACGGCCCGGTTTCGCCTTCAAAGCGTAGCATGTCTTCCAATGAGAACTCAATATCATTCATCCGGAAATTTTTCAGGTCGTGAAAAATCACAGCCCCGGTGCCAACCTGGCGGGCAACTTTCTCCTTCGCGGGTAGGTCCGGATTTTTCTTCAGGATGTCCTCGAGTGCCAAGGAAATGGCTTCATGCAAAACCTCCTCCAGCAAAACGACTTTCCCTTTCCGGGTCGACATTTTCTTACCATCCTTCAGCATCATTCCAAACGGAATGTGCACCAATCCGCCTGCGCATGTAAAGCCCATCTTCTCCAGAACGGAAAACAATTGTTTGAAATGGAGTGACTGCTCATTCCCGACCACGTACAGCGACTGAACGGATCCGTACGTTTCGTGGCGGTAAATGGCAGCAGCCAAATCACGTGTTGCGTAAAGGGTCGTGCCGTCCTTCTTTTTTATTAGGCAGGGAGGAAGGTCCTCGAGCTGAACGACCTGGGCGCCATCCGATTCGATGAGAAGCTTCTTTTCTTTAAGCAGCTCGACAACGCGGTCCATTTTATCATTGTAAAAAGCTTCGCCATTCGTCGAATCAAACCTAATTCCAAGCAAATCATAAATCTTGGAGAACTCCTTGAGCGATTCTTCCCGGAACCATTTCCATAGCGAAAGGGCTCCGCCGTCCTCGTCCTCAAGCTTTTTAAACCATTGGCGCCCCATATCCTCAAGCTCCGGATTAGCTTCGGCCTCCTCATGGAATTGGACATACAGCTTCAATAATTCCTTAATTGGCTGCTGTTTCACTTTTTCCTCATTGCCCCACAGCTTGTAGGCGACAATGAGCTTGCCGAATTGGGTTCCCCAGTCGCCGAGATGGTTGATCCGGATCGCCCGGTAGCCGCATTTTTCGGAAATCAGCGCAAGGGCATTCCCGATCACCGTCGAGCGCAGGTGGCCCATCGAAAAAGGCTTCGCGATATTGGGCGAAGACAAGTCGATCGTTATCGCCTGTCCGTTGCCCAAATTTGCATCCCCGTACGCTTCTTTTTCAGTAAGGACCTGCCGGATGACACTTGCTGTAACGATTCCCTTTTCGAGGAACGCGTTAACGTATCCGCCCGCAGCTTCAATCTTTTCAAAAAATGGCGAGCCATTTTTTCCAGCCAAATCTGCAGCAATGCCTTGCGGCGATTTTCGTAAAATCTTTGCCAGTTCGAAGCAAGGGAACGCCAAATCACCCATATGCTCGAACTTCGGCTTCTCAATCATCAAACTGATTTTCTGCTTATCCAAATGTCCGTCCAGCGCTTCAAAAAGAACATCCGCAAAACTGTCCTTAAAATTTTTCATCCCGATCCCCTCCCGGAAAAATAAAAAACTCCCGCCTCTACTAAAAGAGACGGGAGTTGGAATCAAACCCGTGGTACCACTCTGCTTGTTTTTTCAATGAAAAAACCACTCAACTTTGTAACGGGGCAATCCCCGGCCATCCCTACTCGTTTTCAGGAAAGCATCTCCGAAGTGCGATTCATTATCCGCCTCATGCCAGGCTTCCACCATCCCCGGCTCGCTTCTTTCGGCAAAACAACTACTCTCTTCATCATCGATTTTATATTTTGTTATCAATAGTATAGCCAATTATTTGAAATTTGCAACAGGTTGATTTCCTTTTATTTGATTCTTTGTTAGAAATATCGTAGTATAAGATATATTCTGAAAGAGCGATATATAGAGGTGAATATGGATATGGAAATTAAAAAGATAAATGAACTATGGACGGATATATACTATCTGTTGCGCTATAACCACCAGGAAAAACTTACCCACCAAAATATCAGAATTCTGCAAGTGATTCAAAAAGAAAATGAAGTGGGGATTAAAGAGATAGCAACTGCCATACAAGTGTCCCATAACACGGCTTCTGAACATATTAAACGATTAATAGAAAAGAAGTATGTGTACAAAACCAGAAGCACTGAGGATGAGCGGAAGGTGATTTTGAGGCTTACTGACCTAGGAATGGAGTTATTACACCGGCACTCCAGCCTTGACGAGGAAAAGCTTGAGCAAATATTATTTGACCATATGAATAGTGACGAAAGGCAACTCATCCTTGAGGCATTTTCATTATTAAAGGAGAGAACAGCTGATGTTTACCATCGTTAAGATTTTTGTTTCAGCTGCTATTATTGCTGTAATCACGGAAATATCGAGAAGATATCCTGTTCAAGGGGGGATTATTGCCGCATTGCCTATTGTAAGTGTTTTGAGTATTTTCTGGTTATATCTTCAGGGCGAACACATTGAGAAACTAAGCAAATTTGCATTAGGGGTAGTATGGGGTATTCCATCGACAGTTGTCATGTTAGTCATTATAGGACTAGCGTTGAAAAACTCGATTCATTTATTCGTTTCACTAGGACTTGGAGTGGCGGGCTGGCTGATTTTTCTTTTGGCTCAAGAGTTAGTCGTAAAACACTTTACTAGCTAAGGCAACGAGACAAGATGGTTCCTTTGGGCTGAATGCATAAAAAAAAACGGTGATACAATTAATTATTTGCCATATGTATGAATAAAACGTCGATTTTAAAGAAGGGGAATCACCATTATGATGAGAATTAAATTTATGCTGAAGCAATTCTTAAAAGAGCCGTTTTGGTTTAAGGTGTTGATCATTGCAACTTTAGTAAGTTCAATCCTTTTTAGCAGCTCGTTTTTTTCAGGGAATGTATTTTACCAAAGCCTATCCAAACTATCGGCGGCTATATTTTTCACCGCTTATGGATTAAAGTTCTGGTTTAATCGTTTAACTTCCGGCATCTTTGTCGCTGCAGCCGTTCTATGTATCTATCTCTCCATTAATGTGTTTTTCTAGAGTGGATACTGGCTATACTGCGAAGGAAGTAGAGCAAAAAGAGGAGGGTCGCTGGATGGCAAATGTCAAATTGAATCTTAAGGTGGATGAATTTTTACGCAAAGCAAATAAGTGGAAGGAAGAATATAAGAAGTTAAGGGGAATCGCGCTTGACTGTGAGCTGGACGAGGACTTTAAGTGGATGCATCCTTGCTACACATTCGAGGGGAAAAACATCGTCTTAATCCATGGTTTCAAGGAATATTGCGCGCTTCTTTTTCCAAAAGGAGCGTTGTTAAAGGATACGCACGGGATTTTAATTCAGCAAACGGAAAATGTTCAGGCTGCGCGCCAAATTCGTTTTACCAATATCCAAGAAATAATTGAACTGGAACCCATCCTGAAAGAGTATATTATTGAAGCGATTGAGGCGGAAAAAACCGGGCTGGAAGTGAATTTTAAAAAGACTGAAGAATACATCATCCCGGAAGAACTCCAGCATAAATTCGATGAAATGCCTGCCTTGAAAACAGCTTTTGAAGCGTTGACGCCGGGAAGGCAGAGGGCATACTTACTTTATTTTTCACAGGCGAAACAGCCAAAAACCAGAGTGGCTCGTGTGGAAAAATACACGCAGCAAATTCTGAACGGAAAGGGTTTAAATGATTAGTTCCTGAAGGAATTGTCTGGAAAGTGTTGAAGGAATACATAGAGGATCGTAAAAATTCCTAAAAGTATCACATATATTTCGGACCCGATTCCCAATGGTGGAAAAAGGACACTAAAACATTGGAACCTACGCCGTTCCTTTAAAATTTCTCTAATTCCTTTGCTGCCAACCGGCGGCTTTTTGTTTATTCTTAAAGTAATTCGGGCAATTTGAAGCGAAACAAACAAGGAGGGAACGGATATGATAATTTTACACTGCTTAAAAGAGAGTGTATGGGAAAGAGTCAACACAGATCGATATTATGGGAAAGAATCTATTGAAGCGTGTGGATTTATTCATTGCTCCTCCGTGGAAAACTTTTGGAGGGTGGCACCCAATTTTAAAGGAATCGAAGAGCCATTGGTCCTCCTATTAATTGAATCCGATAAGGTGGAACCTCAAATAAAATGGGAGGACCACGATCATTGCGGCAGAGAATACCCCCATATTTATGGAGAATTAAACTTGGATTCAGTTGTTAAAGTACTGCCTTTTTTTAAAAATGAGCAAGGAGAGTTTGTTTATAACAAGGAGCTTGAACACCTGATTTCTTGAACTTGCGTGAATTGCCAAACTAGCGATCTATTTGGGCTTTAGAAGCTTGTTTTTCTTCCCAGGCTTTCATCAGGTTTTTGTGGAATTCCTTTGGTTTTTCGATAAAAGACCATTCAATCGAGTGTGCGGTCGTTGGCATCCACTTATTGCGGCGCGCCCTTATTTTCTCAAGGAATGTATAATGGGGATAAATGACTGTCGATTTCATCCCTCTGTAATTAGTATAGCGGATGCTCTCTATTTCCTCCCAGAAAACCTTATTGCCATTCAGGTCAATTACAATTCCATCTTCGTCCCAGTAAAATCCGTTGCCCTGGATTCGCTTTCGTAATAAATATGAGGCGTAAGCGATGAATAAGAGAGGAAAACTTAACGTAAGTAAAAGGCCTGCGGTAACCTTTTGAAATAATGCAAAAATGCCCAAACCGAACCACGCTATTCCAAACACCATAAACACGCTGATTGCCAGCAATGAAATCCGATATATTCTCATTTCTTCACATCCGCTTTCCATTTACACTGCGTTTATTCTATTATAATAGCATGGTGCAAAGTGGTGGTTTATACCAATTTAAGGTAATAGCATTGGGGAAGAATGGACTTGAAAATTTTGTGGAGAAGGGGGGAGTAAACGGTGGCTTGTGTACACGAGTTTGGAATAATAGATGTTTTCGACAAGCAGGGAAATTATCAAGAATACAACCCTGATACATACAATTGCATATCCGTTCACGATGATATCATCGCGTCAATGGCCAATGAGCTGGCTGGTATGAAAACCTATTTCCACTCGCTAGATCGGCCGGAATTTGGTTTGGCTTATTGCGGGATAACGATCATTCCGCCAGATTCTCTGTCGCTTTTTTATGATGTTGTTTCGGCGTCAAGGTATTTTAAAAAGTCAACAAATCTTGCTGAATTAGCCGCCAAGATTATTCAAGCAAGCAAGGAAAAGAAATATATGATTCACTACGGGGTTTAGGCTTATTCCTTCCTGTCCACTTTTTCAAGCAACTCAATAATCCTTTTGTTTTGTTCCACCTGAATTTCGGTGTTTCTTTTAATCTTTAAAACCGAAACCACGAGAACAATTACCGCTATAGGAACTCCGAGCGTGATTATTAAAGACGCAAATCCCATTATACTAACCATATCAATATCCTCCTCAGCCTTTTCCTCAATTTTACCATCGATTAAAGGAGATTCCCCATAAATTGTTGAAAATTAATATAAGTGTACAATTTTTCACGATGAATTGAGGTGAAAATGGATGTCTTTTAAAAAACTTATTCAAACTGCAACACTTCGGGAAATCCGGATTCCTGATGATTACGAGCAGCTTGCGGCCCTTCTTAACATAATTGAACGAGGTTCCAATTCAGCCACGGCGCTTGAAGAGGAGGACCGGCAAATCCCTTCGGCCTCCAATCTGAAACTGGATGAAAATGGCCTTCTTGCTGGCTTGGGGAGAACAAGGGTTATCGCTGAGACCGAAAAGGGCAAAATTATTGGATACGGCGCTTGTTTTAGGGCTCCTTGGGTGGATCCAGGCCAGGTGGGCAGCGTCTTCTGTGTTCACCCCGAATTCCGCGGGCAGGGCGTAGGGGAAATGATTCTTTCCCATATTGAAAAATGGGCCAACGACCATCAGGCTTCGGTTTTTGTATCAATCGTAATGGATTGGATTGACGGTTCACTTCCTTTTGTCAAAAAGCGGGGCTTTACGATGGACGCTCACATTTATGACCTAGAGCTGCATGTCAACGAGTTTGATGTTACTGCTTTTTCAGGTACAGTGGAAAAAGCAGAGGAGTCAGGCATTCGGTTTATGACATTGGCTGAACTGCCAGGTGAAGAGTCGGAGCGGAAGTTAAACGAATTATTCGAGGAAACAGCAAAGGACAATCCAGGCCAATATGGAAGCGTCCCTCCTTTTGACCAAGTTATTAAACAGTTATTAGATAAGCAGTGAATCGGTTAATTCAGAAACCAATATTATATAGAATACGTCAGTTAACTGCGGAACAATTTAACAGGTTGTAAAAAAGTAGTTTCTGATGAAAGCCGGGGAAAATGAATGGAAAGAAGAATAAAAGTATTTTCGTCCAAAGGGTTGTCGATGGAATATTCGGTGGTCGGCAGCGGGGAACCGATCATCGTCATGCACGGTGGGCATTCCAATTGCCATGAGGAATTCGGATATGAGGCTTTAGTGGGGAATGGATTTTCGGTAATAACACCTTCCAGGCCCGGGTATGGACAGACATCGAAAGAAATCGGGCAAAGCCTTTCACTCGCATCCGAGTACTATGCAAAGCTTTTGGATCATTTAAACATTGAAAAAGCCCATTTGATCGCGATATCCGCTGGAGGCCCAAGCGGAATTTATTTCGCTTCAACTTATCCGGAGCGGGTTTCCGCGCTTATTTTACAATCCGCAGTTACGAAAAAGTGGCTTCAGCCGGGCGATAATGAGTACAAAGCAGCAAGGGTTCTATTTCGCCCAGGAACAGAAAGATTTACATGGGGTTTAATAGCATCGATGAATAACCTATTCCCGCGGTTTATTTTCAACCAAATGTTTCCTTCTTTCAGCAAGTTAAAGTATGATGAAGCGAAGGAATTGATCTCTGAAGGCGATTTCGAAGCGATACGGAAAATGAATAACCGCCAGCGCTCAGGTGAAGGATTCTTTATTGATTTGACCCAAGTAAATGAACTATCGGTTGAAGATTTACGAGCCATTACTTGTCCTACCCTTATTATGCACAGTAAGCATGATGCATCTGTTTCGTTGGACCATGCATATGCCGCCCATGAGAACATTGCATCATCGGAATTATGTATTCTTGGCTCGTGGGGACACTTAATTTGGCTTGGGAAAACAGCAGGCGAGACGGATAAAGTCGTTGTTCATTTTTTAAAAGAACACTTATTTACCGAACATCAGTAGGCAGCGGGTCCTTCGGTCACTAATAGAAGACCTGGTGCTCGAACAGCAAATACTCATTAAAAATATGCTCTGAATCGCCCTAAACTTGTGCGGTTTCGGGAGGAAGTGAAAGGAAGTCGAAACTTTGAACGCTGAGACAGTGATGCAGGAGCTTGAAGCGCTTGGCAAAGAACGATTGAAAAAAATCTACATATCCAATGGCGCCCATGAGCCGGTTTTCGGCGTGGCTACAGGCGCTATGAAGCCAATCGCGAAGAAAATTAAAATTAATCAAGGTTTAGCTGAAGAACTTTATGCCACTGGGAACTACGATGCAATGTACTTTGCAGGCATTATTGCAGACCCAAAAGCCATGACTGAGTCGGATTATGATCGCTGGATGGATGCGGCCTATTTTTATATGTTGTCCGATTTTGTAGTAGCCGTAACTTTATCGGAGTCGGATATTGCACAGGACGTTGCGGATAAATGGATATCAAGCGGTGAGGACCTGAGAATGTCGGCGGGATGGAGCTGTTACTGCTGGCTTTTAGGGAATAGGCCGGACGCTCAGTTTTCAGAAAACAAGCTTTCCAGCATGCTAGATACGGTGAAAAATACGATTCGCGACACACCGGAACGGACGAAAATTTCTATGAGTAATTTCTTATACACTGTTGGGCTATCGTATTTGCCGCTCCATGAAGAGGCAGTCGAGACCGCAAAGGCGTTAGGCATTGTTGAGGTCAAGCGGGAAGGGAAAAAAAGCAGCTTCCTGAATGCATACGAACGTATCCAAAAGGATGTCGAAAAAGGAAGGATAGGTTTTAAACGGAAGTATGTGAGGTGTTAAGACCATTTTAAAAGTGGGTTTTATCTTATGGTGGAATAGTAGAAAGACCTTGGTCTTGTTGGTAACTGAAGATTGGAGGGTGTTATTGAAATGGCTAAACTGATCTACCCTATTAACGTATCTTTGGATGGTTACATGGAGGACGAGCGCGGCAATCTCGAGTGGTCGATCTCCGATGACGAGGTGTTTACGTTCTGGACTGAATTCCAGCGTCCGATTGGCACCTACCTATACGGGCGTCGAATGTACGAGTCGATGGTGTACTGGGAGACGGCGAGCGCCCAAATAGGCGATCAACCGGAGGAAATACGGGAATTTGCGCAAATCTGGCGAGCTGCTGAGAAAATTGTGTATTCCCGGGCGCTGCAGGCAGTTTCAAGTTCCAGGACTAGGATCGAGAGCGAATTCGAACCTGATGTTATTCGGAGGCTGAAAGAGTCTTCAGAAGCCGACATAACGATTGGCGGCCCCGAGCTTGCTAGGCAGGCGATGAGCGCGGGACTGATCGACGAGTGTCATCTGCTTGTTAATCCGATCGTCTTGGGTGGAGGAAAGCGAGCATTGCCGGACAACCTCCGCGTGCGGCTCGAGCTGCTCGGTGAGCGCCGCTTCCGATGCGGCGTTGTTCATCTTCACTACCGCGTGATCGTCTGACCACGGCGCAACAAACCAAGGAGACGCAGGGATTTTAAACTCCGTAATGTTTTATCTGTTTCAAAAAGTCCAAAACTGACAATGCAAACTGTCCAAGATACAATCCAAAAGGACGCCTTCTTATTAAAGAAAAGCGCCCTTTATGTAAGAGCATAACTATTTGTCCTTATTCAACATAGCTTTGAATCATATTCGCAATATGAGCGTAAGCTCCACCTGCAAGTAAAGCAGAAGTAACCATTACCGCTTCTGATAATTCTTCTTTTGTCGCCCCGGCTTTCACAGCATTTTTCGTATGAACATCAATACAGTAGGGACATTGAGTAGCATGGGCAACTGCGACGGCAATAATTTCTTTGAATTTCGCACTTAACTTTCCTGCCTTTACAGCTGCAGAACTGAAATTTGAATAGCCTTTAAAACCATCTGCCGCATATCTTCTTAAAGTTCCAAGATGTTTTAGATTTGATCTGGCATAAAGCGTATCATCTGCCTCAGGGTTATTGGCATTTTTCATATGAGTACTATGGGTTACGGCTCCTCCAGCTTCCACACCAGCTACAACAAATACAGCTTCAACTAATTCTTCAAGTGATGCTCCTTCTGCCTTTGCTTTACGTGTATGTGAATCAATGCAATAAGGGCATTCTGTTACATGGGCAACCGCTACCGCAATGATTTCTTTTTCTTTTTTAGTAAGTGCTCCTTCTAGAAAGACCGCGGTGTTAAATTCAGAAAATGCTTGTAACTGTTCTGGGGCTAGGTCTTTTAATTTATTTAGATGTTTTAGATTTTCTTTTTCATATAAACTGTGTGTCATTTTAGAACATCCTTTCATTTTTACATGATTTTTTTCGTTAAAAAGGAATTTTTATATACATTAATATATTTTTTTCAAAAAGGTAGGTACTTCTGCCCTATAGGCAAGCATTTCAGTTATGTTAGTTCACTAATAATTTGCTCAGTTCTTCAAAGGTAAAAGTCATGTGATACACCTTCTTTCTTTTCCCCGTTGAAAAGACTATTTCATATAATTGTTCCATGATAGGAAATAAACTAAACATTTTTCAGCAATTTTAGGATGTAGCCGGATTTAAGGGTAAATTGATTTTCGTCCGCCGAATAATTGAGGACAACATTCTGAGATGTGAGGTTATTGACCTTTTTACTTTATGAGATGGGTATTAACATATTTTTCTTTTTGTAAAAGTAAAATAGATTAGATAACAACTTTCAGCCACATTATTCTTGGGGCAGGCTGAAATTGCAAATTTCCCTGATGACCTCGTTTTTCCTCACCCTAGAAAGAAGTATCCTTCATCCTTCATACGCTCAAAGCGCTCGTAATCAAGGTGTCCACTGTCAAACACATACATCCATTTACATTTTGTAATTTCCTGTTAAATTAGTCCTAAAGAAGGTAGGGGGTGCCTTATTTTGTATATTCAATCAAGACTCCAGGGAATTTTGGCAACATTATATGACGAAAAAGAGAATATTAAAGGGGAAAAATTGGCTAAAATGCAGGGGGTGTCCACAAGGACACTAAGGAGTGATATTAAATCGTTAAACAATGTACTAGAATCTGTGAGCGCATTCATTTCCTCAACACGTAACGGCTATAAGCTTAATATAAATGATTCTGAGGCTTTTTCTAAATTTCATCATCAGTTTAGCAATCAGTCTGAAAATGAACGTAACATCCCACAAGAAAATGAAAAGCGGATTGATTATCTTTTAAAAAGGCTGCTCATGACTAATACCTATTTAAAAGCAGAAGAATTGGCTGCTGAATTATTTGTTAGTAAGTCAAGCCTAACAAGGCTTTTAAAAGGGGTAAGAGATCGTTTTGGTTCTTTCGACCTTTCCATCATCATTCGACCAAATTATGGTATAAAAGTTATGGGTGACGAGATACAGAAAAGAGCGTGTATTTCTGAATACTTTTTCCCAAAAAGAGGCGAGACACCACTTGCATTTCAAAGTTCATTTTTCAATTCTTATTTTTCTCAAAGTGAACTGCAGAAGATAGAGAATGTTGTTTTTCAGCGGTTGAAGGATACTGGAATAAATGTAAATGATATAGGATTTGAGAATATTGTCATACACTTGGCTATAAGCATTAAGCGAATTCAAATGGGGACAGAGATCCTTCAGTATCCACTTCCAAATAAAATGGTACATGAATCCAAAGAATTTCAAGTTATGAGCCAAATCCTATTTGATTTACTTAAGATTTTTCATATTTCCTTTTCAGAGGGGGAAAAATTGTATTTAACCGTTCATTTGATCGGAAATCGATCTTCATCACAAGGATGGGGCTTTGAAGATAAAGAAAAAGTATTAAATTTAACTTTAAAAGTGCTAAACACTATCTATGAAGTGATGGGATTGGATCTTAGGGAGGATATGGAATTACAACGCAATTTGACTAGCCATCTTCAGCAAGCTTTTACTCGTTTATTGTTAGGACTTAGAATAAGGAATCCTTTAATTCAGGAAATTACTTCCCATTATCCTGTAGCCTTTGAAGCAGCTGTTTTGGCTGTCTCTATTTTGGAAAAAGAGCTTAAGCTAAGTATAAATAAAGAAGAGACAGGTTTTATAGCGATCCATTTACAGGCAGCTATGGAACGAATACATGGAACAAGGGACCCCAAACGCTGCCTAATTGTATGTGGTACAGGGCAAGGGAGTGCAATTTTATTAAAATATAAGTTAATGGATTATTTTGGCGGGCTTTTAGAAGTGATTGACACAATGGGGTATTATGATTGGAGAAATTATTCCATCCCTTCCAATGTGGATTTTATTATTACTACTATTTCGACTGACCTGGAAACTACTCTCCCTGTTCTAAGAGTGCATCATATTTTAGGAACCTCTGATTTCGAAAGGATTCAGGAAGCATTTTTTCACAAAAGGAAAGAGGAACTCAGCTTTATTGAGAAAAATCTTATTTTTTTACAAATGCCTTTAAAGAATAAAGAGGAAGTAATTCACTTTTTGAGCAGCAAAGTGGTGGAACAAGGATTAGCAGATCCGGGGTTTGAACAAGCTGTTTTGGAAAGGGAAAAATTTATGGAAACTGCGTTTGGTAATTTGATAGCGCTTCCACACCCTATTCAAAATATCAGTACTAAAACCTTTTTGTCGTTTTGCACCTTGCCAAAACCTATTTTGTGGGGAACAACATCTGTTCAATTAGTATGTTTATTTAGTGTAAGGAAAAATAATAAGGAAAACCTACAATATCTATATGATTTTCTTTACGAAGTTCTAAATGACACAGATTTGATTAGTGAATTAGTTAAAATAGAAACTATCCAGACATTTTTGGATAAGCTAAAACGTAAATAAAGAAAGTTGTCTTAATCATTTCCGCGATCATGCGGAAATTTTTTGTGTTTAGTTGAAAGCGCTTTCATCATATACTTTAGATAAGCATCATTAAAGGAGCAGAAAAAATGAAAATTTTGCTTTGTTGTGCCGCGGGAATGTCTACAAGTCTTTTAGTAAGAAAATTACAATCTCTCGTTTCTAAGGAAAAAAAGGGTTACGTTATACAGGCAATGGATCAGGACAGTGCTGAGGTTCATCTAAAGAATTTTGATGTGGTTCTAATAGGTCCTCAAATTAGATACACGCTTCCAAGATTAAAAAAAATTGGTGAATCATATGAAATTCCTGTTGAAGTGATAAATCCAACAGATTACGGAAGAAATAATGTAGAAGCGATACTCGCTTTTGCTGAGCAACTTTTTAGTAAGAAACAAGAAAAACTGGATTGACGAAACACCGATGCTGCACGATCTGAGACTGAAAGCAGGCTCCATGAAGGAGGTGAATTTATGTTTAATATCATGTTAGTTTGTTCAGCAGGAATGTCAACTAGTTTACTAGTAAACAAAATGAAAGATTATGCAGCTTTGCAAGGAATTGAAGTGAATATATGGGCAAATGCTGAAGCGGAAGCAAAATCAGTATGGGAGAAGGCTGATATTATTCTTCTGGGCCCGCAAGTAAAATATCTAGAATCAAAAATGAAAGAAATGGTTCAAAACAAAATCCCAGTTGCTGTGATTGATATGATGTCCTATGGAACCATGAATGGAAAAAAAGTATTGGAAGATGCTTTGGCCAAATTAGGCTAATGTTTCTCATAAAAATTAAAAAGAGGGGGAGTATAAGTGACTGGTTTTATTAAATGGATGGAGAAGCACTTTGTTCCAGTTGCCGCTAGAATTGGCGGACAGCGTCACTTAGTAGCAATCCGTGATGGCTTTATTGCATTAATGCCATTAGTAATGGCAGGTTCATTGGCAGTATTATTAAACAACCTTTTCTTTACACCAGCTTCACTTGTCGCAACATGGTTCAACTTAAAGCCGGAAACTAGCGGTTATTTGCAATTTACAACAAAATACCTACAGCCTTTTATGGGCAATATTTGGTGGGGAACCTTCGCCATTCTTGCATTAGTGTTAGTATTTACAGTTGCTTATAGTTTGGCAAAGTCATATGAGGTGAATCCTTTATCAGCTGCAGTTGTTGCAGTTGCAGGATACCTTGCATTGACTCCTCAAGGAGTAACCGTTACCTTGGCAGATGGAAAAACCACTCAAGGAACATGGGGGAATTTTGGCTGGCAATACTTCAACTTCGGTGCATTATTAACAGCAATTATAGTCACATTGGTTATCACACAAATTTTCGTAACTTTAATGAGAAAAAATCTCACCTTTAAATTACCAGAAAATGTTCCACCAGCAGTTGGACGTGCATTCGCTGCAATCATTCCTGGCTTAATCGCCATCATGGTTGGCGGTCTAGTACCAGTGTTGTTCTCAATCTTAAATGAAGCAAAAATTTTAACAGATACGAATCTCTTCGATTTAATAACAAGAGTCATTACAGATCCATTCATGCATTTATCACAAAACCCTTTTTCAGCAATTATTTATGTTTTAGCGATTCAAATTCTTTGGTTCTTCGGTTTACATGGCGGTAACATGATGGGCGCCATTACGAGCGCAATCTATCTGCCGGCAGTTGCAGCAAATGCCAATGGTGGACACAATGTTTTCACATCTGTATTTTTTGATTCATTTGTACACATTGGGGGAGCGGGTGCTACATTAGCACTAGTAATAGCCATTTTTATTGCTTCCAAACGTAGTGATTGGAGAGAAATTTCTAAAATTGGCGGAGGTGCGTCAGTATTTCAAATCAATGAACCAATCATGTTTGGTCTGCCAGTCGTATTAAGCCCAATTTTAATTATTCCTTTCTTGATAGTACCAGTGATATTAACCCTGATAGCTTATTTAGCGACAGTGTTCGGTTTCATTGGTTACACAAACGTCGTAGTACCGTGGGTAACACCAGTTGGAATTAGTGCCTTCTTAGCTACCTCCGGTGACATTAAAGCTGCTTTAGTAGCGGTAATCAACCTAGTAGTTGCAATCATAATTTACTACCCATTCGTAATGTTAGCAAATCGTTACGAATCAGAAAAACTTTAATATTATAGAGAGAAAAGAAGGTCACTTCTTTTCTCTCTTTTCTAAATAGCTTGGAGGAATATGAAATGGAAAATAACGAATTAGTTTGTTTTCAAATAATTTCAACAGTAGGCACAGCTAAATCCATGTATCTAGAAGCAATTCAAGAAGCAAAAAAAGGTGAATTTGAAAAAGCTGTTACCTTAATTGAAGAAGGGCACAAAATTTATGCAGAGGGTCACCACATCCATGCTAAATTAATCCAAAAAGAGGCAAGGGGAGAAAAAACTGAAATTCATTTATTACTGCTGCATGCAGAAGATCAAATGATGAGTGCTGAGACCGTAAAAATTATGGCTGAAGAGTTTATTGAAGTATATAAGAAATTAGAAGAACGATAGAGAGTGTGAAAAAATAATGGAAATAAAAGTACAGTTGCAGGTTAGTGCAAAAGAGGTATTTGAACAATTGCTCAGTTCAATCATACAAGATATTAAAAATAGTACAGGCCAAACTATAGCTAAGGACAAATTGTCCAAAGATTTTTCCTATGAAAAAAGTCTTAGAAACCACATGGGATATGATGTGACGGTGAAAGTTCAAATTAATGAGCTAATTCAGCCACTTAAGTACAGTGCTACAATTGAAAACCCAAAGGGATTCAATACAATAGAATATTCGCTAAAGGATACCGTAAAAGGAGTAGAAATAACCTATAAAGAAAATTACAAAGCCAAATCGGCTTTGCAAAATTGGAATTATATACTCATATCATTAATTTATTCTAGAAGAAGCAAAAAGAAAATGCGCAATCAATTCGCCTATCTAGAACAACAAATACTTAATGGAAAATTCCAATAAGAAAAAAGAGGTCATATTATGCCAAGACTAGGTGTTTCAATTTATCCAGAACACTCAACCAAAGAAAAGGATATAGAATATTTAACACTTGCCGCAAAATATGGTTTTAAACGGGTTTTCACTTGTTTATTAAGTGTTGAAGGTAAAAATGTAGATGAAATCAAAAAGGAATTCAAAGAAATTATTGGTCATGCAAATGCATTAGAAATGGAAGTTATATTGGATGTAGCTCCAAACATTTTTTCTAAACTAGGTATCACTTATGAGGACTTAAGCTTCTTTGCAGAACTTGGTGCAGCAGGTATCCGGCTAGATGAAGGTTTTGACGGTGCAAAAGAGGCCTTTATGACTTTTAACCCATATAATCTTAAAATCGAAATTAATGCCAGTATTGGTACTAAATATATTGATAATATCTTAAGCTATAAAGCAAATAAAGAAAATATTATTACTTGCCATAATTTTTACCCACAAATGTATACAGGGATAAGCTTTAGGCATTTTGAAAAATGCAGTAAGGATTTAAAAGACCTTGGCCTAAGGGTTGCTGCATTTGTTTCCAGCCAAAATGACTCCACTTTTGGACCTTGGCCAGTGAATGAAGGCCTTTGTACATTAGAGGAGCATCGTTTTCTCTCGATGGATGTAGCTGCCCGTCACTTGTTTGCAACTGGATTAGTAGATGATGTTATTGTCGCTAATGCTTATGCAAGCGAGGAAGAACTAAAAGCACTAAGTAAAGTGAATCCAGCCAAATTAACCTTCAAGATTGATATGAATGACCAAGTGAGTGATGTGGAAAAAGAAATTATTTTTAATTTCCCACATTATGTCCGTGGGGATATGAGCGAATACATGGCACGTTCTACAATGTCGCGTATTACTTTTAAAGATGCAGACATTGGTCCTCATCACACTGATGCCTTAAAACGTGGTGACATCATTATTATCAACAATGCATATGGTCGCTATAAAGGGGAACTTCATATTATTTTAAAGGATATGCCAAATGATGGCCGTAAAAATATTGTTGGCCGTATACCGGAAAATGAATTGAAACTTTTAGAATACATCGAACCGTGGAGGGTATTCGAAATTATTCTGTAAGAAAAATGATAATTTTAATATGGATTTCATAAACGGAACATTTTCTAAGACAGGTTAAATATATATCGTAGCCATAAGGACAATATTCTTAGTGTGAGTTTATTGTCCTTTTTACTATTTAAAGATAGATAGTAACATTTTTTCCTTTTTGTAAAAATAAAATAGTTTAGTAACCACTTTCCTGCCACATTATTCTAAGAAATTAAGGAGGTAAAATGAAGAAGAAAACTGCCAAGCTATTGATTATATTCTTAACAATTTCCTTGATAGGTTCAGTGCTTCTTTTATTCGTTTCCTCATTACTATTTTCCCCACAATATGTTTTTAGGACGATCGTTAATGGAAATTCGGATGTAATGGATTACAAAGTGTTTCCAGAGCGGATTATCCAGAAAAGCTCTCAGCCCTACCGGTATAAATACAGCCTGAATGATTCACTAAAAGACATGTCAATTGACTATACGTATAAAGGAAAAGAAAGAAAAAAACCACTGAATAGTTTTCTGAAGGAAACTAATACCACATCTTTTATCATTGTCCATGATGACAAGGTGGTACTGGAAGAATATTTCAACGGATATGACAAGGATTCTATTAATACTTCTTTTTCTATGGCTAAATCAATTGATTCGCTGTTAATTGGAAAGGCAATTGAAGAGGGTTATATAAAAAGTGAAAAACAGTCTATAGCAGATTTTATAAGCGGGTTTAAAGGTACAAATATGGAGAGTATTACAATTGAGGATTTACTGCTGATGCGTTCAACCATCAGCTACGAGGAAGGGAAGCTTTTGTTTAGCGACGATGCTAAAACGTATTATATGCCTGATTTACGTAATTTAGCGTTGACACATATTAATCTGACGGAAAAATACGAAGGCAGATTTCATTATAACAACTATCATCCTCTATTACTTGGCATCATCTTGGAGCGAAGTTCGGGAAAACATGTAGCGGATTTTTTCCAACAGGAAGTTTGGGATAAAATCGGAGCTGAAAATGACGCCTCATGGAGTCTCGACAGTAAAAAAACAGGCTTTGAAAAGATGGAGAGCGGTATTAATTTTAAAGCGATTGACTTTGTAAAGATTGGCAGCATGTTACTCAATGGCGGAAAGTGGAATGGCCAGCATATACTAAATGAAGAATGGATAAAACAGTCTACACTCAGTGAATTCCCTCGAAATAATGATGAATATAAAGGATCATTCTTAGAAAATAGTAAGATAGGATACAAATACATGTGGTATAGTACCACGAATGATAATGGCGGTTTAGACTTTTTTGCGATGGGAAAGTATGGCCAGTACCTGTATATTTCTCCGGAAAACAATGTGGTCATTTTACGGACGGGTAAATCGCATGGTGATGTAGATAGGTGGGAGGATATTTTTAAAGAAATATCGTATAAATTAGGTGAAAATAAATCGCGATGACGAATTCGGTCAGTCCTTTTAAGGAAATTGTTTATGCCCCTTAATCATGTTCTAAAGCAGTGTGATTTCAATTGAGAAATCCACTGCTTTTTTATCGTCTAGGGAAATGTTTTACGGAAATGAAACTTTTAATAAAATTTACCAGTATAATGAAGTGGTGATCCTCTTATTGGAAGGAGCTGAAAAACTGTGAGCATTTTTTCAAGGATTAAGGATTTAATGGGGAACAAAGTCGATACTTTTGATGGGACTGAAGATCTGGAAAAAATGGTTGAGCAGAATTTACAGGATCTGAATAGGGAGTTAGGGAAGGTAAAGGCGGAATTGGCATCGGTATTGGCAGACGAGCAGCGCTTGAAGCGGGAACTGATTGAGTGCCAAGAAGGTATTGAGAAAATGGAACGATACTCCGTTAAGTCTCTCGATGAGGGCAATGAAGGAGATGCAAGAACGTTTCAAGAACGAAAGTCGGTTTTAGCGGAAAAGTTATCTGATTTGCAAGCAGCCATTCAATTTGCTTCATCGAAATCGGAGCAGTTAAAACCGATACATGATCAGCTCATAGCTAAT
This sequence comes from Neobacillus piezotolerans, assembly GCF_003362805.1. Lineage (GTDB taxonomy): Bacteria > Bacillota > Bacilli > Bacillales > Cytobacillaceae > Bacillus_D > Bacillus_D piezotolerans. The sequence continues at coordinate 698,314 of NZ_QNQT01000002.1, forward strand.
ATAAAAGAATTGGAATCTATTAAAAGGAGCGGTTTTTGACCGCTGCCATACATATAGTTTGTGTATAGGGGGGATTTTGTTCATGATTCTTCATTATAAATGCCCTGGCTGTGGGAGTGACATGAGCTTTGATACTGAATCAGGCAACCTGAACTGCCATAGCTGTGGCAGACTTGAAACGATTGAGAATTATCCGGAAGATCTGGTAACAACAAGATTTTCAGCGGATGAAGCAAATGAATACCATTGTGAGAATTGTGGAGCTGAGCTCATCACGACAGCTGAGACAGCGGCAACAAGCTGCAGTTATTGCGGAGCTGCAGTCGTCATTGCCGATCGCGTATCAGGCCTGCTTGCACCCGCAAAAGTCATACCTTTTACGATTAGCAAGGAAGAAGCGATGGCGGCATTTCAAAAATGGTGCCGAAAAGGATTGCTTACCCCAAAAGACTTTATGACAGCGGACAGGATAAAAAGTATTACAGGGATGTATGTGCCGTTTTGGTTGTTTGATTTGAATAGTAAAGTGCAGGTAAGCGCGGAATGTACGAAGGTCAGAACCTATTCACAAGGAGATTATATTTATACAGAAACCAAGTACTATGATGCCTTCCGTGATATCAATTTAGATTATCTCAAGATTCCTGTTGATGCATCCGTCAAAATGAACGATGAATTGATGGATAAATTGGAGCCCTATCCGTATGATCAATTAAAGGATTTTAGGACACCTTATTTAGCAGGGTATATCGCGGAAAAATACAATTTTACAGATGACGAACTGCTCCCAAGGGCGAAGGAAAAAATCAGCGGTTATGTAGAGTCCTATATTAAATCTACCTTTACAGGCTATCATTCAACCCATTATAAATCTAAAAATATTGATACGAGAAATGTAAAAAGCCATTATGTTTTATTGCCAGTTTGGATGATCAGTTATGATTATAAAAATTCAGGCTATACGTTTGCGATGAATGGACAGACAGGCAAGGTTGTCGGCAAACCGCCAATCAGCACAGGTAAAATAACGGCGTGGTTTAGCGGCATTGCAGTAGGAACCTTCTTTGCTTTAAAATGTGTCTCCTTTATGATGGGAGGGGGTTTTTGGTGAGAATACATCAAAAACGAAGTATGCTTGTTTTAATGCTGATGCTGTTGGTTTTCCCATTGGGGATATTAACTGCGAACGCGGAAACCTTTGACCGGAATCATTTTATATATGACTATGCTCTTTTATTAACGGACGATGAGTCGGCGGAACTTCAGCATGCAGCCAGTGAGCTCGGAAAAGAGAGAGAGACCGCTTTTATCATTATTACCTTAGATGGCACAAACGGGAAGGATATTGTCCAGTATGTAGAGGATTTCTATGATGAGCATGGCCCGGGGTACGACCAGCCCCATGGAAATACAGCAATCCTGGCGATTGACATGAATGAACGTGATGTCTATTTGGCTGGTTTTAAAAAAGCTGAGCAGTTTTTGGATGACAGCCGGCTTGATCTCATTCGCGAAGAATTGACTCCGGACTTATCAGGTGGCCAATATTTTGCTGCTTTCTCAACATTCATCAATAGAGCCTATGAATATATGGGCAATGAGCCGGATTTCGGAACGGGTAGCTATACGGGCAATGGATCTGATGTCGGAAACGGCGGCTATACGGGCAATGGATTCGTTGGAAGCCCGCATGTGAATAATGATTATGAATTCGCTGGCCAGCCCTCTACAAATATATTTTTTCAATGGTGGTTTCAATTAATGGTATCGCTAATCGTTGCAGGGGTGGTTGTCCTGATTATGGCCTACGGTGCTGGCGGCAGGGTCACGGTAAATGCACAAACCTATATGGATGGTCATCGATCAAAAGTTGTGAATCAATACGATAACTTTGTCAGGCAAACAGTAACAAAGCAGAGGAAACCGTCTAATAATAACCATAGCCGCGGCGGTGGTGTCGGTGGCGGTGGCGGTGGTGTCACAATGGGCGGCCATTCGCATAGCGGCAGCAGAGGGAAGTTTTAAAGGGAATTGCTGGAGCTAGCCCGGAAAAATGATAGGAAAGGGGCGGATTGTAGTGTCATTTTTTAAAAATCAATTTGCAAATGTAGTAGAGTGGCAGGAATTCCGGGATGATATGATTTTTTATAAGTGGAGTAACCGCGAAATTAAAAAGGGGAGTAAACTGATTATCCGTCCTGGCCAGGATGCGATCTTTTTTAAAAATGGGAAAATAGAGGGGATATTCCGCGATGAAGGTGAGTATGATATCGAATCGCAAATTATTCCCTTCCTATCTACATTAAAGGGATTCAAGTTCGGGTTTAATAGCGGCATGCGGGTAGAAGTGCTGTTTGTGAATACGAAAGAGTTTGTCGTGAAATGGGGAACGCAAAATGCGATTAACATCCCCACACTAGGGCTTCCAGGCGGCCTCCCGATACGTGCGAACGGAACCTTTCATTTTAAAGTGAATGATTATATTTCCCTAATTGATGAAATAGCGGGTGTCCGCGAGCACTATTTAGTAGAGGATGTCCGAATTCGGATTACAACGGTTCTCGATCAGCTTTTGATGAAGTGGATTTCTCGAGAAGGAAAGGATATGTACAACCTGCAGGCCAACTCGTTCGACATTGCTAAAGGCATTCAAGAGGATCTGGATATGCAGATGATGAAGAGCGGAATTTCGATTACTGGGTTTAACGTCATGAGTTTTAGTTATCCAAAAGAGATTCAAGACATGATTACGAAAAATGCTTCACATGGAATGGTTGGTGACGTGAATCGCTACCAGCAAATTTCAATCACAGATGGAATGGCCTCTGGCAAGATGAGCGGTGGAGGAGCAGCCTCCGATATAGCCGGGATGATGATCGGGATGAACATGGCAGGAAAAATGATGAATCAGATGAATCAGCCATCCTCTAATCAGCCAGTTTCAGCGGGAAATCCCGAACCGGCAGACGGTCAAAAGAAGCCAAACTTTTGCCCGAATTGCGGCAACAAAACAGAAGGCGCCAATTTCTGCCCAAACTGCGGACAAAAGCTTGTTTAATCGGGGTCCGTCCTCAAGAATTTAGTGAATAACCTGATCGAAAATACATCATGGAAAAAGCCACCGTTGCTGGTGGCTTTTTGCTCTTTAGCTATTACAGTTTCCTTACTCCTTCTTTTCCTTCGCTTGAGACGTAGGTATGGTATAGTTCTCCGTTGAGGTGGAACAATCTATGGATATTCAGACCACCAGGCGGGGTGATGTCCTCTAGCAGTTTCATGGTGGTTGTGTATTTTAGAATTCGGTCCGAGCCTTCCTTGCGTTCGATTGTGTAGATGGCGCCTTTATGATAAATGATGTCTTTGAGCTCTGTGTTATTTAGTACGGCCAGCTGCTTTGTTTCAAGGCTAGCGAAGGAGATTGTGTTGATTAAGTAATTGTTGCGCTCCTCGCTGTTCGTAGGTGTAAAAACGTACATTTGATTGTCATCGTAGGTTATGTTTTGACCGAGACTATTAAAAATCGTGCTGGTTGCCTTGATTTGTTTTCCGTCTTCTGCAAAAGGGCCATCCCAGCCGTAATGCCCTGCTGCTTTGATGGCCTCGTCGGATTTGAGAAGGTTGTAGTAACTCGCCTCATCACCGATATCAGCCCATGTCAGGTCGATGTGGTAGTACTGGCCGTTCAGCTTGACCATGCTCCAGGAGTGAGCCATCGGTCTGCTTGTAACTTGAAAGACGGTGATGCCGAGTTCTCGAAGGATGTCATTTAGCGCATTTGTATAGCCGTCACAATACGCCTTTCCAAACACAAGCGCCCCAAGTGTGGTATGGTAGACTGGATAAGGGCCCCATGGAATATTTGTCCGGATGATTTCCGCGTAGCCTTCTTCATCATACTCTATCATGGTTACTAGGGTGTCGTGAACATACAGGATTTTGGCAAGGTCGGTCTTCTTGAGTTTGGCCTCTTTAATAATTGGTGCCTTTTTCTTCTCCAGCTCATCATAAATATTGAGTTTGTATTTGCAATAGCATTCTTCGAGTTTTGCTTTGCTTGGCGTCTCATATATCACGGCTTCATTCCGCTCAACGTACAGACCCCCGCCAACGCTCAACAGCCCTGGCTTAAATGCATAGATCCGGTAAAAGTCTCCTTTTTTCAGAGTTCGGACGAATGTTTTCGTGCTTCCGGTCACTTTGTACAACGGTGTGTTTTTCAGAACAGTAAGCCTGCCGATCTGCCCCTCTTTCAGGATTGCCCCATTCCACCACACCACCTGTTCAATTGGTGAATCCATCCATTGCGCCCGCTTGTAGTATTTCACGCAATCGGCGTTTTCAGTAGCATCAGCAGCTGGCGGATTGAGAAGATAGATAAAAAATAATAAACCAAATAAGACAGTCAACTTTTTCATGCCGGTCCCCCCTCGTATCGGTTTAAACACGATACCTGATAAAAGGATAACATGGAAAAATGTACCTAATTGTGAAAAGGTTTTGACACTTTAGATTAATAACTGATAGCAGGGTTCGAAGGCAGAAAAACCCTGTTTATTTCTTAATCCCTCTGAGTATTTTCTTTTGTAGGCCAAGGCAAAAGTAGTAACAATCTGTATAAAAACTTAGTCGCATTGGATATGCTTTATTAGGTGATTGATTGTATTTTCCTTTGATTCCATCGCGTTATCCTGCTAAAATCATATTATTATTTTTTTCAAATAGTAATGTTTAAATGAAAATGTTTTCATAATAATTCATTTGATTCTAAATATATTCTTGATAGGAGCTATGATATATGACCAAGTACACAGATTTAAACGTCCCGATTAGAACAATTATGACTCCTGGGCCAGTAGAGGTCGATCCAAGAGTATTAAGAGCGATGACCACCCCGATATTAGGACAATTTGATCCTGCATTTACAAATATCATGAATGAAACAATGGAAATGCTACGTGCCGTATTTCAAACAGAGAATCAATGGGCATTCCCGGTCGATGGTACTTCCCGGGCAGGTATCGAAGCTGTCCTGTGCAGTATTATTGAGCCTGGTGATAAGGTTTTAGTTCCCATTTATGGCCGATTTGGCTATCTTTTAACCGAAATCTGCCAACGCTATGGAGCAGATGTTACGACTATGGAGGCTCCTTGGGGAGAGGTTTTTGACCAGGAAGAAATCATTAACAAAATTCATGAGGTTTCTCCAAAGATTGTCGCCATCGTACATGCCGAAACATCAACTAGCTGCATGCAGCCGTTAAAGGAAATTGGAGAGGCTTGCCGGAATGCTGATGTTCTGTTAGTTGTCGATGCTGTAGCATCATTGGGCGGAGTCGACCTCAAGGTGGATGAACTCAAGCTTGATGCGGTTATCGGCGGTACGCAAAAATGCTTATCCGTTCCATCAGGATTAGCTCCAATTACGTTCAACAACCGGGTTGAAGAAGTAATCAATAAAAGAAAAAGCATTGAATTAGGTTTGAAAACATCTGCTAGCGAGTCATCCAATAATCGAATTATTAGTAACTATTTTGATTTAGGGCAGCTGATGGATTATTGGAGCCCTGTCCGCCTTAATCATCATACTGAAGCGACAAGTATGCAATATGCTTTAAGAGAAGGGCTTCGCATTATCCTGGAAGAAGGACTGGAAAACCGCTTTGCTCGTCATAAGTTAAATGAAGAAGCATTGGTTGCAGGAATTAAAGCAATGGGACTGAAGATATTTGGAGATGAAAATCACAAGATTCCTGTTGTTACTGCAATCGAAATCCCTGAAGGAATTAACGGCGATGAGGTCCGTTCCATGATGTTGGAGGATTTTGAAGTAGAAATTGCCAGCTCTTTCGGACCGCTCCACGGAAAGATCTGGAGAATCGGAACGATGGGCTATAGTTCGCGTAAGAAAAATATTCTTCATGTTCTTGCCGCGTTGGAAGCAACGCTTATCCGGAAAGGCTTTAATCTGAATAAAGGTGAAAGTCTCCAGGCTGCATTAAACGTATATGATGAATATAAAAAGCGGAATTTTTAAATGCTGTAGTACTTGCTTTGAACTGGGAAAAATAAAAGTACTCATCAAACCGATCGCGACCTAAATAAAATAAATAACACGCCGTGCGAAACTTTTGGGAATCGCATGGCGTGTTATTTTAATATTGAAATTTAAAGTTACACAAATTTTATTAGGAAATATATATTTCGGCAGGCAATGCCTGAGCACAACCCACAAAGTTTGAATTCCTTCGAAATATTTCCTTTGACATAATTCTATGAATATAGTAAATTTACTTTTGAAAGCGGTTTAATTTTTAAAAAAAATGAAACGTTTCATAGTTTGTAAGGGGTATCGAATTGGGAGTGACAATTAAGGATATTTCAGAAAAGACGGGTCTTTCTCTAGGGACTATCTCAAACTTTTTGAATGGAAAAAATGTCAGGGAAAAAAACAAATTTTTAATCGAAACAGCCATTGAAGAATTGGGATATAATGTTAACATGTCTGCCCGGTCGCTTAAAACAAAACAGTCAAAGTTGATCGGATTAGTCATTCCATCATCCGGGTTAACATTTTCAGCCAAACTCGTTTCCGTTGTTGAAGAAATTTTATCAAAAAAAGGATTTATGGTCATGATTACAGTCATCGGCCATTCCCCGTTTTTAGATTATCAAAAGTTAACTAATTTACAATCTAGAAATGCGGACGCCATGATTATTATCCCTTCAACAGATAACGAAACATTGGAGAATTGGCTGAAGAGCCTAAGAAGTTCGATTCCGATTATCATACTTGACCGGATCATTGAGGATTATAATAAAGCGAAATATGTTTTAGTCAATAATGAAAGCGCATCAAAAATGGCTGTTGACTACTTGATCCATAAAAACCATGAATTGATATCCATTATTGGGGGAGATATGGACGGGTATACGACGATTGAACGTATAAACGGTTATAAAAAATCCTTAGAAGAGAACCGTATTGAAATTAATCCTGATTATATCGTTTATAGTGATTTCACTAAACGCGGCGGGTATCTAGCCTGCGAAAAGATATTTCAATTGAAAAATCTCCCATCAGCAATATTCGTAACAAACTATGATATGACATTAGGCGTAATTGAATACTTGAATGAGCACAACATAAAAATAGGCAAAGATATTTCATTGATTGGTTTTGACCTGGATGATTTAACGAAAATTGTTAATCCCGGTATAACAATGATTATCCAGCCAATAAAAGAAATGGCGGAATATACTGCATATCGGCTGCTGGATTTTTTGAAAAATAATTATTATGAAAAAGCGCCTATGTTCTTTACTTGTACACTAAAAGAAGGCGGATCTGTAGCTGAACTTATATAACCTATATTTTTTTAACAAGAAAATGAAACGTTTCAAGTATCTGGAATTATATGATTCCGATTTTTTTAAAATGAAAATGAAACGTTTCAATTATACCAATTTATGTAACTCCTTTTTTTAACAGAATAAGATGAAACGTTTCATCTTATTCAGGTAATACAAAACCAACAACAACTATGACAAAAGAAAAGAGGAAAAAGTATGGACATCATTAGAGGGATCATCGGTTTAGCCTTCATTTTTGGTTTAGGTTACTTGATAAGCTTTGATAGAAAAAATGTTCGATATAAACCGATGGCTATCATGATTGGGTTGCAGCTTGTTATCACATTTGTTTCTTTAAACACTGCATTTGGGATAAAAATTTTAGGGGCGATTTCTGACTTCTTTAGTTGGTTGTTGAAACAGGCAGAAGGTGGCACCAACTTTGTATTTGGCGGTATACAAATGGAATTTGTCTTCTTTTTCCACGTATTAATGCCTATTGTTTTTGTATCAGCGTTACTTGGAATTTTAAATTATATCAAGGTTTTGCCATTTATTATTAAGTGGACAGGAAAACTAATCAATAAGATTACAGGGATGGGAGATCTCGAAAGTTATTTTGCACCTTCAACAGCTATTTTAGGACAGCCTGAGGTGTTTATCACAATTAAAGAACAAATCTCTAAAATGAAACCGCAGCAGCTTTATACCATTTGTGCATCGGCAATGTCGGCTGTTGCGGCGGCCACATTGGGAGCTTATATGACAATGGTTCCAGGCCAATATGTAGTAGTTGCTGTATTTTTAAATATTTTTTCAGCTTTAATTATTTCTTGCGTTGTGAATCCTTACGATCCAAAAACAATCAACGAAGATGCTTCAGTTAATATGGAAGGTGCAGAATGGGTAAGTGCAGAACGCGAAGTAAGTGCAACAAGTGAAGTAAGTGCAGGAAGTGAAGAAAGGGAACCGTTTTTCCAAATGTTAGGCACTTACATTTTAGATGGTTTTAAATTAGTAATTATTGTATCAGCCATGTTAATCGGTTTTATGGCTTTAGTGACGTTATTAAATAATTCATTTGAAATTATGTTTAATATTACGTTTACAGAAATTATGGGCTGGATCTTTGCGCCAATTGCATTCGTATTAGGTGTCCCTTGGGATGAAGTCGTTAAAGTTGGCAGTATCATGGCTACGAAACTAGTTACGAATGAATTTGTTGCAATGGGTGAGTTGGCAAAAGTCGCTGAAACATTGTCACCAAAAGCAAATGCGATGATTTCTACGTATTTAATTAGTTTCGCAAACTTCGGAACACTTGGGATTGTATCCGGTTCAATTAAATCCATCGATGAAAAACAAGGAAAAATGGTTGCTAAATATTCGGTGAAACTCTTAGTAGGTGCCACAATGGCCTCCATGCTGACAGCAACAATCGTCGGTATGTTTTATTAATTGGTACGGGGGTGCGTTGACACCTTATAAAACTAAGGGTCCTGTCCCTGCATACCACTAAGAAGGTGCTTGAATGATAACTGTAGTAGGCAGTATAAATATTGATTTAGTAGTACAAACAGATCACATGCCCGAACAAGGAGAAACTACGTTAGGGAACTCCCTTTCCATTTTTACTGGTGGAAAGGGTGCGAATCAGGCAGTAGCGATTTCGAGATTAGGAATGAATGCACAATTTATTGGTGCTTGCGGTACCGATGAGTATGGAAAAATTGCATTATCATCATTAAAAAAGAAAAACATTAAAACCGATCAAGTCTTTATAGTTCCAGATGTTTCAACGGGTGTTGCTTCGATTATCGTTTCTAATTCTGATAATCGAATCATTGTCATTCCTGGAGCAAACCATTTATTAACACCGGAAAAAATTAGTCTTGTAAAAGATGAAATCGTAAAAAGTGAAATGGTTGTCCTTCAGTTGGAAATACCGCCTGAAACTGTCCAGGCAGTATTGGAAATTTGTCATGAACATCAAATTCCTACGATTTTAAATCCCGCGCCAATGGATAAATTTAAAAAAGATTTTATTGATTTGGCAACGTATATTACACCGAATGAAACTGAATGTATCAGCCTCTTTGGAGAAAATATCGAAGAAACTTTAGAACAATACCCAAATAAATTGGTTGTTACGTTGGGAGATAAAGGTGCTCGTTTTTATGACGGGGGAAAACATGTTTATGTTAAAAGTTATCCAGTAAAAGCGGTTGATACAACAGGTGCCGGGGATACCTTTAATGGCAGCTTCGCAGTGGCTTTGACCGAGGGGAAAACGATTGAAGAGGCTGTAAGATTTGCAAATGCAAGTGCTTCACTATCAGTTGAGAAAAAAGGGGCGCAAACCGGCATGCCTTCATATGAAATGGTCCTAAACCGGTTGGGTGAGGATGAGGCGGCAAGTTCCTTATCCAAAGCTGGACTAATCGTAAATTAAAATTCTTATATGGGGTGACAAACATGGAAAAAAGAAAGATTATCATAGACACAGATCCAGGCATTGATGATACGTATGCAATTGTCGCCGCATTAAGTTATGGTGGATTTGATGTAGCAGGAATAACAGTTGTAGCAGGCAATGTAGGTTTGGATAACTGTGTGAATAACGCTTTAGGGATCGTTAATTTAATGAATGCCGACTGCCGCGTTTATCCTGGGGCGACCGCTTCTTTGGTAGATCTGGAAAATGCTAAAACATATAATATTGATTCTTCGGTCCATGGAGCAGGCGGTTTGGGAACGGTTACGCTTACTCCTGACCGAACCAAACTGTCAGATACTCACGCCGTCGATTTTATTTTGGAAACCGTAAAAGAAAATCCGGGAGAGGTCGAACTGATTACCTTAGGCCCATTAACAAATATTGCCTTAGCCATTCGAAAAGATAAAGAAACGATGAAAAAGGTTAAAGCGATTTGGTCCATGGGTGGCGGCGTTCGCATTGGGAACCGGACACCGGTGGCAGAATTCAATTATTGGGCAGACCCTGAAGCCGCGAAAGAAGTCTACGAGTCGATAGGTGAAGATGTTGAAATAAATATGATTGGATTGGATGTTACACAAAGTACTCGTTTTACTTTGGATGACTTATTCTTCCTGGGAACAGAGTGTGGCCATTTAGGGTCGCTATTAAGCGAAATGTCAGATCATTATAAGAAAATGTATTGGGACGCCCTTCGTATTTCCGGTATTATCGTTCATGATTTAGTTGCTGTCATGCTTGCGATTGACCCAAGTTTAAGTGACCAAGATGACGTCTATAAACGAGTCAATTTAAAGATGGAATGCCAAGGAATATGCAAAGGACAGACGGTGGTTCAATTATCTCCTGGGAATCGTGATGATGAACCAGCAAATGCAAATGTTTATATGGGAATCGACAACGACAGCTATAGAAAAGCCTTCTTCAAACTTTGCTTCCCGGAATCCTATTCCATGTATACCAAATATATTTTATAATGACTTGCACTTCATTTTAAGATTTGGGTACGATACGGACCATAAGAGTAATGAATTATTTACCAATACAGAAAAAAGGGCCAACCTTGTATGCGTTACTGCAGCAGGTTTGGCCCTTTTTAGTATAAAAAAACATAATTGGGATAGAAACTATTTACCCCTTTAAATCCTTCCTGATTTTAAAAAGATTGGTGCCTAGTTCATTTAACACGATGGCAGCCAATATTATAGCCGTTCCCAGCCACTGCAGCGGCGTGATCGCTTCTGACAAAATCAGGCTGGCGGATACGATTGCGACTGGCAATTCGATGGATGTCAGGATATTGGCGATGCCGCCTGGAACCAAAGGCGCGCCGACAGCGAAAAATAATGGCGGGATCACGGCACCAAACAGCGAAGCGCCAGCAGATGCCATCAATAAGTGGCCATCCAATGGAACTACAGTCGGAATTTCACGCATAAATACGACAAAAACGAGAAGGGCCGACCCTGTTGCCATTAAGGATGTCCGTGTCCAGGAATCCACATTTACGGCAATTTTTCCGCTGAAAAAAATAAACCCGGCATAGGTGAATGCGGATAGAATGCCAAAAAGGAAGCCTTTAAAAGGAAGTCCTTGTATTTCTCCGTTCATGATATTGGAAGCGAAAAAGACCCCAATCAATATAATCACGATCGACAGGATGGTCACAGGAGCTGGCTTTATTTTGCTGAAGATCCATTCCAGGATGATTCCAATCCAAACGAATTGGAACATTAAAATAATCGCCAATGAGGCTGGCAGATATTGCATCGCGCCATAATAGAAAATACTCGTTAATCCGATAAAGCAGCCAGTCATCATCAACTGGAGAATATTTTTCTTATTCAGCCCTTTGAAACTCGAGCGTTTTATCAAGGTAAACGACCATAATAGCAGAAAGGAAATTGCCATTTGGACGATATTTATCTGTCCCAGCGAGTAGCCGTAGCCAAATCCCAATTCAGCAAAGATCGGGGTAAAGCCAAAACAGCCCGCGCCTAATAATACAAATAAAATTCCTTTGTTCACTTTCAAGATGAAACCTCCTTGAATCACAAAACTATCAAACACTTATTATATCATGATAGTGAATTTGCTGTCCCCGGAAACTTTTGAGAGAGAGGCGATAGCCGGAGAAATTGCCGCGGATAAACGTTGATACCAAATTCAAGGTATTAAAAAAACGCCCAGTAAAGGGAAAATATCCTTTACTGGAGCGACAAAGTTAAAGCCTAGCTTATATCATTGAAATTTAAGACTGCCAGTTCGTGTGAAAGAACCCATCAGCATCCGTTCGTTCGTAAGTATGGGCTCCGAAATAATCCCGTTGTGCCTGAATTATATTTGCGTTGGACATGCCTGTCCGGTAGCTGTCGTAATAAGTAAGCGCCGAACTTAGACATGGGAACGAGATGCCGGAATTTATACCTTCACTGACCACTTTTCGCAATCCCTTTTGATAGTCTTTTACTTTTTCGGTGAAATACGGGGCAATTAATAAATTTGCCAAGTTTGGCTGCCCTTCATATATTTCGCCAATTACGTTTAAAAATTCTGCGCGAATGATGCAGCCGCCGCGGAAAATTAGGGCAATATCCTTTAACGGCAAGTCCCAGCTGTACAGATCGGAAGTCATCTTATATTGCGTAAATCCTTGCGCGTAGGCACAAACCTTCCCCATATATAAGGCCTGCCTCACATTGTCAATCCACAATTCTTTATCCAAATGTGCTTGATCATTTTCCGGGCCAGTCAGGATTTCTTGCGCATTCAGTCTTTCCTCTTTTAAAGCAGAAAGGTACCGAGCAAACAATGATTCCGTAATGATTGAAGTAGGAATTCCGTTATCAATTGCCTGGAGGCTTGTCCATTTGCCTGTTCCTTTTTGGCCGGCCTTATCAAGGATTACGTCGATTAGCGGCAAGCCTGTTAGTTCATCTTTTTTCCTAAGGATTTCGGCGGTAATTTCGATTAAATAACTTTTCAGCTCGCCATGGTTCCAGGATTCAAAAATATCGGCGATTTCCTCGACAGGCAATGCCAATCTCTTTCGTAAAAACGTATATGCCTCCGCAATCAGCTGCATATCCGCATACTCGATCCCGTTATGGACCATTTTAACAAAGTGTCCCGAGCCTTTAGGGCCAATATAGGTGCAGCAAGGGTCATTGTCTACCTGGGCCGCGATTTTTGTAAGAATAGGGGCCGCTTTTTCATAAACGTCCTTATCTCCACCCGGCATAATGGAAGGCCCTGTTAATGCGCCGATCTCCCCGCCGGAAATGCCAATCCCTAAATACCCGATCCCTTTTTGCTTCAACTCATCATATCTCCGAGCCGTATCTTCAAAGTGGGAATTGCCGCCGTCCATAATCACATCGCCAGCTTCAAGAAAAGGAATTAATGATTGGATGACCGAATCAATCGGGCTTCCGGCTGTAACCATGAGGAAGATTTTCCGCGGGGTTTGTAAGGACTGGACAAAATCCTGGACTTCATAGAAAGGGGAGATGGCCTTCCCGCTGCTTTTTTGAACGAGTTGGTCGGTTAAATCCCTTGTATAATTGTAGACAGCAACTTGCTCTCCTTTACTGGCCATATTTAAAGCGATATTGCTGCCCATTACTCCTAAGCCAATGACTCCAATTGTGTTCAACATTTTGGCAAGACTCCTTTTTTAACAGATAAGGGGCAGTGTATCCCCCGCATTAACTGCTAGGGATATACTGCCCGGATGGACAATTTTTCAAAAAAGAAATTTCAACCATTAAACAATCAAGCTTAATAGTAAAACAAATCCTAAGCCCGCAACAGAGATAATTGTCTCAAGCAATGTCCAAGTTGCAAATGTTTCTTTCATCGTTAAGCCAAAGTACTCTTTAAACATCCAGAAGCCTGCGTCGTTAACGTGGGAAGCTATTAAACTTCCAGCACCGGTTGCAAGAACGACTAAAGCGAGATTCACATCGGATTGTCCAAGCATTGGGATAACCAATCCGGCAGTTGTCAAAGCGGCTACAGTAGCAGATCCCAGCGAAATCCTTAAGATTGCGGCGATGATCCAGGCAAGCAGGATTGGGGACATTGAAGTTCCTTTGAACAATTCAGCTACGTAATCACCGACGCCGCCATTGATCAATACTTGTTTGAAGGCTCCGCCTCCGCCAATGATCAAGAGCATCATCCCGATATGGGAAATCGCTGTCGTACAGGAATCCATAACGGACTTGATTGGAATTTTCCTTGCAATACCCATTGTGTAGACAGCAACCAATAAGGAAATCAACATAGCGGTCCCGGCTTCACCGATAAAACGGATTCCCGCAAGGAAGCTATTATCTTCAAACCCGATTGTTTTTTGAAGCAAAGTAATAATTGTCGCGATTGACATTAGAATAACAGGCAGGATGGCAGTAAATACACTGATGCCGAATCCAGGAGTGTCTTCCATTTTAAATGTTTTTTGTTCGCCTAAAGAGGCAATATTTCCTGTTTTTGTAAACGATGCCGGAACGAGCTTTTTAGCAAGCTTCGTAAACAGCGGCCCTGCGATAATGACTGTCGGAATAGCAATAATGAACCCGTAAAGCAATACTTCCCCAATGTTCGCTCCATATTCGCCCGCAATAACAGTCGGTCCTGGGTGAGGAGGGAGGAAGCCGTGTGTAACGGATAATGCTGCTGTCATTGGAATACCAAGATACAGAATCGAAATCCTTAACTCTTTTGAAATAGCGAAAACGATTGGAATTAAGAGAACTAATCCTACTTCAAAGAATAATGCGACGCCGATGATAAACGATGCGGCAACGACGGCCCATTGAATATTTTTCTCACCGAACTTGTTCACGAGTGTCATGGCAATCCGTTGCGCGCCGCCGGAATCGGCGATTAACTTACCCAACATCGCTCCAAGTCCAAAAATCAATGCCAAGTGCCCTAGCGTTCCACCGAGGCCGGCTTCAATTGTTTTGACGATTTCTTCAAGCGGCATCCCAAGGGCCAAGGCAACCCCGAACGATACAATGATTAACGAGATAAAAGTGTTTAATTTTAAGCCCATAATTAAAAGAAGTAATGCTAAAATTCCAATTGCTACAATAAATAATGGCACTGTAATATCCCCCTTAATGCTATCTTGTTGTTAATCCTCTTTGATACTTCGCAATTCTTGAATAATCTTCTGTTAATACTCTTGATAGTTCAATGAAAATCGGCAATAATTCCCGATACTCTTTCACTGCATCTCCTTTCGGGGTATGTTTGTACGTGCTGCCAATCATTTCGGAAACGATTTCAAAGGACTCGATTTCTCCCAATGAATACAATCCTAAAATGCAGGCGCCAAGGCACGAGCTTTCATAGCTTTCCGGAACGACCACTTCAGATTCAAAGATATCCGACATCATCTGGCGCCAGACCTCAGACCTTGCGAAGCCTCCAGTTGCCTGAATGCGGGTCACAGGACCATCCATGCACTCAGTTAAAGCAAGAAATACTGTGTACAAATTGTATATAACGCCTTCAAGGGCGGCACGAACCATATGTTCTTTTTTATGCGACATCGTTAAGCCGAAAAATGAGCCGCGTACATCCGGGTTCCACATTGGCGCCCGTTCACCCGCCAAGTATGGATGGAATAATAATCCATCAGCACCTGGCCTCACACCCGCTGCGATTTTTGTTAAAACCTCATAAGGGTCGATTCCCAACCTCTTCGCTGTTTCAACTTCGGCTGAGGCGAATTCATCGCGGATCCAGCGCAACACCATTCCGCCGTTGTTTACCGGACCTCCAATAACCCAATGGTTCTCGGTTAAGGCGTAGCAAAATATCCTGCCTTTTTCATCTGTCTGCGGCTTGTCGATAATTGTTCGTATAGCGCCGCTTGTCCCAATCGTGACAGCGATTTCGCCTTTTCTGATCGCATTTACCCCTAAATTCGAGAGCACGCCATCACTGGCGCCAATGACAAAAGGAGTCTTTGGGTCGAGTCCGATTTGGCTTGCCAAAACCGGGTTGCAATTCGTAAATAGTTTGGTTGTCGGGACGAGTTCGGATAATTGATCTCTTGAAATCCCTGCAATGGTTAATGCCTCTTCATCCCAATCCAGTGTTTTCAAATTCATCATACCCATGGCCGACGCAAGGGAGTAATCAACAACATATTGATCAAAGAACTTCTTGAAAACAAATTCTTTAATCCCGATATATCTCTTCGTTTTGGCGGCGATTTCCGGACGCTCATTCACAATCCAGGCAATTTTGGACAATGGCGACATCGGGTGCATCGGCGTTCCTGTCCGTTTATAAACCTCATGGCCATTCAGTTCATTTTTAATTTTATGCGTCCACGCTTCACTGCGGTTATCTGCCCAAGTAATGCATGGGGTAAGCGGCTCGTTGTTCTCATCCATGGCAATAACGCTATGCATGGCGCTGCTAAAAGAAATAAACTTAAGCCTTTTTTCGGGATGTTGTTTTGTAATATTGGTAATCGCTTGCAAAACGGCCTGGAATATTTCCTTCGGATCTTGTTCCGCTGTTGAAATATCAGGTGTGTAAAGCGGATAACCAATATTCTCCGTATGGATGACGTCGCCTTTTTCACTGAATAAAACCGCTTTTGTACTTGTGGTGCCAATATCGATTCCTAACATAAAGTTAGTCATTTTCTTGTTCCACTCCTTCTGAAAGCATTTGCTGGGACCTCCACAGGTCTTCTACCTTGCCTTGGACATCATCAAAATTTTGGTGGAGGGACTTGATCATAAGGGTCCGGTCTTTCGTTTTTATTGCTTCTATATATAGCTCGTGATTTTTCAGAATCCGATCAAAATCATCGTATTTTTCATTGAAACGATTGCGCATTGACAACAGAATCAAGCTTTCCATTACCGGCTTCAAATTATTCCAAATCATTAGGATGTAGGAATGGTTGGCGGCCCTGATGATCGTTTCATGGAACAAAACATCTTGATACGAAAATTCATCGGGGTCATGGTATTTGATGGCAACCTTCATCATTTCAAAAATTTTGCTTAGTTCTTTGACTAATTCACTAACGTCAATTCTGGCAAGCCGTTCGAAAACAAACGTTTCGATAAGCAGCCGAACATCATATATTTCTTCAATTTCCTTTTGCGATAGGCCCGAAACCACCGCGCCCATTCTTTCTAACTGAATGATGTTTTCAGATGACAATATTTTTAATGCATCACGGATAGGTGAGCGGCTTACCGAAAAATCGGCTGCCAATTTATTCTCTGATAGAGTGGAACCGGCTTCAATCATGCCGGATATAATCCGCATTCTGAGTTCATAAGCAATCCGGTCGCCCGTCGAGGCCTTGGAAAGCCATTTTTCGGGATAGAGGTTTGACCCTGCCATAAAGTTCCCTCCTAGTCGATGTACAACAAGTATACTTGTATACAAGTTATTATAATATAAGATTCTGAAATGTAAACGCTTTTTTAACTTTTTCTTAAAATCATATTATTGAAATTGATTATATTACCCAGGGGGAAGGCTAAAAGCCCTTTCTTAGCCTTAGAACGGGGCAAATGGGGAATCTAATAGTGGGAGGGAGAAGGGGCTCCAATTATACGATTCACTTTACTAACAAAACGTCGATTATATTTCCAGTATAAGGTTGTTGTTTTTTAAAACTTTAAAATGATAAATGTCAAAAAGCATCCTTTCCCATACGGCCAAAAAGGCGCGTTAATCTTTTAGTGATAAACGCACCTGTAGAATTATATGTTCATCATAATTTCCTGGCTTTAATGATTAGAGTAGTGGGAAGGTATTGGGCTTTTTCATAACAATACCAGCTGTTGGAGTGCCGTTCGATGTCCGCTTCCGATAGGCAAGCATCTTCCACGACTTTTTCAATCGTAAATCCGTTTTCGATTAACGTATTTATGTAAGTGCTAAGCCTGAATTGCTGCATTATGGCCGGATGGCCCCATGCTTCATGATCATAAGGCCCTTCTTCATGATACGACTTAGTAATCATCACAATGTCGCCATCATTTTTAACTCGATTGTACAGCGGATGCTCCCAGCTAAAAATGAAAACGCCGCCCTGCTTTAAATAGGAATGCACATTTCTTACCGTCCGGTTGAGGTCAGCGGTCCACCCCAAGGCGTAAATCGAAAAGACGATATCGAAGCAATCAATTGGAATGCCCGGGTTTTCCTCCATTGGCGATTCAAATAACTTAATAGGGGTTTTGGCTTTTTCTAATAATTCCTTCGCAGCGCCTATCTGCGTTTTCGAAAAATCCAATCCCCATAATTCACGAGCGTTTTTCGAATCCAAGTAGTTCAATGAATGCCCGCTGCCACAGCCTATCTCCAAAATCTTTAAACCTTTCACATCTCCGAACAGATTAAGATCCTCTTCATTGGGAGCCAATGGCCCATATTCGGGCAGTGGATTCCTCCCGTAAAAACGATGCGCCACCTCATCCCAACTTTGTTTATTTACATTTAGCGTATTCATAGCCATAGCTCATCCTCCATTAGTTGATAAGAACATATATTCTCCAATTAGGGGGAATATCCTGCCTTGAATGATGAAATTGGGTATACATGGAGATCTTCAAGGACGAAACTGAATGATGTGGTAAAATATAGAAAGTAAAAGAGGGTTAACTGGTTAGAGGGCATATGATAAAGAAAGTAATTTTTACTTTAGTGGCAATAGCGATCATATTTTTCCTCTATCTTCATCAAGGGAGGACCCTGACCACGGGCGAAGCGATCGTTCGTGTAATGGAACAATCGCAAGATCCTCCAAAAGAATGGCAAAACTCTATACCAGAAAATGATTCTGATTTGAAAGAAATTCCACCTGAACATATTCGGGCGGAACTAAAGCACCGGGAAGGATTTTGGAATGAATTTCTTAATAGAAAACAATGGGAAGTTACAATTAAATATGGAAGCAGCGAGCCAACAATCGTGCTGGATGCTGAACAGGGGAATTTATTGATCTTTATGGGCCGTTAAATTAATTTCAACGTGTAGCTTCAAGAATAAATTTATATTTATATAGAATTGGCGGTGATGAAGGATGGAGCCTAAATGGCTGGAGTGGGCGAAACAGCTTCAATCGATTGCACAGGCCGGATTGACATATTCCAAGGATGTTTATGATTTGGAGAGATTTGAAGAGATAAGGAAAATAAGCGTTGATATCATGGCCCATCACACTGGGGTGGATACAAATAAAATTGCGGACTTATTCGCCAATGAAACGGGCTACGCCACACCAAAGGTTGATATTCGGGCTGTTGTTTTTAGGGAGAACAAAATTTTAATGGTCAAAGAAAAAATGGATGGCGGCTGGTCGCTGCCAGGAGGCTGGGCTGACATCGGTTTAACTCCGAGTGAAGTAGCGGTCAAAGAAGTAAAGGAAGAATCAGGGTTTGATGTCAAAGTAGTAAGGCTAATCGGCGTCTTAGATAAGAAATGCCATCCGCATCCGCCATCGCCCTATCATACGTATAAACTTTTTTACAAATGCGAAATCATAGGCGGGCAGCCAAAGGAAGGGATTGAAACAAGCGCGGTCGGGTTTTTTCCGGAAGATGGGCTGCCGCCGCTTTCAGTAGAAAGAAATACAGAATCCCAAATTCAGCTAGCTTTTAAACACTTGCATTATCCGCAGGAACCCGTCTGGTTTGATTAAAAATTGCCGCGTAATGAACTGATTATATGAAGAAGGGGTGTTTTTTATCAACTCCAGGAAGCTAATAAAATATGCCTTTGTTTTCCTTTTCGCCGCTTCTCTCAGTTTGAATTTTTACCAATATCAAAAAAACCTGGATTTTCAACAATCCTTGGGGGCGTCTTTTCAAAATACAGTTCGAAAAACCATTTTTCACCTGGATGATCCAGCTGGTTTTTGGCAGGAAGAACTGAAAAATGAAAATGGAAATGTGGCATTAGAGAGGCATAGAGGAAAGTTGGAAGCAAACGCTGACAAGTTTAACGCCATGGGCGGGAACATGGGGGTTATGGGAGATCAGCTCCATTATTTATCAAAATTATACTGGAACCTCGCAATAGCAGTGAGTTCAGGTGCAGAGAATACTAGAGAGCTTAACGAACAAATTGAAGGCCATAGGAGTTTCATCACGGAAGCTTTGAAGGAAACGAATGATCATTTAGGGGAAGACGAAATGTTGTGGTTCAATGAATTATCCAATCCCGATTCCCAAACGTCCAAACAATTTTGGGAAGAATTCAAAGCATTTGAAAGTGGATTGGAAAACTAGCTTATATGGCTGACTGAATCCGTTAACAATGGATTTTTGTTTAGTCTGGCTGCTGGACTGGGCATAATTTAGATAATATAGTCCGGAATGCGTTCAATCTATGGTAAAGTAGAGAAGGTAAATTTTAAAAGTGAGAAGGTGAGCAGCATGATTGAGGTAAAAACATCATCACTTAGTAATGGTGAATTCAATAGAGGCGTGTTTGCGACACGAGATATAAAAAAAGGGGAGCTATTGCACGAGGCGCCTGTCATTGCTTATCCAAATGACCAGCATGAACATATAGAGAAAACCCTGCTTGCCGATTACGCTTTTGAGTATGGGATAAACCATTCCGCGATCCTCCTTGGGTATGGGATGCTGTTCAACCATTCGTACGAACCGAATGCAACGTATGATATTAATTTTGATAACCACACATTCGAATTTTATGCTTACAGAGATATAAAAGCAGGGGATGAAATTCTTATCAATTATAATGGCGACGTTGATGACAAAGAGGAACTGTGGTTTAATAAGGAATAAATTTGTCCTGCCAGGTAAGGAGCAGAGAATATGAATAAACGATGGACAATTGATAAAATCAAGGAATTTGTTGAGAAAAATTCGGACAGCAAATTGCTGTCGACTGAATATCACGGTTTTTCGCAAAAGCTGCTATTTAAATGTCCATGCGGCAATAACTTTGAAAAAACATTTACCAAGTTTAAAAATAACCACCAGCGTAAATGTGACGTGTGCCAGCCGCCGAAAGTATCACGCTAACAAAATAGCCAGCACATAAAGCGCCGATTTCTATTGGAAATTGGCGCTGTTTTTATTTTATGAGACGAAAGTGGGGCAATCCATATACCGTTCTAAAGCCGGCTATTGAAGAGGCTATATAAAAACCTACTACAAAAATTACACAAATTTAACTATTGTCCCCAACAAAGAAGATTAAAGTTAAATAGAAAAGGGATTTTTTATTATTATTTCTAATTTTAGGAGATGGTTAAGATGTTTGCTGGACATTTTGGAGTTGCTGCTGTAGTGAAAAGTAAAACCCCAGAACTGCCAATTTGGTCGCTGTTGGTCAGCACTCAATTACTTGATATAGCCTTTATTCCATTCAATTTAGCCGGGAAGGAGTCAATCGAACCAATCGGCGATGGCGGCTACGCTCAGATGATGATTTATGCATTTTACACTCATTCTTTCATAGGAGCCATGTTGCTTTCCATTCTAGCCGGGTTCCTTGCTGTAGAATTTTGGGGCAAAAAATCAGGGGTGATAATTGGAACTGTAGCTTTTAGCCACTGGGTTTTAGATTTAATCGTTCATCGTCCCGATCTACCCATTCTCCCGGGAAACGCAGGCGGCCTCCCTCTCCTTGGTTTAGGATTATGGGATTCTGTTTTTATAAGCATCCTAATCGAACTTCTCTTGATTACAGCTGGGTCTTTTTATTATTTCAGACACGTACTCCAGTCTCCTGAACTTAGACACAGGGGAAAAGCCATTATAGCTGGTAGTTTAATGACCTTTTTTCTCTTTCTATCATTAGGCATTGACGTTTTATCATAAATTAAAGTCATGATTCAATCCCAGAAAGTATTTCCAGTCTCAAAGGTGAATGTCCTCGAGTCTTAAGGATAATTACAGGATTTAAAAGGGATTCGGCATATTAAGAGTATAAAAAACGCGGGGATTAGACTCTTTGATTTTTTTCCAAGCTAACACGTGGCGGAAGGTTCGTCGTGAAATTTTTATCAGGCAACGGGAATACTACCCTCGGAGGTGGTAAGGTTGGTTAAGAAGGTAATTGTTTGCATTTTCCTAATGGGTTTTCTTTCTATACACACTTTAGCTCAAACACACCGACAAATTGAAATATTCGATATCGCAAAGGGAAAGGTCGTTATGACGTCGCAGCCGAATCCCAAGGTAAATTTGGAAGTAGGGAAATACCTTGCTGGAATAAGCAGTGTTTATCCGAAATTAAATCCTGTTCCGAGGGAAGGCTTTATGATTAAAGTTCCTTTGGAACCGAGTGTGAGGGTGAAAACCCAACTGTTTACCGGGCCAGTGGAGGAAGTCATCATTATTTTCCCAGCTTATGAAAATCCGCACCTAATGTTTTTTGATGATAGAGGCAGGGCATTGGTGTTTAACTTTAAAGGTGATGCAGCCAAATTGTTGGAGTTGTTAAACTTTAAGCCATAGGAATTTTCGCAAAAGGAGGAGAAGGTTTCGGTTTAGGGGATTCCATATACGCCTCTGCACCGCTGTTTCACGAAGCCGATTTCTTATTCAGAATAAAATTTCCTTTAAAAACGAGTAAGGCTGTTTTTTGAAAAATGAATCCTTTAATCTATTCACACGTCTAATTCCTAAACAAGGTCTTTTTTAACGAAAAAGGGGAGTGAAGCAGGTGAAGAAGAGGGCTCTCGCAATAGGTATCGCAGGTTTGGCGGCAACCGTATTTTTTATTTTCTTTTTAAAAAAGGATGTCACTTACAAGGAAATATCGCTTTCGGAAAATGAAATAAACAGCATGTTGGCAAATTTCCCTTCAAGTGAAACCCCCTTTACAGGGATAGAAGAAAAAGGCATAAAGACCGAAGCCTTTATTGTAGGCCAGGCCGGGCAGCGGATTGAAATCGTATCGATTAGAAAATCCGATAATGTGGGAGTGGACATAATTTATAAAATGACAGACTCCACAGATCTCGATTCTAAAAGGGCAGTTAAAAAAGTTAGCTTCATGAATGCTTTGGGGAAACCTGTTGGATTTATAAAAGTGGATTGACGATGTCTACGGAGTTTTTCAAAAGAGCATAACCAGCCGTTTTTTTCTGCCGTGGAACAATGCGTTTGGGAAATTGGGGAAATCTGTAATGGATACAGACCATGTAATATGTCCGGTGGTTGAAGGAATTAAATGAATAAGCTTTTTCTTAAAACTCTTCCGATCTAAGGGAGGGTTTTTCCATTATTTTAGTATATTTTTAAAATGGGCCAAAATGGTATACTCACCTTAATTTACAACCATTTTGAGATACGATTGGAGCGCGGCGGATGGTTTGGCTTTTAGTATCATTGCTCGGATTAATCCTTATAGTAGGGGCGATTTTCTTTTTTGTTCATGAAGCAAAATCATTGGAAAATAAAGCAATGGGCACTTATTCGTTTCTCTTTGACTTGGTATTCTCTTTTATAGGCGGAGCCATTTTGCTCGGGCTGCTTTTGTTCATATTTGGACTTGCTAAGGCGGTGGAACTGTTGTGAGAATGAAAAAGTTCACTGTTTTCATTGTAATTTGTTTTGTTGCCATTGGTGGAATATACATTTGGTTTGAAAAACAGAATGATTTTTCAACTGAAAAGTGGATTGCTGAACCCTTTGAACGCGGGAAAATTGTTGATGATTTACTTACTTCCTACCAATTGGTTGGCATGACTAAACAGGAAATAGTTAAGTTATTGGGTCCGGATGGTGAACCAACAGATTTGGGTCCAATAGGAAACAGGAACGACAATACCCTTGCGTATAATTTAGGGCCGGAGCCTGGTTTTATCAGTATCGATGATGCCTGGCTCGTCATTTATTTTGATGAAGATAATCGGGTTAGTGAGTATATAATGGCGACTGATTAGAGGAAGATATCAGCGATTCTTTTGCATAATACTCATTGAGAGAAGTTGCATATAAAAAAATTTAAAGCACTTGAGGTGCTTTTTTTATATGGAAAAATGTAGGTTGCTTAAAGGGAGACGGGAAGGAGATTGGGAGTTTGAACGAGAATTAATTGGAATAAAATCCTGCTAGGATAAAAGGAGAACCTTTTCATGAAAGCGATGGTTTACGATAAATACGGAACAACAGGGATTCTTAATTTGGCTGAGGTAGAAATACCTGTACCAAAGCACAATGAGGTATTGGTAAAAGTCCATGCAGTTTCCGTAAATTCCTGGGATTGGGATCTCCTGAGAGGTAAACCATTTCTGGCGCGCCTTGGGGGACTCTTCAAACCACAATATAAGATACTTGGTGCGGACATAGCCGGGATTGTTGAAGCAGTTGGAAGCGATGTAAATAGTCTTCAGATCGGTGATGAGGTATTCGGGGATATTTCCTGGTGTGGCTGGGGTGGATTTGCGGAATACGTTTGCGTTCGAGAAGAGGCACTGTCAGTGAAACCCGCTGGAATGACTTTCGAGGAAGCGGCCGCAATTCCTCAGGCGGGAGTCCTTGCCTTGCAGGGGCTCCGGGATAAAGGCGGGATTCAAGCTGGCCAAAAGATTCTAATCAATGGGGCCGGCGGGGGAGTCGGGACATTTGCGCTGCAAATTGCCAAACTTTACGAAGCGGAAGTCACTTGTGTGGATAGTACTAAGAAATTGGCGGTGCTCAAGTCCCTTGGGGCAGACCATGTTATTGATTACACTCAAGAAGATTTCACCAAAAATGGACAGTTGTACGACCTGATTCTGGATGTTGTGGGAACCCGGTCAATTTTTACATACAAGCGGGCATTAAACCCAAACGGTAAATATGTGATGGTCGGTGGAACGCTTTATCTTATTTTACAGCTATTGTTCTTAGGGCCAGGGATTTCAAGATATGAAAGGAAGAAGTTGGGCATCCTGGTTCATAGGCCGAACAAAAAGGACCAGGCCTTTTTAAAAGAGCTTTTCCTCGCAGGCAAGATAGCGCCGGTTATAGATAGACGATATTCTTTAAGCCAGGCGGAAGAAGCGATTCGTTACCTTGGTGAAGGCCACGCCCAGGGTAAAGTGATTGTTAGTGTAATAAATTCAGCATAGTCTGGTTTAAAATCCTCCTATCTGACAAGCGCAGGGGAAAATCGAGGTACGGTTGTCAGAAAAGCCTCGGATATCTGACAAGCGCAGGCGGAAACCGGGTTGGCTTGTCAGAAAAGGCTCGGATATCTGACAAGCGGAGGGGAAAACCGGGTAGGGTTGTCAGAAAAGCCTCGGATATCTGACAAGCGCAGGCGGAAACCGGGTTGGCTTGTCAGAAAAGGCTCGGATATCTGACAAGCGGAGGGGAAAACCGGGTAGGGTTGTCAGAAAAGGCTCGGATATCTGACAAGCGCAGGAGAAAACCCGTAAAGGAAGTCACTCAAACCCCGTTGAGTGACACCCTAGTCAACTATGATTTTCTCTTCTATACTCCTTCACGAGTTCGTAAATGGTTTCAGGGTTTAAAAAAGGCGAAATTGATTTTTCTGTTTGTAGGGCAAGTGCGGATCCAGCGAGGCCTAATTGACAGGCGTCCAGCAATGATTTGCCATTCATAAGTCCGTATATTGTGCATGAACCAAAGGCTTCACCCGCTCCAGTTACATCAACCACTTCCCTTTGGAAAGCTGGCAGATGTCCGGATTCCTCCACTGAGTCGTAATAGACCCCCTGATCACCGAGTGTGATAATCACTTTTTCAACCCCGCGTTGCCTTATTTTTTCACAAGCGGTTTGGCAATCGTTAATTGAGTCAATTTTAATTCCAGAAAGGACTTCCGCTTCTTCCTGGTTTGGCAGCATTAGCGCGACTCCGTCAAGGCGAAAAGGAAGTTTTTGCGCCTTGGCCGTGGAGACTGGGTCAATGTACAGAGAAATGTTTTCGTCCTTGCAGCGTTTAATCAGGTAGCTAATACAATCACTCGGAATGTTCGTATCCAAATAAACTGCTTGCGAAGCAGCGATATGGGACCATTTTTCCTCGAACATGGAAATGGTCAATTTTTCGTATATATTCATGTCGGCCATTGAGACAATGCTTTCACCATCAATATCCAATAAAGTGGTAAAGGTACCCGTCCGTTCAGTAGGGAGCACCCATACTTGGCTGACATCGACTCCCTGGCCCTTTGTTTCCTTCAGGATCCAATTTCCTTCCTTATCATCCCCGACACAAGTCATGAGAGATACGCTCACGCCGAGCCGGCTTAAATTTTCCGCAAAATTACGCGCCACCCCGCCAACAGCCTCCGTTATTTTGACCGGATTGGAAGAATACAATCGCACTTTCTTATCCGTTCGTGCTTTCCGGTCCGTGTTCGCCCCTCCAATGCAAATAATCGATGATTCTTCCCTAAGAATATAGCCTCGCCCCTTAATCTCCCCGCGTCTGGTCAGGCTGCTAATATAATTGGCGACGGCTGGGCGTGACAAGCCGACAATGCTTGATATCTCCTGCTGGGAAATGAAAGGATTCATTCTTATCAAATCCAAGATTTGCTTTTCTTTATCCATCGAGGTCCCCCCTTTCTCTTCTCTTTTAAACAATAGATTATTCTATAAACGGAAGTTTGTAAACGCTTAATTTTACAAGGATTAACAACATATGTGCAATTTAGCCATACAGGATGGACGAATTTTTTTTAAAAAAACCTGCAAAACTTAGTCAGATTTCCGTTCTCTTGGCAAAATAAATTATACGCCATCGAAAATGGAGAGACAAACGGTAGTCCATTTCTCTGAAGCTGGACAAATAGCAAATTTGGTTTTTTTTTTAAACCACAAAATCATCACTTGAATTTATTGCTGAATAAATGATTAGTTGAGGTTGAATAATAAAATGTATTTACCAAGTTGGAGACAGGCTAGTAAATCCCGTAATACCAAGCTTTCACCGTCCATCCATAGACGGTGGGGAATTATGGGATTATTTTTTTCGAATAATATAGTTGACTTTCGAAGATGAAAACGTATACTAAACTTATGTTTATATAATAAACTTTTGTCGCGAAGGGAGGTTGTAGGAGTGGCGAATGATCTTACCAGAAACGAAAAATTGGTTTTGGAAATGGTTCGGGCAAACCCGTTTATTTCCCAGGAGGAATTATCGGAATTAATGGGAATCCCAATGACCTCCATTACGGGCAGTATTTCTGAACTAATTAAGAAAGACTATGTTTTAGGAAAAGCGTTTGTTTTAAATGAAACATCTCCCATTATTTGCATTGGCGGCGCTAACGTTGACCGAAAGTTTTATGCAAAAGAGGAAATCACAAATGAGACATCCAATCCAGTGAAATCTTCTACTTCGGTAGGAGGGGTAGCGAGGAATATTGCTGAAAACCTGGGGAGATTAGGCGAGGAAGTACTATTACTATCTGCCAGGGGCAATGATTCTGAATGGGACATGATTTATGAACTGTCCTCACCCTTTATGAATTTGGAACATGTCACCCCTTTTGAAAATTCGTCAACAGGTTCCTATACTGCCGTTTTAGACAAAAATGGTGACTTAACAGTCGCATTGGCAGATATGGATATTTACGAAAGTATTACACCTGAGTTGTTAATAAAAAACAGCAACCTGCTTAGGAAAGCGAAATGTATCGTCGTTGATTTGAATTGTCCAGGAGAAACGATTGATTTTCTCAGTGGTTTTACATCAAAATATCACATTCCATTAATCGTTATCCCTGTTTCAGGCCCTAAAATGAATAGGCTTCCGAAGAACCTGAATGCTTTATCCTGGCTCATCGTTAATAGGGATGAAACTGAAACCTACATGGATATGAAAATCGATGATGAACGAGACTGGAAAGAAGCAGTTAAGAAGTGGCTTGAATTAGGCGTGAAAAATGTCATCATCACGAATGGTTCAAAAGGTGTTATGGCGGGATTTGAAAACGGCGAAATACGTTATTATCCAGCCATTAAAACGCCAACGGTTGTCGATGTGACAGGCGCGGGTGATTCATTTTGTTCAGGAGTTGTTTATTCCTGGTTACAAAAGAAAGACCTTGACTACATTATTAAATCCGGTTTAGTCAATGCGCACAAAACCATAATGTCAAAGTACACAGTTAGACAGGAACTATCCCAACAACAATTCAATTTGGATATGGAGGAATTTCAGAATGAAACAGTATATTGAACTATCCGCAGAGGTACAAAAAGCGAAAGAAGAAGGCAAAGCAATCGTAGCACTTGAATCCACAATCATTTCACACGGTATGCCTTACCCGCAAAACGTCCAAATGGCGCGTGAAGTTGAACAAATTGTTCGCGACAACGGCGCTGTTCCGGCAACAATCGCGATTATTGATGGAAAAATTAAAATCGGCCTAACTGATGAAGAGTTAGAGCTATTTGGTAAAAGCAAAGACGTTGCGAAAGTATCACGCCGTGATCTGGCTGCAATTGTTGCAACGAAAAAACTGGGTGCGACAACTGTAGCCACAACTATGATCTGTGCTGAAATGGCAGACATCAGCATCTTCGTAACTGGCGGTATCGGCGGCGTTCACAGAGGCGCTGAAACAACAATGGACATCTCAGCTGACCTTGATGAATTGGCACAAACAAATGTAGCGGTCGTTTGCGCGGGTGCGAAATCAATCCTCGACCTTGCTCTTACACTTGAGTACCTTGAAACAAAAGGCGTTCCTGTCATCGGCTACGAAACTGAAGTTCTTCCTGCATTCTATACAAGAAACAGCGAATTTAAATTAAACTTCTCCACTGATTCAATCGATGTAATCGCTGAAACATTGAAAACGAAATGGGAATTGAACCTTAAAGGCGGAGCAGTAATCGCGAATCCAATCCCTGAAGAGCATGCGATGGATGAAGATTATATCAATGGCATTATCACAGATGCAGTTAAAGAAGCAGAAGAAAAAGGCATTTCCGGTAAGGACACCACGCCATTCCTGCTTGGAAAAATCAAAGAATTGACTGAAGGCAAGAGCCTTGTCGCCAATATCGAATTGGTAAAACACAATGCGAAAGTTGGATCCCAACTTGCAGTTAGCTTCAACAACAAAACAAAGTAATTGATTTGTTAAAACTACAGCTTCTATAAAGTGGCGTAATCGCTCACTTTATAGAAGTTGTTTTATTAAAAAGTTTCCTGAAAACGTTCACAATAAGAGATGGCTGAAGATGAGTTCAGGAACGATGACGGTTTTAATGTGCAAAAATTTGATGGGGTGAATAATGTGGATAAAAGAAAAATTATTTTAGATTGCGACCCGGGACATGATGATGCAATAGCAATTATTTTAGCTGCCGCAAGGCCGGAATTAGAGATTCTTGGAATCACAACCGTTTCAGGGAATGCGGAGATTGAAAAAACAACGAATAATGCGTTGAAAGTTTGTGATTTGGTTTCATTAAAAGATGTTGTTGTTTCAAAAGGCGCAAGCGAACCTTTAATCCGCGTTCGCGAAACCGCACCTGGTATACACGGGGATTCAGGGTTGGATGGTCCGGAGTTGCCTGATCCATCCCGGAGCTGGAGTGATGAACACGGTTCCGATACCATTATTAGACTGGTAAAAGAGTCAAATGAACCTGTTACGATCCTGCCAACAGGGCCGTTAACAAATGTTGCATTGGCGTTAACCAAAGCACCGGAAATTAAAAATAATATAGAAGAAATTGTCCTTATGGGCGGCGGGACGTTCGGAAACTGGACGCCAACCGCTGAATTCAATATTTGGGCCGATCCGGAAGCTGCTAAAAAAGTGTTCGATAGCGGTGTTCCAATCGCTGTAATGGGACTGGATATTACTCACCAGGCCTTGGCAACAAAAGAAGTCATCGAACAAGTGAACAAAATTGATAATAATGTCGCACGGATCGTTGGCGAATTATTAGTATTCTTTGCTTCTACCTATAAAGAAATGTTTGATTTTGACGGAGCGCCGGTACACGATGTCTTGACAGTCGCTTACTGCGTCGCACCGGAATTGTTCAAAATGAAGGATGTCAATATCACAGTCGAAACAAAAGGCGAGTTCACAGCAGGAACAACGCTCGTTGATCTGCATGGGGTAACCGGCAGAGAAGTAAACGCCAAGTTTGGGCTCGAGCTGGATGTGGAAGGCTTCTGGAAGCTGATGATTGATGCGTTGAAAAAATACTAATTACAAAAGTTTTTACTAGACCCGGCAAAGAGAAGCCGGGTCATTTTTTTGTTCGTTGGCGACGGCCAAAATCAATTCAAGACCTCTGTATACGGATCTGCGATTGCAGGTACGTACAGCGCCTGCCCTTCTTTATTTTTAAAAACATAATAAGGCTGCATTACTTGTCTTGAGGTAAAGGGTTGTTGTTCATGGTAGGCTATTTCAATATCAGTTATTACAAACTGATCAGTCTCCCTATTGAACTCTGGAAAAAATTCATAAGCATCGAGAAGTAGCCATTTTCCCTTTAGTAAGTCCTCTATTGCTTCATTTGGTGAACGTGTTGGATAATAACTTTCCTCAATGATTGGTTTTCTTCTTCCTGCGATTGAAACAACCCGGCCTTCTTTATCAAAACCGATTCTTATTGGTTTGTCCACATACACTTTGTATCCATTTATATATCGATAAAAAGTAACCGTCCAGCTCCCGTCATTGTGTTGAACTGTTGATGGGCTTGAATCAGGCATTAATAATTTTCCGAGAACCTCTTTCGCCTTATTTTCGATATCATGCTGTTGGGGTTCATCAAGTTTTTCAGTAATTGGATCAATGCCTGCAAAGTATATGCCTGAATAGGAGGGGTGATAATCTAGAACTTCGTGGTATGGGGTAAACGATTTAAGGAGTTCTTTATGACGAGATGGGTAGCTGCCTTGCATATAAACTGGGAGTTCTTTTGGTATGGTGGGAAGTTCAGTATGAACTTTAAACTGTTTTATAGATACCTTAATATTTAGAGGGATGTGATTTAATTCCCCAAATGCAACCCTTTCCAATTTTTTTGGTTTATCGGTTGCCCAGAATTGCCCTTCTTCTGGAAAAGCCTGATCCGACTGCTCTCCCCACTCTTCAGGGGACCATAAACATGGATTGCACCTTAACCGAGGCTTTTTTACTATTTTACTATTTTGATTCTTGCCAGTATTATCAACATTTTTTGCCTTTGGTCCATCTTCTTTAGATTCGCACCCAAGAATCAAGGATAAAATAATCATCATAAGGCTCATCTTCCTTTTAACTCTCATTATACCCACATCCTTTAATAAAATTTCCTTACTTAATATACGTATCAAGCAAATAGAAATTTCAATTAGGTTTGCTTATTTACAGATTTTTAGTCGTATTATTTTAAAAAAAACAGAGCAAAATTTTTGCAGAATAAAAATTTAAAATAATCAATTTTTCACTAAGAGCGCGCTAAAGTAGTCATTAAAATGCTGGAATCTTAACGAGGTATTTAAAGAAGGAAGAGTCCGATAAATGGTAATCAAATATTTAGCGTGTTACGCTTATATTGAAATATTATTAAAATTAGGAAAAGGGTGGCAGCATGAAGAAGATTTTAATGGTATTGGTGTCAATATGCTTGATTTCCCCATTCAACACAACCGCGGAAGCTTCAACTTCAAAGGTATGGTGGGACGGTGCGGAACTAAAGCCTGGCCAAATTGGGAGGGTTACGATAACCAAAGGAGCTATGTTGTTTAAGCTGGAGAAAAATTCATACCTTTCTCCTGTTCGTTATCTTAATCCTGGTGAAGTATTCCGAGTCTATACAACTAAAGTTAACCGTGATATCCCGCTTTATGGTTTAGGTGGCAACCTATATGTGGCGCAAGAACCTGGCACTACTCCTGGTTATCTAAAATATGAAACTCCATCAAAAGTAAAACTGGCCCTGGTAAATAAACCTTCATCAATTTCAGAAACTCCGTCTTCAATAGTAATGTGGGATAACGCTGAATTAAAACCTGGTCAGATTGGGAGAATAACAGCTACAGATGGGAATCCCCCTCTATTGAAGATTAATGAAGAAGGAAAGGAAATACTTGTTCGCTACTTAAATCCAGGCGAGGTTTATCGAGTCTATACGTACACTTCCGGCCATTATGGTGATAATCATTATGGAGTTGGCGGCGGTTTATATATTTACAAAAATGAGCGAATAAAATACGAAACTCCATCTAAAGAAAAACTTGCATTAGCAAATAAGAAATAAACATCGAAAGGTGCGTTGATCCAGTTAGGTTTAACGCACTTTTTGTTGAGCATTTTTAAAAGACGCAAAGTCCTATAAGAAAGAGAGGTATTTTGCTAATGTGTCAGTCCCCACTATTCTATCATTGTATTTCAGCAAGGGGACTGGGCTTATGACAGGTTTAAACGGGTCGAGAAGAGGTATGTTCAACGTCTCATTGCATGAAACTGTCGATGGAGTTGATGAACTTGCTCTGCTAGTTCAGGAACAGGGCCATCTATTGGGGTATCAAGAATCACATCTTGAATAGAAAGGTTCCGAACGCGCGATGGAGCAACTCCCATTTCACTCAACCATTTTACCAACTGTTCGGACGAACTTGCGTAAACAATCCGGCCTAACCCAACCCAACCATGGGCCGCAGCACACATAGGGCAATGTTCGCCAGAAGTATATACGGTCGCCTTGCTTCTTTCTTCAGGTGTCAAGTTACTGGCAGCCCATCGCGCCAAAGCAAACTCCGGGTGTTGGGTATGGTCACCACCTGCAACGTGGTTATGATCTTCTGCAAGCACCTCTCCATTGGCAGAGACAAGGACAGAACCAAATGGCTCGTCACCTTTCTCCAGCGCGATGCTGGCTAATTCAATACAACGGCGCAGGTGCTTCAAATCTGAATCATTTATCATAATTGAATCCTCCTCGTCTTTTTTCAAGATCTGTTTGGGGAAGACTTGTCTAATTAAAAGCTAATCTTATTTATATATAAAACTATAGCATTTTCAACGTAAGTCAAACAAACCCTCCCACTCCTGCTGGTGGGGTAGATGTACGCAATGCTGGTTTTATTTCTTTAAAAAAGTAATAGGAAGATCATTGGGAGGACTTTTTTATTTATAACCTTTTTAACCACTTACGATTTTCTTTTCAAATTAAATCTTGAGGTTGATTTGCACTAATTTAGGCTTTTTTTATTCTTTGAGACTATATTTTTTGTTTTTCTAAATCAATATGTCAGGATAGAAATAGAAGATAAAATGTACGATTAAAGGAGATTCTAAAAATGAAAAGCCGCAAAGTTGGAATTCTACTTTCATGATGGCGACGTGATCACCTCCGGCAGGGTATCTTCTGGAATTAATATAGCACTTTATCTTTTTAAGTAAATTTTGGGCAAAACGGCTGCTGATAGAACGGCTAAAACGATTGAGTTTGTATATTAGATATTATGATTTTTAAAAAATTTCTAAGCATAATACAAGGAGGTTTTATTCTGATTAAAGGGTTATATGAGGCGCATTTACCTGTTAGTAATCTTGAAAAATCAATAGAATTTTATAAAAAATTAGATTTGGAAATTGCGTACAAACAAGAAAACTTAGCATTTTTCTGGATTGAAAAAGGGAAAAGCTGGCTGGGGTTGTGGGAGACTGATAAAGTTCAAACACCTTACCATCCTTCATTAAGGCATGTAGCCTTACGTATTGATCTAGAAGATTTGGAAAATATTAAAGAATCGTTAGAAGAAAGAGGAATAGCGGTCTCAACTAACTTTGGATTCCCTCCTGAAAAACAACCATTAGTATTACCTAATAATCCACAAGCGCATGCAGCAATTTACTTTAAGGACCCGGATGGGAATAGTATTGAATTAATTTCGCCTTTAAGGATTGATTTTGAAGAGGAATTTAAAATGATGACTTTAGAAGAATGGGAACGACGGAACGGTTAGGCAACGAAACCAAGTTATAAATTCAACTGCTGGATCCCAAAGGTGTATATGCAGAGCTAATGAAGAAGAAAAAATCAATAGGTTCCCCATTTTTTAATTAGGTACTGAATTTCCTGTATGCAAAAAAAGAGATAAGGCATTCCTCGTTTTGGCAATACTTACCCTAGATGGGTGCCTAGATTATCTTTAATAATTTTGATAGAATGAAGGGCTATTAGGGAGGTTTTATACTTGAAACTTAAGTTATTGGGGGTAGCGTCGGCTTTGATGCTGCTTTTGGGGGGCTGTTCGCTCCTTGATGAAGCAAATGATATACTTTCATACGTAAATGGTGTCTCGAATTATGTAGATAAGGCGACCACTTTTGCCCAGGAGGCTCCACAAAAAGTTCAACAAGCCCTCCAGGATGAACAGGCTGTCGAAGACCTAAAAACCGAGCTAGAGAACATGAAAAGAGAAATCCAGGCATTCGATAAGCTTGAAGCTCCAGGAATTGCCTCGGATCTTCACACTCAAATAGAGGAAAAAAACGCACAATTGCTGGATAAGATTAATCTTTATCTTCAGAACATAGAAAACGGAACCCTTGGTGAGGAAGTCCTGAAAAATGAGGATCTTGCCCAACCAATTCAAGATATCATGTCGATTTATGAGCAGATAAAGGAACTTGGGAGGTAATCCGTTCCCATCGCTCTTCCGCCTACTTCAAGGAGTGCATCTTGGAGATCAGGCGTAATAAGGTATTTGATGGACCCTAGCCAAGGGTCTTTTTTTGTGAACATAAGTTAAAGAAAAATATCCAAGAATTATATAAGTGAAATCAATGAAACCTCATAAAAAAGTAATAATTACCCTTATGGTATAAAGCTGTTAGCATAGAAAGTAACTAAGGGTTTACTAAAAAGAGGAGGGGTTTTATTGGAGACTGAAATTAGGTTTAGAATGGCTACTGAAAAAGATTTAGATAGTATTGTTGCAATGCTTGCTGATGATGTTTTAGGAAGTAAACGTGAACGATATGAGCATCCACTTCCTAATAGTTACATAAAAGCTTTTGAGGCTATTACATCTGACCCTAATAACGAGTTAGTAGTAGCTTGTGACGGGAATAAAGTAATTGGAGTGCAGCAAATTACTTTTACACCGTATTTAACACATCAAGGTGGATGGAGAGCAACTATCGAAGGAGTGAGAACATCAGCTTCTGTAAGGGGCAAAGGTGTAGGTACTGAACTTATAAAATACGCAATTCAACGTGCGGAAGAACGTGGTTGTCATTTAGTACAACTGACAACGGACAAAAAAAGGCCAGATGCATTAAGATTTTATGAACGGTTAGGTTTTAAAGCAACACATGAAGGTTTAAAGCTGAAACTTTAACTTTTTTAAAACTACCATAAATTTAGCGAGCTCAAAGGCCTGGAGAAAGTAACTTACTGAATGAATGATCGATAAATAGTAAAAACAGCTGGCTTGAAGGATTGGCCAGCTGTTTTTTGTGTAAGAATGTGAATTACGATTTAGTAACCGCAGGGGTCTTCTATTGCAAATGCCGTAGTTTATCGGGATTAGCAACCGTGAAAATCGTCTGAATTCGATTGTCGTTAAAGTCAAAGGAGTACACATATTTTAGGTCCTCATCGGTCGTTAATATCAGTCCAGGAAGCCCATTGACTGTTGTAAATGTGATAGAGAACTTTCCTGCATATATTTTCAATAAGTTTTGAAGCAATTGTATTACTTTGGCTGCACCCAAAATAGGTATTTGGGCGGCCATTACTTTTCCGCCGCCATCTGAGTACATTGCCACATCTTCACTAATTAGATTCAATAATTGATTTACGTTGCCATTCAAGATAGACTGTACAAACTCTTTTACAGTCGATTCGGCTACTGAAATAGAAGGTTGTTTCTTAGGATTATAGTCCATGCCTTTTTTTGCACGGTGAAAAATCTGCCGACAGTTAGCATTGTTTTTTCCAAGAATTTCAGCTATTTCATCATACGAATATTGGAAGACATCACGGAGTAAAAAGACGGCTCTTTCCGTTGCATTTAGCTGTTGTAATAATAGCAAGTATGCGTTTGAGAGGGACTCTTGTTGCAAGAAGGCTTGGGAAGGATCGTTTGGTGAAGTCTGTATTTCAAGCAGTGGTTCCGGAAGCCATGGGCCGACATACACCTCGCGTTTTTTTGCGGATGACCGTAACAAGTCCAGACAGCGATTGGTGACGATTTTACATAGATATGCCTTTTTGTTTTCAATATGGTCGTGGTTGGGGAGCTGATCAAAGGTTATAAACGCTTCCTGGACAATATCCTCCGAATCCATCACGCTGCCTAACATACGGTAGGCAAGGGAAAAAAGTAGAGGCTGATAAGTTCGATAAAGTTCTTCCATGCTCATACTTTGATTTCCTCTCTAGCATTTAGTAATTGTGAAACTGCTCGTTTCGCGCTGGCTACGGATGCATTAACGAGCAGCTCCCCGTGTGATGCCCAGTCACCAGCAACATATAATCCCTCAATTTCAGGAACAGCAGGGCCTGGATTCTCCATTCTTTTCATATGAGGAAAATCGTGGACTACAGTCATTCTCGGCAGGAACTGTCTTGTAACTACTTCATTCCGCCAGCCGGGCTGAACCACATCTAATACATGTTCGAGCTCATTTTCATCCTTTGCTGCATCTATTTGTGGACCTTGATATTTAATCAGCGATATCACTTTTGTCCCATCATCACTCAAAATAGCCGGCCTTGGCTTACCCTCCCGTGATTGGTGGGTAAAGAAAATTGGTTGAT
The DNA here is from genome assembly GCF_003362805.1 of Neobacillus piezotolerans. GTDB lineage: Bacteria > Bacillota > Bacilli > Bacillales > Cytobacillaceae > Bacillus_D > Bacillus_D piezotolerans. Next base: position 734,898 of record NZ_QNQT01000002.1, read on the forward strand.
CCAATCCATAAATAAATTGGTGCTCCTTTATAGGCAGTTGGCGCAGTCCAATATCTAGACAGGCGACCGTAGCTGGAATCGCTTGCTTGTTCCATGTGTCCAGTGCAGTCTGATCCGCATGTGGAACTAGTTTGTGAGAAATGGAAGGCGGTGTAGTTAGTATAACATTCGCTGCTTCTATTCTGGCGCCACTCTCACATAAAATCGAGTGAACTTTTTGATCTTGATGTTCGACTTCAGCCACCTTACAACCAGTAACTATCTCTACGCCTTGTTTGACAGCGAGTTCACGCAGTTGTTCTACGATTGTCCCCCAGCCTTTATCGAGATACAAGACTCCTTTTAGTGCGCGCTGCAGCTGCTTTAAGGCAGGGCCAGCGCTGTGTAATTCAGGTGCAAATACATAAGTGGATGTTCGGAGCAGTGCATAGAAGACGTTACGCAGCATTGGATCATGTAATTGGGTTTCAATCCAATCGCGGATACTGATGTGGTTCCATACACTCGTGTCCATTTTTCCTAATTTCATGAACGATTTTGCAAGCTCGAGCTTTCCTCCCCAGCTCAGGAGCGGTGTTTGAAAGAAGGAGGATGTGTTCGTTGGCAATGCTAAAAGTTGTTCTTTCCACATCACGTAAGCATCTATAGACGGTGTACTTCCCTCGAGCCGTAATCCGAGTTCGCGGAATGCTTCATATGCTTCTCCTTTATATAGTGCATGAGCCCCCAAATTAAAATATACCCCCAGCTTCTTGTTCGTGATGGCTCTGCCTCCCAATTGTTTTTGCTGTTCCAATACAATGGTTCGTTTCCCAGCTCTTGCTGCATAAATCGAAGATGTTAAACCCGAAATTCCCCCACCCACAATAGCCACTTCATAATTTGTCATCGTCATCATCCTTTTCGATTAATTACCAACATAACGGATAAGTGAATGATTCTGTGACAAAATGGAGGCGAAAGTTTTTTGATGGAGTCGAAGAAAAAATACTTAAAAATTCAATCTTTTGTGGTGCACCTCTGCAGCATGTATAGGGATCACTATCTAGTATCTTTTTTTATGATTGTCCATTCCGCTCGCAATCTGCTAGGAGCAGGGTAAAAAAGAACTATTTTAGTATTTAAGAAAAAAGAGGCGGGGATTTAAAGGAATGTAAAGAATGTGATTATAAACAAATTTAGTCAATAAAACAATATAAGTACGTATGCAGCCAAAATGGAGAGATATGTACAGTTATCTCCCAGATTTATGATCTTAATATTTTTCAAGGGTAGTTAGTATTGGTAAAGCTATGGGACAATAATATTGTTAATTTATTCCAATTTAGCTACAATGGTAATGGTATTATCATGCTAAAGGAGGATATATATGAACCGTATAACCCACTTTGAAATGCAGGTAGCAAATACTGAAAAGACGATCGAATTTTACAGAACTATTTTTGGATGGAAGATAGAGCCGTATGGGGATTACGGATACAATTTTGTAACTACGGATGAAGAAGGCGTTGAAGTAACTGGTGGAATCTTACCCTCTCCCGATGGCCAAGCTCGTGTAATTAATACAATTGAAGTAACTAATCTGGAAGAATCGTTGGAAAAAGTCAAAGAAAATGGCGGAGAAACGATATATCCCAAAATGGCACTCCCAGGACGTGGATTTGTTGCATACTGCCAGGATCCCGAAGGACTTCTGTTTGGTTTATTCCAACCAAATGAAAATGCATAATAATTAAGTTTAGGAAGACAGATTTTTTAAGGAAGGAGCTGTGCTGCAATGAACCAGGAGGTTTCCTCTTTTATCGAAGGTCTTGATCAGCCCTGGAAGATGGAAGTTTGTAATCAACTTCGCCATCTAGTCCATAAAACGATCCCAGGAGCCGACGAGCGGATTCAATACAAAAAGCCACATTTCTTAAAGAATGGGAAATACGCGGCGGTAATTTCTCCCTCCAAGGATGCCATTGCGTTTATTATTATGAACACCTCTGATCTGGATTTCCCTAAGGGTTTTGACGGTCCAGCAGAACGAAAATGGCTCAAAATTCGTGAAGGTGATTCGCCAGATTACGAGTTACTTTCTGATTTGCTGGATCAGGCATCCGGTTCATTATAACTCCATATGAATATACAAAAGCAAGGATACTGTTTGAAGGATCCTTGCTTTTTATTCAAATATCGACTTAACTGAAAACTTCCCCAGCAGCCAGAAGAACTTTTCCAATTATTAAGGAGGTAATACACAGGTGAGAGCAGCTGTTTATAGTACCTTTGGTCCCCCTGACGTCTTGGAGATAAAGGATGTCGACCAGCCAACCATCAAGGATGATGATAGAGTGCTGATTAGAGTGCACTGTGCCTCGGTCAATGCTTTAGACAATTTGTACCGAAAGGGCTATTTGCCTTCAAGGTTGGATAATGGACTAACAAAACCCAAAAATTCCATACTGGGCATTGATGTTGCGGGTACGATTGAGGCAGTCGGTAAAAACGTACAAAGATTTAAAGCAGGTGACCAGGTTTTTGGGAGTTGTTTCGGATCGCATTCCGAATATGTCTCACCGCGTGAGAATTCCTTAAGCCATATGCCTAAAAACGCCACTTTTGAGGAGGCAGCGGCTATACCTTGTGCTGCCCAAACAGCGCTGCAAGCATTACGAAATGTTGCTCAGGTAAAGGAAGGCCAAAGAGTCTTGATCTATGGTGCGTCAGGTGGCGTTGGACACTTTGCTGTTCAGCTTGCCAGATACTTTGGGGCTGAAGTAACTGCGGTTTGCAGTACGTCGAACCTTCAGTGGGTTAAAGAACTTGGGGCACATTACGTAATCGATTATACCAAGGAAGATTTCGCGAAAAACGGGAAGAAGTACGATGTCATTCTCGATGCGGTTGCGAAGCGGACCTTTTTCAGTTGTTTGCGCTCTCTGACCGATACGGGAGTTTACATTACAGAAAATCCACTCAAACCAAAGTATCACCCCATTCAATTAATAATGGGTTCTTTGATTGGACGAAAAAAAGCAAAGATTCATCTTGCAAAACCGAATGATACAGATTTAGATTTCTTACGTGGTCTTGTGGAGGAAGGAAAATTAAAACCTGTCATTGAGAAATGCTTCCCTTTGGAACAGATCGTAGAGGCTCACCGGCATATAGCAAGCGGGCGTACGAAGGGAAAGATTGTTATAAAAATCAAATAGTAATAATACATATATGGGGTGTTAATCCAGTTAAGGATTAGCGCTTTTTTCTTTTTCAAAAAAGAATCTACCATTAACGCTGGCTTATGATTTATAATCTGCAGAGTTGATTTTACGCGAATAAATCAGAGGGGGGTTAGTACAATAAGGGAAAAATTCATATTCAAACCAATGGAATATGCTGTTAAGATTTAAGAAGTAATACTTTCTAAGGAAATAAATAAGTAAACAATGGTACATATAAAATAACGTGAGGTATTAAGATGCTTTGGAAAATATATTTTTGGATTATGGTAGTTTTGTTGATCGTGTCAATGTTTTTAAAAAATGAATATGGTTTAGCAGGAACTGTAATCCATATTGTGAGTTTGATGATTAACGTTATTAACACAGTAGGTCTATATGGTTATGTATACAAGAAACAATTCTATTTACAATCTTTTTGGAAAATCATATTCATAATTTCTGTAATAGATGTAATTGTAACTACACTTTATTATAGGTTTAAAGAAGCATCTTCCCAGGAAGAGTTGATTTTTGGTGCGATTTTTACGTTTATTGTACTGTATCCTCATTTGTTAGGTTTATATAGATATGGATTTCAAAAGCAAAAATTAGCATAGAAATTTCTTATTAAGATTTCTAGTTAGGTGTAAATACTTACGTCAGCTAAGTATAGAAAAAATCCAAAGAGAAAGCACTGCAAAACAGAACTGTAAGCAACCCTGTCCGCAGTACTTTATTTTTAATAACTCAATGAAACCTTCACAGCCCCATCTCCGAATTTCACTTCAAAGCTGTTGCCAGACTCGCTTAGCGGGCAATAGGAAATCTCCCTGACGAGAACATTTTCTTTGATGAGCGCCTCAAACCGTTGGAGGATTTCCTTGCTGGATTCGGATGCCTCGACAGTGACCCCGATGTACTTTTCAACCGGTAAATCGAGTTTTTTGCGGGTATCCTGGATCGCGCGGATGAGGTCCCGGACATGGCCTTCCTCTAGCAGTTCCGGGGTGAGTTTTACATCAAGCAAGACCTTCATTTGCTGGTCGCACGCTATTTCAAATCCCAGAGCAACGACATGGTCGACATGGACATGCTCCTTGTTCAATGTCACGGTTTGCCCGTTAACCTCAATTTTCAGCTGGCCATTTTCCAATAAGAATCCCTTCTCGAAATTGGATAATTGATTAACATAAGCCTTTACTTCGTTTACCAGCTTTCCAAACGCCGCGCCAGCGGTTTTAAAATTCAGCTTAATAACGCTGGATTCGTACCGGGATAAATCATCAGTAAAGACCACTTCCTTTACGTTAAGTTCATCTTTGATGATGCCGGTATAGGCGTCCAGACGGTGCCCGCTGTCCTTGCGCCACACAATGAGCTGCTTTAAAGGCTGTTTTACCTTCAGGTTGCCGGCATTGCGGATGCTTCGGCCGAGCTCGACAATTTTCAGAACGGCTTGCATATCTTCCTCAAGCTCTTGATCAATCATTGAAAGATCAGCCTGAGGATAATCCTGCAGATGGACGCTCTCCTGATGAAGCTTTAAATGGATATCCTCGGAGAGATAGGGAACAAACGGAGCGAGCAGGCGGCTGAGTGTGCTCAGCGTTTCAAAAAGTGTTGAATAGGCACCAACCTTATCCTCGGAAAGTCCGCTCGCCCAAAATCTCGTTCTCGACCGCCGTACATACCAGTTGCTCAGTTCGTCGACAAATGCGGCAATCTCGCGGGCGGCTTGGGTGAATTGGAACCGGTCCATGTGCGTTTCGACTTCGCTGACTGTCCGATTCAACCGTGAAAGCACCCAATGATCCAATACGGTCCGCTTACCAGTTTGGTCGGGGTTATAGTCGAAGTCATCAATATTCGCATAAAGGGCAAAGAATTTATACGTATTATCAAGCGTATCAACGAGTTTGGACCTGGCATCCTGGACAATTTTTTTCGAAAAACGCTTCGGATTCCATGGCGAACTGTCAACTAGGAAAGCCCAGCGCAGGGCATCCGCTCCGTATTCCTTCATCAATTCATCCGGGTCGAGCGCGTTTCCTTTGCTCTTGGACATTTTCTGGCCGTGTTCATCAAGCACATGTCCAAGCGACAACACATTTTTATAAGGCGCCTTGCCAGTAAAAAGGGTCGAAACCGCAAGCAGGCTATAGAAAAATCCTCTTGTCTGGTCAATTCCCTCGATTACAACATCCGCAGGGAACTGGGCATGGAATTTATCGTTATTTTCAAAAGGATAATGGTACTGAGCAAACGGCATCGAACCGCTATCGAACCACACATCGATGACCTCAGGCGTCCGGTACATGGCTCCGCCGCATTCCGGGCAAGTGCATTGGACCTCGTCGATAGATGGCTTGTGGAGCTCATTATTGTCCGGGACATCAGTTGCAGCGAGCTTTTGAAGGGCAGCGATGCTGCGCGGTGCTTCCTCATGCCCGCAAGCTGTACAAACCCAGACATTCAGCGGTGTACCCCAATACCGGTTCCGGCTGATGTTCCAGTCAACGAGATTTTCAAGGAAATTCCCGAATCGGCCCTCTTTAATATGGTAAGGATACCAGTTCACCCCGGCGTTGTTGGTAAGCATTTTGTCCTTTAGCGCCGACATCTTGATAAACCAGCTGTCTGTCGCATAGTAAAGCAGTGGAGAGTCGCAGCGCCAGCAGTGTGGATAGCTGTGCTCGTATTTTTCTTTATGGTAAAGCGTTCCCCGCTCAGCGAGCATTTTGATGATGTCGACATCGCAGTCCTTCACGAATTTCCCCGCGAGTTCCGTCACCTCAGCCGTATAGCAGCCGCGTGCATCAACGACATTGATGAACGAGAAGCCGTTTTGCTGGACGGTTTTGTAGTCATCTTCCCCGTAGGCAGGTGCGATATGGACAATCCCGGTTCCGCTGTCCTCCGTCACATACTCCGCCATCACAACTTCAAGGCCTTTCTCGACGGCCACATAATTGAAAGGCGGCACATAACACACACCTTCAAATTCACGGCCGCTATGCTCGCCCAGCAATTCGCAGTCCCCAAGCACCATTTCGGCGAGCGATTTGGCGACGATATATACCTCGCCATCCTTTTTTGCCCGCACATACGCCATGTCAGGATTCATGGCCAGCGCAACATTTGCCGGCAGCGTCCATGGTGTGGTCGTCCAGCCAAGGAAATACTCATTCTCCCGGTCTTCCATCCTGAATTTAACAGTCGCCGATAAGTCCTTTACATCCTTATAGCCCTGGGCCACCTCATGCGAGCTTAACGAAGTCTGGCAGCTCGGGCAGTATGGCGATACCCGATGGCCCTTATACAAAAGTCCGTCGCCATGGACCTTGCCGAGGATGTTCCAAACACTTTCGATATACTCGTTGCTCAACGTTAAATATGGCTGGTCCATATCGACCCAGTAGCCCAATTCCTCAGTAAAGGAACGCCATTTTTTCTCGTACGTGAACACGCTCTCCTTGCATTTTTTGATAAAATCCTCAATGCCGTATTTCTCGATTTCCTGCTTTCCTGATATGCCGAGCTGCTTTTCGACCCCAAGTTCGACTGGAAGCCCGTGCGTATCCCAGCCAGCTTTTCGCTCAACAAGGAAACCTTGCATCGTTTTATACCTGGCCACCACATCCTTGATTGTCCGCCCAAACGCATGGCCAACGTGGGGAAGGCCATTTGCTGTCGGAGGCCCTTCGTAAAAGACAAACGGTATATCACTTTGCCTCTGCAGCACCGATTCCCTGAAAGTATTCCTTTCCGTCCAGTAATTCCGGATCCGTTCCTCACGCCCGACAACGGACTCCTGTTTTTGATTAGAGTTCATCGATATCGCTCCTTTTTTTAAAAAAAGTATTCTAAAAGCACACAAAAAACCCCATCCCAGACAAGGGACGGGGTTAACCGCGATACCACCCTAATTCTATTGATCCGATCAATAGCACTTAGCAACGTACAATCATACGCGTTCCTTGTAACGGCGGACTTCCGTCCAGGCTTACTGCATGTTCAGCCTGGCTTCTCAGAGAGGATTTTCACGTAACACTCGAACGCCAGCTTGCACCAAAGTGCCGGCTCTCTGTGGATCAAGACGAAACGCTACTTTTTCTCATCAACGAATTTGTATGCTTTTATTGGAATTTATTGTAACAACCTGAGGCTGAACCGTCAAGAGATTAATTTAAACGGCAATCATTAACCTATTTTATGTTAAAATTAGGCAAATGCATGCCCCGAAGGATAATTTTAGTAATCGTCTTTTTAGGGAATTGAGAGTGATTTGTAAAAAAATACGCCAAGACAGCGGAGGAGTCTTAGCGCAAAGAAGTTATAGAATAGTGAGGTTTGTGAAAATACTTTTGATGCGGTTTAGGGAATATGGATCGATGGACGGCTGGGTTGATTGAATTAGGAAACGCACTACCAACAAATTGTAGCACCAATGATAATTAATAAGATGAAAAGGACAATGATTAGAGCGAAACCGCCGCCCCAGCCAAAGCCACCAACTCCGCCATAACCGTAACCGCAGCCTCCGTAACCGAAGCCTCCACCATAACCGAACATGAACAACACCACCTTTGGATAGAAGATACCATACCATATGTCACGATTCTGGGTTAGGTATAGGCAAGAGCGGAGTATTGGGAATTTTTAATAACATAAAAAATCTACTATAGGGAGAGAAACCGTGTGAATCGAAATATGGAAATTAGGCCGGCTGCCTATCAAGATGTCAACAGGCTTTATAAACTCATGAGACAATACATAGTTGATTTCTACAAGCAGCCTGAACCTGAAGAGGATAAGTTAAAGGGCTTAATCACCCATTTAATGGAGGCGCCTTCAAGCGGGCTTCAGTTCGTGGCGGAAGAAAATGGGGAGTTGATTGGGTTCGCCACATTGTATTTTACGTTCAGCACCCTGAAGGTAAAGCGGCAGGCAATCCTCAATGATTTATTTGTGGTTCCCGAGTCGAGGGGGAAGAAGGTTGGGGAAAAGCTGTTCCAAGCCAGTTTGGGATATATCCGGGAAAACGGCTTCGCGTCCATGACCTGGGAAACCGCAAAAGACAACCTGGCAGCCCAATCGCTGTATGAAAAAATGGGCGGGAAGCTATCGGAGTGGCTTGTGTACGAAATTAACTAAGGTAAAAGAAGTGAGGGATCGAATTTCAAGATGGCAAAAAAACTGATTTATTATTTTTTTATCCTTATCTTTTTTGTGATTTACTTTAAGCTGTTCAGTTACTTGTACCGGTATATAGAAATGTTGTTTGACCCTTCTTTTCTAAACGTATTGGTGATGGTGCAGATTTTTGTTTCGGTCGTAATCCTTGTCCCAGCCTCGGTTGCAACGACTAGAAAGGTTTTTGAAATTATTAAAAGTACTTAAGTCTCAAACTCCCGGGAGGCCGTAATGAGAAAAGCTGGATTCCTACTTCTTTTGTCCGTTCCGTTTTTCGTCCTCCTGTTTATTTCGTTTGTCGATTCGTTTACGTATCACACCGAAATTAAAAGGGCGTACGGCTATATTGATCCTGTTTCACAGAAATCCATCAAGAATGCCAATCTCGCACAGGTCAGGGAGGAGAAAGTTTCCGAAGACACGAAAATCATGGATGAAATGATAAGGACTTTAATCAACATCAAAGGCAAAGAAGTTCTGATCATTTCTTTTAAAACAAAAGACGAAGGTAGTTTAGGTCCTATCAGCGTCTACTTGGATAAAAAAACCGGCGAAGCAATAGGCATGGGCATGAGAAAATAAGGATTCCATAAAACAGGGCGGCCCGATTCGCAAAAGAATCAACTGCCTTTTTTAAACTGTCAGGCCGTTTCCACCGGAATGCCAATTATGATTGCCTCTCCAAATTTAGAAGGAAAAATCTCTTAGACAAAGAATGTATTAACGGCAAGCAATAAATATGGATTTAAGAATACGATAAGGGAGCTGACTCTTAATGGCGGGTTTTACCAGAGTTAAAGATGTCTTGGAAAACTATCAATCTTCCGTTTATGAAAAAGATGTTGAGAAATTCTTATCTTCATACGCTGATGACATCCATATGTATGATTGCTGGGATAGCTGGGAGGTTACGGGTGTTGCCGGATTGAGGGACATGGTGACAGGGTGGTTTACTGGTTTAAGTGAGGAAGGTGTTTTACTTAAAGTAATGTTTACAGATTTAGTAGTGGAAGAAAACTCGGATTTGGCATTTGCCCATTGTGCTGTTACATTTGCGGCTCATAACGAAGAATCTGGAGACAAACTGCGTCAAATCACAAATCGGTTCACCTATTGTTTTAAAAAAGAAAATGATGTTTGGGCCATTGCACATGAACATTCATCACTGCCCATAAATGGTGAAACCGGCGGAGGGATTTTTAACTTGAGGTAACACTTTCGCACGAGGGATGTCGCCGCCATCTCTCTACATAAAAATGAGTGGCAATCGAATATTCCGAATGCCACTCATTTCTTTTCTTACGCATGATACCCGGCGCAAATCAGCCCGAAATAAGTCGGCGCTTCATAAGAAAGGAATTCGACTTTTCTTTCCTCAAAAGGAATGGCTCCTGCGAGAATCAGAGTTTGCCAGATTCCGTCCGGCTTGGCCGCTTCGATAAAGTCTTCTTGGAATTCAGCCATCTTTTCCAAGTTATTCGATTGAATCAGTCCGACCGTCTCCTCATCGAATTGGCGCGCTGCCGGGTCAAAACCGTACGGGCCATCGGCATCATGGGCGTGCGCCCAATCGCAGCTTGCAATCAGTCCTACCCGTTTTCCGGATTGCGTTACGGCCTTCCTAAGTGCTTTCCCTAAATTGATATGGTCCTCGAAGGACATTTCCCTGGAAGGTGTAATCACAACAACCGGAACATCCGGCATAAACCGGAGCGGGACCATCACGCCCCAATCAAGAGGCAGGCAGGAAATTGGGCCGGCCGCCGTACCATAATTAATCGTCGAAGCCGGCACGCCGTCAGCAGCAGCTTGCCTGTTGATCAATTTGGCGAGCTCCCGGTCAACCTTTTTCTCCATCGAAAAGTCTGCTTCATTTTCTCTTAAAAATCCTTCCATCCTTTCCGAATCGGTTATGGAAAACCGTCCGTTAATCCGCGTCCCATGTGGCGTCAGAACGATTAAACTATCCGGCATGGCATCGCTCATCCATCCCCCGAGCTTCACCATATTTTCTCTCGTTTTAGCCATCCGTTCAGGCATGGCGCCCTGCAATTCAGGAATAATTTCGCCTCCGTGCGGAGTAATACACGCAAATACAAATGGATTCATCGACGACAACCACCTTAAAGAGTTTGTATTACTAATTTGCTTAGAAGAGGGAAGAATCCTTCTTTTTAAAAAAGAAACAAGTGGTAGCCCGAAAGAGGGGAAATTTGGAAAAGTGGCGAATAGGTATGGAAAGAGCAAGGACTGGCTGTAAAAATTAGGGAGGAAACAAATGTTCATCTTAAATGTGGAAGGCGCAATCAATAAGGATGGTAAATGGCTGCTAATTAAACGCAGTGAAAAGGAGGAACATGCTGGGGGATTGCTTTCCCTTATCGGCGGCAAGGTGGAGAAGGAAGGAGCTTCAATTGAAATTTTGGAAAGGACACTTCACAGGGAAATCGGTGAAGAAGTCGGCATCGAAATCGATAACCTTCGCTACGTAACGAGTTCTTCCTTCGTAACGGATAGCGGACTGAATGTCGTTAATATTGTTTTCGTGTGTGACTATAAATCAGGCGAGGCTTTCGCGAAATGCCCTGCTGAAGTGGATGAGGTAGTCTGGATGTCGACAAAGGAAATCGTTGGCCATTCCGATATTCCAGTCTATTTGAAGGGTTATATTGAGCTTGCTGATAAATTCGTCGGGGGGAATCCTGCTGCGGATTTATAATTTTGGGGTGGAAGAGTTCAATGAATATGCCGCTTTGGCTGCAAGGTGGCTTGTATCTGAAAATAAAGCCTATGAGGAAAACACATTGTTAACAATGTAGAAAGAGGTGTAATAATGAAAGGATTATCCGCTAATATAATTGCTCTAGGTGTTGTTGTCCTTTATTCAACATGGTCAATATCCAATGCAATTATTTCTTCGTCGAGTAGTTTCCCGCATCACATAAGTGTAGATCAAAATACAGAGGGAAGCTATGAATTAATCGTTAACGATGGCTGGCTTTATCTCTATGATAAGAGCAACGGACAAATCTGGAAAAAGCAAGACAATCTAACAGCCGAATGGGAAAGGGTCAAGCATTATTCGCAATGAGTTTTTTAACTTTTGAAAAGAAAATATTGTGATGGAGAAAGGAGCAAATTTTAGTATTGATGTCACTCAACATTGCTTAAGTGACAACTATACCGAATTTTAGTGGTTTTTACTCGCGTTCAAGGAGGTAAAACATGGATTACTTTTCACCGAATGAAGTGGCGTTAAAGGTGAAACGGTGGCCTAAAGATACGATAGCGGCCGGTCGTCGTCATACCGTTGGGCTTAAATCTGATGGGACGGTGATGGCAGTTGGCGATAATAAAAATGGCCAATGTAATGTAAGCAGCTTGCGCGATATTGCGGCGGTCGCGGCCGGTAATGTTCACATGGCGACGAATACAGGAAATGCTCATACTATTGGCCTTAGATCTGACGGTTCTGTGGCAGCTGTGGGTTGGAATAGGCATGGCCAATGCGATGTACATGATTGGCGTGATATTGTAGCGGTTGCTGCGGGTTGGCGGCGCACCATTGGGCTTAAATCGGATGGGACGGCGGTAGCTGTGGGCCGGAATAATGATGGTGAATGCGAGGTAAGCGGCTGGCATGATATTGTGGCCATCGCGGCAGGCGACTGGCATACCATCAGTCTTAAAATGGACGGCACCGTGTCCGCCGTGGGTAATAATCGGTATCGCCAATGCAATGTAAGCGGCTGGTGCGATATTGTTGCGATTGGAGCGGGTTATCTTCATACAATCGGCCTGAAATCGGATGGTATGGTGACGGCTGTGGGTTTGAATAACCATGGCCAAAGCAATGTAAGCGGCTGGCACGGCATTGTCGCAATAGCTGTGGGCAGTAATCATACAATCGCCCTAAAACCTGACGGTACTGTAACAGCTGTGGGTTGGAATAAGTATGGCCAATGTAATGTAAGTGATTGGCGCGACATTGTGGCAATTGCGGCGGGTTCCGCCCATACCGTCGGGCTTAAAGCGGACGGAACGGTGGTTGCCGTGGGTGATAATGAATATGGCCAATGTAATGTAAGCTGCTGGGGTGGCATCCAACTGCCTGGCAGATAGTTTTAATAACAACAAGAATTGTTTACATATAGTAAGAAGTAGAACCAAAATCATTTTTATCGGAGGAAAACTGTTTGAACCTAGACAATGCTAACCAAATTTCATCTTTCTGGGGAATTCAAATTAAGGAAGGTAAGATTTTATCCGAAAGGGCAACCCTTTTGATTGCTAGCGACCAACAGAGGTTCATTTTGAAAAAAAAGGGGAGCACCCAGGAAGTTGAGAGGGAAATAAAGCTTTTAAAGCAACTGAAAGATAATAAGTTCAACACACAATATCCGATTGCAACAAGTTCTGGGGAAGTTTTTGCCTCCTACCAAGAGAAAAACTATTGCTTATATCCTTTCTTGGAAGGCAAGCCCTTTGATATAAAAGAAGCTTTAGATAACTCGGAAATTCCCCGCCTTCTCGGTGAAACAATTGCTTTGATGAACAAATTAATGAGCAGCTTTAGTGGGTTTGAAGATTTCCCTGATAAAAACCTATACAAAATGGTTTACGGTTATGCGGTTAAGGAAATCGGTAATGGCGACGAGTGCGAAAACCTTATGAAGCTGTTTAGAGAATTGGAAGTTGGCCTAAAAGGGCATGTCGGCGAATTGCCAAGGCAGCTCATTCATCGCGATGCGCACCTACATAATATGTTATTTATAAACAATAAGCTAAGCGGGGTAATCGATTTTGAAATAGCTGAGGTTAATGTAAGGATTTTTGATCTTTGTTATTGCTGTACGAGCATCTTAAGCGAAGTTTTCCATGATGAAGTACTAAGGGAGAAGTGGCTGCCTTTTGTTGGGGAAATTGTAGCCGCATATAACCGGCATAGTCCTTTATCGATCAGTGAATGTAAGTCTGTCTGGTATGTAATGCTTAGCATACAAACAATCTTTATGGCTTATCTTATAAAAGATCCAAGCTTATATGGATTAAACAAATCTATGTTTAAGTGGATCTATGACAACAAGGATAGGATAGAAGAAAACGTTCCTAAAATTCATCAACAAGGTGTATTTAATCGTTAAAGGGTTTTTTCGAGAATAATAGAAGCGGTTCAAAAGAAAGGGCTCTTCTCAAAGAAGAATGGAAAACTAGTGTGCGGGTCGTTCTTCTTGTCGGATTTTTTTAGCATTTTTCGTTCCAGTGATAGCGCCTTATCCAATACAGTACAAAAAAAGATTGGGTATATTGAGAATGAAGAGGGGATATGACAGGCTTTTCAAATAACAATTTGAATATCATTAGTAAAAAAGAAATCCTCCCCTGTTTTACAGGGGAGGTTCGATTAAAAATTTCCGAAAAGATGCCGTCTTGGCCCAGGGTGTCTCCTTTGGTTTTCAGGCTCTTTCTTTTGCTCTTTATGCATTAATTCCTCCAATTTTTTAATTGCGAAGGAAAATTCTTCGTTCGTCAATTCTTTCCTGGCTAGTGAGGAACAGAGCAAAGCATATGCAATTGCCTTCGTTTCAATTTGGACGTTTACATTTACATCCACATTTGAGTTTCCGCTATGCCCAATCTTTGAGGTGTTTTCATTCTTATCCAAGGATTTCGAGATGTTCTTTTGGATTTGGTCTTCGGAAACCTCTACATTTTGCCTTTCCGAAACCTCCACATTTTGCCTTTCCTTTGACTCTGACATACGTTTCCCCTCACATTCCCAGAACCTTAGAAATCAAAAGATTCCCTTTGATTCTGTTCTTGTTCTTGGTCTTGTTCGGATAAGGCACTTGAACGCACCCTTGCCGCGGAATCGGCGTCTACATTGATGTCCAGGCAGATTTTCGCGTTGCCGCTTCTCCTTATTCTTGCGATGTTTTTGTTTCGGTCGAAATTCGTTACGTCGTTTTCATTTTCCACATCGATTTCATTTACGAATTCATTTTCGACATCGACTTCTACATCCACTCTTTCCCTGACATTATTATTTACATTTCTTCTTTCGAAATTGAAACTTTGTGATTCAAATTCATCACGAATATTCCTAAATGAAGAACTTTCTTCAACCCTTGAACTTCTTCCCCTGCTCCTCCTGTCTAACCCAGGAAACCAGCCTTCCATAGATAATCCTCCTTTTTCACTGTATCTTGGCCCCATCGATGGATACCATACTTCTCCCATATAAAAACCTCCTTTGCGTGTTTAGTACCAATGTATTCCGTATTTGGGAAAAAGTATGGACAGCTGCATCAGATGGAGGGATTTTTTTTATTATATTCATGATTTTGATTTTTGTTTTTTTCCATGTTTGTACTAGGGTAAATGTCCATATCTTTTTGGGAGCGATGAATAGACTGTAATTACAAACGATAAGGAGGGAATTATTTTGGCTGGAAGACGAAGGAATGAAACCGATATCAGAACTGAAGTGGATGTCGAGTTTGATAATCGGTTAGACAACAGGACCGACGTTGACAATGAGAACAGGGTGAAGAACCGGGATTTCAACACAAACGTCGCAAAAATTGAAGAAAGTGGAAACGCGAAAATTGATTTGGAAATCCGAGTGGATTCCGATTCCAAGGCCCGCGTACGTTCTCGTGCGGAAGCAGACCAGGATCAAGACCAGGAACAGCGCCAACGTCTAGAGGACTAAATTAATTTCTAAGCCCGCCATGTCGCATGGCGGGTTTTTTGATGTGTGCAACGCTCCTTTTCCCCGTAACCCCCATATGCACTAATTCTTTATTTTTGTACAAGTAGTCTCACTGCCTATCTCTCCGGTTCCCTTCATTCATAGAATATATAAATTCGGAAGGGAGAGTCATCATGGAGTTTCCAAATTATGATGTTTTTGACTATATTGTCGTTGGCAGTGGCCCTGCGGGAGCTGTTATTGCAAAGATTTTATCCGACGACAAAAAGACTTCTGTCCTCGTTTTGGAAGCGGGGGATAATAATGATAGGGATATACCAATTCAAGATTCAAGGTTCGCGCCGGAATTGGAAGAAAAGTATTTTCTACAGTATTTTTGGCAGGGGGAAGGGGTTCCCCAAGAAGGGGTGGATGACCGGACGTTCGAATGGACGACGGGAAGGTTGTCTGGAGGAGGTTCCTCAATCAACGGGGAACAATATGTTCGGCCGACTCCTTCTGTACTCCAGAATTGGGAAAGGCTTTTAGGGAGGAGATGGGGTCCAAATCAGGCAATTCGAAACTTTAAAGAGATGGAAAAATTCTTGGGAACCACAGAAAATCCAAACTACCACGGATATAGTGGACGGCTTCATATAAGGCAGGCGCCTGCTAACCCGACTAACGTATCGAAAAAAGTGGTGCGGGCGATATCTGAAGCGGCGGGTGTAGAAATTATTGATGATTATAATGACCCGTCGACTCCGATTGGAGCATTTACACAATGGCAGTTATTCCAAAACCCCATGGAAGAAGGGAGAGTTCTTCCACTGCATTTTTATCCCAGGACATTATGACACCGGATGGATATGGGGTTAATGGCCGGAAATTGAGGGTCTTTTTTAGGACAACAGCACTTAGAATTCTTTTTAGAGGAAATAAGGCAATTGGGGTTGAGATGCTCAGGGAAGGCAAAGAGATTAAGGCGTTTGCCCGGAAAAAAGTAATAGTATCCGCTGGGATCAACAGCCCTCATCTATTGATGCTATCAGGAATCGGCCCTGCAAGGGATCTCGCAAAGGCGGGGTTACCAGTCATTTTCAACAATCCGAACGTTGGTAAGAACCTGGTGAACCATACTCTGAATACAGCTGTTTTTTCAATGAACCAAAGAGATGTGGGTGACCAAAAGGATCCATTTGCCTTATACACGGGAGGAGCTTTCCTGCCGCATCCGTTTGATAAAAGTGGAAGCCGCAGAAGCGTTCAATTGGTAGGCGCAGTATCTGAGGGAAAACTGAATCTCATCATCATTTTCCTCCAGCCAAGGAGCAGAGGGAATATAAGAATCCAAAATGATGATCCGTTGAAGATTGTACTGGCTGACGAAGGATTCCTCAACCACCGATACGATATGGAAAGTATAAAAGCAATTTACAGAGAGTACATCAAGCCAATAGCAATGAAACTGTCCAAAATCGATCCGGCATACCGGCTAATGGCCCCTTCCATGGAAACGATTGATAATGACGCTGAACTTGAAGATTACATTAAGGAAAACTTCGGACATAACCATCACCAGCAAAGCTTTTTAAGAATGGCGCCTTTTGAAAAAGGCGGTGTTGTTGATAACCGCGGCAGGGTGTACGGAGTGGAAAATTTACTTGTTGCAGACGCTTCGATTGTTCCGTTTACGGTTGACGGCAACACGTCCGCTGCCGCCTATCTGATAGGCTATACGATTGCCCGTAATTTACTGGATGAAAACCTCGGAGAAACTTACTAAATGAAAAAGCCATTTGCGACAAATCGTAAATGGCTTTATCGCTGTTAAAAAAGGCCAACTTCCAAAGCTGCATCCCAACTCTTTTGTGCAAATTCGAAAGGATCACCAACATTCTCCCAATGCATATACATCAAACGAGGGTTTTCGAACAACCAATGGTTATGGATTGCCGTTACGATAATGCCCCTCTTGCGCAGCGCTGAAATGAAAGGATTTATTTCTTCCTGAAGAATGACTGTTTCACCTAGATTAAGAGTTTCGCCCCTTACATTATTTTCAAATGAAAGGCCAAAAGGCAAAGAGAGCGCGGAAAGTGTGCGGTGTCCAAGGATGGTTGCGTTAATATTTCGATTGCGCATCACGACACACGCTGGAGACGAGGAAATAACCATACCGCCAATTATATCCGCCAGCTGCTGGCAAGTGGATTTCCGTCCGTATTCTCCCATCTGTTCTCCTTGAATATCCGATCCGCCGTCCATTTCCATATCACTATTTTCAGGTCCATATTCGGTCCCATATTCAGATCCATACTCATGTCCATGTTTAGGCTGTTTCATTCTGCGATGGCCAAATAGAATTCGATCCCAATTATCCAACTAATTCACCTCCTTGTCCGTTACTAACAATCTATTCTTTGAAAAATATATTGGGTGGATAGAACGCCGGGGGCATGTGCACATTTTTTTAAAAAAACCTTAGCTGCCAAACCTGCAAATTTTAGATCCCCATAAACCATTTGCCATAATGGAAAAAAGGGAAGGATTATCGCTATTTTTGTGGAATTTTATAACAAGGGTCAACGTATTTCGACACAATTTTCACAACAATAAGGAAGATACATAGAGGAGAAGGACGCTTTGGATAAAATTAACGAATTGAAACTTCCCGAAACTGGGAGGGTGATTGTTATTTCCGATATTCACGGGGAAATCGGGCTTTTTAAGGAATTGTTAAATAAGGCCGGGTTTAGCGGTGAGGACTATTTAATCATTAATGGCGATTTGTGCGAGAAGGGAGGCAACAGCAAAGAGGTTGTGCGCTATGTGATGGAGCTCGCTGCCACTAACCCGAATGTTCATGTAATCGAAGGGAATTGCGATGCGCTCGTGGAGCATCTGCTGAAGGAAAACCCGCAGCTGCTAAACTATTTGGCTGCCCGGGAACATACTCTTATCGGGGAATGGCTTAAGGAGGTTGGTTTTCAACTTAATGACCACTCAACCATCCAGGAAGTGAAGGAAGTATTGCTCCGCTACTATGGAAAAGAAATGGAGTGGCTGGCAAATTTGCCGACAGCCATCGAAACGGATCGCTATATTTTTGTCCATGCCGGCTTGGAGGACGGGGAGGATTGGAAGGAGACCGAGCGAAGCAACGCGCTGGCGATGCCTTCTTTTTTGGAAAAATCACACCGCACGGGCAAGTTTGTCGTCGTTGGGCATTGGCCGGTGGTGAATTACTCGACCGATATTCCGTCCGACAATCCAATTATTGATGAGGCGAAAAAAATAATCGCCATCGACGGCGGCAACGTCATCAAGCCAACCGGGCAATTAAACGCCTTTATTATCCAGCGGACTGCGGAAGGCGATTCGTTTTCTCATCTGTATGTGGATAAGCTGCCGTCTAGGGCTGTCACCAAAGATTTTGTCGCTGATTCCGCAATAAAGGGCTCGATTAACTATCCGTTCTACACAATCGTTCCTGTTGAAAGAGGAGAGTTCTTTACTCTGTGCCGGCAACCGGAAACTGGCCGTATGTTTTATGTGAAAAACGAGTATATCCTGCAAAATGAAAATGGCGATTTTACAATTAAAACAGATGTATCCTGTGCCCAAATCAGTGTAACCAAAGGGGAAACCGTGTCAGTCATAGATGAGGATTGCTCCGGTTATGCCTTGATTAAAAAGGAAGGCAAGGCTGGGTGGATTCCAGGAGAGTGCCTTATGGACTAGCGTTCAAATTGGTCTAGTATCATGAGTAGAAATACAGCCAAAATATTAAGAACGGCTAGTATTGTAAACTGGTAACCTTGTATTCCGCTGAAAAAATGATAGGCAATTGGGAACAAAACAGTTTCCACACCAAATAACATTATCACCAAACCAATTCGTTCTGCTAATTTCCTTTCGTTTCTAGGGACGAAAATTTCATTATTACCAGCAATGAATGAAGTTTTTCCTTTATGTTTAATGGAAATGCCTACAAAAATAATGACGAAACCTAAAGCTATCAACACTAAGGATTTTACCAGCATATACTTCCTCCTAGAGAATAGATTTTATCCTGGATTAACTACCGGTTAATTCAAAGAGTGTTTTCCTCCATTATATGTAATTTGATGCCGAGATTAAAACATTAGGAGCGGAAGAAAGTTCAAGTATATCTTGGACAAACATAGGTGAAAGAGAAATGTCGGGGGGATTGGGATGGACATGGTAGATATTCTTAAAAACAAAAACATTAAGGTAAGAAAATTACCGAAATGGGGAGCGGATTTACGGAAAGAATGGGAAACTCATTTCGCCAATCATCTCAACGACGAAGAAAAAAGAGAAATTTACTTATTTGACCATGGCGGTTATTGCGGCTATTTATGGCATCTATTCAGTTATAAAAAGAAAGATTGTCTTGAAGGTGAAATGGCCCAAAAGGCGTTTGACATGAGACCAAAACAGAATGTTATGTGTTTTTTCAAGACTCTGATTTTGCCTTACAACTTGAGAATGCTTCTGGATTTAGCACCACAGACTTGATTCATGAAACAGCTATTGATTTGTACATAGTAGATAAAAAGTTTCGCTGGACTTTTGTGATAACGCACGAAACAGGTTGGTGCGGCCTTATTTTAGCCGTAGGTAAGGACTCAATCATGGTGAAATTCCAGATATTCTTTAGAAAGTATGGAGGCCAAATGTGATTATCCCAACAATTCTTCGTAATACTTTAGGAATAATAGGATTTCCTTTTACTATCTGGAACCTGGCGATGGACCGAAAAAACAGGGTCGAACCGCCTGGGCAGATTATAAAAACGAGATATTCAGATATACATGCAATTGTAACAGGTGGTGGGCCGATAACGGTTATTCTGGAAGCTGGATATACCTCCGTTTCAATCGATTGGTGCTATGTCCAGCCGGAAATTTCCAAGATTGCCCGGGTCATTTCGTTTGACAGGGGGAATTATGGTTGGAGTAGAACAAGACGGAAAACAATGACTTCCTTGGATAGCGTTGAGGAAATAAGAGAAGTGTTAGATCATCATAAAATCAAGCCGCCATATATTTTAGTAGGCCACTCCTACGGCGGGCTTTCGATGCGATTGTTTGCAAGCATGTATCCAAATGAGGTGGCTGGACTTGTTTTGGAAGATGCGGTCCATGAAAGCCAGTATATGCTTACCCCGGAGAATACGAAGCGAATCACGAAATTCAGGAGGCTTGTCACTACGGGGTATGTTACTTCGCTCGTTGGCATTCCAAGAGCGTTGAAACAGAAAATCGGCAGGAAGTTTCTCGAAAAGAAGTATGATCAATCACTAAACTACATTGGTTATACGTTAGGTGCTTATCAATCCGCCTACCGTGAATACCTGGATTCCGAACAGTCGGCACAACAACTCATAAACGCCGCTCCTTTACGAGAAAATTTGCCCGTTATCGTGATAAGCGCGAAAAAGCAACCGGACAGTTGGAAGCGCGACCAGCTGTTATTGGCGAATTTAACGGAAAATACAGAGCATATCGAAGCAGACACTGGGCATTCCGTTCACCTTGAGAACCCTGCAATTGTGATAGAGAGTATAAAAAAATTAATAAACAATAGGCCATAGAGTTAGGGGGACAATTTTAAAATGACCGAATTCAAAACATCTCAAGAGAAGGAAATCCATAAGAAATTAGCAATCGATTTGTTTAATTATACATGGGATTTAATTGAGAAAAACAATCGTAGTGAAGCAGACGACGAAAACATGGTAAATGCAGCTCATGCTTCGCGTTTTCATTGGGGATTAGTGGGAACCTTATTGAATTTTGCGAGAGGTGAATGGCAAATTTCACGTGTATATTCGCTTTTAGGAAGAGCGGAACCCGCGCTTAATCATGCGAACAAATCCTTGGACCTTTGTTTAAATAACAATCTTGGTGCATTTGATTTAGGTTTCGCATATGAAGCGCTGGCCCGTGCCTATGCCGTAAAGGGAGACAAGCAAAAACGGGACGAAAACATTTCATTGGCCAAGCAGGCCGCTCAGAATGTTCAAGAGGATGGAGATAAGGCTTGGCTGCTGAAAAACGTAGATACAGTTGCCACGCTTTCTCTTCCGAAGTGGGAGTGATCCAAATTTTGAGAAGGTGGTAGGACAGTGATTTATTTTCTAATTTTTGTTTCATTCATATTATCTACTACGGTCTCAGTCCTTTTTTTGAAAAAGAGTTTCAACAAGTGGTTGGCGTGGTTAGTGGCATTTTGTTTAAATACGTTATTTCTAGGAACAGCCATCTGGGTTTTCTACGTGACAAACGACGAGGTAAGACTATTTGGCATTGGGGCTACGAACGTTTCATACCTTGCCTTATCAATCCCATTCATCACTTGGAGTAATTTATACATACTTGAATTTGCAAAACGGAAAATGGTGAAAAACAAGGCCTTATAAACACTTTTTCAATATGGAACATTATGGCCGCGTTGTCGTATATAGTTAGAGAGGGAGGGATTTTTCTGAAAAGGTTCCTTTATTATTTGGGTTGCACGATTGTCATTGGAGTTATTTTTTATGTGGGCATGAAGTATCACATTAACCTAAAAAGAGAAGCCGAGATGACGTATAATATGTTTCCGACTTTGATTTTTACAATTGTCTCCCCTGTCGTAATCGGGTTGCTGCTACGGATTCCAAAGCTGATCCTGGAGATTATTGAAAAAAAGAAGTGGACGTTTGATTGGGTTAAAATTGTCGCAGTTGGGCTTCCCGCACTTTATGTGGCGTTGGCACCGTATTTGTATTACTCCCCAATGGGGGACTACCTCCCTTTTGCAGCAGTATTTGCATCTTTCGGGGCTTCCACCATAACCACAGCGGCAGGAATTGTTTTTGGATATGTTTTATTGGACAGCTTGAAAAAGCCCGATTGATCTATGTAAAACGCCCGCCAGAGTTTTCTTGGCGGAGGCATTTTATGAAGTTTTCCACCTAACTATTAAAAAAAGAAAAATGGAGCAACGGCAGCGCCGGTAAAGCCACCGAGGAATCCTCCCGCAAATCCTCCTGCAAATGCCGGACCGAAACCGCCACGGAAGCCAGGACCGAATCGGTAAGGAGGATAACCCCTGAACCTAGGACCGTACCCATAACGATAATAACCCATCATATTCACTCCTTTAGTTGTTGGCATGCCGTTCCCTATGGGTCAAGCAACCTTACTCCTACTATATGGAATTCACCTTGTGCCTGTACTGAACAAAAGCGGAGTTAATAGGAATAAATTTTAAAAAAAGGGCCTTTGGAGCAGCTAAAGCAGGAATGGATTACCTGTACCATTAGCAAAGGAATTAGGTGCATTAGGATGAAAGATTTTCACTGCTGCGCGACATGCCGGCATTTCCTGGCCGAGAAAAAGGCGGAAGGGATGATGTATTCCTGCAGCCGGCTCGGGTACGAAACGAAACCTACTTATAAGTTCAACTGCTGGAACCCTAAGGAGCATGTAAATAAGCTGATGAATAAAAAAAACATGGGCCACGCTAGCGGTTAAAAGAATACGAATGAGAAAGGGCGCTCCAAAGAGGAATACGCCTTTTTTTGTTGAATAATAGTTTATAAGTCCTGGATTAATTTTCCTCAACAGGAATGTCTTTTGAGTATACGGTAGTGATGCCATCTTTGTTGAGGGACAATATGTACGGGGAGCGGATGGAATTAGTCGGGGCATTGGCTTAATGCTCAATGGCGCTGCATTCCTCATCATTTTTTCGATTTCATCCTTCTTTTTAATGATCCGTTCGAAATGACTAAAACTAAGGAGTGATAAATATGATGTTTCTTTGCCTGGGTTATTTTGACCCCGAAAAAATGGATTCCCGCCCAAAGGCGGAGATTGATGCTGTCTTGGATGAGTGCGGCCCCCACCTCGAAGAATTGTACAGGACCGGACGAGTTCTGATGGATGCCGGCGTGGATGTGGCGGCTAAAAACCTCCGCTGGGATAATGGGGCAATAACGGTTAATCACGGTCCTTTTACTATAGCGAAAGAAAGGGTTGGGAGTGCATTCCTTATCGAAGCCGAGAATATGGAAGAAGCAATCCGGATTGCCTCATTACACCCTACCGCACAATTGGCAGCGGGTGAGCAGTTTGGCTGGGGCTTAGAAATTAGGCCGGTCCACTATTTTAAGGGGAAGGAATAGCGTATCTTGAAGTTGAAGTTGTTCTCTAAATAAAATAAATGTTACACTAGAATCGCATATTGTGAATGGATATGTTATACTGAAAACAACCTTTGAAGCTTTAAACTTTTTACATTACCGGCACCATGCCCCTACTCGATCGTTGAGTAGGGTTTTTTATTGATTATTTTTTAATAAACATAAAAAAACAGGCCCTAAAAAGAGCCTGTTTTGGTTATACAAATATGATTTAAGCTTTTTGAACGTTCGCAGCTTGAGGTCCACGAGCGCCTTGCTCAACGTCGAAAGTTACTTTTTGGCCTTCGTCAAGAGATTTGAAGCCTTCACTTTGGATAGCAGAGAAGTGTACGAATACATCGTCACCGTTTTCGCGTTCGATAAATCCAAAACCTTTTTCTGCATTAAACCATTTAACTGTACCTTGTTCCATATTTGTTGCCTCCTAGTGCGTTAGCGCACAATGTGTTACTATCTCTGCCCAAAGTGACTTCAAGACGAAAAGTCGAAACTCATACAATCCTTTACACCGAACAAAAATAATTCTTCTCCATCATAACAGTAATCGGAAGCAATTGCAAATGAGCCATATAGACTATCTTGGGTCCGGGCATTTTTTTAAAAGAATCGATTGTGTGTCTTAATGCCTAGTCAAAGGATTATCTTGAAGTTTAAGATACAATCTTTTATCAAGGTAATTGGAATTATTATGGTAGCATCCCCTCTTTCTGGTAAAATAAAGTTAAGGGATGAAGAGGGGGCAGAATTATGAAAAATGGGATAAAGCTGCTATTGCTGATTGCAACTGCCGTACTTCTAGCCGCTTCAGGCTGCGAAGTCAATACCGGAAGCCAAGTCCAAATAAAGATGAAAACCGTTGAAGAACAAACAGAAATTCTGGAGTCATACACATTTGAGGATTATAAAAACATCTATGAAAATGTCCTGAAGGAAGCGAGCAGGCTTGAAAAGGACGAAGATTTGCTAAAGTGGGTAATCCGGACATTAGCCCAGGAAAAATTGCTTTTTAATACAGACTTATCCGACAAACAAATAAGGGCGCTCGCCAAAGAGGCGATGGAAAAAGATAAACTGTGGAAATCAATTGCTGAGGATCGGTATGGAATTAAAGCCAGTGATGCCGAAGTCGACCGCTATATCGAGGCGGGGCCTGACACCAGCAGCTTGCCGCAGCATATTGCCATTGCGGAATCCCTGAATATGAACCTGGATGAGTACAACCATGGCTTTGATTGGGACATTTATGAAAAAGCAGTCATCTGGCAAAAATTAAAGCCAAAGCTCGAGAAGAAATATAACACCACAAACAACGAAACGCTTGCTGAGAAATTCAATGCAGAGGTAGAGAAAAACTATAAAAAATAGTAATTGGTAAAGGGATTGGCAGACGCTAATTCCTTTCATTTTAAAAAAGAGAATTGGGGGAAAAAGCATGGCAATGCCAACACACATCGCCGCTGCAGGCGGAATCGTCGAGAACGAACAAGGAGAAATCCTTTTGGTAAAAACACACAATCAGGGATGGGTATTCCCTGGTGGGCAGGTCGAAGTCGGAGAAAACCTAATTGATGCTGTAATCCGTGAGGTCAAAGAAGAAAGCGGAATCGACATTGAGGTTTCCCATTTGATTGGTGTGTATTCAAATACGGCCATCTACAAATGGTACGATGGCGTAACGGATGTCCCGACTAAGGTCATGTTCGACTTTGTTTGTAAATTCATTGGCGGGGAATTGGGAATCTCGGAGGAAACGACTGACAGCAAATGGGTTCCCAAAGAAAACGTCGTCGATTATATCGAAACTCCTGCAATCCGCACCCGCTACCAGGCTTATTTGGATTTCAACGGGAAAACCACGTACATGGAATACGTAACACGGCCGGATTTTGAAGTGAAACTGAATCGGACTGTTTAGGACTGGGGCAACGCTTGGGGAATTACCTGGGCGTTGTTTGTTTATGGTGAAATTTGGGCGGTTATCGAGCGGGGTTTGCCTAAAGGAGTGGCTGGATTGATAAATGAATTGAAAGAAAAAGTAAGGGATCTCAGTGAAAACGAAGCAAAATCCCTTTTATTTCTGATTTTATTGAGAATTGAAATGGCTGAGGAGACAAAATCCTTGGATGAACAATTAAGGAAAGATCTAAGAGAAATTTATTCTGATTTTATGAAAAATAATGCTGGCCATTCCAATAGCGAGAGTGCTAAAGTCCGACTGCTTTTCATATTGTGTTTGGCGAATCGACTCTCCACATGCTAAAGCACGTGCTGAAAACAGCGGGAAAGGCTGATAGGGAAGTCTATCTTCCGGGGTGAGTGACATGTTGTTTCTATTTCCCTCAAAAATTGACCACAATTTTTCCGGGTGGCATTCCCCGGTATGCAACGGCCTATACTCAATCTCCTCTGTATTATTTAATAAGGATAGCTGAGGAACTGAATCGCAAGAAATTGAAAAAGGGCTTTTCGATGGCTGCAAGGATTATTGGTGAGGCAATCGGCCAAATTGAAGAATATGTTGGTGATTCTTTTTTGGAATACAGGCTAAGGCATTTAATCGCGGAAGGTGTTTTTGAAGTCCAGGGCTCGACAAAGGCAATGAGGTATTATAGTGTGAAGCTTCGGTAAGGGTATGTTAATGGAGGTTGGTGTCAGCTATCCTCTGTGGTAAAAGGAAGCCGGACTGTGATGAATCGGGAGTTATCGGGACACAAGTTGGTTCTAAAACGTAATGTGTGTCCCGATCCATTTTAGTTTGAGTTTTGTTTTAGCAAAATCAGCTCTTTCCTCCCCTCGGAAACACTCGGATATCTTTCTAAAATAATCGTTATAAGATGATCTTTGTTTTTATCCGTTAATGAGCTGTCTTTACGCAAGAAATGCAGGTAACCCAGCAGTGGATCGCCATCCTTAACCATTACTCGTAAATTCTTTAACTCTACTAGATAATCTTCATAAAATTCTACATCCTCACTATTTGCCATCTCTACAGAATTTTCAGCAGCTTCGATGGCCTTGTCCAAGTCCAAAAATAAATAGGCATTAGCCAGTTGCAGATAATAAGAACTGTAAGGAAATAAATATACAGTCCGTTCATAATATTGCAGTGATTTCTCGTAATCTCCTAATTCAGAATAAATTTGCGCAATTAATAACATCACTTCATTGACATTGGGAATAGTGTCGTTGAGTTCCGACGCGGTTGCCAATGCTTTGTGGGGATTTTTTTGCTGGTAAAGTTCCCCCCGCGCGGTGATAATTTTTAACGGAAATTCCTTTAGTTTCTTCATGGTTTCGAATTCATAGGAAGAGAATGATTGGCCGGCCTCTTTTTCAAAAACGGCATAAAAATCGTCTTTTTTGCAGCCTTCAATAATTTTATTGATGGCAGCGGCGCCTTTATTTTTGACTAATAGGCCGATTAGCACACTGCTCTGAAGATAGGGATTATACGGGGAACGAAGATGTTTATCCCATTGTTTATGTGTTCCTAGTTCTTTAAAACCAACTGTTTCTGTTTCCTCAATATCGTCGGATGTAATCCCTTGGTTTTTACGTTCAACATATTCGGCTAACCCTTCATGAAACCATACAGGCAAGTCTGAAAATCGGACGCTACTATTCTTTAATGTGCTGCTAATCAAATGATGGGTATATTCGTGTACAATGGTTTGTTTAAATTGCTTTAATTCAGTTTCATCCTTTGGAGTAGCAATATAAATGGAGCTTTTTTCAGCAACATAATACCCGGCTATGTGGCCCTCTGCGAGATTTCCAAATCTATCGTTTAATTTCGAAAGATCGTTTGCTAAAACAATGGATAAAGGGCTGTTAAGATTTTTGCCGAACAATTCTTTTAAAAGGCTCTGATTTTCATTTAATGTTGATAAAACGGCATCAAAAGCCACTGACGTTTTTTCATTATTATTTTTATATTTAAAGGTAACATGTCCAACCTTTTTTGATTGAGCATTCTCTTCTTCAACAAGAGGTTTTGAAAAAGGGTTCGGTTTTATCGCTTTTGTGAGTTCACCAAAACCAACGTTCGCCAAAAATGATAGTCCAATGAAAAGTCCCACAACGACTATCCAAAAAGTAATTTTTTTTATCATCGTATGGTTTCTCCTAAGTAAATTATCATTTGGATTCTCCTACACTGATGTGTACTGGACATGCCGTTTTGACCAAAAAGAGCTTCACTCAACTGCTTTTTTTCGGATGAAAAAGGCGATGATGCATAATAAAATCCCTAATAGTGTTGTTACATACGGATACAAGATCGGGAAAAAGAGGGTTGGGTACATCTGCAAGATATCCGATTGGTAGCCCATTGCCATTTGCGAGGTGCCGGAAGCGTTTATTAGCCGGACCCCGAGTGGATTTTCAGCCCGGGTAAGATAAGAAACTCTTTCCTCTGTGATTTTGTCATCGATCCAAATGATTTTCCATCTGCGATCGTCCATTGGGGCATCATCATCGGTAAGCCGCTGGACGATGGCGGTCTTGTCGTTTACTTTTAAAACTTCGAGCCAGGAATAATATCGGCCGCCTTTATCCCTATTTGATAGCCAGATTTCATCCGCATTCGTGACCTCATTCCCATCCACCAGCAGATGCAGTTTCACAATATCGCCGGCGGGTACCCCTTCTTCCAAATCCCAATGAGTTAAAGGAGCTTTTTTCCCGGTCAGCTCTTCAACAATTTTTATCGATCGGCCGTTGACTTCAATTTCCTGCGTATCAATAGGCCTTGGAAAGCCTTGTTCATAATTTACAAAGTCAATTTTATATTGTTTCGTTATTTTCGAATTAATCACTTCTTCTCTGGCCATTTGAAACATCGGCCACGCGGAACCAACAATCAACAACAAGCCAATCAGCATCAAAATCTTCCGCATTCCTACGCCTCCCTAATTAAGTCAATTATACTAAACTATTACAGGTGACATGTTAATTAATGTTAAAATAGTGATAATGTGGTTCTGGAAAAGCAGGGATCGTATCATTATAGGAAAAACAGCGAACGGGGATGCCACTGTCCAGCTCCCTGACAGCAAAGTGCAGCCCAGAATCCGTATGGTGGTCGATGCCAATGATGTTCCGGGAATGGAATTCCTCGACGGGGAAGGGAATGTTGTTTACAAATTGCCACCTGAATAAGGAATACCTTTTTAGTTTTTCTTTTTTTGCTTAGCCAGCTTAAAAGCCATAAACTGTGGAATCAAATTTAAAATGCTGATAGTGAATAAAAGTGAAGTGGCTGTCAAAGGTTTAAAGTAATATCCCCATCGATCAACCCCGGCCATCTGGTTGGAAAAATAAAACGATACGCCAGCCGAAAAAAGGTTACCGATTACGATAAGGAATGTATAGCCTTTCAATTTGTTAATAAAAGCAAGGATGGCAGGCCCTAAAATCAACAGCAGGTAACCAAGCATGGAGCCGTCTTTATAATCCTGATAAATGGCAAAGTAGCCAAACGGAAAGCAATAAGCAATCAAAGTCGAATAAACCCAAATTTTTTTCATAACGCACCTCTTTTTGGTGTAATTTTACACTAATTATAACTTTTTTTATTGAGGTGCACTATTTTTTTCAATCAATCCTATAGTAGATGGGAGGCCCATTGATGTTTTATCGAAGAAAGTTTTATATCGTGAAAAACGAATTTGTGGTGGTATTTAATAACCATTTCAATGAAACGAATCTCCCGAATCAGTTAAAACATGGTGCGCGGCTGATCGGCAGATGGATGGTGCCAAACGATGAAAAGACAACCGAGATTTTCGCAATCTGGGAATATGACAGCTACGAGAATTACCAGGAAATCGAAGCGAATATCCGTAGCGACAGCGAACATGTCGCACGCGTCAACAGATGGTACGAAGCGAACGGTGGCCGGGATTCTGTGATGAGAGAATATATTTTGAGCGTAAAAAACGAAGAGTTGAAGACTACATTATTTTAAAAAAGAAAACCTCTAAGTTTCCAAGCTTGACCTTGTGAAAGATTCTGACTATTATTGTTGATATATCAACGTTCTTGAGGAGGCGGGTCCTTTGGATGAAAACAAATACATTGGACTCTTAATCCGGAACGCGGACTTGACGATAGCGAATTACATCAAGAAGCAGCTCGGGCCGTTCAACCTTGCTCCCGAACAGAATCTGATCATGATGATGCTGTGGGAAAAGGACGGGATTTCCCCGAACGAACTGTCCCAGCACCTGAAAAAGGACAAAGGCAATATCGCGCGCATGATCGCGAGCCTCGAGAAGAAGGGATACATCAAGCGAATCGATGACCCTTTCGACAAACGCACGTTCAAAGTTCATTTAACAGAAGCCGGCAGGCAGCTTGAATGCCAGGTGGCCCCCATTTTGGATGAGGCGAGCCGGACCGTGATGAACGGAATCAGTGCGGAACAAACGCTCCAACTGCAAAAGGTTTTAACAAAAATTATACATAACATATCTGGAGGACATTCAACATGAAAATCGTAGCAATCGTAGGAAGCATCAGGAAAGACTCACTAAACATGTACTTCGCAAAAACAATGCAGGAACGCTACCAGGACAAGTTGGACATCGAAATCGCAGATATCCGCTCCCTGCCTCATTATGACCAGGACGAGGAAAACAATCCGCCACAATCTGTTAAGGATTTTAAACAATCCATCGCAGACGCAGACGGGGTAATCATTATTACCCCCGAATACAACTGGTCCATTCCAGGCGTTTTGAAAAACGCTCTTGACTGGGCTTCCCGTGTCGAGAAGGTATTCATCGGCAAGCCAGTATTTCCAATGGGCGTTACCATGGGAACTCTCGGAACCATCCGCGCGCAATTGCATCTGCGTGAAATTTTGACAGGCCTCCAAGCAAAGCAAATGCCGGCTGCAGGAAACGAAATACTCATTGGCTTTGCCAACCAGAAATTCGATGCCCAAACAGGCCGCTTGGTCGACGAACAAACACTCAGCTTCCTCGACAGCAAAATCGAAGTGTTCATTGATTTGATTAAAACGGTGTAACATCGTTTTGATGATTTTGTAAAAAATAAAGTGTATACGTTAAATGCGTTCCCATTTTGAATGGGGGCGCATTTTTTTATTAAAAATTTGATGGCTTAATAATATTTTTAAGGGTAGTGTGTTCAAAGAAGCCCGGTCTCTGGACAGTAACGTGAATTTCCAAGGATAGTGTGTCCAAAGAAGCCTGGTCTCTGGACAGCAAAGTGAATTTTCAAGGGATGTGTGTCCAGAGAAGCCTGGTCTCTGGACAGTAGAGTGAATTTTCAAGTGTAGTGTGTCCAGAGAAGCTTGGTCTCTGGACAGTAAAGTGAATTTCCAAGGGTAGTGTGTCCAGAGAAGCCGGGTCTCTGGACAGTAACGTGAACTTCCAAGGGTTGTGTGTCTAGAGAAGCTTGGTCTCTGGACAGTAATGTGAATTTCCAAGGGTAGTGTGTCCAAAGAAGCCCGATGTTTGGACACGATAGTGAGTTTCAGGGGTAGTGAATCCTAATGAGCTGGCAATGATGACAGCAAACAAGGATTTCAAAGCGAGTGATTGCCAAATTTTGTGTTAATATTTATTTAAACTAATACACCTAGGGTAAATAAATCTCCTGCCACTCTGTTTAAATTCCTCACACATCAACGATTCTCCATATTGCAACTTCTTGGAAACGGGAGTTATAAACTCTTAATAAAAATATCCATTTTCTACTTCAAAAAATTTAAAAGGATGTGGAACCGTGATTAATGCTAAAGATGTTTTAGCCGAACAGCTCTTGGCAAATTCGAATGATCCAAGCTGGTATAGCCCTTTTTTACAATCAGTGGAACAATTGACTGAAGAGCAAGCCTTTTGGAAACCGGATGAAGGGAGTTTCAGTATTGCTGAAATCGTTCAGCATCTCCTTTACTGGAACCAAACATGGCAAATCCGGTATCAAAGCGGCAACGTAAAGGCAGTGCCGCCACTTTCAAGCAATGAAGAAAGCTTTATAATTCCGGACAATCAAACATTTTTCAACTTAAAGAACCAGTTAGTCGACGTGCTGCTTCAATGGCAGGATTTAGTAACGGCGGAAAAATTGGAATCCAATGTTGAAGGCTTCTCTGTAAAGGCACAGTGGTGGGGAATAATCGCGAATTTAACTACCCACAACGCCTATCACATTGGCCAAATTATGTATATTCGCAAGCTGCAAAAGAGCTGGCCGAACGAGTAAATGGAGGATGAAACGAACGACTGGGAAGTATTTGGAGGTTTTCTATGCGGAGAAAAATTCAAATCAGTTCACTTGTGATGATTGCTCTTTTTAGTTTGTGGCTTATTGAAAGGCCAGCTAATTCTATTATAAAAAAAGATAAAGAGATGCAATGGCTGGTAAAAAACAGCCATGAAATTTTATCGCTGGAATCAGAAGTTTATAAGGATTTGGAGTTTTTAAAACCTCTTTTAAAAGATAAAAAATATGTGTTCCTTGGCGAGAGTTCCCATGGGATTTCGGAATACAATCAGATTAAGGTGAGGATGGTTAAGTATTTGCATAAGGAATTAAGGTTTGATGTCATTGCGTTTGAAAGTCCCGTGCTTGACGCTTCTCTTTCTTATTCTGAAAAGGAAATGATGGGTTATTCGGGAAAAGACCTCAATCAAGAAGCCGTTTATAATTTTTGGCACGCAGGCGAGGTTACCCCATTATTTGATTACATCATTGATAATAAAAGCAAAAATCCACTTATTTTAACAGGATTTGATATTCAACTAAAGAGTGATGTTCTTGAAAGGTTTTTAACGAAAATTAGTAAAACTGACACGGAGCTAGCAGAAGAGTTTGCAGAACTGGAAATGAATTATAAAGCAATCAGAATGGAAATGATGAAAGGAACTGCCCCGAGCGATGAGGATATAAAGTATTTTGAACTTGGTTATCAGAAAGCCATGGGATATATACATAAAAATGAAGATAAGATTTTTGAAGAATACAAGGAATACCCCGAGTTAAAAAAATTGCTTATTTTAGGAATGCAAAATCGAATTGATCTAATTAAGAGCAGGGCTACAACAAGACAGCATGACTTTATTATTAGGGATGAGCTGATGGCCAAGAATATAGAAGAGCTGGCAAAAGAGGTTTATCCAGGTAAAAAGATTATTTTTTGGGCCCATAATGGCCATATCCGAGATAATAACAGTGAAGTTCTGCAAAATGTAGAAGGTGGAACTAAATTTTATCCATGGACCATACCTACCATGTATGAAAATTTGCCGAATCAAATGAAAGAGGAGAGTTATAATATCGGCTTATACGCCTATGAAGGCAGCTTCATCGACACTTCAGGCCAAATTGCCACGTATAACAACGGGGAAAAGTATAAGGAAATTTCTCTGGAATACAAATTAAACCAAGCCGGAAGTGACTATTCCTTTATCGATATTAGCCGCCAAAAAGAAAATCAGTACAACAAGTGGATATTTGAACCGATTGAATCTGTCTATCAAGGTTTATTTCTTGAAAAATTCATTCCTAAAAAGACTTATAATGGGTTGACTTTTATAAAAGAAGTGAATCCCCCTTTAATTTATAATGATTGATCTTCTCTTCCAAAATTGTAGCCGCATAATTTCCGCTTAATTTAAAAAATAGGAGATGCAAAAATGGCAATGACCAAACCACCGCCCGTAAAACTAAGGCCGTTAACCATGGATGATTTTCCTGGAGTTTTAAATTGGGGCAAGGACAAGAAATTTTGCCTTGCTAACGGGTGGGAGTTGAACAGGGACGAGGAGGAGCTTTACAACTGGTGGCTTCGTTGTGTGAAAAATGAATCCGGCGACTTTACCCGTATGGGAATTGAATATGATGATAGGCTAATAGGGTATGCGGATTTGGCCTGTTTGCAGGGGCATACCGCCGAGTTGGGTATCGCAATTGGCGAAAGCACGCTATGGGGCCAGGGAATAGGAGCGAAAGCAGCTCGTTGCATGATCGAGTTTGGTTTTGAAAAGCTGGGCATCACTGTTTTTACTGCCGAAACGCACGAAAGCAATGTCCGCTCCGGAAAAATGCTTGAGAAACTAGGCTTCAAAGAAATCAGCAGGATTGGCCACGAAGTATATATGGAAAAGGAAACCCGGTTGGTTCAATATCTATTTTCATTTAGCGAAAATGGTGTTAAACTCTGAAAATATAATTAAAGGCAATAGGGACTAGGCAGGTTTAAAATGAAGCTAGTTACATTGAAGACTAATTTTCATGGTTATAAAAAAGGAACAGAGTTTTACTTGGTCGCGGAGTCGGAATTCATCGGGGTTAAGGAGTTTGTGTTGAGAACAACAGATTTAACGGGCAGGATGTCAATCAGTGAAACTGAACTTCGTAAGAATTTTATTTTTATAAAAGACCTTTCAATGAACTGACCTGGATTGGGATTCTACTAAAGGTAGGGAAGGGTTTGTTGAGAAATGGGGCAGAGACTTTCAACTAATAGTTGGTTTATCTATTTGGGAATTATCTGGTCTGTTATTTTTTCAGCCATGAGTTTTTATTGGGCGATGGGAGGCAGGTTGGGGGTCAAATCTTTAGGTGGGGCAATTTATGAGATGTCTTTAAATCCATCGTCTTCGTTCCTCGTCCTCGTTTGGCTTACTGGTTTCATGAAGCTGCTCGGGGCTGGATTGTTAGTGCTGGTACTTGTCCGCCGTAACAATTCAAAATTACTCTTTTATACGGTAAAAATAGCAGGAGCATTCCTGTTTCTGTACGGCGCGCTTAATTTCATCACAATTTCTTTACATGCATTAAATATACTTGAATACAACTTAGACGACTATGCGACCTTTTGGAGGCTGGCTTTTTGGGAACCATATTGGATGGCCGGAGGAGTTTTTTATTTTTTGTCTGTTAAAAGAGCATAGCTGTGTATGAATTAGGGGGGGCAAGGTTGTTTT
Source organism: Neobacillus piezotolerans (assembly GCF_003362805.1). Lineage (GTDB taxonomy): Bacteria > Bacillota > Bacilli > Bacillales > Cytobacillaceae > Bacillus_D > Bacillus_D piezotolerans. Next base: position 769,173 of record NZ_QNQT01000002.1, read on the forward strand.
AATTTGTTTGGTAAAAGAGTTGAACACTTCCACAACGAAGAGTCTTTGAGTTATAGAGGTCCATCTTCATTCTCTTGTCTATATCTTTGAATAGCGGTTTACCGCAGCCTAATACAATGGGAACAACCGTTAGATGAAGTTCATCGATTAAGCCTTTATTCAATAATAATGAAACCAATTCTGCACTTCCTAAAATCAATAAATCTTTTCCAGGCTGTTGTTTAAGGTTCTGAATTTGATCGATATAGTTATGGGATACTAATTGCGTATTTTGCCAGTGTACGCTTTCTAATGTTTTCGAAAAAACAATCTTTTGCGAAGAATTCATTTTGTGTGCTATATCATTGGATTCGTTTGGCCAATAGCTCGCCATTAATTGATAAGTCACCCGTCCAAATAAAATCATGCTGACGGTATTGAGCAGATCCAGAGCATACTCACTGTATTCATCATCAACAATGTGCCAATCAATCTCTCCATTTGCCCCGGAAAAAAAACCATCCAGCGATACCAACTCTTGAGCAATAAGTTTTCGCATACGCTCCTCCTGATTAATGTATGGTTTTTTGTAAAAGTCCTTCTCGATTTATCTTATTATATGTAAAGTTAACATAATCTTCAAATTTTGACAGAAGGAACCGATTACATTGAGTAAACCAAGCTTTACACGGATTCCTTAACAAGGTGAATGCGAAAATTGCATACCAAGTGTTTTCACGAAATAATTAGAATGGTCAGAATATTCCTTGACGGGAATATTCCTTTTTGGTAATATTGTAAATGAAGGGAGAAAGAACTTAATGGGCGAACATATCTCAACTATTTTAACCGCACTAGCTGAGCCCAACAGGTTACAGATTGTGGAGCTTTTGCGTAAGAAACCATTGTCGGTAGGGGAAATTGCGGAGCGGCTCAACCTTCTCCAACCGGCTACATCCAAACATCTTCGGGTGCTGAATAAGGCTGGCCTGGTAGAAGTGAAAGCAGTTGCGAATCAACGGATTTATAGGCTTAAGCAACAACCTTTTCAGGAACTTGATAAGTGGGTTGAATCATTTAAACACATCTGGGATGAAAGATTTGACCGGTTGGATGAGTATTTGCGCAAGCTGCAAGATGGGAACTAAGGGGATTCTCTTGAGTATTCACTAAACAAAGTGGGAGGAATCAACATGTCAGAAAACAAAGCTTTAAACGCGGTGGCATCCAGGGTCGAAGGTTTGGAATTAATTATCGAGCGGGTTTTCGACGCACCACGGGAATTGGTTTTCTCTGTCTTTTCAGATCCTGTTCACCTGGCAGCTTGGTGGGGGCCAAAGGGTTGGGAGACAGAAGTTCCCGAGCTGGATTTTAACGAAGATGGGGTTTGGTTATACTGTATGACATGTGTTGATAAAAACCAGGGTGACTTCTTTGGAATGAAATCCTGCGCTAAAGCGGTTTATCATGAAATTGTTGTTCCGGAAAAAATCGTTTACACCGATTTCTTTACGGATACTGAATACAATGTTCTCCCGGAAATGCCTGAAATGGTTATCACGATGGAGTTCATAGAAGAGGAAGGCAAAACCAAAATCATTTCCCGCTCGAAATTTTCAACAGCCGAAGCTGTTAAAAAAGTGGTCGATATGGGTGCTGTTCAAGGAGTTTCTTCACAATACGAGAGACTTGACGATTATCTATCCGAACTTCAATCGAAATAGGCCCAAAGTGGTTTCATCGTTAGCGTTAATCAAACTTCATTTGGTTAACGCTATTATTTTACATAAAAGGTTGTGATTATATGAAGAATGGATCGGAAAAACCAGTAAAAAAGAAGCTTACGGGGCCCGAACAGGTTGAGGAATTTATGGGAAAACTTCAGCATCCTCTTAAAGAGGAAATAGAGGAAGTCCGGAAAATAATCCTGAGTTCCGATACCCGCATAACAGAGCAGATTAAATGGAATGCGCCGAGCTACCTTGTTGATAATGACGATCGAATAACATTCAACTTGAAAGGAAAAGGATTTTTCCGCCTCGTTTTTCATTGCGGGGCAAAGGTAAATCCGGAAGCGAAGAATGAACCGCTGTTTGTGGACCACACCGGACTGTTGGAGTGGCAGGCAAATGACCGGGCTATCGTAAAATTTTCCGAGAAGGATGATATTAAGGCCAAGGAAGATGGGCTTAGAACCGTAATCAGCGAATGGATCAAGGCGACTTGTTAATTGGAAACACCCCACTGCCTAACAAAACAGCTGCGCTGGTTTTACAAGGCCAAATAATGCCGCGACAAATGGTAAAAAAGCCGTTGGCAAATATCCCCTATGGATTTTATGTTTATTGCAGCTTTAGTTGGGAATAACAATCTAAATGGACCAGCCAGATTGGTAACTGGATTCATTGAATATTTCTTAAAGGAGTTAGGGGATATTTCTATGGCGAAAAAACGAGCAAAAATTGGTGATCAAATATCATTTACGCGTAAGGATTGCACGTGCGAAGGCATTGTTGAAATTGTACGAGACAGCAGTGTGATTGTCGAGGTTTCTAAAGAATTCGCTGAAAGATTGGGCTATGATACACCGAAAACCGTGGTCAGGCATTCGAATTACTCGATTTTAGCCTCTTCGGAAACGGCATAGGACGAGGCCATTTACATAAGTTCAAATAGTGGATAAAGTGTCAGCTAAAATGGCTGGCACTTTTTAATTTAGTTAGTCATTAGAAAGTTCACACGAATTATTTCTGGGATTTTATGTTGCGCTTCCAAAAACTTTCCTGTGGCGAGAATATCCTATACACTTATAATTCAAGGACATTCTTTTGAAAAGGGGATTTTGCATTGGAGGACAAGAGGGCCTTAACTATTTCCGGGATCGATTTGAACTGGGATACTCAAAAAGGAAAACTGCAGTTCCAGGGTGACGACGTTGCGATGTTTTGGATCAGTTCGGCAATGAGAACCTTCTTTGATACCATTGAGGAAATTTCAGGGGAAGAAGCGTCTAACCTAGTTTTTGAAGCAGCGGGTTTCCGGCAGGGCATGGTTGTTGGCGATTATTTTGATATATATAAGGAAATGGATTTAGAGGACGCCACAAAAACGCTATCGAACATTTACGCTGTTGCGGGTTGGGGCGCCGTTGAATTTATTGATATGTGCTACGAGGTGAAAAAAGTAACTGTCCTGATTAAGGATGGCTGGGAATACAAAATCAACCTGGCGCAGGGAAAAACGAAAGGAAGCAACTTCATTCCTGCCCATTTTGCCGGTGTATTCACTTCGATATTCGGCGCGAATATTTGGTACGAGGTCGAGCTTGACCAGATGGAAGGCGAGCCATACACACAAATCAACTACTTCCCTTCCGATATTACGGTTTCGGAAAACATCCACCAGCTGGCAAGGAAAAAGGAATCCGAACTTATCTGCCAACTCGAGAAAGCCGTGGATGAAAAAACAAAAGAATTAAAAACACTCGTTGAAAAATTATCCTCCCCTGTAATACCCGTTCATGAAGGAATCGTTGTCGTTCCCCTGATTGGCAATTACGATGAAGAGCGCTCCGAAAAACTGCTTGTAAATACGCTGAACAAACTTCCTTCCTATAAAGCAAACTATTTAATCCTGGATTTAACAGGACTTGATACAGACGCCGGAACCTATGTGGCCATACTTATTGGAAAAGTCGGTGCCGCCGCGAACCTGATAGGGACAAAAACAATCCTTGTCGGTGTCTCACCAAAACTCGGAAAAATGTTCGCAGAGTCTGCTTCAGACATTAAGAAATTCGACTTCTTCCAGACACTTCAGCACGGAATCCACTACGCGCTCGGGCAGAGCGGAAGGAAGATCATTTAACACTGCTGGACTCCTAAGCGGTGTTTTTTCAAAAGTAAAGCAAGGGACGTATCTTCATCTACACAACGAAAAAACACACAATACAAATAAAAGGCAAAGAGAAGGAACCTCTTTGCCTTTCCATAAAACAAAATAGTTTTTTAATGAACTCTCTTTTTTCCACAACGAATACATTTACCAGAAAAATAGTCATACTTATGATTGGGGCGTTTTATTTTGTAAAAGTAAGGACGGGAAAAACTCAATGTTCCTTTTTAGGAACCACCTAATATTCATACCCCACGTACGTCCCGCCAATGAAATCATGGATCGCCCGTTTGTCTTCACGGAAAATTACCATAAACAAGCTCACAAGGCCCGAAATCCCAAAAGTTACAGAGGACAATAGGAACTTTCCGACAACTTCACGTAGAATCATATTCTTAAAAGTCAGTGGCTCGTCGTCCACGCGCATGATTCTAATCTTCATCATGCGCTTCCCTACAACATAGCCATTCCAGACCAGGGGCAAAAGCGTTAAATAGAGCAAATAAATCAAATTATATGTCCAACCTGTCCCGAAGCTAGTTAAACCATCTCCTGTTAACAGGGCAAACAACAAACCGAGCGGCAGAGAAACAAGCAAAAAGTCTATAAAATCCGCAAAAAACCGCAACCCAAAACCTGCCGGGGAATAATTCATTCATATCGCTCCTAACCTATGATTTTATAAATTTCACATACCGTTTTCCTGAATCGCCGCGACAATCCAAATTGTGATGTTTACGGAAAGGACAATTAAAAAAGTGCGTAATTTACATTTTTATTGCCTTTGTTCTTACCAGCTAAGCACGGTGCATGTCAGCAGTTGAAGCAGGGGACGTATCCAATGCTTCACCACTTTAAGTAGTGCTGGATTCAATTTTTCGCTCCCTTCCAAATAAACAGGCCAACAAGCGCGGCAACGCCCAAAACCGGGGACCACAGAAGAAGCGAACTGGAAGCCGCTGACCGCTCCATCTCTTCCTGGAGATTCACCTGCTTCACTGGGGAATCACCCTGGCCAAGGAATGCCAAATCCTCACCGGCTTTTCCCACTTCAACGGTCCTGTTGCAAACCTCAGAGGTCAGAACCGCTTTATTTTTAAAATCAGGATTTTCCTTGGCGTAGACCAAGTACTCTTTGCCTTTTTTAAAATCAATGCTGCAGGAAGTTTGATAATATCCAAGAAGCACCTGGGACTCTGTTAGCCCTTTCCACGTACCGCTTACCTCGAAAAGAACCTTCTTAGTCCGAGAGTCAGTACCACTCTCTTTTTCTTCCTTAATATCAATCACTTTTCCTGTGAAAACCGCAGCCGACTTTTCAAACTCATCCCCGACAGACGGCTGCCCGTCACACTTGCATGCATAGCTAACTGATGAACCAACCGTAATCAAAAAGAACCCCACAGCCAAACAAACAGCAAAAACATATAACTTTTTAATCATTCAATCCCTCCTAAATAGGGTGAAACGGGGTGCGTCAGTATTTCTTTTTTCGAAGAAAAGAAGCGGAGCCTTAATGGGGTCTGGATCCTGATTTGTATATTCATGGAATAGATTTTAAAATCTGTAATATATGTTATAATTTTACCATAATTCGGAATTGTACAAAACTTCACCGTGAGGAGGCTTATTTGCCGGCAGCAAATCAACCAAAAGGAGACAGAAACATGTTAAATTTTTCAGGTATTGAGAGAAAAAGTTCGCAATACATACTGGCCATTTCCATCATGCTATTCATCGGAAGCTTATTTATGCCCTTTATTCTTGTTTATCTCATCCAGGAATCGCTCTACAACACGAAGGAGATAATGTATTTCAAGGCGCCGCCATCATCTTACGTAACGTTCGGAGTTGGAATGATGTGGATAGCACTTGTCCTGTTAGTCCTCGTGATAACCAAAAAGAAATATGAAATCGGTAAGCTCAAGTGGCTGTCGCTTTTGTTTATCCCGCTAAGCATCCCTTTCTTTATGTTCAGCATCGAGAACTATTATTACCTCGACAAAGAAGGAATTCATTCCAATGAGCTGAAAAGCTACAAAACGATCGAAACGTTCCGATGGGATGAAATGAAAGAAGTGAAAGAGATATACGCTAAAGAAAAAGGCGATACGAAAACTAAAGCATACCAATTCATCACGAAGGATAACCGTGTCTTTGAATTGCCGCATAATAAAAATGTCCTTCCATTCCGCGCAGGATTAATGGATATGCTGCGGGCAAACCAGGTCACGATAACCGATAATTACGATGAGTTGTGAGGGGCAGTAGAATTGCCCTGCTTCAAACCGCTTCAAAATATGCTATTCTTATGGGAAAGATAGCATGAGGAGTGTTGGATGATGGGAATGATTGCGAGTTTTTTCAGGGTAACGCCCAAGGCGCTGCAGGGGTTAAAATCAAATCCGGACGAGGCGGCAGACTTGATTTTCGAAATGGAAGAAATCGAGGAGCTTGAGCTCGACATCGATAAATCTTGGCATGGCATCTACTTTTTGTTGAGCGGCGTGGCAGACATCGATCAGCCAACGGGCGGGCATATTGGCCGGGCCGTACTTGGCGGGCATGAGCTCGGCGAAGACTATGGCTACGGACCGCTACGTTATTTTGAACCCTCCGAGGTTGCGGAGATTTACAACGAACTTAAAGAGATTTCGCCCGATGAACTAGCCAGCCGTTTTGACCGCGAAACGTTAAGCGAACATGGAATCTACCCAATGAACAAAAAGTGGACCGAAGAGGATAAGGATTATTTGGTCGACAACTACGACTTCCTCCTCCGCTACTACGAAACCGCGGTAAAGAACAACGAAGGCATGCTGCTGTTGATTCAATAAGGGCAGTTTTTTTGTAAAAATAGAATTAGTAATGATGAAAATCTTTTTTCATCTATCATTTTAGGAAGCCTTTCTAATTAAGGCTTCCACTTTTTTAAACTAACATAGCCATTTGAAATTAGTTAATGCCTATTTTTTGAAAATAAAAGCGTAAAGGTCCAGCGCCTCATTAACAACAGCTGGGCTAATCCCTGTCCTGGAATAAATGCGTTCACTCCATTCTTCATTTAAAGTTAGCGGAGAGTCATGAAATAAGCCGGCATTTGTGCTTAGAAAGCTGGCCCAATTGTAAAATTCCCAATGCTGGACCTCATCCTCACTGTGAATCCGCATTTCGCATAAAGGGGGACTTAATAAATTTTGTGAAAAATGGCCGGCTTCAAAAAGCTCATCATCCGTGATTTTACTCAAAGAATACTGCTGGCGGCTTATTTTCCCATTGGGGCGTTGATAGGTAATTTCAAAGTCCGTTGACGCCGAGCAGACTTGCACGTTCGCGGCGGGGAAAAACCCGGAGACAGGTTCAGTTATAAAATCCGAACTTGAGCTGTCGATCAAGATAGGGAGGATCCATTGATCCCCAAGGTCGCACAAATAGCGGTATCCATCAACATACGCAAGAACCCCGACATGGGCTTCAGGGGTGCCAAAGTCAGAGCCAATCGCATGGGCTTCAATCCCTGCATCCTTCAATTCATGCAAAAGCCAAATAGCTAAATCGAAACAATTTCCACTCGTGCCAAATTGGTTTCTGTGCTCGATCATCTCACGAACAGTCCGCTGCCTGCGCCCCGATGGTTGATTATAAAACCAAGCCTTTGTGAGTGTCTCCATCGGAAAACCATCAAACAACCGCCAAACCTTTAACAAAGAATCTGGTGGAACCAACCCAACCCCTCCTCGCAAAAAAACGTTTACTTAATTTTACCATGCAGATGAAGCTTTGAAGCAGTTCAAACCCCGTTGAGTGACTAAGTCCGGCCATAATTCGAAAAGTTAGTCACTCAAACCCAGATGAGTTGACTAACTCTGATTGTCAGGGAAAGCTCTTAATGGTTGTCTTAAATAAGGTTTTTAGCGAAGTTAATGAGGCGAAAGGTCTTTTTAAATAGGGTTTAACAAATTTTATAGCTGGGACTATGAAGCTGGGGATCCAGCACCGAATCCAACCCATCGAACTCTGTTAGGGACATGCCTGAACAATAAGAACCGTCCTTGCTTACTTCGCCAACGACATATACCCAAACAACACCTCAGCCCAAATTCTTTGTCCCTCATCGTTCATGAGGACGCCATCTCCATTTAGCATATCTTTGAATTTTCCGCCGGTGTCATCCAAATATTTTTGGATTCCTTCATTCATGTCGAAGTATTCCCAGCCGTTTTGTTTGATGAGCTCCTCGGTATTCCGGATGTAGTCCTCATACCGGTATCCCCGCGCATTGGCTTCCTTGAGTTTTTCTGGGGAAGGGGAGGCTGAAAAAAAGACAAGCCTGGCATTCGGCAAAGCTTCCTTCAGGGAAGAAGCAATTTCATTCAGATTCGCCTTGGTTACATCCATCGAAAAAGATTTTCCGTGATTATGCAAAAGAGACGTTTCGATTAAAACGAGGGCGGGGTAATCCTTTACCACAGCGCTGACGATGTCACGGTCCACAATGTCCTGCGTGGTCCAGCCGCTTTCCCCATGATTTTTAATCGCAATCTTGCCAAGGTCTTCGTTCGCACCCCGAATCTTGCTCTCTACTAAACTCGGCCATGCCTTTGAAACTGAACTTGCGCCATCGCCTTTCGCGACACTGCTCCCAATCACGGAGATTGCAACCCGCTCTTTCATTAAAGCGTTGAAGTGAAGGAAGTCCACCACAGACTGATTTTTATTTGTTTTTGGATTCAGGCGTTCCAGCTTGGCCTGCGTTTCCTTCTTTTTTTCCAATTCCTCTTGCTGGAGCGTTTTCTTGTAAGCTATGTATGATTCCTTACCCTTGGCCTCGATTTTCTTATTGTAGTAATTACCTCCAAACCCAAGCACAACTGCCAGCGACAGGAAAATAAAGAAAAGGATTAACCTCTGCACCCAAAACTCCCCCAACATTGTATTACTACAATTATTACATGCATTTACAAAAAATTACAAGTGCGCCCTATGCCTTTACTCCACATCTGGTAAAACTATATCTATAAATAAAAAAGAAGACTACGAGAGCCTTCTCAAATGAATGATTCAAAGTGTTGAAGTACCGAGATTAGTCTCTAGCATTACGGCTTCTATTTTAAAAATGAAGCCCCCCGGTCCGTCCCTCGTTCCAGACTCTAAAATGCAGCGAGCCGGAATCCTGTCTAACATTTTTAAAACATCGGCTTGGCAGGGTCAACAGCCAAAACCTGTTGGCCATCCACTTCAATCCAGTAGTAGTAGTGGTCGACTTCTGCGCCTGTCGTATTAGTTAGAGTATTATGTACAGATTCCTGGAGCTGGAAAGTCGTACCGCCAGTACTCAATGAAGGAAGTTTAAGGCCGGTATTAATAGAGATGGTCTTGTCGGACCCGCTCAGGTATGCAGCGCTTGCCGCACCAGTGAACAAAGTTTGCAGCGCGAACGCCAGCGTTAAAACCATAAGCAGTCTTTTCATGTGTATCACCTCCTTTCAAGTCAGCTCTCTTTTAAGATTGAAAAAAACGCATCAATGACATCCGGATGGAACATGGTGCCTTTATTGCGGGCCAACTCCTCGAAAGCCTCATCGTGAGTCATCCCTTTCCGGTATACGCGGTCAGTCGTCATCGCGTCAAACGCATCCACTACAGTTATGATCGCGGCCTCGGTCCGGATTCCGCCTCCATTCAGCTGATGGGGGTAACCCTTTCCGTCAAACCGCTCATGATGCTGCTCGACAATTTCGCCCGCCTTGATTAAATCCGGATTATTCGTTTCGGTTAAAATTTCCCTTCCCCAGACAGTGTGCATTTTGATAATGTCATATTCTTCATTTGTCAGCTTTCCGGGCTTTTTTAAAATTTCATCCGGAACCTTCACTTTGCCGACATCATGCAAAAACCCCGCCAAATTCATAATATAAAGCTCGTCCGAATCCATTCCCATCACTTTCCCGAGCTTCATGGACAGTTCCTTAATCCGGTCGCAATGGTTGGACGTATAGCCATCCTTCTCCTCCACACGGATGGCAAGGTCCATCATATCCTTAACCGAATTGCTGTAAAAATGGAACTGTGGCTGAGAGGTAACGTATAAAAATTCCACTTCCGTTTCGGCTGTAAAAATCATATGTTCCTTCACCGGGCATGCATTCACCGAATCGCCGCGTCCAAGCACAACTTCCCCGGCCGACGATGTCATCAATAGCCGTCCGGACATAACGGTCAAATGCTCAAGAGCCGTCCAGTCATCCGCTGGGGCCATCGCCCAGCGCGCGCCCGCGTACAGCTTGTGGAGGATAACCTCCGTTCCATCCCCGGACGCAAGAAGCGAAAGTTCCATATTTTTCATCAGCAATTTATTTAGTGGATTTTTCTTCACTATGTTCATACAAATCCCTACTTCCAAACCCTCTTAATTTCGAAAAAAACCCATGTAGAAAAGGGGAGATAACTGTCGAAAAAAATGTCAAATAATGATTATAATACCATCATTTACATTGTAAAAATAGGGGGTATTACCAAAAAATATCGGTTCATAAATAGCCTGCCAAAAACGACTCTCCACGAAGCAAAAAGGAAGAACAGGACATACCAATTGATAATGAAATTGCGGACCACTTAAATAATCAATCCGGCTGGCTTAATTGTTGCGCTAATTTTCAAAATATTTTATTATTAGAGGTAGCAGAACTCATTTTTTTCCAGTGCAATTTTTTTTGCTGAAAAAATGAATGAGTATTCATTCAAATTTTGTCGAAGGGGGAGACACTTGTGATTCAACCGATTAAAAAGGCTGCTGTGCTTGGCTCGGGGGTGATGGGCTCGGGAATTGCCGCCCATCTCGCCAACATCGGAATCCCGACACTCTTGCTCGATATCGTCCCGCGTGAGCCAAACGACGCCGAAAAGGCGAAGGGCCTGACGCTCGAGGACAAACAAGTCCGCAACCGCATCGCATCCGAAGCGCTCCAAAAACTGCTCAAGCAAAAGCCCGCGCCGCTTACCGTCAAAGAAAACCTGAACCTCATCGAAGCCGGCAATCTTGAAGACGACCTGGCCCGCCTCAACGAAGCCGACTGGATCATCGAAGTCGTCACCGAAAACCTCAATATAAAGAAGCAAGTTTTTGAAAAAGTAGACCAGTACCGGAAACCGGGCAGCATCGTCAGCTCGAACACATCCGGCATTTCGGTCGAAGCGATGGCGGAAGGCCGTTCCGAGGACTTTCAAAAGCACTTCCTCGGCACTCATTTCTTTAACCCGCCGCGCTACTTAAAATTGCTTGAAATCATCCCAACCCAACACACCGACCCGGAAGTCCTCAATTATATGAAAATGTTCAGCGAAGACATGCTCGGCAAAGGAGTCGTCATCGCGAAAGACACGCCGAACTTCATCGCGAACCGCATCGGCACATACGGATTGCTTGTCACCTTGAGGGAAATGCTGAAGGGCGGCTACTCGGTCGGCGAAGTCGATTCCGTCACCGGCCCGCTCATCGGACGCCCGAAATCAGCAACATTCCGAACGCTTGACGTTGTCGGCCTCGACACGTTCGTCCACGTTGCGAAAAACGTCTATGACCAGGCGGAAGGCGCCGAAAAGGAAGTATTCGACGTCCCGCCGATTGTGCTGAAAATGCTTGAAAACGGCTGGCTCGGAAGCAAGTCAGGCCAGGGCTTTTTTAAAAAAGAAGGAAAAGACATTCTCGAACTTGATCCGAATACACTCGAGTATGGCCCGCGAAAGAAGCTAAAGACGCAGGCCACCGAGCTTGCGAAGCAGGAAAAAGGCTCAGCGAATAAATTGAAAGCGCTCGTTTACGCCAAAGACGACCGAGCCGGAACGCTGCTCTGGAACATTTTCAGCCCGGTCCTGCTCTATTCCGCCGAACTTCTTGGGAAAATTGCCGACGACATCCCTTCCATTGACAGAGCAATGAAATGGGGCTTTGGGTGGGAGAAGGGTCCATTTGAAACATGGGACGCAATCGGCGTCGAGCGTGCTGCCGCGAAAATAAAGGAGCAGGGCGTACAAGTTCCGCAATGGGTCGAGGATATGCTCGCAGCCGGACACACCTCTTTTTATAAAAATAATACGTACTATCATAACGGCGAATACAGGCCACTTGAAGTAAACCCAAAAGCTATCGACCTGAAGCAAATCAAAGAGGAAAAGGGCGTCATTAAAAAGAATTCCGGCGCAAGTCTGATCGACATCGGGGACGGCGTCGCGCTGCTCGAATTCCATTCGCAGAACAACGCGATCGGGCCGGACATTCTTCAGATGATCAACTGGTCAATCGACGAGGTCGAAAGGAATTACAAAGGGCTCGTCATCGGCAACCAGGGCAAGAACTTCTGCGTCGGCGCGAATATTGCAATGATCCTGATGGAAGCCCAGGACGAAAACTTCTTCGACCTCGACATGGTCGTCCGCCAGTTCCAGAACACGATGATGAAAATCAAATACTCAAGAAAGCCGGTCGCCGCGGCGCCATTCCAGATGACACTCGGCGGCGGAACCGAAGTCAGCCTGCCGTGCGCCCACGTCCAGGCATCGATGGAAACATACATGGGCCTCGTCGAAGTCGGCGTCGGCCTCATCCCGGGAGGCGGGGGTAACAAGGAGCTTTATCTTAGATACTTGAACGCACTCCCGAAAGGCGTCGATTTCGACCTTATGAAGGTAGCGGCCAAAGTATTTGAAACAATTGCGATGGCAAAAGTCTCAACATCAGGCCCCGAAGCTAGCGAGCTCAACTTCCTGCGGCCATCCGACGGAATCTCCGTCAACCCGGACCACCAAATTTACGATGCGAAGCAGGCGGTCCTCGCCCTTCATGAAAAGGGCTACAAACCGCCAGTCCGAAAGAAAATCCCGGTCGTCGGCGAAACCGGCTACGCCGCGCTCATCCTTGGCGCACAAGCGATGCAGCTATCCGGCTACATCTCCGACCACGACATGAAAATCGCCAAAAAGCTCGCTTACGTACTAGCCGGCGGAAAAGTCCCATTCGGCACCGAAGTCGACGAACAATACCTGTTGGATCTGGAGCGGGAAGCCTTCCTAAGCCTCCTCGCCGAACCAAAATCCCAGCAGCGCATGCAGCACATGCTCCTAAAAGGCAAACCGCTCAGGAACTAAGCGTGGGGCATACCGATTTGCGCTCATTCACAATTTAACCAGTTTACAAGTGAAACAGTGGACGGATTTATCCGCAAATGCGGATAAACGGCGGCCAATTACTGATAAACCGTGTCCACTTACTGATAAACGGCGGTCAATTACTGATAAACCGCGCTCACTTACTGATAAACCACCAACGAATGATGATAAACAACCGCCAAATACTGATAAACACATTACATTCGCTGATAAACACCAGTAACAGCTGGTACCCGGTTGCAAACCGAATGAAGATGGGAACTCATCCCACGATTCATCCAATAAACATTAGTCTACAAGACCAATAGAACGAAAGAGAGGGAACCCAATGAGAGAAGCGGTGATTGTTGCCGGAGCCCGCACCCCGGTCGGAAAAGCGAAGAAGGGCTCGCTCGCCCAGGTTCGCCCCGATGACCTCGGCGCGCTCGTCATCAAGGAAACCTTGAAGCGGGCCGGCAATTACGAAGGAAACATAGATGATGTCATTATCGGCTGCGCGATGCCGGAAGCGGAGCAGGGCCTGAACATGGCGCGCAACATCGCGGGCTTGGCCGGGCTCCCGTACGAAGTCCCGGCCATCACCATCAACCGCTATTGCTCATCCGGCCTGCAGTCAATCGCCTTCGCCGCAGAGCGGATTATGCTCGGCTATGCCGATACGATTCTCGCAGGAGGAGCGGAGTCGATGAGCATGGTGCCGATGATGGGCCATATCACCCGCCCGAATGTAAAGCTTGCCGATACGGCTCCGCAATATTACATGAGCATGGGCCACACCGCGGAAAAAGTCGCCGAGAAATTTGGCGTCACCCGCCGCGACCAAGATGAATTCGCAGTCCGTAGCCATGAGCGCGCCGCCCGCGCCATCCAGGAAGGCAAGTTCAACGATGAAATCGTCCCGGTCGATGTTACCATTCGCTCGGTCGGCAGCGACAACAAGCTGAAAGAAAAGACGTTCCAGTTCGAACAGGATGAAGGCGTCCGCCCGGATACGAACCTCGATACGCTGGCAAAACTGCGTCCGGCATTTGCCCTGAATGGAACCGTCACAGCCGGAAACGCCTCGCAAACAAGCGACGGAGCCGCCGCTGTCATGGTCATGGAACGCGAAAAAGCAGAATCTCTGGGCCTAAAGCCGCTCGCGAAATTTAGGTCGTTCGCCGTTGGTGGAGTGCCGCCGGAAATCATGGGCGTCGGCCCTGTCGTCGCCATCCCAAAGGCGCTTAAGCTCGCCGGCCTCGAGGTAAGCGACATATCGCTGTTCGAGCTTAATGAAGCATTCGCTTCCCAGGCCATCCAGGTCATCCGCGAACTGAACCTTGATGAGGACAAAGTCAACGTGAACGGCGGCGCAATCGCACTCGGCCACCCGCTTGGCTGCACAGGCGCAAAACTCACGCTGTCCCTCATCCACGAACTGAAGCGCCGCAACGAGCAATTCGGCGTCGTCACCATGTGCATCGGCGGCGGCATGGGCGCTGCGGGCGTATTTGAACTGCTATAGGTAGAACCCAATCAAACTCGTCAAATAAGAAACGGAGGAATCGCAATGACCAACCAGCTCGGCGAATCAATTAAAGGCGGAAGCTTTTTAATCGAGGACGTACCGTATGACAGTGTCTTTACCCCCGAAGACTTTACCGATGAGCACAAAATGATTGCCAAAACGACAGAAGAGTACATTAACAATGAGGTCATGCCGCAAATTGAATACATCGAAAACCATGAGTTCGACCGCTCCGTCAAGCTGCTCAAACAAGCCGGCGAACTCGGCCTCCTAGGAGCGGATGTTCCTGAAGAATACGGCGGACTGGCGCTTGATAAAATCAGCTCCGCCCTCATCGCCGAAAAAATGGCCCGTGCCGGAGGTTTCTCGATTTCCCACGGCGCCCACGTCGGAATTGGCTCACTGCCAATCGTCCTTTTCGGAAACGAGGACCAGAAGCAAAAGTACCTCCCCGACCTCGCAACCGGTGAAAAGCTGGCCGCTTACGCCCTGACCGAGCCAGGCTCAGGATCCGATGCACTCGGCGCGAAAACAACCGCCAAACTGAACGCCGAAGAAACACACTACGTCCTGAACGGCGAGAAACAATGGATTACAAACTCGGCCTTCGCTGATGTTTTCGTCGTCTATGCGAAAATTGACGGAGAGCACTTCTCGGCATTCATCGTCGAGCGCGACTTCCCGGGGGTCTCAGTTGGGGCTGAGGAAAAGAAGATGGGCATCAAAGGTTCATCGACCCGAACGCTCATCCTCCAGGACGCACAAGTTCCGAAAGAAAACCTCCTCGGTGAAGCGGGCCGCGGCCACATCATCGCCTTTAACATTTTGAATATTGGCCGCTACAAGCTCGGCGTCGGCGTCGTCGGAGGGGCCAAGCGCGCCTTTGAAATCACCGTCCAGTACGCGAACCAGCGCCAACAGTTCAAAACGCCAATTTCGCAATTCAACCTGACAAAGGAAAAATTCGCGACGATGGCTTCGAAAATCTATGCTGCCGAAAGCTCCGTCTACCGGACAGTCGGCTTGTTCGAGGACCGGATGGGGCGCCTCACCTCGGACGAAGCGAAGGACGGCCTTCAGGTCGCTAAATCGATCGCCGAGTACGCAATCGAATGCTCACTCAACAAAGTCTTCGGCACCGAGACGCTGGACTATGTCGTTGACGAAGGGGTTCAAATCCACGGCGGCTACGGCTACATGGCCGAATACGAAATTGAGCGTGCCTACCGCGACTCCCGTATCAACCGGATTTTCGAAGGCACGAACGAAATCAATCGCCTGCTCGTGCCAGGCACCTATATCCGAAAAGCGATGAAAGGTGAGCTGCCGCTTTTCCAAAAAGCCCAGCAGCTTCAGGAAGAACTCATGATGATGATGCCCGAAGAGCCGGGTGATGAGCCGCTCGAGCAAGAAAAGCACCTCGTCAGGAACGCGAAGAAAATCGGCCTCCTTGCCGCCGGCCTTGCTGCTCAAAAATATGGCAAAGCCCTTGAGCAGGAGCAGGAAATCCTCGTCAATATCGCCGACATCATTTCCAACGCATATGCAATGGAATCGGCAGTACTCAGGACCGAAAAGGCAATCGCCAAATCCGGCCTGGAAAAATCCAGGCAGAAACTCCTGTACACACAAATCTTTTGCCAGGAAGCATTCAACGAAATCGAGCAGCACGCCAAAGAAACACTCGTCGCCACAGAGGAAGGCGATACCTTGAGGATGCTCATGTCGGCCCTCCGCAAATTCACGCGCCACACGCCAATCAACGTCATCGCCAAAAAACGCCAAGCCGCGGAGCGCCTCATCGAAGCCGAAAAATACGTTGTCTAAAAAGAAAAACGCTCAGAACTTTTTAAAGTTTTGAGCGTTGTTTTCTTTATGAGATTAAAAATCCGAATGAAAATGAAAAAATGCCATTGTTTGTATTCTACTATAGTCGATTCTTTGTGGGTTAAAAGGGTATATGATCTGCTTCGAGAGGTAAACATGGGCATTAGTTAACTAGGTTTAGCAATTTTTTTAAACCCTTCCCGATATAATTATAACATGTAAAAAAAGTTGAAAATAGACTGTTTATTTTTACTGAATGCGGCTAAAATCAATGGGACATTGATGGTTGGGAGCGATGCAGAATGAGTTCTTTGGTTATCGGTTTTCAGGAAATGGAAAAAAATCAAAATCAACTTTTACTCGTTGGCGGAAAAGGGTTAAATTTAGGGGAATTATCAAAAATCGAAGGAATACGAGTGCCAGAAGGATTTTGTGTTACAACTGAAGGATTTCAAAAAGCCATCGAACAAAATGAAACGTATCATGCTTTGCTGGATCGACTATCAATGCTAAAAGTAGAAGATCGAGATCAAATTGGTGAAATCAGCAGAAAGATTAGACAAAACATAATCGAAACAGGAATCCCTTCCGATGTTGTGGAAGCAGTTACTCACTATCTCTCCCAGCTTGGTGATAAATATGCCTATGCAGTGCGTTCTAGTGCGACAGCTGAAGATTTGCCATATGCCTCCTTTGCTGGTCAACAAGACACCTTTTTAAATATCATCGGCAAAGAAGCAATCATACAGCATATCAGCAAATGTTGGGCTTCCCTATTTTCGGACCGCGCGGTAATCTACCGGATGCAAAATGGATTTGACCAAAGACAAGTGTATATATCCGTTATTGTTCAAAGGATGGTTTTCCCGCAGGCTTCAGGGATTTTATTTACCGCTGATCCGATTACCTCTAACCGAAAGCTGCTATCAATCGATGCCAGCTTTGGGCTTGGAGAAGCACTGGTCTCTGGTATGGTATCTGCAGATTGTTATAAAGTCCAGGAAGATAAAGTCGTCGATAAGAGAATAGCAACCAAACAATTGGCTATCTATGCGTTAAAAGAAGGCGGAACAGAAACGCAGCAGATTGAACCAAATTTGCAAAAGTCCCAAACACTCACTGAACAGCAAATTTTACAACTGGCACGCATCGGAAGACAAATCGAAGCTTATTTTGGTTGCCCGCAAGATATCGAATGGTGTTTGGTTGATGATAATTTTTACATTGTCCAGAGTCGGCCAATCACAACTCTTTTCCCCATCCCTGAAGCGAACGATGAGGAAAATCACGTTTATGTATCTGTCGGACATCAGCAAATGATGACAGACGCCATGAAACCATTGGGATTGTCTTTTTTCCTATTAACGACACCTGCCCCTATGCGTAAGGCTGGTGGAAGGTTGTTTGTCGATGTCACACATCGACTGGCTTCACCTGTCAGTAGAAACATTTTATTAAATGCTATGGGACAACATGATCCACTCATGAAAGACGCACTTATGAACATTATTGACCGTGGAGATTTTATAAAATCGGTACCTAATGATAGTAAAGGACCGAGTCCCATTAGGGGAAATACAGATAGTCTGGCACAAATCGAAAACGACGCGACTATCGTTTCTGATCTGATTAAGCGCAGTCAAACATCCATAGAGGAGCTAAAACAACACATTCAAACAAAATCGGGATCAGATTTATTTGATTTCATCCTGGAAGATATCCAGGAATTAAAGAAGATTTTATTTGACCCACAAAGTTCAGCTGTATTTATGTCTGCCATGAATGCTTCAGCATGGGTCAATGAAAAAATGAACGAATGGTTAGGTGAAAAAAACGCAGCAGATACGCTTTCGCAATCTGTACCAAACAATATTACTTCGGAAATGGGCCTGGCGCTTTTGGATGTGGCGGATGTGATCCGCCCTTATCCAGAAGTAATAGATTATTTACAACAAGTAAAAGATGATAACTTTTTGGATGAATTGGTTAAGTATGATGGTGGACAGGAAGCCCAAGACGCAATAATGGCTTATCTCAGCAAATACGGAATGCGATGTGCCGGGGAAATCGATATTACTAGAACACGATGGAGTGAAAAACCAATTACACTTGTGCCGATGATTCTAGGTAACATCAAAAACTTTGAGCCTAATGCAAGCAATCGAATTTTCGAGCACGGGCGGCAAGAGGCTTTGAAAAAAGAACAAGAGTTAGTAGAACGATTGAAGGAATTACCGGACGGTGAACAAAAATCCAAAGAAACAAAGCGGA
This sequence comes from Neobacillus piezotolerans, assembly GCF_003362805.1. Taxonomy (GTDB): domain Bacteria; phylum Bacillota; class Bacilli; order Bacillales; family Cytobacillaceae; genus Bacillus_D; species Bacillus_D piezotolerans. Next base: position 787,816 of record NZ_QNQT01000002.1, read on the forward strand.
TGATCGACGTAATCCGGAATTTCATCGGCTATCGGGAATATCCAAAATACGGCATGGTTAATCGCTACTTCGTTTATAAGCAGGCTTTATTGAAAGAAGCCGAACAACTCGTACAAGCGGGCGTTATCCATGAAAAAGAAGATATATTCTATCTCACTTTTGAAGAACTTCGCGAAGCCGTACGCACAAATAAGCTTGATTACCAGGTCATCGGCAATCGAAAAGATGAGTACAAATTTTATGAAAAACTAACACCTCCACGTGTAATCACGTCGGATGGTGAAATACTCTCCGGTAAGTACAAAAGAGAAAACCTCCCAGCAGAAGCGATTGCAGGCCTGCCTGTTTCTTCCGGAGTGATTGAGGGAAGAGCGCGTGTCATCTTAAACATGGAAGAAGCTGATTTAGAAGCTGGAGATATATTGGTCACCTCGTATACGGACCCAAGCTGGACGCCACTGTTTGTATCCATAAAAGGCCTGGTCACCGAGGTTGGCGGGCTGATGACACATGGAGCAGTTATCGCACGAGAATATGGCTTACCAGCAGTTGTTGGAGTGGAAAATGCCACTAAAATGATAAAAGATGGGCAACGAATTCGCGTTAATGGAACAGTGGGGTATGTCGAAATAGTGTAATTGTCAAAAAGCGCCAAGCTGCCGACCGCTTCATCGAAGCCAAAAAATACGGTGTCTAAAAAGAAAAACGCTCAGAACTTTTTAGGGTTTTGAGCGTTGTTTTCTTTATGAAATTAAAAATTCAAATTTAATTGTTGTCTTATTTCATCCAGCAATTCTTTGTGTTCCGAAGTTGTTACAAGAGGCTTGTCCAATGGCTTGTCGACATCCTCGTGCGTAAAGACAAATGTTCCGTCGCCAAGTACAAAAAAAGAATAGGGTACCATTTTCCGTCTCTCCGAATCGTCTCCTTTAAGGAAGCTGAACATATACGTATCTGGCGACTCAATACGAACTTTTTCCTTGGCTTCCTTAACTTCCAAGCCTTCAACCATCGATAAGATTTCCTCTGCTTTTTGAGGATTTTTGACTGTTCTATTTTCTACGTAGAAAATGTCTCCAATCCCCTTTTGAATAGCAATCGCTTGCATCTGATTATCCTCGTTCATTGTAATACGTACTTTCTTTTCGGAGAATCTATCTATCAGGAAAATAATTAAAAGTATACTCAATATAAAAACCACTGGGCTTTTTTTTCTCATCCGACCCCCCCTATCTATATACAATTTTACCATAAATAAGCATTGGCGAAGGGAACTTATCCTAGTATCACTTAATCTGAATAGCTTTGTCACATTCCTGCTAATAGGAAACCTGTTTCGCAATCCCCCAGCACTCCATTAACCGATGAATCCCAGTTTCAATTTCATCCAATGGAATTCCGCCAAAGCCAAAAAGAAAGGTTGGATAGAGGTAATAAATTGGTTTTAACAGGTAATCGGTTACCGGGTAGATGGCAATACCGTTTGCCGCGGCAATCTGTTTTAACTCCGCTTCACTTTTTAGAGAAGGGACAGAGATTAAAATATGCATGCCCGCCTGGTCGCCAGTTATTGTGACATTTGGGTAATATGTTTCAAAGGTGTGGGTCAGTTTATCGTGTTTCTTCCGGTAAATTTTCCGCATCCGGTTTAAGTGCTTTGAAAAATAGCCATCTTTCATGAAGTTGGCCAATATATGCTGATCGAATCTCGGTACGGTTGCGGAGTAATAGCTAAACGTCTCTTTGTATTTGCGGACCAATGTCGACGGCAATACAAGATAAGCGACACGCAATGAAGGCATCAATGATTTTGTAAATGTGCTGAGATAAATGACTTTATTGTTTTGGTCTAGGCCGTGCAATGCGGGAATCGGCTTTCCGATATAACGGAATTCACTATCGTAATCATCTTCAATAATGAAGCGTTTTTCATCCTTTACCGCCCACTTCAAAAGCTGGGTTCTCCTTGTTGCGGATAAAACAGCTCCGGTTGGGAATTGGTGGGAAGGCGTGATGTAAACGACATTCGCGTTTGTTTTTTCAAGCTCATCGACCATTAATCCATCCTCATCGACCGGGATTGGAATTGCCCTATTTTGCAATTCAATTCTTGGGATTGCGGAGTAGCCGGGATTTTCAAGCGCGAATTCCGAATCATTTTCAAGCAATCTCAAAATGATTGGAAGCAGCTGCTCCGTACCCGAACCAATGACGATCTGCTCAGGTTTGCAAACAATCCCCCTCGATTGATAAAGATACTTCGTAATTTCGGTCCGCAATGCGTATTCCCCTTGAGGCTCCCCAATTTGCAAGAGCTCCTTTGAACTGCTGTCATACAAATCTTTCGCGTATTTGCGCCAATGTGAAAAAGGGAAGGAGTCCGTATCGATTTTTCCAGGATGAAAGTCATATTGAAAAGTCCTGCCCACAGCATTTTCGACCGGAATGTCCAAAAGCTCTTTTTCTATATAAGGCAATTCATCGATTTCTTCTACAAAATAACCGACGCGGGGCCGTGAGATGAGATAGCCCTCCGCGACAAGCTGTCCATAGGCGATTTCAATGGTTGTTTGGCTTATATTTAAAAATTCGGCTAATTTTTTTTTGGAAGGCAATTTCGTTCCAACTTCAATTTGTTTATGGATAATGGCATGTTTAATACCGTGATAAAGCTGTTCATACAACGGCTTTGCCGTACTTTTATCCAAATCAAAGATGAGCATATCCATTTGCAAATCTCCTAACTGACCACATGATTTTTTGAAAAGTTGACTCTTTTTACAATGTCAATTTTCATTATACTAAATATCAAGCAATCATTGGGTTTTAAATTTACACAAAAAAGGGGTATTCATATGCAATCTACGTTAGCACCTGCATCAACAAAAACAAGATCCTTGGTGATCAATTCACTTTTCATCGCTCTTACCCTCGTGGCGACTATGTTCATTAACATTAAGCTTCCAATCATGGGGAACGGAGGCCTGATCCATCTCGGGAACGTACCACTTTTTATCGCGGCATTCGTTTATGGCAGAAAGACGGGCTTCATTGCGGGCGCATTCGGAATGGGAATGTTCGATATTCTCTCCGGCTGGGCGGCATGGTCGCCGTTTACATTCATCATCGTAGGAGCAATGGGATATGTAGCTGGCCTTATTGCTGAAAAAATGCCTGGAAAAAGAGTGCTTGTTTACACAGTAGCGGTTGTTGTCGCGTTGATCATCAAAGTCGTGGGCTATTACTTTGCCGAGGTCATCCTTTACGGAAACTGGGTCATCCCATTCGGTTCAATTCCAGGAAACATCATGCAGGTAGTCATTGCCGGCCTCATCGTAGTTCCGCTTGCGGGGCGGTTTAAAAAGCTATTGTAAAAAGAAGAACGGACAATGTTGTTGGCGCCACAAAAAGAATAAAAAGTTCAAAATGAAGCAGTGAACTGCACCCCGTCAAGTAGACAGTGGAAATAATAAAACAATC